>NZ_JBBOPM010000001.1:0-3535172 GCF_038003605.1 Carnobacterium sp. FSL E2-0243
GTGGATGACTTACAGAGCCTATGGAACTATCTAAAAGAAAGATTTAAAGAATCGCTTGCCGAAGTCAGTTATAACACCTGGGTTAAAAGTGCCCATCCAATTCGAATAACCGAGCAAAACATTATTATTGAAGTTCCTTCATCCTTACACAAAGATTATTGGGAAAAAAATTTAACGACACGAATCGTTGAAAACATTTACGAATACTCAGGTCGTGAAATTTCACCTTTATTCATTATTAAAAATGAGCAAGACTCTACAGATAATTCTTCATTTGAAAATAATTCATCTATTTCTAAAAAAGATGGTCCTAGAAAAGATGCTTTGCTAAATGATAAATACACCTTCGAAACTTTTGTTATCGGAAAAGGGAACCAGATGGCTCATGCAGCTGCTCTAGTCGTAGCTGAAGAACCTGGAACTATTTACAATCCGTTATTCTTCTATGGAGGAGTTGGATTAGGTAAAACACATTTGATGCACGCTATTGGTCATCAAATGCTACTAATCAATCCGGATGCTAAAGTAAAATATGTCAGTAGTGAAACATTTGCTAATGACTTTATTAATTCTATTCAAACAAAGTCACAAGAAAAATTCCGAAATGAATATAGAAGCGTTGATTTATTATTAGTTGATGATATTCAATTTTTCGCGGATAAAGAAGGAACACAAGAAGAGTTCTTCCATACATTTAATGCCTTGTATGATGAACGTAAACAAATTGTCCTAACAAGTGATCGTTTACCAAATGAGATTCCTAAACTGCAAGAACGTCTTGTTTCAAGATTCGCATGGGGCTTATCAGTTGACATTACGCCACCTGACCTAGAAACGAGAATTGCGATTCTGCGTAAAAAAGCCAATGCTGAACGTTTAGAAATTCCAGGTGATACCTTAAGCTATATCGCCGGACAGATTGATTCCAATATTCGAGAATTAGAAGGGGCTTTAGTTCGAGTACAAGCCTATGCTGCTATTGAAAGTCGTGATATCACAACTAGCTTAGCTGCAGATGCTTTGAAAAGTATTTTGCCCTCAAATAAACCAACAACCTTATCAATTTTAGAAATTCAAAGCGTCGTAAGTAAGTATTACCAAATCGCATTAAGTGACTTAAAAGGCAAGAAGCGTGTTAAATCAATTGTTGTCCCTCGTCAGATTGCTATGTACTTATCAAGAGAGCTAACTTCAAATTCACTTCCAAAAATTGGAGCTGAATTCGGTGGTAAAGATCATACAACTGTCATTCATGCATATGAAAAAATAGATCATGCCTTAACAAAGGATGAAGAATTACGCCGTGATATAGAAGAAATAAAAAATAAATTAAGCAGTTAAGTTGTTCGTTTTAGCCCTAATTTTAAGTTATTTTTCATTCCACGTCATAATTGACTATGTGGATAACTTTAAAACTTATCTGCTATTTATGCACAAGTTATACACATGTGGAAAACTATTAAGCTCTAAGTGTTACTCCATTTTTCCACAGTATCAACAGGCCCTACTACTATTACTAAGTATTTATTAAATAAATTAAACCAATTTGTGGAGGTTATTATCAATGAAATTTTCAATCAAAAGAAGTGAGTTTTTAAAAAGTTTAGCAGACGTTCAACGTGCTATTTCATCTCGTACAACAATTCCAATTTTGACAGGTTTAAAAATTATGGCTTCAGAAGAAGGACTAACTTTAACAGGTAGTGATTCTGATATTTCAATTGAAGCTTTTATTTCTCAAGAAGATGAAAAAAATAATTTAACCATTGATCAAGCTGGTAGTATTGTTTTACAAGCTCGCTTCTTTAGTGAAATTGTTAAAAAATTACCTGATGAAATGATGGAAGTCGAAGTATTAGATCATTTCCAAACATTAATCACATCTGCTAATGCCTCATTTACGGTTAATGGCTTAGATGCAAACAATTATCCGCATTTACCAGTCATTGATACACAAGAAACATTTGTCTTACCTGTTAATTTATTTAAACAAGTCATTGGACAAACAGTTATTGCTATTTCAACACATGAAAGTCGTCCAATTTTAACGGGTGTGAATATGGTCATTGAACATGGTAAATTATTAGCAGTTGCAACAGATAGTCATCGTTTAAGTCAACGAATTATTCCATTGGAACTAAATAGCGCTTTAGCTGATCAAAAATATAACGTTATTATTCCAGGAAAAAGCTTAATTGAATTGTCTCGAACATTGGATGATTCCCATGACAATATCGAAATGATGATTACTGAGAACCAAGTTCTATTTAAAATGGAAAATATGCTTTTCTACTCACGTTTACTAGAAGGCTATTACCCAGACACTGCTCGTTTAATTCCAGAAACAGCCTCAACTGAAATTGTATTTAATGCAAGTTCATTGTTAGGATCGATTGAACGTGCTTCATTACTTTCTCATGAAGGTAAAAATAATGTTGTTAAAGTTTCTATTACTCCTGATTTAGTTGAAATTTCTGGTAATTCTCCAGATGTTGGGAATGTTAAAGAGGAACTTGCTTATATTTCTGTTGAAGGTGAACCAATTGATCTTTCATTTAACCCAGATTACATGAAAGATGCCTTAAGAACTTTCGGACAAACAGATATTCGCATTAAATTCACTTCACCTGTTCGACCATTTATTTTAGTTCCAAGTGAAGATGATAAAACCTTTATTCAACTAATTACACCAGTCAGAACTTTTTAAAAAATAATCAAATAGAGTTAAAAAAATTCACGCATTGAATTTTTTTAACTCTATTTTTTTCATTTTAGAACGAATTCAAATGAGATTTTGAGGAAAAATTATGAATAACCTATTAAAATACCCCCTATTTTTCGATATAAGCACTTTTTTTTAATTTAAGGTCTTTTTTTAAAAGAGTAACAAAATGCAAAATAGCCCTCAAATAATCAGAATTACATTGTAAAATAGGTGTATTAATGGTATAATTAAGGATAACCAAAATACTGAATTGCGTGGATTTACAACCATATTTCCGCGCTTATTTTATTGAGAGTAGGTGAGCTTGTGAAAGAGACCGTTTATATTGACAGTGAATTTATTACGTTAGGGCAATTATTAAAACATGTGAATATTATTAGTAGTGGTGGGATGGCTAAATGGTATTTAGCTGAACATACTGTTTTATTAGATAATGAAGTCGAAAATCGCCGAGGAAAGAAAATTTTTCCTGGTTCAATCGTCGAAATTCCTGATGAAGGAACTTATTTTATTCAAGATGCTAGTCAATCCCAAAAGGCTGAAGATTAATGTTTTTAGAAGAAATTAAACTCACTCAGTATCGCAACTATGAGGCTGCGGAAGTTCAATTTTCAGAAGGCATTAATGTTTTTTTGGGTGAAAATGCCCAAGGGAAAACCAATTTAATGGAAGCCGTCTACGTTTTAGCTATGACAAGAAGCCACAGAACGTCTAATGATAAGGAATTAATATTTTGGAACCAAGAGTTCGCTAAGATTAGTGGACGCATTCAAAAGAAAAATTCCTCCTTCCCATTGGAAATTGTTGTTTCTAATAAAGGCAAGAAAGCTAAATTTAATCACTTGGAACAAAAAAAATTAAGTGATTATCTAGGGAAACTAAATGTCATTTTATTTGCTCCCGAAGATTTATCTTTAGTCAAAGGATCACCAGCTATCAGACGTAAATTTCTCGATATGGAAATGGGACAAATGAATCCCATTTATTTGCATAATCTTGTAAATTATCAACATATTTTAAAACAACGAAATCAATATTTAAAGCAATTAATGATGAAAAAAGCCAAAGATCTAACCTTTTTAGAAGTTTTGACTGAACAGCTAGCCACTTATGGCGCCGAGATTTTACTAGAACGGCTTTCTTTTGTAAAAAAATTAGAAAAGTGGGCTCAGCCAATTCATCATGAAATTTCTAGGGAACGTGAAGATTTAGTGATTGAGTACCAATGCAGTTTGCCACTCACAAATGAGTTGGATAAAGCCAGTATTTATCAGGATTTACTTGCTGCATTTGAAAAAGGTCGAAAACGTGAGCTGGATCAAGGGAGTACGATAGTTGGGCCTCACCGTGATGATTTAAAATTCCTAGTCAATAATCAAAATGTTCAAACATATGGTTCACAAGGACAACAGCGAACAACAGCTTTAAGCATCAAGCTCGCTGAAATTGATTTAATGAGAGAGATTACAGGAGAATATCCAATTCTTTTATTAGATGACGTGTTATCTGAATTAGATGATGAACGGCAAACGCACTTACTTAAAGCGATTGAAAATAAAGTTCAAACTTTCTTAACCACAACAAGTTTGGATGGAATTAAAAAAAATATTTTGAAAGCACCTCGTGTTTTTCAAGTTAGTAGTGGTCATGTAGAAATGGAGAGTGAATAAACGTGTCGGAAGAAACAAGAGATATGGATGCATTAGCGCAAGAATATGATGCCAGTCAAATTCAAGTTTTAGAAGGATTAGAAGCCGTACGTAAACGTCCAGGGATGTATATTGGATCAACAAGTGGTCAAGGATTACACCATTTAGTTTGGGAAATCGTAGATAACTCAATTGATGAAGCCTTAGCAGGTTTTGCTAGTGAGATTAATGTCATTATCGAAGAAGATAACAGTATTACGGTTATTGATGATGGTCGTGGGATTCCAATCGGGATTCAAGCTAAAACAGGTCGTCCAGCTGTTGAAACGGTGTTTACTGTTTTACATGCCGGAGGTAAATTTGGCGGTGGAGGATACAAAGTTTCTGGTGGACTTCATGGTGTTGGATCTTCAGTTGTAAATGCACTCTCAACAATATTAGAAGTAATGGTTCATAAAGATGGCAAAATTCATTACCAAAAGTTCCATCAAGGAAAAGTTGGCGAAGATTTAAAAATTATTGGCGATACTGATCGTCAAGGAACAACTGTCCATTTTGTACCAGATCCTGAAATTTTTACTGAAACAACAGTCTTTGAATTTGAAAAATTATCAACCCGTGTCCGTGAGTTAGCGTTCTTAAATAAAGGCTTGAAAATATCAATTGAAGACAAACGTGAAGGTCAAGAAACGTTAAAAGAATTCCATTATGAAGGCGGAATTAAGAGTTATGTAGAACACTTAAATCACAACAAAACCGTTCTTTTTGAGGATCCAATCTATATTGAAGGTGAGCAACAAGGGATTGTTGTTGAAGCAGCGATGCAATATACAGATGGATATCATACAAACTTGTTGAGTTTTGCTAACAACATTCACACTTATGAAGGTGGAACTCACGAATCAGGTTTTAAAACAGCCTTGACGCGTGTCATCAATGATTATGCTCGTAAAAGCAAGTTGATGAAAGAAAATGAAGAAAACTTAACAGGTGAAGATGTGCGAGAAGGATTGACAGCTGTCATTTCAATTAAACACCCAGATCCACAGTTTGAAGGACAAACAAAAACAAAATTAGGGAATTCTGAAGCGCGTACGATTACAGACCGTTTGTTCTCGGCTCATTTTGATAAATTCCTAATGGAGAATCCTCAAGTTGCTCGTCGTGTCATTGAAAAAGGGATTTTAGCATCAAAAGCTCGCTTAGCTGCTAAACGTGCCCGTGAAGTAACACGTAAGAAGAGTGGTCTAGAAATCAGTAATTTACCTGGTAAATTAGCCGATTGTTCAAGTAAAGATCCTAGTATTAGTGAAATTTTCATCGTCGAAGGAGATTCCGCTGGTGGATCAGCAAAACAAGGCCGTTCACGCCTATTCCAAGCTATTTTGCCAATTCGTGGGAAAATTTTAAACGTTGAAAAAGCAACCTTAGATAAAATTTTAGCCAATGAAGAAATCCGTTCTTTATTTACGGCTATGGGTACCGGATTTGGTGGAGACTTTGATGTATCAAAAGCTCGTTACCATAAATTAGTCATTATGACCGATGCCGATGTCGATGGTGCGCATATCCGCACGTTATTGCTGACTTTATTCTACCGTTACATGCGTCCAGTTGTTGAAGCAGGTTATGTGTATATTGCTCAACCACCGTTGTATCAAGTCCGCCAAGGAAAGAAAATGGTTTACTTGGATTCAGATGCTGAACTAGAAGATTACTTGAAAGAAATTCCAGCACAACCAAAACCAGTAATCCAACGTTATAAAGGATTGGGTGAGATGGATGCTGAACAACTTTGGTCAACAACCATGGATCCAGAACGTCGTAGAATGTTACAAGTAACAGTTGATGACGCGATTGAAGCAGATCAAGTTTTTGAAATGCTAATGGGTGATCGTGTTGAACCACGCCGTAAGTTTATTGAAGAAAATGCTGTTTACGTACAAAATCTGGATATCTAACAGACGATTATTCGTTTGGAGAACTACTAGTTAATTTTAGTAAAGAACGTCTAATGGACTAAAACCAGTTAATTTTTCATAAACTAGCGACCCTATGTTAAGCATACGAACTGAGTACTGCTTTTCTAAAATGAGGAGGATTTTATAGAATGGCCGAAGAATTTAAAGAGAATATCTCCGAAATTAATTTAACCAAAGAAATGCGAACTTCATTCTTGGATTATGCCATGAGTGTTATTGTTGCCCGCGCTTTGCCAGATGTACGAGATGGCATGAAGCCAGTTCATCGTCGAATTTTATATGGAATGAATGAATTAGGCGTTACGCCTGACAAACCGTACAAAAAATCTGCGCGTATTGTTGGAGATGTTATGGGGAAATACCATCCCCATGGAGATAGTGCGATATATGAATCAATGGTACGTATGGCACAGCCATTTAGTTACCGAAATACATTGGTTGATGGACACGGAAACTTTGGGTCTGTCGATGGAGATGGAGCAGCTGCTATGCGGTATACGGAAGCCCGTATGTCGAAAATAGCGATGGAGATGCTGCGTGATATCAATAAGGATACAATTGACTACCAAGACAACTACGATGGCTCAGAACGCGAACCAGAGGTCTTACCGGCACGCTTTCCTAACTTACTAGTCAATGGAGCTACCGGTATTGCGGTAGGGATGGCAACTAATATTCCGCCACACAATTTATCAGAAGTTATTTCAGCACTGCACATCTTGATGAACAATCCTGATGCAACAACAGCTGATTTGATGGAAGTATTACCTGGCCCAGATTTCCCAACTGGGGGATTAGTGATGGGTAAATCTGGAATTCGTCGTGCATATGAAACGGGTCGAGGATCAATTACAATCCGAGCAAAAGTAGAAATTGAAATTCTAAAAAATGGTAAAGAGCGGATTGTTGTTCACGAATTGCCTTACATGGTGAATAAAGCGAAATTAGTTGAACGAATTGCTGATTTAGCTCGTGAAAAACGAATTGAAGGAATCACTGATTTAGGTGATGAATCCGATCGAGATGGTATGCGTGTAGTTATTGACGTCCGTCGTGATGTTAGTGCCAGCGTTGTTTTAAATAACCTATATAAATTAACGCCAATGCAAACTTCTTTTGGTTTCAACATGTTAGCAATTGTTAAAGGTGTGCCAAAAGTACTAAGTTTAAAATCTATTTTAGAAAATTATTTAGAGCATCAAGAAATTGTGATTCGTCGTAGAACAGAATTTGATAAGCGTAAAGCTGAAGCACGTGCGCATATTTTAGAAGGTTTACGAATTGCTTTAGATCACATTGATGAAATCATCAAAATTATTCGTGGCTCTAAAACAGGTGAGATTGCCAAAAATGAATTGATGGAACGTTTCAGTTTATCTGAAAAACAAGCGCAAGCCATTTTAGATATGCGTATGGTACGTTTAACTGGTTTAGAGCGAGATAAAATTGAAGCTGAATACAATGACTTAGTTGAATTGATTAAAGATTTAACAGACATTTTAGCCAGCAGCACACGAATTCATACCATTATTGAAACTGAATTACTTGAAATTCAAGATAGATTTGCGGATCCTCGTAGAACCGAGCTATTAGTTGGCGAAGTGCTAAGTTTAGAAGATGAAGATCTAATCGAAGAAGAAGATATTGTCATAACTTTAACTCATAATGGCTATATTAAACGTTTGCCTAATAATGAATTTAGAGCACAGCGTCGAGGTGGTCGTGGAGTTCAAGGAATGGGCGTTCATGACGATGATTTCATTGAAAAATTAATTTCATGTTCAACTCATGACACGTTATTATTCTTTACAAATAACGGAAAAGTTTACCGCGCTAAAGGATATGAAATTCCAGAATATGGCCGTACAGCAAAAGGTATTCCAGCGATTAACTTACTAGGAATTGATTCTGGTGAGAAAATCCAAGCGATTATCAATGTTAAAGGACAAGCAGCAGACAATCATTTCCTATTCTTCACAACACTTAAAGGTGTAGTGAAACGGACGTCTGTTAGCGCATTTGCCAATATTCGTAGCAACGGACTAAAATCAATTGTTCTTAGAGAAGACGATGAACTGATGAATGTTTGTGTAACGGATGGCGATCAAAATGTGATTATTGGAACACATTTAGGTTATGCTGTAACCTTTAATGAAAATACGGTTCGTGATATGGGACGTAGTGCAAGTGGTGTTCGTGGGATTCGTTTACGTGAAGATGACTACGTTGTTGGAATGGACGTAATGAAACCTGATTCAGAAGTTCTTGTGATTACTGAAAATGGCTATGGAAAACGAACTAAAGCTAGTGAATACCCAATTAAAGGTCGTGGTGGTAAAGGAATAAAAACTGCTAATATTACGGCTAAAAATGGAAATCTTGCTGGATTGACAACAGTAAATGGCGAAGAAGACATTATGCTGATTACCAATACAGGTGTTATTATTAGATTTGATGTTGATACCGTCTCTCAAACAGGTCGAGCAACCTTAGGAGTACGATTAATTCGTGTTGGTGAGGATGCAATTGTTTCGACAATGGCTAAAGTAGATGCTGAACCAATTGAAGAAGAAGTAGAAACAGAAACAACTCCTATAGTATCTGAAGCTAGTAATGAATTAGATGATTCAAATACAGCTGAAGAAATAGAAAATGATACAGATTTAGATCAAGAATAAAAATTATGTGATGCTCTTTGAAGTTAGATTTTTAGTCTAACTGCAAAGAGCATTTTTCATAGAATTAAAATTAATATTCCTTATGTTATTTTTTAATATAGATAAAATAAAAATGGTTTAAACTATTGATATTCCTTGATAAAAATGTTACACTGATAGGACGTGAGTAATCTATCTTATAGAATGCTCTCCTTGCTCTTTTGAAATCAAAAGAGCCAAAGTCCATAAGGAGGTGACAGTCAGATGAGTCAAACAGCAAAGTATGAAATTAATTACATTATCCGTCCTAACATTGAAGAGGCAGCGAAAGCAGCTCTTGTTGAACGCTTCGATACTATCTTAAAAGATAATGGCGCTGAAATAATCGAATCTAAAGACTGGTCGAAACGCCGTTTAGCTTACGAAATTAAAGATTTCCGCGAGGGAATTTACCATATCGTTAAGTTAACTGCAACTGATGCAGCGGCTATCAATGAATTTGATCGTCTAGCTAAGATTAGTGATGATATTATTCGTCATATCGTAATTAGAGAAGAAGTGTAATGTTAAAAATGTTTCACATGAAACATTTTAATGGAAGGAGCTAACAAAAGATGATTAACAGAGTTGTTTTAGTTGGAAGATTAACAAAAGATGCAGATTTACGATATACTTCTAGTGGTACAGCCGTTGCTTCTTTTACTGTGGCAGTCAATAGACAGTTTACAAACCAGAGTGGGGAACGCGAAGCTGATTTTATCAACTGTGTAGCATGGAGAAAAACTGCTGAAACACTTGCTAATTTTACACGCAAAGGGTCTTTAGTTGGAGTGGAAGGTCGTATTCAAACACGGTCTTACGATAACCAACAAGGGCAACGTGTTTATGTTACTGAGGTGGTTGTTGATACGTTCTCAATGCTTGAGTCAAAATCAACAAATGAGCAACGTCAAAGTCATGATACAAGTGGTAGTAATGGTGGGGCAACTAGTCCTTCTAAACCTTCACAACAATCAGGTGGCTATCAACAAAATTCTTATAACAGCAACGCAAATAATCAATCTTCAGCTCCTCAACAACAATATCAAAATTCCAATCGGAATGAGGATCCATTTGCTTCAAGTGGACAACCTATTGATATCTCAGATGATGACTTACCATTCTAAAACAGAATGGAATGAAAAGGAGGATTAATAATGGCTCAACAACGTAGAGGCGGACGCAAGCGCCGTAAAGTTTGTTATTTCACAGCAAACCATATTGATAATATTGATTACAAAGATGTTGAATTGTTGAAACGCTTTGTTTCTGAAAGAGGTAAAATTTTACCTCGTCGTGTTACAGGAACATGTGCTAAACACCAACGTAAATTAACAATTGCAATTAAACGTGCTCGTATTATGGGATTATTACCATTCGTATCAGCTGAATAATAGAAATTGTAGGTCGTGATGTAAATCACGACTTTTTTATTTTAAAAAATAAGTCGAAATAAGAGATGAATTACTGAATCTATGTTCAAGTAGAAATATAGATTATCAGATTGTTTCACGTGAAACAAGCAATGAACCCTTGCTAGAATTAAAGTTTGTAGTATGGTAAAATATAGTATATATTCAATTTAATTTAGTAGTGATAGTTGTGTTGAAGAGAAGGAGTCTGATATGAAAAAAAATCTGCCTCACGAAAAGCTTCCAGTTTTTTTGAGAGATAAAAAGCTGAAAATAGCTTCATTAGTTTTAGGGATAATTTTATTCTCAGTAATAGTAGTAGCTTTCTTTGCTAATTTTTGGATTGGTGTAACTTTGTTTTTCCTATTTATTGTAATATCATTATTGGTATTATATGCTCTGAAAAAAATCACAGTTGAAACAAACAAATATATTGCAGACTTATCTTATCGTATAAAAAGAGGAGAACAAGAAGCCTTAATAAAAATGCCAATTGGAATCCTTTTATATAATGAAGAATATGAGTTGCAATGGGCAAATCCATACTTACAATTATACTTTGGAAAACAGGAAGTATTAGGTAGAAAGATTGCCGATATTGATAAAGAGTTAGCTGGAATTATTAAAAAAAATCAAGAATCTGGACTAACAAATATAAAATGGGGCAACAAGGATTTTCAAATGATTGTTCAAGATGATATAAAAGTTGTTTACTTAATGGATATTACCCAATATGCAAAAATTAAAGAACAGTATATTGAAGAGCAAATAGTTATTGGTAATATTTTTATTGATAACTATGATGAAATTGTTCAATCAATGAATGATCGAAGTGTTTCAAATTTAAATAATTTTGTCACAACTCAATTAACCAATTGGGCGAGAGAGCACCATATTTATTTAAAAAGAGTTTCTGATGATCGATTTATTGTCCTTATGTATATGAAGTCATTAGATAAAATTGAATCAGAAAAATTTAGTATTATTGATCGAATTCGAGAACGAACATCTAAACAAAATTTCCCATTAACTTTAAGTATTGGTTTAGCATATGGAGATAAGGATTTGAGTGATCTCGCAAAACTTGCTCAAAGTAATCTTGATTTGGCATTGGGTCGAGGTGGGGATCAAGTTGTTGTGAAATCCGCAGATGAAGAAGCTCGTTTTTATGGTGGGAAAACAAATCCAATGGAGAAACGAACACGTGTTCGTTCTAGGATGATTAGTCAAGCATTACAAGAAATTATGAAACAAACAGATTTAATTTTTGTTATGGGTCATAAATATCCAGATATGGATGCTATTGGGGCTTGTTTAGGCATTAGACGTATCGCTGAAATGAACAATAAGGAAGCCTACATCGTTGTTAATCCAGAAGAATTTAGTAATGATATTGCACGTCTGATGCAAGAAGTTGAAAAAGACCCTAATATTAGCCGTTATATTATTACACCAGAAAAAGCTCAGGAAATGATTTCACCAGCATCGTTAGTTATTATGGTGGATCATCATCGACCAACGATTACGATTGCTCCTGATTTGTTGAAAGTAACCAATCAAGTTGTTGTAATTGATCATCATCGTAGGGGCGAAGATTTCCCTGAGAACCCTGTTTTAGTTTATATTGAACCTTATGCTTCATCTACTGCAGAATTGATTACAGAGCTTTTTGAGTATCAATCTAATGAAGCGACTCCAATTAATAAAATAGAAGCAACAGCTATGCTAGCCGGAATGATAGTTGATACACGAAGTTTCTCACTACGAACAGGTTCTCGAACCTTTGACGCAGCTAGTTATTTAAGATCTTGTGGAGCAGATGCTGTTATGATTCAGCGTTTATTAAAAGAAAACGTTGATGTATATCTTCTAAGAAGTCATTTAATAGAGTCTATCGAATTTTTAAGTGAAAATATGGCTGTAGCGACTGGCGAAGAAGATAGAGTATATGATACAGTAGTAGCAGCACAAGCTGCTGATACAATGCTTTCAATGGCTGATGTAGATGCATCATTTGTTATCACAAAACGCTCCGATGGACGAATAGGGATTAGCGCCCGTAGTCTTGGCGAAATCAATGTTCAAATCATTATGGAGAGGTTAGGTGGCGGTGGTCATTTATCAAATGCAGCAACTCAAATAGAAGGCTGCACTGTTGCTGAAGCTAAGGAGCAACTTAGAAAAGTCATCCAAGGACAAATAAAGGAGGAAGTATAAATGAAAGTTATTTTTTTACAAGATGTAAAAGGTAAAGGTAAAAAAGGTGAATCTAAAAATGTAGCAGATGGGTACGCGCAAAACTACCTAATTAAAAATGGTTTAGCTAAAGAAGCAACATCTTCTAGCTTAAGCGAATTGCAAGGTCAGAAAAAAGCGCAAGAGAAGCATGATGCAGAAATTCTAAAAGAAGCGAATGATTTAAAAGCCTTTTTAGAAGATGAAAAAACGGTTATTACAATGCCTGCTAAAGCAGGAGAGGATAGTCGTTTATTCGGTTCTATTACAAGTAAGCAGATTGCAGATGCTGTTAAAAAGCAATTTGATGTGAAATTAGATAAGCGAAAAATTGATTTAACTACTCCTATTCGTAACTTGGGAGCTGCTAAAATTGATGTTAAGATTCACCCAGAAGTAGTAGCAACATTAACTATTAATGTAATCAAGGAAGACTAATAGAAAAAGAGGCTGGGATAAAACGCTTCTCTAATAAATTAAAAATAGAGTCCAACTAGTTTTTTCTAGTTGGACTCTATTTTATATAAAATGATTTTTTAAATTTCCTAAGCCTAAATTGAATCAGATCAATCTAAATTAAGTTCAACAATTAGATAAGCTAAAATAGAAACAAAATAGATACTGACTGCTGGCGCTGTTAAGATGTGACCAGCTATATAGGCAATGCCTAATGCTATAGCCAAACTAGCTAAGATGAGTATATATTTTAATTGCAGAATCATTTTTTTATTAGCCCACATTACTTTTATTAAGTTGAAACCATAATAAAGTAGAGGTAACAGAAGGACAAAAGCCCCAATAAAGCCAAATTGATAAAAAATATCATAAAAATCCATTTCAATTGTTTTAGGCTGATCTTTATAATTCCCACCATAACCCATTCCAAAAGCTTTTTGTGATAAATTAGCTTCTTTAAAGAATGTTTTATATTGAGCTAGATAAACGGTTCGACCGCTGTAGATTAATTCATTTAGTTCGGTGTCTTTATCAGCAGGAATATCGGGTGATGAGGGGACTTCTGCCTCAACAGCTGCTTCTTGTGTATTTTCAGAGCTAGAATCAACCTCAGTAATTGTTTTTTGCTCAGCTAAATAGTCGAGATGAATGGTAGTATTTGTGCTAACTGAAATCATTGGAGTAATAATAAGCACACCTATGAATAGAGCTAAAGTGATACTTGCGTTAAGAATATACATCTTTAAATTGTACTGCTTATTGAAATAAATTTCGATAAAGATGGTTAGAAAAGCAATCGGCAAGGTTAGAATTATTGCGCCATACCCTACTTTCGTTCCAATAATTAATAAAGAATAGACAGTTAAGAGCGTCGGTATCCAAAAATAAAGTTTTTTTAGTTGGCTACTTTTTTTTAGTGTATACCAAAGAACAACCGGAAATGCGATAGCTAATAAGGATCCTAGTTCATTTCCAGCGTAAAACCAGCCACTTTGCCCAGCTTTCATATACATATAAGAAGAGACACTGGTAGAGGTTAAATTAGCGATTATCATTACTAAGTTAACTAAAATAGTCGCATAAATAATTACTTTAGGAAAATAGTTGTTTAATTTATTAGCTAGCTGGAGCTCCTTAAAAGCCGTAATGTAGGCTAGTAGCATAATGACATAATAAGAAATTTTGGCAACTGATTTTACTTCTTCTGAAAGAATATAAAGATCCTTAAACAGATAGGTAGTGAGTAAGTTAAGACTTAAAATAACACCTAAGGAAAGTAAATAAATTAAAAATAATCGGTTTTTCTCATTTTTTTTCATCAAAATTAAATAGATGACACTAGTTAAGGCAACTAAAAAGCGAATTAAAATCCCCGGAGTAATGGATGATTTTAAAACTAGAAGGCTAAAGGTAGTCAATAAATCTAATAGAGGTTGAAAAAGAATAAAGAGTGTTAAAAATAAAGAATAACGACTTGTTTTTTGAGTAGCTATATCTAGCATGTTGTTCCTCCAATTATATAAAATAGTAGTAGTGAATAAACTTCAACGGAAAGACATTTTCAGTTTAGTAATCGCTAGATTGATTATTTTTTGAACGTTTTTGTTAGATAATATAGTTAGAAAAATAAAAATAAATTCAACAATAACGATAGCGAATAAATAATTCATTTGCGTTAAAAATGCGATAAAGAAAAAACTGGTTAGAATGCCACTTAATAAAATTAAAGCTATGTTTTTGAATAAAAAAGACAATCCATTCGTAATGAATAATGCACAGCCTATAATCATAATAACCTCTGCAAACACTGGGGCTAATGCGCCACCAACAATTCCGAAGCGTTGTCCTAAAACGATATAGCCTATGATTGAAATAGCGAGCCCAATCAGCATAATTAACGTACGTTGCCATTGTAGTCCATAAGTAGTTAAAAAATCAGCTAAAGGGTACTTTATTGCTTGGATGAAAACTAAAAAAGATAAAATTAAAAGTACATTTACAGAAGGCAAGTATTTTTGACCTAATAAAGTTAAAATCCAATACTCAGGATTTAAAATAAAAGGCAAGGCTAATCCTACCCCTAAAATAGTCATTAATTGAAGCTCTAAGCTGCTTGTTTTTCGATGCTCACTGCTATTTTTATCGTTACCTAAGGAAAATAATTTTGGATAGAAAGCTGTCGCAATTAATGCTGGAAACTGATAAAGCATGGCTGGTATTTTAAAAGCTGCAGAATAGTAAGCAACATCTGTTACAGATAAAACTTTAGCTAAAATAATTGGTCCTAGTTGTGGCGTCAAGATAATAATCGCACTGTTCGTTGTAAAGGATAGTAACTGGTAAAGTATTTTTCGATCAAATTCTTTTTTAAAAGAGATTGCTCGGACTGAGATAGCCAGTCCATAAATTCCAGCAAGAACACTGGATAACCCATAAAATAAACAAATAGTTCCAATTGAAAGCTGAAATAAAATACCTAAAAAAAGAGCAAGAGAATTTCCGACGCCAAGAATAATATTGATGTAAGAAACATAGTTCATTTTTTCAATGATCTGAAAAAAAGTTCCACCGACTCCTTGTAATAATGACCCCACCAATGAAGGAATGACTAGGAGCAAGATAGCTTGTTGCATTTGTAAATCATTTCGATAGACAAAATAAATGAAAATCGTTGAAAACAAGGAAACTAAAAAGAATAAAATGACTCTTACGGTCACATAAGAGTACATTATTTTCCCAATATCAGAATTTTTCTTAGTTCCTTCCCGTATCGCGGTATGACTGATCCCAGAATCAGTTAGAAAGGTTAATATCGCTGAAAAAGATAGAGCAATTGATAATACACCATAATCTTTTACATCAGTATAATTTGCGTATAAGATAGTGGCGATGGCCCCGATGAATTTAGTGACAATGGTTCCAAAAAATAAGTGTAGAATATTTATGAAAACATGGTTCGTAGATTTAGCATTGATTGTTTTCAAAAAAAAATCCTTTCTTGAATACCGTGATTAGGTAGTATTTTAAAAATCCAGACACGACTTATTATTTCTGGAAAGTAGCTTGCCAGTATTCGTTTAACCCGGTTTTTAAATCAATAGTTTGTTTAAATCCTAAAGATTTAAGTTTAGTTATTGAGGCATAGGAATCCTGAATATCTCCATCCCGTTTTGTTTCAAATGTTAAATTAAGGGACAGTCCTGTCAAACTAGTATAGGTTTTAATGAGTCTATTTAAAGAAATTTGCTCTCCAGATCCAATATTATAAACTTCACCAAGACTCTTTTCGGATTTACTGACTAGAATGAGTGATTGAACAACATCTTTTACATAAATAAAATCTCTAGTTTGTTGCCCAGTTCCATAAACAGTGAAGGTCTCTTTTTTTTCTTTATTATTTTTAAGTTTATTTGTAATGATTGAAATAACCCCTGAATAGGTAGAAGTCGGGTTTTGTCTGGGACCATAGACATTAAAAAAACGAACAGCAGAAGTCGGGACATTGTATAAAGAAAAGTAACTTAGCACAAATCTTTCGGCAGCATATTTATCTATCGCATAAGGCGTTTTAGGCAAAACAGAAGAACTTTCTTTTTTTGGAAGTTCTTCTAAATCGCCATAGACAGCAGCAGATGAAGCAAAGACTAGCCTTTTTAAAGTAGGTTGTTCTTTTTTTATTAAGTCTAACAAAGTAAGGGTTGCTTCAAAATTAACTTGATGCGTTTTAACGGGTTCCATGACGGAATCCTGTACATTCGCAATTGCAGCTAAGTGAAAAATGTAGTCAAATTTATAAGAACAAAGTAATTTTGATAGTAAGGCTTTGTCACAAATATCTCCGTAGATAAATGTTAAATTTTTATGGTTAGGTAAATTGGCCATTACACCCATAGATAAATTATCAATAACCCATATCTGATGAGTTTCAATTAACTGATCTACTAAATGAGAGCCAATAAAACCAGCACCACCAGTGATTAATATTTTATTCATAAAATACCTTATATAGCAATTGATAAAAAAGAATGCTATATATTCCTTTTCTAAAATTATTTTTTAGTCTGTAGTAACTGACAATAGATGGCTTTGATATCTTTGGCTAATTTTGGCATAGAAAAATTAGTCTTAGCATACTTGTGAAATAACTCTCCTTTATGAGCTAGCCGATTCTCTTTCCAAGCGATATAAGCTTCTGTCAACGCGATTTTGAGGGAATCCTTATTGTTATCAATAACCCAACCAAAATCAGAATGCGGAATGATTTGTTTTGTCGCTCCTACATTAGTAGCAATTGCTGGGCATTTAAACTTAGCAGCTTCTAATAAAACAGTAGGAAAACCTTCACTATAAGAAGTTAATAAGCATACATCTGCTAATTGATAAAGAGTGTCAACATCTTCTTGGTGACCTAAAAATTCGATTGAATCAGTCAAATTAAGGTCTTGTGAAATGGATTTTAAGTTGTCTTCTAACGGGCCATCTCCGGCAATCAGAAGCGTTACATTATTTAATTCGAGTTCAGAAAGAGCTTGTAACAATAAAGCATGATTTTTGACGGGTTGAAGTCGCGCTACAATAAGCAAAATAAAATTTGAATTAAGCTGCTTAGGCAATGGTGTTAGTTCATTTTTATCAGAATAGTCAATTGCATTATAAATAGTTACTATTTTATTTTCGGGTACGTTCATTTGAGTAAGTTGAGTTTTAAAAGACTCAGTAATTAATAAAAAGCAATCAATCTTGGAATAGCTCCAGATGTTTAACTTTTTAAAAATGGCTCCTTTAATGCCTCTATTTTCAAAATCTAGTAACGGGTCACTATGAATTGTCGTAGTCCAAATAAGATGAGACTTTTTCTTTGTTAAGCCAATAAAAAAATTAGCTCGAGGACCATGTGTGTGAATCACATCATAGTTCTTTTTATTTATAATTTTTTCAATTGATTTTATGGTGAAGAGTAAGTTGAATTTATTTTCAATTACGTATACGTTGATATTGTATTTACGAGCATGCTCAGCAACAGGTCCCTCCTCAAAGACAAGTAAATCAACTTCTTCAGGATTAAATTGAGAAAGTAGACTAACAATATGAGATTTGCCACCGCCCGTTTCATTACCAGCGTTGACGTGTAAAATTTTCAAATAAATTCTCCTTTGTAATCAAATTTTTCTAATCTTTGAAAATATGGTAAACAAATTTTGGTAAGGCTATCATTCGCTTCAAACGCGTTGGTTGCTTTATTAATCGGTACAACCATTCAAGATGTAAATTCTGCCAAAATAGTGGAGCTCTTTTAACCGTTCCAGCAAGAACATCAAAGCTACCTCCAACTCCGATAAATACACCCCCACCAATAACTTTTTGTGCTGAGGCAATCCATTGCTCCTGTCTTGGAAATCCTAAAGCAACGAATATAAAATCAGGTTGTGTCTTTTTAATGTTTTCGATAATAGTCGGATCAGATATTTCAAAATATCCGTGATGTGACCCAGCTATAGTTAAGTTTGGATAGGAGTTAGTTATATTTTTAAGTGCAAGATTTAATGTTTCTTCTTTTGCACCTAAGAAATAGATTGAATAATTTTTTTGACTAGCAACTTCTAGCAAACTGCAAAGTAAGTCATATCCAGTAATCCTTCCTGGCAAAGGAGTTCCTAAAAATTGAGCGGCTTTAACAATTCCAATTCCATCAGCAGTAATATAATCTGCACTATGTAACAATGAGTTAAAATTTGGGGAGGCTTTAGCATACATGACTATTTCTGGATTAGCAGTAACGACAAAAGTTGATTTATTTTCGAACAAATCTTTTTCTAACTGAAAGATAAAATTTGATTGGTTCGTGCATGTAAAAGGTATTCCTAATACATCAATCGTTTTAAAATTCATTTTTTCTCACCTCTTTTTTATACACAGGGTCTTTTTTTGAGTATAGATAACTTACAGAAGGATAATTAAATATATTAAAAATCTGATTTAGATAACCTTAAGCAAATTTAAATATAGAATTAGCCTAACATAAAAAAAAGAAGAGGTTGTTTCAAAAAATTCCGTTCATGTGGAAAAGCTCTTTTTTTGAAATGAGTGAGTAGAACACTGCTAAACGTACATTTAAAAAATTTTATATTTTAACATATGCTGTAATGTAAAAGCTAATTTAGTTTGGTCGAATGCGCGGAAAAGTCATAAAAACAAATGATTTATTCACAAATAATTCACGTTTAAAATAAGAGAATTTTTTTTTTTTAATTGCTATTTAAGTAAATTACACGTATCATTTATTAATGTCATTAATTTCCTCATAAATTAATTTTTATTCGAAAGGAGTGCATATATGCAATCAATTTTAAATTCAATTGACTCTAGACAGATTTCTTTTATTGAAGTCCTTTTTTTTCAAGACGATTGGATTACATTAGGAACAATCGCGGAAAAATTAGACTGCTCTGAAAAAATATTGCGGAGTAATATTAACATAATAAATAACATATACGCCCCGTTCCAAATTACAACTTCTGTGAAAAGGGGGATTCGAATTTTATATCCAGAAAATTATAATTTGGATTTTGTTTATTCAGTTACTTTGGGGAATAGCTACGAGTTTAATTTCTTAGAATTAGTTTTTTTTAATGAAAGCCTAAAAAAGGGAGAAATGGTCGAAAGTCTTTTTATTAGCCCATCTTCTTTAAATCGAATTGTTAAAAAATGTACGGCATTTTTCTCTCAATTTGGAATTGAAATTCGAACATCGCCCTATCAAATGGTTGGAGATGAATTAAAAATTCAAAATTTTTATGTGCATTATTTTTTAGAAAAATATTTACTAGATAGCTCCCCATTCGAGGACAAAGAACTAGGATTAATAAATACCATTCTAGATTTTTTTCTTAAGTATTATCAAGATGATTCAGGATTTTCAAACAAAAAGAAACTTTTATTTAGCGCAATGACTGCTTTGACTCGTTTAAAAAATGGTCATGTTCGTAAAATTGGTAAGATTTCAAAGGAAAACGAAGAAATTATTCATGAAATTTTGAGTCATACAAATTTAGTTCAATCCTTTAGACAATTAATGGGTATTGAACTAACAAAAAACATGCTAATCCAACTGTTTTATGTCTTTTTCCATGATGATTACATTTTGTCCACGAACATATTTCCAGAAAAATTACATAATCCTAAAGTTGAAGAAGATTTTGCTATAATTGACCAATTTTTAGAGAGTTTATCAATAAAGTTAGGCATTGAATTACAAAATAAAGAGTTATTAGTGTTGAAAATTTATAATGCTCGGAATTTTTTATTTGGTAAAAATTATATTTTGCATAATAAAAAAATTGGTTTTTCGCAGCATATTGAGCAAGAATATCCACTTTTTAGTAAGATATTAAAAAAAGAAATTAAAGCTGCTAGTTTTTCAACGATAGAAAAAGAGAATCCCTCTTTTTTTAATGAAGTTTTATATGAGTTGATTATTCATTGGACGAATTTAACAATGGAGTTAACAAAATCTGTAGTTCCAATTTCAATTGGAATTATTAGTGATCAGGGTACTGAACATGCTGAATTTATCCGGAAATTAATTGATTATCGTTTTGGTAAATATATTTCTGCTTCAATAATTGCCTCTGAAAATTTAAAATTTAATCAAAATAAATATGCCATGGTGATAGCCACAATGTCCTATTTTTATGGAGATTTTTTTGATATACCGGTTATTAGCATTAATTCAGTTCCGAATGAACATGACTGGAAAAATATTCAGAAAAAATTACAGGAACTATCTTGTTTTGAAGGAGAGATGGGTACAAAATATATCAAAATTTAAGTAGGTATTAAGTGGCTAAAAATAATTTTTTAAACTCAAAAAGGCTCGGCATTCAAGTTTTCATTTCTTGATTGCCAGGCTTTTTTTTGTTATTTATTTAAAAAGATTAGCTTAGCTACATAAAATAAAAACTGTAATTTTTCCGATTGTTCGGAAAAAGTTGGAATTCTAATCAAGGGAACACTTTGATATTCTGAGTATGTTATTGTGTGGCATTGATTAAATAGCTTGGTTGGAATCTATTTTTACTTAGACTCTTTTTCATTCTTAATTATGTAACTGGAAAGTGGTGATTCAATTTAGTCTATAAGAACTAGGGGGAGGATTTCAATTATAAAAAAAAACTATGTTTTCTTTGTAATAATGGGTTTATTGTTCTTTTTAAGTGCGTGTGCGGTTAAAGAGGAGAGAAGCCAGGATAAAGAGTCAGAGGGAATAATAATTGA
The DNA here is from genome assembly GCF_038003605.1 of Carnobacterium sp. FSL E2-0243. Lineage (NCBI taxonomy): Bacteria > Bacillati > Bacillota > Bacilli > Lactobacillales > Carnobacteriaceae > Carnobacterium > Carnobacterium sp. FSL E2-0243. The sequence goes on from NZ_JBBOPM010000001.1 coordinate 21,430, forward strand.
TACACCGTACTTGCTTGAAGAAGGAAGTATTATAACTTCGGGAGAAAATGTAACTATAGGTGCTATCAATTATTCACTATCAAAAGTTTCGACGATTGCTGGTGTAAACAATACAAAATTGGCGATTATTTATTTTAAAGTAACAAATAAAACCAAGCAAGAGATTATCCCAAATGAATTTTGGTTTAGGTATGTAAAGGTCACACAAAATAATGAAGATCCTTTGCCGATTGGTGCTCTTCCTTATGAGAATAGAGAGGACAATAATGGGCAGCTAATTAAGCAAGCAAATCAAGGATTAAAAAAAGATACGACTGTTGATGTAGCGGTAGCTTATATACTTGATGGAACCGCTGATTTGAATGTGATTTTTATGAATACTGAATACAAAGAGCTTGCCAAAAATTCATATTCAGTCAAAGAGTGATTAACAGGTTGACCTGTTAATATAAATTTTAGGAGGAAAAAAAATGAATAAAAAAATGAAATTTATTGGAATGAGTGCCGCTGTTTTATTAGCTATCTCGCCAGTTGTAACACCAATTTTAGGAGTAAGTTCGGCAGTTGTTTATGCAGATTCAAGTTATGACGCAATTTTAAGAAATGCTTTGAAAGCATCTGTTAGAGTAAATGGTTGGAACAACCGTGTAGACCCAGCCGATACGCCAGTGGTAGATAAGAATCTAAAACAGGGTTTAATGGAGCTAGTAAATAGTGGTGCAAAAAATACAATCTATACAGGTGAAGAGACTAATGTATTCTTCACACAAATTTTTACAAAAGTAATAGCAAAAGAGAAAAAATTGAAAGAAATTTTAGGGGCAGCCGGTGAAAATTCAGAAGCCCAGTTCCTTGTAAATGGTAAGTCTGATGTAACGTTGGATGACTTATCAAGTTCTGTATTAACATTGACAGTTAAAGTATTTGGAACGGATGGGAAAACTGCAGAGGCAGATATTACACTAAACACAGATGCTCCTGAAATTGCACTTAAAGAAGGCATTTCTTTAACTAGATTCGTAGGTGAAGAAGATGGGTATATAGATTTTGTTAATCAGACAAGTGAGTTTATTGAACTAACAAATGCAGATGATTCTTGGTCAATTTTAGAGGGTTCTACAAATAAAAAAACTATGCCATCTAAAGAAGGAATAAAAGGAGAAGGATTTATTGATGATGAGGGTGTCTATCTTAAAGCTGGTTCATACACTCAATTAGTTACAGTAACATTAATGAATAGTGAGACTGAATTGCGTGAAAAAAGAACGATTTCTGTCACAGTTAATGTTATCCCAGATCATTATGATGAATCAGAGTTTGAATTTCAAGAATTGAATGGAAATAGCTCGTTTAAATCAGGGTCAACTATTTTGAATGCAAAACTTGGGAGCATGGATATTAGTGCAGATGGAAAACGTTTATCTGAGATGTTAATCCAAAATAATCCTGATTATTTTAATTTTGATTCAAAGTTAATAAATCGAGCTCAGTTAGATGAGGATCTTAAAACTCGTTTTCTAGAACTATTCCGCATATGGGCAGAAGAGGGTGTTGTAGAGTTTGATACCAGACCACAAGATAAATTACGTTTAAGTGTAGATTCTTCAAATATTGATTTTTCAAAAGAAAACAGCATGGCACTAGTTCCATTTACCTATGTAACCGAATTTGGGAAAACGATAACAGTAACACTAGAATTATTGATTAAACAGCCCAATTATCCGATTATTGAGTTCAACACAAACCAAGATATGACAATCAATGTTGGAACACCTTTTAATTTATATGATTTTAAAGCGTATCAAGATAGTGCGGCTAATCTTTTAACAAACCGTGTTTCAATTAGTGGTAGTGTGAATACATCAAAAGTTGGTACGTATGAATTAACGTATTCTGTCGTTAATAAATATAATTTAAAAACAACCCTTATTCGTACGATTAATGTAGTGGATCCTAATGGTTCACCAAATAACAAACCAACTATTACAAGTTTAGAAACAGTTGGCTATGTTAAGTATGTAGCAGGATATGGAATTCGAGTTTGGAGTACACCAGATGGCAACGGAAGCAATCAGTATTTACCTCATGGCACGGCTTGGAAAATTGATCAAAAAGCTACATTCAAGGATGGTTCGATTTGGTATCGTGTCGGTAAAGATCAATGGGTAGATGGCTCATATATTAAATTTACTCCAGTATCTTCACCAGGTATGAAGGAATTAAAAGGTGTTGGAACGATTAATTATGTTCAAGGCTACAGTGTCAATGTTTATCGCGGAGCAGAAGCATCTGGAGAAAATTGGACAGGAAATCAATTAAAACATGGAACTAAATGGCGTGTTTATGGTGAAAAGGATGGTTTTTATAATTTAGGCGGAGACCAATGGATTTCAACTAAATATATGTCTTTCCAAAAAGATTAAAACATTTTTAGCTAACTATATATCCACAAAGGAGATTGTAAAATAAAATGAATAAATTAAAATATGTTACATTAAATGCAGTATTAATCTTGGGATTATTACCTGTAGCTTCAACGATTGCTGCGGTGGAGACTGTCCATGCAGATGAGTTAAGTGCAACAACACGCCAAAATAGCGGAATGGCTAGTTTACTGGACGATAAATTAAAGCGCGAAGCTTCAATTAGTATCGATGACTTAAATGGCCATGCAAGTGTTTTAGCTGATATTGTAAATCAAGAAAGTAACGAAGCGATTATCTCAGGTTATCCAGCTGGGCCTAAAAATGTAGCTTTAGCTGCACTATTTAAGGCGATTTTAAAAGTAGACGATTCTAGCTTTACTCTTCAATCATTAACTAATCAAATTAGTCGAGGTCAATTAGTAATTAATGGTAAAACAGCTATTACTGCAGAAGAAATTAAATCTTCTGAGCGTTTGATCATTGAATTCAAACTATTTAGTCTAGGTTCAACAGCTCCTTCAATTAGTCAACCTGTAACGTTAAATGTAAAACATTATTCTGCTGTAAATCCTGATTTGGTTAAAAAGGTAACGGAAGTTTATAATGTCAGAGGAGATTTAAAAGTGAAAGATCCCGAGGGTCTAGAAATCACTGATTACACAATTAAAATTGCGGGAACGAATACAGAACTTATGTCTGATGCTAAACCAGGATATTTAATTGAGGCAGGTCTGATTGATGCCGGAACTGGAAAGTTTATTAACGAAGGAAGCTATGTTGAAAAATTTGATATTTATGTTGGTGACTTGCTAGTTAAAGCGAATGTTGAACGTACTTTAGAAATTAGTATTGGAGATGCCCAACCCTCTTTTGAAATTAGAGGCGGTAAGTATGATTCAGGTTCAACAATTACAAACACATCTCATTTTTTAACTCCTATAGAAGGGGATAGCGTTGATTCATTAGAAGCATCCATTAAACGTGTTGTACTTGATAACATAAAAGTATCTGATATGAATGTGAATGTATCAGCCACGAGTGATTATAGTGCATTAACTGCTGAAAATTCAGTTATAGAAGCACCGGTAGTCTTTGATTTAAGTAAAACAGCAACCTATAAAGTAAAAGTAACCTATAAAAAATCAGGCTCTAACATTACGTCTGTAATAACAGTTCCGGTTATAGTTAAAGCAGCAACTGCACCTGTAATTCGTTTTACACAAGGTCAAAATCTAACAATTCCAGTTGGAACTAGTTTTGATTTAGCTAAGAATATTAAAGTTTATGAAAATAAGATTGCGACAGTAGAAGGACAGAATGTTGTTTGGAAAGTTGACGGAGCAATTGATACTGCAACGCCAGGCGTCTATCGCTTACGTTACATTGCAACCAATCCTAAAGGTCTTTCAACAGAGTTAACTCGTATTATTACAGTTGAAGGCAAAGCCACTGAAAAACCAACTATTGAAAAATTTGTAAGTGTTGGTTACGTGAATTATGTACCTGGCTATGGAATTCGTGTTTGGGGTGAACCACAAAGCAATGGATCAGATCGTGTCTTAGCACATGGAACAGCTTGGAAAATTGATCAAAAAGCGACGATGAAAGATGGTTCAGTTTGGTATCGAGTTGGAACAAATCAATGGGTCGATGCCCAATATGTTTCGTTAACACCAATTAATGAAGCGAATGAAGAAAATGTCAGTGGTGTTGCAACCATTAATTATGTAGAGGGATATAGTGTCAATGTGTATTCTTCACCAGCCAGTTCATCAGCGTCATGGACAGGTAAACAATTAAAGCATGGGACAAAATGGCTAACGTACAAACGTGCAACTGTAAACGGAAAAACTTTCTATAACCTAGGTGGAAGCCAATGGGTAGATAGTCAATATATTACGTTTTCAGCAAATTAATCAAGTTTTTTAATCTAACTAGTGGACAAAATTTATTTTGTTCACTAGTTAAAATTATATTTAAAGGGAGGAACTAAGCCAATGAATACAAAAAAAAGTAATATTTCAATGAACTTTTTGTTGATCGGTATTCTTTTTTATTTAGCTTTACTGGCACCAACAGCATCGGCTGCACCAATTGCAACGGAGGGATTGATTGATGTTGGAGAAGATTTACAACTTTCCTATTATTTTGGAAAGAAGCCAGGAAATGTAGAGATTGAGCCGAATCGTGTGCAAGTAGCTAATGTGAATTTTTTAACTAAAGGGAAACGAGTGGAACACCTATATCAAAACGGAAGTAATAAAGGAACGATTTCGATAGGATTTAACGGGGCAAATAGTTATGTAGATCCGACTAATATTACTGTCCGCTCAATTACTGGAGGTGGCATTAATTCAGCTATTACGGCAACTTATACTGCTAATTATGCTGGAAATCAGTTTGAAATCACTTCAACCTTAACGCCAAGAGGAAATAATATTATCGTTTCAGATACTATTAAAAATATTTCTGGTAAGGACTTAAAAAATGTCTGGATTGCTAGAAGCTATGACACGATGTTGGATGGCAATGATGCTGTACCTGTAAAATATTTAGGGTCAAATAATGGTCTTTATATTGCTCAGAATGATTCTAAATTGTCTTATAATTTTCATATGCCAATCGGACCAGAAGGTTGGGCGGCAGATCAATATAATAGACAAATTGTTCCAGCTGTCTTTAGTACCCCAACAAACCTTGGTCAAGCTTCTTTAAATAAACCAGCGGGTGATATTGCCTTTAGTAATGGAGATTCTGGAATCTTTATGAAGTGGTCTCCTAAAGATTTTCCTAAAGATAGTTCTAGAGAAATCGGGTATATTGTAGGAGTGACACCAGAAAATGTTGATGCTCCTGAAGTAACTGTTGCGAGAGAAAGTTTTGAATATTTGGGTGGAGATTATGATTTAAGAGGGACTGTTTTATCAAAAGATCCTTCAGTTACAGATATGAAGATGTACTATCAAGTTGATCGCGAAAGTCCTAAAGAATTTAAAAATGTAGCGAATAGTCCTTTAGGTTCAGCTCTTAGTTGGAGTACGGTTATTCCTGAATCAGAATTGACTGGTGGATATCCAAAACAAATTAGTGTTTATGCGATTGATTCTAATGGTTATTATTCAGATGCTAAAACCGTCGATTTAACTGAGCCAAAAAGTCAGCCAGTGACTGTTAAGTATCTCAATCAAGAAGGAAAGTTATTAAAAGAGACTAAGATAACCGGGCGATACGGTGAATCTTACGAGGCGGAAGTTCTTGATTTTCCTAATTACACAGTAGAGAATCAACCAGAAAATAGCATAGGAACCATTTCTAATAAACCTCAAGAAGTTGTTATTAAATATGTCGGTCAGTATGTTGGTGAAACCAATGGAAAAGTGACTGCAAGATACGTAAATCAAAATGGGAAGGAGATTGCAGATGCGGTTACAGCATCTGGAAATGGCCTTTTTGGTAGCCCTTATACAACAGAACAAAAAGACATAGAGCATTATGAATTTGTTGGAATAGATGCTGAAGGAGCCACAAAAAATGGTTTTTATACAGATAGTATTCAAACAGTTACCTTTATCTATCAAGGCAAAAATCTTGGAGAAAAAGGTAAAATTACGGTAGAATATCAAAATCAAGAAGGTAAGCTATTAGGTGAAGATTTTATTATAGGAAGATATGGTGATTCCTATGATGTTTCTGAAAAATTATTAAAAGAATTTAGATATTACACAAGAGATCCTTTGCCAAACAACTCTAAAGGAACCATTACGGATCAGCCACAAAAGGTGATTATTACCTATACAGGTGAACCATTTGGAAATAGTAGCGGGAAAGTTACAGTTAAATATATAAATCAAAATGGGGATGAAATAGCCGATGCAATACAGGCTAATGGAAGTGGCCTTTTTGGTGGCTCATATACAACCGAGCAAAAAAAGATTCCTAATTATGAATTTAAGGAAGTTGATTCTAGTAACTCTGGTGCAACTGGATTTTATACAGAAAGCCCGCAAACGGTTATTTATAAATATCAAGGCAAGGAAGTTGGCGAAACTGGTAAAATTACTGTGGAGTACCGTAATCAAGAAGGCAAGTTATTAGATCAAGTCTTTATAACAGGAAGATATGGAGATATCTATGATGTTTCTCTCAATCATTTAAAAGAATTTGATTATTATACAAGAGATACTTTGCCAACAAATGCTAAAGGGACAATTAATAACCAGCCACAAACGGTTATTGTAACGTATACAGGCAAGCAAGTCGGTAATGCGCAAGGAAAAGTTAAAGCTAAATATATTAATCAAGAAGGCCTAGAAATTTCAACTGAGGAAGATGCGACAGGAAGTGGTCTTTTTGGTAGTCCATATACAACCGAACAAAAAGAGATTCCTAATTATGAATTTAAAGAAATTGATTCTAGTGGTGCGAAACAAACAGGCGTTTATAAAGAAACACCCCAAATGGTCGTTTATAAATACAAAGGAAAATCTGTAGGTGAAAATGGCAAAATTACAATTGAGTATCGTAATCAAGTTGGGGCTTTGTTAGGAACAGAATTTATTATAGGAAGTTATGGAGATAAGTACGATATTGAGAGGGATAATGACGGAGCCTTAGTAAAAAACTTTGATCATTATACTATTAACAGCTTACCTGAAAATAAAAAAGGTTTAGTTTCTAATGAACCACAATTAATTACCGTGACTTATACAGGTGAATTAGTTGGAGAGGATAAAGGGAAAGTTACTGCAACATATGTAAATCAAGCAGGAGAAGTACTTTCGGAAGCAACTAATGCTAGTGGTGATGGTCGATTTGGTAGTCCGTATACGACAGAACAAAAAGAGATTGCCAATTATGACTTTACTGGCGTAGGTCCCACTGGTGCACCACAAAATGGAACATATAGTATGAAACCACAAACCGTTATTTTTAAATATACGGGTCAAAAAGGTGGAAATATAATAGTCAAGTATGTGAATCAAAGTAACAAAGAGTTGAAAACAGAAGTGTTGAAAGGAAATGTTGGCAACGCCGCGACAATTAATCCGCCAACAACTGGACTATTTTCAAATTATAATTTAATACCAAATCAAAATTTAGTGGCTACATTTAGTCCAGAAGAACAAGTTATTACAGTTAACTATGATGGGAAACCAGCGAAACCGCTAACTGTAAAACATCTTGGTACTGATGGGTATGTATTTTCTAGTGAGGTTATTGCAAATAAAAAATATGGGGATAGTTACCAATTAGAACCAAGTGAACAAGATGGTTACTCTTTTGATCGAGTTGTTGGTAACAAAAATGGTACCTATTCAAATGAAAATCAACAGGTCACATTTTACTATAAAAAAATTCTAGTACAAACAGGAACTATAACTGTTAAGTATCTTGAAGTAAACACAGGAAAAGTGCTAGCTCCTTCAATTAAGTTAACGGGGGTAGTTGGAGATGGTTATTCAACAATAGCAAAAGGAATTAAAGGGTATGTTACTCCAACTGATCAATCGGGTACGTTCCAAGAAGGTTTTAAAGATGTAATTTATGAGTATGCTAAAGAACCGATATTAGGAGCTAATATAACGGTGAAATATGTAGATAAATATGGTAAAGCCATTAAAGTTCTTGGGCAAAAAATTATTCCTGGAGGAATTATTGGTACTCAAGTACCTGTTGAGGTAGTAACACCTACTTTAGGGTATCGTATTATATCTTCAAAACCAGATCAAACTAGTTTGAAATATCAAGCTTATAAACAAGTGATAACTTGTACAGTTGCAATGGGACTCACAACGTCAGGCCGTGCTGAAGTTAGAAAAGCTGCTCCATCATCTTCAGGTGCAACGATTCGTTATGTAAATGATTCTGATCCTGAAAATGCATCTGAAATAACACCATCACTTTCAGTTTCTGGATTTGTTGGGGAAAATATCTGGCAACCAAATTATTTACCTGAATTCATAGAAGACTATGAGTTAGTTTCAGATATTGAAAGCTTTAATACAGAACTATTTGGTGACGAGAGTAAGATAATCAACGTAGTTTATCATTTTTCTCCTACGACAGACATGAAAAAAGAAGTTAAAATTAAAATTGTAGATGCATCTGGCGATCTACTTAAGACAGTAACGCAAGTAGTCACAGTAGGAGAGGCTTATACTATTGAGGTTCCTGTGATAGAAGGCTATAACTATCAAGAAGATACTAGTATAAACTTAACTGGAACTTGGGAAGATGGTATGCCAGAAGAATACACTTTAACGTATGATTTAATTTAGTAATGAGTCAATATAATTATTGGGGCTGGAATAGCTAGATTCCAGCCTCAATAATTATTTCTAGATTAGCTTAATCTAAAAATAATTATTCATTCTAAAAAATAGCACATAGCAATAAGTTAATTTAAGTAGTTGTTAACGTTAAACGAAAGCTCTCACTAGTTTCAACGAGGAGGAGGAAAAATGAAAATTGAAGATAATTGGACAGATGTCGAGATAGTCAATGTAGAATTTTTAGGTTTTAATAATGAAGTCTATTCTAGAACAATGATTGTACCAAGCGGACATAGCGAAGATGAGATTAAAATAATGTTAGTGGAAGAGTTTCCGCCTGTTAAAAAGTATCTCGCAATTGATTTTTCTGAGGAAGGTTTTTATTATAAAGGAAACTATTTTACAACGAGTTGTAGCTGTGTGGATGAATAAGGTTGATTTACATAGTAAGTGGAAGGAAATAAGTCTTGGTAAAAGAACTCTTAGAGGGAGTTCTTTTTTTGTAGATTTTAATCGACTCTCTAATAATTGAATGATTGTATAAAGGGAATATTTGCGGTAAAATAGTAGAACTGAAAGAAATTCAGACAAGACGTTCCAGCGGATGGAAATGAGCTTATGAAAGGAAGATAAAAATTGGCAAATGAAGCTTTTCAAGATCGATTACCCCCTCAAAGTATTGAGGCCGAGCAAGCCGTTTTAGGTGCTATTTTTCTTGATCCGGAAACGGTTGTAGGCGCATTAGAGTTCTTAGAGCCACAAGATTTTTATCGTCGTGGGCATCAATTAATTTTCCAAACTATGTTGGATTTAAACGACCGTAATGAAGCAATAGATATTGTAACAGTGATGAACAACTTAGAAAGCCAAAATCAATTAGAAGACGTGGGTGGTATGTCTTATTTGGCTGAATTGGCTGTAGCTGTTCCAACAGCTGCGAATATGGAACATTATGCTAAAATTATTGAAGGAAAATCTATTTTACGAAAATTAATTCATACTGCAACAGATATTGTGACACAAGGATTTGAAGAAGGAGAAGAGTTAAGCGCGATTTTAGATCAAGCTGAGCGTAGTATTCTTGAAGTCTCAGAAAGACGAAATAGCAACGGTTTTTTAGCGATTTCGGACGTGCTTAATAGTTCGATAGCAAAAATAGATCAGTTGTATCAAAATGATGAAGAGATAACGGGTTTGCCAACTGGTTATCAAGCATTAGACCAAATGACTGCGGGTTTGCAAAAAGAAGAATTAATTATTCTTGCCGCTCGTCCAGCGGTTGGTAAAACGGCATTTGCTTTGAATATTGCTCAGAATATTGGAACAAAAACAGATGAAACCGTAGCAATCTTCAGTCTGGAAATGGGTGCCGAATCATTGGTTAACCGGATGCTTTGTGCGGAAGGCAATATTGATGCGAGTCATTTACGAACTGGGAATTTGAACGAAGAAGAATGGCAAAATCTAATTGTGGCAATGGGGAGCTTATCTAAAGCTAGTATCTATATTGATGATACAGCTGGGATTCGAATTGCTGAAATTCGAGCAAAATGTCGACGTTTAGCGCAAGAAAAAGGCGGAATCGGCCTAATTTTAATTGATTATTTACAATTAATTGAAGGTAGCGGAAAAGAAAGTCGTCAACAAGAAGTATCAGAAATATCGCGCCAATTAAAGAAATTAGCTAAGGAATTAAAAGTACCTGTGATTGCACTGTCTCAGTTATCACGGGGTGTTGAGCAACGCCAAGATAAACGTCCTGTAATGAGTGATATTCGTGAATCAGGTTCGATTGAGCAAGATGCGGATATAGTTGCTTTTCTTTATCGTGATGATTATTATGATCGTGGCGAAGACGGGGATGATGATGACCGCGATAGTGACCGTGATGAAGCTGGGGAAGATAACATTATAGAAGTTATTATCGAAAAAAACCGGAGTGGTGCTCGTGGGACAGTTAAATTGTTATTTGTGAAAGAATACAATAAATTTACTTCGATTTCTTACCGACCAGAACCGATGTAAAAGGATATCAAAAGCTTTTCTTCTGAAATTAAGAAGAAAGGCTTTTTTTGAGAAACAGAGTTCAATGTTCGTGTTTTTACCTTTAAAAAAATGATAAATAAAATAATGTTCGTGAATTTATGAAAAAATTATGATAAAAAAAAGAAATATTCGTTTTTAAGTTGAAACCCATTAGATAAACTGCTAAAATTAGATGGTATTTGTTATTGATACTAAAAAAAATTAATGAGGTGTTCATATGTCTTCAGTAGTAGTTGTGGGTACACAATGGGGCGATGAAGGAAAAGGCAAGATTACAGATTTTTTAAGTGAAAACGCAGAAGTGATTGCGCGTTATCAAGGTGGCGACAATGCCGGTCACACAATCAAATTTGATGGCGTAACATACAAATTGCATTTAATTCCATCTGGTATTTTCTATAAAGAAAAAATCAGTGTTATCGGAAATGGTGTAGTTGTAAATCCAAAATCATTAATTACTGAATTGGCTTATTTGAAAGATAAAGAAATCAATACGGATAATTTACGAATTTCTGATCGTGCACATGTGATTTTACCATATCATATTAAATTAGATCAATTACAAGAGGATTCCAAAGGTGATCAAAAAATTGGAACAACTATTAAAGGGATTGGTCCAGCTTATATGGACAAAGCCGCTCGTGTAGGAATTCGAATCGCTGATCTATTAGATAAAGAAATTTTCGAAGAACGTTTACGCATTAACTTAGAAGAAAAAAATCGCCAATTTGTTAAAATGTTTGATTCTACAGAACTTAAATTTGACGATATTTTCGAAGAATATTATCAATATGGCCAAGAATTAAAACAATATGTCTGCGATACTTCAGTTATCTTAAATGATGCATTAGATGCTGGTAAACGTGTTTTATTTGAAGGCGCTCAAGGCGTGATGTTAGATATCGATCAAGGTACGTATCCATTTGTAACATCATCAAACCCTGTCGCTGGTGGAGTGACTATCGGTAGTGGTGTTGGTCCATCTAAAATCGATAAAGTTGTTGGTGTATGTAAAGCTTATACTAGTCGTGTTGGAGATGGTCCTTTCCCAACTGAATTATTTGATGAAGTTGGAAACCAAATTCGCGAAGTTGGTAAAGAATACGGTACAACAACAGGTCGTCCACGTCGTGTTGGTTGGTTTGATACTGTAGTTATGCGCCATGCAAAACGTGTATCTGGAATTACAAACTTATCTCTAAATTCAATTGATGTCCTAAGCGGTTTAGAAACTGTTAAAATTTGTACATCTTATGAGCGAAATGGTGAGAAAATTTTCCATTATCCAGCAAGCTTGAAAGAATTGGCAGAATGTACACCAATTTACGAAGAATTGCCAGGTTGGAGTGAAGATATCACTGGTTGCCGTACGTTAGAAGACTTGCCGCAAAATGCTCGTAACTATGTGCACCGTGTTTCTGAACTAGTTGGCGTTCGTATCTCAACATTCTCTGTTGGCCCTGATCGTAATCAAACCAACGTTTTAGAAAGTGTTTGGGCACAAATTTAACTTAAAAAAGTATGGCTAAATTTTTATATTTAGTCATACTTTTTTTTATTTATCAAAATTTTCTATTAAATAGTAGACACTCGTTGGTCGCCCGACAGTTCCATATTCTAAACGCATTTCTATTTGCTGCGTACTTTCCAAATAATGTAAGTATTTTCGAACAGAAACATGGGAAAGTTCCGTAGCTTGGGTAATATCTGAAACAGTAAATCCAGCTTTTTGTTGCTGAATCAAGCTGACGATTAAGTCTAAAGTTGTTTGAGTTAAGCCTTTTTCTAATTTATTTTCCATCTCTATTTCAGAAATACTTAAAGGGTCAGAATGATGAAGAGAATCAATTTCTTTTTGTGTCAGCACGGAATTTGACGACAGAAGTAGCTGGTTTTGTTGAAATAATTCGATACTCTGCTTAAAGCGCTTAAATTGAAACGGTTTTAAGATATAATCTGTTACCCCATAATGCTTACTAATACGAAGCGCTTCTTGCTGACTCGCAGCCGTAATCATAATAATTTCAGCCGGATACTCACGCTTACGCCAAGTCTTTAATAAGTCCAATCCATTTCCACTTTTTAAATGAATATCAACTAAAATTAGATCATAGAAAAATTGACTCGTTAATTGAATAGCGTGTTCGTAACTATCCGCCGTACCCGCGACTATAAAATTCGGTATTTTTTGTAGGTAGCGTTGATTAATAGATAGCACCATTGGATCATCCTCCACAATTAAAACACGAAACATAATTATAACAACTCCTCCGAATAGGCAACACTAAATGTGATTTTCAGCCAATTTTTATTTTTCTCAATGTTCATCTGACCATTAGCCCTCAACAATATTTTTTTGAAATAAGCCCCTTCAATTTCATTTAGAAGGTTGGATTGAAGCCGTGTATCTAACTCTAGTTCATAAGTTGTTTGCAAGTGTTGATTCCAAAAACCGAAGCGAATTTGTAATTTTTCAGCCAATTCATGTTCTAAGATAAACTGGTTCAAGACTCTAATTAAACTCATCCAGTAGTGAGCTGCATTTTGTTGGTCGGTAACTGGGATATCAGGGTAGACTTCAATCATAAATGGGCTATTTTTTTCAGAAAACTTACTGCGTTCCCCAATTAAAAAACCAGCAATGACAGGATTATGCACGAGATAAACCATACGTTGAGCAAATTCTTGCTCTGGTTCAAGAATTTTTTCTAAATATTCCATCAGTTGCTCATAGTCTTCCAAATCGGTTAGTCCATAAATGACATGTAGCTTATTTAAAAAATTATGAGATTGTGCTTGTAAGGTTGTGGCATAAGCTGTTGTATTAAATAGACGATCTGTTAATAAATGTAATTCAGTGGCATCACGGATGATGAAAATCTGACCGATAATTTTTTTTCGAACAATAATAGGAGCACTTGAAACTAGGTAATCAAGTCCGTTTGTATGATAGAGTTTATCAATAGATTCATCAGAGATTGCTGTAGTGTTGGGTAAAAAATCTTGAATTGAGCTCCCAACGATGATTTCTTTTTCAGAAATTAAGCTAAATATTCTCTGAGCTTCAAAGTTAGCTAAACTAATTGTATTTTCTTTATCTGTCACGACAATGGCATCTTTCGTATAATCTAGCATAGCATTTCATTCTTCTAATAAACGGGCAATTTCTTTTGGTTCTAAATCATACATTTGTTTCTTTAAGGTATAAGCTGTGAAAATCGCTGCACCTAATCCAAAGCTAAAGGCGATAATTAAGCTAAGGGTGAGAGGTTTCATTGTTTCTTGTGAAATCAATTTAATTGTTGCTGTTTTTACACCTAAAGCAATGACCCCAATTTCAGTATTGTCAGAAGAAAAAACAGGTACAAAAGCTCTTAGAGATGGGCCTAAAGTTCCTTCTGCAATTGAGGTAGATTCTACACCTTTTAAAGCTGATTCTTCATCGCCACCTTGGAAAGCTTGATTAATTTTAGTTGGATCAGGGTGTGTCAGCCGAATATGATCCATTGTCATAACGACAACAAAATCTAAATCATAATTTGTTTTCATTTGATTGGCGTATTCTTGTAACTCAGAAGAAGTCTTTTTTTGCTCTAAGGATTGATGAACAAGAGGATATTCTGAGATAGTTCGGGCCACTTTAAGTAAATGGATTTCTTCATTTTTTTTAACAGATTTAGTAATTTGTTGATTGAGTAAGATATATGACGTAATTAAGGTGACGATAACTGTCATTAAAACCATTAGAGTTAATTTCATCCAAAGTCGCTGACCTTTTCGCGGTGTCTTCATTATTTGTGAAACTCCTTCGAATTAATATAGAGAAAAGTGCCATTTTTATAAGGAATAAATGCAAATATAAGTTCTGATTTTATTATAACATAGCTTGGTTTAACGCTTTCAATTTAAAGTAATTAAACAACACTTAAATTAGTTAAATAATCTATTTATCTTTCTTCACAAACTTTATACTAAAAGCAGTTAAAGAAAGCGCTTTATATAGAAGGAGGAAGATGATGAGAGTTGCAAACGAAGAGGTAAAAAAAGTTAGTGAAGTTCCAAAAACATGGGTAGAAAAAATCAAGACAGCAAAGGTGGGAGCCATACCTCTACCCGCCTACTTGGGAATGGCATTTGTCATTTTATTATCTGCCTATTTTGAGGAGTTACCCGTTAATATGCTTGGTGGTTTTGCTATTATTTTAAGTTTAGGTTGGTTATTAGGTGGAATTGGTGGCAGTATTCCTGGATTAAAAAACTTTGGAGGAGCAGCCATTTTTTCATTGATGATTCCATCTATACTCGTTTTTTTCAATTTTTTTAATACGAATACATTGGAAGCAACGGATATGTTAATGAAACAGGCTAATTTTCTTTACTTTTATATTGCCTGCTTAGTTTGTGGGAGTATTTTAGGAATGCATCGCAAAATCTTAGTTCAGGGGTTAATGCGCATGATAATTCCGATGGCTTGTGGTATGATTTTAGCATTAGTAGTAGGTACTGCAATTGGAACGTTACTAGGTTTAGGTTTTGAGCATACATTATTTTACATTGTGACCCCAGTTATCTCAGGAGGGATTGGTGAGGGTATTTTACCCCTTTCCTTAGGGTATAGTGCTATTACGGGGATTCCTAGCGAACAACTTGTGGGTCAATTGATTCCAGCGACAATTATTGGAAATTTCTTTGCGATTATTAGTTCAGGTTTTTTAAACCGTTTGGGTGAAAAGAAACCAGATAAATGTGGTCAAGGACAGTTAGTAAAATTAAATGCGGATGATGATGATATGGCTGAAGCGATGAAGGAAGATAAGAGTCCATTGGATGTTAAATTAATGGGTGCAGGTGTTTTAGTAGCGTGTACTTTATTTATAGCTGGTGGTTTATTGCAAAAATTCACAGGTTTCCCAGGCCCTGTTTTAATGATTTTGGTGGCAGCATTGCTTAAATATTTAAGTATTTTACCAGGAGATATTGAAAAAGGTTCAAAACAATTATACAAATTTGTTTCTGCTAACTTTACATTCCCACTAATGGTTGGTTTAGGAATGTTATATATCCCTTTGAAGGATGTTGTGGGTATGTTATCTTGGCAATATTTTGTTGTTGTGATTTCAGTTGTTTTAACGGTAGTCTTAACAGGTTACTTTGTTGGTGGTAAAATGAACATGTATCCAATTGAAGCAGCAATTATAACTGCTTGTCAAAGTGGAATGGGTGGAACTGGGGATGTAGCTATTTTATCAGCCTCTAATCGCATGAACTTAATGCCTTTTGCCCAAGTTGCGACACGTTTAGGCGGAGCGATAACCGTTATTTCAATGACAGCTTTGATGCGATTTTTCTTTTAGAAATTAGAAATAATCATAAAAAATGATAAATGGAGAGCGAGAGTGTAGAAGATGACAGATGTAAAAGCAAAAGCATTAGCGATTAGTAAAGAAAAAGGCGGAAAATTAGAAGTGGTTCCGACAGTTCCGATTGAAACAATGGAAGATTTGAGTATCGCGTATACTCCAGGTGTAGCAGCTGTTTGTACAGCTATTGCTGAAAATCCAGAAAAAGTATTTGATTATACGACTAAACGCAATATGGTTGCGGTTGTGACAGATGGCTCAGCTGTTTTAGGTTTAGGAAATATCGGACCTGAAGCTGCTATTCCGGTAATGGAAGGGAAAGCAGCCCTGTTCAAACGTTTTGGGAATGTAAATGCCGTTCCTATTTCTTTAGCAACTCAAGATGTAGAAGAAATTATTTCTCATATTGTAGCCATTTCGCCTTCTTTTGGTGGGATTAATTTAGAAGATATTAGCGCACCGCGCTGTTTTGAAATTGAGCGTCGTTTAAAAGAGCAATTAGATATTCCCGTTTTCCATGATGATCAGCATGGAACAGCGATTATTGTTTTAGCTGCACTTTATAATGGTTTACGTTTGACAGGGAAGAAAATCGATGAGATTCATGCAGTTATTAATGGTGGTGGAGCAGCAGGAATTGCGATTAGTAAGATGTTTTTGGCTGCTGGAGTAAAAAATTTAATGATTGTTGATAAGACTGGAATTATCTCGGCAACGGATGAAAATTTACCGACGCATCATGCTGAGATGGCAAAAATCACCAATTTAGAACACCGGACAGGGAGTTTAGAAGAAGCCTTAAAAGGAGCAGATGTTTTCGTTGGTGTATCAGCTCCGGGGGCCTTAAAACAAGAATGGGTTCGTCATATGAATGACAAAGCAATGGTTTTTGCAATGGCAAATCCAACTCCTGAGATTTTCCCAGATGAAGCGAAAGCTGGAGGCGCCTATATCGTTGGGACAGGCCGGAGCGATTTTCCTAATCAAATTAATAATGTATTGGCATTTCCTGGGATTTTCCGTGGAGCATTGGATGCTCGTGCGAGTGATATCACAATTGAGATGCAGATTGCAGCAGCTCAAGGGATCGCAAGTGTCGTAACGGATGAACAATTAGCGCCAGATTACATTATGCCAGATGTATTTACACCGGGTGTAGCAGATATTGTAGCGAATAGTGTACGTAAGGCTGTAAAATAGCAGTAACTTTTTGATAAGAGGCTAGTAGAATAGTTTGTTCTGCTAGTTTTTTTAATTGGAAAATTTATTTTACCATTCGTTAGAAATAATGATAGCGTTCAATATTTTATTGCATAATCAACCCATAAGTGGTAAACTAATTCCTGTAATGAGTTTTTATTCATGCATGGGTTGTTAGCTCAGTTGGTAGAGCAGCAGACTCTTAATCTGCGGGTCGTGGGTTCGATCCCCCCACAACCCATTAACTAAATTGAAGGCATATCAAGGACTTAGCGGTTTATTGATATGCTTATTTTTTTTTGAAAAAATTTGAGATTGCAGAAGATTGCAGAAAACCTAAAAATCGGTATCAAATTTATCACTCGTTTCTTGTTGTTTATTTGGGTATAAATGCCCATATGTGTCTATTGTTGTAGTTATTGAAGCATTCCCTAGCCGTTCTTTTATGATAACTGGTTCTTCTCCCTTATCAATAATATAAGCGACATGAGAATGTCTAAAATCATGCAGCCTAATATTATCCATAGGTCTATCACCTCTGTTACATATCTTCTTTATTTGTCGATAAAAAAACTCGTCTAGCTGATATTTTGGAATACTGAAAAATATAAATTTCATTTTCGTTATAATCCACACCTAAATTCTCTAAAATGATTTTTTGCTTATTTTTCCATTCAAGAAGTGCTTCAAAAAGTTTTTGATTTAATGTAACTCTCCATATCTTATAGAGTGTTTAACTTATTATAAAACATAAGATAGATAATACTTGTTCTGTGGTTGAAAAGAAAAAAAGAGAGTATTCAATATCAAATACAATAAAAATTTTGGTAATCAATGTTACTACAGTATTGAAAAAACTAAACTAATCACAAACTGATTAAAATATTATGGAAAAATAGACAAGCATATGAAAAAAATCCATATAAACAAACGATTTGATATACAAAAAGCATACATCTCTTGCCTCATATATTTGGTATGTAACTATTAATTACGAAGAAATTTTTTATTTAAAAAAGTCTTTTATATACAATTTTGTACTATAAAGATTGTAATTTATTGGTATATATAATTAAAAAGCTATAAATTAATATTTTTTAGATTTTGGTTAGCATTGTTTATTGACAAAAAATATATGTATATGTAAAATAATAATTATCTAGGCAATTAAAAATAAAATAATTCTTATATAAAAATAAAAAAGGGATTAAATTACTGAAAAAAGTATTAGTATTAATTTCAAGTATTCTATTATTTGTTTCTACAGTCCCACTGTCTACAGTGTCAGCATCAGAGGATTTTACTCAAGAAAACTCTCTTATCTTAAATGAAAGAGAAAGTGATACACAAGAAAATGGCATAGAAAATCCACTTTCTATGGTAGAAGCGTATAATAAATATCTTGTTGAAACTGATGGGATATTTACTTTAGATCCATTGGCAGAAAATTTAGTTTCTAGTAATGACTATAGAATTATGGTTGAGACTATCGCAACACTTAATTCTGTATCTTCGGGTGATGGTAATACAGGTGCTCGAACAAAAAGAGCTGCTCCTTCTATGACAGTCCATACTGTTACATTAAGCAATCAACAAGCTAAAGATTGGGCTTATACATTATCTAGAGCTGGTAGTACAACTTCATTAGTAGCATCATTAGCTTCTTTAGGAGTTCCCGCAGCAGCTTTAGTAGCTTTAGGTGGTGCTATGGCAACAGGTATTGGTTCTCAAATATCTCATAAAAATAATGGTAAAGGTGTTATTATCTATTTTAGATTAAACGGTATTCAAATAAATAGTAGATAAGCGGGGGATAATACATGAATAAATTCATCAAATATCCAACATTAGTTAGTATTTTATGTACTTTGCTTTTGGTTTATAAAATATGGAGTAATTATAATTTCCAACTAGCTTATACAGTATTTGATTATGTGTGGATTTTATTGATTGCGCTCTTATTAATTTTTTCAATAATTAAAATAGTAAAAAAATAAAAGTTAAGAAAATAGTATTTTGAATAGCAACAGAAAAAGAAAAATTAATTAGTACAATTAGCTTTTCTTTTTTTGTTATTTACTTTTAGTTTTTAGTTGCATAAATATCGTATAAACTGGTTAAAATAGTATGGGAAATAGACATTTATATGAAATAATCCATGTAAAAAAGCGGTTTGATACGCAAAATTCATACCTCTGATGCCTCTTAATCTGCGGGTCGTGGGTTCGATCCCTCACAACCCATCTTATCAAAGACCTTAAGGTTAATTGATAGGTCTATTTTGGGGGGATTTGGTTATAGAAGGTCCGCGTTTTTATTTGGGTACCGTGGATATCGATATTATTATCTAATTGTAGAAATGTACTAAAAACGAATTAAGCTAGCATAGAATATAAGTTTCTATACATAAACTACCCCATTAAATAAAAGAATTAAGAGTTAAAAATTAGAAGCTATAAATTTTTATAGCTTCTAATTTTTTTAGTTAAACTTGAAGTTTTCATTTATTTTTTTATTGACCACGCAGTATCATAAAAATCAATTGATTCAACAACAACGGAATGATTAAAAGTTTCTGTAAAAAAATTTTCTATTACACTTTTATCCCAATCATCAGTCAATGAAATCAAGCGTTGGTGCCTGTACTGAGTATCTAGAGATATAAACACAATGGAGTAAATATATCGATCGTTGAAGCAGTTGTCAATAATTCCCATAAATTACCTTGTATATTCATGTTAATATACATTTTCCTTTCCTAAAATTGTTTTTAAAACTGGTAATAAGCTGAAACAGAAGTTAAAAATATTTTTATTGGGGGTAGTTTTTGTGAATAGATTTTTTAAGAAAAAAGTCTTTCTATGGCAAGAAAATTTACGCCATATATCTTTCTGAAAGAAGTCTGTTTTGGACTGAATTCTTATGTTTAAGTAACCGTTTGAAAAAATGTTAGATACACTAAAGAGTAAATTATTTAGTTAAAAAGAAAAGGAGCTCTTACTTTAAACATCATCTAAGCTTGAAATTTTAAATAAGGAGTTATTTATTGTATTGAATCGAGTGCTTTTTTCAGATATAGTTAAGTCGGATATAGTTGAATTCTCACTCTGTAATTATATTATAGTCTTTATCAGGACCGTATATATATATTCTTTAATATATTACAAAGTGAGGTTAAGTTATGAGTACAAAATTGCAAAATGATGGGCATGAAGTATACGGTGAGTTAATCAGAAAAATTAGATTAGACAAAAGACAGAGTCTAGAGGAAATTTCTGAGGGAATTATGTCTTATTCGTTGTTATCTAAGTTTGAGCGCGGTGAAACGATGTTAACAATTGATAAATTTTTCAAGATTTTAGATAAACTTAATATAGGCTTTGATGAATTTGAATTAATGTTAAATGGTTATCAAGACAACCCTGTAAAAATGTTCTTTAGTATTATTAAATATTATTACAAAAATAAAGATGTTTGTAAATTGAAAGAAAAAATGACAGCTGAAATGAAAGAATTTAAATTGAGTGGAGACAAAAAAAATAAACTGAACTATATCGTTATTTATATATTATTAGATAGCTTAGAGGAAGAGGAAGAAGTTCCTCAAGCTTATTTGACTGAATTGAGCGATTACTTATTTTCTATTGAAGATTGGACTCAATATGAACTTTTGTTGTATAGTCATGCAATTGAAAAACTAAATATACAGATTGTATTGTTATTTTCTAAAGAATTATTGGGTAAATTAGAAATATATACAGAAAATATTGAGTTGAAGAAAATTGTGATTAAGGCCATTTTAAATACAATTTTAAAGTGTTTAAAATATGGTTTTTTAGAAGATGCTCATTTTTTTATGGAGGCGATTGAAAAAGTTTTGACAGATGATTTTTTGTGGGAAAAGAGTATTTTATATTATATCAAAGGACGTTATTATATGTTGATTGGGGACGAATCAACAGGAAAATTCATGATGGATGAAGCTTTAAATATAATGAAGCATTTTGATGATACACAAATTGAAGACTATGTGAAAGGTTTTTTTATCATATAATACAAAGATCATGATTCGAGGACAATTATTATAAAATTAAAGTTATTAATCCTCGATAAGGTGGTTTTTTGTGAACTATAGAGCTAATTATCCAGCTCAAGAAAAATTGTCAGGAGTTATATTGATTAACGAGGCCAGTTACAAAATTATATAAGTGAAAGATTTCTTTAATTCTATGTTAAAGTAAAAATTAAAAACTCAATTCAGACAAAGTAGGGTAAACATACTTAACTTGAATTGAGTTTTTTTAATTAGAATAAGAATGAATTCGTGATACAAGTAAACTAGATTATAAATTAGTTAACGATTAATTGATCGTGAAATTCGGTTCATTGTGTGACGCATACCACGAATAGCGAGCGACATAGCATAGATATTTTCAGCAGGTGCTAAACCACCGTAACCAGCATCGCCAATATGTTGAATATCAACACCAGCAACTTTATTGCGAATCGCAATTTGTTTAATGGTTTCTTTATCTGCACTTTCTTGGCTAGTTCCAATTGCAGACATGGTTAAAGCGCCTTTAGATTTAGCGTATTTAACAGCTTCAATCAATTCGCTATCGGTGAATCCAGGAACAGTTCCAACTGCAGGTAGCAAAATAATATCTGCTCCAGCTTCAATAAATTCGTGAATCGCTTCTGTCGATGCTACAGGCTCAGCAACTCCCGCGCCATGCATTTTCCCAGCAATAACCAAACCAGAGAAGTGTTTTTTAGCTAGTATCACAGCTTTGGCAATTTGACGATTTGTTACACCGGTACCAGGGTTTCCTGTTAGGCAAATAAAATCAAAGCCCAGTTCATCAGCGCGTTTTAAAGTTGCTTCTGAACAAATTCGGCCTTCAGAAATGATTAACAAATCTTCGGCCATATCAGCTTCTAGATCAACAGGTTCTAAATTTACGCCAACGGGTCTACCAACTAATTTTTTGACTTCTGCAACGGGATTCCGTGTATTTTTACTGGTATCTTGCATTGCAGCAACAATCTCGTTGAAATTAGAAAAGCCTGGTAGTCCTAAAATAATCGGATTTAAGCAATCAAATGCATTTAGTAAAATTAAATCGGCTCCATAAGCGCTAGCCACTTCAGCGTTGGTAATATCTCCTGCAACTGGCGGTGCCATTACAACGTTTTCGGAACAAATTGTACGTCCTTCAGAAGCTAGAATCGCCTGCTTTAATTCAGATGGACTCATTTTAGCAACATCACTTGCACTACTACTTAGTAATCGTTTGACCATTTAAATCACCCATTTCTATTTTATTAACGCATCTATATAGAAAGCGTTTGTTTTTCTTTTTGATGAAAATTTAGGAAAAATTTGTAAAAACAATCTAGTTATAGCGTAGCATTTTAAAAAATAACTGTAAACCCTTTCTTTCTATTTAGACTATTTTATTTATAAAAACGGCCTCTAGAAAAGGAACGATACTTGTACCACAATCAACAATTGAAAAAAATTCGTTTTTATAGTGGAAATTTAGGGTTTTAGCTCCAAATCTTTGGGTTAAGGTAACTTTTTCTATTTTAGAAATCGGCAACTCTCGCTGGATTTTTTTGATTTTAGAGTGTGTATTTTTGATTTCCAATTTATCATGATTGAGTGTTAAGGTTACAAAATAATAATCTAGACCAATCTTATCTGTAATCTCGATAATTGTATTCATTTCCATCATCCTCTCTTGTTTTTACTAGTGTAACTTGTGAAACGCGTATCAGGTCAAGAGTTTCTGTTTACTTGTTTTTGTGCTTAAAAGGTTGCTAAATAAGGTTTTATTGGGTATATTGAAGAAAGAAAATAAAAGGGGACTCCTATAAATATGAAAACTAAAATAAAAAAAGGGCTAGTAAATGTCCCAAAGCGAAAAAAATTATCTTTGCAGTCCACTATTATTGTGGTTGTAACGGCGGCAACGTTAGTGTCCTTAGTGGTTTCAGCTGTTTTAATTCGAAATTATGTTATTGCTAAGGAATTTGAAAATACAAAAGAAAAGATTGCCAATATAGCTAATTTAGCAGCGGAAAGTAGTATTGTTAAAGATGGCTTGCTAGGTTTGGTCGAGCAAGATGAGGTCCAAAATTATGCACAAATGGTTGTTGATACGACCAATGTAGATTTTGTTGTAGTGTTAGACACGAATATGATTCGTTTATCCCATCCCGATGAAACAGTGATTGGTGAAACATTCTCAAATGTTAAAGATGCTAAAAAAGCGCTCTCTGGTAAAAGTCATTATTCCGAGCAAATAGGTGTTCTAGGCGATGGCTATCGTTATTTTACTCCGGTATTTAATAGTAGTGGAGAGGTGATTGGTGTTGTTTGTGTGGGATTAACGATGGATACCATTAATCGTGATGTCAGTGATGCACAGTGGAAGATTTTAGTAGGATTAGGTTTGGGTCTAATTGTTGGTGTTATTGGAGCTATTTTCTTAGCACAAAAAATTAAATCAATTTTATTTGGTTTAGAGCCTAGTGAAATTGCTACTCGATTAAGTGAAAAAGAAATTATTGAGAATGAAGTCAGTGAAGGTATTTTAGCAATTTCTAGCAATCAAGAAATTGTTTTGGTGAATCGTGAAGCGATTAAAATGTTTGCTCAATCTGATATTCAACAAGAAATTAAATTAGGTGTCCATTTAGACGAAGTTTTATATTCAGTTTTGTTTGAGCAAGTTTTTGAAACAAAAGAGAAACTGAAAGACCAAGCCTTATATTTGAGTGGGATAGAAGTTATTGCTAGTGTAGCCCCGATTTTTATCGAGGGAGATTTTGCGGGTGCAGTAGCGACTTTTAGGGATCAATCTGAAATGCAAAATTTAATTCATGAGTTGAGTGGAACGGAACAATACATTGATTCAATGCGGGCTCAGACCCATGAATTTATGAATAAAATGCATGTCATTTTAGGGTTGATAGAGTTAGAAAAATATTCGGAAGTAACAAGCTTTATTAGACAGTTGAATAATGATTATCAAGAAGAAGTTGGTTATATTACGGAGAAAATAAAAGTTCCGGCGATTGCAGGTTTCTTGTTAGGCAAAATTAATGAAGCGAAAGAACAAGGGGTTGAAATCATTTTAGAGGAGCAGTCCTTTTTACCAGAATTAAAAACAGGAGAGAGCATCCACTTGTTATTGCAAATTATGGGTAATTTATTAGATAATGCAAAAGAGGCAGTTGCTCATACTCTTGATAAGCGCGTAACTTTGTTAGTCAGTTATGATCTTGAGGGTCAGATTTTGATCATCAAAGTTACAGATTCTGGTCAGGGAATAGCTGCAGATATTCAGGCGAAAATGTTTGAGCGAGGCTTCTCAACTAAAGGAGAGCATCGTGGTTATGGATTGAATTTGATTCAAACGATTGTCACGAATCATCAAGGTTTTATTGAGGTTAAAAGTCAACAAAACCAAGGGACAACCTTTTATATTGAACTCCCATATGAAATGGAGGAAGCAACATGACAAACGTTTTAATTATTGAAGATGACCCAATGGTTGCCATGCTGAATCAACAGTTTATAGAAAAAATTGCGGATGTTCATATTGTTGGAAATGTACGGAATATACCAGATGCACGTGAATTACTTGCTGAAGAATCAGTCGATTTGCTACTACTGGATGTCTATTTACCAGGTATGACAGGGATTGAATTTTTGGCAGAGCTACATGATAAAAAAATAAACGTTGCTGTTATTCTAATTACTGCGGCGAATGATGTTTCGACAGTCAAGGAAGCTATTTATTATGGTGTGGTAGATTACTTAATCAAGCCATTTACCTTTGAGCGTTTTAAACTAGCTTTTGAGAAATTTGAAAAATTAACTGATGTGACGCAAGAGTTACAGTCAACCGATCAGAGTCAACTGGATAAATACTTTAATAGCGGAACGATACCAGCAGCTCCTGTTAGTTCGGGAAAAGTCGAGGATTTACCTAAGGGTTTGTCTAAGTTAACTTTAAAGAAGGTTTATCGTCAGATTCAGAAAATAAAAGGTAGTTTTTCAACGGAGCAATTAGCCGGAGAGATTGGTTTGTCACGCATTTCAACTAAGAAGTATTTATTATTTCTGGTAGATATTCAGATTTTGCATGAGGAAATGGAATATTTAGAAATTGGACGACCTTTGACACTGTATTCGTTAAGAGACACCCATCAAAATGAGATTGAAAAGTATTTGAAAAATTAATAGGACTAATGGAGGTCAGATTGTGGGATTGGATTATCAGGAAATTGAAAAAATAATTAATAATGAAACGAATGCAGGTGGATTTGCAGAATTAATTAAAAATTTTAAAGAAATTGGAGTCTCTCATTATGAGTACAGGGTCGCTGCGGGCATGTATCGCTACTATGATGAAGATAGTTCAATTGACATTCAATTTAACGGTATTCCCAAACCAGTAGTACCCATTGAATCTGCTGAAAAAATCAAGCAGGCTGTCAAGCGTGCACAAGCTGGTGAAATCACTTTTGAACAGTTTACTGAATTAGCTGGAGAAGCTGGTATTGCATACTGGGCAACAGATATTTCTAAAATGGTTGTCAATTATTATGGAATTCAGGGTAGTCTGTTATTATCAGAACCAATTTCAGAAGTTTAATAAGCAGAAAAAAAGTGCTCTACACATGATGGTAGGAGCACTTTTTTTCTGTTTATTTAATTTAAGCTAAGACTGGTAATTCAACAGCATTAGCAGTTTTTCCGGTAGTTAGAATCTCATTGAAATTCTCGAAGCTGGTTTCGACCATATTTGCTAAGGCTTCATCCGTATTTGAACCAATATGAGGTGTTACTAAGACTCTTGGGTATAGATCAACTAATTTTTGGACAGTTGGATCTGGTAATGCTTGCCAAGGTGAAAATTTCTTGAAGAATAAATCTTTTTCGTTTGCAAAAACATCTGTCCCAAAGGCACCAATTTGATTGGTTTCTAAAGCTTCAAGGATGGCTTCGTTGTCTTGTAATTCACCACGAGCAGTATTGATTAAAATAGCGTCTTCTTTCATTTTAGATAAGAATTCTGCATTAATCATTTTGTCATTTTTTCCAGGGAAGTAAGGAACATGGATACTAACAATATCACTTTCTGCTAAAAGAGCATCTAAGCTTTTAAATTCAAGTACTTCTTTGGCTGCGTCAGATTCGAAAACGTCATAGCCAATAACTTTAGCGCCTAAGCCTTTAAATAATTTAGCTTCAGTTAAACCAATTTTACCTGTTCCAATTACTCCAACGGTACAGTTACGGATTTCACGACTGAACATTTGGCTATCAACGATGAAATTTTTAAAAGAGGTTCTGTTTGTTGTGTAAGCAGTATTGCGTAACAACATCATTGCTAGTGTTAAAGAAAGCTCTGCAATTGCATTTGGTGAGTATGAAGGAACGCGAGCAACTTCCAT
The DNA here is from genome assembly GCF_038003605.1 of Carnobacterium sp. FSL E2-0243. Classification (NCBI taxonomy): domain Bacteria; kingdom Bacillati; phylum Bacillota; class Bacilli; order Lactobacillales; family Carnobacteriaceae; genus Carnobacterium; species Carnobacterium sp. FSL E2-0243. The sequence goes on from NZ_JBBOPM010000001.1 coordinate 48,205, forward strand.
TTTGTATTCAGCAGCAGCTTCTAAGTCAATGTGATTAAAGCCGACAGTTCTTGTGAAGACATATTTTATACCATATTCGGCCATTTTACTTAAATTTTGACGGTCTGCAATACAATTTCCTCTTAATAAAACAGCATCATGATGTTGAGCCGTTTGAATATTTTGGTGAGTTAGTAATTCTTCTACTAATGTTAATTCATAGTTGTATTTATTTAGTGATTGAAAGAAAGGTACTTCATTTGGTCGAACTCCGTAACAAGCGATTTTAAACATAATTGTTTCCTCCTAAGATTTAATAGATAAAGCGAGTGTGAATTTTTAGAATAATCCTGTTTTGCTAATGACTTCTAGAATAATAATCCAGACAGGAGTCATGATGACGGCCATAACAGTTGATAAGAGTGAGGCGTTGGAAGCCAGTAAAGCATCTTTATCAAAACTAATGGCATAAGCTGCAGCAACGGTTGCGGTTGGTGTAGCCATCATAATTACGATGGTAGCAAGTGCTACAAAGCTAACTGGTAAAATGTTTGTAACTGTTAGAATAGCTAGGAAAACAATGTTGATAGCTGGAACTAAGATAACTTTAACAACACTGTAGTACCAAGAAGTTTTGTCTGAAGCAGCTTTTTTGAAACTGATTTCGCCTAAAGTTGAACCGATAGATAACCAAGCAAGTGGTGAAGCAAGTCCAGCAAGGTAAGTCATTGGTTTGAATAACCAGAGAGCTGTTTGATCGATACGTAAGAAAGCTACTTGATGAGCCGCAGCGCCATCAATTCCAGCAACAGTAACTTGTGGCATTGAACCTTGGAAAATCCAAATGAATAATCCAGCAAAGGTTGCGATAACGATAGGGTTTAAAAACATTGTTTTGATATTTTTAAGTTCCATTTTTAAACCACTCATTTTGATGTAACCATATGAGTAAAGGAAGATACGGTATCCAATGTTAAAGATAGAGCTGAACATAACTCCGACAGGTCCATAGATAGCACTAACAATTGGTGTTCCGAAGAATGTTGTTGATCCAAAAATAGTTAAGACACGTAATGTATCTTGCTTGTCTCCTTTATAACTAAGGAAGAAAGGTTTTGAAATGAAGATCAAAATGATGTAAATAGCGATTCCCCAAATTAAAACGTTCATCCCTTGTTTCAATGTGTCAGGATCAATATCTTGCATAAACGCGTTGAAAGCTAAGGCTGGTAATGCAACTGTTAAAACTACTTTTGATAATATTTTTCCAACTTCAGCTGAAAAGATTCCTTTTTTTCGGCAAAAGAAGCCAAGCATAATAATGAAAACCGTTGATGTAATTGCACTAATAATTGTCATATCTGTTACGGTCGTTTGAATAATTTCTAAGATGTCCATGAGTGTTCCTCCAGTAATGTGTTTTTAATCACAAATAATAAGTAGCTTTTTTATATATTTGATACGGCCATATCTTGTTTACATACCTATCATAATGCCTATTTGTGAAAAAGTTAACAATATGTAATTAAACTAAACTTATGTAACTAATGTAAGTGAAAATATTCACTAATAAAGTCTTTTTTTATTTATGTACTTGTTAAAGAAGACCGATACATGAGTCGGAGACACAAAAAAACATTTATATTTTTCAGAAGGTACAAGAATAAGTTTGTGAATTTAAATTCATTTTATTTAGTGTAGCCCACTCAGCTAGAATTTTAGATTGAAGGAGGCCAACTGAGTATGTTATACTAAAATTGAAAAAGGAACCATGCGTCAACATGATCCCTTTTAAAGTAGAACCGTTCAAAAGACGGTAGCTAGTAAATAAATTGATGAATAACCATCTATTCACTGGTTAAGTGTTTTAGTAGATGGTTATTTTTTGTTTTTATGATCGTAAATTTTTAAAGCTAACGTTGTGAACGCTAACGCGAACATCAAGGCTTCAAAAACAGACATGTTTAATCATTTCTAGGAGTAAAACTATCATTTAACATAGGCATACACCCCTTTTTACTGAGATTTAGCCAACCATCTATTGCGATTCCCGCATCTAAATTATAGTATAATAAATTTATAGATATTGGTTAAACGACGATAGTTCTTCTGTTGTTAGAATCATTTTAAAGAGTTACAACAAAGCTGTAAAAAAATGATTGTATTTGTAAATATTCTTAGATTGATAAGTATAATTTTATTAAGGCTAGCTCTTGTGAGCCGGCTTCTCGAGAAAAAGCTAAAGATTCGAGATGGCAAAAAACACCATATCAATTTTTCCTGTTTTCTTGCCGGAGCTAACCGTCTCAACGAGCTTTTTATTAAGGAGGGACTTAAATGATTCGTTTGGCAACTGAAATAGATATTCCATTAATTTTAGCAATATATAATCAAGCTATTTTAAAAACAACTGCAACTTATGATGAAGAAATTCATACGATTGAGGAACAGTTAGCCTGGTTTAATGAAAAGCGACAAAAGGAGATTCCGCTGATTGTTTTTGAAGAAGATGGAATTGTTGCAGGATATGGGACTTATGGTCCGTTTAGAGAGAAAAGTGCTTTTCGTTATACAATTGAACATTCTATCTATGTTGGCGAAGCACATCAAGGTAAGGGCATCGGTGAAAAACTGTTAATCGAACTCATTAAATTAGCTAAAGTAGCTGATTATTGGGTGATGATTGGTGGAATCGATCATGGGAATCCTGGTAGTATTCATTTGCATAAAAAATTAGGTTTTACTTATTGTGGTACGTTGAAAGCAGTCGGCTATAAGTTCAATCAATTTTTGGATTTAGATTACTATCAATTGGATTTACGTGCGGATGCTTAAAGAGTAATGAGTTTATAATCAAAATTGTGTATCTTAAGCAAAACTGCTAAAATATAAGTGAACGTTTTTTAACGAAGAAAGCTTGAAATTCAAAGGAGATTTAACTAAATGATACAAAATGATATTCTAAAGGTTCTTTATTCAAAGGAAGAACTAGCTCAAAGAACGACTGAACTTGGTAAAGAATTAACTGAGGATTATCGCAATAAAAAACCTTTATTGGTTGGCATTTTAAAAGGAGCTATCTTTTTTACGACGGATTTAGCTAAAGCAATGGATATTAATGTAGAAATTGACTTTATGGATGTGTCGAGTTATGGCAATTCAACTATTTCATCAGGAGAAGTCAAAATTATTAAAGATTTAAGTGCAAGTGCAGCCGATCGTGATATTATTATTGTTGAAGATATCATTGATAGTGGTCGAACTTTAGAGTACCTAGTGAGTTTATTTAAGCGACGTGGAGCCAATACGGTTAAACTTGTTACGTTGTTAGATAAACCAGAAGGACGAGTTGTCGACATCAAAGCTGATTATGTAGGTTTTTTAGTTCCCAATGAATTTGTTGTTGGGTACGGAATTGATTTTGCGGAACGCTACCGTAATTTACCTTATGTAGCTGTTTTAAAACCAGAAATGTATCAATAGTACGAAGTCATATTTCAATAACATAAAGGCATCTCTACTATAAGAGATGCCTTTTTTAACCATTTTTTTATAAGAATAAAATAAATTAAGTAGGTAATGATTGACCAAAATAAATCATTCTGCTATGTTTCAAGTAGAGTGTGAAGGAGGAGTTTTATGAAAATTGTTATTGTCGGTGGTTCTTTTGCTGGAGTGACAGCAGCTGTAACAGCGCGAAAAAAATTCCCAAAAGCAGAAATTGTGTTACTTGAAAAGAAAAATACTATTGGATTCATCCCTAGTGCGCTCCATTTGATTTTAAATGGCGAGATTGAAAGCCTTCAACAGGCCTACTTTATTTCTGAGGCAGAAATTGAGGAACATAATATTCACTTGATTCTAGCTGCAGAAGTTAAAAAAATGGATATAGAAAATCAGATAATTAGCTATGAGAACCAAAATATACTTAAAAATATAGCCTATGATAAATTGATTTTAGCAACAGGCTCTATTCAAAATTCTTATCGAATTAAAGGAATTGATTCTGAAAGAATTTTGAAATATAAATCAATAGAAAAAGCCCAAGAAGCACTAGCTTTAGTTAACGAAAATCAGACATTTACAATTGTTGGTGGTGGACAAGTCGGTGTTGAAATGGCAGATTGCCTAGTCAGACAAAATAAGAAAGTTCAGTTAATTGAAAGCATGAGCGGAATTTTAGTGAAATATTTTGATCAAGAAATGTTAGCTCCCTTACTGCTGGAAATGAAAAATAAAGGGGTTATTTCTTACTTTAATGAAACCGTCCAAGAGATTAAAGAAATAGAAAATCGTGTTATATTGACTACGAATAATCAGGAAATAGAAAGCGAGTGTGCGGTTTTTGCACTAAGTGTGAAACCTAATCTTCCTTATTTAGATCCAAGGATTCGGTGTCATGAAGATGGCAGCATTTTTGTGGATGAGTATTTGAAAACTTCGGCGGAAAATATTTTTGCTATTGGGGATTGCATCCAAATTCCTTCAAGTTTATCAAGTGAAACTTTTTATGTATCTTTGACGAATAATGCTGTGCGAGCAGGGGTTGTGGTAGTTGATAATTTAATAGAGCCACAAACTGTTTTTATTGGCAGTGCTCGAACAATTGGGACTAAAGTTTTTGATTATTTTATAGCTAGTACTGGAATGACCGAAGCGGAAAGTATTTTCTTTGATGAAGAAATTTCAACAACATATGTGACTCAATCAAGTTCTCTATTTAATCAAGAGCCCATCAAAGGGAAATTACTTTATAATAAAGAGACTCGAAAAATATTAGGTGCACAATTCATTTCTAAATCAAATATTTTAGAAAAAATTAACACGCTATCCTTGGGAATTCAGATGGGGATTACTGTCGAAGAACTTGCTCAAAAAGATTATTATTTTCATCCGGCTTGGAGTCCGGTGTATGATGTAACGAATCAGCTAGGCTTAATGAAAGATTAGGTGAAAGTAGATGAGGATTGAGGATTTTTTAGAAAAAAAAGAAGGATTACAAATTGCTATTTTGAAAAAATTAGTTCTGGAGAATGGCAAGATTTCTTATGAGGATCTACGTAACTATTTAGGAATTTCGAAAGCATCATTAGAGAGTTATTTGGAAGAATTAGAGTCGTATTTGTCTGAATATAAAGGCGATTGTCGTGTGAAATCAGATGGTTCTAAAATTGAACTATTTGTGAGCAATCATTTTTCTATCGTGACGGTCTATACTGATTATGTAAAACGATCACTTAAATTCCAATTAATAGATTATGCTTTTAAACATCAAAAATTTACGGCTGTTAAAATTACCAATGATTTATCGATTAGTGAATCTTCTTTGTTTCGAAAAATAAAAGAGAGCAATGACCTACTTAAAGAATTCAATATTCAAATCAAGAATGGAAGCCTTCATGGAGAGGAATTGCAAATACGTTATTTTTATTTCCAGCTGTATTGGCTCGTGACACCTAATGAAAAATTTCAAGAAACGGTATTACCTGCCCAAATCCATAATTTAATCAATGGCTTTGAAAAAGAATTAGACATAAAAATTAGTGATTTTAGCCGAATTAGAGTTCATTTGTGGTTTGCAATTAGTAAAAAACGAGCGAATATATCTGAAAAAATCTATAAAAATAGTCAGAAAAAATTAAAGCTTTATGAAAATGATCGGCTTTATAAGCAAGTAAGACAGTTGATTTTACTTTACTTTAGTCGTTATTCTATTGAAGTGGGAGAAGAAGAGAGCATGCTCCATTTTATCTTTTTAACAACCCAATCAATTTTATCTGAGAAGGATTTTATTAATTATGATTTAATTCGGAGTCGTCGAACTCCGACGGCTTTAGTCGATACACTTTTGAGAGAAACGGTGCTCCACTACTATTTACCCGTTAAGCCTAGTCTCGCATTGGAAAGAAAAATTAGTTATTATCTCTCGCAAATTAATGGTACTTTGTATTTTTTTGAGGGAGCACTTGAAATTTATGACCGAGAAGATTTTTTGGCGCAAGAAAGTAAAGTTTGGAGAAAAAATTTAAAAAACCTGTCTGAAGAGTTATTAACGACAGCTTTGGCTAATTTCAATCAGAAAGCCACCAGTTTGAATACACTACAGGGATTGACGTTACTAGAATACTCCAGTGTGCTATCAATTGTGGATTTTAAGATCTCAAAAGAATTGCATATTGGCATTGATTTAAATTTAATGGAGATGCACACGGAGATTTTAACACAGATGCTAGAATTGAATTTAAAAAATGTAACGGGGATTACGGTAGAAGAATATAAAAAACAACGTAATTATGATTTAGTAATTACAAATAATTTAGCTTTTTCGGAGTATCCGAAAGGGACAGAAATTTATGTCACCTCGGACTTCTTTTCTAGTTATGATTTGAAGCAAATCAAGTCTCGAATTAATGAGTTGAAAATCTGAAAAAGTGAGAATGATTAAATAAATACTGTTAAATCAAGAATTTAACTCTTGATTCTAATAGTATTTTTTTAGTCCCAGTTGTATGTATAATAGGATTTCTAGCGAAAACTTTCAAAAAATGATTCTCTTTTAAAAAAAATTGGGAGTTTTGTTGGGGAAAAATTGATTATGATAGTCATGTAAAGAAAACGGTTTCAAATAATGGGAGGTAATTTAAAATGACAGAAGCTAAGTACATTATGTCGATTGACCAAGGGACTACAAGTTCGAGAGCGATTATATTTGATAAGCACGGTAAAAATGTGGGAAATTCCCAAAAAGAATTTACTCAATATTTTCCAAATGATGGTTGGGTAGAGCACAATGCCAATGAAATCTGGAATTCTGTACAGTCAGTAATTGCTGGAGCATTTATCGAGTCAGGTATTCGACCAGAACAAATTGCAGGTATCGGGATTACAAATCAACGTGAAACTACTGTCATTTGGGATAAAAAAACCGGCCTACCGATTCATAACGCTGTGGTTTGGCAATCTCGTCAATCTTCTCCGATTGCAGATCAGCTAAAAGCAGATGGATATGCAGATTTCTTCCACAAAAAAACAGGATTAATTATAGATGCTTATTTTTCAGCTACGAAGATTCGCTGGATTTTGGACCATGTTGAAGGCGCACAAGAACGTGCTGAAAAAGGCGAATTACTTTTTGGAACAATAGATACATGGCTAGTTTGGAAACTAACAGATGGAGGATCACATGTAACAGATTACTCGAATGCTAGTAGAACCATGATGTTTAACATTCATGATTTAGAGTGGGATCAAGAGATACTAGACTTATTAAATATTCCAAAAGTCATGTTACCAAAAGCTTGTTCAAATTCTGAGATATACGGGTATACGAAAAACTTTCATTTTTATGGAAGTGAAGTTCCAATTTCAGGTATGGCAGGAGATCAACAAGCTGCATTATTTGGTCAAATGGCTTTTGAACCTGGAATGGTTAAAAATACGTATGGCACAGGTTCATTTATTGTTATGAATACTGGTGAAGTACCAACCCTTTCTAAAAATAATTTATTAACTACAATTGGGTATGGAATTAATGGAAAAGTGTATTACGCAATTGAAGGAAGTATATTTGTAACTGGTTCGGCAATTCAATGGTTGCGAGATGGATTGAAGATGATTCAAAGTGCAGCTGATACTGAGAAAATTGCAATGGAATCAACAAGTGCAGATGATATTTTCGTGGTACCTGCTTTCACTGGTTTAGGTGCTCCATATTGGGATTCTGCTGCTCGTGGAGCAATCTTTGGTATCACTCGTGGTACAACTCGAGAAGATTTTGTTAAAGCGACATTACAGTCGATTGCCTATCAAGCTAGAGATGTTATTTCTACGATGCAACATGATACAGGCATTGATATTCCACTATTAAAAGTGGATGGGGGTGCAGCGAATAATAATTATTTAATGCAATTCCAAGCAGATATTTTAGATACAGCTGTACAAAGAGCAAGCAATCTAGAAACAACAGCTTTAGGTGCAGCATTCTTAGCTGGTTTAGCCGTTGGTTTTTGGAAAGATTTAGATGAACTAAAAGAATTTTATGAAGAAGGCGAAATCTTTGAACCAACAATGCCAGCTGAAAAACGTGAAAATTTATATGAAGGTTGGCAACAAGCAGTCGCAGCTACTCAAATGTTTAAGCATACCTCAAAATAGACGTATGCTGATGAAAGGGTGAACTCATCATTATGGCTTTTTCTAATGAAACACGACAAAAGATAGTTAAAGATTTAAAAACGAAACAGTTAGATGTATTGATTATCGGAGGAGGAATCACTGGCGCGGGTGTCGCAGTCCAAGCCAGTGCATCCAGTATGCAGACAGGTTTAATTGAAATGCAAGATTTTGCGGAAGGAACTTCTTCTAGATCAACTAAGTTGGTGCATGGAGGCATTCGCTATTTGAAGAACTTTGATGTTGAAGTTGTTTCAGATACGGTGACGGAGCGGGCAGTTGTCCAAGGCATTGCACCACACATTCCTAAACCAGCACCGATGTTATTGCCTATCTATAATGAAGCAAGCTCAACCTTCAATATGTTTTCAGTCAAGATTGCCATGGATCTATATGATCAGCTAGCTAATGTTACGGGTAGTAAATATGCGAACTATACGCTAACGGCAGATGAAGTTTTGGAAAGAGAACCTTATTTGAAAAAAGAAGGTTTACTCGGTGGTGGTGTCTATTTAGATTTTAAAAATAATGATGCTCGATTGGTTATTGAAAATATTAAGCAAGCTGCTGCAGATGGCGGTGCAATGCTTAGTCGAGTTAAAGCTATTGGATTTCTTTATAATGAATCAGGTAATGTTAATGGGGTTAAAGCACAAGATTTATTAACGGATGAGATTTTTGATATACATGCTAACTTGGTGATTAATACCAGTGGTCCTTGGGTGGATAAAGTCCGTGAATTAGATCAATCGAAAAAAATCACTCCACAAATTCGACCAACAAAAGGGGTTCATTTAGTTATTGATAGCAGTAGATTAACTGTACCTCAACCAACTTATCTAGATACTGGAAAAAATGATGGTCGGATGTTCTTTGTTGTTCCAAGAGAAAATAAAACTTATTTTGGAACAACAGATACAGATTACCAAGGAGATTATGCACAACCAACTGTTGAGCAAGCGGATGTGGATTATTTACTGGAATGTATAAATTATCGTTATCCATCTGCAAAAATAACATTAGCTGATATTGAATCAAGCTGGGTTGGTTTGCGCCCGTTAATTTCAACAAATGGCGGATCGGATTATAATGGTGGGGACAATGGCAAGCTTTCAGATAACAGTTTTTCTCAAGTGATTGATGTAGTCACAAAATATCAAAATAAAGAAGTTGACCGTTTTGCTGTGGAAGATGTTTTAAATAACTTAGAAAGCAGCTTGGCAGAAAGTGCTACAACGCCTTCAACCGTTTCTCGTGGTAGTGATTTAACAAGGGAAGAAGATGGTTTGATTACACTTTCAGGTGGGAAAATTACAGATTATCGAAAAATGGCAGAAGGTGCGATGCAGCTCATTCAAAAAACATTAGAAGCAGAATTCCACAAAGTATTTACACTGATTGATTCTAAAACCTATCAAATTTCAGGAGGAAAAATGGATCCTGGGAAGGTAGAAGAGACGTTAGAGACTTTAGCTAAAGAAGGAATAGAAAAAGGTTTATCGAAAGAAGAGGCAATTTATTTAGCTGACTTGTATGGCAGCAATGTAACGGCATTATTTGCAAATATCGATAAATTGAAAGCCTTTCCAGGTCTGAGTTTAGGTGAAAGCTTGAGTCTGGACTATGCTCTCAACGAAGAAATGACCTTGACACCAGCTGATTTCTTAGTGCGTCGGACGAATCATATGCTCTTTATGCGTGATAGTTTGGATGAAATTAAAAAACCAGTTGTTGATGTAATGGCAGAAAGACTAAATTGGTCTGAAGAAGAAAAATCAAACTATATCAATGAATTGGCTCAAGTCATCAATGAATCAGATTTAATTGAATTGAAAAAAGGCTAGTTCTTATGAGCCAACTCTTCGAGAAAAAGATAAAAATTCGAGAGGACAAAAAGCGTCCTATCAATTTTTCCTATTTTCTTGCCAGAGCTAACCGGCTCAACAAACTTTTTATCAAGGCTAGTTCTTGTGAGCCAGTCCTTCGGAAAAAAGATAAATTCCCAAAAAAGTAAAGAGCCACTTTTCTTGGAATTTTCTATTTTTCTGCCAGGCCTAACCGGCTCAACAAACTTTTTATATAAGGAGCGATAGAGATGAGTGGAGATACATTACAGATTTTTAGTGAGTTTTTAGGTACGTTGATCTTGGTTTTATTAGGTGATGGTGTTTGCGCGGCGGTTAACTTGAAGAAAAGTAAAGCGGAAGCTTCAGGTTGGATTGTTATTGCATTAGGTTGGGGTGCGGCGGTTACGATTGCGGTTTATGTTGCAGGTTTTATGGGACCAGCTCATTTAAATCCAGCTGTTACAATTGCGATGGCGATTGCTGGTAACTTTAGTTGGAGTTTGGTCGTACCGTTTATTCTAGCTCAGGTAGCTGGTGGGGTTATAGGCGCTACGCTAGTTTGGTTAACGTACTTGGATCATTGGCAAGCGACAGAAGATAAAGGTGCTATTTTAGGAACTTTTGCAACGGGTCCAGCGATTAGAAATTATCCTGCAAATGTTCTTACAGAAATGATCGGCACAATTGTCCTGGTTTTAGGCTTGTTGTCATTCTCTCAACATACATTTGCCGATGGAATGAATCCTTTAGTAGTCGGTGTCTTAATTGTTTCCATTGGTTTATCTTTAGGTGGCGCAACAGGGTATGCTATCAATCCTGCTCGTGACTTAGGACCAAGAATTGCACATCAAATTCTACCAATTGCTAATAAAGGCGATTCTGATTGGAGCTATTCATGGGTACCCGTTGTTGGCCCAGTGTTAGGTGCGATCATAGCAGCAGGAATCTTTTTAGTTATTATGTAAAAATGATTGATAAATAAAAAAGCGAGCCTAGAACTAAGTAGATAAATGTATCTACTTGATATCCTAGGCTCTTTTTTATTTTTTAAAAGACTTCTGACCATTCATCGCGTTTAGCTAAAAATTCAGTTGCTAATTGCTGAGCACCTTCGAGAGTATGACTAGCAGCCCAACCGCATTGAACCTCATTACTTGCAGGAACTTCAGTTGCTACTAAAACATCTTTCATAGTCGCTTCTAAAACAGATAAGATATCATCATAGTTATCATGATTAATCACTGTTAAATAAAAACCAGTTTGGCAACCCATTGGACTCCAATCCACTACATAATCTGCATGGTTACGAATCAGTTCAGCTGTTAAATGCTCTAAAGAATGGAGACTTTTCATTTCCATATGCTCTTTATTCGGTTGTTTAAAACGAACATCATATTTTAAAATGACATCGCCATTTTCACCATCTTTACGACCAGCTAAGCGAACATAAGGTGCTTTTACTTTCGTGTGATCTAAATTAAAACTTTCAACGTTCATTTTTTCCACGTTTCGAACCTCCAATAATTAAATTTTAGTTGCTTCAACGATCCAGACATAATCATTCATTTGGATAAAGTTTGCTGTGAATCCAGCAGTACGAAAAGCCTCTTCCATGGTCGGAATTAGTGGGTAATATTCACGAACTAAATCAGCGGCTAAATCAGCATAATTTTTTTCAAGAGCATATTGAACTTTTTCGTCTAAAGCTTTTTTCGTCTGGAACATGGTATCTGCAAATACAAGTTTACCATTTTTTGGCAAGAGTGTGGCATAATCTTTTAAAGCCTCGGCCTTTTCAACATCTGTTAAATGATGAAAGACATATGAGCTGACAATCGTATCGATCGGCATGGCTGGACGAGGATAGGTTTCAAGATCCCCATCGTAAACAACAATTTCTGCTGGCAGTTTAGCTTTGGCTAATTGGCGCATCTCAGGAGAGGGTTCAATTGGAAAAACCGACTTACCAGCTGCTAGCAAACGCAAAGTTAAGTTAGCTGTCCCAATACCAAATTCTAAAACAGAAGAGCCACTTTTAGTGACAATAGTATCTAAAATAAGTGAATAGTCTTTGAAAACAGGTTGATAGGCGGGGTCTTGCCCTTCGACAAATGTATCGTAGTCATTCGCCCATTCTGAAAACACATCTAAAAATTCTCTACCCATAGTCTTGACCTACTTACTAGCAAGCAAAAGAGCTTGCTCTAAATCAGCAATTAGATCTTCACTATCTTCTAAACCAACAGATAAACGAATCAGTTCGTCTTTAATTCCAGCTTTTAGACGAAGATCGGCTGGGATAGAAGCATGGGTCATTAAAGCTGGAATCTCAGCTAAACTTTCAACAGCACCTAGGCTTTCGGCAAGAGTGAAAAGTTGGAGACTTTCAACAAAGGTCTCAGCTGAAAGTCCAGGATTTAATTCAAAGGAAACAATTCCGCTGTACCCAGTCATTTGTTTCTTGGCAATTTCATGCCCTTTATGAGTAGGCAAACCATGATAATAAACCCTTGCTACACTAGGATGTTTTTCTAAGAGTTGCGCAACTAATAAGGCATTTGCAGCTAATTCTTCCATCCGAATACCAAGTGTTTTAATACCACGTTGGAGCAACCAGCTATCTTGAGGTCCTAGGACACCGCCAATTGCATTTTGCAAGAAACCAATCTCATCTGCTATAGCCTCATTATTTGTTGTCGCTAATCCAGCCACAACATCGCTATGACCACCTAAATATTTTGTTCCACTGTGAACGACGATATCGGCACCTAGAACTAAAGGTTGTTGGAAGTACGGAGTAGCAAAAGTATTATCTACAATTGTTAATAGGTTATTTTCTTTAGCTAGACGGGCAATCAAGGCGATATCTGAAATCTTTAATAGCGGATTACTAGGTGATTCCAAATAAACGGCTTTTGTAGTAGGTTTAATAGCAGCAATAATTTCTTCTGGATTGCTGGTATCAACAATTGTGAATGTTAGGCCTTGTTTTTTCATAACGGAATTTAATAAGCGGTATGTTCCACCATAAACATCATCACCTAAAATCACATGGTCTCCTTGTCCAAATAAAGAAAACACTGTATGAATGGCAGCTAATCCAGAGCCAAAAGCAAAGCCGCGTGTTCCTTCCTCTAAGTCAGCAATTAGTTCCTCCAAAGCAAAACGGGTTGGATTGCCTGAGCGAGAATACTCATAGCCTTTATGCTTACCTACCTTTTCTTGTGCGTAGGTTGAGACTTGGTAAATTGGAACACTTAACGCTCCTGTATGACTGTCACGGCTAATTCCACCGTGGATTAACTTGGTTTTCATTTTCATGAGAAACCCTCCTATCGATATATTTTTTGACTCATATAACGCTCGCTGCTATCTGGAAAAATGGTCACAATGTGACTTCCGGCAGGCAATAAAGCCGCCTCTTTCAGACAGGCTGCGAACGCAGCTCCACTGGAGCTACCGATAAAAAGCCCTGTACGTTTGGCAAGTTCTTTTACATAATAAAAAGCATCATCATCAGAGATGGTATAAATTTCATCAAATAGAGTTGTATCAAGAAATTTTGGTATAAATTCCATTCCAATCCCCTCCGTATCATGTCCATGAGCAGGTCCACCATTTAAAATAGAGCCCTCAGGTTCCACAATACACGTTCGGATTGTGGGTTGTTGTTCTTTCAAATAACGAGCTGTTCCAGCAAATGTTCCACCACTACCTGCCCCAGCCACAAATGAAGTGAAGGGTTCTGGGTGATCTTGCAGCAACTCTGGCCCCAATGTTTCATAATAAGTTAAGGGGTTATTTGGATTTTCAAATTGCATTGGCACAAAACTGTTGGGTATTGTCTGAGCTAATTCCCGAGCTTTTTCAATCGCGCCAGTAATCCCAGCTTCAGTGGGTGTGTGAACTAGTGTCGCACCTAAAGCCTGCATTAAAACTTGTTTTTCTAAACTAAATTTTTCAGGAACAACAAAAATGACTTTTAGGCCATATTGTTGAGCCGCTAGAGCTAAACCAATCCCAGTATTGCCAGCAGTTGGTTCAATGATAGTTGAATCTCCATTGATAGCTCCTTCTGCAAAGGCCGTTTCTAGTAATTTTACTCCGAGTCGATCTTTAACGCTACCACCTGGATTGCACAATTCAAGCTTGGCAAAAATTTTTGTTCCCTGAGGCAAAGTAAAGCCTTGGATTTCAAGCAATGGTGTTTGTCCAATTAGTTCGTGGATAGTGTGAAAAAGCATTCGGTCTCGCTCCTTTAAATTAAAATAGTCACTATTCTGTGAAAATAGTTAAAATGATTATAGTTTACTTTCTTTAAATAAGCAATGGTTAATTTGTTATTTTTAGATAATGGTATAGGTAACTTGTTTGATTTTAGGTAAATACAGCTCCGATTGATAGATGTCTTGTTTATGTTATTTATAAATAAACAATATTGTTTTAAAGCATCGTATTTTTTAAATTTATGCTATGATAGATAGACAAAATAGTGAATAAAAGGAGAATGTAAAATGGTACTAGATAATTGGAAAGTTTATATGGCAAAAATTGATGGTTTTTCAACATTGGTGCGCATAAATATGACTGCAAAAGAGCAAGGATGGGCAAATGAATTTCCTTTGTGTGTTGTATTAACGTTGCAAGTTTTAGCTAAAGAGGAGAATGGGTTTCCAACAGAAGCTGAGTTAGCACGTTTAGAAACAATTGAACAAGCAATTTTACCAGTAATCGATAAGCATGGTAGATTAGCCGTAAGTTTACTTAGCCAAGAAGGTACACAAGACTTAATTATGTTTACAGATAAACCAACTGAATTATCTTCTGCAGTGGATAAAAAATTAATTTCTTTAGATATTCCAGAAGCAGAGTTTCAGTTAGGGTCACCAGACGGCGATGATCAATGGGCTTGGTATGATTTTGTTTATCCTAAAGACTAAATTTTAGGAGGAATTGATAGATATTTTGATAACAGGGCTTCCGCCATTTAGATTATATCTAGTGTTAACTATTTAGAGAGTGTACTAATTATAAGTTTTTTGCTTAATTAGTTCTAGACAATACAAAAAGCGAAAAGAATACTAGTTTCTTTTCGCTTTTTACATACATTAGGTTCGATTTTATTCTTTAATGGCTTCAATTTCCTTTGTTAAGAAGTAGGAAATGGCTGTTCGAATCACTACAATAGAAGCAAGCACTATCAAATCTTGGAAAGATGGGTTTAAAATAGATTCAATAATATCAGCGGCTATCAAGATTTCAAGTCCAAATAGAATATAAGACCCAAGGTGGTTTTTGATAATATTGTTATTTCGAATGATATCTTGGCGTGATTTATGGCTAAATTCAGACTTAATCAGATCTTTTGAAGCTAGTAAAACACCCCAAACAATAATTAAAATAGAGGCAGCATCAAGCGCGAAAATTAGAATTTCTAATAGATGTTTATATGACATTTTTTCACATCCTGTCTAAGTAAAATAGTAGTTATCTTCATTCTACTATGTAACTACTTGAAAGTACAAAGTTTACGTAAAGTTGAGACTGAATTTCCAAATTTGGGCTAGACAGATGAGTGTACTCGTTTATACTAAAAGTATCAGATTGGCAAGGGAGATGATGAAAAATGGAGATTACTGAATTTCAAGACTGGGTTCGTGACTATTATTTAGCTAGAGGGTGGAGTGATTTAAATATATTTATTCGGATAGGTTTTTTATCTGAAGAGACTGGTGAAGTAGCCAGAGCCATTCGTGCGATTGAAATTGGTCGAGATCGTCCAGATGAAGCTGACCAAAATGATGTTGAACTGAAAGAAAATTTGAAAGAAGAGTTAGGCGATGTGTTAGGAAATTTATTAGTTATAGCGAATAAATATGAGATATCTTTAGAAGATATTTTAATTTCACATAAAGAAAAATTAAGTAAACGTTTTGCTGATGAATAAAGAGACTATCTGTATTCAGTAAATTAATGATTGAGCTAAAAACCACATCTCATGCTATAGAAGCAAGATGTGGTTTCTGTTTTTATTTTTAGTGATGGCAAGGTATGAATTTTTCAGAATAATAAACCAAACAAACGAAATATTTTTATGATAAAAATGGAATTGCTTCACATGAAACATTTTTCAAAGTGCTGAAAAACCAATGAAATCAGTTGTTTTCAACAGATAAAATAATTTTTCCGGCTTGTTTTTTTGTTTCAATCGCTTGATGAGCTTTAGAGGCTCCAACTGCAGTTAAAGGAAATTCAAGAGCTGTTTCCATAATAATTTCTTTGCGTTGGTAAAGGTCACTCAAATACGTTAATGCTTTTCCAGTGGTCATGTCTTTCGTTCTTTGGATGCTGACAATAGTAACATTTTTATCTGGTTGAGCCTCGGGAACTGCAGTTAAGGAAAGGTAGTAGCCGCCATCTTTTACTAAATCTAAACCAGAAGGGGCACCTTTACCACCAAAAGAAGCATCTAAGACAATATCTGCCCTATTTGCTAATGTGCTAGTACTGTGTTCTTCATTATAAGCCACGAACTCATCTGCACCTAAACTCAGTACATACTCTTTATTTCGGCTATTGCCGATGCCGATGACATACAAGCCATTATCTTTAGCAATTTGGACAGCGACGCCTCCTACAGCACCAGAGGCACCTTGAATGATAATAGTTGCCCCTTTTTTTACTGGAGCAAATCCCATAATTGCCCAATAAGCTGTTACGCTAACAGAAGCAAATCCTGCCGCAATCGACAGGCTCATTTTTTCTGGTTTTTTCATGATTCTCTTATGGGAAATAGCAATATACTGACTGTATCCTCCAATCGACGGATTAGCAATAACGATATCTCCAATTGAAAAATCAGTGACGTCATTACCAACAGCGATAATTTCTCCCACGACATCTGTACCGGGGATGATAGGAAACGCTAAAGGTCTAAATTTAGCCATTTCTCCACTTCTGAGAAGGGCATCATAGGGATTCACGCCAGCTTTTAGAGTTTTAATTAGAACTTGATTTTCTTTGTACGTAGGTAATTCTTTCGTCGTGATTTCTTCAAAAACTTCTGGACCACCGAAATGTGTAAAACCAATTGCTTTCATATAAATTTCCTCCTTGTCTAAGATTGTATTGGAAACGTACCTATTTTATGACCTCATCATAGCAAAAGTAAGAGAAAAAAACGAATAAAAGCAATTCGAGCTATTTTAAATAGAAAAAGGACAAATTAGAAGGAACTTTTAGTGAACCATGCTATACTACTTTTAGTTAAAATAACGTGTTAATTGGTTTAAAGTTTATGACGTTTTATTAAGAAATCTAAAAATAGATTGATTTTTCCTCTCCCAAAGCATAAAATAAAGCCATAAATCAGAATTAAGCAGGATAACTGCTTAATGAGTTTCATGTGACTAAGTAAATTAGGCATGATAAGAGCGTTCCCTATGGTGAGTGGAAAATCATTCAAAATAGTGAATCCTTTTGTCATGTTTTTTTAGGGTCAAAAATTTGAGGGGAGTTTTTAGAATGGGTTTATTTTTTAATAAGAAGAAAAAAGAAGAAGCAGTGGCAAGTCTTTATGAGGAATTAGTAGCAGTTGCGGATGGTAAAGTTTTACCAATTTCAGAAGTACCAGATCCTGTGTTTGCAGAAAAAATGATGGGCGAAGGTTTTGCCATCGATCCGACTTCAGATGTGATTGTTTCACCAATTAGTGGGACATTAGTTCAAGTAGCAGATACGTTACACGCATACGGGATTCAATCGGATTCAGGTGTTGAGGTTTTAGTCCATGTAGGGTTGGATACAGTTAATTTACAAGGCAAAGGCTTTGAAGCTAAAGTTAAAATTGGTGATGCAGTGAAAAAAGGCGATCCATTAGTGAAAATTGATCGTGAGTATTTAATCGCTAATGCACCAAGCATTGTTATCCCAGTGATCGTTACAAATGGAAATATGGAAGCATACAACTATGATTTTAAGGGTAGTAGAAATGCTGTAGCTGGTGAAACAGTGGCAATGGTTGTTTCAAAAGCTTAATCAATTTGTCCCCCTTGAATGGTAAGGAGCAGATGAAAAATTGAAAATAAAAAAAGTATTTAATCAGAATGCTGTTCTCGTTGTCGATGGAACTACTGAAAAAGTAGCCATCGGCAAAGGGATTGGTTTTAATAAGAAGAAAAATGATTTGGTATTTGATTATGATATTGAGCAACTATTTATTATGGAAAATGAGCAAGAAAATTTTCAACAGTTATTGTCACAAATTGATGAGTCGTATTTCTTTGCTTCAGAGCGCATTATTGAGCATGCAGAACACGCGTTGAAGGAAAAATTAAATGAACATATTCATATCGCTTTAGCGGATCATATTGCCTTTGCGATGGACCGTTTAAAAAATGGTATTGTTGTACGTAATAAACTCAGAAAAGAAATTGAAGTTTTATATGCTGAAGAATTTTTAATTGCTGAATGGGCCATTGAATATCTATCGACTCAGTTTGGTAGTGTTTTTACATTGGATGAAGCAGCTTATATTGCAATCCATATCCATAGCGCTCGAACAGGAGAGTATGGAAATTCAAAAAGTATTCGTGAGATTACAATGGTCTCTGAAATGGCACGAGTAGTTGGTGAAGAACTAGTTTTGGATTTTAACCAAGCTGACTTGAGTTTGTCTTATTCACGTTTAGTCACTCATTTGCGCTTTGTTCTGGAACGTTTTTATACTAAAAAATACCACACAATGGATCTAGAAGTTTTGGCCATTATAAAAAAGAATTACCATGCTAGTTATCAAATTGCTCTAAAAGTAGCAGAAATGATGAAACAAGATTTTAATGTAGTCCTACCAGATGATGAGTTAGGCTATATCACGATTCATATCGAGCGTTTAAGCGGATTAAAAAATATATGACTAAAAGCCGTGCAACTTGTGCGGTTTTTTTATTTAGATTATAACCTGGGAAATACTTTTTCCATCGATTAGGATTTCTTTTTAAACAGAGTTGAGAAAATGAGTTCTTTTGAATCTTTATATTTTTGTGACCGATGATAAACTGAAATTGCCAAGAGATTAGGGATAATTAGACACATGAGAGCTAAACATAAAAAGGCACTAAATGGGGCTAAAGACCAAGAATAAATGAACTGTTTCGTTAGGGAAATTAAGAGTCCACTGACTAGTATAACGGATCCATATCCAAAAAACTCTTGGTAAAAGACTCGAGCACTTTTTTTGAAAATTCCGCGATATACAATTATCGGCAAAACAATTAGATCCTTGATTAGATAACAAATTGTTGTTGCTAAAAAAATCCCAATTAAACCCAAATACTGATTAAGTAGTAAAGAGAAGGCAATCTTTAACAATGCATAGAAGATGTGAAGATACTTATCAGGTTTGAATAGTCCAGCAGCTCCTCGAATTGAGCCGTTAATTGTCGTTAAACTAGCAATTGTGAAATTTAAAACCAAAATGAAAACAATTGAGTTATCAAAGAGGAATTTATCGCCTAACCAGAGTTGCATAAAGGGGTTAAACAGAGCCAACAATGTAACTGCTGAAAAATTAACAATCATAAAGTTGATAAAGTTTGCCATTCGATACGTTTCAAAAAGCCGTTTCAGTTTTCCTTCAGCAAGCAACAGACCAAAACTGGCACTAATTCCAGTCGAAAACTGCGTAACTAAATTGAGTAAAGTTGAACTAATGAGCGTGTAGTTTGAGAAGATGCTGACCGTTCCTAAGTTATAAAAAGCATTAATCAAAATACTATCCAAACCAGTCATGATAAAGGTTCCGATTCGATGGAAAGCTAAAGATTTGGTATTATCAATAATAGTTTCTTTTAAGGCCGGTTCTAAGCGACTATTTTTGAGCGTTTTTAAATAGGCATACTTTTTTTGGATAAAGAGTGATAATACATAATTCTCAATTAAGCGTAAGAAGATATCAACGACTAAAAATAAAATGAAGTTTTGTGTTTTCATAATAATGAGAATTTGCAAGAGAGCTCTGATGATGGAGTAAATAATATCTGCGAGTGTGGCATAATAACCATCTTGATTGGCGGTCAGTAATAGCCGTTTGTATGTAAATAAATAAGTAGTCATAGTACTCAAAATAAAAAGACTAAAAACGGCGATAATGTAAGAGTTGCTAAAGCCAGAGTCAGAACCAATTAATGTCGGCATAAAACTAGCTAAAATAATGCCTAAAAAACCAATAATAGCGATAATCCAATAATAGATTTTTTTGTAGACGCTTAACAGCCGATTAATCAAGTCATGATTTTTTTCGGCTAGTGGTTTGTAGAGGCTAAACAATAAACTATTTCCGAGTCCTAGTTCAACTAAACTAAGCATAGCTACAATATTGGTGAAATAGTTATTTAACCCGTTTGCATCGTTGCCTAAATAATCAATAAAGACTTTTCTCGTCACAAATCCGAGTAATACAATGATAATTTGTGCCAGAATGCCTACTGTAATATTTATAGCTGATTTTTGTGATTTCATTTATTCTACGCTCCTAAAAAGTTTATTGTTTAGCGTACCAAAAAGACTTAAAGAAAGCATTAAATTATTAGAAGCTTATGCGATTCTTTAGAAGTGTTTAGTGCATTGGGCTTGTAACGAGCCACCAATATAAAGAGCTATGTTAAAAGTTTTGCACTTATGCCACTCGTTAGGTATAATGGAGGTTAGCATGGAGTTAGTATATCCATCAAAAGGAAGAAATGTTTTATTGAATCCAAGGAGGGTTACAATATGAAAAAAATATTAGTCGTAGACGATGAAAAACCAATCTCAGACATTGTGAAATTTAACTTAACTAAAGAAGGTTACGAAGTAAGTACAGCATATGATGGCGAAGAAGCCTTAAAAATGGTTCCAGAAGTAGAACCGGATTTAATTATATTAGATTTAATGTTACCGAAAATTGATGGCTTAGAAGTTTGCCGCGAGGTTCGTAAAAATTATGACATGCCGATTATTATGGTGACTGCTAAAGATTCTGAAATCGATAAGGTTTTAGGCTTAGAATTAGGAGCTGATGATTATGTCACGAAACCTTTTTCAAATCGTGAATTAGTAGCCCGTGTAAAAGCTAATTTAAGACGTCATGGAAATGCTGCAACACCAGTTGTTGAAGAAGATGACAATAATGAAATTGAAGTTGGAGCTTTGACAGTCCATCCAGATGCTTATATTGTCTCAAAACGAGGCGAAAAGATTGAATTAACGCATCGTGAATTTGAATTGCTACATTATTTGGCGAGACACTTAGGTCAAGTTATGACCCGTGAGCATTTGCTACAAACAGTTTGGGGTTATGATTATTTTGGAGATGTTAGAACAGTTGATGTAACCGTTCGTCGTTTAAGAGAAAAAATAGAAGACAACCCAAGTCATCCTGGTTGGTTAGTGACTAGACGTGGTGTTGGGTATTATTTGAGAAATCCTGAACAGGAGTAAGCTTTTATGAATAAGCGAATCAAAATTTTTCAATCCATTCATTTCAAGATTGTGATTGTATTTGTGTTCTTGTTAATAGTTGTTTTAGAAATTATCGGGGCTTATTTTGTTGGGCAGTTAGAGACAAAAATGGTCAATGTTTTTAAAGATGATATTTCAGAGCGTGTTAATTTTCTAGGAACAAATCTGCAGCCTATCTTAAAAAATCCTGATTCTAAAACGTATCATGAGGATATCAATCGTTTAGTTAGTGATTTCTCTCGTAGAAATATCTCGAAAACCGAGATTATTGATGTTGATCATTATATAGTTGGGACAAATTCAAATCCAAACACAATTGGACGTATTTCTAAAGACAATGACGTGAAGCAAGCCTTAGTCATTGGTAAACAAAGCGAAAGACCATACCCTGACGAAAACAACGATCGGGTATGGAAAGTCGTTATGCCCATTATTTCGGATGATAACAAAATTTTAGGGGTAATCAGTGTTGAAAGTAATATTGAATCGGTCTATAAACAAATCAGCAGTATTACTGAAATCTTTTTTAAAGCATCTATGATTGCTGCAGGAGTTACAGTAGTTTTAGCCCTATTTATTTCCCGGGCAATAACGAAGCCAATCTCGGAAATGAAAAAGCAAGCAACACAGATGGCTGAAGGGGATTATTCTGGACAAGTAAAGATTTATGGACAAGATGAACTTGGACAGCTTTCTTTAGCGATTAATGATTTATCAACAAAAGTCGAAGAGGCTCAAGAATCAACGGAAGCTGAACGGCGCCGTTTGGATAGTGTCTTGGAGCATATGACGGATGGAGTTATTGCGACAGATCGGCGAGGTAAAGTTGTGATTATTAACGAGACGGCTTTAGAGTTGTTGAATTTAACGCAAGATAAGGCGGTCGGCTATTCGATTCTAGAAATCCTTAAAATACAAGAACATTTCACGTTACGCCATCTTTTAGAGACACAAGAAGAATTGATTTTAGATTTTTCTACAGAAGATAATGAAGTGACTTTGCGTGGTGAGTTTTCTTTAATTCAAAGAGAAACTGGCTTTATTAGTGGTTTAGTTTGCGTATTACACGATATCACTGAACAAGAAAAAGTCGAGCGAGAACGTCGTGACTTTGTTTCGAATGTATCTCATGAGTTAAGAACGCCTTTAACGAGTATGAGAAGCTACTTAGAGGCGCTGAATGACGGGGCTTGGAAAGATCCAGATATTGCCCCACGCTTTTTAGCTGTCACTCAAGAAGAAACAGACCGTATGATTCGTATGATTACAGATTTATTAAATCTGTCTCGAATGGATGCTGGAAAAGATACGTTTGAATTAGAATATGTCAATATCAACGAATTATTCAGCCATGTGTTGAATCGATTTGATATGATGCTACAATCTGCTGATAAACCAGTGAAGCCATTTGTTATTAAGCGTGATTTTACTAAGCGTGATCTGTGGGTTGAAGTGGATGCAGATAAAATGATTCAAGTGCTAGATAATATTATGAATAATGCAATTAAGTATTCGCCTTCTGGTGGTACAATTACTTGTCGTTTAATGGAAACCCACAATAATATCGTTATCAGTATCGCTGATGAAGGACTTGGTGTACCTAAAAAAGACATTCCGCATGTTTTTGATCGATTCTTTCGAGTTGATAAAGCTCGTGCACGCTCAATGGGAGGTACTGGTTTAGGCTTGGCTATTTCTAAGGAAGTTGTGCAAAAGCATGGCGGCAAGATCTGGCTAGAAAGTATCGAGAACAAAGGCTCAACCTTCTTTATTTCATTGCCTTATGTTCCTTATGAGGAGGACGAGTGGATATGAAAATAAGATATTTTGTTCGAATTGCCTTGGTTTTTCTAGTCGCACTAAGTCTAGTTTTAACGTGGGCGATATGGACAATGCCAAATAAAATAGAGAATAGTAGTGACTCTAACAGTAAGAAAACAGGTATTAATTCTACACTGCAAGAAAATGAAATTTTTTCGGCGAACCGTGTTGTTTTCCATACGGATAATAATCCAAAATTGGCTTCAAATCCTGATTTAATGGCTCGTTTAGATAAGGAATTTTATGAGTGGAAGTTTTCTAACATTAAAGATGCCAAAACATATAATGATGAAGATTATACAAGTAAGCTAGGCGAGGGAAACTCGTTAGAATTTATTTATCCAACAGCAAGACCTTTTAGTACATTAACCAAATCTTTTTCAAAATTAGCTAGTAATTATCGGAATCAAACCTTTCAAAGAATCGTGATTCCTTTAAATGAATCAGGTGAAATTCACTTTTTTGACGACAACTCAAGAACCGTTTATAGTGCTGAAATTGAAGGTTTCAATAAATCAACGCTATCAGATGTATTAACAAGCAATGAAAAATATTTTGTTGACGTTTCTATACAAAAACTAGCAACGCGATTTGTTTATCTACCAAAAGAGGAAGTCGAGTTGTCGAGTCCTTCCTATATTGCTGAACTTAAACCTAGCTTAGAGATTAGAAATCGTTTATTTGAAGATTTATCTGAAATTACGAACTCTACTACTGCTGATAAACGTTTTGAACAGTATTATGATAATGTTAGTAAAGTAACCGTTGATAAAGAAACCAATATTTTGACGTATAACCGGAGTAGCACCAGCGTTAAATTGGATTTACAAGATGTATTAAAATATAGCATCAGTGAATTAAAAGATTTTGAAGTTTGGCCTGGGAAAATTCGTTTCTTCCAATATAATAATACGAAACAACAAGTTGTTTATCGTCGATATATTGAAGGTTTTCCTGTATTTGGTCGCGGTGGAATGGAAAATGATTTTGGTGGCACTTATCTAACGATTGCTAAAGATGGTGTATTATCAAGAATGCAAATGTCATTGGTCATTGCTCAAACACCAGTATTTGATGAAATGGCAGAAAAACGACTATTAAATGGATCTGAATTGATTGCACATTTAGATTCAATTGGGTATCCAATTAATACGATTGACGACATTGAACTTGGTTACTGTTGGACAAAAAATCTAGAATCCGATGGTTTAGAGTCGGAAGAATCTGGCGCTAATACAATTGTAGATTTTGAACCAAGTTGGTATATTTTTACAAATGGTATTTGGTACAATATTGACGAACTATCAGATAACCAAGATGGGGAGGCAAAGTGAAATGGATTTTAAAAGAATTGAGCTAATCTTCCTACTAACTTTCCTCTCGCTAAATATTTTTCTCTTATATTCTTATTTTGGTAAAGCTACAACATTAACTTATGAATCTGCTGAGACGTCGACAGTTGTTCCTTTTGATGAAATGAAAAAAGACGGAATTAAATTTGATGCGAAGCAGTTTTCAGATGAGAAATTGCTAGTGCCATATGTAAAGGCAAAAAATGATAATTTATTGAAACAAAAAGTGGATCAATTGCCAAAAGATACAACAATCTCAATGGAAGACAAGCATACAATTTATCGACCGCTAACGGAACCATTAGAATTATTTCCTGTTGGGGAAAAGTTTAACAGCAAAGATATAAAAAAATATGCTGAGAAAATTGATGCTTTTATTGCTAAGGAACATATATTTTTTGGTGAAAGTTATAATTTCTTTAAATATTCAGCTACCCAAAATGCGATTATCTATACGCAAAAAGCAGAAGGTTTTCGAATATTAGATGGTACCGGACGAATTACCTTTCATATGGATGGTGGGAAAATTATTTCCTACATTCAAACATATGCTGGGAAAATAGAAGTGACTGGAAAAAGTCGCCCATTAATTTCAGAAAAAAATGCCATTGAATCTCTGTATCAAAACAATGAGATTCCAGCAGATAGTGTGATTAATGGACGCCCTAAACTAGGTTATTATCGGACTTTATGGTTACCTAAAGATAATTTAAGTATTTATGGACCGGTTTGGTATGTTTCACTTAAAATTGGAAATGAAGAAAAAATTAAACTAGTGAGTGGAGTAGATGGGACAATTATTAAACATACATCCTCTACAACAAATGATTCTGATTCTAGCTCAGATGGGGCCGCAACGGAAGAAGAGTTAGCACCACTAGAATAATCGGAATATGATTGGGGTTGGGAGCAGAGATGCTCTCAACCCTTTTATTTGTAGTTAGAAAGCTTAAATTCAAAGTAGTTGGGCTTTTATTCCACTAGGATTTGTTGTAAAATAAGTAGGATGATAGAGGAGGCACTACTATTTATGATTACTGAAGAAACAGATGCGTTAAAAGTTAGTATTCTTGCTAGCGGTAGTTCTGGGAACGTGACGTATATTGAATCAGGCAAAAAGAAACTGTTAGTAGACAGTGGTTTAAGTGGGAAAAAAGTAACGGAATTATTAAAACAAATTAACCGTGATATTGCGGATATAGATGGTATCTTAGTCACTCACGAGCATCGCGATCACATCCATGGTGTGGGAGTATTAGCTCGTAAATATAAAATGGATGTCTATGCCAATGAAAAAACATGGCAAGCGATGTCGCCAATTATAGGCGAAGTCAAAACGGAGCAAAAGCATATTTTTGAAATGGGCACAACTTTATCTATTGGAGATATCGATATTGAAAGCTTTGGCGTTTCTCATGATGCTGTTGCTCCACAATTTTATTGCTTCCACAAAAATAATAAGCGCTTCGCAATGATTACAGATACAGGTTATGTAAATGATCGAATGCGCGGTGTTGTTGAAAATGCAAATGCGTACCTATTTGAAAGCAATCATGATTTAGAAATGTTACGCATGGGCGCATATCCTTGGTCGTTAAAACAAAGAATTCTTGGAGATAAAGGTCATTTATCTAATGAAGATGGCGCAATTGCTATGGCTGAAGTTCTAGGAGATGCGACGAAACGGATTTACCTTGGACATTTAAGCCGCGAAAATAATTTAAAAGAATTAGCTCATATGACAGCAGTCAGTGTTTTACGTGAAAAAGGAACAGGCGTCGAAGAACAATTTAAAATCTACGATACTGACCCAGATAAAGCTGCACCACTATTTATTGTCTAGTTTGGTGATATAAAATAGAGACCTAGGAATTTTTCCAGTCTCTATTTTTTTACTTCTGAGTATAACAAAGTAGCTATTTGCTAAAAATAAATACGGGATACTGCATAATCATTCATTCATAGAATTCATAAAAATTTCAAAATAGTGATTTAATAAGGCTATTGCTAACATAAATAATTCAAATTATGTTAAACTAATAAAGAAAAGATAAGAATTTAGTCCTATTATTTTCATATAAAATTCAAATTTAAATTGTAAACTAAGAGTATAGAAAAATACTTAAACTAAATAACGAGGTGAATTGGAAAATGAGATACGATGAAAATGGAAATTTAATTTCAAGTGAAGAAAATCATGCTGTCGACCAAGAACTTTCTTCTGAAGATGTAATGGGAACTGGTATGACCAATGAAACTTTTGATGAATATACAAATGAAAACCAAGAACGCTTTCCAGAAGAAGAAATTTTGGCAGATAGAAAAGCTTTAGATGATGCAATCGCTGCGGATAAGAGGGAAGAAAAATCTCAACCAGCGGTAGCACCAACATCAAGTGAGCCGATTGTTGAAAAAACAGTTGAGCCACGTAGAAAAACACAAAAGCAGCCAGTTGAAGCAAGCGCTGGAAATGGTGGAAGCGGCGGCGTAAGACCACCCAAAAATGAAAAGAAAGACCCACAACCACCAACACCTAAAAAAGGCGGTTTTAAAAGTGGTCTAGTTGGTGGTTTAGTCGGTGGATTAGTTATGGTTGTTTTAGGCGGTGGTGCTTTGTATGGGTACACGCAATCCCAAGACACAAACGTTGGGTCAACGAACAACAATACAGCCAAAAATGTGCAAACATCAAATATTTCAGCAAATGTAACGACGGATACAACTGAAGCTGTAGCTAAAGTTGAAGATGCTGTAGTGTCTGTTGTGAATATGGCGAACTCTCAAGGCAACTTCTTGCAGGGTGGCGGAAATTCAAGCCAAAGTAGTGACAGTTCTGACCTACAAACCCAAAGTGAAGGTAGTGGGGTTATCTACAAAAAAGATGGCAAGACAGCTTACATCGTAACAAATAATCATGTTATTGATGGATCTGATGCTATTGAAGTTATTCTAAAAGATGGCACAAAAGTAGAAGCCAAACTAATTGGAGCAGATCAATGGACAGATTTAGCAGTACTTTCTATTCCTGCTGATAAAGTGAAAACAGTTGCTACATTTGGAAACTCTGATGATATTAAAGTTGGAGAGCCAGCAATTGCGATTGGTTCACCACTAGGAACAAACTTTGCAACTTCTGTGACACAAGGAATTGTCTCAGCAAAAGATAGATCTGTAGCAATGGATATTGATGGCGATGGCGTTGAAGACTGGGATATGACAGCAATCCAAACAGATGCTGCAATTAACCCAGGAAATTCAGGTGGAGCCTTAATCAATTTAGCCGGCCAAGTTATCGGAATCAACTCCATGAAAATTTCACAAGATACGGTTGAAGGAATGGGCTTTGCGATTCCAAGTAACGATGTTGTGAAAATTATCAATGAATTACAACAAAATGGTAAAATTGTTCGTCCAGTTTTAGGTGTAGTCTTAAGAGACCTATCACAAATTTCTGAACAACAACAACAAAGTGTGCTTAAATTACCAGAAGATGTTACTGAAGGTGTTGTGATTACAAACGTACAAAAAGATTCCGCAGCAGCTAAAGGCGGTCTAGAACAATATGATACAATCACTGAGATTGATGGCCAAAAAATTACGGATAGTGTCTCACTTCGTAAAGTTATCTACAACTTAAAAGTTGGGGATACAGTCGAAGTTAAATTCTATCGTGATGGAAAATTAGAAACAGCCAAAGTAACAATGGAAGCAGCAAATAGCATATAAACACAAAAGACTGTTGGGATTTTAATCCCAGCAGTCTTTTTTATCATGGTTCTTGTTGCTTAAGCAACTTAGAAACATGATACACATCCATCAAAGATGGACTGTGATCCTTAAAGGTTGGTTTACTATTATAAATGTTTACTTAGCCAGTCTAAAATATCAGAATAAACCAATAAATGATTCGTTTCCATCAAAATTTCATGGCGCATAGTCGGATAACTGCAGAACGTGATATCCACAAAATCCAACTCCTCAAGCTCGCGGAAAACTTTACGAATCCCCACTCCCATTTGTCCTACTGGATCGTCCTCACCCGAAATAATTAATAGAGGTAATTCCCGGGGAATCGGATTAGCCCAGCCAGGTTTTGTAGCATCTTGCAACAACGTAAAGAGCGTTAAAAAACCATTATTTGTAAAAATAAAACCAGTTTGCGGATGATCCATATAACGTTGAACATTTTCTTGATTTTCACTGAGCCAAGCAAATTCGGCGGCATCCTCAGGAAAGTAATTGTTAAAACTACCGAAAGCCAATTGATCAACCCACTTATTTTGCTTACGAGGTTGTAACTTATTTAAAACCTCTAGAATTGGTAAAATCAGTGCTGTTTCTAACTTAGGTCCACTAGTCCCCATGATAATTGCGCCATCTACTGAAGCTCCATATTTCTGCAAATAATTACGAACAATAAAAGAGCCCATACTGTGACCCATTAAAAAATAAGGCAATGTTGGATAATCCTGCTTCACTAATTGATGCAAAGTATAGATGTCTTCAATCACATAATCTTTACTGTTTTTCTTAGAAAAATAACCAAAATCAGAGCTAGCAGCGACAGAGCGGCCATGACCTAAATGATCATTACCAACAACTAAAAAGCCATGACTAGTTAAAAATTCAGCAAAATCAGTATAGCGATCAATAAATTCTGCCATTCCGTGACTGATTTGTAGGACTGCAATTGGCTCAATTTCAGGTTTCCAACAACTAGCAAAAATTTGATTGACCCCATTACTTGATGGGAACTGTAATTCTACTTTAATAATAAGAAAAACCTCCTTAATAATGATAAAATCTATGAGTAAAGTGTACCATAGTTAGTGTAGAAAAGATAAAAATAGTTAGGATTTAACTTTTCCACAGAGGCTGACTAGTACACAAAAACAATCTGTTTTTTACTAAGATGTGGATAATAATGAAAAAAAAAGATGAAGATTGGGGATAAGTACTGTAAAATGATAAATAGGTGGATTATTAGTGGGATAACTTATCCACAAAATGAGAAAGGTGTTGTGGATGAAACCAATATACGCGTGTTTAGAACATATAGAAGAAGCGCTTGATGACGCTGTTTACGGCGGTTTTGAGTTGCCTGTTATGGAACAGTTCAAAGCTGTGGATAACAAAATAATAAAATGCGATTACTGCGAATGTCAACCCATATATATGGTGGTGAACAAGTGTGCGCCTACCAAATCATGATTTTAAATTGTGGACATGTGGATAACTTTTGTGGATAACTTGTGATTAACGGAGGAAAACTGTGAATATCAAAATTATAACTGTGGGAAAACTAAAAGAGAAGTATTTAAAAATGGGTATTGATGAGTACACAAAACGACTTGGAGCTTATTGCAAAATCGAACTTATTGAAGTGCCCGATGAGAAAGCGCCTGAAAAATTAAGTGAAGCAGAGATGCTGCAAGTGAAAGAAAAAGAAGGCGAGCGAATTTTAGCCAAAATTCCTGAAAATGCCTATGTTTTTGCCTTAGCAATTGAGGGAAAGCAACGAACATCTGAAGAATTTTCAAAAGAAATTGAACAATTGGGGATTCAAGGAAAAAGTAATTTGGTATTTGTTATCGGCGGATCATTAGGTTTGAGTCAAGCAGTGATGAAACGCAGCAACACACCAATTTCTTTTGGCAAGATGACATTGCCCCATCAACTGATGCGTCTGGTATTAGTGGAGCAAGTTTATCGCGGTTTTCGGATTATGAAAGGCGAACCATATCATAAGTAATGAGGTTTTTTAGTGGGGAATGCTTTTATATAGGGGTTAAGGAAGGAAATGGAAAGTACGTGATGTGCTTTCTATTTTTTGTTTTTGGAAAGGATTTTAGTTTTAGGCTGGTATAATAAGGTTTGTGAGCTTTCAAAGTAGTAAAGGCATAAATTCAATTTTATCTCATACAAAAAAGTCGAAGAAATAATCATTCTTCGACCTTTTGTAAAATATATAGTAAGAAATTTATTTTCTACCTGCTCTACGTTTGTTACTACGTTCATTGCTTTTCTTTGTAATTTTAGCGGCTTTGAATTTTACTGCCGATCTAAGAAGACTCATGGTGGTATCCCCCTTTAGTATCTTTCTTACGTATATTATAACATGCGTTTACTAGATAGACTAAATTTAAGCATCAATAAAAATAGGACTATTCAATTTTTCACTTTCCAAAAAAACTGATATTTAAAATTTAGTGCTATAATTATTAGTAAATGAGGTGAACGAATTGACAGCTAAATTAATTATTTTAAGAGGGAATTCTGGTAGTGGAAAAACTACTATTGCCAAGGAATTACAAAATTCTTTTCAAAGAGGAAAAGCTATGGTAGTATCCCAAGATGAAATTCGATTAGGAATTTTAAATACTAAAGACCGAAAAGACAATCCAGCGATAGAGTTAATCAGACTAATTGCTGAGTATGGGAAAAATCATTGTGAGTATGTAATTGTTGAAGGAATATTGGGAAATAATAAATATAGAGATATGTTAATAGAATTAATGGATAGCTTCGATAAGAATGTCTACGTGTATTATTTTGATCTGTCTTTTGATGAGACATTGGTGCGCCATAGTAAAAGAGAAAAATCTAAAGATTTTGGTCCAGATAGAATGAAAGAATGGTGGTTAGAAAAGGATTATTTAAGTGTTCCTGGTGAAAGGAAACTAGGAGAAAATCTAACTCAAAAAGAAGTAACTGAAGTCATTTTGAAAGATTTATCCTCCTAGTTTTTAAAGTTTAGTATTACTATGTATTTGGAGGTATTTAAATGGATAAAGCGGTTATATGGGATTTAGATGGAACATTATTGGATTCATATCCAATGATTGTTGAGAGTATTTATGAGCTGGCCAATAAATATGGCTTAGACTATGATAAAAAAACAATTTTAGACTATGTTAAAAAAAGATCAGTACATGACTTTTTAATTTTACTATCTAATCAAAGTAAGCTCACGTTTGAAGAAATAAAGCTAGACTATTCAGAAATTAGCTATACAAAGAAAAATGACATTACAATCATGAAAAATGGAAAGGATATTTTACAGATACTTACTCAAAGAAATATCCGTAATTTTGTTTATACTCATAAAGGTGAATCGACCTGTGAAGTATTAAAGAGTCATGGACTATTCAATTTTTTTGATGAAATAATAACAAGTAAAAATGGGTTTAAGAGAAAGCCAAATCCAGAAGCTTTATTTTATTTAACGGATACCTATTTACTTGATCCAAAAAATACCTATTATATTGGTGATCGACAATTAGATATTGAGTGTGGGAAAAATGCAGGAATTCAATCTATTTTATTGACAGAAAATAGTGGAATAAAGTCAGATGCAGATTACAAAGTAACTGATTTACTAGAGATTCAAAATATTATTTGAAATAAAAAAAGCCACCTGATGGAGAGTCAGGTGGCAAAAAGGAGTTGTCATGGTTGTAGATTTTATAAATCGTACAGACATGATACAAATCAGTTCAAAGAACTGACTTTGATCAATTAGTCCATTACACTTTGGAGGAGTTGTAATGAAAAATGAAAATAAAAAGTTAGTTTGGTTGTTGTTTAGCTTAGGTAAGAATGTTTGTCATCCTTACTACTCTTTTAGTATACTCACAAAATGTGAAGAAAGTATGTTAAAAAGAGTAAAGAAGTTTGATGAATCTAAGAAGTAAATAGGGAGAAAATATTTTTTAGAACTGTTTTTTTAATAATTCTTTATATTAGAATCTGATGAATTGTTTTACATCCTATAACTGTTGTGGTTTAATTAAACTAGACAGATACAAAAGGAGTGAAACCATTGGGAGAAATTACAACCCACTCAGAAACTGCAGAAAGTTTTTCTACTCGATTTAAAAACCATTCGGAAACAATGAAAAATAAAGGAACCAATCTAACAAAAGCAACTTCATTTAGCTATTCATCAGGTCGTTCATGTAATGATTTAGGGTCAACGCTCTCTAAATTTGTAAGTGCAGTAGGTAAAGTGAGTAGTTCGATTCAGAATGATGCGGAGAATATTTTGAAAATTAACCAAACATTTATTGAAAAAGATAAAGAAAATGAGAAGCGTTTTGACTGATAAGCAACAGTTACAGAAAAAACTAGATCATTCTTCAAATGAGCTCAGTCAATTGCTCCGCAAAACCAATGACTTAGATCAATTACATGAGGATATTCAACGGATAAAAACAAAAGAACTAGAATTGCTAGAAGAGGAACATCAAATTTTCAGAGGCACTGAATATACAAGTATCATTGACCAAGCAATTGCAGAAATTGAAGTTGAAACACACTATGCACAAAAGAAGATTAAAAATTTGATTGAAGACACGGAAGAAGAGTACTACCGAGAAAAGAAAGCCTATAATCAATTAGAAGATGACCTTCATTTTGTGAAGAATGGAGGGATACTAAATGACTAAAATGGATATTGGGGAGTACAAACATTTACTTAGCCAAATGAAAGAGTTAAAATTAACATTAGGTTTGAGTTTTACTGGAACCAATGGAACAATTGAAGAATTTTCAGGAGATACAAAGTTAAAAGGTGTTGCCTGGTCTTCCACTAAATCTTATTTTTCAGCAGGTTATACGCCGATGCTAGATGGATTAAGTGATGTATTCTATACAGCTATTACGACACTGGAAAACTTTATCCGTGCCTTTGAAAGTGAAGTTACTGCTTCAGGGGTAAAGTTAGATTTAGACCATCTAGAAGATTTACAACGTAGACGTGATGAGTTACAAAGGGAGAAAACCAATTGGTTGCATCAAATAGCCGAACAAGCTTCAAAAATACCTGGGTTAGGTCATTTGTTTGATGACTATAGCGTTTTACAAGCCGAGAAAAAAGTTCAATTAATGGAAGATTTCAGAGACTTTGTTCATCGACATGATAGTGATTTTTCAGAGCTAAACGGGTTGATAGAACAAGTCTTGTTAGGTTTAGAAGAACTAGGTAAGCAGCGCTCATTTAATGGGGATAAACAAGGATACAGTCCGATTAATTTTATGAATCTAAACTGGTCAAAAAACTTAGATAGCTACCATGAAAAACATGGTGAAGAAGTGAAAAAGGTCCAGAAAAAAGATATGGAAAACTTTAAGAATATGGCAGAGGTAGCGGCTGGTGCAGCTGCGATGGAGTCATTTGGAGCAAATGTTGCTCTTGCAAATATGGGACCGTCATTATATTCAGCTGGGAAAAATTACTACTCCGGACCTGGAGTAAAGGGTGGAAACAGTGGTAAAGTAAATAATGAACCAACAGCACCTAAAAAAACAACTCCAATGAATAATTTTAAGTTTAGTGCAAATGCCCAAAATCATTTGAAAGATGTAGAAATTGTTAGCACCAAAAAAGGAGTTGTTGGTGGTCATAATATGACTGAATTTAACAATGCTTTAAAAAATCAAGGTGTAGATATAAATGACTTAATTATTTCTAAAAAACAACATCCTACAATTGATGGAATTTACGAAGTAGAATATAGAATACCAAGAAAAGATATTGCAGGCAATATTGCAGAACCAGTGTCTTACAAAAATATTAAACAGCCAAAAACAATTTATGATTCATCTATAATTAGTGATGAGAAAATGTATCTGTGGGGACAGGAAGCAATGAAGAATGGAACAATAGATGGTAGACTTGTAGAGGGAACTGCTTCAAATGGATTGAAATTTAGAGGCTATTTAAATGATGTAGGTGAAATAACAAACTTTTTTCCTATTATTAAATAATTGAAAATTAAGTAACGATGGAGGAAAAAAATGAGTGAAGAGTATCAAGTGATTAATAATAGTACAGATGTTGATAAAGTTGCGCTAACCTATTTTAGTTTTATTAATGGAAAATATTTGAAGAGTGCATTAGAATGCTTTGCTGATAAGGAAGGCTACGGGCAAGAAATAGTTTTTATTTCTTTTCAATCGGATTTAGATGACTATGATATGGCACAGTTACCTAAACCATTAGATGATAAACATGTTTTGCTGGAATTAGGCTATCCTGCTGTTGAAATAAATCAAATAGCATACTTGGATTTTGAAACTTTTTATAAGTATTTAGATGAGTATGTAAAAAAAGAAATAGAAAAAAATCCAAATGAGAGTGAGCTCATGGATTTGTTGATAAAAGTTAAGTCTAGCTTATGTGTATGATTTTATATCGAAAAAAATAGGAAGCGAATGTTTACTTTATGGCGTGATGTATTAGATGAAGTTATTATACTGTTGGATGATGAGTTGAGGTAACTAACTCTATCTATCTCAACTATGAAATGCAATTTCAGAATTTAAAAAAATCAACCAATAAAATTAAATCAAATATGAATTTTGGAGTGTAGCTCATGAAAGATGCAAATTATATAAATCAAAATGGTGAAATTGGTAGTACTGTTTTAGTAAATAAGAATGAGGCACTCCAAAGTAATATTTATGAGAGATACAAACAAAAGAATGTAGCAAAATTTATTGATACCATAGCTACTCAGTTAATGACTATCCCTTCTTTTGTAGAGCAGATTATGAAGCAAGGGGAAATTGTTCTTGATATTTCGCAAGATATGGCTGAGAAACTTGCAAAAGGTACAATATCTTTTGGAACGTATCAAGAATCAGGCCTTAAGTATGCTCAATTTGTTAATTCTGATACGGGAAAGATAGTTAAAAATATTCCAATTAAGGAATTACCAACAAATTTAGGTCCTTCAATTGCATCTTTGGGTTTAGCAATGAAATTACAACAGATAAGTGATACTTTAGATGTATTAGGAGAGAAAGTAGATCAAGTAAATAGAAATTTTGATCTGAATAGGTATGCAGAAGTTCAATCTGCAAAAGAAAAATTTGAAATGGCTATTCTTGCAAAAGATGCCGAGACTAAAAAAGTTTTGCTAAGAGAGTCGATGAGCCAAGCTACCAATGCAAAGAACCTACTATTAAATCAATTACTCGAAACAAAAAATAATTTAATTACTTCCAAATCTACGAATAAAATTCCTTTTATGACTAATGGTTTATCGGCTGATGCTGGGGACAAACTAGCCCAAATCGCACTTGAAAATTTATCTTATATGAAAGATGCGTTTTATTATCAAATTGCAACCCAGTATGAATTAGGTGAATACGAAATGTTGTATTACACTATAGGTAACTTTAAAGCGATTATTCTTCAAAAATTTTCTGGTAATGATGCATTAGAACTAGATCAATATTTATCTATAGCGACTAACCCATTCAAATTTTTATCTAAGGAAGTCATTGAATCATCTGATTCAATGCTTGATTTTATTGATAATTATGAAGAAATGCTTGCGGAGTAGATGAGTACTAAATCACTTTAACTAATAAATAGACAGGGGACTACTGTATATGGAAAATAAAACTTGTAAGAAATGTGATAGAGAAATGCCAGATAATACAGATGACACAATTTGTGAATATTGTAAAAAGAAATCTAAGGAAAAGCAAAATCGGTTTTTGAAAGGGATGCTTAGTGCAGGTGCTAGTGTATTAGCTGTAACAGTTTTTTTAAAGGTAAAAGATTAATAGATGATATCGCTGTTTAGAACTATTAGATTTTAGAAAGATGTCTATTTGCTAAAGAATATTTGCTATTATGAAGTTATTTAGGAGGTATCTTATCAAGGTCCCTTGGGTGCAGAGTTGATAGCAGGTGATAATATAGAGAAAATTCCAAAATTTTTTTAATCTGATAATAAATTCAACTATGAAGATTGAGTTTATTATCAGATTTTTTTCTAGATATAGATATTTAGTAAATTTTTCGAAATTATCTATCATAATAGTAAAAGTGTTAAAAAATTACTTATTTATTATATGTCGTGTTATAATATAGAGGATTGCTTGAAATATTAATTATGTAGCATTTGTCTAAATAGGGGTATTATAATAATGAAGAACTGAGGGGTTTTTGAAAATGAAAATAAAAGATTTATTTGCTAAATATAAAGTAATTATCGGTGGACTTGGGTTTAC
The DNA here is from genome assembly GCF_038003605.1 of Carnobacterium sp. FSL E2-0243. Classification (NCBI taxonomy): domain Bacteria; kingdom Bacillati; phylum Bacillota; class Bacilli; order Lactobacillales; family Carnobacteriaceae; genus Carnobacterium; species Carnobacterium sp. FSL E2-0243. The sequence continues at coordinate 84,902 of NZ_JBBOPM010000001.1, forward strand.
AATAATTGGGGTAACATTTTTTTCATTAAGGCTTAATGTTGTTGAGAAACTTATTTTATATAATCAGGAAAGCAGCCAAACAACAATTGTTAATAAAGTTGATCAATCAAAGGAATGGGATGTTAAGTTGAATAAAAACACTCCTATAAGTAACTCGTGCTATACTTGTCAATTATTATTTACTCCAACCGATAACATAAATGAACTTAAACCAAATACAAAAGGCAAATTGTTGTTAGCTGATATTCCATATCCAATTAAGATCCGACTAAAAAACAATGTGAAAATTGATGGAATAAACGTATATGCAGTTACTGAGAATTCAACAAAGCTAATATCTTTAGATAATGAGAGTAGAGATTTAGCCGGTAATATTTCTGTTCCTTTAGAACATGGTAAAAATATTTTAAGTGTAGGTGTTTCTAAAAAAAGGGAAAGTCATTTTTATTCAAAAGAGGGGGATTATATATCTCTATATAATGAAAGGCAGAAACAAAGTTTATATAAAATGGCGAAAAAAAATAAACTCATGAATGATTTTGATGAAAATAATGAAATATATTTAGGCTTAATTCAATATTATGAAAAAAGTCCTGAGGAAGTGAAGTTTGGTCTGCCAAATGAGCCTAAGATATCATTTAATATTGTTCAAATTAAGGATACGGCAGGTGAAAGCTATTTATATTTATTAGGTACCAAAGTTAGCTATTCATATATATATAGTAATGGAAGAGAAATAGATGATGGGGGAAATGTCGAACATGTTCTTTTGAAGGAAGAGGAGTTTGTTCATGAAGATGATTATTTTAAAGAATTCATAAAAGGGAAAGTTGAAAATGATAAATTAACCAAATTTATCATGGAGGAGAGTTCCCAAATTAGTATTGGAGAACAGAAGCTGAATTCTGCTGCAAGATATTATCATGAGGGTAATATAAATGAAAAATATATAGAAGAAAAATATAACCAAATTATAGAGGAATTAAAAAAAATAAAAGAGTAGAAAAGTGCTGTTAAGTAATATCATTCACTTATGTTACGCAGAACCATACCATAAGTAGTGAGGTTTTAGGAAATATAATATATTAGTTTTAGTGTATTTAGACAATACAAAATTGAGGGTGGGTAAGATAAATGGATTTCAAAGATACTGGAAATGAATATAAAGAATTTAAATATCTCTTAAAGCGCTTTGTCGAACAAGCAAATATAAATATTAAAAACAACGAAAATAGAGAAACAAGTATAGGAATTGATGGGTTTGAAAATAATAAATTTAGTCGTGTTAAAAACTATGATGTACTAAATATTGCAGGCATTGACTATCATATTCATTTATTTAGCAATAGCTCATACGGTCCAACTAGTGGTGAGAACAGTAGTAAAATACCTTATTTTGATTATAGTTTACCAAATGGAAATTGGACAAATGTCCGCACAACTTTCCAGAATTTTGAAATTAGTTCGCTAAGAATAGTAGAGTGGAATAAAGAAAAGAACAGAGACAAAGAATTAGGTATATCTTATAAAATAGCTGAACTAGATTTATTTTCTAAAGAAGAGCCCAATAAAACATTGATTCGTTTTTATGAGGATTTTGTAAATGTAGGAAAGAAGGAATCAAGTATGGAATTCACGAATAAAAAAAATGAGTTGGCATATAAGCTTGAAAAATCGAAGAATATTATTTTACGTGGTGCTCCAGGAACAGGAAAGAGTTACTTAGCTAAAGAAATAGCAGCCGAGATTATAGGTATTTCTAAAGAGGAATTAAAAGATTCAGAACAATTTGAATTTGTCCAGTTTCATCCAAGTTATGATTATACTGATTTTGTAGAAGGTTTACGACCTGTAACGCCTGATGATGGTGAAATGGGATTTGAGTTACAAGATGGTATTTTTAAATCATTCTGTGGAAAAGCGATAGAAGCACTTCGTATCGGAGGAAAAGATAATTTTGAGGAATCGTGGGTAAAATATCTTGCACATGTAAATACAGCCGATGAAAAAGAATATGTGACGAAAACGGCTTACCTTACTGTTAATAGTGTAAATAATTTTAATGTAACCTATGATAGTGGTGCTGATGGTGGGGTATTACCTAAACGCTATGTATACGAGTTGTATAAAAATTCTGATTATAAAAAGCAACTCTATTATCGTGGACAAGCTTTGGTTGTTATTGAGAAAATGAAGAAAAAATTTGGTTTGGTATCCTATCTAGCACCAGCTGAATCTAATAGTGTTGAGGGGAAGAATTTTGTTTTTGTGATCGATGAAATTAATCGCGGAGAAATTTCTAAGATATTAGGAGAACTATTTTTTTCAATTGATCCAAGTTATCGGGGAAAATCTGGTTCGGTAAAAACGCAATATGCTAATCTTAGACAAGATGATGAAAATTTCTATATTCCTGAAAATGTTTATATTATTGGTACTATGAATGATATTGATCGTTCAGTAGACAGTTTTGATTTTGCTATGCGTCGTCGATTTAGATTTATAGAAATAAAAGCAAATGAAACACTTTCTATGTGGCAAGGACAGTTAGATGACGATAAAATAGAAAATGCTGCTGATCGTTTAATTTCTTTAAATGAGCAAATTTCCGTTATAGATGATTTAAATTCTAACTATCATATAGGACCAAGTTACTTTTTAAAGTTACCTGAATTAGACTATAGTTATGAAGTTTTATGGCAGGATTACCTTCAGCCGTTATTAGAAGAATATATCCGAGGTAGCTATGAAGAAAAACAAAAAATTGAGTCTATGAAAGATGCTTATAACTTGATAAATAAGATAGACGAGGTAAATTATAATGAGGATCCAAGATAATAATAGTTATTCAAAATCTGAATTTAAAAAGACGTATCCTAAAATTTCAGCTAAACTAATAGATAAGACTTTATCAGTATTATCAAATGAGAGTAATATTTTTATTTTTCCTAGTGATTTTTCTATGATAGATGATTTAGAAAGTAGTTCAAAAATTATTGAAACGATAAATGAGGAATTAAAATTTCAAAATATTGCAGGTTTTATTGGTTGTGGGGGCGAAAACTTAGAAATACACTCACGATTTTCTCAAAATAAAGATGATTATTTTTTACATTATATGTTACAAAAAGTTTTAAATATCAATGTAGTTGATTTAAATACTAATTTATCTATGGAAGAGCAAATATATCAATTCTTAATTTATGCATTTCCTCAATATTTAAATGCAGCTATGAGAAAAGGTATTTTTAAACAATATTGTAGAATAGAATACAATAATATCAATGTTAAAGGAAATATTGATATTGCTAGACATATTAAAAGCAATATACCTTTTACAGGTAAAGTAGCTTATTCATCTCGAGAATATACTCAGGATAACGACTTGATGCAATTAGTGCGGCATACAATAGAATATATTCGTCTATCAACAAAAAATGGACAACTTATCTTAAATTCATCAGAGCTTATGAAACAAAATATTGCCTCGATTATACTTGCAACTCCATCGTTTAATTTAGGTAACAAGAGAAAAGTGATTAATGCCAACAGAAATACTCCGCTAAGACATGCTTACTATACTGAATATCGCCTACTTCAACAGTTATGCTTGTTGATATTAACTTATAGACATCATGATTTGGGGGGAGGAGCCCAGAATATTCATGGTATATTATTCGATGTTTCCTGGCTTTGGGAAGAATATGTAAATACGATTCTTAAAGATCAGTTCATTCATCCTAGAAATAAAAAATCGAAGGATGGTATATCAATATTTTCTGATAGAACAAGAACCGTTTATCCCGATTTCTATAACAATGAACTAGGTATTGTTATTGATGCAAAATATAAAAAACTTGAATTTACTTCAAAAGGAATTAGTCGTGAAGATTTGTATCAAATTATAGGTTATTCATATATATTAAAATCAAAAACAGCTGGTGTAGTCTATCCTAGTGTTGAGAAAACAAAATACAACGAAATTGGTAGATTATCAGGATACGGAGCTTTGATATTTAAGCAGTCTATTCAAATTCCACAGCAAGTTGATAGTTATAAAGCATTTATAACCTTGATGAAAGAGTCAGAAAATAAATTCAAAGAGCAATGGAATATTTAATTAAAGCAATTAAAAAAGCCACCTGATGGAGAGTCAGGTGGCAAAAAGGAGTTGTCATGGCTGTAGATTTTATAAATCGTACAGATATGATACAAATCAGTTCAAAGAACTGACTTTGATCAATTGGTCCATTACACTTTGGAGGAGTTGTAATGAAAAAATGAAAATAAAAAGTTAGTTTGGTTGTTGTTTAGCTTTAGATAAGAATGTCTGTCATCCTTACTACTCTTTTAGTATACTCATAAAATGTGAAGAAAGTATGTTAAAAAGAATAAAGAAGTTTGATGAATATAAGAAGTAAATAGATAAAAATAGAATAAATATATCGAATTTAATACATAGTTACTTATCTACATATCACTATATAATGATTTTTTTGAATTTTAATTTATATATTTAATTGATTTTTATAGCCAGTTCAATGTATACTAATTTTATAGGAGATTTTTTGAGAAATAAATAGTTTTGGAGGGAGAAGTTTATGTTGAAAAAAGTGTTGTTAGTTATACTTGTATTAAGTGGAATGATATTCGGTGGTTTGAAAGCGCTTGCTGTTTCAGGGGGAGAAATTGTTCCCCCATCTGAAGAGGTTGATTTGGTTAAGAAACCAGAAATAGGGCCTAACTACTATGATCAAAGGGCAAGTCTAGCTAGCCCAGATAACCAAAATGATTTGACTCGGTCTCCAGCAACTTTATTGCCAAGAATTAAATCAGGTGCAATTGAAGGATGGAAGAAATATAAAATATTGCCTTCCATTTCTGCTGCTCAAGCAGCACTAGAGAGTACATGGGGAGAATCTGGACTAGCTATTCAAGGTAATAATTTATTTGGAATTAAAGGTTCTTATAATGGGCAATCAATTAAATTTCCAACACAAGAATATGTTAATGGAAAATGGATAACTATAATGGCTGATTTTAGAAAATATCCTAGTTGGAACGAAAGCATAGAAGACCACGGTAAATTTTTAACTGAGAATTCTAGATATGCTAACTTAGTTGGCATCACAGATTATAGAACTGTGGCCCAGTTGCTTCAGCAAGATGGGTATGCTACAGATCCACAGTATGCTAATAAATTAATTTCAATAATTCAGGGTAATAATTTACAAACATGGGATCAAGAAGCTTTGAATGTAACTCAAAAAGCAGTAGTAATCAGTCCCTTTAATGAAGGAGAAGCACTTGGTAAACTGGCAGAGTTTAGACAGAAAGCGCCAAACTATCAAGCCTTTTTACGCCGCTTACCAAATGAAACGCAATACGAACTAGTTATTCAACCTTTTAATGTAAAGGAAGTAGATAGTAAACTTGCAGAATTAAATAGTAAATTTCCAAATTGGAGTAAAAAAGTTGATGACTTAAGAAATGTATCACAACGCAAAGGTGTATTAATAACGCCTTTTAATGGAATGGAAGTAGCAGAGAGATACTTGGAAATCAAAGAAAAAACTGGATATAGTATGCAAATTACTGGAGAATCATCTGGTCAAGTCAATCAAACAAAAAAAGCAGTAGTTATTAGTCCTTTTAATGAGAAAGAAGCTTTAGAACGCTTGAAAGAATTTAGAGCAGCTTTTCCAAGTTACCAATCATTCTTAATGCAATTGCCAAATAAAACACACTATCAACTAGTTGTTCAACCATTTACCCCAGCCGAAGCTAATTTGAAATTAAATGAAATGAAAGCTAAGTTTCCTAACTGGTCAATGAAAGTGGATAATTTACAAGATGTGATTAATAGGAAGAATATTTTAATTGCGCCATTTAATGGAATGGAAGCGTGGGAACGTTATTTAGAGATTAAGGTGAAAACTGGATATTCTATGCAATTAGTAGATGTTTAAATACTAGTTTATCAGAATGAAAATTTTGAATTTATGAGTAAAGTACAAAAAGTAATGTATTTATAGGATGGAGAGATAATATAATGAAAAAGATTAGTATATATTTGTTAGCTTTACTTGTTATTTTTTGCGGTGGAACAGCAGCATCTGCAGAAAATTCTGAAGAATTTATTCAGCAAAAAATAGAAGAAATGCCTGTTTTTCCAGATGATGAACCAGTAATCGGTATTGACAATAATTTGATTACTTCATTTTCAATTACACAACAACAATCAATTGTAAATTTAGCGTTGAGCTTTAGAGGAGTTCCATATGTTTATGGTGGGAATACTCCTAGTGGTTTTGACTGTTCTGGTCTAGTACAGTATGTATATAAAAATGCTGTCGGAATTAGTTTGCCAAGAGTAACTACACAACAAGAAAATATGGGAAGTGAAGTAAGTTTAAACTCATTACAGATTGGCGATATCTTATTCTGGGGTTCAAAAGGTAATTCCTATCATAATGCTATTTATATTGGTAATAATCAATTTGTTCATGCCCCAACAACCGGAGATGTTGTTAAAGTAACGAATATGGCTTATTATTATCCTAGTTTTGCAAGAAGAATTGTAAATGGAAACCCGGTAGAAGCAACTCAAAAAGCAGTAGTAATCAGTCCCTTTAATGAAGGAGAAGCACTTGGTAAACTGGCAGAGTTTAGACAGAAAGCGCCAAACTATCAAGCCTTTTTACGCCGCTTACCAAATGAAACGCAATACGAACTAGTTATTCAACCTTTTAATGTAAAGGAAGTAGATAGTAAACTTGCAGAATTAAATAGTAAATTTCCAAATTGGAGTAAAAAAGTTGATGACTTAAGAAATGTATCACAACGCAAAGGTGTATTAATAACGCCTTTTAATGGAATGGAAGTAGCAGAGAGATACTTGGAAATCAAAGAAAAAACTGGATATAGTATGCAAATTACTGGAGAATCATCTGGTCAAGTCAATCAAACAAAAAAAGCAGTAGTTATTAGTCCTTTTAATGAGAAAGAAGCTTTAGAACGCTTGAAAGAATTTAGAGCAGCTTTTCCAAGTTACCAATCATTCTTAATGCAATTGCCAAATAAAACACACTATCAACTAGTTGTTCAACCATTTACCCCAGCCGAAGCTAATTTGAAATTAAATGAAATGAAAGCTAAGTTTCCTAACTGGTCAATGAAAGTGGATAATTTACAAGATGTGATTAATAGGAAGAATATTTTAATTGCGCCATTTAATGGAATGGAAGCATGGGAACGTTATTTAGAGATTAAGGTGAAAACCGGATATTCTATGCACTTAGTAGATATTTAAACTATTAAAAAAAGCCACCTGATGGAGAGTCAGGTGACAAAAAGGAGTTGTAACGAAAAAATAAAAAGTTAGTTTGCTTGTTGTTTAGCTGTAGGTAAGAATGTGCATCATCCTCACTACTCTTTTAGTATACTCACAAAATGTGAAGAAAGTATGTTAAAAAGGATAAAGAAGTTTGATGAATAGAAGAAGTAAATAGGGAAATAGCTCTTAAAGCGGCTCTATGTCAAATGATGTTTATGGGTCTTTTTCAAGAGAATAGAAGCCAGGTTTAATCAGGCAGTTTGAGGGGAATACTCAAGCTGCTTTTTGTGTTGTACGACAGGCCAATAAAATTCTTCTTTTAAAGCTAGAAAAGCTTCTGTAACCAAAAGCAATCCGATTCAATACTTTAATTTTAGTGATGGTTCCTTCAATTGGTCCGTTTAAATGGGGAGACTGAAAGGTATTGGCAATGTGGTTTTTGTGTTTTTTTAGGGTATTCACGCTTTTCTTCATTTCGTTAGAAATCTTTGGTGGAACAGTATTTAATACATTTTCAAAGGACGCATAATCCGCTGTTTTAAAGGCATAAAACAAGTCTTGGTAGTACAAGTAGGTTGCTTTTAATTCCTCATCTAGTGCTAGAAGATAGTCCACGACATCTGTCGTTGCCAGATAACTTTTAAACAGAGACTGACAGGAATAATGTTTAAAATCTAACGTATTAGAATTCTGTAAAATCAAGCGCTAGTAACGTTTCAACTTCGTATAATCTTTTTGGTCATAAGTAGCGAAGTGATTGAATTTCTTCATGATTCGAATCCGAATTTGATTTAACAAACGCGTCATTAATTGGACACTATGAAATCGGTCAATAATCATTTTGGCATCCATATAAATAAAAATCATTTTCCCTTGAACTTTCTTAACTGATTTGAACTCGTCAAAACAAAGGTGTTTAGATAAGTGAAGTCGATTGATCTGTAAAGAAGTGTCTAGTTTTTTCAAGATACGATTCACGGTTGTTGGTGAGACAAAATGGCGTTAGGCTAGGTCGTTCACTGAGATTTTATCCCCTATTCTAAAGAAGAAAGCTTTGAAACAATGCTAATCACAAATATATATTATCCTTATGAACCAATCCTGATATCGTTTAGGATTGGTTCTTTTTAATCATACAAAAATAAATTTTTCGTATTTCAAAGAAACATATACAACTATCTTTGAAATACAAATACAGTAAATCTTTGATAAATTTTAGTAATAGAGATATAGTAGATGAGACTGAAGAATTTTTGATGTGGAGGAAATTACAATGATAAAGGCAATCAGAAAATTTAACATAAGGCTCCCTTTTTTTACGAGCATTCTTATAAAGAGTTTTCATCCTTTTGTTATACTTATGTTGACTCATCTTTTTATTAACCATCGATCAAAATCTTTTTTACTACCTCTTATATTTTATTATAGTATTAAATCTTCTGTACTGTTTATTTTTCGTTCAAATCCAGTACAGGTAACTAAACTATTCAAATATAGTGTGTTTATAGGGATAATAGGCTGTTTGCTGGCTTTTATAAGTAACGAATCAATTTTTATTTATAGTATAGCAGGAATTCTTATGGGAATATGTAGTGGTATATTGATACCAAGTTATGCAACATTAAAAAGAGCTAGTCTACCACAATCAATTAATTCCCCTTCTTTGAAATGGAAAATAGGAGGGATTTTATGCTCTATACTGTATTTAATTTCTTTAGCTAAATTGATTCAATTAAATTCCGCTATCGTATTTATTGTATTAGGTATTGCGTTAATTTGGTTGTATCAGCATCAATCAGAAAATTTAGTTTTTGATGTTAAAAATAAAAATGACTATCCTGAATATGCTATTTTTGAATCTTTGTTTTTATTCATTGTTATATTTGCCTCTGTTTTTGTGCTAAAAGAAGATAAAAAGGAAGGAATAACTAATCTGTTACCAGGATTAATTTGTACCATTTTTATAATTATGATTTTTTATAGTATATATCGCTATAAAAAGCATCCTGAAAGAAGGATATCTTTCAAGTTATCGTCTGTTATAATTTACAAAGGAATGCTAACTAATTTTATTTTGGCTTTTTTAACATTTTACCAAGTTATCAAAAACGGTGAGAGTGAACTAATGGTAATCTATTATATTTATCTAGTGGGTATGTTAGTCAAAGGTGCTTTTATTTCGTTCTTAAAAAAAATCTTTTATGGTATTTCAGAACAACAGTTGATTATGACAGGTTTGTTAGTTAGTTTTATTTTCTTATTGTTTCAGCCTACTTTTTATGTGGGGATTTTATGTCTTTCATTATTTGTAAGCGAGCTGAATAGTGAGTTGGATCAATATGTATACAATCATGTAGATTTACCAAAAGATTTTAGATTAATTGCAAAAGCACGGTTAACCAATATTGGTAGTGTGATAAATCAACTAATCATGTTCACTACGTTATATATAGCGGCTCTATATACAAATACAACAGTACTAAATGTGTTGAAGGCATATCATAGTCAAAAAGAATCCCTTGATTTTTTATCAGTTTTAAATGTCACTAAAAATAGTATGTTGGTTGTTTTTGTTATTTATCTATATGGATTACAAAAGATACTGAGAAAGGTGACGACTACTAATAATGAATAGTTGGTGAAATATATGTACGTGATATATTTTCGTATTTAAAGACAAAAAATGAGCTTTATAGCAAGAGAATAAAATACAGTAGATGAAATAAAACTGTTTTTGATTTGAGATAGAATTTTTATTATCTGTTAAAGCAACTTTAGATGTCTAGTAGATAAAATTAAGTAATATACCTAAATAAGTATCTAATTTATTTAACGGATAACATTTAAAAAATGTGAAAACTAGAGATACTTTTTCAAACGTAGCTTTTCCCCTTAAAAAAAGCCTAATTACAAATATATATTTTCCTTGTGAACCAATCCTTAGATCGTTTAGGATTGGTTCTTTTTATTCATAACAATGAGTAGTCATTTTAGGAAATAGTGATTTTTTGATCGGGTGATAGTAAATGAAATTCTTATTTTAGATTATTTTTTATATTGTGAAAATTAAAATTACCAAGGTAATAAAATGCGTGTAATTATATTGTGGGATATGTTAAAATATATGTAGTGATTTAAAAAAGTGGATTAGTACACATGGAGAGTATAGAATGAATTTAAACTATGCTCGAGCCGTCAAGTATGAGTATCGTGCAATACTAAATGAAATCATGATACTGCTGGATGATGAGCTTAGGATAAGGAGAGGTTAAGGAATGAGTAAAAAAGTAACTGTGTTGGTAGGAAATGGGTTTAATTATTTTATTAGTCAATATCTACTTAGTGTGAATCCAAAAATTTTATTGGAAAAATTAGAACCGTATAAAAAATCTCAAAAAATAACGGATCAACAAGTTTTGATACAATTGGAAAATTTGCAAAATGATATAAAGAGGTATTGTAATTTATTAGATTTTTTAAAATTAGACAATTATTCTGAATTTGGAGAAACGTTACTTTCAAAATTAAATACGTTCTTTGAAGGCCTTGATAAAAGCAATAGTAGTAGTTCCCAAAATATTGTTGATGAGCTTTCTTCATTAGTTGCTGCTCAAATTAATTCGATTTTTGATGAGACATCAATTTCAAAAGATGTGAACCATTTTAAGTTTGTAAATGCTACTGTTAAAACACTAATGAAATCAGGAAGTAATTATTTTTCTGAGAATTTTTTCGATTTTGTAAATAAAGTATCTGAATGTTCATATAATGTCTATACAACAAATTATGATTATATGATAGGCTCAGTATTTTCTGAAGTATATAATACTACGCAAACACTAAACTTCAAAGAAGGTGGCAAAGTTTACAATCTTCATGGCCATTATGCCCGTAAAGATGAACATGGAGAAGTTGTATGTTGCGCACCGGAATTAAAGAAAGAACAAATGAAAAAGGATTATTTCGAGAAATTTAGGAATGATGTAGAGACGTCTAACCTATTTATTTTATTTGGTATTGGTTTAACATCAGACCCACACTTGTTAAGAGAGCTGAATAAAAAAGAGAATGATATTTTTATTATAATCGATTCAAATAAGGAGAGCTACTTTTCAAATCATTATCCAAAGTATAATTCTTTTAAGCAAAATGATAAGGAAAAATCAACACTAAAAGAATTTCAATTTCTAAAAAATAACCAAATATATTTCATAGATACTTGTGCTTACCAAAGTAAAGAAAATTTTTTGGTTAATCAAATAAACACACCAGAAAAGCTAATAGAATCCCTAAATATTATTGCAGATTCATTAATTTAAATATAATTTGCTTCGAAGTAATAATTATTAGTTTAGAAATGAAAAAATAGTAGTACGTTCAGATTATAGTTGTAGAATTAAAAATAACATTTTTAATACTGGAAAACGTCTTCGTAACAAGGGTGCAACGATCAGGTGCACCCTTGAAAAATGTATTTAAAGTGTTGCAATGAAAAGGTTCATTTGATTTTATGGACAAATTAAAAATGGGAGGTGTATGATTAGTGTGTGTAGGAGATGAAATAAAAAAATTAAGAATGCAGAAAGGAATATCCCAAAAAGAATTAGCTGACCTTCTTTTAATATCAAGGCAAACTATTTCTAAATGGGAACTTGGAAAAAGTGTTCCAGAGTTAGTTTATATAATACAATTAGCAGATTATTTTAATGTTACACTTGACCAACTAGTTGGAAGAAAGCCTCAAACATTCCTACAAAAATATTTTGGACAAAAAGAGAATGGAGGAGATGAAACAATGAAAACTATTAACACGGAAGGGTCTAATTTTTATAGTTCATTTTCAAATGATATTAAGGGGTTGTTGAAAAATGGAAAAAGAATTGCTGCACTGGTTGGGATAGATGATAAGGAATATCCTCAAGGTTATATTAAATATTCTGCCGGGACTCCTAATTGCGTACTTTCTATTAATGAAAATGGAATTGAGATAATGCAACTAGGAAAAAATATAGGTTTATTTATGAATAATCAAAAAGAGCTGTTATATCGTTTTGATTATGAAGAAATTAACTCAATTGAACTATCCATAAAAAAGGTAGCAGACATACTTGGTGGACGTTATGTTTTATTTATTAATTTAGAAACCAATAAAGATAATTGCATCTTAAAATTTTGGATTGATTCATTAAAGCCTGCAATTCTTATTTGGAATAGCCCGAAGTTAGCGACTGTTAATAAAATTGTAAGTGATAAGCTTGCCTCTATATTGAGTATGAATCATCTCGAAACGATTTATGAGGATATCGAAAAAGGATTAGATGAACTCCCTTATTTTATGGATAATAAATAATAGATGAATGAAAAAAATTTATATATAATTCAAGAAGAAAATATCATGCGTCATGTGGTTTTTTTAATATAGTTCGTGTTGTTTAGGGATTTATCATAAGTAATATGGTTTTAAATTGGTAAATACTTTTATACAGGGGTTTATAAGCTGATAGAAGATTATAAAAATAAACATTCGACACTACTTTTGAAAGGAGATGAATAGCTATGGCAATATATAAGACTCATTTAGGCGTATATGGAGTTTGTATAAGAGAGAAAAAGCTCTTGTGCATAAATAAAAATAGTGGTCCTTATAAAAATAGATACGATTTACCAGGAGGTAGTCAAAAAGAATTTGAAAGTCTCATAGATACATTGAAAAGAGAAGTAGCGGAAGAAACTATTTTTTCTGTAACCCAATATTCTAACGTTAGATGTTATGATTCTTTTGTACAATGTGAAAATACAATCGTACATCATATTTTTGTGTTATATAATATTGATATAAAATTAGAAGAAAATAATCATTTAGAGTTAGAAGATGAGAAAAATGATTCATTAGGTAGTTCGTGGATAGAGATAAAAAGCTTGAATTTAGATAATTCATCTCCAATAATATTGAAGTTGTTAGAAGAAATTGAAAATAAATTCTCACAAACTTTGTTGGATGTTACTAGTTATAAAAACTGGAACGTAAGAGAGCACTAGTTTAAATATTTTTAAGAGGAACAACACAGATGTGTTATTTATTGATGGCATAATCTTGAAAAATAAAGAAATAAAAAAACCACCTGATGGAGAGTCAGGTGGCAAAAAGGAGTTGTCATGGCTGTAGATTTTACAAATCGTACAGACATGAATTTGACCCGAAGGCCTCATTACACTTTGGAGGAGTTGTAATGAAAAAATGAAAATAAAAAGTTAGTTTGGTTGTTGTTTAGCTTTAGGTAAGAATGCTTGTCATCCTTACTACTCTTTTAGTATACTCAGAAAATGTGAAGAAAGTATGCTGAAATGGGTAAAGAAGTTTGATGATTTTAAGAAGTAAATACGAAAAAGTTCTTAAAGCCGATATGGTTTTTAAGAGCTTTTTTAGTCTGTTTTAATCAAGTATCAACGGGAAGCGGAAGGATTTTTGGAATTTTTCTTTTAGAATTAGAAGCATCAAATTTTGCCACATTTCTGGTCGGGAAATTTCAGCAATTAAAAATAGGATTTGACCTTGGTTCTCATTTTCAAAACAATCAGAAATAATAATTTTAGCCTCGTTAATATCGTCCACAATAATAATATTTTCTTTGCCAAACATAGTATATAGTTTACTTTTTATAATGTTCTTTCCAGCGATGTGTTTTGAATACTGAATGTATATTTTTAAAAACATTGGATCAACATAATCAATGATGGAGGCAATTAAAAAATAATAGCCATTTAGATACTTTTCATCGACTTTAATATTGTGCTCAGTCGTTATTGAGTCAAAGAAATGGACAATGTTTTTTTCAATTAATTTAAATTGTTCAGACTTAGTTGAGAAACGTTTTAGGCTGACTGGATTCGTAAATAATACAGACAAGTCTATGCCAAAATAATGAATGTAGATATGGAAAATAAAAATATAGTAAAAAGTAACAGCACGGTCTTCAATTGAAATAAAAATATCCGGGAAAAAATGAGTGAAAATAGATTCTGTTATTTTAATAGAATGTGTGACGATTGGAGAGTCTGAGGAAAGAACTCGTTGATAAATAAAGACTTTTTCTTCTTCGTTATCTAAATCAGCCATAGAAATTCTAGACAGTAAATTTATAAATAAGCGCTCATCTTCATGTTTTACATAGTTATGAGAATAAGTAGAGACATCATTGATATCTTTGAAAATAGTTGCTATTTCTTTGATATCTTCTGATAACTCAAAAGGAGGATTTACTTTATCTAAATAAGATAATAAAAATAAAACTTCCAATTTTTTTGTCTTAGAGGGTATGTGAGAGGGATCTGTAAATGCGAGTTGAAATGTTTCGTTGAATTTTTTTAATGGAAAAAATTCTTCGAAAGGCCATGCGATACCTTGTGAAATTCCCCAGTAAAAAAAGTAATAAAATGTTTTTAAATGTTTTGGAGAACCAACAAAATTTGTTTTCTTTTTCGCTTCTGTGAAAATAATATCGATTTTAAAACCAGCTAAGAAACGTTTTATTTCGGGCATTTGTCTATATAAATGAGGAGTACTGATGTATAAATATTCAGATAATTGTGTCATTGAATCAAAGTACTTCGTTAAGAGTGAGTAAATAATATTAAATTGGATTGAATTTTTTAAATAAAACAGCTGTAAACTAACTATAAAATATTCGTTATTCATAAGAGAATTATTCATTATTGAATATGAATATTTATTTTTTTTGATTTCCATATCTTCAAAATCTTTTTCTAAATCATGGGCTAATTCTTCAACTGTCCTCAGTGTTGAGCGTTTAGAGATGTTAAGCAATTCTGAAAAGTAGTCAAGTGATAATTCTTTTGGTTGGTTGTATACAAGTTCTCGAAACAATGTTAGTTTAGCTAAATCTTTTTTCATAAGTAATGTGTCCACAATGAAATCTCCTTTTTATGGTTAGCAAGTGATATGTAGGTTTAGTTATCTAGATTTAATATTATATAGAAAATTAGATTATAGTCAAATGTGTCAGATAAAGTCATTTTAAATTCATTTCCAGAAAACGGCTACAATTAGCATTAAATCACGCGGTTATCATGAAATGTCCGATTCCATACTAAATTAAGATAACATGAGAAAATATAAATGTTCTACACTGAATAGTATAAGTAAGTAATTTTTACTCTTACTAAAAAAGCAATGGAGTGACAAATATGATCATTGATGACAATTGGACCGACGTTTTTATTTATAATGTAGAGTTTCAGGTTTTAGTTAAAAGAGGAACTCATGAATTCGAAAAAAGTATTTCGAAAAGCTTAGTTTTTAATAGCGAGTTAGGTGAAAGTAAAGTAGCGACTATCATCAAGGAAAAATTTAAAAATGTCGTGAAAGTAAGCTATGTTGATTATTTTGGAGAATCATTAGAATTAAAAAATAAAAATTAATTGGAAAGGAGGTGAGCAGATGCCTGTGCAAAAGCAAGTTCTGCTTTTGTTTCCCCTAATATTGCTGTTTTTTTGTTTCCCAGTAGTGTCTTTAGCAAGTACAACAACAAGTCAGGCCGGGATAGTTTTTACTGAAAGTGATGAATCAGCAAAGAAAAAAGAATTAGATGAAAAAAAAATTCCCAGTACAGGGAGTGAGGAAGTTAAAAAAGATAGATATTTGCCTCAAACTGGTGAAAAGCATCAAACAAGTGTACTTATAGTGGGGAGTTTGTTGTTAGTTGGTTCAGTAGTAAAAATAAATAGAGTAAAACGGAGGTAGTAAAAAATGAATTCAAAAAAATTGCTCGTTACAGGGTTAATCAGTACAAGTTTTTTATTTAATATAGGAACTGTAGCTTTTGCAGCACCAGGAGATACGATCAAGGGGAGTGAAAATGGGAAAAGTGGAACTTCTCATGGATATATCAAGCTAACGCCGGGAGACAATACAGGAGGTCCAACCGTGCCAACCAAACCAACAGTACCACCAGGGGGAACGGACAATACAGGCTCTTTGACAGTTGATAACGTAGCACCATTATTATTTGATACACATAAATTAGAGGGTAAAGAACAAATTTACACATCAGTAGTAACAGATTCTAACGTGCAAGTAACAGACAATCGTGGAGAAGAAGCAGGGTGGAATCTACAAGTTTCACAAACAGCATTTACGGACAGTACGGATGCAACGAAAATATTGAAGGGTGCAAAATTGATATTACCAGTGGGAGTAATTGAAACAGCTGGTACGAACGTTTCTCTTTCACCAATAGTATCAGAAGTGGAATTAAATGAAAAACCAACTGTTTTAATGCATGCTCTTGCGGGTTCTGGAGCAGGAACTTGGACGAGTGTATTTGATAAAGATGAAATCAAGTTAATTGTACCAGCAGGAAATAAAAATGGAGAGTACCTCTCTACAGTAACTTGGTCGTTGCTGGATGCACCAAAATAAAAAGTCAGAGAAAAGGAGTAATAAAAATGAAAATGAAAAATAAATTAATAGGTCTATCACTAAATACAGGGATTTTAGTCAGCGTTGTATTACTAGGAACCACCCAAGTAAATGCTGCAGAAGTCAGTAAAGGTTCCTCAACAGCAAATTTTGAACTGCAAGCCGGGGACTCAACAACAGTTCCAGAGATTATTGATCCAGGAATTGAACCAGGATTAGATAATAAAGGACCGTTAAGTTTAGATGCTGTTTCAAGTTTTAATTTTCCAACGAAAAAATTAGGTGCTGAATCAAAATTGCCTCTTGAAGCGTCACCTGTTTTAGGCACTAAGTTAGGTCTTCAAGTGACAGATGAGCGTGGGGAAGATTTAGGTTGGAATTTAAAAGTAAGTGCAACTAATTTTAAAACAGCGGATGATAAATTAGAGCTAAAAGGTGCTGTAATGACTATACCAGAAGGCACATTGACTACAAAAGAAGGTGTGGATCCACTTTTAACACCAACAGCCTTTAAAGTAAATCTATCAACAACTCCAACAAGTATTATGAAGGCTAGTACAACACAAGGACGTTCAACGTGGGTAAACTCCTTTGAGGGAAAAGGTGAAAAAGTAACGTTAGCTGTTCCATCAGGGAATAAAGTCGCTACTTACTCATCGACGATTACTTGGTCGTTAGAAGATGCGCCGTAATCATTAATAAAGGGGAATAAAAATGAAAAAAAGAATTATTCTTATAGCACTGACAATTGTAATACCATTAACTGGAGGATTCAAAGTAAAAGCTACGTCGAATGGAATATCGGAAAGCAAAATTGATTTTATTGCGGGAGATGGTGTGGTCACGCCACCTGTTAATCCAAAAGATCCAGACAATCCTATAATCCCAACGCCGATAGATAGTTCAGATCCAGAAAATAAAGGCACGGGTCAAATTGGGCCTCTATCTGTCGACTATGTTTCAAATTTAAAATTTGGACAACAGAAAATTTCAGGGAGAACGATTGCCTATAAAGCCTTGAATGCAGATCCATTTGTGCAAGTAACTGATTTACGTGGGTCAGGAGATGGCTGGAGTTTATCAGCGAAAATGAGCCCTTTTACTAATAAAAACAAGCAAGAGCTAAAAGGTGCTACTTTGTCTATGAAGAATAGTGTGGTAAAGGCTGGAAGCACTAGTAATATTTCATTAGCTCCAGTTAAATCAGATCTTTTATTTGATAATCAAGAAAGCAAACTGGTTATGAATGCCAGCAATAAAGGCGGTCGGGGTACTTGGCTCAATGTTTGGTCTGGTACGGAGGAAGCAAATGAATCTATTCAGTTAAATGTCTTAGCAGGAACACCTGAAGCGAATACTGAATATACTTCTTCAATTACATGGGAGCTGGAAGATGCACCTAAATAAGTAAAAATTGCAGACAAGGATCACTTTGATAAAGGAGGTCCTTGTTGTTTCATTCAGAAAAGGGGAATCAATCAAGATGAGAAAACTATATTCATTAATCGTTATATTACTAATAGGGAGCTTAATTTCACCAATTATAGGGCGAGCAGAAGGAAGCATGGCCTATTCTGCCAAAGCCAACATACCAGAAAACCAAATCAACAAAACTCTTACTTATTTTGACCTGAAAATGGAGCCAGGACAAGAACAAGAAATTACCCTAACTGTTAGCAATTCTAGCGATAAGCAGACTACTATCATCCTGTCTCCTAACATTGCTACAACCAATCAAAATGGCGTAATTGACTATAGCCAAACGAAAGGAAAGCTAGATTCAACATTAAAAACTCCGTTAAGCTCAGTTATTTCAAAGGAACAAGAAGTGACTTTGGCTCCTAACGAAACTAAGCAAGTTCCATTCACACTTAAAATGCCAGATAAATCTTTTAACGGTCTTTTACTCGGTGGATTTTATGTGACAAAAAAAGAGGAAGCCGAGGATTCAAAAGAAGCCGAAAAAAATGTGCAAATTAAAAATAATTATTCTTATGTAATTGGCATTCAGCTGCGAGAATCATTGGAGGAAGTTAAGCCACAGTTGAAAATGAATCAAATCAAACCAGCCTTATTAAATTATCGAACGGCTGTAACTGTGAACTTACAAAATACAGAAGCAACTATAATAAAAGAATTTGATGTTCATGCAAAAGTAAGGAAAAAAGGGAACGGTACTGTTCTACATGAAGCTACAAAAACAGATATGTCAATGGCCCCCAACTCTAACTTTGATTTTCCTATTAGTTGGGACAATCAAAGCTTAGAGCCAGGAACCTATACACTAGATATGACGGCTAAATCGGGTGAAAATCAATGGACCTTTGAAGAAGATTTTACAATTTCAGCAAAGGAATCTAAGACGTTAAACACAGATGCTGTAGAATTAGAAAAAAAAGCCCCAAATTGGACTCTGATTATTTTGTCAGTAATAGCAGCCATGACGCTACTGGTTGGCGGAATGCTTTATTTAATTTACAAACATAAAAAGAAAAAAGAAGCAGCACGAAAAGCACGAATAAGAATGCAAAAAAGACGGAAAAAGCTTAATAAAAAGAAGCCAGAAGTGGGGAAATAAAAAATCCGACTAAACTAAATCGTTTTTGGAAAGGAGGAAATTCAAGTGAAAAAAAGTATTGGTTGGTTAGTTGTCACAATTTTTGGATTTGGAGCACCAGTTTTTGCTGATTCAACAGGAGTTATTACTTTCGAAG
Organism: Carnobacterium sp. FSL E2-0243; assembly: GCF_038003605.1. Lineage (NCBI taxonomy): Bacteria > Bacillati > Bacillota > Bacilli > Lactobacillales > Carnobacteriaceae > Carnobacterium > Carnobacterium sp. FSL E2-0243. The sequence goes on from NZ_JBBOPM010000001.1 coordinate 104,391, forward strand.
ACGATACGAATGTAGTCAGACCGGTTAACCCGATGGACCCATCAAAACTAGGCGTCGAAGACCCTAATAATCCGGCTACTAACAATCCAGGTCCTCTATCACTAAATGTAGCACCACTTCAATTTGATTTTGGAAAACAAACTACGAAAGATGCTATTTTAAGCTATTCAGCTAAGGATATCGGAACTCAATTTATTCAAGTAACTGATAATCGAACGGATGCAGATGGCTGGGCGCTGACCATTCAACGAAATGAACTAGTTTCAAAAGGAAATGCTGAAATAAGAGGAGCTAAATTAACAATACCGAAAGGAGTTGTTCGAAATTCTTTACATGTTCCAGCGACAGATAGTGCTGAAAATAAGCATTTGAAAACTCAAGCTGTAGACGTATATGGCGACAATACACCTGTCACAATTTTGTCTGCAGATCAACTGAATAATAACGGAAAAGCTACGACAATTAGCGTTTGGGAAAGCTCTAAGGTTCGCTTAACATTTAAAACGCTAGTTACTAAAAAAGGTGCTTATATTTCCACTGTTAACTGGAGTTTAGTAACAGGACCTACTAGCTGAGCCAAGAACTCAATTTTCTTATAGATTGATACAGTAAAGGAATTTTATAATGAAAAAAATAATTAGTATAATGATTTTAGCTTTGTTATTGCTTGGAAGAAATGTTTATGCTGAAAATTCTGAAGCAACTATACAACAAAAAGCTGAGGTGAGCTATAGCGTAAAAAAAATAAAAGCTGCTAATGAAATCAATGAGACAAGCTCTTTCTATGATTTAGGGGTAACTAAGGGTGAAAATAAAGAAATTCAAGCAATAATAGCAAATTCATCCAATCAACCCATTTATGTAAAGTCTCAAATTTTTACGGCTTTTACAAATGAAAATGGGACAATTACTTATAATGCCAAACCAAAATCTATATCTAAGAGCTTAAAATTTAAGCTAAGTGATTTCGCAACGATTGAGGCTTCGGATAAACGTATTGAAGTGCCACCACATTCAGAAAAAACTGTCACGGCATTTATTGATGTGCCAAAGGATGTACCAGATGGTGTGATGCTAGGTGCTTGGTATTTTGAAAAAGAAAATCAAGTCGTAGAAAATAAAGAAGAACAGGGGATCGGAATTGCGAATAAATATAGTTATTCCTTGGCAATAAAAGTCACGGTAAATCAAGAAATTGAAAAACCTGAATTAAAATTAAAGGGTGTTACAACAGGACTAAGTAACTATCGAAAAGCGATTCAAGCTACTATCGAAAATGAATCCCCAGGTATTATTTCAAAGCTAACTGTGAATGCCCAAATTTTAAATGAAAAAAATGGTGAGCTTCTATACGAACGAAAGCAAGAAGACATGATTATGGCTCCTAATTCCAACTTTTCTTATCCGATTTTTTTAAAGGATCAGGAAATGAAATCAGGAGACTATGTATTAAATGTAGAAGCGTCAACTAATGATCCAAAATGGCCGAGCCAAAACTGGAATTGGAGTCAAAAGTTTAGTATTACCAAAGAAAAAGCGCAACAAATCAATCAAGATGCATTGAATGACAACGTTTCTTCTGAAAATAATAATAATTTAGTTCTTATTGGTGTTCTTTTTCTTATTGTAAGTGGTCTAGTGACTCTTTTCGTACTAATAAGGAGTAATCAAAAAAAGAAAAGAAAAAAATTAAAGATGATGGCTAAAAGAAAAAAAAGAGAAGAAACTAAACTGAAACAAAAACGATTAAGCCAGAGACAAGATAAATGAGAGTCAAATATGAAGGTAGGTGGAAAATATGAAATCCTTTTTTAAAAGATTAAGTTTATTTGCCAGTCTTTCTTTAATTTTATGTATCTGGAATCCGTTGCATGCTTCTGCTAAAATTGAGCAAGTATCTTTGACTGATCGGCTTTATCCAACTGCGAGTAAAGTAACAGATACAACTACGTTAACTAAGTATAATCTATTACAAGGAAAACAAGCTCAACCATATACTGGCTATACTAGTTGGTCATTAGCAACGTTAAATCAATATGGAGATATATTATATAATAATAATAGAATAGGTACTACTAGGTTTTCTGACATGTCATTTTATCAATCCTTGAATGGAAGTGTGAGCAATCTATTAACGCAACGTGCTTTTGAAGTTGTTAAAGGTCATCAATACCAAGTCAGTTATCAACTGAAGAATTCATCATACGGAACAGCTGTTCCGCAATTCAAAATGAGTATCAGACAAGGAAGCGGATTTGATGGGGAAATTATTAAACAGTTGTCAGTACCTTTGGATAGTATGACTTATCAAAATTTTAAGACAGTGGATTTTTCTGGTGCGGTCTCATTTCAAACGCGACTTTATTCAGAGCAAGTGTTTGTAGTGATGAGTGGAAGTAATCTTTCGATCATTGATTTAGATCAAAATATCATTGAAGCTAGAAGAGATGTTGAACAATTATTTACTGATACAAGCTATACGAAACTCAATGAATTTGTGACTCAGAAGGAACTGGATAACGTGAAAAAAACAGTTGATTTGGTGGTGAATTCAACTGAAAGAGCATTTTTACTGCAATACACAAATTTAGCACAAGAATTTTTAGATGCGATTCAAATGAGCTTAATAACAACGGAGTTAGGCGATAATAGAGAAAATCTAAACAGTATGATGATTAAAGGAACCACCTATCCACATGCTTATGTCAGGGTTACAGGGAATTCCAATTTACCTGCAACTAGCTTAGTTTCTCCTTTTAAAGATGAACCTGAAAATTTTACTTTACAGGCAGATGAAAATGGAGATTATACAGTGAATTTAGAAAATGCTGGGCATTTTATTGCGGGTGAAAAAGTTGTTGTTGTGGCCAACAGACATGGAAAACGATTGAGTGAAACTGTAACAGTTAAAGATCAGACGATTCCAACAGGAAAAGCTAAAACAGTTCATAGTATTTTAAAGGATGCGATTCCAATACCAGATAAATTTGTCAGTGACTTAAATGATTCCAACCCTACTAATAAAAAGATTACAGTTGAGTATTCCATGAAAAATAATAGTGAGAAAATAACAGAAATGTTGCAAAAAAGTGGAAAGTATCTTGTTTATGTGACGATTAAAGATGATGCCTTTAACAGTACTGAAATACAGTCAGAGTTAATCGTTTATGATTCAAATTCCCTATTAGAAAGTACCAATTTTCAAATAGACCAAGAAGAATTGATAAGTTTGTCTAATGCGGAAATGTTAGACCGGTTTTTAAAAGATAGTCAAACGCAAGCGTATTTAATCTCGGATACTAACAAGATTGACTTAGTCAATAAATTACAGATTCGTGGTTTAGACTCTCTTAAAAAAGAGGTAGGAACGTATTCCTTATCTTATTTTCTCGCTAAAGAGGATAGCGGTTTAACCAAAGATTTAACAAGTGAATTTACAGTAACAGTTACTCAGCCAGGTGCAAGTAAACCAATAGATCCAACGAACCCTCAACCAGGAAATGAGACGGATGCAGAGAATGAAGGAACAGGAAATATAGGCTATCTTCGAGTGGATTATGCACCTTCGAATTTTGATTTTGGAAAAGTGACGACATCTTTTTTAAACAAGACTTATCAAGCGAACCAGCCTTTATCGGTTTCTGGGAAAACCCTAACGCAACAATGGATACAAGTATCAGATACAAGGTTAAGTGATAATGGCTGGACTTTAAGTGTGAGTCAAAGTACTCCGTTTATAGGATCAGATGGGTCAACTCTTGAAGGCGCACAATTGAAAATTCCGAAGGGAAAGATTTACAATACAGCCTCTAATTCAGAACCAATCATTGATAACAGCATAATAAGCCGAGAAGTTAGTCTTAGTGAAACTCCAACAGCTATTTTAACAACGCCAAAAGCGAATGCTAGTGGGAAAAATATCACAACCAATGTTTGGGATCCTACGCAAGTATCCTTATATGTACCAGGTGGTAGTGCCAAAAACAAAGTTCGTTATCAAACTACAATTAACTGGTCACTGGTTACAGAAGTCCCTAATTAAACTGAATATACGATTAAATTCCGATTAGGTTGGTGTAAGCTTTCAAGATTCAGTTCTCTATAGAGATGAGAATGTCTTGATGGCTTGCGCTTTTTTAGTGATTTTGAAGAATAACAAAAGAAAAATGCACGATTGAATGGATTTCCATAACATGGAAAGTCAAGATGAGTTAAATGAATGGATGCTATTTTTGATATCAAAATAATGTATAAAACATCATAAATAAAAAAGCCACCTGATGGAGAGTCAGGTGGCAAAAAGGAGTTGTCGTGGCTGTAGACTTTACAAATCGTACAGCCACGAATTTGACCCGAAGGCCTCATTACACTTTGGAGGAGTTGTAATGAAAAAATGAAAATAAAAAGTTAGTTTGGTTGTTGTTTAGCTTAGGTAAGAATGTTGTCATCCTTACTACTCTTTTAGTATACCCATAAAATGTGAAGAAAGTATGCCGAAAAGGGTAAAGAAGTTTGACGAATGTAAGAAGTAATTATGGTGATAAGTTCTTCAAATTATTTTGTCGGACTTTCTGAAAAATTATATTTAAATCTATAGAATCACTTACTTAGCCTATCTTTTTCTTTCTAACGTTTAATGTATGTTATAATTTTTAAATATATAATTAGATAGCATGGTAATTAATGAGATTATCATGGTGTAACAATCTACTTACATTTTTAGGAGGAATTTTTTTGGATAAACATAAAGTTAGTTGGTTGGAATTATTTTATGATTTAGTTTTTGTTGTCGCGATTTCGTCAACGAACCATTTATTGACGACAGTCAATAACCAGCCACAGCATTTTTTTACTATTATTGGTGAGTATTTATTAATGATTATCCCAATGTGGTGGGCTTGGGCAGGGCAGACAATGTTTTTAAATCGTTATAGATTGATAGTGAAAAAGCCTCATTATTATACGTTTGTTCAAATGTTTTTTGTGATGCTGATGACAGCAAGTTTTAATTTGAATTTTGATGAAACATACTTTACTTTTTTATTAGGATTTATCGGAATCCGTGTGCTGACTATTTTACAATACCATTCTGTAAAACGTTGTATTGATAGTCAAACAGAAAAAAAGGTGATTCAACTACTTACAAATTATTTTACATTTTCACTGATTTTATCGACTACTTCGTTATTTTTCACCGGCGGTACACGTTACTTTATTTTATTTTTAGGGATTTTCTTGGATATCATCATCCCATTAATCAAACGTAAGGAATTAGTGGCATCCCCTATTGATGTCGGTCATTTAGCTGAACGATTAGGTTTATTTACTTTAATTTGTTTTGGTGAGACCGTGGTTGCTTTAATTACAATTTTAAATGGCGAGACAATGGATTTTACCACGCTATTTTATGTAATGATTGCCTTTATTTTAATTAGTTTAATGTGGACTTCTTATTATGCTCGTTTAGATATGAGGATTGACAAAAAACAAGTAACAAATGGACAATTGTTGTTGTATAGCAATCTGTTTATGTTAATTGCGATTACTTCTTTTGCTGCGGCACTCCATTTAGGTTATAAACCATCGATGCCCTGGCAGCAGATAAATCTCTTATTTATCTTTTCTTTTTTCTTATTTTATAGTACGAAACATTTTATTTTCATTTATCATCCTAGAAAAAAAGTTTCTAAAAATACACTGCAAAAAATTATTGGACTAGGTATTTTAATTATTTTGTTAGGTTGTGTCTTTTTAATAGTAGCTATTCAACCAATTTGGACGTTAATCGTACTTATTTGCTTCTCTGCCTTGGACAATATAATTCTTTACAAAGAAAGTTAAGTTAATTGTTAGTTTACAACAAGTAAGATTACTCCTTTTTTATATCATCATAAAGTATACTGAACAGGTCAAGTAAGGAGGTCGAAAAATGAAAATAACACAGGAGGAAGTAGTAAGAGAGCTTTATAATCTTATATTAAACTCAGGTACGCGTGAGTGGGAAAGAACATTATTAATGACTACAAGGAATGCATTGGAAAACCAGGCTAATTTTGAGGATCAGTTAGCGAAGCTTGAAAGTGAATTACGTCCACTTGCTAGTAGAAATAATTTGACTCCAGATGTTACTGATTTTTATTTGAAACTGACAGGTGACCCAGTAGGTGAAATGAAATTTGATATGTCTCATCATCGTGGTAAAGATTTAGCGTATCAGGAGCGTGCTGTCTTTGGCGGTGGTTGTTTTTGGTGCATGGTTGAGCCTTTTGAAACAAAACCTGGAATTATTTCGGTACTGTCTGGTTATACAGGTGGTCATGTTGACCATCCAACTTATGATCAAGTTAGTGGAGGATATACAGGCCATGTAGAAGGTGTGGAAATTATCTTTGATACCCGAATTGTGAGCTATGAAGAGTTGGTTGAACTATACTGGCAACTTACAGATCCAACAGATGCACTTGGTCAATTTCAAGACCGCGGTACACAATATCGACCAATTATTTTTGTACAAAATACTAAACAAAAACAGATTGCAGAAACTTCGAAGCAACAGTTAATTGAGTCTGGGAAGTATAAACGACCAATCGTAACTGAAATTCAACAGGCTAGTATTTTTTGGCCAGCAGAAAATTATCACCAACAATTTTATAAAAAACAACCTAAAAGATATAAAAGTATTAAACGTGCTCGACATCAATTATTGAATTATTTACGTTTGAAGGATAAAATTCGCTCGCCTTTCAATAAAGATACTAAATAAAAAAGCCACCTGATGGAGAGTCAGGTGGCAAAAAGGAGTTGTCGTGGCTGTAGATTCTACAAATCGTACAGTCACGAATTTGACCCGAAGGCCTCATTACACTTTGGAGGAGTTGTAATGAAAAATGAAAATAAAAAGTTAGTTTGGTTGTTGTTTAGCTTAGGTAAGAATGCTTGTCATCCTTACTACTCTTTTAGTATACCCACAAAATGTGAAGAAAGTATGCCGAAAAGGGTAAAGAAGTTTGACGAATTTAAGAAGTAATTCATATTTTTAAGGTTATTTCCTATATAAAGTGAACTATTTTAAGCTTAGAAGATTTGAAACTAAATCTAGTGTCGTTTAAACTTGCTCTTCTGAGCTACAATATTTTCGATTTTTTCAAGTAAAAATAAGATCCAGTGATTATGGCAAGTAAAACACCAAGTAACACAAAATAGCCATATTCAAATTTCAATTCAGGAATATTGACGAAATTCATGCCATAAATTCCAGAAAAAATAGCTATTGGTGTTGTGAAAACGGTTATAATAGTTAGTTTATTTAAAAATCCATTGGATTTTTCACTAACCGAAGTGTTGTAGAGCTCTAATAAGTGATCAGCTTTTTCATGTAAACTTGAACCAAACTCATATAGACGACTCATTTTTGTGGAAATATTTTTAAAATATTTTAAATTTTCTTCGCTAATCAAATTATTGTCGTTACTCAAAATTTGATCTCCAATATAAGTCAGTAATCTTAAGTGGCGTTTTGCTTCAAAGGACATTGATTTTAACTGCATAATCGTTTCAAAGTTACCTTCCTCCATTTGTTCTAATAAACTCATTTCTAAATCAGCAATGGTTTGTTCGCTATTTTCTAGAGAAACAAACATTTTCGCTAAAATATGGTCCAAACTTTTATAGTAAGCGTAGGTCAAAGTATCAATGCCATTGGGTTGGATTTCTTTATCAATTTCGATATCTGCTACAATTTCATTAAATAAGGTCTCGTTTTGGTTACAGACAAATATCAAATAATCTTTACTAAAATAGAGATAAACTTTCTCAAATTCTAATTTATTTTCTTGCCATTCAAAAAATGAAAAAGAGGTCACATCATAATCAAAATGACTCTCGAAGTGAATGGTATCTAAATTTTTTTCATTGGCTTCTTCTTTACGTTTCATGATATTAAAACTTTCATAAATATGTTTAAATTTTTCTTGGTCACATAAAATAAAACTACGCTCATTTTGATCAAGGTTGAGCAAATCCTGATCGGTTTTTACATGATAAAATTTCATTTCCTCGCCCCCTATCCTTACTACTATGGTAGCCAATAATTGAACTTTAGTCAATGAAAGCCATCAAATGAAATTAAGAAGTTAATAGCTAACAATATCTTGTTTATGTAAAGCAATACAAGATAAAAAATTGCAATGAATGGTTGCGCTTAACTCAATTTATTTCCTATAAAAAAACAATTACTAATGATCTTTTCCTACCAAACACCATTTAGTAGGGGAATTTGTATCAAATCATTTCAAATGAGCCCGAAATTGTGATAGGATAGGGGTTATAATAATCAAGTTGATGGAGATAAATAGAAGCACCCATAACTGAAGGCGGGGTAGAGATGAAGCGAATAGAGAAAATCTATTTATTTGTGAGTAAGCAATCAAAAGCATTAAGTAGAGAAGAAGTGGCTTCTGGAGCGGGAATTACCACAAAAGAAGTAGCAGAAGCTTTTGGGATACAACGTACTAATGCTAGCAAAGATTTAAATGAACTCGTGAAAGATGGTCTATTAGCTAAAATCGATGGTAGACCGGTTCGTTATTTAGAGTGCGGTTTAGTTTCTCAAACCAAACAGAGTCAATTAAAAAAGACTCCTATCCCTACTCGTAACAAAAAAGAATATGTAGATATTTTTCAAAAAGTGATTGGTGGAAATGGTAGTATGAAAGTGCCCATTGAACAGGCTAAAGCTGCCATTTTATATCCTCCTCGCGGTTTAAATTGCTTGATAACGGGTGCGACGGGTTCTGGTAAAACCCATTTTGCGCATATTATGTTTGAATTTGCTAAGGATAGAGGACTAATTAATGGACATGAAGAATTAGTCGTCTTTAATTGTGCAGATTACGCTCATAACTCTGAATTGTTAATGAGCCATCTTTTTGGTTATGCGGCAGGGGCTTTCACAGGTGCGAACAAAGAGAAAGAAGGATTGATTGCTAAAGCGGATGGCGGGATGCTTTTCCTTGATGAGATTCACAGATTGCCGCCAGAAGGTCAAGAAATGATTTTCTATTTTATGGACAATGGAAAGTACAATAGATTGGGTGAAACAGCCAAGGAACGGCAAGCAGATGTACGGATTATTTGTGCAACGACAGAAGATGCAACTTCCTATTTATTAAGCACATTTATTCGTCGGATTCCAATTAGCATCCAACTTCCTAGTTTTAACCAACGCCAAACGAAAGAGAAAATCGATTTAGTAAAATTAATGGTTGGGATTGAAGCTGAACGCATTCAACGTAAAATATCATTGACTGAAGATGTAGTTAAAGCCCTAATTGGAAGTGTAACGTATGGCAATGTCGGACAACTAAAATCAAATATTCAGCTGATTTGTGCACGCAGTTTTTTAAGCCATATGGACAAAGAAGAAATTGTGATTACATTGGAAGATTTAACCGAAGAAGTTAAAATCGGACTCAGTTTATTAGCCAATAATCGCCAATTTTTAGCAGAATTAGCCCAAGATTTGGAGCCTATTATGGAAGTCTCACCAGATCAAAATCTAATGTTGCCGCTAGTTGATTCTTACGAGCTACCTTACAATTTATATGAAATTATTGATGAAAAAGCAGCATTGCTAAAAGATGATGGTGTGGATCAAGATTCGATTAACCAATTTATTATGACAGATATTAATGTTCATTTAAAATCGTTTTACAAGGATCATCGCCTAACGTTCGATATTGAAAAAAAATTAGCCGAAATTGTCGAGCAAAAAGTCATTGATTTAACGAAGAAAATCTATGATGTGGCTAAGGCTAAACTTAATGATAGTTTTCAGGTCAATTTCATCTATGCTATGAGTCTGCATATCAGCTCTTTCTTAAAACGTCATCAGTTAGATAATCAAGGTGAAATGAATAGCAACGACAGTATTCGGAAAATGGTGAAGGAATATCCGGCTGAGTATGAAGTCGCATTAGACATCAAAGCCTTAATTTTAGACGCTTATCAGATTGAAATTCCCCTTGAAGAAGTCGAATACTTGACCGTTTTATTAGTTTCCCTTAAGAAAGAAAAGCCAACGGGACGGATTGGAATTGTGGTGGCAGCCCATGGGAACAGCACCGCAACAAGTATGGTCCAAGTTGTAAAACAGTTATTTGGTAGCGATAATCTAGTTGCGGTTGATATGCCCGTTGAAATGAAACCTCGAGTTGCTTTAGAAGAAATTATTAATGCTGTAGAGCAGGTTAACAATGGTAGCGGAGTGATTTTACTAGTGGACATGGGTTCATTAGGAACCTTTAGTGAAGAAATTCATCGTCGCACGGGAATTCTAGTACGTACGGTGGATATGGTTACGACGGCACTAGTTTTAGAGGTAGCTAGAAAAACGGAGTTACTAGATACAGATTTAGATCGACTATTTCATTCATTGAAAAACTTCAGTGGGTACGGAAATAATTTAAATCAAGAACCCGAACAAGAAGTCCCACAACCAAATCAAAGTTTGAAGAAAGCGATTGTCGCAATCTGTGCTTCTGGCCAAGGAACTGCCCAAAGGATGAAAGATATTATTGAAAAGTACCTGGCAGAAGTTGGGGAAAAAGATCTAGAGGTTTTACCGATATCCATCGTTGAAATGGCTGCTGTATTAAAGAAACTGCAAACAAACTATCAATTAATTGCGGTGACTGGAATTGTGGATCCAAAAATCGGGGTCCGTTATATTCCAATGGAACTCTTATTTTCAGGAGAAGCCAAGAGCATTCTGCAAGAATTAGTGCTAGATGCAGAAGATATTTTTGAACCGGTTGTTTTAGACGATCAACAATCGTGGGAAATTTGTCAAGATTACCTGCGAACAAATTTCACCTTTATCAATGCAGAAAAAGTAATGGAGCCTTTTTGGGCATTTACACAAAAATTAACGGAAGTCTTCCTAGGCGGACTAACCAATCAGGCCTTTACAATTAATATGATTATGCACTTAGGTGGGATGGTTGAACGGATAGTCAGACAAGACTGTTTGACAGTACCAGAAGACCAACGTTCTGATTATAACTTGGAACGTTTTCAACAAGTAAAAGAAATTGCGAAAATAGTAGAAGAAGCTTTATTAATTAAAATTCCGCCAGAAGAACTGTATTATCTTGTACAGATTTTAAATAATACACTAGAAACAGAAGTGAAATAGAGTATCATTAGAAAACAATACACTGTATAGTGTATTGTTTTTTTGTATTGATGCTTTTTTATTGTTATTTTAACAACGTTTAGCAACGATACACTAAAGTTGGCATGGAACTTGCATATATATTTAGTGGATAGTAAATAAGAAAGAGGGGATTGTTTTGGCGATTGATATCCGCTTAGTAAGAATTGATGATCGACTAATCCATGGGCAAGTTGCCACGGTTTGGGCTAAACGGCTAGATATCCAGCGTATGATCGTGGTTAGTGACGCTGTTACCAAAGATAATCTGCGAAAAACATTGCTTCAACAAGCAGCTCCGCCTGGCATTAAAGTTAATGTTATTACGGTAGCTAAAATGATTGAAGTGTATTCAAATAAATTATTTGATAATGTTCGAGTGATCTTATTGTTTACCAATCCAGTTGAAGTAGCAAAAATGGTTCAAGCAGGTATTTATTTTCCAACAGTAAATATTGGAGCAATGGGCTATACTACAGGAAAGAAAATGATTTCGAATACAATTGCGATTGATGATGATGATTTGAAGGCTTTTACGTATTTAGATAGCCGGGGAATTGAATTAGAGATTCGCAAAGTTATTACCGATAGTCAACAAAACTTGATGGATGTTTTAAAAAAAGCTAAACTTTAGTAGCTTTGAATTAATGACAGAACTTGAGAGGGTGTGGTGGTGTTAACTATATTCAAGTCACAGGTCAAAAATAAAGATAAATTATTTAGGAGGTAGAGAGATGGTAGGAATTATCCTAGCAAGTCATGGCGAATTCGCTGAAGGTATCTTGCAATCTGGCGCAATGATTTTTGGCGAACAAGAAAACGTTAAGGCCGTTACGTTGATGCCTAGCGAAGGTCCTGATGACGTCAAAGCAAAAATGCAAGAAGCAATTGCATCTTTTGACAATCAAGACGAAGTTTTATTCTTAGTTGATTTATGGGGCGGTACACCATTTAATCAAGCGAGCAGCTTGTTTGAAGAACATAAAGATAAGTGGGCAATTGTTGCTGGTATGAGTTTACCAATGGTAATTGAAGCTTACGCGTCTCGTTTTTCAATGACTTCTGCACAAGAAATTGCAACCCATATCATTGGAACTGCAAAAGAAGGTGTTCGAGTGAAACCTGAAGAATTGGAGCCAGAAGAAGCAACTTCTGCTGCAGTTACTGAAGATGCACTTCCAAAAGGAGCACTTGCTCCAGGAACTGTTGTTGGCGATGGCAAATTAAAAATGGTTTTAGTACGTGTCGATTCTCGTTTATTGCATGGTCAAGTAGCTACTGCATGGACAAAATCAACTCAACCAAACCGTATTATTGTTGTTTCAGATGCAGTATCTAAAGATGATTTACGTAAAAAATTAATTGAACAAGCAGCTCCACCTGGCGTAAAAGCAAATGTTATTCCAGTTGAGAAAATGATTGAAATTGCAAAAGATCCTCGTTTTGGGAATACAAAAGCATTATTGTTATTTGAAAACCCACAAGATGTTCTTAGAGCAGTTGAAGGCGGAGTAGATATCGAAGAAGTTAACGTTGGTTCTATGGCTCATTCAGTTGGAAAAGTCGTTGTTAGTAAAGTACTTTCTATGGGACAAGCAGATGTTGATGCTTTCGAAAATCTAAAAGCAAAAGGTGTTAAATTTGATGTACGTAAAGTACCAAATGATTCTAGCGCAAACATGGAAGATATCTTGAAAAAAGCAAAATCTGAATTAGCAAACGCATAGTCACACAATAAATTAAAAATAGGAGGCGTATTATGTCTATTATATCAATGGTTTTAGTAATTCTTATCGCTTTTCTAGCTGGTATGGAAGGAATTTTAGATGAATTTCAATTTCACCAACCACTAGTAGCATGTACCTTAATCGGTTTGGTAACAGGTAATTTAACGGCCGGTATTATTCTTGGTGGTACACTTCAAATGATCGCGCTTGGATGGGCAAATATCGGAGCAGCGGTAGCACCAGATGCAGCCTTGGCATCAGTAGCATCAGCAATTATTTTAGTATTAGGTGGTCAAGGTGAAAAAGGTATTCCTTCAGCAATCGCGATTGCAGTACCTCTTGCAGTAGCAGGTCTTTTCTTAACAATGGTTGTTCGTACAGCCGCTGTACCGATTGTTCACATGATGGACACGGCTGCAGAAGAAGGAAACTTCAAAAAAATCGAAGCATTACACATTTTTGCCGTATGTTTACAAGGGATTCGTATTGCGATTCCTGCAGCAGCACTTTTATTTATCCCAGCAGAAACAGTTCAATCTTTCTTAGAATCAATGCCTGCATGGTTAACTGAAGGTATGGCAATTGGTGGTGGTATGGTCGTTGCTGTTGGTTATGCATTAGTTATCAACATGATGGCAACAAAAGAAGTATGGCCATTCTTCATTATTGGTTTCGTTGTAGCAGCAATTTCTCAATTAACATTAATCGCACTTGGTGCATTAGGTCTTGCTTTAGCCTTCATCTACTTGAACCTTTCTAAAATGGGTGGTTCTTCAAATGGCGGCGGTGGCGGTAACTCCGGTGATCCGTTAGGCGATATCTTGAACGACTATTAATTTAAAAAGAAAGCGAGGGAAAGAGAAATGGCAGAAAAAATGGCAGAGAAAATTGTATTAACTAAAAAAGATCGTTTAGCCGTTGCATGGCGTTCAACATTTATTCAAGGTTCTTGGAACTATGAACGTATGCAAAATGGTGGTTGGGCATTTTCAATGATCCCAGCAATTAAAAAATTATATTCAACAAAAGAAGATCGTGCAGCAGCACTGAAACGTCACTTAGAGTTCTTTAATACTCACCCATATATTGCTTCACCAATTCTAGGAGTTACTTTAGCACTTGAGGAAGAACGTGCAAATGGAGCGCCAGTTGATGATGTAGCGATTCAAGGGGTTAAAGTCGGTATGATGGGTCCTTTAGCTGGTGTTGGTGATCCAGTCTTCTGGTTTACAGTTCGTCCAATGTTAGGTGCTCTAGGAGCATCATTAGCAATGGGTGGAAATATCTTAGGTCCAATCATTTTCTTCGTAGCTTGGAACTTAATTCGTTGGGGATTCATGTGGTATACACAAGAATTTGGTTATAAAGCCGGTTCTAAAATCACAGACGACCTTTCAGGTGGATTATTACAAGATATTACTAAAGGTGCATCAATCCTCGGTATGTTTGTTCTGGCAGCTTTAGTACAGCGGTGGGTATCGATTAAATTCTTACCAACTGTTTCTGAAGTTAAGTTAGACAAAGGTGCATATATTGAATGGGGTAACCTACCTGGTGGCGGCGAAGGCATGCAAAAAGCCTTTGAACAAGTTAACTCTGGTATGGCACTTTCACCTATAAAAGTTACAACATTACAAGATAACTTAGATCAATTAATTCCTGGTCTAGCTGCTTTAATGTTAACATTCTTCTGTATGTGGTTGCTTAAGAAAAAAGTTAGCCCAATCGTTATTATCCTTGGTTTATTCGTAGTCGGTGTACTTGGCCACGTAATCGGACTTTTATAATATGATTAGATCGCTCGGGCTTTGCCCGAGCTTTTTTATTTCAATTGGTTAGAGTGAATTTTGGAAGTAGTGTTATTTTTGTAACGCTAAGTACTTAAAAAATGGTATACTAAATAAAATAAGCTAGATGAAATGGAGCAGAGATTATGGTTGAGTCAATTAATACAAAAGTCGATTTGGTAATAGACGCTACTGCTTTTACAGGATTAACTGATTATGGGAAAATTATGATTGGCGATAAAGGCTTTGAATTTTACAATGCCAGAGATGCTCGCAAGTTTATTCAAATTCCTTGGGAAGAAGTAAATCATGTTATTGCCTCGGTTATGTTTAAAGGCAAATGGATTCCACGTTATGCGATTGAAACGAAAAAAAATGGTACGTACACATTTTCTTCTAAGAAACCGAAAACAGTTTTACGGGCCATGCGAGAGTATGTTGATCCCGCTGATATGATTCAATCTTTAAGTTTCTTTGATGTCATGAAGCGTGCTGTGAAATCGATTAGTTGGAAGAAGAAGAAATAGTGGTTTAATTTTTAAGTATTAGGCAGAGTATGGAGGGAGTTACAAATTCCTACGTACTCTTATTTTTTTAGCAAATTGAAAAATCAAATTTTAAATAGTCAGAAAAGTTGTTTTCCTTAAATTAAAGAAAGAGATCAATTAATCAATGAATGATTAGTTGACCTCTTATTTTTTTAGTTTAGGAATGTTTATTCTTGCCTTGACCAAGCTTGTAGTTGACGTACTAAAAAAAGACAAAAAAAATAACCGTCTACTTTAGCGAGTGATTCGGTTATTTTTTAACTAATTAAACTAAGCTACCGTCTTAAACGGTTCTACATCAAAGGGACGTGTTACTAGCACGTCTTCTTTTTTATTATAGCATGTTTGTATTTATCCAGTCAATTTCAGCTTAAATCGGCCCCATTGCTGGCAATGACTTTTTGATACCAATAGAAAGAATCTTTCTTACTACGACTTAATGTACCGTTGCCGTCGTCATCTTGATCGACATAAATAAAGCCGTAACGTTTAGACATTTCGGAAGTACCTGACGAGACAATGTCTAGAGAAGACCACATGGTATAGCCAATTAACTCAACGCCATCAACAATTGCTTCGCGCATTTGTTCAATATGTTTTTGTAAATAATCAATCCGATACGTGTCGTGGATTTTTCCGTCTGTAGTCACATAATCTTCGGCACCAATTCCATTTTCAACGATAAAGAGTGGAACTTGGTAACGGTCATATAAATTATTCAATGTATAACGTAGGCCTTTTGGATCTATTTGCCAGCCCCATGCAGAGCTTTCCAAGTAAGGATTTTTTAATCCTTTTTTCAAATTAGCGTCGGTTTGGTCCAGTTCATTAGGATTGGCGCTAGAAATGTTCGACATATAATAACTAAAGGCTAGATAATCGGCTGTGTGGGTCGCCAACAATTCTTTGTCACCATCTGCCCACTGAATCGCTACATCATTTTCCTTAAAGAAGCGGTTCATATAACCAGGATATGCCCCACGGATCATGACATCTGTGTAAAAGAAATTATCATATTGATCGTCGTGCATCATTTGCAAAACGTCATCTGGGTTACAGGTTGCCGGATAGGTGGTAAAGCGTGCAATCATGCAGCCCATCTGCGCTTTTGGATTAATTTCGTGGAGTCGTTTCGTAATTAAAGCTGCCGCTACAAATTGATGATGCACTGCTTGGTAACAATCTTGGACATACTGATCGGTTTTATCTGCCACGACACCGGTTGATTTAAAGGTCGAGAACCGGCCTGCGTTGATTTCGTTAAAGGAGATCCAGTAAGTTACTCGTTGACCAAAATGAGTAAATAAAGTTTCTGCGAAACGTGTGAATAATTGAATCACTTTACGGTCAGTCCACCCACAGTAGTTCGTAACTAAGGCAACAGGCATTTCGAAATGAGAGATTGTCACAAGTGGTTCCATCCCGTATTTTTCAATTTCAGTTAGAACAGCATCGTAAAAAGCTAAGCCTTCTTGGTTGGGAGTTAACTCGTCACCAGTTGGGAAAATTCGACTCCAAGCCATGGAAAAGCGAAAGACTTTAAAGCCCATTTCGGCACATAAAGCGATATCTTCTTTGTAATGATGATAAAAATCAATGCCATGACGTTTTGGATAGCGCTTTGTATCGGGATCTGCTATCGCTGCCTCAATTTTTTCGGTTGTTATATTTCGGTGTTTAGCCAAATCTTGACGGTCAATCTGGCTATCATAAAAAGAAATATCGGAAACAGCCATGCCACGACCGTTTTTACCGTATCCTCCTTCAGTTTGGCAGGCGGCTATGGCACCGCCCCATAAGAAATTCTTTGGAAAAATGGATGTTGAATTTGTCATAATAAATGGCTCCTTTTTATAGTAAAGTAATCAGACGATCGCCCATTTGGGTTTCTTGTTTTTCAGTTGGGATCACGTCTTCGTAATTGGTTGAGTTGGTAATAATGATGGGTGTTGTCACATCAAAACCTGCTGCGACAATGGCATCTAAATCAAAGACAATTAATAGATCCCCTTTTTTGACATGCTGGTTTTGCTCTACTTTTAAATCAAAGTATTGGCCATCTAATTGTACGGTATCTAATCCAATATGGATGAGGATTTCTGCACCTTCATCAGATAGAAGTCCAATGGCATGTCCAGTTTTGAAGGCAACTGTTACGAAGCCATCTACTGGTGAAACGATTTCGCCAGTAGATGGAACGACGGCAATCCCGCCACCTAAAATGCCAGAAGCAAATGCTTTGTCTTTTACGTCAGACAAAGGTAGAAGTACACCATTTACTGGGCTAGCAATTGTTTCGGATTGAACACTTGTTGTTGGCTGAATGGTGTCCTTGTTGTTTGTTTCTGTTGTTGTTTCACTAGGAATATCTTCAAAGCCAATCAGGTAAGTTAAAACTGCGGCTAAAGTAAAAGATACAGCAATAGCGATTAAAAATCCTATAAAACCCTCTCCATTTGGCCCGTAAAAGGCTGGAATCATTAATATACTAGAAGGACCAGATGCGTATCCAGCACTACCTGCATATCCGGCAATCCCTCCACCGACAGCGGCAGAAAGAATGCCAATTAGAAATGGACGTTTTAAGCGTAAAGTAACTCCATAAACAGCTGGCTCAGTAATTCCGAATAGAGCTGTCAAAGCAGCAGAAGCAGAAAGAGCCTTAAATTCTTTGTTTTTTGTTTTAAGCATGACACCAAGTGAGGCACCAGCTTGAGCAAAAACAGAAATGGCAGTACTAGGTTTTAATGGATCTTTTCCCATCGTTGCAATGTTATTAATCATCACAGGAACGATGCCCCAATGTAAACCGAATATTACTAAAATTTGCCAAGAAGCTGCAATGACAGCACCAGCAATAATTGGATTAAAAGCAATGATTGCTGTTAAAATTGAAGCAATCCCATTCCCAACATAAACACCAAAAGGTCCAAAAATCATCAGTGTTAAAGGTACAATTGTGACAAGTAAAATAGCTGGAGTGATAAAGTTTTTAATACTTTGATGCAATCGTTTATTTAAGAATTTTTCTACGATACTCATTACATAAATCGCTAAAATGATTGGAATCACTGTTGATGTGTATTTCACCATGACAATTGGAATTCCGAAAAAATGAACAGCCTTAGGGCTAGCCGCTAATTCGATAATTGTAGGATAAATTAACGCACCAGCAATGGCTACGGCGACATAAATATTGGCTTTAAATTTGCGAGCAGCTGTAATAGCGAGCAGCATTGGTAAGAAATAAAACAGACTATCGGCAATTGCATTTAAGATAATATGCGTTGAAGAATCCGGCATAACCAGTTTAAAATTTAGTGCTAGCGACAACAAACCTTTTAAAATACCTGCGCCAGCCATAACCCCTAAGAGTGGAGTGAAAATAGTGGAAATTAAATCGATAAATTTACCGAAAATCGTTTCATCTTTATTTGTCGTTGTTTCAGTAGAATCATCATTTGTTAAATTAGAAATTGCTCCAATCGCCTCATAGACTTCAGGGACCATATTTCCGATGACAACTTGAAATTGTCCGCCGCTTTCCATCACTGTTACAACTCCAGGGATAGCTTCAACTTGAGCTTTATCAACGATATCTCTATTTTTTAATTTAAAGCGTAGACGAGTGGCACAATGAACCAGTGAAGTTACATTTTTTTCACCGCCAACGTTTTCTAAGATTGTTTGAGCTAATTGATTTGTATCCATTTTAAAATCCTCCTATGATAAAAAGTTAGTTGATCCGTTTAACTCTGGCAAAAGATAGGAAAATACACACAAAGTATCGTTTTACTTTGAGGGGATTTTGTCTTCTTTTCGAAGAGTTGGTTCAAAAGAACTGGCCTTGATAAAAAGTTAGTTGATCCGTTTATTTTCAAGTTAAGGGACAGACATGTTTCAACAGTCAAATAAGTTCCGGACCCTATTTTTGGCAAAAGAAAAACCTAAACCCTTACTAAAAAAGTATACAGTTTGCCTGTAAATCTTCTTTAGTAAAAGTTTAGGTGTCGCCTGCCGAACAGTCACAATCCTCTAACCTGTTACATTCGTATATGAACTTATCCAAATGATAGCACTTCCAAAAAGGGTTGTCAATCTTTATTTGTAAGTGCTTTATCTCTTATTTTTAAACGTTTTAAGTGAATGAGCAAATACAACATCTCTTCAGAGGTCAAATCAATGTGAAAAGTTGCATAGATATATTCTGCAATTTTTGTGGTACAAGTATATGCTTGCGGATATTTTTTTTTCATCATTAAATAGAGTTCTGGATCTTCATTTTCGAGTAAATGATTTTTACTAACACGTTGAACAAAAAATCTAAGATGCGTTAAAAAGCGGTAGAAATTTAAGGATTCCTCATCAAATTCTACGCCTAAATGGTACTTAACAATCTTTAAAATTGCTGCGACTTCCTTTGTACTGGCAACAGTAGCGTTCATCTCTTCATTCATTTCGGCATTGATCAAGTGCATAGCGATAAAACCAGCTTCATCAATAGGGAGTTCGATTGCAATTTCAGTTTGAATCATAGTCAAAAATTCCTTGGCTAGTCCAAACTCGGCAGGATAAAGCCGGTTGATTTCCCATACTAATGAGTTGCTAATAGTTTGTTCATTTTCGTGTCGCTTTAGGGCATGATAAATATGGTCAACTAAAGAAACATGTAAACTTTCGTTGAGTTTTTGCTTTAGTCGCTGTTTGGAAATATCAATAAATTCTTCAGTAACCTTTAAAATTGGATAAGGTACTTCATCGATTAGCGAATTAAAATGTTGTTTTAATCCGTTATTTTCTAAATGGAAAATCTTATCAGCTCGTGTAATATCTACAGGATCACCAGCATTTTGTTTGAATCCAATGCCTTTTCCCATCATAACTTGTTCGATTCCGTTATCGTCAATAGCGATTAAAACGTTGTTATTCAAAATTTTATGTATGTTCATTTTTATCCTCCTAAATTTCAGTGACCTATTTGAGTTGATTCTACTCTATACAAGTCAAAAAGAAAAGGGTTTCTTTTTTAGCTGGAATTTAAAAAGAAGTTCTCTTAGATAACTTTTTTGTTACTTAAGTGATATAGTAAAAAAGAGAAGTTTATTTGCAAAGTACTATTAGAAAATTAATTGCTTGTTTTTATGATAGGGATGCTGATGAGGATGGATAGCCAATAAGGCGGAGGCGCTTGTAAGAGGGCAGTCTCAAAAAAGAGAAATCAATTATTGGTTTCCCTTTTTTAGTTTTCCATCTTCTCAATAATACTAAAACAAAAATAACAAACAAATGCCCCAACTAAAATTAGAATTGCCATATCAAGACCTCCATTCTTTATAAATTCATATGTATTTCTGATGACTTTAGTTTATCAAGACAATCTGGAGTATGTATGGAGTTTATCTAGAAATTACCTGTTTTTTTGCATATTAAAAAAATATTGTAGAACTGTTTAAATAACTCAGTTCTACGCTATAAGGTTACACTAAAACTATTTATTAAACATCTTAAAAGAGAAGGAGAAAGTGAATAAAAAAATTTTTCATTTTTTAACTAGAATTTTCTCATAATTTAAAATAAATAGTGAAAAAAGTGGTATAATAGTAATACAAGTAAATACAAAAAAACTAGGTTGGGCGCAAGCTTTCAAGACATAGTTCTCCAAGGGTGAGGAGAACATCTTGATTGCTTGCGCTCTTTTTTGTGTTTAATTTGAAAGAAACATAAATGGAGGGAATGTTTGGATGAAGTATTATACAAAGGAAAAACACGAGGTGTTGAAAGAATTTGATGTCACGATTGAGTCAGGTTTAACTGATGCATCAAGTGCAGCAAATAGAGAAAAATTTGGCGAGAATAAACTTAAAGAAGAAAAAGCAGATCCGTATTGGAGAATTTTTCTTCGTAGTTTTAAGGAGCCAATCGTCATTGTATTAATGGGTGCGATTGTCTTATCTTTTTTTAGTGCTTACTATGATTTGCAAATTAAGGGCGATATCAAACATGGAACTGAAGCTATCTATGAAGGTACAGCGATTCTAATTTTGATTTTAATTAATGCAACACTCTCTTTTTGGCAAGAAATCAGTGCTAAAAAAAGTTTAGATGCTCTAAAACAACTATCTAATCGAAAAGTGTCTGTTATGCGCAATGGAAATTGGGGACATTATGATTCGGTGGATCTAGTTCCAGGAGACATTGTGAAAGTCAATGTCGGCGATTTTATTGAAGCAGATATCCGTTGGTTAGAGACGTCAGAACTGCAAATCATTGAATCGCATTTAACTGGCGAAGCAGATGCTATCCAAAAACAAATTGACGCTTTAGAAGGTGACGTTGGAGTTGGAGATCAAACCAATATGGGCTTTTCAGGTTCAACTGTCTCAAATGGTAGTGGAATTGGGATTGTTGTGGCAACAGGACAACAAACAGAGTTAGGTAAAATTGCGGAGTTGCTTCAAAATGTTGAGTCAAAACCTTCGCCTTTGCAAATGACGGTTGGAAAATTAACCAGATCATTGATGCTTATTTCAGGTGTAGTGGTTGTCTTTACGTTAGTGGTTGGTTTGTTCCAATCCTACCAAGCAACCGGAGTCTTAACTTTTTCGGCTGTCGGTAGTGTCTTATCAACGGCAATTGCTTTAGCGGTAGCTTCAATACCAGATGCTTTGCCAGCTGTTTTATCTATTGTATTAACAATTGGAGCTAGCAAAATGGCTAAAAATAAAGGCTTAATCAAATCCCTAAGCAGTGTTGAAACATTAGGTGCAACATCATATGTATGTTCAGATAAAACAGGAACATTAACAAAAAATGAAATGACAGTCATCAAATTTTTCGCAAATGGTACAATTTATTCTGTTTCTGGTAAAGGCTATGGACCAGAGGGCGAAATTACAAGTACAGATTCAAATGCACCAAGTTATCATGATTTTGTTAAAGGTGCGGTATTGTGTAATGAAGCTGAAGTGAAGTTTATTGATGGGAAATATAAACCGTTTGGTAATCCAACAGAAGTAGCATTGACTATTTTAGGTGAAAAAGCCCAACTTAAGAAAGAATCTTTACTTGAGCAAGGAATTGAAATCTACCGTGTATTGCCTTTTACAAGTAGTCGTAAGATGATGAGTGTCATTGTAAAAGAAAATAATGAGTATAAATTATATACAAAAGGTGCTCCAGATATTTTAATTGAAAAAAGTCGCTTTACGTTACAAAATGGCAATCTTGTTGACACGAGTGATGTAAAAGAACTTTTAGATACAACAACATTATCTTTTGCTAACGAAGCATTGCGTACGTTGGCAGTAGCAGAAAAAGTGATTTCAAAAGAAGAAGCTGAAACAGGTTCTGTAGAAGAACTTGAAACTGGATTTACCGTGACGGGAATTGCAGGGATCATTGATCCGCCAAGAGACGAAGTTAGAGCTTCAGTTGAATTGTTGAAAGAAGCCTCTGTCAAAGTTGTGATGATTACTGGAGATCATGAAGCAACAGCGAAGGCAATTGCTTATGATTTAAAGATTATTGATTCAGTGGATGCACCATCAATCAAAGGTGCGGAAATCGAAAAAATGTCTGATGAAGAGTTGTTCCAACGTGTGAAAGATACACAAGTTTATGCGCGTGTTTCACCAGAGCACAAACAAAGAATTGTTGAACAATTACAAAAGCATGGTGAAATTGTTGCTATGACTGGTGATGGTGTCAACGATGCTCCGGCTTTAAGAGCAGCAGATATCGGGATAGCAATGGGAATTGCTGGAACTGAAGTGACAAAAGATTCAGCTGATTTAATTTTATTAGATGATAAGTTTACGACTATTGAAAAAACTGTTGAGAGCGGTCGAACGATTTATGCGAATATAAAAAACTTTATTCGTCATGAGTTAACAACCAATGTTGCTGAAGTTCTTTCTTTATTAATTGGTTTACTATTCTTTACAACTGGTATCGGACAAGTTTCAGCTTCAACACCAACGTTGACAGCCTTAATGATTCTTTGGGTCAATATGGTAAGTGATGCCATCCCATCATTTTCATTAGGATATGATGTAGCTGAGTCGGATATTATGAATGAGAAACCACGCGATCCAAAGGAATCTGTTTTGGCAAATTATACGTGGTCACGTGTATTAATTCGTGGAACGGTCATGGGTTTAACAGTCTTTTTAGCCTTTGTTTGGGCAGCGAAAAGTGGCTTATCAGGTAACCAAGCACAAACAGTGGCTTTCTTAACACTGGTATATGGCCAATTATGGCATGTATTTGATGCACGTAGTTCAAAAACACTATTTAGAAGAAATCCGTTTCAAAATAAGCATTTGATAGCTGCAGTCTTATTTGCGGGGATTAGTTCTTATTTAGTGACGATTATCCCATTCTTTAATACAGTGATGGGAACAGCACCTTTATCGTTAAACATTTATTTACTCGTATTATTTGTTCCTGCGATTCCAACCTTAGTTTTATCAGGCTTAAAAGAAATTTTTGGCATAAAAATCTGGTAGAAATAGATAGGATTGCTATTCTTTTTCCTTAGAGATATACTAGTTTAAACTAGTAGAGCATGTTTAGGGGAGTGGAGAAGAATGAAAAAGTTTTGGTTTTTAGGAGGATTATTGGTTGCACCATTTATTGTTGGATGGATAGCAAACCAAGTATGGCAGTTTCCGACATTATTGGTTTCAGGATTTGTATACATTTTTTTGTTTCTTTGCTTAACCCCATCTGGTGATTTTCTATCGGCCAGTGCTAATTATGAGACGAAAAAAATAAATCCTAACCATTCAGTTGAGACCGTGTCAAAAAGAAGCATGGATCGTTTGGAGATTTTGAGATTAATCTTACTTTTCTTGTTGGGAGCCGCCTGTTTTTACTATTCTTTTAATTGAAAAAGAGTTTTATAACCCTCAATCTGAGTTGAATGAAGATTGAGGGTTATTTTTTAATAGATTTTTCTAGCTAATCTAGCTACAATTAGGGTATAAAGGAAAGTAAAAACTAGAATTTAGGAGGAGAATAGACATGATAAAAGAATTAATTGAAGGATGGAGTATTCAAATGAATGCGAACACAATTTGTTATGAAGATCATGAGGCTAATTATGTAGTACTACCTAAAATGGAGGAAGCTCCTTTTGGTGATTTAATTCCTGTTATTTTTAAAATTAGTCAAGGTGAATTGGTCATTCAGCAAATGAGTCATTTGGTAAAATCGTTGACTATCAATCAGCAGAAACAGTTAGTGATTTGTTGGCGTGATGAATTTATTGGGCAACACGATGAGGTGCTTGCAACAACAGTTCCTTTTGTAATAGAAGATACTGAGTAACGTAACAAATCTACCTGTACTATATGAGGCTGCTGAAAAAGTCCGAATCTTCTTAACCGAAAATTCGGACTTTTTATTTTTTCCCACTAGTATAGTAAATACTAATAGAATATTAAGGTTCATCCCCAATGAAAACTCTTCTTTTAAATTGTTTTGGGAACTAAATTTTCATGCTTTTTCTGTTTTGTTATTTTATGAGTTTTTCAGCAGCCTCGTACTATATGGGTAGTTCTTTTGCTATCTGCTGAGTTTAAAATTGCTTTGAGGGAGAAAATAAAAATTAATAAAAATGAGTATTGACAAATTAAATTCCGTAAGTTATTATTATATTCGAATTATAATTCGATTAAATTTTAAAAAACAATACTTTTTTAGAAGGTGAATCTATTTCAAAGAAAAAGAGGAAAATTGTGAAAAAAAGAATTTTAATAATTTTTTGTTTCTTCTTAACTTGTTTTATTACGATTTCAAACTATAGTCAACCTAAAACAAGTTTGAGTAAGTTAGAAAAAAATGAGATTAATTTGAATGATTTGGATAGAAAAGAATATTTTATTGCTGATGTCATTGAAGATGAAAATTCATATTTTTTATTGCTGTCGAAGGATATGCCTAAAAGTAAACTAGAGATGACTATTGACTCAAGCTATGCCTTGAAAAAAAATCAATTAAAAAATCAAATTCCTAATAAAGGTGAAGTTATTTATCTTTATTTTAAAAAAGGAACATTTATTGAGCAAAAAACTGATCCGACAACTATATTTGGAGATATAGTTAAAGTTGATTTATTTTATGATACAAAAAAAGGGGAATTATATGAATAAATTAAAAGTAAATTTAATAGGAATTTTTATTTTAGCAACATTTATGATAGCTCCTACTGTTATTTTTGCTAATTCGGTTGAAATAATTGAACCTTTGGAGTTGATAGGAGACGACTTAACGGATTATTATGTTCCTATGTATGCATCTTATATGGACTTTTTTAGGAATTAATGAAATGTTTAAAATAAGTAAATATGTAAAAGAGAGGTCGGATAATAACAGCCTCTCTTTTTTTGAAATGAATTTTAAGTGCTTTTTTCAGGTATTAGTGTTAGTAAGGTTTTAATTTTCAACAAAAACAGCTTCAAATTCAAAGTCGTTATAAAGATGTCGGGTAATAGAATGTTCAAAAGGCATACCAGAATCTAGATAAACAATCTTTTCAACTTCAATAATAAATTGCTCAGGTTTAATTTCAAGTACAAGAGCATCGAATTCATTAGCTTTGTCGCCGCGAATACGGATATGCGATGTTTTAATAGTTAACTTTAATTCGTTTTCGATGTATTTATAAATAGAAGCTTTCAAATGCTTGGGCTGTAAATGTGGAATCAAATCTAAAGGCATAATAATTTCCTCAATGGAATAAGGATTGGAATCAACGTAGCGACTTCTCACAATGTGATACACATAGTCAGAGGTTGAAATTTTCAAAGTTTCCGCTATTTTTTTCGAAGGTTGTTCAATGGCAAAACTATGAATTTTAGAATCAACATGCTCTTCCCCTAAAACATTTAGTAAGCCAATATTGGGTCCAGAAACTAACGAACGCTCAATCGGTTTTCTTAAAACTTCTGTACCAAATCCACTTCGTCTACGTAAAACGCCTTCTTTAACTAACATATCTAGGCCTTTTTTTACAGTTAAATTACTGCAACCATAGCGAATAGCAAGCTCACTCCCAGAGGGGATTTTTTGACCAATTACATATTCATTACAAGCAATTTTAGTTTTGATGTCTTGATACACTTCGATATATTTATATGTTTTGTCCATAAGGAGGCCTCCTGTTTAAATGTATAGCTATAAGTATATGTTTTTTTCGATTATATAACGGATTCTTACTACTAGTATAGCATAAACAGTTGTCCTGAAAACAAAGATATATCCTTTTGGAAGAGATTTTAGCTAAATTAGAAATAAGGATAGATTCAATTTGAAAGCGGTGTTATGATGACGGTGATTAGGATTTCTTTAATTTAATTTTTTAACTTAATTTTGTAACTATAGGAGGACGAGTAAATGGAAAATAAAAGAATACAATTTCCCGATGGTTTTTGGTGGGGATCCGCTTGGTCTGCAGAACAAGCTGAAGGTCGTGGGGAAACAGGTAAAGCTGAGACAATTTGGGAGCGCTGGTTCAAAGAAGAACCCAATCGTTTTTATAATCGAGTGAGTTCAGAAATTGCAACAGATCATATTCACCGTTATAAAGAGGATGTTCAATTAATGAAAGAAACGGGTCACAACTCATTTAGAGTTTCAATATCTTGGGCTAGAATGTTTCCAGATGACGGTGTCGGTCTAGTTAATCCGTTAGCGATTGAATTTTATCGGTCGCTATTTACTGAGATGAATCAAAACGGTATCGCTGTCTTTGCGAATTTGTATCATTTCGATATGCCCGCAGCTTTACAAGATCAAGGGGGCTGGGAATCGAGAGAAGTAGTGGAAGCCTATGTTCGATTTGCCAAGACTTGTTTTGAAGAATTTGGTGATTTAGTTAGTCAGTGGTTTACCTTTAATGAACCTTTGGGACCAATTCTAGGCACCTATTTAGAATGTTTTCATTATCCAA
This sequence comes from Carnobacterium sp. FSL E2-0243, assembly GCF_038003605.1. Lineage (NCBI taxonomy): Bacteria > Bacillati > Bacillota > Bacilli > Lactobacillales > Carnobacteriaceae > Carnobacterium > Carnobacterium sp. FSL E2-0243. The sequence goes on from NZ_JBBOPM010000001.1 coordinate 131,618, forward strand.
ATATTGTTGACTTTAAAAGAGGCGCTCAAGCGGCGTTTAATACAATTTTTGCTCATGCACGGGCGATAGAAGAGTTTAAAAAGCTAGGCTTATCAAGTAAAATTGGAGTCATTTTAAATCTGAGTCCAACTTATCCTAGAAGTCAGCACCCCGCTGATGTTGAAGCTGCTGAGATTGCGGATCAATTTTATACGCGAAGTTTTCTAGATCCAATGGTATTAGGTCATTTTCCAAAAAAATTAGTTGCTTTGTTGAAGGAGCACGATCAGCTTCCAGTTTATTCAGCATCTGATTTGGAAATTATTCAAAATAATACTGCGCAATTATTAGGGCTAAATTATTACGAGCCAAGAAGGGTGAAGGCACGTTTAACAAGTATTAATCCAGCAGGACCATTTTTACCTGATTGGTTTTTTGAACCCTACATTATGCCAGGTAGAAAGATGAATCATTATCGAGGATGGGAAATCTATGAGCGTGGTATCTATGAATTATGTATGGATATCAAAGATAATTATGGCAACATCGAATCATTTATTTCTGAAAATGGTATGGGAGTCGCAGATGAGGAACGCTTTATGGATGAAAATGGCTATGTTGAGGATGACTATAGAATTGAGTATATTCAAAATCATTTGGCTTTTGTTTGGAAAGCGATAGAAGAGGGTGCGAATATTAAAGGCTATCACCTTTGGACGTTTATCGATTGTTGGTCTTGGATTAATGCTTATAAAAATCGATATGGTTTAGTTTCTTTGAACCTAGCCACACAAGAAAGAACCATTAAAAAAAGCGGTGAAATGTATAAAAAAATGAGTGATGAAAATGGCTTTGAATTTGATTTATCACAACTTTACTAGGGAGATGATTGAAAATGGAAAATAAAATGAGCTTTTTTGATCGATTTGGCATGGTGGCTCAAAAAATGGGCAACCAGATTCATTTACGGACATTACGAGATGCGTTTGCTACTTTTATGCCTTTTATGATGTTGGCAGGTTTTGTAACACTCTTTAACTATGTAATTTTTGACCCGGCAGGATTTTTAAGTTCCATTATTTCTTCCGATATTTTGGAGAAGATTCAATCAATCGGAACGCCGATTGCTTCGGCAACTTTGAGCATTACAAGTCTTTTAATTGTTGCGGCAATTTCCTATCATATGTGTCAAAATCGGAATTACGAGAATACAATTGCAGCGATTCTAGTTTCAATTTCATCGTTGATGGTATTAACTCCAATGATGACTACTTTTACTCCAGAAGGTGCTAAAAAAGCTCTAGAAATACCTAACGTAATTCCATTGGATTACATTGGAGCATCAGGTATGTTTGTTGGGATTTTTGTTGGGTTAATAGCAACGGAATTATTTATTAAATTATCTAAAAATAAAAAACTGCAAATTAATTTATCAGGAAATATTCCACCGGCAGTCATGAAATCATTTAACGTAATGATTCCAATTATGATTACAATCGTGTCAATCTCGATTGTTGGCTTCTTAGTCAAAGAACTTTTCCATAGCGATGTAAATACGCTGATTACTACGCTCGTTACAGCACCTTTAAGTAAAGTGACGACAGGCTTACCAGGCTTCTTATTGATTACTTCGGTTGCCAATCTATTCTTTGGATTTGGTATCCATCAAGCTGTGATTTCAGGTTCATTATTAGATCCATTTTTGATTCAAAATATGCAAGAAAACATGGCGGCTTATGCCAATCATGAAGAAATTCCTCATATTATTAATATGGCCTTTAAGGATACCTTTGCCGTAATGGGTGGTTCAGGAAATACAATTGCGTTATTGATTGCAATTTTTATTTTTAGTAGACGGCAAGACTATAAAGATTTTGCCAAATTGTCTGTCACACCAGCTGTCTTTAATATCAGTGAACCGATTATTTTTGGCTTACCGATTGTCTTTAATATCAGTTTAATCATTCCCTTTATTTTAGCTCCAATTTTTTCTTTAACAATTGCTTACTTTGCAACGGCAATGGGTTTCATTAACCATGTTGTAGTACAGATCCCTTGGACAACACCACCTGTTATATCAGGATTTTTAGCGACAGCCGGTGATTGGCGTGCTGCATTTTTACAAATTATCATTATTGCAGTTTCGGTTTTCATCTACCTGCCATTTTTACGAATTGACGAAAAAGTTACGGCTACTAAACAATAGTCGAATATCATGAAGTGTTTAAATCTTTTGCATACAGAAAATCCCTCCTATTATAGTTGGAGGGATTTTTTAATCTGTTAGAAATTAGTCAATTGTTGCCTACATCGTCGCCAATTTTTTAGCCTTGGTTCCAATTAGGGCATAGATAATGGCACTAGCCATAAAAAAGAGCATTGGAAATAATTGAATCAAAACAAAAAAGGTTTGCATAACAATCATTCCAACCAACTGTAAACCACTGTATTCCCAAATAGTTGGAGCTAAATACCAAGAGGATATATTTTCAAAGGATGGTTGAAGAAGAATAAAATAAACAATCATCAAAGCTACCCAGATTGTTGCTTGATTGTACAATCGTTTGTAGCGTTCCCTACTTGATTGACTATCTGAAAATATATCTAAATCTTGATTATTGTCATTCTCAGGTAAAAAGAAATGAAACCCGCTACTTTGACTGCCGCTGATATGTTTCCAACCGCTATCCTCAAATAAAGTCAGATAATCAGTGTAATCTCCTTTTTTCTTAAACATTTGATAATCAATTCTATAACTCAAAGATTCTGGATGTATTTTTTCAAAGGTATATCGGTTATACGCGCTATATTTAACTAATCCCCAACCTTTTTCTGCCATTTCTTTTAAATACTGTTCTTCTTTTTTCATATCAATGAATAGTTTGAATTTTTTCATATGGACCTCCTATAATAACTCATCAGCAATTAGTAGCAGTTGTTTCAGTCGCTCGACTTCAAGTTTTAGGACCTCTTTCCCAGCATCAGTTAATAGGTAGACTCGGCGACGTTTATCTTCGTTAGGGCTAGGTACTTCATGAATTAACTTCTGTTTTAATAAATTTTCTGTTGCGCCATACATTGTGCCAGCAGCAATCCGGACTCGCCCATTGCTTAACTCTTCGACTCTCTGCATAATTGCATATCCATGAGAGGGTTCAAGCAGTGAAATCATAATATAGAATGTCGTTTCAGTCAGTGGTAGAATCTTATTAACGTTCATATAATGCACATCTTTTCTATGTCTTTATTTTTTATATCGCGTAACTGTATAGATAGATTGTATATCGTTCGACTGTATATGTCAATTGTTTAATTTAGGCTTATTAAGCTGCTCCTATAGTATGGGGTGAAAATAAAAATTAATTTTAGCGCTTTAAGGGGAGTATTTAAGGTATACTTGATAGAAGCTATTGAACTAAATAGTCAGCTTTATTTTTAATTAAGAATGAATAGATTCAACAATAGATAGAGGATTCATAAATCGATGTGAAGGAAAGTGAAAGATATGGCTAAGATTATTTTAACAACTGAAAGTTGCTCAGATTTATCAAAAGAGTTACTGGAGGAAAAACAGATTTTATCTGTTCCATTTAGTGTGAATTTTCCTGATCGAACGGTTTATGATGGAGAAATTCCGATTCAAGAAATTTATGATTATTATCAAGAAACAAAAAAAATTCCTAAAACAAATGCGGTTAGTCCTCATCAGTATACTGAGTTTTTTGAAGAAGCTGCCGGTGAAAATCCAACAAGTGAAATTATTCATATCGGCTATTCATCAGCGTGCTCGTGTTCGTTTCAAAATGCCATGATTGGTGTGGAAGAATGTGAAAAAGCTAAGGTTCATTTAATTGATTCAAAAAATGTTTCAGGTGGACTAGGTAATTTAACACTAAAAGCTGCTGAGATTATCGCGAATAATCCGCAAGATTCAGTAGCAGAATTAGTTCTGAAAATAGAAAATTTTGTTCAAAAAACTCACACTTCTTTTGTGGCAGATACTTTAGATTTTTTATTAGCAGGTGGTAGAGTTTCAAATGCTGCGGCCATTGGAGCGGCTATTTTACGGTTGAAACCTAGAATTGATATTGTGGAGGGCAAACTAATAGCCTCTAAAAAATATCGTGGACGGATGAAAAAAATAGCGCCACAATTTGTGAAGGATTTTGTCGAAAGCCAGGATTTCAACCGTGATAATGTCTATCTTTTTTATGCTTTAGGCACTGATACTGAAGTTATTGAACTTTTGAAAACTTCTTTGGAAAAACAGGGTTTTAGGCAGATTCATGTTGATATGATTGGTTCTGTAATGACGGTTCATGGAGGTAAAGGTGCGATTGGACTTTCAGCTACAACGTACTGAATTAGATTTTAGATGGAGTTACCTATTTTAAAATAGGTAACTTTTTTTATTTATAAAGGGGTTTGGGTCAGTCTTTCACAAATAGGTAGTATCGAAATTTCGAGAGTTATAAATATTGCCTTATTAATTTTATTTATTTCGTATGTTTATTAGTATCTGTCGTAAAGTTAACTGAAATGTTTTTTTGATAGTAAGAGGTAAATTTAAATATAGATTTAACAGTTTTTTTCTTACGTTATTTTAATTGAAAACCAATTGAGGAATTCGATCGTGTTTGAGGGAGTGTGAAAAGGTAGATAGATAATATTTATGTATTGTTGTTAGTTAAAAAATAAAGGGTATTTAGATTGAAAATTAAAAGATAAATAAGTAAACCAATTTCTAAATTCAATAATAAATAGTGAATATACCAATTTGGTCTAATGTTATTTTAATCATTTTTTAATCATTTTTTTCCTGACATTTCTTATTTTATAAGGCATGCGTGAACGTATTAAAATTATGATACTGAAAGAATATGTGAAACTGAAAAAGTCAGTTGACTATTCGTTCATTTTTTGCGAAAATTAATAGTCTGATCAAATAAAAGACAGCATTAATGTGAATGGATAGTAAAACTTACATAGCCAGCAAAATAATTAGTAATTGACTAATTGAGGGTTTCTCAAATAGTCAGTTCTTTTTTTGTGTATGAACAGTCTGTAAGTTTAGATTAAAAAATAAACGTGGAAAAGGAAGTGTTTGTGTGTTCAAGGTAACAAATAAAATTGTTTCATTTTTTCTTATTTTTTCGATGGTATTTCCTACACTTATAGGGGGGCTTTTTTCAACAGGTACCCAAGTTTTTGCTGCTGAATTAGGCGGTGGTGCAATTATTGATTCAGTAAAAATGGATAAAACTGATTTATACAATGGTGAAAGAGTTGGAATTTCGGTTACATTTTCTGAAAAAGAAGGAATAGGAATTAAGAATGGTGACACTATTACCATGTCCCTTCCCCCGGAACTAATTGGGATTGTTTCTTCTGCTGAATTGAAAGATCCGGCAACAGGGAAAGTCTTAGGTGAAGCGAAAATAGTAAATGACCAAGTTATTTGTACCTTTAATAGCACAGCTGAAGAATTAATCAATGTTAAGGGTTATTTCTACTTTAAAGTTAGAGTCGACAGTCAAACCGAAGGCACAATTTCTAAGACAACTGATTTTGGCGTAAATATTCCAGATATTGACTATACAGTTACTTATGAAAAAGGCGAAGCGGGAAATGATGATGATTATCCATTTTTCAGTAAGTATGGGCATATGTCTGAAGATGGTAGTAATAAAATTACTTGGCAGGTGATTATCAATCAACCAAAGAAAGAATTGGTTCACAATGGAACTAATCAAAAATTAATTGAAGTTGATGATACTTCGGCAGCCGACCAAACCTTGTTAGCAAATAGCTTTAGATATTTTATTGAAGATAAAGATAAGAACTTTACTTGGCTTAGTCAAGCAGAATTCAGTCAATATGGAACACTTGAAATTGACCCCAATAACAGCAATCATTTTAATATAAAGTTGTTTGCTAAGGAAATTTCTAATCACAAGTTTGGCCTTGTTTATGATACGCATATAAATGATTTAAGTAAAAAAGAATTTGCCAATGATTATACAGCGAATTATCAAATTACTGGTGAAGAGCAAACGATTGAAAAAAATACATCGTACACTGAAAATAATAGTGCTGGTGGTGGCGGAAGTGGTGATTTACCAGAAAAAGGCAGCGCCCGCTTAGTTAAATCACTAGAAAATAAAGCAGATGTCTTGCTTCCAGGCATTACATTTGAATTGTTTAATGCCGCTAATCAGTCTTTAGGTAGTTATCAAACAGATGACCAAGGTCAAATTAATGTGAAAAATATGGAGCTAGGACAGTATTATTTTAAAGAAGTAAGTGCACCAGAACAGTTTGATGTTGATCAAACTAAGCAATATCCTTTTGAAATTAAAGAAAATAGTACAACAGGAGAACTCATCCCAATCACGAATAAAATCAAGAAAACCAGTTTGAATTTAACCAAAGTTTGGGTTGGGCCTGAAACAACCAGTATTGATGTGCGTATTTATGCAGATGGCCAAGATATTAATCGCCAAGTTACCATTGAAAAAGCTTCAAATTGGCAATTGTTAGTTACCAATTTGGATAAATACAATGTAGATGGTTCGTTGATTAACTACACGGTGCAAGAAGTTAATGTCCCAGCAGGTTATGAATCTGTCGTGACGGGAAATAATGATACAGGTTTAACTATCACAAATACGAATATTGAAAAACTAAGTATTCCAGTTATCAAAAAATGGCAAGGTAAGGCGACAGACTCTGTTGAAGTTTCCTTAAAAAGAAATAATAAAATTACAGATAAAACGATTCAATTATCACCGGCTAATAATTGGCGTGCTGAATTTACCGATTTAGCTAAATATGATAGTAAGGGAAAAGAGATTAGTTATTCAGTTGTTGAGGCAGAATTAGCCGGTTACGTCGCAACTTATACCGGAAATGCCCAAGATGGATTTACGATTACAAATACCAGAAGCACGTCAATTACGATTCCAGTCACTAAAAAATGGGTTGGACCAGTTGGCAAACCAGTTACTGTTGAACTGTTTTCTAATGGTGTAACAACTGGACGTTCAGTAAAATTAACCGCTAATCAAAACTGGACAAGTGCCTTTACAAATTTACCAGAGTACGATGAAAATGGACAAGAAATTAATTATACACTTAAAGAAATCCAGCAAGATAATTATGATGCGATAATTACAGGAAGTGCTAAAGAGGGCTTTACTGTTACGAATACAAATAATGAAAAAGTGACGATTCCAGTTAAGAAAGAATGGTTTGGACCTGTCGGTGAAAAAGTAATCATTCGTTTACTTGCAGAAGGAGTCGATACATCAAAATCTTTAGAGCTGACAAGTCAGAAAAATTGGCAAGGTGCTTTTACCGATTTGCCTAAATACACTGAAACTGGAGAAGAAATTAGTTATACGATTAAAGAAGATAAACTTGAGAATTATTTTTCTTTGATAGATGGCAATGCTAAAGAAGGTTTCCTAGTAACGAATATAACTAGCGAGCAAGTGGATTTGCCAGTTAAGAAAAAATGGCAAGGTGAGAAGAAAGATTCAGTTAAAATTTACGCTCAAGTAAACGGACTTTTGTTACCCGATGTATTCATTGTTCTGTCTGAAGAAAACAATTGGGAAGGAACGATAGACTATTTACCTAAGTATGATTCAGCAGGGGAGCTCTTTCGCTATACTGTGGTAGAAGAAGAGTTATCGGGCTACGTCACAACCTATGCAGGTGATCAGGATACGGGTTATACGGTTACCAACACGCGAGCGGACTCAACAAGTATCCCAGTGACGAAAAAGTGGGTAGGTCCAGTTGGTGGAGATGTAGTTGTTAAGTTGTTTGCTAATGGAAAAGATACAGCTATTTCACTGACTTTGCAAGCGAATCAAAACTGGGAAGGTAAATTTACAAACTTGCCTACTTATGATGATAAAGGTATTGAAATCAAGTATACCGTAGAAGAAATTGCTCAAGAAAATTATGAATCAAGTATCAAAGGGAATTCCACAGAAGGTTTTGTTATTACCAATACAAACAAGGAAGAAATCAGTATCCCTGTGAAAAAAGTATGGAATGGACCTGAAAAAGACGCCATTACCGTTTTTCTGTATAATGATAAAAACGTAAAAATAAAAGAAATGACGATAAATGAAGCGATGAATTGGCAAGCTTCTTTTGATCACTTACCTAAGTATAATAGCGATGGTAAGGCCATTAATTATTTCATTCGCGAAGAAAACATGGAGAACTATCGCCCGTTAATCCAAGGCAGTAAAGAAGCGGGCTACACGATTAACAATATTAACACTGAAAAAGTAGCCGTTTCTGTGACTAAAAAATGGGTTGGTCCAATTGCTGGACGGGTTCAAGTCAACTTAGTTAAAAATGGTCAAATGTTAAGCAATTACCTGACACTCGATCAGACGACAAACTGGCAAGGGACTTTTTCTGAATTAGAAAAATATCAGGCAGATGGTACTGAAAATAAGTATACGATTGTTGAAATAGTCGGCTATAAAAACTATGATGCATCAATTAGTGGTACTGCTGAAACAGGTTATACGGTTACGAATACGAATAGCGAAACAATTACGATTCCTGTGGCTAAAGAATGGGTTGGGCCAATCGGTGAATCAGCGACAATTGAGCTGTTTCGTGATTCTGAAACAACACCGCTCAAATTAGTTTTAAATGCAGATAATGACTGGAAAGGTGAATTCGCGGATTTACCTAAATATGATGACGCTGGAAATGAATACAACTATCAAATCAAAGAAGTGACTGTCGCAAATTACGAAGGTGAAGTAACTGGAGACAGTGAGACTGGTTTTGTTGTCACTAATACCAATATTGAAAAAATTCAAATTCCAGTCACTAAAAAATGGGTTGGACCTGCAGCTGAAAATGTCACGATTCAATTGAAACAAAATGATGTCTTGATGAATTCAGAATTGTTATTGAATGCTGAAAATAATTGGCAAGGGACCTTTGTTGATTTACCAAAATATGATGAATTTGGTGAAGAGTATCAATACACGTTAACAGAAAAAGACTTGGAAAATTATCGCTCAGAAATTACAGGAACACCTGAAACAGGTTTTGTTGTCACGAACACGAACTGTGAAAAAATCCAATTACCAGTTAAGAAAAAATGGATTGGGAAAAAGGCGGATGAAGTGCAAATTAAGCTAATGAAAAATGGCGTTCCTATTGAAGAGATGTTATCTTTAAATGAAGAGAATCAGTGGCAAGGTAAATTTACAGACTTGCCAAAATACGATGATGCAGGAGTAGAGAATCAGTACACAGTTATTGAAGAAGAGCTGCCAGGCTATCAATCGGAGATAACTGGGGATGTTTCTACTGGTTTTATCGTAACGAATCGTTATTTAGGAACAGAGGAGAATCCGCTGAATCCTTCACGACCAGAATTGCCTAATACTGGCGATTTAAGTGGGAAACCAGAGTTGGTACGTGAACTGGGTAATCAAATGTCTGTTGGGAATCAAGATCACCAACTTCCAAAAACGAATAGTAAACAAGAGAATTATCTGTGGCTAGGAGTCTTGAGTGTTTCACTTGGAATGCTTAGCTACGGTATGTTTTATAGAAAAATGGGTAGTAAAACTATAAGTAAAACAAAGTAGTTACCAATTTATAATTTAAAAGGATGATAAATGTACCGACCCCCAAAAGTTAGAGATAAAAACTCTAACTTTTGGGGGTCTTTTTGTATGTGAAAATATAGTACAGAATTTAAAATTACACTTAAAATTTATTTTTCTAAAATAGCTTGCAATAAAAAGTTTTTAAAGGTATTATTAAAATAAGATTAAAATATAATGGTGAATATGAGAGTTTTTTTATCTTTGTTAGTTTCAATTATTTCATTTTCGACACCACCACTATCAGCTAATGCAGTTAGTGGTAATGTAAAACAACCACAGAATCGGGCAGTTCAATACTATGTAGTTGATAGAAAGTCACAACCTCGGGTTTTGAGAGATAGTTTATGGTTTAATGATAGTCCTTGGTATACTAGTGGTTACAGACCAGTTGGAAGAGTGTCAAGTACTGTAATCGCTTCAACGGGGTCTGATAAAAGAACAAAGGTGTCTTATTATTCATATTCTTATTTTAAAAATCAACTATTAATTAATTTAACTAAAGGAGCTAGGTATTATGCATAAAATAAAAATAGCAATCTTATTTTTTCTACTTTTTCCACTTATGGTGGCTTGTACACCAACAAAAAAGTTTGAGTTAGAAGGAAATTGGACATCTGTTTCAAAAGATACTACTGATGTAAATAGTTCGTATTCGATTATAAAAAAAATTGAATTTAGTTCAAATGGGTTAGCTTTTATTACTTACGAAGATGGAAATCAAACTAAGATAGGATACGAGTTCGATTCAGAAAAGGCTAACGATGAAAAATATGGAATATTAAAATTAAACTTTACAGACACGGATGTAACAAGTACTGATGTTACGAAAGTAAAAAATAAAGAGAATCAAATTAAATTGGATATTGGTTACACAGCAGTATTTGAGCGTGAAAATTAATTAGTAATAGTTTTTTAATTCGTGTTTTAAGAATCCAATCTAAATTTATAAAAATAAAAGGGATAAATGCTGATTTAACAATATTTACCCCTCTTTTTGTCTAGTTTAGTAGCAATTCAGATTGAAGCTGTGGACGATGATGGAAATAATTATTGTTTTGCAATGCAAACTCTAGAATTGATTAAACCTTTTAATATTTCAATAACTTATAAACAATAGACTATGAAAGAGTTGTGATTAAATGAAAAATAAAAGAACATTGGCGATTGCTAGCATAATTCTATTAACTATAGCTCTAATAGTTAGCGTGATAGTCATAACTCCAAAAATAGCATCTATGTTTAAGTAAGACTCAAATTATAGAGCACCAGGTACAACTGAAGCTGGGAATTTAATAAAAATTGATGACACTTTTTACGTTGCTACTACGAGTGCAATCGTTTCTTCACTATATTATGATGAAGAAAATGGTGAGCGCTACAATAGTTTGGTAGAATATGTATATAAACTAAACTATGACGATGATTATATAATTATTCAATCAATAACCAACAATTTTTATAGTCTATTTTTTAAACAATTTGAATATGTAATTGTGAATAAGGAAAATAAAGAAGTCACAATACTAAAGACTAAAGATGAGTTTTTAAAAGAATGTAAAAAAAGAAATATAAAAGTTGAGTTAAAGAGTAAATACCAATTTGATTGGTATTAAAGTCCTTTAACTTGCATACGGAAAAGTACTTTCTACTCCTTGCTGCAATGATTGAGAATACTTTAAAATAGAAGTACAAAAATCCCCACTAATAAAATTTAGTGGGGGTATTTTTTAGATATTAAACCAGTTCTGTGTGGAGCTGGTTTTTTCTTCAGCTCTTTTTTTCTTTCGTTCCTCTTTTAGAATCTCTTCCATATTTTTTGCAGGCGTTTCAGATTCGGGCTTGGCCATTTCATATAAGGGATCACTCATTATAATCCCCATATTTTTACCAGGTTTAGGATTATCTAACATAATTGAAAAACTTTTCTCTTTATCATTATTTACATAGCCTTCGATAGAAACAGCTCCAGTTGGTATTTGTTCTGATTCTGTTAATGTTACCGATTCAATGCCGTTGTAATAATAGTTTAAATATTTATTTATATAAGGTTCTTGTTCAGAAACCACCTTATTTAACCATTCTTGTTGCTTTTCATTGTTTTCTTTTATTTTATGGTTCATATACAATCCTCCACATGTTAAAATAAATAGTATTGAAAAAACGATTGAAATTTTTTTTTTCATAATTAGTATCCTTTTCACACTGTATTTAAATTAATAATAACACAAAAAAAAAGAGGTGAACACATGAACGTGAATGAAGCACAATATTGGGGTCTTTCAAACTTAATTTATAAAGACAGTGTTTTAGCAGTAAATACAAAATTTACGAATCCGGAAGATAATTCCAAATGGGTAACGGTTAGTTCTGTAAATAATTCAAGTGGTTTACAAGCAGCTGCTGTTGTTCCACTTTCAGAGTGGGAAGCACAAAAAAATAAAAATCCTAAAAAGTATGACACGATTGTGGTCGTTGCTCGTGGATCAGAAAGTAACAATGCTATCGATGTGGTTCAAGATTGGTTAGTAGCGGATGTCTACCAGGGTACAGGGATAGGACAGTTTTATACACCAAACTTAGGGATCAATCAAACCAATGAATTTGTTGAATTCTCTCAAAAAGTATTTAGAGATCAATTAGCCCCAGATGGGGTGGGAAGTTTTACTGGCCATAGTTTAGGCGGTAAATTGGCCACTGTTGGTGCAATAAGGTCTGGAAAACTTGCGACAACCTTTGCAGCTGCGAATCCGTTTCATGAGTTAAATACGGTTGAAAAAGCAAAAGCCTTACTTGGTATGTACAACGCTCAAATCCTTGATTATGCGCATGAAGGCGACGTTGTTCCATTTTCCCCTCCTGGTCCACGAATCGGCACTAAACGCTACATTAAGAACAATATAAAGAAAACAGGGAACTTCTTTAAGGATATGATGAATGCTCATATCCAAGCTGGTTTTAACTCAACAGATTTTTCTTCAGCATTTAAAAATGGGAGTGCGGAACAAATTTTATATACGCCGGAACGGATAAAAGAATTGTCCGGACGATTTAGACATATTGAATCAGAATTAGAATCTATTAAAAGGAATTTATTGGACTATCAATGGTTTGAAGGAGACGAGCTTTATTATTTTGAAAAAAGTTTAAAAAATGAAGCCATGCCTGGTGGACTCTATTCTGAATTAAGCGAGTATGAAATTGAAGATATGATCCGTGACATAGCAAAATTCACCCGAAACGGCCAACCCTATCTACATGATCCGGACAAAATGGATGACGTGTTAAGCGGGATCGAACAGGCAAAAAAAGAAATGGACGAGTTGGGCGGAGACACGTATCAAGCAGCTGTGGTAATGGAAGAAAAAGACAAGGAATTAGCGGAGAAAAGGATGAACTTTAAATGAGTATGTATAGTGGTGTTAAAGACACGATTAAGAAAGACATTGCTAGAGAAGAAGCAAAGGATCACCCAAATAAGATGCTACTCGACGCCTGGAAGGATCAATATAAAGCTTACGAGTTAGCAGAAAAGAAAATGGCCCAACAATCTGCTTTAAAGAAGGCTATCAAGGCTAAAATGGATGATATGATTGAAGAAACCAAGAAACTGAAGGATAAGAATAGTAGCTCGTTTGAAAGTGCGAATACTCAAATTACTGCAGTAAAGGATGAATCACGAAATTGTTTTAAAGGAACAGCTGGCAGCAAGTATCGGGTGAAGGTTACGAACAAGAATAAAACGATTATTGGTGTGAAAAATGACCATAGTAGTTTGGTGAAGTTAAGCGGTAGGAAAAAAGGTTTTTAGATTTATTAAAAAAATTAATTAGGAGCTGAATTATGAATAATGAGCAGATGTTAAATTCGATTTATAAAAAAAATACTGATTTGTTAAAGAGTGTGATAGATGAAAATATAAAGTATATATATACTGAAGATTATACAGATGAACAAAAAAAATCTGCATTTATATTAGATAGAAGTTTGTGTGACTTATATGAATCAATAAATTATCATTTTAATAATGGACTCAATCAAACAAGCATGAATGTTGTTTTTAGATCGTTTTTTGAAACATACATCAACATTTTATATCTATATAAATTAGATTCAAAACTTAGTTTTTCAAAAAAGTTAAGGAGTTACTCATATTGTGAAGCATTATCGAGAAAAAAGATTCTGAGTATTGGTGATCCCAATTCTCCAAGTGGTCAAACTATGGATGAGATATTAAGTAGAAAACATAATAACAACGATTTAGGTATTGATGTGAATCCAGATTTGGAAAAATTAAATGAATTTATCAATTCAGAAACCTTTAATGAAATAAGAGAAGAAGGACAAAGATTGAGAAATAAAAGAATTTATAGTTGGTACAATTTTTTTAGTGGCTTTGAAGATGATAGAGGACTAAGAGGAGTCTGTAAATACGTTGATAAGGAGGACTTATATTTATTACTCTATTCATATTTATCTTCAGATGCTCATGGCATGAAATTATTTTCGGGATATGAAAAACCTGAGGATATTATGTTAGATATTTTGGTAGATCATAACTTTATTTACTTTTTTGCTAATCAAATGGTTGCAGAAGTAATAGAAAGTATGAATAAATTTAACGATAATGTAGGATATAAAACTATTTCTATAGACGAGATTACAGAGGATTTAATGAAGGCTAGAGAAATGATATTATAAAGTCAATAAATACCAGCCATTTGATGAAAGTTGCAAACCTACATTATAGAGTTGTAGATGAATGCGCGAAATCTAAAATAAAAAAAGCCAAGCAATTAATTTGCTTGGCACCAGTTTAAAATTATGTAAAAATGTGGCTGGACTTACCTTGAAAGTGCCCTATCCACGCAACTCGAATAGTGAAGTTGGACTTACCCTTTTACAGAACCCTATCTTCATACATAGTATAACTTAAAAACATTGAGAATTCAATGATTAAATTTCACTGAATATCTACGATAAAATTACCAGAATTATTTTGAATCAAAATAGGCTGTTGAGGGTAAAGAGTTCCACAAATTTTATATAAATCTTCAATAGTAATATGGGTACACATGTTACTAGGTATTTTGAAATTTGTTTCATTTTTTGAAACAAACGAAGTTTTTATATAATCCTCTAATTTAGTTACTTCATTAAGATAATTCGAATATTCTCTTTCTGCATTTGTTCTTGATTTAGCAAAATAGTCGATAACTTTATTAGAAACTTCAGAAAATTCTTCAGTTGTAGGTAATAAAAAAGCATCATTATCTGACCAACGAGATATTATTTGGCGATCGTGAACAATAGCAACTTTGTCAATACGAGCTATTGATCCCGTGCTAAGTATTCTTTTTCCATATCCGCATCGTTTTGTTTTGTTCCACTTTTTTTGAGTGTAACTTGTTAAGGGCACTACTAAATACATCTCCTTTTCTTTTAGTGTCCTAACAATTATACAGGGATGAGGTCCTATAAACTCTGCTTGACTTTTACCATGTAAATCAATTTTGTAAATTCCACCGTTAACATATTTTTTCAAATGAAACACTCCTTTTTATTTGTCTATTAAGTTGGCAGTTGGAAATGAATTACGTTCTAATGACGATGCGCTTTCAACTAATTCTGTTAGTATGTCGTTTAGTTGTAATTCATTCCTTAAATCGTAATGAGTTGATAGCGCAATTCCTTTAGTTTTAACATTTGAAGGCTTATTTTCAATTCTGGGCTTAAATAGAAATATATCATTGTCTGTTTTAAAAGCCTCTGAATCTTCATCAAGTTTAACCTTATTGAGTGATTTGTCCTCAGAAATGAAAAATTTGCTAATTTTATGAATCATAGACCCATCCGAATCTGTAATCACTCTCGTAAAACAATGAACTATTAGATGGTAAGGTGCAGAAAAAGATTTAGCCTTTGTGCTCTTTTTTCTCCACTGAAAAATATGAAAAACATATTCTAATGTACCATCAACTTCATTGTACTGTGGGTTTGATAAATGATTTTTTAAATCAAATTGATGGTCAATAATTGAAAAATTAGACAACGGTAAAATGATCGTGCTGGTACTTGAATGATTTGCTGAACCTCTATAAATTAAATTGAGTGTTGTTAATTCTGCGTTCCAATTATCAACTGATCTACTTGTAACATGTAATTCCTTTGCTATTTTATCCACAGAATACCAAGATTCACTAGTAGTGTTGTTAGCCTTGAAACAATAGAATAGGTACAATCGGATAGAGCCGGTTGAGAGATAAGGTAGAAATTTTTCTAAATTGTTATTTAAAATGATAAAAGGCTCTACTGAAGTATCTTTCTTGTTCTCACCTTTTTTCTTAAGTAACAAACGCCAATTCTTATAATTATTCTTTGCTAGCTCTACAGTTGATAATACTACTTGTTCATTTGTTTTAGGAAGTTTGAAACGGGCCATAAATTTGTTCCTCCTTGTTCTTTTTCTTTTATTGTATCACAGTAACTTAAAAAACAAAGTTTGAAAAATGAAATATGACTGTGTTTAATGTAGTAAAAACCGAATATAAAATGAAATAAAAACGATATTGAACGAAAAATATTTCGTACTAACTATAAATAAAACTATGACGAAACTATGACGAAGACTATTAAGAAAACTATGACGCAAAACTATTAAACAATAAACCCTGTGAATTTAGCAAACAATTTTTTTCGTTTCTATTAACCGCTGTTTAAATAGCGGTTTGTAACAGTTCCAAGTTTGATATACAGTGAAAAATTAAGCGACTTATCAAGATATTTTGGAATAAGTGAAAAATATGGCGGAACGCAATAATTAAGTAAAAGATTATGGTGTGAAGTATTAATTAAAAATAAGAAGGCAGTCAGATATCTTACTTTATATAGTATTTAAATTTATCGTTAATGACGTTTGTCACTCTAGATTCTCAATTTATATTTAATATTAGTTCTTGGGTGTGACGGAGGTGTTAATATATTGCAGTTCGAATATCTTTTGCAAAATGTTGAGTACTTAGGTAGAACTATCAAAACTTATAAGTATTGATAGTCTGTTTTATAGTGTAGTAAAAAAAGTTTTGAGACTGTCATATATTACTATCAAAAATAAAAGTATACATTTACGATAGGCAAAAACATTTGTTTATGCCATTTTCAAAATTTTCCCTAAAAAGGTTCTTTTTTTACATAAAACTGTGGCAAAACTTATAGCAAAATCAAATTGTCATTAACTACTGTTTTTGCCAAAAGTATAAAATAGGATAAAGGGGTATGTGTTGAAAACTATCTTCATTAATAGTTAGTCACTAGAAAATTAGTTCCGATACGATATTCTTATTAAGTTAATACAAGTAATACCTAACTTATTAGTAAGTAAATTTAAAATCACTTAAACTAATAAATGTTGGTTTTTCTATTTTTAGTGATAAAATTAGTTTAGCTATAACTATATGACTGGAGGATGAGTATGAATACACTTTATGAAGTATCGAGTTTTACTGTAGCAGGAGAAGGAGGGAACCTTGCTGGAGTTAAATTGCTAAAGGAAGATGAAAATCTTTCTACTAATGAAATGCAGGTAATTGCCAAAGCTTTGAATTATTCTGAGACTGCATTTGTTAAACCATTAAACAAAGGTGAATTTCAATTAAGATATTTTACACCGCTAGCAGAGGTGCCTTTATGTGGACATGCTACGATTGCAGCTTTTAGTTTGCTGAGTCAATTAAATCAATTGGATATTGGGAAATATATCATGCATACTAAAGCAGGCCGATTATCAATTTCTGTATTAGCAGAGGCTACAATTTTTATGGAACAATCGTCACCAATTTTTTATGATAAACAGCCTGACAGAGATTTGCTTGCTCATTCTTTAGGGATAGAAACGAGCGACATCCCTAGTGATTATCCAATTGAAATTGTCTCAACTGGCTTAAAAGATTTAATTATTCCGGTGAAAAATACAACTATATTGCAAAATCTTAAGCCTAATATGAACAAAATTCGTGAAATTTCAGATCAACTGGATATAATTGGTTATCATGTCTTTGCTTTAGATGAAGAGAATCAGCATTTAATCCATTGCCGTAATTTTGCCCCGCTTGTAGGGATTGACGAAGAATATGCTACGGGGACCTCTAATGGAGCTTTGGCTTGTTATCTATTTAAACATGATACTCTCCAAGGCAATGTTGAATATACATTTTCACAAGGTCGACAATCTATCCAGCAAAAGGGGAAAGTTTTAGTTGAGTTAAAAGCAACAGGAGCAAAAATTGAACAGGTTTTTGTGGGTGGACAGGCAGTCGTGAAACGAGCACTAGATAATCTTTAGTGACGATACCTAATTTTAGTAGGGGAATATAAGAGGAGGAGAAAAGATGCAGAAAGAGTTTAGAAAAATGGTCTATAATGATCTTCCGGCAATCAAAAAATACAAAGAAGAATTTATAAAAAGAGAAGAAAATATGGATGGAACTGGCGGACTTTCCGCAGCAGTAAACATTGAAGAATGGTTTTGCCGTTCAGTCGAAAATGAGAATGAAAACAGCATCTCTGATAAACTAGTGCCAGCAATTCAGTACATTTATATAGATCATTCAACAAATAAAATAATAGGGATGCTACAACTGCGTTTAAAATTAAATCAGTACTTAACTAGTATCGGTGGGCATATTGGTTATTCTATTAATCCCACAGAACGAAAAAAAGGCTACGGAAAACAAATGTTGGGACAAGCTTTAATTGAGGCAAAGAAGCAAGGTTTAGAAAAAGTTTTGCTCACTTGCGATAATGACAATCAGGGGAGCCGCAAGATTATTGAAAGCAACCATGGAATATTGGAAGAGACTATTTTTAATGAAGAAAGAGTTAAAAATATAAATCGATATTGGATTTATTTAGAATAAGATTTCGCCAAAGTAGTTAAAGGTGCTAAATCGCAAAACAGCCAGGTCACATAAAAAAGTAGCTAAAATGTTGATTGCTGGATAAATCCGTAGCCTGTTCGATGGAAAATGATATTGTTAGTTTATATAATTAATTATTTTTTCTTTAATTAAAGGGGACAAACAACTATTCTTACGTATTGATTGATATAATAAAGTTGAAATTATTTTTAAGAATCATAACTTGGGAAGAGGAGCGATTGTGATGAAAAAATATGGAGTAGGCATTCTATTAATGGCAAGTTTGTTGTTGGTAACAGCATGTGGTAATGGAGGAAATACGAAAGAAACCAAAAAAGAGGACACTAGCACTTCGGCAAAGAGCGCTAAAGATAAAAAAGCAAAAACATCAGATAAAACGAGTTCAGAGGCAAGCACTTCAAAAGAAAGCGAAGTTGTAACACCGACAAAAAATGAACTATCTATTGATGGGTTTTGGTTGGCGACTGGAAAAGAGGATCAAAAAGGCAGCTCCTGGAAATTTGAAAATAATGTATTAAAAGTAAATGGGCAAGAAAATTGGACTTACAGTGTTGCAGACAATCTGGATAAAAACGGGTATACGGTTATTACGATTACCAACGATCAGTCTAAAAATCATGCTCTACTAGTCAAAAAAACAGCAAACGGTTTTGAAGGAATCACGGTAGAAGGGGATGCGTATCAAAGTTATTTAAATGATGAAAATGCTCCCGTTGGAAATCAAGTCATTACTTTTGTGCCCCAAACAGAGATAGATAATTTAACTTGGAGCGGTATCGATAATGCAATTGATTTCTATGAAGGCGTTTATAAAAATACAGCGAATGAAGAGAGTAAAGATATAAACTGGGACAATTATCGTAGAGATTTATGGACCATCGTTCCAGATGGAACTCAAGGGAATACTATTACACTTCACTGGACAAATATTGGCGGCGCAGGCGGAAGTTACGTCCAACTAATCAAAGGGCAAGACACAACTGAAATGATTCAATATGATGGAAATGCAGCCTATCCAGATAGCCCTAGCAAGAAAATGACAATTAGAAATTCTGATTTCAAAGTCCTATAATTTAAGCTGAAAATGCAAAATAACCAGAAAACTATCTTATAAAGGATAGTTTTCTGGTTATTTTTAGTTATTTCTTTAACGTAATGGTAAAGCTACTGCCATTTCCTAGGCTGCTCTTCAAACCAATCTCTCCGTCACAAATCCGAAGAATATTTTTTACTAAAGACATACCTAACCCGTTTCCTTCTTTGGAGTGGGAGGCATCGCCTTGATAAAATTTATCAAAGAGACGTTGCTGTGTTTCGTCGGACATTCCGCTACCTTGATCCGTAATTTTAACTACAACTGTATCCGTTAGGTTCATTAGTTTAACCTTAACAACGCCATTTTCAGGCGAAAATTTAATGGCATTATCTAATAAGTTAATCCACATTTGTTGCAACAAGTCTTCGTCTGAATTGAGAATGGAGTCATCTAACTCTAACTCCCATACAATTCTTTTTTTCTGCCATTTTGGTTCTAATAAAAGGATAGTCTGGCGAAGTTGCTCATCTAACTGAATAGCGCGTTTTTCAGAAATAATTTCATGATTTTCTACTTTTGATAAATGTAAAATAGTACTGGATAAAGTCGTTAAGCGACCCGATTCCTGAATAATAATAGCAACGTATTTTTGGCGCTCTTCTTCACTTAAATTAGGATTTTCTAGAAGCTTAGCAAACCCTTGTATTGACACAATCGGCGTCTTAAATTCATGTGAAAAATGATTAATAAAATCACTACGAAGCGTTTCAATTCCGCTTAATTCTTTTGTCATCCGATTAAAACTCTTGGTTAGTTCTTCAAGCTCATAAGGGACATGTTTAAATTTTAATTCGACTGTAAAATCACCAGATGCCACCCGATTAAATGCTTCAATCGCCATTTTGTATGGACGTGTTGCTCGTTTGCTGGAGATACCGGTTAACATTGTTCCAGTTAAAATACTAATAAAAAGCAAAAGAAGAATTGGACCAAAAAGACGGTATTTTTCAGGAAAACGTGGGAAATATTGCAGCATCCCAGTTTTAAATAGTAGTAAAATAATCAAAGCTACAATAACAGTTGAGCAGAGCATCATTAAAAAAACAAATAGAACAAGGCTCATCGTTAAACTAAACCGACTAAATAGTTTTTTCATATATTTTTCACCGCTTTGTATCCTAATCCTCGAACAGTGACAATTGTAAACTCTGGATACTCAACAAATCGCTCACGCAATCGATTGATGTGAACGTTGACTGTTCGCTCATCAGTTTCCGTTTCATAGCCCCAAATTTCATCCATTAACTGCAAACGCGTAAAGATTTTATCGGGATAGGCTAATAATTTAAAAAGGAGATAAAATTCTTTTTTGGGTAAAGTTTGTTGTAGAGTTCCTCTAGAAACAGTCAGTGAGTCTGAATCCAACGTAACTTCTCCAAGAACAATTTTATGTTCAATCGCAATTTTTGAGCGGCGCAGTAATGCGAGAATGCGTAGAATCATCTCTTCTTCATCAACAGGTTTGGTCATATAATCATCAGTTCCAACTAAAAAGCCTTTTTTCTTTTCGCTAGGGGTTTCTTTAGCTGTGACCATTAAAATCGGCAATTGAAAATCAGCTTCTCTTAAGTTTTGTGTCAACTGGTACCCATCCATTTCAGGCATCATAATATCTAAGATAATTAGGCTAATCATTCTTTTATCAAGCACATCTAAGGCTTCAATGCCATTAGTAGCAGTAACGGTTTGAAAGCCATTATTTTTTAGAATAATCTCCATTAAATTTCGAGTATGTGGATCATCTTCAACGATTAAAATTGTTTCCATTATGCGAATCCCTCCCTTGATAGTCATTGGTATGTTCATTTTACCAAATAAGTTTGGAAATAACAGCACACTTCTTTATTTTGAAGTTGTTAATCTTCAGTTTACATTAGTCAGATAAACTAAAGGTGAACAAGAAGGGGAGAGTGAATCAAATGCTACAACTAAAAAATATTTTTAAAAAATATACAACTGGAGAATTTACGCAAATTGCCTTAGACGGAGTTAGTTTGAATTTTAGAAAAAATGAATTTGCTGCGATCTTAGGACCAAGCGGTTCAGGTAAAACGACTTTATTAAATATTATTGGTGGTTTGGATCAGTACGATGAAGGGGATTTGCTGATTAATGGACAATCAACGAAGAAGTATAAAGATGGAGATTGGGATGCGTATCGTAATAATAGCGTAGGTTTTATTTTTCAAAGCTATAATCTAATTGGTCATCTAACCGTTCTTGATAATGTTAAAATGGGAATGACATTAAGTGGTGTACCAAAAGCAGAACAAAATCAGCGTGCTCTGGATGTTCTTGAAAGAGTGGGATTGAAAGAGCACACGCATAAGAAACCTAATCAACTTTCTGGCGGACAAATGCAGCGAGTGGCCATTGCCAGATCGTTAGTGAATGATCCTGATATTATTTTAGCAGATGAACCAACTGGAGCTTTAGACACGCAAACGAGTCAACAAATTATGGACTTGATCGCTGAAATTGCAAAAGATAAATTAGTTATTATGGTGACGCATAATCCAGACTTGGCAGAAGAATTTGCAGATCGTATTATTGAGTTTCGTGATGGGGAAGTTATGTCTGATTCAAATCCCATGACAGCCTCAGAGCCCTCTAAAAATTATCAATTAAAGAAAACGAGTATGAGTTTTTGGAATGCCTTGACTCTTTCTGGGAAAAATATCTGGACTAAAAAATGGCGAACGGCTCTAATTGCTTTTGCATCTAGTATCGGTATTATTGGTATTGCCTTAGTTTTGTCACTATCTAACGGTTTTAGTAAGCAAATAGATTCAATCGAAAATGATACATTGTCAGGTTTTCCGATTACGATTACCGAAACAGCTAATGACATGACATTTGGTCCAAGCAATCGACTAGCCACAGAAGAAGACGATAAGGCCAATGAAAAACAACGTAAAATGGAAGCTGTGTTTCCGGAACAGCCAGCAGAAGAAGAAACAGTCCATGAAAATAGCTTGTCAAAGGAGTATATTGCCTATTTAGCGGATATGGATTCGAACTTAATTTCAGGGATGTCCTTTACGCGTAATGTGAATATGAATTTAATCCATCAAAACGATGGTGAAGTAGCCGCGGTTCAGACTGATAGTTTAAATTTAACTAGCTATCCAACAAATGGCGAGGCCAAAGGTTCTTCTTTCTTAGAACAAAATTATGATTTATTAGCAGGTAGCTACCCAACAGGTAAAAATGATTTAATCTTAGTTGTAGGAGAAAATAATCAACTAGCAAGTGGGATGGTTGATGCCTTAGGTTTAGACAGTAGCCAAAAAGAAATTAATTTTGATCAGTTTATAGGACAAGAAATGACCTCTATTTTCAATGATGATTTCTACACTGAAACGAATGGGTTTTTTAAGCTTAATCCTGATTTGACTAGTTTATATGAAGGTGAATCTGGTACGGACTTAAAAATTGTCGGCGTCATTCGCGGCAAAGAAGACCTTTCTATTGCTGGATTGAGTGAAGGCATTAAATACTCAGATACATTAGCGCAGGAATTTATTGGAAATGCACAAAAATCAGCTATTGTACTAGCACAAGAAGCTGCAGAT
The DNA here is from genome assembly GCF_038003605.1 of Carnobacterium sp. FSL E2-0243. Taxonomy (NCBI): domain Bacteria; kingdom Bacillati; phylum Bacillota; class Bacilli; order Lactobacillales; family Carnobacteriaceae; genus Carnobacterium; species Carnobacterium sp. FSL E2-0243. Next base: position 154,860 of record NZ_JBBOPM010000001.1, read on the forward strand.
TTCAATGTTATGACTGGAGAAGTTTTCAGTACAAACACAGGTGGCGCAGTAGATACACGGAGCTTTAGCCCAGAAAACAATCCATTAACTGCGACAGTTAGTACCGTCACAAAAGATCAGTTATTAACTCGCTTCGGTGCAATTGAAAAACCAAGTGGAATAACGATTTATCCAGCTGATTTTGAGAAAAAAGAGCAAGTTTTGGAGCATTTAGATCAATGGAATAAAGACCAACCTGAAGAAAAACAAGTAGTTTATACAGATATGGCAGCTACAGTGACGTCCTTAATGGGGAATACATTAGATGCGATTACAGTAGTCTTGGTCGCATTTGCAGCAATTTCATTAGTCGTTTCTTTAATCATGATTGGAATTATCACTTATATTTCAGTTATGGAAAGAACGAAAGAAATCGGTGTCTTACGTGCATTAGGAGCGCGTAAAAAAGATATTACTCGTGTCTTTAATGCTGAAACCTTTATTATTGGTACTTTTTCGGGATTATTAGGAATCGGAATCGCCTATCTAGTCACAATTCCAGCGAATATTGTGATGGAAAATGTGACAGGATTAGCCGATGTTGCTCAATTAAACCCACTTCATGCCCTTGCTTTAATTATAGTCAGTGTTTTATTAACGATGTTAGGCGGTTTAATTCCAGCAAGATTAGCGGCGAAAAAAGATCCAGTCGAAGCGTTGAGAAGTGAGTAAATGGGGAGCAGGGGAACTCAGTTTTTAGCTGAGATAAAACAGATGCTACATTCGATAGATGAAAAATATCAAACTCATATATTAGATGATCCGGAACACTTTATCGCATGTTTTAAAAAACAAGAGCAGACTATCGAAGAAATTAGTTTAAGGCTTACAAACTTTAGAAATAGCTATGAATTGATGGATACAAAAGAGCAACAGTCAGTAGAGGAATTAAAAAAAATCATGAAAGAGCAGGAAGAAACGCGCCTGGTTTTTCATGATTGGGGGAATCCCTTAGCTATTTTTTCTCAACAACAAGCTGTTCTCAAAGAGATAAAAACGACTTTAAGTTTTGAAACGTGAAACAAACAATCAAAGCTCAGAAAACGGTGTTAAGGCTAATAGTTATCAGCCTTAATCAATTTTCTGGGCTTTCTTATTCTTCAACAATATGTTGGACACGCCCAACTTGATCAGATTCAACCAGCATGACTTTAATACCATGAGGATGACTGCTACTATTCGTTAAGATGCGTTTAATATGCCCTCTAGTTAACGTTCCAGTTCGTTGATCTTTTTTTAAAACGATATCAACAAGCTGTCCAACTTTTAAATTACTGCGATTTTTCCCGTTCATTTTTTCACCTACTATTCTTAGCTGCTATCAGTTTATTTACTTGTTTAGTATAGCAGAATTTGGTTATAAATAGGCAAGGATGAATAAATTAATGCAATAGCGAGCATAAAGTATTATACTGATACTAGATGGATAATAGATAAATGTTGGAGGATCAAAATGACGAATAATGATATATTAATTAGATTGAGATATGCTTTAAATATTAAAGATTCTGATATGGTTGAAATTTTTCGAATGGGTGGCATTGAATTAACTAAGGCGGAAGTTCAAAAAATGTTGATTAACCCTAAAAAAAATACGACAACAGAAGTTGAAAAAAGTGAACCGATTGTTCATGAAGAGCTTAAAGTATGTGATAATTTTATGTTGGAATCCTTTTTAAATGGTTTAATCATTTCACAAAGAGGTCGCAAAGAGACAACTGGCGATGATACTCAAAAACCTGAATTAATGATTAAAAATGATCGAAGCGTCAATAATGTTTTGTTGAAAAAAGTCAAAATTGCTCTTTCTTTAACGAGTGACGATATTCTTGATATGCTAGATGAAGCAGGAGTTCGTATTTCCAATAGCGAATTGAGTGCCGTTCTTCGTAAAGAGGGACATCGGAATTATAAAGAATGTGGGGATCGTTATGCTCGCAACTTCTTAAAAGGACTTGCATTAAGGTACCGTGGGTAACAAGCAAATAAAACGAAAAGATGGCTATCTGACTCCAATCAATGGGCGCAGATAGCCATCTTCTTTCATTTTAGGATCAATCGGAAGAAGATGAGTAGCAAAAAAGCTAGAAAATTCCTTTCTTGACATGAGAAGCATTACATACTGTATGCTAAAGTTAGATAAAAGAATGATACAGGGAGGCATAAAAATGAAAATCGTTTTTTCAGATATAGATGGTACATTTCATCAAATGGGTGCGGAGATTCCACAAATAAATTTAGATGCAATTGATGCAATGCATCAACAAGGGGATCGATTTGTATTTGTCAGTGGGCGTAGTTGTACGCAAATTGAAAAGATGCAAGGTGAACTTGGCAAAGAAGGAGACATTATTTTTGGAAATGGGGCTGGTTTTAAATTAGTGGGACAGCCAGCTCAATATGAAAACTGTCTTTCTTTAGAAACATGCGTAAATATCATGAAATTTTTGGATCAAGAAAATATTTTTTACCATATTCATACGAGTGAAGAGGTCTATTTAAAACCTGTTCAATACTTTACTAAACATTTCAAAGAGTTGCGTAAAACCTTTCTGCCGATGGGTGAACAAGGCAAACAAATTATGGATTTTAAAGAAAATTATTTTACAAATGACTGTGTGCATCATGAAGATTTAGGAACTTTTTTCAAAGAAAATCCCCAAATTAAATTATTGAAAATAGAAGTCATGGAAAGTGATGAAGCTAAAACAATTAAAATTGTGGAAATGTTAGCCAACGAAAATGTGTATGCTTTTTCGTCATTTTTCACAGGGCTAGAAATTGTCAATCCGAGTAGCAATAAAGGTTCTGCTATCAACCAATATATGAAGCTTTTTCCTGACGCAACTTCTTATGGAATTGGAGATGCCGAGAATGATTTACCGATGTTAGAAGTTGTTGATATTGCTGTTGCAGTAGACAATGCAACCGAAATAGTGAAAGAAGCTTGCCAAGAATTTACATTAGACTGTCTTAATGGTGGCGTAGGACACTACATCTATGAGAGAATAATCGTATAAAGAAAATTTTGATTGGAGGAAATGATGGATATTACAGTTGATTTAGCCAAAAAATTGATTTTTGAACAATTTCCTCAGTGGTCACATTTAGAAATAAAGCCAGTTAAAAATAGCGGACATGATAATCGAACCTTCCATTTAGGTGATGATTTGACGATTCGCTTGCCTAGTGGAAAAGAATACGAACCACAAATTCAAAAAGAAGCTAAATGGCTACCTGTTTTAGCCCAGCACCTTTCTTTGCCAATCACTGCTCCAGTCGCTAAAGGAAAACCAACACCAGAATATCCTTTAGCTTGGTCAATTAACCGCTGGTTAGTAGGAGAAACAGTTACACATACAAACGTTGATTTACAAAAATTTGCGATTGAATTAGCTCGTTTTTTAAAAGAATTAGAAGCAATAAATGCTGAAAATGGACCTCAAGCTGGGGCGCATAACTTCTACCGTGGAGGCGATTTAGCAGTATATACAGCAGAATTTGAACAAGCATTAACTCAATTACCAGCAGGACCTCAGCGCAACCACTACCAAGATATTTGGACAACGGCTCTTGCAACAAAGTGGGAGAAAAAACCAGTGTGGGTTCATGGTGATATTGCTGTAGGCAACCTTTTAGTAAATGACGGGCATTTATCAGGTGTAATAGATTTTGGTATCCTTGGAACGGGAGATCCTGCCTGTGATTTAGTGATGGCTTGGACCTTTTTTGATTCAAAGAGTCGCAAAGCTTTTAAGGAAGAGATGGGACTTGATGACACTACATGGCAACGAGGAAAAGCCTGGGCTTTATGGAAAGCGCTCATTACCCCTGATGATGCCGTATCGAAAAAAGTTTTGGTTGATATGCTAGCAGCAGACTAAAGGCAACTAATAAGGGTTAGGTGAGTAGATGGATAATCAAGAAATAAGGACGTTAAGACTGGCTAACCAGCAGATTTCAAGTACCAATTTTAAGAAGCCAGAAGAGCTTGTTCAGTATCTAGGCGCGATGCAGGCGCAGGAATACGCAATGGCAAAATGGGCGATTGGATTGCGCATCCCAAATTTAACAGTGCAAGATGTTGATGCCGCAATTGATGCCGGGAAAATTATTCGGATGCATTTATTACGTCCAACCTGGCATTTTATTGTACCAGAGGATAGTCGGTGGATGTTGGCATTAACGGCACCGCAGATTCATAAAAAAATCAAAAGCTTCTATAGTAAATTCGATTTAACGCCAAAAAAAATGCATCAAGCCTGTAGTATTATTGAAGAGGCATTAGTAGAGAAAGAATTAACTCGGAAAGAATTAGCTGCAATAGTCGCTGAAAAAGGTATTCAAACAACGAGCCAAAGTTTTTCCTTTATTATTCTTTTTGGAGAATTAGAGGGGCTACTTTGTAGTGGCAAGATGAGGGGGAATCAAGCTGTTTACACATTGCTTAGTAAATTTGTTGCACCCTTAACTTCGTTTATTCGAGAAGAAGCATTGGCCAAATTAGCCATTCGTTACTTTACTAGCCGTGGACCTGCAACAGTACAAGATTTTGCTTATTGGTCAGGTTTATCAATTAAAGATGCACGATTAGGAACGCAATTCTTATCGAATGATTTTAGTTCGTTTCTTAATGACGGCAAAGAGTATTGGTATTTGCCAACGAATAATGCTTATGTTCCAAATGAATATGGTACTTTTTTATTTCCTGATTTTGATGAATATGGTATTAGTTATAAAAATCGAGATATTTTTTTAAACAAAGAATATCCAATCAGCCCCTTTATGGAGCACAAGCATTGGTTGATGGTAGAAGGTATGATTGAAGGAACTTGGCAATCGGATAAAAGTGATTTATCAGAGGTGAGAATTGACTTATTTAATCCGAAAAAAAGAGTAAATCAACATGCTATCCATAAGGCGGTAGCTAACTATCAGCAGTTTCATTTAAAATAAAAAAATAACCTACCTAGAGAAATAATCAAAATGATTAGGTTCTAGTAAGGTTATTTTTTTACCGATCAATAATAGTATCGTGAACAAGTCCGCTAGCTTTCATAAACATGTAGGTCACAATTGGACCTACAAATTTGAAGCCTTTTTTCTTCAGCTCTTTAGCAATTTTTTCAGACAAAGGGGATGAAGTTGGGACTTCCGAAGCCTCTGTATACTCATATTCAATCGTTTGATTGTCGACGAATCGCCAAAGGTAAGCAGCAAAACTGCCATACTCTTTTTGAATTCCAATAATTGCACGAGCATTTGTGATGGTTGCATTTATTTTCCTAGGATTACGAATCATGGCTGGGTCTTCCATAATTCGTTCGACATCATCAGGCATCATCGCCGCAACTTTTAAAATATCCATTTGCTGAAAATTACGTAAAAAAACATCGCGTTTATTGACAACCATTTTCCAGCCAAGTCCAACTTGAAAGGTTCCAACTGTCAATAATTCAAATAGTAATTGGTCGTCATGGGTTGGCGTTCCCCATTGATTTTGATAAAACTGAATCCCAGTACTAGTAGTTGAATTTTTTTTCATGATAAAACCTCCCAATCTAAAAGTTAAACTTGTCCGCTAGTTTAATTGACTAATTAGTCTTTTAATTGTTGTTCTAATGCCAGTCTTTGAATTTTCATAGTAGCTGTTCTTGGCAATTCATCAAAGGTCATCATAATCGGTTCATTTAAATGAGGTAGATCAGAAACACTTGCCCACCAACGATCCCAGTCCATTTCGTGTGTTGGATAAACGGCTAAAACAGGCTGAGGGCTCCCGTTTTTACCACGAATAATGACAACTTCTTCTAAGAATGTTAACTCATCTAATAATTTGTCTTCAATTGCCAAAGTGCTAGCAATTGTATCAACTAAATCAACTTGTCGATCTTGCAAGTGTAATTTTCCATGACTATCTTTAAATCCGTAATCCCCACTGTCCCACCAATCGCCATAAAGATTATCTTCAAAGCGCGTTTCTTCTTTATAATATGTTAATGCGCGACCTTTTGAAAGCATTTGGATGTTTCCACTAATGTTAGCAGCAACAGGATTCCCTGCTTGATCGACAATCCGAACTTCAGTTAAACCAGTCATCCCAACACCCATATCACGAGCATTAATTTTTTTAATGGAAGATAAATTATGAACACGCATAATCATTGGACCGCATTCACTTTGACCATATACTTGTAAGAAAACGGGTTTCTTAAACGTTGAACAACGTAAAAATGTAGCTAATGTTTCTTTATTAATGGCATCAAAAGTTGAATGGTAATATTTAATGCTACTGAAGACTCCTGGTTTTTCTCTAGCTAGAGAAGCCCATTGCACAAAATGATTCGGATGGGTTTCTAAGACACCCGGTTGGTAGTCGACTAAGACTTTAGTTACATTTTCCGCTGACGAATCAGCAATAGCTAATAAAGGAAAGCCTTTTGCCATTAGAGATGAAATTCCAATATTAAAACGTGAATGAACCGGTGAAATATGGAATGCAACCAATTCTTTTTCTTTAATAAAATCAAAAATATTTTTTTGCCATTTTGTTCTCCAGCCCATCGAATTTGCAGAATGAGCAATCAATTTAGGAATTCCAGTTGTTCCAGATGTATGGGTCATGTATGAAATAACGTCTTTTTCCAACTCCTCTTGCTGACAAATTTCGTCAATTTCAACAGCTAGTAATTCATCTACTGCAATTAATTTGTTCTTTGGTAAATTTTGTAATTGGGTGCACTTGCTCGAAGTTTCACTATCGAAAAGTACCCAAGGTTGATCTAAGCGATTCACAAAGACATCGATCGTTTCAGCTGGTAAATGTGCTGAGACCATGATAGGAACAGCGCCCAAATAAGAAATTGCCACTGCAGCAAGATAGGTATCAAATTTAGCTGATTTATAAACAATGACTTTATCGGCTTTTTTTACACCGATTTTTTTAAGTTGGGTAGCTTTTTTTAAAATAGCAGCAGTACATTCTGAATAGGTAGTTTGTAGATTTAATTCTGGGAAAGCCAATAAAGGTTCGTCAAAATAGATTGGGGTTTCTGGAAATTCTTTCGCCGCATTTGCAAAATTTGTATACAAATTAAGGGGTTCATATTTATTATGCATAGATTATTCACACGCTCCTTTTTATTTAGTTCAAATAATTATAGCATTTGACCAAATAAAGTCTAGCAGTTCTTTGTGTTATTTTAAGCGGATTTATTTTTCTTAATTGATTCATTTAAAAGAGAGTGAAATAAGAAATTAAAATTAAGTGTAAATTAGGTCCTATTGAAAGGCAAAAAGTGGTAAGATAGGAAAAGGAATTATTTCAAAGGAAGTTTTAAAAATATAAATAGTCGAGGTTAGCAAATGAAAAAAATCGGGTTTGATCCACAACAGTATATTGAAGAGCAGTCAAAATATATTCTTGAGCGAGTTCATGATTACGACAAATTGTATCTTGAATTTGGTGGGAAATTAATTGGGGACAAGCATGCTAAACGTGTTTTGCCAGGTTTTGATGAAGATTCAAAGATTAAATTGTTACAAAAGCTAAAAGATCAAGCAGAAATCTTAATTTGTGTGTACGCAGGCGATATTGAACGCAATAAGATTCGTGGCGACTATGGTATTACTTATGATATGGATATTTTACGCTTGATTGATGAATTAAGAGGCTATGGTTTAGAAATTAATAGCGTAGTGATCACTCGTTATAATGGACAACCAGCAACGAAACTTTTTATTAACAAGTTAGAAAGACGAAATATCAAGGTCTATAAACATACGGCAATTGAAGATTACCCAACCAATATCGATAAGATTGTGAGTGAAGAGGGATTTGGTAAAAATAGTTATATTCCAACAACCAAACCAATTGTAGTCGTGACTGCACCAGGTCCAGGCAGTGGGAAATTAGCTACTTGTTTAAGCCAACTTTATCATGAAAGTCGTCATGGCAAAGCTGCAGGATATTCTAAATTTGAAACATTCCCAGTTTGGAATGTGCCTTTAAAACATCCGTTGAACATTGCTTATGAAGCGGCAACGGTGGATCTTAAAGATGTTAATATGATTGATTCGTTCCACTTTGATAAGTATCAAACTGTTGCAGTCAACTACAATCGCGATGTTGAGACATTCCCTGTTATTAAGCGGATTATTGAGCGGATTACAGGAAAAGAGTCCGTTTATCAATCTCCAACAGACATGGGAGTTAACCGCGTTGGTTTTGGTATTACAGACGATGATGTTGTCCAAGAAGCAGCAAAACAGGAAATTATTCGTCGCTGTTTTGCAACAGAATGTGACTTTAAAAAAGGGCTAGTTGATGAAGAAACGGTTAATCGAATTAAGTTAATTATGGAAGAAGTAGAACTGAAAAAAGAAGATCGTGGACCTGTTAAACGAGCGCGCCATTATTCTGAAAAGCTTAAAGAGCAGAATGAAACCAACGAAACTCCGGGAGTCATTGCTTTTGAGTTACAAGATGGCCGAATTGTTACTGGTAAAACCACTTCATTGATGGATTCTTGTTCAGCAGCAATCTTAAATTCACTTAAAATACTTGCTAACATTTCAGATGAAATTTTCTTGCTATCGCCATTAGTCTTAGAAACGATTCAAAATATGAAGACAAACGATTTACACAGTAAAATCACTTCTCTAAATGCTAATGAAATTCTGATTGCTTTAGCCATTAGTGCGGTTACGAATCCGACTGCCCAATTAGCTTATGATAAGCTAGCTGAGTTAGCGGATGTCCAAGCCCACTCAACAGTTATGTTAAGTAAAAATGATGAGCAAATTTTACGAGAATTAGGCATAGATATTACGTGTGATCCCATTTATTCTTCTGAGAATTTGTATTACATCTAAAAAATATAAGGGCTAAGACTAAACTAAAAGTCTTAGTCTCTTTTTATTTACTTAAGAATCAACAAGTTGTACTATGTAAAGTAAGAATGAGGGTATTTAGTGAAAGGAAGTTTCAAATGAAAATAAGTGTTCGTCACCGATTTATCAAGAAAATACCAGTCTTAGAAGTGGTCATGGATGAGTTGAAATTAGCTCCATTACCTCTAGTTATTTATTACCATGGCTGGCAATCTTCGAAAGAATTAGTTTTAACTCAAGCTAGAAAATTAGCAAAGAAAGGCATCCGCGTTTTATTACCTGATGCGATGAACCATGGAGAACGTCGCGTGGGAGCCATTTCTACAATTCCAGCGATGACTTTTTGGTCAAGTGTTCAATTTAATCTCGCTGAATTTTCTCAGTTAACCCATTTTTATCAAAAACAAGGCTTAATTCAAAATGAAAAAATTGGTGTAGGTGGTGTTTCTATGGGTGGGATTACTACTTGTGCGCTTTTAACGCAACATCCAGAAATTCAAGTAGCTGCATGTATCATGGGAACTCCTGCTCCAACTAGCTATTTACAACTAGTCTTACGTACTGTAGCCGAACGAGATATCTTTGTACCACAGGATCTACCACTCTTATTAAATTGGCTAGATAATTATGATTTAGCTCTTAATCCTAGTAAATTAGCCAAGCGCCCATTATTATTTTGGCATGGTAAAGAAGATGAAAAAATTCCATTTGAATCCGCCTATGATTTTTATGAAGAAATCAAGGAACAAGAATATGCAGAAAATGTTCTTTTTCTAGTTGATGAAAAAGAGAGCCATTTGGTGCGCAGTGAAGTAATGGATCAAGTTACAGAATTTTTTACAGAGGAATTAATTGGAATAAATGAATGAGTTTTCTGAACTAGTTAGTTTAGGAAAGAGGCTATACATTAGTTATAGAGTATGCGAAAATAAAGAGGCGTTATTTTAATTATATAGGGTAACTTATCAAGCTTTTTATTAGGCTAGTTCTTATGAGCCAGTCCTTCGGAAAAAAGATAAATGGTAAAAATGACAAAAAGCGTCATTCCTCCCATTCCCTATTTTTCTGCCAGGCCTAAATAGCTCAACAAACATACTATTATAAGGAGAGATAAAATGACTTTTGAAGAAATTCTACCGCATTTAAAAAATGGGAAAAAAATAATTAGATCGGGTTGGGGTGGTTTTGAGTTATATGTATTTTTAGAACCAACTTCAACTCACAAAGGCTCAACGCTAAATCCTTATTTTCTAATTAAAACTGCAGATGAAGGTTACACGATGTTTTCACCAACAGTCTGTGATATTTTAGCAGAAGACTGGGAAATAGTTCAATAATTTAACTAAAAAGTTCATGTGGAAGCGTGAACTTTTTTGGTGTTTTAAAGCAACTGGAAATGAGGGAAATCGATGATCATTGATGAATTTAAGGAAAAAGTAGTGTTTATAACAGGGATTTCTTCTGGTATTGGATTGGCTCAGGCTGAGGCCTTTTTAAAGCAAGGTGCGACTGTTTTTGGAATGGATATTGTCGAACCGGATGTCTTAACTAATGCTGTATTCCAAAATAGTATAGGCCGGAATTTTGCCTATTTAACTGGGGATGTCGCTCAACCAAAAGATGTTGAAGAAGCTGTGAAAACAGCGATATCTACTTTTGGGAAAATTGATATTCTATTAAATACAGCTGGGATATTAGATAACTATACTCCAACTTTAGAAACGGATGAAGCTCTGTGGGATCGTGTCCTAAATACAAACTTAAAAGGAATGTATTTTGCCGCTAATGCAATTTTACCGGGGATGTTAGAGCAAAAGCATGGCGTAATTGTGAATATGGCTTCCATTGCGGGATTAGTTGCAGGAGGCGGCGGAGCGGCATACACCACAGCGAAACATGGTATTATTGGCTACACGAAACAGCTAGACTATGACTATGCTAAACATGGGATTCGCTGTAATGCAATTGCTCCAGGTGCAATCGAAACCCCCATGAACAAAGCTGATTTTGCAGGAACAGGTGAAATGGCAAAATGGGTGGCGAAGGAAACACCAGCTGGAAGATGGGCTCAACCTAAAGAAGTAGCAGATCTAACGCTGTTTTTAGCTAGCAGTTTGGCAGATTATATCCATGGTACAGTGCTACCTATTGATGGTGGCTGGTTAGAAAAATAAAATTTTTAAAAATCGAGAGAAATAAGGTATACTAAATAAAGTTAGATACTTTCTAATTAGCACGACACTACGACACTTTGTTGGCGCACAATCTGAACTCAGACTCGTGTTTCACTTCCTTTGGTCGTAGTTAACACTAAATTCCAAGGCGGATTCTTAGAATACTGCAGGAATTTACAAAGGAGAAATAAAATGAATAAATTTGAGGAAAACCAATCTGCAAAATGGTCTGCAGCATCCTTAACGAAGATGGCTTTAGTAACAGCTTTGTATGTAACCGTCACTTTAGTTTTTTCGGTGATTAGCTTTGGCGCTATTCAATTTAGATTAGCTGAAATGTTTAATTATTTAGCTGTATTTAATAAGCGTTATATTATCGCTGTCACATTAGGTGTTATGTTAGCCAATTTAGCGTCACCACTGGGGATGATTGATGTCATTGTGGGGGGCCTATCGACTTTTTGTGTCTTAGTATTGGTTTATTTTGTGACCCGAAAAATAAAAAATCAGTTCGTTAAGTTAGCTGTGACAGCATTGATTTGTAGCTTTTCAATGTTTACAATTGCAGCTCAATTGACTCTATTATTAGGTATTCCATTTTGGTTCAGTTGGTTAACAATCGGATTAGGCGAATTCGTCTCAATGACGATTGGCGGAGTGTTGATTCATTGGATCAGTAAAAAAATAGATTTAACTAAATAATTTAACTAAACAGCTTGTTATCACCATTTAGCGAGAGGAAATAAACAGAAATGGCTGTTTATTTCCTCTTTTTATGGTACAGTAACAAGAGAATAAAAAATACAGTTGGAGGGTATCATGACAACATCTTATAAAGATCCATCATTGAAAATTTTTAGTTTAAACGCTAATCAACCATTGGCAGAAAAAATAGCCGAGGTGGTGGGAATTGAGCTAGGTAAAAGTAGTGTGCGTCACTTTAGCGATGGAGAAATTCAAATTAATATTGAAGAAAGTATTCGTGGGGACCATGTTTATATTATTCAATCAACGAGTAACCCTGTGAATGACCATTTGCTAGAATTATTAATTATGATTGATGCATTGAAACGAGCTAGTGCTAAGACAATTAATGTAGTCATGCCTTATTTTGGTTATGCAAGACAAGACCGGACAGCGAAACCTAGAGAACCAATTACAGCAAAATTAGTTGCAAATATGATTCAAAAAGCTGGTGCAACTAGAGTATTGACGTTAGATTTACACACAGTTCAGTTACAAGGATTTTTTGACATTCCAGTGGACAATTTATTTACTTTGCCGTTATTAGCTCGTTATTATCATGAATGTGGCTTAAATAATGAAGAAGTAGTGGTGGTGTCACCTAAAAATAGTGGTGTTGGTAGAGCTAGAACGCTATCTGAATATCTAGATACTACTTTAGCAATCGTTGATCAACATGTTGATGAAAACGGAGAAGAGTCCGGTTATGTAATTGGAAATATCACTGGGAAAACGTGTATCATGATCGATGATATGATTAATACTGGCGAAACATTAGCTAAGGCGGCCAATGTTTTAATGGACAGTGGTGCCAAAGAAGTTTATGCTTGCGCTTCACACGGTTTGTTTTCAGCTAATGCGACAGAGATATTAGAGAATGCTCCGATTAAAAAAATCTGCGTCACGGATTCAATTGATTTAACGGAAAAGAGAACGCCAGAAAACTTAGAAATTATTACGTGTTCTCAGTTAATGGGTGAGGGTATTAAACGGATTCATGAAAATGTACCTATGAGTTCCTTGTTCAAATTTTAATTAAAATTCAAATTATTTTCTTGACTTTTATTTTACCGCTGTGCTAAACTAATGATTATTAAAAAGAGATTAAAAAATAATGTGAAAAAACGATGAAAAGAAGAGTAAACTTGAAATGAAGCGCAAAGAGAGCCTGGCTAGGTGGGAACAGGTGGTGGATAGTAGAGTTGAACATGGTCTTGGAGTTGAATGGCTAAACTGGAGAGAACTCCTTTAGGTCATTCCGGATGCAGCCGTTATATTGCCACAGTTTGACAAGCTTTTTTCAGCTTAAGTACTGGTAGAGACAGATGTAGTGATGCACCTGTAAAAAAAGGTGGTAACGCGAAAATTTCGCCCTTTTATTAAGAATACTCAAAGAGAGTTTCTTGGTAAAAGGGTTTTTTTGTTGTCCTTTTGACTACCTAATTCTTCAGAAAGGGAAGGCAAGACTTGATGAATAGATATGCAATGAAATGAGAATAGATAGAAAAGGGGAGATTGAGTATGAAAAAGAGAATTGGATTAATAACATTGGCAGCAGCATTTATTTTTATTTTAGGGGCATGTGGCGCTAAAGGGACCGGAGATAAAGCAGATAAAGTTGAAAAAGTAAAAATCGGGGTAGTTAGTGAGTCTGCAATCGAAATTTGGAAAGATGTTGCTAAACGCTTAAAAGATCAAAACATTGACTTGGAAGTTGTCGAATTTACGGATTATAATCAGCCCAATATTGCATTGAAAAACGGGGATATTGACTTAAATGCCTTTCAGCATGTGGCCTTTTTAGAAGATTTTAATAAAAATAATGATGCAGATTTAACGCCGATTGGCTTTACTTTTGTTTCGCCATTAGGTATTTACTCTGAAAAAATCAAAGATATAAAAGAGCTTAAAGATGGCGATTCTATCGCGATTCCAAATGACGTTACAAACGGTGGACGTGCTTTACTACTCTTGCAAGCGTTAGATTTGATTAAGTTGGATACAAAGGCTGCTTCTCCAACTGTTAATGATATTACAGAAAATACAAAAAATATTCAGATTAAAGAATTAGATGCTGCCCAAACAGCGCGCTCTTTACAAGATGTAGCAGCAGCAGTTGTCAATACAAACTATGCAGTAGATGCAGGTTTTAGTCCTAAGAAAGATGCACTGTATTTAGACACAGATAATATTTCGGAAGTAAAAGATATATACAAAAATGTAATCGCAGCACGCAAAGCGGACAAAGACAATAAAGTCTATAAAAAGGTAGTTGCAGAATATCAAACAGAAGCAACAAAAAAATTAATTGATTCAACAACAAATGGTACGGATATTCCAATTTGGGATGCAAAATAAGGAAATTTTTTATAAATAGAAAGCTTCTAGTGAAATTCGATTAATCAAATTTCGCTAGAAGTTTTTTTTGTCTATTTATAGTGTTTATTTTGAACATAGTGTCAGACAAGCGAAGTACATAGGAGTCAATAAAATTTTAAGGGATTCTAAATGCTTAATTCCTAAAAATTGGTTAGATAAGTTTATTTTTTCCTTGAGTTAGGAAAAAATAAACTTATTTTAAATATAACATAATTAAATAAGTAGAAGCTATATTTTAAAATTTTAAGATAATAATGTTTGTACGAATTTTCGTAGTAAACATTAATGATACGAGCGTTTTTTGTTAATCTATTTAATAACGTTAAACAAATATAAACAATAAAAATTATTTTTTTTCGCTTAAATAGGGAGAAAAAAACAAAATAATCAATGGATATGGTGCTATAATAACTAGGTGTATTATTTGGTTGTTTATATTAATTATAAAATATGGAGGAGGATAAAACAAAATGAAAAGAAATGATATTTTAAAGACTCTAGCAGTCTGTTCAGTGACCTTAAGTATGTTAACTACAGAAATAGGATCGACTGCGTTGGCTGTAGAACCAATCGTCAATACAGAAGACACTACTGAAAAAAATGAAAAAGTAAAAATAAGTGAAGAAAACAGTATTGCAGAAGAAGAGACGGTTATAGAAGAAGACCAGGTTGTTGAAGAAAATAATACTGAAGAATTCACTGAACCAGTACAAGTAAAACAACAAGAAAGTGCAGTAATTTCTAATTTAGCAGAAACAATTATTCCACCTATTTCCAGAGCTGGAGAGACTGATTGGGAAATTGAGATGGACGGCTTCTATGTTGGCTTTGACGGTGACGAAGAGGCTTTTACATTTGATTTATTAACCAATATAGCAGTTAAATACATTGGTTCTCGTGTTGTTACAGGCCAAGTGATGTTTAATATTGAAGATGAAAATGGCCAAATAGTTGTACCAGATACAAATTATGAACCCGGTACCGTTGTAAAATTTGCAGATTACGGTTTAACAACAGGTGAGTATTACGTTCGTTTTATTTTTCCGACAGGGAAAAATAGTATTAGTGCTGGAGCATATATAAATATGCAAAAATTAGAAGTTCAGAGTATTGTTGATAAGCCAATTAATCCTGAATCTATTCTAAATACTAGCAACAGTGACATCTCAAATGAAACTTGGGTTATTCGTCACACAGATGGACGAGAATGGACGGGTTCTGGAAATCCAACAAAAGACTTTTTAGAAAGCCTGCCAAATGGGGACTATACAAATACAGTAAGTTCTACAAGTCAAACTAAATACGGCAATCCTTTAGCGGATGAGACAACAAATACCTTTAGCATCCGCCGTCCAGATCCTGTAGTAGCTGTTGAAAAACCATTTAATCCTAAAGAAATTACAGCAGGATTGGAACTACCAAACTCGACTGGTAGCTGGGAAATTTTTGATGAATCAGGCACAGTAGTTGCATCAGGAACGGATATAACAACGATTCCAGTCCCTACTTTAGAAGGGAAATATACAGTTAAAGTCAGAGAAACAAGTGTTGAAGGATTGTTTAAAGATGCAGAAACTAATTTTGAGATTCGCTATCCAAAAGCAACTGTAACAGTAGACAAGCCTTTTAATCCTGAGAAGATTACGGCAACAAATAAAATCCCAGATTCAACAGTAACATGGGAGATCAAAGATGAAAATGGAAAAGTCATTAACAGTGGAACGGGCTTAGACATTCCAGTACCAGTTGAAGAAGGAAAATATACAGTAACGGTAACTGAAACAAGTCCAGAAGGCGAAATCAGTATTGCTAAGACTAACTTTCAAATTCGTCATCCAGAAGCAACGGTGACAGTTGATAAGCCTTTTAATCCAGAAAAAATTACGGCAACAAATAAAATCCCAGATTCAACAGTAACGTGGGAAATGAAAGATGAAACTGGAAAAGTCATTAATAGTGGAACAGGCTTAGATATTCCCGTACCAGACGAAGAAGGAAAATATACAGTAGCAGTAACTGAAACAAGTCCAGAAGGCGAGACTAGTATTGCAGTGGCTAAATTTGAGATTCGCCACCCAGAAGCAACAGTAGCTGTCGACAAGCACTTTAACCCAGAGAAGATTACGGCAACAAATAAAATTCCAGATTCAACAGTAACATGGGAAATCAAAGATGAAAATGGAAAAGTCGTTAACAGTGGAACGGACTTAGACATTCCAGTACCAACCGAAGAAGGAAAATATAAAGTAGTTGTAATCGAAACAAGTCCAGAAGGGGAA
Source organism: Carnobacterium sp. FSL E2-0243 (assembly GCF_038003605.1). Classification (NCBI taxonomy): domain Bacteria; kingdom Bacillati; phylum Bacillota; class Bacilli; order Lactobacillales; family Carnobacteriaceae; genus Carnobacterium; species Carnobacterium sp. FSL E2-0243. The sequence goes on from NZ_JBBOPM010000001.1 coordinate 171,367, forward strand.
CGTAGCAATGCTGAGACTAACTTTGAAATTCGTCATCCAGAAGCAACAGTGACAGTTGATAAGCCTTTTAATCCAGAAAAAATAACAGCAACAAATAAAATCTCAGACTCAACGGTGACATGGGAAATGAAAGATGAAACTGGAACGGTTATTAGTAGTGGCACAGGTTTAGATATTCCTGTACCAGACGAAGAAGGAAAATATCAAGTAGCAGTAACTGAAATCAGCCCAGAAGGAGAAAGCAGCATTGCAAATGTTGACTTTGAAATCCGTCATCCAAAAGCGGAAGTTATAGTAGATAAAGCAATCAATCCTGAAAAAATTACTGGAACCCATAAAATTCCAGATTCAGAAGTTTATTGGGTAATTACAGATGAGGACGGAAAAGCTATTGCAAGTGGAGTAGGCACTGAAATTCCTGTTCCAGAAGATGAGGGGAAATACCAAGTTACACTTGTAGAAAAAAGCCCAGAAGGCGAAATTAGTTCAGATAGGAAGAAATTTGAAGTTCGTCATCCAGAAGCAACAGTAGCTGTGGACCAACCTTTTAATCCAGAAAAAATTACAGCAACAAATAAGATTTCAGATTCAACAGTAACATGGGAAATTGTTGACGAAAATGGAGTAGTGATCAGTAATGGCACAGGTTTAGATATTCCAGTACCAATTGAAGAAGGAAAATATAAAGTTTTAGTGACCGAAACCAGTCCCGAAAACGAAATTAGTGTTGCAGAGACTAGTTTTGAAATCCGCCATCCACAAGCGGAAGTTGAAGTAGATAAAGCAGTCAATCCAGAAAAAATTACTGGAAGCCAAAAAATTCTGGATTCAACATTGACATGGGAAATTACAGATCAAGATGGAACGGTAATTAGTAGTGGTACAGGTTCAGATATTCCAGTTCCTACAGACAATGGTCACTATACTGTAACAGTAACAGAAACGAGTCCTGAAAATGAAACTAGTGTCAGTTCATCGGACTTTGAGATTCGTCATCCCAAGGCTACAGCAGAAGTAGATAAACCTGTGAATCCAGGTAAACTTACAGCAGGTCAAAAATTACCAGATTCGACTTTAACTTGGGAAGTGAGAGATTTAGCAGGAAATCTTATTAGCACAGGCAGTGGTACTGATGCGGAGGTACCAAAATTAGAAGGGCACTATCAGTTAATAACTACAGAAACAAGTCTAGAAGGTGAAGCTCATACAGCTTCAGTTAACTTTGAAGTCCGTTATCCAAAAGCAGAAGTTGAAGTTTCTAAACCAATCAATCCAGAGACAATTACAGGAGGTCAAAAAATCCCTGATTCTGAGTTAACCTGGGAAATTACAGATGAATCTGGGACTGTAATTAGCAGTGGTTCTGGTAAGGATATTCCTGTTCCAACAGAGAATGGTACGTATACAGTTAAAATTACAGAAACGAGCCCAGAAGGTGAAATAAGTATCGTAAATGATACATTTGTTATTCGCCATCCAGATGCTACTATTGAAATTGAAAAGCCGCTCAACCCAGATAAAATTACAGCAGGTCAAAAATTACCAGATTCAACATTAACGTGGGTAATTAAGGATAAGGATGGAAATATTATCAGTACTGGAACAGGACCAGATATTCCTGTTCCAACAGAAGATGGTTCGTATACGGTGACAGTTACAGAAACTTCAACTGAGGGTGAGATTTCTATAACGACAGATACTTTTGAAATCAAAAAGAATCCAGTTATACCACCAGTAACACCTGAAAAACCAGGAAATAATCAGTTGCCAAATACTGGTGGACCAACAACAACATTAACAAAAGAACCAAACCCAACAAAAGTAATAAAAGAGAAATTGCCGCAAACCTCAGAAACAGCAAATCAAAGTTTAATGATGGGAAGCCTGTTAAGTTTAGCAGGTATTGCATTCCTATTAAATAAACGAAATAAAGATCGTCAAAAAGAATAAAAAATAGAAGGATTGAGTTGTTATTTTTAACAGCTCAATCCTTTTTACACGAATAAATAAGCAAATAACGAAATTTTTTAAGTTGTATTTGGGGAAAAACGACTCTATTTAATATAGTTAAGCTTATAAAAATAATAATTTTGCTTTGGTAAGCATTTAACGAAAGTTGTTATTTATAGATGAGTGGGACGAAAATAGACCAATAAATCGCTTTTTTGATTAAATTTACCAATAATTTACTGATTTTATGACCTAATCGGGACAAAAATGTGATTTTTTTAAAATTATTTGCCATCTTTATGGAAATTTTCCCATTATATTGATACAATATGATAGTAGATTCCTGAATTCTTCGATGGCTGAAATTAATTGCAAAATTAATGGACTTCAAGGTTGAATTTAAGTAATACGGAATAAAAAATTTCATTAGGAGGAATTAATTTATGGCATTAGTATCAGCAGCAGAAATGACAAAAAAAGCGCGTGAAGGTAAATACGCGATTGGCGCATTTAACACAAACAACTTAGAGTGGACAAAAGCGATTTTAGAGGGAGCACAAGCTTCTAACGCACCTGTCATGATTCAAACATCAATGGGCGCAGCAAAATATATGGGTGGCTATGAAGTTTGTTACAATCTAGTTAAAAACTTGATTGACTCTATGGGGATTACTGTTCCTGTTGCTCTTCATTTAGATCATGGTGACTATGAAGATGCTCTAGAATGTATCCGTGTTGGTTATACTTCAGTTATGTTTGATGGTTCTCATTTACCATTCGAAGAAAACCTTGAAAAAGCGAAAGAGGTTGTTAAACAAGCTCATGCTAAAGGCGTTTCTGTTGAATGTGAAGTTGGAAGCATCGGCGGAGAAGAAGACGGAATTATCGGTACTGGTGAATTAGCTTCTCCAGAAGAATGTAAAATTATTGCTGATTTAGGAATTGATTTCTTAGCAGCAGGTATTGGTAACATTCATGGTTCTTACCCATCTAACTGGACTGGTTTAAGCTTTGAAACATTATCAGCAATCGCTGATATTACTGATGGTATGCCATTAGTATTACACGGTGGATCTGGAATTCCAGTTGAACAAGTTAAAAAAGCTATTTCATTAGGCGTTTCAAAAATTAACGTTAACACTGAGTGTCAAGAAGTATTTGCAGCAGCAACACGCAAATATATCGAAGAAGGTAAAGATTTAGAAGGTAAAGGTTTTGACCCTCGTAAATTATTAGCTCCTGGTACAACAGCTGTTAAAGAGTTAGTTGAACAAAGAATTGAATGGTTTGGTTCAAACGGAAAAGCTTAATTAAACCTAAGTTTTCTGTAATGCTCCATGTTCCATACGAATAGAAGAGGCTAGGATGAAAATTCCTAGCCTCTTCGTTTTTATTTTCCAATACATAGTTCAATGTTAAGGCTAATGAATAACAAGTTAGAAGGAGAGTTTTTATGCGATTAGATAAATTATTATCAGAAACTGGTTATGGATCAAGACGGCAAGTCAAAAAGCTAATCAAGGGAAAACAAGTTCGCATTGATGGTGAGCTTATTTTAACAGATAATTATAATGCAGACTCACAGTTACAAGAAATTTTAGTTGCAGGAAAAAAGGTCACACATAATACTCATGTATATTATATGTTGAATAAGCCAAATGGTGTGGTAAGTGCTGTTAGAGACGAAGAAAATCAAACGGTACTTGATTTATTAGCACCTGAGGATATTCGTGCGGGATTGTTTCCTGTTGGTCGCTTAGACAAAGATACAGAAGGATTATTGCTGATTACCGATAATGGTCAGCTAGCGCATCAATTATTAGTGCCTCACAAAGAAATTTTTAAAACCTATGAAGTTAAGGTTAATGGCCTAGCAACTACTGAGGATCAAGAAGCATTTGATAAAGGCATTATTTTTCATGGTGATATTCAATGTAAACCGGCTAAACTAACTATCTTAGCTCAAAGTCCAATCGAAAGTCATGTTCTGCTTTCAATTAGTGAAGGTAAATTTCATCAAGTTAAAAAAATGTTTTTATCAGTTGGAAAAAAAGTAACTTACTTGAAGCGGCTAACCATGGGACCTTTAACTTTGGATGAAGATTTAGCAGTAGGAACGTATCGTCCATTAAATCAGAGAGAATTGGATTTATTGAAACCTTATTTTAAATAAAGCTTTACAAGTTTGATAGTTAATGGTAATATAATGAAAAAATAATGAGAATACAGTGAAGAGAAAAGTACAGTAATAAAAAGCTTTTAGAGAGTCTCGGTTGGTGAAAAGAGACAGTGGCTTATTAGTGGAAAATGGTCTTGGAGTATTAATGATTGAACTAGAAAATTTCTTTTAAATCATTACGGGAGCACCTGTTATAGTGCTAAGATATGCGAATCAATAAAGATTCAAGTATTGGAGAGATAGCGTTTATTTAGCGCTATAAAAAAGGTGGTACCGCGGAAACTTCCGTCCTTTGTATGTTTATTCATGCATTGGATGGGAGTTTTTTTATTTTACAAAAATAAATTAGTTTTTTTAGGCTAGATTTTATATTATACGAGGGGGAAAAAATATGACAACGACAAACCAAAAGACCTTAAAGAATTTTATTGAAACAAGAAAGGACACGTATCAAGCCTTAGCTTTAGACATTCATGATCATCCAGAAGTGAGTAACTATGAGTATTACTCTTCAAATGCGTTGGTTCAACAACTTAAAGCGGAAGGCTTTGATGTTAAAGTAGATGTCGCTGGACATCGGACTGGTTTTGATGCTCGTTACCAAGCCAAAAAAATTGGGCCGACGATTGTTTTTTTAGCTGAGTATGATGCTTTACCAGGAATTGGCCATGCATGTGGACATAATTTATTTGGAACAACTTCAGTTTTAGCTGCCAGTGCACTAAAACAAATCATTGATGAAGTTGGTGGAGAAATTAGAGTCTATGGAACACCAGGTGAAGAAGGTGGAGAAAACGGCTCAGCTAAAGGTAGCTTTGTCAGAGAAGGTTTCTTTAAAGATGTTGATGTAGCTTTATGTGTTCACCCTAGCTATGAAAATGGCTTAACAGCTCATTCGTTAGCGAATGATCCTGTTGATATTGAGTTCTTCGGTAAGGCTTCTCATGCAGCCGCAGCTCCAGAAAAGGGCATCAATGCGCTAGATGCTGTTTTGCAAGTCTACAATTCCATCAATGCATTACGTCAACATTTATCAGATGACGTACGCATCCATGGTATTATTACCCACGGTGGTGATGTAGCAAACGTTGTGCCAGAATATGCTTCGGCTCGCTTTTATCTGCGCGCAGCAGCTAGAAGTACCTTAAATGATGTGTATCAAAAAGTTGAAAATATTGTCAAAGGTGCCGCTTTAGCAACGGGAACAACGTATAAATTTGGTCTATTTCAAAATTCCGTGGATGATACGGTTCCGACGTATCGTTTTGATGAAATTTATCTAAAACATTTAAACGAAGCAGGATTTGATGTAGCTGAAAAATTTTCACCAGCAGGAGGAGGTTCAACGGATGTTGGGAACGTAAGTCAAGTGATTCCAACAATTCAACCAACAATCTCAATTTCTGATGAGTATATTGCTGGCCATAGTATTGAATTTAAAGCTGCTGCTCGTAGCCAAAAAGGGCTAGACTCTATTTTATTGGGAGCAGATCTTTTAGCTAACACCGCTCTAGACTTGATTTTAGATGATGCACTATTGGCCGAAGTAAAAGCCAAGCATCAAGAAAGCTTGGCGCAACAACCAAAATAAATTTTGATCGTTTTATTGCTTAAATTTTAATAAAATCCTGAGAAAGTAAGGGCTAACATTTGCTAAAAGATTCCGACTCATTTATGATTAATCTAGGGAAAAATTAATTGTTTTTAAGAGCGGATTTCTCTTGAGAACTACCCGTCTCAACAAGCTTTTTATCAAGGCCAGCTCTTATGAGCCAACTCTTCGGAAAGAAGATAAAATCCCTACAAAGTAAAAAGATACTTTGCATGTATTTTCCTATCTTTCTGCCAGAGTTACCCGTCTCAACAAGCTTTTTATTTTAAAGGAGGAACGATATGGACTACTCAGAATTAAAGAAAATTAGCGATTTTACCCATGATCCAGCGGTGACGATTTCTTTACGAACCCATAGAACATCACCTAAGAATCAGAAAGATGCGATTGTTTTAAAAAATTTAATCAATGAAACGGAAGAAAGATTGTTAGAGTTGTATGATAAGCGCAAAGTTTGGGGAGTGATGGATAATTTAAGGGCTTTAGAGACTGAATTAAATCATCAGCAAAACCTAGATACCTTAATTTTATTTGCTTCTGAAGATTTTAAAGAAGCGATTAAGTTGCCAATTGAAATTGAAAAAGATACTGTTAAAATAGATAAAAAATTCTCGACACGTAATTTGATTCGAGCAGTGAAACAAACAGAGCATTATTACGTGCTCACTCTTAGTCAACAGGAAGTTAGAGTTCTTGAGTTCTTTAATGATACGTTTGTTCAAGAATTTGAAACAGATGATTTTCCTTTTAAAAATACGGAATTTTATGAAACTGATCCAACTCAAAATTCAATTGGGGCAGTTCAAAATAATTTGATTAAAGAGTTCTTCAACCGAGCTGATAATGCTTTCTACAAAATTTATCGTGAAAATCCACTTCCAGTAATATTGGCAGGTGTCCAACGTAATATTGAATATTATCATGAAATTGCCAACCAAGATGAGTGGTTTATTGGGAGTATTCATGGGAGCTTTGATCGAACAAAAATTACCAATCATGAAATTGTAGAGTTGGCTTATCCTGTTATTGAAGCCTATGTTTCAGATCAATTAGATCAATCTTTAGCAGATTTAGAAACTGCAGAGAATGAAAATAAGCTTGTTAATGAATTGAGCAATATTTATAAAGCGGTGACGGAAGGTCGCGGGAAGAAACTGTATGTCGAAAAAGACTTTTTCCAATCAGCTGTGATTGAAGAAGGAACATTGATTGTCACAGAGGATACGTCACAGGCAGAAGTAGTCGATGATATTGTGAACGAGATTATCCATACAGTTACTGAATTTGGTGGAGAAGTTGTTTTTGTCCCAAATGATTATTTAGCTAAGTATCATCATATTGCGTTGATTTTACGTTATTAATATAAAGTAAACTAATGTTTTGAAAAGAGAATAAAATGACTCTATTATTTGAAAAAATAGTAGAGTTATTTTTTTTGAGAACCGCTTTCTGTATACCCACCAATGGGTAGGGCTACTTGATAATTCCCAGAACCCTTACAGATCATTGAAATATATTTTGAATCGTATATAATGAATAAGTATGGATAGAAATAATAAAAAGCGAATGGAGGAATGTGAGAATGGAAAATTTACCAAATTGCCCCGAATGTAATTCAGAATATACTTATGAAGATGGCAATCTTTTAGTTTGTCCAGAATGTGCCCACGAATGGTCAGCGGATGCTGCTGAAAAAGCAGAAGAGGCTAACGCTGTAAGAGATTCAAATGGAAATATCTTAACTGACGGGGATACTGTCACAGTGATTAAAGACTTGAAAGTCAAAGGCTACTTAACAGCAATTAAATTAGGTACAAAGGTAAAAAATATACGTTTAATCGATGGTGATTTAAACGCAGGTCATGATATTGATTGTAAAATTGATGGATTTGGCGCTATGAAATTGAAATCAGAGTTTGTTAAAAAGATTTAAGTGTAAAGTGAGATGCTAATTTTTTAGCAACTCACTTTTTTATCATGGTTCTTGTTGCTTTAGCAACTTAGAAACATGATACACATCCATCGAAGATGGACTGTGATCCTTGAATGTTGGTTTACAGAGGTTCTTGTGGCTTTATCATGGTTCTTGTTGCTTTAGCAACTTAGAACCATGATACACATCCATCAAAGATGGACTGTGATCCTTTTATAGAATTATGCATCGACCAGAAGGGGACGATGTAACCCGGAAATTTTGGTTTGCTGTGGTTCTTGTTGCTTTGTCATGGTTCTTGTTGCTTTAGCAACTTAGAACCATGATACACATCCATCAAAGATGGACTGTGATCCTTTTATAGAAAACTATACATCAATCAGAAGAAGCCGATGTAATCCAGAAACATTGATTTGCATTATGAGAAAAGGCTTACATTTTATCGGTAAATTAGTATTTTTTATGGACTTTTTCATCCAATCTGCTAAAATAAATAAAGACACTTATTTTTTAAAATTAACTCATTTGCTACGGGAGAGGTAGCTGCTAATTTTTATAAAAGAGTGTGAATAAAAAATTGGAGGAAGAAAAATGAAGCAAAAGAAACACATTCAGCGTCATCTTTTTAAATCGATTAATGTTGTTGCGGTTTTATTTTTGTTGTTTGGAGGAGTAGCTCCAGCTGCTTTGGCTGTGGAGAGTCTCAATCAAACTGATGCGAATCAAGAGCAAGTCGTGTTAGAAGAGAACATCGAACAAATAGAAATGAAAGCGGATACCGAAACTCCGGTTGTCGAATCACCTGTGATTGAAGAACCACCCGAAAAAGCTTCAGATGTTACTAAAATAGAAGAAACAAGTGTACCAGAAGAAGTGGCGCCCGTTGAAAAAGAGCAGGCTCCTCTAACTTCAGAAGCAGATTCAGTACCAACAGCGCCAGAACCCGAAGAGCGTAAATTGACGATTTTAGGTACAACAGATGTGCATGGCAGTTTGTGGGATTGGTCTTATGAAGATTCTGCGTCTAAAGATGGCGGTTTGGCTAAAATTAGCACGATTGTGAACGAAACGCGTGCCATAGATCCAGATACGATATTAGTGGATGCCGGTGACAATATTCAAGGGACATTATTGACAGACGATTTATATAATGTGAAGCCTGAATTGTTAGCTCAGACTCATCCGATGATTAAAGCGATGAACTATATGCAGTATGATTCAATGTCATTAGGAAATCACGAATTCAATTTTGGCTTAGGTTTAATTGAAAAAATTAGAAATGATGCCAATTTCCCATTACTATCAGCGAATACTTATAAAAAAGCCGATGGAACAAACCTAGTAGATGCCTATAAAATTAAAGAAGTAAAGGGCGTAAAAGTTGGTGTTTTAGGCTTAACAATTCCCCATGTTCCCATGTGGGATGGCGCTAAAGTTGAAAGTTTAGAATTTCGTTCCTTACGTGAGGAAGCTAAAAAGCAAGTACGCATCTTAAAAGATGTTGAACAAGTCGATGTAATTGTTGCAGCCATTCATGCAGGCTTGAAAAATAGTGATCCAGAAGCTGCCGCAGAAAATGTAATTAAAGAAGTTCCTGAAATTGATGCCTTTGTGATTGGTCACGATCATAAAGAAGTTGCTCAAAAAATGGCGGATTATACAGGTAAAGAAAAACCAGTTGGAGCGGCTAAAGATACAGGTACTGGTGTCGTTAAAATTGAGCTTGAGCTGAACAAACCTGATACGAAATGGGAAGTGACAGGGAGCAGTGTTGAAGTTCTACAAACAGCTAATAAAGTCGCTGATCCAGCTGTCAAAGAGTTGACTCAAGATGCTCATGAAACCGTAGTCGAATTTATCCAAGATCCTATTGGAACAGCTAAAGCAGACTTCTTACCAGAAGCTGAAATTCCTGGGATTCCAGAGGCACAATTGCAACCAACAGCTATGATTTCTTTAATTAATAATGTGCAAATGAAAGTGACTGGAGCAGATATCGCAGCGGGTGCTTTATTTAAAGCAAATAGCCATCTAGATGCTGGCCCAATTACCTTTGCGGATGTCTTTGATATTTACAAATACCCAAATACTTTGATTGGTGTTGAAATTAAAGGCGATCAGCTGAAACGTTACATGGAAAGCCAAGCGAATTATTACAATCAATATAAAAAAGGCGATGTCACAATTGGTTTTAATGAAAAAATTCGCGTATATAACTATGATATGTTTACAGGTGTGAATTACAAAATTGATATTTCGAAGCCAACAGGCTCAAGAATTGTTGATTTGACTTATCAAGGTAAGCCAGTTGCAGATTCAGATACCTTTAAATTAGCCATTAACAATTATCGTTATGAAGGTTTGGTTTCAGATGGAATTATTACAGCAGAGCCTTACTACGTATCTGATCCAATCACCTTGAGAAGCTCGATTGTGGACTATATTGCTGAAAAAGGCGAAATTGATCCCGAAGTAGAGAATGGAAAAAATTGGGAGATTATTGGTGCTGATTTAGAGCATCCACTCCGTTCTTATATCATTGAGCAAATTAAATTAGGTATAAATGATCAAATTAAAATTGTGGATTCAGATACAGGCAGAACACCAAATGTTAAAACGTTAAATGCAGATGAACTAATTGCAGCCGGAGCAATTCCAGATGACGTATTAGCAAGTCTAGAAAAATTAACCATTATGCATACAAATGATATGCATGGGCGCATGTTGCCAGATAGTAAAAATAATGCACTTGGTTTGGCAAAACTTAAAACCTATAAAAAACAAGTCAATCCAACCTTAATGGTTGATTCTGGTGATGCCTTCCAAGGCTTGCCGATTTCAAACTATAGTAAAGGGTTTGATATGGCAAAAGCCATGAATGAAGTTGGCTACGATGCTATGACCGTTGGGAATCATGAATTTGATTTTGGCTATGATGTTGCGATGCAATATAAAGAAAAGTTGAATTTCCCAATTGTTTCAGCGAATATTTATAAAGATGGGGTTCGTTCTTTTGATCCATATACAATTGTTGAAAAAAATGGCAAAAAATATGCGATTATTGGCTTAACAACGCCAGAGACAGCGACAAAAACTCATCCGAATAATATCAAAGGTGTAACCTTTAAAGACCCGATACCAGAAGCTAAAGCTGTTTTAGCTGAGCTTAAAGGTCAAGCTGATGCCTATGTTTTCTTAACACATTTAGGGATTGATGAAACAACACCAACCCAATGGCGTGGCGATACCTTGGCAAAAACATTATCAGAAGACCCTGATTTTGCTAATGCTAATATCGTTGTCCTTGATGGTCATTCCCATTCAGAATTACCAGCAGGTAAACAATTTGGTAAAGTTATGTTGGCTCAAACGGGAAATCATTTGAATAATGTTGGGTTAGTTGAAGCGAAATTTAGTGATCCAGTTGCTATTAAAGCCTCCCTTGCTTCCGCAAGTAGTTTAGCAGACTTAGAAGAAGATGTTGCTGTGAAAGCTATCGTTGATCAAGCTGAAGCCAATTTTAAAGAAGGTACTTCCGAAGTCATCATGGAGAATAATCCTTATTTATTAAATGGTGAGCGGGACAATGTGCGAGCGCGTGAAACCAACTTAGGTAATTTAATCAGTGATGCTTTATCTGATTATGGACAAACTGGCTTTGCAAATAAATCTGACTTTGCTGTGATTAACGGAGGCGGGATTCGCGCCAATATTCCAGCTGGAAAAGTGACGAAAGGCGACGTTATTTCTGTGTTACCATTTGGGAATATTATTTCTCAAGTTGCGGCAACAGGAGACCAAGTCTATGCCATGTTTGAACATTCATTACGTTCATTACCAAAAATGGATGAAGCCGGTCAGGTGATTTTAGATGAGAATGGCTTACCAGCATTAGGTGCAAATGGTGGCTTCTTACAAACTTCAGAGTCCATTAAAGTCTACTACGATTCCAATAAAAAAGGAGCTAATCCAGAAGCAAGTACAGCTGGAGAACGTATTTTACGTGTGAAGATATTAAATGAAACTACTGGAAAATATGAAGACTTAAAACGCGATAAAACGTATTATGTAACAACCAATGATTTCTTGGCGGCAGGTGGAGATGGTTTCACAATGCTTGGTGGCAGCCGTGAAGAAGGTCCATCAATGGATGAAATTGTGATTGACTACTTGCGTGAGGCTAGTCAACTAAGACTTGTTCGTGCAGCTGAAAAAGTCGTTGATCTATCGAAGTATGCGAAAGAATTACCAGGAGAACGAATTATTTCAATGACTGAAGCTGATTTCAATAAAATGGAAAAACCTGTTGAACCGGGTAAACCTGTCGAACCAGGTAAGCCTGGCGAAGGCAATGGCGGAGTTGGCGAAGAAGGTCAAGGTAGCGGAAATGGGTCAGGTGGAACTGGAACGGGTTCAGGAAATGTTGGGACCAATACAGGAACAAATACTGGAACAGGCGGTAGTCAGGCTACTAATGGCAAGAAACCTACGACGAATTTCCCAGCAACTGGTGAATCAGAGTTTTCATGGTTCTTTAGTGGATTTGTGCTGATTGTTGTTGGTGGTGCAGCTAGCTATGTTACACGAAGAAAAAAAGTAAGCTAAAAAAGTCTTGAAGATTAGTTTTGCAAGGTATGTATAGAGATTAAACCAGTTCTGTATGGAACTGGTTTTTTTCTTCCACTAATACGTTGGATTAAGCACATCATAATAAAAAAAGAATAGTTGCTAGCTTATAAAGTTGGTGACGATTATTTTATATATAAGCTATAGTAGATAGATGGTTTTAAGGCTATAATAACAAAGTAAGGATGTTTCAATCAAAAGGAACACCTTTTTTTGGAGGAATGTAATGATGATTAAAGAAATTATAGCAAATTTAGCAATTATAATTAGTGCCATTTATTTATCTTCTAAAGGCTATGGCCTACCAAATGAAAAAAATTCATCAGTCCTCATAAGACTATTGTATGGTTTATTTGCTGCAAGTATTGGGGTTATTTTAATGAATTTTTCAATTCGGCTTTTAGGAGATGTGATTATTGATCTTAGAACCGTTCCTATTATTATAGTAACGACTTTCTTGGGAGGGCTTCCAGGTCTTGTAGCCTCAGTATTGATTGGAGTTGCAAGGCTCTTTATCTCTGTTTCACAAGTAGCCCAAAATACTGCAGCTACGTATTTTATTTTAGGAATAGTGTTATATTTTGTTGATTTAACAATAAAAAATAAGTCAATTCAAAATAGATTATGGGTTATTTATGGGATAGTAATGAGTCTAATATCTGTTAATTTTTATATAAATGTGATTGAAAAAAACCGAGTATTTATTTTGTTATTAGTTTGGGTATATACGGCACTGGGAACCATTATAGCCTACGGTTTTGCGAAAGAGATTCAAAAAAATAAAAATAACGCTCAAATGTTAGAAGAATTATCAAAAATTGATCATTTAACGAACATATCGAATCGGTACTCTTTCGATAAAATAATCATGGACTATCATGAAAAAAAAGAAGAATATATTTTACTACTTTTAGACATTGATAAATTTAAGAATGTAAATGATACATTTGGACACGATGTTGGCGACCGAGTTTTGAGGCAAGTAGCAACTACATTATCGAATACTACAATTCAACATGCTATTCCATACCGAATAGGCGGTGATGAGTTTGCTATTCTAATTAAAGGGAGCTATGCAAGACAAGAAATAGCTGATTTAATTAAAATAGTTAAGCAAGATATTCTATTTAATGAGGTGAAAGTAAACGAAACTGAGTCAACTAAAATAAGAGTTTCTATTGGATCTAGTCATACGATGAAAAATAAAAAATTTCTTTCAATTGAGGAAATGTATAAAGAAGCAGATGTGAATTTATACGAAGACAAGCATAGTAAGATTTCAGGCTAAAATAGTAGATATTTTAATTTCATTCTATACTGAAAAGTCGAAGGATTAATTTTTTTCGGCTTTTTTTAATCTGTTTTAAAGCAGTTTAATGTTATCTTAAATTCTAGTATACTAGAAAAGAATCAGGGGGTATAAAGAATAATCAATTTTACTGGGGGACTGAGAATATGTTTAACTATGAGCAAATTAAAAAATTAAGTGGGTTAGAACTGACTGTCTATCACTACATTATTGAAAATGTTAAAGCTGTCCAAAAAATGACTATCCGTGAATTATCTGAAAAAAGCCATGTCTCAACATCAACTATTTTACGTTTTTGTTCCAAAATGAATTGTGAGGGTTTTTCAGAGTTGAAGTATAAATTAAAAGAAGAAACAGGCGATTCAGTGATTGAGCAACTGTATGATCCGAGTTTTCAAGTAGCTTCTTTTTTTAAGAAAATTACAGAAGCTAGCTTTGAAGAAGCCTTAAAACAAGCAACAAAATTAATTTGTGATGCTGAAAGAGTTGTATTTCTAGGGATTGGTACGAGTGGTATTTTAGGGGCTTATGGGCAACGTTATTTTTCGAATGTTGCGATTAATTCTTATTCTATTAATGATCCTTTTTTGCCAGCCCCGAGTAAAGGCGTTGAAAATAGTTTAATTATTGCACTTTCTGTATCAGGAGAGACAACAGAAGTAGTGGGGCAAGTCATTGATCTGAAAAAATCAGGTGCAAAAATACTCAGTATTACAAATGCAGAATCCTCTACTTTGGCTAAAATAGCAGACTTGAATATTTCTTATTATATGCCAGATGAGCACGCTCGTCAGTATGATTCAGCAGTGAATTTAACCACACAAATTCCTGTAGTCAGCTTAATTGAAATTTTAGCACATAGAGCTGAACAAGAACTATTAGCGCGCTGAAAATTTAATTTTTGTTATTTTAACAAGTTTTCTCTGGGGATTTCATCCACAAAGAAGAAACTTGTTTTTTTTGATGAAACATTTCTCTTTAAGTGATGAAAGGGTTTTCTTTGAACTTTTTTTAAGTTATATTTTACTTGTAAGAAGGAACTTATTATGATCATGAGCGTAATAGGTTAGCATAAAAAAACTTAGTTTACTTGAAAATGGAACCGTTTTACTAAAAGTGGTTATTGAAACCACAAAATAGCACTTATTAAGAATCAATCGGATCTCAAGAAGGGAAGTTTTATTAATGGGAAATTGGATCAATACGAAATTAATACCTCAAATTTTGAAATTTATCAATGTTAAGCCAATTGTGGCTTTGAAAAATGGGATGCTTTACACAATGCCCTTTACAATTGTCGGATCAGTCTTTCTTTTACTAGCTAACTTACCAGTAGAATCATGGGCAAAATGGGTGACAGACTCAGGTTTTGGAGCTTATTTTAACCAAGCTTATGGAGCATCATTTGCAATTATGGCGATTTTCGCAGTAATGGGCATTGCCTATTCGTATGTGAAAAGTGAAGGTTATGAAGGTATGGCTGCCGGAATGATTGCCTTAGTAATCTTTATTTTAACAATGTCTTCAAGTATTACCGATCCAGAAACTAGCGTAACAATCGGCAATATTATTAATAAAGATTGGACCGGCGGTAAAGGTATGATTAGTGCCATTATTATTGGATTGATTGTTGGTTCTGTATACTCTTGGTTTATGAAACGCGATATTCGAATTAAATTACCAGAAAGTGTCCCTGAAAACGTAGCGAACTCATTCACGGCCTTAATTCCAGCAGCGGTTTTAATTACAGGTTCGTTGGGTGTCTATATCTTCTTTGATAAAGTCTTTAACTTAACAATGATTGAATGGATTTACAAAGTGATTCAAACACCACTACAAGGTATCACAGATTCATTTGGTGGAGCATTAATGATTGCCTTCCTAGTTCCATTCTTATGGTTTTTTGGGGTCCATGGTTCAACAATTGTTGGTGGGATTATGGGTTCATTATTGCAAACAAATTCTCTGGAAAATCAAGCCATTATTGATTCTGGTAAAGAATTAACTTTGGCAAATGGCGGACATATTGTGACACAACAATTTATGGATCAATTTTTAACTGTAACAGGTGCAGGAATGACAATCGGAATTGTTGTCTTCATGGTATTTTTTGCCAAATCAGCTCAATTTAAAGAACTCGGTAAAATGTCATTAGCACCAGCTATTTTTAATATCAACGAACCGATTATCTTTGCAACACCAATTGTGATGAATCCTTTAATGGTTATTCCTTTTATCGCCACACCGGTAGTTTCAGCAACAATCACTTATTTTGCTCTATATAGTGGTTTAGTTCCATTGTTCACTGCGGTTCAAGTTCCTTGGACTACTCCACCAATTATTTCAGGCTTATTAATTGGCGGTTGGCGTGCAGCTGTTTTACAATTAGTTGTTTTAGTCATCGGATTCTTCATCTATCTACCATTCATTCGTAAAGTTGATTCAATGAATATCGATGTAGAAGCAGGAAAACCAATTGTTTAGTTTAACTTCATTAGTTTCTCAAAAAAAGTAAAGGATTTGATAGCATGAGTAGTTTACGCAAAGATTTTTTATGGGGTGGTGCAGTTGCTGCTCATCAATTAGAAGGTGGCTGGAATAAAGATGGGAAAGGCGTTAGTGTCGCTGATGTAATGACAGTTGGCGCTAATGGAGTTCCTCGTGAAATTACAAATGGTGTTCTGCAGGGGAAAAACTATCCAAATCATGAAGGTATCGATTTTTATACGCACTATAAAGAAGACATTAAGTTATTTGCTGAAATGGGATTTAAATGTTTTCGTACCTCAATTGCCTGGACGCGAATTTTTCCTAAGGGCGATGAAAGTGAACCCAATGAGTTAGGACTAAAATTTTATGATGAGTTATTTGACGAATGTTTAAAATATGGGATTGAACCAGTTATTACATTGTCGCATTTTGAAATGCCCTATCATTTAGTAACAGAATATGGAGGTTGGCGCAATCGAAAAATGATTGACTTCTTCGTTCGGTTTGCTGAAGTTTGTTTTACTCACTACAAAGACAAAGTAAAATATTGGATGACATTTAATGAAATCAATAATCAAGCCAATTATAACGAAGACTTTGCCCCTTTTACAAATTCCGGAATCGCCTATCAACCCGGTGAAAATCGTGAAAAAATTATGTATCAAGCAGCGCATTATGAATTAGTGGCAAGTGCACTAGCAGTGAAAATTGGACATGAAATTAATCCAGATTTTCAAATAGGATGTATGATTGCCATGTGCCCGATTTATCCATTATCTTGCAAACCAGAAGATATGATGATGTCTGTTAGTGCCATGCATAAACGTTATTGGTTTACGGATGTTCACGTTCGAGGTTATTATCCAGCGTATTTGGAAAAGTATTTTCAACGTAAAGGATTTAACTTAGACATTACAGTTGAAGATAAATTGCTTCTATTAGAAGGCTGTGTTGATTATATAGGTTTTAGTTATTATATGTCCTTTACGACTGAGTCAAAATTTGATAATCCGCAATATGACTACGATGAGTCAAAAGATTTAGTCCGAAATCCCTATGTAAAAGCTTCAGATTGGGGGTGGCAAATTGATCCAGTTGGTTTGCGTTATGCGATGAACTGGTTCTATGACCGCTATCAGTTGCCGTTATTCATTGTCGAAAATGGTTTTGGAGCAATTGATCAATTAAATTCTGATGGAACAATTGATGATGATTATCGGATTGATTATTTAAAAGCGCATATAAAAGCGATGAAAACTGCCGTAGAAGAAGATGGTATTGACTTATTAGGCTATACTCCCTGGGGCTGTATAGATTTAGTTTCAGCTGGAACAGGCGAAATGAAAAAACGTTATGGATTTATTTATGTCGATAAAGATAACGAAGGTCAAGGGACCTTAAAGCGTAGTAAAAAGAAATCTTTTGACTGGTACAAACAAGTCATTGCAACAAACGGAGAACAATTGTAGTCTCTATTAAATGAATTGGAGTGAGGGATATGGAAAAGAAAACCATTATGTTAGCTTGTGCGGCAGGAATGAGTACAAGTTTACTAGTTAAAAAAATGCTAGAAGCTGCTAAAAACCAAGGCATTGATGCAGATATATTTGCCGTATCTGCAACAGAAGTTGATGATAATATCAGTACGAAGCCCATTGATGTTGTTATGCTAGGACCCCAAGTTCGTTTTTTGAAAGATGATATGACGAAAAAATTAGAGCCCAAAGGCATTCCTGTGGCAGTCATTGATATGGCAGATTATGGCATGATGAAGGGTGATAAAGTTTTAGCAACGGCATTGGCAATGTTAGGATAAAAAAATAAGACTAAGTAGAATAATTTCTCTACTTAGTCTTACTTTTTATTTTAGAATGAACTCTCCTGGATGCGCTTCTGTCACACCAGTTTCTTGACTATAAATAGAAATACCTCGTAAAATTGTTTGAGCCACTTGAGCCCCAATTTCACGTCCGATGTAAGGACTAATTTTATTTTTGTATTCTAAATCTTCAGCTTTTAACGTGTAAGGTGCATTGGGTTTGATTAACACGAAATCAGCATCTTTCCCAATTGAAATACTACCTTTAGCATCTAAATCATAGCGTTTAGCAGGAGCTGTAGCAATGATATCAGCGAATTGAGTTAAGGACATCCCACGTTTTTGAACGCCTTCATCAAATAAAACATCCACATTGTTTTGGACACCAGAGATACCTCCCCAAGCTTCAAAAGCATTATCTGTCGCTTTTAAATCAGGTGTACAAGGAGAATGATCAGAAGTTACAAATGCAATTTCACCTGCTAAAACTTTTTCCCACATGCCATTTTGATTTTCTTTGTCACGAATTGGCGGAGAACATTTTACAACTGGTCCAATGGCATCTAACTCGGAAGTATCAAAGTATAAATAATGGGTACATGTTTCGCAGGTCACATCTACACCTTCATTCCGTGCTTTGGTAATTTCATCCACGCCTTCTGGACAAGCCACATGACAAATATGAATACGGCAACCCGTTTCTTTAGCAAATAAAATCGCTCGTTTAATTGGTTCAACTTCTGTAAAGACGGGACGAGTAGCAACGTATGCTGCCAAAGTCGTTTCCCCATTTTTATAGGCTAGTTCCCCTAATTTATCAGTAATCGCAGCATTCTCTGCATGGATTGCAAGAACTTTTCCAGTTTTAGCTATGTGTTTCATCCCTTCATAGAGAGAGTAATCGTCGACATTCATAAAGTCGCCATCAATACTACGATCTCCACAAGTTGCCATAAAGCATTTATAGGCTGCGACGCCTCCATCATTTAGCTCTTCAATGCCATGCTCTAAATTAAAAGGAACAAGACCACCAAATGAGCCAACATCTGAAGTTAATTTATTCTTACCAGCATCGTATTTAATTTGTAAAGATTTCCCATCAACTGTTGCAGGGACTTGATTCAAAGGCATTTCCATAAATGAAGTTACGCCACCTTTGGCACAAGCTTTTGTACCTGTTAAATACCCTTCCCATTGGTCGCGATAGCCGCCTCCAGGATCTGTAATATGCACATGAGCATCGACCATGCCGGGACTAACAATTAATCCTGTCGCATCAATTGTTTCCGAAGCTGCACTTAAATTATTTCCAATTGCTGCAATTTTCCCATCTTTGACAGCTACATCTGTTTCAATAGCCTCATTTTCTAAAATTACTAGCCCGTTCTTGATTAATAAATCATAACTCATTTGTTTTCCTCCTAAAAATTTTTATTTTAGCAAAGCTAATTTATACTTTTTCGGGTATGAATTTTTTAAGCACTAAATAAAGAATAAAGGCTAAACCAAAGCCAATCAGCCAAGATAAACTTGAAATAACTTGTAGTGCTGGAATAAATTGACCGCTAATCGAAACAAGTAATGCGACAATAGTTGCCACATAGGCTCCTTTATTGATACCACGGTAAGGATTTTGACTATTGTCAGCTTTTGTATCCATATATAACGCATTTAAATCAATTTTTTGCTTTTTAACAAAATAGAAATGAGCTAACATGACACCCGCAACTGGTCCTAAAACAGCACCAATGATGTTTAAGAAAGCAAAAATGCTATTCGCATTTTCCATTAATTTCCAAGGCATAATCAAATAACTAATGACAGAAGCAATAATGACGCCTTTCTTGTAATTAATCGTTTTAGGGAAGAGTGCTGATAATTGGTAAGCTGCTGGAATAATATTTCCTGTCGCATTTGTTGAAATAGTCGTTAATAAGAAGACTAACATAGCTAAGCAAATAGCTGGTAAACTATCCCATTTTTCAACTATTTCCAAGACGTTCCACTCTTGGACACCGTAATGAATCGAACCACCAATTAAAATCGCTACACTAGAGAAAGCAAAAATGATATAGGCGACTAGAAAACTAGCTGTTTGTCCAATTGTTTGAGCTCGTGTTGATGTCGCGTTTTGCGTAAAGTCAGAGACACTAGCACCAGGAGCTGCCCATACGGATAAAACTGATGTGATAATAATTAAATAAACGAAGAGTGGGGCATTATTCTGAACATCAGCGCCACTTGGTGTAAAGGCAAGAATCGGTCCAATACCACCACCAACCTTGATTGCCCAAATCGCCATACCACCAAAAACAACATAAATTAAAGGATTTAAAATAGCTGTAAACTTATTTAACGCTCCGCCGCCACCAATTCCAATTAATAAATTTGCTGCCCAGAAAATGGTAAAAGCAATCAAACCAGGTAAGCTTAAACCGAAAAAGTTGAAATCTCCACCTAATGTTAGAAAACTAGGCCAAATTTTTCCAATAAGAATTAATAATGCCAATGAACCTGCATAATTTTGTAAGCCAAACCAAGCAATAGCGGCGACACATCCTCTTAGGAAACCAGGTAGTTTAGCCCCTAAATCACCATATGTTGAACGTAAATGCATGGCAAAGGGAATTCCGTACTTAGAACCAGCGCGACCGTTATAAACCATAAAAGCCGCAACCGCCATTGAGCTAATAATCAAAGCTAGGATCACGTTGATGGGTGATAATCCAAGAAATAGAAAGCCTCCAACAGCTGTGTAGTTAGGAATATTATGCACCGAACCCATCCACAAAGTAAAATAATTTTTTGCATTCATATTACGCCGGTCTTTTGTTTTAGGTAAAAGATCGTCGTTATAGCCTCTCTCTTTGTACTTTTCGATATCTGCCTCGTGGGCAAAAACATCTTTTTCTGCCATTTTTGACTGTACCTCCTAATAGTAAGATTTTAGTTATCTTTATAAAGTCTGTGAAAATCAAAGGGTTTAAACAAGATGTGTTAAGAATCAGTAATTTCAATTATGCGCTCAAGATATTCACGAACAAAAGCGCTTACAATATTTAATAAAACCATAATTTTTTTATTATAATTAGAAAATAGGAGAAGCTTTTTTAAAGAAGCAATTGAAAAACTCACTATTCTCAAATGTTAATTTAATTTTATCGGGTCTAGCACGAGAATTCTTTATACAATGTGGCTAAAGTAAGTTTTCTTTTTTAGCTATAATAGATAAAAATCAAGCTGTTTATCCTTTTTTAGGATGATAAGGACAATTTTTTAATGATGAAAAAAATTAGCTAATAGAGTTAAGAAGTAATCCTCTAAAAAACTAGCAAGGTAACCGCCATTTTTGTTCCATAAATTTGTAAAGGAGTAGTTCCTATTTTCCATGTAAAAAATAGAAGTCAGAAATGTATCAACCAAAGAAAATTTCTTTAAACTAATAAAATTAAGGAGCTAAAAATTAACCTGTCCAGTATTTTTAATACTATAGTAGAAACAGTTTTTTCTCATTGTTTTTTCATAAAAAAGACATAAATTAGCCTTCTTTTCAGTTTTTTTCAATTGTAAGAGAATTCATAAGCGTATAGGCTTGACGGATGGCTAATTCTCTGTTAATTTTGTAATTAAAATCTTATTCAAATTAATGAAAAAAACTGAAGGAGTGGTTGTGAGAAATGTCTAACTGGGAAACGAAATTTGCTAAAGAGGGCTACACTTTTGATGATGTTTTATTGGTCCCTGCTGAAAGTCATGTGCTACCAAACGATGTTGACATGAGTGTCAAATTGGCTAAAAATATTACACTAAATATTCCCTTGATGAGTGCGAGTATGGATACAGTCACAGATTCAAAAATGGCGATTGCAATGGCGCGTCAAGGTGGTTTAGGTGTTATTCATAAAAATATGAGTACAAAACAACAAGCTGACGAAGTTAGAAAAGTAAAACGTTCTGAAAGTGGCGTTATTATTGATCCATTCTTTTTAACTCCTGATCATTTAGTTTCAGATGCAGAAGAATTGATGGGCCGTTACCGTATTAGTGGAGTTCCAATTGTCAATAATATGGAAGATCGAATTCTAGTAGGTATTTTAACCAACCGCGATTTACGCTTTGTAACAGATTACAGTATTAAAATTGATGAAGTTATGACTAAAGATCAACTTGTGACAGCTCCAGTTGGAACATCTTTAAAAGATGCTGAAAAAACATTACAAAAACATAAAATTGAAAAGTTACCAATTGTTGATGCTGAAGGACGTTTAAGTGGTCTGATTACAATTAAAGATATTGAAAAAGTTATCGAGTTCCCTAATGCCGCTAAAGATGAGCATGGTCGCTTGTTAGTTGCTGCAGCTGTTGGAGTAACAACAGATACCTTTGAACGCGCAGAAGCGCTATTAGACGCTGGTGCAGATGCAATTATCATTGATACTGCTCATGGACATAGTGCAGGTGTGATTCGTAAAATCAAAGAAATTCGTGAACATTTCCCAGAAGCAACATTAATCGCTGGAAACGTAGCAACAGGCGAAGCAACTCGTGCTCTTTATGATGTTGGTGTAGATGTGGTTAAAGTTGGAATTGGGCCTGGTTCAATTTGTACGACTCGGGTTGTTGCCGGAGTTGGGGTTCCTCAACTAACAGCTATTTATGATGCTGCTGAAGTGGCTCGTGAATATGGACGTACGATTATTGCAGATGGTGGAATTAAATATTCTGGCGATATTGTTAAGGCAATTGCTGCCGGCGGACATGCTGTTATGTTAGGTAGTATGTTGGCTGGAACAGACGAATCACCAGGCGAATTTGAAATTTTCCAAGGCCGTCGTTTCAAAACATACCGTGGTATGGGTAGTTTAGGCGCAATGGAAAAAGGTTCAAGCGATCGTTATTTCCAAGGTGGCACAAATGAAGCTAACAAATTAGTCCCAGAAGGAATTGAAGGTCGAGTTGCCTATAAAGGTGGCGTTAGTGACATTATTTTCCAAATGATCGGTGGTCTAAAAGCCGGGATGGGCTATGTTGGAGCAGCTGATTTGAAATATCTACGTGATGATGCACAATTTATCCGTATGAGTGGTGCAGGTTTACGTGAATCTCACCCACATGATGTACAAATTACTAAAGAAGCACCAAACTATTCATTACAATAAAATAGTAAAAGCTAAAAGCAGTTCACTAAATCGTTAAGATTTAGCGAACTGTTTTTTTATTTTGTTTAAATTTTAGAATGAAAACTGGACGAGTTCAAATAAAAGCCATATTTAGTTCACAAATTAGAGTGGAAAAATTAGATTTAGTTTCTAAAAACAGGTGAATTTTAAAGTGCGATACCTAAAAATGATTATTCACTAAGCATTTTTCGGTTAGCAGATTTAAAGTAAGTTATTCTTTTATGTGTACTTTTATAACCAACACTAACTAGAATTCCAATTAATGCAATATATATATAGTAAAAAATTAAAAATAGTTATCAGAATCAAGAAGGGGAAAATTAGTCCTTGGTGATGTTAACCGACATAGTTAACCAGTAAAATTAGATGAAAAACCAGAGATTTAACAAAAAAAATTAAATATTTATGTAAAAAAAGACAGTAATTATAGTATGAGGTTAATTTTATTTCAAAAAATGAGGAAGTGCTAATCAATTTTTGGGATGAGGGAGCTTTGTCAAGTAGATTAGAATAGATTATGTAAAAGTAATAATTATTTCAATAGAATCATTCTTTTATAGATCTGATTTAACTTCATAGCGAGTTAAAAGTTAAGTAAGGGGGCTAAACAATGAAGATAGAAGATTTTTGGATGGATATGTATTCATTTTATGTCATTTTTATAACAAATGAGGATGTCCAGATAAGAAAATTACTGTTCTTACAAGAGAATCATATAGAACATGATCAGATTTGTGCGATTATTAAAAGTAAATTTCACAATGTAAATCGAGTTTTATCAATTGAAGAGTGGGATGCTGGGTTAGCTTTGAAGCAATCTAGATAAAATATATGTTCCTTGATCGGAGAGGGGGTGACGAAGATGAAGACAATAAAGCACGTTCTATTGTGGGGGTTTAGTTTATTTTGTTTTTTTTCTTTTACAGTAACAAGTTTTGCCAATACAGCTACTAGTCAAGCAGGTATTTCTTTTACTGAAAAAGAAGATATGGGAGCAGGAAATACTTCTCTTCCAAAAAATAAAGATTTGCCTAATACGGGGGTCGATAGAACGAGCTCAAAATTGCCACAAACGGGAGAAACTGCAGATGGAAATTTACTTATAACAGGGTTGGTTTTTTTAGGAGCTGCAATAGCAGTTGAAAAATTAAGGACAAAACGAGGAGGAAGAAAAATGAAATTAAAAACAATGACAATGTTAGGTTTGATTGGGAGCGGTATGTTGCTAGGAGCAAGTACGTCAACTGCTGCACCACAAGATGTGGTTACAGGTAGTGAAGATGGTAAAGGCGGTACATCTCATGGATACATTAATTTAACTCCAGGAGATTCGGACACAGGAAAGACAGACCCAACAGACCCAACAGATCCATCAGGCGAGACTGGAAATGAAGGGATTTTAACGATTGATCATGTTGTTCCGTTGCTATTTAGCTCACATAAGTTAGAAGGGAAAGAACAAGTTTACACTTCTGTTGTAGATAGACCCAATGTTCAAGTAACGGATAAGCGTGGAGAAGAAGCGGGGTGGAATGTTCAAGTATCTCAAACGGCTTTTGTAGACCAAACTGATGCAACTAAAACATTAAAAGGCGCAAAATTAGTATTGCCAGTAGGTACATTAAAAGATGTAGGAAATGTTTCGCTAGCACCAGAATTGTATGCGGTCGAAGTTAATGATGCGCCTGCTACTTTCATGAATGCAAAAACTGGCAGCGGTGCTGGAACATGGACAAACTTTTTTGATAAAGATGAAATCAAGCTAACTGTTCCTGCTGGAAACAAAAAAGGCGAATATATGTCGACAGTTACATGGACATTAATGGATGCGCCTAAATAAAAAATAACAATCAAAGGGGAAATAAAAATGAAAATAAATAAGTATTCTATACTAGGTTTGAGTGTGTTAATGAGTGTTGCCATTTTAGGAAGTCAATCTGTTGAGGCAGCTGAGGCAAGTGCAGGTTCTTCGAAAGCAAATTTTGAATTACAAGCAGGCGACGATACAACGGTTCCGGAGCTGTTAGATCCAGAAATTCAACCTCCAACATTAAATAAAGGCCCATTAAGTTTAGATTCGGTTTCTAGCTTTAATTTTCCAACTAAAAAATTAGGCTCTGAAGCAAAAGCTCCACTTGAAGCAACACCAGTTGAAGGCACGAAGCTAGGTTTACAAGTAACGGATTCTCGTGGACAAGATTTAGGTTGGAATTTAAAAGTTAGTGCAACAGCTTTTGAAACGGCAGATAAATCATTAACCTTAAAAGGTGCTGTTATGACGATTCCAGAAGGTAAATTAACAACAGCAGAAGGTGTGGACCCTCTTTTAACTCCATCTGCATTTAAAGTGAATTTATCGCCAACAGCAACGAGCATCATGAGCGCGACAACCACACAGGGTCGTTCAAGTTGGAGTAATGCCTTTGAAGGAAATGGAGAAAAAGTTACTTTAGCAGTTCCTGCAGGGAATAAAGTAGCGAGTTATGTTTCGACCATAACGTGGTCATTGGAAGATGCACCTTAAATAGATCAGAGAAATGAAAAGGATGGTAGAGAAAAATGAAAAAAAGCTCATTAATAATTACAACATTCGCTTTGGCTTCATTCGCTTTTGGAGGAGCAAAAGTCCAAGCAGAAGTATCAAGTACACATACATCAGAGAACAAAATTAATTTTACTGCTGGTGAAGGGGTAGTAACTCCACCAGTTGATCCAACCAATCCAGATAATCCAAATGTACCAAGCCCAATTGACGAAACAGATCCAGAAAATGCAGGTACGGGACAAACAGGCCCATTATCAATTGATTATGTTTCTAATATCAAATTTGGTGAACATAAAATTACAGGGAAAGACATTGCTTATAAAGCGAAGAATGCCAATCCATTTGTCCAAGTAACGGATTTACGAGGAGCAGGAGAAGGCTGGCACTTATCAGCTAAAATGAGCGAATTTAAAAGCGGAAATAAAGTGTTGAGAGGTGCAACGTTAGCCTTTAAAGATGGTGTTGTCAAAGCAGGAAGTTCAAGCAATATTTCTGTAGCCCCAACTAAATCAGATGTTTTATTTGATAATACAGATAGTAAACCATTTATGAATGCGATGGATAAAGGTGGACGTGGGACATGGGTAACTGTCTGGTCAGGAACAGATCAAGCCAATGAAGCAGTTCAATTAAATGTGGTTGCTGGCACACCAGAAGCGAATACAGAATATACGTCTTCTATTACATGGGAATTAGCAGACGCACCAAAATAAAGTAGTAAATTTAAAATTCGATAGGGAGGACCGATTGTTCAATGGTCCTTTCTATTCTAGTTAGGAAAAGGGGAACACAATAAGATGAAAAAAATCATTTCGATACTCGTTGTCTGTCTAATCGGGCTCCAACATATGCCAATGATAGGAGAAGCTGCAGAAACGATGGCTTATTCTGTTAAAGCAAACATACCAGAAAACCAAATCAACAAAACACTTACTTATTTCGATTTAAAAATGGAGCCAAATCAAAGACAAGACATTACTTTAACTGTCAGTAATTCTAGCGATGAGAAAGCCACGATTCTTATTTCTCCAAATGTAGCGATGACCAACCAAAATGGGGTGATTGATTATAGTAAGGCAGATGAAAAAGTGGATTCCACGCTGAAAAATCCGGTGACATCTATTATTTCGAAAGCACAGGAAGTGACATTAGAACCGAAAGAAACGAAAGAAGTGCCGTTCACTATTCAAATGCCCGAAAAAGAATTTGACGGGTTGATTTTAGGTGGATTTTATATTTCTAAAAAAGAAGACGACTCAAATACCAAAGATAAAGAAAAAGATGTGCAAATCAAAAATAAATATTCTTATGTCATTGGACTTCAACTACGTGAAAACACCAATGAAGTCAAGCCAGTCATGGAATTAAATGATATTAAACCAGTATTATTAAATTACCGAACAGCGGTTACAGCAAATCTACAAAATACAGAAGCAACGATTATGAAAGACGTATCTATCAATGCAAAAGTGATGAAAAAGGGTAGTGAAAAAGTGCTTCATGAAACCGATAAAAAAGGTCTTTCAATGGCACCTAATTCGAATTTTGATTTCCCTATAAATTGGGATAATCAAAGCTTAGATGCAGGTACCTATAGGTTGAAACTCATTGCCCAATCTGGAGAAGACAAATGGGAGTTTGATAAAGAGTTTACTATATCTGCAAAAGATTCAACCGACTTAAACAAAGAAGCTGTTGAATTAGAAAAAACAGAACCGAACTGGATTTTGATTATTTCAGTGGTTGCAGGAATAACGATCTTTCTTATTCTAGTAATCGGATTCTTTATTTACCGTCATCAAAAGAAAAAAGCGGCAGAAAAACGCGCACGTTTAATGAAACAAAGAAAGCGTAAAAAGCAACAGGAATTAAGAAAAAGAAAAAGTAGTTCAGAACCGACAAGCAGACCAAGTAATAAAACTAGAAGAGAATAGAATGAGTCATATTTACCCTATAAGAAAGGAGAATCAAAATGCTGAAAAAAAATAAAAAAATAGTAGTGCTTCTTTTTTCACTCATTTTAATTTGTGGGACTGTTTATGCAAATTACGAGTTTTTAAAAGGACGTATATTTGCAGAGATGGATGAAGAAACTAGTGAAGGTATTAGTACTAGTAGTTCTGAAATCAATACCCACGAAGTAAACTTAGATAGCAGTAGTGAAGAAAATAGTAGTGAAGAAAATAGCATAGAAACCAACTCACTTACTGAGTCACAAGAGGAACTACTACAGCCCCAACAAGCAGAAAATATACTCAGAGGAATGAGCGATAGTGGTTGGGAAGTTGGTGCTGCAACGAATACTATTGAAAAAAATGGCAATAAAATCAGTTGGAATAATGGTGGATCTTGGTGGTATACCTATAATAATAATAGCTGGCTATATGGTACATCCATAGAAGCTGCTTTGATTGTAAATGGAAGTTTTTTAGCTGGAACATCTGAAAATAAAAATTCGGGTTTCTTGTGGGGAAGTAAAAATGAATCTGTTTACTCTATTCATGTATCAGCGAATATGTTGAAGAGAAGCTTCCCATATAAAACGTATCAGATTGATATTATTCAACAATTATTGGACGATGGATCAGTGGAAATCAGTTACCAAGTCACAAATAAAAATAGTGAGACTCAAAAAATTGGTATTAGTCAATATGTCGATATTTTAGATTCCTCTCCAATACGAGTGCTTAATGATTTCAAAGGATTGAATGTGACAGAGACAAATTCATTAGCTATGATGCCAGATGCAGAAACAATGCCAAACTGGTCAACAGGAAGATACGGTGGTTTGAAAAGTTTCAATGGATATAGTCCAAAAACGGTAGCTGGGATTGGCTGGGAAACTGGAAAAAGACAACCCGATTCATCTATTGAGTTAAAAGAAAATCAACCCCTGGATATAGGTGATTCAGAAGCAGTTATGAAAAATCCAGGGGTTCTAGTTGCACCTGGGGAATCCACTATCTTTAAGCAAATTATAAAGTTTGGTGGAATGGTTCCACCGGCTCTCACGGTAGATCAAAAAATGGGTTCTATGTATACTAGCGAAAGTTTTGATATCACGGGAACCATTTCCGATGTCAATAACCATAACTATCGCTTGTATCTAGAAATGGATGATACGGATAAAACATTAATTCCATTAAAAGACTTTACAAATGTACCTTATCAAAAAACACAAGATTATCAAGTAGCAATTGAAGGGAAACATTTTACGAAAGGCAGTCATACAGTATCTATTGTTGGGATTGACGAGTATGGTGCTCGATCAGAAGCTAAAACGATGTCTTTTACAATCAAGGAAGTAAGTGGAGTACCATTAATTCAAAAAGTGAAACTAGGTGAAGGACTCAATCCGGATTTAACTACCCTATTTAAAGATATTAAAGGAAATGGTACAAAGCTAAAAAATGTTGCCGAATTTGATACAACAAATGTAGGATTTCAATGGGTAGAGGCTATCTTGATTGATGATGATTTGAAAGAAGGAACGTTTAAAATTCCAGTTTCGATCTACAATCCTGTTAGTACAGTCTTTAGTGAGACAGAAAAAATTAGCCTAACTGCAAAAAATATAGGCTTTACAGTAAGTGAAATCGATGCCGCAATCAAAGAAAATCGTTTAAACGAGTTGATTCTCCAAGAAAGCGAAGCCAAAGCATGGCAAATGGAGGATGGAGTTGAGGCAATTTTATCGGTTCCTGCTCATACAATTAAAGCTCAAATAGGGAATTATGAGGCCACCATTCGAGCAACAAGACTAGATACGAATAAAACGCTAGAAAAGAAAATTTTCTTTTCAGTAACAAATACTCCCTTACAAGATGGCTGGGAATTTGGAACAGCCAATGATGTTATTGAAAAAAGCGGCAATAAAATCCAGTGGAACAGCGGAAATTGGTGGTACACATACAACAACAATAGCTGGGTCTATGGGACTTCAATAGAAGCTGCTTTAATTGTAAATGGTAGTTTTTTGACAGGGACCAGTGAAAATACGAAGAGTGGTTTTTTATGGGCAAATTTAGCAGAATCTGTGTATACTAAAAATTTAGCAACAAACACATTGAAACGGAGCTTCCCCTATAAAACCTACCAGATTGATATTCTACAAAAAATGTTAGATGAGGGATCAGTGGAAGTTAGTTATCAAGTGACGAATAAGGATTCTGTTCCACAAAAAATTGGTGTCAGTCAATATGTTGATATTCTTGATTCTTCTCCAATTAGAGTACTAAATAGTTTTAAAGGACTGAACATGGCAAACACGAATTCATTAGCCATGATGCTAGATGCAGAAACAATGCCAAACTGGTCAACAGGAAGATACGGTAGTTTAAAAGGTTTCAATGGATATAGTCCAAAAACGGTAGCTGGGATTGGCTGGGAAACTGGAATAGGACAACCCGATTCATCTATTGAGTTAAAAGAAAATCAACCTATGGATCTAAATGATATAGAGGCAGTTATGAAAAATCCAGGGGTTCTAGTTGCACCTGGGGAATCCACTATCTTTAAGCAAATTATAAAGTTTGGTGGAATGGTTCCACCGGCTCTCACGGTAGATCAAAAAATGGGTTCTATGTATACTAGCGAAAGTTTTGATATCACGGGAACCATTTCCGATGTCAATAACCATAACTATCGCTTGTATCTAGAAATGGATGATACGGATAAAACATTAATTCCATTAAAAGACTTTACAAATGTACCTTATCAAAAAACACAAGATTATCAAGTAGCAATTGAAGGGAAACATTTTACGAAAGGCAGTCATACAGTATCTATTGTTGGGATTGACGAGTATGGTGCTCGATCAGAAGCTAAAACGATGTCTTTTACAATCAAGGAAGTAAGTGGAGTACCATTAATTCAAAAAGTAAAAATTGGTGGAAAGATTCAAACAGATATAACAAAATTATTTAAAAATATTGTCGGAAATGGAACCAAACTTAAATCGGTTTCTGAGGTAGATTCTACTACAGTTGGATTCAAGTGGGTAGAGGCAATCTTGATAGATTCGAATTTAAAAGAAGAGGTATATAAAGTACCTGTAGCGGTTTATGATGATAAAACGACGATATTTAATGATGTAGATAAGATTGTTTTGGACGTAAAAAATATAGGACTTACATCAGAAGAGATAACTAAAGCGAACCAAGAAAATCGTTTAACGGAATTGATTCTACAACAAAGTGAAGCCAAAGCTTGGCAAACTGAAAATGGGGAAGAATCTATTGTAACAGTCTTCTCACATGATGTGAAGCCGAAATTTGGAAGTTATAGTGCAACGATTCGAGCAACAAGGAAAGATACAAATAAAATTCTTGAAAAAAAAATTGTTGTTTACACCACAGATGAACCATTAAAAGATGGCTGGGAATATGGAACAAAAAGCGATGTGATTTCAAATAACGGCTATAAGATTGAATGGAACAATGGGGCATGGTGGTACACCTATGATGGGAGTAAATGGATGTTTAGTACTTCTATTGAAGCGAATTTAATTATAAATGGTGTATTCCCAGCCAGTACATCAGATATAGTTGGCTCAGGTTTTTTATGGAAGAACGTGGTAGAATCTGCTTATAGCATTCATAAAGAAACCAATTCTCTAAGACGTACATTTTATTATTTAGATCGATATAAAATTAATCTAATTCAACGATTGTTAGGGAATAATGCTGTTGAAATAACATATGAAGTGCAGAATATGGGAGTAGATACGCAAAAAATTGGGATTAGTCAATATGTTGATACCTTTGTTGGATCAGATTCAGTACCCGTTACACCGATTAATAATTTTGAAGGTATTAATCTAACGTATGGTCAATCTTCTTTGGCTATTATACCTGACACAAAAACAATGCCAAACTGGGCAGCTGGATATTACAACTCAACTCAAAATTTTGGACAATACAGTACGCAAAACGCTGATGGTCTTGGTTGGGAAACAGGGAAACGATATCGTGATGCTGGAGGTAGTTCGTATCCTTCACCGGTGGAGTTAAAAGAAAACCAGCCCGTTGATTTAGGCGATTCAGGTGTTTCAATGAAAAATCCAGGTGTAAATGTTGGAAGTAATGAGAGTGTTTCATTCAAACAAATTTTAAAATACGGTGTACTTGCAGCACCTCAAGTTACATTGAATCAAAAAAAAGCTTCCATGTATCAAGATGAAAAAATAGTCATTGATGGAACTATTTCAGATGCAGATAATATGAATTACCGTGTGTATTTGGAAATGGATGACAAGGATAAAACGTTAATTCAATTAGATGATTACACGAATATTCCTTATAATGTCGTCCAAAATTACCAAGGAACGATTGAAGGAAAAGACTTTTCTCCAGGTATTCATACAGTTTCTATTATTGGCATTGATGAGTATGGGACTCGTTCAGTCGCCCAAAAATTTGAATTAACCATTACTGAACTAAGTGGTGAACCAAACGTTCAAAAGGTTAAAATTGGTGAAGCGATTAGCAATGATTTAAAAACCTTATTTAAAGAAGTCAAAGGCACAAATGTTACTTTAAAAAATCCAATATCATTAGATTCTTCCGTAATAGGTTTTCAATGGATAGAGGCAACGTTAACTGATGGGAAGCAAAAAGAAATTACAGAAAGAATTCCAGTGAATGTTTATAATCCCGAAAGTACTGTATTTAATGAGGTAGATAACCTCGTATTGGATGCCAAGAATACCTCTTTTGAGTTAGTTGATGTTCGCCAAAGTGCTGAAGAGGGAACTTTAGATGATTTGGTCTATCAAAAGGTCGAACCTAAAGCATGGAATATGGAAGATGGTACTGAAATTCCAGTTGAACTCATTACAAATGGGATTGAACCAGTATTTGGAAATTATAGTGCTACTTTTAAAGGAACACGAGTGGACTCAGGAGCTAGTTTACAAAAAGCTAGCCAGTTAGCTGTTGGTGGTGAACTTAAATTTAAAGAGTTACCGAAAAAGTTGGATTACAAAACAACGAAGTTAAGTCAAAAAACGCCCTATGTGGAGCGTATGCACTCTGATTGGAAAATTGAAATAGAGAACACAATTGGTTCAAATTGGTCGCTGCTTGCCAGTGCTAATCCATTTGAAGATCAGGCAAAAGAAAAATTAAGAAGTGCATTGGTTTTGAAAAAGAGCCAAACACAAGATGTTGTTATTAATGGAACAAGTCAAAAAATCGCAACAGGAAGCGAAACCTTCCCAACGATTCAATGGGCAGAAACAGCAGGACTTTTATTAAAAGTCAGCCCAGATGCCAAAGTTGGAAGCTATCAAGGTGAGGTTACCTGGTTGTTATCTGATGCACCTTAAAGTTAAAAGAGCTTTGGACATAAGTTCTAATTAAAAATCCAGATACCAGTCAAATTGATTGGTATCTGGATTATTTTTTTGTACAAAAATAAGAACACCTCTGCTAAAATAAAAGTGACCAAACAAATAAACTAGCAGAGACAGATTTTAGGGCAACGAAACAGTTACTCTAGAACGGATATAGGTGTCACTATTTAATAAAAGCTAGTTGCATGTTGAATGTACTATCCCTTCGGCGATTTCAAAATGTTGTTTTTACGGATGATATAAATATATTCTTATTTAAAGACTAGTCTTTACTTTTGTCGTAACAAGGTACTGATTTAAATTGTCAAAAAAACAATTTAGCTTCCTGAATCGCTCGTTGGAAAGTTAGTTAAAAAAAGATTCATTTCACATGGCTTTTTAAAAATGCTCTTAAGTGTGAAAATATAAGGTTTTTTTAAGGAATTTTGTGGTATTTTTAAGCAAGAATTACGTAAACTATGTTAGAATGTAATAGATACGTTTTTGAGAGCAAAAGGGGGACATAGTGAGATGGCGAAGAAAAAAGCCACAAAATTTGTCTGCCAGGCGTGCGGATATGAGTCGCCTAAATGGATGGGACGATGTCCGAACTGTGGCGCTTGGAATCAAATGATGGAAGAATTAGAAGTAGATAAAAATGATCGTCAGAACCGTGTCAGTATGACCGGTCAAACTGCTAAAGCAGAAGCGATTCAAGATATTACTGTATCAAAAGTTCCGCGCGTTAAAACTGAATTGAATGAACTAAACCGTGTGTTAGGCGGGGGTGTCGTGCCAGGTTCGCTGGTCTTAATTGGCGGAGATCCAGGAATTGGTAAATCAACGTTACTATTACAAGTCTCTGCTCAGTTAAATATAGCAGGCGGAAAAGTTTTATACGTTTCGGGAGAAGAAAGTGCCAGCCAAATTAAAATGCGCGCCGATCGATTGGGTGTTAAAGGTGCGGATTTCTATATTTACCCAGAAACAGATATGGGAGCGATTCGTCAAACAATTGAAGATTTAAAGCCTGAGTATGTGATCATTGACTCGATCCAAACTATGAGTCAACCAGATGTTTCAGGTGTTGTCGGAAGTGTTTCTCAAGTTCGGGAAAGTACAGCTGATTTAATGAAGATTGCCAAGAGTAACAATATTGCAATTTTTATCGTCGGTCATGTGACGAAAGAAGGTGCAATAGCAGGACCAAGAATGCTTGAACATATGGTTGATACAGTTCTTTACTTCGAAGGCGATCGACACCATACATTTAGAATTTTACGAGCGGTTAAAAACCGTTTTGGTTCAACGAATGAGATTGGTATTTTCGAAATGCGCGAAGGCGGACTTGTAGAGGTCTTAAATCCATCAGAACTCTTTTTAGAAGAGCGATTAGATGGAGCAACCGGATCTGCTGTTGTAGCAGCAATGGAAGGGACACGTCCAATTTTAGTTGAAATCCAATCATTGATTACTCCAACTGTTTTTGGAAATGCCAAACGAACAGCAAGTGGTGTCGATCATAATCGCGCCTCATTAATTATGGCAGTGTTAGAAAAAAGAGCAGGATTAATGCTCCAAAATCAAGATGCCTATTTGAAAGCTGCTGGAGGCGTTAAGCTGAATGAGCCAGCAATTGATTTGGCGATTGCGGTTAGTGTGGCTTCAAGTTACCGAGAAAAAGAGACCCGGGCTAAGGACTGTTTTATCGGTGAAATTGGGTTAACTGGAGAAGTTCGTCGTGTTAGTCGTATTGATCAACGTGTTCAAGAAGCAGCTAAGTTAGGTTTTACACGCATGTTTATCCCTAAAAATAATATTGGTGGGTGGACATTTCCAAAAGATGTTGAAATCGTAGGTGTGTCAACAGTTGCCGATACAATCAGAAAAGCATTAGGTGACAAATAAAGGCTGAATGTCTTTCATTTAGTGAGAGGCGTTCCCTTTAAAATTAGAACGTATAGAAGGAGGAATTTCTTTGACAAAAAAAATCATTACCGCAGTTTTTGCCGTTGTTGGCGGAAGCATAGGAGCAAGTTTTTTACCAGATGTCTGGAGCTTATTTAATGTAACAAATAGTTTTCTTAACAATACTTTCACAAATATTATTATTGGTGCAATTATATTCTTACTTTTCTCATTGGTTCTTGTGAAGTATGTTGAGCGCGGTGTAAAAAAAGCAGAGGTGTACTTGAGTCAACAAAGTGCTGCATATCTCTTATTTGGGAGCTTAGGTACAATTATAGCCTTATTGTTAGCCTTCCTAGTAACAATGCCTTTAATGGGCTTAAAATGGCCAGTGCTAAGTACAATTCTACCAATTATTATTTATATGGTGTTTGCTTATTTAGGATTCCGTATTGGGACTACTAGAAGAGAAGAATGGCGCAAGCTTATTCAACCACGAGCTAAAAAAAGCAATGAAGAAGATGCAAATGGTAAAGTTTTAGAGCGCAAATTTGATGATGATTTCCGTAAATATAAAATTTTAGATACAAGTGTCATTATTGATGGTCGAATTTATGATATTGCTAAGACTGGTTTTATTGAAGGAACATTAATGATTCCTAATTTTGTTTTGATGGAGCTACAATATATCGCTGATTCAGCAGACAGTTTAAAACGTGTCCGAGGTCGTCGTGGCTTAGATATTTTAAATGCTTTACAAAAAGAATCTGATATTCAAGTTGAAATGTATGATGGAGATTTTGAAGATATAACTGAAGTTGATAGCAAATTAATCAAATTAGCGAAACTTTTAGATGGCGTTGTTGTGACAAATGACTACAATTTAAATAAAGTCAGTGAATTTCAAAATGTTCCAGTTCTAAATATTAATGAGCTAGCAAATGCCGTTAAACCAGTGGTTATCCCTGGTGAAAACATGAATGTTATGGTAGTAAAAGCTGGAACTGAGCGAAATCAAGGTGTGGCTTATTTAGATGATGGAACAATGATTGTTGTTGAAGATGGACAATACTATATGAATAAGAGTATTGAAGTTGTTGTGACAAGTGCATTGCAAACGGCGGCTGGTCGTATGATTTTCGCTAAGCCTGTTCATGCTCAAAGAGGAATTAAGGAAAAAGAATAAAATAGATTCGTTTTATGGAAGAAAGATGAAATTTCGAGGTGACAAAAAGCGTCACATCAAATTTCCCTATTCTTCAATCGAACTTGAGCGAACTCAACAAACTTTTTATCAAGGCTAGTTCTTATGATCCAACTCTTCGGAAAAAAGATAAATTCTCAAAAAAGTAAAAAGACACTTTTCTTTGAATTTCCTATTTTTCTGCCAGAGTTAACCAGCTCAACAAACTTTTTATTCAAAGGAGTGATTTTAGTGGGCTATGAGCTAGTATTGTTGGCAGCAGGGCAAGGTAGGCGTATGAAGGCTTCTAAAAATAAAATCTTGTTGCATCTATTGGGAAAACCAGTAATTGAGTATGCTTTAACTACTTTTGTTAATGATGCCGACTGTCAGCATATTGTTTTGGTTGTTGAAAAAAAGGAAAAAGAATTGATTGAAGCAGTGTTAGCTCAAAATGAATTTGCTGGTAAAGTTCCTATTACCGTTGTCATTGGTGGAAAAGAACGGCAAGATAGTGTATATAATGGGTTACAATACTTAAAAAAACAGACGGGTGTGGTATTGATTCATGACGGGGCTCGTCCTTTTTTAGAAGCTAATTTAATCAAAAAACTCTATCAAAAAGCTCAGCGAACAAATGCAACTATAGTCGGTGTACCTGTTAAAGACACCATTAAAAAGGTTGTGGAAGGAAAAGTTGATCAGACAATTCCAAGAGAGGAATTATGGCAAATTCAAACTCCGCAAGCTTTCCAAATATCTTTTATTCAAGAAGTTCATGAACGTGCTAGACAAGAAGGCTTTTTTGGAACAGATGATGCGTCTTTAGTTGAACATTACGGACATGCTGTGGAAGTCACGGAAGGCAGCTATATGAACATTAAATTAACAACACCAGACGATTTAGTGATTGGTGAAGCTATTTTGAAGATGAAGGAGAGAGGTAACTAATGCGGATTGGTCAAGGTTATGATGTTCATCAATTAGTTGAAGGGCGCGATTGCATAATTGGTGGTGTGAAAATACCTTATGAGTTAGGTTTATTAGGTCATTCTGATGCAGATGTCCTTGTGCATGCCATTATCGATGCTCTATTAGGTGCAGCCGGAAAAGGAGATATCGGTCATTTTTTCCCTGACACAGACGCCCAGTTTAAAGATGCAAATTCTCGAGAATTATTTCGTGAAGTTTGGGCGATTCTTAAAACCGAAGGATATTTCCTGGGAAATATTGATGCAACAATTATTGCAGAAGCGCCTAAAATGCAGACATATTTAGAAGAAATGAAACAAAATATTGCTGCTGACTGTGAATCCGATAGCAGCCAGATTAATATAAAAGCTACTACATCAGAAAAAATGGGATTTGTTGGTCGAAAAGAAGGCATTGCTGTGATGGCAGTTTGCTTACTAGGAAAAAAATAAGGTCCATTTAAACTAGTTGTGAAAGTAACATATTCTGAGATTAAGTGAAGATATTCAAAACAAACGTCTTCAGCCTTCTCTCAAAGTTAAATAAGTGTTAAAATAAAGAAGAGAACACAATTCAAAAAAGAGAAAAGAGGAATTGACTATGGCTAAAAAAGTTCGTGTACGTTACGCACCAAGCCCAACAGGACATTTGCACATTGGAAATGCCCGTACTGCACTATTTAATTACTTATTTGCGCGTCACAACGGTGGAGATTTTATTTTAAGAATTGAAGATACAGATGCAAAAAGAAATATCGCAGATGGTGAATCTAGCCAATTAGATAATTTGACATGGTTAGGAATGGATTGGGATGAAGGTCCAGATAAGCCAGGGAACTATGGCCCTTACCGTCAATCTGAAAGAGGATCTATATATAATCCATTAATTGAACAACTTCTACTAAGCAACCGTGCGTATAAATGTTACTGTTCAGAAGAAGAATTAGAAGCAGAGCGTGATGCTCAAAAATCACGTAGCGAAATGCCACATTATAGTGGGAAATGTGCGAGCCTTACACCAGCTGAACAAGCTGAAAAAGAAGCGGCTGGATTAACTCCAGTTATTCGTTTCCGTGTACCTCGTGATACAACTTATTCTTTTGACGATTTAGTTAAAGGACCAATTAGTTTTGAATCAAGCAGTATTGGTGGAGATTTTGTTATTGCCAAACGTGATGGTATTCCAACCTATAACTTCGCAGTAGCAGTTGACGATCATTATATGGAAATCAGCCATGTATTACGTGGTGACGATCATATTGCAAATACACCGAAACAATTGATGATTTACGAAGCATTTGAGTGGACACCACCAACTTTTGGTCATATGACTTTAATTATCAATAGCGAAACTGGTAAAAAGTTAAGCAAACGTGACGAAAGTATCTTACAATTTATTGAACAATATCGTGATTTAGGTTATTTACCAGAAGCGATGTTTAACTTTATAGGTTTACTAGGTTGGTCACCAGTTGGAGAAGATGAAATTTTCAACCAAGCAGACTTCATTAAAATGTTTGATCCTGAGCGTTTAAGTAAATCACCAGCAGCCTTTGACGGTAAAAAACTAGAATGGATTAACAACCAATATGTAAAAGCGACAGATTTAGATACATTAACGGACCTATCTTTAGTACATTTAGTAAAAGCAGGTTTAGTTGAAGCCAATCCAACACCTGAAAAAATTGAATGGGTGCGTCAACTAGTGAGTTTATACCATGAACAAATGAGTTATGGTGCTGAAATCGTTGAATTATCTGAGTTGTTCTTCACAGACACTCCTAAACTAGACGATGTTGCCAAAGAAGTTTTAGCAGGCGAAACAGTACCAGTCGTTTTAAATGCTTTCCATAAAGTACTTGGTGAAATTGAATTATTCGATGTTGCTAGCATTAAAGCAGGAATCAAAACAGTTCAAAAAGAAACAGGAGTTAAAGGTAAAAACTTATTTATGCCAATCCGAGTTGCCGTTACAGGCCAATCACACGGACCAGAATTAGGCGAAACAATCGAATTATTAGGACGCGAAAAAGCGAAAGCCCATTTAGAAGCAGCTATTGCAAATTTAGGCTAAACGTAGTACTATAGTCCTTAATCAAATAAACGAGCAAATTAAAGTAAGATTATGAATAATAAAAGCAGTGATGAGAAAAGTAGTTTAGCGAATGTCCAAAGAGAGTCTGTGTAGGTGAAATCAGACGTCAGAAGCTAAATAAAGTGCCTCTCGGAGTTGTCCTAGTGAAGTTTAAAGTAGCTAAGACCGGTTCACACCCGTTAACCTGTTTGAGTTAATTACCCTTAATTAGGCTAATTAAGAATAAAAGTGGAACCACGCAATTAGAAGGCGTCTTTTGTATACATACATAGGTATGTGTATAGAGGGCGCCTATTTGTTATGATTTGCCAGGATTGCCATGATTCTTGTTGCTTTGCCATGATTCTTGCTGCTTCAGCAGCTTAGAAGCATGGTATGCATCGGCCGCAGGACGACTGTAATCCGAAAAGGTTTATATTCTGTTGCTTAGAAGAATGGTACACATCGGAGAAATAAAAGGAAGCAAAGTCTCCATAAAGTCGCTCTGTACGAATTCACTAAAGGATGAAATCCTTAAGTTCATTAGCAACTTTGGTCCTTAAAGGATAAAATCCTTAAAATACAGACTATTTTTTTTACTAAAACCAGCATCATATACAATCCAGAGGA
This sequence comes from Carnobacterium sp. FSL E2-0243, assembly GCF_038003605.1. Classification (NCBI taxonomy): domain Bacteria; kingdom Bacillati; phylum Bacillota; class Bacilli; order Lactobacillales; family Carnobacteriaceae; genus Carnobacterium; species Carnobacterium sp. FSL E2-0243. Next base: position 211,109 of record NZ_JBBOPM010000001.1, read on the forward strand.
GATGAGAAAAAATGTCTATTCGTGAGGAAATTTCTGTTATTAAAAAAAATGATCCCTCCGTTAAAAGTACACTTGAAATACTTTTAACCTATCCGGGTTTTCATGCAGTTTTAAACCACCGTTTGGCGCATTTTTTCTATCGGCATAAACTCTATCTTCTAGCTAAAATACTAGCTACGATCTCTCGATTTTTCACAGGAATTGAAATTCATCCAGGTGCAAAAATAGGAAGACGTTTATTCATTGATCACGGGATGGGTGTGGTCATTGGAGAGACGGCAATCGTAGGGGATGATGTTATTATTTTTCATGGTGTAACCCTTGGAGGTACAGGTAAAGAGACAGGACAGCGGCACCCAAAAGTTGGAAATCATGTCTTATTGTCAGCCCATGTTCAAGTGTTAGGCCCCATTGAAATTGGAGATTATGCTAAGATTGGCGCTTCTGCAGTTGTTTTGAAGTCTATTCCAGCTCATACTACAGCGGTTGGAATTCCTGCTAAAGTTGTAAAAGTGCGCTAACTGAATAATAAGGTTTTTTAAGGGCTTAATTTGCCAGATAGTTGTTTTGACTTTTTAGATTCTTTTTTCTAAACTAAAGGCAGGTTAAACAAAAGAATTTCTATTTTCTTGCCAGAGCTAATCCAGGTCAACAAACTTTTTATTTAAGGAGATGAGAAAATGTTAAAAATATACAATACAATGACTCGTGAAAAAGAAGTATTTGTTCCTTTAACAGAAGGGCAAGTTAAAATGTACGTTTGTGGTCCAACTGTTTACAATTATATTCATATCGGAAATGCACGGAGCACTGTTGCTTTCGATACGGTTCGTCGTTACTTTGAATTCCGCGGGTACCAAGTTCAATTTGTTTCTAATTTTACCGATGTAGATGATAAAATTATTCAGGCAGCAAAAGAATTGAATATCACAGCGCCAGATGTTGCCGACCGTTTTATTGAGGCTTTTTATACAGATGTGACAGCTTTGGGTGTTGAGAAAGCTACGAAAAACCCAAGAGTAATGGAAAATATGCCTGATATTATTGAATTTATCCAAGTATTAATAGATAAAGGCTATGCCTATGAGTCAGATGGTGATGTTTATTATCGAACACGAAAATTTAAGAACTATGGTAAACTTAGTGATCAGTCAATTGATGAGTTAGAAATTGGTGCGAGTAACCGTTTAGAAAAAATAGAAAATGAACGAAAAGAAGATCCTGTCGATTTTGCGTTATGGAAATCGGCTAAAGCAGATGAAATTAGTTGGGAATCTCCTTGGGGTGCTGGACGTCCAGGTTGGCATATCGAGTGTTCAGTTTTGGCAACAAAATATTTAGGTGATACAATTGATATTCATGGTGGTGGTCAAGATTTAACGTTCCCGCATCATGAAAACGAAATTGCTCAAAGTGAAGCAAAAACCGGACATCCATTTGCTAATTACTGGATGCATAATGGTTTTGTGACAATGGATGAAGAAAAAATGAGTAAGTCTTTAGGAAACTTTGTTTTAGTTCATGAGCTAATTAAGCAAGTTGATCCTCAAGTATTACGTTTTTTCATGGCAACAACTCATTATCGACGTCCGATTAGCTACAATGAGGCAACTATATCAGAAGCTAAAAATAATTTAAATAAAGTTCAAATGGCAGCGAGCAATCTTCATTATCGCTTAAGTGATGCAACGATAGAATTGCCGACAGATCAAGACTATTTCCAACAATTAGCAGAATTTAAACAGACTTTTATCACTGAGATGGATGATGATTTTAATGCGGCTAATGGAATTACTGTGATTTATGAGTTAGCTAAGGTTATGAACATTTATAGTGAACAAGCTGAAGTGTCTAAAGCAGTTATTGAAGCTATGTTAGGGCTGTTTAAAGAGTTGCTTCAAGTTTTTGGAATCACTCTAGAAAATCAAGCTGAACTATTAGATGAAAATATTGAACAATTGCTAAGCGAACGAACTATAGCTAGAGCAGAGAAAAATTTTGCTAAAAGCGATGAGATTCGGGATTTACTAAAAGCAGAGGGCATTATCATTGATGATACTCCCCAAGGAACGAGATGGAGACGAGAATAATATGACAACTGAAAAAGATTGGTCCCTACTGAATGGTTTAGCGTTGGCTTACATTGGTGATGCAATATACGAAGTGTATATTCGTGATTATTTAATTCAATCAGGTAAGACGAGACCTAACCAATTGCACAAATCAGCAACAAAATATGTTTCAGCTAAGGCTCAGAATGCATTAATGCAACAAATGTTAGCGGTGGATGGGTTATTAACCGAAAATGAAATTACAATGTACAAACGTGGCCGAAATTCTAAAAGTCACACGTCGGCTAAAAATGCTGATATCACTACGTATCGAGTTGCAACTGGTTTCGAATCACTAATGGGCTATCTGCATTTATCTAAACAAACTGAACGAATGGAAGAATTAATTCAATGGTGTATTCAACAAACAGAGGAGGACCAAAATGAGCAATCAAAAAAGTAACTTTGGCAAAAAGGTAACGCAACAAAATCGTCGTCCTAGTAAAGCACACAAACCCAAGCGTGATGAAAACCGCGGTCGCAAAGAAATTGAACAAGTCATGGACCAATCTGAAATAGAAGAGGATCGTGATTTAGTTGCTGGTAGAATTCCGGCAATTGAAGTCTTAAAATCAGAACGCGATATCAATAAAATCTTTTTACAAGAAGGTTTAAGTGGTTCTAAAATATCTGAGATTTTAGGTTTAGCTAAAAAAAGAAATATCCAAGTTCAAATGGTACCAAAATCTAAACTAGATACGCTAGTAGACGGTATGAATCACCAAGGAATTGTTGTTGCCGCAGCGGCATTTCAATATGCCGAATTAGATGATTTATTTGCAGCGGCAGCTTTGAAAAAAGAAGATCCCTTCTTTATTATCTTAGATGGTTTAGAAGATCCTCATAATTTAGGATCAATCATGCGAACAGCTGATGCTAGCGGAGCCCATGGGATTATCATACCTAAACGACGTGCTGTTGGTTTAACTGCAACGGTTGCTAAAGCTTCAACAGGTGCAATTGAACATGTACCAGTTGTCCGTGTTACAAATTTAGTTCAAACAATTAACGAGCTAAAAGACCGAGGCGTTTGGTTATATGGAACGGATATGAAAGGTCAAGATTATCGCCAATGGGATACGAAATTACCAATTGCTGTTGTTATGGGAAATGAAGGCAAAGGAATTTCTAGATTGGTCAAAGAACAAATGGATGGCATGGTCACAATACCAATGGTTGGACATGTTCAAAGTTTAAATGCGAGTGTCGCAGCAAGTTTATTGATGTATGAAGTTTACCGTGGTCGTAATGCGCTATAACTAAAAAATAGTAAGAGGGAAGGGGTGAATCAAATACTATGAAAAAAGATCTTTTAATCATCGATGGATATAATATGATTGGTGCTTGGCCAGAATTGGTTAAACTGAAAGACCAAGATCAAATGGAAGATGCTAGGGACAGTCTGTTGCATCAGTTATCAAATTATCAGCGTTATGAGGGAATTGAAATTTGGGTAGTATTTGATGCACAACTCGTTCCTGGTATTCAAAAGTCCTATCAAAGATATACAGTCACAGTTATCTTTACCAAAGAAGGAGAAACTGCGGATAGTTTTATTGAACGGATAGTATCAGAGAAAAACAATCGATTAACCCAAGTGACAGTAGCAACTAGCGATTTAGCCGAACAGTGGCTTGTTTTCTCTAGGGGAGCACTGCGTAAATCTGCAAATGAGCTCTACAAAGATTTGAAAGAATCGAATAAAAGCATCAAAATGGAAACTGAAAAATTCCATTCCCAAACGATTAGACGTAATTCACCATGGGATTTGGAGCAATTAGTAGATTTAGAGCAGCTGTTAAGTCAACTTTCTGAAAAAAAAGACAATAGAAATTTATAACTTTTAAATTTTATTGTTTATTTAAAAGAGTATGTAAGCGTTATACAAAGGAGTGTTGGGATGACAAATGAAGAAAAAAAGAAAGTACCGGATGCGGAATTAATCAAGGGAATTAAGGGTGGGGATACTGAATTTTTCGAACAATTATTTCAGCGTTATCGATTTTTAACCTTAAAAATTTCTAGAAAATATAATGTCATTGATTATGATCAGGATGATATCATGCAAGAAGCTCGCATTTTATTTTTTCAAGTGATTCATGAACATCAAGTTGAAAAAGGCATGAGTTTTGGAAACTTGTATAAAATGAAATTGCAGCAATTTTATTTTAATTTAATTCGGCGTCAAAATGCAATAAAGCGTAAAGGCAATAAATTTTTAGGATCACTAGATGAAGTTCGTGAGACGAACTCCAGTGAAAATTACTTATATGCACCTCAAAAAGATGCGACACCTGAGGCACTTTTATTGGCTCGAGAAGGTGAACATCGATATTATCAATTACTTAGTCTATATGAAAAACAAGTCCTTTTAGCACATACAAAAGGCTATGAAATCGAAGAAATTGCAACTTATTATGATAAGAGTATTCAATCAGTTAAAAACGCTCTTAGTCGATGCCGAACAAAATTTAATGACTAAATCTGGTGACAGAACTTTCCAATTCGAATTAATCTAGTAACGTGATAAAAACTAAAAAAGCTAAGCTAATCAATCGATTTGCTTAGCTTTTCTTGATATAATACTTAAATTATTTAGAAATGTTGAAATCTTGGAAAACAGATAAATTGTTAGATATCAATAGGATTTTTGCATAAAGTATTTCTATAAATAGCCATCGAACATCTTTAAGTAAAGTTATAGTGTGATGACTATAAAAATAAGGAATGCTGATTTACCATTATTCCTTATTTTTTAGGATTTTAACTCATCTGGAACTAAAGTTAAAACCCTGACCAAGCTTTAGGTGTTTGAACTAATGCTAACAGTTTTACTAGATCGTCAGGAACCCGAAAGTTATGTTGAATAGAGTACATACTAATAGCTGGCTGTAATTCTTTTTTATAATCGTAAAATAGTTCTCCATTAATTGATGTTTCTTGTATTCTCATAAGAAGTAAAGAAAGTTTTTTATCATTCTTAACATCCGTATTATCAAGTGCGCTCTTAACTAAAGCATAGATTTTATTTATTTTTTCATCTTTTATCATAACTAGATACCTCTTTAATGTCCCATTCCTGCTAAACTAGAAGCCCATCCACCGATAACTATTCCAGTAATAGCTTGTTTGTTTTCTGCCTTGTTTACCCAACATTTCTCTTTGTTACAATAAACACCATTGCCATAAGAGATAGCTCCACCATTAATTTGTTGCATTTCTTTTTTATTTAGTTCTTTAACGCTTTTCATGTACATACACTCCTTATAAAGTATTTAGTAACAAGTTTACTGTAGCATAAATAATTAACTCGTTGATAAAATCATCCTGAACCATGGATAAACGTATCTCGAACGAGGCTAAGACCTTTTTTAATTTCCATAGAAATGATATTAGTTGATAAACTTACATAAACAAAAGCTCGTGAATAACAAACATATAAAAATAATAAATGAGTTTGTTTTTCAAAAGGACATAGCGATGAATGACTAAAAACAAATATAAATCATTCTATTTCAAACCCCAATTTCTTCTTAAAGATGCTTCATTGATTTCCTGTCTTTCAAAAATGTCGGATTTTGGTTGGGATCCCCAAAAGTTAAAAAGAGAGAATAAGCTACGAAATATGTAGCTTATTCTCTCTTTTTAATCATAACGAGTTAGTAAAGAACGAGTTAATTGAATAATAATAGCTTTTTCAGGAGTTTCAGGTAATTTAGTTAATTCTTTTAAAGCTTTGGTGGTATATTTTTCTGCTAACTCTTGTGCAGCGGCCAAGCCACCTAAATCAAGAACTAATTTATGAACGATTTGAGTATCGTCATTTGTCATTTGATCTTTTTTATCTAAATACGGTTTAAATTTTTCAGGATATTTGCGAAGAGCGAATATTAAAGGTGCACTATAAACGCCTTGCCGAACATCTTCTAAAACAGGTTTTCCAAATATATTTGCGTCTTGAGAATAATCAAGAATATCGTCCATAATTTGAAATGCCATTCCAATATGATTCCCAATATGGTAGCATGAACGCGCAAATTTTTCAGATGTGCCACTTTCTAAAGCACCAGAATAACAGCTAAGAGCGAATAACTGCGCTGTTTTACCTGAAATTTGAGTCAAATATTGGCGTATTGTGATTTTTTGATTATAACGTAGATGCATTTGATCTAGCTCACCCATTAAGATTCGTTCCATGCCACGAGTGTCAATTTGAATACTTTCAAGAGAACTTGAATAACGAGCTAATAATTTAAAACAAACGGTAAATAAGTAATCACCGGCGTAAACAGCGACATCCTTACTGTATTTTGCTTGAATGGTTGGCGTTCCTCGGCGCATAGGCGAATCATCAACAATATCGTCGTGGATTAAGGTTGCCATGTGTAAGATTTCTAAAGCAGCAGCAACAGCACGAGCTTTTTCAGCATCTTGATCCGGTCCGAAACGTGAAAACAATAAAGAATAGGCAGGTCGTAAAAGCTTTCCGCCAGAATGGATTAAAGCCAAGATTGTAGCTTCGATTTCTTTATTGCGAATTTTAATATTTTTTTCGATGAGTTCAACGGTTTTTTCCAGCTCCATCTGCAGTTCTGGATAAGTGTCCCACATAGGATGAATCTTCATTTGTGTTCTCCTTTCGTTTGTTGGTCAAAACGACCGTAGACAGCACGAAAGTTTCGTAAAGTCTCAACATGTTCTAATAAGTAATTTGCAGCAATTCCAATAGCCACACCTGCTAAAATCCCCATAAAGGATAGCACTGGTAAATAAAGCATGACGGTCCACGTTTGAGCAATCCAACTGGCGACAGCCAATTGACCAATATTATGAAGAATACCGCCTGTAGCGCTAATCCCAATAATACTGACCCGTTTTGGTCCTAATTGTTTAACAATCAACATCCCAAAGTAGCTTAGTAACGCACCTGCGCAACTATATAAGAAAGTTGACAAGGTCCCACCTAGTAAGGTTGTTAACAATAGGCGCATCCAAACAACTGTAAAACTATCTTTAAAGGGTAAGGTGAAGATAGCGATAATAGTAATTAAATTGGCCAAACCTAATTTAGCACCAGGTGCAAAAGCAAAGGGGAAAGGAATGCTTCGTTCGATTAAACCAATCACAACCCCTTGGGCTGCCAATAAAGCTATATAAACTAATTTTTGATTTTTGGTCATAGAAGGTCTGTCCTTTACGTGTAATTTATCAAGTTAAAATAGAAGTCTAGTTACTTATTTGCTAAGAGGGTATCGAGTCCACCAAAGGAAACCATTCCGCCATCGTTAATTCCATCAGTAGAACGAACTTCGACAATTAATTTGTGAGGCAAACACAAAATTGTTTCGCCAGGTTTTGAAATGGCTCCGAAACTTCGTACACAAACTAAATCATTACAATCAGCATCAATCATCCGAATGGTTTCATCTTTGATTTCTAATAAATTGAAATCACCATCTTCATCTTCGTAACGATAAGTATCGGTACCGGTATGTCCAGTTAATACAATTTGTTTAACTTCTTTGCCATCTGCTGAAATATGTGCAATCAATTGTCGTTCCCCACTTGGAGAATCTGTCTCAGCTGTAGCTTGGTTCAGGTAAAAAAGACCTAAGGGTAGAAAAGAGCCGATGGTCAGGACTAAAATAATAATAATATCCCAACGACGTATCATTTTAAAATAAGGAATTAGTGCTTTAAACTTTGTTTTCATTTATATATCACTCCTATAGTAATGGCTATTTTAAAGGGGAAGCTGTTATTAAATGCATATAGCTAAGTATAAGAAAGATGGGGCTATTTAGCAATAGTTTCCCATTGGAATTAGGCGATAACTCTTCAAATATGTAAGATATTGATTTTATTAAAAAAAAGAATGGTTAAGGCAGTCAAGTAACTGCCTTAACCATTAATTAAATGATTTATTTATCACCGTATAGAGATTTAGGTGTACCATACCACCATTTTCCGGCAACTTTTTGTACCCAAGGGATAACATAGTAATCTAAACCAAAGGCACGTCCAGAACCATTCATTAATGCTAATGCGGCAAAGATAAACCAAATATTTACCCAGTAGAACATTCCTGATAAAGCAAAACTTACAACTAAAGCAATTGTTGCAGCGTTAGCCAACCAAGTGAATAAACCAGCGATAATTGCAAGTGCAATTAATAATTCAATAATTGTCATAGCTTTTTGGAAGAACAAAGCAACATCAGCTGTTGGCAACATTTTTTCCATCAACCATTCAAACCATTTAGGTGCTTTATCGAAGACCATCATAGGTTCTTCGCCATAAGCATAACTAAATCCAAAGATAGGTTTTGCAACTTCTTTAACTTGTTCAACTGCTTCAGAAGCACCAGAAGTAGTTTCTGCTTGTAACCAAGCAAATGGAAGTTTTACAGAATCTGTAAACCAAGATTCTCCGCCGAACCAGCCGAAGGTTTTCTTACCAGCTTCAAGGAGCCACATGCTACCATAGAAGATACGAAGTGGAACACTCCATAATACGTTACCGTAACGTGACAAGTGACCACGGAAAATATTACGATTGTCTTTAATGTGGAAGAATTCATGCATAATGTATTGGAATGCATAATATCCAGAACGAATATCAAAGAAATATTTCAAGTTAACAATATGTTTCATTAAGATAGCTAAGAAACCACTTAAGTGAATTTTATTGAATAGGCAAGCAACACCGTAACGCGAACCGATAGAAACCATGAAACCTTGGTAGTTTCCTTTATAAGCGTGTTTTTCAGTTCCCTCAATATCTGCAATTAAGTTAGCAGCAGCAGTGTGTGCTGTACATTCAGCAGCTTGAACGATTTGAGGAGTTGGTGTATTTTCAAACTCTTCAAAGTAAACTAAATCGCCAATCACATAAACGTTTTCTAAATCTTTAGCTTCCATATATTGGTTTGCTACAAGACGTCCAGCACGAGCAGCTTCCATACCGAATTCAGCAGTATCAGAATTTGCTTTAACACCAGCAGTCCAAATTAATGTACTTGTTGGAATTGTTTCGCCAGATTTTAAAACGATATGATCTTCTTTAACTTCAACAATTGGTGCATCCGTTAATATTTTAATGCCTTTTTTAGTCATATAACGTTCTGCTTTACCAGCGTCGTTACGATCTAACATATTTAAGATTGTTGGAGCAGCTTCAACAACAATTAAAGAAATTTCGTCAGCAGAAATTTTATTGTCTTTTGCTAAGCGGTCTTTCCATTCCAATAATTCACCAACCATTTCAATCCCAGTAAAACCAGAACCACAAACAGTAAATGTTAGCATTGCTTTACGTTTAGCGGCATCACGAACTTTAGCTGCTTTAGCAACCGTTTCTTCAATGTGCCCACGTAATTTCATTGCATCTTCCCATGACCATAAAGTAAATCCGAATTCTTTAACGCCAGGAGTACCAAAATCATTTGGTTCGCCACCCATACCTAAAACAAGGTAATCGTAGCTATAGCTACCGTGTTCTGTGGTAACTGTTTTAGTATCATGATCCACATTTGTTACATTATCTGTCACTAAATTAACATTTTTCAAACGACAGAATAATCTTTGTAAATCATATTGAACTGCGGTAGGCTCAACACGAGCGCCTGCAATTTCGTGTAGTTCAGTCATCATTGTGTGATAAGAATGACGATCAATTAAAGTAATTGTAACGTCCTTATTTTTTTTGTATTTCTTTGCTAGTTTTTTAGTTGCTGCAACTCCAGCATAACCAGCGCCGATAACAACAATATTCTTTCCAGTCATTTTTTTCTCTCCTTTTCCAATAAATATAATATGATAAAATAAGTGCAACTATAAGATTTATAGTTAAAAGGTTCACAACCTTATTGATTATACAAGAAATGAAGCGAAAAGTCTATCCATAACCAAGTGTTTTGTTGAAAAATGAGAATTATTTAATAACAACTGAATCAGAAAATATACACTTCTCATTTTCTCATGATTTTCTTACTTTAAAATTTGTGAAAAAGATAGACAAATCGAAATAAAATGGTTATTATATACTTAGATGTTCAACTTATCTTTGTGAATTTATTTACAAACGTGGAGTGGATATGAGCTGGACAGACTAAAAAAGGATAAGGTGGGAATTTTATTATGAAATTCAAAAAAGCGATGTCAGTTGCATCATTAGTATTTGCTTCAACAGTTGTGTTGGCAGCATGTGGTGGTAACGAAGATAAAAAAGATAGTTCTTCAGAAAGTAGTGCAGCATCAAGCGAAGTAGCTAAAGATAGCTCTTCAAAAGAAGAAACTAAAGAAATGAAACAAGTTGCAGGTGGCGAACTTAAAGATGGTACTTACAAACTTGTAGAAAAAGATTACGACGATAAAGGTTGGAAAGTTGAATTTGCAATGACTGTTAAAGATGGCAAAATCACAGAATCTGACTATAACTATATAAATGAAAAAGGCGATAAAAAGTCTGACGATAAAGAATACCAAAAAGCAATGGAAGCTAAAACAAAAACTGGTCCAGCAATGTTTATCCCTGAGTTAAATGAAGCTTTAGTCGCAGCACAAAATGCAGCGGACGTTGAAGTTGTTTCAGGAGCTACACATTCATCAGAAGCATTTAGAAATTATGCACAACAATTAGTTCAAGCAGCACAAGCTGGCAACCAAGAAACAATTGAAATTGCGAATACAGCTGATTTACAAGATGGTACGTATTCATTAGCAACTAAAAATGCATCAAACGGTTGGACTGAAACATTTGAAATGACTGTTGAAGGTGGAAAGATTACTAAATCTAACTACGATGGAACAAACGATAAAGGTGAAATCAAATCAGAAAATAAAGAATACCAAGAAATGATGAAGAAAACTGCCGGCGTTGGTCCAGCTGACTTCTTCCCAACATTAAACAAAGCATTAGTTGAAAAACAAGATGCTGGTGCTGTTGAAGTTGTTTCAGGAGCTACACATTCATCAGAAGCCTTCAAATTATGGGCTGCTCAATTAATCAATGCTGCTCAAAAAGGCGATACTGCTAAAATTGAAGTAGACAATATTGTAATGGAAGAAGTTAAATAATTTATTTAACGGAACTGAAAAACAATTAGAAATGAGGCTGGGGTGGAAATCCCGAGCCTCTTTCTTTATTGATTTTAGAAATGTTAGAACAGGACATTTTTCTCCACACCTTTACTTGTAAAATAAATTCGCGGGCACTATAATAAATAAAGATAAAATTTAGTCTGATCTTTCGTGAATTATTCTTCTCGATTTACAATAAACTATTAATTATTTCAGTTTTGATACAAAGGAGCTAAACAGATGAAAGTAGCAAATAAGAAAAAAATAACAGTGGGATTGATTTTTTTACTCGCTTTTGTGGCAGTAGGTTGTAGCAATGGCACTGATGGAAAAGAAACTTCTAAAAAAGATTCAACAACAAACACAATTAAAGAACCTTATTCTGATACACAATTCTTAATGGGAACGGTTGTTAAGGTCAGTATTTATAATGAAGGCAAAGAAGCAGTTTTAGAAAAAGCTTTTGATCGGATTAAAGAACTAGCAGCTAAAATTACTGTAAATGAAAAAGGTTCTGAAATCGATGCTATTAATGATAATGCTGGCGTGAAACCAGTGGAAGTTACTGATGATATGTACTATCTTCTAAAGGAAGCTCAACATTACAGTAAAACTTCTGAAGGTGGATTTGACATGGCAATTGGTGCAGTGACTGATCTATGGCGTATTGGATTTCCTGATGCCCGTAAACCTAGCCAAGCAGAAATTGATGCTGTGTTGCCCCTAGTAGACTACCATAAGGTGATTTTTGATGATGAAAAACAAACGGTTTACTTAAGTGAAAAAGGTATGCAATTAGATTTAGGAGCAATTGCCAAAGGATATATTACGGATGAAGTGGCAATTGTGTTAAAAGATAATGATGTCGATACAGCTATTATTGATTTAGGTGGGAATATATTCGTAATGGGAACGAGCCCACGACGTGAGGGTGCAGACTGGAATGTTGGAATCCAAGACCCAAATCAAACTCGTGGTACTACTATCGGAAGTATTCCTGAAAGCAATCGTTCAATTGTGACCTCAGGTATTTATGAGCGTTTTTATGAAGACCCAGATACGGGTATTAAATACGATCATCTAATGAATGGGAAAACAGGTTATCCATTTGATAATGATATTGCAGGTGTGACGATTGTATCTGATAAGTCAATTGCTGGAGATGGTCTATCTACTGCAGTCTTTTCAAAAGGTGTGAAAGGTGGACTTGAATTTATTGATGATATAGACGGGGTTGAAGCAATTTTTGTTACGAAAGAAAACAAAGTGTATATTTCAAAAGGCTTGAAAGATACCTTTAAACTGACTTCCAAAGATTATACTCTTGAAAAAAATGAAACGTTGAAATAAAGTCGGTTCTTATGAGCCAGCTCCTCGGAAAAAAGATAAATTCCCAAAAAAGTAAAGAGCTACTTTTCTTGGAATTTCCTATTTTTCTTCCGGAGTTATCCGGCTCAACAAACTTTTTATTAAGGAGAGGAACACATGTCGATTAAAACCTTTCTTAAATTGGTTGAAATACAAACGAAATTAGCCAGTTTGTTTCCTTTCTTACTGGGAGCCTTATTTGCGGCTTTATATTTTAAAGAATTTAACTTAGGCAATACACTTTTATTTTTCGCAGCAATGTTAATTTTTGACATGACGACAACTGCAATCAATAATTTTATGGATTTTTTGAAAGCAAAAGATGAGGGTTATAAAGATCAAGTCAATATTATTGGGCAAGAAAAAATACCAGAAAAATTAGTCCGTGCTATAATTTTGACAATGCTAGTTATTGCAGCGGCTTTAGGACTATGGTTAGTTTTTAGAACAGATATTTTAGTGTTGTTTATGGGCGGAGCCTGTTTCTTTATTGGTATTTTTTATACGTATGGACCGGTGCCGATTTCACGAATGCCTGTTGGGGAACTATTTTCAGGTGTCACAATGGGATTTGGAATATTTTTTATTGCTGTCTATGTCAATTTAGCTTCAGGCACTTTGTTAAATTTACAGTTTCTTCCAAATTATCAATTTGCTTTAGTTGGAAATTATTTACAGATTTTAGTGATTTTATTGGTTTCAATTCCTTCAATCTTTACTATAGCTAATATTATGTTGGCGAATAATCTATGTGATTTAGATGAAGATATTGTCAACCACCGCTATACATTAGTTTTTTATATCGGACGTAAAAGAGGAATTCAACTATTTAATGTATTGATTTATTTATCATACGTGGCAGTTGTTCTGGCGGTTGTACTAAAGATATATCATCCAATTATGCTTGCAGTTTTACTAACACTATTTCCAGTTTCAAAAAACTTATCTATTTTTAATCAAAAACAAGTCAAAACAGAAACGTTTGTACTATCAATTAAGAATTTAATTTTAATTAACGGTGCTTTGGTTTGCTTAATGCTGATTAGTTTGCTATTTTAAATAACATGTTTATAAAAGAATACTCATATTTAATGGAAATACAATTTGACAGGGAAACAAAGGGATGTTAAATTAAATAAGATGATAATCGTCTGCACAAAAGAAAGTACGGTGAAAAGATGAGTAGTAAAAAAACAGCATTAGCATGTTCAGTTTGTGGATCAAGAAACTATGCCAAAAAAGTAAATGAAGGCAATCGCACTGAACGTTTAGAGATAAAGAAATTTTGTAAATATTGTAACCAACATACATTACATCGTGAAACGAAATAAGAAATACAAAGAAAGAAGGGAAACAAGATGGGCAAATTCTTTAGTGGCGTTAAAAGCGAAATGAAACAAGTAACTTGGCCAACAGGTAAAGAGTTAAGAAAATATACTATGACCGTTTTTGGAACAGTATTTTTCTTTGTAATCTTCTTTATGATTGTTGATTTCGGGATTACGTCTCTTTTAGGTTTATTTATTAAATAATTTAATGATTTTTAATTGGCGAATTATGACCAATAATGGTATACTAAGATGTAAATCAAACGCAATAGAAACCTTCTTTTTAGGAATGAAGGTTTTTTTGTATTCAAAATAAAAATTAGGAGTGTTAAGCGTGGAACAGATCGAGAGCGAAAAACAATGGTATGTATTACACACATATTCTGGCTATGAAAATAAAGTAAAGCAAAATATTGAATCACGTTCAAATAGTATGGGAATGGAAGATTACATTTTTCGTGTAGTTGTTCCTGAAGAAGAAGAAACTGAAACAAAAAATGGTAAAGAAAAAGTAAATATGAAAAAAACATTCCCTGGATATGTTTTAGTTGAAATGATTATGGCAGATGATTCTTGGTATGTTGTACGTAATACACCTGGTGTAACCGGGTTTGTTGGCTCTCATGGCGCTGGAAGCAAGCCTGCTCCTTTGTTAAATGAAGAGATTGAAGTTATTTTACGTCGTTTAGGAATCAGTACTCGTCATCAAGAAATCGACTTCGAAGTTGGCGATACAGTTACGATTATTGAAGGTGCATTTAGCGGTTTAACTGGTAAAATCACTGAGATTGATAATGAACGTGCGAAGCTTAAAGTAAATGTAGAAATGTTTGGTCGCGAAACAAGTACAGAGCTTGATTTCGAACAAATCGACACATTATAGAATAAAACTATAAAATAAAAGAGATTGTGGGTTATGCTCACGTCTCTTTTTTCTATATATTTCGTATAGGAGGGAAGTTGATGAAAAAAATAGTTCTTAGTCTCGTGGGTTTGATTCTTTTAGTCGTCTTAATCGGCGGTGCTTACTTTTGGTTCAGTCCACCAAAAAATCAGCCGACACTACCAGCTAAAAAAAGTATAGTAGAAAAAGACACCGCAAGCTCTGCAGATTCTGCTAGTCCATCGGCTGAATCTGAGCCAATGTTGAATGTTCCAACTATTTTTGTTCATGGTTACAGTGGTGGAAAAGGTTCTTTTGGAGGGATGATTAAACGATTTAGTCAAGATAAGGAAGGTACCCCATCTCTTGTTGCAACGATTGATCCTGATGCAAGCATTCATTATGAAGGGGAGTATGACTCCAAGGCTAAAAACCCCTTGATTCAAGTACTGTTTAGCGACAATAAAAGCACTGAAGAAAACCAAAGTTGGTGGTTACAGGAGCTCTTTCAATCATTGAAAACCAATTACGGTATCGAAACGCTAAATGCTGTTGGTCATTCTATGGGTGGCGTTAGTTTGACAAATTATATAACTAAATTTGGGCAGGATGTAAGTTACCCTAGCCTGGATAAGCTTGTTTTGATTGGAGCGCCAATCAATGGATTAGAAATTGGGACAGATGGTGTAACAGATTTTGATTTGACAGACGAAGGTCCTTTAATGGCAACAGAGCGGTATCAGAATTTCATGAACTTACGTGATAATCTACCAGTTGATTTAGCTGTGTTGTCTATTGCTGGAGATAAGGAAGATGGTACAAAAAGTGATGGGTCGGTATCGGTGGCTAGTGCCTTATCAGCTCGATTTATATTTGAAGGGAAGGTCGCGGATTATCGTGAAATGACCTTTACAGGTTTAAAAGCTGCACATAGTTTATTGCATGAAAATCAAGCAGTTGACCAAGCTGTGACCCAATTTTTATGGAAAGAAGACTAAGATGTATTCAGTTTTGAAATGGAATACTGTTGGGTTACACTTTATATTGAATGAAGTGAGGAAAGTATGGTATACTCAAAGTGAAAAAGAAACCATGCGTTAACATGGTTTCTTTTAAAGTAGAGCCGTTCAAAAGACGGTAGCTAGTAAATAAAATGGTAATGACCATCTACTCACTTGCCAAGAGTGTATAGTAGATGGTTATTTTTTGTTTTTGGAAAAAAGATTGCAAAGTTAGATAGAATCTGCTATATTGTTTAGGTACGTTTTAACGTATGTAAGAAAGTGGGAGGGGAAATATTAACCCCATTAACCACATCACGGACTCAATCAAGGAGGTATGTCTCGTGGCTAAAAAAGTTGTTAAGTTAGTTAAATTGCAAATCCCTGCAGGTAAAGCAAATCCAGCTCCACCGGTAGGCCCTGCATTAGGTCAAGCACAAGTAAATATCATGGGATTCTGTAAAGAATTTAATGCACGTACTGCTGACCAAGCTGGACTAATTATTCCAGTAGTAATCTCTGTATATGAAGATCGTTCATTTACATTTATTACAAAAACACCACCTGCTGCTGTTTTACTTAAAAAAGCTGCTGGTATTGAATCTGGTTCTGGTGAACCAAATACTAAAAAAGTTGCGACAGTTAAACGCGATAAAGTTAGAGAAATCGCTGAAACAAAAATGCCCGACTTAAACGCTGCATCTGTTGAATCTGCAATGCGTATGGTCGAAGGTACTGCACGAAGCATGGGTATCACAATCGAGGACTAATCTTCAACCAGGCTTCTCAGTATCGCTCATAGACTAATAAATTAGATATGAGGATTAAGTGGGAGGTAAAACCGTTATAACCACAATCAAGGAGGAAAAAGAACATGGCTAAAAAAAGCAAACAATATCAAACTGCTGCGAAGCAAGTTGATGTTACAAAAGCTTATTCAGTAGAAGAAGCAGTTGCTTTAGTAAAATCAATTGATTTTGCTAAATTTGATGCAACAGTAGAAGTCGCTTATAGACTTGGTGTTGACCCTAAGAAAGCTGACCAACAAATTCGTGGTGCAGTTGTTCTTCCAAACGGAACAGGTAAAACTCAACGTGTATTAGTATTCGCTAAAGGCGATAAAGCTAAAGAAGCAGAAGCTGCAGGCGCAGATTACGTAGGTGAATCTGATCTTGTACAAAAAATCAGTGGTGGATGGTTCGATTTCGACGTTATCGTTGCTACACCTGACATGATGGCAGAAGTTGGTCGTCTTGGACGTGTGTTAGGACCTAAAGGTTTAATGCCTAACCCTAAAACTGGTACTGTAACTATGGATGTTACTAAAGCTATTAACGAAATCAAAGCAGGTAAAGTAACTTACCGCGTTGATAAAGCTGGTAACGTACAAGCTCCAATCGGTAAAGTATCATTTGATGATGCTAAATTAGTAGAAAACTTTAAAACAATCAACGATACAATGTTGAAAGTTAAACCGTCTTCTGCTAAAGGACAATACATCAAAAATATTACAGTTACAACAACTTTTGGTCCTGGCGTAAAAGTTGACCAAGGTTCATTTTAATTAAAAAATAGCTTGACCTAAATGATTGTACTTGGTACAATCATTTAGGTTAATAAATATTACCGAAGACAGTAGGTGGCGTAAGCCTTAAAATACCTGCCGAGGATGAATATATGTGAAAGCATACAACTATCCCTCTATGTCTAAGGTGACATGGGGCTTTTTGCTTTGAATCACTATGATTGGCTCGCTTTGCGAGACAGAATAGATGATGAAAAGCACAAGACGAATGAAATGAGAGTTGTCCCCTTGTTAAATCTTGTAAGAAGATTGAGTATAGAGCTACACTTGTTGTAAGGAAATAAACAATCGACCTACACTTTATATAAAGGAACAATCTAATTTCTGAATCACGAGTTCCAGACAATCTACCAGGAGGTGAAATTCTAACATGAGTCAAGCAGCTATCGCTAAAAAACAAGCAATCGTTGAAGATGTAACAGTAAAATTTACTGATGCAGCATCAGTTGTTATCGTTGATTACCGTGGTTTAACAGTTGACCAAGTCACTGAGTTACGTAAACAATTACGTGAAGCAGGCGTTGAAATGAAAGTTATTAAAAACTCAATTTTAAGTCGCGCGGCTGAAGCAGCTAACCTACCAGGTTTAGGTGATGTTTTCAAAGGACCTACAGCAGTAGCGTTCAGTAATGAAGATGTTATCGCACCTGCAAAAATTATCAATGACTTCGCTGAAAAAGCAGAAGCTTTAGAAATTAAAGGTGGTATTATTGAAGGAAAAGTTTCTTCTAAAGAAGAAATCGAAGCACTTGCGAAACTACCAAATCGCGAAGGTTTACTTTCAATGCTATTATCAGTACTACAAGCTCCAGTCAGAAATACTGCTCTTATTATCAAAGCAGTTGCAGAACAAAAAGAAGAAGAAGTTGCTTAATTTTAAGCCCTTATTCTTACTTGCAAGTTAATCAAAAAACAAAAAAATATAACCACTAATGGAGGAACATAACAATGGCATTAAACATTGAACAAATCATTGCTGATTTGAAAGTATCAACAGTATTAGAATTAAACGATTTAGTAAAAGCAATCGAAGAAGAATTTGGCGTAACTGCTGCTGCTCCTGTAGCTGCTGCTGGCGCTGCTGGTCCTGCTGCTGAAGAGCAATCAGAATTCACAGTAGAATTAACTGCTGCTGGAGACCAAAAAATTAAAGTTATCAAAGTTGTTCGTGAAGCTACAGGCCTTGGCTTGAAAGAAGCTAAAGGACTAGTTGATGGCGCTCCTGCACCAATCAAAGAAGGCGTATCTAAAGATGACGCTGAAGCTCTTAAAACTCAATTAGAAGAAGTTGGAGCTTCTGTAACAGTTAAATAATTTTTTTAAAAGCTAGGAAGGCTTTGTTAAACAAGGCGGAATAGTTAATTAAATAAATTTAAAGAGGAGATTTTGGGAAACCAAAGTCTCCTCTTTTTTATGTAAAAAAATACATAGGAGAAACAGAAAAGATATCTCTTGACCTGGGAAGCATTTCATACTGTAAGATAAAATTAACAGAATGATATGTGAGGAGAGATAATATGAGAGGTATTATTGAAGTGATAGATAGTGAAGGGTTAAGATATTGTTACGTGGAGTTGAAATTAGTGGAAGATCAAATTCATATTCAACAGAAGTCGGTATTTGAACACGGTTATAGCTGCATCGTTAAATCGAATCAAATCAAAGAGATTAATTTAGGTGAAGAAGAAGGTGTCCGTAAAGTGACACTGACTCTTGAAAATCAATTGATTCATATTGTTGAGAATGGAAGTTTATTTATTCCGGTTATTGCAAATTTTATTTTAAAAGATTATTTTGTTCCAACTGGACAATTGGTTTAATTAAAACTTGGTTATGGTGTCCTCTTTGGTTATACTTAGAATAACCAAAGAATTGGAAGGGCTGTGATTGAAGTTGAATATTAAAGATATCGCTAAGTTTTCTGGTTGTTCGGTTTCGACAGTCTCGCGTGTTTTAAATCAGCATCCTTATGTTTCAGAAGAGAAAAAAGAACGCATTTTAAAAGTTATTGCGGAACATGATTATGCTCCGAATAGCCAAGCGAGAGATCTGCAATCAGGGGAGTCGAAGACGATTGGTGTAATTGTTCCAGCGATTAGTCTTATTTATTTTGATCAGATTATTAATGGAATATTAGAAAATGCGTTTGAAAAAGGGTATATGGTGACATTGTTGCCAAGTAATTATGATAAAGCTAAAGAAAAATATTATTTCACTCAGCTGAAAAATAAACGCTTTGACGGTATTATTGTGACATCTAGAGTTCATGAAATGGCTGAAATTGAAAAATTTACAAAATATGGGACGATTGTTTGTTGTGAAGATACAGGGGATTATCTTGTGTCCGGTGTTTATGTGGATCGATTAGCAGCTTATAATCAAGTTTTTGCTGAATTAAAGGCGCAAGGAAAAAATAAAATAGCGTTAACTTTAGGTCGTAGCCAGCTGATTAGTAACAGTGCCAGATTAACTTTTGAGGCATATCAAAAAAACTTTGGTCCGTTAAACCCAGATTATTTAGTTGATAATTGTTACGATGGTCCGGGTGGGATTATAGCGGGCGACTATTTTAGTCAACTGAAAGATGTTCCAGAAGTAGTTTTTACAAACAATGATGAGACGGCAGTGGCGATTTTTCAAGTATTCCAACGAAAAGGGCTTACAGTTCAAGTGATTGGGCAATCGAATATGTATGTAAGTGAAGCGATGGGGATTTCTACTATCGATTTACAATTATCAGAAATAGGTCGCCTAGCATTTGATTTAGTTTGTACAAAAGAGTATCAAAAAATTTGCTTAAAATCAGAATATATTAAACGATAAAATAAATTCCTATCGACCAGATTCTTTCTAGTCGATAGGAATTTTAAATTTAAGTTAATTCAGTATTTTCCAACACAATGTCTTCTTGGTAAAGAGAGACGCGTTGTTCAATGTGTTTTTCACCCCATAGACAAAGTAATTCTAAAACAGGTGCTAGTGATTGACCGTAGCTACTTAAAGAGTACTCAACTTTAGGTGGGACTTGTTCGTAAACGATTCGGGTTACGACACCATCTGCTTCTAATTCGCGTAATTGCTGTGTGAGCATTTTTTGGGTTATAGACGGCATTAATCGTTTTAATTCAGAAGTCCGTTTGGTTCCATGTTTCAAATGACATAAGATAATTGGCTTCCATTTCCCGCCAATCACATCAATTGTTGCCTCAACACCGATATTGTACGTAATGGTTTTCATCTTCTTCACTCATTTCTTTAGTCTCTATATAGGTACTTTTTGGTACCTATAGCACAATAAAGTACCTACTTCCTATTTGAAAGTGTTAGGTATATAGTAAACCTATACTAAAAAAAAGTAAATCATTTTCATGGAGGAATTTTAAATGAACATTAATTTTGAGAATCAAGTTACATTAAACAACGAGGTAAACATGCCGTGGATTGGCCTAGGTGTTTTTCGTGTAGAAGACCACGCAGAGTTGGTTGAGGCAATTAAACTAGCGATTGTTCAAGGCTATCGCAGTATTGATACAGCTAGTATCTATGGAAATGAAGAGGCAGTTGGTGAAGGGATTCGTCAAGGGATTGTAGCAGCAGGTATTTCTCGAAAAGAGCTATTTGTCACTTCGAAAGTCTGGACAGCTGATATGGGTTTTGAAGAAGTTGAAAAAGCTTATCAAGTCAGTTTGGATAAACTAGGCTTAGATTATTTAGATTTATATTTAATTCATTGGCCAGTATCAGGTAAATTTATTCCGACTTGGAAAAAAATGGAAGAACTTTATCAAGATGGAAAAATTCGGAGTATTGGTGTCAGCAATTTCCAAATTCACCATTTAGAAGAATTATTTGCAGAAACATCAATTAAACCTGTGATTAATCAAGTCGAGTACCATCCTAAATTAACACAGTTGGAGTTGCAAAATTACTTGAAGCAACATAATATTCAAATGGAAGCATGGTCGCCGCTGATGAATGGTGAAATTTTAACGAATCCGGTTATTTTAGCAATTGCAGAAAGACACGGGAAAACGGCTGCTCAAGTAATTCTACGTTGGGATTTACAAAATGGAGTGATCACTATTCCTAAGTCAACAAATGAACAGCGTTTAGCACAAAATAAAGATATAGTTGATTTTAATTTATCTGAAAAAGACATGCAACAAATTCAACAATTAAATGAAAATCATCGAATTGGGCCAGATCCTGATAATTTTGATTTTTAATCAGAATAAATCAATGGGAATCTACTGGAATAAAAATAGATAGTCTGAATAATAATGGAGGAAACCAAATGGATATGTATTTAAAAGGACAAACAGCATTAGTTACAGGCTCTACAAAAGGAATTGGCAAAGCAATTGCATTTGAACTTGCTAAAGAAGGTGTTGATGTCATTGTTAATGGTCGAAGTACAGGGACGGTTAATGAAGTTGTTGCGGAAATAAAAACGGCGTATCCAATGACGAATCCATCTGCTGCGCCATTCGACATCACGACTCAAGAGGGTACAAAACAGATGACGGATGCTTTTCCAAAAGTGGATATTTTAGTTAATAATTTAGGGATTTTTACCAATTCTGATTATTTTCAGTTAACTGATGCAGATTGGCAACATTATTTTGATGTAAATGTTTTAAGCGGCAATCGTTTAGCAAGCTATTATTTACCTCAGATGCTAGAGCTTGATGCGGGGCGCATTTTGTTTATTGCTAGTGAAGTAGCTGTGATGCCAGATGCAGAAATGCCGCAATATAGTATGTCGAAGACGATGCAACTGTCGCTGTCTAAAACATTGGCAAAGTTGACCCAAGGCAGTAAAGTTACTGTGAATACAGTGATGCCTGGTTCGACAATGACTGAAGGAGTTGTTGAGATGCTGGAAAATTGGTTTCCTGGCGGCAATGAAACATTGGTTGAAAAAGGCCAGCGTTTTATGAAAGAAAATCGACCTAACTCTTTAATTCAGAAATTTATTGCACCAGAAGAAATTGGACGGATGGTAGTTTTTGTAAGTAGTCCTATGGCTAGTGCTATCAATGGAGCAGCTTTGCGAGTAGATGGCGGTTTGGTTCCGACATTATATTAAATAAGCAGTAGGAAAAGACTAAGGAGAAAAATCTTTAGTCTTTTTTTGTAAAATAGATTTTGTCTAAGATTTAATCAAAGTAATCTGACTGTCCTAGTGCCTTGAAATTTTTATATCTTTATGGGAATGTATGTTCTATAATGGAGTCAGAGTATTTTGAAAAGGGGTGTGAACTATGGTGAAAGAAAAAATTGCTGTGCGTCAATTAGTTAGCTTTATTTTGCGTAAAGGTAGCATTGATCAACGTTTTACCAGTTCCGCCCATACGGCTATTGAAGGTACGCGTATTCATAAAAAAATCCAAAAAGCTGCTGGTGAAAACTATCAAGCAGAGGTTGTTTTAAAAACGAAAAGGATGTTAAATCAGAAAGAATATACTATTGAAGGGCGACTTGATGGAATTGTTCGTGAAGAAAATCAACCAGTCTTGATTGATGAAATAAAAACCTCGGAAACACCATTTGATTTATTGAATGAAGCTGAACAAGCCTTACATTGGGGACAATTAAAATGCTACGGCTATTTACTTTGTCAGGAGGAAGATCTAGATGAGGTTTGTTTACAGTTAAGTTATTTCCAAACGCTAACTGAAGAACTGACGAAAACGCAAGAAGTTTGGACTAGAAAAGAGTTAATCCATTTTTTTGATGATCTTTTAAAAAAGTATGAAGACTGGATTATTTTTAAAGATAATTGGACAAAACTACGGGACCAATCCATTAAAGAGTTAGAGTTTCCCTATGGCAGCTATCGTAACGGACAACGAGAGTTAGCTGTAGCAGTTTACAAAACAATTTTGACTGAACAAGAGCTTTTTTGTGAAGCGCCGACTGGTATTGGGAAAACAATGTCAACGCTGTTTCCAAGTATTAAAGCAATTGGTGAGGGAAAAGCAGAAAAATTATTTTATTTAACAGCCAAAACAATTACACGTCAAGTAGCAGAAGATGCTGTCTCTGAAATGGAACGAAAGGGTCTGCAGTTAAAAAGTGTCACGTTAACAGCTAAGGATAAAATTTGTTTTTTAGATGAGCGAATTTGTAACCCGGATCATTGTATTTATGCTAGAGGTTACTATGACCGTTTAAATGAAGCGATGTTTGATCTGTTAACAAAAGAAAATCAATTAACTCGTGATGTGATTGAAACTTACGCGCGTAAATACACTATTTGTCCTTTTGAGTTATCTTTAGATGTTAGTTTATGGTGCGATACAATTATTTGTGATTATAATTATTTATTTGATCCAGTCGTTTATCTAAGACGTTTTTTTACAGAAGAAAAAAATGATTATGTGTTTTTAATTGATGAGGTGCATAATTTAGTTGAGCGTTCAAAATCGATGTTTTCAGCTAGTTTGAGCCGTAGCAAGATCCACCAACTGAAAAAGGCATTACAGAATCAAGATGAAGATAAAAAACTTTTAAGAGCAGTTAACCGACTAGATAAAGATTTAGTTGCCTTTAAGAAAAATTGTGAGGGACGTGAATTCTTAATTCAAACTGAACCTGCAGATACTTTTTTAAATCACGTATGGAAATTTACAGAAGCAGCGAAAATTTGGTTACCATTAAATATGCAATCTGAAGTACAAGGGGAATTGTTAGCTGTTTATTTTGAAGCCTTAACCTATTTGAAAATTTCTGAACTCTATGACGAACGATACGTTACTTATATTCAGGTCAAAGGTTTCGAAGTCACGATTAAACAGTTGTGCTTAAATCCTTCTTATTTACTAAACCAAACTTTAAAAATGGGGAAAGCCTCTATTTTATTTTCGGCTACATTATCGCCAATGTCTTATTTTTCACAGATTTTAGGAGGTGAAAAGGAAGCTTTGTGTTACCAATTGCCTTCACCATTTGCTCCTGAAAAACAATTACTGTTAGTATCAGATTACGTTGATACGAAATATCAAAATCGGGATTCGAGTATTGAACCGATTATTGATAGCTTAGCGGCATTGATAGAAGGAAAAAATGGGAATTATCTTTTCTTCTTTCCTTCTTATCACTATTTAGATCAAGTATATACACAGTTTTCAATAAAATATCCTAAATTTAAGACTATTATTCAAGAGTCTATGATGGATGAAAGCGAGCGAGAACTTTTTTTAGCAAGTTTTCAAGATAACCCATCCGAGAGTTTGGCTGGGTTTTGTGTGTTAGGTGGAATTTTTTCTGAAGGAATTGATTTAAAAGGTGAACGTTTAATTGGCGTAGCAATCATAGGTGTGGGTTTGGGGCAATTAAATGTAGAGCAAGATTTAGTGAAAAAATACTACGACCATGAAAATGGTCAAGGATATCAATATGCCTATCAAATTCCAGGAATGAATAAGGTTTTGCAAGCAGCGGGGAGAGTCATAAGAGGTCGCAGTGACAAAGGTGTTGTGCTGTTACTAGATCAAAGGTTTCATTCAACTAGATATCAGATGCTGTTTCCAGAACATTGGAGCAATGCGAAACGAGTAACGAATACAAAAGAAGTTAGTACAGAATTAGAGCAATTCTGGCAAAAATAATTCAGTTGATTTAACAGATAAAGTAGGAAGTTGTGCTGAAAAAGTGTAGAATAGAAAAGAGTAAATGAAAAGGAAACGAGGAATAGCGCAAAATGGCAGATCACTATTATACAAATAAACCGTCCGCTGTCTCGAAAGAAGCAGCATGGACGTATACGCTAAAAGGGCATGAGTTTAAATTTGTTACAGATCAAGGGGTTTTTTCGAAAAAGACAGTTGATTTTGGTTCAAGATTGCTAATTGAAACGCTTGATTTGAAAGAATTAGTAGATGGTCCAATACTAGATGTTGGATGTGGGTACGGTCCAATGGGGTTGTCACTAGCTAAAGCAGATCCAGAACGACAAGTTGAAATGGTTGATGTCAACGAACGTGCCTTGGGTTTGGCAAAACAAAACGCGTCAAATAATCGGATTTCAACAGTCGATATTCATGTGTCTGATGTATATGATCAGGTGAAAGGCAAAGATTTTGCAGCGATTGTTAGTAATCCACCAATTCGGGCAGGAAAAGAAGTTGTTCATAGTATTTTGACCGGAGCGTATCATTATTTAAAAGAGGGTGGCAGCTTAACTGTTGTGATCCAAAAGAAACAAGGAGCGCCATCTGCAAAAGCGAAAATGGAAGAAACTTTTGGCAATGCTGAGGTTATTGCTAAAGATAAAGGCTACTGGATTATTCAAAGTATTAAACAAGTAAATTAAAGAATAAAAAGTCGACACGAACTCTGAAAAAGTTTTTGTTGACTTTTTTTGTGGGTTAAATGAATAGATGCTATCATTAAAAAGTAATTAACATTGCTAGTTAGGTAGTGTATAATGAGGAAAATAAAAAAATAAGGGGAGAAAAAAGTGGAAATTATTAAATTGATTGGTATTTTAATTATTTTAGTTGGATTTATTTTTAAATTTGATACCATTGCTGTTGTTTTAGTTGCAGCATTGGCGACAGCTTTAGTTTCAGGGATTTCATTCACTGAGTTTTTGGCATTATTAGGAGAGGCATTTGTTTCAAATCGATTAGTTACTTTGTTTTTATTGACATTGCCAATGATTGGTTTGTCAGAACGGTTTGGGTTACGTCAGCAAGCCGTCGTGATTATTGAAAAAATTAAAAATTTAACACCGGGTAGATTCTTGACAATCTATATGATTATTCGAGAAATTGCAGGAACGCTTTCTATTCGTGTGCAAGGTCAGACGCAATTTATTCGTCCAATTGTAAATCCAATGGCTCAAGCAGCGGCAGTTAATAAATATGGTGACGTGAGTGAAGAAGATCAGGATAAAATAAAAGCTCGGGCAGCGGCAACAGAAAATTTCGGAAACTTTTTTGCCCAAAATACGTTTATTGCAGCGGCGGGAGTATTGCTTATTCAGACGACATTTGATTCATTAGGATATGAAGTTTCGAATGTTTCGATTGCATTAGCATCAGTTCCTGTTGCGTTGATTATGTTAGTAATGGTAGCAATTTATAATATGATTTTTGATAAAAAGATGGCTAAAAAATATGGCGTAAATGTCGGCGCAGCCTCTAAAGAAAAGGGGGAGCGTTAGAATATGGAAAATTTTGCAAGTACTATTTTAGAATTCTTTTATATATTAATTGGTTTAATCTTAATTATGACAGCTGTTCGAGCTTTCCGTGATCAAACAAATCCGGCTCGTATAGGCACAGCTGCTTTTTGGCTGTTATTAGGAGTTGTTTTCGGAGCTGGAAACTATATTCCGTTTATAGTTGATGGCATCATTATTTTGTTAATGGGTGTGTTAACTCTATTTAAACAAGTTAGGTTAGGAAAAGTGGCAGATTTAAATGAAAAAGAATCTGAGCAGGCGGCAGGAAAACTAGGGAATCTTGTGTTTGTTCCCTGTTTAGTTCTAGCGTTAGTGGCAGTTGTTGTGGCTCAGACAGCTCCATTTGGTCCTTTATCTGGACAAATTGGAATTGGAATTGCAGCAGTCATCTCTTTAGTTGTTGCAATGTTTATTACTAAAGCAAAACCTAAAGTTGTTTTAGATGATACAGATCGTATGATTCAACAAGTTGGAACGACAGGGATTTTGCCACAATTATTAGCAGCGTTAGGCGTAATCTTCAATGCAGCTGGTGTGGGAACGGTGATTTCAAACGGTATTTCTGGATTTGTTCCAGAGGGTAATCGTTTAATTGGTGTTATTGCTTACTGTTTAGGTATGATGATCTTTACAATGATTATGGGGAATGGTTTTGCAGCCTTTACAGTTATTACAGCAGGAATTGGTGTACCATTTGTTATTGCTCAAGGAGCGGATCCAGTCATTGCAGGGGCTTTAGCGATGACAGCAGGTTTCTGTGGAACATTATTAACACCGATGGCGGCTAATTTCAATGCTTTGCCAGTGGCTTTGCTAGAAATTAAAGATCAAAATGCTGTTATAAAAGCTCAAGCTCCATTAGCTATAATTATGTTAGTGGTTCATGTCGTTTTAATGTATTTCTGGGCGTTTTAGTGTTAAAATTTAAATTAAAATCTTGAATCAATAGAATGAACTACAGAAGGGAAGAATACGAAATGAAAATTTTAGTTACAGGTTTTGATCCATTTGGTGGCGAATCAATTAACCCTGCTCTAGAAGCTGTTAAAGGTTTAGCGCCAGTTATTAATGGTGCAGAAGTCATTCAATTAGAAATTCCGACTGTTTTTGGAAAAGCAGCAGAAGTCGTTAAAAAAGCAATTGAAGAACACCAACCAGATGTTGTCCTAAATATCGGGCAAGCAGGTGGACGTTTTACTGTCTCGCCAGAACGAGTTGCAATTAATATTGATGATGCTAGAATTGCGGACAATGAAGGTAATCAACCCGTTGATGAAGTCATTCAAGCAGATGGAGCACCGGCTTACTTTACTCAATTACCAATTAAAGCAATGGTAACAGCGATTAAAGAAGCAGGAATTCCAGGCAGTGTTTCAAATACAGCGGGGACATTTGTTTGTAACCATATTATGTATCAAGTTCAATACTTGATTGAAAAAGAATACCCTAATCTTAAAGGTGGCTTTATTCACGTGCCTTTTATTCCAACACAAGTTTTAGATAAAGCGAATCAACCTTATATGAGTTTGCCAGATATTACTAAGGGACTGACCGCAGCAATTTCAGCGATTGTCGAATATGATGGAAAAGCGGACTTAAAAGCCGTTGGAGGTGCCATTCACTAATGCAAGAAGAACAACCACGTCCACTGTTTACTTATGGAAGTTTAATGGAGGGGCTTTTTAACTATCAGCTATATTTAGCTGGAAAAGTCATGGGCAAACCAAGGAGAGCCAGAATTAAAGGGGAGCTATATCATTTGACGGAAAAAGGTTATCCAGCTTTATTAGTGGGAGATGACTGGGTATATGGGGAAGTGTTTGAATTATGTGATTTTCATCCAACGCTAAAAGAATTAGATACACTAGAAAATTATTATGGTTCTAACCATCCAGAAAATGAATATGAAAGGAAAGTTGTAACGGTTTGGCTATACAATGAACAAACTCAACTATTTGATGAAAAACTCGAAGTGTATTGTTATCCTTATCGTATAGATAATGATGCTTCATTTGCTCAACATAGTCTTTATTTACCAGAGGGTGATTGGCATAGCCAAGCCTTGCAAAAAAATAAATAGTAGTAGGGAAATTTCATCCTTTCAGAATCTTTCTGAAGGATGAAATTTTTTTAATTTGTAGCTCAATATCAACTATTGACAGTTAGGCGAATTACAGGTATACTATTTTAATGCGAATACTGTACTCAGTAGCATGAAATTCGTCCTGAAATATTGTCCAGAGCGAGTTTTTAAAGGAAGAAACAAAAGAAAATGTGAATTTTAAGTTTAAAATGTCACGGATCTTTTGGTTTTTTTTTGCCAAAAAATAGCAAAAAAAGAGTTTTGTTAACGAATTTTAACATTCGTAACTCATTTGTAATATTTCGTTTTTGGCGATTGTTGCTTAGTATATGTAAATATGTTTTGAGGGGTGAATAGGTTGGCAGGCCACTTAGTAAATTACGGTAAACACCGCACACGAAGAAGTTTTGCACGAATCAGCGAGGTTTTAGAACTTCCAAACTTAATTGAAATACAGACTGATTCCTACCAATGGTTCCTAGATGAAGGATTGCGTGAAATGTTTAAAGACATCTCTCCAATCGCAGATTTCGCTGGAAACCTATCATTAGAATTTGTTGATTATCAGTTGTACAGCCCAAAATACACTGTTGAAGAAGCTAGAAGTCATGACGCAAATTACTCTGCACCATTGCATGTGAAGTTACGTCTGCAAAATAGAGAAACAGGCGAAGTAAAAGACCAAGAAGTATTCTTTGGTGATTTCCCACTGATGACAGATATGGGAACGTTCATTATCAATGGAGCTGAACGTGTTATCGTTTCTCAATTAGTTCGTTCACCAGGGGTTTATTTCCATGGTAAAGTCGACAAAAACGGGAAACAAGGATTTGGTTCGACAGTTATTCCTAACCGTGGCGCATGGTTAGAATATGAAACAGATGCAAAAGATTTATCGTATGTTCGTATTGACCGTACGCGTAAAATTCCTTTATCTGTTTTAGTTCGTGCTTTAGGATTTGGATCAGATGATCAAATTCTAGAAATCTTCGGTGACAATGAAAGCCTACGTTTAACCTTAGAAAAAGACCTACACAAAAATGCCAATGATTCACGTGTTGAAGAAGCCTTGAAAGATGTTTACGAGCGTCTACGTCCAGGTGAGCCTAAAACAGCAGATAGTTCAAGAAGTCTGTTAAATGCTCGTTTCTTTGATCCAAAACGTTATGATTTAGCCAATGTTGGTCGTTATAAAGTCAACAAAAAATTAAATCTAAAAACACGTCTATTTAACCAAACTTTAGCAGAAACATTAATTGATCCTGAAACAGGAGAAATTATTGCTGAAAAAGGTACGTTATTAGATCGTGATATGATCAATAAATTAAGTCCATTTATCGATGCTGGAATTAATAGTGTAACACTTTATCCATCTGATGAAGGGGTTGTTCCAGAGCCTTTCACAATTCAAGTGGTACAAGTTGTTTCACCAAAAGATCCAGATCGCATCGTTAATGTAATTGGAAATGGTGATGTTTCAACAGATATTAAAAACGTAACGTCTGCTGACATCATTTCATCAATGAGTTACTTCTTTAACTTACAAGAAGGAATCGGCAACGTAGATGATATCGATCATTTAGGTAATCGTCGTATTCGTTCAGTTGGAGAATTATTACAAAATCAATTCCGTATTGGTTTATCTCGTATGGAACGTGTGGTTCGTGAACGTATGTCTATTCAAGATGTAGCAACTGTAACGCCACAACAATTGATTAATATTCGTCCTGTTGTAGCAGCAATCAAAGAGTTCTTTGGTTCTTCACAACTGTCTCAGTTCATGGATCAAACCAACCCGCTTGGTGAATTGACGCATAAACGTCGTCTTTCAGCCTTAGGACCTGGTGGATTAACACGTGACCGTGCTGGATATGAAGTACGAGATGTACATTATTCCCATTATGGCCGTATGTGTCCAATTGAAACACCTGAGGGTCCGAATATCGGACTGATTAACAGCCTATCTAGTTATGCAAAAATTAATAAATTTGGTTTCATTGAAACGCCTTATCGTCGTGTTGATCGCGAAACAGGTAAAGTAACGAAACACATTGATTACTTGACTGCTGATGAGGAAGATCATTATGTTGTAGCGCAAGCAAACTCAGTCTTATTAGAAGATGGTAGTTTTGAAAGTGATATTGTAATGGCTCGTTTTATCTCTGAAAACTTAGAAGTACCAATTAGCCGTGTCGATTATATGGATGTTTCTCCTAAACAGGTAGTTGCAGTTGCGACTTCATGTATTCCTTTCTTGGAAAACGATGATAGTAACCGTGCCCTAATGGGAGCCAACATGCAACGTCAAGCTGTACCTTTGATTCACCCACAAGCTCCACTTGTTGGAACAGGGATGGAATATATCTCAGCTCATGATTCAGGTGCTGCATTAATTTGTCGCAATCCTGGAGTAGTTGAATATGTTGATGCGAAAGAAATTCGTATTCGTCAAGATAATGGTGCGTTAGATAAATATTCAATCACTAAATTCCGTCGTTCAAATGCCGGAACTTGTTACAATCAACGCCCAATCGTAGCTTTAGGTGACCGTGTTGACGCTAGCGAAATTCTAGCAGATGGTTCTTCAATGGAAAATGGCGAGATGGCTCTAGGCCAAAACGTCTTAGTAGCCTTCATGACTTGGGAAGGGTATAACTATGAAGATGCGATCATCATGAGTGAACGCCTAGTTAAAGATGACGTGTACACATCTGTCCATATTGAAGAATATGAATCAGAAGCACGTGATACAAAATTAGGACCTGAAGAAATTACCCGTGAAATTCCAAACGTCGGAGACGATGCTTTGAAAGACTTAGACGAATTCGGAATTATCCGAATTGGTGCTGAAGTACGCGATGGCGATTTATTAGTTGGTAAAGTTACACCTAAGGGAGTGACAGAATTATCAGCTGAGGAACGTTTACTACACGCAATCTTTGGTGAAAAAGCACGTGAAGTTCGTGATACATCACTTCGTGTACCACATGGTGGCGGCGGAATTGTTCATGATGTTAAGATATTTACACGTGAAGCAGGAGATGAATTATCTCCAGGTGTAAACATGTTAGTTCGTGTTTATATCGTGCAAAAACGTAAAATCAATGAAGGGGATAAAATGGCGGGACGTCACGGAAATAAAGGGGTCGTTTCACGCATTATGCCTGAAGAAGACATGCCTTATTTACCAGACGGCACACCAGTTGATATCATGTTAAACCCACTTGGGGTACCTTCACGGATGAATATTGGACAAGTACTTGAATTACACATCGGAATGGCTGCTCGTCAGCTAGGCATTCACATTGCAACACCAGTCTTTGATGGAGCAAGTGAAGAAGATGTATGGGCAACTGTTCAAGAAGCTGGTATGGCCAATGATGCAAAAACTATTTTGTATGATGGACGTTCAGGAGAACCATTTGATAACCGTATTTCAGTTGGAATTATGTATATGATTAAATTAGCCCACATGGTTGATGATAAGTTGCATGCTCGTTCAACTGGACCTTACTCACTAGTTACACAACAACCATTGGGTGGTAAAGCTCAATTTGGTGGACAACGTTTCGGAGAGATGGAAGTTTGGGCACTGGAAGCGTATGGGGCAGCTTATACCTTGCAAGAAATCTTAACTTACAAATCAGATGACGTTGTTGGTCGTGTGAAAACTTATGAAGCAATCGTTAAGGGTGAAAAAATTCCTAAACCAGGAGTTCCTGAATCCTTCCGCGTATTAGTTAAAGAGTTACAGGCCTTAGGATTGGATATGAAAGTATTGGATGCTAATGATGAAGAAATCGAGTTACGTGATTTAGATGATGATGATGATGTTGTCAACATTGATGCTTTAAGCAAATATGCTGAAGAGCAAGAAAAAATCCGTGCTGAAGCAGCTGAAAAAGAAAGACTAGCAAACGAAGAAAACTAAGCAAGATTGATTGCACCAAGTAGACTTTAATTTGCATGTGGACGAGAGTTTACTAGCAAATTAAAGTCACCCGCTTGGTTGATAAATATTCGAGCAGATAGGGCAGCTCAACTAATAATTAAAGGGAGGTAGGCCCCTTGATAGACGTTAATAATTTTGAAAATATGCAAATTGGTTTAGCATCACCAGACAAGATCCGTAGCTGGTCTTATGGGGAAGTAAAAAAACCAGAAACCATTAACTACCGTACACTGAAACCAGAACGTGATGGCTTGTTCTGTGAACGCATTTTCGGACCTTCAAAAGATTGGGAATGTGCGTGTGGTAAATACAAACGAATCCGTTATAAAGGGATTGTCTGTGATCGTTGTGGCGTTGAAGTTACACGTTCAAAAGTTCGTCGTGAACGCATGGGACATATCGAATTAGCAGCACCAGTTTCTCATATCTGGTACTTTAAAGGAATTCCAAGCCGTATGGGACTTGTTTTAGACATGAGTCCACGTGCGTTAGAAGAAATCATTTATTTTGCTTCATATGTTGTTATCGAACCCGGTGACACACCATTAGAGAAGAAACAGTTATTAACTGAAAGAGAATATCGCGAAAAACGTATGCAATATGGTCAAGGTTTCCAAGCAGCAATGGGAGCTGAAGCGATTAAACAATTACTTTTAGATGTTCAACTTGAAAAAGAAGTTGCTGAATTAAAAGAAGAATTGAAATCTGCTCAAGGTCAAAAACGTACGCGCGCAATTCGTCGCCTAGATATTTTAGAAGCGTTCCGTAATTCTGGAAATGACCCTAGCTGGATGGTTATGGATGTTGTTCCAATTATTCCTCCTGATTTGCGCCCAATGGTTCAATTAGAAGGTGGACGTTTTGCAACAAGTGATTTGAATGATTTATATCGTCGTGTAATTAACCGTAATAATCGTTTGAAACGTTTATTAGATTTAAATGCACCAAACATTATCGTTCAAAATGAAAAACGTATGCTTCAAGAAGCGGTAGATGCTTTGATTGATAATGGTCGTCGTGGCCGTCCAGTAACTGGACCAGGTAACCGTCCATTAAAATCTCTTTCACATATGTTGAAAGGGAAACAAGGTCGTTTCCGTCAAAACTTACTTGGTAAACGTGTCGATTATTCTGGTCGTTCCGTTATCGTTGTAGGACCAAATTTAAAAATGTACCAATGTGGTTTACCAAAAGAAATGGCTATCGAACTATTCAAACCTTTCGTTATGAAAGAGTTGGTAGAACGTGAACTAGCTAATAACATTAAAAATGCAAAACGTAAAATTGATCGTCAAGACGAAGCAATTTGGGATGTCTTAGAAGATGTTATTCGTGAGCATCCAGTTCTATTGAACCGGGCGCCTACGTTACACAGACTTGGTATCCAAGCATTTGAACCGATATTAGTTGATGGTCGTGCAATTCGTTTGCATCCACTTGTTTGTGAAGCTTACAATGCCGATTTCGATGGAGATCAAATGGCGGTTCACGTACCATTAAGTGATGAAGCGCAAGCAGAAGCACGTATGTTAATGTTAGCTGCTCAAAACATTTTGAATCCTAAAGATGGTAAACCAGTAGTAACTCCTTCTCAAGATATGGTATTAGGTAACTATTACCTAACTATGGAAGAAGAGGGACGCGAAGGTGAAGGAATGGTCTTCAAAGACTTGACTGAAGCCATTACAGCTTACCAAAGTGGTTATGTGCATATGCATTCAAGAATTGGTGTTCAAACAGATAATATTTATCGTGAGTCAAATCACCCAATTGAAAAACCATTCTCTGATTGGCAAAAAGAACGAATTTTAATTACCACAGTTGGGAAATTATTATTCAATGAAATCATGCCGCCAGAGTTCCCATATTTAAATGAGCCGACAAACTTTAACTTAGAAGATTCAACACCTGACAAGTATTTTGTTGAAGCTGGAACAGATATTCCTGCTCATATTAAAAAACAAGACTTAATCTTACCATTTAAAAAGAAAAACTTAGGAAATATCATTGCCGAAGTCTTCAAGAAATTCCATATTACTGAAACCTCTAAAATGTTAGATAGAATGAAAGATTTAGGTTACAAACATTCTACTCGTGCAGGGATTACAGTAGGGATTGCGGATATCGTTGTTTTACACGAAAAACAAGAAGTCTTAGATGATGCTCATAATCAAGTTGATAACGTAACGAAACAATTCAGACGTGGTTTAATCACTGATGAAGAGCGTTATGAACGTGTTATTGCGATTTGGAATAAAGCGAAAGATACCATTCAGATCAAACTGATGGAAAGTCTAGATGCTAAAAACCCAATCTTTATGATGAGTGACTCTGGTGCCCGTGGTAACATCTCCAACTTTACTCAGCTTGCTGGTATGCGTGGACTGATGGCGGCTCCAAATGGTCAAATCATGGAATTACCAATCACTTCGAACTTCCGTGAAGGATTATCTGTCTTAGAAATGTTTATCTCTACCCATGGAGCTCGTAAAGGTATGACCGATACAGCCCTTAAGACTGCCGATTCAGGTTACTTGACTCGTCGTCTGGTTGATGTGGCACAAGATGTTATCATTCGTGAAACAGATTGTGGAACTGACCGTGGTTTAGATATTGCAGCAATTAAAGAAGGTAATGAAGTTATCGAGCCATTGGAAGAACGTTTACTTGGCCGTTATATTCGTAAGACTGTCTTCCATCCGGAAACAGGCAAGAAAATCATTACTGAAAATAATATTATTACTGAAGATATCGCTAAAGAGATTATCGATGCTGGTATCGAAAAAGTTACAATCCGCTCAGTCTTTACATGTAACACTAAACATGGTGTATGTAAACATTGTTATGGTCGTAACCTTGCAACAGGTTCTGAAGTTGAAGTTGGAGAAGCAGTTGGAACGATTGCCGCTCAATCAATCGGTGAGCCAGGTACTCAGTTAACAATGCGTACCTTCCATACAGGTGGGGTTGCCGGAGATGATATTACTCAAGGTCTTCCTCGTATTCAAGAAATCTTTGAAGCGCGTAATCCAAAAGGGCAAGCTGTCATCACTGAAGTTACTGGTGAAGTCATTGTCATTGAAGAAAATGCTGCTGAACGTACGAAAGAAGTTACAATTAAAGGAGCAACAGATACTCGTAGTTACCCAGTTCCTTACACTGCTCGTCTTAAAGTAGTTGAAGGTGATTACATTCACCGTGGAGAAGCGTTAACTGAAGGTTCTATTGATCCTAAACAATTATTACGTGTTCGTGACGTATTATCTGTTGAAAACTATCTATTGCGTGAAGTACAAAAAGTTTACCGTATGCAAGGGGTAGAAATCGGCGATAAACATATCGAAGTAATGGTTCGTCAAATGCTACGTAAGATTCGTGTTATGGACCCAGGTTCAACAGACATCTTACCAGGAACATTGATGGATATCAGTGAATTTACAGATAAAAACTTGAAGACCCTAGTAGCAGGCGATGTGCCAGCAACTGGACGTCCAGTCTTGCTAGGAATCACAAAAGCTTCATTAGAAACAAACAGTTTCTTATCAGCAGCTTCATTCCAAGAAACAACTCGTGTCTTAACGGATGCGGCAATTCGCGGAAAACGTGATCCATTACTAGGTCTGAAAGAAAATGTTATCATTGGTAAAATCATCCCTGCTGGTACCGGAATGGCGAAATATCGCAATATGGAACCAAAAAGCATTGGTGTAGTTAGTGAAAATGTTTATAGTATCAACGATACAGTTGACACTTCAGCTGAATAGATAACTAACACAAGTACGGAGAATCCTCTTATCCTAGAGGTTTTTCCGTACTTTTTTTGTTTAAAAAATAGCTGCTAGGGAGCTTTGATTTGTAACGAAGTAAGCAATTAATGCACCAAACAAGATAAAAGGAGCAAAAGGTACTTTAGTTGTTAAGTCCGCTTGTTTATAATTAAATAAAAATAAAAAATAAGTGAAACCTGCTAAGCAAGCCAGTAAAATGGCTAGAAGTCCTAATTTGAAACCTAGTAACCAACCTAGTACGCCTGCTAATTTTATATCACCTCCGCCTAACCCATCAGGTGATAAGTAAGCAACCAGAAAAAACAAGCTAAATAAACTAAACCCACCAAGGAAGTGAGTGGGAAAGTTTCTAATCTGAACTAGAATAGTTAGGCAAAAAAAACAGAACATAACTGAATCAGGCAATAATTGATAAAAAATATCACTAACAATAAAAATCAAACTAAAGCTAATTAATAGAAGGATGATTCTAAATTGAGTTGGGGAATGACCAAAGCTTAAATAAGCGACCAAGTAACAAAATCCAGAAAGGCCTTCAATTATCGGATATAAAAAAGGTATCTTAATCCGGCAAGTCACACAGCGTCCTTTTTGAACAAAATATGAAATTAAAGGAACTAATTGATAGAGATGAAGAGGGATTTGGCAATTTGGACAATGAGAACGCGGAACAATGATGGATTGATGAATTGGGATTCTTGTTCCTATAACCATAAAAAAAGAGCCTAGACAGCAGCCGACAAACCAGAGTAGAAAAAGAGAGAAAATGTGTAGCATTAAAATGCCTCCTTTAATTTTTGTGGTACTAGAACTATACGTAAAAAAAGGCAATCTGTTTTAATTAGGCTATTAAATTTGAAGCCATTGAAATTAGCAAAAATAGTAGTTGCATAAATTTTAGAAAATAAATAGAAAAATGTTGACAAAAAAAGGAAAAACATGGTATGCTTTCTA
This sequence comes from Carnobacterium sp. FSL E2-0243, assembly GCF_038003605.1. Lineage (NCBI taxonomy): Bacteria > Bacillati > Bacillota > Bacilli > Lactobacillales > Carnobacteriaceae > Carnobacterium > Carnobacterium sp. FSL E2-0243. Next base: position 248,435 of record NZ_JBBOPM010000001.1, read on the forward strand.
AGGTGCTTTTGTACACAGATTCCTGTTTATCAGTCGTTCTGACTGGTACAAGGGTTATCAATTAGAAACATAGCCAGATTAAGGTTGCATAATGCAGCATATATTTTTTTGCTAAATATGAACCGCCTGGATGTGTGGACCTAGAAAGATAATAAGGAAGGAGGAAATAATTCAATGCCTACTATTAACCAATTAGTGCGTAAACCTCGTAAAGCGAAAATGGATAAGTCAGATTCTCCAGCTTTAAACAAAGGTTACAATAGCTTCAAAAAAGCAGCAACAAATACTAGCTCACCTCAAAAGCGTGGTGTGTGTACTCGTGTGGGAACAATGACTCCTAAAAAACCTAACTCAGCGTTACGTAAATATGCTCGTGTACGTTTGTCTAACTTGCTTGAAGTTACAGCTTATATCCCAGGTATCGGACATAACTTACAAGAACATAGTGTTGTTCTTATTCGTGGTGGACGTGTTAAAGATTTACCAGGGGTTCGTTATCACGTAGTTCGTGGTGCTTTAGATACTGCTGGTGTTACAGACCGTAAACAAAGCCGTTCTAAATACGGAGCTAAAAAACCTAAAGCTTAAGCTTTACTTTAAACCTATAAAACTTATGAAACTTAAAAAATATACTCTTTGAAAGGAGGAATTTGGATGCCTCGTAAAGGTCCTATTACTAAACGTGATGTGTTACCTGATCCAATGTATAATTCAAAATTAGTTACTCGTTTAATCAACCGTTTAATGGTTGACGGAAAACGTGGAAAAGCTGCTACTATTCTTTATAATGCTTTTGATACTATTAAAGAACAATCTGGCAACGATCCTATGGAAGTATTTGAACAAGCTATGAAAAACATCATGCCTGTTCTTGAAGTTAAAGCTCGTCGTGTTGGGGGTTCTAACTACCAAGTTCCAGTTGAAGTTCGTGCAGAACGTCGTACTACTTTAGCATTACGTTGGTTAGTAAACTACTCTCGTCTACGTGGAGAAGATACTATGGAACAACGTCTTGCAAAAGAAATCATGGATGCTGCTAACAATACTGGTTCAGCTGTTAAAAAACGTGAAGATACTCATAAAATGGCAGAAGCGAACAAAGCGTTTGCTCACTACCGTTGGTAAAATTTTTTCTGTAGGAGAGTCTGGACTACTTTGTAGCTAGACTTTGACAGAAAAGGTATTTACTAAAAAGAATCTTCCTTCTTATTAAAATATAGAGAGGAGTTATTAATGCTATGGCAAATAGAGAATTTTCTCTAGAAAAAACTCGTAATATCGGTATTATGGCTCACGTTGATGCAGGTAAAACTACTACAACAGAGCGTATCTTATATTATACTGGTAAAATCCATAAAATTGGTGAAACGCATGAAGGTGCATCACAAATGGACTGGATGGAACAAGAGCAAGAACGTGGTATTACAATTACTTCTGCTGCAACAACAGCAGAATGGAAAAATTACCGTGTAAATATCATCGATACTCCTGGTCACGTGGATTTCACAATTGAAGTTCAACGTTCTCTACGCGTATTAGATGGTGCTGTAACAGTTCTTGACTCACAATCAGGAGTGGAGCCTCAAACTGAAACAGTTTGGCGTCAAGCGACTGACTATAGAGTTCCGCGTATCGTTTTCTGTAACAAGATGGATAAAATTGGAGCAGATTTCTTATACTCAGTAAATTCATTACACGAACGTCTACAAGCTAATGCACATCCAATTCAGTTACCAATTGGTGCTGAAGACGATTTCACTGGTATTATTGACTTAGTTAAAATGAAAGCTGAAATCTATACAAATGACTTAGGAACTGATATCCAAGAAACAGATATTCCTGAAGAGTATTTAGAAGCAGCTACTGAATGGCGCAAAAAATTAATCGAAGCAGTTGTTGAAACTGATGAAGAATTAATGATGAAATATCTTGATGGTGAAGAAATCACTGAAGAAGAATTAAAAGCGGGTATCCGCCAAGCAACAATTAATGTTGAATTCTTCCCAGTAATGGCAGGTTCAGCCTTTAAAAATAAAGGGGTTCAATTAATGCTTGATGCAGTTCTTGATTACCTACCATCACCACTTGATGTTGAAGCTATTAAAGGGATTGACGTTAAAACAGAGGAAGAAACTACTCGTCCTGCTGATGACTCAGCTCCATTTGCTTCATTAGCATTTAAAGTAATGACTGACCCGTTTGTTGGTCGTCTAACTTTCTTCCGTGTTTATTCTGGTGTTCTTGAAAGTGGTTCATATGTTTTGAACGCTTCTAAAAACAAAAAAGAACGTATCGGTCGTATTTTACAAATGCATGCAAACACACGTAAAGAAATTGAAAAAGTATTTTCAGGAGATATCGCTGCTGCAGTTGGTCTTAAAGACACAACTACTGGTGATACTTTATGTGCATTAGATTCAGCAGTAATTCTTGAATCTATTGAATTCCCAGAACCAGTTATCCAAGTCGCTGTTGAGCCTAAATCAAAAGCTGACCAAGATAAAATGGGTATTGCATTACAAAAACTTGCAGAAGAAGATCCTTCATTCCGCGTTGAAACAAACGCTGAAACTGGTGAAACTGTTATCTCTGGTATGGGTGAATTACATTTAGATGTATTAGTAGACCGTATGCGTCGTGAATTTAACGTTGATGCTAGCGTAGGTGCTCCTCAAGTATCTTATCGTGAAACATTCCGTGGTTCTACACAAGCAGAAGGTAAGTTCGTTCGTCAATCGGGTGGTAAAGGTCAATACGGTCACGTATGGATTGAATTCACACCGAATGAAGAAGGAGCAGGATTCGAATTTGAAAACGCAATTGTCGGAGGGGTTGTCCCTCGTGAATACATTCCTGCTGTTAAAGCTGGTTTGGAAGCTTCATTAGACAATGGGGTTCTTGCTGGATATCCATTAGTAGATATTAAAGCAAAACTTTACGATGGTTCATACCATGATGTCGATTCAAATGAGACTGCCTTTAAAGTTGCCGCATCAATGGCCTTGAAAGCAGCTGCTAAAAAAGCTAACCCTGTAATTCTTGAACCAATGATGAAAGTAATTGTTACAGTTCCTGAAGATTACCTAGGTGATATTATGGGACACATTACTGCTCGTCGTGGACGTGTTGAAGGTATGGAAGCTCATGGTAACTCACAAATCGTTAACGCGATTGTTCCTTTAGCTAACATGTTTGGATACGCAACAACTTTACGTTCGTCAACACAAGGACGCGGTACTTTCATGATGGTCTTTGATCACTATGAAGATTTACCAAAATCTATTCAAGAAGAAATCATCGCTAAAAATGGTGGAAATAACTAGGCTTTGCTTAGTCCGACATTCCTAACGGTTGATTTTAATTGAAACAACCTTTATAATTTCTTATAAATAGTGAAGAGGCTTCGGCCAATTTGCTATTTATATTAAAACAAAAAACTATTACTCAATATGAGGAGGAAATATTAAAATGGCAAAAGAAACTTTTGATCGCTCAAAACCCCACGTTAACATTGGTACTATCGGACACGTTGACCATGGTAAAACAACTTTAACAGCTGCAATCGCAACTGTATTATCTAAACATGGTGGCGGTTCTGCACAAAACTATGCAGATATCGATAACGCTCCAGAAGAAAAAGAACGTGGTATTACAATCAATACTTCACACATCGAATATGAAACTGACACTCGTCACTACGCACACGTAGATTGCCCAGGTCACGCGGATTACGTTAAAAACATGATCACTGGTGCTGCACAAATGGATGGCGCTATCTTAGTAGTATCTGCTGCAGATGGTCCAATGCCACAAACTCGTGAGCATATCTTACTTTCTCGTCAAGTTGGTGTTCCATACATCGTTGTCTTCTTAAACAAAGTAGACATGGTTGATGATGAAGAATTATTAGAATTAGTAGAAATGGAAGTTCGTGACTTATTAACAGAATACGATTTCCCAGGTGATGACACTCCAGTTATCGCTGGTTCAGCTCTTAAAGCCCTAGAAGGCGAAGCTGCATACGAAGAAAAAGTTTTAGAATTAATGGCTGCAGTTGATGAGTATATCCCTACTCCACAACGTGATACTGAAAAACCATTCATGATGCCAGTTGAGGATGTATTCTCAATCACTGGACGTGGAACTGTTGCAACAGGACGTGTTGAACGTGGTGAAGTACGTGTTGGTGAAGAAATCGAAATCGTTGGAATCAACGAAGCACCTACAAAAACAACTGTAACTGGTGTTGAAATGTTCCGTAAATTATTAGATTACGCACAAGCTGGAGATAACATTGGCGCATTACTACGTGGTGTAGCTCGTGAAGATATCGAACGTGGACAAGTACTTGCTAAACCAGGTACAATCACTCCACACACAAAGTTTAAAGCTGAAATCTATGTATTATCAAAAGAAGAGGGTGGACGTCACACTCCATTCTTCACAAACTACCGTCCACAGTTCTACTTCCGTACAACTGATGTAACTGGTGTTTGTGAGTTACCAGAAGGCGTTGAAATGGTAATGCCTGGCGATAACGTTACAATTGAAGTAACTCTTATCAACCCAATCGCTATCGAAGCAGGAACTAACTTCTCTATCCGTGAGGGTGGACGTACAGTTGGAGCCGGCGTTGTAGCTGAAATCCAAGCTTAATTTAACCTTTAAAAGAACAATCAAATAATCAGACATTAGTGAAGGTAACTAATGCGTGTCCAGACGAAAAAAATCGTATTCTCTTTTGAGAATACGATTTTTTATTTTATTGTTTGATTCTATTGGTAAAATGGCTATTTTTTTATGAAAAACTCATCATTTTTTCATAATGTGTGGTAAAATGGATAAAACCTTAGATATTCAAGGCGCATTTAATAGAAAAATTACAAACTTAGTTATCAAATTTACTTTTAATATAGATAGTGAATAAGATTGATTATGATTACTGACGATGTAAAAGAAAAGGGGCTTGATGATGAAAAAAGTAGATATCGATTGGGAAAATTTAGGATTTACTTACATTAAAACAGATTTACGTTACTTATCTTATTGGAAAAATGGTGCATGGGACGCAGGCGTGATGACAGAAGACAATCAAGTTCATATCAGTGAAGGTTCAACTGCATTGCATTATGGGCAGACGGCTTTTGAAGGATTAAAAGCCTATCGTTGTAAAGATGGCAGTATTAATCTATTTCGAGCAGATGAGAATGCCAAACGATTACAAGACAGCTGTCGCCGTTTGTTAATGCCAGAAGTTCCTACTGATGTCTTTATAAAAGCCTGTGTGGACGTAGTAAAGGCTAATGAGCATTTTATTCCTCCCTATGGAACAGGAGGAACACTTTATTTAAGACCTTATATTGTTGGTGTAGGAAACAACATTGGTGTGAACCCAGCTCCGGAATACTTATTCTCAGTATTTTGTATGCCTGTTGGAGCTTATTTTAAAGGTGGACTAACACCAACTAACTTTGTTGTTTCAGAATATGATCGAGCTGCTGGGCATGGGACTGGTGCTGCTAAAGTCGGCGGAAACTATGCTGCAAGTTTATTGCCAGGAGAAGAGGCGCATCAACGGCAGTTTAGTGACTGCATTTATTTAGATCCAATTACCCATACGAAGATTGAAGAAGTCGGCGCAGCAAACTTTTTTGGTATTACTGCTAATAATGAATTTGTTACTCCGTTATCTCCATCTATTTTGCCGAGCATTACTAAGTACTCTTTGTTACATTTAGCTGAAAAAAGATTGGGAATGATCCCTGTAGAGGGCGATGTTTATATAGATCAGTTAGAGCGGTTTGTCGAGGCTGGCGCTTGTGGAACAGCCGCGGTTATTTCGCCAATTGCTGGTATTCAATACGGAGAGGACTTCCATGTATTTTATAGTGAAACGGAAGTAGGTCCTGTTACACGTAGGTTATATGATGAATTATGTGGGATTCAATTTGGTGATAAAGAAGCCCCAGAAGGTTGGATTATCAAAATCTAATAAACAAGAAGTCTACTATATTATATAGTAGACTTCTTGTTTATTAGATAGACTGTAAAATAGCTAGTTAAAAAAATCTCTACTATAAATAAAGAAGAGTAGAGTGAAGGTTGTACGGGATAATTAAAACTTGGAAAAGATTTTTTGAGAGGCAATTGATTTTTGTAATCCTTTTCATTTTTTTCTTTAAGAAATGTTGATAAATCAACAGAAAAAGCTTGTAATTGTCTTTCTTTATTTGTATAATGATAAAGGTGCTGAATTTGGAGACGAATTTGCACTGGAGTTTTCGAAAGAATTCTCCGGCGAAGAAACGAGAGGTTGTGACACACCCGGCCGCTTTGTCACGGGCGTGTGTGACAGAGATTTTCGTGGAGCTATGTCTAATTTTCAAAAATAGGCGAGGAGGGAACATAAAAATGGCAAAACAAAAAATTCGTATCCGTTTAAAAGCGTATGAACATCGTATTTTAGATCAATCAGCGGATAAAATTGTAGAAACAGCAAAAAGAACTGGAGCTAGCGTGTCTGGACCAATTCCATTGCCAACAGAAAGAACACTCTACACTGTTATTCGTGCGACACATAAATACAAAGATTCACGCGAACAATTCGAAATGCGTACACACAAACGTTTAATCGATATCGTTAATCCAACACCAAAAACTGTTGATGCATTGATGAAACTTGATTTACCAAGTGGCGTAGACATCGAAATTAAACTGTAATACCGAAGCAATACCTAAACTAAAAAATAAAATTAAATGGAGGTGTACTCATGACCAAAGGAATCTTAGGAAAAAAAGTAGGAATGACACAAGTCTTTACTGAAAATGGTGAATTAATCCCAGTAACTGTAATCGAAGCTACTCCAAACGTTGTTTTACAACTTAAAACAATGGAAAATGATGGCTACGAAGCAGTACAACTAGGTTACCAAGATAAACGTGAAGTATTGTCTAACAAACCTGCGAAAGGTCATGTAGCAAAAGCAAATGCTACTCCTAAGCGCTTCATTCGTGAATTTAACGATGTAACGCTAGGAGAATACGAAGTAGGACAAGAAATTAAAGTTGATGTATTTGAAGCGGGAGACATCGTTGATGTCACAGGGACTTCTAAAGGTAAAGGTTTCCAAGGCGTAATTAAACGTCACGGACAATCTCGTGGACCAATGTCACATGGTTCTCGTTACCACCGTCGTCCTGGTTCAATGGGTCCAGTTGCTCCTAATAGAGTATTTAAACGTAAATTATTACCAGGCCGTATGGGTGGAGATCGTATTACGATTCAAAACCTTGAAATCGTCCGTATCGACGTAGAGAAAAACGTAATCTTAATTAAAGGTAACGTTCCTGGAGCTAAAAAATCATTAATCCAAATCAGAACTGCTCTTAAATCAGCAGCAAAATAATAGAAAAGAGAGGAGGAACTAAGGAATGGCAAATGTAGCATTATTTAAACAAGATGGTACTCAAAACGGCGAAGTTACTTTAAACGACGCAATTTTCGGTATCGAACCAAACGAAAACGTTGTGTTTGATGCAATCATTATGCAACGCGCTTCATTAAGACAAGGAAATCATTCGGTTAAAAACCGTAGTGCTGTCCGCGGTGGTGGACGTAAACCATGGCGTCAAAAAGGAACTGGTCGTGCTCGTCAAGGGTCAATCAGATCTCCACAATGGCGTGGCGGTGGAGTTGTCTTCGGACCAACACCACGTTCTTACAGCTACAAACTTCCTAAAAAAGTTCGTCGTTTAGCGATTAAATCTGTTCTCTCTACTAAAGTAGCAGAAAACAACTTGATTGTTGTAGACGCATTGAACTTTGATGCACCAAAAACAAAAGAATTTGCACAAGTGTTAAAAAATCTTAACGTTGACCAAAAAGTATTAGTAGTTGTTGAATCTGATAACGACTTTGCAACTTTATCAGCACGTAATCTTCCAGGAGTTAAAGTAGTAACTCATGATGGAATTACTGTTCTTGATGTTGTTTCTAACGTAAAAATGATTTTAACGCAAACTGCTCTTACTAAGGTAGAGGAGGCTCTTAAATAATGGATGCACGCGATATCATTAAGCGCCCAGTTATCACTGAAGCAACAATGTTGATTACAGATGATAAAAAGTACACTTTTGAAGTGGACGTACGCGCAAACAAAACACAAGTAAAACAAGCCGTTCAAGAAATTTTCGGCGTTAAAGTGAAAAACGTAAATATCATGAACGTACGTGGTAAATTAAAACGTATGGGTAAATACGCTGGATACACTAAAAAACGTCGTAAAGCAATTGTAACGTTAACAGCAGAATCTAAAGAAATCCAACTATTTGAAGCTTAATTAAAAGCTTAGAAATAAGTATCGGGAGGGAATAAACTTGGGAATTAGAAAGTATAAACCTACCACAAACGGACGTCGTAATATGACTGGTTCAGATTTCGCAGAAATCACTTCAACAACGCCTGAAAAGACTTTGTTAGAACCAACTAAAAAAACTGCGGGCCGTAACAATAATGGTAGAATTACTGTTCGTCACCACGGTGGTGGCCACAAGCGTCAATATCGTGTGATTGACTTTAAACGTAATAAAGACGATATCGCAGGTATCGTAAAAACAGTTGAATACGATCCAAATCGTTCAGCTAATATCGCTTTAATTCACTACACTGATGGAATTAAAACTTACATCATTGCACCAAAAGGAATTGAAGTAGGCCAACGTATTTTCTCTGGTAAAGAAGCAGATATCAAAGTCGGTAATGCTTTACCATTAGAAAATATTCCAGTTGGTACTGTTATTCACAATATTGAAATGAAACCTGGTAAAGGTGGACAATTAGTTCGTTCAGCTGGAACGAGTGCTCAAGTACTTGGTAAAGAAGGCAAATACGTATTAGTTCGCTTAAACTCTGGTGAAGTTCGTATGATCTTAGCTACTTGCCGTGCTACAATCGGTTCTGTAGGTAACGAACAACACGAATTAATCAATATTGGTAAAGCAGGTCGTTCACGTTGGATGGGTAAACGCCCAACAGTTCGTGGATCTGTAATGAACCCGAACGATCACCCACACGGTGGTGGTGAAGGTAAAGCTCCAATCGGACGTAAAGCACCAGTTAGTCCATGGGGTCAACCAGCTCTTGGTTACAAAACTCGTAACAAAAAAGCTAAATCTGATAAATTTATCGTACGTCGTCGTAAGACTAAATAAAAATCAAGTTAGCTGGCTGAAAGCCGGCTAACCCAAAAGGATAGAAGGAGGTTCAACCATGGGACGTAGTTTGAAAAAAGGACCTTTCGTCGATGAGCATTTAATGAAAAAAATGAATGCTTTAGCTGAAAGTGATAAAAAACACGTTGTTAAAACTTGGTCACGCCGTTCAACAATTTTTCCAAGCTTTGTTGGATACACTATTGCAGTATATGATGGACGTAAACACGTACCAGTATATGTGCAAGAAGATATGGTCGGACACAAATTAGGTGAATTTGCACCAACAAGAACTTACCGCGGTCATGCTGCGGATGATAAGAAAACTAAACGTTAAAATTTCGAGAGGAGGATTTACTCATGTCAGAACAAATTACAGCAGCTAAAGCAACTGCAAATACTGTTCGCATTTCAGCTCGGAAAGTTCGTTTAGTAATCGATCTTATCAGAGGAAAAAGCATCGGAGAAGCAATCTCAATTTTGAAATTCACTCCAAATGGTGCTTCTGTTCCTGTTGAGAAAGTACTAATGTCAGCAGTAGCGAATGCAGAACACAACTACGATTTAGACGTAGAAAACTTGGTAATAAGCGAAGCTTATGCTAATGAAGGACCAACTATGAAACGCTTCCGTCCTCGTGCAAAAGGTTCAGCTTCACCAATTATGAAACGCACAAGCCACATTACAGTCGTGGTATCAGAGAAAAAGGAGGGATAATCTGTGGGTCAAAAAATTAATCCAATAGGTTTGCGTGTAGGCATAATCCGTGATTGGGATGCTAAATGGTATGCTGAGAAAGAATATGCAAACTATCTACATGAAGATCTACGTATCCGTAGCTATATAGCTAAAAACCTTAGTGACGCTGCAGTTTCTACCGTTGAAATTGAACGTGCCGCTAACCGCGTAAATGTATCAGTTCATACTGCTAAACCAGGAATGGTTATCGGTAAAGGTGGATCTGAAGTTGAATCATTACGTAAAAACTTAAACGAATTAACAGGTAAACGAGTTCACATCAACATCGTTGAAATCAAAAAACCTGATTTAGATGCAAAATTAGTTGGCGAAGGAATCGCTCGTCAATTAGAAAATCGTGTGGCTTTCCGTCGCGCACAAAAACAAGCAATTCAACGTACGATGCGTTCTGGCGCTAAAGGGATCAAAACTCAAGTTTCTGGTCGCTTAAATGGTGCAGATATCGCTCGTAGCGAAGGCTATTCTGAAGGAACTGTTCCTCTTCACACATTGCGTGCCGATATCGACTACGCATGGGAAGAAGCAGACACTACTTACGGTAAACTAGGCGTTAAAGTTTGGATCTACCGTGGAGAAGTACTTCCTACAAAAAAGAACGCTGAGAAAGGAGGGAAATAATCATGTTAGTACCTAAACGTGTGAAATACCGTCGCGAATTTAGAGGTAAAATGCGTGGTGAAGCAAAAGGTGGGAAAGAAGTAACCTTTGGTGAGTGGGGCTTACAAGCTGTTGACTCGCACTGGATTACTAACCGTCAGATCGAAGCTGCCCGTATTGCAATGACACGTTATATGAAACGTGGTGGGAAAGTATGGATTAAAATCTTCCCTCATAAATCATATACCGCAAAAGCAATCGGAGTCCGTATGGGTTCAGGTAAAGGAGCTCCAGAAGGATGGGTAGCACCAGTAAAACGTGGTAAAATCATGTTTGAAATTGCTGGCGTATCTGAAGAAGTGGCACGCGAAGCATTACGCTTGGCATCTCACAAATTACCAGTTAAAACTAAGATTGTAAAACGTACAGAAAATGGTGGTGAATCGAATGAAAGCTAATGAACTTAACGCGTTATCCACTGCTGAAATGGTTGAAAAAGAAAAAGAATACAAAGAAGAGTTATTCAATCTACGATTCCAATTGGCAACTGGTCAATTAGAAAATACTTCTCGCTTGAGTGAAGTTCGCAAATCGATTGCACGTATTAAAACTGCGTTACGTCAAAGTGAATTACAAAAATAGTTGACTAGTAAGTAAAGGAGGCCAATAAAGCATGAGTGAAGAACGTAATCAACGTAAAGTCTATCAAGGTCGCGTTGTTTCTGACAAAATGGATAAAACCATTGTAGTTGAAATTGCAACTTACAAGAAACACGGCATTTATGGCAAACGTGTAAAATACTCTAAAAAGTTTAAAGCACATGATGAAAACAATGTTGCAAAAACTGGAGATGTTGTAAAAATTATGGAAACTCGTCCATTATCAGCTACAAAACGTTTCCGTTTAGTAGAAGTTGTTGAAGAAGCAGTAATTGTTTAATCAAACAATTTTAATGATAAATGTGAGTTCTAATTCCGAAAGGAGGATACTGAAGTGATCCAACAAGAGAGTCGTTTAAAAGTTGCTGATAATTCAGGAGCTCGTGAAGTACTAACTATTAAAGTGTTAGGCGGATCAGGCCGTAAAACTGCTAATATTGGTGACGTTATCGTGTGTACTGTTAAACATGCAACACCAGGTGGCGTTGTCAAAAAAGGTGAAGTAGTGAAAGCTGTAATCGTTCGTACTAAAACCGGAGCTCGTCGTACAGACGGTTCATATATTAAATTTGATGAAAATGCTTGTGTTATCATCCGTGATGACAAGAGCCCACGTGGAACACGTATCTTTGGACCTGTTGCTCGCGAATTACGTGACAGCAATTTCATGAAAATCGTTTCCCTAGCTCCAGAAGTTCTTTAATATAACCATCCATGAAGGAGGTGCAAGAAAAACATGATCGTAAAAACTGGTGACAAAGTTAAAGTTATTACTGGTAAAGACAAAGGTAAAGAAGGCGTAATTTTAAAAGCTTTCCCTAAAAAAGATCGCGTGATCGTTGAAGGAATGAACATGATGAAAAAACATCAAAAACCTAGTTCAATGAATCCACAAGGTGGCATTCTTGAAACAGAGGCTCCTATTCACGTGTCAAACGTAATGCTAATTGACTCTAAGACTGGCGAACCAACTCGTGTTGGCTTTAAAGTTGAAGATGGCAAAAAAGTACGTGTTTCTAAAAAAACCGGTGAAGTTTTAGATAAATAATAATATAAGGAAGGAGGTACTAACTTCATGAACCGCCTTAAAGAAAAATATGTAAAAGAAATTACACCATCTATGATGGAAAAATTTAGCTATAAATCAATCATGCAAACTCCACAAGTTGACAAAATTGTCATCAATATGGGTGTTGGTGATGCTGTTTCAAATGCTAAAAACTTAGACAAAGCTGTTGACGAATTAACTGTAATCTCTGGTCAAAAACCAATGATTACTAAAGCTAAAAACTCAATCGCTGGTTTCCGTCTACGTGAAGGTATGCCAATCGGTACTAAAGTTACCCTACGTGGCGAAAGAATGTATGAATTCTTAGATAAATTGGTTTCAGTTTCATTACCTCGTGTACGTGACTTCCACGGAGTTTCTAAAAAAGCTTTCGATGGACGTGGTAACTACACGCTAGGTATTAAAGAACAATTAATCTTCCCTGAAGTTGACTACGATACAGTAGACAAAGTACGCGGAATGGACATTGTTATTGTAACAACTGCGAAAACCGATGAAGAATCACGCGAACTCTTAACACAACTTGGAATGCCGTTCCAAAAATAATAAAAGGAGGCGAACTACGTGGCTAAAAAATCAATGATTGCTAAAAACAAACGCCCTGCAAAATTCTCAACTCAAGCTTATACGCGTTGTGAACGTTGTGGTCGTCCACATTCAGTTTATCGTAAATTTAAACTTTGCCGTATTTGCTTCCGCGAACTTGCCTATAAAGGACAAATTCCCGGCGTGAAGAAAGCAAGCTGGTAAAACGATACTTGCATAAAGGAGGTAATAAGTACAATGGTCATGACAGATCCGATTGCAGATTTTCTAACACGCATTCGTAATGCGAACATGGTTCGCCACGAATCACTAGAATTACCTGCTTCAAGAATAAAAAAAGATATCGCTGATATCCTTAAACGTGAAGGCTTTATTAAAGATGTTGAATACATCGAAGACGACAAACAAAATGTTATCCGTGTATTCTTAAAATATGGTAAAAACAATGAACGTGTTATCACAGGCTTGAAACGTATTTCTAAACCAGGTTTACGTGTTTATGCTAAAACAGGCGAGGTTCCTAAAGTACTTAACGGACTTGGAATTGCTATCGTTTCAACTTCTGAAGGTGTTATCACTGATAAAGAAGCAAGAGCTAAAAACATTGGCGGAGAAATCTTAGCTTACGTTTGGTAATAATTAAGAATATATAAGGAGGTGCATTGCTGTGAGCCGTATTGGTAAAAAAATAATCACTATTCCTGCAGGCGTAACTGTTACTGAAAATGGTAACGAGATTACTGTTAAAGGACCAAAAGGTGAACTAACTCGCTCTTTCAGCCCTGTCATTACAATGCATACCGAAGGCAACGAAATTACTTTTACTCGTCCTAACGACGACAAAGAAAACCGTGCTTTACATGGTACAATGCGCGCTAACCTAAATAATATGGTTATCGGAGTAACTGAAGGATTTGAAAAAGCTTTAGAATTAATTGGGGTTGGGTACCGTGCGCAATTACAAGGTAAAAAACTTGTATTAAACGTTGGTTACTCACATCCAGTTGAGTTTACACCAGAAGAAGGAATCACTGTAGAAGTTCCTTCAAACACTAGTGTAATCATCAAAGGAGCAAACAAAGAACGCGTTGGCGAATTAGCTGCTAACATTCGCGGAGTACGTCCTCCAGAGCCTTATAAAGGTAAAGGAATTCGTTACGTTGGCGAACATGTTCGTCGTAAAGAAGGTAAAACTGGTAAATAATTTAATCGTTTTTCGGTTAAAGTTTATTACCAACTCTGTAACTGCACATTTGTGTGGTTACAACCCTGCTTAATTCAGCCGGTGAAAGCTTGCTGATTTTCGCAGCACTACTATAAAGAGGTGACAATTGTGATTACGAAACCAGATAAAAATAAAATGCGTCAAAAAAGACACGCACGTGTGCGGTCTAAAATCTCTGGTACTGCAGAGTGCCCACGCTTGAACGTTTTCCGTTCTAATAAAAACATCTACGCACAAGTAATTGATGACGTAGCGGGTGTAACGCTAGCAAGTGCATCTACATTAGACAAAGAAGTAAGTGGCGAATCTAAAGTCGACGCAGCAGCAGCTGTGGGAACATTAGTAGCTAAACGCGCCGTAGAAAAAGGCGTTAAAGAAGTAGTCTTTGACCGTGGTGGTTACCTATACCATGGCCGTGTACAAGCTTTAGCTGAAGCTGCACGCGAAAATGGACTAGAATTTTAGGAAAAGGAGGAACACCATTCATGGTTTATATTGATCCATCACATTTGGAATTAGAAGATCGTGTCGTTGCTATCAACCGCGTAACTAAAGTAGTAAAAGGCGGACGTCGTTTACGTTTTGCTGCATTAGTTGTAGTTGGAGATAGAAATGGTCACGTAGGTTTCGGTACTGGTAAAGCTCAAGAAGTACCTGAAGCTATCCGTAAAGCAATTGAAGATGCTAAAAAGAATCTAATTGAAGTACCAATGGTAGAGTCAACGATTCCTCACGAAGTTATCGGACGCTTTGGCGGCGGAAACATCTTAATGAAACCAGCCGTAGCCGGTTCTGGAGTCAGCGCTGGAGGACCTGTTCGTGCAGTCCTTGAGTTAGCAGGTGTTGCTGATATTACAAGTAAATCTCTTGGCTCAAGCACTCCAATTAACATGGTTCGTGCTACAGTTCAAGGTTTAACTCAATTAAAACGTGTTGAAGAAGTTGCAAAACTTCGCGGCAAATCTGTAGAAGAAATTCTAGGATAAAAGGAGGACATAAGAAAATGGCTAATTTAGAAATTACTTTAAAACGTAGCGTGATCGGACGTCCTCAAAACCAACGTGATACTGTTAAACATTTAGGTTTAACTAAAATTAACAGTACAGTTGTGAAACCTGCTAATGATGCAATCAAAGGTATGGTTAACACTGTTTCACATTTAGTGGACGTAAAAGAAGTTTAATAAAAGAATGAGACTTATTATTGAAGGAGGTGCCCAATCTATATGAAACTTCATGAATTAAAACCTGCAGAGGGTTCTCGTAAAGTACGTAACCGTGTTGGACGAGGAACTTCATCAGGAAATGGTAAAACTTCAGGTCGTGGTCAAAAAGGACAAAACTCACGTTCAGGTGGTGGCGTACGCTTAGGCTTTGAAGGTGGACAAACACCTTTATTCCGTCGTTTACCAAAACGTGGATTTACCAACATTAACCGCAAAGAGTTTGCTATTGTAAACTTAGATACATTAAATCGCTTTGAAGATGGTACAGAGGTAACTCCAGCATTGTTGGTTGAATCTGGAATCATTAAAAATGAAAAATCAGGGATTAAAGTTTTGGGTAACGGTGCAGTTGAAAGAAAACTTACCGTTAAAGCAAGCAAATTTTCCGAAGCAGCAGAAAAAGCTATCGTTGCTGCTGGTGGTTCAATCGAGGTGATCTAATGTTTAAAATGCTCTCAAGTGCTTTAAAAGAGAAGGACATTAGAAACAAAATATTATTTACCTTAGGTGTTTTAATTATTTTTCGTCTAGGAACACATATAACTGTTCCTGGCGTTAACGCTAAAGCAATTTCAGAATTTTCGGATTCAGGAATCTTTAGCATGTTAAACACATTTGGTGGAGGCGCGTTAAGCCAGTACTCCATTTTTGCAATGGGTGTATCACCTTATATCACGTCTTCAATCGTTGTTCAATTATTACAAATGGATATTGTTCCTAAGTTTGTTGAATGGTCGAAACAAGGAGAAGTTGGTCGTAAAAAATTAAATCAAGTAACGAGATACTTAACGATTATCATGGCATTTGTCCAATCAATCGGAATCTCTTACGGGTTTAACGCTTTATCAGGCATGGGTTTAATTAAAAATCCAGGCGCTTCAACTTATCTAAGTATCGCATTAATTCTTACGGCTGGAACAATGTTAGTTATGTGGATGGGTGAACAAATCACTGTTAAGGGATTTGGGAACGGCGTCTCTATGATTATCTTTTCTGGTATTGTGGCACGTGTGCCGGCTGATGTGATGGATTATTATAATGCACAAATCAGAAATGCTGGACCAGACCTTTGGAAAGCAATTTTATTCACCCTTGCTTTAATTGTTGCAATTATCGCAGTTGTGATCTTAGTTGTTTACTTTGAAACAGCAAAACGAAAAATCAAAATCTCTTACTCAAAACGTGCAGCGGCTTCCGACCAAAGCACATTCTTACCATTAAAAATCAACTCTGCTGGTGTTATTCCAGTTATCTTTGCAAGTTCATTTATTGTAACTCCGCAAACGATAATGGGTTTCTTCCGTGGAACACAAGGCGATACGCAATGGTTCCAAATTTTGAGTAACGTTTTTGACTATCAAAAACCAATTGGTGCTGCTTTGTATACATTACTAATTGTTGTCTTTACTTTCTTCTATGCATTCATTCAAGTGAATCCAGAGAAAGTTGCTGAAAACTTACAAAAACAAGGTGGCTATATTCCAAGTGTGCGTCCTGGTAAAGGGACTGAGGACTATATTTCAAGTGTATTAATGCGTTTGAGTACAGTCGGAGCAGTATATTTAGGATTAATTGCTTTACTTCCAATTGTAGCGGGAATTCTTTGGAATCTACCACAATCTATCGGTCTTGGCGGAACTAGTCTACTTATTGTAGTCGGTGTTGCGTTAGAATCAACTAGACAATTAGAAGGACAAATGATTAAGCGTAGTTATCTAGGCTTTATACAATAAGAAAGTAGTGTTGAGGGATTTCCTTCAGCACTCATTCTTACATTTAAGGAGGAAAAATGATGAATCTCATTTTAATGGGTCTTCCTGGTGCTGGTAAAGGAACACAAGCTGAGCAAATTGTGGATACTTATAAAATTCCACACATTTCAACAGGGGATATGTTTCGTGCCGCAATCAAAAATGAAACGGCCTTAGGTCTTGAAGCGAAAGCGTATATGGATAAAGGCAATTTGGTACCAGATGAAGTAACAAACGGGATTGTAAAAGAACGTTTAGCTGAGGCTGATACTGACAATGGTTTCTTACTAGATGGGTTCCCAAGAACTTTGAACCAAGCAGAAGCTTTGGAACAAATTTTGACTGAACTTGGTAAGAAAATCGATGCCGTTATTAACATTCACGTTGATAAAGACATTTTGATGGAACGCTTAACAGGCCGCATCATCTGTCGTACGTGTGGAGCGACTTATCATAAAGTCTTTAACCCACCGACAGTTGCTGGAACTTGTGATCGCTGTGGCGGACATGACTTCTATCAACGAGAAGATGACAAACCTGAAACAGTTGAAAATAGAATTAACGTTAACCTTGAGTTAACACAACCTTTGTTAGACTTTTATGAAGCACGCCAGGTATTGAACACTGTTAAAGGTGATCAAGATATTCAGGATGTTTTCAAAGAAGTACAAGCAATTATTGCAAAATAAAATAGCAAGTCACTCTTTTATTACGAATGATGCCTCGTTTCCAAAGAAATTATTCGCGAGGAAAAGCGGTTGTCTAACGAGGGACTTGTCACTAATTTAATTTTATGTTACAATATTCGAGGTCTTGGCTTTTAAAAGGCCAGAGTTTGTGATAGAATTAGTAGGTTAAGTGTAAAAATTGTGGGGGCTAAGGTTCTCGCTAGGTTTATCGCATTTAATTGCGAAACAATTTTAAGGAGGTACTAGGCGTGGCTAAAGACGATGTCATTGAAATTGAAGGAACAGTCGTTGAAACTTTGCCGAATGCAATGTTTAAAGTGGAACTTGAAAATGGCCATGTTGTATTGGCACATGTTTCAGGAAAAATCCGTATGCACTACATTCGTATTTTACCTGGAGACAAAGTAACAGTAGAATTGTCACCGTATGATTTAACCCGCGGTCGCATTACCTATCGCTTTAAATAATTGTACTCCGTCAATAAAATGGGAGGTATAGTTCATGAAAGTAAGACCATCAGTAAAACCAATTTGTGAAAAATGCAAAGTTATCCGTCGTAACGGGCGTGTTATGGTGATTTGTGAAAATCCTAAACACAAACAACGCCAAGGATAATAATTAACTATAACAGGAGGTGTAATTGTAATGGCTCGTATATCAGGAGTTGATATTCCGCGTGACAAACGTGTAGTAATATCTTTAACTTATATTTATGGAATCGGTAAAAACACAGCAATCAAAATTTTGAAAGCTGCAGACGTATCAGAAGAAATTCGCGTACGTGAATTAACAAATGATCAATTAGATCGCATCCGTGCTGAGATTGACTCAATTAAAGTTGAAGGGGATCTTCGTCGTGAAGTAAACCTAAACATTAAACGTTTAATCGAAATCGGATCATACCGAGGCATGCGCCACCGCCGTGGTTTACCAGTTCGTGGACAAAACACGAAAAACAACGCGCGCACTCGCAAAGGCCCAGCTAGAACAGTTGCAGGCAAGAAAAAATAATTAATAAGTAAGGAGGTAACACTTCATGGCAGGAAAAAAAGTTGTACGTAAACGTCGTGTGAAAAAGAATGTAGAAGTTGGGATAGCTCATATCCGTTCTACTTTCAATAATACAATTGTAATGATTACTGATGCGCATGGTAATGCAATTTCATGGTCTTCAGCAGGAGCATTAGGCTTCCGCGGTTCTAAGAAATCTACACCATTTGCTGCTCAATTAGCTGCAGAAACTGCTGCTAAAGCATGTATGGAACATGGTATGAAAACAGTTGAAGTTGCTGTTAAAGGTCCTGGTTCAGGACGTGAAGCTGCAATCCGTTCATTACAAGCTACTGGTTTAGAAGTTACAGCAATTCGTGACGTAACTCCAGTTCCTCATAATGGATGCCGCCCTCCAAAACGCCGTCGTGTTTAATTGAGAGCTGCTACATTATGCTTGTTTGCACTCAGTAACATGAACTTAACGTTTTGAAAGGGGTATATAGAGAATGATCGAAATTGAAAAACCAAGAATTAATACGATTGAGATCAGCGATGATGCCAAATTTGGTAAATTCGTTGTAGAGCCACTTGAACGCGGTTATGGTACTACGTTAGGGAATTCTCTACGTCGTATTTTGTTGTCTTCTCTTCCAGGAGCAGCAGTAACTACTATTCAAATCGATGGTGTGTTACACGAATTTTCAACAATCGATGGGGTTGTAGAAGATGTGACATCAATCATTTTGAATATTAAAAAACTTGCACTCAAGTTATATTCTGGTGAAGATAAAACGATTGAAATCGATGTGAAAGGTCCAGCGGTAGTTACAGCAGCCGATATCACTTATGATAGCGATGTTGAAATCTTAAACCCTGACTTATACATTTGTACCGTAGCTGAAGGCGCACGTTTCCACGTACGTTTAACTGCGAAACAAGGTAGAGGTTATGCAAGAGCTGAACATAATAAACACGATGATATGCCAATTGGCGTATTACCAGTCGACTCGATTTACACCCCAGTTAGTCGTGTGAACTATCAAGTAGAAAATACTCGAGTGGGTCAAAAAGATAATTTTGATAAATTAACACTTGATGTATGGGCAGATGGTTCTATTAGCCCAGAAGACGCTGTGAGTTTAGCAGCAAAAATTTTAACAGAGCATTTAGATATCTTCGTAAATCTATCTGACGAAGCTCGCAAAGTGGAAATCATGGTAGAAAAAGAAGAGACTCATAAAGAAAAAATGCTTGAGATGACAATTGAAGAATTGGATCTATCTGTACGTTCATACAATTGTTTGAAACGTGCTGGTATTAATTCAGTTCAAGAATTGACTGATAAATCTGAAGCAGAAATGATTAAAGTACGTAATCTAGGTCGTAAGTCACTTGAAGAAGTGAAATTTAAACTAGCTGAGCTAAGTTTAGGTTTACGTCAAGACGATTAGTACCGTACCGAAGGAGGAAAAATCAGAATGGGTTACCGTAAATTAGGACGCACAAGTTCTCAACGTAAAGCAATGTTACGTGATTTAACGACTGACTTAATCATTAACGAACGTATTGTTACAACTGAAGCTCGCGCTAAAGAGATTCGTTCTACTACTGAGAAAATGATTACTTTAGGTAAACGTGGCGATTTACACGCACGTCGTCAAGCCGCTAGTTTTGTTCGTAACGAAACTGCTGCAATTAAAGAAGATGGCGATAAAATCGTTGTTGAATCTGCTTTACAAAAATTATTTAGTGATATCGCACCTCGTTACGCTGAGCGTCAAGGTGGATACACACGTATTATGAAAACTGAACCTCGCCGCGGAGACGCTGCACCAATGGTTATCATTGAATTGGTTTAATTTTTCAAAATAAAAATTGATTCACTTTTGGATGTGTGCAAAGAGTGTTACGATGATGGAAATTTATTTCCAAGTCTAGCTCGAAACTTCTCCTGGAACTTCGCTTTCAGGAGAGGTAAATTCATCAAATGTGATTTTTTTTTGTCGAAAAGGAATTATTTCTATCAACATATATTTGTTGATAGAAATAGTTCTTTTTTATTTGCAATCAAAGATTAGGCTTTAATTGCAAATCCAGCTATTTTTTTGATTGAATGCAAGAATGCTTCAACTAGCAGCTAATTATAGCGATGATGAATGCCAATTGATTAATGATTTTTTAGGTCAAGCCATTGACGTTCTTGATCATGAACTACAAACTGACTAACTTTTCACTAAAGAGACATGGGATGCTATTGCTCCTAGGTCTCTTTTTTATTCGCATATGAACCAAGAGGAAATGCTGGTCGCAAGTTTCATACTTAGAAATAAACCGAAAATACAAAACATTCATTATATATCGTTGCATATTTATTGAATTTTTAGTACACTGTTAATACATCAGAATATTCTGATAATAAAAAAAGAAATGAGGAATGTTTATGTCGCAAATGGCTGCCTTTACGTTATTGATGGGAATTTTATACATAGGAGACGTGGTGTCAACTAGAACCAAAGCTTCAGTATCATCAGTATTTGTCTGTGCTGTTTTATTTATCATTGGGTATTGGACGGTATTTCCTAAGAATATTGTGGAAATCGCAGGGATTCCAAGTATTGTTGCAACGTTACTGATGTATTTGTTGATTACAAATATGGGTACACTTTTATCTATCAATGAGCTAATTAAGCAATGGAAAACGATAGTAATCACATTGTCAGGAATTGCAGGTATAGTGATTTTATTGCTCACCATTGGAACGCTTATTTTTGATTTGGAAACAGTGTTAGTTGCTATTCCACCATTAGTAGGAGGTGTGGTATCGTCCTTAATTATGTCGGAAGCTGCTCAAACGGCTGGCTTAACCTCTTTATCAATTCTAGCTATTTTAATTTATGTGATGCAAGGTTTTGCTGGGTATCCACTGACATCGATTATGCTGAAAAAAGAAGGTAAACATATGCTTGAGAAGTACCGCAAAGGAGAATGGATACCTGATAATCAAAAAGAGGGATCTAAAAAACAAGAAGAATTAGATACGCCAAAGTTATTTACTAAAATTCCTAAAGCCTATCATACAGACTTCTCACGTTTTTTCAGATTAGGCTTAGTTGGAATGTTGGCCTATTATGTTTCAGTTTGGTGTAGCCCATTCGTGACGATTAGTCCGTTTGTTTTATGTTTACTGTTTGGTGTGATTGCAAGTAGTATGGGTTTTTTAGAAAAACAGCCTTTACAAAAAGCCAATGGATTTGGTTTTGCCATCATGGGCTTGATGTTGTTTATCTTTGATGGATTAAAGAATGCCACGCCAGATATGATAAAAAAGTTAGCAGTTCCAATGATTGGCATTATTGTAATTGGTGTAATAGGCATGTATATTTTTTCTGGGATTGTTGGGAAATTATTAGGAGTCAGTAAAGAGATGGCTTTTGCAGTTTCACTAACAGCATTATATGGATTTCCAGCTGACTATATTATTACAAATGAAGTCATTAAAGCTTTGACTGATGACAAGGACGAACAAGAAGCTTTAACTAGCCATATGTTGCCACCGATGTTAGTAGCAGGATTTGTGACAGTTACAATTGTGTCGGTTATCTTGGCTGGAATTTTCTCAAGTATTTTAATAAATTTATAAAAGAATAGGGGTTAAGAGAAGATGAATAAATTAAAACAACAAATTAATAAATATGAAGCAGAAATGATTGCTTTTAGAAGAGATTTACATCAACATCCAGAATTGCAATGGGAAGAGTTTAGAACGACTCAAAAAGTAGCTGATGCATTAGATTTATTAGACATCCCATATCGCAAAACTGAGCCAACAGGTTTGATTGCTGAACTAGTTGGTGGTAAGCCAGGTGAAACTGTAGCATTGCGTGCTGATATGGACGCTCTGCCTGTTCAAGAACTAAATCAGAACCTAGACTATAAATCTTTAGAAGACGGGAAAATGCATGCTTGTGGCCATGATGCTCATACGGCAATGTTATTAACGGCTGCAAAAGCACTAAAAGAGTTACAGCCTGAAATCCACGGAACAGTCCGCTTTATTTTTCAGCCATCGGAAGAAAATGCTAAGGGAGCTAAAGCTATGGTGCAACAAGGTGCGGTCGAAGGTGTTGATAATGTTTTTGGAATTCACATTTGGTCGCAAATGCCAACAGGTAAAGCTTCTTGTGTGGTCGGATCTAGTTTTGCTTCTGCAGATATTTTTACAGTTGATATTAAAGGGCAAGGTGGTCACGGTGCTATGCCCCATGATTGTGTCGATGCAGCAGTTGTTGCTTCTGCATTTGTAATGAATATTCAAGCGATTGTTGCAAGAGAAACTGATCCGTTAGATCCGGTTGTTGTGACGATTGGTAAGATGGATGTTGGCACACGGTTCAATGTGATTGCTGAAAATGCGCGTTTAGAAGGAACCGTGCGTTGTTTTAGCGTAGAAACTAGAAGTCGCGTTCAAAAAGCGATTGAGCGCTATGCTGAGCATGTTGCAGCAAGTTATGGAGCGACAGCGACAGTGAATTATGAGTATGGCACATTGCCAGTTGTTAATGGTGAAACGGATGCTTTATTCGCTCAGCAGGTGATTCGTGAGCATTTAGGGGAAGATGTATTGATGCATGAACGACCAACTACTGGCGGTGAAGATTTTAGTTATTTTACAGAGAATACAAAAGGTTGTTTTGCTCTAGTTGGATGTGGAAATGCTGAAAAAGATACCCAGTGGGCACATCATCATGGGCGTTTTAATGTTGATGAAGCGGCCATGAAGATAGGGGCAGAATTGTATGCGCAATATGCGTATAATTATTTAAATCAATAAAGTTGAAATCAAAAAAGGTAGAAGATGTTGAATTATTCGCACATCTTTTGCCTTTTTATCTACTTTAATAACAAGAAAGAAAATTTAATTAGCGTTCAAATCAATTTTTAGACCTTTCAATTTCATGTTTAAAGCGGTATAATTAAACGTAAAATATGTTTAATGAAAGCGCGTAGTTATTGTATTTTAGTCGCGTTTTTGGTAGTCTTAGAGAAATTGAATTGAAAAGAACGCGGAGGTTTGCTCAGTGGAGAAAATCATTAAATTAGATGACATTTCATATAAATATCACCCCAACGAAGAGGTAGAAGCATTAAAAAACGTATCCCTTTCAATTGAAAAAGGCGAATGGGTTGCGATTATCGGTCATAATGGTTCAGGTAAATCAACTTTGGCTAAAACAATCAACGGTTTGCTGGCACCAACAAATGGAACGGTAACGGTTGGGAATCAACTTTTAACCGAAGAAACAGTTTGGGATGTTCGTCGCATGGTTGGAATGGTATTTCAAAATCCAGACAATCAATTTGTCGGTTCAACAGTCCAGGACGACGTGGCTTTTGGTTTAGAAAATAGTGGTGTTCCTCGTGATGAAATGGTCAAACGAGTTACCGACGCTATTGATAAGGTCAAAATGTCTGATTTTATTGAAAAAGAGCCGGCTCGACTTTCTGGTGGTCAAAAACAACGTGTTGCGATTGCAGGGGTTGTGGCTTTACGACCTGATATTATCATTTTGGATGAAGCAACAAGTATGCTAGATCCTCAAGGTAGACAAGAAGTTTTGGCGACGGTTAAAGCGATTAAAGAAGAAGAAAATTTAACTGTCATTTCAATTACTCATGATATTGATGAAGCCGCTAGTGCTAATCGTATTCTAGTGATGAAAAACGGTCAGTTGATTAGAGAAGGAACGCCACAAGAGATTTTTTCTTTCGGTGATGAATTAATTGAAATGGGACTGGATTTACCTTTCCCTGAAAAATTAAAAAGTGCATTAAAAAAACGTAACATTGATGTACCTAAAGACTATTTAACTGAGGAAGGGATGGTGGATTGGCTATGGACATTACTTTCGAAAAAGTAGGCTATACCTACCAAAAAGGCACACCTTTCCAAAATAAAGCTCTCTATGATATTGATTTAGAAATTAAAACAGGGAGTTTTACAGCATTAGTGGGGCATACAGGTAGTGGGAAATCGACTATCTTACAACATTTAAATGCTTTAATGAAGCCAACTGAAGGCAAAGTTACGATTGGTGATCGTGAAATACTTCCTGAAACTAATAATAAAAATCTTAAAGGCATTCGTAAAAAAGTTGGGATTGTTTTCCAATTTCCAGAAGCTCAATTATTTGAAGAGACGGTTGAGAAAGATATTTGCTTTGGCCCGATGAATTTCGGCGTGCCAGAAGAGGATGCGAAAGTCTTAGCTAAAGAAATGCTAACTCTCGTGGGCTTAGACGAGACATATCTAGAACGTTCACCATTTGACTTGTCAGGTGGGCAAATGCGTCGTGTGGCGATTGCAGGGGTATTAGCGATGGAGCCAGAAGTCTTAGTGCTTGATGAGCCGACAGCTGGTCTTGATCCAAAAGGTCGGAAAGATATGATGGAGATGTTCCATCAATTGTATGTTACAAAAGGTCTAACGATTGTTTTGGTTACTCATCAAATGGATGATGTTGCCGACTATGCGGATCAAATGATCGTTCTAGAAGGTGGAACAATTGTTAAAAAAGGACTACCAACTGAGATTTTCAAAGAAACTGAATGGCTAGAAGAAAAACAACTTGGTGTTCCAACCGCAGTTTCTTTTGGCAATTTATTAAAAGAGAAAAAAGGAATTGATTTAGGCGAGTTGCCAATCACGACTGAAATTTTGGCAGATTTACTTGTTGCCGAAATTGAAAAAGCCAGTAAAGCAGGTGCAGCACAATGATGGATAAACTGATTTTTGGACGCTATATCCCTGGTGATTCTTTCGTTCATAAGCTCGATCCTCGCGTTAAATTATTGGCGAGTTTTTACTTTATTGGAATTATTTTCTTAGCAAATAATTGGCAAAGCTATCTATTCTTGTTTGCCTTTACCTTATTCTCGATTGCTATGTCAAAAATAAAATTCAAATTTTTTATTAATGGTGTCAAACCGTTAATTTGGCTAATTTTATTTACTGTTATTTTACAAGTCCTCTTTAGTAGAGGTGGAGAAGTTTACTTTGAGTGGGGCATTTTAGTCGTATCCTCGGGAGGATTGAAAAATGGACTCTTCATTTTCTGTCGTTTTGTGTTAATTATTTTTATGTCAACATTACTAACATTAACCACAGCGCCTTTATCTTTAACCGATGCGATTGAATATTTATTACGCCCACTAAAAGTGATTAAGTTTCCAGTTCATGAAATTGCCTTAATGTTATCAATTGCTTTACGTTTTGTACCAACGTTGATGGATGAAACGGAGAAAATCATGAATGCACAACGAGCCCGTGGTGTTGATTTCGGAGAAGGAAATGTTTTCCAACAAATGAAATCAATCGTCCCATTGCTTGTTCCGCTATTTGTTAGCTCCTTTAACCGAGCAGAAGAATTGGCAACAGCGATGGAAGCTAGAGGTTATCAAGGCGGGGAAGGTCGGACAAAATACCGTTTATTAAAATGGGAATTAACCGATTCAACTGTCATTATAGCTTATGCAATCGTAACGGTTGCCCTTGTGTATTTACGCAGCTAAATGCTACTAAAAAGTTATTTCGTGATGAAATAACTTTTTTAGTCTGAACAAACAGATAGGAGTTTAAGCATAAAATGACTACAACCCGCTATAAAGTGACTATTCAGTATGATGGAACCAACTATTCTGGGTTTCAAATTCAACCTAAAGACAGAACCGTCCAAGGTGATATTGAAAAAGCCTTAAAGACCATGACTAAAGGAATCGCGATTAAGCTGCAAGCTTCAGGTAGAACCGATGCAGGAGTCCATGCTTTGGGACAGGTGATCCATTATGACTATCCAGCCATGATTCCGCCAGAACGGATGCAACAAGCCTTAAACAGCCTGACAACTGATGAAATTGCGATTGTAAAAGTAGAAATTGTTGATGAGACTTTCCATGCCCGCTATTTCACGGCAGAAAAGACCTATCAGTACCGAGTAAATACAAATCAAGTTGTCGATCCATTTAGACGGAACTATGCGCTTCACCATCCCTATCCGGTTCATTTAGATGATTTAAAAGCTGCTTTAACGGATATTGTTGGCGAGCATGATTTTTCTAGTTTTTGCGCCGTGAAAAGCGGACGTGAAAATAAAGTTCGAACCATTTATGAAGCTGATGTTACTTGGAATGAAGCTACAGGAGACTTAATTTTTACCTTTAGAGGAAATGGATTCTTATATAACATGGTTCGGATACTGATTGGTACATTATTGCAAATTGCCAATGGTAGACGACCTGTACATGACTTAGCTCGAATTATCGAAGCTAAAGATCGACAACAAGCCGGACCGACAGCATCACCATCCGGTTTATATTTACTAAAAGTGACATACAAGTCACAAGCAGAGATCCAACAGATTTTAAAAGAGAGTGAACAATGGAGGCGCGAAAATAATGGGGATTGAGATTAGATTAAATCAAGTTGAGGACTACGTTGGGTTAATGGAAATTGAAAATAGCGTCTGGAACGATGAAAATACACCCTTTGTCCATGTGTATGAAAATGTGATTGAGTATCAATTACGTTATCCAGTTGGCAGTATGCTCGTGGCAGTTGACGGCAAAGAAGTATTGGGTTTAGTCAACTTTAACAACCCAAGTCCGTTAGCAGCTCATAGTGAAACTTGGTTATTGGGAATCGGAGTAGCTAGCCAAGCACAAGGTCGTGGTGTTGGTCAGAAGTTACTGGAAGCCTTAAAAGCCAAAGCACGCGAGGAAGGGATTCATAAACTTTCCTTGCGTGTGATGGGAACTAACATAGGTGCGCAACGTTTTTACTTACGCAACGGCTTTGAAATCGAAGGCAATTTAAAAGAAGAATTTAAAATTGGAGACAAATACGTCGACGATATATTTATGGGCATTATTTTATAAAAAAATTGTCTGAGCAAGCAGATAAAAACCGGGATTTATTTGAAAAAAACACGATTTTTTATTGACAAATCGTCAAAAAAACGATATTATGTTAGATGGTATTGTTTGCCCCACGATGAGCCCCGGAAACTTATTGTGCATTCAAACAAACAGATAAGAATATGGAGGAAAAAAACGTGCGTACAACTTATATGGCAAAACCAAACGAAGTAGAACGTAAATGGTACGTAGTAGACGCAACTGATATTCCATTGGGACGTCTTTCAACTACAGTAGCAACCATTTTACGTGGCAAAAATAAACCAACTTTCACACCTAATGTAGATACAGGTGATTTCGTGATCGTTATTAATGCAGACAAAATTAAATTAACAGGTAAAAAAGCAACTGATAAAATTTATTATCACCATTCAGGATTCCAAGGTGGTTTGAAACAAGTATCAGCTGGTGAATTACGTGCAACGAATTCTCGTAGATTGATTGAAACCTCTGTAAAAGGTATGCTTCCAAAGAATACTTTAGGTCGTAAACAATATATGAAATTAAACGTTTACGGTGGTTCTGAACATGAACATCAAGCACAAAAACCAGAATTTTTGGATATTACAAACCTAATTTAAGGAGGGAATTTCATTGGCACAAGTACAATATACCGGCACAGGCCGTCGTAAAAACTCAACTGCTCGCGTACGTTTAGTACCTGGAACAGGTAAAATCATCATGAACAAAAAAGATATTAACGAATATATTCCATTTCCATATTTACACGAGGTAGTTAAACAACCTCTTGCAACTACGGAAACTTTAGGAAGCTACGATATCTATGTTAACGTTAATGGCGGAGGATTCACTGGACAAGCAGGAGCTGCTCGTCACGGAATCGCTCGTGCATTATTACAAGTTGACCCAGATTTCCGCGCTCCTCTTAAAGCAGCTGGACTATTAACACGTGACCCTCGTATGAAGGAACGTAAAAAACCAGGTCTTAAGAAAGCCCGTAAAGCTTCACAATTCTCAAAACGTTAATTATTGGAATCGTTACTGGAGCCGTTTCGAATTTATTCGATTACGAGTACCATTCCATTCAATTACACTATTTCGGACGTTTCGCACGATTATGTTGCGAAACGTCTTTTTTTATTGAAATAGAATACAGTAAATATAGTTAAAAAGCGAATATGAACAAAGGTGGTAAGAAGAATGAATGCAAAAGATAAAGCAAAAATGTTAGAAATCATCAAAAATAAACAATCTGGCGGAAGATCTAAACAAATGGCTCCTCCAAAAAATGATCAAAAAAATATGCGTAAAGGTCCAAAGATTTATAATAAATAGAAACGTTTAGAGCACTGATTTTTATTGGTGCTTTTTTATTTTGCGTAGAAGTACATATAGTGATAGTTTTGTAGTACTGAAAAATAATAAAGAAAAAGAATGTAGAACCTAAAAAATGAATTTTACGAGATTCTTGTATTGCGCTATTTCGAGAATAGCATAAGTTGTTATAGTCTAAATAGTATTATTTCAGATTTTTAAGTTTAGTAGTATTGTTTGTATCTATAAATAAGCAACGAATTTTTAAAGTGGTTCTATACAACTTGTTTGACTGTCTGCTCTTTAAAGGGTGTCATATAGAATAGTCTAATATATTTTATTTTTATCCAAAGTAATTATTCCATAAATAGCATAATAACTGTATTTTATCATTAGTGCTTTCTTATTTTAAAACCGAAAAAAAAGTACAGTTGGAACGACAAAGATTAACAGTTAGTAGAATCAAATTCTTTTATAATAGACTTTGTAAGTAACCGTAAACTCCTTGTTATATCCCTTATGTAACCTCTAACTTTATATTCAGAGCAAATAGTTATTAGTCTGAGTAATTCCAGAGAGATTTGCTACATTCTATACTAGTTAGAATTTTGCAAAATGAGCCTTATAAACTTAAGGAAAAAGGAAATAAAAGAAAGGAGAAGTCGAATTGAAGAAGTAGTTGAGGCAAGTGATTAAAATTTTAGTAAGAGAAAGAAGGAAATAGTTATGAAAAAAGCGGCTTTAATAACCTATGAAGAACAAGCAAAAGCGTATGAAGCGATGTCAGTGCTAAAACAATTAGGTAAAACAAATAGTTTTGGACTAAAAGAAGTAGCTGTTGTGCAAAAAAGTCATGATGGAACAAAGTTTAGTATTAAAGATAGCCTAGACTATGAAAGCGGGAAACGTATTGCAACAGGCAGTATTATCGGGATGATTGTTGGTATTTTAGGAGGTCCTTTAGGCGTATTATGTGGCTGGATTGTTGGGGATCTAGCAGGTATGGGCATAAATTATGTGAAGTCTAAAAAAGAAATTACTGTCTTTGATAAAATTGCAGAAAGCTTAGCTCCTGATGAAGCTGGATTACTGATTTTAATGAATGAAACTAATGAAGATTTATTAAATACAATGGTTGTAGAAAAATTAGATGGAAAAATTGAGAGATTTGATTATGAAGAAGTAAAAAAAGATGTAGAGATGGCCAAAAAACATTTAAGTTAAAAGAATTTAATCATCAAATAAACAAAAAATTAGGAGGATTTATTATGAACTTTAAAACATTAAAACTACCATTGATTACTTTAGGTGCAGTACTTGTCCTTGGGGCATGCGGCAAAACAGATAAAGCTGAAATCGTAAATGACTCAGAAACAGAAACAACTTACTCAGATTCTTCAGGAGAGGTGATAGAAGTTAAAGGAACGTTAAAAGATGATGGTTACTTTAAAGAACTCGTTACAGATGGAATTAACCCGAAAGTTAAAGACACTATTTCATACGAAACAGACTACAAAAATTCAGATTGGGACGATACAACTTTAGATATTGAGCATGTTAGAATTGTCAGTGTAGCTGATTTCAAAGATAGAGATGATATGGCTTATAAAGAATTACTTTCTTTTAAATATAAATTAACAAATGAAGGTTCTGATGATAAACATATTACACCAGATAATGCTGTTCTTATATTAAAAGATGGCACAGAAGTTGATGCAAAAGTATTCATGAACTATTGGGATGATGAAGTTTTAACTAAAAATGAACATAAAGATGGATTTCTTTATTTTAAAGTGAAAGATGAAGAAGCATTAAAAGAAATCGCTAGTGTGAAATTGACATTTAAAGCAAAGGATAGTGCTGATGAAGAGATAACACATGCTTACACAGTTGATTTACCTTTAGAAGCAGCAAAATAGAACTAAATTTTAATTTATACAAAAAAGTTAAGGAATCTTAGATTCTTTGACTTTTTTGTATTATGCCATTCAAGTACACTAATTGGGACGTTTTCCACGATTATGGTGCGGACCGCTTTCTTATTGAATCATAATTCGGTAAAGACTTTAAAAGACGAATATAAACAAAAGTGTTGAGAATAAACAATCTTGGGTAAGGTGAAGCAATAAGGTTCACCAAAAATGACCAAAAGAATATAGATAATGAATTTTTTTGATGTATTAATTTTAACTGGCTAAAATTATACTATTTTTCTTTACTAGTAGATAATAGTATAAAGTAGGGAACCTGAACATGTTATAATGAGTCTATTAAATATGGGGAAATAAAATAAATATAGTTACTCATTATCTATATAGGACGAGGTGCTTAAATAAAAATGAATAAAAATCCTTTAGTCGGGAGCAAACACAATCCACTTTTGCCGCTGAATACTGAAATTACATTGCCTTCAGAACTAGCTGCTCGTTTTGAGCTTTATCCAGAAAATAGACGAAGACCTGTTAACAAAACACTATTTAGAAATGATTATTTTCAATTGTGCTATAACATGAAAGAAAATTCTATGGCTGTATCATCAAGAGGCGATCTCGTTTATTCAGCGATTCCTTATGATACTGCTAGAAACTATATTCAACGTGCGGCGATTCAATACTTGCTTCATCCGGAAGAGGCCCGTCGGTATATTGAATCTCATAAGGTTAATTTAGAAACATACCTTGTTGAAAGTATTTTTCAAGTGACTAAAAAACGACCTGCTAAGAATTCATTTGAAGTTACTCAAGCGTATAATGCAATATTTCAAAATCCGTTATTTGAAATTCAAATTCTAGGTCGGTTATTGCAACATGATGACACAGGTGCGCTTTCTGCCAATCTTGCAGGGAAGTTTTTATTTAGTGAAAATGTAAAAACAGGAATAGCTGGATATGTTTCAGAATATCTTAACTTTGTTATTCAGTGTACGAGCTCTTTACCGATAACCACGGATGGAAAAGAGATACAACTGTTAGACTCAAATGTACAAGAGGGTATTCTGTCTAAACAAAATATGAATACAGAATTAGCTTTTGATTCAGATATTAATCAAGCTTTAGATTTACTACCTCAAGAAGTAAAACAACAGATCGAAAGTTCAATGGCTATTGCTAAAAAGACTATACCTACCAATAATAAGGTGCTTTTACGTTCAGAATATGGTAAAGAATTATCGGAGGTTAGAAATAAATATGTTGCCCACAGTATTCAGCCAAAAGAAATAGAACACCATTTTGAAAATGTTCATAAGACAGAAAATCGAAACTTGGTAAATGTAGTTTCGGATGTTCATGCGCTGGTTGGGAAACTTCCGTTCATTAATGAGAACTTTAATATCTTAGTAGGTGATGCTTCTGATTCTCGTGTAACAAATAAATCAATTGAGGGAATTTATGTTATTGGAAATCACGATTTGCTAGATGTATTGCCAACGAATGACAATCTAAAGAATAGGCAATGGGACAAGTGGACACCATTTTTCAAAAACAAATGGTTTGAGCAGCTCTTAGAGAATCCAGATGAGTCATGGTATTTATTACCTACTGGTGACCATACCTATTATGACATCGTAAAAGTAGAACTTGAAAAACGTTTCCCTAAAATAACGGTGCTAAACAATAGTAGTGTAATCCATAATGGAATTCGCTATATAGGGTTAACCATTCCGGTTGTCTTAGTAAAAAGGAAACAGGAGCAACAAAAATTTATTCTTAAGTGGTTAAATAAGCTACTAAATAACGATTATGATACACCAACAGTCATAGTTTCACACGCACCTCTCTTTAATGAGCTTAGTATGCTTTCACCAAAGAGTAAAGCGTACAATAAAGACTATGGTTGCTCGGAACCGAAAATCGAAAAATTAGTTGAAGAATACAATATAATTGGAGCTATCCACGGCCATCACCATATACCAGCATCTTCAGACCGATATAAAATCATGAAATTTGCAGGAAAAGAACTATTTGTTGTGTGTTCAATTTATTCTAAAATGAACACAGGCTATGAATTGATGAATCTGCTTCCTCTTCAGTCATTGAATAACTGAAATAGGGTGTTACATTTTATAATTTATTTTGAAGGGACATTTTTTTTTAAGAAACTGTTCCTTCATTATCTATATAATGAAATGAAAGGTCTTGATTAAAATTTATAATGGAGTATTATGAAAGGGTATACATTGATATACTTAATTATAAAAAGCAAAAGGAGAGAGTGTCATGATTAAAGTTATTCCTAAAGCAGTAAAGGTAGAAAATATAGCCAATATCTTAAAAATAGAGTTTGATAATGGAAAAACGAAATACTTAAAATCCCATTATGTTAAGGAGATGTCAGAAGCTCTTTCACCAAGCAAAGGAAAAGGAAAAAGAGCAAATGTATTAGCTATGTCAAGCAATATGTGGTTAGGCTCGACATTCACTATAGAAGATGATGGTACAATCTGGATGAATGAAAAGGATAAGTACTCTCCAGAGGAATTGTGGGAAAATGCTTCAGATAGTATCCCTCAAATTTAAAGGGTTATGTTAAATACATTTACCCGTTATTTCTATTAAATTTCCAGAGTAAAACGGAAGGTTAAGTTTAACTAAACAACCCAAGCAAAAGAGTCCACTTCACAAAAAGAAGGGGCTTTTTTTATACCCTCTTTCCATAGACCTCTCTAATTTCAAACAAGTTATGAATGAAAGTGTACAGTTTAAGAAGGTAGCGTTTTCAATAAACCTATGGCTAGCTATACTGAAATTGTTAGTAAAGCAACTGATAGCTAGACAAATTTAGGAGGGAACGCTGTGAAAAAATTTAAAATGAATAAAAAGAAGTGGGCAATCTTAGGGATCTGGATTGCAATTGTCGGAGGTATCTATCTTTATTTGCTTAATCATGGCAAAGCTAGTGGGGACAATCCGTCATTTGGGATTAATGTTCAATTTTTAGTTGGTTGGATTACGAAAATAATCATTCTATTAAGTATCTCCTTAATTGCCTATTCGATATACAGAATTGTTAAAATTCGCAAGACAAGAAAATTCTTGTATGTATTATCTTCATTATTACTAGGTATCTTGATTATCTTTAATTTAGCGGTAAATCAATATGCAATGATTATTAATACTTATTTTTCGGCTTCACAAATTAATCAGTCGGAAGTGAAAAAAACAACAGAACAAGCTATGGCCTTAACGGAGAAAATAGAAGGTGAAGGTGCTGTTCTTTTAGAAAACAAAAATGAAGTTTTGCCGTTACAAAATCAGAAAGTTAATGTCTTTGGCTATGCTTCTCGTAATGTTGTCTATGGCGGAACAGGTTCTGGCGGTGGTAAAGAAGACAATAATGTTGATTTACAACAAGGCCTAAAAAATGCAGGCTTCCAAGTAAACGATCAGCTAACGACTTTTTATGATGATCGCTATGTGCCTCGTGAAAAAGTCAATATTCATAAACTAGTCGGTGGTGATTTTAATATTCATGAGCCAAAAGCGAGTGAGTATAGTGAGTCGTTACTAACCTCTGCTAAAGAATTTAGTGACACTGCACTAGTTGTTTTTTCTAGAAATAGTGGTGAAGGTGCTGATATTACCAATGAAATGAAAGGTTATGCAGGCGGAACTGCCGGAAAGCATTACCTAGAACTTTCAGATGATGAAGCAGCGACACTCGATTTAGTGAAAGAAAATTTCGATAAAGTCGTGGTGATTCTTAATTCATCGTTCCCAATGGAATTAGGTTTCTTGGATGATGAAAAAATTGCTGGAGCACTTTGGATTGGTGGGCCAGGTTCGGTTGGATTTAATGCAGTTGGAGAAATTTTAGCTGGAGAGATTAATCCATCAGGACGCTTAGTGGATACTTATGCCTATGATGAAACCAGTGCGCCTTCATTTAATAATATTGGTGAGTTCCCTTACTCTAATTCTGAATTTGACTACGAAAAAGATACATGGCATTACAAATATGTCAATTATGCAGAATCAATCTATGTAGGCTATCGTTACTATGAAACGCGTTATATTGATAACCAAACAGGTAAAATGGATGAAGCTGCGTATGAAAAAGCGGTTCAATATCCATTTGGTTATGGATTATCCTATACGAATTTTAAACAAGAAATTACAAATTTCAAAGTAGATGGTAATGAGGCTAAAATGACCGTTAAAGTAACAAATACGGGTAAAAAGGCTGGGAAAGATGTCGTACAATTGTATTATACGCCGCCCTACACAATTGGTGGAATTGAAAAATCTCACGTAGTCTTGTCTGGATTTGCAAAGACACAAGAATTAGCACCAAATCAATCTGAAGAAGTTAATCTTTCTTTTGATGTTGAAAATATGGCAAGTTATGATGAGAAACAAAACAAAGCCTATGTTCTTGAAAAAGGAAATTATGAAATTAAATTGATGAACAATTCTCATGATGTTATTGACTCAAAAAATTATGAAGTCGCTAAAGATATCGTCTTCGATCAAGAAAATAAACGTGAGAGTGATCAACTTTCAGCTACTAATCAATTTGAAGATGCCAAAGGCGATGTTCAGTATTTATCACGTTGGAATTGGGAAGAAACGATGCCAAAAGAAATGGCACAACCTAAAGAAGCCTCTAAAGAATTATTGAAGGCTTTGAAAGATCAAAGTGTGAATGAAGGAAAAGCAGATCCAATCAAATTTAAAAAACATGGTCTGGAATTGTATGATCTAAAAGGTGTTGACTATGATGATCCGAAATGGGATCAATTATTGGAACAATTGTCTGTCAAAGATATGGAAAACCTAATTACCTATGGTGGGTTCCAAACGCCAGCAATTAATTCAGTCAAGAAACCAGCAACAATTGATGCAGATGGACCGGCTGGAATTAATCATTTAGTCAGTCAAGCCCACGGGAATCAATACACAAGTGAGGTCGTTGTAGCTTCTACCTGGAATACAGAGTTGGTTGAAGAGATGGGAGCAGCTCTTGGAAAAGAAGCCAAAGCATCAAATATTACAGGACTCTATCTGCCTGGGGTTAATATTCACCGCTCTCCATTTGGTGGACGTAACTTTGAGTATTACTCTGAAGATGCCTTACTATCTGGGAAAATTGGTTCAAGCCTATCTAAGGGTGCAATGGATCAAGGTAGCTATGTCTTCATGAAGCATTTTGCGATGTATGATCAAGAAACGCGCAGATATGAATTTCCAACAGGGGCAGCAACTTGGTCAACGGAACAAGCGATGAGAGAAGTTTTCTTGAAGCCGTTTGAAATTGCTGTCAAAGACTCAGGTATTACAGGAATCATGTCTTCTTATAATCGAATTGGACCTAAATGGGTTGGCGAAAGTGAAGCTCTTTTACAAAATGTCTTGCGAGATGAGTGGGGCTTTAGAGGAACAGTTATTTCAGATTTCTATAAACCACAATATATGAATGTTGATCAAGGGTTAAGTGCTGGAAATGATTTAGTTCTGTACTTGTTGCCAACGAAACTAAACAATGTTACAACGGATACTGATTGGGGTCAACAAAATATGCGTAAAGCTAGCCACAATATTCTATATACGGTGGTAAATAGTCACGCATATGAAGTTGCAGAAACGAATGTTCCAAATTGGATTTACTTGCTTGTTACAATTAATATTGCCGTTTTCACTTTCCTACTGTTTTGTTTTACAAAAACAACTCATCGGAAAAAACCAGCAAGAAAATTTAAGCTTTTTACTAAAAAATAAAGTACTTCCATAGAAGAGATTGAGATCAGAAATTCTCTTTTATCCTAAG
The DNA here is from genome assembly GCF_038003605.1 of Carnobacterium sp. FSL E2-0243. Classification (NCBI taxonomy): domain Bacteria; kingdom Bacillati; phylum Bacillota; class Bacilli; order Lactobacillales; family Carnobacteriaceae; genus Carnobacterium; species Carnobacterium sp. FSL E2-0243. The sequence goes on from NZ_JBBOPM010000001.1 coordinate 285,168, forward strand.
AAACAACTTAGAAAACTCAGAATTACTGAGCTCTGCTAAGTTGTTTCTTTTTATCTGAATACTTTATCAACACTGATTTGTTCAATATGGAAATCTTCCAATAGCCAATAGGATTATGCTATGATAAGAGTAAAAGAAGGGGGAGTCTTTGATGGGCAGAAAAATTTATACGGGAAAAAATGTGGGAGCATCTGGTCCGTATTCGCATGTTGTTGATGCTGGAGAGTATTTGTTTTTTTCAGGTCAAACGGCTTACAATGCTATTGGGTACAATGGCGAAAAATACGATATTGCGACACAAACGCAAAAATGTTTTAATCACCTAAGCGATGTGATGGCGGAAGCAAATGTTACGTTAGATGATGTAGTTAAAGTCAATGTTTATTTGACAAGTATGAAGTATTTTGATGAAATGAATGCTGTCTATAAAGAACTATTTAAGCATCCATTTCCAGCAAGGACTTGTGTTGCTGTTTTAGAATTGCCTTTAGAAGCAGATATTGAAATTGAGTGTACTGTAAAGAGACAAGCCTGATAGCGCGTATTGTAAGAAAATAGACAGGCTATTGCAGAAAAGATTTCATCAACAAAGATAAAGGTACATGTAAAAAGCAAATCTTACCTTTGATTTTTTGGAGAATTCTTAGTATAATAACTATGCTTTTTCCAAAAGTAACAGAGAGTAAGGAAATGGAGATTATACAATGACAACTAATTTTTGGGCAGAACTACCAAAGCCCTTTTTTATTTTAGCACCGATGGAAGATGTGACGGATGTCGTTTTTCGCCATGTGATTAAAGAAGCAGGTTCGCCAGATGTATTTTTTACTGAGTTTACAAATTCGGATAGCTATTGTCATCCAGATGGTATAGAGAGCGTGCGTGGTCGCTTAGTATTTACTGAAGATGAGCAGCCAGTAGTAGCGCATATTTGGGGCGATAAGCCAGAATTTTTCCGGGAAATGAGTCTTGGTTTAGCAAAAATGGGTTTTAAGGGTATTGATATCAATATGGGCTGTCCAGTTCCTAACGTAGCAGGTCGTGGGAAAGGCAGCGGTCTTATTTTGCGACCAGAAGTAGCAGCTGAATTAATTGCAGCAGCCAAAACTGGTGGTATCCCTGTCAGTGTAAAAACACGTATCGGTTACAAAGAGATAAGTGAAATGGAAAACTGGATTACTCACTTGCTCAAGCAAGATATTGCGAATTTATCGATTCATTTACGGACGAGGGATGAGATGAGTAAAGTTGATGCTCATTGGGAAATTATTCCGCAAATCATGGCAATTCGTGATCGAATTGCGCCTCAAACGCTCATTACGATTAATGGAGATATTCCAGACAGAGAGACTGGATTGAAACTTGCCGAGCAATATGGTGTGGATGGGATTATGATTGGTCGAGGTATATTTAAAAATCCATATGCTTTTGAAAAAGAGCCAAGAGAACACACTTCACAAGAGTTGCTAGGATTATTACATTTGCAGCTTGATTTACAAGATAAGTACGCTGAGCTGGTTCCACGTTCAATTGTGGGATTGCATCGTTTCTTTAAAATTTATGTTAAAGGCTTTCCTGGTGCAAGTGAATTACGGGTTAAATTAATGAACACTAAATCGACGGAACAAGTTCGACAAATTTTAGCTGATTTTGATGCCGCTAAAGCAACTGATTCTTTGCTAGAGTGATAAACTAAAAGGATTGACTACCGATTTTCGGTGATCAATCCTTTTTATTAACTAGAATGGTAAGTTAGCCCCATTTGAATACATAATTTGAGATCGTTGATAGGTAATGGCTTCGTTGGGTCCATAACAATAGCTCGGTTTTTAGAAAAAACTAAAGTGTCTGTAAATAATTCTCTAAATTGTTCAATCAAGGTTGTTTGGCAATGGAAGAAAAGAGCAATTTTAGTCTCTTCAAAAATCCCAATTCGTATGGGCGTCCCAGCTTTTGCTGTATAGGTGGGCTGATTCCACTTTAAATTCTCAACCAATTTCTCATGTGGTGTTAGTTCTGCACTTGTGTCGATAATTAATTGGCGAATAGTTAAAAGTGCTTCTTTGCATTGGGGTGAGTATTGGTTGAAAACTGCTTTAACTTCGCTACTTTCAAAAGGTGTCATGGTCATTCTCCTTTATACGATTTTTTATCTAGAGTAAGTATCTCATAAATAACTGGACAATAGTATGTCAGCATTTATAATTTCCAATCAAAAATAGCTTAAAAGAAAAATCTTTTGCTGTTAAGAGTTGTAAAGTATCAAACTTTGGATTAGACTTTGATACGAGAAGCATTACAAAAAAGGAGGGATTTTTGATGATTACAGAAAGAAAATTTCAAAATGGAATCAATACTTGGATTAATATAAATTCAGATACCGTTGGAAATGATTCAGATTTATATAAACAATATGGAATTGATAGTGAACTGATTTCATACGCATTGGACAGAAATGAGCGAGCACGTGCGGACTATGATGATGAGGTTGATGCTTTTACATTGATTTATAATGTTCCTAAAAAAAAGGGGCAGAATCAATATTATGAAACAGCACCAATGACCTTCTTAATCCAAAATCAACGTCTGCTAACGATATCCAATCATACAAATGAGTATATTATTCCACAAATGGAAAGATACCTTGAAAAAAATCCTACAGATTCGGTATTTAAATTCCTTTTCGCTAGTTTATTTATTATTTCAGATAATTACTTTCCATTAATTGAGGAAATGAATAAAGAACGAAACTATATTAATGATATGCTAAAACAAAAAACGACAAAGAAAAATTTACTTGCGCTATCTGATTTAGAAACAGGGACAACTTATTTTATCTCTGGGACAAAGCAAAATGCAGTTTTATTGGAACAGATAAAAACGAACGCCATCTATCGACGATTAAATGAAGAAGAAAGCGAGCAACTTGAGGATACGCTGATTGAAGCCAAGCAATTAGTTGAAATGACTCAATTAACGGCACAAGTCCTTCAACAATTATCTGGCACATATAACAATATTCTAAATAATAATCTAAATGACACCATGAAAATACTAACAGTCTTATCGCTTTTATTAACTGTACCAACCATTGTAACAGGTTATTTCGGTATGAATATGCCTTTACCCTTGGAGCAAAATATTTTTGGTTGGCTAATCGTGATAGGCATCAGTCTAGTAGGATGGTTTGGCCTAGCATTTATTTTGCATTTTATTCTTAAGTAATGTTGAAAATAGAGCAAAAAGAGCTTGAGTCTTTCTCATGCTCTTTTTTTGTCCTCAGATAGTAGCAGAAATCACTTGATTCATCTGTGTAGATTAATTTATCCATATCCAACATCCAGTAGATACTAAGCTAAGTTACGGCGCGGACGTATCTTAAAGCCAGTAATTATTAAAGGATGAATAGTGAAGCTTAGATTGTTTAAATGTCTTCCTATAATTTAGCAAAATTATCTATTTTCTTGTTGGAACTCTCGCTTAACAAGCGCTAAAGCACTGGCTACAATTTGATCCATATTTAGGTATTGATAGGTACCTAAGCGTCCACCAAATGTGATAGTCGGTTCGTTTTTTGCCAATTGAACATAGCGTTTATACAACTGATTATTGACTTGGTCATTCACAGGATAGTAAGCATCATCCCCTTTGTGCCAAGCTGTAGAATATTCTTTTGTGATAATGGTTTCGGGCTGTTCTCCAAAGTTAAAATGCTTATGTTCAATAATTCGTGTATACGGTGTAGCGGCATCAGTATAATTGACGACGGCATTGCCTTGGTAGTTAGCCGTTTCTGGTAAAAGTGTAGTTTCAAAACGCAAAGAGCGATACTCTAAAATACCTAGTTGGTAGTCAAAAAATTCATCAATCATTCCCGTATAAATAATTTTAGGATAAGTAGATAAATACATCTCCTTATCTGCAAAAAAATCTGTCTTTGTTTCGACCTGAATAGCATCAGATGCGAGCATTTTTTCGATAATCGCTGTATACCCATCTACGGGAATACCTTGATACTTATCTGAAAAGTAGTTGTTATCAAAGGTAAAACGAACAGGCAAACGTTTTATGATGAATGCTGGCAATTCTTTTGGGTCTTTTCCCCATTGTTTTTTAGTGTAGTCTTTAATTAAGGTAGTATAAATATCAGTACCAACCAACGCAATTGCTTGTTCTTCAAGATTCTCGGGTATTTTAGTTCCTATAATTTTCCGTTGTTCAGCAATTTTATCTTGGGCTTCTTGCGGTGTCCGAGTCCCCCATAGTTGATAGAAAGTATTCATATTAAAAGGTAAATTATATAGCTTTCCCTGATAGTTAGCGATGGGTGCATTAACAAAATGATTAAAGGCGGTAAATTGAGACATGTATTGCCAAATCGTTTCATTATTAGTATGGAAAATATGAGCACCATAGCGATGAATGTCAATATCTGCAATGCGTTCTGTATAAATATTGCCAGCGATGTGCTCACGTTTTTCAATTACTTTTACTTTGAAGCCACGTTGAGCTGCTTCATAGGCAAATACAGCTCCAAACAACCCTGACCCAACAACTAGATAATCGAATTTTTCTGTCATAATACGCTCCTTCCAGCCGGTTTAATTAAATCCATATATTTTTTGCAAGACACGATAAACACCTATAACTGTATAGCGTCCCGTTTTTCCAGGAAGATTGACGCTGTAGCCAATTAAGCTTTTGCGCAGTTCTCGATAAAGGGGATGATTCTGTTCAGCAATATATTTCCATAAAGTTGCTTTTTTAGCTAAGTTTTCAACAGATCCTTCTTTAATTAAGAGAACGGAAGATACCGTTGTGATAATCTCTAAATACTGACGCATATAATTGCGTTGATCATTATCAATCTCAGGCAAATTTGTATAGAAGTCAATCATACGTCGATTGACAAATAGCTGTTGATCAATACGTGCAATCATGACTTGTTCATTGACGGACTGATCGTTGCGCCCGATAAAATAGCGGTATAAATCAACATCTAGGTAATACATTTTCTTTACAAAGGGTAAGGGTTCAAAAGCGTAAAGATTATCGACATAAAAAGTGTGCTTTGGTAAGGTTAACTTGCTTTTTTGTAACACACTTCTGTGATAAATAAGTGCATGCATCAACAAATATTTTCCAACAGGTAACTTCACCTCATCCCAAGAAAATTCTCGGTTAACTGGTAAAGCTGAAGCATAGTGAATCCGTTTTTTATAACGAGCCCCGACTTTTTCATAGACATAATTATTAATAATCAAATCAACTTCATTCATTGCAGATTGATTATTTATGAAAGTTAAGACCGAATGCAGTGCTTCAGCATCGACCCAGTCATCGCTGTCTACAATTTTAATGTAACGACCGGTCGCCTGCTGTATTCCAGAAGTAACGGCCATGCCATGACCGCCATTTTCTTGGTGAATAACTTTAATGACAGTTGAAAAACGCTCTTGATACTGTTGAGCGATAGTAGCAGTTTGGTCAGTAGAACCGTCATTGACAATAATAATTTCAATATCTGTACCCCCGACTAATAAAGAATTTAGACAATGCTTCATGTAATTTTCTGAATTATAACAGGGGACAACAACACTCAAAGCTTTCATTTTTTACTCCTTTTTCATGATTTTAAACTTCATCATTGGATAGTTAATCACAACTTGTAAAACAATATTGACGACGTTTGCTAAAGTAGGAGCCAATCCGTGAATAAAAGGTTGTGTTAACTTAATAATATGTGGTGGAAGCCAGACAGAAATCAATCCAGCAAAAACAACTGTTAAAATATAGAGTGGCAAGACTTTTCGAATTTCAATCGTTGCTGAAAAAACAAATTTTCGTTGGACAAAAAAATTGACGATTTGTGCACAAACATAAGCCAACAGGAAGCTTAAAAAGCTACTTAAACCACCTTCAGCGGTTGAATAGTTAAATATAAACCAATGGAAATTGATGCTAGCTAACTGAGAGAATAAAAATCCAGTTCCAATCCATAAAACAATGAAATTTACAATAGTAGCAACGTTACTCATAATATTAAACAAGATAAATTCAAATAAGTCAGGGTGCTTGGCTTTAAAGTTTTTAATAGCCGTTACAAGTCCCCTCTGTTTTTTAGTTTCCAAGTTTTCATCACCTTTAATCGTTAGTCTTATAGTTAAATACCTTGTTTTTGTCGTTTGCGGTTCATTCGTGTTGCTTTTAGTAATTGTTTTGTACCAAACCAAAAACGACCATTAATCATGACCATTAATCCTTCCATCATTGCAAAACTCATCAGCCCATCGGTCATTTTACTCACGGCTCTAAATGTCATATTATAGATAAACAAAACATTAAGATTGGGTTTCCCTTTTTTCTTGCTCTGTTTTAAAATACGATTTAAAATCTGATAAACAGCACGAGCTAGCCAGCTTTTGGCATAAGCAAGTTGGCTAATAGAATCATTGATTGTTAGAGTTTGCCCTTTTGTAAAAGGAGTTATGCGTACTGCTCGACCAAGTAAGAGCTCAAACTCGCTCATTGAGGAATTCTCAACCGCAGCAGTAAAGTAGGAAGAAATAGCAGTAGGGTTATATGGAAGCGGAACTTGCTTACCCGATTGATAAACTGAACCGGTTAAGCGGATATCTTGGACATTTGTTCCAACTAGCAGATGATACGTTCCAGATTCAATCTCCCATGCTTTAGTAGCAGTATTATAATATCTAAATGTTTTATCATCAAAAGGTAGTTCCACCAACTGTTCTTCGCCAGCTTCTAAAAACAGTTTTTTAAATCCTTTTAGCTCCTTGCTTGGTCGATAGATAGCATCAGATTGACAAGACACATAGAACTGAACAATTTCTGCACCAGCAACTGTGCCACTGTTTTTAATTAGACAACTGATGCCAGTTTCAGAAATTTGTAAATCAGAATACTCAAAATCTGTATAACTTAATCCAAATCCAAAAGGGTATTTGACGCTTTTATTGGCTGTTTCAAAATAACGATAGCCAATGTAAGGACCTTCTTGGTAAATAGCTTGATTTGTTGAGCTAGGGTAATCTTTAGCAGAAGGCAAATCCCAATAGTCCACTGGATAAGTCTCACTTAATTTTCCGCTAGGTGAGTACTTTCCTGTTAAAATATCCAGAATAGCGCCGGCACCAGCTTGTCCAGCTAAATAACCATGGAGCACACCTTTGCTCGCTGTATCCCAACTCATATCAATGACGGATCCAGCTGATAAAATGGTTACAATTTGTGGATTTACCTCTGCGATAGTTGCGATTAAAGCTAATTGATTTTCTGGCAAAGATAAAGTCGTACGATCTAATCCCTCTGATTCGCTAATCTCATCCAAGCCAACATAAAGTAAAACGGTGTCGACTTTTTTCGCTAAAGCAACAGCTTCTGAAATCAAAGACTGATCACTAGTGGAACTACGTTTATATCCTTGAGCATAACCTTTAAAATTAAGCGGATAGGAGTCGATTAGCTCTAGTGTCGAATCTAATTGTGTTGGGTTAACAACTGAAGACCCAGCTCCTTGATATCTTGGTGTTTGGGCGAAATCACCAATAATGGCGATGGACTCATCTGCTTGAAGCGGAAGAATATTTTCTTCATTTTTTAACAAAACAATGCTTTCACGAGCTGCTTTTTTTGCAACTTCATGATGCAGCTCGAAAGTACGATCACTTTTATTTGTAGCATGTCTACTAGTTTCTAAAATTATCGTAAGTAGTTCATCGACACGTTCATCTAAAATAGCTTCAGAAAGCTGCCCATTTTGAACCGCGGCAACAATTTCTGCTGCACCGTTTACTCCAGTTGAGGGCATCTCCAAATGACTGCCATTTTTTACTCCAAGGACATGGTCATTGCTCCCACCCCAGTCAGAGACAACAAATCCTGAAAATCCCCATTTATCTACTAAGGTGTGACGTAGCAATTCTTTATCCTCGTTGGCATAGATGCCATTGACTTTATTATAGGCAGACATTATTGACTTAGCCTTGCCTTCTTTGACGGCAATTTCAAATCCAGTTAAATAAATTTCGTGGAGGGTGCGCTCATCTATAATAGAATCAACGGTCATCCGTCTAGTTTCTTGACTATTTGCAGCAAAGTGTTTAGGACAAGCAACCACACCGTTTTCTTGGATTCCGCGTGTATAAGCAGCCGCCATTTTCCCAGCTTGATAGGGATCTTCACTGAAATATTCAAAATTACGTCCACAAAGAGGGTTGCGTTTGATATTTAAACCGGGCCCTAAAACCACATGGACATCACTATTACGAGCTTCTGCGCCTAGGCTCCTCCCAATTTCTTCACCTAACTCTTCATCCCAACTATTGGCAATAGTGGCTGCTGTCGGAAAACAAGTTGCTTTTAAACTGGCATTTAAGCCCAAGTGATCAGCAGCTCCTTCTTGTTTGCGCAAACCGTGGGGACCGTCAGATAGAAAAATAGATGGAATGCCTAGTTCTTCATAAGAAACAGTCTCCCAAGTGCTTTTGCCAGACATAAAAAAAGCCTTTTGTTGCAGTGTCATTTTATTAATTAACTCTGTATTGTTCATTGTTAGCCCTCTCTATCGATAAATTAACTTTTATAATCCCTTAGCAATAAGATTACGCTAGGGTGGAAAGATATAATTAAATTCAGTATAGCATTGGCGGAAACGGTTGCAATTAAGCGTGCATAATTTGAAAGATTTCCTTCATGTTCTGTCATGGGCTGTTGAAATACCCAAAAATTGCTAAAAATTGAAGGGGAAATAACTGGAAATTGACATCTAGCACATTTGAACTAATTTTGTTATACTAACGTCATCCAATAATTCTGTAGACTAAATAGAGAAAGGGTCGGAAATCAATGAAAATTGCAATTGTGGAGGATAATGAGGCGAACTATTTAACATTAAAACAGCATATTGACTCTTTTTTTAAAGCCCATAATTTAATCGGCACAATTGATTACTATCCTGATGGATTAGCATTAGTTAATTCCTTTAAAAACAACTATGACATTATTTATTTTGATGTTGAAATGGAGTTAATGGATGGCATGACTGCAGCAAAAAAGATTAGACAAATTGACGAAGAAGTATTAATTGTTTTTGTTACGAATTATGTGCAATGGGCAATTGAAGGATACACTGTCAATGCGACTGATTTTTTGCTTAAACCATTAAGTTATTTTAATTTTAGTGAGCATTTTAAAAAAATACAAAAGAGATTGAATCATAATGAACAAAAATATCTAACAATTAAAGCTGGAAGCGGTTTTACAAAAATTAAATTAAGTGAACTTTTTTTTATTGAAAGTGAGGGTCACTATCTTAAAATCCATACCCATGAGCAAACCTTTACACTGCTAGAATCTATGAAAAATATGGAAAAAAAGTTATTGGAAGAAGATTTCTTTCGTTGCAATAACTGTTACTTAGTTAACTTAAAATATGTTACAGGTATTGAAAAAAGTACGGCTAAAGTCGGTCACTATAATTTACAAATCAGTCGTCCTCGGAAAAAAGAGTTCTTAGAAGCTTTAACAGCTTATATTGGAGGCGAGTAAGTTGATCCAAGAAGTTTTACCCAATATTCCTAGGCACTATACGGCTTTGGCTGAGTGGTTGACTTGTGTAGTGTTTATTTTTCCTCTGGCTGCTAAAAGAGAGCGTTGGCAATTCTTAGTTTTGTTAATGGGCGTTGGACAATATGCGCTGCAAATGATGGTTGGTTCATGGCCCTTGCCTTTATGGATTCCCGGTATGGTTGTCAATGTTTGCTGGATGTTCTTAACAATTGTCGTCAGTAGTAAAATTAGTTTGAAAAATGCTAGCTATCTTTGTGCAAAAGCCTTTATTGTCGCAGAATTCACAGCATCATTTACTTGGCAGATGTATTGTCAGCTAATTTTGAATCGTGTGGCTAAAGGGGCATTTATTTCCATTTGGTTCCCTGTTTTGCTATATGCAATAATTCTAACTACTGTGTTTTTGGTTGAAAAAAGAGTAGAGCGAACAGATGTGAATTTAACTATTCAAAATAAAAATGTCTTTATTGCGATGTTAACTGCAGTGATTATTTTTTCTATTAGTAATATCGGTTTTATCATCTCAAGAACAGAATACTCTTTTGGTGATCCATTGTCCGTTTTTTTGATACGATCATTAATTAATTTTTGTGGTATCTGTATTTTATATATGCAAGAGAACCAACAATATGAACACCATTTACAAAATGAATTGAAGGCAGTTAATAATATCTTTCAAAATCATTATGAACAATATGTTGCTTATAAAGAAAGTGCTAGTTTGATTGAACGGAAAGTCCATGATTTAAAACATCAAATTGAAACAATTCGTTCAGAAGAAAATATCGAGAAGAAAGAAGCTTATCTTGAAGAAATGACGAAGGCGATTAATACATTTAGTTCTGATATTCATACAGGAAATGGAATTTTAGATACTATTTTGTCACGGAAAAATAGTTATTGTCTAGAACAAGATATTCGTTTTACTTGTATCGTGGAAGGGAAATTACTTAGTTTTCTAGATACTATGGATATTTGTAGCTTGTTTGGGAATGCTCTTGATAATGCAATTGAAGCTGTTTTAAGAAATGCTGAACTAGAGCAAAGACTAGTGAATTTACGCGTCTCAAAAAGGGGTGATTTTGTCATCATTTTGGTGGAAAACTATGTTCCAGACCTAGATGAACTTTCAGAAGGGCTGCCTGAAACAACTAAAACAAATAAAGATTACCATGGATATGGATTAAAAAGCATTGATTATATCGCTGGGAAGTATGAAGGGAATATGAATGTTTCTGTAAAAAATAATTGGTTTTTACTAAAAGTTCTTTTACCTCTTCCTGCTACGTTAAATTGAATTTGCTATAAAGAAAATCAGGCTAGGTCAGATAAATGTGCTTAGCCTGATTGGAATTAGAGGGGGCAAAAACTTGTAATTACTGATAAAACAAGGTATTCTATATAGAGAAGGGAAGGTGACGCTTATTAGTAAAAAGAACAATATTTTATCGTACCCAAAGTTTATCATACAGGCAGATGCAGATTTGAAAGAGCAAGGAGTAAAAACACACAATAAATCGCTTTATCAAATTTTAGTCGAAGCAAACATTTTAAATCAATCGGGAGAGCCGACAGAATGGATCATGGAAAATGGCCATTTAAAAGAAGCTTAGAAGGAGAGTGCAATGGCGCACTGTCTCTTTTTTTGTCTTTAAAATCAATACATAATAAGTCTGTCCAAAAGCTATTTAGTTATTCTTAATTTGTGTAAAAAAGAAAAGAATAAAAGCAAACATTGAAATAAAAATATGGTATACTGTTCAAGTAACGTTCGTTTTTTGTTTTTATTTGCAAAATTTGGAACTGGAGGAGGAAGAAGACATTGAAAAAATGGAGGAAAATCAACATTTTTGCTTTGATGTTGGGACTCTTACTGCTAGTCGGTTGTGGAATGAGAAAAGAAGCAGAGCATGATGTTTCTAAAGATTTTACTTATGATAAAAAGGTAGAGATGGATCAAGTTGTAGAAGGTGAGGAGTACAGTGTTCGAGTGACGGGGTATAAAGTAATTCGAGATAGCGAGAATATGCCGGCTTTGATGATGTATTATGAATTTGTTAATAGTAGTGAAGAAGAAATTTCACCATATGACCTCTATATGGATGCTTATCAAACGAGTAAAATAGCAGACGGGGATACAGAGCTTTATGAAGCTGATATTTATGATGGGTTACTAGATGAAGAAGATTTAACTCTATTAAATAATACTTTTGAGCTGGTAGAGCCAGAAAGCCAATTAAAATGCGCAACTGTGTGGAAGTTAAGAAATAATAAATACCCGCTAGAAGTTGAAGTTTACAGTTATGAAGAAGAATATCTGGGGATCATTCAGATCGATATGCAAAAAGGAATTGCTGAAGGATCTACCGAGATTTAAGAAGTAAAAGGTACTTTTCCGTTAATTGTGGTGAAGAGTACTTTTTAATTTGAATTCAAATAGAGTTGAAGTAACTAGGAGGATGGTTAGATGGAAAAAATATTAATAAGTACACTATTGATTTTCTCTCTTAGTCTATTTGTCCTCTCTCTTTATTTACATATTCAGTTGAAGAAAAAAATCAAACGGTTGATGACTAAAAAGCCTAATACACGTCAACGAAAAGCGCAGTTGAGATGGAATCAGAATCAAAAAATGTTGAAGAAGCGTCTAGCTAAACGTTTAGTTTTTGTGATTTGTTTTGGTTTAGTAAGTTTAATGGTAGGTTTGACACTGCCATTCTATTCAGAAAACAGATTTAAAGCTAGTTCAGAGAATACTTTCAAGACTGAAGTTAATGCTGACCAAAATCACCTTATTTTAGATACCCCTGAACAGTCGATTGAAAAAGATGAAGTCCCAGAAAAAACAGGAACACAAGAAAACCCACAGCCGTTTTCACAACCAGTAAGAGTGGCGGCAAATTTTTTAGATTTAAACACGATGACTTTTTTTCCTGCTGAATTGGAGGTTACTGTTTTAAATTCCATTCGTGGAGAAGAGGCGTGGCGTTTATTAGTTGGTGAAAATCAGTTTAATCCTATGGCGCCAGCAGGTAAAGAATATATCTTGAATCGTTTGAAGTGTAAGATTGTCGCACCAGAAAATCCAACGGCAATCGCGAAATTCTCAGAGTTTGATTTTAATTATTATTCAAAAGAGGGAAATCCTTATGAACGTGTGACAGTCATTACTCCAGATCGCTTAGGATCGGAATTGGAAGTCAACGTTGAAAAAGAAGGCTATCTTTACGCTTTAATCGACAGTGGAGATGCGCCAGTCATTAATTATCAAAATAACTTATTTTTAGCAACGGAATGATTGGAAATAGCTAGTTGTAAATGTACGAAAAGTGTTGGATTAATTGTAGGAAAAAGTTAGAAATTTAAATAGCTAAAAAGTCAATAGTAAAATGAAGAAAAAAGGTTAAAATTTTTGAGCGAATAAGTTGCAAATCGGCAATTGTCTAAGCTATAATAGGGTTTCTTAAGTTTTTCTAAACGACTATATATGGTGTTTTTTAATAAAGTTTGCAAGTAGCGTATCTATATGTTGTGTTTAGTTGTGAGATGGCTTATAATGAATCTTGTCGATATAAAAAAACAATTATTTAACAAAATGGAGGCAGTAAAAATGAATAAAATCCACTTATATAGTAAACCAAATTGTCCACAATGTGACATGACAAAGTTTTTGTTAAAAAATGAAAATATAGAGTTCCACGAAAAGAATATTATGGAAGACGAAAGCCATTTAAATTATTTAAAAGATCTTGGCTATATGAGTGTTCCTGTAGTAATGGTGGAAGGAATTGAACCAATCGTTGGTTTCCAACCAGAACGTCTAAAAGAATTGAAAGCAATCTAATTATGAAAATCGTTTATTTTTCCTTAACCGGACAAACCAGACGTTTTGTAAAAAAATTAGACTTAGATAGCTATGAGGTCACTGAAACAAATCCTTTTTATCGTATTGAAGAGGACTATGTCGTAGTGGCCCCTACTTATGACATCGAAGTAACCGAATTGATTAATGATTTTATCGAGTATAGTGATAATCAAATGCACTTGAAAGGCGTAGCGGGTGGTGGAAACCTAAACTTCGCCAATCTTTTTGTCTTTACAGCAAAAGATTTAGCCAAAAAATACAACGTTCCAATGCTATTTGCATTTGAATTTAGTGGAACAGACTTAGATGTCATTAACTTTAAGAAAGAGGTTGATAAACTTGAACATAACAAAAATTCCTAAAGAACAAAACAACCCTAGCTATTTTAAATTAAATAATCAATTAAATATTCCAGTGAATGGAAAAATACCCATGCACAAAGATAAAGAAGCCGCTCGTGCTTACTTTTTGGAGCATGTAAATCCAAACACTGTTTTTTTTCATACATTAAGAGAAAAATTGGACTACTTACTAGAAAATGATTATATTGAAGAAGAGTTTATTTCTAAGTATTCATTTGAATTTATCAAGAAATTATTCCAAAAAACCTACGATCATAAATTCCGTTTCCGTTCATTTATGGGAGCTCATAAATTTTATACTCAATATGCTTTGAAAACGAATGATAATCAACGCTATTTAGAGCGTTATGAAGATAGAATTGCGTTTAATGCGCTTTATTTTGCCGATGGCAATGAAGAACTAGCAATGGATTTAGCTGAAGAAATGATTACACAACGTTATCAGCCTGCAACGCCTTCATTCTTAAACGCTGGGCGTAAGCGTCGTGGTGAATTAGTTTCGTGTTTCTTGCTACAATTAACTGATGATATGAATAGTATTGGTCGTGGTATTAACAGCGCCCTACAATTATCAAGAATCGGTGGAGGCGTAGGGATTTCACTTTCTAACTTGCGTGCTGCTGGAGACCCAATCAAAGGCTATGAAGGCGCAGCAAGCGGCGTAGTTCCAGTTATGAAATTATTAGAAGATAGTTTTTCATACAGTAACCAACTAGGTCAACGTCAAGGAGCAGGAGCTGTTTATCTAAGTGTTTTCCATCCAGATGTTGTCGCATTTTTAGCAACTAAAAAAGAAAATGCGGATGAAAAAGTTCGTGTTAAAACATTGTCTCTTGGATTAGTTGTTCCAGACAAATTTTATGAATTGGCTAAAAATGATGATTATATGTATCTATTTAGCCCATACGATGTTGAGCGTATCTACGGAGAGCCTTTCTCGTATATTGATATCACAGAAAAATATGACGAGTTAGTGAATAATCCTGATATTAAAAAATCTAAGATTAAAGCACGTGACTTAGAAATAGAAATCAGTAAATTGCAACAAGAATCAGGTTATCCTTATGTGATTAATATTGATGCTGCTAACCGTAGCAATCCAATTAAAGGGAAAATCTTGATGAGTAACCTATGTTCAGAAATTTTACAAGTTCAAAAACCTTCTATTATTAATGATGACCAAAGCTATGAAGAAATTGGAACAGATATTAGCTGTAATTTAGGTTCAAGTAATATTGTGAATCTAATGGCTTCACCAGATTTTGGCCGTTCTGTTCGAACAATGACTCGTGCACTGACATTTATTACAGACAGTTCATCTGTTGCAGTAGTTCCTTCTGTTAAAAAAGGTAATGATCAAGCTCATACAATTGGTTTAGGAGCAATGGGACTGCATACGTATTTAGCTATGAATCAAATCCATTATGGCTCACCGGAATCAGTTGATTTCATTAATATTTATTTCTTATTATTAAATTACTGGACATTAGTTGAAAGTAATAATATTGCTAAAGAGCGCAATGAGACTTTTGTTGATTTTGCTGAGTCTAAATACGCAACAGGTGAGTACTTCGACAAATATATCGAAAAAGAATGGCAACCTGAGTCTCAACGTGTCCGCGAATTATTTGAAGGTATATTTATTCCAACCACAGAAGACTGGGAAAAATTACGTGATAATGTTAAAGAATTTGGCTTATACAATCAAAACCGTTTAGCGGTAGCACCAAATGGTTCTATTTCTTATGTGAACGAAACTAGTGCTAGTTTACACCCAATTACGCAAAGAATTGAAGAGCGTCAAGAAAAGAAAACGGGTAAAACGTATTATCCAGCACCATTTTTATCAGATGAAACAATGCCTTATTATAAATCAGCCTACGATATGGACATGCGTAAAGTAATCGATGTTTATGCAGCTGCTCAACAACATATTGATCAAGGAATGAGCTTAACCTTGTTTATGCGCTCAACAATTCCAGCAGGTTTATATGAATGGAAAGGCGAAAATGAGAAGCAAACTACAAGAGATCTAAGTATCTTACGTAACTATGCTTACCATAAAGGTTGTAAATCAATCTATTATATTCGTACCTTTACAGATGATACAGATGAAATCGGTAGTAATGCATGTGAAAGTTGCTCGATATAAGATTAAATAAAAGTTGAAATAGCGCACGTTAAACTGCGCTATTTTTCAAGATAGAAGGGATTTTAGACGATGACTGAATCAGAACAATATGCGGCGATAAATTGGAATAGTTTTGAAGATATTCTTGATAAAAAGACATGGGAAAAATTAACAGAACAATTTTGGTTAGATACACGAATTCCAATCTCAAATGATTTAGATGATTGGCGTAACCTATCAAGTATTGAAAAAACTTTAGTAGAACGTGTTTTTGGTGGATTAACTTTATTAGATACGCTTCAATCACAAGATGGAATCTCAGCTTTACGTCAAGATGTCCGTTCGCCTCATGAAGAAGCTGTATTAAATAATATTCAATTTATGGAATCTGTACATGCTAAGAGCTATTCTTCTATATTTAGTACATTAAATACGCCTAGAGAAATAGAAGAGATTTTCAACTGGACGAATTCAAATGTTTATTTGCAAGAAAAAGCAGCGATTATGAATGATATTTATCAAACAGGCTCGCCATTACAAAAGAAGGTAGCAAGTGTCTTCTTGGAAACTTTCTTATTCTATTCTGGTTTCTACACACCGTTATACTATCTAGGAATTAACAAATTGCCTAACGTTGCTGAAATCATTAAATTGATTATCCGTGACGAATCTGTCCATGGTACGTATATCGGTTATAAATTCCAACTAGGTTTCAATGAGTTATCAGAAGATGAACAAAAAAGTTTGCAAGGGTGGATTTATGAATTATTGTATAAACTTTATGAAAATGAAGTGAAGTATACAGAATTATTATATGATACAGTTGGTTGGACTGAAGAAGTTAAAGTTTATTTACGTTATAATGGAAACAAAGCCTTAATGAATTTAGGTATGGCACCATTATTCCCTGATACAGCAGAAGATGTTAATCCAATTGTTATGAATGGAATGTCTGCTGGAACAAGTAACCATGATTTCTTCTCACAAGTTGGAAATGGCTATCTATTAGGAGTCGTTGAGCCAATGCAGAAAGAAGATTACGAAATTTTATAATTTGATTAACTAAAATACCGACTTAAACTTTTACAAAAGGTTTAAGTCGGTATTTTTTATTTTTTTAAATTAATCAACATCTTCTAGTTTTATTTTATTAGCAGCGATAACGAAAGGTGCCCAGATGACGAAAGCAATTGCTAGATTAACAATCGAAAGAATAATCGCACGCCAATCGCCACCAGTCGCTAGGAAGCCATTAACAATTGGTGGCATGACCCAAATGACACTAACAACTACAGGTGCGACTAGGCCAGTCATGGTAGCGAAGTAAGCTACACCAGCCATAACACAAGGAGCTAGAATGACAGGAATCATGTAAAGAGGATTCAAAACAATCGGCATACCGAACATAACAGGTTCATTAATATTAAAAATTCCTGGTCCAATACTTAAATTTGCTACAGCTCTTGAATCTGGACGCTTAGAAAAAACAAAGATTGCAACAATTAGCATTAATGTTGCGCCAGACCCGCCTGGCCAAACGAAAGCTTGGAACGTTCCTGAAACCCATTTGTAGGGGATATCTTGGCCATTTTGAAAAGCATTCATATTTTGATTCATGGCATTTCCCCAAATAGTAGATAGAACTGGAGCCATGACGTTATCTCCATGAATCCCAAAGAACCATAGCAAATGAACTAGGAAAACAATGAGTAAAACGGCCCCGAAACCTTGAGATAAGTTTAGAAGAGGTTCTTGAATGGTAGATGTAATCCAGTCAATCATCGGCATACCAGTTAATTTAGAAAACCCATAATTGATGAGTCCGCAGGTATATAAAGCTACGCAAGCTGGAATAATAGCAGCGAAAGCTTTTGCCACAGCTGGTGGAACAGAATCAGGCATTTTAATTGTGATATTTGCTAACATTAATTTTGAAAAGATTACTACTGAAATAAAACCAAAGATAATCGCTGTAAATAATCCTGATCCGCCCATATGTGCGTCGAAGTTAAAAAAGCCCCAAGCACTAGTGACGATAGTATTTCCATCAGTAACACTACCGCCAGCTTCATTAATCAATTTTACCATGTTACCAGGTATTTTTTCTGACAGAGCTAAATTTGTTGTTGCAGTTTGAGTTAAGCCCATAAAAAAAGCAGCTAAAGCCACGACAGCTCCGGACAAAGGATCGACATGATAAACTTTTGCTAAATTATAGCCAAGCGCAACTGCGAATATCACTGCAACAATAGCTAAGCTACCAAGCCAAACATACCCATTAATGCCAATAATTGGTTCCATCGCAGTGACAAAACCAGTCCAACCCCAAGTAGTCGGGAAGTCACGTAAAAAAGCATTTAATAAGACGGCAATCGATCCAGCCATGGTCGCTGGCATAGTTCCGATAAAACCATCACGTAACGCAACTAAATGTTTTTCATTCCCGATTTTAGCAGCAATAGGAATGATATACTTCTCTAACCAATTCATTAATCCTTGCATCATTAAACCTCCATAGTTAAAATAATATAAGTGTAGCAACAAGTAAAGCGCTTTACACAAATCATTATAATGTTTAAAATACCCTTTTAACAGGTGTATTAAAGATAAGGAGATTCATTACTAAGGAAAGGAAAGCGTTACCTTTACGTTACGCCTTGTTACATGTTAAAATACTGGAGTAAGCTAGGGGGAATAAAATATGTTGTTTTTGGATAAAACGGTGGAATTAAATGATACTGAAATGGAGATATATCATTATATCAGCGGGAACATTGATAAAGTTATTTTTATGAGAATTCGTGATTTAGCAGATGAAGTTCATTATAGTACGACCACCATCTTGCGTTTTTGTCGCAAATTTGACTGTCAGGGTTTCGCTGAATTTAGAATTAAGTTGCGAATGTTTCGTAAAAATCAAAAACAAATTCCAATTGATACGACAGATGAGACGACATATATTGATTTTTTGAACCGAACAGCACAACCTGAGTTTCAGCGTTCCGTTCAAGAAGTTGTAACGGTTTTAGCTGAAGCGGAACTGGTTATTTTTGTTGGAGTTGGATCATCTAAGCTGATGGCAGAGTATGGAGCTTTATATTTTTCTTCATTATTTCTCATGTCGATTCATATAGATGATTTATTTAATCATCCATTATATTATCTGTCGAACCAAGTATCTAAAAAATCTTGTTTGTTTATAGTTTCAGTTGATGGTGAGAACAAAGAAATAATTAAAAATATTCATCACTTAAAAATGCAAAATATAAAGGTTATATCTATAACTAACAGCGCTAAGTCCACCATTGCTAGACTATCAGATGCAAACATTTCCTACTATATAAATAAAGAACAATTTCAAGAGGCAAATATCACCTCGCAATTGCCAGCGTTGTATACGATTGAACTGGTAGGTAAAGAGATGCGTAAACAGCTAAATAGAACTAAAGATAGCATTGGGAATGACCTATTTTAAAGCTAGAAAGAAAAAGAGTAATTTTATTTGCTATCAAAATAAGATTACGGTATGCTAATGGTACCAATCTGATAAAGGAGTGGCAATAACCGTGAAAAATATGGATCAAAAGAAAGTTTTTAGTATGCTTAGCTCAATTTACTCAACTTTAATTATTCTTTTCTTAGTATTGTATTTTTTTACTAAGGATACAAATTCGTTATTAATTGATATCTGTTTGATTGGGTTACTAGTTATAGCTATCATTTTTGCAGTCATATTGTTTATCAATTATCGAAAACAAAAATCAACTAAATAAATGAGCTAGATGTAATGAAGTATAATTGCCTGAGTAAGTTAAGGTGATTATACTTTTTTGTTTTATATAAAAGTTGGTTGCTTCTTATTCCTTACTGAATGCGTTTGCATAAAAATTCAAAAATAGAGAATGCTAGTTAAAAATTAAAATAGATGCAATAAAAAAATAAAAAGCTTCGGTTGACTTTAATTTTACGCTAGTTAATTCTTTTAAAAAGAATGAAATATAGCAGAATTTTTTAGGAAAAAGTGAGGAATTAAAGAATAATCTAGATTGGAAATGAATTTTTTTCGTAAATTCATGAATAAAATAAACGATTTTGTGGAAATATACACCCTATGGAAATAAAGAATAAATTGGTAAGGAGTTTTTATCACGAACAATAAAGGTTAATCACATTGTTAAATTCGTATTTTAGTAGGAATAACTTTAGAAATTAGAATGTATTTTTATCTAATGTTCATCTTTAAATAAAAAAGATAAAAAAAGATAAAAAAGTGTTGACGAACCTTGTCATACTTGGTATATTAATACATGTCGTTACGACGTATTCGCGTCTCAACGAAAAATAAATTTTAAAAAAGTGTTGACAACCGAAAAGATATTTGCTAATATATAGAAGTTGTCAAAACGACAAACGAAACAACTTAGACCTTTGAAAACTGAACAAAGTAAGACGAACCAAATGTGTAGGATGACTCAACAAGGTTGAGTCAAACAAGCAAGAAAGTGAATAATTATTCGCTAGCAAAACTAATGAGCTTCAAGCATCATTTTATATGAGAGTTTGATCCTGGCTCAGGACGAACGCTGGCGGCGTGCCTAATACATGCAAGTCGAACGCACGAAGTTGAAGAGCTTGCTCTTTAACCAAGTGAGTGGCGGACGGGTGAGTAACACGTGGGTAACCTGCCCATTAGAGGGGGATAACATTCGGAAACGGATGCTAATACCGCATAGTTTCAGGAATCGCATGATTCTTGAAGGAAAGGTGGCTTCGGCTACCACTAATGGATGGACCCGCGGCGTATTAGCTAGTTGGTGAGGTAATGGCTCACCAAGGCAATGATACGTAGCCGACCTGAGAGGGTGATCGGCCACACTGGGACTGAGACACGGCCCAGACTCCTACGGGAGGCAGCAGTAGGGAATCTTCCGCAATGGACGAAAGTCTGACGGAGCAACGCCGCGTGAGTGAAGAAGGTTTTCGGATCGTAAAACTCTGTTGTTAAAGAAGAACAAGGATGAGAGTAACTGCTCATCCCCTGACGGTATTTAACCAGAAAGCCACGGCTAACTACGTGCCAGCAGCCGCGGTAATACGTAGGTGGCAAGCGTTGTCCGGATTTATTGGGCGTAAAGCGAGCGCAGGCGGTTCTTTAAGTCTGATGTGAAAGCCCCCGGCTCAACCGGGGAGGGTCATTGGAAACTGGAGAACTTGAGTGCAGAAGAGGAGAGTGGAATTCCACGTGTAGCGGTGAAATGCGTAGATATGTGGAGGAACACCAGTGGCGAAGGCGACTCTCTGGTCTGTAACTGACGCTGAGGCTCGAAAGCGTGGGGAGCAAACAGGATTAGATACCCTGGTAGTCCACGCCGTAAACGATGAGTGCTAAGTGTTGGAGGGTTTCCGCCCTTCAGTGCTGCAGCTAACGCATTAAGCACTCCGCCTGGGGAGTACGGCCGCAAGGCTGAAACTCAAAGGAATTGACGGGGACCCGCACAAGCGGTGGAGCATGTGGTTTAATTCGAAGCAACGCGAAGAACCTTACCAGGTCTTGACATCCTTTGACCACTCTAGAGATAGAGCTTTCCCTTCGGGGACAAAGTGACAGGTGGTGCATGGTTGTCGTCAGCTCGTGTCGTGAGATGTTGGGTTAAGTCCCGCAACGAGCGCAACCCTTATTACTAGTTGCCAGCATTTAGTTGGGCACTCTAGTGAGACTGCCGGTGACAAACCGGAGGAAGGTGGGGATGACGTCAAATCATCATGCCCCTTATGACCTGGGCTACACACGTGCTACAATGGATGGTACAACGAGTCGCAAGGTCGCGAGGCCAAGCTAATCTCTTAAAGCCATTCTCAGTTCGGATTGTAGGCTGCAACTCGCCTACATGAAGCCGGAATCGCTAGTAATCGCGGATCAGAACGCCGCGGTGAATACGTTCCCGGGTCTTGTACACACCGCCCGTCACACCACGAGAGTTTGTAACACCCGAAGCCGGTGAGGTAACCTTTTAGGAGCCAGCCGTCTAAGGTGGGATAGATAATTGGGGTGAAGTCGTAACAAGGTAGCCGTATCGGAAGGTGCGGCTGGATCACCTCCTTTCTAAGGAATATTACGGAAATCCCACACATTCGTTTTTACTTTGTTCAGTTTTGAGAGGTCTAACTCTCAAATTGGTACTTATAAATAGTCTTTTAGAGTCCTAATTTCCTGGGCCTATAGCTCAGCTGGTTAGAGCGCACGCCTGATAAGCGTGAGGTCGATGGTTCGAGTCCATTTAGGCCCATTGGATTATTTATTTTTAATTAAATACCCTTAATAAGGGGCCTTAGCTCAGCTGGGAGAGCGCCTGCCTTGCACGCAGGAGGTCAGCGGTTCGATCCCGCTAGGCTCCATTGTAATCTGATTGCAGATTACAGAATTTGTTCTTTGAAAACTGGATACTGTTTAAAAAGTAATTAAAGTAAGAAACCGAGAAAACACCGCGTTTTAAATGAGTTTTTTAATTAGTTCTTATCGTAAGATAATGAATAAAATCATTGACTAACATCATGAGATTCCTTCTGGAATACCATCGATAAAAATTTAGTTGTAGTGGTTTCTAATTCGAGGACATGAAGGGTTTGAGAAGCAGAGCGTACTAGCGTACGTGAGCATCGCAGAACACTAAATGGACGAAGAAGTAGGAAGCAATACAGATAAATTAGGTTAAGTTAATAAGGGCGCACGGTGGATGCCTTGGCACTAAGAGCCGATGAAGGACGGGACTAACTCCGATATGCTTTGGGGAGCTGTAAGTAAGCTTTGATCCAAAGATTTCCGAATGGGGGAACCCAGCATTTTTTATAGAATGTTACTGCTAGCTGAATACATAGGCTAGTAGAGGTAGACGCAGAGAACTGAAACATCTAAGTACCTGCAGGAAGAGAAAGAAAATTCGATTCCCTGAGTAGCGGCGAGCGAAACGGGAAGAGCCCAAACCAAAGAGCTTGCTCTTTGGGGTTGTAGGACACGACATTAAGAGTCATAAATGAGTTTTGTAGAAGAAGCGATCTGGAAAGGTCCGCCGAAGAGGGTAAAAGCCCCGTAATCGAAACAAAGTTCACTCTGTTGTGTATCCTGAGTACGGCGGAACACGAGAAATTCCGTCGGAATCCGCGGGGACCATCCCGCAAGGCTAAATACTCCTTAGTGACCGATAGTGAACCAGTACCGTGAGGGAAAGGTGAAAAGAACCCCGGAAGGGGAGTGAAAGAGCTCCTGAAACCGTGTGCTTACAAATAGTTAGAGCCCGTTAATGGGTGATAGCGTGCCTTTTGTAGAATGAACCGGCGAGTTACGATTACATGCGAGGTTAAGTTGATAAGACGGAGCCGTAGCGAAAGCGAGTCTGAATAGGGCGAATGAGTATGTGGTCGTAGACCCGAAACCAAGTGACCTACCCATGTCCAGGTTGAAGGTGCGGTAATACGCACTGGAGGACCGAACCCACGTATGTTGAAAAATGCGGGGATGAGGTGTGGGTAGCGGAGAAATTCCAATCGAACTTGGAGATAGCTGGTTCTCTCCGAAATAGCTTTAGGGCTAGCCTCGGAATTAAGAATCATGGAGGTAGAGCCACTGTTTGGACTAGGGGCCCTTCTAGGGTTACCGAATTCAGATAAACTCCGAATGCCATTGATTTATATCCGGGAGTCAGACTGCGAGTGATAAGATCCGTAGTCGAAAGGGAAACAGCCCAGACCACCAGCTAAGGTCCCAAAGTTACTATTAAGTGGAAAAGGATGTGGGGTTGCTTAGACAACTAGGATGTTGGCTCAGAAGCAGCCATCATTTAAAGAGTGCGTAATAGCTCACTAGTCGAGTGACCCTGCGCCGAAAATTTACCGGGGCTAAATAGTACACCGAAGCTGTGGATAGAACCTTAGGGTTCTATGGTAGGAGAGCGTTCTAAGGGCGTCGAAGCTAGACCGTGAGGACTAGTGGAGCGCTTAGAAGTGAGAATGCCGGTATGAGTAGCGAAAGACGGGTGAGAATCCCGTCCACCGTATGACTAAGGTTTCCTGGGGAAGGCTCGTCCTCCCAGGGTTAGTCGGGACCTAAGCCGAGGCCGATAGGCGTAGGCGATGGACAACAGGTTGATATTCCTGTACCAGTTTCTTTTGTTTGAACAATGGAGGGACGCAGGAGGCTAAGAAATGCGCACTGTTGGATATGTGCGTCTAAGCAATGAGTCTTGAGGTGAGTTAAATGCTTGCTTCTATACGGACAAGTTGTGATGGGGAGGGAAATTACAGTACCGAAGTTTCTGATGTCACACTGCCAAGAAAAGCTTCTAGTTAGAAAGAAATTGCCCGTACCGCAAACCGACACAGGTAGTCGAGGAGAGTATCCTAAGGTGTGCGAGAGAACTCTCGTTAAGGAACTCGGCAAAATGACCCCGTAACTTCGGGAGAAGGGGTGCTGATCGAAAGATCAGCCGCAGTGAATAGGCCCAAGCGACTGTTTATCAAAAACACAGGTCTCTGCAAAATCGAAAGATGACGTATAGGGGCTGACGCCTGCCCGGTGCTGGAAGGTTAAGAGGATTGGTTAGCTTCGGCGAAGCTAAGAATTGAAGCCCCAGTAAACGGCGGCCGTAACTATAACGGTCCTAAGGTAGCGAAATTCCTTGTCGGGTAAGTTCCGACCCGCACGAAAGGCGTAACGATTTGGGCACTGTCTCAACGAGAGACTCGGTGAAATTATAGTACCTGTGAAGATGCAGGTTACCCGCGACAGGACGGAAAGACCCCATGGAGCTTTACTGCAGTTTGATATTGAGTGTTTGTACAGCTTGTACAGGATAGGTAGGAGCCATAGAAGTCAGGACGCCAGTCTTGATGGAGGCATTGGTGGGATACTACCCTTGCTGTATGACCACTCTAACCCTAGCCACTAATCGTGGCTGGAGACAGTGTCAGACGGGCAGTTTGACTGGGGCGGTCGCCTCCTAAAGAGTAACGGAGGCGCCCAAAGGTTCCCTCAGAATGGTTGGAAATCATTCGTAGAGTGTAAAGGCAGAAGGGAGCTTGACTGCGAGACCTACAAGTCGAGCAGGGACGAAAGTCGGGCTTAGTGATCCGGTGGTTCCGCATGGAAGGGCCATCGCTCAACGGATAAAAGCTACCCTGGGGATAACAGGCTTATCTCCCCCAAGAGTCCACATCGACGGGGAGGTTTGGCACCTCGATGTCGGCTCATCGCATCCTGGGGCTGTAGTCGGTCCCAAGGGTTGGGCTGTTCGCCCATTAAAGCGGTACGCGAGCTGGGTTCAGAACGTCGTGAGACAGTTCGGTCCCTATCCGTCGCGGGCGCAGGAAATTTGAGAGGAGCTGTCCTTAGTACGAGAGGACCGGGATGGACACACCGCTGGTGTACCAGTTGTTCTGCCAAGAGCATCGCTGGGTAGCTATGTGTGGAAGGGATAAACGCTGAAAGCATCTAAGCGTGAAGCCCCCCTCGAGATGAGATTTCCCATCACGTAAGTGAGTAAGACCCCTGAGAGATGATCAGGTAGATAGGTTGGAAGTGGAAGTACAGCGATGTATGGAGCGGACCAATACTAATCGGTCGAGGACTTAACCAAGAAATAAACGGTGAAGAACGTTTCCAAAACAATTACTTTTTAAACAGTTCCAGTTTTGAGAGATCAAACTCTCTACAACTAAATAATTGAATCGCAGTTTAGTGTCGATGTAACCATCAACCTAAACAAGCATTTTTTAACAAATTGCAAGCTAATCAAGGATGTAACTGAGCGAACCCCGGAATGCACTAGTGTGCATGAGGAGTGGAGTAAAGGAAACAGACGCAGAGTAGCGCCGCAAGTTGTAAAAAAATTGTGTGGTGGCGATAGCGAAAAGGATACACCTGTTCCCATGCCGAACACAGCAGTTAAGCTTTTCAGCGCCGAGAGTAGTTGGGGGTTTCCCCCTGTGAGGGTAGGACGTTGCCACGCGGATTCAATACATTTAGTCAAAATATCCATTCATTTTGGGGGTTTAGCTCAGTTGGGAGAGCATCTGCCTTACAAGCAGAGGGTCAGCGGTTCGAGCCCGTTAACCCCCACCATGAGTCATTAGCTCAGTTGGTAGAGCATCTGACTTTTAATCAGAGGGTCGTAGGTTCGAATCCTACATGACTCATAACTAAACATTTTAAATGAATAGTTAGCTGCCCTTTTTTGCGCGGGTGTGGCGGAATTGGCAGACGCACTAGATTTAGGATCTAGCGTTGTAAGACGTGGGGGTTCAAGTCCCTTCACCCGCACCATAATTATTTTTTTATATAGCCGGCTTAGCTCAGTTGGTAGAGCATCTGATTTGTAATCAGAGGGTCGAGGGTTCAACTCCTTTAGCCGGCACCATTTTTATACTATTTCATTAAATAAAATATATGCGATGCGAAAGTAGTTCAGTGGTAGAACATCACCTTGCCAAGGTGGGGGTCGCGGGTTCGAACCCCGTCTTTCGCTTACTAGATTCGTCTAGCTTGCCCAGATTTCTTTGAAATCTGATCCACATTCCATGCCGGGGTGGCGGAACTGGCAGACGCACAGGACTTAAAATCCTGCGGTGAGTGATCACCGTGCCGGTTCGATTCCGGCCCTCGGCACCATTTGCACCCATAGCTCAATTGGATAGAGTACTTGACTACGAATCAAGCGGTTAGAGGTTCGACTCCTCTTGGGTGCATTTCTTTTTTTTTATAAAGAAAATAGGAACAATTACGATTCATACCCACGGGAAGTAGCTCAGCTTGGTAGAGCACTTGGTTTGGGACCAAGGGGTCGCAGGTTCGAATCCTGTCTTCCCGATAAAATGAACGATAAAAAATGATTTTAATTCCATTTTTGGAGTTAAAATCATTTTTTTTAATTGTAATTTTAGGAAATTAGCTGATCTGTGACATATTTTAACTGTTTTTTATAAAAATATTGTAGAAATAAGTAGACTTGCTTTTCAAATCTATTATTTTCTCGTATAATTAAAGTCAGTATTAGTCAAAATCTAATAAAATATTTTTAAAGGAGGAGACTCATGCAAAATCAAAATATGTCTGATATTATTGAGGCCTATTTGAAACAAGTTTTAACTGCCCATGAACAAATTGAAATTCGGCGTAGTGAAATGGCTAATCAATTTAATTGTGTGCCTTCTCAAATTAATTATGTAATTAACACGCGCTTTACCATCCAACAAGGTTATCTAGTTGAAAGTAAACGCGGTGGTGGTGGATACATTAGAATTATTAAAGTAAAATTATTAGACAAAGCAGAAATGCTCGATGCCATGATTCAAATTATTGGCGATAAAATTTCACAAAAAGATGCCTATTCAATTGTTCAAAAGTTATATGAAGATGATATGTTAACAAAACGTGAGGCAACTCTAATCCTTTCTGCAATGGAAAAACCAGTCTTAACTTTGTGTGGGAAATTAGAAAATGAATTGCGAGCTCAAATTTTAATTGCATTCTTAAATAATCTAAGATATGAGTAACTATTACGTTAAATGATGGAGGTACGATTTATGGATGAATTATTCACTGAAAAAGCTAAGCTAGTTTTAATACTTGCCCAAGAAGAGGCTAAAAATTTCCGTCATCATTCAGTTGGCACAGAGCATATTTTATTAGCTCTAGTTGTTGAACAAGATGGGATGGCTGGGAAAACATTACGACAATTTGCCGTAAACGAACAAGATGTCCGTGAAGAAATTGAACATTTCACAGGTTACGGCACCATGAAAAATGTTCCTAAAAATGCTTTGCTACCGTACTCTCCTCGTGCGAAACAAGTGATTACATTTGCAACCGATGAGGCTAGACGCTTGGGTGCACCTTTGGTTGGAACGGAGCATTTGTTATTAGGTTTATTACGCGAAGAAGAAATCCTTTCTTCAAAAATTTTAAGTAATCTAGATGTTAGTTTAAATAAAACGCGCCAACTATTATTGAAGAAAATCGGTGTCTCCGACGTTAACGGGACTAAAGGAGCAAGACGCGGTCGTCAATCACCTAAACAAGCAACAGGTGGAACTCCTACGTTAGATTCATTAGCACGAGATTTAACAGCACTTGCTAAAGAGGGTAAAATGGATCCAGTTGTGGGTCGGCATAAAGAAGTTCACCGCTTAATTCAAGTTTTGAGCCGCCGAACTAAAAATAATCCAGTTTTAGTAGGTGAACCAGGAGTTGGTAAAACAGCTATTGCAGAAGGTTTAGCGCAAAAGATTATCAATGGTGAAGTACCCAAAGATATGGCTAAAAAACGTTTGATGATGCTAGATATGGGATCTATGGTAGCTGGTACTAAGTATCGTGGTGAATTTGAAGATAGAATGAAAAAAGTTATTGAAGAAATCTATCAAGATGGCCAAGTCATTTTATTTATTGATGAATTACACACCCTAATTGGTGCAGGTGGAGCTGAAGGCGCTATTGATGCTTCAAACATTCTAAAACCTGCCTTAGCCCGTGGTGAGTTACAAACCATTGGTGCTACGACTTTAGATGAATATCAAAAATATATTGAAAAAGATGCTGCATTAGAAAGACGTTTTGCGCCTATTACTGTTGATGAACCAACTCCGGAAGAGGCTGAGGAAATTCTTTTAGGTCTTCGTTCACGGTATGAGGAACATCATGGTGTGGAAATTACAGACGAAGCTATCCATGCTGCTGTCCAATTTTCAACTCGCTACATTACATCTCGACAATTGCCAGATAAAGCAATTGATTTAATTGATGAATCAGCTGCTAAAGTTCGGTTAGATGTTTCTGATAAACCAACTCCAGTTGCTGTAGCAGTTGCAGAATTAGATCAACTTGTAAATGATAAAGAACTGGCTATTCAAATGCAAGATTTTGAAAAAGCTGCCGCTATTCGGACGAAAGAAATGCGTCAAAAGAAAAAAATAGAAACCTTGATTGTCAAAGAAGGAAAACAACATTCTGCATCCAAATTACAAGTAACCGAGTTTGATGTTGCTGAGGTTGTCTCTCTTTGGACTGGAATTCCAGTGCAACAAATGGAACAAAAAGAAAGTGAACGTTTACTGAATTTAGAAAAAGTATTGCATAGTCGGGTTGTTGGACAAGAAGATGCTGTAAGTGCAGTGTCTAGAGCAATGAGACGTGCTAGAAGCGGTTTGAAAGATCCTAACAGACCAATAGGCTCATTTATGTTTTTAGGACCTACAGGTGTAGGGAAAACGGAATTAGCCAAAGCTTTAGCTGAATCAATGTTTGGCAGTGAAGATGCGTTGATTCGTGTAGATATGTCTGAATACATGGAAAAATATAGTACAAGTCGTTTAATAGGTTCCCCACCAGGCTATGTTGGATATGATGAAGGTGGACAATTGACTGAAAAAATTCGTCAAAAACCATATTCAGTTGTTCTATTGGATGAAGTTGAAAAAGCTCATCCAGATGTCTTTAACATTCTGTTACAGGTTCTAGATGATGGACATTTAACAGATGCTAAGGGTCGCAAAGTCGATTTTAAAAATACAATTTTAATTATGACTTCAAACCTTGGCGCAACATCATTAAGAGATGAAAAATCAGTTGGATTTAGTACGAAAGATACGAAAAAAGATCATAAAGCAATGGAAAAACGTATTCTGGAAGAATTGAAAAATACGTTTAGACCTGAATTTATTAATCGAATTGATGAAACTATTGTTTTCCACAGTTTAGAAAAAAATGAATTAAATGAAATTGTTAAGCTGATGGCAGCAATTATTGTCAAACGCCTAAAAGATCTAGATATCCATGTGAAAATTACTCCAGCAGCTATTGAAGTAATTGCTAAAGCTGGATTTGATCCAGAGTATGGAGCTCGTCCATTACGTAGAGCCTTACAAAAAGAAGTTGAAGATCGTTTGAGTGAAGAATTACTAAATAAAACAGTTAAAATTGGAGACCATGTGACAATTGGTGCTGCTAAAGGTAAAATTAACATTCAAGTTAAAGAATTGAAAAAAAAAGCAAAACCTGAGACAGTTGAAGTGAAATAAAGTTTAACTTCTTAAGCAAAATTGTTTTTATTAGGGAATTTTTTTAAACTATGTTACTATAAAAGAGTAGATTGTTATTAATTTGAAGGGAATGTGAATAGAATGAAAAACGCAACTAAAGGATTATTAATTGGATTAGGAGCTACAGTCGTTGTTGGAACAATTATCGTTTCATCATCAGAAAAAGCTGTTAAGAAGATCGAAAGTTTTATGAACCGCAAACGTGCGAAAGATTTTATTAAAGAAAAGTTAAATGGTAACAATGATGCATTAGAAGTTGTTGACCATTTATCTGACGAAGAAATTACAAACCTGCTACAAATTGTGGATAAAGTTAATAGCTTAAAAGGACGTATTAACGTGTATGGGGATAACTTGAAAGATGCTGCTGAAGAATTCAAAAGCACATTACATGGTTACAAAGATACCGTTAAAGAAAAGTTTGAAAATTAATTAAAAAAAGCATCAGCTCCTAAGTTATTGGAGTCTGGTGCTTTTTTTTGCAAAATTTGTGGATAACTAAAATATTAAAGTAATAAAAGGTAGCACAACATTAAATCGTCTTTATCTTTTAAAGAAAAGCCAGTTGCTTCATTGAACCGATCTATACGATATTGCAAGGTATTTCTATGCACATAGAGGCTTTTGGCAGCCATTGAAATATTCCCTTGCGTTTCCCAAAGGGCTTTGACTAATTCTCTCCACTCCGCTTGATCAGAGAATATTTTCTTGAGTTCACTAAGTAATTCGCTCTCTTCCAGAGCAGATTTGATATAGTGGGAAAGGGCTAGTTGAGATAAAGAGAGGACTGCTAAACCTTTATTTTGCCCTTTTTGTTTTTGAAAAATGGTATACTCTTCATTAAATAAACTTGGAAAAGATGGAGTTATAGTCCAATATTGCCCAATATAGCAAATGGATTTTATAGAAAAATCATCTTCTAAGGCTTGAAGGACGCCTACTATTTCTTTAGTACTTAGTTCAGTTTTTTGCTTTTCTTCGATGATAATTCCGTAATTTTCACTAATGAAAAAGGCATCTTCACAGCCTTCAAAAATATTTTGAAAAGCTTCTAACCAAGAAGTAGCGTTTTCATTTTGAGAAGGATGAACAATTTCAAATTGAATCACTCGATAGTCACCGTGCTTAGTTGTGGATATCTGTTTATTTTCCCATAAAAATTGATACCAAAAGTGTGTATTGAGCGAGTTAGCCGCTGTTTCAGAATACTTAAACAGTTGATTAAGTAGTTTTATTTCGGATGTGGATAAGTCTTGGCTTTCAATTTGTATCCATTGATTAGAGTAGGGAAAATTTAAGAGCGCTGTATCAAGCTGACGAGTATCGGATAATTTAGCGGTTGGATAGATTGTTTTAAGTTGTTGGAAATCCAATTAAATCGCCCCTTTCGTATAGTCATCTCTATAGACAAAACACGAATTAAAGTCTTAAGAGTTGTCTTTATTTTACCATTAATTGACAAAAAAAGAAGCTGAATATGGTATGATATAGAAAAATAAAGAAGGAATTGACTAATGTATACACATGTGGAAAAAGAAAAATTTATGCGAGAAGCTATCGTAGAAGCTAAAAAAGCTGGGGATAAGTTGGAAGTACCGATTGGAGCAGTCATCGTTTTAGATGGAAAAATCATTGCTAGAGGTCATAATCGTCGTGAAGAAACGAACGATGCAACAACCCATGCTGAAATGATTGCTATTCGAGAAGCAAATCAGGTAATGGAGAGTTGGCGCTTAGAGGAGGCTAGTTTGTTCGTGACTTTGGAGCCTTGCCCAATGTGTAGTGGCGCGCTTATTATGTCTCGAATGAAGGCCGTTTATTATGGAGCAGCAGATCCTAAAGGTGGAACAGCAGGAACTCTATTAAACTTATTAACAGATACTCGATTTAATCATCAAGTTGCTGTGGAAAAAGGAATCTTAGAAGAAGAATGTGGAAAACTCCTAAGTGATTTTTTCAGAGAATTGCGAAAAAGGAAAAAAATAGAAAAAACAAAACAAAAAATAGCGACAGATGAAATAAATACCACAAAATAGCTGTGGATAAACGATAAATTAAAAAAGATGCCCACAGACTTAGAAGAATTTATTCTAAGTCTGTGGGTAACTTTTTAGTCGTTCATTAACTCGTGATCTCTTTTTATTGTCGCATCCACACCCTTAATGACTGTTGATATAAATGCTTCGTCTTCGAGGGCAACCAGTCCAGCAACAGTTGTCCCACCTGGAGACGAAACTTGATCAATTAGATCCCAAGGAGATTTGTCGCTGGCTAAAAGCATTTCGGCACTGCCAAGGACTGCTTGAGTTGCAATTTTAGTGGCTAAATTTTTTGGCATCCCATTTTTAACGGCTCCTCGAGCAAGTGAGTCGATAAATAAAAATGTATAAGCTGGCGAACTCCCTGCGATAGCAGTAAAGGTACTGAAATGATGCTCCTCTAGTTCAATCGCTATCCCAATTGAATTAAATAAATCTAAAACGAAGCTAATTTGTTGTTTTGAAGCAAATTGATTACTGCATACTGCTGCCATCCCTTTACCAATCAACGCATTTAAATTTGGCATTACACGGATGATAGGATGTTTTTGCATAGATTCAAGAGTGTCTTCAAGGGAAGCAATCGTTGTGCCTGCTGCTATCGATACCAACAAAGGTTGATGTTTTAAAAATGTCGTGTGCAGTTCTTTTAAAACTGTAGGAATTACTCCTGGCTTAACAGCTAAAACAAGCACATCCACAGATTCTGCAAGTTTTTGACTAGAAGTACAAGGGTGTGTATTTGTTTCAATAGCAAAACTAGTGGTCTTATCTGAATCCCTATTAAAGACAAAAATATTTTCATTAGGTAATTGTTTGCTTTCAATGATGCCTTTAATAATGGCTCGTGCCATATTTCCTGTTCCAATAAAGCCTATTTTCATCATATCACTCCTTGGTTAGTAGTTGTATTCAAACTAACTTTTATTTTACCACATTTTAATCAGCATGCGTTGGCTACGGCTATTTTTAGAGGTTGACTTATTTAGCTCCATTTTTATTGAAAAAAAGACTAGCTTTTATTATAGATGTACGGTAGAATAGAAATTGCCGCAAGGCCGTATGGCAATGGTGAGTCTACGAATCGTGTCAGATCCGGAAGGAAGCAGCACTAAGTTGATTTCGCCATGTGCTGTATGTACATAGAGAAAAAAGAATCTAATCAATTTGATTAGATTCTTTTTTCTTAAATTTTTTATTGATTCTCGTGTTTTAGAATTATACGCTCATTTAATGGCTGGATTTCACGATTGTTTCCATCGTAATAGGTGTTAAATGTTTTTAATTGTTCTTTAGAAACTTCTACAGGATGCTCCATCACGTACCATTCAACATTTTCACTTAGCGGTGGAGTTGTTAGTGAACCTAAATAATGATAGTAGCTAAAGTCAGTTGGGAAAAGTTGACTAGTATTAATTGGATCAGAAACGGTAGCTTTTTCACCTTTTTTAATATTTTGTAAAATGGTTTCAAAAGCTGGATTGGCTTGACCTTCTTTGAATAAAACGGCTAGTACCGCTAAGCGACCGTTTTGAGCTTTATTAACAAAGTGTGCTTCAAGTGGAAAATATTCTGAGTTGATGGTATGTTCACTTTTAGCATGAAAATGGAATTGGTTTAAATCAAAATTCCGTCCATTAATGACTGCCGTACCAGTGTCATCAATTTGGATACTATGTCCATTATCAACTTCGTCAATTACAAGATCATTGTAGTTGATGGTGATTTCTCCAGCATCTACCATGGGAACGGCAGTGCTAGTTTCGATATTTATTGGCGACTGAGCATCACCAACTTCAAAATCCCACTCTGCTTGATTTTTGTAATCCAAATGTTCTTCTTTTTTTTCAGACTTGTTTTCTATGTTGGAACTTTCTACAGAAGCTCCTTTTTGTGGTCCACAACTAGCTAATACTAAGAGACTCATAAAGAGTACCCCAACTAAAATTTTTTTGTTTTTCATCATTTTCTTCTCCTTCTATAAGTAATAGCTAAATGATACCATGAAATAAATTTAAAAACTGTGTTTATTTTTTTGAAAATTGGGGTAAAAATATGTAATTTTTTTGATTCAATAGGAATATGTATACGAGAAGAGACCAGATTAAAATTAAATGGCTCTTTCCTAATGAAATATAAGCCTAAATAAAGTATAATAATAGGTAGAAACTATATGAACAAGAAAGAGGGAAATAGATGAGTTATCAAGCACTTTATCGGGTATGGCGCCCTCAACGTTTTCAAGATATTGCTGGTCAACAAGCAATTACACAGACTCTTAGAAATGCTTTGATACAAGGCAAATCTAGTCATGCTTATCTATTCACCGGTCCACGTGGAACTGGTAAAACCAGTGCCGCTAAGATTTTTGCAAAGGCGATTAATTGTCAGTTTTTAGAAGATGGCGAACCTTGTAATGAATGTGAGACGTGTAAAGCCATTACATCTGGTCAATTAAACGACGTTATTGAAATTGATGCAGCAAGTAATAATGGTGTTGAGGAAATACGTGATATTCGAGATAAGGCTAAGTATGCTCCTACAAGCGCGGACTATAAAGTCTACATCATTGATGAAGTTCATATGTTATCAACAGGTGCATTTAACGCGCTATTAAAAACATTAGAAGAACCTCCTAAAAATGTTATTTTTATTTTAGCTACGACAGAACCACATAAAATTCCATTAACAATTATCTCACGAACACAGCGTTTTGATTTTAAACGTATTTCGGTGAAAGATATTTGTGCGCGCATGGTTTATATTTTAAATCAAGAAAAAATTGGATTTGAAGATGCAGCATTGCCTGTGATTGCTAGAGTCGCTGAAGGTGGCATGCGGGACGCATTAAGTATTTTAGACCAAGTTATTTCTTACGGAGATGATATGGTGACAGTAGCGAATGCCATGAGTGTTACAGGTAGTTTGACGCAAGAATTACTACTAAGTTACTTTGATGCTATTGTAATGAATAATACTGAAAAAGGACTGTCTATCCTCCAAAGTATTTTAGCTGAAGGTAAAGATGCTGCTCGTTTTGTAGAAGACTTAATTCTATTCAGTCGAGATTTGCTTGTCTATCAACAAGCTCCAGAAATGCTTGATTTATTAGAAGAAGCAAGTGCCGATAATGGATTCAAAGAGTTAAGCCAAAAAATTCCTGCTAAAACGTTGTATAGTGTCATTACGATTTTAAATGAAACGCAAGGAGAGATGCGTTTTAGTAATCATCCGGATATCTATTTGGAAGTAGCGACTGTTAAAATGACCCAGCTTCGGAATGAAGCACCAGCTGTAATTAAGGAAGTACCAACTCAACAAGTAGATCGAGTACAAGAGTCTTCTGGGAATGCCAATACTGCTTATTTAGAATCAGAATTGGCAGCATTGAAGAAGCAACTCCAAGAAATGAAAGAGCAAGGTTTTTCTGGTGGAGCATCTAAGACAGCTCCTGCTAAAGTTCAGAAAAAAGTTGTTGGTGGACAGTTCAAACCGAATACTACCGGAATTTATAGTGTGCTAAAAGAAGCAACTAAAGATAATTTAGTCCAACTCCGTGATCTATGGCCTGATTTATTGAACATGCTTTCTGTTACACAACGGGCGATTATGAAGGCTTCTACACCAGTAGCAGCAAGTCCAAACGGTTTGATTGTTTCATTTGAATATGATATTTTATGTCAAAAAGCAACCAACGATACTGAATTAATTGAAGCAGTCAGTGAATATATGCGTCGTTTAATCGGGCATACACCTAAAATGATTTGTGTACCAAGTGAACAATGGCCAACTATCAGAACGCAGTATTTAAGTCAAAATAAACCAGATACAGTTACACAAAATAAGAGTGAAGGTTCAAAAAATTCGATTCAAGCTAATCAAGCAGCAGGAGATAATCAACAGCAAAATGTGCCTACGAACCATCAAGTTAGTCAAGAGACAGAGCAACGAGTCGAAGCTTCACCATTTGATGGACTTGATGATTTAGCTCCACCACCAGATGAGTCCAAAACCGATAATTCAGTTGTAAGCGAAGCCTTAGAGCTATTTGGTGAATCAATTGTTGAAGTTGTGAATGATTAAAAAGTTTTTTTATTCTTAAGAACTAGCAATAAAAGTGACTTTAACGAGATTTTTCGTTAAAATAAGATATACTAACCAATGAGAGGAAGATTTTAAGATGCGTGGAATGGGAAATATGCAAGGTATGATGAAACAAATGCAAAAAATGCAAAAAGAAATGGCTGAAACTCAAGAGGCCCTAAATGAAAAAGAATTTATTGGTTCAGCAAGTAGCGATTTAGTTACTGTAACAATGACTGGCGATAAAAAAATGAAAGATATTGTGATTAAACCAGAAGCAGTTGATCCAGATGATATTGATATGTTGCAAGATTTAATTTTAATGGCAACAAATATAGCTTTAGATAAAGTCGATAATGAAACACAAGCAACAATGGGTAAATTCACTAAAGGAATCCCAGGCTTCTAATTAAATAATTCGAGAGGTAATCTTTGAATTATTTAGATAAAAAGATTAAGCTGGGGCTTTTTGTCCCAGCTTTCTTTTGACTAAATGAATGTGAGGAAAAGAAAATGCATTATCCAGAACCCATTTCAAAATTAATTGATAGTTATCAAAAATTACCAGGTATTGGTGCAAAAACAGCGGCTCGTTTAGCTTTTTTCACCATTGATATGAAGGAAGAAGATGTGACGGATTTTGCGAAAGCGTTGATTAGCGCCAAGCGCGACTTACATTATTGTTCGATTTGCGGAAATATTACAGAAGAAGATCCTTGTGAGATTTGTAAGGATACGACTCGTGACCGTAGTGTTGTACTAGTTGTAGAAGATCCTAAAGATGTTATTTCTTTAGAAAAAATGCGAGAATATCACGGTTTATATCATGTTTTACATGGCGTTTTATCACCTATTGAAGGGACAGGTCCGGAAGATATTAATATTCCTAGCTTGATTAAACGATTGCAATCTGATGAAATTAATGAAGTCATTATCGCCACTAATGCGACTGCTGAAGGCGAAGCAACAGCGATGTATTTATCTCGTTTAATTAAACCAGCTGGAATTAAGGTTACACGTCTAGCCCATGGTCTTTCAGTGGGAAGCGATATTGAATACGCAGATGAAATTACATTACTTAAAGCAGTTGAAGGGCGTAGAGAACTTTAAGAAGGTGGGGATGAAAATGTTATTTGGAAAAAATAAAAAAGGCTTATTAAGAAAAGAATACGATGAATCCTTACTTGAGTTAATGTATAAAACAAAAGATGAGTGGGAGTATAAAAAAGATATTGAAGATTCTGTTTTTGACAAAGACGGTCTTTTGTTTGCTCAAACAAAATTAGCTGAAGCTAAGTATTTTTATCTATTTAAAGAAGCTCGGATTAGAAAATTAAAAAGTACTAAAGTAAGATAAACATGAGAGTAAAGTTCAGAAGAATAGCGAGTGCCTTCTGGACTGAGTCTAGAAAATCCAGTTCTCATGTTTTGATGATAGAAAGAATGGAGGCCAGGGTGATGGGAGAGAAAAAAAACTTCGATCAGAAACAGCGGCCTCTTTTTGACGCCTTAAAAAAACACCACAAACAGGAAAAAATTTCTTTTCATGTGCCAGGACATAAAAATGGATTAAACTGGCTAGAGGATATGGCGGCATTCAGAGGTATTCTACCGTTTGATCAAACGGAAGTGACGGGGTTAGACTATTTACATGAAGCAGAAGGAGCAATTAAAAAGAGTCAAGATTTGTTAACGAACTTCTATCAGAGTCAACAAAGTTATTATTTAGTTAATGGCTCAACTGTTGGGAACTTAGCTATGATTTTAGGCACAACGCAAAAAGGTGACCGAGTATTTGTTGATCGTAATGTCCATCAATCAATTATTCATGGTTTGGAGTTAAATGAATTACGTCCTATTTTTTTAGCGCCTGAAATCGAGTCTAAACATCAATCACCAGTAGGTATCTCACTTGCCACTTTACAAAAAGCTTTATTGGCCTATCCAGAAGTAAAAGCGTTGATTTTGACGTATCCAACGTATGCAGGAGCTATTTATCCAATTGAAGAGCTACTTGATTTAGCCAAAGCACATAATTGTTTAACTTTAGTTGACGAAGCTCATGGCGCGCATTTTATATTAGGAGAACAAAACGCCAGCTTTCCAAAGTCAGCCTTATTTTTGGGAGCTGATATTGTAGTACAATCAGCACATAAAATGTTGCCAGCATTAACCCAATCGGCTTATTTGCATATTGGGAATAATCTTACTGAGGAACAAAAGAGTAAAGTGGAGCATTATTTACATATGCTTCAGTCTAGTAGTCCTTCGTACTTACTTATGCTATCTTTGGAATATGCACGTTGG
Organism: Carnobacterium sp. FSL E2-0243; assembly: GCF_038003605.1. Lineage (NCBI taxonomy): Bacteria > Bacillati > Bacillota > Bacilli > Lactobacillales > Carnobacteriaceae > Carnobacterium > Carnobacterium sp. FSL E2-0243. Next base: position 323,634 of record NZ_JBBOPM010000001.1, read on the forward strand.
TTTTTAGCCAGTTTAACAGCAGCTGATTTGGAGGCCAGTCTTGTACTTGTAAAAAATTGGAAATGTTTTTTTGAAGAGCAAGGATTGAATGCTGAAATAAGTGCAGATCCTCTTAAATTAATTTTGAGGTATCAAGGGTTGACCGGAATAGAATTAGGAAAAAAACTAGAGAAATCTGGTTTATTTCCAGAACTAGTAGATCATGAAAAAATCGTTCTAAATTTCCCGCTAATAAAAGAGAACCAAGATTTGGGTGCTTTTTCAGAGTTTGATAAGTGTCAGTTAGGTTTAGAAAAGAGTAGCGAGAAAAGAAATAATTTTATTGTGAATGGTCATTATTCAAGACTGAGTGAACTAGAGTTAACCTATGCTGCGCAAGTGGGATTGACGTTTGAGAAAATAATGTGGCGAACAAGTATCGGCCGAATAGCAGCAGAGAATATTACGCCTTATCCACCAGGAGTTCCTTTAGCGTTAAAGGGTGAAAAAATTCAACAAGAGCATATCACTCAGTTAGCAGGTTGGTTGAGCCAAGGAGCAAGAGTGGTTGGATTAACAGAGCAAGGTGAAATACAGGTTTATTTGGAAGAAAAATAGGAGGAAGATATGAAAGGAAAGTTAGAAAAAAAGAATAGTGAAACTACATTGGAAGTAACTAGGGATGAAGTTACTAACAAGGTAATGCAACCACAAATAACTGAAGATAGTAAGTACTATTTATTAGTCAGCTTCAGCTTAGCGTTAATGGCAATTGCTTTTTTGTTCCAATCGCCTATCGAAATTTTTGATGGAATGAAAGTGATTATGAGATCATCAGGGAAACTGTTAACAGATTATATGGAACTGACGTCAATTGGGGCAGCTTTTTTTAATAGTGGATTGTTAACGTTATTGAGCGTTTTGATGGTGCGTTCCCAAAAAATCACGATTTCAGGACCGTTAGTGGCAGGGATTTTGACTGTCTGTGGTTTCTCTTTATTTGGGAAAAATTTATTTAACTCAATTCCAATCACATTAGGGGTTATGTTATATGCCAAGTTCGAGCGGCGTCCATTTTCACACTTTGTTTTAATTAGTTTATTTGGAACAGCATTGGGACCTGTAGTTAGTGAGTTTGCTTTTGGAATGGGATTAGAGCCTTGGAAAGGAATTGCTTTAGGCTATTTAATTGGGATTGGCATAGGTCTAATTTTGCCGCCTTTATCGAGCCATTTTTTAAGCTTTCACAAAGGATTCAGTTTATATAATATCGGGTTTACTTCTGGCATTATTGGTATGTTTATTACAGCTATTAGCCGCATGTTTGGTCATGAAATTGAGAGTGTCTCAATCCTTTCTAGTGGAAACAATCTGAGTTTATCAATCGTAATTATTGGTTTTTGTTTTGTTTTTTTTGGATTGGGTTTCTACTATAACGGTATGAGTATTGGTGGTTATCCCAAGTTGTTGAAACATTCTGGAAAGTTGGTTACTGATTTTTTCTTACTAGAAGGATTTGGGACAACATTAATCAATATGGGTTTGCAAGGAATTGTAGCAACATCTTATGTTTTGTTAGTTGGTGGAGAGCTAAATGGGCCAGTTATTGGTGGAATTCTAACAATTATGGGATTTAGTGCTTTCGGGAAACATCCGCGTAATAGCATCCCAATTTTTATTGGCGTTTATTTAGCCGCAATTTTTAATATTTACCAACCTAATTCAACAAATGCTTTATTAGCAGCTTTATTTGGAACAACATTAGCTCCGATTAGTGGTTACTATGGCAGCTTTGCAGGAGTCGTAGCAGGCTTTTTGCATATGGCATTAGTGATGAATATCGGCTATTTGCATGGTGGTATGAATTTATATAATAATGGTTTTTCTGGTGGCTTTACAGCCGCAATTTTGGTTCCAATTTATGATGCTATCTTAAATTTAAAAAAGGAGAAAAAAGCATGAATGAAGAGCGAGAAACAGCGCAAAAAATTTTGCAGGAATTAGTAGGGTACTTTTTGGAAAACGGCTGCGAAGAAACCCAAATGAATTTAACAGTAAATGGAGAAGGCATTTGGTTAGAGTTAGAAGGACTTGTCCCGCGCAAACCTGGTAATCTAGAAAATTTAAAAACATTATTGGAAGTAAAAAGGCAACCAGAAATGGATGACTACTACGAACATTTAATGGGCATGCACAGGGAACAAGAGGATTATAGCTTAGTGGGAATGTTAGTAGACTCAGCTGAAATTACCTGCCAAGAAGGTTTATTAAATATTCGCATTTACCGTGAAAATTTATATTAAGTTGGTGGGTTCAAAAGAAATTTTTTTTAATGAGTAATTCCAAGAGAATCCTGTTATAATTGGAACAGGTAACTAGGGAAAGGATGATATAATGTTATCATTTGAAGAAAAAAAAGCAATTTTTGATGAATATGATGAATTAACGGTACATGAAGTTTCGATGGAACGCTTAAATTACCATTTTGAAGATAGTGCAGTTGCAAAAACGATAGTTGTTAAGTTTCTACATCCTAAAAGCGGTAATGCCTTTATTTATGCAGGGTATTTACCTGATGAGGACACTAATAAAGGGTATATTTCGATTCGTGATGAAGACGCGGGAACTATTCATAAGTATGTTCAACAAGCCATTGAATATTTGAAAAAAACAGAAGATGGTTATGAAGAAGGCTACGAAGAAGAGTGGCATGATGATCACAATGATCAATTGACATTGAAATATGGCAATGGCATGTGGTCAATTTATATGTCACATGGTGGTTTAGAAGCAATTTTTAAAACCAAAGAAGCAGCAGAAGGCTATTTAGCTGACGAAGGGTTTTCTTATTAATTAAAGGTTAAAGGCAGATTGCACCTGATATAGTAGGTGCAATCTGTCTTTATTTATTGTCTGATTTTCTATTGTTGAAATGGAAACAATAGTTAATTATAATAGAGTAATGAAGTAGGAGGTGTGCTCATGAATAAAGAAGAACAAATTAAAGTAGGATTTAGAGAGTTATATGATAAAATGAGCTGGTTAAATCGAAGGAAGATGGAAGACAGTTTGAAAGGCTATACGTCCTCTGAAGTTCATTGTATGGAGTACATCGAAAAAAATAAAGACTCTAATGTGACTAAATTAGCTGACTCTTTTTATATGACGAGAGGTGCTATCAGCAAGCTAACGAAGAAGCTGATAAAAAAAGAGCTGATTGAGAGCTATCAAAAGTCCGATAATAAGAAAGAAATTTACTTTAGGCTGACAGAAAAAGGGCGAGAAGCATATGATATTCATGAAAAGTTGCATAATGAATTCAGCGAACGAGATAAAGTTGTTTTTGAGCAGGTAACTGATGAACAATTTAATAGCATGCTACAGTTTGTCGAATTGTACAGTCAGCATCTAGATAAAGAAATAAAGAAAGTAACGCTGAATACTAAATCAGAATAAAAGAATACAGCCCAATTTTATTGAGCGGGCTGTATTTTTGTTGACAAGGAAACTAAAATTAGTTATTATATTGTTGACTAAGAAACAATATTTAACTAATTAAGGAGAAATTCAATGTCAAAATTTAAAGAAAATAATGATCAAAATTCAGAAAAAAGAATAGACAAGCATGCGTTAGCCTTTGGTCTTATTTCAGCTTTCCTTTGTGGGGTTGGTTTTAGTATCATTATGCCGGTTGTTCCATTTTTAGTGCACCCTTATGTAAATAGCCCTCAAAATCAAACTATTATTGTTACGTTACTTACATCTGTTTATGCAGTCTGTGTCTTTTTTGTTGCTCCTGGAATCGGAGTACTAAGCGATAGATATGGTCGTCGACCAGTTTTAATAATTTGTCTTCTCGGCTCGGCTATTGGCTACCTAATTTTTGGAATAGGTGGAGCTCTATGGGTTTTATTCACTGGACGTATTGTTGAAGGAGTGACAGGTGGAAGTATTAGTACGATTTTTGCTTATTTTTCTGATATCATTCCTGCTCAGCAAAGAACCAAATATTTTGGATGGATTAGTGCTGTAGTTGGAGTTGGAACGGCTATTGGCCCAGCATTGGGTGGTTTACTGGCTAGGTTTGATTACTCATTGCCGCTGTATTTTGGAGCATTAATTACAGTAATCAACGTTGTATATGGATTTATCTATATGCCTGAGAGTTTAGATAAAAAAGATCGAATTGTAGCTATTCCAATAGTAAGATTGAATCCATTTACACAACTAATTACTATTTTATCAATGAAAAATTTAAAATGGTTGTTGATATCAGCTTTCTTATTGTGGTTACCAAATGGCTCATTACAGGCTGTTTTTTCACAATTTACAATTGATAATTTTAATTGGAAACCAGCTATAATTGGATTGATGTTTTCAATTATAGGCATCCAAGATATTCTTTCACAAGGGTTAATCATGCCTAAACTTTTATTGAAATATACGGACAAGCAAATTGCAATTATTGGAATGACAGCTGAAATTATCGGGTATAGCTTGATTGCAGGCTCAGCTTTGTTTTCATTTTATCCATTTTTTATTATTGGAATGTTTGTTTTTGGATTTGGGGATTCAATTTTTGGTCCATCATTTAATGGAATGTTATCTAAATCTGTTGATGCTAGTGAACAAGGGAGAATCCAAGGCGGTAGTCAATCAATTCAAGCTTTAGCAAGAATTGTTGGACCGATTATTGGAGGTCAAATCTATATTATACTAGGTCATGCAGCTCCTGCTTTTATGGGTGTGATTCTCATTGCACTAGCGATTTTATTTCTATATAAGCGCGGACTTGTTGAGACTTAAATTATGTTTAAATTGCTAGCACCAAGAATGGCGTTTTTTGTTGATAATTCTAGCTTATTAGACTAGGTCTGTTAAATCTGATTTTTGAAAAAGATGAATTCCCCTCAAAGTAAAGAACTACTTTATGGGGATTTGTTTTTTTGTTTGATTTAGGGGATTCAAAGAGCTTTTTATCCGAATAAAATCAGTTTTTTTGGTACCTTAAATTTTTTGATTAGACGGTTGGCACTAGATAAAGTATAATGAATAGTAGAATAAGTGATGATAAGGGGTACGGTAAAGTGGATGGTATTTTTATAACAATTGAAGGTCCAGACGGTGCTGGGAAAACAAGTGTCTTAAAGGAGTTGTTGCCATTACTGGAAGCAACAGTGCAAATGGATGTTATTGCAACTAGGGAACCTGGTGGTAGTCGAATTGCAGAGGAAATTAGAGAATTAATCTTGAATCCAGTCAATACGGAAATGGATATTCGGACAGAAGCTTTACTTTATGCCGCAGCACGGAGACAACATTTGATTGAAAAAATAAAACCCGCCTTAGAAAGTGGTGCTTTATTAATGTGTGATCGTTTTGTAGATAGCTCTCTAGCCTATCAAGGTGCTGGTAGAGACATCGGAGTTGAAGCTGTAAGAGAGATGAATCTATTTGCTACAGAAGGCTTGGAACCGGACCTAACGCTCTATTTAGATGTTGAGGCAAGTGTTGGAATCGAACGAATTACACGTAATAAGGATAGTCGTCAGTTTGATCGATTGGATCAAGAAAAAATTGAATTTCATGAAAAAGTTCGAACAGCTTATCTGAAACTAGCTAGTGAAAATCCAAAAAGAATTAAAATGATTGATGCTAGTGGGTCTATTTCAGAAGTTGTAGCAGCTTGTTATACGTTAATTACAGAAAAATTAAAATTGAAAGAGGTTGAATAAAATGAAATTACTATTAGCGATTGTTCAAGATAAAGATAGCGCACGTCTTTCAAATGAATTTGTTGATGCAGGTGTAAGAGCAACAAAACTCTCTACAACAGGTGGGTTCTTGAAATCAGGGAATACAACGTTTATTGTTGGGATTGAAGATGAACGGATTCAAGAAGTTTTAGATATTATTCGTGAAACCTGTCAAGCAAGAGAACAATTTATGACTCCGCCAATTAGCCTAGACGTTTCTATGGATACACATATGCCTTATCCAATTGAAGTCCAAGTTGGTGGTGCAACAGTATTTGTTATGCCGGTAGAACAATTCCATCAATTTTAGAAGATAAGGGGACTAAGATGGATAACGAAAACAATTTAGAATGGTTACAACCGCAACTTTTTAATCGCTTCAAAAAAAACTTACAGCATGGGCAACTTGCTCATGCTTACCTTTTTGAGGGCGTACCAGGTGTTGGTAAGAAGGAAATGGCTATTTGGTTGTCGCAAGCTATTTTTTGCTTAGAACCTGAAGATGGTCTACCTTGTGGGAAGTGCCAAAATTGTACTAGAATTTTGGAACACCAACACCCAGACGTTACTGAGCTTGCTCCAGATGGCCTTTCTATTAAAGTCGATCAAGTTAGAGAATTAAAAACCGAATTTTCTAAAAGTGGTGTTGAAGGCCGTCAAAAAGTTTTTATTGTTGAAGATGTTGAAAAAATGACAGTTGGAGCAGCCAATAGTTTACTAAAATTTTTAGAAGAACCTGAAGGAACAGTCGTGGCTTTTTTATTAACAACGGCTAAACAAAAAATTTTACCGACTATTTTATCCCGTTGCCAACTTGTTCATTTTTCACCACTTTCTAAACGAATGTTATTAACTGAATTAAAAAAATTAGAAATTAGTGAAAAACAGGGCGCTTTATTAGTACATTTGACCAATAGTTTGGAATCAGCAGTTGAAATGAATCGCAATGAATGGTTTAATGAAGCTAGGGATATTATCTGGAAATGGTTTCAGTTAATTTCTCAAAATGAAAAACAAGCTTTTATTTTTGTTCAAACAGACGTTATGCCTCATTTTAAGGAAAGAGAACAACAAATGCTGGCTTTTGAATTGTTGTTGTTAGCTTATCGCGATGCACTGATGCTTTTGTATGGTTCAGTTGATCAGTTAGCTTATCCTCAACATCAAAAGATACTACAAGATTTTCTGGCAAGAAGTCGAGGGAAAGATGTAACAGCAGCGATTGAAACGATTTTATTTAGTCGAAAAAAACTAGAAAGTAATGTTTCAGCGCAAGGTGTTTTTGAACAAATGGTTCTTTTATTAATGAGAAATTCTATTTAGACAGAATAAAGCTGGAGTGAGGGACGATTCATGAAAACAGTAATTGGTGTTAGATTTAAACATGCTGGCACAATTTATTACTTTTCTCCTGGTAGTTGGGAATGTCACGTTGGCGACCAAGTGGTTGTAGAAACGCAACATAGCATCGAAATGGGCAATGTTGTGATAGATAAAAAAGAAGTTTTAGAAGAAGATTTAATTCATCCTCTCAAGGAAATTAACAGTATTGCTACTGAAAAAGATTTCCAAAAGGAAGAGCAAAATAAAATCGATGCAGCTAAGGCTTACGATATTGCGACAGAAAAAATAACTCATCATCAGTTGGAAATGAAACTGATTAATGTAGAATATACTTTTGATCGTAGCAAGATGATCTTTAATTTTAGTGCAGAAGGTCGAGTTGATTTTCGAGAGTTAGTTAAGGATTTAGCTAGTGTGTTTAAAACACGGATTGAATTACGCCAAATTGGTGTTAGGGATGAAGCTAAATTACTTGGTGGAATTGGACCGTGTGGACGTATGCTGTGCTGTTCAACTTTCTTAGGAGACTTTATGCCGGTATCTATTAAAATGGCTAAAGATCAAAATTTATCGTTAAACCCAACGAAAATTTCAGGCTTATGTGGCCGTTTAATGTGTTGCTTAAAGTATGAAAATGATGAATACGAAGCAGCTAAACGTGAGTTGCCAGACTATGGGAAAAAGGTAGTAACACCAGATGGTGAAGGAACAGTTATTGGCTTAAACTTATTGAGCCGAATTATTAAAGTGCGCTTGAATGGGAAAGAAACGCCCTTAGAGTATACTTTAGAAGAATTAAATGAAGCAACTGCTAATATGTAAAGAAGGTACATTGTGTTACTTTCTCAGAACGATTTCATATAAAAGAGTAGGTGAGGACCGATGGATAAAAGAACTTTATATGATAGCTTCACCAAGTTAGAATTGGATACTGATGCTACTTTACACCAAATTACAGCGTTAAAAAAAGGTGTAGAAGAGTTAGTTGAAGAAAATGCGGTGCTACAGATTGAAAACCAACATTTAAGAGATCGTTTAGATGATATAGAAAAACAGAAACGAATTGATGAAGAGGTAGTCGAACCAGAAATGACAAAATCTCGCATGAATTTAGAAAAGCTATATGAAGATGGCTTTCATGTTTGTAATGTCTTCTATGGCTCAAGAAGAGTTGGGGATGAACCCTGTGCATTTTGTTTGGATGTAATTTATGGTGAGCGTAGGTAAGTATTTAATACTGCTGAGTCAAGTTAAGTAAAGTTTTAGATTAGGATTAATCTAGAACTTTATTTGTCGTTATATGTATTTGTGCGTAACGAAACAAACAAAAAACTATGATTTTTAGTGAAAAGTATGCTATATTAAAGAGCATAAAAGGAAGCGTTTTATTAATTGAAAGGTGGGATTTCCATGAATCAAATGACAGCTAATGAAATCATTGAATTTTTACAACGTCAAAAAGAAACAACTAAATTTACTTTTAATATGGTCAATCCTGATAATTTTATGATTGTGATTGAATTGAAAAATGAACCGGCAGCTTTTACGTTTATCAATGAGAATACAGAAGCAACGTTTGAATTGACAGATGCAAATGAATTACTTTAAATAAAGTGAAAATAAAGAAGTCAGTAGATAGAGAATTCTAAAGATGTTACTGACTTGAAAAGTATTGCTAACCATGGTAAGATTGAGATAAGAAAAATTCATTGTATACACCAAACCCCCATATTTCGCACGATATGGGGGTTTTTGTTATACTAAGTAAAAAAACATAACGGGTGTTGACAGTTGTCACCTCTTATTTATCTTTACGGTTTAGCCAATAGCCGAAAACCTCTGCAAGTATTGCTACAGTCAAAGGCAAGATAAACGTTACAAGAAACAAATTCATTGCATACACCTCCTCTCACTAAGACTAGTCCCTCGTGAGATAGGTGACTCTAAAAGTATAGCATACCATTTTATTGAATGAAACCAGTTATTTAATTAGTTGTCATATTGGAATGATTGTTGTATATGAAACAAAATGAAGACAATTGAAACAAGTTTATCCCTATAATTAGGTGATAAGCTTGTTTTGTTATCTAATCGTTTTCCTACATAGCGGAAATTTATTGAGTGGTAGGATTTTGCATAGGGTTGTATGCTAGGAGTAAGAAATCGAAAAGAAAAAGGAGTGAATAAAAATGAAAACGATTTTATTAATTTGTGGTGGCGGAGCTTCTAGTGGATTTATGGCAGCAAATATGCGGAAAGCAGCAAAAAAGAAAGGCTTAGAGGTATCTATTTCAGCCAGAAGTGAATCTGAGTTAGATGAGCATTTGGATACCATTGATGTATTGTTAATTGGACCGCATTTAGCTTATATGGAAGAAGAGGCAAAAGAAAAAGCTGAAAGTTCAGGCAGAGAGATTCTTGTTAAGGTTATCCCTCAGAAAGTCTATGGAATGATGGATGGTGTAGGTGCCTTAGAATTATTAGATAGTAAGTAGTCTAGTTCTTATGAGCCAACTTTTCAAAAAGAAGATAAAATCCCCTCAAAGTAAAAAAATACTTTGTGTGTATTTTCCTATCTTTTTGTCAAGGCCAGCTTTTATGAGTTAGCCTCTCGGAAGAAAGATGAAATTTCGAGGTGACAAAAAACGTCACATCAAATTTCCCTATTCTTCAGTCGAGCCTGTGCGAACTTAACAAGCTTTTGATAGAGCTAACCGGATCAACAAAATTTTATCGAGGAGGATGAGGATATGCAAAAAATAATTGATTTTATGACAAATAGTTTTGCCCCTAAAGTAAATAAGATTACTAAAAATGTTTGGGTTGCATCATTACAGGACTCAGTTATGGCTATTTTACCATTTATACTAGTGAGTTCGATTGTAACAATGGTTTCATTGATTAATGAAATTGCAGATATTATTCCAGATTTGTCTATTATTAATACTTTTACATTTGGTTTATCGGGGATGTTTGTGGCGTTTCTGCTGCCTTACTTTATTATGGAAAAGAAAAAAAGAGGGGATAAGAAGCTATTAGCTGGTTTAACTGGGTTAGCTTTATACTTATTGTTGATTTTCCCTGAGATGAGTACTGATGGAGGATCAATTACTTTCACACTTGCACGTTTTGGTGCAGTTGGTATGTTCGTCTCCATTGTTGTAGGAATATTTGTTGCGATTATTATGAATTTATTTTCTAAATGGTCTTTTTTTAATAAGGATGAAACAAGCTTACCAGATTTCATTATTGTCTGGTTTGATTCTTTACTACCTATTACTGTGATTATCGTCAGTGGCTGGTTATGTTATTCTATTTTCCAAATCGATGTCTTTGATTTAATTGCGATTCTTTTTGAACCCCTGCAAATGTTGGGACAAAGCTTTTGGGGATTTGTTTTAATGGGCTTCTTAATGGCGTTCTTGTATTCATTTGGAATCAGCACATGGGTATTAACACCAGTATTTATGCCGATTGCGTTAAAAGGAATTGCGGATAATGCCGCACTAGTCGAAAAAGGCATGGATGCTGTTTATATCAACACGCAAGAAACGTTTTATTCAGGTTGGTGTGCATTTGGTGGGGTCGGTTACACAATGATACTGGCAATATTGTTACTTCTCGCTAAATCAACTCGTTTACGAGCTATTGGTAAAGCCACTATTTTACCGTCTATCTTTAATATAAATGAGCCACTTGTTTATGGTGCACCAATTGTTTTTAATCCAATGTTGATGATTCCTTTTTGGTTAAATGGCGCAATTATTCCGGCGATTACGTATCTTGTATTAAGCACAGGATGGATTTCGATTCCGGCAAAAGCATTCCAATTATGGTATCTGCCGTATCCGATTTCAACGTATTTAGTCTCGGGTGATATCAAAGGAATCTTCCTTTTTGCACTATTAGCAGGAGTATCTTTATGCATTTGGTATCCATTCTTTAAAGCCTATGATAATGCAGAAGTAAAAAATGAATTGGAAGAAGAATTAGCTGTAATTAATTAATGAAGGGAACAAAAAATATGAATGACGAAATGAATCAAGTCGCGATGCAAATTATTTTACATGCTGGAAATGCAAGACAAGTTATTTTTGAGGTTTTTGATGAAATTGGAGATGAACATTTTGACCACGCTAAAGAGTTATTAAAGGAAGCCAAGAAAGAAATAGTATTAGCTCATAAAGCCCAGACTGAAACCATTCAGGCAGAAGCAAGTGGCATCCATCATGATTTTTCATTATTATTTGCACATGCTCAAGATACGTTGATGACGATTAGTTCAGAATGGAATATTGCGAATAAAATGGTTTCACTGGTAGAAAAGCTGACAAAAAAATAAAAGGAATGGAGCGATGACAATGACAGGTTTTCCAAAAGGTTTTTTATGGGGCGGAGCAGTTGCTGCAAATCAGATTGAAGGTGGATTTGGATTAGATGGCAAGGGATTGAGTGTGGCAGATGTCCATTTATATAATCCAGAGCTAGATATTAAAACTGCGAGTCAAGAATCTGAAATGACATTGGCGGAAGTCAAACGAGCGATGTTGGATGAAGAAGGTTATTACCCAAAACGACATGGCATTGATTTTTATCATACCTATAAAGAGGATTTAAAATTATTAGCTGAAATGGGTTTTACAACGTTTAGAACTTCGATTGATTGGTCGCGAATTTTTCCAAATGGGGATGATGCGGAACCAAATGAATTAGGGTTACAATTTTATGATCGTTTAATCGACGAATGTTTAGCGTTGGGAATGGAGCCAATTATTACAATGCTTCATTATGAAACACCTTTAGCAATTACCTTGAATTATGGTGGTTGGAACAACCGTGAAGTGATTGAGTTATTCGCAAAATATGGCGAAGTTTTACTAAAACGTTACAAAGATAAGGTTAAGTATTGGATTGTGATTAACCAGATTAATTTAGTTCATTTAGAGTCTTTTAATTCGATTGCAATTTGCGAGGATCAAGTTGAAAATAATGAAGAGGCTAAATACCAGGCGATTCATAACCAACTTGTGGCATCAGCGCTGATTGTAAAAAAAGCTCGTGAAATCAATCCAATATTTCAAATGGGGACGATGTTAGCAGATTGTACGGCTTCACCTTTTTCATGTGCACCAGATGATGTCATGCTAGCAATGAAGCGAAATCGAATGCAGTATTTCTTTACAGATGTGCAATTTAGAGGCGCATATCCAGTTTATATGCGTCGCTACTTTGCTGAAAACCAGCTTGATTTGCAAGAGGAGCCAGCAGATGAAATCTTGCTTCGTGAAAATACAATGGATTATTTAGCTATCTCTTATTATTACTCGCAAACGGTTTCGGCTAAGGAAAATGGAATGGATCCAACTGATGTGATGGAAAACCCACATTTAAAGGCAAATCCTTGGGGCTGGGCAATTGATGCAAAAGGTTTTTATAATTGTTTGAGTCAATATTATGATCGTTATCAAGTCCCTTTGATGATTGCTGAAAATGGATTTGGAATGTACGATAAAGTTGAAGAAAATGGCGAAATTAATGATGATTATCGCATAGCTTATCTAAGTGAACATTTGATGCAATTAAAAGAAGCTATTAAAGACGGGGTTGAAGTGATTGCCTATTGTGCTTGGGGACCGATTGATATTGTTAGTTGTTCTTCAGCCGAAATGGAAAAACGATATGGTTTCATTTATGTTGATTTAGATAATTTTGGAAAAGGTACGGGGAAACGTTTGAAAAAGAAAAGTTTTGACTGGTATAAAACCGTAATTGCATCTAATGGTGAAATACTGTAAATGGTTAGTCTATAGGAGGTAGCTTATCTAGCTACTTCCTATAGGTGTATTAAGGGGGATAGTTAAATGATGAAGAAAGTTACTGAAAATCAATTGATTCATTATTTATTCAGTCAAAATGGCTGGACAAAGGCATCAATCATTGCTAGTCATTTTCAATTCACTGAGCGTACTATACGAAATAGAATTAATGGGATTAATCAAAAAAGAGTTAAGCCGGTCATTATTTCTAGCCGTCAAGGATACAAAATAGATGCAGATGCCTATCGTCTCCAAAATAAAAAGCAAGAAGAAATAGTTAATGCTATTCCTGTAACGGTTAAAGAGCGGCAATTCTTTTTAATTCGCACCTTTCTTTCTTCTGCTAAGGGTGGGGTAAATTTATTTGATTTAGCTGAAATGTTATGTGTTTCGGAGGCGACTATTCGTCGTGATATCAAAAGTGTTAAGAAACGTTTAACTAAATTTGATATTCAGGTAGTTTCAAAAGAAGAAGATTATCAAATCAAAGGGTCTGAAGCACAAAAGCGCAAGGCAATGACGTATTTAATTTTTGAAGAGTCTAAAAAAACGATGGATCAACGGAAAATGGTTCAGCAATTACTAGGGGATATTGATCTGTTGGTTTTGCAAGAAATAATCAGTGACACTCTTGAACAGTACGACTATTTTATTAATCAATATTCTTTGAATAATATTTTGCTTCATTTTGCTGTAACACTGCAGCGCATGAGGGAAGAAAAGGCGATTGAAGCTGTAGAGGAGAAAGAATTAGATTCAGTTGAGTATCGCATGACGAAGGACATCACGCAAAAAATCGCACAACAGTTTGGAATAGTTTTTTCCAATGCTGAAATTTATAATTTATTTTTACTTTTTATTGGAAATACAACATTGACTACCTATGAATCATTGAGTCCAGAGCATTTGAAGGAGTATATTGGAAATCAAACTGTAGATATTGTGAAAGAGGTATTAGCTGATATTGGTCAAATGTACTTTATTCATCTTAGTGATGAAGCTTTTACGACTAAATTTATGATTCATGTCAGAAATTTAATCAGTCGTTCAAATTTAAGTAAGTTGTCCAAAAATCCATTACGAGAGGATATGAAACGAACCTATCCACTGATTTATGATGTGGCTGTTTCGATTGCGAGTGAATTAGAAAAACGGCTGTTGATTCAAGTTAACGAGGATGAAATTGCGTATATTGCCTTGCATCTAGGGGCTTACTTAGAATCTGTCACGAAGGAATCGGATGCTGTTAGTTGTGTTATTTTGTGTCCAAGATACTATGATATCCATCAAGGACTTTTGAAGAAAATAAAAGAAACATATCGGGAACAAATTAATATTCAAAAAATCGTAACGGATATGAGCTCCAATTGGCAAATAATGAAGCCTGAGTTAATTATTTCAATCTCGCCTTTTTCAGAAGAGGTATCTGCACATTTTGTTTTAGTACATCCTTTTTTAACTGATAAAGATTATAAGAATATTTCAGATGCAATCAGTAAGGTGAAACAAAATCGTAAGCAAATAAAAATGACAGGCTATATAAAAGAATTTTTTCGTCCTGAATTTTTTTATCGAGGGTTGTCATTTAAACACAAAAATAAAGCTATCTATTATATGACAGAGCAATTATTTAAAGCTGGTTATGTGTCGTCAGGTTTTACAGAAAAAGTCTTGGCTAGAGAAAAGCTATCATCAACGGCATTTAGTGATGGCGTAGCTGTTCCTCATGCATTAAAAATGAATGCAATTAAAACAGCAGTATCAGTTGCGATTTTTGATGAACCGATTGATTGGGATGGAAAAGTAGTTTATATTGTCGCTATTTTTGCGGTAAATAAAGAAAATCGCCCGATTTTTAGTCCCATGTTTGAAAATTTTATTCGTGTTTTATCAGAAGGAGATAATGTCCGAAGTTTGAGTGAATCTGAAAATTATGAGGACTTTACCAGTAATTTAATCCAGTTGATGGGGTCTGAATGAAAGAATTAAATCAACTAGCCTAACGTTATTAAGTTAGGCTTAGTTGATTTTTCTAATAATGTAATGACTTATTATATTCCGTCTGTTATAATTTATAAAAATATGTTGAATATTGCACGTTATCATAAAGGTTTATATACATATAAGTGAGAGTGAAAAAGAATTAGGAGGTAATTATGGAAATAGAAATCAATTTTCAGTTAATTTTTGTATTATATCTTGTGTTACTTATACACGAATTAGGCCATGTAATTGCAATCAAACTAATTGGCGGAGACTTTCTTTATGTGAGTTTGGGTCACGGACCTGAATTATGGAGCTTTAAAAAATTTAGAATCAATAAATACTTTTTTATTTTTAGAGGGTATACTGGTGTTAACTATAAGGAAAATCAGTCAAAGTTTGAATTAGTGTTTTTCTTTCTAAATGGAATACTGTTTTCCACAGTGATCTGGCTCATTATCAATTTATTTTGGGATAATTCATTTGTTCAAGAGTTTAATTTCTGCTTCTATGTACTAAGCTTTACTGCATTACTCCCAATAAATTACCCGATTGGAGGAAATCCAAGTGATTTCAAACAAGTATTAGATTTATATAGAAAGGGATAATAGAGCCATTCTATTGTTAAAGGAGCGATTATTTTATTATTTTTCACCAAAACTCTTGACTTATTTTTATATTGTAACTATAATGGTTACAGATAGAGAGGAAGGGTTGTTATGAGTATTTCAACAAAGTTTCCTGTAGCGGTTCATGTTTTATCTGTCCTTGCTTTAAATCGGCAAACAACGGTTTATTCAGATTTTATTGCAGCTAGTGTTAATACAAATCCAGTTGTGATTAGAAGAATTGTTGGTCTTTTAAAAAAAGCGGGACTCGTTGATTCTGCGCCAGGTGTTGGCGGTATTTCGTTAATCAAGGAACCAACAGATATTACCCTTTATGATATTTATGAGGCGGTTAACCCAACAAGTAAGGATTTATTTACTTTACATCAAGATACAAATCCAAATTGTATTGTCGGGAAAAACATTCAACATTCATTAGAAGGTGTGATGCAGACGGCAGAAGAAGCGTTAGAAAATGAGTTAAAACAGGTGACGTTGGCAGATACGATTGAAGAGATTCAACAACTTGACCAAGCTACTTGATTCACAGGATGTATAAGGTTGAACAAGAAACGTTCACCTTTTTATTTTAAATCGATTGTAACTTGAATGGTTACAAAAAACAGGAGGAAAATAAGATGAAAATTGGAATTATTGCAGCAAGTGGTAAAGCAGGAACGATGATTTTGAAGGAAGCAATCTCAAGAGGACATGAGGTTACGGCTATTGTTAGAAATGCAGCAAAAATTACAGATAGCCAAGTGACAGTTTTAGAACGTGATATTTTAGAAATCAGTTATGCAGATTTAAAAGAGTTTGATATTTTAGTAGATGCATTTAATGCGCCACATGGTCAAGAAGAGTTACATCAAACAAGTTTGGCTCATTTAACAAAAATTTTAGCAGGACATAAAACACCGCGTTTGATTGTAGTGGGTGGAGCAGGTAGTTTATACGTTGATCCAGCGAAAACGATTCGTGTGATGGACACACCAGATTTTCCAGATGCCTTTTTACCAACAGCAAGCAATATGGGCACAGCATTTGATGCATTGAAAGCAAATAATGAGATTATTTGGACGTATTTAAGCCCATCAGCGATGTTCTTACCTGATGGTGAACGAACTGGCAGCTATACAGTTGGTTTAGACAACTTGTTGGCCAATGCTGCTGGAGCAAGTGAAATATCTTATGCAGATTATGCGATTGCTTTGCTTGATGAAGCTGAAGCTGGTAAACACATCAATCAACGTTTTACAGTTGGTTCTAAATAAGAGTAAAAATTTCTAACGAAGCAGGCGTATCTAAAATCAGAAATTTTTTTAGATACGCCTAGTTTGTGTTCAATACGGCTAGTTTTTATGAGTTAACTCCTCGGAAAAAAGATGAATTTCCAAAAAAAGTAAAAAAGCAGTTTTCTTGAAATTCACTATTTTTCTGCCGGAGCTAAGTAGCTCAACAAACTTTTATTATAAGGAGAAGATAAGATGATAAAAAAAGCACTTATTTATATAAGTATTTCTGTGATGGCAGTTTTTTTAGTTGCATGTGGAGCGACATCAAAAATGGATAAATCTAGTAAGAGCGAAAAAAATCAAACAGAAAGCAAGCAAAAGAAAAAAGAGGGAAAACAAACGAATTATCAAAAAATTAAAGGTGAAAATGTCACCTATTATGTGATGAATCCAGATCCCGTTTTTGGATCAACAGCTGTGTTGATTGAAAAGGATGGCAAAGGTTTACTAGTTGATACTCAGTTTTCTAAAGATGATGCAGATAAAACGATTCAATTAATTAAGTCGAAAAAAATTGATTTAGAAACCATTTATGTATCTTATAGCGATCCTGATTATTATTTTGGAACAGCTTTTATTCAAGAGGCTTTTCCAACTGCAAAAGTTGTAGCAACTGAAGGGACAATTGACCGCATTAAGAGTACGTATGAAAATAAATTAACAGTCTGGGCAGATACATTAAAAGATAAAGCGCCTAAAGAGGTGATTATTCCAGAAGCCATTGATAACAAGGTAGCATTAGGAAATGAAAAATTTCAAATTACTGGGACAGATAAACCAGTGCTTTATAATGCAACAGATCAGTTAATTTTGGGCGGTATTCCAGTTTCAACAGATGGGCATTTATTTATGGCTGATACTAAAACGGTTGAGAGCCAAGAAAATTGGATTAATGATCTAACTGGTTTGGAAGAATTGCAAGCTAAAACAGTTATCCCAGGTCATTTTGGTCAAGGGAATAAATTTACTGCTGATAATATTACATTTACTAAAGACTATATCCAAAAATTTATTGAAGTTGAACAATCAAGTCAAACAAGCGCAGAAATTATGCAAAAAATGAAAGCAGCTTATCCTGATTTAGCTGAAGGTTCTTTGGAAATGAGCGCAAAAGTAGTAACTGGAGAGCAGGCTTGGGATTAAAAAATTAAATGGGAGTGATAGATGAATGGGAGCAAATAAAAATAAAGTAAGTATTAGTCTATTGTTGATTAGAATTATGTTAGGAATTACGATGGCATTACATGGAATTCAAAAATTTATGAATTTATCAGACACAACAGATTTCTTTGTAAGCTTAGGCTTGCCAAGTTTTATGCCGATAATTATTGCCTTAATTGAAGTTGTCGGTGGTATTTTTATGATTATTGGTTTGTTGGTTCCGTTAGTTTCATTAGGTTTCATTGCAATATTGGGAACAGCTATCTTTATGTTGAAATCAACAAGTGGTTTTGTTAATGGGTATGAATTAGAGCTTTTATTGATTGTTATGAGCATTGCAAGTGGATATGCACATCTGAATAAAAAAATCATTCAATTTATGCCTCCTAGTGCATAAAAGAAACTACAATAAAAAGAGACAGAGTACACTCTGTCTCTTTTTATTATTATTCGCCTAAATCAACGTTGTGATAAACTTTTTGAACGTCATCTAAATCCTCTAAAGCATCAATTAATTTCTCGAAATTGACTAAATCATCACCTTCAAGAGTGACTTCGTTTTGTGGCAACATTTCTGTTTCAGCAACTGTGAATTCTTCAATGCCACTCGCTTTTAGTGCTTCTTGAACGGCGTGGAAATCAGCTGGCTCAGCATAAATAATCGCTTGACCATCTTCTTCTAAAATATCTCGTACGTCAAGATCTGCTTCCATTAGAATTTCTAATAGCTCATCTGCATCTTTTCCTTCGACACCAAAAACAGCTGTGTTGTCGAACATGTAAGCAACAGCTCCACTAACACCCATGTTTCCGCCATTTTTACCATAAGCAGCACGGACATCTGAGGCAGTACGATTGACATTATTTGTTAGTGCATCCACAATAATCATAGAACCATTTGGTCCAAAGCCTTCGTAGCGTAGCTCAGAATAATTGTCTTCATCATTTCCTTTGGCTTTTTCAATTGCCCGATCAATAATATGTTTAGGTACATTATAGGTTTTTGCTCGCTCAATGACGAATCGTAATTTTTGATTAGTATGAGGATCAGGATCACCTTGCTTTGCAGCTACATAGATTTCAATACCGAATTTTGCATAGATACGACTGGTATTCGTATCTTTTGATGCTTTTTTGTCTTTAATATTTGCCCATTTACGACCCATATTTTCACTCACCTTCTGATTTAAAATTCGCTTTACCATGTATCATTATACTGTTAAATGTAGGATTTGTTAAGGTATTTTTTTAGAGTGGGTTTATAATTATCCAATCAGGTCGAAATTGGAATATAAAGTGAGATTCGTGGTAAACTACTATTAGAGAACTTGTGAAAAAAATTCTATCAACTATGAAGGCTAGAGGTGCTCTTATGAAGGATTCATTCATTACTAAAAAAGCTATTTCTGATGCGTTAATCGAACTGTGCCATTATAAGCGTTTTGATAAAATTAGTATTGCGGATATTACAGATAAATGTAGATTAAATCGTCAAACACTCTATTATCATTTTTCAGATAAGTATGATTTGTTGGAGTGGACGTATCAAGTAGGTGCTTTTAGCTATTTAGCTGAAGGAGTAACACTAGAAAATTGGGAGGAACATGTTTTAAAAATGTTGATTGAAATCAAAGAGAAAGCTGATTTTTATCAAAATACAGTTAGCAGTGATTCTGAAATTTTATCAGCTTGTTTTTCTAAAGTGACAAGTACACTCTTTATGGAATTATTTGAGCGTTTAGATTTGGAGAATCACGTCAGTCAGGCAGATAGGTGTTTTTATGCCCGCTTCTTTTCTTATGGGTGTTGCGGTGTTTTAGTTGATTGGATTAAAGTTGGGATGAAAGAAACTCCTGAAACGATTGCGACTCAATTCGTTCGTTTAGCCAATGATACTGAACTTTTAGCCTATCAACGGTTACATGAAGGTTAACAAATAACTCAATTTTATTACTAGACAATTGTCTTGTTTTGTCTGAATTTAAGACAGTTCCTATAGATTGGCTAGAGTCAGTTCCGACTTTTTAAGATATACTCGTTTTATTAAATAAAACGGGAGGGATTTTAGGATGAGTAAAAAAACAATCGGACTAATCGCAGCTGGTGCAACAGTTTTAGGTGCTGCCTATGGAACAAAAAAATTGCAAGAAGGCAAAGTTCAAGCAGATGAAAAAAAGGTAGATGAAGAAATAAAAGCGCGTTATTATGGCGACAAGCAAGTTTATTTTATTGGCGGTGGAATTGGTAGTTTATCAGGGGCTGCGTATTTGATTCGTGATGCAAATTTTGCAGGTAAAAATATTCACATTATTGAAGGTATGGACATTCTAGGTGGAAGTAATGACGGTTCTGGAACGATGAAGGATGGCTTTTTATGTCGTGGAGGTCGGATGTTAAATGAAGAAACCTATGAAAATTTCTGGGAGTTATTTGCTAGTATTCCTTCTTTAGAAATGCCAAATCAAAGTGTGACAGAAGAAATTTTAAATTTTGATCATTTACATCCAACTCATGCTCAAGCTCGATTAATTGATAAAGATCGGACTATTTTAGATGCGCATTCAATGGGCTTTGACAACAGTGACCGAGCATTAATGACAAAATTATTAGCAATGCCAGAAGATAAATTAGACAATAAAACAATTGAAGAATGGTTTGGACCACATTTCTTTGAAACCAATTTCTGGTTTATGTGGCAAACTACCTTTGCATTCCAAAAATGGAGTAGCCTGTTTGAATTTCGTCGTTATATGAATCGAATGATGCTAGAATTCAGTCGAATCGATACACTTGAAGGTGTGACACGTACTCGTTTTAATCAATATGAAAGTCTTATATTGCCATTAAAGGATTACTTGGATAAACATCAAGTTGATTTCAGCATGAATAAAACTGTAACAGATATTGATTTTAAAGATGGAGAAGGAATTACTGCCGAAACACTCCACTTTTCTGATGGATCAACAATTGACTTAAATGCTGGCGATGTTGTGATGATGACGAATGCATGCATGACAGATAGTACGACAGAAGGTGATTTTAATACACCTGCTCCAGTGCCAGAAGAACGTCCGATTTCAGGAGAATTATGGTATAAAATTGCTCAAAAGAAAGCTAATTTAGGCAATCCTGAGCCATTCTTTGCACATGAGTCTGAAACGAATTGGCAAAGTTTTACGGTGACAAATCGTGGGGATGAATTATTGAAACGGATTGAACGCTTTACTGGAAATATTCCAGGTAGTGGTGCTTTGATGACGTTTAAAGATTCTAATTGGTTAATGAGTATTGTTGTTGCAGCGCAACCTCATTTTAAAGCTCAAGATGCGAATACAACTATTTTCTGGGGTTATGGTTTATACCCAGATCGCATTGGGGATTATGTAAAAAAACCAATGAAAGAGTGTACTGGGGAAGAAATTTTATATGAATTAATCTGTCATTTGAAATGGGAAGAAGACTGGGAAGACATTAAAGCAGATGTTGTGAATGTCATTCCATGTTACATGCCTTATATCGATGCACAATTCCAACCTCGTGCAATGAGTGATCGTCCACAAGTTGTACCAGAAGGAAGTACGAATTTTGCGATGATTAGCCAATTTGTAGAGATTCCAAAAGATATGGTCTTTACAGAAGAATATTCTGTTCGTGCTGCACGAATTGCGGTATATACGCTATTTGATATTAACAAAAAAATTATACCGGTGACTCCTCATAATAAAGATCCTAAAGTATTAGCTAAAGCAACTCAAACCATGTTTAGATAGGTGTGGAAAAAGCTGCTCTGATTCGTCTAAACTGGAAGGAAATACAGTCAATCGTGAACTTTCGATTGAGGAGATTTTCTGAAGTTTACGAGAATCAAGCTTTTGTAACCAGATAAAGATAGCTGTGGAAACGATTCGTCTAAATAAAACTGAAAACCCAAGACAGGCCCCGTTAGTAGGAGCTGTCTTGGGTTTTCAGTTTATTTCAATACGAATTTATTAATTACAGCCGCAACCGCATGTTCCCTAAAAGTTTCAGGTGCAATATAATTAGCAGCTTTTTTTACATCAGGAGTTCCATTTTGAACACTAACTCCAAGTTCGGCAGCTTTTATCATCGTCAAATCATTTGTATTGTCTCCGATTGCAATCGTTTGGTTATGAGGAATTCCAAGTCGATCTGCTAAGCGTAATAAGGCAGAACCTTTGTTGACTCCTTGATGATTAAATTCAATATATCGATTTGATGAATAGCTGATATCAAATGCATCTTGAACAATAGGAGTAATATCTGCGTGGATTTGTTCTAAATAATGTTTATCTAGATTTTGATACAAAACTTTAACCAAGGGAATATCACGTAAAAACTCAATTGAGGGTTCGATTAATTCAATGCAATTGTTGATACGACCATTAAGATACGCTTTTTCTTCTTCGTGAAAATTGTAAATATAGACGTCGTCTTCTGTATAGATATGCATACAAACATCATAATTTAGACCAAAATTAAAAAGTTGCTCGCCTTGTTCAAAAGTAATGCCATTGAACTCTAAGACTTGATTGTTTTTATTTTCAGTAATAACTCCTCCATTAAATGAAATCACATATTCTGCTGGTAAATCTGCTAACCCTAATTCGACTAAGGTATCTTGAACCGTTCGATAACCACGACCTGTTGCGATAACGAATTTGACACCTTTTTGTTGAGCTTGATGGATGGCTAATTTATTTTCTTTCGATACTTGTTTATCTTCACCAATGAGTGTTTCATCTAAATCACAAGCAATTAATTGATACATAAACGCATTCCTCCTAATTTGTTTCTTTCTCTATCATAAGCTGTGTAATGGATACCATGTCAAGTTTTATTTGTGTTATACTCAAGCTACTTATTTTAAACAAAGGAGTTGGATTTATGGAAGCTTTTCGTAAATTTATTCGGAAAAAGCGTTTAACTTTTTTTATTGGTAACTTTATTGCCGCTATTTTTATTGTTGCCATAGCTGATTTAGTTTTTGGAAGTCAGCCTACTATCATCCAGACAGTAGTCTACGCTTTTGTCATAGCAACGGCATTTAGTATTTTTTATAAACCAGATCAAAAGGATAAATAATATAAGATTGTACATTTTTACTGTGGATTTATCCGCAGTTTTTTTATTTTTTCTACACAAAGGTACAAATTAAATTCTTAAGATTAGTGGATAATAGCCTTTGCAGAAGCAATAAAAAAATACATATGCTATACTAATAAAGTAGTTGTACATAGATAATTAAACAAATCAGGAGGGGAAAAAATGCAGAAAAAAGCAATAAAATTAGTGGTACTTGGCTTATTGTCTACTTCCGTGCTTAATATGCCTTTAAGTGTTTGGGCAGATGAGCTGGATAATAAAATCACTTCACAAGAAACAAAAATTAATGAGGTTGCCCAACAAGAACAAAAAGTAGAGGCAGAATTGAAATCGGTCCAAACAGATATGGCAACAATAGAAAATACGGCGATTGAATTAGCAACAAAAGAAAAAGGGTTAAATCAAGATAAGCAACGGTTAAATGAAAATATTGAAAAATTAACGACAATCATCGATCAAAGAGAAGTTGAAATAGCTAATCAAGCTCGAGCAGCTCAAGTTAATGGCGATCCAGCTAATTATTTGCGAATGATTACAGAAGCTACTTCAATATCTGAAGTTTTAGGAAGAATTCATGCAGTCTGGACGCTAATTTCTGCAAATACATCTATTCTTAAAACACAAGAGCAAGACAAAAAATTGGTAGAAGCGAGCCAATTTGAAATTGATATGACCATTAAGAAACTAAATGAAACCATTTTAGCATCAGAGAAAAAGAAATCTGAGCTGCAAAATAAGCAATTGCAACAAGTTGTTTTACAAAGTGACTTAGCAGCAAGACGTAGTACAGAGGAAGAGCAAAAAAATAAATATATTGGCGAAAAAGAAGCGGCACAATTACAACAAGCTGAGAATGAGCGTTTGAAGAAAGTTGCAGATGAGCAAAAACTAGCTGAAGAAAAAGCTTTGGCTGCAGCAACTAACAAAAAAACGGAGGATGAAAAAGTTCAAGCATCTAACCCGACGCCTGTTAGTGTCGTAGAACCAGAAAAACCTTTGGAAGTAACCCCGCCGCCTGCACAACCTCCAGTACCAACACCCACACCGGATCCTCCAACGGTAGGGTTTAATGTACCAGCGTTATTAGCGGAGGCCCAGAAATGGATTGGAACACCTTATTCTTGGGGTGGTGGAAATACAAATGGTCCAAGTTTAGGTTTTGGGGAAGGTGCCAATACAGTCGGTTTTGATTGTTCAAGTTTTGTTCAATATGTCTTTGGGCGTTTGGGAATTGGCTTGCCACGAACTACCTATCAACAAGAATACCAAGGAACCTATTTAGAATTAAGTCAGCTTCAAGCTGGTGATTTAATCTTTTGGGGTGGTCGAGGATCGACCCATCATGTAGGGATTTATATGGGCGGGAACCAGTATATTCATGCACCTGAAACTGGTGACGTAGTGAAAATTTCGAGTGTTTCTTCCTATAATCCACCAAGTTTTGGTGTCCGTGTTCGATAAGATAAGCTCTAGCTAAAGTTATAAATCTATCAATGAACTAACCGAAAGACGGCTACTTACTTCTGATGACAAGTCAAAGGGAAGTAGCCCTATTTCTATTTGATACTGGAGGGGGAAAACGTTTATGGTGTATGCAGATTACCATGTTCATAGCGATTATAGTGATGATTCTTGGTATTTAATGGAAGATGTTGTAAAAGATGCCATTCAACTTGGTTTAGAAGAAATATGTTTTACTGATCATGTAGATTATGGCGTCAAACCAGATTGGCAGCCAGAAGATATATTTCAAATAGGAGCGAATAAAGAGGTTAAGAATGTTCACTATGACTTATATTTTTCTGAATTAGAAAGGTTGACCAAAAAATATGCAGATCAAATAAGAATAAAGACTGGCTTAGAATTTGGTATGCAAGTTCATACAATTGAGCCATTTGAAAAGCTTTACCACTCCCACTCTTTTGATTTTATTTTGCTATCAATCCATCAAATTGAAGATCAGGAATTTTGGTTAGGAGAGTTTCAAAAAGGACGTACTCATGAGGAAGTTTATGATTGTTATTATAATGAAATGTTGCAACTAGTGACTGCTTATCAAGATTATAGCGTACTCGCTCATATGGATTTAGTCAGACGTTATTTAGACAAGGAAGTTGATCTATTTCATTACAGTAAAGCTAAAATAGAAAAGATCCTTAAAATTGTGATTGCCAATAATAAAGGAATTGAACTAAATACCTCTTCGGAGCGCTATGAAATCAATGGTTTAACTCCTTCTATTGAAATTCTAAAACTGTATCATGAACTTGGTGGCAAGATTATTACAATCGGAAGTGATAGCCATAAGCCTGAACATTTAGCATGGAAAATCAAAGAATCGAAAGAATTGTTGAAAAGTATTGGTTATACACAGTTCTGTACCTTTGATAAGATGGAACCTATTTTTCATGATTTATAATAAAAAGCAGCTGAGAAATTTTCTCAGCTGCTTTTTTTAACGACTTAAAGCAATTCACCAAAGCGTTTAATATAGATTTTTTTCATAAAGGTTACTAAGGTTAGATAGGCGATAATCGTCAAGGCTAACCAACCAAAGAAGTTAAGTGGGAGTGGAACCATGCCCAAGTGAGCTCCTAAATTTGTATAAGGCAACACTGTTCCAACAGCAATTCCTAAACCTGTAACAGTGGTAACAATGAAAGATGCCCGACTTTGTAGGAACGGAACTTTTGGAGTCCGTAATGCATGAATGACTAATGTTTGAGACCAAAGTGATTCTACAAACCAACCAGCATTAAACAAAGCTGCAAAAATCAATTGTTTTTCAGGTGGAAGAGAGCTATAGCTTCCGCCTAAAACTTGTGGACAAATGACAAAGAACATTAACAGATATGTTGTAATATCAAAAACTGAACTTGTTGGACCAATCCATTTCATGAAAGATCCAATTGAAGAAGAATCCCATTTTCTAGGTTTTTCTAAATATTCTTTGTCGACATTATCCCAAGGAATTGAGATACATGAAATATCGTAAATTAAATTTAAAAAGAGAACTTGAATCGGTAAGATTGGTAAGAATGGTAGAAAAGCACTTCCGACTAAAACAGAGAACATGTTACCAAAATTAGAACTAGCTGTCATTTTAATATATTTAATGATATTTCCAAATATTTTACGACCAGAAATTAGCCCTTTTTCTAGAATTAATAAATCTTTTTCTAAAAGAATAACATCTGCTGATTCTTTAGCAATATCTACAGCTGTATCAACAGAGATTCCAACGTCAGCTTCTTTCATTGCAGAAGCATCGTTAATTCCATCGCCCATGAAACCAACTGTATGGTCATTATTACGCAATGTTTTTACAATCCGTGTTTTTTGTTGCGGAGATAGTTTCACAAAAATATTGTTTTCTTCAACTACCGCAGTTAGCTGCGCCTCGTCAAGCGAATCAATATCACTACCAAAAACAACATTTTTTACTTTAATCCCAACTTGTTTACAAACAGTTCGGGTGATTTTTTCGTTATCGCCTGTCAGAATTTTTACAGCTACTCCATTTTTAGCTAAGGCTTCAAGTGCGGGTTTTGTTGTTTCTTTTGGTGGATCGAGGAAAGCTAGATAGCCCATTAGCACCATATCTGACTCATCTTTAACTGAAAATTCACCAATTGCTGCTGGATTCGTTTTTTGAGAGATAGCGATAACGCGTAAACCATCCTCATTTAGATCATCAACAGTTTTCAATATTTTATTTTTTAGAGTCTCAGTCAAAACGGTGACTTCGCCCATATATTCTACATGAGAAGAAATACTCAACATTTCTTCAACGGCACCTTTAGTAATCATTTGTGTTTTCCCATCTTGGTTTCGAATCACGACACTCATCCGTCTGCGATTAAAATCAAAAGGAATTTCATCTATTTTTTCGTATTCATTAATGGGAATGTTTAGTTCATTTTGACTTGCTTCGATAATCGCTAAATCCATTAAATTTTTAAGACCTGTTTGGTAATAGCTATTGAAGAAAGCATGTTTTAGAACACGATCATTTTCTTTACCTAAGACATCTAAATGATACTCTAAGACAATTTTGTCTTGTGTTAATGTTCCTGTTTTATCAGTACAAAGCACATCAATTGCACCAAAATTTTGAATAGAGTTGATATTTTTTATGATAGTTCCTTCTTTAGCCATGGAAAGAGTTCCTTTGACTAAGTTTGTTGTTACAATCATGGGCAACATTTCAGGTGTTAAGCCTACTGCGACTGATAAACCAAATAAGAAAGCTTCTAACCAATCGCCTTTTGTTAAACCGTTAATAATAAAGACAGCTGGTGCCATTAGCGCCATAAAACGAATCAATAACCAAGAAACAGAATTAATCCCTTTTTCAAAACTAGTATCACCTTTTTTTCTTGAAACATCATGGGCAATACGGCCAAATTGCGTATAAGGGCCGACTGCAATAACGATGCCCATTGCTGAACCACTCACAACATTGCTGCCCATAAAAGCTACATTTTCATAGTCCATCACGTTGGAATTTTTTGTGTTCGGAGCTAAATCAATTTCATATTTTTCAACAGGATTGCTTTCACCTGTCATGGCAGCTTGGCTAATAAATAAGTCTTTTGATTTCAAAATTCGGATATCAGCTGGTATCATATCTCCAGCTGATAGGTGAACGATATCCCCGCAAACTAATTCTTCCATTGGGATTTCAGTTTTCCCGCTAGTGCGTCTAGTTACTGTCGCAGTCACTTTAACCATGGTTCTTAGCTTTTCAGCTGCATTGGTTGAACGAACGGATTGAACAAAAGTTAATAAACCACTGATTGTCACCATTGTAACGATGATGATTACTCCTGTTAAATCTTTATCTGCTGGAGCAGCAATCCAATAATCCGTAACAAATGAGATGGCAGCAAGTAGTAATAAAACAAGTGTAAAAGGATTGATGAAAGCTCGTACAAGTTTAGCTGGAATGGATTCAGGTTTTTCATGCTGAATTTCATTGCTACCATATTTTTTACGCGCTGTTAGAACCTCATTTGTATTTAATCCATCTAGTGATGAACTAAAGTGATCGACCACCTTTTTACGATGAGAGGTTGCTGCAAATTTATAAATTTGATCGGTTACTTTATAGTTGATTGTTTTCTTTTTAGCCATTGAAATAGCCTCCTTTTTATAGACGATGAAACAAATTGTCCGTTGTCTCATCAAGAATGAATCGCAACTTAAATGAGCAACGATTATTTTTCTTTTCGTTTGATGAATAAATACCAAGTGATAAGTGCGGTTAGATAAAATCCCAAAATCCTAAAAATGGTTTCCATAATTTCAACCAACTTTCCTTAGGGAATAGAGCAATTTGAATGGAATTTAAGCAATAGAAAAAGCCTTTTGTTGCATGAAGGCGCAACAAAAGGCTCGTTAAATAAGAGTTACCTTCGTTGAGCTTTAGCACTATATAACGTAAAAAACGAACACATCGTTTTTAGCTACCTTATGGAAAGCCTTAATTCGACAATCCCTGTTCTACCCATTGGCATCTTTCGATATTTTTGGGCAGTAGCCTATGTTTATATAGGAGCCTCACCTAACAGTACCGATTTTAAATCGGCAAATATATAATTGTTTAATTGATTTAAAATGGTCAACTAATCATATTGCTTGATTCATTGACTAGTCTATCATGCTAGAAAGCGAGGACTAAATAGCATGAGGCTAGCCTAATAAATTAAAAGCTCATAGCCAAGATAACTTCTCTTGTTTTTTAGCTGTTTTAAAATAAAAGTTTTTTGTTTGTTTATCATAGTAGTACAGTTGCTTTTGTCCGTTATCGGCTACATAAATAAAATATTTACATTTAGAAGTTTCGTAGCTTTTGATATTTTTAATTCCATAAAAACGAACAAAGCGCACAATTTCTTGTGTGTAATCCATATCTTTCACGTCCTAACTAATGGCACTTAGTTAGTTTTATTGATAGTCAAAAATTGGGAGGTTATCCCAACTTGATTCGCACTAGTGCCATCTTTATTTTGTTGTCGATCCAATTGTTTACCTCCACCAATCTGTTGACTTAAATTATCTTATCGAATTGTGTATGAAGCTAGCTGGGCATAAAAAAGCCCTCATCTAGGGTAGACGAGGGCAACAAAAATAAATCTACCACTCGTCGAGTTTTAGCACTATGCAACGTAAAAAGTATCATTCTACTTTTAGCCATCTTATGGAAAGCCTTAATCCGACAATCCCTGTTCTACCCATTGGCATCTTTCGATGTTTTTGGGCAATGGCCTATATTTGCATAGGAGCCTCACCTAACTGGTAACACTTTAATTAATCGTTCTGATGTATCAACGGGTTCATTGTAGCACCCTATTCAGAAAATGACAACCCCTAAAAATTAAGTGAACTGTCTGGAAAGTTGAATAACAAATCGTTTTAAAGCTGAAAAGATGATTAAATCAGCGTTTATTTCCTTAATAGAAAATTAATTTTAAAACAAGAATAGAGTGGGACTTAATTCTAGATATAAGAACTGACATTTATACTGTTAGAATTAAACAAGTTGGTTTTTTAAAGATTCATTAATTGTGAAAAATAAAATTTTAATGCGTTATTTTAAACGTGAATCTAACGAATTTAAGGCAGTGTTTTAATAAATTAAATCAGTCGCTAGGTAGGTTAGTTATAAGCTTATATCTATTGTTAATTAGAGTGTTTACCAGTCGAATTTGCTTGTTTTAATAGAGGCGGAATGTTAAAATGGGGGCGAATTCAAAAATGGGAGTGTAAATGTTTTTATTTGTTATTTTTATATAAAAAGGGGATGGGGTATATGTATAATTTTTTAAATAATGAAGCGAATAGAAAGTTGAAGTTTATTGAAATACTCCATCGACAGGATGATTGGATCACCCTTTCTAAGATTGCAGAAGAGTTGGACTGTTCGGATAAAATATTACGCAGTGACATTAAGAAAATAAATATTGATTTTAGTCCATTTATGATTATTTCTTCTCCAAATGGTGTGCTATTAGAATATCCTCACACTATCAATATTGAATATATTTACAGTAAAACGTTAAGAACTAGTATAGAATATCAAGTTATAGAACATTTGTTTTTAAACCCAGGAATTACTATTACAGAATTATCGGAAATTCTCTATACTAGTGAGCCAGGTTTGAGAAGAAAAATCAAAGCATTATCTAGACAAACAGAGGAATCAGGTTTTAATATTGAGATTATAGATAGCCACTGCAACCTAGTAGGTGAAGAAGCACAGGTTCGTAATTTTTTAGTCTATTATTTTTTTGAGAAAATGTATTATGAGGATGCACCATTTAGCTCTACTGAACGTCAAGTAGTCGGGAAAATAATGGATTATTTTGAAAAAGAGTATAATAGAAGTTATGGAATGGATGCAAGAAAAGAGATGGAAAATTATCTGATCATTTCTTTAAGAAGAGTTTTGAATGGAAGGAATTTACTCACAGAGGATATACGAAGAAAGAATGTAGCAATCCGTTATTCATTGTCCTTTGTAGGGATACTAGAGGACTCTTTTTTAAAACGTGAATTTTTCCACGTGTTTAAAATAGAATTAAATCAATCCTTATTGGAAGAAATTACCTGTGTTTTTACGACATATCAATTTTCTTTACCAAATCGAGGTCCGAAATTTGATGAAAAAGCATTTTTTCAAGGTCTTGGGGCAAATATCGGAGAGCGAATTATTCAAATGTCGAAAGATTTACAAATTCCATTATATAATATAGAAGATATTCTTAAACGAGTAGCAGTAGATTTGGCAATTTATGTTGGTCCGCTTTTTGTTTTACATGATCGCAATAAGTTATTTGTTTCTAGATTAGAGCGTAATTATCCTGCATTTATTCAGTATTTAAAGCAATCAATTAACAGCTTTGGTGAAAAATATGATAATGAATTCGAAGAATCTTTAATAAACCAATTAATTTTTTCTACAGTGATTGAATGGAAAGGTCTTTTGACTCATTTAAATAATTATCATGCAAAAGTAAAAGTCAGCTTACTAGTAGATGGTTCAATAGAATTTGCGAACTATTTAGCTGCATTGATTGAGCATCAACTGGGACAAAAACTTGATATCGCTTATATCTTTAATAAACAAACTAAAAATCAGCAAAGTGAAATTGAAAAAAGTCAATTGTTGGTAACGACAATTTCAGAATATGATTCTCATGGTGTTCCTTCTATATGTATTGATCGTAATCCAAGTTTGAATGATTTAAAGCATATTAAATCTTTGATTGAAGAGATTACTAAAGAAGAATTTAATCAAAGATTAGCTTAAACGTATCAATATAAACGAATTTGAAGATTGTGTTAGAGTAAATAAAGAAAATAGCAAAAGGCAGCTAAGGAGGAAACTCTTTGGCTGCCTTTTGTGTTAGTAGTGAAGGAAGAGGAGTTCTATTTTTAATTTTTGGTAGTAAGAAATTTTTCATATTACGTAGATAAAAAAATTTCTAGACCTCCGGTAAAAATTGAAAACACAGGTTTAAAATTCCATACTATACTAGTATTTGTAAAGCAATAAGGGAACAGGAAAGTGTTGACTGACTGTTAATCTGTTAAGTAGGAGCCTTTAGCCAGTCTTCTACGAATAGCAATTCCACAAAATGCTGCTAGTAGAGCTTTAAGAATACCAGGAATAATAAAAGGTATAAAACCACCTGTAAAAGCTGCTTGCCAGTCGAGGCCAGTTCCGTATTTTAACCAAATTGTTCCAAAAAGTAGTGTAATAAGTGCTCCCGCTAAGTTAGCAAGTATTCCCCAGGGTAAATTAAACTTCGTTTTTTCTAAAATCCATCCTGTAGCTAAAGCATTAAAAATAAATCCAATCAAAAAACCACCAGTTGGTCCTAGCAAGGCGCTAATCCCTGCGGAAAAACCAGCAAAAACAGGAACTCCAATTAATCCCATCAATAGATAAATACAGACAGCAATCATACTGTTCCATCCACCTAGAATAGTAGCAGCTAAACCAACGGCAAAAGTTTGCCCTGTTAAAGGGATAGGACCTAATGGAATGGTAATTTGAGCAATAATGGCAATGATTACGGCGAATTGTGCATTCAGAATCATTTGTTTTAATTTCGTTGTTTGCATGAGAGCATCCTCTTTTCTGTTAACTTGTTTGTTTTTAAAGGTTAACAGAAATTCAAGGATAATGCAACAGAAAATAAGAATTTAATGGAGAACTACATGTATACTAGGAAAAATTATGGTCAAACAGTCATTGATATCTAGATAGCTAAAATGACTTCTTAACGTAGTCATTTTTGAGATGTGGAGTATTGCGTAAGAAAGTATAGTAGAGATAGGTTAAAAATAAGAAATAAATTTCTTGCACATTATAAATAAAAAGGTATGGAGGCTACTATGAATCAACTATTTTTTCAGAAAATTAGTAAGTTTTTGAAAAAAATAAAACAGTTACGACGAAAGCTTCATGATATTATTTGCTTCATGAGTAGAAATATAATTGGAGGGAGGTGAGAATTTGAACAAAACTTATAGGAATAAAAAAGGTATCATCATTGGATTAATGGTGGCATTACTGAGCGTGACGGTTTTTCAAATCAATAGTATGGACATAGGGGTCTTCTTTCAAAAAGAAGGAGTTCAAGCAGATGAAAGTATGTCGTTACAAGTAGTAGAGTCAACTATATTAAAAGATACACCTATTCAAATTAACTTAAAAGGCTTGCCAACAACTAAACTTGAAGAAAATACAGAAGTTTTAGAAACAGTTATTACAATGGCTTTACCAGAAGGTTTGGTTTTTAATCAAGATGAAACAGAATGGTTAAACGCAGAAAATCCATATATTACAGTGAATTTTAATCAGGATGCGCAACAAATTGAAATAACAATTCTAAATTCGGAAAATGAAGCTGAAAAAATAGATTCTGTACCTTTAAGCTTAAGTGGCTCAGTTGCTGGAAGTTATGAAATAAAGGCGCAATCTACGTATCAAGGGCAAGATTTTGGGTCAAACACATTAATGTTAGAAGTCCAAGTAGCTAATTTGGAAGAAGAAACTAAAGCTGAATTAGAGTCACCAGAAGAACTAAATTCAGAAGAAGCGTTATCAACAGATCAACCAGTTTCAGATTCTTCAATAGAACAGTCAGCTATGCCAGAAAATCGTGGGGTGGCAAGAGCTGTTGGTGAAATTGATGTAAATAGTTGGGATAGTTTTGCGAATGCAATGAAGGATACAAGTATTTCAAAAATTAACTTAACGGCTAGTTTTGCAAATACCAGAACAGCTGGTGAGGGTGATCCCAATAATTTAGCAACAACGCAAATTACTAGAGATATTGAAATTAATGGAAATGGATTTCGAATTGATTTTCAAGGAACTTCTATTTGGTTAGGAGAAACCGGAACTGCTAGACCTACTTTTCATATGCATGACATTGTACTCGCTCAAAGATACGCAGGAGGCTACTCCGAGGACATTGTCGGGTCACGTTTAGTTGGAGGTTATACAGGGAAATGGAACTATCGGTTTGGAAATGTAACAACAGAAGCCAGTGTACAACGATTAGCTCGTGCTACCTATGCTCAAGTAACTATCTATGGAAATATGGATTTAAACACTCGGGCAGAAAACTTTTACACAGGTAGTTTTATTATGGAACCTGGCACTAATTACAAGGGTAATGTAAATTATTATGACTTCTCAGTAGTTTGGTACAATTTAGCTGCTAGAGCTGGAGATACAGGTCAGTCAAGAGAATTTACAGTTGGAGCAGATTCGAAAGTGCGTATGAGTCAAACACAAACATCGGGTGTCTCTTATCCTGCCGTGTATCAATATTATCAAGCGATGACGATTGGAGAAAATGTAGTCTTTAATGTGGCAATGCCTGGAAATGCTGTGCGTTTTGATGCACCAAACTCTAGTTTTACTGCTAAAAAAGGTTCGATTGTTAATTTAACAAGTAAACGAGACTCGGGTGCTGTTGTTTCTTACAATACAACAAATAGTACCTTTAAGACAGAACCAGGGGCTTACTTTTATACAATTGGTAAAAGTAATACAGCGTTGATTAACATCAGTAGTGGATCAAATAATTCACTAGATATTCAACAACCAGCTCAATACGATATTCGAAATTTAGCAACATCCGCATCTTCATATGCAGTTGGAATCAATTATGCAACAAATAAAATGTCTATTACAGACTCAGACATTGATTTATGGAAAATGGGTGTAGATGTCGCAGGTCCATCCTCATTAACCTACGCTAAAGTCGGTAGCTTAACGGCTTCTGGAGCACCCAATAGTCAGGTTGTTGCTTCAACTGATGCAGATTTGAAAGCCAATTTTAAAACAAATTTATTCCGCCGGATTGCCGGCATGAATCAACTACCAGAAGTTGAGTTTACAGAAGTAACAGATGCTGATTTAACGGTTAAATCCCGTGTGAAAATAGGAATGGTTCCGGATAATAATGGGGCAGATGAAACAGGTCACGTTAATTATGTACCTGTATATGCTTCAGCAGGGCAAGCAACTGTGACAATTACAGATCCAGCGAATGGGCTAAGTTATGCTAATTTACCTACGGATGCAAATGGTTATGTGCGCTATACAGTGCCTGATTTTTATCAAGCAGGCACAAAATTAACAGCAACAGCTATTCGAGGACCCTATGAGAGTGAAGAATTAGCTGAAACGACGGTCATTGATAAAACACCGCCTACTCCAGCTGAAGTGACAAGTCGTATTTCTCCATTTACAACTGTTTTTACTGGGATAAATGGAGAACCAGGTGCAACTCTTTATTACACATTGAATGGTACAACTGTACCAGGTAGCACAGTAGTAAAAGAAGATGGAACATGGGAAATTCCAGCACCAGAAACGAAACTTGTTCTTGGAAATGTACTGCAATTTATTTTGACAGATACTGAAGGCAATGCAAATCCATTAGTTGACACAGTTTTTCATGATGCAACGTTTAAGGCGGCAACAAAAGTAACTGTAGCAGATGGTGAATTGGCCTTTCTATCAGCTCCGACAAAACTTTCTTTTGGAGAAGAGTTGAAAGTGAGTGCTAAAGAACAAACCTATCCATTAGAAAATTTAGAAGGTCAACTGAAAGTTCAAGATACCCGAGCAGTTAAAGGTTCGTGGACATTAACAGCTAAAGTTGACAAGGTTTTGACAAGTGGAACAGGGCATACCTTGCCAAATGCAATACGTCATAGTTTAGGTGGAAACACAACAGTATTAAGTGATGTTAGCACAAAAATTTATCAACATACGAATACAGATGAAGCACCATTTTCTGTTTCTGATACATGGACTCCAGAAGGCGACGGTTTATCCTTAACTGTACCTGCAGGAGCTGCTCGTAGTGAAAGTTACGAAGGAACTATTTTATGGACCTTACAAAATACACCGGATGGAGAATAGGGGTGTCAAAATGAAAAGAAAGCAACCAGTTATTGCTGCGTTTATTATTTTTGTTTTTTGCTTGGCTACTCCAATCTATTCGAATGCAGAAGGCCAAGATAATGAATACCAGAGTAATGGAGATATTAGTTTTTATGGGGAGTACATTCCTTTAACAGAAGAAGAAAAAGAAGCTAATAAAGAACTTCCACAAACAACCAAAGATAAAATTATATATGCACCACTAAACCAAGGTACTGTAAATCAAAAGTATACATTGCCACAAACAGGTGAACAGTTGCCCATCAATATGATGATAACTGGTTTTGTTCTATTAGGACTAGCCTATATAGTTAGGAAACAAAAAATTTAACGAAAATAGTGAAATTAGCAGCATAAAATAGGGGGAAAAGAAATGAAAACAACAAAATTTATCGCATTATCAGCAATTGTATTAACAACATTAGTGAACGTGGCTCCAGCATTGGCTGCCGAAGATAAAACATATACTTCAAATGGGATTGTAGAATTTGTTCCAAGTACAGATCCAACATTACCGGTTGATCCAACTGATCCAGACCCGACAAATCCTGTCGTTCCAATTGATCCAACTGATCCAGAAGGACCAGAACCAGGAACAAATGGCCCATTGAGTATTGATTATGCTTCAAGTTTGGATTTTGGTAAAAATAAAATAACAAATAAAGACGAAGTTTATTATGCAAATGCCCAAGAATTAACGAATGGAAAATTTGTACCAAACTATGTTCAAGTATCTGATAACCGTGGAACTAATACAGGTTGGGCTTTAACTGTGAAACAAGAAGGTCAATTTGAGAATAAAACAACACAGCATAAAGTCCTAACTGGATCAGTCATTAAATTATCAAATGGAGTAGCTGCTAGTAATCAAATAGATGTTACGGCTCCGCTAAGTCCAAGTATTGAATTAGATGCATCAGGAGCAGCTTCAAATGTTATGACTGCTGCAAATGAGACGGGTTCAGGTACTTGGGTTGATCGTTTTGGAACAGTAACTGCTGAAGAAGTTGAAGGCGAAACTGTTCAAAAAAATAAAGCTATTTCACTAGAAGTTCCAGGAAGCACGCCAAAAGATGCAGTTAAATATTCAACTCAATTAACGTGGACACTAACAGATACACCAATCAACGAATAATTTCTATTTTAGTGAGGCTTTATTGCCTAATGAACATACGCATTTTTTCCATCTAACGTAGTCAAATTGACGATGTGAGTGGTTGAAAAAGTATGTAGAATTATAAGTGTAGACCAGCGCTACAGAATTTAAAAAAATCAGACAAAAAATAAAACAATAGGGGAGAACAAAAAATTATGAAAACGACTAAATTTATTACTACAGGGGCAGTTCTTATCAGTGCAGTTATTCTTGGAGGAAGCATCGCGTCTGCAGCACCCGGAGATATTACTCAAAATTATAAGTCAGATACAATCGTTAAATTTGCACCAAGTGAAGATATCACAAATCCTGTCGATCCAACAAATCCAGGAGAAGTAATTGAACCAGTTGACCCAACTGATCCAGATAAAGAAATTGAGCCTGGAACTGCTGGACCACTAAGTTTAGATTATGCATCAGCATTTTACTTTGGTGAGAATAAGATTACTTCAAAAGACGAGGTTTACTATGCAGTAGCTCAAAAATTAAAAGATGGATCAGATCGTCCCAACTATGTTCAGGTGACAGATAACCGTGGAACGGAAGCTGGTTGGTCATTACAAGTAAAACAAGATGGTCAATTTATGTCAGAATCTAATCGTGAATTAGTCGGAGCAATGATTAGCTTTACAAATGGTCAACTTGATACAATCTCTACTTCTGCTACCCCATCATTTACAAAACCAAGCTTTGATTTAACTGTTGCCGGTACTGGAGTTGCAGAAAATATCGTCTCAGCTAAAGATGGTGAAGGAGCAGGAACTTTTGTTTACCGCTTTGGAACAGATGCAACAAAAGCTAACAGTGTTAGTTTATCTGTACCAGGAACAACAACAAAATTAGCAGAAACTTATGCAACAACATTAACTTGGACTCTAACAGATGTTCCAGCAAACGAAATCTAAAAACAACTAACTAATTAAGACATATTATATTCTGGAAGCATCGATAAGTAAATTTGTCGGTGCTTTCAATCTGATGAAAAGGAGATCGTAATAATGAAAAAATATACAAAACTGATTATTTTTATGGTGGCACTATTAACAACTAGCACATTTTTGATACCTAAGGTGAATGCTTCAGAGTTGAATTTTTCAGTAGAACCTATTATTCCTGCAAATCAACGAGATCAAAAGAAGACATATTTTGATTTGAAAATGGAAGCAGGCGCAAGCCAAACGATTGAAATCAATCTGAGAAATGACACAAAAAATGATGTGATTATTCAGCCTCGTGTGAATAGCGCACTCACCAATATCAAAGGCGTTGTTGAATATGGCGAGTTGCCTGAAAAACAAGATAGTACATTGATTCATAATTTAAATGATATTGTGACTGTTGTAGATGAAGTGATTGTGCCAGCTGAAAGTCATGTCCGTCTCCCTCTGACGATTGATATGCCAAAAGAAGAATTTGATGGAATCTTAGCAGGTGGGATTACGCTTCAAGAAAAACAAACAGATACTGATACGAACAAGAAAGGTGAGCAAGGATTATCTATTCAAAATCGTTATGCGTATGTAGTTGCGTTGGTATTAAATGAAAATGACAACGAAATTGTGCCTGAATTAGAATTGAATGAAATTGCAGCAGCACAAGTAAATGCCCGAAATGTGATCAATGCGAATTTGCAAAATATCACAGCTATGTATGTAAATCAATTGTCTGTAAATGCAAAAATCACGCGTCAAGGTCAAAGTGAAGTTCTCTATAAATCCACTAGTGAAGGTATGCAAATGGCACCTAATTCAAACTTTAACTATCCGATTTCTTTAGATGGAGCTAAATTAGAAGCAGGAAAATACACACTAGAAATGACAGCAGAGTCAAAAGGGAAAACATGGCACTGGAAAGAAAACTTCACAATTGATGGTGAGACAGCCAACAAATTAAACAAAACTGATGTAACAATTGAGAACAATTCGAATTGGATTTATATTTTAATCGGAGTGAGTTTAATTTTAGTCGCTTTGATTTTATGGTTTATTTTATGGAAACGTAAGAAGAAAAAAGAAGAAGAAGCACGTAAAAAAGAACTAGCTGCTAGAAAGCGCAAAAAGAAAAAAAGTGTAAAAACTGAAAAAAAGTAAACTTTAATTAGTAAATAGATAAAATCAGCATGAAATGGAGGAAGAATGGAGTTGACTGTATTTTTAGAAAAACAAGATATACGTAAAATTGGATTATTTAAATTTTTGGAAGCCAGTTACCAACAACGAGCAACATTTAGTGATATATCAGAAAATCTAAATATCTCCGACTTTATTTTATTGAATACAGTTGATGAATTAACAAGAGATATTGAGGCAAACCAATTAACTGATTGTTTTAAACTGGAAAAAACAGAAAAACATATTATTCTAAAAAAATCAGGAAAAGCATCAGTACAGGTGTTAGCTTGGCTTTATTTAAAAAAATCCCATTCTTTTAAAATTTTAGATGAAATTTATCGAGGTACATTTACAAATATAGCGAGCTATTCAGAAAGTAACTTTGTCAGCTATACAAGTGTTTATAATCGTATTCAGGAGTTAAAGAAAATTTTACGTAGTTATGAAATTGAACTATCTTCAAGATTTAAACTGATTGGCGATGAAATGAAAATTAGAATGTATTTTTATCAAGTGTACTATGAACGTTTTAATCGAATTGAGTTTCCATTTGAGCCTAAAAAGAAAGAAGTAAACATGCTTTTTATTCAGCAGTTAGAAGAACAACTAGAGCATTCTTTTTCAGAAGTAGATAAAGCAAAATTAGATTTTTTTCTTGCAGTTAATTTAAATCGAATTCAGCAAGGAACAGATTTGCATAGTAGCACTGTGGAACGTAAAAAAATAAATGTCCAACTATTTTTGCCGATTTACGAAAAAATTCAAGGATTTTTAATGGAACAAGTTCATCTAATAAACCAAAATCATTTGATTAGCGAATCAAAATTTATTTTAGCATTCTTAATTAGTGAGAATATGCTTTCTTTGAACCAAAAGCGGCTAGAACCTTTAATAAAAAATGAGCAGCTAACCGACTTTTTTTTGGAAGAATTCAGTACATTTTTTGAAAATAAAGTTGAAAAAAGCTATTTGAATCACCTGAAAAGTGAGTTAATGATTTTGCATTTTAAAGTTCTTTATTTTGAAAAAATAGGTGGAATTTTTGAAGATGTTATGAGTTCTAACTTCATTAAAGAAAATTATTTAGATGCTTTTCTTTTTTGTCAACAATTTATAAAAACAGGAGGGGGAAATAAGAAATTTAAATCAATTAATAAAAATAGTGACTTTTTATTTCGACACTATTTATTTTTAATAATAGAAGTGTTCCCACCTGATTTTTTCATGAAATCAATCAAGATTTATATTGATTTTTCGCTAGGGAAACATTACAATAGCATGGTTTCTGCGAATGTTAAAACATTTAGTTTTTTAAATATAGAAGTGATAGATGAAATGAATCAAGGCACAGATTTGGTCTTGTCAGATTATTATTTTGCGGACAAAAGAAAAAATTGCGACTATTTAGTTTGGAATGTACTTCCAACTCCAGCTGACTGGGCAAATCTAGGTGCACATTTGACAAAAATAAAAAGAAATAGAGAAGCTGAGGTGAATTTGGATGAGACAACATAAACATGAACTAGGTTTATTAAAAGATGTTTTAGTGTTTAGTAGCATCTTAGTAACCTTAGGGAGTGTAAATGAGGTATTAGGAGCTGAACAAAATCAAATTCAAGCTAGTGATAATCAAACACATTTCTTAGTCGTTCATCCAGTGGATCCATTGAATCCAGGAATTGAGGCTACACCAGTCCCTCCTACAATGGAAGACACAAAACCAAGTAATAGTCAGGATACAGGTGAAATAAATGCACTTGTTGTTGAG
Organism: Carnobacterium sp. FSL E2-0243; assembly: GCF_038003605.1. NCBI lineage: Bacteria > Bacillati > Bacillota > Bacilli > Lactobacillales > Carnobacteriaceae > Carnobacterium > Carnobacterium sp. FSL E2-0243. The sequence continues at coordinate 364,213 of NZ_JBBOPM010000001.1, forward strand.
GACGATTTGGATTTACCAGATGGCAGTCAAAAAATCTTAATTGAGGATTCTTCAGAAAAAAGCTCAACAAATCAAGAGGATGACGAAAAGGAACACTTTCCATTCTCACACGGAATGTCTAACCTGGAAGTGATCACGTTAGATCCTTTTAATAATTTTTCTGGTGGGAACGATGACGACTCGGAGGAACCATCTTATTTAGAAGAGGTTTTTTCGAATCTTTCAGGAATCATGTTATTTGGTACGGCTCCTAATCAGTAAATGAAAAATAGTTAATTTAGAAAGTAAAAAGATAGAAAATGAAAGTCTAAGTGTTTTGGTTGTACAATAAAAATGAAACCGATTAGTTATCGATATAAATTAAAAAAAGGATGTCAAATTGAACATTGTTGTTTAGATTGTGGCAAGATACAGTTGAATAAAATAGCAGAAGATACGATTGCTGAAGATCAATTTATAAACTTTATCAAAGGTATGTTATTCAATTAAATCGAAAATGTCTTCAGATAGGCTCTTAAATAGCATTGATCTATCTGAAGTTTTTTGGTGCAACTAAGAGTGGTTAAATTTGCAAAAGATTAAAAAAACAATTAAGATAAAATTATAAGTTAGTCATTATTTAAATTATATGTGATGAATAAAATGGAAGCGTTTTTAAATCGAAAGAGGGGGATGTATATGTTATCACGGTATAAAAATATTTTAGTTGCAGTAGACGGATCGAAAAATGCTCAATTGGCTTTTCAACAGGCTGTGGAAATTGCTCTAGAACAAGAAAAAGCGACATTATATGTTTTAGAAGTAGTGGATAATCAAACACATTTTGTGGCACCGCCAATGCTGAATAGTCAAACACAAACGTATTCACCAGAAGCTGTTGAGATGTTTCAAGAAGTTGTTCAAAAAGAGGTGGAATGGGTTGAAAATGAAGTTCATGAACTTGTGGAGGAAGCAAAAAGAAAAGGTGTTCTAAATGCCGTGGCAGTCGTGACTACAGGAAATCATAAACATGCAATTGCCCATACGATTCCGACAGAAAAAAAGATTGATTTACTCATCATTGGAGCGACAGGTAAAGGCAGAATTAAAAGTGCTATTTTAGGAACAACAACCAGTTATGTTGTCCAACATGCACCATGTAATGTGCTAGTTGTGAAAGAGTAATAAAAATAGATAAGATGGAGTTTCATTTTTAATGAAGCTCCATTTTTTTGGAGATCTATATAAGAATGTTTATTCAGTAGCTTAAAGTTCTTGAATAAATAAAGTGCAACGTCCAGCGCTAACTAATTTTTTTTGTTCGTTTGTTATTTTAATCTCCCAAACTTGGGTCTTTTTACCAATGTGTAAGGGCGTTGCGACAGCTATAATTGTCCCATTTGGTACAGCTCGTAAATGGTTTAAGTTTAATTCTAACCCAACTGCAACTTCTTTCGTTGTATCTAGTTGTGCATTTGCTCCTAAACTAGCCGCAGTTTCAGCTAAAACAGCGGATATTCCACCGTGCATAATACCATGTGGTTGTTTGTGTTGTTCTTCAATTGTGAGCTCTAGTTCAACAGAATCTTTGGAAATATTCTTGTAGTGAATCCCCAGATGGTCCATTAATGTCATTTAGAAAACTCCTTTTTTGGGTTATTTTTTAGTTTGTACCTTAAATTTAACATAATTTGAAGAAAATAGGGGCAGAAAGCAAGTAATTTTTGTTAAAATGGGTTAAACTAGTAATGTGAATTTATAAAAAAGGAGACTTAAATGATGACTGAAAATTGGGAAACAATTAAAGAATACCGTGAAATTTTATTTGAAAAGACTGATCATATAGCAAAAATTACGATTAATCGTCCAGAGGTGCACAACGCATTTACACCATTGACTGTTTCTGAAATGATTGATGCTTTTACACTAAGTCGTGATGACGCTGATATTGGCGTAATTATTTTAACTGGAGCAGGAGACAATGCGTTCTGTTCTGGTGGCGATCAACGTGTACGGGGAAATGGTGGATATGTTGGAGAAGATAATATTCCGCGTTTGAATGTATTAGATTTACAACGCTTAATTCGCGTGATTCCAAAACCAATTATTGCAATGGTAAAAGGTTGGTCAATTGGTGGCGGAAATGTATTACAATTGGTTTGCGATTTAACGATTGCAGGTGATAATGCTAAGTTTGGCCAAACAGGTCCTAATGTTGGGAGCTTTGATGCCGGCTATGGTTCTGGTTATTTAGCACGTGTCATCGGCCATAAGAAAGCCAAAGAAGTTTGGTTTATGTGTCGTCAGTACACAGCTGCTGAAGCTTTGGAAATGGGTTGGATTAATACCGTTGTTCCAGTTGCTGATGTTGAAAAAGAAACAATGGACTGGGCTCGTGAAATGTTGAAGAAAAGCCCGACTGCATTGCGCTTTATTAAAGCGGCAATGAATGCTGATACAGATGGTTTAGCAGGCTTGCAACAATTTGCTGGTGATGCAACATTGTTATATTACACTTCTGATGAAGCGAAAGAGGGACGCGATGCATTTAATGAACGTCGTGATCCAGACTTTAATCAATTTCCAAAATTTCCATAAAGAATAAGCGAAACTGAGTTGGCCTTGGAAGGATCAAGGGGCTCAGTTTTTTCTAATTAATGAAAGGAGTTTGTGTAAAAAATGGAGAATTGGTTAACAAAACGTGTTCATTTAACTCCTGAAAAAACAGCTTTAGTATTTAAACAGAAAAAATGGAGTTTTGCTGAATTGCAAGTAGAAGTCAATCAACGAGCTAAGCGATTATTGACTCTTTCTTATCCTGAGGGAAGCCGAATTGGCGTCTTAGGGAGCAACTCACCTGAACTTTATTTTACTATTTTAGCGCTACAACAAATGGGTCACACAATCGTATTTTTGAACCACAGATTAACGAGTTATGAAATGGAGCAACAACTTATTGATGCTACTGTTGCTGGAGTATTATATCAAGCTTCTTTTGTAGGGAAAATTAAACAGCTTTCTATTCATTTACAAGAATGTAGCCATAGTTTTCAACAGGTGACTGAATTAAAGGAACAAACGAAATTTAAACCAGTTCCAGATTTTGATTTAAAAAAAGTGACGACTATTATGTATACGTCTGGGACAACGGGACAAGCTAAAGGGGTTCAACAAACGTTTGATAATCATTGGTGGAGTGCAATTGGCTCCGTACTCAATTTAGGTTTAACAGATGAGGATAGTTGGTTGTGCCCAGTTCCGTTATTTCATATTAGTGGTTTTTCAATTATGATGCGCAGTCTAATTTATGGAATGCCTGTTTATTTATTTGAAAAATTTGATGAAAAAGAAATTAATCAAACGCTGTTGTCAGGAGCAGGATCAATTATATCCGTAGTTTCTGTAATGCTTAAACGTTTGCTAGTTGATTTAGGAAATCGCCACTATCCACCACAATTTCGTTGTATGCTATTAGGTGGAGGACCAATTGATAGTGGAACATTAACGAATTGTCAGAAACTTGGAATTCCAGTCATCCAATCCTATGGCATGACTGAAACGGCTTCGCAAGTTGTGGCTTTAAGTAATGATATGGCTGTCAAAAAAAGCGGTTCGGCAGGTTTGCCTTTATTTCCAGTTCAATTAGAAGTAGTAATGCCAAGTCATGAGGTCTGTCTTCCTTATCAGCATGGTGAAGTCCGAATCAAAGCACCTAACGTGACAGTTGGGTACCTGAATCAGCCGCGGCGCTCTGAAACTGAATGGTTTTACACAGGAGATATCGGTTATCTTGATAATGATGGCTATCTCTATATTGTTAGTCGTTTAGCTGATTTAATTATTTCTGGTGGGGAAAATATTTATCCTTCAGAGGTAGAACAAGTTTTAATGGCACATCCTAGTATTAATGATGTGGCAATCGTTGGAAAAAAAGATACTCAGTGGGAGCAAGTCCCAATTGCCTTTTTAGTCTTAGAGCAAGATAAGGAGTTAGATATCCCTGGCTTAATTCATTTTTGTCAAAATCAATTAGCTCAATATAAAATACCGAAAGAATATAAAGTTGTTAGTCAATTGCCACGTAATGCTAGTGGTAAAGTTTTACGCAGAAATTTAGTCTAAATTTTTTTAGTATATAGAGTGCCGAAAAAACGGCACTTTGTATGTTTACATAGAAGATAGGGGGAAGATTTTAATGAGTGTGATAGGAATGTGGTTTCGTAAAGATTTAAGGTTAACAGACAATACAGCACTAATTGCAGCACTGAAAGAGGCTCAATTAAAAAATGACAAACTAGTTGGGATTTTCCATCTAAATCCGCTTCAATTTAAAGTAACGAGTTTTAATCATGATTATTTTTTTACTGCGGTCGCGCATTTTGTTGAAGTAGCTAAAGCAGCTGGCTTGCCAATTCATTTTTTATATGGAGAGATAGAAGCAGCTTTTGAGGAACTAACTCAAAAAATTCCGACTTTAAACCAGATTTACTTTAATCGAGATGAACGAGGGTTTGGTGCAGAGCGAGATCGGAAAATGGAGTCATTTTTTGCAGAAAAAGGGATTGAATGCCATCATTTTCAAGATAGTCATCTGCATGGAGCAACAGAGAATCGAAAACAAGATCAGACGGCGTTTAAAGTTTTTACTCCTTACTATAAAAGTTGGGAAAAACTTAGAAAACCCAACTTTCAAAAAATTGATAGTCAAAAATTAAAAGAATTTGCTTTAGACAAACAAGAGCTATTTAGTGAAGGACAGGCTGAATTTACTCAGTTAATGCAATCGGTTGATGAAAAATGGGCGAGTGAAGTTGGGGCGTTAAAAGCGAGAAAGAGATTACGTCAATTTATTTCAAGTGGGATCGAGCAGTATGATCAAACACGTGATTTTCCAGCCCAAAAAGGAACGAGTCGGTTATCTCAGTTTTTAAGAACGGGGGAATTGTCCATTCGCGAAGTGTATCATCGAATTAAGGCCGAGGCCCCAGATAGTATAGGGAAAGAAACGTATCTAAAGGAGTTATGTTGGCGTGATTTTTATAATATGATTTATTTTGAAAATCCACAACAGCAAGTATTGGAAATAAAAGAACAGTATCGTAACTTACAGTGGAACAGTGATGAGCAACTTTTGCAGGCTTGGAAAACCGGCCAAACAGGTTATCCTTTAGTAGATGCAGCCATGCGCCAATTAAATCAAACAGGTTGGATGCATAATCGTTTACGGATGATTACGGCTTCTTTTTTAGTTAAAGATTTATTAATGGACTGGCGTTTAGGTGAAGCCTATTTTGCAGAAAAATTAATTGATTACGATGCGGCTTCGAACGTTGGTGGCTGGCAGTGGGCGGCTTCAACGGGAACTGATGCAGTTCCTTATTTCCGGATTTTTAATCCAACAACTCAAAGCCAACGTTTTGATGAAGCGGGAGATTTTATTTATAAGTATGTACCAGAGTTAAAAGGGATTCCACATGCTTATCTTCATGAACCAAGTAAGATGCCACTAAATATCCAACAAGAAAAGCAGATTATCATTGGTGAGGATTATCCACAGCCGATTGTTCAGCATAAATTGATGAGACAAAAAGCCTTGGAATTATTTAAAGGAATTGATCAGTGAAAAAATTATAGGAGAAGAAGCTTTAGTAAATTCCCTTGATGCAAGTGGCTTTTTCATAACTTATCGCGCAATAGAAGTGGATTTTATGTTATACTATTCAGGAATGGAAAATTGTCTATAAATTTAAAATACTCAAGGAGGCACTTTAGATGACCGAAAAAAAACCCTTTTATATTACGACCCCGATATACTACCCAAGTGGTAAGCTACATATTGGGAATTCATACACAACAATTGCCTGTGATGTAATGGCACGTTATAAAAGAATGCAGGATTTTGATGTATTCTATTTAACTGGAACAGATGAGCATGGTCAAAAAATTGAAAACAAAGCAGATGAGTTGGGAATAACGCCTAAAGAATATGTGGATACAATGGCTGATCACATGCAAGAAACTTGGCGTTTACTAGAAATTAGTAATGATAAGTTTATTCGAACAACTGATCCAGTTCATGAAAAAGTTGTTGGAGATATTTTTGAGCGTTTGTTAGCGCAAGGAGATATTTATTTAGGCGAATATACAGGTTGGTATTCAGTTTCTGATGAAGAATTTTTTACAGAAACACAATTGGAAGAAGTTTATCGTGATGCAGAAGGCAATGTCATTGGTGGTAAAGCGCCAAGCGGACATGAAGTGGAGCTTGTTAAAGAAGAGTCTTATTTCTTTAAAATGAGTAAATATGCGGATCGCTTATTAGATTACTATAATGCGCATCCTGAATTTATCCAACCAGAGTCACGTAAAAATGAAATGATTAACAACTTTATTAAGCCTGGTTTAGAGGACTTAGCTGTTTCAAGAACAACATTTAGTTGGGGTGTCAAAGTACCAAGCAATCCGGAGCATGTTATTTATGTTTGGATTGATGCATTGGCTAACTACATCACAGCATTAGGATACGGAACTGACGATACAACATTATTTGATCGCTACTGGCCAGCAGATGTGCATATGGTTGGAAAAGAAATTGTCCGTTTCCATACAATTTATTGGCCAATTATGTTAATGGCACTTGATTTGCCATTACCGAAAAAAATCTTCGGTCATGGTTGGTTATTAATGAAAGACGGTAAAATGTCTAAATCTAAAGGTAATGTTGTTTATCCAGAAATGCTAGTTGAACATTTTGGTTTGGATGCATTACGTTATTACTTGATGCGTGAGGTATCATTTGGTAGTGATGGTGTCTTTACGCCAGAAGATTTCGTTTCTCGCGTGAATTATGATTTAGCCAATGATTTAGGAAACTTATTGAATCGAACAGTTGCTATGATTAATAAATATTGCGGTGGAGTTGTACCAACTTATGTAGGTGACGTGACTGCCTTTGATGCACCATTAAAAGCTGTTGCAGATGAAGTCGTTAAAAACTACCAAACTGAAATGGATCAAATGCAATTCAGTACAGCCCTAGCTGAAGTTTGGCGTTTAATTTCCCGTGCAAATAAATATATTGACGAGACAGAACCTTGGAAATTAATTAAAGAAGAGGATAAAAAAGCTGAGTTAGATAGCGTGATGGTTCATTTAGCAGAAAGTTTACGTGTTTCAGCGATTCTTTTACAACCATTCTTGACGCATGCTCCAAAAGATATTTTTGCTCAATTAGGCGTAACAGGAAAAGAAGCAGGTGAATTTAAAACTGTTGATTTTGGTCAATTCCCGACTGACGTTAAAGTTGTTGAAAAAGGCACACCTATCTTCCCACGTTTAGACTTAGAAGTTGAAGCAAATTATATCAAAGAGCAGATGGCTGCTGGTAAACCAGAAACAACAGAGGAGGAAGCTGGCGTGTGGAATCCAGAAGAAACAGAGTTAGTTTCACTAAAAGAAAAAGAAATTAAATACGAAGATTTCGATAAAGTTGAATTAAAGGTAGCAGAAGTAATTGATTGCCGTAAAGTTGAAGGTGCAGATAAGCTCTTGAAATTCCGCTTAGATGCTGGAGACAAGGATCACCGTCAAATCCTTTCTGGAATTGCTCAATGGTACCCAGAACCAGAGGCTTTAATCGGTAAAAAAGTCGTGATTGTTGCTAATTTGAAACCTCGTAAAATGCGCGGTGAAGTTAGTCAGGGCATGATTCTATCCGCAGAAAAAGACGGTGTTTTACAAGTTATCGAAGCACCAATTTCAGCACCAAATGGTTCTGAAATCGCGTAATTATATTGAGTCAGCAACCCTGCTAAAGTAAAATTATTAGCAGGGTTGCTGTTGCTCATACTATAATACCTAAAGTTATCTCAATAAGAAAGGATTGAAATGATGTTATTTGATACACATACACATTTAAACGATGAAGCTTTTGCTACAGAAATTCCAGAAGCAATCGCTCGTGCCAAAGAAAATGATGTCACAAAAATGGCAATTGTCGGATTCGATGAAAAAACAATTGAAAAATCACTAGAATTAAGTCGAAATTATGATGGATTATATAGTATTATTGGCTGGCATCCAACAGAAGCCTACCTATATACAGATAAAATTGAAGAAAAGTTAGTTGAACAATTACAATTACCTAAAATAGTCGCCATGGGTGAAATGGGCTTGGATTATCATTGGGACACATCACCTAAAAATGTTCAAAAAGATGTTTTCCGCCGTCAAATGCGAATTGCTAAAGAGTTGAAACTACCAATTAGTATTCATATGCGTGATGCGATTGAAGATACGTATCAAATCTTGAAAGAAGAGCATGTAGAAGATATTGGTGGAATTATGCATAGCTTTAGTGGAGATGTAGATTGGATGGAACGCTTTTTAGATTTAGGGATGCATATTTCTATGAGTGGGGTTGTAACCTTTAAAAAAGCTTTTGAAGTTCATGAAGTGGCTAAACAGGTTCCCTTTGATAAATTATTGGTTGAAACAGATGCTCCTTATCTTGCTCCGGTACCTTTTAGAGGCAAACGGAATGAACCAGCTTATGTAAAATATGTGGCTGAAAAAATTGCTGAATTGAGAGAGTGTAGTTACCAAGAAGTTGCGACTCAAACAACGGAAAATGCTGAAAAACTATTTAGGTTACGCTAATGGATAAAATTAAAGAAATTATTGTAGTCGAAGGTCGTGACGATACAAGACGTATCAAAGAGGCAGTCGTAGCAGACACATTGGAAACACGCGGTTCTGCTATCGATAACTCAATTCTTGCTTTAATTGCAAAAGCTCAAGAAACACGAGGTGTTATCGTTTTTACAGATCCAGATTTTCCAGGTGAGAAAATCAGAAAAACAATTTCTCGTGCTGTTCCAGGTGTCAAACATGCTTTTTTAAAAGTTGCAGATGCCAAGCCTAAAGGCAAAGGTAGCCTTGGGATTGAGCATGCGACACCAGAGGCGATTCGTGAAGCTTTAGGAAAAGCTTATACAGAAACTATTTCGAAAGAATCACTAATTTCACGGGAGCTGTTAATTGATGCCGGTCTATTAGCAGGCCCGTTTGCTAAAAAAAGGCGTGAAAAATTAGGCGAATCATTAAATATCGGGTATACTAACGGCAAACAGCTTGAAAAAAGATTGCAGATGTTTCAAATTACCCCAGAACAAGTAATTGAGGCCATGCAACGAATCTTGGAGGATGAAAATGACCCAGCGTAAAGATATTGCAACACCTAGCAGAACTAAAGAAATCTTAGCAAAACATGGTTTTTCAGTTAAGAAAAGTCTTGGACAAAATTTTATTGTCGATCCTAATATCCTTGTGAATATTGTTGCGGCTGCAGGTTTAGATAAAGATACTAATGTTGTTGAGGTTGGGCCTGGAATAGGTGCATTGACAGAACATTTAGCCAGAGCCAGTAAAGAAGTAGTAGCTTTTGAAATAGATGATCGCTTACTTCCTGTTTTAGCGGATACATTAAGTCCATATGACAATGTTGAAATTGTCCATACTGATGTATTGAAGGCTAATTTGGCAGAGATATTAACCCCGCGCCTTAATTTAGAAGAACGCCTAATGGTAGTTGCTAATTTACCTTATTACATTACAACGCCAATTATTATGCATTTTCTAGAATCAGAAGTCCGAATTGATGGTCTAGTAATTATGACCCAGAAAGAAGTTGGGGATCGGATTACTGCTGCTCCAGGAACAAAAGCCTATGGTTCATTATCGATTGCGATTCAATATTATATGGAAGCAGAAATTGCTTTTATTGTGCCTAAAACAGTTTTTGTTCCACAACCAAATGTTGATTCTGCGATTATTAAATTAACTAGACGTGAGCAACCTAGTGTCATTGTTAAAAATGAAAAAATATTTTTCCAAGTAGCACGAGCTGCTTTTGTTCAACGTCGTAAAACATTATGGAATAATCTTCTAGTCCGTTACGGAAAAGAAGAAGAGATCAAAGAGAAGTTAGTTAAAGCTTTAGAACTAGCGGATATAGATCCAAAACGTCGAGGTGAAACGCTAAGTTTAGCTGAATTTGGTCGATTATCAGATGCAATTGTTGAATTCTTTCCAGAAAATAATTAGATAGAGAAACTTGAAAAAATAAAAAATACGTGTTATACTCAAGGTAGAAAAAAATCAAATGAAACACCGAACCCCCCATACTGTTGTGAGTATGGGGGTTTTGTTTAATCTAAGTAAACAGGTGCTGGCCTAGTCACCTCTTATTTATCTTTGCGGTTAAGCCAATAACCGAAAAACTCTGCCAGTAATGCAATCAACAAAGGTAAGATAAACGTTGTTAAAAAAGAATCAAATGAAGCACCTCCTCACATATTGGGATTGTTCCTGTGAGATAGGTGACTAATTAAGTATAACAGAGTGAAAGAACTAAGGTTTTTCTATTTTCTATCTTTAAAAGGCAGGAAATGAATAAATTACCTAATAAATCAGCGAAATTGAAAAGGATATAGAGGTAACTAGGGAAAATTAATTTGATTTAGTTACCTATTTTTTTAGATACTACTAGTTTGTTCAATTTTAGTTTAATGACCAAAATAATAACTGTGAAGATATAAATTAGTACTTAGTATTAGTAGATTTATTTTTCATATTATTATCTTATGGGTCATAATGATATACCAAAAAATTGTTTTTTTAAGTGGTTTTAAGCCATATATAGCAGTCTTTTGCGAAAAAATCTTAGTTTTTTTAATTTTTTCTAATTTAAAGAATAAGTAGTTGCATCTAGCTATTTCATGTGGTATACTTGTTAAATTTGTCAGAATATGGTATACTTTACCTCAGTGAGGTGAATCTAATGCCAAATACATTAGCAAGTATCAAAAAGAACTTGGATTGTCAGTTAGGTAGAAAGATTATGTTGACCGCGCAAACGGGTCGCAAAAGAAAGACCGAACGAAAGGGCGTTTTGAGAGAAACTTACCCGTCTGTTTTCGTTGTAGATTTAGATCAAGATGAAAATGCATTTGAACGTGTTTCTTATAGTTATACAGATGTTTTGACTCAATCCGTTGAAATTCAATTTTTTGACGAAAACAGTCGCCAATATGCTTAATAGTAAGACCACGAGCTGATGAAGCTCGTTTTTTTTACATAAAAACAGAGAATCTATTATTGTTAGAATAATTCCTAACAATAATAGATTCTCTGTTTGTTTAGCATATCAAAAATAATCCGCTAAAATTTTGGTCCCTTCGTTATTTAAAATCAAACCATGTGTGGTTGGTCTAAAAGGGCTTTTTTCAAAAACTTCTTCGCTACTTATCATGATATTAAATCCAGCAATTTCTTGTAATTGACTATGGCTAGCAGAATAAACTAATTTACCTAATTTAGACCAAACCATGGCGCCTGAACACATACAACAAGGTTCACAACTAGTATATAAAGTATAATCGGATAAATCACTAATTTGGTTGGTATGACAAAATTCTCTAATCAAGCTCATTTCAGCATGGGCTGTTGGATCGCTAGACTTGTGGATAGAATTTTGTGTCTCAAAGACTATTTCTCCATCTTTTACCAAAATAGCTCCAAATGGTTCATTTCCAGATTTGGCAGCTGTACTTGCCAGTTCAAGCGCGCGTTTCATAAAATCTTGTTCCATTTGCATAGCTAAGAACCTCCACTAATAGATGTTGAAAGTGTTGCTACTTTCAACTAATTTTTAATAATCATAACTGAAATAGTCCATAGAGTAAAGTCAGAAAAGCATTTTAAACATTGAATGCTAATGTCATAATTTTCTTTTGAATGTAGTTAGTAAGTTGGGTCCAAGTATCAATATCATAAGTGAAATTAAAATAAAAAAATTCTTGTTTACTATAATCTGTCAATTCAATACAGTCGGAAATAATCAAATCAGCTTCTTCGATGCTAGTAACAATTGTTAGAATTTGATCTCCAAAAACGGCATGTAGTCTTTTTTTTATAAACGCTTCAGAATGTATATTTTTTGAGTACTGAATGTAAATATTAAATTTAGACTCTTGCAGGGAGCTGATAATAAAGTAAACAAGATTATACATAATATCTAGATTATTCTCCGTGTAATAGCTAGAATCGTAAGTGGGTTGTTCTGAAATAAATTCATTTGAAAATTTCTTGATATTATCAGACAGTTCTTTGGATTCAATCCGATCAATTCCAAACCAACTCACTTGAGGATGTTCTCTAGCAAAACTGAGTAAATTAATGTTTAGTTTTTCAATAGATAGAAAATAAAGAGTCACATAATAAATCATATCTGCATATTGGATGTCGTTACAAGTTAAGTTAAAGAATTGTAAAAGACGGTGGAAAAATTTTTTATTAAAATCAATAGAAGAATTATCGAGTAATAAAAATTTTTGTCCAATCTCTATTCTTTGCGCAGGTGAATCAATACTTGCTAAAATTAATCTTAAAGCAAAATTGAAAAATAGCTTCTCACTAGCTTTTTTTTCTTGCGGAAGAACAAGAAGTCTCTTGTTAAAAATTTGATTCATTGGTTCTGAAAGATCATGGACATCTTGAATACAAGTAAGGAAGTCTTGATATTCTTTATCAAGAGAGACATACTTTTTTTCATTTACAATCATATTCATTGTAATTTTAAAGAAATACTCAACTCGCGTTGCTTTAGATAAACTAAGATTTGGTGAAACTAACTCTGGTTCAGTAGCAAGATATCTTTTTGTCGTATCTAAGGTGATTTTTGAAAATGGCCATTTTTGTTCTTTAAAGGAATTCCAAAAAAAGTAATAAGTAAATAAGCGCATATATTCAGTTTTACCCATATAATTAAATCCAGAATCATTTATTGAAAAATCGAGTTCAAGGTACCATTTTTTTAAGATTTTGGATAAGCTTTTATTAAGTTTGTAAAAATAAGAGCTACTAATTAATAATTCATCCATCAGCGAAATTGATGAAGGGTATTTAGTGTAAAAAAGTGTTAATAAAAATTGATAAGACAGAGATTGCTTCAGAAAATGTAGTGTTAACATATTAATAACGTTAGCACTTTTATAGTACTGTGAATCAATGACTAAATAGTACTGAGATGATTCATTGGTATCAATTTTTACTGTATGATTGAAAAGTTCATATAAATCTTCCTCAAGTGAATCAAGTAATCTGCGCATAGCCACTTTAGATAAATCCAATAGTTCGCATAGCTCATCAATTGAGATAAATTCATATTGTTTGCTTAAATATTTTATTAGTTCTATTTTTTGGTAGTTTCTTTTGTCTAATAGTAAGTCCAAGTGAATCCCCCCTTATAAAAATTAATTACATGCTCTATTTTGATAAATGAACTGAGTAGTTAGATATAGAAAATGAAGGCTAGTATTTAGTTTTTTAGAAACTTTTTGAATAGATTAAATAACTAATTTGGAAGCTTTGAATGAGAGGCTAGTGAGGATTGTTAGTTTAAGATTTAAAGAGTAAGGCTTATTTTAAATGAGCATCAGGAAAAAATCAATAGTAAATGGGAATATCACATAATTTTCTTTGTTATGTTTTAAGAATATGGGTTGAAATAGAAAGGCGATAATTGTATATAATTATCGCTTTTTTTTGTTTGAGAAATTAGGCAGATTTAAATTTTAACCTACCTAAATAGGTGTTTTCCACTGAAACAGCGTGTTTCTTTTCATAAGTGTGTAAAATTAACGATTTGTATATGTTATATTTTTTTTAGCAATTAAATTATTTCAAACAAAATGAATAGTAAAAGAGTACTATCAATTATATACGTGGATGTTATTTTTTTTTTGAATTGTTTTATCAAGAAAGGAGATGAATATATGAGGATTGAAGATTTTTGGACAGATGTGATTCTCTATCGTGCTGAATTCCAAACGGAAAATGGAAGAAAAATAACTAAATTTTTAACGTTTCCAGCAACCTTTAATCAGGAAAGTCAAATCAGTGAAGTTATAAAAACAAAATTTCGTGATGTTGATAAAGTATTGTTTATTGAAGAATGGGGAGACGGATTGTATCTAAAATAAATGAATTGAAAGTCAATTTTTTTAAAGAAGGTGAAAAGAATGAATATAAAAGGTCGTATGTTTTTAACAATGTGTTGTTTGGTTTTTATTTTTTGTTATCCAATTAATAGTAGCGCTACAACAACAACTAGCAATGTTGGAATTGTATTTACAGAAAAGGAGGTGAGTGAGAAGGGAGAGAACCATGGAAAAGAAAGTGAGCATTCTACTGAAAATGGAAAACAAGTAGAAGAAATTTCACAAAATGGCGTAGAAAATAATCAATTTCCACAAACTGGAGAAAAAAGGCAAGGCCTTTTAACTTTGATAGGAGTACTGCTATTAAGTATAGTCGTATGGTTAAGAAAAAGAGGAATAGGGAGTGCAAAATATGAACTTAAAAAAAGTTGTGTTAGTAGGTTTTTTAGGAAGTGCGATTTTAGGAGCAACAACAGTTGTAAAAGCAGCACCTCAAGATGAAATTTTAGGTAGTACGAATGGGTTAGGCGGTACTTCACATGGATATATTAAATTAACACCAGGAGATGTTACTGTAGGACCAGTTGCTCCAGTTAAACCAACAACCCCTAAAGGAGATACCGGTAATGCAGGTCCGTTGACAATTGATAATGTAGCACCGTTACTGTTTGATACACATAAATTAGAAGGAAAAGAGCAAGTTTATACATCATCCGTTGTAGGATCAAATGTGCAAGTAACCGACAACAGAGGGGAAGAAGCAGGTTGGAGTGTTCAAGTTTCACAAACACAATTTAAAGACGTGGTAGATCCACTGAAAATATTGAAAGGTGCAAAATTAACTTTGCCTGTTGGAACAATTGAAACAGCTGGAACGAATGTATCTCTTCAACCTATGGTTTATGCGGTTGAAGTAAATGAGACACCTGTTACATTAATAAACGCTGCTAAAGGTAGCGGTGCTGGTACATGGGTAAATACATTTGCAGAAAAAGACTTGAAATTAACAGTTCCTGCGGGAAATAGAAATGGTGAATATATGTCAACTGTTACATGGTCACTGACTGATGCACCAAAATAATTAAATCAAAGGGAGAGAGTAAATATGAAGATGAAAAATGGGCTAGTGAGTGTTGGAATAGTAGCAATAAGTTGTTCGTTTTTTTTAGCAGAACAAAAAGTGGAAGCAGTTGAAGTGAGTACAGCAAAATCAACTGCAAAATTTCAATTACAAGCAGGAGATGCTACGGTACCACCAGAGATTTTAGATCCAGAAATAGGACCAGCTACAGGGAATAAAGGCTTGTTAACATTGGATTCTGTTTCAAGCTTTACATTTGAAACAAAGAAAATAGGTGCTGAGACTTCTGCACCAATTAATGCAACACCAACAACAGGAACAAAGTTAGGACTTCAAGTAACGGATAATCGCGGGTTAGATTTAGGTTGGAACCTAAAAGTCAGTGGAACGTCTTTTACAGAAAAAATTGGGCAAGGTCCAGAAACTATTGAACTAAAAGGGGCTGTTGTTACAATCCCAGAAGGTGCATTGACTACAAAAGCAGGTGTTGATCCACTACTAACACCAGTAGCGAATAAAGTGAGTTTAACAGCTACACCAGCAACAATTATGAGTGCTTCAACAATACAAGGGCGCTCCACTTGGACAAATTCCTTTGAAGGAAAAGGAGAGAAAGTTACTTTAGCAATCCCATCTGGGAATAAAGCAGGTAATTATAGTTCTACTATTACTTGGTCATTAGAAGATGCACCATAAAACTATTTACTATTTAGTTAGTGGAAACGGAGGAGTTCTATCAATGAAAAAGAAAATAAGTGCAATTATAGCCTTAACTTTGGGATTAATTTTAGTGGGAGGACAGCCTGTAGCGGGAATTAGCATTGGAACCTCAGATAATAAAATTTCGTTTACACCGGGTGATTTAATTGTTTCACCACCGGTTAACCCACTTGATCCTGAAAATCCAAATCCGACTCTACCGATTGATCCTGTTGATCCAGGAAATCCAGGAACAGGACAACCTGGACCACTGTCTGTGGATTATGTATCTAACTTAAAGTTTGGAGTAAATAAAATATCAGGAAAGAACATAAACTATAAAGTCTTAAATCCAAATCCTTTTGTTCAAGTAACTGACTTGAGAGGAGATGGAGATGGGTGGACTTTGTCCGCTAAAATGAGTCTGTTTACAAGTAGTAAGCAGCAAGTTTTAAAAGGTGCAACATTAAATATGAAAAATAGTGTTGTAAAAGCGGGAAGTACAGGAAATGTTTCTCTAGCTCCAGCCAAATCAGATGTTGTATTTGATAATCTAGAAAGTAAAGTCGTTCTTAGTGCGAAGAATAAATCCGGTCGTGGAACTTGGTTAAATGTTTGGTCGGGTACAGATCAAGCTAACGAAGCGATTCAGCTGAATGTTTTAGCAGGAAATCCAGAAGCAAATACAGAGTACTCCTCAACCATTACGTGGGAATTAGAGGATGCACCTAAATAATTAAACCTGACAACAAGAATCATATGAGGTGATTCTTGTTGTTTCATTAAGAAAAGAGGAAAGAAAAAAATGAAAAAAATACTTATAATAGTGGCTTTCTTTTTTTTAAGTAGCCAGCTAGTACCTTACATTGCTCAAGCCGATGATAATATGGCCTATTCAGTTAGTGCCGTAATACCTGAAAATCAAATTGACAAAACACTTACTTACTTTGATCTAAAAATGGAACCAAATCAAAAACAAGAGATTGTCTTAAATGTTAGTAACGCAAGTGATAAAGAAGAAATTATAGTGATCACTCCAAACAATGCAAAAACAAATCAAAATGGTGTAATTGACTATAGTCAATCAAAAGGTGAAGGAGATTCAAGTCTTACGGTTCCTTTAACATCAGTCATTTCGGAAGCCCAAGAAGTCAGCTTGGCTCCTAATGAAAGTAAGCAAGTAACTTTTACATTGCAAATGCCTGAGAAAGAATTTGACGGGGTGATTTTAGGTGGTTTTTACATTGCTAAGAAAGAAAACAAAGATAAAGCTGAAGAATCAGAAAAAAATGTACAGATAGTTAACAATTATTCATACGTTATTGGGATTCAATTAAGTGAAAATACAGCGGAAGTAAAACCTAACTTAAAATTAAATCAAATTAAGCCAGCGCTACTTAATTATCGAACAGCGGTGACAGCAAATATACAAAATACGAAAGCTACTAAGATTAAGGATTTAAGCGTGGATGGAAAAGTAATGAGAAAAGGGAGTTCAGACGTCTTACATGAAACTGTAAAAGAGAATCTATCCATGGCACCTAATTCTAATTTTGATTTCCCGATTAATTGGGATAATCAAACCTTAGAGGTAGGAACATATACATTGAAATTAAATGCAAAATCAGGAGAAGATGAGTGGAAATTTGAAAAAGACTTTGAAATATCAGCAAAAGGATCCAATAAACTAAATAAGGAAGCAGTAGAATTAGAAAAAAAACCAGTGAATTGGCTAGTGATAATTCTCATAGTAATAGGTAGTTTTATTCTTCTAATAAGCATTATTTTCTATTTTATTTATCGCCATAAAAAGAAACTAGCAGCAGAAAAACGAGCACGTTTAGCTAGAAAAAGAAAAAGACAAGCTCATAAAAGAAAAATGACAAGAAGCTAATCAGTTTAGATTATTTTATGACTGAGTTCAGATGATGGATAGGCAATTTTACAAAATAATCTAGGGAGTGGAAGGTGAAGACAATGAAACGATCAAAAGGAATTTTAATAATATTAATAGCTATTGTTTTAGTATATGTACCAACAACTGTTGCTACAGCGGGAGCCGTTTCATCTAATACAAGTGTTGTGATAAAAGCTGGATCAGGTAAAACTAATCCGGAAATTCCAATTTTACCTGCCACAGGGCAGTTAGGTCCTCTATCCATTGATGCAGTTTCAACGTTTAATTTTGCCTCAATAGAAATGGGCAAGAAAGGGATAGCCCAAGTACCACAAGGTGAAGTATTGGGAATTCAAGTAACAGATACTCGGGGATTAGGAACGGGATGGAACGTGATGGTTAAAATATCTGAATTTCAGAACTTGAAAAAAGATCGTATTTTAAAAGCGGATGTATCAATACCAGCGGGAAAAGTAGCCTCGCAGAAAAGCGACATACTAAATGCTCCTACTGCGACTAGTGTCGTGTTAAATGAATTTGATAGCTCAATTTTTTCTGCACCAAAAGGAAAAGGAATGGGAACATATACCAATTCTTTTGAAGGGAATGGAGAACCGGTCACGATTACGGTTCCATCAGACGCATTGTTAGATAGTTACTCAGCCAATTTAAGTTGGACCTTACAAGATGCGCCTTCGTAAACCAAAGATTTACTAACTAGTTAGTAGGCTATTTTGATGAAGGAATAATCAATGTTGCACATATAAATTTAAGAATAAGGGTGAAAATAATGAAAAAAAATTTAAGTAGTACGTTGAAACTTCTTTTTTTAAGTAGTGTGTTTTTGTTTACTTATATCAATATAGTAGAGGCTGCACCAGCATCTCCAGTTAAAGGTGTACCTGTGTCTGGAGTTTTTTCAGTTCCCGCAGGATCGAATAGTTTTGTGGACCCAGGTGGGAAAATGGTAACTATTACAAAAGCGCAACAGTCACAAGTTGGGTCAATTTTTTCGACTCCCAATAATTTGCTTGACTTAAATTATGATTTTTCTGCAAGTATGTTTATTTATTTGGGGGATACTAGATATTCTGCAGGGGATGGAATGACATTTGTCATGCATAATGATATAGAAAGTACGAAGAAATTTTCTGCAGGTGTTGGAGAGCAGTTAGGGGTATATGCTAAGCGTCGTTCGGGTAGTTATATTATGACGCAGCAAATTAAAAATAGCTTTGCGATAGAATTTGATACGTATTTCAATGCTGGTGGTATGGATACAACCTTATGGCCAAGAAATAATGAGGGACATGTAGCCTATTCTTTTCCAAATAGACAAAATTATTACAGTTTTGGTCCAGAATTAAACTATTTACACCATATTGCAGTATATTATCCTAATGATTACTTGGCTAATGGGAAATGGAAGCCTTTTGAAGTGAAATGGAATGCAACTTCAAAAGTTCTTAGTTACAAATTTGATGTTGCTCCATTGGTAGAGGTACCGATAGACACTAATTTAATATTTTCGAGCGATAAAGTTTATTGGGGATTTACAGGTTCTACAGGTGCTAATGTAGCAGAAACGGCTGTTGTTTTCAATAAAGTACCAGGACTTGTAAACGTGACAGAAAACCTGAATTTAGTAAATCAAAAAGGAGAAACAGTAAAAGATAAACAGGTTGCTGAGAAAGAGAGTATCACAGCAACGTTTGATATTAATTATTTAAATGGAAAGCAAAATTTGTTACTTCCTACTGTAGAGTTAGCATTAGAGGATAAAATCCATTATAAGAAAGGAACTTTAAAATATAATGGAATTCAAATGGATGACTCAAAATGGATTGACAAATCTTTCGTAGTTCCAACGACTAATTTATCATTAACAAATCCTAAGGCGTCAATTTCTTTTGATGTTGAGACAGAGGATGTAGGGCGCCATGATGTAATAAAAACTGGGGCATCAGCAACAATCAAAGCTGATAATTACACTGGAGACACAAATAAATTAGCATTTTCTGTAAAAGGTAAAGGAGATACACTTATATTAACTTCGGACAAGCCAAGCATAAATCTAACCTCTTCAGAGATAGAAGAAGTCAATGTTTTAAAACTAACAAATAGCCAAATTTTACAAAGGTTTATTACAAATTTAAATATAGTTGCGCATGATCCAGAAGGAAATACAGCAGATGGAATTACGATTCAAGCAGTAGATGAAACGGTGTATGATCGAATTAGGAATTTAAAAAGTGGAGTGGTTAATCTAGATTTGATTGCAAAAAAAACAGATAATTCCTCTTCAATTTTGAGTATTCAGGTTATTTTTCAGAACGGTGCTCTTAGTTTTAGCTCTGTTCCAGAAACCATCGATTTTATTGAAGGAGACCCAGCGGTATCATTAGGTTTAGTACAGGCTGTACCAAATAAAAGTCTAAGTATTAATGATACTCGTGTATCTGGTAGTCCTTGGAAGCTGCAAGTGACGGCAACAAGTTTAAAAACAGATAGTGGACAAGCATTAAAAGGAGAACTAAGCTATGCAAATAGTAAGGGTGCCAATTTAGCAATTGGTTCAACTATTCAAACAATTGAAAATGGAACTAAGCCAATTGGGAATTCAGTTGTTGATATTTCAAAAGTCTGGTCTAAAGATAAAGGATTAAGGTTAACAATAGCTAATGATAATTATTTAGGGACATATAAAGGAACACTGAATTGGACATTGACTGACGTACCATAAAAAAATCTTTCTATCATAATTGCATATATGATAGAAAGATTTTTTGTGGAAGACGTAAATATAAGCTATTATAGATTAATCTGTAGCTCAACTGGACAATGATCACTTCCAACAACTTCATTTAGGATAGCAGCAGAGACGAGTTTTTCTTGTAAACGTTCAGAAACAATGAAATAATCAATACGCCATCCAGCATTATTAGCGCGAGCATTGAAACGATAGCTCCACCAAGAATAAGCCCCTTCTAGTTCTGGATAAAAATAACGAAAAGTGTCAATATAACCATTTTCCAAAAAATCAGTGAATTTGCCACGTTCTTCATCTGTAAATCCAGCATTTTTCCGGTTGGTTTTCCAATTTTTGATATCAATATTCTCATGAGCTACATTTAAATCACCACATACAATAACTGGTTTTTCAGCATCTAATTGATTTAAATAAGCCAAGAAATCTTCTTCCCAAGTCATGCGGTAATCTAAGCGTTTTAATTCGTTTTGTGAATTAGGTGTGTAGCAAGTTACAACATAATAGTCAGGATAACTAAGAGTAATGACTCGTCCTTCTTGGTCATGTTCTTCTTTGCCTAATCCATAAAAAACTTCATCAGGTTCATGTTTGGTAAAAATAGCTGTTCCCGAATAGCCTTTTTTTTCAGCATAATTCCAGTATTGATGATAGCCGGGTAGCTCAAGATCAATTTGGCCAGCTTGTAATTTAGTTTCTTGGAGACAGAAAAAATCAGCATCCAATTGGTTGAAAATATCGATAAAGCCTTTTTTCACAACAGCTCGTAAACCATTGACGTTCCATGAGATTAATTTCATACATACAGCTCCTTCATCTAATGTTGCGATTCTTTCAACTTTAATAAAGAAAATAAAGTTTCTTTCCTCTATTGTACTCAAAGGAAGATCAATAGTAAATTGAAGCGCTTATAAATAAGTACTCTTTCTCTATAAAATTTGGTAAACTAGAACTGTAAGTTAAGCATAAAGAATAGGCTCAAAAAATAAATGAAATGAGGCAATTTAATGAAAAAAATTGGTATTATTGGTTTAGGTGGTATTTCTCAAAAAGCTTATTTACCTGTTATGATGGCAATGGGACAAGAAGTAGAATGGCATTTATATACACGAAATCAAGAAAGATTAACTGAAATTAGCCAACAATATCGTGTTGAACATACCTATCCAAGCATTGAAGCCTTAATTGAAAGTGGAATAACAGCAGCTTTTGTGCATACTGCCACTGAAACTCATGGTGCGATTATTCGCCAATTACTAGAGCATAATCTTCATGTTTATGTAGATAAACCAATCAGTGAGAATATAGCTGAAGTAAAAGAATTGATTCAGTTGGGTGAAAGTAAAAATTTACAGCTAGTGACTGGTTTCAACCGTCGTTTTGCACCAATGGTTCAAAAATTAAAAGCTGTACCTAATAAAAATATGGTTTTCGTCCAAAAAAATAAAGAAAATGGTGGCGGTAGTGTCGAACGTGGAATTTATGATATGTTTATTCATGTTTTGGATACAGCTACGTATTTATTAGATGAACCTATTCTAAAAAGCAGCTATCATCTAGTTGAAGAAAAAGGTCAGTTGAAAAATTGTATCATGCAGCTAATTACAGCTAGTACAGTTTGTGTTGCTTCGATGAATTATGTTTCAGGAGCTAATTCTGAAGTAATGGAAGTCATGTCACCAACTGGAACGCATCGCGTATTGAATCTGACGGAGTATTCAAGTAATGAACTAGGAAAAGAGACGATCCAACACTTTGGAGATTGGACTCCAACTCTAGAAAAACGAGGATTTGCTCCTTTAATTCGTGAATTTATTTCTGGATTATCGACAGGTGAACAACCAGTAAGTACTGAATCTGCTTATATTAGCCATCAACTATGCCATCAAATTGTGATGGGTGACATTAAACATACTCTATAGAATAGAAATAGTTATTAGTGAATTTGCTAATAACTATTTTTATTAGACTAGCTTTTTTACATAAAAGTTTATCAAATGTTTATACTTATTTTAGGTGAGATTTATGTCTAATTGGTATGCTAAAGAGGTAGATTAACTAATTAATTTTAAACTTTATGTTAGGATAGATAAAAAGAGGAACTTAAACAAGGAGGTTCGGGATGACGATAAAAATGCGGTTTTTAATTTCTTATTTAGGCGGCATCATTGTGACGCTATTGTCATTATTTTTAATTAGCTCAATCACACTTTTTGTTGTAACAGGGAGCGTTCCATCACCAAATAATTTATATAAAATGATTACCAGAGAACGTTCATTAAGTCTTGAGGAAGAAGGGGCTTTTTTAGAACTACGTTTATTGGCAAAAAATGAACCAGATAGCTTAAAGAATTTAGAGAATCCTGAATTAGTAAAAATTATTCAAGAAATTGAACAGCAGAATTTAGCAGTTGTTATTCGTCAAGGCGAGGATATTTCTTATTATTCTAATGGACTTGTTGAAAAATCGCTTTTGGCTCATTTCCCAATATATGAACCCAATAATTTAAAAGTTAATGGTACGATTGATAATGCTGGTCGCTTATATCGCTACATGAAATTTGATTTTAAAGACAGTAGTCAGATGGCTAACAGTGTGATGGTTTTGAAAAAAGAAAATACCTTTGTGGAGTTCTTACAAAAATGGGGACTGCTGATTAGTGGCATAATTATACTAATTGCTTTAATCTTTGTGCAACTCTTTAATCGGTCGATTACAAAAACTATTATTGAACCGTTAGATCAGCTGAAAAAAAGCACTGAAACGATGAAAACTGGAAATTTGGAAAGTATAGAAGTTCCATTAGATAATGAGTACGCAGCCAATGAAATTAAAGAGTTAGCAGATAGTTTTGAAGAGATGCGTTTGCAAGTTAAGCAATCGGCTATTGAACAAAAAAGGTATGAAGAAAATCGGAAAGAATTAATTGCCAATATTTCTCATGACTTAAAAACACCAATTACCTCCATTATCGGTTATGTCGAAGGTTTGCAGGACGGGGTTGCTACAACAAAAGAAAAAGAAGCTCAATATTTAGCGACAATTCATAAAAAAGCGACAAGTCTAAATCATTTAATTGAAGAGTTGTTTCTTTATTCTAAATTAGACTTACAAAAAATTGGCTTTAATTTTGAGGAAGTCAATATCAGACAATTTCTTGTTCATATTAGTGAAGAATATCAGATGGAGTTGGCTAATCAAGGGACACATTTAAGCACTGAATTTGGTGAGGAGCAAGATGCCTATTGTCTTATTGATCGAGAACAAGTAAACCGGATATTAGGAAATTTAATCCAAAATAGTTTGAATTTTAGAGATATGGGAAAAGAATTCAATCAAGTTATTCTTCGTTTGACTCAAACAGAAAGTAAGGTTTGGATTGAAGTTGAAGATAATGGTATTGGAATTGACGAAGAGCAACAGGCTTTTATCTTTGATCGTTTTTATCGTGGTGAAAGTTCACGTAACATTGCAATGGGTGGATCGGGTTTAGGATTAGCTATTGTCAAACAATTAGTTGAAGCTCATGGCGGAACGTTGCAATTAAATAGTATTAAGGGCCAAGGTGCAAAAATTGCCTTTTGTTTAAATAAACTAGTAGAGAAAGAGTGAGTGGAAATGAAAAAAGTTTTGCTTATTGAAGATGAACGAAGCATCGCTGAATTACAGCAAGATTATTTAGAAATTAACGGCATTTCCTCAGTTATCAGTGTAGATGGTCAAGAAGGGTTAGAGTTAGCTTTGAATGATAATTTTGATTTAATTCTCTTAGATCTGATGTTACCAACATTAAATGGTTTCGAAATTTGTAAAGAAGTGCGTAAAGTCAAAGATATTCCAATTATTATGGTTTCAGCAAAAAAAGAAGAAATAGATAAAATTCGTGGGCTTGGTTTAGGGGCGGATGATTACTTGACGAAACCCTTTAGTCCAGGGGAATTAATCGCTCGTGTGAAATCACACCTTGCTCGTTATGAGCGTTTAACAGCTAGCCATCAACCGACAGAAACAATTGAAATTGATGGAATCAATGTTGATAAGCGAGCCAGAAAAGTCTTTGTACTTGAGGAAGAACAATTTTTTACAACAAAGGAGTTTGATTTACTCGTTTACTTAATGGAGCATCCCAACCAAGTGTTAAGTAAAGAGCAACTGTTCCAACAGGTTTGGGGAATGGAAATTTATGGTGGAGATGTGGCTACTGTAGTTGTGCATATTAAAAAAATTCGAGAGAAAATGAAACAAACAGGTAGTTCACCACTTTATATTGAGACTATTTGGGGAAGTGGCTATCGATTTAATCAGCAAAAATAGGGGAGTGATATGATGATGACTAAAAAATGGCGAATCAGTATGTTCGTAGTGAGTAGCTTTTTTTTACTTGCAGCTTGTGGGAAAAATGAGCAAAAAAATTCAGAAAATCAAACAACTATAGAACCTAAAGAATCACAAGTTGTAAATGATTCTTCTAATATAGAAGAGAATGAAAAAAATCAAGTCAGTTTTGATAACTATGAGTACGATTACGATGTCGTAACTTCTGCGACTAAAACAACCTTCGGGACTACTCCGGCAGCTAAGATGACTTATGAAGAAAAGTTGGATAAGATGTTTTGGTCTACACAACCGCCATTGGGCTTAATTGAAGGAAATTATTATCGAAATGAACGGCGTTTTGACGGGGATTATCGTGGGATTGTTGAAGTTGTAACAGACGATGATAGCAAGATTTTACATGTTGAATTCAATGAATTTGCTTCTGAAAATTATTATGAACCGAAGTATGCAGGGAAATCGAAACGACTTTCAGACTATGCTTTTTTCCAAGCCCAAAATACGCGAACAGATGAAACCTTAGTGACTGTTGTAAACGGAATTACCTTTTTAGAAAAACAAATGCGTGAAGAAAATCGAGTAGATGGCGCATTTGAAACGGTAAAAGGCTCCTCAACAAGTGCTCGAAATGGGTTTATGCCGATCGCAGCTGAAATGGCTGATTGGATTCGAACACCATATAAATCATACTATTATGGTTATGCAGAAGAATTTGGGAATGGGATTGTTGGCCGTTTACAAGTGACAACAGAAGATGGAAAAATAGATACGGTTAGATATGATGAATATTTTGCTGATAAAAAAGAGTCAATTAGTGAAGAAAAACTTCAACCTCTATACCGCCAATCAAAATATTATTCACTAGATTACCAGAAAATTAGTGGGGATAATTTTGTTGCTTTTTCTGATCAGTTAGGAGAGGAAATTATCAAATCTCAAAATTTTGAACAGCTAGATGAAAGTTTAATGCAACATCCTTCTTATGAAAATTATCAAAAAATAGCAAAGAATATTCAACTAAACTAAATTCAATCGCCATTTGTTAAAGATCGTATAAATATCATCCAAATGCTGTTAAAGTAGGACTTCTCATGTTAGAATGGGAAATATGAAAAACAAAAGTTTGTGAGGGAAATAAAATGATCTTAAATGAAATGATAAAAGAATTTCCAACGGTGCTGATAAAAGCAAATGAACCTCTGTCCTTCTATACCTACACTAAAACAGGTGGTCCGGCAGATATACTGGCTTTCCCAAAAACAGAAGATGAGATTGTTAAATTAGTTGCTTGGATAAAAGCACAACAATTACCCTTAACAGTGTTAGGAAATGCAAGCAACTTAATTGTTAAAGACGGCGGAATTCGCGGCGTAGTAATGATTTTAACAGAAATGAACCAAATGCAAGTGAAAAAAGAAAAATTAACCGTCCAAAGTGGCGCTAAATTGATTGATACCTCTTATCGTGCCTGGTCAGAAGGCTTAACAGGTTTAGAATTTGCTTGTGGTATTCCTGGTAGTATTGGCGGAGCGGTCTTTATGAATGCAGGGGCTTACGAGGGTGAAATTAGCGAAGTTTTAGAGAGTGCTCTAGTGATTTCTGAAACAGGTGAAGTTACACGTTTAAGTAATGAAGATTTGGATTTTAGTTATCGTTATAGCTCTATCCAAAAACATCACGGAATTATATTAGAAGCTGTCTTCCAATTAAAAAAAGGCAACAAAGCTACGATTAAAGCACGAATGGATGAGCTAACAGCCTTACGTGAAGCCAAGCAACCTTTAGAATTCCCATCATGTGGCAGTGTTTTTAAACGCCCAACAGGTTATTTTACAGGTAAATTGATTCAAGAAGCTGGACTACAAGGTAAAATTTGGGGTGGGGCTCAAATATCAGAAAAACATGCCGGTTTTATTGTAAATATTAATGAAGCAACAGCAACAGATTACATCGAGTTGATTGCCTATATTCAGGAAGTTATCCTGACAAACACTGGAGTTAAATTAGAGACTGAAGTGCGAATTATTGGAGAAGATAAGTAGTAAACGAATATAAAAAAATAAACCTAGTGCTAATTTAAAGCACTAGGTTTATATAAGCATGGTCAGATTATTTAGCCATGAGGAATATCTCCAAATGGTGTTGTGATAGGGAATCCAGCTGAAATAGCAATAATATCTGCACTGTTCATAATGTGGTACCTCCTTTAGTAATAAAATAAAAACAAAATACTACTCTAATAATACAATGTAAGGTACAATTAATCAATAAATCTGGATTTAATGATAGAAAGGAAGTCATAATAGTGAGCACACTAGGGGAAATAATAAAAGAGAAGCGCTTAGCTAAAGGACTAAAGCAAAGTGAATTGGCAGAGGGAATCTGTACACAAGCGACTGTTAGTAATCTGGAAAATAAATCTAGAATGCCCACGATGTCTATTTTATTAGCAATTGCCAACCGACTAAATATTGAATTTAGTGAGCTTTCTGGTTATGCCTTAACTAGTGTTAATTCTCAGACTTCCCGTATTTTTAATAAAGTCAAACAATTATGTGCGGCTTATCAGCATGAAGAAGCCTATACATTACTAAAAAACGAAATAGATATAAAAAAAGTTGAAACAGCCTATGAAAGAAAAAAATATTATTACTATTTAGGATTAACAACATTAGCAGGTCATCACAATTTTATTGATGCCCATTATTATTTTAACTTAGTATTGTCAGACAAATCAGACAGTAAGTTAGATTTGATTGATGTTTTAGCTACAAACGGTATTGGAATAGCTTATGAATTAGAAGATGAACTTGACAAGGCACTAACTTATTATGAAAAATCTCTGGTACAATTAGATGAACTAATTGAGGATTTAGGAGAGATAAATGATAGTGCCGAGATTACCATTATTTATTTTAACAGTGCGAAATTTTATTCTCACATTGGAAACTACGAAAAAGCTGTCAACCTTTGTACATTAGGCATCACATTGCAGCAAATGAAACATACCAACTATGAATTAGATCGCTTATATTATGAAAAAGCCTTTAATTTAGCTAAGTTAGATCGGATAGAAGAAGCAACTGAATTTTATTTTCATGCAGCTTCATTTGCAAAGTTAACTGAAAATAAAATCATTAGTGAAGCGATTAAAAAAAATATGCGAGAATTTAAATTAGAAGGTTATTGCTATTGGGAATAAAGAAATGCTGAGTTGAAAAAGAAAATTACTTCTAATTAAAATAGATTATAAAAGTCAGATAGTTCATTATCTGGCTTTTTTATGTGCCTTTTAAGGAGTGTGTAGCCATAAAACGATTTGTGTAAGCGGTGTCAATTAAGTGTGTAATAAATAAGTCTAGTAAAACCTAGTCAAATCAAAGATTGTAACATTATAATCTTTGGCACGCTATTTGCTATATAGTATAGTGAGTAAGTCAATTGGCTAATCTATTTTAAGTGAAAGAGAGATGGAGGAGAAGGAAAATGGAAAAAAAGACGATAATGTTAGTTTGTTCAGCAGGTATGAGTACGAGTTTATTGGTAACAAAAATGGAAAAAGCAGCTATTGCTAGAGGAATGGAGGCTGAGATTTTTGCAGTGTCAGCGTCAGAAGCTGATGGAAATCTTGAAACAAAACCAATTGACGTAATGTTATTAGGTCCTCAAGTTCGATTTATGAAAGCACAATTTGAACCGAAAGTTGCTGCTAAGGGAATCCCACTAGATGTCATCAATATGCAAGATTACGGTATGATGAATGGCGAAAAAGTTTTGGATCAAGCCTTAGCTTTAATGAATAAATAAAAAGAAAGGAGTCAGAAAAAGGTAGAGAAAGCGAAACCTACTTAATGAACACGTTTACAATTTTATAGGTAAGAAAGTAGTATCAATCAAGTGAAATATACTAGAAAAGGGTGGCCAAAGCGACATCCTAAAAATACATCTTTGGAGGAGAATATACATGAATGGATTAATGAATTGGTTAGAAAAATATATCATTCCAGTAGCTTCAAAAATTGGTTCTCAAAAACACTTAGTAGCGCTACGGGATGCGTTTATTGCTACGATGCCAGCAACCATGGCAGGTTCAGTAGCTGTTTTACTAAATGCCTTCTTCCGTGATTTCCCAACTGAATGGGGTTGGTTAGGTTTTGTTGAATTTATGAAGCCTGTGGTAGCCGTTAACGGATTTGTTTGGACAGGTACTTTAGCAATTATGGCAGTCGTTTTCTCAATGACTTTGGGTTACAATTTGGCTAAAGCTTATAATGTAGATGCTTTATCTGGCGCTGTAGTATCATTAACAGCATTTTTTATGGGTCTAACTCAAACTGCATCAACAGCTTTAACGCTAGATGGTGAATTACCTAAAAAAGCGATCAGCATGATTACAGCAGCTGGTGGAACTGTTACAGATGGTAATGTTATCAGTGCAGAAGCTTGGGGATTCTTTAACTTCGGCAAACACATGGGTGGTACAGGATTATTTACAGCAATTATTTTCGGTTTTATCGCAACAATTATCTTTTCTAAATTAATGCTAGCAAAAATTACAATTAAAATGCCTGACTCTGTTCCACCGGCAGTTGCTAAAGCTTTTGCTGCTATTATTCCAGCGACAGTGGCATTATATATCTGTGGAATTATTAACTATGGTTTCACAACCTTAACTGGTCAACCAATTATTGACTGGATTACAGAAACAATTCAAACACCATTATTAGCCTTATCGCAAGGTTTTGGTGCCGTAATTTTAATTGTTTTCTTAGTTCATTTATTATGGTTCTTCGGAATCCACGGTACAAACGTAATGGCACCAGTTTTACAAACAATTTATGGAAGTGCAATGACAACAAACATGAATGCTTATCAAAGAAAAGAAATGATTCCTTACAAATGGGTAGCAGGAAGTTTTGAAGCATTTGTTTGGCCAGGTGGAGCAGGAGTAACATTGATGCTCATTGTGGCAATTCTAATTTTCTCTAAACGAGCAGATTCTAGAACAGTTGGTAAATTAGCTTTAGGACCTGGTATTTTCAACATTAATGAACCAGTGATGTTCGGTATGCCAATCGTTTTAAATCCACTTTACATGATTCCATTTATCTTAGCACCTATGGCAACAGCTTCTGTTGCTTATGTTGCAACAATGGCCGGGTTGGTCAATCCGGTTGTGGTTAGTGTAATCTGGGTAATGCCAGCGGGAATCAGTGGTTTCTTAGCCACGGGTGGTGACTGGCGTGCAATTATCTTAACTCTAGTTAACTTAGGAGTAGCATTGGTTATCTGGATGCCATTTGTCTTAGCTGCAAATAAAGTGCCTTTAGAAGACTAAAGGTAGTTATAAAATAAGCGAATAAAAAAAATTCACCCATGCTCAAATAATTGAGTGTGGGTGAATTTTATTGCAACTGAGAATAGAAACTAATTTTATGTTACAAATATAAGTTAGCAGTATTTTCGATACACCAGTATTACTGATTAATTTCAGTTTGCGAGTTATCGCGATCCTAAAATTTAACAAAAAAAAATAACCATCTAAACACTTTGGCAAGTTAGATGGTTTAATAGTGCTATCATAGGAGTCATCGTTTTTTGAACAATTTTACTTTAAAAGAAACTATGTTGATGCATGGTTTCTTTTTCAATTCTTTCTATCACCCCTCCCTCCACCTTTCTATTATATTCATGCAAATATTCAAATCCTTACAGCCAAATCTAAAAAGTTAAAATAAATCTAAGCCTAATTGTTGTGGGGCTAAGTTTTCAAAGCTTAGGTCTAATTCTTTTTGTAAAGCTTTTGCATTTGGAGCCGCGTGCCCTCCAGAATTATTATTGAATATAACGGCAACTTCTTTAGCATCGAGTGCTAAGGTTTCTACATATCCTTTGAGTTCCTTAATTTCTGTTGGAGAATAATTATACAAGGTCCTTTTTTTTCGCCAATCGGGACTACTGGACTCCAACCAACCTGTAAAATTCCGACCATGCAAACGTAAAAGAGTCAGTGATGGATTGGTTACGTTAAGAACCATTGGAATACTATTTGTCTGAGTTTGAGGTTGATCAACTGTTGTTTGGATAAACTGTAATTCAGTTAAAAATTTAAGTGTTGCTCCATAATGATTTTCCGAAAACCAACTATTATTTCGAAATTCAATTGCGACAGGCAATTCACCCATCCAATACCGAATTTTTCGTAAATAATCGACATTTTCTTTGGTACAAGCAAAATAAGGTGGAAATTGAAATAAAAAAGCCTTAATGCGATTGGCCTCGAGCATAGGTGTGAAAGAAGCAATAAAAGCTTGAAACATCGCTTTTTCACTTGGAAAGTAATCTCCCCATTCTCGATGGGTAGTCATAGCTTGAAAAGCTTTTGGAATAAATTGAAAACCATCAGGTGTTTTCCCCATCCAATTAACAATATTCGTTTCGGGCTGAATGGAATAGAAACTAGTATCCATTTCAACAAAAGGAAAATGTGCTGTATAATTTTCTAATTCTTTATTTTTATCTACGAGCAAAGATTCGTGACCTTTCCAATTTGTTAAACCAATTGTAATCATAGCAACCTCCTTATAATAAAATGCTCGTTGAAACTGATAGCTCTGAAAGAAAAATAGGAAATGGAAGGAATGCTTTTTTTGTCATTTTTACCATTCATCTTTTTTCCGAAGAGTTGGTTCAAAAGAGCTAGCCTAATAAAAAGCTCGTTGAGCCGGTTAGCTCCAGCAGAAAAATAGGGAATGGGAGGAATGGCGCTTTTTGTCATTTTTACCATTCATCTTTTTTCCGAGGAGTTGGTTCAAAAGAGCTAGCCATAATAATAGGACTCTTTTTCTTTATTTTAACGCATGAATCAATTTATAGGAACTGAAAGTTAAAAAAAGTATTAGCTAAATATAAAAAAATTAGTAACGAATCACTTTTTTTTGTCAAAATACAACAGTTATCTAGAAAATTAAAGTGAATGACCGTTTTTAAGTTCTGTATAGTGGATAATATAGGGGAAAATCTCAATTATACTTAGCTTATCAAGGTTCATAGTTGTATCTAAATATCTAAAAGCCCATTTTTATGAGCCAATCCGTCGAGAAAAGATACATTGTATGTGTTTTCTACCTTATTTAGTCAGTTCAATCAATCTTATAGTAATAATTAGGAGGAAATATGGAATGAAAAATAAGATCATTACGTTGTTTTTAGTCACAATGCTGGTTTTTCAAGTTTCAAGCCCAGCACTTATTTATGCGGAAGGAACGGCAACTGAAACCAACTCTAGCCAGCACGATGCTGAGATTCCTGCAACAGCAGAAAGTTCGTTGCCAACAGGAATTGCACCAGTTGAAGAACCTACTACGCAGGTAGAAAATGAAGGAAATTCAACTGAAGTAGATACACCTACTAAGCCAGAAGAAGTACCAACTTCAACTCAAGCTGAAGAAAATCAACCAGTAGAAGCTAATGAAGTTAAGCCTGAGACTACTAACAAACAGCCTGAAACTTTAATAGAAAAGGCACCAAAATTAGCTATTACAGATAATTTATTTACGAATATAAAAATGTATAAAATCAATGGAGACGAAGTTAAAGAAAATGATATTATTCCGAATATGTCGGGAATTAAATTAAATATGACCTTTTCTTTTACAAATAAAAATTATCAAACAGGAGATACTTTTACGACTCAGTTGCCGCCTCAAATAGCGATTGCCAAAGATTTATCTGGTGATTTCAGTCCGATGACATCAGCAAAATGGGCGATTGACGCAGCCACAAAAAAATTAACAATTACTTTTTTAGAAGATAATATTGCCTCAGAAGAGTACAAATTGAGTTTAATTACTTCGTTAGAAAAAGTATCAAATAGTGCTGAAGAAAACCAAGAAATTATATTTACAACGACTCCAAATGAAACGATTTATCATTTAGAAGTTACCTCAAACATTGATTCAGGAAAAAGTAGCACAGCTATTACAGTAGGGGATTTTAATCCAAAAACAGCTAAAATAGAATCAATATTTAATTTGGATCGGACAGATAGCGCGAATCGTCGATTTACAGTTGAGCCTTACCAAAGTGATAGTAAATTAGTTTTTGATTCAGTAAAAGTTTCAACTAGTGATGTAGACTTTAATGGGGTACTAGTTGGAGAAAAAACGGAGTTGACGGAAGGCGTCGACTTTCAAGTTACGAAAAAAAATAGTGGAACTTATCAAGCAACAGCAGAAATAAAATTAACGAATAAGTTAAATAAAAAAGCGATTATTGTTGAATCTTCCCTCTCAGGAATTAATGGAAAATCTTATATAGATGATTCAACTAGTGGCAATGAGTACAATTATTTTTATTCATATTCTTACACATATGAAGATGGGAAAAATTCACAGTATTCATTTGCTAGTCAAAATTTCTACACGGTTCAGCCATTAACAACTAGTGGAAAAATCAATAAAGAGACAGGATTCATTGATTGGACAATTGATTATAATTTTAACGAACAACCGTTAACAACGATGTCGAAATTAACAACTGATTTGGCCAATCAAGGAGTTGAATATATTCCTGATTCTTTAAAAATTGAAAAAATTGGATTTAACTATATTAGTGGAAATAACTATACAGTGATTGAACAAGGGGATGGTGCTGATCAGTGGGGAACCCCAAGCATCAACACTAATGGCACGATCCAAATGAATGCCAACGGTGCTACAAATCAAGCGTACCGTGTAACCTATTCAACTAAAATCACTGATCCTACTGAACGCGTGATTACGAATAAAATCAGTGATGGCACTACGCAAAAAGAAGCAAAAATTAGTTTAATTCCAAATTTACTCCAAAAAGAGTCAGGTAAAATTGATGTCTTTAACCAGACAATGGAGTGGAGTATTACAATCAATGCTGAAAAATATACCATGAAAAATCCTGTTATTCATGACTATTTTATTGATTCAGTGGTCAGTCATACCTCTTTAACCGTTAAGAAAAAGTTGTCAGAAACACAATTTGAAAACTTGACGGAAGGAATTGATTATAAAGTCACTCTTTTTGATGAAACAGGGTCGCCAGTGGGTGCACAACCCAATGTAAATGGGGCGCCAGCAAGTTTCAATGGTGGAGTTCGGATTGACCTTCTTGGGGAATACGCTCAATTGAAAGATACCCTAGTTGTGACTATCAATACGAAATTAAATACTTCAGAAGAAGAAACAGAAATTAAAAATAAAGCTACGCTAAATTATGGGGATGTTCCCGGTGTAATCGAGTATGAAGCTAAAGGGACATTTATAGATCCTTACTACACAGGCGGGCAAAAAATGGGTGAAGCAGCTGTCTCAGATGGTCAGTATTTATACCAAAATTGGTTGATTTTAGTGAACTCTAAAGGAAGTAACTTTAATCAAACAAGTCTATCGGATACGTTGCCATTAGGTAGTGAACTTGTACCAGGCTCATTGAGATTTGAGGAAGTAACTAGCCAGTCGATGTTAGATAACATGAGAAATTACTTGCGCTATGATTACAATTTAGTTCCAGTTGGAGATGATGTTTATCCAACAAAAATTGATACAGAAAACAATGCTCTTAATTTAGAATTTAATAAACTGGGTAGTAAACGTGTCTATGTTAAATATAAAACACGAGTGAAAAAAGATTGGTACACCTACAATCAATTGAAAAATAAAGCGGTAGTCAAGTATGACACGAAAACGGCAGAATATGAAACAACCGTTTATGCATACAACTATGAAATGGCTTTAACTAAGGCAGTTACTTTAGATAGTGCTAAAGAAAATGTAGCGAATTGGACAGTCACAACTAAAAGTATTTCAACAAACTTGCCAGTTGAAAATCCGGTGATTTCTGATACTTTGGATAATGGCAGTACGAATGCGGCTTACGATCCAATTTCATTTGTCGTTAAAAATACGGCAACAGGTGAAAAAATAAGTAGTGATCACTATAGCTTGAAAATTACGGGGAATACTTTTACAATAACATTTACAGATTATAAAGCTGAAAGTAATATTCAAGTAACTTATAATACAATTAGCGAATTTCCAGGTGGAGTAAAAAGTAAAGCGCAGGTTGATTCAGCTAGTTATGTTGGTTTAAATGCGTATTACAGACAAGCTGAAGCTGCGATTAATTTAGGTTTCTCCAGTGGGAGTGGTTCTGGAATTGTAAAAACCGCTGATTTAACGATTTTAAAAGTCGATAATTTAGACGAAAGCACATTATTAGCTGGCGCTACTTTTGAAATTTTAAAAGCTGATGGAACTGAAACTGGGTTGAAAGGTGATACAGATGCACAAGGTGAATTAACCTTTACTGGTTTACCTTTGGGAGACTATCAACTAAAAGAAACCAAAGCACCAACTGGTTATGACATTAATCCAGAATATAAAACAGGTAAATTGATCAGTTTAACTGAGTCGATGCTTCCAATTAAAGTGACGAATGAACGCACCTTTTTAAATAGTGTTACTTTGAAAAAAACAGCTAAAGAATCAAATGAATCTTTAGCAGGGGCTGTTTTTGAATTACAAGATGAAACAGGCACTCCTTTAGAAAGTGCATTAACAACGGATGTGAATGGTACCTTAACATTACAAGATTTGAAAGTTGGATCGTATCAATTTGTTGAAACCAAAGCTCCAACTGGGTATAAATTAGATGAAACTCCATTGACATTTGAAATCAAAAAGGGCCAAACAGAGAGTGTTGAAGTGGCAATGACGAACGAGTTGATCCCTGGTGGTGTCGTACTAACTAAAACCGATGAACAATCAGGTGAAACTTTACAAGGAGCCGTCTTTGAGCTTCAAAAGAATAACAAAGAAGTGATTCAAAGTGGATTAACTACTGATAATTTGGGTAAATTAGCTGTGGATGAATTAAAACCTGGTTCGTACCAGTTTGTTGAAACAAAAGCGCCAACAGGTTATGAACTAGATACAACACCAGTAGAATTTACGATTGCAAAAAATCAAAGTGAAGCAACAGAAGTCACAATGACAAATAAACTAACGCCTAGTGGTATTGTGATTACTAAAACTGACGATCAAACTGGTGAAGTTTTAGCAGGAGCCGTTTTTGAACTGCAAGATAGTGAAGGAAAACAAGTTCAAAGTACGTTAACAACGGATGAATCTGGTAAAATCTCCGTCAATGATTTAGCTCCAAATGCATACCAATTGGTCGAAACCAAAGCCCCAGTAGGCTACCAATTAGATGCAACTCCAGTGCCATTTAAAATTGGAAAAGGTCAAACGGAAGCTCTAAAAATAGCTATCACGAATAGAGCTAATCCTAGTAGCGTTCTATTAACTAAAGTGGATAGTCAAACAGGGACGGTTTTACAAGGAGCGATTTTTGAGTTGCAAGATCAAAGTGGCAAGGTTCTTCAAAGGGACTTAGTAACCAATGCTTCAGGCAAATTAGCTGTTTCAGGTTTAAAACCTGGTTCTTATCAATTTGTTGAAACAAAAGCTCCGACAGGCTATCAATTAAATCAAAAACCGGTTGTCTTTACGCTTGAAAAAGACCAGACTGAAGCTGTTAACATAACGGTTTCAAATGAGTTGATTGCAGGTGTTGTGGTCTTAACAAAAATTGATGAGCGCAGTGGCGAAACATTAGCAGGTGCAGAATTTGATTTACAAGACAGCCAAGGGAATAAATTGATTCAACATATGGTAACCGATGCTGCTGGAAAATTAGCTATCAATGATTTAAAAGCAAATGACTATCAGTTAGTTGAGACGAAAGCCCCAGCTGGTTATCAATTAGACCAAGAGCCAATTATTTTTACAGTAGAAAAGGGGCAATCTTCTGCGCTTCAACTATCTAAAACAAATAAAGCGAAACAGCAAACAGTTAGGGTCCAAAAGAAAGATGCTAAAACAGATGAATTACTAGCAGGAGCTATCTTTGACTTACAAGATAAGGATGGAAAAGTTATCCAGAAGAACCTGGAAACAGGAGAAAATGGAACCTTAGAAATCTCAGATTTAGCTAATGGAGACTATCAATTGGTTGAAACCAAAGCTCCAACGGGCTATAAATTGGAACAAACGCCAATGAACTTTTCTATTGCTCAAGGTAGTGATTTGATTACGGTAGATAAATACAATGATCAACTAAATAATAAGACTTTACCACGAACATCAGTATCAAAAAATAATACCTATACGCTACCTAAAACAGGAGAAAACCCTACTGTTAAATGGATGGTTATAGGAAGCTTAGTGGTAATGACAGCTATGTTAGCTTATATAGTTCAAAGAAGAAAAGGGGAGTTACTAAAATAATGAACGCTTAATTTTAGTAACCACCAAGCGAAAACCCAATCCTGAATTTTTGGATTGGGTTTTTTAGTGTTCAGTAAAATAAGGGTAACCTTTTATGTCAGATAATTAAGATTCGAAAATTATGTATAGTTCATAAATTCACTGTAAATGCCTTACTATTTTATTAAATACTCAAAAAGTTAGGCGTGGCTAAAAATAATGTTTGACTAACCTTATATAGATGCTATAATAAGAATATCAAGATAAAGTTAACTTTATTCGCAAGCCCCTTAAAACAAAAATGGAACTTTCCTTTTGGAGAATTTCTTATTTTTCTAAAGTAGTTAAAATTGTCAGGCTTAAAAGGTTCAACAAACTTTTTATCAAGGCTAGTTCTTATGAATCAGTCCTTCGGAAAAAGATAAATTCCTAAAAAAGTAAAAAGATACTTTTCTTGAAATTTCCTATTTTTCTGCCAGGTCTAAATGGCTCAACAAACTTTTTATCAGGCTAGTTCTTATGAGCCAACTCTTCGAGAAAAAGATGAAATTTCGAGGTGACAAAAAGCGTCACATCAACTTTCCCTATTTTCTTGCCAGAGCTAAACGGCTCAACAAACTTTTTATCAGGCTAGTTTCTATGAGCCAACTCTTCGAGAAAAAGATGAAATTTTGAGGTGACAAAAAACGTCACATCAACTTTCCCTATTTTCTTGCCAGAGCTATACGGCTCAACAAACTTTTTATACGAGGAGTGTATATAGTGATTCAATTAAAAAATATTAATGTGTCCTATTTTGGACATAATGCATTATCAGATATTACAACAACAATACCGACAGGGCAGTCGATTGGAATTATTGGTCCAAATGGAGCTGGGAAATCGACCTTACTTAAATCGATGTTAGGTGTAATCAAAAAAGATTCGGGTGAAGTCTACATAAACGACCAACCTATTTCAGGATTCAAAAAGAAAATTGCTTATGTAGCTCAGCGGAGTGAGATTGATTTAACTTTTCCAATTACCGTCTTTGATACTGTTCTAACTGGAACATACCCAAGTTTAAAATTGTTTGTTTTTCCAGGGAGAAAAGAGAAAGAACGTGCAAAACTGGCTTTAGAAAAAGTTGGGTTAAGTAATCTTGCTAAGAAACAAATCGGCAACCTTTCTGGTGGACAATTACAAAGAGTTTTTATCGCTAGAGCACTTGCACAAGATGCAGATTACTACTTTTTAGACGAACCTTTTGTTGGGATTGATATGGTTAGTGAAAAAATCATTATCGATATTCTCAATGAACTTAAAGCACAGGGGAAAACAGTCTTAACCGTCCATCATGATTTGCATAAAGTCGTGGATTACTTTGACCACTTAGTCATCTTGAATAAAAAGTTGATTGTCTCTGATCAAATTGATAAAGCTTTTACGGCGAAATTTATCCAAGAAGCGTATGGTGATTCTCTAGGGGATATCGTTATAAAAGGAGTGGAGGGGTAAGTATGGATATTTTATTTTCAATTTCAGATGCAACGGGTCTGTCAGTCACAATGATTAACGCCTTGTTGTCATCGATTATTTTAGGTTTAATTTCAGGCATTATCGGAAGTTTTATTGTTTTAAGACAGCTTTCTTTAATGGGAGATGCTTTATCTCATGCCGTGTTACCAGGTGTGGCACTGTCATATATGTTTGGCGTTAATATGATGGTTGGTGCAACATTTTTTGGACTTTTAGCATCAATTTTAATTGAGTTTATTATCAAAAAAAGCAAAATTAAAACGGATACGTCAATTGGAATTATTTTGAGTACGTTTTTTGCACTAGGAATCATTTTGATAACAAAAGCCCATAGTGGACTTGACTTAAACCATGTTTTATTTGGGAATATCTTAGCTGTTACACCACAAGAAATAGGAACATCAGCGATTATTCTCATTTTAGTACTAGTTACAGTCACATTATTGTATAAAGAATTATTGATTACCTCGTTTGATCCAGTAATGTCAAAAGCATACGGATTGAAGAATAATTTCTATCATTATCTATTGATGTTATTATTGACAGTTTTTACTGTCTCTGCGCTGTCACAAGTCGGGATTGTCTTAGTTGTTGCTTTATTAATTACTCCAGCAGCAACGGCGTATCTTTGGTCAAATAAATTACTTCATATGATGATAATGGCTTCTGCATTAGGCACAATCAGTGGAATAATTGGAGTGCTAATTAGTTTTAGCTATGATTTGCCAACCAGTGCAGCTATTGTTTTAGTCGGAGCGAGTTTTTTCACCATCTCATTTATACTGTCACCAAAAAATGGATTCTTAAAACGAAGAAAAGAGGAGATAACGATATGAAAAATAAAATGATTTATTTAGTCGGATTAGCAGTTGTATTGCTGACTGTAGCAGGTTGTTCTGCAAGTAGTAGTAGCCAAGATAAAAAAAAGGCAGACTCGACAGGGAAAATTCAAGTTGTAGCAACCTATTCAATTATTGCAGATATGATTGAGAATGTGGGCGGGGATAAAGTTGATGTATATAGTATGGTTCCAGTTGGAACGGATCCACATATTTATGACCCAACCCCTAGAGACACCGAAGCTGTTGAAAAATCTGACATTGTTTTTTACAATGGCTTAAATCTTGAAACAGGTAAGGGCTGGTTTGATAAAGTTATTACTAATAGTCGTAAGGAAGATGTGACATTTGCTGTTAGTAAGGGTGTTGAACCAATGTATTTAAGCGAAGCAGGCCAAGAAACAGAAGAAGACCCACATGCATGGTTAAATGTTCAAAATGGGATTAAGTATGTTGAGAATATAACCGATGAATTAAGCAAAATCAGTCCAGAAAATGCAGATTATTTCGAAAAAAATAAAGAAGCCTATGTAGCTAAATTAACTGAATTAGACACGCAGGCAAAAGAAAAAATGTTGTCTATTCCTGAAGAAAATCGTATCTTAGTTAGCAGTGAGGGTGCCTTTAAATACTTCTCAAAACAATATGGGCTACAAGCTGAGTATATCTGGGAGATTAATACAGACAGTCAAGGAACACCAGGACAAATGAAACGAATTGTAGAGCGTATTAAAAAGGATGATGTAAAAGCATTGTTTGTGGAGACTAGTATTTCTCCAAAAACAATGGAGGCCGTTTCCAGAGAAACAGGCGTGCCAATTGCGGCAAAAATATTTACTGACTCTTTAGCAGATAAGGGTGAAGATGGCGATACCTACTATGATATGATTAAATGGAACATTGATAAAATATATGAAGGTTTATCTGGAAAAACAAACTAATTTAAAAAATTATACGGGAAAGACTAAGGGAAGAAAATGCCTTAGTCTTTTTTTGTTCGATACGTACATATAAGGCAGGATTAGAATCATTTTAGATCTGTTATAGAGAGCTGAAAAAAAGTAATTAAATTAAAACTGTGTAGATTTTTTAAAACTATGTGTAAGCGTTATCTTTTGTTGAACCTTTATAGAATAGGAATAAACAGCGTATTTATTTGGCACGACTCTTGCATTAAATAAGAGGGAGGAGGAGTTGTGTAAAAATAAAACATGGTTTAATAGTAGGTTAGTTCCAACTGTTAAAAGAATAAAACTATGTAAGGGTTTTATTGGTTATTTGTGCGTATAAAATTAATTATTGGAGGTTTTTAATATGATGGAAGCATTATCTGCTTGGCTAGAGAAGCATTTACTCCCGATTGCGGCAAAGATTGGTGCACAGAAACACTTAGTCGCTTTACGTGATGCCTTTATTGGCACAATGCCAGCAACAATGGCCGGTTCAGTAGCGGTTATGATTAACGCAATAATTCGTGATTTACCCCCGCAATTTTTCTCAGGTTATGTTGGTGGAGATATTCCTATAATTAAGGAAATTATTTCTATAAATGGCTATATTTGGAATGGAACTTTAGCTATCGCTGGTTTAATTTTTGCTTTTTCTTGGGGCTATAACCTCTCTCGAGCATATGGTGTCAATGATTTAGCTGGTGGGATTGTTTCATTAGCTGCATCTATTGCAGGTATAACATTCTCATTTACTGGTAACTTGGCAACAAGTGTTCCAGCTAAAATGGTTGAAACAATCAATGCAGAATCAGCAACAACTGGTTGGTCAGCTACTTCTCAAGGAATTACAGCTACTGGTTGGGGTTGGATTCCATTAAATAATTTAGATAGTAATTTCTTCTTTACCGCAATGGTTATCGGTTTCGTTGCAACAATGATTTTTTGTAAATTGATGTTACGAGATATGACAATTAAGTTACCAGATTCAGTACCACCTGCTGTTTCCAAAGCCTTTGCAGCAATTATTCCCGCAACAGTTGCTTTATATTCAGTCGCTGTTTTTTATTGGGCATTCGCAAAATTGATTCCGAATATGACGTTCTTAGAATGGATTCAAGAAACAATTGCTAAACCTTTGCTTGGTTTCTCTCAAGGATTTGGTGCTGTAGTTGTTGTGACTATCGCGATTCAATTATTCTGGTTCTTCGGTATTCACGGTATGAACGTTTTAGCACCCGTTTTAGAAGGTGTCTTTGGTGTTGCACAACTTAAAAACTTAAATCTCTTCCAAGAAGGTGGAGTTGAATTAGTTAAGGCAGAAGGATATAAATGGGTTCGTGGTTCATTTGATGCTTATTCAATGTTTGGTGGTTCAGGAGGAACAATTGTCTTAATCGTTGTTATCTTGATCTTCTCTAAACGTGCGGATTACCGCGCTGTAGCTAATTTATCTCTTGGACCTGGTATTTTTAATATCAATGAACCAGTTATGTTTGGTTTACCAATTGTTTTAAATCCAATTTTATTTATTCCATTTATGCTTGCACCAGTTGTTTCAGTATCCATTGGTTATTTTGCAACGATGTTGGATTTAGTGAATCCAGTTTCTCAATCAATAGTTTGGGTAACTCCTCCGTTCCTATTATCCTTCTTAGCAACAGGAGCTGACTGGCGTGCGCCTATTGTCACATTAGTTTGTGTGTTGGCTTCATTTGCAATTTGGGCACCGTTTGTTATTGCAGCCAATAAAATGGATCCTAATTTAGGTGAAAGTGAGA
The DNA here is from genome assembly GCF_038003605.1 of Carnobacterium sp. FSL E2-0243. Lineage (NCBI taxonomy): Bacteria > Bacillati > Bacillota > Bacilli > Lactobacillales > Carnobacteriaceae > Carnobacterium > Carnobacterium sp. FSL E2-0243. The sequence goes on from NZ_JBBOPM010000001.1 coordinate 406,359, forward strand.
ATCAAGAACAATAAAAGTGAAAATCGTTAAATCAGGAGAGTTTCTTGATTTAACGATTTTTTTTGTAGTGCAACTATGAATGGCATAAAAAGCATGGTGGATCTTGATATTTTTTAAGTAAATCGGATTTGTTTAATTGAAGCAAAATAAAGAGTAGAGAAGAATCCCTGTTAATTTATTTAACTATTTATCATTTTTTTTTAAGATAACAACAAAAGATGATAAAAAAGAGCATGGAAAATTGCTGTATGGCTATATATAAATAGGAATAAATAGAGTACGATAGAGTAATTAAAAAACGAATTTTTTAATGTTGAATTGAATGACTAAAAAATAAATAGAAATTTTTTATTGGTAATAGTTCTAACGTTACTTATTTTATTAGCTGTGCTAGAATCTACTAAACAATAAGTTGATTATGGAGGTTATGTAATGAAAAAGGGAGTTTTGATTGGTAGTGGAGTGGTTGTTCTGTTGAGTACGGTTTTTTTTATTTTTATAATGATGAATAAAACAGAAACAAAAGAAAATAAGGCTACTCTTACTTCCGCTTCTGGGATGGAGATTATGGGCTTAATAGATGAAAAAAAGGATGGAATTATTTATATAGGTCGACCAACTTGTGATAAATGTCAGGCTTTTCAGCCAAAGCTTGAAAAGGCACTTGCAAAGAATAATCAAGCTATTCTGTATTACAATACGGATGAAGGTAAGAAAACAGATATAAAAAACTTTGAAAAAATTGTTAATGTGACAGACATTCAATCTGTGCCAGCAGTTCTGGTAGTAAAAAAAGGCCAAGTAACGAATCGTCTTTCCAACTTCAAAAACCAGAATGAAATCAATCAATTTTTGTTAGAAAATAAAGGTTAGGGAGTTACTCTATTATGAGATTAAAAAAAGCAATTGGGTTATGCGGATTAAGTGGGCTCTTCTTTTTTTTGTTAAGTTGTCAGCCAATTCAATCCAATAAAAATTTTATTGGGGAGCAGCATAGTCAGGCTGAAAGCTCACCTGTGGAAATAAAAATAAAAAAGACAAACCAATATGGTGCTAACCGTAAAGGCGCCAAGGATAATGAGCAAAAATTAGAAACCTTCGTCGCTGAAAAGTTAACGGGAGATTATGGTATTTATACAAATTATTTAGATACGGATCAAAATGAAGAGGTTGCTACAGGCCATGAAGTCCTTAGTGAGTCAGCAGGACTAATGCTACGCTATGCAGCTTTGAAACAAGATGAAACACTATTTAAAAAAACATGGGAAACAACAGTCGCAACCTTCAATGAATCAACTCAATTCAGTTATCGGTTTAGTCCAAAACTGCAAAAAAGGTATCCAGTTAATGCAAGTGTCGATGATTTGCGAATTATTCGTGGTTTAGCAGAAGCTCAACAATTTATACCGGGTGCAACGTCTGAGAATCTTGTTACACAATATGGTAGTCGCTTTTACAAAAAAATGGTTAATCAAAACAAACTGGTTGATTTTCGAGATAGTCAGTATGATATAACCAATCAATCCATTACTTTGTGTTATATAGATTTAAAAACATTAAGTTTATTGCCAATCGCAGTTGAAGACAAGAAAGCCTTAATAGATGCACAAGAAATGATTTTAACAGAAGGCTATCTAGGGGATCAATTTCCTTTCTATCAAACACGCTATGATTATAGCCAAAAAGCTTATATTGCTAGTGAAGAAATCAATGTCATTGAGTCACTCTTATCCATTTTGCATCTAAGTGAAGCGGGAAAAACGAAGTCACAAAGTATAGCTTTTATTAAAGAAAATGTTGAGAAAGGGACTTTATATAATCGCTATTCAAAAACTGGAGAAGTTTTAGATCAGAATCAGTCGGCTGCAGCTTATGGAATTTGCGCAATGATAGCTTCCGAAGTTGGGGATGAAGAATTGTACAATCGTGCGATGGATCGAATGGAAGCGAGTCAGATTCATGACCCAGCAAGTCCTTTGAACGGTGGATACGGAGATAGCCAAACGAATGCTTTATTTTCGTTCAATAATTTAATTGCTTTATTAGCGTATCAATATTAATTCTACAAGAAAATCTGATTCTATATATCAAGGCTAGTTCTTTTGAGCCAGTCCTTCGGAAAAAAGATAAATTCCCAAAAAAGTAAAGAGCAACTTTTTCTGGAATTTGCTATTTTTCTGCCAGGCCTAAACGGCTTAAAAGAACTTTTTATCAAGGCTAGTTCTTTTGAGCCAGTCCTTCGGAAAAAAGATAAATTCCCAAAAAAGTAAAGAGCAACTTTTTCTGGAATTTGCTATTTTTCTGCCAGGCCTAAACGGCTTAAAAGAACTTTTTATCAAGGCTAGTTCTTTTGAGCCAGTCCTTCGGAAAAAAGATAAATTCCCAAAAAAGTAAAGAGCAACTTTTTCTGGAATTTGCTATTTTTCTGCCAGGCCTAAACGACTCAAAAGAACTTTTTATAAGGAGGTAAAGAAGTGAAACAACTAAAGAAGCTGTTACTTAACAGCGGGATAACTATTTCGACTGTTATTTCACCGTCGTTATTAGCAGTCTTTCTTGCAGCGATTGTAGCTGGTATTGCATTATTTATTCAACCTTTAATAGGAATTGCAGATAATGGTGACTTTTTAAGAATGTTGTACAGCAATGGCTTGTATCAATTACCAAAATATAGTGACCAATATTTCAGTTATTTTATTAAAGAGTATGGCATTATGCACTATTACAATGAACATGGTGCTAGTTTATTTTCATCAGAGCCACTTTTTATTCACTTAGCTGTGGTATTGAATAAATTGTTTTATAGCCAAACTATTTTTGATATCCGTTTTTTGAGCTTCATTTATTATGTTTTGTTTTTAGGTAGCATTTATTTATTAACAGAAGCTCTGACTTATCGAATCAAAGGTTGGAAAGGCTACTTCATTGCCCTTTTTGTAGTGATTATCTTTACAGATACAGCTTATATAGCTTATTTTAACTCACTTTATAGTGAGCCAATTATGTTTATTATGTGTTTATATATTGTTTCTTCGACATTGTTAATGTGTCGGAAACGCTACAATGATAGTGTCCTATTGGTTTTATTAACTGTTAGTTCGATGTTACTAATCACATCTAAGCAACAAAACGCGCCATTAGTAGTTTTTATTGCATTTATTTATATTGGGTTATTATTTATTAAAAAGACAGTGATTTCGCGAATGATGGTTGTTTTTAGCTTAGTTTTAGTATTAGTGACGGGTGTGGCAACTTATAAGTTAATCACCTCAGAATTTAACAAAATTAATCAATTTCAATCGATGACACGCGGTGTTTTACTGGAATCTGAGAATCCAGAAGCAACACTTAGTGACGGTGGAATTAGTGAACAATTTGCTTTATTAAAAGAAAATATTTATTTTCAAGAATATACAGCTATTGATGTAAATAGTCCTTATATGGTGGATAATTTTTATGAAAAATATGGATTCGGTTGGATTTTAAAAAATTATTTAGCCCATCCTAAAGAATTTTATGATATTTTGGATGTCGCTGCTCATGATATTCATGAAGTTCAAACCGTTGAAATGGGGAACTATGAAAAGAAAGTTGGGAAAAAAGCTAAAAGTCAGGCGACTTATTTTACTCTCTATAGTCGTTTAAAACGTACTGTCTATCCTAAAACGCTAGGTTTTTTAATTATTTGGACACTCGTCTATTTAGCTCTCTATTTTCCTAGCACATACCGAGCTTATCAACAAAATAATCCACGAGGCTTATTGCGTTATTGGTTGATTTTAGCTAGTATTGGCATGATTTTTGGAATTCTATTAATTTCTGTCGTGGGGGATGGAGACGCCGATTTGGCAAAACATCTTTTTTTAATAGCTGTTTTATTCGATTTTCTAACAATTATGACGCTAAGCGATATTTTATTCAATCGCTTATGGCAGCAAGAAACAGAATTTGATTCGCTGAAACTAAAATAAATGAATCAGGAGGGGGGATGCGTTAAATGATAAAGTGGTATAAGTTAATGGCAATAGGTTGTCTTTTCTGGTTAGTTAGTTGCTTTTCCTATCCGACATCCGTATTTGCTGATACAAAGCCAGACGAGAGTGAGATGAAACTATTACTTGTGTATGACAGTCTAGATACATCTGGTTCAGGAGAAGAAAAAATTAGTACTTTGCAACGTTTGCTCACTAGTTTTAATGTTGTGGTGACAACTATTTCAGTTGCAGAGTACCATGAAAACGAAATGTCTGATTTTAATGGAATCATTACATTGATTAATGCACCAGACTTGGCTATTGAAAATCCGTTTTATTTAAAGGATCGTGATGCTTTTACAGGATTAAAATTACATATTGGTGGTAATTTACCTATGAAATGGCAAAAGCAGCTTGGTATTGAATTGGAGCAAATTAATGGTGAACGAGGCAACTTAGTCAGTCTTAGTGAGAAAGCTAATGAAGTCATGGAAACGGAATTGACGGTTGAGGTTGTGGCTGGAATTTCGGAAGCAGCTGAAGAATTTGGACGAATAGATTTTGAGAACCACAATGAATTGAAACCTTATGGCATTTTAAATGGCAACTCTGCTTATCTTCCTTATCTAAAGCCAGATGGGTTGAGTTTTATTTTAACGAGCCAACTTATTCAAAAATGGTTGAAGCAAACTGGGACATTTAACCCTATGTTAGTTTTCACAGATGTGACACCTTTTTCAAATCTCCCTCTTATTAAGTATTTAGCAGATCAGTTATATGATGCAGGGATTCCCTTTGCATTAAGTGCAACAAGCGTTTGGCAAAATGTAGATTTAAAAGCAATGAAAAATTATACTGACATGTTACGTTATGTAGCGGCTCGAAATGGCGGGCTACTTTTAAAAACTCCTGAGGTAATGGGTGTTAGTAGAGAGCAACGCGATTTAGCAGCTATTATGCCGAAAACAATTGATGAACTAGTGGCAGATAATGTTTTTCCTGTAGGCATTAGTGCGCCGGCCTATTGGAATCAAGATACAGAATATCAACAAGATGGCTTGTCTTATAGTTCGACAGTTCTGTTGCTGCCTAACCCTAAGAAGCTTCAGTACCGAGATAAGACGACGACTGCTCCAATTTATGACACGACGTATTTTGGGTTGCCAGTCTCTTCATTAAGGGCAATTGAATGGGGAGCAATAGAAAGGCATAAATTTAATACTCCGACAGCCTTGACTTATAAAATACCTGACACGAGAAAAGAATGGGATAGCATCAATAAAGAGTTAAATCAGCTGCCTTTTTTATTTCGAGGAATAAATTTGAGAGAACACAATGTGGTGACAGAAACCAATCAAATAAAAGTGGAAAATGCGATTTTAACAGTTAATGGTGAACGTGAGTATCCGGAAACAATGGTGAAATCAGTAGCAGGAAAGCAAGCAAAAACAGTGAAAGATACAGGTAGTTTAACGGATTTTTTTAATTTACAGGACAAAATTTTCATCGTTATTATTAGTGCCACTTTATTTGTATTAAGTATCTTTTTTGTTATTGGCTATAATTTATATAAAGGAAAATATAGAAAGTGAGTGAAAAAATATGACGCTAGCAGATTATTTATTACTAGTCGCAATTTTTTCTATTTGGGGATTATTATTAGTTAATGTGGCCTTGATTATTGCGGGCTACATTTATTATATAAAAATAGAAGGAAAGGAACTTCCTGAAATTAAGGGTGTTCCACCGTTGGTGACAATTATGGTCCCGGCCCATAATGAAGGCGTCGTTATTGTAAAGACAGTGGAGTCATTATTGCGCTTTGATTACCCACAAGATCGCTATGAAATTATTGTCATTAATGATAATTCATCAGATAATAGCGCAGAATTATTAGCTGCAATTCAAGCCAAAAATCCAACTCGCCAGCTGCATATTATCAATACGGATGCTGTAGTTGGAGGAAAGGGTAAATCGAATGCTCTGAATATTGGTTTTAAACAGGCTAAAGGGGATTTAATTGCGATTTATGATGCAGATAATACGCCAGAAAAAACAGCATTACGCTATCTTGTAGCAGAACTGAGCAATGACGAAAAATTAGGTGCCGTAGTTGGGAAATTTAGAACTAGAAATCGCAACGCCAGTCTATTGACGCGTTTTATTAATATCGAAACGTTGTCTTTTCAGTGGATGGCTCAAGCAGGTCGTTGGCAATTATTCAAATTATGTACGATTCCTGGTACCAACTTTATCATGAGGCGAGAAATTATTGAAGCAATTGGTGGTTGGGATGAGAAAGCTTTGGCAGAAGATACCGAAATTAGTTTTCGAATTTACATGATGGGTTATAAAATCAAGTTTCAACCTAAAGCGGTAACTTGGGAGCAAGAACCTCAAACCTTAAAGGTCTGGTTTCGTCAACGGACACGCTGGGTGAAAGGCAATATTTATGTTATTGTGAAAAATGCACCGTTATTATTCAACGCAAAAGCACGTAAAATCCGTTTTGATATTTTGTACTTTTTATCCATTTATTTTTTGCTAATGACTTCGTTGGTTGTTTCAGATGTACTGTTGTTACTTAATTTGATGGGCTATGTGACGACAACATTGGCTGGTTTTAGTGGGTTGCTGTGGTTATTAGCAATCATTCTTTTCGTCGTAGGAACATTTATTACGATTACAACTGAAAAGGGTGAAATGACGTTTGGAAATTTGGGCATTATTTTACTTATGTATGTAACATACAGTCAGATGTGGTTAGCTGTTGCGGCATATGGAATGGTAATGTTTATTAAAGAAACAGTTCTAAAACGTGAAGTCAAATGGTATAAAACAGAGCGGTTTTAGCGAGAAGTGGAGGAAAGTTAGATGAAAAAATGGTTTTTAATGGGATTCGTTGTTATTTTTAGTATTGTATCAAGCTCAGTTGTAGTTTATGGAGCAGAAGCTGAACCACAAACGTTTATTACCAAGTTTGATAATACAGATAGCTCCTTGACTGGGGTTTCAGCGACAACGAATTTATATTTTCAAATTTTGGATTATTGGGAAGTCGATCAAGTCAGACTTAATTTGGACTATCAAATTTCTCAATTGACCAAAAATGATGTTTCGAGTGTGACGTTATCGATTAATGGGATGAAGTTCAATTCTTTTCGACCAACAGAAACAAGTCTTGAAAAACAGCACTTAGTGATTGATATACCTAAAGAACTAATTAAACAAGGTTCAAATGTATTAAAAATAGAAGGCGCAATTATGACGACCAACGGTGAAGATCAATGTAGTTTGACGGAGACACCTGCTGATTGGTTGCATATTTTTAAAGGCTCAAATGTTGGTGTAAATTATACCAAAAAAGAAATGCCAGAAACAATCCAAGCTTTTTATGAGCGGTTTAGTGGGATGGATTCTGTTGTTCATAAAGAGGTGGCCGTTATAGTTCCTGAAAAAGCCACTCCAGCTGAATTGGAAACAGCAACTTATACCTTATCTGGGTCTGCAAAAGCAAATGGACAAGATGATCAACAAATTCCAATCGGCACATTAAATGATTCGCATTTAGCGCAATTGCCACTTGTTGTTTTAGTAGCAGAGTATGATCATTTACCTGCTGACTATCAAACTAAAATTGATAAAAATAGTGTCAAAGAGCAAGCTGTTCTAAAAGTGATAAAAAAAGAAAATCAAACGGTGTTAGTCATCACTTCTAGTGATAAGAAAGCATTAGTTAAGGCAGGACGGTATAGTGCAAACGAGGAACTAATGTCTGAAACACAACTAGTTAGTAAAGAGGTGTCTAAAGATTTAGATACGGCAACGTCTCATTTGAAAATTGAAGAGGATTTTCAAATGACAAGTACAGGAGATGAATTAAAAGGGCCTTTTCACCAAGAGCAAACTTACTTTATGTCGTTGCCAGCGAATCGTTCTTTAGCTGCAAATAGTCAAGTGAATTTGGCTTTTCGTTATGCTAAAAATCTTGATTTTGATCGTTCACTTATGACTGTTTCGATTGGTGGTATACCGATTGGCAGTAAAAAATTAACGAAGGAATATGCTGATGGCGATACAGCAACTTTTACCTTGCCGCCAGACTTAGATGTGTCAGGCAATTTTGCAGTGACCGTCAGTTTTGATTTAGAAATTAAAGATTTACAATGCACCCCTAGACAGGATGAGACTCCGTGGGCCTATATTTCTCCAGAGTCTATGATGAGGGTAAACACGAAAGATCGGACAGACTTATTGTTTGAAAACTATCCATTTCCATTTTTAAAAGATGGGAGTTTTAATCAAATAGCAGTGGTTTTACCGGAAGAGATGAATGCTGACTATTATCGTGGGCTGACGAATATTTTTAATTTACTAGGAAAATACGCGCAAGATAATACAGGTGAAGTTGTTTTTTATTCAAGTTCAGCAACGAAAGAAGAGCTAAAATCTAGCAATATTATTACTATGGGTTCAGCTCTAGATAATACGTTTATTAAAGGAATTAATGAGAAGTTATATTTTAAATACGATAAAGACGGAGCAGGATTTTTATCCAATGAAAAATTAAGTATTGAATCTAATTACGGACAACAAATTGGGACTGGGCAGTTACTACACTCACCATACACTGCTAGTAATGGGTTGTTGGTTGTGACAGGAGCTACTCCGCAGTCTGTTTATTTGGCTTCCAAAGAGCTGTCGACTCAAGACAAAGTTCAAAAACATAGTGGAGATGCGTTTACTGTGGATAAAGATAATCGGGTTAATAGCTATCGCTTTAAAAAGAAAGGGGATATCGGAGAAGCAACGACCTTTGTTGATAAAGTTAAAAAGGAATCGAATCTTTTGTTATACCTTGGATTAGTGGGCTTAGTGTTAGCTTCAATTCTAATTGCCTTAATCTTAGCATTTAGAAAAAATCGTTTAGACAAGGAGGATAATGATGAAAAATAATAAATTATTATCCGATTTAGCCTTATTAGGTTTTCTATTATTAATGTTTATTATCGTCGTATTTACAACATTTGATCAAAGTAGTTTTGTTCAGAATATTATTTTTATGAACGTGGCCTTACTATTGGCGATTATCACATATTTTACAACAATTACAGCTGGTTTGATTTTAAATTTAATTTTTATCTTTTTACAAGGAAGTTATGCGTTATACCAATCTATTTCTACAAGTGAAACATTTGGAGCGAGCTTGTATTTTTGGTTAGTAATGACACCTCTTTTATCTGTGACTCTGTATATGTTTAGTTATCGAACACAGAAGCTACAAGCAGAAAATAGTCAGTTAGAACGCAAGAACCGTCAGCTAGGAATATTGGATGATGAAACGAGATTACGAACAATCCGTGCCTATAAAGAGGATGCACAGGTGTTTATGTCAACTTCACGTCGTTTTAACTTACCTGTAACAATGGTTGTGATTCAGGTGAAGCACTGGAATGAATTGCAGCGAATGTTGTCGGAAGACCAAATTTCGGCTGTTATTGGACGTGTTACAAGTACAATGAAGCAGGCGATTCGAGATAATGATATTTTATATGTCTTAGAACGCGAAAACTTAACTTGGGGTTTGCTACTTTTTACAGATCAAGCAGGTGCAAGAGTTGTAACAGAACGGATTAAAGAATTTTTTGAAGAGTCAATTAGTGATTTTTCAGCTAAGAATCAAGTTCAAATTGAGATAAAATCTGGTGCGGCAGAATATGTACAAGAAACGATTAAAAGCCCGTATGACTTTGTTGAGGCAGCTATAAAAGAGTTAGAGTATGATGTGTAATAAACAGTTGGGAAAATAGAATGAGCCAGAAATTTAGCCTGATTCACTTAGACTTGTTGATTCTAAGTGAATCAGGCTAATTTTTATTTTTAAAAAAATACATATATCGTTATTAAATGTTTGACCTTTTTTAATAAAATAGATTAAAATAAGGATGAGATAAAGCTTTAGATAGATTAGTGGAGAGAAAGAGGAGTGGTTCAACATGCAAATGGGTTATTATATCCCGATTTTAGTTATTTGCTCGTATTTGATCGCTCTGTTTACAGCATATAATGTTGTTAGTGTGAATCGTTTATTAGATGATAAAAGTAGTTTGTATCGGAATGGTTGGATTTTGGTGAAAGCAATCGTGATGAGTGTTGGAATTGGTGCGATGCAATATGTGGGGTTAATGGGTTATTTAAATCACACAAATTTTAGCTACACACCATTTTTTGCTTGGTTCGCACTTGGATTGCTTTTTTTAGGCTGTTATTTAGCTTTTTTGTTAATGAGTCGTAAAAAAACAACTAAAAATGACTTATTCATAGCAGGATTGTTGTTAACAGGCGGGTTGCTAGGTGTTCATTATATGGGGATGCGAGCAATCGTTTCAAATGGCATTTCGTATCATCCACTATTCTTAATGGGTTCAGTATTGCTTAGTTTCATTTCTGGAATGTACACTATTTGGATTGTTATCACTCAAAATAAGTTATTGACTGGACAATTACGTATCATCCAAGATGCTAAAAAAGCGATTGTTTTAGCGTTATTATTAAGCGCCGTATTTTATTTTGGATTAGTCGAACTTCAATTTGAAACGGATTATTTTCTACAACCAGAAATGGGACTAGAAGCTACTTATTTAGTTGTTACAATTAGCTTATTTACCATTCTTCTACAATTAAGTTTTCTTGGGGTTTCAGCTGTTAGTTTTGCCTTTGATACAAATCGTCGTGAAATTAGTAAGTTAAAAGATATGAGTTATTCTTTACTAAAAAGTAATCCGGATCCGGTATTATTAATTAATGCAGCGGGGGAGATTCTTAGTTTAAATGATGCAGCCCAGTTGCTTTTTTCAACGGAATTAGAGCAAGGGATTACGAGGATTGAAGAAGTAATGGAACCACAGCAATATTGTCGTTCAGTTAGTTATTTTACTGAAGCAATAAATGAAAGAAAAAATGTTCAATTTGAAACTAAAGTCACAACTAATGATGGAACGGTCAAGGAATTTAAGATTCAGATTGTGCCTATCATAATTGAAGAGCTAAAAATTACAGAAATATTTTTAGTTGGGGCAGATATTACGAAAGAAAATCAGGTGGAAAAAATGATTCGTAGTTTAGCCTATCATGATGGACTGACAAAGCTCCCTAATCGTTATTTTATGAAAGAATATATAGAAGATTGTTTAAATGAATTGAGGCAACGGTATGCGTTTCAAAAAAAGACAATCCTCAGTATTTATTATATTGATATGACTGAATTGAAAAAAATTAATGATCGCTATGGTCATAATATTGGCGATTTATATTTAACAAAAGTGGCACAGAGAATTCAACGGTATATCGGAAAAGAATACTTTTTAGCTAGGGTTGGAGGCGATGAGTTTGTCTTAACGTTTATCGAGGAATACGCTGGGGAAACGGAAGATGTAGGGGAAAACTTATTAAAAGTATTTGGTAAAGCAATGGTTATTGAAAAAATCCGATTATTTCCGGCAGCCAGTATTGGGCTAGTGAAGGCATATGAAGATGGTAGTGAATTTGAGGAATTACTGACAAAAGTAGATATAGCGATGTATTCTGCCAAACAGCAAGTTCGTGAAACAGGTAAAACATTGATTATTTCATATTCACAATATGAAAAGCAACTGCAAAATGAGTATCAAAAAGAGCTAGAGTTAATGAAGGGGATTGAAAAAAAGAATTCTTGTTACACTACCAGCCTAAGGTTCATGCAGACACAGAGGAGCTTTATGGTGTTGAGGCCTTGATTCGTTGGCAAGTTCCTTGGGAAGACGATTTACGCTATCCAGATCAATTTATTCCTTTAGCTGAGCAGACAGGACATATTATTCAACTCAGTGAACAAATAATTGAAATGGCTTGTCATCAAATTAAAGTCTGGTTGAATCTAGGTTTTACAATCCCAGTTTCATTGAATTTATCAGCCAATGATTTCCATGGAGATGCTTTGGTTTGTTTAGTTGCGAAGCAGTTAGCTAAGCATCAAATACCACCTAATTTATTGGAATTAGAGATTACAGAAACTGTATTAATGGCTGATTTAGCTGAATCCCAAAAGAATTTGAAGCAACTCCATAAAATGGGTGTCCAATTAAGTATTGATGATTTTGGAACGGGCTATAGTTCTTTACGTTATGTGATTGATTTTCCGATTCAAAGTTTAAAAATTGATCGAAGTTTTACTGAGGCTTTAAATTTAGATGCGAAGGTAACGGCGGTGACTGAAACAATTATTCAATTAGCAGATAAACTGCATTTACAAGTTATTGTTGAAGGAGTCGAGACGAAAGAACAATTAGCCACTCTTAAAACGATGGGGAATTTTATTATTCAAGGCTATTATTTTTCGAAACCTGTTTCTGCCAAGGATGTCACAGACAAGTGGTTGAAAGGGTAACTTATTAAAAAACCTACCAATTAAACTAATTTGGTAGGTTTTTTTGATGGAAATTTTATTGTTTGCGTTTGTATTGACGCATATGCTCAGTAATGCCAGTTAAGACAATTGGAGCTGGATCTTCGTCAGTGCTACTAATTTCTAATGTTGAACCATCTTTAGGAAGCTCTTCTTTAAAGCGTGTTTCATATTCCGAAATAGATAATTTTTTGCGATTTGTTAATAAGTCTTGATGTTCAGCAGTAGTGATGAATTCTTTAAAGCCAGGCTGTAAAGTTCCACTGAAAAATTCACCAACAGCGCCAGAACCATAACTAAAGAAGCCAATTTTATCCTCGGCAGCTAAGTTTGGTTGATGGTCTAAAAGTGAAATAAAGCTTAGGTAAAGTGATCCTGTATAGATATTGCCAATGTTACGACTATACAATGTGCTTAAGCGATAGTTTTCAGTTAATTGTTCTTGAACGTCACTAGGTGCAGTTTCAATAATCAAGTCTAAAGCTTTTTTTCCCATTTTAGTATAGGGTAAATGGAAGCACAAGGCTGCAAATTTTTCTAGAGGTTGTGAAAACTTCCGTTGATATTCTGCCCAAATGGTTTCAAAGAAATGTAAGTATTGTTCAGTTGAGTACTTTCCTTGTACACAAGCATATTCAGAGTAAGTTGGACGCCAAAAATCCATAATATCTTCTGTTAAGAAAACTTGGTCATTTTCTAAAGCAATACAGCGTGGATTTGTAGAAAGTAACATGGCAACAGCTCCAGCTCCTTGAGTCGCTTCTCCAGGCGTATCAAGTCCATAACGAGCAATGTCTGAACCAATGACTAAGACTTTGCTATCAGGATGTTGTGCAATATAATCTTTTGCTAAGTTAATGCCAGCAGTGGCTCCGTAACAAGCTTCTTTAAACTCGATTGAACGAGCGAAAGGCTGTAACTTTAAGAGACGGTGGATATAAATAGCGCCAGATTTTGATTGATCAATTCCTGATTCAGTCGCTAAGATGACTAAATCAATTTTTTTGCGGTCTTCTTCTGTTAAAAAATTAAGTGCTGCATTAGCACCCATGGTCACAGCATCTTGGGTAATCGGTGCAAAAGCCATTTTGTCTTGTCCGATTCCAATGGTGAATTTATTTGGGTCGATACCGCGCGCATTAGCTAATTCTGTCATATCAACATAAAAAGCAGGGGTATAAAAACTTAGTTTATCGATTCCTATTTTCATATGAACGTCCTTTTTGTTAATATATTTTGAAACACTTTAAGTTTAGTAGAAAATCTGGTAAAAAACAATACATTCGCTTGATTCTAGTCAAAATTTAGTTAAATCTTTAGTTCCTAACTGCTTTTTCGATTTAAATAGTGGAATTTTCGATTTGCTTGAGTCAAATCACTGGAAATTCAGAAATTTATACAATTTTTAAGAATTCCCATGCTATAATGCAAGTAGATTATAATTAAGGTTCATTTCATCTCGCAAACCACGGGAGGAAAAAGCAGAATTCCAATAGAAGTAAAAAAAACACTTTTTCGGGTATTTTTTGTTTTTATAATGTGGCTAAAATTGCGAGTTCAATAGACTAAAAAGGGAGATTGCTATGAGAGAAATAGTTATTATAGATGCAGTGCGAACACCGATTGGGAAATACCGTGGTAGTTTGAAAGATAGCTCAGCAGTTGATTTAGGCGTAACAGTAGTAAAGGGTGCGTTAGAACGTGCTAATATCGATCCAGAGAGTGTTGATCAAGTTATCTTTGGAAATGTTTTGCAAGCTGGTTTAGGTCAAAATGTAGCTCGTCAGATATCAATTAAAGCAGGAATTCCTTATCAAGCTGTTGCTATGACGATTAATGAAGTTTGTGGTTCTGGTTTAAAAGCAATCATGTTAGGTAGACAAGCTATTCAACTGGGTGAAGCAGATGTTGTCGTTGTTGGTGGGACTGAAAACATGTCACAGGCCCCTTCTTTGGTTGCCAGTACAGCGGTCGGAATGGAGTTAAAATCAGAAGAATTAATCAATAGCATGTTTCATGATGGATTAACAGACGCTTTTGGGGAATATCCAATGGGCGTGACAGCTGAAAATGTTGCTGAAAAATTTAAGGTTAGTCGAGAAGAGCAAGATTTGTTTGCTTATCAGTCCCATATGAAGGCTGCCGCAGCTCAAGAAAAAGGGTTATTTAAGTCTGAAATTGTTCCTGTTCCATTAGCTGAAGGAACATGGTTTACTGAAGATGAAACGATTCGTGGCAATTCAACAGTTGAAAAATTAGCAACTTTAAAAACGGTTTTTAAAGAAAATGGGACCGTGACTGCTGGTAACTCATCAGGCATTAACGACGGCGCATCAGCCTTGATTTTAATGTCTAAGGAACGAGCAATTGCAGAAGGAATTCCTTATTTAGCAACAATAAAAGCAACTTCTGAAGTTGGGATTGCTCCTGAAATTATGGGTTATGCACCTTATTATGCTGTAAAAAAAGTCTTAGAAAAAGGCGATTATACGATTGATCAAATTGATTTATTCCAATTAAACGAGGCCTTTGCTTCTCAGTCGATTGCTGTTGCTCGTGACTTAGAAGTACCAGCGGAAAAGTTAAACATTTATGGTGGAGCAATTGCATTAGGTCATCCAATCGGTGCATCAGGCGCACGAGTTGTGACCAGTTTGCTTCAAGAATTACAACAAACCAATACTAAAGTTGGGATAGCTTCCTTATGTATCGGTGGTGGACTAGGTGTGGCAATGGTTGTTGAGCGAGATTAATTCAGCCCATTAACATTTGATAGGAGCTTAAGACGGCTCTCAACAGTCAATTAAAGGAGAGATGTAATTTGGATTCGTCTATTTCTAAATTTTATCAAAAAAACCGCTCTGAGCGTATTCAGCTTTTGGTGGAACGAGGTTTTTTAACGCAGGAAGCGGGCCGTCAATTGTTGGACAATCCACTGTTAAGTGATGCGATTGCGGATAGTATGATTGAGAATCAAATTGGGCAATTTCCGTTACCGTTGGGAGTGGCTTTGAATTTTTTAGTCGATCAAAAAGATGTCATCGTACCAATGGTTGTCGAGGAGCCTTCTGTGATTGCTGCTAGTAGTAATGGCGCAAAAGTGATTCGCCAATTAGGTGGGTTTACGACAACTATTAAAGAACGTGCTATGATTGGTCAATTGATTTTCCAAAATTTGGTAGATGTTCTAGCTGCTGAAAAATTAGTGCAAGCTAGAAGCGCTGAGATTATTGAAATTGCTAATTTAGCGTATCCATCAATTGTGAAACGTGGCGGCGGAGTGAAGCGCGTTGAAACGCGGGTGATTCTAAATGAAAAATCTGAGCCTGAATTTTTAACCGTTCATTTGATTATTGATGTTCAAGAAGCGATGGGTGCCAATATGATTAATACTATTTTAGAGGCGACTGTTGGACCGATAACGGAATGGATTCAAGGCGATGTATTGATGGAAATATTGAGCAATTATGGCGATTGCTCTTTAGTAACGGCGACTTGTGAAATTGATCCAAACCAACTGACAACTTCGAGCTATGATGGACAATGGATTGCTCAGCGAATTGTGGAAGCGACACGTTATGCTGATTTAGATCCGTACAGAGCAGCGACCCATAATAAAGGGATTATGAATGGGATTGATGCAGTTGTGTTAGCTTCGGGCAATGATTTTAGAGCGATTGAAGCTGGAGCGCATGCCTATGCTAGTCGAAATGGACGTTATCAAGCAATGTCTAATTGGAGTATTAATGAAGTCGGTCATTTAGTGGGAGAATTGACGTTACCTATGCCTGTAGGAATGGTGGGCGGCGCCATTAGTGTATTACCGTTAGTTAAAGTTAATCAACAACTTTTAGCAATTGAAAAAGCGAGTGAATTAGCAAGTGTTATTGTTTCTGTTGGTCTTGCTCAGAATTTTTCTGCCTTAAAAGCCTTAGTTTCTGAAGGCATTCAAAAGGGACATATGTCCTTACAAATGAAATCTTTAGCGATTCATGCGGGAGCAACAGAGTCTGAAATTGAGGAAGTTGTAGCGCAATTAAAAAAATCAAAAAATCAAAATTTAGCACAAGCTCAGAAAATTTTGGCTGAAATACGATAGTTGGATATAAATAGATTGAAAAGCTGATTGGGAAACCTTTCAGCTTTTTTATTTGGAGTAAAAGATACCCATTCTCATTTTCTATGAAATTAGTGACTATTTATCTAATTTTAAATAAAATAACATTTGATAAATATATTATACTTAGTTTTAAGTTCTTACTTATAACCGATTAGATAGAAATGAGGAAATTATTGATGAAGATTGAAGATAAATGGAAAGATGCTTATTTATATTATGTGACATTTAGAGTGGAACAGTGTAATTTATTCCGCGTAATTGATAAGACGCTTGTCTTATATGAGGAATTGGAGATAGATGAAATTTCAAAAATAATTAAAAGAAACTTTAATGATGTCCATGAGGTTCTTTCGGTTGATGTTTACCAAGAAGTACTTGTGATTAAAGAGTGTAGATAAGAATTTCGCGATTGAATAGGTGTACTTAGTGACTAGGCACTTTTTTATCCTTGTATCAGCTTTGGTAAAACGGTAAACTAAAGGCAAATAATACAAAGTGAGGGAGGACAAACAATGACAAAAATAGTGTTTTTTGATATAGATGGTACCTTATTAGATAAGAAGCGAAGAATTCCCGCGTCTGCAAAATTAGCTATTTTAGAATTGAAAAAACAAGGAATTATTCCGGCGATAGCAACTGGTCGCCCACCTTTTCTAATTAAAGAAATTTTAGAAGAATTAGCAATTGATACACATATTAGCTTAAATGGTCAATATGTTGTGCATAAAGGTGAGATTGTGTACCAAAACCCAATGGAAGCCCATTTAGTCGAGCGCTTAGCCCAAGCAGCTGAAATAAACAAACAAGGCATTGCCTTTGCAGGCTCAGAAATGATAGCAGGAAATTCACTAACTACAACAGGAAGCCGCAAATGGCAGAAAAAATTAAGTCGAATTTTGCCTTTCAGTCCACCGACTTTTTTAATAAATGCGGCTTTTAAACGTTCAGATAAAATCCATGGCAACCGCCCTGTTTTGAAAGAGTATTATGAGAATCGTTTGATTTATCAATGTATGTTACATGCAACTGAAGAGCATGATGCCTATTATAGTCAAGAATTTCCTGACTGCAGTTTTATGCGCTGGAATCCGTATTCTGTGGATGTTTGTCCAAATAATGGATCAAAAGCAGTTGGAATTACTAAATTAATGCAATTTTTAGAATTCCCAATAGAAGCATCAGTCGCTTTTGGTGACGGGCTTAATGATCAAGAAATGTTGAAAATTGTGGGAACAGGGGTAGCCATGGAAAATGGTCGTGAGGAATTAAAAGCGATTGCTGATTATATTACCGATAAACCAGAGGACGATGGCATTCTCAATGGATTACGGTTACTTGAGATTATTAAGTAGAGTCTAGCTCTACTTTTTATTTTTTTAGCTTGATTTAAGCGGTCTTGTTTAGTGGGAAAGTAAAAAATCTTTTTGTTATTTCTATTGTTTGTATTCTTGATTTGAAAGGGTTTTTGAGAATGTTTTTGTTATAATATGGTTTTTTATAAAAAGGATAGGTTGACCTTCAAATTATTCATCGGTATACTAATTGTAGCTATTCTTATTTAGGAATGGAAATAATTAACGAGGTGATTATTTGTGACAAAAAATCTAGACAGCCACAAATCGAATTTAACTACTGATGCAGGCGCACCAATTGGGGATAACCAAAACTCAATGACAGCTGGTAATCGTGGTCCAGTTTTAATCCAAGATGTTGCACTTTTAGAAAAGTTGGCGCATTTTAACCGTGAGCGTATTCCAGAGCGTGTGGTACATGCAAAAGGTGCCGGTGCCCATGGATATTTTGAAGTGACGAATGATTTAACGGAATATACAAAAGCTGATTTCTTATCTGAAATCGGGAAAAAGACACCTGTATTCACACGTTTTTCAACGGTTGCAGGTGAAAGTGGTTCTGCAGATACATTGCGTGATCCTCGTGGTTTTGCAGTAAAATTATATACTGATGAAGGAAATTATGATATTGTCGGAAATAATACGCCTATTTTCTTTATTCGCGATGCAATCAAATTTCCAGATTTTATCCATACACAAAAACGTGATCCTCAAACACATTTGAAAAACCATAATGCTATTTGGGATTTCTGGTCATTGTCACCAGAATCTTTACACCAAGTGACGATTTTAATGTCAGATCGTGGAATTCCTGCGACGTTCCGTCATATGCACGGTTTTGGAAGTCATACCTTTAAATGGACCAATGCTGCTGGCGAAAGTGTTTGGGTTAAATATCATTTTAAAACAGAGCAAGGAATTAAAAATTTAACAGCTGAAGTAGCTGAAGAGTTGGCAGGAAGTAATCCTGATTACCATACAGAAGATTTATTTAATGCCATTGAAAATGGAGACGCACCAGCTTGGAAATTGTGTGTCCAAATTATGCCTTTAGCCGATGCAGATCATTATCGTTTTAATCCATTTGATGTAACCAAAGTTTGGTCACAAAAAGACTATCCATTAATTGAAGTTGGTCGTATGGTCTTAGATCGTAATACAGATAATTACTTTGCAGAAGTAGAACAAGTAACCTTTACGCCAGGCAATATTGTACCAGGAGTTGATTTTTCACCAGATAAATTGTTGCAAGGTCGTTTATTTGCTTATGGTGATGCTCATCGTCATCGCGTTGGGGCAAATAGCCACTTATTGCCAATTAATCGCCCGAAAAATGAAGTTAAAAACTACCATCGTGATGGAGCAATGCGTTCAGATGCGAATGGTGGAAGTTCCGTTTATTACGAGCCTAATAGCTTAGGTGGACCAACTGAAACGCTAGCAAATAAACAAGCTAGTTTTGAAGTTCATGGAATGGCGGATTCAGTAGCGTATGACGATGATGACCATTATACTCAAGCTGGTGATTTATATCGTCTACTATCTGAAGATGGTAAAACACGCTTGATTGCGAATATTGTAGGACACATGCAGCCAGTTGAAGATGAAGCGATTAAAGTTCGTCAAATCCAACATTTCTTAAAAGCTGATCCAGAATATGGAGCGCGTGTTGCAGCTGGTTTAGGGATTAACATTTAAAAATACTTGAGGTAGATTAACTCTAAATAAAAAAGGCTGAACAACTAGATTTTTCTAGTTGTTCAGCCTTTTTGTTTGATACTTATTTGAGTATTCTTATTTTTCGACAGTACGAGTATCGATTAAAGTCGTTTTAGTCCCTTCGATAATCAAAGCTGTACCTGGTGGAATTGTTTCTTTTCCCAGTTGGAAGTCAGTTTTTGAAAAGTTTGCAACGACACTTAAATCAGCTCCAAAATCTGTTCTTTGAACGAGACGGTCTTCTGATAAATAACTGAAATTAGTCATTTCATGTTGGAGCGCTTTTTCTTGGAAGGGGGTCCATGTTTTGGCATTTTGGACAATATCTTCTTTTCTATCTTGCCAAGTTGCTTGGTCTAAATGAACCATCGGTGGAGTGTTATACAAGTACTCTTGTAAACGACGTTGACCGGTTAGTCCTTTTATTTTATAGCTATCCCATTCCCAGTGGTGTGAAGTAATAACAGAGCGGTTATAAACTAATTTATAAAGAGGGACAGAGTATAAAGGGTCCGTGTAGATTGGTTTGTATTCATCTTTAATTGGGACTACTTTATTGTATTTAGATGGAATTCCACCGTCAACAGCAGCGTAATCACCCACATAATACTCACTCTCTTTATTCTGACGCATATCAGGGTCTGACCACATAATGACAGGCGTTTCTAAGCCATGAGCATAGACCATCCCTTCACTGGCAAAATCATTTCCTGTTTCAGCACCAACTACCATTCCTAATGAATTGAGATAATTCATTCTTTTTAATCTAGCATCAACATCATCTGCTTGAGTTGTTTTATGAGTAGGATCATAATCGTTATAGATTTCGCCAGCTGCATCCGTATCTAAGAACCAAGAATTGAAGGGAATGTTATTGGCTAAAATCCCAGTTACACGCTCTTTTACGTCAGGGAAAATTAACGTAGAATTTAGTTTACGGCCTTTGCCTAAGAAACCAGGGATTTTATCGCCTTTTTTATTGGTAATAGTAGCATCTTCATATAATGTTGGATTTGGGAAAGAAGCCGTATTCCAATCAATGCTAGCATCTTCTTGAATGGATTGATAAGAATCATAAGGTCCAACTAAATAGCCTTTATCATTGGCTTCAGCAACCATTTTAGGATTCATTAAACCATTTGCCCAGTTAGGCAAGCCAATCCAAGCCTTGTTGATTCCACTTTTTTTCATATCGGTTAGAACATTAGTTGAAGCTTTTTGTCCCCATTGTTCAAGTGGTTTTGTAACATCTGTACCTAAAGTACCAGCCATTAAATGTTGATTTAATGTGTAACGTTCTTGCTCGGTTAACTTATCAACGCCTTTTTCAATCAGTTTACTAGCAACTTCATCAGGCTTGGTGAAAATCTCAGAGTTGTAAAATTCCGGATAAAGTAGTACATAGTTTAGTGAATTTAAGAAAACATTTTGTTCATATTTATAAGCTTCGCCAGCTTTGATAGCAGGTAAAATACTTTGGTATTCTTCATCACCATCTTCGCCATATTTGGCTAATAGTTCGCCAATCCATTTGAAAATCGGTTCATCTATTTTAGCAGCTAAAGCTTGCCATTTTACATCGTCACTAGTCAGCAGTCGGTTGTTCCAAAAGTAGATTTGTAAAGCACCATTCATCTTATTAATTTCAGGATTTTCTTGCGCTTTTTGTTCTAATGTTTTAAATTTATCCAGTGCAACTCGGTCTTTTTGATAAGTTTTTGCAATCGCAACTGGATCATTATCGGTTAAATAGATACGATAATTCAAAGTTTTATTCGGGTCGAAGCCTACAAAGGTATGACTCGTTTCAAAACTTAGATGTGGTTCAGTAGCAGCTGTCATTTGGCTATTGAAGGTATTATCTAAAACAAAGGTCGTGGCAAAGTTTGGTTGATTAATACTAAAAAAGCTCATTGAGAAAGCTTCAAGTAAGTCGATTTCGTTATTTCCCAGGAAATACTTAAGCCATTCTGGTTGGTTATTAGGAATCGATTTCCCTTCAGCAATTGGGAGTGTGTAATTTTCTGCATCAATTTTAGGCCAACTAAAGGTATTGTCTTTTTTTGCTTGATTGAGTATCTTGACAGCTAAATGATCTTTTTCTTTTTTTAGTGTAATTTCAACGTGTTCGTCAGGATAGCTCCAACTAATTTCGCTAGCTGTTTCTTGATAATCGGCTATTTTTCGTGGCTGTTGAGGTTGTGCCACAATTTCAGTTTTGCCATTGGTTGTCAGGCTTAATTGAAAGGTTTCAGGATCAACTTTGTAATCAAAATCCTTTTTAGCATAGCTTTTATTTTTTGAAAATTCTTGTTCAGTTACTTTTAAGCTAGGTTTATTTGTTTTTGATTGACCAGTAATGCCGCAACCAGTCATCGTTAAACTTAGTAAAGCTAGTGATGTAACTATTTTTTTGAAATTCACTATTTATTCCTCCTCCTCGATTAAATACCAGTATATAGGAGGAATGTTACAGAAATATGGCGCTATAAAAAACGAGGAATTAAATGAGCATCAGCCCTTTTAATTCCTCGTTTCATGCTCTGTGTTCTTATCTGAATTTACGGTAAGCAAAACCTATTGTGCCTAATAGTGTACTTATAAATCCTAAAAGAATAGGCAGATTGGAGTCTTTTTCACCCGTTTGTGGGAAATCACTAGCATCAGTTGAGCCTGATTCTAGCTTTGGAAAAATAGCTGCGTCAGTAGCTGGTTTTTGTTTTGGATCATTTGTTAGTTGCTCAACTTTAGGTAGTTGAGTCTCAGGAACAGTAGTTTCTGGCGTTTCAGTCGGTGGAAGAATTGTTTCAGGAACTTCAGGTACTTCAGGAACTGGAATAGGTTGACCAAAGTTAAAATCAAGAGCAAATTCACCTTGATAAGGTTCATGTTCAACAGTGACTTTAATGTCTTCGCCTTGGGCATTTTTTCCCATTCTTGAGTAGGTAAATCTTTGATTATTTAATTCAGTCAGTTCAAAAGCTGCTGCATAATTCATACCTAAAGAGACGTGAGCTCTAAGTTTATTGCCACGAAGAACATCATAGTAACCAAAATCTCCCCGCGGTTGCCCAGTAGCTTTGTCAAAAAATTCATAACGATTAGAAGTCGCTTCATAACGAGCCAGACCTAAAAAACTACTATTATAGGCAGAAACATCTTGCCCATTTTCGTCATACACAACAGTTCCTTGCCATTTTGTATTCGCCAAAATATCTCGACCAGGTAGATTCTGGTCAATTGTACCAGTTTCAGTAACTAGTTCTGATAAAGGCGTGGTAAATTCTAACTCACCTGCATAAGGTACATGGGCAACATCAACTAAACCTTCACTACCATCAAGCAGTTTCCCCATTCGTTGGTAGGTAAATAAGTCAGTGTTTAAGGTCAAAATATCAACAACAACATTATAATTTCGAGTTTGGGAAATCAAGACTCTTTTTTTCTGATCTTGCGTTAAGAAGTAAATACCACTGTCACCACGAGAAAGACCTGTTGCAGCATCGTAAAATTCATAACGGTTTGTAGTCGCATCGTATCTTGCTAAACCAATAAAACCCGCATTTAAAGCTGTTACATCATTGCCATTTTGATCGGTGACTGTAGTCCCTTGCCAATTTGTAGAACCTAATAAGTCTTGACCAGGTTTGCTTTCTTCAGGTTTTTCTATTTCAGGGATCTCAGGTTCTGGATTTGTTTCGCCAAATGTAAAATTAAGAGGATATTCTCCTAAATAAGGTTCATGTTCTACAGTTACTTTGATGTCTGCTCCTTCAGCGTTTTTCCCCATACGAGTATAGGTAAAACGTTGGCTGTTTATTTCAGTCAATTCAAAAGCGGCCGCATAGTTCATACCTAAAGAGACATGAGTTCTTATTTTATTTTCACGAATAACATCATAATACCCATAATCACCGCGAGTTTGTCCACTGACTTTATCAAAAAATTCATAACGATTGGTTGAAGCCTCGTAGCGGGCTAGACCTAAAAATCCTCCATTATAAGCTGAAACATCCAAGCCATTTTCATCATAAACAACAGTACCTTGCCACTTAGTATCTGCTAAAATATCTCGTCCAGACTTGCTTTTGTCAATTTCACCAGTTTCAGTAACTAAATCAGTTAGTGGCGTAGTAAAGTCTAAAGTTCCTTGATAGGGTATATGCGCAACATCGACTAAACCTTCGCTACCATCTGCAAGTTTTCCCATCCGACGGTAAGTAAAGAGTTCATTATTTAGAGTCAAAATATCGACAACGACATTGTAATTTCGCGTTTGGGAAATCAGGACCCTTTTTTTCTGATCTTGCGTTAAGAAGTAAATGCCGCTGTCACCACGGGAAAGACCAGTTGCTGCATCAAAAAATTCATAACGGTTTGTAGCAGCTTCATATTTTGCTAAACCAATAAAGCTTGTGTTTAAATCTGTTACATCATTGCCGTTTTGGTCGGTAACGGTAGTCCCTTGCCAATTTTGTGAACCTAATACATCTGAGTTTGCTCGGTTAGTAACAGCGTGCCCTTCAATTGGAAGTAGTAAAGGTAGCATCAGAATCAGCACCAATAATAAATTAAAATACTTTTTTAAGCTAGTTTTGTTTGTCATAGTCAAGCTCCTTTTTATTTTTTAGTTATCTTAGCAATATCTTAGCATAGAGCTTACGGAGAAGGCATAAACACAAACTAAAAAAACTATAAACAATTTATAAACTTTTAGTTTAAGGCTCTGACTAGTTTAATAACCAGCAGTCTCTTTTTTGTTGAAATCTAGCTAAATTTCTAGTTATGCGTTAAAATAAGTACGAATGAAAATTAGTTGATTAATAAAATAACTGAGCATGTAGTAAGGAGAGCAGCGTATGGAATTTTATACATTTGATTATTTAGTCAATCAATCGCAAAGCAATAACTATTTAAAGTATTCTCTTATTTTTTGTATCCTTCTTTTTTTAGCATTTGTCATCATTAAATATATGCGAAATCGAATTCAAACTAAGTATCGAGATTTAAGTTTAATTTTATTTTTAAGTCTAGTTTTTATCATTGGTGTACAATTTACCAATTATTCACAAGGTCAATCGAGTATATCCCAGTCAGGACAAATGGTTCATTTCATTACTCAAGTAGCGATTAATGAAGATACTGAGACGAAAGAAATTAGTGTGAATTCAACTTCTCTGACAGATGAAATGGTGATTAAACTAAAGAACGAGTATTATCAGGTTGATTTTAATTCGGATTTTTCTGCATACAGTTTAATGAAAGTTCACATTGTTGATTCTGATATAAAAATTAACGGAACGAACCAAAAATAAAAGGGGGAAAGTCAGATGGATTTATATTATTCAGCTATTATTAAGTTAGGTCTCGGCTTTATTTGCCTGATTATTCAAATCAATTTATTAGGTAAAGGGAATTTAGCTCCTAGTTCGGCTATGGATCAAGTTCAAAATTATGTGTTAGGGGGCATTATTGGAGGGGTTATTTATAATGAAAGCATAACAATCTTGCAATTTTTCCTCGTGTTAGTTATTTGGACGATTTTAGTGCTAGTAATGAAATTCGCTAAAAATAATAATGTGTATATTAAACGTCTGATTGATGGAAAACCAATTACCTTAATTTCTAATGGAGAAGTGTCTGTCAAGGAATGTTTAAGATGCGGTATCTCGGCTAATGATTTGTCTTTTAAGTTAAGAGCAGCTGGAATTTATGAAGTTTCAACGGTCAAAAAAGCTGTTATGGAGCAAAATGGACAATTTACCATTATTCAATATGGAGATGAAAGTATTAAATATCCAATTGTGGTTGATGGTCAGGTGAATGAGGATGTTTTAGACCTGATTCAAAGAGACCAACAGTGGATTGAAGGAGAATTAAACCAGCGTGGCTATAGCATGGGTGAAATTTATATGGCGGAATACATTTCTGGTGAGATCCGTATTTATCCATATGCAGAAAAATAAGAGTTCTCTATACGGGCAAGCAAGAAAAATATAGGCTACAATCATGACTATTTTTATTCATGATTGTAGCCTATATTTTTTATTTAATCAGCGAATGGAAAGAGTAGCTTAAATTGAATCATTTGTTTTTTTATCGAGACATCTAGCTCAAATTGATGTTGTTCAATAATCGTATTTACAATCGCTAAGCCTAAACCTGTCCCAGCTAGGTTTTTATTACGGGACTTTTCCTCTACATAAAAAGCTTCCAAAAGTTTACGTGGCTCAAAAGTATCGGAAAGAGATGTTTTATTTTGAATTGAAAATTGTAAGTCAGTATCATTTTTTTCCCAAGTGATAGTGATTTCAGGTGCAGTCGCATATTTTAAAGCGTTGCTTAACAAGTTATCAAAGACTCGAGCTAGTAAAATCCTATCAGCATCAATCAAACGATGTGCTGGAACTTTATCTGTGAGGTTGAATGTGATTTTTTGCGTATCTGCTGCGAGTTGAAAATTACTGAGCCGTTCTTTAAATAGCTGTTTTACATCGATTTTTTCTACTTGTAAATCTTGTTGCTCTAATTTAGCATAGTCAAGCATTTGATCAACAGTTAAACTTAATAAGTCAGCCTGTTTTAGAATAGTAGCAAGGTAGCTACCATCGTCTAAATCGTCAATAATTCCATTTCCGTATGCTTTAATTAAGGCGATTGGAGTTTTTAATTCATGAGTTAAATCAGCAGTAAACTGTTTTAGTTGTTGATTTTTATTCAATAGACTTATTTGATAATGCTCTAAATCAGCACTCATTTTATTAATATGAATGGCTAATTCACCGATTTCATTGGGTGGAATATCCTCAACTTTAATAAAGTTTAATTTGGCTATCTGCTCTGTAACACGTTTAAGTTCGGATAAAGGTTCCGTAATTTTTTTTGTAGAAATATAAATAATAAGTAGTGCTAACGTTAAAATTAATCCTAAAGAAATAAAGGTGAAGGTGTTGATAATCGTTGCAGTTTCCGAAAAATCAACTAGCGAGATTCCAACCAAATAAAGTTGATTGTCTAAGATTTGTAAATGAACTAAAAAGCTTGATTTTTGTTTGCCCTGGTCGTAGAGTTTTTGAATGGATTTCGGTGAGGCTTGCAACTGTTGAATGGTATCATCAGTTACCCAAAAACGATTTAAAGCAACTCTTTCTCTTAAGAGAGCTGTGTGCAAGGATTCATTTAAATCATCAGTGCTTAACCCGTTGAAATCAGCCGCAATAATGGTGACTTGTTCATTTTCAGCCAATTCTTTTAACTTTTTAGGTGTTCGCTCTGTGCTAGTTGATTTTTTTAATGTGGATGTAACAGTAGCAACTTTATCTTCCATTTGATGCAGATAGTAACGAGGTAAAAATAAAGTGTTTACTAGAATAACTAGCAGAAAAATCGAAACAATTAGAGTTGTTAACATCAGAAGGAGTTTGGTACTGATTTTATAAGGTTTATGCTTCAATGCTATAGCCAACTCCTCGTTTAGTGTGAATAACTGTATCGCCAACTTTTTCTCGTAAACGGCGAATATGCGTATCGACTGTTCGATCGACACCTGAGTAATCCATACCCCAAACACCGACTAATAATTGTTCTCGAGTTAGAATATGGCCTCTATTTTTATAGAGTAGCATCAATAAATCAAATTCTTTCTTGGTTAAATCTAGTGGGACTTCATTTTTCCAGACTTTCATAGTCATGGGGTCAATGGTTAAATCGGCTAAGTGAATGGAATCCGTTAAGTTAAGTAGCTTTTTGACACGTAAGATTAGTACTTGAGGATGAAAGGGTTTAGTTACAAATTAATCAACTCCATTAGATAATGAGTGAAATTCATCTTCGCCTTGATTTTTAGCCGTTAACATTAAAATTTTGATTGGACTTTCTTTTTTCATTTGGGCAGCGACTTCCAAACCGTCCAGCTTAGGCATCATCCAGTCTAAAATCGCAATATCCAACTGTTCTTGATAAAAAACTTCCAAGGCTTCTTCGCCATTAGTTGCTGTAAAAGTAGTAAATCCAGCTTTTTTCATGTATGCACAAAGAATTTGTAGCATTTCTGGATTGTCATCAGCGATTAAAACATTCATGATTAAGAGGCTCCTTTTAATAGGGTTATTATCTTTTTACTATACAGCAATGCTAATTGTTTAGCCACCTTAAGCTAAAATTAGATGGTGTCAAATTTATCTAATTTAAATTGTTCGATAAGCTCAATTAGTTTTTCTGCATACTTAGGATCTGTCGCGTATCCACCAGCTTTAAGAGCGTGAGCAGCTTCTATATAATTTTTTGCTGTTTTAACCGGAGCATAACTAGCGCCTTCTAAAAAGACAATATGATCAACCATAGATTCTTGAACAGTGTCGTATTTTTTAAAAGCAGCATCAATGGTGATTCGTTCCCCATCCTCATATTCGTCGGTAGGTAAGGTTGTACTTTGATCAGATTCTTGTGCTTTAATCCCAAATAAGTTATTTGATTCTTGCGCCAATTCACTATTTCCCCAATCAGATTCCAAAATTGCTTGTGCAATGGTAATGCTAGCAAATAAGTTTGTTTGAGCTTGTAAATTTTGAGCTTCATCGGCAATCTTATCAATAAAGACAGTTTGATACTTTGTTGAATATTCTTCAGCTGCAACATATTCGTATTCTTTTGGTTGACGATTTGAAAACAGAAAGGCTCCTATAATACTGACAGATAGTAGTAGACTTAACATGATTTTTTTATTTTTTTGAGTAATGATTAATTTTTTTTTCATATAGACCATCCTTTTTTTATTATTGATTAGAGTATACAAAAGAAATGTTACAAGATTGTGGCGAAATTTCATTCTAATCGCGTTTCTTTTTTTTGAAAAAAAAGCTATAGACCAATCCAGACAAGGTTTTTGAAAAAAAAAATTTAGTGTATGAGAAATTCCATTTTCTATGGAAAAAATAAGATTAGGTATTTATAAAACTTTATTTTATTTTTAACAAAAGTAAATCTTAAAATGGTAAAATAACTAAGCAATCCTATTTTTAGGATTTGAAATATAATCGTTAAGATTATGGAGGTGGATCAAGGAATGAGTAAAGAGACAATTTATAACTTTTTATATAATCACGCTACTGCATTTGTTGATTATTGGGTGGATACTTATTATGTTCATACAGAAGAGCATAAGTTACGTATAGATGAAAAAAACTACTTAACAGGATATAAAAGGGAATGCTTGTACTTATTTCAAGCGCTACAAGAAGCAATGCATAATGATTCTGATATCAATTCTCTGTGTTATGGTATTGGTGAAGATCGAGCAGCCATGTCAACGCCTTATAAAGAAGTCTATCTTAACTTTTTTAAGTTTAATGATACAGTTATTGAGTTCTTAATCAATGCACAAAAATCAAATCAGATAGTGATATCCGATGCGGATGTAATTGATTATATGAAAATCCAAAAAAAGCATGAGGTAGATAATCACTATGCTTTATTTACAGGATATATGGGGTATACAACTAGTTTATTTGACTAGTTATTGTTAGTATTTTAAGATTAAAATCCATAAAAAAAAACCAACTTCGTGTTTTTTTCTATGGATTTTTTTTGTTATTAATGGTATTTTTAAAATTAGAATGATTCATAATTAATAATAAGTATAAATAGTTAGTTGAAAGATAGTAAACAAAGATAAGGTGGTTATGTAGTTGTCTTATGAAATTGGTAAAGGGTTAAGTCGACAGTATTTGTTATTGAGACAATTGCACAATTCGTCAGTGCCGTTAACTAAAAATGACTTATCAAAGGAATTAAACTGTTCCAGACCAACTTTAAATAACACCTTGATATTGGTAGATAATCTGATTGACAGATACGGATCAATTGAAAAGAGTAGTGATGGAATTATATTAAAAGAAAAAAAAAGCATTAATGACGCTTTTATAAAAGCTATAATCTTGAAAGAAACTGTTTTATACCAATTTGTCTATTCCATTCTATTTGAAAAAATTGTATCCATTGAAAGTTGGGCTTTTGACCATTTTATGAGTACTTCCTATGTTTATAGTAAAATGAAAAGTATACGCGCTTTTTTAAGAGAAAATAAATTGGAATTAGTAACTGGTGGGGAGTTTATTACTATTGAAGGTTCTGAACACCAAATCCGTTTTTTATTCTTCCAATTATTTAAACACACGTCATTGATTGATGAAGAGTGGCTTTTTTCAAAATATAATGTCAAGGCCATTGCCCAGCTAAGTCAAGATTTAGCAAAGGAATTAGGTATTTATTTTTCCCCCGTTTGTGAGTATCAATTTTGTATAGCAGTGGCTATTAATTTACAGCGCTCTTGCAATGATTATCATGGGGAACCTTCTGAGCGCCAATGGGAATCGTGGAAATATTATCAAACTCAATTCAATTTTAACAATGCATTTTCAAATTTTGAAAGAAAGATTGGTAAAAAAATTGAAGAAGCGGAACGGATAAATATACTGTACAGTATTATTCAGTTACCTTTCCGTTATTCTTCTTATGAAAATGCTATGAGCCGCATTAAAAATATTAAGGCATTGGTACCAGAAAGTTATCAACTTGCCAAAGAGCTGTTTGCTGTATTCCATGAAAATCCTAAAACCAATTATTTTGGATTTGCTTATTTATTGGATATGTTTGCCGTGTTCTCAGCTATCGAGCTTTATCAAGATATCTCTGTTGTTAAGCTATTTTCTGATGAAGAAAATGAACAATTATTTGCAAATAAAGAACTTGTAAAACAGGTTGAAGACTTAATTAGTGAATATGAAGAAAAATCCGATTTTTATTTTTTAAAGGTAAATCGTCAATACTTATTAAAATCCATTTTTCAGATGAATCAGTTTTCAGAAAGATTACGTGGGATTAGTAAAGTGATTCGAGTAACGATTATTTCTGAAAAGGGATATAGCCAAGAATTAAAGCAAGGTGCTAAATTTTTACAACAATTTACTCAAAATAGGATTGAGCTGATTAATTCTTTAGAAGTTTATTTTGATGAAGCACATTTGAATGTGGACTTGATTTTATCTGATTACTATCCAGTTAATATAAGCTCTGATTTGCCAATTTTTTTATGGAATAGTGAGCCAACGGAAAAAGATTTTAGAATGTTAAAAAAGCAGATTGAATTATTGCTTGAAGGTAAACCTGATTTGGCTAATGAGTAAGTTAGCTAAATCAGGTTTTTCATTCTGTTAAAAATAGCTTAATAATGGACAAATGGAAACGGATTCGGATATACTATGGGTGATTAAAGAATGGTTTAATGCTAGTGTTTTTGGAGAATCGGGTCCAGATAGACAAAGGGGGATTATTTTATGAAAAATAAGTTCGCACCATGTTTATGGGTAGATAATCAAGTGGAAGAAATGACAGAATTGTATACAAAAGTCTTTGAAAATGGGAAACCATTAAAGACATTGTATTTTTTGGAAGATGCACATGGTAAGATTGGAGATATTTTAACACAATCGGTTCAGTTAGCGAATCAAGAATTTATTTTGTTAAACGGTGGCCCAGAGTTTAAGGCAACACCGTCAATTTCCTATATGGTTACTTGTACGTCAGAGACTCAGCTTCAAGTTCTTTGGCAGGAACTGAGTGAGGGCGGGAAATTATTGATGAACTTGGCTATTTATCCAGGAGTAGGACAATTTGGTTGGCTTGAAGATCGTTTTGGCATATCTTGGCAGTTTTCTTTAGATCAATCTAGCTCTAGTCAAAAGATTACACCTTGCTTTATGTTTTCTGGTGAACAATATGGCAATGCTAGTCGTGCTGTAGCAGAATGGATTGAGGTATTCCAATCAGGGGAGATCTTAGAACATTATTCTAATGAGGATTTAACGACTAAATTAGCTAAATTCACCTTGCATCAGCAAGAATTTATGGCGATGGATAGTGCTGTTGATCATGATTTTACTTTTTCTTTGGCAAACTCCTTTTATGTTTATTGTGAGAATCAAAAGGAAATTGATCGATTATGGACAGCTATTACTAGCAAAGGAACAGAAATGCCCTGTGGTTGGATGGGTGATCGATTTGGTGTCGCTTGGCAAACCGTTACAAGGGATATGGATACAATGTTAGATCGAAAGAATTTAACAAAAGCGCTTGCTGTAACGCAGGCAGTCTATGGGATGATGAAGATAGATAGTGAAGAACTCAGAAGAATCTATAATGAAGCCTAGCAGTAGGTTGACGAAATAAAATAGGTGTACCTAAAGTGAATGTTCACTTTAGGTACACCTATTTTATTCTAGAATCAATTTATTTAACGACAGACCAAACGGCTGCGTTACCTGGTTTTTCTCCTTGTGTCCACCATTTAGCTTGATACGTTACTTTATTAAAAGTAACTTTATCGCCACTGTTGTATACCATTGAAGTATTCCATTCAGTCACGACATTTGGAGTCATAAGTTTCCAAACTCCAGAAGCGCTTGGTTTATCTCCCTTAGTCCACCATTGTGCTTTGTACTCTAAACCGTTGTAACGAACTACTTCTCCGCCAACATACGTTTTATTTTGTTCCCAATTTGTTTCGGGTGTTCCTTCAGCTTCTTTAGTTGTGATTGTTAATTTTGCACTTGCATCAGATTTATTTCCGGCAGCATCAACAGCCACAATTTGGTATACATAAGCAGTTGCAGGAGTTAAATCTTTATCTGTATACATTAACTCTTTTGTATTGCCAACAACTGAGCCATTACGAAGCACTAGATAGTGACTTACGCCAACGTTATCAGTTGCAGCAGTCCAATGAATCATAGTTGAAGTATCAGTTGTCATATGAGGCATTAAACCACCAGGAATAGTTGGTTTTTCTGTATCAATAACAGGTTTTACAGGTGTTTTAACAGCTAAGTTAGCACTTAAGGCAGATTTATTTCCAGCAGCATCTAACGCACGAATTTGATAGTTATAGTTTGTGTTAGGGGCCACAGTTGTATCTGAGAATGTTAAGCCTTTAGTTTCACCAATAACTTTTCCATCGCGTAAGATTTCATAGTTTGTAACGGCTACATTATCGGTTGCAGCATCCCAAGCTAAACTAACCTGGTTAAAAGCTGTGTGAGTTGCAGCTAGTTTTTGTGGAGTAGTTGGAGCTTCTTTATCTTCAACGATTTCGCTACTGCCTTTAACGTTAACATCCATTACTTGATAGAAAGCATTGGCTGTATCATAGATATCCCAAACAGCAACAATTACATGATAACCTGAACGATCTGTAGGGATATTTACTTCTTGTGTCATTAGTTCATTTGGTTTTGCACCATTATCCAATTTAGTTGTGATTTTTTCTAAAGAGTCACGTTTCAATTGTTCATTTGGATTCCAACCTTGTTTTGTCATGAAATAAGTCCATTTTTCGGTACGATGTTGTGCAGTTAAAAACCAAGTAACATTTAATTTACCGGTTGTAATATCAGATTTATGCCATCTGTTTTGATTTTGTTCATCTAATGGAGAAAAGGCTGCTAAGTCTCCACTAGCAATTTTTCCATCTTTAGGGCTGTTTGTAGCATTTGGAAAGCCCTTAGGCGCCTCAATACTTTGCGGCTCCCATTGTGCTTGTCCTACATTTGTATTTAAGCCGATTTTATTTGTTCCTTTATATGCACGACTTTCTGGTTGTATTACGTAACCGTGTGCTGATGCTTGTTGTGCAAACGTCATTAGACCTGCTCCAACAGCAGCTATAATGAGTAAAGATTTTGTCATTTTCATTTTGTTGCCTCCAATAATTCATTTTCCTTACTTAATCAACTATAGAGGATAAAGGTTATGTTGTTTTCTTTTATATTTTACAAGTGTGTAAAATTTAGCGTAAAAAAATGATTTTTTGGCATATAAATGTGAAAATTGTCCTATAAAATGTCTAAATTGTGTCTAAATATATATAGTTGTCGTTATGTATAAAGACGAAGCAATAAAAAAACTGAAGATAAAGTCAGAAATTGGACTTTATATTCAGTTCAAGCAGAAAAGAATTAGTTTGTTTCGGTTAAATAGCTTAATGCTAATTTTTTATAAATCTCAATAGATTGTAAATAGGCATCAATTTCAACATATTCATTTGGTTGATGAGCCATTTCTCCAATCCCAGGTCCTAAAATAACAATAGGATATTTTTTCTTGGCTTTCGTAAATTGTGAGCCATCTGTATAACCTGGCCCACCAAAGGGTTTAATTTGATTACCAGTCACACTTTCAACTGTGGAATAAACAAGTTCAACAAAAGCATCATCTTTTTCTGTCCGGACAGACTCTAAATCATTAATGACCTCTATAGTAGCATTTAAATTTGGAATCGTTTCTTGTAACTCCGTAATCATGGTTTGAACATCTTTTAAAATAAGTTGATGATCTTGTTTGGCAATTGTGCGGATATCAATTTCAACGGTGCAAGTATCAGGGATAACGTTGGTACCATTGCCACCATGAATTACATCAATACTTGATGTTGAAGCGCCAACCAGTTCATCCACTTCTAAAGAGAAGTCGAATTTTTCTTGGAAACGAGTTAATAATTTTAACATATGTTCAACAGCATTGATTCCTTCGCTGGGCATTGAACCGTGAGCGGTTTTTCCCAAAGTCGTAATTCGTAACCACAAAGCCCCTTTATGAGCAATCACAATTAAATTATTTGTTGGTTCACCAATAACTAGTGCATCTAAATCAGAACCATAACCTAATTCAACTAATTGACCGGCTCCGATTGCAGAAGTTTCTTCTCCGACTGTTGCTAGCAATTGAATTTCACCAGCAAAAGGTAGTCCCTGCTCTTTTAATTCAATCATTGCGACAACTTGTGCGGCTAAACCAGCCTTCATATCACTTGAACCGCGCGCATAGATTTTTCCATCTTCTTCAGTTGCACTGAAAGGAGGATATTTCCAAGGGATTTCTCCTACTGGAACGACATCCATGTGCCCAGTAAAGCCTAGTTTTTTACTATTTTGTTGTTGCTTGCCTTTAAGAGAGGCGATTAGTTGATTACGGCCTTTGGCATATTCAACCTGCTCTGAGGCAATACCATATCTGTCTAGAGCGGTTATTAAGTAGTCTGCGACAGCTTTTTCATTGCCATTTGTTGAATCAATTTTTAAAATATCTTTTAGTAAGGTAATTGCTTCTTTTTTATCCATTTATTTGCTCCTTTGATTTATTTTTTTTTATCTATCTATAAGTATATACCTTTAAAAAAAGGAGTCAATGAAGAGAAAAAAAGTAACAAGTTAAATAAAGCGCATAATTTAGAAAGTAGAATCTAAACTTTCCACTAATTTCCTTAAAGTAATAGGATTTTGTTTGAAATTATTTTGTGTGGTTACTCACAAAATATAACGAGCGTTAAAAATAATGATAAAAAACGTTATTTTTAATAGTTGAGAGCTTTTTTATATGCTATACTAAATAAGTATCACGAGCAAGTACATACTTGTTTGGAAGTTTTGATTAATTTAAAAAAGGATTTGGGGGAGAAAGATGGAGTTTTTATTTACATTATTTATTATTTTAGTTTTAACGAAAGTAGCAGGCCATTTTTGTTCAAGAATGGGCATACCATCTGTAGTTGGAGATCTACTGATTGGTATTATTATTGGGCCAGCACTACTAGGTTGGGTATTACCTACAACATTTTTGTTAGATTTTGCGGAAATTGGAGTCATTTTATTAATGTTTATGGCAGGTTTAGAAAGTGATTTAGGTATTTTAAAGAAATATATGAAGCCATCTATTATTGTTGCAACATCAAGTGTTTTCGTTCCAATTACACTATGTTTTGCAATTGGAATGCTGTGGGGATTTGTTCCTGAAAATGCGCTGTTTTTAGGACTGTTGTTTGGTGCGACTTCGTTAAGTATTTCAGTTCAAGTTTTAAAAGAGTATAAAAAATTAGATAGTAAAGAAGGAGCAACAATTTTAGGGGCAGCAGTTTTAGATGATGTGTTAGTTGTTATTCTACTAAATATTGTGATTAGTATGTTTGATGAAAATAGTGCTACTTATCCATTATGGTTGCTATTAACGAAGAAAATTGTCTTCTTTATTATTATATTTATTGCCTACAAATGGCTTGTGCCAACGATCATGCGTTTATCTGAAAAAATGCTTTCTTCAGAAGCCGTGATTGCAGCAGGGATTAGCATCTGTTTACTATTTGCTTATTTTGCAGATTTTATGGGCATGGCAGCAATTATTGGTGCCTTTTTCGCAGGAATTGCAGTTGGACAAACAAAATCAAGAAAAATTATTGATGAAAAAATTGAAGCGGTTAGCTATGCATTGTTTGTTCCAGTCTTTTTTGTTAGTATCGGTTTAAATATGACCTTTGTTGGAATTAATGAGCACATCACGTTTATTTTAGTCTTAACGCTGATAGCTGTCCTTTCTAAGCTGATTGGTGGAGGATTAGGAGCTAAGTTAAGTGGATTTAGTTGGTCATCGGCAACGATTATTGGAGCTGGTTTAGTTTCTCGAGGTGAAATGGCTTTAATCATTAGTAAGCTTGGATTGGATTCAAGTTTGCTAAGTAATGAGTATTATTCATCTATTATTATGGTCATTATTTTAACTACAATTATTGCGCCATTCTTCTTGAAATACACCATTATTCAACAAAATAAAAATTAATGAGATAGTGGGAGAAGTTCCTTGTATACCATTAGTTCTTATTTGAGGGAGGATAAAAGTGCCACATTGCTAGAAAAATCAGCAATGTGGCACTTTTATTTTGAGTTAGTTAATGAGTGAGAGAGTGATTAAAATAAGTAAGGTAGCCACTATAATACCGATAATCCAATTCTCATATTTTACGATGGCTTTGTTGCTTGTAGGGATATCTTTAACACTATCTTCTAGTATTGTTATCAGAGGATAAGTTTTTTTAACTGATTTTTATAGGGTAAAGAATAGCGCGTGAGAAAAATAGTAGCATTTTCCGGATTTTCTGCCAATAAATCACGGAGTTCCCCGTAAGAAACGATTTTCCATTGAATTTCTGGTTTTGATTCTGCAACTTTTGCCAGCACTATGTCAGCCTCATTCGCTTCATCGAGCATTGACACTTGTGAGCTTAATTGAAAATCAACCCGCTCCATAGATTTTAAAATATAACCATTCATGAAATTTTCCTCCTTATATAAAAAGTACGTTGAGCCGTTTAGCTCTGGCAGAAAAATAGGGAAATTTGATGTGACGCTTTTTGTCACCTCGAAAGTTCATCTTTTTTCCGAAGAGTTGGGTCAAAAGAACTAGCCTGAATAAAAAGTACGTTGAGCCGTTTAGCTCTGGCAGAAAAATAGGGAAATTTGATGTGACGCTTTTTGTCACCTTGAAAGTTCATCTTTTTTCCGAAGAGTTGGATCAAAAGAACTAGCCTGAATAAAAAGTTCGTTGAGCCGTTTAGACCTAGTAAAGTTGAAAGCTTTTTTAGTAAATTGTCTACTTTATAATTTAGTTAGTAAAACTTTTTATTGTATTTAAAGCAAATAATAAGATAATTAAAAAAGCAAAAAGATAAATCAGTCTTTCAGATTTCCCCTTATGTTTATAGACATTCAGTAGGTACATTCCTAAAGTAATTAAACAAATAAAGCCATAAATGATTAGTACAGCATTAGCAGGAAATTTAAATAAGATGGTAACCGTGATAGTGAGAATGGATACAAGTATAATTGAAAGAGTTGTTAATTTTGCTTTTTTCTCCATTTTTTTATTAGAAATCATGTTAAATCCTTCTTTTTGAAAGCGGTATCTTATGTAGTTGTTTTAATTATACCAATAGTTATTTAAAATGTAAAGTCTATCAGAAAATGTTTCACCCTATTTTTCTTATATTGAATTTGGATAAATGGTTCGCTATACTAAGAGATAGAGATATATTTTTTATTTGTTCGAGGGAATACTAAAATAGAGAATTAAATTGATAATAGAAGGAGGAATTTAAATTGACTGAATTAAAAACATTAGTAAATTTTCGTGATTTAGGAGGATACAGTACTGGAGATGGTCGAGTTCTGCAACCTAAGCGTCTTTTGCGTTCAGGTGAAGTGGTTGGGTTGAGTAATCAGGATGCAAACATTTTAACAACTAACTTTAAATTAGAACATATCATTGATTTACGCAGTGCCGAAGAAATTTCAGAGAAGCCAGATGACTCATTAGAGAATGTTGCCTATACAAATATAGACATTATGAAAAAAGAAGAAGATAATGTAGCTAGTGAAAAAGGAATGCTACATAATTTAAATCCAGATGCGTCAATTACTCGAATGCACGATCTTTATAAAGATATGGTGATTAATGATTATGCAATTAAGGGCTATCAAGAATTTGTGAACTTATCGATTGAAAATGAGCAAGGCTCAATTCTATTTCATTGTTTCGCTGGAAAAGATAGAACGGGTATGGGAGCTGCTATTTTGTTGGGAATATTAGGTGTTAGTCGACAAGATATTATGCAAGATTACCTTAAAACAAATATCCAACGTGTGGCAGCAAATCAACTTATTTTAGCTGAAGCGAAAGAAAAAGGTTTAAATGACTCACAATTAGAAGGACTTAATAATTTAATGAGTGTCAAACAAGATTATCTTGAATTTGCTTGGCGTACAATCGATCAAGAATTTGGTTCATTTCAAGAATATATCTTAAATGGGCTGAAAGTTTCTCCAAGTGACCAAGCTGCGTTAAAACATAACTATTTAGATTAATAAAGATAAAGAGGACCCAGTTTTTATGTGGGTCTTTTTTAATGCTTTAAATTTGCCTAGTTGATTCTTTTTTACTAAACTAAAGAAAGAAGTGAATGGAGGAAATAAGATGAAAGGAAAAGTTAAAATAGGAATGTTAGTCATTGTTGGTATAGTTATTTTAATGGGCTGTTATCATAAAAAATCCGATTATTCTTCTGAATCAAATGTGAAACTTGAATCAAATCAAACACCTGCAATTTATCCGGAAAATCAAGAGCAGGCGAATGTACTTAAAGACTTTCCGGATTTATTTAAGGCGGCTGTAGAATCAAATGAGTCAGTTAAAGATATAGGGATGTATGTAATTCCTGGTTTATTGAATACAACATCGGTTACGAGTAATGAAGCAAATGCGATAGTTGATTGCAAGTCTATGACACCTCAAGGAGTGACAGTTGTTGAAGGCTATGTGTTGATTTCAGCTTATTGTCATGACCATGAACACAATTCTGTTCTTTTTGTATTAGATAAAGACAGTCATAAGTACTTAAAAACAATTGTGTTGCAAGACCAACCTCACGCTGGAGGAGTCACCTATGATCCTAAGGGGAAAAATATTTGGGTTTGTGGGCGTTATGAAGACAAGGCTGAAATTGTAGCCATTTCATTAGCTAATTTAGAAAAATATGATTTAAATCAGAAAGTTCAACCAATCGAGTATTCTCAGCGTGTAGAATTGCCACAACTAAAACGAGCATCTGTTATTACTTATTGGAATCAAGCTATTTATGTGGGATATTTTGCTGATCATGAAGAAGGTCGATTAGAAACATACCCTGTGGATGAAGATGGAAAGATGGCTGGGAAGTTAACGAAAGAGCAACGAATTCGGACGACAATTGATTTAGTTAAAAGTAATGAGAAGGATACGGTTGTAAGAGAGCTACAAGGAATTACTTTTTTTAAGAACCAATTTTTTATTACTCAATCCTATGGTGCTTTTAAAGATTCTAAATTACTGAGATTCACTTATGATGCAGAAAAGGAAGTTTTTTTGGATAGTGATGTTAGTAAAATAAGTGATTTTCCAGCTCATGCTGAACAGATTTCAACGTATCAAAATGAATTGTTTATTATATTTGAATCTGCAGCTAAACCTTATCGAGGCATTGAAAAGGTTTGGGTTGATCGTGTTTTGAGGGCTGACTTAAATAAGTTGATGGATTAAAAGATAGTTTAAAATTAAATGCTACAAAAGAAAGGAAAGTGAGTGAAGATGAAAAAACCAAGAATTTTTACAATGTCCTTTGCAAGTGTATATCCACTTTATATTAAAAAGGCGGAGAAAAAAGAGCGGACAAAAGCTGAAGTAGATGAAATTATTTTCTGGTTAACCGGATATAATCAAGAAAGTTTACAGGAGCAAGTGGATAAGGAAGTCGATTTTGAAACATTTTTTGATGAAGCTCCACAAATGAATGAGAATGTTTCGTTGATTAAAGGTGTTATCTGTGGGTATCGTGTTGAAGAGATTGAAGATGAATTGATGCAAAAAATTCGTTACCTTGATAAATTGATTGATGAACTAGCGAAAGGTAAGAAAATGGAAAAAATTTTAAGAACTTAAAAATCAGAAAGTCACTTGAAATGCTATTTTGAGTGGCTTTTTTGTCTCTTTAAAAGTGAAATTAGAAGTAAATGATGTAGCGCCTAAAACTTATCCTTGACATAAATCGATTACAGATGTAAACTGTTGTTAGTTGGTCGTTTACATTCGTAATCCAAAGAATCAAAAATAGATACTAAAAAGGGAGCGGTTAAAATGAAAAATACATTTAAAATTACAGGGATGACGTGTGCTCATTGTGTAGCCAAGGTTGAAAAAGGCATCCAAGAATTAGCGGGTGTAGATAAAGTTAAAGTTCATTTAAAAAAAGGAACGGCGACGGTTACTTATCAAGAGAAACAATTATCTGATGAAACAATTAGTCAAAAAATTGCTGAAGTAGGCTATCAAGCCGAGGTGGTTTAAAATGGAAAATACACAAAAAAAGCAAACAACGATGGAAACTTTAGCAATTACAGGAATGACCTGTGCGAATTGTTCACAAACAATTGAAAAAACATTAAATAAAGAATCTGGGATTACATTAGCTAACGTCAATTTAGCAACAGAAAAAGCCACAGTTACCTATAATCCTGCAGAAACAACATTGCCAAAAATTATTAAAAGTATTGAAGCGGCGGGGTATGGAGCAATTGTCTACGATGAAGAGCACCAAAAAGAAGTGGCTGCGTTAAAAGAGAAGAAGAGTCAAAGATTAAAAATTGATTTTATAGTTAGTGCTATTTTAAGTGCTCCAATGGTTATCTCAATGATTTTTATGTTGGCAGGGTGGCATAATCCAATTACAGGTTTCTTTGAAATTCCGGTTGTTCAGTTTATTCTAGCTACACCTGTTCAATTTATTATTGGTTGGCGTTTTTATAAAGGAGCATACAAAGCGATTAAAGCTGCTTCTCCTAATATGGATGTTTTAGTTGCAATGGGAACAACGGCTGCATATGCTTTGAGTATTTATAATGCTTTTATTGCTAACCGTCCCCATGATTTGTATTTTGAAAGTAGTGCTGTGATTATTACGCTGATTCTACTTGGAAAATATTTAGAGCACAATGCTAAAAATAGAACAGGATCTGCTATCAAACAATTAATGGCCTTGCAAGCTAAAACAGCTGTCGTTATTCGAGATGGCGAAGAAATTACAGTACCTATTGAGTCTGTTCAGTTATATGATTTGATTCGAATTAAACCAGGTGAACAGATTCCAGTAGATGGTAAGATTATTGAAGGAACAACCTCGTTAGATGAAAGTATGCTGACAGGGGAAAGTTTACCAGTAGAAAAAACAGTTGATGATACTGTTTTTGGTGGGACTGTAAACACAAATGGAACCCTAGTCCTTCAAGCAACTAAAATTGGAAGCGAGACAGCTTTATCGCAAATTATTCGAATGGTGGAAGAAGCGCAAGGCAGTAAAGCGCCGATTCAACAAATTGCCGATCGAATTTCAGCAATATTCGTACCAATTGTGTTAGTCGTTGCTTTAGGTACTCTGATTGTTACCGGTTGGTTAACGGGTGATTGGGAATTGGCTTTGATTCATAGTGTGGCTGTTTTAGTTATTGCTTGTCCTTGTGCGCTAGGCTTAGCAACACCAACTGCGATTATGGTGGGAACCGGATTAGGAGCAAAAAATGGAATTTTGATTAAAGGTGGCGAAGCTTTAGAAGGAGCTGCTAAAATTCAGGCCATTATTTTGGATAAAACTGGAACTATTACTAAAGGAAAACCAGAAGTAACTGATTATGAAGT
The DNA here is from genome assembly GCF_038003605.1 of Carnobacterium sp. FSL E2-0243. Classification (NCBI taxonomy): domain Bacteria; kingdom Bacillati; phylum Bacillota; class Bacilli; order Lactobacillales; family Carnobacteriaceae; genus Carnobacterium; species Carnobacterium sp. FSL E2-0243. The sequence goes on from NZ_JBBOPM010000001.1 coordinate 448,065, forward strand.
GCTACCAGGTGAAAATTCTGAGGAACTATTAAGTTTTATTATGGCTTTAGAGAAAAATTCGGAACATCCTCTGGGTAAAGCTATTTATAACTATGGCAAGAAAAAATTGAACCGTGAAGAGCAGACTGTCGAGAACTTCAAAGCGCTGGTTGGATCTGGAATTTCTGGTGATATTCAAGGCGAAACTATGTACATGGGTGCGAAACGTTTAATGGATGAAAATCATAGTGATTATTCGCATTTTTCTGAAAAAATTACAGCATTAGAAGGTAGCGGGAAAACGGCTATGCTTTTTGCAAAAGGTGATCAATGTGTGGCTATGATTGCAGTTGCAGATCAAATTAAAGAAACATCTAAAGAAGCAATTCAAAAATTAAAACAAATGCACGTCGAAGTCTATATGTTGACTGGAGACAATCGTCTGACTGCTGAGAGTATCGGAAGCGAAGTTGGAATTGATGCTGCACATATTTTTGCAGAAGTATTGCCTACAGATAAGGCAAATCATGTTGTATCTCTTCAGGAAAAAGGTTTATCTGTTGCAATGGTAGGCGATGGAATTAATGATGCTCCTGCTTTGGCAACTGCAAATGTTGGTTTAGCGATGGGAACAGGAACAGATATTGCCATGGAAGCAGCAGATATTACTTTAATGAATGGCGATTTAAATAATATTCCTAAAACGATTCATTTATCAAAAGTGACATTGCGAAAAATTAAACAGAATTTATTCTGGGCGTTTATTTACAATACAATTGGGATTCCATTTGCCGCTATTGGCTTATTAAACCCAATCGTTGCTGGAGGCGCAATGGCCTTTAGTTCGGTGAGTGTATTGTTAAATTCTTTAGCTTTAAATCGTACGAAAGTTTAAGTTACTGATTTTAAATTAATAAAAATAAAACTTATAAAACAGCATGGAATCTATTCTTAAAAAGAGTGATTTCATGTTGTTTTTGTTTTACTATTAGGGCTTATTTGCTGAAGTAAATGTAGTAACAAGTTTGAAAATGAATCAAAAGCGTAGCTAGTGCAATACTTTGTTTTTATAAAACCTTAGTGATATACTTTGATGTATAGAGTTAGCGGATTCATAATACTAGTTCACACTAATGAAAAGGATGATGGCAATGAAACAGATACAATTATTAGTTGATATTTTAGTACGAGCTCAGGAACGTTTTGAAGATACTCTTAGTCAGATGACTTTAGATGAAGCCAATACAGTTCCAACTCCTTTGATTAAGTCGGTTACTTGGTTAATGTGGCATACTGCACGAGAACTTGATTATCAAATTTCTGAATTAAATAAGAGTCAGCCATTGTGGTTGAATGATGGCTGGACAGAAAAATTTGGATTGGATTTACCTAATGATACTGAAGATTGGCATCACACTCCAGAAGAAGCTGCTAAAGTACAAATTTCGGATAAAAAGCTACTACTAGATTATTTGAATGCCAGTGTAGTATTTACAACTCGCTATTTAAAAACACTTAACGAAGAAAGCCTTGGCGAGATTATTGATAGAAATTGGACTCCTGCCGTTACACGTGAAATTCGTTTAGTATCAGCGATTGATGATGCTGTGATGCACTCTGGTCAAGCAGTTTATACAAGAAGATTAGTTATTGGTAAATGACTATCTTGCAATCACTCAATAACTGTTCAACGATGGGATGTGAAAAATGACTACTAGAGAAGAAGTTTTATCTTATGTAGAAAATAACTATCAAACTAAACCAGAAATGACGTTTAAAAAATTCCCAACATATTGTATTTTAAGACATAAAGACAATCATAAGTGGTATGGGCTTATTATGAATGTATCCAAAAGGAAAATTGGTATAGCAAGCGATGAAAAAATAGATATTCTTGATGTAAAAGTCGAACCTGAATTAATAGGAGCACTATTACAAAAAGAAGGATATCATCCAGGATACCATATGAATAAAGAACATTGGGTGTCTATTGATTTAAATTCTATTTCAGAATTCACAGAAATTAAAGAGATGATTGATAACAGCTTTAAGATGACTAGTTAGAACAGCGGATTATTTGCTACTATTTTTTAGAAATTGGTATACTTTATTAGTGACTTTAACATATAAAACAGCATGGAAATCATTTTAAAAATGATTTCCATGCTGTTTTTATTTAGGAATAGACTAAGTTACTCTAAAAAACTTTGTCAATGTCTTTTTTCTATAGAGACTATAATTTATTGATTATAGTAAGAAAGGTATAAAACAGTTGATTAACTTATAAAATAGAGTAAATGTTGTTTTAATATACATAAGGGTATGTCTTTTTTATTTATTTAACTCAATCACTAACTTAATGATTTCTAAAATAAGTGTATAGGTCGTTAAACTACTAGATAGACTATTATAAGATACAAAAGACTAACTGTCTTATTTGTTATTTATTTTTCAATTATATTTGAGAAGCTACGCGTATTTTAGCAGTATTATTTATGTTAATGTTCATTACAAATTTATTTTAGGGAAGTCTATTAGCGAATATTTTATCAAATAAATAACTATTAGAATCCATTCGTTTGCTGAGTATGAGCTGTTATAGTCGTATTAATCAGATTTTGATCATGCGTATATATAACGGTTGAAGGGAATTGTTCATTTGTTATTTATGTCAAGTGATATCATTTCTTTATTTTAAATAAGTGTGTTAGTATGTCGTTAACAATAGTTTTTAATATTTTTTATAAAAATATATTTCTAAAAAATAAATAAATTATAGGGATTTAGTTGTATGGTTTTGTTATTTTAAGGGGAACGTGAATATGATTGTGAATACTTTACGAAATATATGAGCATTAAAGAAGTATTAAACACTAAATAAGGGCATGCTTTTAGTAGAAAGAGCTAATATTCCCTGTTTTGTGAAGTAGTGATCATTTCGTTTTTTTATGAAAGCGATATTATATAGTGAGAATTTTTTAAGTGGTTTTGGTAGAATTAAGTCTTTAATAACTAGTAATTCATACAAAATCAGCACTAATAAAAAGTCTATTATTCATTAGCTAGTAGTTGAATAGCGTAAGTAATTAAGAAGAAAAATTATATATCGAAGCCTTTATTAAAAATGATAGTTGTCTTGGTTTGACGCTACAATTTGAAGGGCCATAGTAAATGTAAGAAATACAGTTTACTATGGCTCTTTACTTTATCATGATAATTAATATTTTAGTAAGAAAGAAAAAGATAAATTATTAATTTTCAATAGTTAATCATAGGAAATAGTTTTTAGTATATTTGCAATATTTATTTCGGAAATGTCTTTATGATAAGGGGTGAGATGCATGAGTAAGAAATTAGTTAGGTTTGTTTTTATTCTATCTTTTATAATTTCTAGTTTTTCAGGTATATTTTTAAATTACACTATGCAAGCTGAGTCAGAATCTCTTAACAAAGAAAAAGTTGAATTGATAAAAACGGGAGATATTTTAGCTACAGTTGATTATCACGAGACGGATAAAACTACTTTTTGGAGGTTAGTAATAACAAAATATTCAAGTATGGAAAATCGTATTCTTTCTGTAGGACTATCGTCCCAAGGTGAAGGCATAGGTACACCACAATTATTGGATTTACCAGATACTATTATTGCTGGTGAAGGGAATCAATTTAAAGAAGCAGTACTATCAAAGGAAGAAGCTTCATATACATTTGAGTTTTCAACTACAAAATTACCAAACGATGCAGCAGGCCAAGTTCTTATTAATCTTAATTTAACTCAAATCGATGATAATGGAGTTAACAAAATTATTCTTGATGCCAATACAGATGGAAATTTCCAAATTATTCCAAAGACAATTGACCAAACTAGTGAAATTCCAAAAGAATCGACAGGAAATTCACAAATTGCTGAAGATAAAAATATATCAAATTTTGAAGAAAAGGTCATTCAGAAACAAGAAGTTACTAGCGATATAACTCCTTCAGTTCTTAAAGCAAACGATAATGACATGTATCCAACTTTTTATGGTCAGTCGCTTTTCTCCTTGATTCAACCAGCATTTGCGAATCCAAGTGTATTGGACCCTTTTAACTATGTCACTGATCTTTTGGGGAAATACCCTACTCACAACAGCGTTACAGGACAAGGAGCTGATGTTCGGAATTATAATTACGGAGTTGCAGATAGTACACCATTAATTACAGGTAGAAGTAGGCCACCTATTGCGAAACCTTCTACAATGTCCGGTCAAGCATTAAATTTCACTACAGGCTATCATGATTATTCAGGTGCTTATTTAAAAAAATGGGTAGAACCAGCTAAAGATCAAAATGGTGTGATTACTGACCCTTCGCTATTCAATGTATATCTAGAAGCCATAGGTGATGGTACTGTTGATAACTCAAAGCACATTGATATTGTAATAGTCATCGATAAATCCAGTACGATGTCTGGAATGCTTGGATCAACTACAAAAGACGTTCAAACTCAAGCGGCTGTCAGAAACTTTGCAGACAAAATGTTTGGTGCTGGTTTAAGTGCAAAAATTGGATTGACTAGCTTCGGCTCAACAAGTAACGCAGGTGATGGCGGTACGCCCTATTCTGATACGGAACTTTTAACAGCATCTTATTCAACTATTAACAATAGTAGTGTTCTTTCTAGAGCACCGTTAGGATATAGGCCAACTGCATTAGGTATACAAAATGGCTTAGCTGCTTTGTATGGTAACGGTTCGAGAAATTCTGCTGACAAATACCTAATCGTGTTAAGTGATGGAGCTCCAACCAAGTATTATCGGCCCGTCCAAGTAAGAAGTAAACCGGTGGGGTCCCCACCAAGTGCTTTCTCTAACTGGGGAGATTTTTTAGCAACAAACAATGGTACGACGCCTGGCGTGAGTTCTGGACCACTGTTTAATTACGATGGTTCATTCATTGCAAATAATGAAAAATACCCAAATAAATTTGGACCGGTTACGTCTGGTAATCCGAGCTTTCCAGCAACAGATGGTGTTTCTGACTTTGAATACCAGTGGACAGGCTATCAATGGGCAGGGACAGGAGATACGACTTCAGCGAAAGATGGAATGGTTTATACAATAGGCTATGAAAACTGGTTGCTTAATCAAGATCCTCAGTATGCTAATCTCTCCTTATATAACATTGGAGTAGGACTTGGTGGCTCAGACAACCTTTCAACTATGGGAAGAAATACGCTGAAAAATTTGGCAAAAGATCCAACTCATTATTCTGGGGCCGATGCTCAAAATCAGGTAGGTGGTATGCTAGCCCGAATTGCTTCAAGTATTACGAAAACAGTAAAAAATGCTCATATTATTGATCCGTTAGGAGACGGGGTTACACTTGTAGGAAATCCTATAGTCAATTCATTTTCAGTGGCCCCTAGTGGTAAAACCGCTTGGAGTGATACATCAATAAATGATCCTAAACAGTTTGTCGTGCTAACAAAATCAGCGGGAGACAGAGGATTAGAGTGGAGCAATATCTATCTTGGTAAAAATGAAGGATTAAGTTTTTCTTATCAAGTACAAATTTCAGAACCGTATCAATCTGGATTATTCCAGCAAACAAATGGAGAAACTTATGTTGAAAATGGGACTACGATGAGTGGACCGCCCTATGATTCAGCTAACCGACTTCATTTCGCTATACCGTCTGCTAGATACAAAGCAACAACTAGTATTACAGTACAGAAAGTCTGGTCAGATAGTACTAATATGTGGGGACTTAGAACACCAGTAACTCTTCAATTGCAACGAATGGTTCCTGGAGGGAGTTACCAGAATGTGTCTGGTGCAACTTATACGATTCAGCCAAGTGCCACAGGGACGCAGTTACAAAATACGTTTACAGGACTAGATAAATTTGATTCTACCGGTCAACGTTACACGTATCAAGTGATTGAAAATGCAGGACCCACGGGGTATGCTACTCCCACATATTCAAATCAAAATTTAACAGTTACAAACGCATTAATAACAACCAATCTAACGTTTAAAAAATTAGATAATGATGGACTAACTGCCTTACCAAATATTGTATTTGAACTAAGGGCAGCTAATGGTCGGAAAATTCAAGCTACATCTAATTCAAGTGGAGTTGTAACCTTTACAGGGATTCCAATTGGGACTCATTCGATTGCAGAGGTTACTGATTTAAATGGCTATCAAGCTTTGCCATCCTTTAAAGCAACTGTAAGTAAGGTTTCAGATACTCTTCTTTCGACTACGTATAATATGGCAGGAGTGCCAGCTGAAATGTATACCTTGTCTGGACAAAATTTAACTGTTATTAATAAATATGAAAAAGGGAAGTTTAGCTTTAAAAAAGTTGGAAATGATGGAGTTACGCCATTAAGTCAAGTTACTTTTGATTTAATACAAGGAGGATCCGTTGTTCAGGAAGTAACTTCAACAACTAATGGAACAGTTCTTTTTAATAATATTTATCCAGGAAATTATACGCTTAAGGAGGTTAGTTCCGCAAATGGTTATAATTTGATTAGTGATATCCCACTTGTTGTTACAAAAAACAAAAATGATGGGGAGTTCATTGTGCAGGGTCTTCCAGAAGAGAAAAAAGTTCAAAATAAGTTAAAAAACTTTAACCTTTCTCTAAATAAAGTAGCAGTAGACAATCTACAAAAGGGAATAGCAGGAGCTGAATTTTCACTTTACTATCGTGGGAATTTTGTTGAAAAACAAGTATCAGATGTAAATGGAAAAGTTGATTTTAATCAAAATCTCATTCCTGGAAGAAACTATACAGTTAAAGAAACAGCTGTACCAGAAGGCTATTTACCAATCACAGGTGTATTCACGATTCAAGTGAAAACCAGTGGTCAAGTAATAGTTGATTATGCTGGAACGGTATTAACCAATAGTCAAATGAGTGTGGGGTTAACTAGTGGGTCAGGGAACAATACGATTCAATATACAGTGACGAATGATCCAAAACGGCCGCTACCAAGAACTGGGGGAATGGGAATTTATGTGCCCATTACTACGGGAGCAATCGCAATGTTGGTCGCAAGCTTTATCTACATCTATCGAAAATGTAGAAAGGGGGGCGTAAGACAATGAAGACAAAAACATTCCTCTTATCATTCTTTGTAATGATTAGTATGGTGATAATCGTTTTGACTTTGTTTATCTCTTTCCAACAAGTTCAAGCAGGTTCTAAAGAAGCAACGTTCGTTCTTCATAAGCGGGTGTATCAGAATGAAAAAAACATTCCTGTTATTCAAGAGAACGTTCAGTTGCAAGAAAATTCTCCAAAATTAAAGGACTCAAAAGGGATTAATGGAGCCATTTATGCTGTTTATAATGTAAGTAGTGAGTATTGGCAACTGGCTAGTGAAGGAAAAACAAATGACGAAATAGTAATAAAGTTAAAGGAAAATGCCCATACTCTTATAACAGATACTAAAAAAGTAGCGGAGACGGTAACGGAAACTGATCCACTATTTGGTGAAGGTGTGGCAAGGATGAGTTTACCTGAGTTAGTAATGGTGGAGGGTCAAGAGAAATATGGTGTGTACTTGTTTAATGAAGAAAGCTCTCCTATATGGGATGAATTGGAGCATACAGGTGTCTTCATTGTTAGTTTACCAATTAATGAAGTAAATGAAGTGGACCCATTTATTCATTTATATCCTAAGAGCTCCATTCATAATCAAGTACAGTTAACAAAAAAATTGAATGAGAAAAAGCAAAATTTTTCATACGGTGAACCAATTGAATATGTTATTGAATCGACTATTCCTACGAACACAATGTATTTATCAAAATATACATTGTTAGATATCTATGATGAACCATTGGATTATGTGTCAGGTTCTCTTCGGGTTTATATAAACAATGTAGAAAAAAAAGACATCTTTACTTTTATCGAGGATATAAAAAATAATAAGCTGTCCTTGGAAGCTACAGGGGAAATTTTGCGAGAAAGGGGGATTACAGCTGGTTCTAAAGTGAAAGTAGTTTATCAGTTGAGGTTATCAGACTCTGCTGTACCAGATGTACCATATGACAATGCAGTCCGTTTATCCACATTATTTGAAGGAAGCCAACTGCCAGAAGTTATTTCCGAAGCACCTTCAGTTGAGACCGGTGGAAAACATTTTGTGAAAAAAGATATGAACGAGCAAAGTAAAGGGCTAGCGTTAGCAACATTTCTTGTGAAAAATTGGGAAGGAAGCTATCTGGTTGAAAAAAATGGAACTTTTAAATGGAGTAGTAATAAGAGCGATGCCTATCAGCTAACATCAGATGAAAACGGTAATTTTTCTATTAAAGGATTAGCATATGGGAGTTACAAGTTAGTAGAAATAAAAGCCCCTGATGGCTATAAAATTCTAGATGAAGAGATCTCTTTTACTATAGAATCGGGTTCTTATCACATAGGAGATCAAGCAACGAGTCCGTTGATGATTGTAAATGCAAAAATAACAAAGGAATCAGAGGTACCTGACGTACCAAAACAGTTACATGGAGAGAATCTTCCACAAATGGGTGATGTAATCTCTACAAGTATTATTGTAATAGGAAGCATACTTTTATGTACTACAATTTTTTATCTGATAAGGAGGAGAAAGAAATGAAGAAGAATAGAATTAGTATGTATAAATTGGTAGGCTTAGTTATTTTTTCATTACTAGTGGTATTGGGATTTGGTGAAAAGTTAGATGTGAAAGTTGAGGCAGCAGAAGCCAGAACGATTATTTTACACAAAAAGAAATTTTCTGAGACCCAAGCAAATGTTCAAAATACTGGGCAACAAATGCCTGTATTTGACAGTGTAGATGGATTGAATGGAATTGAATTTAAAGTTTATGATGTTTCAACAGAATTTTATGATGCTATAACAGCTGGAAATACAGTAGAAAATGCTCAAGGGGCGGTAGCAACTACAGATATTAGCGGGAAAACAGCTGTGGCTACAGGCTTAACTGCTGCAAATGGTTCAGAGGATGGCTATTTATCATTCAATTTACCCTCTGTCGATGATAATGGTAAAAATTTAGTGTATTTGGTCACTGAAACAACAAAAGAAGGGGCAAATAAAGCCGCAAATATGGTTGTAGCATTTCCTGTGTATGAGGTGACAGGAACATCCGATGGTAAACTGCTATACGGGGATACCGAATTACAGACTATCCATTTATATCCTAAAAATGTGGTTATTAGAGGGAGTCTAATCGTTGAAAAGAAATCAACAATTCCTGATTTATCTGTAGATGGAGCAAAATTTATTGTTCATAGAAAAGGAGATTATGGCATTTCAGGTACTGAATATTACAAAGTATTAAAAGTAGACGGTATCATTGAGTGGACTACAGATCCTGCTTTAGCAAAACAATTTACAATAACTTCAGGTTCATTTTTTGCAGATGGTCTAGAATTTGGAGACTATTATTTCACAGAGGTAGTTGCTCCTGTTAATCATGGAATTATCAATGCTCAAACAGTGAACCATCCATTTACAATCACAACTAATTCACTAAATGCTTCATTTACTGGAGCAGATGCGGTGAAAAATGATGGTATGGCTATTGCGAAGGTGACGGGTAAAAATACAAATAATGATTATGATTACAATATTGGTGAATCAATCCCTTACAAGATTACTGTACCCATCCCGTTGGGAATTGCAGATGAGCTTTCTGACAATACGAATCGTTATACGAGCTTTGAAATTATAGATACTCATGCTTCTCAACTAACTTTTGAATCTACTGGTTATGTCCTAAAAGCAGATACGACAACAATTAATAGCAGTGCCTATACTGTGATACCAACTGCAACTGGGTTTACAGTCCAACTAAATGCAGGTTTTCAAGCATTGTTGGCAGGCAAGAATAATCTTGTTTTTACCTACAACATGGATTTGAATGGCACCTCGGTTCTTGAGCAAGGTTATGAAAATGCAGCTACAGTAACGACTAATTTATCAACTGCTTCAACAACATCAGAATCAGTTATGACATATGGTAAACGATTTATTAAAGTGGATGCAGATAATAATAACATCCCTTTGGCAGGAACAACATTCATTGTTCGATCATCAGATTCAAATACAGCTAACTATTTAAAACAGGTAGTTACGACAGGACAAGTGACATCAACAACATGGACAGGTAATTCCAGTGAACGAAGAGAATTTTTGACAGATTCTACAGGTGTGATTGATATTGTTGGGCTAAAGGCAGGAACATACTGGCTAGAAGAAGTAACTCCTCCAACAGGTTATGTAAAATTAACCAATAGAATATCCTTCACGGTAAATGCAAATAGTTATTATGATGGGGAGTCAATCCTAACAACAAACGTTGTCAATAAACACAAAGGGACGCTACCTGTTACTGGTGGAATGGGAATTTATGTCATTATTGGAATAGGTGTTTTGGCAATGATTCTTTCAGGTGTTTGGTATGTAAAGAGAAGAATAGCTTAGATTAATAGTTTGTTGAGACAGGGGGAAGAATAATGAAAAGCAGAGTAAAGCTATCCTCAATCTTTATTGGAGCACTTTTTCTATTTGGCTTATTATTGGTTCTTTACCCCTTTGTTTCTAACGGTTTGAACAATTATCTTGATGATAAATTAATTGAAACGTATCAAAATCAAGCAAATAAAAAAAATGAAACAGAGATGGAAGCGGCTAAAAAGAAGTGGGTAGAGAAAAATGAGCAATTGTTAAAGGATGCAAATAACCAAGTGATTGGTGCGGATCCTTTTTCAACTAAGAAAAAAGAATCAGAAAAGCCAGAGAAAAATTTTTATGAACAGCAAACAATTGCTTACCTTAATATTCCTAAAATTAAAGTAAAAGTGCCAGTATTTAATGGTACCAACGATCTATTACTGGAAAAAGGAGCTGGCTTATTGGAAGGGACTTCTTATCCTATCGGAGGAATGGGAACACATGCTGTACTTTCTGCCCATAGGGGATTAGAGACTGCCAAGCTGTTTACTGATTTGCCCAAATTAGTCATGGGTGATACGTTTATTATCACGATAGCTCAAGAAAAACATGCTTATAAAGTAGATAAAATTTCGGTTATTGAACCAGATGATATCGAACTGTTGCGTGTGGTGGATGAGCAAGACTATGTTACTTTAATGACATGTACGCCGTTTATGGTCAATTCCCATCGTCTATTGGTTAGAGGACATCGAATACCTTATACAGAGGAACTGAAGGAGGACGTTAAAAAATCAGAGCATGAAAGAAATAGAGGACAATTATTGCTCATTGCATTCTGCTTGATCATTTTTTGTAGCGTTATTTTCTTTACTGTTAGAAAAATAAAAGTTGGAAATAGATAGGCTGGCAAAGTTGTTTATAAAAGAGTAATTAAAAATAATTTGTTGCATTAAATATGGAAGTTCCATTTAATTTCGATTCCAAAATGAATGGAACTTTTGGGAGTAGTTGCTTTTTTAGCTGCTCTTTTTTTGTTTAAAAATAGTAAAACTCAATTTATGTTTTTAAGATAGGTTAAAATATTGTAGGATTTTGTTAGCTTTATCTATATCCTTACATAGAAAATCAAATATATGGATGTAAGCTTAATCTCTTATTGGAAAACTCTATAGTAAACAGATATAACTAATAATTTTTTATAAGTGAATAAACATTTTCGAAGTAACGACCATATTGTTCATTTCTATCAAGATGAGTCGATAGTTATTAAATCATACTTAATTCATAATAACTTTGAAAAAACAGACAATTGTATGCTACTCTTAATTATAATAACGTTACAAGTCAAATTTAATTGGAGGGATTAGATGTTTGAATTTCAAAATGTTTGGTTTAAAAAGCAAGGACAATGGATATTGAAAAATATTAATTGGCAAGTAAAGGCCGGTGAACGTTGGGGTATCCTTGGTTTAAATGGTTCTGGAAAAACAACGCTCATGCAATTAATTAATGGCTATATGTGGGCCACCAAAGGTCAAATTACAGTACTAGATGAGGTGTTTGGAAAAACTTCTTTGCCTGATTTACGACGATCCATTGGTTGGGTTAGCTCGGCTTTGCAACAACGATTGTATGAGCATGAAACAGCTGAAGAAATTGTTGCAAGTGGGAAATTTGCTACCATAGGGTTACATGTTCTAGCAACTGAGGAATTAATGAATGAGGCTAAAACGCAATTGATTGCTTCTGGTGGTGAACATTTAATAGGGAAAAAATATGAAGTCTGTTCTCAAGGGCAACGACAATTGATTTTAATTGCTCGAGCGTTGATGGCGGAACCGAAATTACTTATTTTAGATGAGCCTTGTACTGGATTAGATTTAGTCGCTAAACGTAATTTGTTGAATCATATTGATATCTTAGCTCGCCATGCCCCACAAACGACGTTACTTTATATTACCCATCACACAGAAGAACTATTGCCTAGCTTTGACAAAATGCTGCTTTTAAAGTCTGGTGAAATTTTTGCTAAAGGCGCAACGCAGGAATTAATAACGAAAGACTCATTAAGTGCTTTCTTTGAAGAAGAAATAAATGTTGAATTACAAAAAGATGGACAAGTTACCACGTATTTGAATCGCAGACTTTAAGGGTTAGGCTACTTGTTTAGATGAGAGCTATGGTACAATAAAGGTAGGTTAGAGTCGAAATCCAGTTCTTATGAGCTAACTCTTCGAGAAAAAGATAAAAATTCGAGAGGACAAAAAGCGTCCTGTCAATTTTTCTTATTTTCTTGCCAGAGATAAACAGCTCAACAAACTTTTTATCAAGGCCAGTTCTTATGAGCCAGTCCTTCGGAAAAAAGATAAATTCCCAAAAAAGTAAAGAACAACTTTTCTTGGAATTTCCTATTTTTCTGACAGGCCTAACCGGCTCAACAAACTTTTTATCAAGGCCAGTTCTTATGAGCCAACTCTTCGAGAAAAAGATAAAAATTCGAGAGGACAAAAAACGTCCTATCAATTTTTCCTATTTTCTTTCCAGAGCTAACCGGCTCAACAAACTTTTTATTAGGGAGACGATAAAATGCAGGCAATTAAAATGGAAAAACCTGGTAGTTATGATGTGTTAAAAGTAGTAGATATCGACATGCCCATAGCTAAAACGGGTGAATTACTCATTGAAGTCAAAGCTACGGCAGTGAACCGAACAGATATCGTTACAAGAGAAAATAAAAATTTAACTGCGCCTTATCCTATTTTAGGTGTTGAAATTGCAGGAGTAGTCATTGAAAATCATAGTCAGGATCAACGTTTTCAGCCGGGGGCTAAGGTTTGTGGACTAGTGAATCATGGCGGTTATGCTAATTATGCAGTTATGCCTAGTGAAAGAGCGATGTTAATTCCTGAAAATTTAGATTTTGAAGAAGCGGCAGGGTTACCAGAAGTTTTTTTAACGGCTTATCAAACATTGTATTGGTTAGGCGAACTGAAAGAAAACGAAACTGTCTTAATTCATGCTGGCGCTAGTGGAGTTGGAACTGCTGCGATTCAACTGGCTAAACAATTGACTAATGCCAAAGTGATTGTCACAGCAGGGTCTCAAGAAAAGTTGGATTTTTGTTTACGTTTAGGTGCGGACTATGGCATTAATTACCGTACAGAAGATTTTGCTAAGGAAGTTTTAGCTAAAACGGATGGACAGGGTGCAGATGTCATTTTAGATTTTGTTGGAGCTAGTTATTGGGACCAAAATTTAGCTAGCATTGGCACAGATGGTCGCTGGGTTTTAATTGGAACACTTGGCGGAACTATGATTGAACAAATCAATTTAAGAGATTTAATGCAAAAACGAATCAGTCTAAAAGGAACCTTGTTAACACCACGTAGCGATGCCTACAAAGCTAAGTTAACAAATGAATTTATGGAAAAAGTTTTTCCTTATTTTATGGATAAAAAGATTAAACCAATTATTGATACTGTTTTTCCGCTAACAGATGTTCAACATGCGCATCAATATATGGAAAACAACCAAAATATTGGAAAACTTATTTTAAAAATGTATTAACCAAAAAACAATCAGTAAACACAAGCTTACAGGCTTAGTTTACTGATATTTTTGTGTGAAAGAGCAGATACAAAAGAAGGAGTAGTGTGCTATAATAAATGGCGACAATCAAGGCATAAGGAAGTGAAAAGAGTTGGAAAAATGGTTAAAAGAAGATGAGCGAATTGATCGTTTAGTTCGGGCTAATTTAGATATTATTCAAAGTCCAACGGTTTTTTCTTACTCATTAGATGCGGTATTATTAGCTCATTTTGCTAACTTACCTTACAATAATCGTGGGAAAATTGTTGATTTATGTGCTGGAAATGGTGCTGTAGGTCTATTATTAAGTGAAAAAACGCAAAGCCCAATCATTGGAATCGAACTTCAAGAGCGTTTAGCTGACATGGCTCAGCGTAGTATTCAATTAAATCAATTAGAAGAGCAAGTCTCAATTATACAAGCTGATTTGAAAGATGCAACAAAATGGATTGCCAAGGATTCTGTCGATGTAGTGACCTGTAATCCACCTTATTTTTCTTCTCCAGTGACAAGTAAGAAAAACCCTAATCCACATTTAGCTATTGCTCGTCATGAAATTCATACGAACTTAAATGAAGTAATGGCTGTTACAAGCGACTTATTGAAAATGAATGGCAAAGCTTATTTTGTTCATCGTCCAGATCGTTTAATAGAAATTTTAGAAGCAATGAAGCGAAATCGTTTGGCTCCTAAGCGTATGCAACTTGTTTATCCAAAAGTGGGACGCGAAGCGAATATTTTGTTGATTGAAGGAATTAAAGATGGAAAGGAAACAGGTTTTCGAGTGATGCCCCCACTAGTTGTTTATAGTGAGGAAAATACGTATTTACCTGAGATAAGTGAGATTATGTATGGAAACGAAAATTAGTTATTTTTATGTACTTTGCTGTAAGGACGGAAGTTTTTATGGTGGGTATACAACAGATTTAAGCCGTAGAGAAAAAGAGCATAATGATGGCATTGGAGCAAAGTATACGAAACCTAGTTATCGCAGACCATTAAAAATGATTTATGCAGAGGGGTTTAGTAGTCGAAGCGCCGCGACCAAGGCTGAGTATGCGTTTAAGAAGCAAAGTCGTGCTAAAAAAGTTCAATTTTTACAAGCGGCAGGTGTTGAATTTCCACTTAATCCAAAGCAAAAATGTCTAGTTAATTTAGATGGAATCGAGGAGGAGTCTAGTAATGCAAAGTCAAAAGAGCTTTCAGGATGAAAGTAGAGGAATGTTGTATTTAATTCCAACGCCAATTGGCAATTTAGAAGATATGACAATTCGTGGCATTCGTCTCTTAAAAGAGGTGGATTTAATTGCTTCAGAAGATACCCGAAATACGCAAAAATTATTAAATTATTTTGACATTACAACCAGTCAAATTAGCTTCCATGAACATAATACGCAAGAACGAATTGGACAGTTAATTGAAAAATTAGAAGCAGGTTTATCGATTGCACAAGTTAGCGATGCTGGCATGCCTTCAATTAGTGATCCGGGGCATGAATTAGTTGTGGCATGTATTGAAGCCGATATTCCGGTTGTACCACTGCCAGGAGCCAATGCAGGTTTAACGGCTTTAATCGCTTCAGGTTTAGCTCCCCAACCTTTTTATTTTTATGGATTTTTACCAAGAAAGAAGAAAGAACAATTGGCCGCCTTAGAAGAGCTAAATCAGCGTCCTGAAACCTTGATTTTATATGAATCTCCTCATCGGTTAAAGGAAGTATTAAAAGCGATGATTGGTGTTTTTGGTGAAGATCGTAAAATAGTTTGTTGTCGTGAATTAACGAAAAAATTTGAAGAATTTATTCGCGGAACGTTAGTAGAAGCTTTAGAATGGGCCACGGAAAATGAAGTTCGAGGAGAATTTTGTTTAATTATTGAAGGCAATCATCAAGGAAGTCTCCTGGCTGAAACAGATCGTTCTTGGGAAGCTCTTAGTTTAAAAGAACATGTAGAGCTATTAATGACTGAACTAGATGTGCCTAGTAAAACGGCAATTAAAGAAGTGGCTAAAATTCGTGAATTAAAAAAACAAGAAGTCTATGGTGCTTATCATGAAATTTAATGAGCTGAATCCTTCGCAAAAAGCTAAAGGGAAAATGTGTTTTAGTTACAGTGGTGGAAAAGACAGCATGCTAGCTTTACATGAGCTAATTGAAATAGGTTATCAACCAGTTTGTTTAGTAACGGCGATTAATTTAGATGTTGAGCGTTCTTGGTTTCATGGAATTAGTGAACCTTTATTAGAAGCAGTTGCTGAAAGTTTAGGGATTCCTTTGTTGAAAATTCGTAGTGATGCAAGATCGTATCAAACTGAATTTATTAAAGGTTTGGAAGAAGCGAAGGCTTTAGGGGCTGAGTATTGTGGATTTGGAGATATTGATGGAGACGAGAATCGGAAATGGGATGAGGATACGGCAACTGAGGCAGGACTGATTCCGTTATTGCCCTTATGGCAGAGAGATCACGAAAAGTGTGTAGCTGATTTTTTAAATAAGGGCTATAGTGCTGTGATTAAAACGATTAGTAAAAGTTATTCCATTCCTCAAGAGTTACTAGGTAAAACTTTAAATACTGAAATTGTTACTTTTTTGAGAGAAAATGAGTTAGATGTCTGCGGTGAAAATGGTGAATATCATACTTTTGTTGTTGATGGACCTTTATTTAAAAAGCCAGTTGAATTTGAAACGATTGGAATTTATGAAAATGAGTATTGTTATTCATTAAATATTCAGTAAAGCCAGGAGGTATAAGATGGAGTTAAGGAGTGAAGATTTAACTGTACAAGTTGGTGATTTTACCTTTAATCATCGTGCTGCCGGAATTTTGATTCAAGAAGCGGCTATTCTTTTGGAATATTATGAAAAAGAAGACTATTGGGTGTTACCTGGTGGACGTGTTAAAGTTGGAGAAGACTCAAAAATTGGGGTAGAACGTGAATGGCTGGAAGAGTTAGGGCTGGAAGTTAATGGAACACGCTTAATTGCACTAATTGAAAATTTTTTTGTCAATCACAGAACAGGTAGTCAACGTCATTTTCATGAAATTTCGATGTATTATCAATTGGAAAGTAGCTCGAAGATTCCTTTTCAAATGGGCCAGAAGTTTCATGGGGCTGAAAGTGATAAATTAAACTATAGTTGGGTTCCTTTAACCGAATTAGTGAATTTGAATTTTCGACCAGAAATCTTAACAAATTACTTAGTAAATTTACCTGAGTGCCCTGTTCATCTTATTAACCACGAATAGAGCCATGAAAAGGAGAATAGATATGAAATTAAATGCAAATAATGAACAAGAGACTCGCGCAATAGCTGCTAAATTAGCTGAGTATTTAACTGCTGGAGATGTTATTCTATTGGAAGGTAATTTGGGTGCAGGGAAAACAACATTTACTAAAGGACTTGCTGAAGGTTTAGGCATTAAACGAGTGATTAAAAGTCCCACATACACAATTATTCGTGAATATACAGAAGGTCGTTTACCTTTGTATCATATGGATGTCTATCGTTTAGAAGAAACTGGTGGTACTGAGTTAGGTTTGGAAGAATATTTTCAAGGTGATGGGGTTTCAATTGTCGAATGGGCCACTTTTATTCCAGAGGATTTACCCAAAGATTATTTAAAAATTAATTTAATTCCAACAGGCGCAAATTTAGAGCAAAGGGAACTAATTTTTACGGCTACAGGAACTCATTATAGCCAGATGTTAGCAGAACTTGAAAAAGTTTTTTAAGAAGGGGGATTCGATATGACGCAAGAAAAAATAGATATTGTCCTTCGTGAAGCGTTACCTGAAGATGCAGGAGAGATTATTCGTTTCCTAGAGTCAGCAGCAATAGAAACAGGCTTTTTATCAATGGGAGCGGAAGGCTTGAATATTAGTTCAGCAGAAGAAGCGATTAATTTAGAGCGAATCTTAGAATCTGAAAATAATATTTTATTGGTCGCACTATTAGGTGATAAAGTGATTGCTACAGGATCAGTTTCAGCAAGTAATAAACCGAAATTACGCCATATTGGTGAAATTGGAGTAGCAGTTGCTAAAGACTACTGGGGATTTGGATTAGGAACGAATTTAGTGGATGAGCTAATTTATTGGAGCCAAGAGACAGGGATTATTCGTCGATTGGAATTAACGGTTCAAGCTCGCAATCAACGAGCTATTCACGTCTATCAGAAACTAGGCTTCAATGAAGAAGCTATTATGCCACGAGGTGTTTTTGAAGATGGTGAATATTTAGATGTCTGTCTTATGAGTAAAATGATTGATGGAATCGATTAAAAAAGGAAGAATAGCAGTTAAGTTTCTGCTGATTCTTCCTTTTTTGCTAACCAATAATGACATTTTCTTCTGGGTACTTTATTTTTGTATTTGCTTGATTTGTTCGTTTTATAATGGATAATAAGAAAGTAAACATGCCTATACGTCCTGTAAACATTAGAGCCATTATGATAATTTTGCCGATTGCTGTAAGTTGGGGTGTTAATCCTAAGGTGACTCCAACTGTACCAAAGGCTGAAAAGACTTCAAATACAATATACTCAATGCCAAAATCAGGTGGAATCGTTTCTGTGATACTTAGAGTAATGATAGCCGTAGTGATGACAGTCATTGTAATGAATAACAAGACAAAAGCTCGATTGATTAGTGTCGGATTAATCGAACGTCCTGAAAATTGAGTGCGCTCTTCACCTTTAAAAACAGAATAAGCATGCATCACTAGAATACCAAGAGTCGTTGTTTTGATTCCGCCAGCTGTTGATCCGGATGATCCTCCTATATACATTAAAAAACAGCTTAATAAAATACTCGCTTGTGATAAACCTGAAAAAGAAACACTATTAAATCCAGCTGTACGAGGCGTAACGGTTAGGAAAAAAGTATTCATTAACCGCTCGCCAAATGTTAAATCTTTTAAGTGCGATAAGTTTTGTTCAGTTAGTAAAAAGAATAAAAAACCACCAACTAATAAAATAAAAGTGACTCTTAAGGTTAGCTTAGAGTGAAAAGAAAGACGCTTATTTTTTCGATACGTCAATAAATCACGCCAGACAATAAATCCAAGTCCGCCAGCAATAATCAAGAAACTTAAAACGCCAAGTACCAAAGGATTTTTTTGGAAAGACTCTAAGCTATTTCCGAATAAATCAAATCCAGCATTACAAAAAGCGGAAACGGAATGAAAGAGGCTGAAAAAAGCTCCTTTAGCTAAACCGTAACGAGGAATAAAATCAATACTTAAAAGGCAAGCAGCCAATAATTGCAGACCAACTGAAAATTTTAGAATATAGATAATAAAATTAACGCCTCCGGAAAGTTGGTTCGTATTTAAGGCTTCTTTCATAATAATTCGGGTACGGAAATTAATTTTTTTACGTGATGCAAGGAGAATAATAATCGTAAAAGACATAAACCCTAATCCACCAATTTCAATTAAGAGCATAATAATTAATTTACCCGCTAAACTCCAATGTACCGCTGTATTTAAAGTGGTTAAGCCGGTTACACAAACAGCAGAAGTGGCTGTGAAAAAAGCATCTAACAGATTCGTTGCTTGATTTGATTGTGAAGCAAAGGGCAACGAAAGTAGGATACCGCCAATAAAAATAGTACTTAAGAACCCTAGTGCCAAAAATTGAGAAGGTAACAGTTGCCAACGTGGCCTCTTTAAACGACGTTTTTTATGAATGGGACTGACCTTGTATTAGAAGTATAAATTATGTTCTAATACATTTTCCTTTCTGACTTTAAATGTTGAAGTCGAATTTAACATCATTAAACATGTTTGACTAATTTTTTTAAAGGATCTGTACCAAATTGATCTTCTAAGTGCAGTAAAATATTAGCACATGCATTGCTGTCGTCTAAAGCATGATGATGATTTTCTAAATTAATTCCTAGGTAATCACATACCGTATTTAGTTTATGATTAGGCAATTGCGTCAAAAGCCGTTTACTTGATTGAACGGTACAGAGTGTTTGGAAATGAGGACGCTCAATTCCATAGTAATCCAAGCAAGCATTTAAAACACCGTGATCAAAGGGTAAATTATGCGCAACAATTAAGCGATTCTCAATGAAAAAAGGCTGCATATTTGCCCAGATTTCTGGGAATTTAGGTGCATCTTGTACATCGGCTTCATGGATGCCATGAATTTGAATATTTCGCCAGAAAAAAGGTGTTTCAGGTTTAATTAGTGTGTAATAATTGTCAACAATTCGACTGTTGCGCACGACTGTCATAGCAACAGAACACGCGCTATGTCGTTCATGATTGGCTGTTTCAAAATCCAGTGCAACAAAATTCATTTTCTTCACCTCGAACAATAGTTTATCTGTTTAGTATAAACTTTTTTTGGTTGAATTGCTAGGTACGATAGGAGGGCTAATTTTATTTATCGGTAGTACTGATAAACGTGCTAAAAAATGGTAAACTATACAAATAGTAAGTGAAAAGAGGGAGATAAAAATGGAGGAAACGCAATTTGATTATTCAGTGAATGCCGGTTGTCCTGTAACTTATACATTAGAAATTATTGGTGGTAAGTGGAAAAGTGTGATTTTATACCATTTAACTTCAGGAACAAAACGATTTAATGAAATCCATCGCTTAGTTCCTAGAATTACTACTAGAATCTTGACGTTACAATTAAGAGAGCTAGAAAGGGATGGAGTCATCAAACGAAAAGTCTATCCAGAAGTACCACCTAAAGTTGAATACACATTATCTGAATTTGGTACAACTCTGAATCCAATTGTATTTGCGCTGAAAAAGTGGGGCGATGAAAATCAACCTGAAAATTATTACTGTTAGTAGGTAACAAAAATGTTCCTATTGAACAAAAATGTGCCTACTTGTTTTTTGTAAGTGATGTAGTAAGATAAATGAGTAAAGAAAATATCGACTACTACTTACAAAGGAGACGAGTAAATGAATACAACAGACAAACAACAGGAATTACTGACTATTATGGATTCGCGCCGGGCAATAAAGTCATTTGATCCAACAAAAAAGATTTCGGATGAAGATTTTGAGTTTATTTTAGAGGTTGGAAGACGCTCGCCAAGTTCAGTTGGATATGAGCCATGGCGTTTTCTAGTACTGCAAAATGAGGAGATTAGAGAACAGATTAGGGAAGTTAGCTTTGGTGCTAAAGGACAATTGCCAACAGCTAGTCATTTTGTCATTATTTTAGCTAGGAAAGATGCACGCTATGATTCGGACTATATTGATCATTTGCTTAAAAATGTGAAAAAAATATCACCAGATATTGTAGAGCAAATGAAAGGTGCCTATAAGAATTTTCAAGAAGTGGATATGAAAATTTTAGATGATGAACGTAACTTATTTGATTGGGCGAGTAAACAGACCTATTTAGCTTTAGCAAATATGATGACTATGGCTCAACAAATTGGCATTGATTCATGTCCGATTGAAGGCTTTAACTATGAAGCTGTGACAAAGATTTTAGTTGAGAATAAGTTAATAGACCCAGAAGTATTTGGCGTTTCAGTAATGGCTGCATTTGGTTATAAAGAAAATGATCCGGAGTTTAAATCCGTTCGGCAACCACTAACTGATATTGTTCAATGGATAAACTAAATTTTAAGGCGCCCACTTTTGTTAGTGGGTGTACATAAAGGAATCTGATAAAAAAAACAACAATTATATGGCTCTTTTCCTGATTAAACAGAGGAATTAAATTTAAAAAATGAAAACGCTTGACATGTAATGCATTACATAAAGTATAGTTAATTTGTAGAAAAGAAAACGCTTAATAGGAGGAAATTTTATATGTCGAGAAATGCATTAAAGATTGTAACTATTGGTGGCGGTTCAAGTTATACGCCAGAATTAATTGAGGGCTACATCAAACGTAAAGATGAGCTACCTATTAAAGAGATTTGGCTAGTAGATATTGAAGCAGGTAAAGAAAAATTAGCCGTTGTTGGTGAAATGGCAAAACGGATGGTCAAGGCAGCTGGTTTACCTTGGGAAGTTCATTTGACATTAGATCGTCGCGCAGCATTGAAAGATGCCGACTATGTATCAACTCAATTCCGTGTTGGATTATTAGATGCTCGGATTAAAGATGAACGTATTCCTTTATCACATGGGATTTTAGGGCAAGAAACAAATGGTGCAGGTGGAATGTTTAAAGCATTCCGTACGATTCCAGTTATTTTAGATATTATTAACGACATGAAAGAATTATGTCCAGATGCTTGGTTAGTCAACTTTACAAACCCTGCAGGAATGGTGACAGAGGCAGCGATTAAACATGGTGGTTGGAAGAAGACAGCTGGTTTATGTAATGTTCCAATTGGACATCGTAAACAAGCTGCTGAAAAACTAGGCTTACCAGAAGAAGAGTTATTCTTCAAATTTGCTGGGATTAATCATTTCCATTGGCATCGTGTTTGGGATAAAGAAGGAAAAGAACGTACGGCTGAGCTGATTGATTTAATTTATGGACCAGAAAGCAATACTGAAAGTCACTTGAAAAATATTCATAATGTACCATTCCCTTATGAGCAAATTAAAGATTTAGGCTTATTGCCATGTGGATATCATCGTTATTACTATATTGAAGATGAAATGTTGGCTCATTCTGTTGAAGAATTTAAAAATGGAGAAACAAGAGCACAAGTTGTAAAAGAAACGGAAGCTCGTTTATTTGAACTTTATAAAGATCCTAACCTAGACTATAAACCAAAAGAATTAGAGCAACGTGGTGGAACTCACTATAGTGATGCTGCTTGTGAACTGATTGCGTCAATTCAAAATGATAAACGCACAGATATGGTTGTTTCAACTGAAAATAATGGAACAATTACAGATTTACCATATGATTGTATCGTTGAAGTTTCTGGACCGGTAACTGGACATGGACCAGAGCCTTACAATTGGGGTTCATTCCCACCAGCAGCTCGTGGAATTATTCAAGTAATGAAAGGAATGGAAGAAACAGTTATTCGTGCAGCTATTGATGGCGATTACGGTGCTGCTTTACATGCCTTCACTATTAATCCATTAGTGCCAGGTGGAACAATGGCTAGAACTTTATTAGACGAATTATTAGTTGCTCATAAAGAGCATTTACCACAATTCGCTGATAAGATTAAAGATATTGAAGAAAATCAACCAGAAACAGTTGCGTATGTAACTGAGTTGATGAAAAGTAATTAATATATAAATTAAAGTAATGCTGAATAATTAAAGAGAATTGATTGAGGACCTGTCCTTGATCAATTCTCTTTTTCTATACAAGCTAAAGGAGATAGTGCTAGAATAGTAAGAATAAAACAGCCTGCCCACTTTTTACACGATTATATCCTGTAAAAGAAAGTGTTTTCTTGGAAGCGTTTTAATATTACTATATAGCTACAGAGAGGAAAGTGAATCGAAATGGTATTGGAAAGACGTGAAAAAGAGATTGTCACAATCTTGCTAGCTAGCGAGTTAACCACAATTTCAAAAATTGCTGAAACCATGCATTTATCGAGTAAGACAATTTCACAATCTTTAAAGATTATTGATAACTATTTTGCAGGAAGTGGCGTGTCCTTAATTCGCAAGCCTAAAGTTGGGATTTCATTAGTTGGAGATCGAGATCAGCTGAATCAATTAATGCAATTGACTAATCAACAGGCAATTCCAACGACAAAAGAGGAACGAGTTCAATATCTTTGTTTTAAAATTATTGAACAAACGAGTTACTTTACTCGACAGGAATTACAAGATTCTTTATTTATTGGTAAAACAACTCTTGAAAAAGATATGAATAAGGTGAATGAAATCTTTGCTTTATTTGATGTCACAATTGAATGGATTCCTGGTAAAGGTTCTTTTCTAAATCTTATGGAGCATGAAAAAAGAAAGTTAGCAGTCGATTTGATTTATTATTTCTGGAGTCAAAATTGGCAAGTTGTTAAAACTGAGGAATCTTTTACTCATACAATTGAAGGTGTTCCAGATTTTGCTAAAGGTTTTGTCAATTTGCAGATGCTGAAAGAAATTGATGAGTTGTTACAAGACTATTTTTCTAAATCTCAACCAGAAATGAGTGACATGAGCTACCATTCTTTGTTACTTCATCTCTTAGTTGCCATTGAACGTATCAAAAATGGTCAGCTTTTAATGGATGAAGCACTAGAAAATCAATTTCCTTCTAACTCTGAATTAGCTAAATTTATTAAAGTATTAGAAAATCATTTTGAGATTCAGTTACCGGTTTCTGAGATTATGTTTATTAATAGCCATTTAAATATGAATAAATTGACTGCTTCTGAATTGATTTATGAAAGCCCTAACGATAATTTTGTCAGAGAGATTATCAAAGACACTATCGTAAATTATGATGAGGCTTCATTGGTGGGATTAGTCACTCATATTAAATCAGTCATTGAACGGATTCGTAAAGATTTACCTATTGCCAATCCTTTTATAGCAGATGTTAAGCAGAGTTTTCCGATTTCTTTTGAGGAAGCAATTCAGTTGAAGCAAAAACTAGAAAAAACATTTGAATTGATCATTCCTGAAGATGAAACAGCCTATTTAGCGGTCCATATACAAGCATTTAAAGAACGTAAGAAAGAAGAAAATATAGATAAAATAAAAGTCTTATTAGTTTGTAGTAGTGGCAAAGGGACATCACAATTGTTAGCTGCAAGAATTAGAAGGAAATTCCCTAAGCTAGAGATTTCAAGGATTCTTTCGATTCAGGAACTAGCTCGAACCAAAATTACCGAAGATTTAATTTTATCAACAGTTAATTTAGAAATTGAAAATCATACGATTTTATATGTTTCCCCAGTATTAAGTCAAATTGATCAGAATAAAATCAATAAATTTATCGATGAAAAAAAGGAAGTCGCAAAAGGTACTAAAACTTTTGCTCGTTTGATTCATCAAGATTTAGTTTTTCTTGATCAACCATTAGCTAATTTTGAAGCAGTTATTCATTTTATAGGGAAACAATTAGTTAGAAAAGGATACGTTAAAAAGGGAATTATCCAATCGGCCATTGATCGGGAAAGTCTGTCATTTACTTCTTTTGGCAAATTTGCAACCCCTCACGGAGCACCTGAACTAGTCTTAAAATCAGCGATAGCCTTTTTAAGACTAAAAAAAGAAATCAAATGGGGAGATGCGAAAGTTAAATATATTTTCTTTATTTGTATCAAAGATGAAAGTTCTCATGATTTAGAAGCGATTTATGATCATTTACTAGAGATTATTGATAGTGGTGACAAAAGTTTTTTAGCTAAAGGCAATCAAGAGCAATTATTAAGTTATTTGAAAGAGGGAAAATAAATGAGCGTAGAAGATGTATTAGATATCAAACAAGTAGTGATTGATTTAGTGGCTTCAAGTCAGGCAGAAGTTATTGAACGATTAGCAAATGAATTAGATAAAAAGGGGGTTCTTAGCAATAAAGAGGCTTATATCCAGTCGGTTTTGGAACGTGAAGAACATTCGACTACTGGAGTTGGAAATGGAGTTGCAATTCCTCATGGAAAAAGCGACACAGTAACTGAGGCAGCAATTGCTTTTGCAAAATTAAATACACCAGTGGAATGGCAGTCACTAGATGATCAGCCAGTAGTCATTGTGATTATGCTAGCGATCCCTAATTCAGAAAAAGGCGAAACCCATTTACGTTTATTGTCAGAAATTGCAATGAAATTAATGGATGATGAATTTATAGTAGCTTTAAAAGAAGAAACTGATCCAGCAAACATTATCAAGATCTTAAAATAAGAGGAGGAAATCAACATGAAAAGAAAAATTATTGCCGTAACAGCTTGTGCAACAGGAGTAGCTCATACTTATATGGCAGCCCAGGCCTTAAAAAAAGGGGCAAAAGGATTAGGAGATATGATTAAAGTTGAAACACAAGGCGCAACAGGTATTGAGAATGAATTGACTGAAAAAGATGTTCAAATTGGAGAAGTTGTCATTTTTGCAGTCGACACCAAAGTTCGAAATGAAGAACGCTTTGCAGGGAAGAAGATTTTAAGAGTTCCGGTTGCAGCACCAATTAAGGATGCAGAGAAGATTATTAAAGAAGCATTAGCCTTAGTAGATATAGATAGTTAATAGGGGGGAAAAAAGATGAGAAAAGTTGGGAATAGCATTAAAAATCATGTATTAACAGGTATCTCTTATATGATACCACTTGTAATTGCCGGAGCCGTAATTATGGCGATTTCACGTGTGGGAGGATCGATTTATGGTATTACAGATATATGGGATAGCGGGTATGCAACAAGTTCAAGTAGTATTGTTCGTTTATTTCATAGCCTTGATGGTTTTGGTGGAATTGCTTTAGGTTTAATGTTCCCAGTAATTGCCGCTTTTATTGCTTATTCAGTGGTAGATAAATTAGGAATTGCACCTGGTTTAGTTGGTGGAATGTTAGTTAAAGAATTGAATGCGGGTTTTCTTGGAGCAATTGCTGCTGGACTGATTGCAGGATATGTGTGTCTTTTAATTCGCAATCATGTCAAATTACCAAAGTCAATGGCTTCGGTAGTTCCAGTTTTTCTTATTCCTGTTTTAGGTACTTTGGTGACTGTACTAATGATTAATTATGTGATTGGCGTTCCATTTGCGGCTTTAAATATAGGGCTTGAAAATTGGTTAAATAGTTTAAGTGGCGGAAACCAAATTTTAATGGCAGCAGTTGTTGGGGCAATGGTTGGTTTTGATTTAGGTGGCCCAGTTAATAAAGCTGCTGTAACAACAGCGATGGCACTATTAACCAGTGGTGTCTATGCACCAAATACAGCAGCACAAGTTGCAATTATTATTCCACCAATTGGGTTAGGATTAGCAACTGTGATTGGAAAGCATAAATACAATACTGAGTTAAAAGAAGCTGGAAAGTCATCAATTATTATGGGATTAGTTGGGATCAGTGAAGGTGCAATTCCATTCGCAGTAGAAAGCCCTTTAAAAGTTATTCCTTCAACTGTGATTGGGTCAGCAATCGGCTCAGCTATGGCAGTTGGTCTTGGTGCAGTTAATCAAGCTCCAATTAGTGGTTTTTATGGTTGGTTTACGGTAGAAAAATGGCCGATTTATATTCTGTCTATTGCAGTAGGTTCATTATTTGTAGCGATATCTAGTGTTCTTTTAAGAAGTAAAGATGCAGGCATTGAAGAAGTATCTATGAGTTTAGATGAAGAATTTGATGAAGATGCATGGGAAGAAGAGTGGCAAAGTTAATGACAAATGTACACATTGTAAATCACACACATTGGGATCGAGAATGGTATTTTACATCAATGGATGCCTTGGTTTTAAGTGATCAATTATTCAGTGATGTATTGACTGAGTTATCCCGCAATCCGGAAGCTAGTTTTGTTTTAGATGGTCAGCTTTCAATTTTAGATGATTATTTGGACTTGTATCCAGAAAAATTACCTGAAATTAAAGCTTTGATTGAAGCACAACAATTATTTATCGGTCCATGGTTTACGCAATCTGATGCCTTCTTTACTTCGGGAGAATCAGTTTTACGGAATGCGATGATTGGAATTTTTGAAAGTAAGAAGTATGGCGATTTTATGCCAATTGGTTATCTACCGGATACATTTGGATTCAATGCTCAAATACCGGTTATTTTAAATGAAGCTGGCTTAGAAAATATTATTTTGTGGCGTGGAGTTAGTTTAGGTAAACATGTCAATTCTCCTTATTTCAAATGGGAGAGTTTAGGCGGAGGAAATCAGGTCTATGCTTTAAACTTTCCTCAAGGATATGGAACAGGAATGTTGCTTGAACCAACACTGGAATATGTTGAAGGTAGATTGGATAAGGCAGTTGATTTTATTAAGCAATTTACAGATTCTAAAGAAATCATGATTCCTTCTGGTAATGATCAATTAGGTATTATCTCAGACTTTAACAATAAAGTTGCAGAGATTAATCAGTTAGGTAAGTATGACTATCAAGTCAGTACGTATCAGAACTTTTTAGGTTTGATGAAAGAAATGGATTTGGAAACGTATCGTGGTGAATTTAGAGAACCTGTCTTGGCACGTGTGCATAAGACTATCGGTTCTGTTCGGATGGATTTGAAGCAAGAAATTTTTCATTTGGAACACAAATTAATTCGCAGAACCGAGCCATTACTAGTCATTGCCCAGCAACTAGGGATTGATTTAAGTAATCGTTTGTTGTTAAAGGCTTGGAAAAAATTGTTAGAATGTCAGGCTCATGATAGTTTAGCAGGTTGTGTATCAGATGCAGTTGCTGAGGATATCGCTCATCGCTTAAAGGAAGCCAATGAAATTTGTGATAGCTTAGAAAATATTGTTTTGAAAAGAATTTCTGAATCATTAGCACTTTCGGAAAATGAATTTTTAATGTTGAATACTTCACCTGTTGCTTTTTCTGGTGAGAAAGTAGTTAAACTTCTTTCAAGAACTAAAGACATTGAAATTCCTAATTGCGCTGTAGTTATTTTAGAGGCTGAATATATTGAAAGCCGAGAAAATATTATGGAGGAAACACCGGCTGGGAATCGCTTTATCACTGAGGCTGGTTATTATATTTTAACTTTACGGGTGACCTGTGATTTGCCAGGGCTGGGGTATAAAGTTTTTGCTTTTGAAAATAGCCAGCAAAAAACAGATACTTTTCAGGCTGTTTCTGGAACTGAAATTGTTGAAGGAAATTATAAACTTACATTTGAGAACAATCAGTTGGTGTACCAAGATCCACAACGGAGCATTACAAATTTTATTGCTTTGATTGATGATGGAAATGCTGGAGACACGTATGACTTTTCTCCGCTTCTTGATGATAAAGCCATCGAATTAGTCTTTTCTGAGTGTAAATGTGAAGAGTCTAAACTGTCTAGCCGGATGATACTAACGGGAAAATTAAACTTACCTTATGATTTACAGGAAAGAATGAATCAAGCTAAAACGACTAATTTTGCGTATCAATTAAGCTTAGAATTAAATGCTACAGGTGAAATTAAAGGTACTATTCAATTTGAAAATACCATTCTAAATCATCGCATTCGCTTAAAAGTAGCTTTAAATCAAACCATTAATCGAGCACTTTCTGGTGTTCCATATGGTTTTATTACGAAAGAAAATCAGACAGTCGTTGATTGGGAAAAGCATTATTCTGAAATGCCAGTCAATATTGAACCTTTTGAAAAAACGATTAGTGTCTTTACCCAAGAGGACTCTTGTTCAGTTTTTACTCATGATAGTAAAGAATATGAATATCAAGACTCAGAGTTGTTGTTAACTATATTAGCTACAACGGATACCTTAGGGAAGCCAGATTTGTTATATCGTCCAGGTAGAGCTTCAGGAGATACAACAAAAAAAGGTCATACTATGATGGCGACGCCACTTGCTCAATTGAAAGATAAGCAAGTCAAGAGTTCATTTGTTTTGAAATTTGATCAAAAAAAGATAAGCGAAAAAGAAATCGCTGATTGGCGCTATCAATTGGAGCAGACATCAGTTAGTTATCAACGTCAAAATCTAAACTTTTTCATCTATCGCATTGACAATAAAATTCAAAAGCGAATTGAGCCTTTAGGATTGAAAGAGCGAGAATTTAGTGTACTTTCATTTTCTGAACATGCAGGTGTTTTAGTTAGTGGAATTCACAATTCTTATTATGGAAATGGATTTGTCATTCGTTTTGAAAATCCAACAGCTACTGAAATTGAATTAAATTTGGCAAGTCTTTTCCCAAATAGGCAAGTTGAACGTGTCAATGCAGTTGAAATGATTCAAGACTTCTCAGGGAAAGTGCCAGCTTATGGCGTAGCGAGTTTTTTAGTCAAAATCAAATAGTTTTAACTGGCTAGATCAACTTAGATCTAGCCTTTCATTTGTCTAGTATAGGAGAGAAGTGTATATGATAGGAAAAATTACCAATAGAATTGGAATTCCAGCAAGTTTATTTTATGGTTATATAGGGTTGGTTTTTTTCATGATTGGTGCAGGTATTGAAACAAGTTGGTTTTCGGCTTTTTTGGTATCCTCGGGTTATGAGATTCAACTTGTTTCAGTGATTTTTAGTTTATATGGTCTATTTGTTGCTATATTTTCTTGGTTAACTAGTTTTTTTGTGAATATTTTTTCTGTTAGAAAAGTGATGATTGCAGGATTGATCATTTATCTGGTTAGTGCTGTCATTCTAATTGCAGGAATTTATTTTGAACTGCTTCCGGTGATTGCTGTAGCTTATACTTTAAGAGGGGCATCCTATCCATTATTTGCTTATGCTTTTTTGATTTGGATTACTCTCAGATCAGAATTTAAAAATTTAGGGAAAGCGACTTCTTGGTTTTGGTTTAGCTTTAATTTAGGTCTGACAATCATTAGTCCATTGTTGGCTTCATTATTACTAAAATTTTCTAATTCAATAAATATTTTAGCCGTTGGAATGGTTATGGCTTTGCTTGGTAGTTTTTTATCATTAAAAGTGAACCGAGACCATTTACCAACATTTAACAATAATAAAAGTATATTATATGAAATGCAGGAGGGGATAATGATTCTTTTTGAGTATCCAAGACTGGCAATTGGCTTAGTTGTAAAAGCCATTAATAATATTGGTCAGTTTGGTTTTGTGATTATGATGCCTATTTTTTTAGTAAACCATGGTTATTCCTTGTCTCAATGGGGGATTATTTGGGCGACCACGTACGTAGTAAATTCATTTGCCGGAATCCTTTTTGGAAATTTAGGAGATTATTATGGGTGGCGGAAAATTGTGTGTTATTTTTCAGGAACATTGACAGCCTTGTCTTGTTTTTTAATTGGGAGTGTTGTTTTTTATTTTCCTGGTAATTTTTTCTTGTTGATGTTGGCTTTTATTGTATTCTCATTTGGGATTGCTGCATTTGGTCCATTGTCGGCTTTAATTCCAGCAATGGCCTTGGAAAAAAAGACAACTGCGCTATCGGTTTTAAATTTAGGTTCGGGACTCAGTAACTTTTTAGGCCCCGTTTTGGTGACAGTCCTCTTTCAAAAGTTTGATGGATTTTTCGTCTTAGCGGTTTTTGCCGTTTTATATTTATTAGCGAGTATTTTGGCCATATTTTTAAAAACACCAGAAGAATTAAAGAAAGTCTATTCTTTAAAAGAAGGTTAGTATAATGGTCTTCACTTTATTGAAATCTTGATTTAAAGGAACGACTTGTTAAATGAATTTGTAGCAGTAAAAAAACCAAGGAGTGGACTCTTTGGTTTTTTATTTTCTAGTATTTACATAAATTTAACTCAAAATCCATTTTAAATCCATTCTTTTTTGTTTAGGATTCAAAATGAAATCGACCTGTTAAAAAGCTGTAAATCCAATGTTTTTTCTGTAAATTTTAAAAAATAAACTAAAAAATATGGTTTACTAAGGGTGTAAGAAAACTGATTCAATGGAGGGGAAAAATGAAACAAGTTGAATTACAAAATATTTCCAAAACCTATCATTCACAAGCGAAAGTTTTAGACGAAATTGATGTTACGATTCAAGCAGGTGAATTTTTTGTATTAGTAGGACCATCTGGTTGTGGGAAAAGCACGATGTTAAGAATGATTGCTGGTTTGGAAGATATATCTGATGGAACATTAAAAATAGATGGTGAGGTAGTCAATCATTTGCCACCCAAAGAGCGGGATTTAGCCATGGTTTTCCAAAATTATGCCCTTTATCCACATTTAACTGTGGAACAAAATATACTTTTTGGGCTAGCGGCTAAAAAAGTAAAAAAAGAAGAACAACAAAAGCGTTTAGCAGAAGCAGTTGAAATGACTGGTTTAGGTTTGTTTTTGAAAAGAAAACCCAAAGAATTATCTGGCGGTCAAAGGCAGAGAGTTGCGTTAGCTAGAGCTATCGTGAGTCAAGCTAAGCTTTGTTTGATGGATGAACCCTTATCGAATTTAGATGCAAAACTACGTGGTCAAATGCGGATTGAGATTAAGCAATTGCAACGGAAATTAGGTATGACCATGATTTATGTGACACATGACCAAGTAGAAGCGATGACAATGGGTGATCGAATTATGGTTTTAAATGCTGGGAAGGTCCAACAAATCGGTGACCCTTTGACTTTATATAATGCGCCAGTTAATGAGTTTGTGGCTTCCTTTATTGGAACACCAAAGATGAATTTTTCAGTCGCTCATGTAACAGAAGAAAATCAATTGTATGTAACTGAAGGATTATCAATTCCTTTACAAAAAGAACAGCTTGAACTCGTTGACTCTTTTAAAGAAGTTAAGGTAGGCATTAGACCAGAAGGAGTACAACTCGCAACGTTGGATCAGGCAATGGGCTTGGTTAAAGTTTTAAATGTGGAACATTTAGGGGATGAAACCCAGGTCATTTTTGAAGTGAATGAGTCTTTATGGACCGCAAAATGGGCGGGTCAACATATGATTCAAGTTGGAGAAAGTCTTCCTATTAAGCTTAATCTAGCGGCATTGAAATTTTTCGACTCTGTAACGGGTGAGTTACTAACTACGAATTCAATGATAGAAGCAAATGGGAAAGGAGTTCGATAGTTATGGAAAGCCAAGAAATAGCTCCACTTTATTTTGAACAAGTGGAAAACTTTCAGCGCTATAAAAAAATAAAACGAATAAAAAATAGTTTGATTGGTTTTAGTTTTTTATTGCCCTCCATTTTACTGTTTGGAATATTTATTTTTTATCCCTTAATAAAGACCATTTACTTGAGTTTTTATTTAACGAATCCAGCAGGAGAAACAACACTTTTTGTCGGTATCGAAAATTATACGCGCTTATTTCAATCGCCACTATTTTTACAAAGTTTGAAATCAACTGGTTTGTTTGTCCTTTATACAGTCCCAGGAACCATTTTATTTGGTTTTATTTTAGCTATTTTAGCCAATGAGAAATTGAAAGGGATTGGGATTTTCCGGACTTTATTTTCATCAACGATGGGAATCTCGGTAGCTGCATCGTCTGTCTTTTGGATTTTTTTATTCAATCCAACAAATGGGTATTTGAATAAAATCGTACATTTATTTGGCGGAACAGATATCGGCTGGCTAACAGATCCTAAATGGGCCTTGATTTCTGTGGCGGTTTCGACGATTTGGATGAATTCTGGTTTTACATTTTTAATTATTTTAGGTGGGTTACAATCGATTGATACTCAGTTGTATGAGAGTGCCAATGTTGAAGGTGCTGGCTATTTCTATCAACTAAGACGCATTACAGTTCCGATGCTTTCTCCAACTTTATTCTTTATCTTTACAGTGTCAATTATTAATGCGTTTCAAACGTTTGGACAAATTGATATGCTGACAAAAGGTGGGCCTAGTAATGAAACGAATCTATTAGTCTATTCAATTTATCGAGAAGCTTTTGTTAATTATCAATATGGATCAGGAAGTGCTCAAGCAGTTATTTTGTTTATTCTGATTTTGGTGATTACAGCTTGTCAGTTTAAGTTTAATGAAAGGAAGGTTCATTACCAGTGAATAAAACCTTTAGTACCAAAGCGGTAGTATACCTATTTCTAATTATAGGGAGTCTGGTTGTTTTTACACCGATTATTTTAGCCTTTTTTTTAAGTTTTATGACAAGCCAAGATTATATGGCAGGAAAAATAATACCAACAGAATGGACTTTTGATAATTATAGTACCGCTTTTCAACGGTTGCCCTTAGTAGGTTATTTGCTGAATAGCCTGATTGTTTCCACTTTAATTGTGATTGGACAATTACTTTTTAGCAGTTTAGCAGCTTATGCGTTTGTTTTTATCGAATTTAAAGGGCGCGATGCTATTTTTTATTTATTTATTGCAACGATGATGATTCCTTTTGAAGCGTCAATTATTCCTAACTTTCAAACGATTAAAGCATGGGGATTAATCGATAGTTATTCAGGACTAGCATTGCCTTTTTTAGCAACTGCATTTGGGACTTTTTTATTACGTCAAACGTTTAAACAAATTCCAAAAGAATTACGGGAAGCTAGTGAAATTGTCGGTATCGGTCCATTTCGTTTTTATTGGAAAGTTGTTTTACCAGTAGCAAAAACGAGTTTAGTTACGCTAGCAATTTATGGTTTTCTAACCTCTTGGAATATGTATTTATGGCCATTGTTAGCTTCAACAAATGACTCTGTTCGAACAATTCAGATTGGCTTGAAACAATTACAGTCGCAAGAAACATTAAATGAATGGGGCGTTATTATGGCAGGAGCAATGATTGTTGCCATTCCAACTTTAATTTTACTTTTTATTAGTCAAAAACGGATACAACAAGGATTAGCTGAAGGCGCAGTTAAATAAATCTATTGGAGGAAATTATGAAATTCAAAAAGATGATGGCAGTTGCATTAATTGGTTTAGGAACAGCGAGTGTGTTGGTAGCATGTGGTAGTGGAAAAGATACGACAACAGCTTCTGAGAAGGAATCTAGCGGAAAAACAACTGAGAAAACGACAGTCAACTTTTGGCATTCAATGTCTGGAGTGAATCAAGAAGCGCTAAATAAAATCGTGACAGGTTACAATAATTCACAATCTAAAGTTGAAGTTAAAGCGGAGTTCCAAGGAACATATGAAGAATCATTGCCAAAATTCCAAAGTGTTGGCGGAACAAAGGATGCACCAACAATTGTTCAAGTCCAAGAAATTGGTACAAAAATGATGATTGATAGTGGCTTCATTGAACCAATGCAAAAATTTATTGATGCTGATAATTATGATACTAGCGATTTGGAAGAGAACATTGCCAATTATTATAAGGTCGATGGAAAATTTTATTCGATGCCATTTAATTCTTCTACTCCAGTGATGTACTACAATAAAGAAGCATTTAAAAAGGCGGGTCTAGATCCTGAGAATCCTCCGCAAACCTTTGAAGAAATAGAAAAAGCTGGTTTAGCAATTAAAAAAAGTAATCCTGCTATGAAAGGTTTTGCTTTACAAGCTTATGGTTGGTTATATGAGGAGTTGTTGGCAAATCAAGGCAGTTTATTAATGAATAATGATAATGGTCGCAGTAAGACTCCGACAAAAGTAGCGTATGATAATGCTGCGGGACGCTCGATTTTCGAGTGGGCTGAGCAAATGATTAAAGATGAAACTTTTGCTAATTACGGAACAAATGCAGATAATATGGTGGCAGGATTTATTAACGGCGATGTTGCCATGTTTCTACAATCGTCAGCTTCTGCTGGTCAAGTGATTGATGGAGCGAAGTTTGAAGTCGGCGAAGCGTATCTTCCTTATCCCGAAAAAGCTGAGCGTGAGGGCGTTGTAATTGGTGGAGCGAGTTTATGGATGTCTAAAGGGAAAGAAACGGCTGAACAAGAAGCTGCATGGGATTTCTTGAAGTATTTAGCTACTCCAGAAGTGCAAGCAGAATGGCATGTTGCAACAGGATATTTTGCCATCAATTCAAAAGCATACGATGAAGCAATTGTAGCAGAAGCCTATAAAAAGAAACCACAGTTAAAAGTGGCGGTTGAACAATTACAAGCGACAAAAACATCTGCGGCAACACAAGGTCAAGGTGCATTGATGAATATGTTACCGGAAGAACGAAAAATTATGGAAACGGCTTTAGAGCAAGTTTACAATGGAGCTGAAATTGAACCAACATTTAAAGCAGCAGTAGAACAAGTCAATCAAGCCATTGAACAAGCTAATCGAGCAAATAAAAAATAATTAAACATCCCTGCTGCAATCTGAATCAGTGTTTGTAGTAGGGGTATCTTTTATCACGGCTAGTTTTTATGAGTTAGCCTCTCGGAAAAAAGATGAAATTTCGAGGTGACAAAAAAGCGTCACATCAAATTCCCCTATTTTTCATTCGAGCCTGAGCCAACTCAACAAACTTTTTATTTAGGCTAGTTTTTATGACCCAGCCCTTCGGAAAAAAGATAAATTCGCAAAAAAGTAAAGAGATACTTTTCTTGGAATTCCCTATTTTTCTGCAGGTCTAAACGGCTCAACAAACTTTTTATCACGGCTAGTTTTTATGAGTTAGCCTCTCGGAAAAAAGATGAAATTTCGAGGTGACAAAAAGCGTCACATCAAATTCCCCTATTTTTCATTCGAGCCTGAGCCAACTCAACAAACTTTTTATTAAGGAGATATAGATATGTCTAAAACAAAGATTTACGCTCATCGTGGTGCCTCAGGTGAGTATCCTGAGAATACGCTTTTGAGTTTTAGAAAGGCAATTGAGACCGGTGTTGATGGAATTGAATGTGACATTCACTTAACCAAAGATGAAGAACTGGTTGTAATTCATGATGAAGAGGTGAAACGAACGTTTAAAGGAGAAGGGTTTGTTAACGACTATACACTAGATGAGTTACGAGCACTTACTTTAGCAGAGCGCTATCAACAGTTTCCGTTATACGATCGGAGTTGGGAACTAGAAAAAATTCCAACACTAGAAGAGGTCTTAAAATTGCTGCAAGGAACTGAAATTGAGTTGAATATTGAATTGAAAACGACGATGTTTCCCTATTTTGGTTTAGCTGAAAAGGCAGTCAAGCTAGTTAAAAAGTATCAGTATGAAGAACAAGTTGTGTATTCTTCTTTTCATTATCCTAGTTTAGCAGCAATCAAAGAAGTTGATACTAGTGCTAAAATAGCTTGGCTTATAGCGCATCCAGTTCCTCGGATTTGGGAATATATTCCTGTGTTATCATTAGATGGTTTACACTTAAGTAAAGAAATTGGTTTAGGTTCTGACTATGCTCAGTTGAAAGGGGCGTGCCAAAATCTTCCTATTCGTTTATGGACTATTAATAGTAGCCAAGATATGAAGGCTAGTATTGGCCAAGATAGTACGGCACTGATGACTGATTTTCCTCGTAAGGCGTTGGAAATTCGAGCACTGTTTAGTTAAGATGAGGAAGCAACGGTTACTATATCCACTACTTTTCTTCATAATGTTGTGTGTAGCTATTGGCTGGACAAAAGAGCAACCAGAATCGAGAGAACCCAAGACTGCGCTTAGCATCATCTCTCACCGTGGGGCAAATGATCGACAACCAGAGCATTCAATATCGGCTTATCAACAAGCTATTCAGGATCAAGCAGACTATATTGAAATTGATCTGCGTATGACCAAGGATCGTCAATTGGTAGCTCTCCATGATGAGACTGTCAATCGAACGACTAATGGTACAGGTAAAGTTGAAAATTTTACGTTAGCTGAATTGGAAAAATTGACTTTGGTTAGCACTCAAAAAGAACAAGAAAAAATCCCTACACTAGTAGAGATTTTAGAAAAATTTGGTAAAAGTACTTGCTATTACATTGAGCTACGTGAATCGACAAAAGGCCTAGATATGGTGGAACCCCTGATTCAATTATTAGAAAAAAATGATTTGGATGATGAAAATTTTGTGCTCTTACAATCCTTTTCTTCAGAAAGTCTGATACGTGCTAGGCAGTTAGCACCTAATCTATCTTTAACTTGGTTAATGAAAGCTGGAGACTTTGATTTGAACTCAGCTGTGAAGTCTGATTTTGCTACGATTGGCATTGAATCTCGTGAGGTGACTGATAATGTAGTTCGACAAATACATCAAGCGGGAAAACAAGTACATGTCTACTTTATAAATAAAAAAAGTGAAAAAGCTGAGCAAAAAAGACTTTTAAATAGTCAAGTCGATGGCTACTTTACTGAT
This sequence comes from Carnobacterium sp. FSL E2-0243, assembly GCF_038003605.1. Classification (NCBI taxonomy): domain Bacteria; kingdom Bacillati; phylum Bacillota; class Bacilli; order Lactobacillales; family Carnobacteriaceae; genus Carnobacterium; species Carnobacterium sp. FSL E2-0243. The sequence goes on from NZ_JBBOPM010000001.1 coordinate 485,750, forward strand.
TTTAACCTATTCACGAAAAAATTAATCAATCGTGAATAAAGAGACACTGAAACCGAGTTTAGAACTCAGATTTCAGTGTCTTTTTTAGCCGTTATGGTGAATAAAAAGTGAAAGCAGGTAACAAATCTCATCTTCTGGAATTAAGATTGAGTATTTTTCTTCAAGTGGTTTAACTAATTGTTGCAATGTTTGATATTCTTGCTGATAAAGGGTTTGAAAACTTGTTTTCTCTGGAAAAGGCTCTAAGGCAGCCCCCGATATTAACCGATCAATCAAGCAAGAAATATGAAAAATAGACCCAAAAACAACTTTAACATTTAAATTAATTTCCATTGTATCTGCAACAGTTTGGATAAACAATTTAGTATCTTGGACAATAGTGTCACTATCGACATATTTTAAATCTTCTTTTAAGGTCTCACCAATAGTGGCATAGGAAAGCTCGATATCAACAATTTCTTGAATACGAGCAATTGTATTTGTTTGAAATAAATCATAAAGATGAAATTGTGGCAGATCCGTTTCTACTGTTAATGAAGTGACTACACAAAGAATCGTATATTGTTGCTGCAATTTTTTGATATGCTCCTCAATACTTTCCGCATGGAGAAGTGTAATCGGTAAAATTTGAATGTAGTCTTCTTGGAATTGGATTTTCTTTTCCAGAATATTTTTCATGAGTTTTGCAGTGCCTTCGCCAGTTAAGCAAATGGTTAGAATAACCGTTTTTTGTTCAGAGTGTCTAATAAAGCTCGGTTCCTTTTCGGCGTAGGGTTGTAAATAGAGACTAACTTGTTTTGTATCTCGATAAATTTCATCAAGAGAATGACCCATAACTGCTTTTCGCGTGGCTTCCAGAACATGTAAGGTACTAACTAATGGGAGTGTTCGGCAACGAATGGCCAACTCTTTTTGAATCTCGTTGCTGATATTATTTAGAGATCCCATATCAACTAAAAATAAACAATCTTCTTTTGTGTTACTTTCAATTAAAAAGGTTTTTAAACGAGCCATAACAGTTGCTGGGCTTTCATCAATCTGCATGTTGATTCCAATGGCATGTTGGACACCTAGTAATGAATTTACCAATGTTGACATTGAAGTTGCAGTGGAAGCTCCATGGGTCATAATAATAACGCGCACAAATTTTTGTTTGGCACTAGGCTCTTCCTCGTTATATACGAAAAACATGGCAATAAAGCCAGCTTCATCCATAGGAATGTCAATATCTAAACTAGCATTTAATAATACAACACATTCTAAGGCAACTTTAAAGGCCTCGGGGTGTTTTTTTTTGATTTCAGCTAGTTTTGTATTTTCTAGATGTTCACCACTTCGCACGCGAGTATAGGTTGTATAAATATGAACCACCAATGCATGCTTGACCTTTGTTGAAATTTTAGTTTTTAATAATTTTTCACTTAATTCTAGCATTAATTGACTGGCTTCTAAAACACTGACTGGAACAATATTTTTAAGTTGCTGGAAATCAACGGGCTTATCAATCACCGTTGAAAATTGTTGAAAGTATTCTTCAATATTGGTATCAATAATTTTGGCTAGTGCCTCTTGATTTATTTCTAAGTGTTGCATTTCTTGAGAAGTTGAGTCAATCAGCTGATAGACGGATTGGACCGGTTTATTTTCTTGTAGCAATTTAACTTTATTTGTACCATTAAAAGTTAAGTATTTACCATGAAGTTGACTTAGTTTTGTCCAAATATCTCGAGTCTCAACTTGTAAGTAAAGTCCATTTAAGACATGGGTTGGGAGTTCTGGGCTATGAATAATTAGCTCTTTTTTGTGGGCAACAATGAAATCTGCATAAACTTTAGCACAAGCGAGTTGAATATCATTTTTTAGTTGTCCAATATTATTCGGGCAATTATAGGACAATAAAGCACGCATTGAATTTTGTGAAACTTTAATTGGAATGCCTAGACGATCGGCTTCCTGATTAAAAAATAAAGTGATTAAGCTTGCTCGTTCTTCAATGGTTCGTTCTAGGAGATTTGGAATTTTGATGACCATTGGAATCCGGCGCTGAAAAGTTTTTAATAAGGCTGATTCAGGTGCTTCAGTTGTAGCTGCAAGAATCTGAACTTCAGCTGAGCGTTCAGAATTCGATTCACCTAAACGTCTATAAAGCCCTCGATCAATAAAAGTAAAAAACATTTCCTGGCCTTCTGGTGGAAGTCGGTGGATTTCATCTAAAAAAAGCATACCACCATTGGCTTCTTCAATTAACCCTTTTTTTTCCTCGGTTGCTCCAGTATAGGCATTTTTAGCAACACCAAAAAGCTGCCCCATAAGTAGTTGTGGGTTGTTGGCATAATCAGAACAGTTAAAGTGAATGAAGGGATAATGTTTAGTTGTTTTTTTTACGGAGCACGCATATTCATAAATTAAATTGGCAAACATTGATTTTCCAACACCAGTTTCACCATAAAAAAGCATATTTAATCCTTTAGGTGGATATAAAATAGCCGCTCTAGCTTGTTCAATCATCATTTGTAAAGATGGATTATCAAAAGAAAATTTTTCTAGTTGAGCAACTTTAACTAATGGAAAGTAAAGGACCGGTTTGCCAATTTCTTTTGTTGCACGTCCTTCTGCCACCAATTGATTTAAATCAGAACTAACATTTGCTCTAGTCAGACCTAAGCTTTCAGCAATTTCTTGTGTGCTTAGTCCAGTATTTCCTGCACTTTTTTCTAATTCTTGTAAAATAAGTTCAATTCGTCTCATCACTATCTCCCCCTATTGATTGAAAACGCTTTAAATAAAGTATACCGAAATAAAATCAGATAAGCAAAGTGAATCTGTTTCTATGTGTTTTATTGCAAAGAACAATGTGACTAACTTGTGAAACAGTATTATTTTTTGTCTGGTTAAAAGCTACTATACCAATGTTTATGTGTATTGGCATGAGAATTGCTTTTAAATAAAGTATAACCGAAAAGTTAGCTCTTTTGAGCTACCCGTCTCAACGAGCTTTTATACAAGGCTAGCTCTTATGAGCCAACTCTTCGAGAAAAAGATAAAAATTCGAGATGGCAAAAAACGCCATATCAATTTTTCCTATTTTCTTGCCAGAGCTACCCGTCTCAACGAGCTTTTATACGAAATAAAGGAGGACTGAATTACTATGGAAGAGCATTTAGAAAATGAAGAGATTATTATGTCTTTAATTATGAATGGTGGAAATGCAAGAAGTTTAGCGATGTCAGCAATCGAGTCTGCTAGTGCGGGTGATTTTGAAAAAGCCAAAAATGATTTAAAGGAAGGAGGTGCAGCAATCAGCCAAGCACATCAAACTCAAACTGAGCTAATCCAAGAAGAAATCAGGGGGAATGGGACAAAAATCTCGTTATTAATGGTACATGCTCAAGATCACATGATGAATGCTATGACAGTCATGGATATGGCAGAACAATTTATTCGCTTGTATGAAGAAAATGCAAAGTTAAAGGAATTGGTGACAAAATGATAAAAATTACGCTCGCATGTGCTGCAGGAATGTCCACGAGTTTATTAGTCAGTAAGATGGAAAAATATGCTTTAGCGAATGAAATTGACGTGGAAATTATTGCTGTACCCGAAAAACAATTTGAAAAATATGCGGATTCTACCGATATTTTATTGCTTGGACCACAAGTTTCGTTTTTATTAAAGAAATGCAAGGCAGCCTATGAACCTAAAGGGATAAAAGTAGCCGCGATTCCAGTTGTTGATTATGGTCGTATGAACGGTGAAAAAGTTCTGAAATTAGCCTTGTCGTTGTAACTTGATTTTATGAATCGGAGGGAAAATAATGGATAAATTTTTAGATGTACTACAAGAAAAAATGGGACCAATTGCGTATAAATTAGATTCAAATCGTTATTTATCAGCTATTAAAACTGGTTTTTTTGGTGCTATGCCGATTTTAATTATTGGATCAGTATTTCTACTATTTGCTAACTTGCCAATTCCTGGTTACGCTGATTTCATGGCCTCAATAATGGGCGAAAACTGGACGACTTACTTTATGGTTCCGTATGATATGACCATGAATATTATGACAATTTTTGTTGTATTTGGAATTGCAAAAGATCTAGCTCATCACTATAAAGTGGATGATTTAGCAGCTGTCGTAATTGCAGTTGTTGCCTTCTTTATTCTTACACCAACGATTGCTGATACAGGTGGTGCAAATGGAATACCTACATCTAATTTAGGTGCTAGTGGTCTATTTGTTGGGATGATTACAGCTATTTTAGCCGTTGAAATTTCAAGATGGGTGGAGCAACGTGGGTGGACAATTAAAATGCCAGATTCAGTTCCTTCAAATGTAGCCCGTTCTTTTACTGCACTTATTCCTGCATTTTTCGTGATAGTTATTTTTGATTTAATTCGAATTGGATTTAGTTTCACAGCCTATGATACTGCCCAAGCATTTATCTTTCAGATTCTTCAAACACCGCTAACAGCATTAGGTAGTTCATTACCAGCAACCATTGTGGTCTTGCTTTTTGAAGGTTTACTTTGGTCATTTGGTATTCATGGATCAAATATTGTTGGTGCAGTAATGCAACCAATTTGGTTATCTTTAACTGCAGACAACGCAGCTGCTTTTAGTGCTCATGAAGCCTTACCACATATTGTCAACTATCAATTTTATTCTAACTTTATTAAAGTAGGTGGTGCAGGTGGTACATTAGGTTTAGCTATTCTATGTGTCTTTGTGGCCAAATCAGCTCAATTCAAAACACTTGGAAAACTAGCTATTGCCCCTGGAATTTTTAATATTAACGAACCACTTATTTTTGGGATTCCAATTGTATTAAATCCTGTAATGATGATTCCATTTATTATTACACCGGTCGTCTTAGCAATTGTTGCCTATTTTGCCATGGCAACAGGATTGGTTGATTTTACCAACGGAACCAATTTACCTTGGACAACGCCACCAATCGTCTCTGGTTTCTTATTAAATGGTTGGCGAGGGGCTCTGTTACAAGTTGTTCAAATTGCTTTAAGTATGGCTATCTACTTCCCGTTCTTTAAGCTAGAAGATAATAAAGCTTACCAGTTAGAATTAGAGGGTGCTCATGAGAATCAAACGCCCGAAGAAGCACTCGCTTAAATAAAGAAAAAGCATGAAAACAAGTTGAATTCTTGTTTCATGCTTTTTTATTTAGTCTTTTCCATAATAAGAATAAGGATCGGTTGTTTTTCGCTCTGCTCCATTGAAAATAAAGCCAACAAGATTGGCACCAACTGTCCTTAACAGATCAACGGCTTTATCCACAGCATCTTTATAGGCGACATCATTACGAACAACTAGTATAGTACCATCCACCTTAGTTGCCATAATTTGCGCATCCGTTACGGCTACAGTAGGCGGTAAATCGAAAATGATCAGATCAAAGTTTTTCTGAAACAATTTGATTAAGCGGTCCATCCCATTGGAGCTTAAAAGTTCAGAAGGATTTGTTGGTGTCGGTCCACTAGTAATTAAAAATAAATTCTCTATTTTGCTACGATGAATCACTTCTTCAACAGATAAATTTGGATTGTTAAGCAAACTAGTTAAGCCTTTTGTGTTTGGTTTTTTGAACACACGATGGATACTCGGTCTCCGTAAATCAGCATCTATTAGCAAAACCCGGTGTTTTTGATCCGCAAATACTGTTGCTAAATTTGCTGAAACAGTTGATTTTCCTTCTCCTGGACCTGAAGAAGTTACCCCAATAGTTTTTAAATTCATTCCATTTTCAGAAAATTGTAGGTTGGATCGAATCGTTCTAAACTGTTCAGAGATAATTGAATTTGGATACAAAGATGTTATTAACTTAGGTGCTTTAACAACTCGAGTCTGTTTTTTTGAACGAAAATTTAGCATAATATATTCTCCTATTTCTTAAATCTTGTTGAACGGGTTAGGGCTAGATTAGAGGATTGTTGACCTGCTCCATCTTCGACAATAACGCTAAGTGTACCTAAATGAGTTAAATCAAGATGATTGATTAAATATGTTTCATCTCGTACTTTTAAATTTAAGAATTCTAATAAGAACGAAAATCCAATCCCCATCATTAATCCAATAATTGTCCCAATCAAAATATTTAGTGTTTTATTTGGTCCAACTGGCTGTAAATTAACTTCGGCAGATGAGATAGAATGAACATTATCAATCCGCATAAGCTCACCGATTTTTTCCTGAAAGACGTCTGAAATCAAGTTAGCTAATGTAGCTGCTCGTTTTGCATCGGAATCAATAATTTTTATGGCGAAAACTTTAGAATTAGGCTGTGTTTCAATCGTAATCTTGCTGGCAATTGCTTGAGTAGACAGAGGTGTCTCGAGTCTTTTTTGGACTTCATTTAGAATAATAGGTCCTTTTAAAATATCTTTATAGGTACTAATCATTTGAATATCTGTTTGTAAGTCGTTGAATTGATTAGCAGTTTGTTCGTCACTTTTTATTGGATTGACTAGTAGTTGATTGCTAGCGGTATAGGTTGGTGTAATAAAATAAAAACTAAAAATAAAAGCACAGAGCGCACCTAGTAAAGTTGTTCCCAAAATTAAAAAAAACCTTTTTCTTAACAGGTTAATTATTTCAATCAAACTAATTGTTTCTTCCATAGAATCCCCCTATTTAAACATCGTTTTAAACTTTTCGAAAACGATTAATCCAAAAGATACCATGCTTTAGTTAGAAAATACATTTATAAAAAGTCCGTTTATCTAGTAAAAAAAAATAATGCTTATCTAGTTGTTTAGAAAGGTAGGTATGGTAATGAAATCATATGCAAAAAAGATATTTTTTAAGAATAAGTACTTTTAATAGAAAAAATAAAACTTGACGAATGACGGCGTTTACATAAAATCGAGGTATTTAATTAATAATGTACAGTTTTAATAATTAAAAGACTAGACAATTAACTTAGTTAGTGTTAAAATTTGTTGTAATCGATTTCATGCTATTTTATAAAAGGCCTTTTATAAAATGAAAAAACAATTGGGAGGTTGTAAAATGAATGGTTTTATTGATAAATTAGGAGAAAAAATTATGCCTGTTGCTAGTAAGCTTGGGCAGAATAAATATTTGACTGTTTTACGTGATGCATTTATGTTGTCATTTCCAATAACAATGTTTGGGTCAATTGTTGTGGTTCTAAATAATTTACCTTTTTTTAATGATGCAACGAAAGGAACATTAAATCACTTATTTAGTAATGGGCAAAGTGCAACAATGGGAATTATGTCTATTTTTGTAACATTTGGGATAGGATATTATTTAAGTAAAAGCTATGAAGTAGAAGCTATTTTTGGTGGTGCAGTTGCGTTATCTTCATTTTTAATACTCACACCCTTTTTTATGATCTTAGAAAATGGCGAAGAAGTTAGTGGCGTGTTGGCTTTAGACCGCTTAGGTGCCAAAGGGATGTTTATTGGTATGTTAGCTGCCTTTATCGCAACTGAAATATATGTGCGTTTTGTCAAAAAAGGACTTGTTATCAAAATGCCTGACGGTGTTCCTCCTGCAGTGGCTCGTTCATTTGCAGCAATGATTCCTGCAATTTTAACCTTAACAATTTTTGCCTTATTAAATGCTTTTGTTATTGGTGTTTTTAATACGAATTTACATGATGTTGTTTATGAAGTTATCCAAAAACCATTAGTTGGATTAGGAAGCGGATTACCAGCAACGTTGATTGCGCTATTTTTTGTACAATTTCTATGGTTCTTTGGACTACACGGTCAGATTTTAGTCAATTCCGTAATGGATCCAATCTGGAACACATTGATGTTGGATAACTTAGAAGCCTATAAAGCTGGGCAACCATTGCCACACATTATTACAAAACCTTTTATGGAAATTTTTACAGTTGGTATGGGTGGTTCGGGGATGACATTAATGGTGGTAATTTTAATGGCCTTCTTTATGAAGAGCCGCCAGTTAAAAGATGTTGGGCGGTTAGCCTTAGGACCGGGTATTTTTAACGTTAACGAACCAGTTATTTTTGGGATGCCAATGGTGCTAAATGCAGCGATTTTTATTCCTTGGATTATTACACCGTTAATTGTAACAACCTTCAATTACCTTGTGATGGCAGCTGGTATTGTGCCAGCTCCAACAGGTGTTTCTGTGCCGTGGACAGTTCCAATTTTCATCAATGGGATACTGGCAACGAACTCAATTTTAGGTGGGGTCTTACAATTGGTTGATATCGCTATTGTTGGGGTTCTATGGTTCCCATTCCTGAAATTAATTGATCGTAGCAATCTAAATCAAACGCTTTAAAAGAAGGAAATTTATGGTTGTATGTCAACTGGTGTTGATGGAACTTTGTAAAGAGAATAAAAGTCAGTTTATTTAAGCAGCTTGAGAAGAACTCTCAAGCTGCTTTTTAAGTTGTATACAAGCTGATAAAATTCATCTTTTTTAGAAACAAATTAAATTAAAGGACATATAAATAGAAGTTTAAAGTCATTAAAGTGACAGCACTAACTGCTTTTAGACTAGGATCTGTTAAATTTCTTTTAATATCTCTATAAATGAATCAAATGTAGGTGTATTTAGAATGATTTTTTGACTATCTTCTCGATCAATAAACTCTAATAGCAAGTCATAAATATCGCCGGTATCTTCGTAGTCCTCTTTCTTTATAGCAAATAAAAAAATGAAATGAACCTTTTCACCGTTTCCCCAATCAATACCATTTGGCATTATTGCTACAGCGACTTTTGATTTAATAGAAGTTAGTGACATCGGATGAGGAATAGCAAGAACACGATTAATATTTGTTTGACTAATTTTTTCTCTAATCCAAACACTTTCATAAAAGTCATCAGGAACAATACCTTGCAATTCCAGTGGCTCAATCATTTTCTGAAGGAGTTCTTTTTTTGATTGGACTGAAGGGTTGTAAAGGAAAAAATCCTTAGAAAATAAGTCGAAAATAGTAGACGTTTGGGTCTTTATTTTCTCCATAAAAGGCTCTACTTTTTCAATCTCTTTATCCAATTGCCCCATATGAATATAGACAGAAGGAGTCTCCATTTTTTCTAAAGGAACGGTGGTAATGACGAAATCAATTTCAGTTAAATTGTACTGTTGCAATTCAATATAGGAAAGGCGGTCTACAATGTCGATTTTGTCTTGATAACGTTTGTTGATTTTTGCTTCAATAATTCTACTCATGGTGCGGCCTGTGCCACAAATAAGAATAACGCGATGTTTTCTATGATTGATAGTAGCACTGCGTTCAATGGCACCTGCAATATGCAAAGCAATGTAGCCAATTTCATCTTCTGAAAAATATAATCCATAGTGCATTCCAATTGTTTCTAGGTGCGTCAAACATAAATCAAAAGCCAACGGAAAGGAGTTTTTGATGGTGTCCAGTAATGGATTGCTACGACCAGTTTCAATTAGATTCATATTAATAAAGCCTTCTACATGAGAAGTTAAATCTTTTATCAAAGTAACATCTTCCCGCCAATCATAATTCGCTGTTTTTTGAATGATTTCTAAAAGTTCTGCAACGATTTCATGGGCAATCGTACTGGATTGTTCGACTTCTTTCTCAGTTTCCACTAATCTTGGCGCATTTATGGATAAGCAATAATTAAAATAATTACGCTCTTCTTTCGTTAGTTTTAACTCAAAAGAATGTTCAATTTTGGTTAAGAATTGATTCATTATAACTTGTGCATTTTTTTTTAAAACTGGGATACGAACTGGGAAAGTAGTTAACGTTTTATTGTCTACTATTCTACTTAGAGCCAATGCAAAATTGGACAGAATGGTTTTATGATAGTAATCAGAATCTAAAAGTTCTAATGCTGCAAGAGATTCAAGCTCTAGGGCCTGCAATAACTCCAAATCAATTGTATCAAATAATGAAAGTTCCATTTCTGTAAAGCCGACTAAATATTCTTGTAAATCTTTCACAATCAGTAACTCATTGATCGCTTTTCTTTTAGAAAATTCATGGCCAATAATTTCAAATCCTATATTCGGTCTGTTGACGATTTTGAGTCCATAGGGGATGAGAGCATCTCGAATAGATTTTAAATAGGAATAAAATGTATTTTTGCTTACAAATAGTTGTTCTAAAAACCGATCTAAAGAGACTGGTTTGGCTGCTTTAAATAAAGTAAACAATAAAAATGATTGCCGTTCTTCAAGTGAGGTTAGGTTAAAATCATTTGAAGTTAAACTGTCATTTCTCCAAGTCGTAAAAGCCTTTTGATTTTGAATATCAAGAGAATATCCTTTTCCCCGTAATAAGGAAACGGTAGCGCCTACATTTTTTAACGTATCGTTTAAATTATTTATATCTGTTCGAATTGTGCGATCGGATACGGAAAAAGTAGAAGTAAGTTCTTTCATAGAAATAGAGTCAGAATGCTTGAGTAGCATTTCTAAAATATCATCGAGCCTTTGATAAGATAATTTGGACATAATAATTTCTCCTTTCCGTCGTATGTAAGTTCAAGTCTATCATACATGATTTTTATAAATATTGGAATGAAGCTATTTCCGAACTTTTTCCAGTAAATCTGGAAGTGTTTTTGGAAAGTTAACTTTCAATCGATTTCCATTTGAAATGGAAAATGGAAGTGTTTACATTGTTTGGTAAATCCATTAAATTTAATGTATTGAAACAAAGAAAGGAGGTCATAGGAATGGACTTCACAGAAGAAAACATTCTTTTGGATGTTGTTGTTGCCTCGCAAAGCGAGTTATTCAAATCAGTTGCAAGATATGCAGAAAAATTAGGATTTGTAAAAGATGTGGAAAAAGTATATGAAGCATTTGTAGAAAGAGAAAGTGAGTATTCTACTGGTTTACAGGATGGATTTGCTATTCCTCATGCGAAATCTCCCTATGTATTAGCGCCAACTGTCTTGTTCATTCGTTTAGAAAATGAACTTGAATGGGAGACCTTTGATGAATCTAGAGTGAAAAATATTTTTGCTTTGCTTGTCCCAAAAGAAGATGAAGGGACTCTTCATTTAGAAATGCTGAGTCGATTAGCAACTGCTTTAATGGAAGATGAATTTATCAGTCAGGTTCAAAAAAATACGAATAAAGATCAATTAGTTACAGTAATTAAAAATGAAATGATTGGAGAGTCTACGTTATGAAAATAGTCGGAATTTCAGCATGTCCAGCGGGATTAGCTCATACGCCAATGGCTGCTAAAGCACTAGAAAAAGCAGGAAAAAAATTAGGTTATGATGTAAAAATAGAACAACAAGGATCATTGGGACAAGTCAACAAGATTAGTCAACAGGAAGCAAATGAAGCCGATTTTGTTTTATTAGCAACAGATCAAAAAGTAATTGGACTTGAACGATTTGATGGGAAACCGCAATTGCGTGTGAGTATTAATACGTGCATTAAGGCTCCAGAAGCTGTTCTTAAAAAATGTATTGAAGCCGTTAAAGAAAGACAAACAGCAAATTAATGAAAAGGGGAAAATAAATAATGAAAAAGAAGTTACAGGAAATTAAAGGCCACTTAATGAGTGGGATTAGTTTTGTTCTTCCATTGATTATTGGTGCATCATTAGTTGTCGCTATTCCTAAAATGATTGCTTTAGGTATGGGAATTACAAGCCTAGATCCTTATGCCGATGCAGAAGGTTTTAAACATATCCTTTACGCGATTGAGCAAGTTGGTTGGGTCGGAATCGGACTTATTAATACAGTATTAGCAGGGTTTATTGCTTATTCAATTGGAGACAAAGCAGCATTAGGTGCAGGATTTATTGGTGGGGCAGTGGCAACAAATACCAATGCAGGTTTTCTTGGCGCCGTAATCGCAGGTTTTTTAGCAGGTTATTTAGTCAAATGGTCTAAAAATCATATTAAATTACCAGAATCCTTTTCTGGCGTAATGCCATTAGTGATTTTGCCTTTAATAGCAACTCTCTCAGTAGCTATTGTAATGGGAGCTTTGTTATCGGAACCTTTAGCTTGGATTAATACAAGTCTTGTAGAATGGATTCGTAACATGATTGCTAACGATGTAAATAAGGTTCTTTTAGCTTTAATTATGGGTGCGATGATTGGCTCAGATCTAGGTGGTCCAGTGAATAAAGCTGCTTGGATGGCAGGAAATGTTTTATTAACTGAAGGTTTATACTTGCCAGCAATTATTGTAAACGTAGCCATTTGTGCAGTTCCTCTAGGTTATGCGCTAGCAACTGTTTTCCATAAGAAACGTTTTAATGCTGAGCTTTTAGATGCTGGTAGAAATAACTTTATTATGGGATTTATTGGGATTACAGAAGGTGCTATTCCATTTACTTTGGTTAGTCCTTTAAAATTAGTGCCGATTAATATGATTGGTGGTGCTCTTGCTTCTGGACTTGGAATTTTGTTAGGCATGTACGATAAAATGCCGCCAGTCGGTGGAATCTACGGCTTCTTTACTGTTGGAAATGGCTGGGCTTATTTAATTGGCCTCTTTGCTGGTGCAGCATTTATTGGATTTGTGGCGCCGCTATTCGTGAATTTCAATAAAGATGAAGAATTAGAAGCACAAGATACGGATTCAATTGATGTAGAGATTAGTTTTGAAAATTAATTAAATAAGAGGGCATTAGCGATGGTTTTCATCCGTTGGCTCATGCCTTTTTCTATCGAATTTTAAATAAGTTAGGAGCGTATAAATGAAAAAAATAGTACATGTTGTCCCACATAGTCATTGGGATCGAGAATGGTATTTTACAACGAGTAGATCAAAGATTTATTTAATGCACGATTTGAAAAAAGTGTTGGAACAGCTAGAAGGAGAAAATGGATACGATACATTTGTTTTAGATGGGCAGGCGTCTTTGTTAGATGATTATTTAAAATGGCGACCACAAGATAAAAATAGGATTGAAGCGTTAGTGAAAAGCGGGAACTTGATTATTGGCCCTTGGTACACACAAACGGATCAATTAGTTATTTCAGGAGAAAGTATTGTTCGGAATATGCAGTATGGGATGCAGGTCTCTGAAGAATTTGGACCGTATATGAATGTCGGCTATGTGCCAGATTCATTTGGACAAGCTGCTAGTATGCCTCAAATTTATCAAGAATTTGAAATTGAAGATACGATGTTTTGGCGCGGGGTAAGTGATGACGATGTGGAACAAACAGAATTTAAATGGCGTGGCGAAGATGGATCTGTAGTAACGGCATTTCAAATTCCTAGTGGGTATTATATTGGCGGAGCGATTCCAGAAGAAAAAGAAGCATTAGCTAAATTTTTACACGAAGAGCCTTTTAAAACAACCTGGAAAAGAAGTTCAACAAATCAAGTTTATTTTCCTAATGGATTTGACCAAGCTCCCGTTCGTGAAAATTTACCTCAGTTAGTCAAAGAAATGAATGAATTATACAAAGGAGAGTACGAACTACATTTTTCTACAATTGAGCGCTACATTCAAGCTGTGAAGAATCAACATCCTGAACTTGAAGAAATTGCTGGTGAGTTAATTAATGGAAAGTTAATGCGTATTCATAAAACAATTTTCTCTTCTCGTCCAGATTTAAAAGCGTTAAATACGCAAGTTCAAAATTATTTAGTAAATGTATTGGAACCTATTTTAACAATTTCAATGAAACTGGGATTTGATTACCCTGTTGAAACAATCAAAGAAGTTTGGAAACTAATGTTCGAGAATGCAGCGCATGATTCAATTGGTTCTTGTGTATCGGATACAACGAATGAAGACGTCTATATGCGTTATAAACAAGCGCGTGATATTGCTATGAATTTAGCTGAGTTAACGATGCGAGAAATAGCCACGCAGATACATCAACCTGAGGAAAGAGAAATAAGTTTGACGATTTTCAATCCTTACGCTAAAAAACGAAATGAAGTTATTGAAGCGGAAGTGTATCTTCCTCAAGAAACTTTTTCTATTTTAGATGCAAATGGCGCGCCACTTGAATACACGATTTTAGCTATGGAAGATCAGACAGCCTATGTGTTGAATCAAGGGAATATTTTAAACCCAACGAAAGAGAGTTACCTGCCTAAAAAAGTCTATAAAGCTAAAATTGCCTTTCAAAGTTCAGTGATACTAAGTATGGGCTATACTCAACTGACGATTGATTTAGCCGGCGATAGTTACACTAAGTTTGCTACAAAAGAGACGAAGCAAATTGAGAATGAATTCTATCAAATCACTGTAAATGAAGATGGATCATTTGATATTTTGGAGAAAACTACTGATACAGTGTATAAAAAACAAGGAATTATTGAAGAAAACGGAGACAATGGAGATTCATTTAACTATTCGCCACCAGAAAAAGATTTGGTCATTCAATCTACAGAATTCTCTCCGACAATTAACGTAAAAGAATCTGATATCTTTAAATCAATTGCTGTTCATTTTACAATGATGGTTCCAGCAGATTTAATCGAACGTGAAAAAGGTATAAGAAGTAAAGAACTTCCATTGAGTTTAAGGATAGCATTAAAGAAAAATTCAGAAATTATCGATTTTACTTTCCAAGTAGATAATCGTTTAGTAGACAGTCACCGTGTTTGTGTGCTATTTGATACGGGTATTCAGTCGAAATTCTCAACTGCAGACCAGCAATTTGGGACAATTAAAAGACCAGTTGTTTTTGAAAAAGAAATGGCTTTATGGAATGCACATAAAGAAAAATGGAACGAGATGCCAATTGCTATCGAAACTTGTCAAAGCTTTGTCAGTCTATTTAATGAAGAGCATGGGCTTGCAGTCATACCAAAAGGCGTAAGAGAATACGAAATCATTGGAGAAGACTTTGATACGATTCGTTTAACGCTTTTTAGAACCTATGGCTTTATGGGGAAAGAAGATTTATTGTATCGTCCAGGTAGAGCATCAGGGGAAACGGTCATTGAAACTCCAGATGCGCAATGCCATAAAGTGATGACTTTTGAGTTCTCTGCGTATTATTTTTCGGATTCATTCAATCAAGCGGCCGTTGCAAATAAAGCCAAAAAAGCAACGAGCCCCTTACAAGTGTATCAATATGCAGAGTTTTTAAACTCTAGACTCATTTTTACATTAGGCGATGAACCAAAAGAGTTGCCGACCCATTATAGTTTATTTGAAATTAAGGGGGATCTGACGTTAAGTATTGTGAAAAAGGCAGAGAACCGACCGGGTTATATTATTCGCTTGTATAACGGCCATGTTAGCGAAACTTTAAACACAGAAGTTGTATTCAACCATCCTGTTCAATTAGTAGAACAAGTGAATTTAAAAGAAAAGCGGAAACGAGAGTTGTCTATTTCAGACCAAAAAGTACTACTAGAGGATATTTCTCATGCTAAATTTATTACGTTATATGTAGAATAATTAGTCAGAAGTATTTTTTATACTGAATTATGTTGAAACGACAGGTAGATGAGATAAATAAAAATAAATTGGCTGGTAAGTCTAGGGACGGGTTCCTAAAACTTATCAGCCAATTTTTTAATGAAAATAGGACAATCAAATGGAATTGAAAATTTGTTAGCCACATTTTGTTATTTTGCTAAGTCGTGTACAACAGGTTTAAAATTAGTCAAAATAGTAATGAATAGAGTACTAATACCAATAGATAGAATAACGAAAGCTGTTTCTAGCAAACCAAAAGTAATATAGTTGAAAAAAATAATGATTAAATTTGTTAAAAGTAGTCCTTTTGAAATTGATAAACGAAAATATTTATTGAAAATAATAGGTGGAATCGTGATTCCTCCATTAGATGCTCCAACAGAATAAAGTGAGTATACTCCTAAGCTGAATAATAAGCTCCCAATAATTAAGGAAATAAAATGAGACGATAGTAAGGCAAACATAGGCACGAACCCCAATATAATTGGAAACAATAAACTTCCTATGACAGATTTGATGAAAACTAGCTTACCCAAAAATAATGCCGCCATTACTAGCATAGTTAAGTTAATGGACCAGACTGTTAACGAACGATTGATTGAAAAATTAATTTCTACTAAGTGTCCAATCGAGCCTACTCCTGCAGCTGCAATGTCGTGGGGCAATAAGAACCAGTTTAGTCCGATACTAATAAAAATGAGTCCTAACAGAATCATAGGCGTTTTCTTTATTTCTTTAATCACAATACGTTCACCTGCCAAAATAATTTTGTTAAGTATATCACATGTTAAACATAGTTACAACTTATGTTAATGATAATTTTATTCGAATCCACACTGAGCCAAGGAGAGTGGAATGCCAAGGATTATGTTAAATTATTCTAGCGAAAAGTACATGAAACAATAGTTAGGATAGATGTGAGCTTTATTTTTTAGTTAACTTATGGGGAATGTATTCTTAATACATAATCTTATTTTTGATTTCTAGTTTTTTTGTTCTAATTTATCTTATCTTTTTTGTGCGGGTTTAAAGCAATTTTAACCTGATTTTGTTATACTAGAAAAAGAGCTTTATAAGTAGAAGGAGCGAAATGATTATGTGGACATTACCATCAGATATCAGTGAGGCAGCTAAATTAAAATTAGAGGAGCATTCATCTGTTTTAGTTAGCTATGTGAGAGAGTTAAATGAACTTGATGCACTCACACTGTTTAAAAAGGGGGCTAAGAAGTATACTGGTCAACGTGTTTTTTGGCAAAATCCATCTAAAACAGTGACACTAGCAGGTATCGGTTGTACAGAGCGTTATAGCTCAAAAGCTGGAAATGAAAGTTATACTGAATTAAATCAGTTTAAAGATAAATTGAAAAAGCAAACAGTTAGTAATGAAATAATTTTAGGGACTGGGGCATTATTGATTGGTGGATTTAGCTTTGATAGCCTGGCGAAAGCAGATGCAAATTGGGAAGAATTTCAAGATGCTTATTTTTCATTACCAACGTATTTACTTACAACTACAGCGGGAAAAAGTTATATAACCTTTAATTTTTATGTAACACAAGCAGATTTGATAGAAAAGCCACTTAGAATAATGAAGCAATGGGAAGAACTTTTAGCGACACCATTTGTGACAGAGACTGAAATAGCGGCAATTACGAAAAAAGAAGAACTAGCAACGGATTCATGGTTAGCGGCTGTTTCTGAAACGGTTGATGCAATCAAGGCATCAAAAGAGTTGAATAAGGTTGTTTTATCAAGGCAGATGTTGTTAACTCATGAAACAGATGTGGCCATTGAGGCTGTTTTAGAAAAGTTAAGAAAAACACAACAAAATAGTTATTTCTTCGTAGTGGAAAATGGAGAAAAAACATTTTTAGGTGCAACTCCTGAGCGATTATTATCTGCTGAAGGAAATAAATTTTATTCTGCTTGTGTAGCTGGTTCTGCAAAACGTGGCGCAACTTTTGCGGAAGACCAAGCGATTGGCGATCGTTTATTGGCCGACCATAAAAACGTTCATGAACATCAATTAGTTGTCGAAATGATTCGTCATACTATGGAAGGATTTACAACAGATTTAGCTATTTCAGGCGGACCAACCTTATTAAAAAACCGAGATATTCAACACTTATTTTTAACATTGGCTGGAACAAAAAAAGAACATTTTTCATTTTTAGAGGCAGTGAAAGGGATGCATCCTACACCGGCACTAGGTGGAGTACCAACAGATTTAGCGTTAGAAGTTATTCGTCAAAAGGAACCTTACAATCGAGGTTTTTATGGTGCACCAATTGGTTGGGTTGATAGTTCTGATCAAGGAGAATTTGCAGTCGGAATTCGTTCAGCATTAATTATGGGACAGCAAAGTTTGTTGTTTGCAGGTTGCGGAATTGTAGCCGGTTCTGACCCAACTGAAGAGTTAAATGAAACGGCAATTAAATTTCAACCAATGTTACGAGCTTTAGGAGGAATGGAAAATGAATGAAAAAAATCAAGCACTAACAGATTATTTAGTTACATTTGTTGAAGAATTAGTTCAAGCCGGTGTTAAAGAGGCAGTAATTAGCCCAGGTTCACGTTCAACACCTTTGGCACTATTGATGGCAGAACATCCAACATTGAAAGTTTATGTTGATATTGATGAACGTTCTGCTGGTTTTTTTGCGTTAGGGATTGCCAAAGCCTCTAAAAATCCTGTTGTTTTATTGTGTACGTCTGGAACAGCAGCTGCGAACTATTTTCCAGCTGTTGCTGAAGCCAATTTATCTAGTATTCCATTAATTGTTTTAACTGCCGATCGTCCACCTGAACTTCGAGGTGTAGGAGCTCCACAAGCAATGGAACAAGTCCGTTTGTATGGAGAACACGTGAAAAGTTTTGTTGATATGGCCTTGCCAGAAAACTCGCTAGAAATGTTGCGCTATGCAAAATGGCATGGAAGTAAAACAGTCGATATTGCCATGACAGTCCCTCGTGGACCTGTGCATTTGAATTTTCCTTTACGTGAACCTTTAGTACCAATCTTAGATCCATCGCCTTTTACTCGTCAAAATATAAATGAGCATGTGCATATTTATTATTCTCATAAAGTGATTCCGACTGGAACAATCGATAAAATTATTGAAGCTTGTGCAGGCAAAAAAGGGTTAATTATTGCCGGGCCATTAGCAAAAAAAGAGTTTCCAGCGAAGTTAGCTGCATTTGCTAAACAAATTGGTTGGCCGATTGTAGCTGATCCTTTGTCAGGACTACGTACCTATGGTGGCATAGACAATACGGTTATTGATCAGTATGATGCTTTTTTAAGAAATCCACTTGAAGTCACCGACTTGGTCCCAGAAGTCATCATTCGTTTTGGCGCTATGCCTGTTTCGAAATCTTTAATGAAATGGGTAGAATCTTTTGCTGGAATTCCTTACTACTTAGTTGATCCAGGTGAGGAATGGAAAGATCCAATGAAGGCAGCGACTGATTTAATCCATTGCGAGGAACATTTTTTAGTAGATGAATTTACTGAGCGATTTACACAGGTAACAGACTCAAGCTGGTTGACTAGTTGGCAAACGGTCAATCAATTGACAGCGGAAATCGTACAACAGAGCATTGATGTTGCTGAGTCAATTGATGAAGGGGAACTGATTCATTTATTACGTAAGCATTTACCTAACAAATCGGGTTTATTTATTGGCAATAGCATGCCGATTCGTGACGTAGATACTTTTTTTGCTAAAACAGAAAAAGAGTTAACTTTACTAGCCAACCGTGGTGCTAACGGAATTGACGGCGTCATCTCGACGGCGTTAGGTTGCGGAACGTTCATTCAACCGATGTATTTAGTTATTGGTGATTTATCTTTTTACCATGATATGAATGGGCTGCTAATGGCTCAAAAATATGGAATTAACTTAACGATTCTAGTTGTAAATAATAATGGTGGCGGTATTTTTTCTTTCTTGCCACAAGCAGATTTACCAAAATACTTTGAAACGTTATTTGGCACAGAGCTAAATTTAGATTTTGCAAAAGTGGCAGATCTATACAGCGGGGGCTATCAACAAGTTTCTGATGGCGAACAATTACATGAAGCTTTAGATCATGCTCATTTTCATAAAGGCTTAGATATTATTGAAATTAAAACCAATCGCTACGAAAATGTAGCTGTTCACCAAGAACTTTTTGCTAAGGTTACAGAAGAATTAAAGGCATCAAAGCGATGAAAATACAAATTCGTGGAGTTGAATATAGCTATACGGTTAAAGAAGGTACTGATCCAAAACGGATTCCATGGCTAATGCTTCATGGCTTTACTGGTACCAAAGCAACCTTTTCAGAGGTTACAGAGGCTTTAGTCACTGAGACGATCATTAGCTTAGATTTAGTTGGACATGGTGAGACAGCTTACCATGTCGCTGAAAAACGTTATTCTATGGAAGAGCAAATCTTAGATATTGCTCTTTTTTTAGAAGAATTAAAGCTTCCTAAAGTTTTGCTTTTAGGCTATTCAATGGGGGGACGAGTTGCGCTCGGCTTTGCAGCTAATTATCCAGATAAAGTGAATAAACTCATTCTAGAAAGTAGTTCACCAGGTCTTACAACTAATCGGGAACAAGAGATGCGTCGAGAGCATGATGCTAAATTAGCCAAGAGCATCATAAAAGATGGTTTAACTAAATTTGTTGAAAGTTGGGAGAACCTGCCACTATTTGCAACTCAAAAAAAATTATCTACCGAAATTAAAAGTCGAATTAGAGATGAACGTTTAAGTCAGAATCCGATTGGATTAGCTATCAGTCTCGAACAATTAGGCACTGGAAGCCAACCTAGTTATTGGCAAGAATTAAAACAGATCCAGTTCCCAGTCTATTTATTGATTGGGGAAGCAGATCTAAAATTTAAACAACTAGCTGAAGAAATGGGGACACTTTTTCCGCATTCTAAACTAGTTGAATTTGCTGGAGCAGGACATGCTCCGCACATAGAACAGCCGATGCTCTTTGCTAAATGCTTACAAGAAATTGCGGATAATCAGTTGTAAGGAAGGTGTGAGTTTGACATGGAAATAGTTAAAGTGACGCTTTATCATATTGAATTGCCACTATTAACACCATTTATCACAAGTTATGGGGCAATTAAAACAAAAGCTTTTTATTTAATTGAGGTCGAAAACAAATTAGGCAATAAAGGCTATGGAGAACTTGAAGCTTTTGAGATTCCTGATTATACAGAAGAAACGCGGGAAACGGCTGGCTTAATCCTTGTAAATCACTTATTGCCTCTTATAAAGGGTGTCATCATCGAACATCCACAAGAGGTAAGAGCATTGTTGGCACCCATTCGAGGCAATGAAATGGCAAAAGCAGCACTTGAAACGGCTATCTGGGATTTATATGGAAAAGAGCAAAATCAGTCTATTCAGCACTTAATCGGAGCGAATCGCTTGCGTATTCCAGTTGGAGTTAGTATCGGTATTCAACCGTCTATTGAGGTTTTACTTCAATTAGTCGAGGGGTATGTTGCAACCGGCTATCAACGAGTTAAGTTGAAAATTAAACCGGGGTTTGATCAAGAACCTATTGCCGCAGTTCGAAAAGCATTTCCAGAGTTAACTTTAATGGCAGATGCGAATTCAGCATATACAAAGGAAGATTTATCTTTGCTTAAAGCTTTAGATAAGTATGATTTAGCTATGATTGAACAACCTTTTGGCTTTCGGGATTTTGTTGATCATGCATGGGCACAAAGTCAACTGAAAACGAGAGTATGTTTAGATGAGAATATTCGCTGTTTAGGCGATGTTCAATTAGCTCACCAATTAGGCAGTTGCCAGAGTATAAATTTAAAAATATCCCGTGTTGGTGGGTTACAGGAAGCTTTAGAAATTGTGGATTATTGTCAGTCTCATGATATACTCGTGTGGTGTGGAGGGATGTTAGAAGCAGGAATTGGAAGAGCATTTAATTTAGCCTTAGCTTCTCGGGAAGAATTTTCTTTTCCGGGAGATATTTCTGCCTCAAATCGCTATTTCGCTGAAGATATTATCAAGACAACTTTTGATTTAGTCGAAGGAGAAATAACTGTTCCTTCTGGCGATGGAATTGGAGTTGAAGTCGATTGGCAAGTAGTGAAGAACTATTGCCTAAAACAAACAGATTACGTACTAATAGATTAATTTTTAAGCATAGAGGGGATAATAAAGTGTGAAAACTTCTGTTTATTCTCTGTATGCTATTTTTATTTAATTTTTTAAGTAACAGAGAAGCACAAGCTTGTGAAAATAAAAAGTCGAGATGAATCATTGTTCATCATCGAGCAAAAGAGTTTTGATGAAATAATTAAATAACTAACAACAATAAGAATAAGTTGTAACCGTTTTTATTGTTGTTGCTTTGCGGTTTTGTAATTGCTATAATGACGATGCAAGATGAGAATGGACTAAAAAAATATAGGGGGCGTTTTAAAATGAGTAAGATTGTGTTAATAGGAGCAAACCATGCGGGGATTGCAGCTTCAAATACGATTCTAGATAATTATCCAGAAAATGAACTCGTTATCTTTGATCGAAATACGAATTTAAGTTATCTTGGTTGTGGAACAGCCTTATGGGTAGGTAGACAAATTGAAACACCGGATCAATTATTTTATACATCGAAAGATGCTTTTGTTGAGAAGAAAGCCAAAGTTCATATGGAAACTACTATTACAAAAGTAGATTTTAGTGATAAAAAAGTTTATGCGGTAGATACGGCGAATAATGAAATTTGTGAATCATACGACAAACTAATTTTAGCGACTGGTTCTGTACCCATCAAACCAGCAATACCAGGAATAGAACTAGAAAATGTTCAATTTGTTAAATTATTCCAAGACGGACAAGCGGCAGATTTGGCATTGAATGATCCAGCTATTGAAAATGTAGCCGTTATTGGAGCGGGTTATATAGGTGTTGAAATGGCAGAAGCTGCGAAGCGCCGTGGAAAAAATGTGCGTTTATTTGATATTGATACAACGAGCTTAGCGGGTTACTATGATCCTTGGTTTACAGAAGACATGGATAAAAACTTAATGGACAATGGGATTGAATTAGAATTTGGCCAAAAGGTGTTAGAGCTAAAAGGGACGGATAAAGTCCAAGAAGTTGTTACGGATAAAGGTTCTTATGCAGCTGATTTAGTTTTATTAGCGATTGGGTTTAATCCAAATACAGAACTAGGAAAAGATGCGCTTAAACTTTTCTCGAATGGCGCTTATGAAGTGAACTTGAAGCAAGAAACCAGTTTACCAGATGTTTATGCTGTAGGAGATTGTGCCACTATTTATAGCAATGCTTTAGAGGCAACTACTTATATTGCGTTGGCGACAAATGCGGTTCGTAGCGGAATTGTTGCTGGACATAATGTATGTGGAACGCCTTTAGAATCAATCGGAGTTCAAGGTTCAAATGGAATTTCTATTTTTGGCTATAACATGGTTTCAACAGGTTTAAATTTGAAAGCAGCGAAACAAGCTGGATTTGATGTGGCTTATACTGAATTTGAAGACTTGCAAAAACCTGCTTTTATCAAGAAAAATAATGAGGTTAAAATTAGAATTGTTTATGACAAAACCACTCGTCGCATTTTAGGTGCACAGTTGGCTTCCAAAGAAGATATTTCAATGGGAATCCATATGTTCTCGCTAGCGATTGAAGAAAAAGTAACCATTGATAAATTAAAACTATTGGATATTTTCTTCTTACCACACTTCAATCAACCTTATAATTACATTACAATGGCAGCTTTATCTGCTAAATAGAATTAAAATTGACAGGAAGACTGGAATGACCTATGCCAGTCTTTTTTTGCTGGGATCATTGACAGACTGTTGTCTAGTTTACTCTGTTATAATAAAAATGAAAAAGGAATCAGAACAGGAGAGATAGGATATGGCAACGGCATTAAAAGAGGTATACAATAATGAGTTTATTAATCATTTCTCAGCTTTAGTTCAAGAGAAATCAGCTAGTTTTAATGCAACAAAATTTAAACAAGAGGTGTTGAATGAGGACTGGGAGGATTTAAAGTTAAAAGAAAGAATGCGTCGTATTTCTACTGTTTTAGGACGATGCTTAAAAGGTAGTTACTCTGATCAAATTGCTCTATTATTTCAATTGGAACAAGAGTGCCAAGGCTTTCCTTATTTGTTTTTCCCTGATTTTGTTGAAGTATACGGGCAAAATGAATCGGATTGGGAGTTATCAATGGAGGCGATTAAACGTTTTACCAAAGGCTCTTCTTCTGAATTTGCTATTCGAACGTTTATATTGAAAAATCCAATCAAAGTCATGAGCTTGATGAAAGAATGGGCAACAGATGAAAATGAGCATATTCGACGTTTAGCTAGTGAAGGCTGTCGCCCGAGGTTGCCGTGGGGCCAAGCTTTAGGCCTTTTTAAAGTCAATCCCGGTCCAGTATTGGATATTTTAGAATTATTAAAAAATGATGACTCTTTATATGTGCGGAAAAGTGTTGCCAATAATTTAAATGATATTGCAAAAGACAATCCTCAAAAAATAATTGAGCTTGTGAAAGCGTGGCAAGGTCAGAGCCAACAGACAGATTGGATTTTACGTAAAGGCTGTCGAACGTTAATAAAACAAGCTGATCCTGAAATTATGCGCTTATTTGGATATCCTAAGGTAGAAAATCAAATTAACATGGCAGAAATTAATAGTCAGCTAAGTGAATTAGAAATGGGGGAAGAATCTGAATTTAGCTACCAATTTACAACAAAGGGTGATTCAGATTTACATGTCCGTATCGAGTATGGCATCTATTTTATTAAGGCTAACGGTAAGGCAACGCGAAAACTATTTTTCTTATCGGAGAAAAATGTTAGTGGGGGTCAGACAATTTCAGGCAGACGCACGCATAAATGGAAAGATTTAACGACTAGAAAGCATTATGCTGGGGAGCATAGGGTTGTTTTACTATTAAATGGAGTTGAGTTTGCTGAAACAAGTCTGTTTTTGAAAGGTTAGAAAGAAAAGTTGCTAAGTTCCAGGCTTAGTAACTTTTTTTGCTAAATTAATCAAGGATAAGAGAAGTTACTTACTATTTGTAAACAAAAGTGGTATAATCAATAAAAAGAGGTGAAGGAAATGAATGAGGAGTTGATGGATAAAGCAACGAGCCAAAAATGTACGCAGGTAGAACATGTTTTTTCGATTTTAGATAAGAAGTGGATGGGGTTAATTGTGGAGGTATTGTTAGAAGGTCCGCAGCGCTATAAAGATATAGCTGCAAAAATCCCAACTATTAGTGATCGAATCCTTGTTGAACGATTAAAAGAGTTAGCAGATAATGATATTCTAGTTCGGGATGTTTATCCAGATTCACAGGTACGGGTTGAGTATAGTTTAACGGAGAAGGGCTATAGCTTAAAAAATGTAATGAGTGAAGTTCATATTTGGGCAGATAAATGGATGGATTAATGGGGAGTCAAGGTTGTTTAAATGGTATAAATAAAAACCATGACAGAAATGTCATGGTTTTTTGATGGTTCGTTAGAATTAGCTTAAAACATAAAACGTTCTTCTGAACAGCCTAAAGCATTTAATTTTTCGAAATATTTAGGTTTCCATTTACCAGCTTCGTCTTTTACAAAGGCAAACAGTGATTTTTTTGGTGCTAATAGATGCATTTCTCCAGCTTCTAAAGCTAGTTTTACATCCATGATATCACCTTTTTTATTGACAATTCGGATGGAACAATCTTCAGCATCGGGGGTGCTTTGTAGTTCGGCTTCATCAAGTAAACGTTCACTCCATATAAAGTCTAAAATTTCTTTTCTGATTTGTTCATCCATGATGAGTTCGCTCCATTTCGTTAATTGTTAATAGGATTTATTTGTATTTTTATTCACAAAAGTAGATAAAAAAAAGTATTTCTAACTATAAAGTAAGTATAAGATAAAAGTCATTAAAGTATTACTATCCTATATTCTACACAAAAAACAAAAAAAAGCTAGCTTTTTTTGTTTTTTTTTAGAAAAAAATTTACTGTTTTTAGTTGTTTAAAGGTTCAAAATCGATTATTCTTATTTTTTAAAAGATATCTCATTGTTATATAATAATAGAAGAAGCCATCAAAAATAAATTTTTTTGATGGCTTCAAAGTCATTAATTAGTTGAAAAACAATTTGTGAAGAAAATATTACAAGACAGCTTTAGCTAACGCTTGTTGAATTTCGACAATATGACGATCTTTAGAAAAGGTTAACGTAGCAGCAGGTTCTAATGCAGAGGAAATAAAAATGTGTAATTCTGCATCTAAATCAAAGTGACCAGTTGTTTCAACAGTAAAGCGACTGATGCTACGATAAGGGTAACTTTTATAAGATGTTTTCTTTCCTGTCACACCTTGTTTATCAATAATAATTAAGCGTTTTTCAGTGAAAATAACCATGTCTCTAACTAATTTATAAGCAAGTTCGATATCTTCGGTAGGCAATAAAACATCCGCTAATTTTTTTCGTACATCATTGATATTTGCATCACTAGCATTGTTGATTAAACCGCTAAATAATCCCATATTGGCACGTCCTTTTCTTTTTGTAGTTTCTATTCTCTATTTTAATGAATTCTAATCAAAAGTACAAGAGTAGTTATCTTTTATTGAGTTAGAAAACAATTTGTCATTTAATTGATTACTATCGCATTTATTTCTGTTATAATCAATGAATAGTTATTGAGAATGATTCTCAAACAGATGATAATAAATCTAATTTAGGAAAGAAAAGCAGGTGGTACTTTGGAAGCTGTAAAAGCAACTGGGATTACAATGCAGTATGAAAAAAAGCGAGTGATTGAAGATTTAGATATTGTTTTGCCCTTAGGTAAAATTACAGCCTTGATTGGACCGAATGGCAGCTGTAAGTCAACACTATTAAAGGGTGTCACACGTTACTTAAAACCAGTAGCTGGTGAATTTTTTGTAAAAGAAAAATTGGTTCAGGAATATGATCCAAAAGAGATGGCAAAATTAGTCGCAATGTTGCCTCAAAATCCATTAGCTCCAAGTGATATTACAGTCTTAGACTTAGTTAAATATGGTCGTTTCCCTCATCAAAACACATTTGGTCGCTTCACTAAAGAAGATCAGATGCAAGTTGATTGGGCTTTAAAGGAAACAGAGTTAGAAGAATTGAAAAATGAACCTGTTGAATCTTTATCTGGTGGGCAGCGGCAAAGAGTCTGGATTGCAATGACGTTAGCACAAAATAGTGATATTTTATTATTAGACGAGCCAACAACTTTTTTAGATTTGGCTCATCAATTAGATATCCTAAAATTATTAACACGCTTAAATAAAGAAATGGGAAAAACAATTATCATGGTTATTCATGATTTAAATATGGCTGCTAGATTTGCTGATTACATGGTTTGTCTAAGCGATGGAAAGTTGTTATATCAAGGTGAAACTGCGGATGTATTCACTCATGAAATGCTAGTAGATGTCTTTCAAATCGATGCAGAAATTACAACAGACAAACGAACTGGAAAACCAATGATGTTATCTTACGATACGATGTAAAGTGGAGAGGGAGAAGAATGTGAGACTGAATGTAAAAGGCTTGGTTCATAGAACCCTCTTAATTGAAAAGTGGGTGAGGCATCTTTGAAGCAACTACATGTAAAAGAAACAAGAAGTGCTAGGCAATTGAGTTTAATTATGGTTTTGATTGTTTTATTTGCTGGATTAATACTTGTTTCGCTTTTAAGTTTGAAATACGGCACAGAAACAATTTCTTTAAAAACGATTGGCGAAAGTTTTACTCACTATGATGTGCAAGATAAACTCCACCAAACCGTTCGTTACTTACGGTTGCCTCGTTTATTGGGAACCCTTTTAGTCGGTGCTTTACTGGCTTTATCTGGTCAGTTGATGCAAGCCGTTACGCGTAATCCTTTAGCAGACCCTTCAATTTTAGGCGTGACTGGTGGAGCTAGTTTGGCAGTTGCAATCACATATGGTCTAGGTTTTAATTTGGGTAGTCCATTACGTTCGGTTGTTGCAATGCTAGGAAGTCTGTTGGCCATTGGATTGATTGTTAGTATGACTGGAAGCCGTAACAAGGGCATAAATCCAATTAAAATGGCTTTGGCTGGAACGGCGATGTCAGGCTTTTTTTCAAGCCTGTCTATTGCAATTGGTCTTCAAACGAAAACAAGTCGCAACTTAAGTTTTTGGTTAGCAGGTGGTTTTTCTGGAACAACCTTTCTTGATGTTCGGATATTATTGACTATTTTGTTAGTCTGTTTGCTAATTACTTGGTGGATTAGTGTCGAAATCAACTTACTATCTTTAGGCGATGAAGTTGCTTCAAGTCTCGGTGGATCATTATTGAAAGCCCGTTATCTAGGTCTTTTAATTATGGTGGTTGCAACTGGAGCTAGTGTAGCCATTGCAGGGAATATTGGCTTTATTGGATTATGTATCCCACACATTGTGCGTTTAATTTTAGGTGATCGTTTTCAAGGAACCTTTTTTGTGACATGTTTAACAGGTGGATTATTATTGAGTCTAGCAGATTTAGTGGCGCGAACAATTAACCCACCTTTTGAAATTCCAATTGGTGCCATTACAGCAATCATTGGCGCACCTTTCTTTATCTTATTAGCTCGCAATTATAAAGGAGGGCGCTAAAAATGAATAAACACAAAGTTAAAACAAGTTTATTTGTCGGTGGTCTGCTTTTAATTGGCTTGATTTTAATTCAATTGAATTTAGGAGCGATTCGAATTAGCCCATTGGAGACTATTCAAACGCTAATGGGAAATGGTTCTGCTCGTAATCAATTAATTCTTTTTGAATTCCGTTTGCCACGAATTGTGATGGCTTTGCTAGTTGGTATGGGATTAGCGATTAGTGGCGCAATTCTACAGGGTATTACTCAAAATGACTTGGCAGATTCCAGTATTTTAGGCATTAATGCAGGAGCAGGACTAGGAGTAGTTTTATATTTATTTTTCAGTACGGGAAGTACGGCCAAACTAGGCGTACCGCAATTTTTGATTATCCCACTAGTCGCTTTAGCTGGTGCATTTTTTGCTGCAAGTTTAATTTATTTAGGAGCATGGAAAAAGGGCATTCATCAACTGCGTTTGTTATTAGTTGGGATCGCTGTAACAGCGTTATTAAATGCGTTTATTTTAATTTTTCAATTGCAAATGGATGAATTTAATTTTGAAAAAGCAATGGTGTGGTTAAGTGGAAATTTATGGAATGTCAATTGGTCTTTTATTCTCATTATTGCTTGTTGGTTAGCTATATTACTTCCATTAGTTTACTGGTTTACGATGCGTTTAGATATTTTACGTTTAGGTGACCAAATTGGCCAAAGCTTAGGTTTGGAAGTGGAAAAGACAAAATCTATTTTGTTATTTTTAGCTGTAGCATTGGCTGGGATTTCTGTTGCAGGTGGAGGTGGTATTGCGTTTGTCGGATTGTTAGCACCACATATTGCCAAAAGACTTGTTGGCGGGCGCAGTCAGTCCTATTTACCTGTTTCAGCAGTAGTCGGAATGATTTTAGTATTAGGAGCAGATATTGTTGGGAAAAATCTATTTGCACCAAATGAAGTCGCTGTAGGATTAGTTGTAGCGATTATCGCAACACCGTATTTTATCTGGTTAATGATGCGGACAGTTTAAAAATAGAAGAATGGAGTCGATAAAGAGATGAAAAACCAAAAGATTAAAGGTCTCGTGTTTATTTTAGGGGTACTATTCGTATTAACGGGTTGTGGTTCAAATACTTCGGATACAGAAAAAGCACAGGAAAAAGAGGCAACTGGAACGCATCTTTTCAAAGCTGCTAATGGCGAGATAGAAGTACCAAATAATCCTAAAAGAGTAGTTGTCCGAACTTATATGGGGCATGTTTTAGCACTAGATGTACCAGTTGTTGGAGCGACAGAATGGGATTTAGCTTCACCTTTTATTGATAAAAAAGTACTAGATAAAATTAAAGATGTTGGAGTTCCTATGAATGCGGAAGAAGTTTTAGCTTTAGAGCCTGACTTAATTATTACAGATACAGAAGATGAGGTCGCTAGCTTAGAAAAAATTGCGCCCACGGTTCTATTACCTTATGACACCGTCCGAAATATCAATGAATCTGTGGATCTTTTTGGCGAGTTATTAAATCGTAAAACTGAAGCTGAAGCTTGGAAAAAGTCATTTAAAGAAAATGCAGATAAAGAGCGAGCTCGTTTAGCGGAAGTTAATTTTCCAATGGATGCAACTGTAGGATTATATGAATTACAAGATAGTAAATTATTTGTTTTTGGCTCAAATTTTGGTCGTGGTGGCCAAGTTTTAACAACTGGTTTAGGCTTGAAACAACAAGACAATATTCAAAAAGTGAGTGATGGTGATGGCTGGAAGGAGCTTTCATTAGAAGCTTTGCCAGATTATGCTGCGGACTTTATGTTTTTTACTAGCTACACAGCTAATGGAACTGAAAGTGCTGAATTAACTGCTTTAAAGGCTAATCCAATCTGGAAAACAATTCCCGCCGTAGAGAAAAACCAAGTGATTGAGCTGCCTTTTGAAAAAATGTATTATTATGATCCAATTGCGATTCAAGCTCAGTTAAAGTTAATTACGGATAAATTGATTGAAACGCAAAAATAAAGGTAAAAACAGACTCAACTTTATGAGTTCATTCTTCTAGAAAAAAGGAAATTTGAGACGGGAAAAATCCCCTATCAAATTTCTTTTTTTATTTATAGTCCTACAAATTAGTTAAAAAATAAAGTTCATATAGCTTTCTTTGAAGAAATGAAAAGAGATTAATCCAAGAACTATTCCGAGTAGTATCTTCAAAGAAATGAAATTCGGACGTTGCACTGAGTTCGTTGGAATCAGAGATGATAATATCCGCTTCATGACTACTTGAAACGAATTTAATTGATTTGGCACTAAAAAAATGATGGATTTCACTTTGAATAAAGGATCCTCCGACTATATCTCTGGAGTATTGCACGTACAGATAAAGAACTTTTTCTTTATGTATTTGAGACAATGTGACTAGAACCGAACTAACAAGTTCTGTTGTGAGATCAGTTATTAAATCAGGAGGCATTGAGTAAGTAGAAAAAGCATCATCTAAATCATTCTTAAATGTTTGACTATTGTCTGTGATAATTTGAATTTCGCTATCCAAATGATTGAGTTGAGTCATCATCGTGGGATTAAAGTGAGAATAAATCGAATAAGAATGAGTAAATACAGTATAGTACATAAATTCAAATAAGCTGTCATTGCTTTTTTTTATGTTATATTTTTTAAAAAAAGCGGGGATAAAGCCTGAATAAAAGTTTGTAATTGGATTATTGAGTAATGTAAATTGCTCCCCGATGTTTAGCTTGTCTTGTTGTGTATCAATTGAGCTATTGATTGTTCGAATAATCAAGTTAAAGTGTTCGCGCTCATTTACTTCTTTTTCAGAACCAACGGCAAGTGGAAAAGTCGCTGGAAAGTGAGGAATATTTTTAGATATATCATGTTGTTTCATAAATATCTGGACAATTGAATATAGAGGTTCATCAAAGGGTTTGTTCAATTGATTATGCCTGACACGTTTATCAATGATTGCTAAAATAAATTCAATACGTGTTTTTGCAGATCGTGTACTGTGCTCTAATGGACCGGTATCAGCTTTAGAATAAGCCAACCTGACAGAATCTTGTGTGAGATGACTAAAGGGCCAGCTGATGTTTTGGTAGGAGGGTAAGAAAAGCCAAATATACATAAAACGAATAGTTGATTCAGATCCGTGCAGCGAGAAAGATTGATTTTCAACAGATTTATTAATGGATATTGAAACGGTTTTTAAGATGGCTTTTAATTGTTTAATTAATTTATAGCAGTAGTTTTCAGAGATAATAAGAGCTTCGCAAATCTGATAAATTGTCAGGGAATGAGACGAAAAAAAAAGCGCCAACAATTGAAATTGTGGTGAAATATTTAAGTAGTGCGACTGTAATTTAAATGAAAGGTGGGCAAATTTTTCTTGCGTTAAGGGAGTCAGATAATAATGGGACGAATCGGTTTGATTAATTTGAAAATAGCTCGTTTTTCCATTCTCTTTTAAGAGACTGTTCAAATCAGCAATATGTCTTCTAATCGTCGTTTTAGAGAGCTTAAAAGTATCTGCTAGATAATTAATTTCAACTTGTTCGTGTCTTGAAATATGATTGAATAACTGTAATTTATTGAAGTCTTGTTTTTTTAAAAGAGCATAAAGCATCCGAATCAGTCCTTTTATAAGATTATTTAATAAGCTTGTTTTTTTTTAATGCTGTATATAATGGTTGATTTTAACATAGAATTATCAAAAGTCTATACTTAATTTTAATTCTAATAGTAAAGAAAGAACGATTATAAGAATCAGAAATGTTGTTATAATTGAGTGGTAGAAAGAGTATTGTACATAAAAATTAAATTAAATAATCGTTTTTTTACTAAAGTGGAGCAACTGGAACCATGTTAGGATAAAAAAACAAAAGTTAGTTACTGTATTATAAAAAAGGAATCTTATCGGATAGGAAAAACCTTCTTAATTATTTTTAGAAATAAGGGTATAAATCAACTGTTCTATTTTTGCTAGGAACTAAAAACGACTAAAGTTAGTTGGTTTGATTTTTTGAAAAAATAACTAAAAAAGCTATTTAAAAGATTGTGGAGGGAAAACAGAATGATTGAAGAACATTGGATTGATTTAATTTGTTACAGTATTCATTTTACGAATAATAGTGGCTCTAGTTTTTGTCGCTCAATTGCGTTGCCGAATAACTTTCCTGAAGATAAAATCAGTACTTTTTTTAAGAACCATTTTGAAGGACATGATATTAAAATTATTGATATTTCTGAAATAAATGATGTGTGGTTATCTAAGCATGCCCATTCCCCTTTTATGAGACAACCTAGTGAATGCGATGAATTAAAATGGAATTTATAAATGTGACTAGTTTAAATAATGTAGACGTGGAGGAGTAAATAGTGAAACAAAATAGAAAACATAAATTTTTATTATTCATAGTTGTCTTATTTATGATAGTACCAAGTGTTAACGAACCTTTTAAAGTATTCGCCAATTCTAATGAGGAAGAATTGGACGTACCTTCAGTAGAGGACGTTACACAAAATGAAGCGAAGGAACTAGCTGTAAATTCAGCAGAACAAATAGAATTATTACAAAAAAAAGCAACAATGGATGCGAGCATAGATTTACTAAATGTGCCAAATGACCAAGAAAATAGTGAAGAGCAAGCAGTTCAAACTCCTGATGCAAGTGAGTTAAAGCAATTAGAGATTCAGCAAGTAGAAATTGAGAAAGAACAAAAAAGCTCAGTTGAATCAGTAGACTCTTGGATGCCAGATAAAAACTTACAGACTGCTGTCGCTAAAACCTTAAAAATAACTGTCTCAGAGATAACCAAAGAGCAAATGCAAAGGTTAGGATCAGAAGCTTCAACTGGCCAAATTACCGCAAAAAATGTTGCAAGCTTGCAAGGGATGGAATATACAACAGGAGGAACAGGAATTGTTCTACAGACAACAAACGGAACAATTAATGATCTTTCACCTATCGAAAATGTCAGACTTTTGCAATTAATTATTACAAATAACGATGTCAGTGATCTGTCTCCTTTAAAAGGGCAAAGTTTAGGACTTCTTAGTGCGGAAAATAATAATATTTCAGATTTAAGTCAACTAAATTTTAGTAATATGAAAATTTTGGCTGTAGACGATAACCATATTTCAGACTTATCGATGGTGCCTAATTACGTAGGGATGGTTTTAGCTCGGAATCAAAAAATCGTTAACGCAGAAATTCCTAGAAATGAAAATATCAAGATTGATAGTGTGAAACATGTTTTAAACTACGATTTTTCTACTAAAAATTTCTCTAATATAAGCAATAACGGTCTGTTCATACCAAATGCTAGCCCCTATTTCGGCTCTATTACATGGGAGAACCTAGATCTATCAGTAAGCAGCATCCAGTATGAGTTTGACCGACAATATTCTTTTTCGACAGATTCAAGAAAAAACAATAAAGTTTATTATTCTGGTGTTGTTGTTCAGCCATTTTCCAATGAGATTAAAGCTGCTCCAGTTACAGTGAAGTACCTGGATGAAAAAGGCACTGAGCTTGCTTTGTCTGAACTATTGACTGGTAAAGTTGGAGAAGCTTATGAAGCAACTGAAAAAATAATTAATGGTTGGGTAATCAAGGAAATACATGGAGAATCAAAAGGGGTTTATACAGAAGAAGCACAAGAAGTAGCCTACCTTTATGAACGAAAGAAAGCTGCACCAATTACAGTGAAGTATCAAGATGTTGATGGGAATATAGTTGTGCCAACAATTAAATTAGCTGGAGATATTGGAGAGCCTTACACAGTAGAAAAGAAAGAAATTGAAGGATATTCCATTAAAGAAGTGATAGGTAATCCAGTCGGAGTCTTTAGTGAAGAAGAACAAGAAATTCTATTTATTTATAAAAAAATCCAAGAACAATCTGCAAATATAGTTGTCCGATATCAAGATAATCGGGGAAATAAAATTGAAGAGGATACGATAGTAGAAGGACTTATTGGAGAAGCCTATACTATCGAATCGAAGGCAATTGATGGCTATACATTTAAAGAAGCAAAAGGGGATATTTCTGGACTGTTCTCAAAGGATAAACAAGAAGTCACTTTTATTTATGTAAAGGATAATGCCAATTTAGCTCTCACGCCAACGTATCCTGCTAAATTAGTAACTAAAAATAGTCTTGTTCCTAGCTTAGATAAAGGAATGAATAATAAAACAACATTTCCTGCCACAGGGACGAAAAAAAATAGTTCCTTCATGATTGGATTCATTATGTTAGCTGGAACTATCCTAATTTATTACCGAAAAAAATACACAAAAATGAAATAAAAGCCAAGTAACTAGTTAGTTTCATATAGAAATGGAGATTAAACAATGCGCAAGAAAATATCAATTTTATTAATAATAGTATGTGTACTTCCACTTATAAATTTAAAATTAGTAATTGCAGAAACAACATCTAAACTAGTAGGAATTGAATTAAAGTACCCAGATAATCAAGATTTTATAGTAGCAACAGCAGACACCGTTGATGTAGTAATGAATTTGGAATTGAAGGGAATGAAAAAAGGGGAAACGACACTGATTGAATTCTCTAATAAAGCTTTTAACTATTCATTAGAGAGCTTTGAAATTTCTGGAAATTATAAAGTCGTGCCTAATGAATTGGGTATAGAAATAATTGCATTAAAAGATGTTCCTGCTAATACAAGTAAAATTACGATACCGATGAGATATAGCACTAATGTGGAATATGACCAAAACCAAAAAATTGATTTCAGTATAGATGGCAGTAGTATCTCAGTTGATATTATGGTGAATAAATATAAATCTTTTGTTGATGAATCAGAGTTAATAAAAAAAGTAGCATATGGCATAAATGCAAATGGAAATGCTGTTTGGGGAGTCTTTTTAAACTATAATGAAAAGCCATTAACTGGAACTAAAGATATTCCTTTTGTGCTAGGTGATATAGTTGGTGAAGGTCATGAATTAATAGCCAATACAATTGCTGTGTACAATGTGAACAAACCAATCAATGAAGATGGCAGTCGAAATTTAAATAATGATGGTTACAATTATGATATATCTGCATTATTACAACAAAAATCAACAATAACTGCAAATGGATTCACATACACAGATGATGATTTTAATGGATTTCCAAAATTAGATGGATTAAAAGAAAAGAACACCAAAGCTTACTATATTATATATGAAACAAAAGTGGTAGACTCTGATCAAGAGTGGTTGAAAAATGATGTGTATTTAGAAGGAATTATAGCTGAACCAGGAAATGGTGGGGATCCACTTCCGTTTACTGAAAACTCCAGTGTCAGTATATCAACTATATCTTCAGGCGGAGGTGGAACTGAAGTAGGTTCCATTGAATTTATAAAAGTAGATAGTGAAACAAAAGCACCATTAGCCAATGCGGAATTTGTTATTAAAGATGGAGAAGGCAATTTTGTTCAAACTATCCTCACTAATGAAGACGGCAAAGGAACAGCTCTTGATTTATTGTATGGAAGCTATACATTAGAAGAAACCAAAGCGCCAATAGGTTATACGCTAGATGAAACACCCTATCCATTTGAAATTAATGATTCTGAAAAAGTCATTAATTTAGGTGAAGTAACGAATCAAAAAATAATGCTTCCAGCACCAACAGGCTCCATTGAATTTATAAAAGTAGATAGTGAAACAAAAGCGCCATTAGCTAATGCGGAATTTGTTATTAAAGATGGAGAAGGCAACATTGTTCAAACTATCCTAACTAATGAAGACGGCAAAGGAACAGCTCTAGATTTATTGCATGGAAGTTATACATTAGAAGAAACCAAAGCGCCAATAGGCTATACGCTAGATGAAACACCCTATCCGTTTGAAATTAATGATTCTGAAAAATCCATTAATTTAGGTGAAGTAACGAATCAAAAAATATTGCTTCCAGCACCAACAGGTTCCATTGAATTTATAAAAGTAGATAGTGAAACAAAAGCACCATTAGCTAATGCGGAATTTGTTATTAAAGATGGAGAAGGCAATCTTGTTCAAACTATCCTCACTAATGAAGACGGCAAAGGAACAGCTCTAGATTTATTGTATGGAAGTTATACATTAGAAGAAACCAAAGCGCCAATAGGCTATACGCTAGATAAAACACCCTATCCGTTTGAAATTAATGATTCTGAAAAAGCCATTAATTTAGGTGAAGTAACGAATCAAAAAATAATGCTTCCAGAACCAACAGGCTCTATTGAATTTATAAAAGTAGATAGTGAAACAAAAAGTCTAGATGGATTAACAATAAAAAACACCAAGACAACTAATTTACAAATGAATTTACCTCAATCGGGAGAAAATAACAAAGTTGGACAACGTATAAAAATTGTAGGTTTGCTACTAGTTTTTATTTCAATCTATCTATATGTAAGCAGATTGAAAAAGAGAGTTAATTTAAAATACTAAAAATAGTTTTATATGTAAGAGAGCCCTCTGTTAAATTCAGAGGCTTTTTTATTTATGTAATAAGCCCTGATTATGATTTTTCTAGGATAAGGAAGCCCACAGGTTTTTAATGCAAGGTGGATAAGCCAATGATTGATTCTGATGCAGTCAACTTTTTAATGATGAAAATTAGTTTGAATATAAAAGCTGTCATAACCTCTAATATTAAAGAGATATGACAGCTTTATTTAGAAATATTTTTTAGTTTGCTAGATTATAAACCTAGTAGGGAGAGCATAACGTCTTCCTGCATTTTAAGGTGCATCCCGAAGAGACCAAGTAATAGCAGCAACATAATTTCCAGCGAGATTACCTTGAGGAACATAAAGACTAGGTCCACCATAGCGATGGAAATTCCCATTTTTATCCATAAGCCAGGGGTAACCGATTCCGCGATCATCAGTATCAAAGCTAATTATCCAAGATCCTAAACCTGTATCCGGTTCCGCAACTAAAATAGGCAATTCAACGTTAGGTGTATCAAAAATAGCTTCTTTAGAAATAGGTGGAGACTCTTCTTCTTCAATATATTTATCGGAGTGGACGGCACTAACTGGAAAAGAAAAAATAGCACCTTTTAATTTTTTTTCACCAGCAGTAAATTCAGAAACAGAGGCTGTTAATGTCCAGCCCACGCCTGTTCCTCGAACATCTGTTACCTGAGCACCTAACGTGTAACCTCTATCTAGTAGACCAGTATCTATCGGAGGTTTCTCCCCATTAATTTCATCGCGTGCAACAATAGCATATGCTTCTTCTCCATAAGAAGAAAGGGTAATATCAGAAAAATAGAAACCTGTCACGGCGTCAATTGTTAGGGCGCCGACGTGTTTTGTAGGGTGCCAGATATCCAATATTAGTTCATGTGGCTCAGTAGGTTCTCCAGGTGTCAAACCTACCGAAGATTTAGACGTATTGGTTTGTGGTGGCAAAGTTTCACTTGAAGTAGTGTCATCTGCCTGTACAGAAAGTGTCGGAAGTGCTAAAATTCCAACTCCTATTATTAAAATGAATTTTTTTATTGGCATCATAACGTCCTCCTAAATTTTAAGGTGCATCCCGAAGAGACCAAGTAATAGCAGCAACATAATTTCCAGTGAGATTACCTTGAGGAATATAGAGATTAGGTCCACCATAGCGATAAAAATTCCCATTTTTATCCATAACCCAAGGATAGTTTACTCCTCGATCATCAGTAGCAAAACTAATTAACCATGATCCTAGTCCCGTATCTGCTTCAGCGACTAAAAGGGGTAATTCAACATTAGGTATATCAAAAACAGCTTCTTTTGAAACCGGAGCAGATTCCTCTTTGTCAGAGAATTTATCAGAATAGACAGTACTAACTGGAAAAGAAAAAATAGCACCTTTTAATTTTTTTTCACCAGCACTAAATTCAGAAACAGAGGCTGTTAATGTCCAGCCCGCGCCTGTTCCTCGAACATCTGTTACTTGTGCGCCTAAAGTGTATCCTCTGTCGCCTAGACCAGTATCTATCGGAGGTTTCTCCCCATTAATTTCATCACGTGCAACAATAGCGTAGGCTTCTTCTCCATAAGAAGAAAGAGTTATATCGGGAAATTTAAAACCTGTCACAGCATCTAGTGTTAGAGATCCGACGTGTTTTGTAGGGTGCCATATGTTCAGCAATAATTCATGCGGCTCAGTAGGTTCTCCAGGTGTCAAACCTACTGAAGATTTAGACGTATTGGTTTGTGGTGGCAAAGTTTCACTTGAAGTAGTGTCATCTGCTTGTACAGAAAGTGGCGGAAGAACTAAAAGTCCAACTCCCATTATTAAAATGAATTTTTGTATTGGTATCATAATTGTCCTCCTAAATTTTAAGGTGTATCTCGAAGAGACCAAGTAATAGCAGCAACATAATTTCCAGCGAGGTTACCTTGAGGTACGTAGAGACTAGGCCCGCCGTAGCGATGGAAATTCCCATTTTTATCCATAAGCCAGGGGTAACCGATTCCTCGATCATCTGTCCCAAAGTTAATTCCCCAAGAACCTAGGCCTGTATCGTTTTCTGCAACTAAAATAGGCAATTCAACGTTAGGTGTATCAAAGATTGCTTTTTTAGAAGTAGGTGGTGAATCATTTTTTCTAGAATAAACTTCTGTATAAACATCACTAATTGGAAAAGAAAAAATGCTACCTTTCAGCTCCTTTTTTCCAGAAATAAATTTAGAAATAGAGACCGTTAATGTCCACCCAGCACCTGTTCCTCGAACATCCGTTACTTGTGCACCTAAAGTATATCCTCTGTCTGCTAAACCAGTGTCTATCGGAGGTTTCTCTCCATTAATTTCATCGCGTGCAACAATAGCGTAGGCTTCTTCTCCATACGAGGAGAGTTTAATATCAGAAAAATAGAAACCTGTCACAGCATCTAATGTTAAGGCGCCTACGTGTTTAGTAGGATGCCATATATTTCGTAAGAGTTCATGTGGCTCAGTCGGATCTCCTGGTGTCAAACCTACTGAAGATTTAGACGTATTGGTTTGTGGTGGCAAAGCTTCACTTGAAGTAGTGTTATCTGCTTGTACAGAAAGTGGCGGAAGAACTAAAAGTCCAACTCCCATTATTAAAATGAATTTTTGTATTGCTATCATAATTGTTCTCCTATTCTACAGTGATTGTTATACTATCCTCTATTTTGCTCCACCAATGGAGATTGTATGTGTTGTAAAGTACAGTTTCACCAGAAGATAAGGCTTCCAATTTGCCTGTTTTCTCATTGATAGTTGCTACTTTTGGTTTACTGCTTTTCCATGTGCTAGCAAAATAGAAGGAATTATTGCTAGTGTAGAAAGGATCTTGTATGTTGCTATCAATCACAGAGCCTTTAAATTGGTCTTTTTCGCCTATTTTGAAGGTGGTTTTTAATGATTCTTTGGTTTCACCACCTGAGTTAGCCCAAGTTAATTTTCCGTAGTCAAAATTGCTAGTTTTATCAAATAAAATCGAATAGCTCGTTCCTACGGTTGTTTTGCCCCAATCACCAAGTGGATTATTCATGCCCAACATACTTGGGAAAACACTTATTTCAACGAGGTCGCCTTTTTTCAATTGTTGCGTAAAGAATTGATTAGCAACAGCTATATAACGTGATTTGCCATTTGTCATAAAATCAGTTCCAATCAAGTCCTGCGTTTGATCGGGTTTCATTCCATAGCCATGAACCGTATAGGAGCCATCTTCTGGAATAAGATAAGTAAAGACATCTCCTCGATTATACCAAGCATTTTCAGGAACATATTCATCTCGATCAATGTCAATCATGCCGACCATCGGCTCTCCTATAGTTAAGCGGGTACTTGTTTCTGTGGTACAACCGTGATCATCTGTAATAATAGAAAGTTCATCAAAAATATCAGGGTTTTGTTTAGAGCTAACTCGAATTGTTGTTCTACCATGAGCTTTTGCTGTGACTATGCCCAATTGATCGACTTCAGCAATATCAGGGTTATTACTACTCCAAACTAACTCTTTCTTTTTCACAGACTCGGGCATACTTGTCGTGTCTAATTGTAAAGGCTTATTTTGATAAACAAGCTTAGGCTCTATTTTATCGTTAATGATGATAGATGAAACTGTACTTTCTTCATTAGGACTGTCATTAGTCCCAACCGTAATATACAAATTAAAATTGTTACGCCAATACTCGCCTTTAGATGTATTTCTCCAACGGTTATTATTCAGACTAACTAAGGTATCGCCAGGTTGAAGAACAGGAGCGTGATCTTTTTGGTCTTCTTTTTTGACTGCTTGAGCAGTAAAATTCTGTAAATCTAAATCATCAGGATAGGTGAGTTCAATAATAATACTATAGCTTTCATTAGCAGGAAGTGTTCTTTCTTTTGTAGGAATATTTCTCATCCCAGCTTCTTCTTGTTTACCCTCAGCAATTAAATCAGTGAGAATAGCAGAATTAAAATTTTCTGATTCAAGTTTTCGATCTAAATAATAAATTTTATAGTCAATATTATTTTGAACGGTTAGAAAAGCAACTGTTTTTAGCAGTTCTTCTGTATTTTTTGTTTGAAAATTGGCAGCTAAATAAATTTTATTATCAGAGTTGGTTGTTTGTGCTACTTCTCCCCAAGCATCACTAGTTGAGTTAACATAACCTTGGATGTGATCAGTTGGTTCTGCAGTAGTAACACTATAAAATGCACCTGTAGTCACAAAAATATCATCATAGCTTACGTAGAAATAGCCTTGGTCTCCAGAAGATATTCCCCATGAATTTTTCACAATAAAGGCACCATTTTGCTCAGGTTGAATAGCAAAATTTGTTTTACTAAAGTCATTATCCCAGCCAACTATCGTTACGGTATGATCAATCGTTGGTCGTCCAAAATCTAGATAATTTGGAATTTTATTAAAATCAGCATTAGGAACATAACTTGCCTTTGTTGTGTTATTATAATATTTCTTAAAGCTTGAGTGGGATATGGTTTCAGAATTGTAATTATACGTAACGGCTCCACTTTCTTGAATAAATTGTTTGATTTTTTCAATCTTTAATTTTCTTTCGGAATCCGTTATTTCGTAAGAATTAAAAGGAATTTGTTT
The DNA here is from genome assembly GCF_038003605.1 of Carnobacterium sp. FSL E2-0243. Classification (NCBI taxonomy): domain Bacteria; kingdom Bacillati; phylum Bacillota; class Bacilli; order Lactobacillales; family Carnobacteriaceae; genus Carnobacterium; species Carnobacterium sp. FSL E2-0243. The sequence continues at coordinate 526,868 of NZ_JBBOPM010000001.1, forward strand.
GATTTCATTGATAGCCACATCCGTTTTATTCGCTTCAAGTCCATCAAATTTTTCTTTTAATAGTGGTTGGTTTTGGCTAACCACACTAGGCATTGCAAAATCAATCTCTGCTGTACCACGGTTGCCTAATATATTTTGGAAAAGAGGATAATAATGAAATCCTCCACTGTTTAAGGTTCTGTGTATTATTTTATCTTGTGTTTTTTGCAAGATGATTGTATTTGGATTGAATCCATCTGTAAAGGCATTTTCAGCAGAATAAAAATTATAAAAATTGGGTGATAAAATTTGTTCCGTTCCAGTTTGTTTTTTGTAATTAGCCGTAATAATATCTGTACTTGAATAGGCCCAGCACAAGCCTCCAACTTGCTTTCGGACAGGGATTTCTTGATTCGTACCTCTTGGATCAAGTTTATCAGGCAAACTTAATCGTTTTTTAGGTCCCAATTTAGATTGTGGAACATTAGGTTCATTGCTATTCAGTGAACCTTTTGTATCTAGGGAGTCTATTGGGGCAATGAGAATTGGTTCAGGTGGAGTTTCGGATTCTGCAAAAACGTGTAAACTTGTTCCACATAAAAAGTACGTGCTAAGTAGTAAACCAACCATTATTTTTTTCATTTTTTAATCTCCTCCAAAAATTATTTTTCAACATTTAATTAAATGTTAGTTCTATCATACTATGTTATAAATATGTTGTATATGCGTATTATTTTTAAATCTATTTTAAATAACAACACCTTGTTGTAAGGGGTTACTATTTTTTTAGAAATAGTAAGTATAAATAATTTTATAGCGAGTATGACAGAGGTATAACTAGCATTTAAGTAAGTCAAATGAACTAAATCTAAACGATAAAGTAATGTTTGTTTTTTATAGAATAACACTTAAAAAATAAAATGTTTTTTTATTTAATTTAAAAGAAGTAAATTCTTAGAGTAATAGTCCAAACAGTAAATTAATGGGAATATTATTAATTGAAATAATAAAAGAGCAACAAAATCAAGAGGTAATCCTTGATTTTGTTGCTCTTTTAGTTACCAATCAAAAAGTAATCCATAAGGCAAAGCTAGCATTTCGCGAGCATAGCTTTTAAAAGTCGCTGAGCTTTTTGAAACAGCAGGCAATCCACTGGCATCGACATTTTCACGTCTAGCTAACATCAAGCCACGATACATATGAAAATCACTTGTGACGATTACGGTTTTTCCTAAATCAGTTAATTTTTTTGCATTGCTAATATTTTCTTCCGTTCGGCTAGATTGACTTTCTTTGATAATTCGTTGAGAGTCAATTCCTTGCTCCATGAGGTAACGAGCCATTACATTTGCTTCCGTATCCGTTTCATCAGGGCCTTGTCCGCCTGTAACAACTACTTTTGTTTGTGGGTTTTCAAGTAGATAGGGAACTGCTGCATCCAATCTTTCCTTTAAAATAGCACTAGGAACTGCTGGATTCCCACGGACTTGAGCCCCTAAAATAATCATGGTATCTGCATTTTTTTTTGGAGTTTGCTGGGTACCCGAGTAAATCAGCCCGCCTATTATAAGCAAGAAAATTAAACCTAACCCAAGCAAAGTAATCAGTAAACGTTTTAGTAGTTTCATTATCATCCGTCATTTCTATAAGATAGTTTCCTTTATTATAACCTTAGATATATAAGAAAAGTATAAGAAAGTCTGATTTTTTTGTCTAAAGTCGAAAATTTCACGAACTAAAGTGGGCAGTGGAAAGTATGCCTAAAGAATCAAATGAATAGTCCATTAAAATTTGTGAAAAAATGCTCAAATTGTTGAATTTTTCTACTGAAAGGGTTAAAATAAGTAGGTTCATGCAAAAGCTATTTTGCACATAAAATGATTTCTTCACGTAAAATTAAAAATTCAAGTAGTATAAGAAAAGAGGAGCAACGATGAGAAGACAGAAAACAATGGATGGCAATACAGCAGCTGCCTATATTTCCTATGCTTTTACTGAAGTAGCTGCAATTTACCCCATTACCCCCAGTTCAACAATGGCTGAATTAGTTGATCAATGGGCATCGGATGGCAAGAAAAATTTATTTGGACAAGAAGTAAAAATTGTTGAAATGCAATCAGAGGCGGGAGCTGCAGGCGTTGTTCATGGCTCGCTAAAAACGGGAACCATGACAACCACATACACTGCTTCACAAGGATTATTATTAATGATTCCAAATATGTATAAGATTGCAGGAGAGTTATTGCCAACGGTATTTCATGTAGCAAGTCGTGCAGTGACGACTAATGCATTGAACATTTTTGGTGACCATGGAGATGTCATGGCGGCTCGTCAAACGGGCTTTGCCATGTTAGCTGAAGGTAGTGTTCAAGAAGTTATGGACTTATCAGCAGTCGCTCATTTATCAACTTTAACAAGTTCTTTGCCTTTTATGAACTTTTTCGATGGGTTTAGGACAAGTCATGAAATTCAAAAAATTGACGTATTAGAATACGATGAATTAAAAGGTCTTATGGATAAAGACGCTCTGACCGCTTTTAGACATAATGGGATGAACCCAAATCATCCAACGGTCTCTGGGACCAATCAAAATCCTGATATTCATTTCCAACAAAGAGAAACGATTAATAGTCATTATGACCGCTTACCTGAAATTGTTGAAAAATATATGCATGCAATCAACCAACTACGTGGAACTGATTATGAGTTAGTTAATTATTATGGAGCAGCTGATGCGACAGATATTTTAATTGCTATGGGCTCTGTCACACCAGTCATTGAGCAAACCATTGATTATTTAAGACAAAGTGGAAAAAAAGTCGGTTTATTAAATATTCGCTTATATCGACCTTTCCCAGTTAAGCATTTTCTAAAGGCTGTACCGGAAACAGTTGAACGAGTTGCTGTTTTAGATCGAACAAAAGAGCCTGGTGCAGGTGGAGAGCCATTACTCTTAGATGTGCAAAGTGCTTTCTATGATTCAAAATTCCGACCAACTATTATTGGAGGACGTTATGGATTAGGGTCTAAAGATGTGACACCTGCTGATATTTTAGGGATTTTTGATCATTTAGCTACTGAAACAGAGTTAAAAAGTCGATTTACAATTGGAATTGAAGATGATGTGACTTATTTATCTCTGCCAAAAGGGGAAGAAGTTGATTTAACATCTGCTGGTACGTATCAAGCAAAATTCTGGGGTTTTGGGAGTGATGGAACCGTTGGAGCTAATAAATCAGCGATTAAATTAATTGGGGATCATACAGATAAATATGTACAAGGTTATTTTTCCTATGATTCGAAAAAATCGGGCGGCTTGACGGTATCTCATTTACGTTTTGGTGATAATCCAATAAAATCAACCTTTTTAATTGAGCAAGCTGATTTTATTGCTTGCCACACGGCGGCTTATTTATCTAAATATGATTTAGTTAAAGGTTTAAAAAAAGGTGGAACATTCCTCTTGAATACAGTCTGGGATGATGAAAAATTAGCACAAATGCTCCCATACAAATTAAAGAAATATCTAGCTGAAAATGAGATTAAATTTTATACGATTAATGCGGTACAGTTAGCCAATCAAATTGGTTTGGGACGACGGATTAATACCATTATGCAAACAGCCTTTTTTAAGGTTACCTCTATTATGCCGATTGCGGAAGTTGTAGATTTGTTAAAAGCGGACGCAATGAAAACCTATGGACGTAAATCGCAAGAGATCGCTGAAAAAAATTGCCAAGCCATTGAAATGGCTGCAGAAATGGTCCATCAAGTTGAAGTGCCAAATACATGGTTAACAGAGCCTGAAATAAGTGAAGAACGAGATACCAGCCACTTACCAAAATTTGTTTTTAATATTTTAGAACCGATGAATCGTCAAGAAGGCGATTCGTTAAGCGTTGGAACCCTAATAGAACATGGCATGACTAGTGGAGAAATTCCAGTTGGAATGGCAGCTTATGAAAAACGTGGTGTTGCTTTAGAAGTACCGGAATGGATTCCTGAAAACTGTACGATGTGTAATGAGTGTGCGTTTGTTTGTCCCCATGCGGCAATTCGCCCATTCTTAGCGGATGAAGATGAAATGGAAGAGGCACCAGCTGGTTATATTGTTCGAGATATTCGTGGAGCTGACGGATTACAATATCGTATTCAAGTTGCAGTTGATGATTGTACGGGTTGCGGTTTATGTGTAGCAGCTTGTCCAGCTAAGGAAAAAGCGATAAAAATGCGTCCTTATGAAGAACAAAAAGAACAAGCTGTTAATTGGGCTTTCTCAATGACTTTAAAAGCTAAGAAAAATCCATTTAAGAAAAATACAGTTCGTGGCTCACAGTTTGAACAACCTTTAGTTGAATTTTCTGGAGCATGCTCTGGTTGTGGGGAAACACCATATGTTAAACTTTTAACTCAGCTATTTGGCGATCGAATGATGGTGGCGAATGCTACAGGATGCTCTTCTATCTGGGGCGGTTCAAGTCCAGCAACTCCTTATACAACGAATAGTGCAGGCTGCGGTCCAGCTTGGTCAAATTCATTATTAGAAGACAATGCCGAATTTGGTTTTGGTATGCATTTAGCTCATCAAACACGACGTGAAGGGATTGCGTTAAAAATGGGGCAAGCTATTGAAACGGGAACGATTAGTAGTGAACTTGAAGAAGCCTTTACTGAATGGTTGACGGGAATCAATGAAAGTGATGGCACCCAAGAAAGGGCAGCTAACTTAAAATTCTCATTAATCCAAGAAAAAACAGGAAATCCAATATTAGAAGCAATCTATGAAGAAAAGGATCTCTTTGTTAAACCTAGTCAATGGATGATTGGGGGAGATGGTTGGGCTTATGATATTGGTTTCGGTGGAATTGACCATGTTTTAGCTAGCGGCGAAGATGTAAATATGCTTGTAATGGATAATGAAGTTTATTCAAATACTGGTGGACAAACATCTAAAGCGACACCAACATCGGCAATTGCCAAATTTGCAGCTAGTGGCAAGTACGTATCTAAAAAAGATTTAGGGATGATGGCGATGAGCTATGGCAATGTTTATGTCGCTCAAATTGCTTTAGGAGCAAATCAAGCGCAAACGATTAAAGCTATCGAGGAAGCTGAAAAATTCCCTGGACCTTCATTGATTATTGCCTATACTCCATGTATTGTCCATGGCTTAATTGGTGGTATGGGGAATGCTCTAAAAGAAACAAAAGAAGCGGTAGAATCTGGCTATTGGTCGCTTTATCGTTTCAATCCAAGTTTGGCTGAAAAAGGGAAGAATCCAATGAGTTTAGATTATAAAAAACCAGCTTTTGCTGATATGAAAGACTTTATGCTGACTCAAACACGCTTTACTTCTTTATTTAAAGCCAATCCAACAGTAGCTGATCATTTATTTGATAAAACGGTCAATGATGCAAAAATTAGATTTTATAATTATGCGCGACTGTCAGGACAAGAAGAAAAAATCAGAGCTAAATTAGAAAAAGAATAAATTCAAACGGTGGCTTTCTATTGAGAAGGTCACCGTTTTTATGCTTTTTTATTATAGACATTCATTATTTTTATTAGAATACAAATTTAAAATGAAAGAAGAACGTAGTATATAGTTAAAGAAAAGAAAGGAGAATAGAAGTAAAACAAGAGCAAATAAAAATCAAAGGAGAAGTGAGCGTGAGTCAGAAAAACTATCAAAAAAGTGTCCGTGAAGATATCCAAGGATACTATTTTAAGGGATTTAATTCTTTTAGAAAAACAGTAGAAAATACTAAAAAGGGTGTTTTTAAGGAAACAGATTATGCAGAGGAAGCTAATTTTAAATTTGCTGAGTATCAACTTAGCAGTTTAACCATTGAATTAAAAAATCATGCTACTTTTATTTCAGAATCTGAAGAAGAGGAATTTGTTTTAATTGGAAAAAACACGCTATATATTCAAAATATTAGTTACTTGGAAGGTACGTATCAAACCATAATTCACCGAATCGGTCAAAAACCGGTTAAAACCCGAGAAAAAACGGCAGATATTATGACCCGTTATTTTAATCAACAAGGAATCAACTATGAAACCATTCAAAGTATTGGAAAGCTATTAGAGATTACTAAATATTGTCCCTACTTACTTGGAGATATTTGTTTTTTACCTGATTTTGGTCGAAAACAGGCGGGAACTAGTTGGCTAGCATTACACCATGTAATCACAGGCCAAAGTCATTCTGTAACCAATCAAACTTACTTATTTTGTCGAAATAATTATCGAATCATTATTCCGATTAGTTATAAAAGCTTTAAAAAAAGAGTTGAGAATGCTACCTTGCTGTATCATGTTCAGAAGTCAGCTTTTAACTTGTTTAGCCAATTTTTTGAAATTGAATGGCTTATGAAGAAAGAGCAGCCTTTAAATATCATTCACCAGTCTCTTTTAAAAATACAGTATAAGTTGCCGAATTATAGCTTACCAGAGCTAATTGAATATTTAAAGTATAGTTGGATTAGTGATTCTTTAAAGAAAAATTTTGGTGTAGAAGATCCTTATTTACATCAAGTCAGAGCGTTTCTAGATATTCCTTTAAGGTTGGGGAGGAAGGAGAAAGAAAGCCAAAGGACGAATTATCTAGAAGAAAAAGAAGAGTTTAAAATGTAATCCTTAAAAAATTGTTGTATTTTAATAGTGTTCAACGTATAATAATGCAGAACTAATAAAATAATGAACGACAGAGATCGTTCGTTTTAGGAGGAAAAGCAATTATGAATAAACAAGCGACACATAGTCAACAATCAATGAGCTCTTACCAGAAAAAGGTACTTGCATCATCATCAGCAGGACTAGGATTAGAAAGTATGGATATTATGTTCTTAACTTTTGCTCTGACGTCAATCATTGCTGATTTGAATGTAAGTGGGGCTGCAGCAGGATTGATTTCCTCCATTACCAATGTGGGGATGCTACTAGGTGGCGTTACTTTTGGTATCTTGGCAGATCGTTTTGGCCGGATCAAAATTTTTACTTACACCATTTTAATTTTTGCTTTTGCTACTGGAGCTATGTATTTTGCTTCAAATATTTACTTAGTCTACTTATTTAGATTCCTTTCAGGTATTGGTGCAGGAGGGGAATATGGGATTGGTATGGCAATTGTTGCTGAGGCCTTTCCAAAAGAAAAATTAGGGAAAATGACTTCAATTGTCGCAATCACTGGGCAAGTTGGTTCGATAATTGCCGCAATCATTGCTGCAATTATTATCCCACGATTTGGTTGGAACGCGTTGTTTTTATTTGGTTTATTGCCAGTTGTTTTAACCTTCTTCATCCGCAGTCACTTAGACGAAAGTGAGGAATGGAAAGCGAGCCAAATTAAGGAAAGTAGTCAACCATCTGCTTCTTTAAAAGAATTATTTAAAACACCTAACTTGGCCCGTCAAACAATTTCGTTGATGGTGATGGCTGTCATTCAAATTGCGGGCTACTTTGGTTTAATGAACTGGTTGCCTTCAATTGTCCAAAAACAATTAGGTTTATCCGTTTCAGGTTCGTCCTTATGGATGATTGCCACAATTATTGGTATGAGTTTAGGAATGCTTCTATTTGGTCGGATTTTAGATACATTAGGAGCACGTTTAGCTTACTCAGTATTTTTACTAGTTTCTGCTGTCTCCGTATTTCTTTTTGTTTTTGCTACGAATCAATGGACAATGCTATTAGGTGGAGCTGTAGTTGGATTTTTTGCCAATGGAATGTTTGCTGGTTACGGTGCGATTGTCAGTCGATTGTATCCAACTCATATTCGTTCAACAGCAAATAATCTGATTATTAATACTGGTCGAGCAATCGGTGGATTTTCATCAGTCGTGATTGGTTTTCTACTTGATAAGTACAATTTAATGGCGGTTATGCTCTTTTTAGCGACATTATACTTGATAAGTTTTTGCATTATGTTAAGTGTCAAAGGTCTAAAACGTGAAAATTATTTTAATCCAGATTTTACTGGAGAATAAATTAAATAGAATGAAAAAAATCCGTGTAAGTCAGCTACTTAAAGCTGGGTTACATGGTTTTTTTTATACAAATAATTTAATAAGGTACTTATATTTAAAATTATCATTGTAAAAAAATTATAAATCAATTAGAATTGATACGATAGTTTTTTTATTATTTTGAGAAAATTGGAGGAGAAAATAAAGATGATGAAGAAAAAAAAGTTCCAAAATTTAATCAAATGGATTTTAATCTATACAATAATTGGTGGAGTTGGCTCACAATTTTCGCCAATAATTAGTTCCGCAATAGAATCAGAAAATTTAAGTTCAGATAATTACACGAAACTTGTTAAAGCACTAGAATCAAACGAACAAAGTGTAAACGCTTTAAATGAAAAAGCCTTTGATGAGAACATGGCAGCGCAATTGGAAATCAAAGGACTGAAATTTGAAGATTTTTCAAACACAGAAAAAAATGAGCAGGAAATTCGTGTAGTTATCCAGTTACTTAACGAGAGTGCCAGTGATACTAGTCAGCCTCCAACTGGAACAAAAAAATCGATTGAAAAAATAGAGCAGGCGACAGATGATGTCATTCAAAATCAGCAAATAATTAAGACGAAAGTTGAGAAAATAACTGGAAATAAAGCACAACGAAGCTTTGGGTATTTATTAAATGGTTTTTCAATCGATGTTAAATACAAAGACATTGATACGATTCGTGATCTGCCTGGAGTAGCAGATGTTACCGTTGCGACAGTCTACTATCCAACTTCCGTTGAGGCCAATCAGTTAGCTAATATTAATCAAGTTTGGGAAGAGTACCAATTAAAAGGTGAAGGTATGGTTGTTTCGATTATTGATACAGGGATTGATCCCAGTCATAAAGATTTACGTTTATCTGACACAACAAAAGAAAAAATTAGCCTTGAAGAAAGTCAAATAAACATAGCTGAAATGGGGCATGGTAAAGCTTTTACTCGTAAAATACCTTATGGGTATAATTATGCTGATAATAATACAACCATCATTGATGAAAATCCTACAACAAATATGCATGGCATGCATGTAGCAGGGATTGCTGCAGCCAATGGCATTGGAGCTGATAGTACAACAGCAGTTTTAGGTGTAGCTCCAGAAGCACAGTTACTAGCAATGAAAGTTTTTTCAAATTCTAGTGGGGCAGTCGCCTTAAATGACGATGTAATTGCAGCCATCGAGGATTCTGTAAAATTAGGAGCTGATATCTTAAATATGAGTTTGGGCTCAGTTGCAGGAAACCGTGACAGTAATGATCCTGTTCAAATTTCAATTCGTGAAGCAGCAGAAGTTGGCGTCCTATCTGTGATTGCAGCAGGAAATAGTGGTTTAAGTACAAGTAATGATACAAATGTAGCCCCACAAAATAAATTTGGAACGATCGATACTGGAACATTAGGCTCACCAGGCGTAACAGATGAAGGACTAACCGTTGCTTCATTGGAATCATCCGTCCAAATTAGTGGACGCTTGGCAATTTATACAGTAAATGAAGCCGGCGCGAAGGTTCCTTATCTAATGGAAACACCTGCTTCATCAGAAGGGAAAATCCCTTATTTTAAAGGAGTAACAGCTAATATCAGTGGTTTAAGCACACCACATGCGATGATTGACCTAGGAACAGGGACAGAAGCAGATTACCAAAACAAAGATGTCGCCGGAAAAATTGTTTTAGTAAGACGTGGTTCGATTCCCTTTTTAGATAAGCAAGTGCTAGCTAAAAAATATGGAGCAGCAGCAGTTTTTATCTATAATAATCTCCCTAATTTGGCTGCCTTAGAAATGCCTATTGCTGATCCAAATTTCATAACTTTGGGATTAACAAAAGAAGATGGCGATAAATTCGCGGAATTAATCTCGGAAAATCCCGCAATAAATTATAGTTTTGAAGCAGATAAGTTTCTCACGGAAAATCCTAAAGCTGGCAAAATATCCGATTTTTCTTCATGGGGACCGACACCTAGTTTAGAATTCAAACCAGAAATAACCGCTCCAGGAGGACAAATTTATTCAACTGCGAATCAAAATAGTTACCAAACAAATAGTGGTACATCAATGGCAGCACCCTTTGTAGCGGGAACAGAAGCTTTAATCTATCAAGCGTTAAAGGCGGAACAGAGTCCTTTAACAGGTTTGAATTTGATTGAATTTGCTAAGGCATCCCTTTTAAATACGGCAATACCAGTCATGGACCAAAAACATTCAGACGTGATTATTTCCCCTAGAAGACAGGGAGCTGGACTCTTACAAGCAGATCAAGCTATTAAAAATAAAGTCTATCTAACAGATGCTAAAACAGGTAAAGCCAGCGTAGCTTTGAAACAAATCAATCAAAGCACCAAAATAAGCTTGCAGTTGAAAAATGCAGGAAAGCAAGACGCAAGCTATAACTTTCATGATTTCGGTGGCGTTTATACCGAAGATCGAACTGCTACAGCAGAAGTATATGAAAAGAAAATTGATGGAGCTGACATCAAAATAGCGTCATCCGAAATCAAGTTAAAAGCTGGGGAAACCAAAACAATTCAACTTACCTTAGACTTGCCAGATACATTTTCCAAAAATCAATTCGTTGAAGGATACATTGGATTAGCCAGTGAAACTCAACCAGACCTCGTCATACCTTACATGGGATTTTATGGAGATTATAGTGAAGCCGCTATTCTTGATACACCCGTTTACTCAGGTAATTCCATTCAAGGCAAAGGCTTTTTTACAGATAAAAGTAACACCTTTTTAGGTTTGGAAAAAGGGACAATTAATCCCAATCTAGTCGCTATCTCACCAAACAAAGACGGACGCAAAGATGAAGCCAAACCAACCCTTTATTTTTTAAGACACGCCAAAACAGCAACCTATGAAATCGTTGATTCAAATAAAAAAGTGATTCGACGTTTAAATGAAGACCATAACGTGATTAAAGATTACTTTAATCCAGTTAGTAGTGCCTTCTCATCTCATACAGTTACTGCAGCCACTTGGAATGGAATGATCTATAATCCAAAAACCGGTGGGAATGATGTTGTACCAGACGGTCACTATCAAATGAAAATTACCGTTCAAGGTATGTCAGAAAAAGCCGGCACACAAGAAACATTCTTGCCAATTAAAGTTGATACAAAAAATCCTGTTATCAGTCAGGCTAAGTTTATTACCCCAGATAGCCTAAGCCTTAAAATCGAAGATCAATTAAGTGGAGCTGATTTGCGTTCGGTCGCTATTGCAGTTAATGGTCAAATTGAAACCTATGATTTAAGTGCAACAGAAAATGAAGAACTAACTGTTCCTTTAAAAAATACACAACAGGCAGCCAACGGCAAAAATCAAGTTGAAGTGGTCGTTTCCGATTATGCAGGCAATATCGGTCATTTTAATGAGTTCATTTCATTTGGTACAAAAGAAGAGTTCGTTTTATTTAACTTATCAGACAATGCCTTGATTACTACAGCTAGCAATAGCTATTCAACTGAGAAAAAAAGTTATACTGTGAAAGGCTATTATCCAGCTGGAAAGAGTATCTATGTCAATGGTTCTTTAATTGACAATCAAGCAGGTTATTTTGACATGGAGGTTCCACTGACTGAAAATTCGACCGAATTGATTTTTAGTCAGGAAGCAAATCAGCAAACGATAATAAAAAGAGTCGCTATTAGAGCGAAAGTAACGCCCCCAGAATTAACGATTGATAGCCCAACTGAATCTGTGGTTATTGATGAAAATCATTACCTAGTTACGGGGAAAACAGGAAGTTCGACGAAGGTCTTAGAAGTAGTTAACCAGTCAAATGGAGTCAAGATAAATAGTACAGATGCTATTCAAGCAGACGGTCAATTTTCAACTGAAATTCCGCTAGTAAATGGACAAAATAGCCTTATGGTCACTGCTTTAGATGAATTTGGAAACAAGACGATTAAAATAATTAGTCTGCGTACAACTGGGTACAATCAACCAACTATCTTAGCTTTAAGCAATCTGAATGTGGTTGGCTTCACGCAAGTTGGCGTTGGAAATCCTAATTACGATGAGATTTCAAAAGAATATACGATTAAGGGTCGCTTAAAAGAACCCGTTGAACAATTTACAATTGATGGGAAAGACGTTGCCTATGATCCCATTGAATTAACGTTTTCTTATCCAGTTCCGTTAAAACAAGGGAAAAATACAGTCGCTTTCTATCTACAAGATTCAGCGATCAATGCTGAAAAACCTTTGGTAGACGAAGGGTATACGTTATTGCTTGATACGGTGTTGCCAACTTTAGATGTTGAAAACTTACAAACGGACAGTCAGGGCAATTATCAAATTTATACAAATCAAAATCCATTCCTTTTAAAGGGGTTGATTTCAGATAATTTTTCAGGTTATCGTTTGTATATTAATAATGAAAATGTCCTGACGGATGCGAATTATTTTATTTTTGATGAAAAATTCTTTGCAAATCGTTTGGCAGCACCATTTGAGTATCCAGTGAATGTCACAGAAGGTGAAAATAGTGTTCAAATAGGATTACTTGATACACTTAATAATCTGACTAAAAAAGAAATTTCGATTTATTATCGTCAAACGTCACCATTAGCACCGATTGTAACAGCCGATACAACAAGTTTAACAAATAAAGCCGTAAATCTAACAGCAACCTCGGAAGCTGAAACGTTGATTTATTACTGTCTATCTGGTGAAGAGTATCAGCTATATACCGATCAAATTGCGGTTACTTCAAACCAAAAAGTTTCTTTTAAAACGCTGGATAAATATGGAAACTACTCAGAGCCAACCATTTATGAAGTGAAAAATAGTCAACAAGTAATTGCTTCGCAACCTAAAATTGACGTTAGCCCACGTGAAAAGTTCACAGAATCTGTTCAAATTAGTTTAGGTTACCAAAAAGAGTTGACTGAGCGAGAACAGACTTTTACTCATTTGCGCTATAGCTTGGATAATGGACTCACATATAGTGAGTATCAAGCACCTTTCAAACTAGAAAAATCGGCAGATATTTATGCTCAAAGCTATGATGATGCCGGCAATCAAAGTGAGATTATCAAAGAAACAGTGCTTTTCGAAGAAATTGTAGAAGAAAAAGAGAAACCAGAAACGGAAACGACTAACCCAACGATTCCAATCTTAAAACCGGGGCAAGAAGAAGTAAATTCAATCATAGAGTCCACTAAGGTAAAAGAGTCTGCTACTAATCTAGTTCAACCAACTATGGCGAACGAATTAAATGATAAAGACCAATTACCTAAAACCGGAATTGATGTTAAGCAAAGTTATTCTATTTTGGGACTGTGGATAAGTTTTTATAGTATCTATCTGTTGCTAAAAAATAAAAAAAAATCCTCTAACTTATAGAATAACTATCTAAGATTGATTCTAGTTGGAGAGTATAAATAAACTAAAGAAGCCCATGAAGACTATTTTGATGATAGTCGTTTCATGGGCTATTTGAAGTCAGATAATATACTACTCGTTCGTTTCATGTTTTAATAACCATTCTTTACGTGCGGTACCTCCACCGTATCCTCCTAAAGCTCCATTTGTATTTATAACTCTATGACAAGGGACAATAATGGAAAGTTGATTAGCGCCATTGGCTCGGGCTACTGCCCGATAAGCCAGTGGATTATTTAGATTTTCAGCGATTTTTTTATAGGTGGTTGTTGTGCCAGCGGGAATTCTTTGTAACGCATCCCAGACTTCCGTTTGAAATGGTGAGCCTAGATAGCGAATAGGCGTTTTAAAATCAGTTAACTCACCATCAAAGTAAAGTGTTAACTCCTTTTCAATCATTTCTAAAATCGCTGTTTTCCCAGGCAGAATTGCAGCATTGAGACGAACCCTTAATTTTTTTACTTCAGTTTCTAGTCCCACTCTGTCAACAAATTCCAGTAAGAATAAATGGTGCTCATCTGAAATAGCCAACATAGAGCCTAATTTTGTTTCAATCCATGCGCTAGAAAGTACCTGGATTTTTTTGGAACGTTGGGGTACATCTCCCATAGTTTTAGAAAAAGCATCACGAAACCCATTACTAGATTCAAAGCCACTAGCTAATTGTGTATCAATTAAAGATTCACCATTACGAATATGTTTAAAAGCTAAACCCATTCTTCTTGAACGAGCGTATTCAATAAACGTCATGCCAAATTCTTTTTTTAATTGTCGGCGTGCAGTATTCGCGCTAATGGCTAAGTTATCAAAATCCTTATCTGTCCATTTTTTTGTAGGATCCTTTTCAATAGCTGTTACAAGTAATTTGACATCATCCGAAAGATTAGAGGGATGTGTGAGGGGATGACACCTTTTACAAGGTCGATAAGAAGCTAAAAGTGCTTCTTTAGCAGTTTCGAAAAATTCACAATTTTCTTTCAGTGGTTTTTTTGCAGGACAAGTAGGACGACACAAAATCCCTGTCGTTTTTACCCCAACAAAGAAAATACCTTCATAATTTGAATTTTTTTCGACTAACATTTCATAGTAAGTATCAATTTCTTTTTGGTTCGTAATCATTTGGTTTCAACTCCAATCGTATTTATTTCAGGATTTTCTAGCGTTTTGTTGAAAATAGTTCATTGTTGAAAAATAGCTAGCTGGTCCATAACTAATTCGTTTAGCTCCCATATTTTGTAGTTCAGACGATGAAGGCAATCCTGGAAGGATCATAACATTTACAGGAAGTGGGGAATGGTGGATAAAATAAGCTAACCACTTTTTATCCACCAATCCAGGGATGAAAATACAATCTGCTCCAGCATTAGCATAAGCTGTCGTCCGATTAAGGGCCTCAATCATTAATTCTTGATTGACTACACGATTCTGAAAAAAGATATCAGTCCGAGCATTCAAAAAAATAGTTTTGTTTTGTTTTTTTGCGGCATCCTTAATAGTTTGAATTCTAGCACTTTGTTCAGTTATCGTCCATAATTGAGGAACTTCAGTACTTAAATCTTGGTCCTCAAAATTGACACCTACAATATCTAAGGTAAGCAGTTGCATCATATTTGCTTCTAATTGTTTTAACTCGACAGCATAGCCAGCCTCTATATCTACAGTAAAGGGCTTTGTTATGTGGGAAGCAATTCGTGAGATAAACCAATAAAATTCAGTAAAAGTCATCTTTTGGCCATCAGGAAATCCCCAAGCTTGTGCTAAAGCATAGCTACTGGTGGCAATTGCTGAAGCACCACTTTCTTCTAGCGCCAGTGCGGTTGCGACATCCCAACAGTTATACAAAATTAAAGCCTCTTTCTCGTTGTGTAGCTGTTTAAATTGGTCATACTTAGTTTTTAGCATAGTAATCATCTCCTTGGTTCGATTACCTTCACTATACGCCAATAGCTAAAGTAAAATACCAGAAAAATTAACACGACCATTTTTAGCAAGATTTTAATAAAAATAGCAGTGTATCTCTCAATACCTGAATGATTTACTCAGTTGAGATGGATACACCGCTATTTATTTTATAGTTAAATTGAAAGTATTAATGGAAAAAATGACTTTCATTGATTTTTGCTTGTAGTTTTTTGATGTAGACTGAAATATAAGGTTGGAAAATAATTCCAAAAATACCAAAGACTAGACCGAAAAGCAATAGAACAAGCGCATAAAACCAAGCATTCGGCCAATAAATACCGCCGACAGGTTCACGTAATAAATTAACAGCATAAGTGAAAGGCAATAAAGGATTGATAAATTGGAAAAATTTTCCAGAAAGTTGAATTGGAAAATTACCTCCACCAGCTGAAATCGAAAGCACAAGTAAGATAATCCCTATGCCTTTTCCAAGATTGCCAAAGACGGCTGCTAAAATATACAAAATTGACATGAAGACTAAACCAACAAAAATGGTCATTGCTACAAACCAAGTTTTTTCAAAAGCATAGGTATGAAGCAGATAAAGATTTCCTAATGACACAATTAATGCTTGGAAAAATCCGACGGATAAGAAACTGAGCATCCGTGCTGAGTATTGTTCACGTTTAGAGAAGCGTTTCTTATCTTTATCGGAAAGAACGAAGTCTGTACTCGCAATATTAGAAAATAGCAAACCACCAACCCAAAGACACAAGGCTGTGTAGAAAGGTGCACTTGCAGAGCCATAGTTTGGCACAGGATACCAAGCTTTTTGTTTCATGGTCACTGGATTAGAAAGAAAATCACTTTCTGATTGTGCATCAGCTTTTAATAGTTTAATCAATTCGTTTAAATCAATATTCTCTTGTTGATCACGAATGAAGTTGCCAGCCTTCTCGATACCCGAACGAATCATGGGCCAATCATTTTTAATTAGACTACTAGCTGAATTCAATGCATTCTCAACATCAGGCATTTTTTCATTAACCATTGCTAAAGTTTTGGTAATATCATCTTCAATACCTGGTAAGTCATTTTTAACAAAGTCATCTGCCGTGGCTAATTTTTGTTTCAGTGTGGGAAAATCATTTTGATAAAAGTCAGCCGCTTTGTTAATGCCACCAACGATTAAATCCATGTTGCCATTCAATAACGTATTAGCTGTATGGATTTCATTTTTTAATGCAGGCAGTTCTTTTTGATACTTTTCTAAATAGGTAACAGCATTTTTAATTGTTCCCGTGGTACTAGCTAAAAGACTTTCCACGTTAGGGAGAATGGTTGTGTTTGCTGAATTCAAAATCGTATCAGCGTGACTTAAAGCCTCGTTTAATTTAGTTAATACGTTTTGGATACCTTGACTAATTGCAGCATTATCAATTGCATTCAGGTCATTTACAAAGCCTTTTGCAGTGGCGCTAATTTCATTTAAACGCGTTTGAATTTCAGCTACGGATAAATTTGGAAGTTCATTAAGCAAGGCTGTCACTTTTTGGTTAAGCTCATTATTTCGTGTTTGCAAGTCTTTTAATTGATTGATAGTAGTTGTCAATTCAGTGCTCCCACTAGCTTCCTGCAATTTTTCTAAGTTATCAATTAAGCCACTTAACATCGTATTGGCTGTGTCTAAATGTGTGCTCAAAGAAGTTAAACTTGCGATAATTGCTGCCTTATTATCTTCCGTTACGACTGTTGAACTTAAATTATCCGCCAGTTTTCCAATGGACGAAGCAACGGATTTTAAAATAGTTAAACCAGTGTCAATCGCTTGTTTGACGGGTTCTAAAGCAGATTGGATTTTTGCAATAACTTCTTTAGTCGATTCGACAGTTTGGGAAGCGTCTTGTCCTAGTTCAATAACGTCAGGCACAATAGTTTGTACTTCCTGAATAACTGTCAAAGCTTGATTTGCTTCATCGATGCCTTGATTTAAAGTTGCAGCAATTCCATCAAAATCCTGATCTATTTGAGCAATTTGGCGTCCAGCATTTTGAATTTGAGGAATATTTTTTTGCAAATCAAGAATCAATGAACCAGTTTGATCAAGTTGAGGCATCAAACTATTGACCTCACTAATCTTAGCTGTCATCTGGTTCACTTGTGGTAAATACTCAACAAATTCATTTGCTTTCGTTAATTTAGCCTTAATATCAGGCATTTTTGTTTGTAAATCAAGAATTTCTTGTGTATAGGTGTCGATTTGTGGCAGATTATTCTCTAAATCTAGCACTAAACTTGAAACTTTTCTGATAGAAGGTAAATTTGTTTCTAAATCAACTCCGATTGTATTAAATGCACTGACAACAGTTTGACTGACCGTAGCTACAAACTCTTTCGAAATAGTTTCTTGTAAGGTTGTAGCGCCTTTGTCTGTAATTTTAGGTGCAATCGCATTGATTTTTTCATTGACGCTGTATTCAATTTTGGGCTTTTTTAAATCTCCTTTAACAAAGCTCAATAAATCGCTTGAAAAACTTTTAGGAACATAAATTCCGGCATAATAGGTTCCGTCTTTAACGCCTTTATCAAGCTCTGTTTTGGATTTAACAAAGACCCAACCTAAGCTATGATTATCATGTAAGGAATCAATCAATTTATCCCCGATATTAATACTAGTATCTTCAAAATCAGCTGTTTGATCAGCACTGTAGACAGCTATTTTCAATTCACTTGTGTTGCTATATGGATCCCACAAAGCAGCAATATTAAACCAAGCATAAAGAGAAGGGATAATCAGTAAAGCAATAATTAACGCTGTTGCAAAAGGGTTTTTAAAGATTCTTCGCCAGTCGAGTCGATAGAGTTCAAAAACATTTTTGAAATGTCGCATAGTGTATAAGTCTCCTTTTTGTGTAAAATAAATTGAGGCTAGATAAACACTTTAAATTTGTTATGTAGAACAAGATTAATAAGTGTATTAAAATAAAAAAGGCTAGGATAAAAAAATCTTAGCCTTTTTGTAAAACTATATTTCTTTGTTTTGTTGTGCAAGTAAGTCGCGAATTTCTTTTAAGTATTCCTCGGTTGCATTAATTTCAACTTCTTCTTCAACTTCTTCAACAGGTTTTTTCATTTTAGCAACAAATGTGTTAATGACTTTGATAAACATGAAAATAGAAAAAGCAATAATTAAGAAATCAATAATAGATTGCAAGAAAGCTCCATACATAAGTTTTGCATTTAAAATTTTAATCGATAAATCACTAATATTGCTACCACCAGTAAGAGCGACAATAATTGGCGTGATGATATTTGTAACTAATGACGTAACAATAGCACTAAAGGCTCCACCAATAACAACCCCAACAGCTAAATCTAATACACTGCCACGTAATGCAAATTCTTTGAACTCAGCTAACATATTTTTAAACATATAAAATAACCTCCTTATAATAATTTCAGATACGTTTTAAGTATAGCTAAAAATGGAATGGAATTAAAGAAATAAGACCTATTTATTAAAATATATATAGTGAATTCTAATTGAAAAATAGTTATTTGTCCGGGCTGTAGTGAACGACTTTAATTAAAGGAGATTAATTAGAATATAAAAGAACGAGATAGCGAACGAAAAAGAAAATTTATGTTAAAATGTATCAAATCAATTTGGTTTTATACCTATTTCCGTTATAATAGAAATGTAAAGGTGAAAGAAACCTATCCAGTGAGAGGAGAATGGAAAATGAAAACTAAAAAAAGTAGATTCAGTCTAATGTTAGTGTTAGTTATGAGTATTTTTGTTATCAGTGCCTGTGGAAATGAAAGCAATGGTGCATCTTCCTCTAAAGGTAATGAATATGATACAGCGATGCGCGAGGGTAAGCAATCAATTGCTGAAAAAGATTATGCAGGCGCAGAAGAGGCTTTCAATGAAGCTTTGGGTTTTAAAGAAAAAGATGCTGTTGCAACAACCTTTTTAAATCAAACGAAAGACTACATTGCTGCAGAGAATAAATATACGAATGGTAAATTAGAAGAAGCGAAAGTAGCCGTTGAAAAAGTCGTTACAGAAAAAAATGGTTCTAAAGACTTAGTTAAAGTCGGTAAAGAGCTAGAAACTAAAATCAACAAATTTGAAACACAACAAAAAGAGTATCAAGCACTTTATGACAGTAGTCAAAAACAATTTGATGCTGGAAAGTTAGATGATGCGGCTGGAACAATTGAAGAGTTGTTAGCAAAAGACTTAAGCAACAGCCTATTTGCAGACTTAAAACAACAAGCAACAGAATTAAAAACTAAAATCAATCAAGCTCAAGCTGCAAAAGTTAAGGAAGAGGAAGCCATTGTACCTGATTCTAAATATAAAACAGAACGTAATTCTGAATTAGCAGGTAAAGAATTCACTGCTGCAACAGGAAAAGATATTAAAACAGCTACAGATGAAGAAATTGCTGCTTGGTTGGCTACTAAGAATGCAACACAATCAAGTGGAACGACTGCAACGGATAGCTCAGCTAATGCTGAAAGTAGCTCAACAGATTCTAGTCAACCAGAAGTTTCCCTAGATACAGAAAAAAATAATGTTTTAACTGCGGTGGAACAATTGACTGGTCTTAGCAGCCAAGACAATCAGTATTATATAACAAAAGAAAGTGCTGATTTATTCCAAGTTGAAATTCGTCATGCACACACAGTTGATGGAACAGAAATTTCAAATATGGTTGGCATGTTCCAATACACTCCTTCAACTAAAGGATTAACAAAAATGGATCCAATTACGGGAGCTTATGCACCATATAAAAAATAGTTTAGTTTGATCAAAGAAAAGGTTGAGACGTATGTCTTAGCCTTTTCTAGCTATTGGACAAGAAAGAGGGCTAATTTAAAGTGAATTGGAAAGAAAAACTAGATCGAAATATGAGGAAATTTTTAGTAGGACGTTATGGTGTTATGGACCAGCTAAATCGAGGTTTGCTACTTATCAGTGTTGGGTTAATTTTTTTATCAATCATTTTCCCACAACGATTTTTAACAACAATTGCATTGCTAATACTGGCCGTTAGCTATTATCGTATCTTTTCTAAAAAAATTTCACGTCGTTATAAAGAAAATCAGCGCTACTTGGACTTTATTCGCCCAGTGCAACGCTTCTATCATTTACAAATGAAAAAAATAAAGGAACGAAAAGAATATCGTTATGTAAAATGTCCAGAATGCCATAAAACTACAAGGGTACCTAAAAATCGTGGGAAGATAGTTATTACCTGTCCTAACTGTCATCATAAGTTTGAAAAAACAACTTAATGCATAAAACTAGTAGCAGTACGAAAAATAATCTCTATAATTTAAAGGACTGATGAATCATCAAATGATTCCATCAGTCCTTTTTTTGTTTTTAGCTAATATAAGTTATTTCAAAACCAATCCTGCATTTAAATCATCAATTAATAAAAAGTGTGTCACGGTATTAAAGTTATTTTTAATAATTTCTCAAATATCATCATTGTCTAAGTAGTTCTCAGGAAATAAAATTAATCTCGTTATTTATATGTCGTTAGTAGTCAAAAAAGTTACATAATAAGCATGCACATTTTCCCATAAAATGTCTATTCTCATGAATACACCTCCCATATATAATCTAATAGTTAAAATTAAATTGATTTATTAAAATAACAAGTTCGCTATAAAAAATTATATTTTACTTAACATACTTAACTCGAATTATTAAAAATATTAAATCCAAAAAATGTATAAAATATCTTCGTTTTTTGATACATGTTAGTTTGAATTTTTTTTAGTTTAAATAATCACACACTTGATTATTGGTGTTATTTACGCGTTTTTTCTTTATTTGCAACGATTTATTAATGTATTTAAACCCCGATTTTATAAAATATAAAAATTATCAATCACTTTTTTATTTATTTTTCTGTACCGAAAAATGAATAAAAAAGAAACATTTTTTGGGAAGTTATATATACCAAGTGTTTTTTGTTTTTTTTTATGTGAAAAAAAACTTAGGTAATCTAAAAACGAATCATAAATAACAATAAATTATGAAGTGTTAAAAAAATTTTTCAAATATAGACATTAATATCCCGAAAAATGATTATTTAATCATCATTTTTTGGTATATAAGATATGTAGCGAATGAGATATGATACGTTATGATATGTTAAGTAGAAAATTATTTGAGTTTAGAGATTTATTTAAGAACTTCTGAATTAGTAATTTTAATAACTAGGAGAGGATGTTTATATGTGTAGAGTAAATAGTGTAACTACTTGATTAAAAGAAATGCGTTATGTATGGAAAACAATAATTATGAAGAATATATAGGAGTGAATAGAATATGAATTTAAAGAAAGCTTTATTCGTACTTTTTACATTATCTTTAATCATTACAGCAACAACTGGGTGTTCAACTAAAGGAAGTAAGGAAAAATCTGAGCCAACGTTAACGAAAGAAAAAAAAGTACTTATAGATGATTTAGGTAAAGAAAAAGTAACGAATCATATAAAGATAAACCTCGTCAAAGGAGAGTACGCAACTGATAGTGGTATAGCTGATGATCAAGGTTTGGTTGTGTTATCATTTGAAATTGATAATGAAAATTATTTAGAAGAAGTAGGAGTTGGAGCGGGGGATTTCCAGATATTTAGTGATGGGAAAACATATCAAATGTATGGTGAGAAAGATAATTTTGGTGAAGTAATTAAATCAAAAGGATCTGCAAAAGGAACAGGTGCGTATTTGATTCCAGCGAATATTTCTAAAGGCATTATTCGATACCAACCAGTTAATCCTAATTGGCCAAATATGGAAAAATTAGAATGGTCTTTTACTATAAAATGAAGAAAGTAAAAGCACCTTTGGATAAAAATAACGTTTTTATGTTTAGTTCAGTTCATAATTGGATGGATACAAGAATATTAAAAAAGGAAGCTTTTAGCTTAATAAAAAGTGGGAAAAATATAGAATTCTATGCAATTGGCAATCAAGAAGAAGCTCCATTTATTGAAGGTATTCAGTTTCATTTGATGAAAAAAGGAAAAAAATGGTCGAGGCCTTTTAAATGGTTTTTTTTAATGAAAAAGGCACTCAGATCGGGTGCTAAATATTATCATTTTCATGATGCAGAGCTGCTTTGTTTGGCGCCCTTGATTCGAAAACAAAAACCTAATGCTGTTATCATTTATGATATGCATGAATATTTTGCGGCTCAAATTAGTACGAAAGATTGGTTGCCAGCCCCAGTCCGTAGACCCATATCTAAATTAGTTTGCGTGTTAGAAAAAAAATTGATGCGCTATTGTGATGGGGTTATTTTTGCAGAAACATCCTATAAACAGTATTTTACTGAGTATAAGGGATTAACAAAGGACATTTTAAATTATCCTTTGCCAATTGAGCAAAATAAAATGCAAAAGGAAGAAGTATTTACACTCATTTATGTAGGAGATATAACAGAAGATCGTAATATTATGGGAATGATTGAGGTAGCAAAAATAGTAATGGAAAGAGGAAGATTTCAATTTCAATTGAAGCTTATTGGACCGATAGCGCAGTCCTTAAAAGATAAAGTCAATCGAAAAATAATCGAATATGGTTTGGAAGGCTATATCTTTTGGTACGGAAGAATTCCATATGAAGATATATGGAATCATTATTTTTCAGCCGATGTCGGATTATGTTTGTTAAAACCAATTCCAAATTATAAAAATTCCTTGGCTACAAAACTCTTTGAATATATGGCAGCTGGACTGCCTATTATTGCATCTGATTTTCCTGATTGGAAGTCTTTGTTAATCGAAAACAATTGCGGTTTATTTGCTAATCCGCTAGATAGTAACGAGATAGCCCAATTAATTGAGCATTTAGAACATGACAAAGTATTAGCTCAGAAGTTAGGTACTAACGGTCGTGAAGCATTTGAAACTCAATTCAGCTGGAAAAGTGAAGAGGAAAAATTAGCTGTATTTTACAGATTTCTTGAGAAGGTTAGGATAGGTGAGTAAAATAAAAACAAGAATTTTCCATGATTTTTTTAGGGTATGCAAAAAATATTACTTTATTGTCTTACTTGTCCCTTGTTTAGTGACAAGTATCGTCTATTTATTGACAGTATATGTGATACCAGAAAATTATGAAGCTAAGACTCAATTATTGGTTTCCATCCAAAATGAAAATAATGAGCA
Organism: Carnobacterium sp. FSL E2-0243; assembly: GCF_038003605.1. Classification (NCBI taxonomy): domain Bacteria; kingdom Bacillati; phylum Bacillota; class Bacilli; order Lactobacillales; family Carnobacteriaceae; genus Carnobacterium; species Carnobacterium sp. FSL E2-0243. Next base: position 550,354 of record NZ_JBBOPM010000001.1, read on the forward strand.
AAGATTAGATGAGCTACGCTCAAGTATCCAATTACTAGGTACTTTTTCATCTATTACTCAAAGTCAAAGAATTATGAATCAAGCCGCTATGCAATTGAATCAACAAGTAATTCATGAAAAATTATCTGTTTCAATTGATGAAAACTCTTTAATTGTCACGTTAAAAGCAAGAGGGGAAAATAAAAAATCGGCGGTTCTGGTTGTGAACACTATAGCTGATTTAGTTGCAAAAGATTTTTCCAACCTTTTTAAAGGAGCCGATGTCACTATCTTAGAAAAAGCGAATACTGCCAACCAACCATCTATTCTATTCCAGTTAATTTTAGCAATGATTACAGGAGTATTTAGTGCTTTGGCATTTTTATTCTTTTTAAGTATATCTAACTTAGTTATATCCAATGAGGAACAAATAAAAGAGTTAGGATTAATCTATTTGGGTGATGTTACATTGATAAAAAAATAAAGTCGTTGAGTTCACGCATATGCAAGGAGCCAGTTCTGTATGAGTAGTAAAATAAAAAAAAATAAACATGTGAAAGAAAACAACCTTAAAAAACGAAAAAAAAAATCAAAAAAAAATAAAGAAAATGCAAAAATAAGAAATAAAGAGTTTTTGAATGAACAATTTAGAACGATTCAAACAACACTCACCTTCACAAACTCTATTCATAAAGAAAATATTAATGTGATTGGGCTTACTTCCGCAGAAAAAGGCGATGGGAAAAGTTTTTGCGCTCTTCGTCTTGCTCGAACATTTGCGGAAGGAGGAAAAAGTGTCTTATTGATTGATTCTGATATGTATAATCCAAGATTGTCTAGACAGCTCTTAGTTGCTAAAAAACGTGGACTATCTAACTATCTAGCTTCAGATGAACAATTTGAAAAATATATTAAATCGACAATATATACAAATTTATTTGTCCTACCATCTGGTCCAATGCATCCTAATATTAACGAGCTCTATCAAACAAATAAAATGGAGAAACTAATTAAAAAAGCTAATAAGATTTTTGATATTGTGATTGTTGATACGCCTCCAGCTTTAATATTGAATTATCCGAGGTTGATTGGACGTATATGCGATGGCATGATCATTGTGACGTCTGTTGGTAAAACTAAAGTTACGAAATTAAAAGAAGTTGTGAATATACTTGAGTTAGCAAATAACACAATTCTTGGAGTTATCTTGAATAAAAAGAAGTACAGCAGAAAAGAGTTGAGAGACTATACGTACTATTAATTATTTTTTTCAAACGAGGTGTTTTATTGTTATTGCTTTTTTCATGATGATTATCAGCGCTAGTTTATTTGTATTATATCCCTTATATGTCGGGATTCTAATAATTGGAAGCCTTTTGCTTCTTTCGATGACGTATGGTTCAGAACAATTTGTATTAAAGATTAGTTTTGTTTTTTTTACGGTTTCTGCCTTTTTAGGAGCCTACTTAAGCTTTCCAGGATATGAAAGTATTTTTCTTTTTAGAATTTTATTGCTTGCACAATTATTTATATTGGTTTTGTATAAAGATTCCCTAATGCCGTTAAATAAAGGACTGAAATTTCAAGGCTACATAGGGTTACTCTTATTAATTTGGAATATAGGCTGCTTTATCACGTTATTTTGGGCACAACATAAAATTCCTGCATTGCGACATATCTATTATATATTTGAAGCGAGTTGTTTACTTTATGTGCCTTCTTATTTCATTCAAACAAGAAAAGCTGTAGATGCAATTTTAGATATTATTTCGACAATTTATATTGTTTCACTAGCTATTGGTTTTTTTGAGGTATTGATGGGCTGGCATCTGAAGTTATCAGGTTCTCTTGTTTATGAAACAACTACTAGTCATTTTCAACCAACTGGATTTTTATTCAATACTAATGATTACGCTCTATTTTTGGCAATGTTTTTACCGCTTGTCTTTTATCGGTTTTATTCTATAGCGACTCATAAATTTATGCGCTTTAGTGGGATTTTGATTTGGTTTTCAAGCATCTATCTAGTAATTATGACATACTCTCGACTAGGTATTGTGTCAATAATAATCGTTAGCCTTGTTATTTATTGGGTTTATTTCAAACGAATTACCTTTCTTATTCTTTTTTTCGGAGTTCTTAGTTTATTAATAAAAGAACTTTTCTCTTTGACATTTTTAACTACTACATTTCATACGATTCAAGTCAGCTTTACGCAAAAAGGTGCGTCTAATACGGACCGTTTAAATTTGTATAATACGATTTGGGCTATTGTAAAAAAACGTCATTTTTTAGGAGTAGGTACAGGAGGAATACCAATTGAAATTGCAACATTTCGTCAAGGTTATGAAAGTTCGAGCTTAAACTTTAATTCAGCTCATAATTTTTTCTTAGAGTCATTGGGAGAAATAGGTTTATTTACAATTTTTTTAGTACTAGCCGTAGGTATGTTAGGCTACAAGTTCTTTATGTTACTAATCAAAAAAACAAATAAAACTATTCTTGAATATAGTCCGTTTCTAATGTGGGGTATCTTTTTAATCAGTTCTGTAGCTTTAAGTACAATAGTAGAACAGCGTTTTTTATGGCTAGGCTTAGGAATGGCATTGGCAATATCATTCGTAGAAGAGGAGAGTAAAGAAGATGATCAAAATTTTAATAGGGGCAATCGTGAGCTTAGGTAGTGTTTTCATAGTGATTGCTTGTCTGTATTTCTTTTTCTATCCGTCGAAAGGAATTCTTAGAATTAAAGAATTAGAACAGATAAAACAAACATTTAGTGATAATCAAAAAGGCGCAAAAAGATTCATTATAGGTGGTAGTGATGTTTTGTATAGTTTTAATACAGAAAAAATGAATCAAGAATTAACGATTCCAACAGTTAATTTGGGTACGAATGTTGGTTTAGGTTTGGGTTATTTAGTAGATTATGGTAAGAAATTAGCCAAGCCTGGGGATAAAATTATTGCATGTTTAGCCTATTCTTTGTACTATAATCCACCTTATCATATCTTTTCTTTTGAGTATTATCGGATGTTTGATAAAAAGAAGTTGACTCGTTTTTCTGTACCTGCGTTCATATATTATGCTATCGCAAATCTAAGGTATAACTTTAGTTATGTGCAACGTGAATTTGTTATTGGTGAAAGTGGCTGTTATTTGGATGTGACGGGTTCACAATTGGCTAAAGAAAAAGAGAAGGCTCTTTATTTTCCAGAAAATTTTAATGTCACAAATTCCATTCGTCAGCTTGAGGAGTTCAAATCTTATTGTTTGTCTCATGGGATTGAGTTGTATATTACTTATCCATCTACATTAGGTTTTGAATCTTATCGAAACTCACATTATCTAGAGCGATTAACTAGTTACTTAACTGAAAACTATCAAGTTATAGGTAAACCAGAGGACTATTTTGTTCCATTGAATCACATCTTTAATTCAGTTTATCATATCAATGAAGTAGGGCAAAATTTCCGAACAAGTAGATTAATCAATTATTTACGTGAAAAGGAGAAATTGTATGTTTCTGAGTGAAAGAGTCAGTGTCATTATGCCAATATTTAATCCAGACTGTACGATTGTAGATTCAATTAAAAGTGTGTTAGAACAGTCAGTTTCAAATATTGAACTTCATTTAATCGATGATGGATCTACTATAGAGTATATTCATTATATTGAAAATTTTTTAAAATTAGACAATGTATATTTTACCCGACTTAATAAAAATGCAGGACCTGCATATGCGCGAAATTTAGGGTTGGAAAAAAGCACAGGTCGATATGTGGCCTTTATTGATTGCGATGATATTTGGAAACAAGAAAAACTAGCGATTCAACTAAGTTGTTTTGAAAAAAAGCAAACGGCATTATCTTTCAGTGAATATTATATGGTTAAATCAACGGGTGTGAAAAAACATGTTCAAGTTCCTGTAAGTCTGACTTATAAAAAACTACTTAAAAACACTATCATAGGTTGTTCAACGGTGGTAGTGGATCGAAAAAAAACAGGCCCTTTTCTCATGCCCCTGATTCAAGGTGGAGAAGACACTGCTACGTGGCTAAACTTGTTAAGAAAAGGATATGAAGCGGAAGGTACTCAGCAAGCACTAGTTTACTACCGAATAAAAGAGAATTCATTTTCAAAAAATAAATGGAAAATGCTTATCAGAACATGGCGTATGTATCGGAAAACGCAACAATTATCACTTGTTCAAACAAGTTATTATTTTTGTCATTATGTAGTTAATGCCATAAAAAAAAGGATATAACGGAAGGGGGAAGTAGTGTGATGGATAAAAATAAGCGGCAACAAATTATATTTAATTGCCTAAAAAGAGGATTTGATATTGTGTTTAGTTGTATCTGTATTTTAATCTTGTTTCCTATAATGCTTGTTGTGTCTCTTTTGATTTGGAAAGAGGATCGTGGCTCTATTTTATTTATTCAAGAACGAACGGGACTAAATGGAGTTAGATTTAAAATTTTTAAGTTTCGTTCAATGAAAGAAGAAATTCCAGAAAAAACGTACATGTTTAACCCCATTTACGGAGTACCCTCTGATTTCATATTTAAGTCAGAGAACGATGAAAAAGAACATATTACAAAAATTGGTGCCTTTATTCGAAAAACAAGCATTGATGAACTTCCGCAATTCTTCAATGTATTAAAAGGGGACATGAGTATTGTTGGCCCTAGACCAGAAATACCTGAGATTACTTGTGGATATAATAAAGAGCAGAAAATGCGTTTAGAAAAAAAAGCTGGTATTACAGGTTTGGCTCAAGTAAATGGTCGCAGCGATTTGAAAAATGGCGATAAAATGAAATATGACCTGTATTATGTTAAAAATCAATCCATCAAACTTGAATTGGAAATACTGTGGAAAACAATTAGGACTATTTTGACGACTAAAGGAGCAATCTAAAATGAAGAAGAAAGAAATTCTATTCGTTTCCTATGATTATTTTCCTAATATTGGTGGAGTAGCCGTTTATACTCATGAATTGAGTCAAGCTCTGGCTAAAAGAGGCCATCAGATTACAATACTTACATGCTATTTTTCAACGAGCAACAAAGTGGAAATTGAATGGGATGAGCAAGTGAAAATTTTTCGGATTCCGATTCCTAAAATAAAAAAAATTGGTGATTTCACTTATCGAAGACGAATGAGTACCTTTATAAATGATTTACAAGCAGAAAAAAAGATTGATATTATTCATTGGCAAACGCTAAATAAAGACGCAAAAATGATGCAGTATGTAAAAACAACAGGCGTTGAAGTCTATACCAACCATCTTTCATTGTTTAGAACGTTGTATAAGCAAAAAAAATTCAAAAAAATCACTAAAATGATTGGTCAACCAGATAAAATTATTTGTCCTAGTTTCGAAGTAGAAAAAATGTCTGCAGAATTGTTTGGTTCAGAACGCTGTGTTTTCATTCCTAATGGAGTTAATTTTGAAGAATATCAAAAAGCGATATCACATCTCAGCTTATTGAGAAAAGAATTAGGAATTGAAGAAGGGGATAAAGTGATAGTCACCACCAATCGTATGGAGCCGGTGAAAGGCATGACTTATTTTATCCAGGTGATTCCAAGATTGTTAGAAGAACATCCGAATCTGTTTATTTGTTTAGTTGGAGATGGGAGTCAGGAACAACAATTGAAGAACTGGCTAGAAGAACAAAAAATAAACTTAGAAAAAGTGAAATTTATTGGGAGACAAGCGCATCATCAAATTAAACAGTATTTGGATTTAGCGGATATTTATGTTCAACCTTCACTAATGGAAGGGTGTAGTATTGGAATACTAGAAGCAATGGCATGTGGAAATCCAGTTGTTGCGTGTGCTGTTGGAGGAAATACTGATATTTTGGAGCATAAAAAAACCGGTTTGCTAATACCAGATCAATCTAGTAGTGCTATTTACGAAGCTGTTAATTATTTAGTCTGTCATCCAGCTGAGGCAAGAGAGATGGGGATAAGGGCGAAATCTAAGATAGAACATGAATTGAATTGGGGACATCTAGCAAAAAAAGTGGAGCAAATTTATGATGCTGCCTTGGAAGTAAGTGCGAATGAGTCATAAATTGCTTCGGAATTATGGCTCGATTTTAGTCTATCAATTCGTGACCATTCTAACACCACTTGTAACGACCCCCTATATTTCAAGAATTTTTGGTCCGAAAGGCATTGGATTAGAAGCATATCTCTATTCTTTTATTCAACTTTTTTCATTGTTGATTTTACTGGGACTACCGATGTATGCTAGCAAAAAAATAGCTGAAACAGACGAACGAAATATGAACCAGCTGTTTTCTGAACTTTTTAGTTTTCAGATTATAATGACTGGAGCAACAACATCTTTATACGGACTCTTTATTTTTTATTTTAATCAGCATCAATTTCTACTTGTTCTTTATCTTTTTACATTAATCAGTACGGGATTGGACACTTCCTGGTATTTTGTCGGGAAAGAAAAAATTTCTGCGATTATGTGGCGAAATATCGCAGTGAGAGTCTGCAATATAGGAGCTATTTTTCTTTTTATACAAACAAGTAATGATTTATGGAAATACATTTTGATTAACGGACTTACTCTTTTTTTAGGACAATTTTTAACAGGGAGTATTGCTTTAAGTGAGGTGGGTGGATTTACTTTTGTTGTAAGAACCATAGGTCAACACATCTCCCCAATTGTATTATTATTTGTTGTTCCGAGTATGTTGACTCTGACTTTATCCATAAATAAACTTTTATTGGAAAATTTTAACGGTGCTGTTGAAGTTGGTGTCTTTAATCAAGCCTATAAATTGTATGCAATTGCGATTAGTTTTATCTCGGCCTTAACTTCTGTTTTAATGCCGAAGATGTCTAAATATTATACAACGGGAGATACAGAACGTTTAAAAAAATATTTAAATTTTTCACTTCGTTTTATCAGTGGTCTAGCATTGCCTATGACTATTGGGGTTTTAGTGATGGCACCTCAATTTGTTTCTTGGTTTTTGGGAGAAGAATTTTCAGAAGTAATGAATCCTTTGGTGATTATTTCATTTTCTTTTGTGTTCAAAGGGCTTTCAGACGTTATCGGAATCCAATATTTAGTAGTAAGCAATAAAAATAAAGAGTATGCATTGGCTGTAATTGTTGGAGCAGTCGTGACAAGTAGTTGTTGTTTTCTCTTTTTACAGTTGAATTTTAAAGCGCAAGCACCAGCACTAGCTTTGTTCTTGGGAACTGCGGTAACGTTATTAATTGAACTATATCAAGTAAGAAAAGTTGTTTCATTTATGTTTGTAGGCAAGTATTTAATCAAATATGCAGTATTTAGTTTAATAATGGGAGGCTGTATGTGGGGAGCATCCAGATCTATAGAAATAGAGCGTACTAGCCTTTACCTAGTGACTCAAGTAGGTGTTGGGGTAATTAGTTACAGTATTTGTTTCATTCTCAGTAAAGACCCTCTAATTCAGTTAATCAAAAGAAAGAAGCGTGAAATCTAGTGAGAGATCAATTTATAACGAAAATAAATAATAGAACCGCCACGATTGGTGTAATCGGATTAGGTTATGTTGGGTTGCCCTTAGCCCTATCATTCGCAGAAGCAGGTTTTTATGTGACAGGATTTGATAAAAGTGAAGTGAAAATAGCACTTTTAAAACAAGGAAAATCAGATATTCTGGATATTTCTTCAGAGACGGTACAAATGGCTTTCTCTACTGGACATTTTCAAGTATCTAATCAAAAAGAGTCTTTAAAAGGGCTTGATTGCTTCATTATTTGTGTACCAACCCCATTGACAGATTCTTATGAACCTGATATTTCTTACATTCAAGAGGCACTCGATACGATTCATTCAGAATGGGAAAGTCAAATGTTAGTTATTCTAGAGAGTACTACTTATCCTGGAACCTCCAAAGAATTAATTCATGAACCGTTGATTCAACAGGGCTACTTAGCAGATCAAGATTTTATGGTTGCCTATTCTCCTGAAAGAGTGGACCCAGGAAATAAAAAATTTAAAATTAAAAATACTCCTAAAGTTGTCGGAGGGACAACTGAAAATTCTTTAGAAATCAGTACTTTATTGTATCAAAGCATTGTAGAACAAGTTGTTCCAGTAACTTCCACAGAAGTAGCTGAAATGAGTAAATTACTAGAAAATACCTTTAGAAGTATCAATATTGCTTTTATCAATGAAATGGCGATTTTGTGTGAACAAATGGGAATTGATATTTGGGAAACGATTCAAGCATCTGAGACTAAGCCTTTTGGCTATATGAAGTTTTTACCAGGTCCAGGGATTGGTGGACATTGTATTCCATTAGATCCAATGTATTTGAATTGGAAAGCGAAGAAATCCAATCATTCCAGTCGTTTGATTGAATTGGCTCAAGAAATTAATCGAGAAATGCCTAAACATGTGGCATCAAAAGCAAAAGAAGCTCTACTGCAGCATAACAAAGTCTTAAAAGGTTCAAAGATCCTGCTTATGGGAATGGCCTATAAAGAAAATAGTAATGATTTACGTGAATCACCTAGCTTACAAATTTTTGATGATCTTCAAAAAGCGGGAAGCATGGTAGAATTTTGTGATCCATTAACAACATATTTTATAGATAAACATGGTTATAAACAAGAATCAATCGAGTTAGACTACACATTAATGGAAACCTATGACTTGGTTATTCTCTTAGTCAATCATGATTGCTTTGATAGAAATAAAATTGCAAATAAAAGCCAGCTTATATTAGATACTAAAAATAGTTTGAACAATCAGTACCCGGAAAAAACTATTCGACTTGGGGATAAAGCGAAATAAAAGAATAGGAGCAAAGAAAATGGAGACAATTTTAATTACCGGAGGGGCCGGATTTATCGGTTCACACTTGGTGAATCATTATGGTACCTATGCAAAAGTTGTCGTAGTCGACAATCTTTCAATGGGACACAGAGAAAATATACTTCCTTCAGAAAATGTCGTCTTTATCAAAGAAGATATTGGAAATAAAAAGCTATTAAATCAACTATTTAAGGAATTTACATTTGATTATGTCTTTCATTTAGCAGCGGTGGCTAATGTCGCAGAGTCGATTGAATTTCCGTGGTCCACTCATCTTATTAATCAAGATGCAACCTTGCTTTTATTGGAACAAGTCAAAAAACAAAAACAATTACTTAAGCGTTTTGTTTTTGCCTCTTCTGCGTCAGTTTATGGAGATAGCCCGCATGCTGTTCAAACAGAAGGAGATACTGTTCAACCACTAAGTCCTTATGCCTTGGACAAGTATGCATCGGAACAATTTACCTTAATGTATCACCGACTTTATGGTGTGAAAACAACAGCAGTGCGTTTCTTTAATGTATATGGCGAGAACCAAAATCCTAATTCTCCTTATTCAGGGGTATTATCACTTCTTAATCAAGGATTGAAAACAAATAAAAATTCAGAATATTTTGAATTTACTAAATATGGAGATGGAGAGCAAACCCGAGATTTTGTCTATGTGCAGGATGTAATTCAGGCGCTATTACTTGTGTCAGAAAAAGAAAAAGCGATTGGTGAGGTGTATAACATTGGAACTGGAGCAAAGACCTCTTTAAATCAACTACTAGTTCTTTCTCAATCACTAAGTCAAAAAAAATTGTGTATCCAGACTAAATTAGCTCGAAAAGGAGATATCATGAATTCCCTAGCTAATATTACTAAAATAAAAGAACTAGGGTATCAACCGCTCTATTCAATTGATAAGGGAATTGTTTCTTATTGGAAGAGAACGATTGAGAGGAGGTGAGGAGAGGGAAAGTAGATATGGAAAAAAGGGAGGCATAGGAGGGAACACTTAGAACATCTAAAGGCATGATAAGTAGTGTGGAAATTAGTATAAGGAATCAGAAAAACAACAAACTATAAAAAAGATTAATAAATTCGGAGGAAATTAAATAATGAAAAATAAAGAACTGGCACAGTTAAAAATGAATGCCAAAAGCTTAAAAAAAGTGATGGTGGTTAGTACGTTAACTTTGATGTTAGCAAGTTCAAGTATACCTAGTATTGCTTATGCAGTTGAAACAGAAGAAACAGTTGATAGTTCTGTTTCTGCTGAACTTGAAGGAGAACAGGCACCTACTTTGACAGAGGGAATACCAGTTATTTCTACAGAAGAAGTAGAGTCTGAAATACCTGAAAAGGAAGCAGAAACTGCAACAAAAGAAGAAAGTCAAGTGGCTCCAGAAACGGAAAGTAAGGCAACCAGTGAGGAAACTTCAAATACACGAGCGAATACTCCTAGTGTGTTAGCGAATGAAAGGATTGAAGAAGTTTCAACAGAGACAGAATTAACAGATGCCTTGCTTGGCAATGTATCAAAAATAAAATTATTGAAATCTATATCGGTGACTAAAGTTATATATATTGATAAAAATATTACTATTGATTTGAATGATAACCTCTTAAATGTAGGATCGCAATATCTTTATGTGAGAGCAGAAAGTGTCCGCTTTGAGAATGGGCGTATAAACGGAACTAAAGCTGGCGCGGGTACGATTTCTAGTGGCGTTACTAAAAAAAATCAGGAAATAATATTTAATAATATCTTATTTTCTGGTACTAATATAACAAATTATGTAACTAATAGTTATGACTATATATTTGAAGGTAAAAATGAAATTCGTTCGCAGGTTAATGTAATGAAGAATGTTTTAGTCAAAAAAAATGCGACTTTAACTGTTGTTGGTGGAGGTATTAAGTTCCCTAATACTACTGAATCCGGTGATTTGATACTAGAAGATAATGCTATTGTTGATATAAGTACTGAAATTCCTAGTACTAATCCAGCTTATATTCCTGTTTCATGGGCAAGAAATATTGATATCGGAGAGAATGCAAGTTTTACAGCGAGTGGAAAGTATATAATATTCAATTCAGCAGTTCCCCCAAATGGTGCAATTATCCCTTTAAATATTAATGCAAAAAAGGGTTCTATATTTAATGTGAATAGCAATTCTAAAGATGCCAAAGCTGCTGTCTTTTCAAAAGGTAATTATAATTTTACTTTTGATCATTTACAGCATCTAAATATGGGGGGGAGTGTCGCTCAACCTATCTTTGGAGCAGGAAGTATTGGAAATATTACTATCAAGGATTCTGAATTAAATGTATGGTCAATCAAAGATTCTGCCACAAATGGAAAGCCAAATAGCACTTGGGATATTAAAGATCGTTTTGAAATATCTAACTTTAGAGATGGTTACAGGTTAATCTATTGCAACAATCCAGTTGTTGAAAAAGAGTTTAGCCAATTAAGAGACTATAAACGGATTTCCAATGGTGCAGTAACGGGCAAACCAACTTTTGCCGGCATACAAAATAAAATAGTTGTTCAAGTAGGGACAGAATTTAATCCATTAAATGGTATTACAGCAACTGACAAAATTGATGGGGACTTAACTGATAAGATTGTGTTTACAGTTGAAGATGGAAAGAATATTGATACATCGAAACCTGGTAATTACACGATTCAGTATACAGTGAAAAATTCAAATGGTAATGAAGCTCAAGCTGTTACAGAATTGATTGTAGAGGAAAAGAAGATAGTTCAAACAACTATTTCTGATCTAGACACAACCTCAACGACTGTAAGTGGATTAGGTGAACCAAATGGTTTGATTGAAGTTAAAGCAAATCAACAAGTAATTGCGACAGGAACTGTTGGAAGTGATGGGAAATATACAATCCAAATGCCTAAACAAAGTACCGGTGTAAAGGTAACAACAATCGTGAAAGCAAATAACCAAACATCTGAAGCATCGACAATCGTAAAAAATGGTGAGATAGCCAAAACAACTATTTCTAATATTGATAATGCTACAACTTTTGTTTCGGGAACAGGTGAGCCAAATGGAGCAATTACATTGTCTGCAAATGGAACTATACTAGCATCAGGTAAAGTTGATAGTGCTGGGAAATATAGTTTTACAATTGCTAAACAAGCGGTAGGTGTAACAGTTCTAGCAAAAGTCACTTTAAATGGTAAAGAATCAGAAGCTTCAACTATTGTTACGAAAGCATCAGAAAAAGTAGTGGCTCCAGTTATTCATGACTACTATATAACAGATATAAATGCAAAAGGAACTATTGGAGGTTCAGCAAAACAAGTAGCTATTTATGTAAATGGGGTAAAGAAAAGAACAGCTGCAGTTACTAATGGAAGCTTTACTATCTATACAGGTGATTTAGGTTTAACTGTTGCAGGTCAAAGTTTTCAAATAGCTGGCTTATTTGATGGTGTTGAAGGGCCCAAAACAACAAAAATTGTTGAAGCAAGGAATCAATTGATTGCACCAACAATTAATGATTACTATACAACAGATGCAAATGTATCAGGAACAATTACTGGTTCAGCGAAACAAGTTGCGATTTTTATCGATGGGGTACAAAAACGTACAGCAGCTGTTAATAATGGCAAGTATGTAATTTATACAGGCGATCTAGGATTGACTACTCTTGGGAAAAAATTTCAAGTAGCTGGAATTGATGGAATCATGGTCGGACCAAAAACAGAAGCGACAGTAAAAAGTAAACAGCAGCTTGTTGCACCAACAATTAATGAGTATTATACAACAAATGTAAATGCATCAGGTACTATTGGAGGAGCAGCAAAACAAGTAGCTATTTTTATTGATGGGGTTCAAAAACGAACAGCTGCAGTTAAAAACGGTAAATATATAATTTATACAGGTGATTTAGGTTTAACAACAGCAGGCAAAACATTTGAAATAGCTGGGATTGACGGTTCAGCAATTGGGCCTAAAACTAAAATGATTGTGAAACAAAAAGAACAATTAGTAGTTCCTAAAATTAATGACTACTACACAACTGATGTGAATGCGAGTGGAACGATCACTGGCTCGGTAAAAAAAGTAGCGATTTTTGTAGATGGAGTTCAAAAACGAACAGCCGCAGTTAATGGTGGTAAGTATGTAATTTATACAGGTGATTTAGGATTAACAACCGCAGGTAAAACATTTGAAATAGCTGGGATTGCTGGTTCAGCAATTGGACCTAAAACTAAAATGATTGTGAAACAAAAAGTCCAATTAGTAGTTCCTAAAATTAATGACTACTACACAACTGATGTGAATGCGAGTGGAACGATTACTGGTTCGGTAGAAAAAGTAGCGATTTTTGTAGATGGAGTTCAAAAACGAACAGCCGCAGTTAATGGTGGTAAGTATGTGATTTATACAGGTGATTTAGGATTAACAACGGCAGGTAAAAAGTTTCAAATAGCCGGAATTAGCGGTTTAACAGTGGGACCTAAAGCAGAAATGACAGTGAAACAAAAAGTCCAATTAGCTGCTCCACAAATTAACCCATACTATACAACAGACACAACTGCGAGTGGAACAATCAGTGGCGATGTAGAAAAAGTAGCGATTTTTGTAGATGGAGTTGAAAAACGTAAAACTACAGTAGTGGATGGTAAGTATACAATTTATAGCGGTGACTTAGGTTTAACGACTACGGGTAAAGTTTTCGAAATAGCAGGGGTATTAGGATTAACAATTGGTCCTAAAACAAAGATGGTGGTACAACAAAAATCACAATTAGCACCACCTCAAATTAATTCATATTATACAACAGACACATTTGTTAGTGGAACAGTTACTGGTGAAGCAGAAAGAGTAGCGATTTTTGTTGACGGTATTCAGAAGCGTACAACTACAGTATTGGGTGGCAAGTATACAATTTATAGCGGTGACTTAGGTTTAACAACTGTGGGTAAAACATTCGAAATAGCTGGAATAAAAGATTCTATAGTTGGTATGAAGGCAAAAATGACAGTTCTAGAAAAACTTTAATACTAGTTAAAATAAATTTTATTTATTTTTGAAAATATCAGGCTATCAAAAAGTTGAAGTATTGTAACTTTTTGATAGCCTGTTTTTTATTCGAAATATCACTAACAAAAAAGTCTTTAATAGACTGAATGATTAATCGGAAAATCAGAATTTTTTTAAAAGATGTTAATTTATAACAATATTTATTTAATATGTTAGTGGAAATAGTAAAAATTGGGAGTAAATGTAGACTTAAAAAGAACAAAAATTGAATTTAAAAGGTAGACAATAACTTATGATTTGATTACTATCTTTTAAATTTTTGGTGATAAAGATAGCTTGATAATTTAAAGTATATTTCTCCAATCCTAACTATAAAATAAGACACAATTTTAGATTGATATTTATAAAAAATGCTGGATTAAAAATGTTTGTTAGGGAAACCTTTTTTGTTATGACCTATTTTAAGTCTTTTCGATATCGAATAATTAAATAAGCAGTCGCAACAATTAATGAAAGCGACAAGTTCATAGTTAGAAATTGTTTATAATGCAGAACGTTCGTATTGATAATGAGTGAATTCAATAATATGTAGACAATAAAACCTATTGACCCCATTTTTGTTAAAATAGATTCACTTCGCTCGTCACTTCCCATTTTCTTACCAATAAAATAGACAACCCCAACGCTTGTGATGATAAGAAGTAATGTGATCCCTATAAAAATATTGAAATTGTTAATTTCTCCTAACTGGTTGTCGATTATTTCGATAAAATACATTATTTTTCCTCCTTCTTATAAATAAAGATATCTGTAATTTCTACATTAAAATATTCTGCAATTCTGAATGCTAAAAGTAGGGATGGGACATAGTTCCCCTTTTCCATGACAAAAATAGTTTGTTTTGAAACCCCGATTTTATCAGCTAGATCTTTTTGAGACATTTTTTTTAAAACGCGAAACTCATAAACTTTATTAGCTATAAAATCACCATAATCTTTTTTCATGTAAATTACCTCCTAAGTGAATTGTAAACTAAACTAGGTAAAAAGTAAAGTAAACTTATACGAAAAAGGAGTTTTCTTTGTTCGTGCTTATTTAATAAATAGTACAGTTGATAATATATTCGTATTTAAGAATAACTATCAAATACATAAGAACCACTTGGAATCTAGCACAGGCTCTTTTAGCAAAATAAGAAACAGTAAATATTTCGAAAACAATTGACAATGAGAATCATTCTCAATATAATGAAATTGCTGCTTTGAAGCAGTGAAAAAAGGTAGAGAATTTTTTTTGATATCTATTGAGAATGATTCTCAATATAGATGAATCAGCTCTTATGAGCATTCTATTAAAGGAGGAGTACAATGAATAAAGTAAATTTAGCTTGGTTAGCTGTTTTTGCATTACTAGGTTCATTTTTTATAAGTCCAAAAGTTGCTTTTGCGGCATTAGACGATGGAACTTATTCAATAAATTATACAGTTGTTCAAGGAGATGGAGGTTCAGCTTCTATGGCCAACGACTATTTTGATAAACCTGCTACGTTAGTTGTGGCGAATGGGCAATCAAGCATTCAGTTACAGCTTAATCATAGTAAATGGATTACAGGTTTATGGGTTGATGCAGGCAATGGGCTACAATCTGAACAAATAATTAGCACAGACGACTCACTTGATACCCGAAAAGTTAGTTTTCAAACAGGTGATTTGAGTGCTCCGATTGCAGCAAAAATTAAAGTAGATATTGAAAATTCAGATTTAAGCTATCATCATGAATATAAAATAAATTTAAGCTTTGATTTACAATCAGCGTCTTTAATTGCTGGATCTGCAGTTGAAAAAACAACAGAAACACAAGGTGACGTTAAAGCTCCGGAGGTGGCAGGAGCAAGTACGACTGAAAAAGTACCTAACCCAAAATCTGGTGATCAAACGCCCATTTATTTATATAGCCTTTTATTTATAGGTGCATTAGGTAGTTTATTCGTGTTTAGAAAAACGGCTAAAGTAAAATAAAAATCAAATTTTATTGGCAATTCTCTTGATAAAACAGATAAATACAACCAAAAGTAAAAAACTTTTTTTGTATTTCCTATTTTAAAATCGATAGGGATACGGAGAATTAACTAGTCTATCAGGCTAGTTTTTATGAGCCAACTCTTAGGAAAAAAGATAAAATTTTGAGGTGACAAAAACCGTCACATCCAATTTTCCTATTTTTCTGCCAGAGCTACTCGGCTCAACAAAATTTTTATATAGGAGGTCTATAAATGAAAAAAATGTTTAAAAAATTAAATAGTTGTTTGGTTATCACGTTATTATTTTTTAGTTTAGTACCTTCATACACAGCTATCGCTGAGGAATCACTATTAAAAGATGGTGGTGAATATCAAGTTCAGTTGAATTTTTATAAAGATCAGACGGGTGGATCAACAAAGGAAAGTTCTGCTGCTAATGCTTATCTTGATCATACTGGAACGATTAAAGTAGAAAATAATCAACCGTATTTATATGTAACTGTAAAAAATAGTGGTTGGTGGAAAAATTTTGCTACTAGCAAGTCAGGCGAACGCCCGGCAACTCCAGTACCGGCAGAAAATTATCAAGGAACGTACCAAGATGTTGAAGTTATTTCTGAAAATCCAGCTGACAATACCCGTAAAGTCAGAATTAAAATGGAATCATTGGATAAAATTATTTTTTCATATATGCATATTAATGTAGATACAGTACCAGGTTTTAATTATGATAACTGGTATCAAGTTGACTTAACAATTGATCCTTCTTCTCTAGTTGTTGTTTCTGAACCAGTTATTGAAGAACCTTCTATACCAGTTGTACCAACTGAATTAGCAGATGGAACGTACAAAGTACCATTTACTGCGAAACATGCAACGGAAGAAAAAGCTAGCAGTATGCAAAAATACTTTGATAATCCAGTTTGGTTGAAAGTTGAAAATGGCAAAAAAACGATCGCAATGAATTTAAATGATTCTAAAACAGTAACTAGTTTCCAAACAGAAGTTGGAGGAAGCTTAGTTGAAACAGGGATAGTATCAAAAGATGAAGCGCAGAATAGTCGTATTGTTACATTTGATGTTCCAAATTTAACAACAGATTTAAATGCACATGTTGCATATCAAGTGGATATGGGTGGTGGAAAACTGTATAATGGCCAAGCCAATTTCCGTTTATTATTTAACCCAACTCAAGCAGTAGCTATTCCGAGTAATGAGTTTCCAAGTGCTCCAGAACCAGAAAAACCAACGGAACCAACTGAATTAGCAGATGGAACTTACAAAGTACCATTTACTGCAAAACATGCAACGGAAGAAAAAGCTAGCAGTATGCAAAAATACTTTGATAATCCAGTTTGGTTGAAAGTTGAAAATGGTAAAAAAACCATCGCAATGAATTTAAATGATTCTAAAACAGTAACTAGTTTCCAAACGGAAGTTGGAGGAAGCTTAGTTGAAACAGGGATAGTATCAAAAGATGAAGCGCAAAATAGTCGTATTGTCACATTTGATGTTCCAGATTTAACAACAGATTTAAATGCACATGTCGCATATCAAGTGGATATGGGTGGTGGGAAACTGTATAATGGCCAAGCCAATTTCCGTTTATTATTTGACCCAACTCAAGCAGTAGCTATTCCGAGTAATGAGTTTCCAAGTGCTCCAGAACCAGAAAAACCTGTAACTCCTGTAGACCCAGAGAAACCAACAGATCCAGAAAAACCAATTAACCCAGTAAAACCAGCTGATCCAACGAATCTAGAAAATAATCACCAATATAGTGTAAACTTTAGTGTTATGAAGGCTGATGAATCTGAAAAGTCAATGATGGATCAATACACATTAAAACCAGGTATTATCAAAGTTGAAAAAGGACAACCTTATCTTTATCTGACTTTAAAGAGTAGTCATTGGATTAAGACATTTAAAACTGAACAAAATGGACTTTGGTCAGATGCCGCTGTAGTTAGCAACGATACTGAAAAAGACTATCGCGTTGTCAAATACCCAATTGCTAATGGTTTTGCAAAAACAAAAGCTCAAACAAGAGTGACAATTACAGACATGCCAGGGCTTAATTATGATGAAGAATATACTGTCTCAATTAATTTAGATGCTACATCACTAAAAGACATTACGGGTCAAACACCACCTGTCCAGTTGCCAACGTCACCTACGACAAATGGAAAATTTGAACCAGCAAATGAAGGTACGCCAGAAAAATTAGCGAAACCTAACTTTTTAAGTGCCAATGTAGCATCCGCTCAAGAAAGTAAACCCGTTACTAAGACTAAAAATGTTCAAACGAGTGACTCGGCTAATATAGCCATCTATAGTTTTATTTTTATCCTAGCAAGTGGTTATTTTATGCGACGCTATCAACTAAAAAAATAATAAATAAAAATGAGTCTTAGCATTTGCTAAGACTCACTTTTGCTAATCTGTCATCAAAGGAGTAGGCAATGAAAAAACAACTAATGCTAGTCTTAACTTTGCTAGTTCTTTTATTAGCAGCATGTGGGAATGAAAAAAATCCTAATGAAAAAGAAAATTCAGCAAGAGTAGATGATACAGTAACTCAAGAAAAAAAAGAACAACGATTGATTGCAACAACAGTAGCAAGTGCAGAAATTATGGCTAAATTGGATTATCCTTTAGTTGGTATTCCTACAACATCAAAAGAATTGCCCAAACAATACAAAGATGTTGTGGAAGTTGGTTCACCAATGGGACCAGATTTAGAAATTATGCGCACACTAAAACCAGATTTAGTCTTGTCAACAAGCACACTCCAAACCGATTTGGAAGATGGATTAACAGCTGCAAAATTAAAAACGAACTTTTTAGATTTCCGTAGTATCGCTTCTATGGAAAAAGAAATTAAAACATTAGGTGAGCAATTGAATCGTCAATCAGAAGCAGAACAATTAACGCAATCTATTGATCAAAAAGTTGCTAAAGCTCAAACAAAAGTTAAGCAAGATAAGAAACCAAAGGTGTTAATTTTAATGGGTATTCCTGGTAGTTACTTAGTAGTGACGGAAAAGGCTTATATTGGCGATTTAGTACGCTTAGCAGGAGGCGAAAACGTTATTACTGGGCAAGAACAAGAATACTTAGCTTCTAATACTGAATTTTTGCAGCAAGCGAACCCGGATATTATTTTGCGGGCGGCTCACGGTATGCCTAAAGAAGTAGTAGAAATGTTTGATGAAGAATTTAAAACCAACGATAATTGGAAACACTTTAATGCAGTTAAGAATAATCGAGTCTATGATTTAGATGAAAACTTATTTGGCATGACTGGTTCGTTAAATGCTCCTACAGCATTAACAAAATTAGTGGAGCTATTTTATGAACAATAAAGTTTATGGTTTTTTATTTGTAGTCATAGCTTTAGTTGGAACGCTTATTTGGGCATTATTATCAGGAAGTTTGCACGTACCAATAAGCGAATTAATTCAAGGGCTGATTACTGGTGAAAATGAAAAAGTGCTGATTATTAAAGATTTACGTTTTCCAAGAATTATTTTAGCTTTTTTTGCGGGAGCAGCTTTATCCGTTTCAGGTTTATTGTTGCAAGCTATTTTACGAAACCCATTAGCCGATGCAGGTATTATTGGAATTTCAGCAGGGGCTAAATTTTTCACATTACTTATTTTAGCGATTGCTCCACAATTCTATTTTTGGACGCCATTTTTTGCCTTTTTAGGAGGCGTGGTAGCTTGTTGTTTAGTATTTGGTTTTAGTTTTAAAGTTGGACTAAAACCGTTGCACTTAATTGTTGTAGGGGTTGCTGTTAATGCTATTTTTACTGGATTAAATGATATTCTAACCAGTTCGATGGTGCAAATATCAAGCCAAACAGCTGGTAATGCGATTAATTTTGGCATGAAAACTTGGGGAGATGTTCAATTATTAGTTAGTTATGTTGCTATTGGTTTACTTGTTACTTTTTTTATTGCAAAGTGGTGCAATTTACTAGCTCTTGAAGATACAACACTATATAGTTTAGGTGTTCCAGTGCTCAAAATGCGCTTTTTTATTGCCTTACTAGCGGTACTTTTGGCTTCAGTTACAACGGCGATTGTCGGTGTGATTTCTTTTGTGGGATTACTAGTTCCTCATTTAGCTAGACGTTTACTAAAAACGAATGATTACCGAATTTTAATTCCTTATTCTAGCTTACTAGGTGGTTTATTAGTCTTATTTGCAGATACTTTAGGACGAAATTTAATGGCACAAATGGAAATCCCTGCTGCGATTATTATGTTGATTATAGGTGGCCCCTTCTTATTATTTTTAATGTGGCGGAGTACAAGTATCGCTGGTAAAAATGGAGGGGAAAAGTATGATGCGTAAAGTATTTAACTTAGTAATGCTTGCTATTTTGCTTTTCTCGGGCTATCAAATCGTCAATTATTGGGTAGAAAATAATCATAATAAAACGATTCTATCAGACGTTCAAACAGTTTATCAGCAGAGAAAGAATGAGCCACATGATGCTAACCAACTTCGCCCTGCATTTGTTGAATTGCAAAAAAAAAATCCAGACATGATTGGTTGGATTTCGATTGAAGGTACGGAAGTTGATTACCCAATTTTACAAAGTTTAGATAATGAGTACTATTTGAAACACAATTATCAAAGGGAAGTTGCACGTGCTGGGAGCATCTTTAAAGATTATCGAAATCAATCAGAAGATGAAAAGAATACAATTATCTATGGACATAATATGAAGGACGGCTCGATGTTTGCGAGTATAAATAATTATCTGAATCCTGATTTTTATAAAGAGCATCCAACTTTTGAGTATGAAACTGAAACGAAAAGTTATACGGTAGAAGTTTTTGCAGCCTATGAAACAACTACAGATTTCTATTATATTGAGACTAATTTTCAAGAACCCGGTTCATTTACTACTTATTTAGATTCAGTTAAGTTAAAGTCGACTATTACAACAAATATAGAAGTTTCTGAAAACGATCAAATTCTGACTTTATCTACTTGTGATTCCGGATTGGATTACGGGAAAGGGCGCTTTGTTGTACAAGGTAAATTAGTAGAAAAAATACTGTGAAGTAGGTTTTTGTATCATCTTTAAAAACTATAGAAATTAACTATTTTATTAGAGCAGAAATAGCTAATTTACTATTATATACTGTGTTATACTAACGGTATGGCAACTGCCCCGAATGGGGGTGTTGAAATGTTAAAAGATTTAGTATTGTTAGTTGTCGCCCCTGTAATTGCAGGGATAGTGATTCAGCTATTTGCTCATTGGTTAGATAAGCGAGACGATGATTGAAGCAGTTGCTCTACTAACCCACGTGTGCCTAACTTATATGCATATAAAAAAAGCCCAACCTACGGACATAGGTTGGGCTTTCGTGTTGAAATGTATAAGAAATTAGTATTGTTTCGCAAGTTCATAGTAACATGAAATTAAGGTAGTTGTCAATGTAACGAATGCTAAAATACACTAGACGGGCAGAGAGTTAACTAGGTTAAATAGTCGTTTTTAATCATATTTAGTAGTTAAGATGACAATGAATTTTAAATGACTTATACTCTTATCTGTAACAAATATACTGCATAGAGTAATATACAAAATGGTTTGAACTAGTTAAGCTAAAGCATGTGCAATTTAACTGTTAACAAAAAAATAGTAGTATTAACACGATTTCTTAACGTTTTTGTAGTAAGCTAAAGTAAGTAATTTAAAAAATTAAAATAAGAGTAGTGAGAGAGCTACTCAACTCAACGAGCTTTTTATTAAGGCCAGCTCTTATGAGTTAGGCTCTCGGAAGAAAGGTGAAATTTCGAGGTGGCAAAAAAACGCCACATCAAATTTCACAATTCTTCATTCGAGCCTGAACGAACTCAACAAGCTTTTTATTACAAAAGGAGGAATGTACTAAATGGAGGAAGAAGTGTTACTCGCAAAGGGACTAACGAAACAAGTTGGTCGTAAAATACTGGTAAAAGAAGTCGATATATCGATTGGTAAAGGGGAAATTGTCGGTTTATTAGGTCCTAATGGTGCCGGTAAAACGACAATTATTCGCATGCTAACTGGTCTGATTTCTAGAAATGCTGGGACTGTTAAAATTAATTCCAATGATTTAGATGGAAATTTTGAAGGATGTATGGAAGATGTCGGGGCGATTATTGAAAACCCTGAATTTTACAAGTATCTTAGCGGCTGGGAGAATTTAAAACAGTTTGCTCGTATGAGTCGCAAAACAATTACAGATGAAGAAATAAAAAAAGTGGTGGAACGTGTTCGTTTAACTGAAAGCATTCAAAACAAAGTTAAAACCTACTCATTAGGTATGCGCCAACGATTAGGAATTGCTCAAGCCATTATTCACCATCCTTCTTTACTGATTTTAGATGAACCCTTAAATGGGGTTGATCCTAAAGGAATGCACGATTTTAGACAATTAATGCGTGAAATTGTGCAAGATGGAACCAGTATTTTAATTTCTAGCCATTTACTTTCAGAAATGGAGTTATTAGCAGATAAAATCATTATTATTGAAGAAGGTAAATTAACTCACATTGAAGATTTAACAAAGGCAGATGAAAAACCAGAAAATAGTCTGTTACACATCACGATTGAAACTCCTGAACAAAGTCTACTACAAAAGGAAGTTGCTTTAATGGGGTTAACAGTCATTGCTCATAGTGCGAATTCATTAACGATTGAAATTGAGAAAAATCAAATTCCAGCATTTATTGAGCATGGCGTTCAAAAAGGGATTCCTTTTTATGGAATTACACCACATGTTTCAACGTTGGAAGAACGCTTCCTGGAATTGACTAAAGGAGGAAGTTTACGATGATAAATTTGGTTATTAATGAAAGTCGCAAATTAATTTTTAGACGCTCATTTATTGTGTATTTGATTATTATTTTTGGTTTAGTTGCATTAGTCGGGGGAATAAATAAATACGCCTACAGCCTGAACTCTAATGAATATTTCGAGCAAAAAGCAGGAGATGAAAGCGAGCCTGTTAAGAAAACTATTAAAAAAGGGATTCCTGTTTTTACTTATTCTGAGGATGGGAAACCTGTCACAAATCTTGAAGAAGCCGTTAAAATTAGTCGAAGTAATCTACTGGCAGCACAAGCCAAAGAGAAAGAAGATTATCCAAATGAAATTGCTTATGCACAAAAGGAATTGGATTATTATGAAGCCTATTTGAAAAAAGGTGTGACTCCAATTACGACCAATAATGGTGGTGAATCAGCTGGAAGTTTCTTTTCTAGTTTAGGTGGGATCTTAAGTATTGTAAATATGTTAGTTGTAGTTGTTGCAAGTATGATGGTTGCTTCTGAGTTTAGCGATGGAACCATTAAATTATTGCTGACTAGACCTCATAAACGTAGTCAAATTCTTTTGTCTAAACTAATCGTTTGTTTATTATTTGCTGCTTTTGTGACGCTATTTACGATGGTAGCTGCTGGAATTGTTGGGGCAATCCTGTTTCCTGTTCAGTCCTTTATGCTCCCTGCCTCGACAATGTTGGGGACAATGTCCGCCTTAAAGGCTGGATTTGTTTTAGCCGGAACCAACTATCTATTAATGGTTCTTTACATCAGTGTTGCGTTAATGATTTCGGCAGTTTTTCGTTCACAAGCTCTTGCCGTGGGAATTGCGATGTTAATGGTCTTTTCAAGTTCGATTATCAATACATTCTTATCCCTACTAATACCAAAATGGGAACCACTAAAATGGATTGTTTTTAATTTGTTAAATATTAATGAATTGGGACGTGGCAATTCTATCCCTGGAGATATTAGTTTAGTAGCTGCAGGGATTGGATTACTTCTATACAGCATCTTGATTTATATGTTAACTGTTTATCTATTTAAAAAACGCGACGTTGCTTTAACTTAAATAGTTGTGCAAAAAGTAGAAATATCCTATCTTGGGTATTTCTACTTTTTTTAAATTCAATAGATTGTGCTATACTTTAGAGACAGTTAAGTAATAGGCAAAGATGAAAGTGAAGTGATTGAAGAATGTCGATTGGCTGGCTTTATTTTATCGTGATTATTTTAGCAAATACTGTGGGTTCATTATCTGGTATGGGTGGTGGAGTGATAATTAAACCAGTATTAGATGCAATTGGAGCCCACTCTGTCGGGACAATTTCTTTTTATTCTAGTATAGCTGTGTTCACAATGGCCATTGTCTCCACTATTAAGCAGGTGAAGAACGGCGTGACAGTCAAACCAAAAACGGTCCTATTCCTTTCGCTAGGTTCTGTATTAGGTGGTATTATTGGGAATGTGACTTTTGAGGGCTTATTAAGGCTCTATTCTGATGAACAGGTCGTTCAAAAAATTCAAATTAGTTTAACAATTGTTTCTTTGCTGTTTGCCATCTTATATACCCACTATAAATGGTCTTCATGGCAACTTATAAAAGTTCATTGGTATTTTAGTGCGGGACTATTTTTAGGTTTTTTAGCAACGTTATTGGGAATTGGTGGTGGACCGATTAATGTGGCATTACTAATGCTCTGTTTTGGGTTTCCAATCAAAGAAGCAACCGTTTATTCTATTGTCACAATCTTGTTTTCTCAATTTTCCAAATTGATTGCAACAGGTTTATCCACAGGCTATCAAATTTTTGATTTAAGCTTACTTTCTTTTATTATTCCAGCTGCGATTTTTGGCGGATTTTTAGGAGCACAATTAAGTGGCATCCTATCAGATAAAAGAGTCTTACAAGTCTATCAATTCGTAGTGGTAGCTGTGATTGGATTGAACCTTTGGAATTTATTTTAAGCCTAAGAACAAGGGATAGGAATTACCTTGTTCTCAGGCTTTTTATCTTTTTACATAATTTTTTACAGGGTAATCTTCTACAGCAAGAGCTGTTTCTTGTTCCAGCACAAGTTGAGCTAGCATTTTTCCAATTAAAGGTCCGGTTGTTAAACCAGAAGATCCTAATCCACTAGCAACATAGAGCTGGGGATTATCGGGTATTGGACCAAAGAAAGGTGCGAAGTCAGATGTATAAGCTCGTGTTCCGACTTTTGTTTCAATTAAATCAGCTGTGGATAATTCTGGAGCCAAGTCGCTAGCTTCCGTGATCATGGCTTTAATTTCTGGTGAAGTTGGAGATAAATCATAGCCTAAATCGTTCTCATGAGTGGCTCCAACTAAAATATGTCCATGACTGAACGGAATGATATCTTTTTCGCCATGTGGAATTACCACTGGCCATTGCTGTGAGTTATCCACTGTGGATAAGTGTAAATGAGCCAATTGACCCTTTTGTGGACGAATATCCACAGAATAACCCAAGGGTGTGAGTAATTCGGGCAACCAAGCGCCTACAGCTAGGATAATTTGTTGATAATTTTCGACGCCAGTCGGAGCATGAATCTTAAATGAGTGGTCTTCTGCTTGTTGTAGCATTATTTTACCAGCTATAAATGTCCCACCATTATCTAGTAGCATCTCAATTAATTTTTTTGTTAATAAATGACCATCCACACGAGCACCACCACTAGCAAACAGAGCTGATTCAGTTGTTTTTAAAAGCGGTATTTTAGCTTCAATTTCACTTGGTGATAGAATTTGTAACTCGCCTATTTCAGGTGCGGTTTCACGTCTTTTTAGTGCTAATTTTTCTAATTTAAGTAGCGTTGCTGGATTTTTTTTGAAAATTAACGCGCCAACTTGTTGATAGATCTCAGAGTCAGAGTAATCTTCCCCTAAATCATGCATCAATTGTGGATAAAAAGCTGCTCCAGATGCTGCCAGTTGATACCATTCTTTATTGCGTCGTTGTGAAAGCCAGGGACAAATAATTCCGGCGGCTGCCGCTGTAGCTTGCCCATTTCCATCATCATACAGTGTCACTGAATAGCCTGCTTTTGCTAAGTAAAAGGCTGTTGTTGCTCCAACAATACCGGCTCCAACAATTCCAATTCGTTTATTTTTCATTATAGTGTCCTTTCTAATAACGATTCTCTTTTTATTGTATCATACTCATAGGAGTAGAAAAATGGGGATAAAATCTGAAAACGGTTTACAAGTTAAAAAAAATGTAGTATTCTATTTTGTATAGTCATTCGAATGAATTATATTTATGCGTATATTTTAGGAGGAGTTTTATGAGTGGAATGCTAGATAATCTATTAAATAAATTTTTAAAATTTGCTAATACAAAAACCATAACAGCATTGAAAGATGGGTTTGTTTTAACGATGCCGATTACATTAGTTGGCTCACTATTTTTACTGATTGCTAATTTACCGTTTCAAAATTATGGTGCGTTTATGGCAAAAACTTTTGGAGAAAATTGGAATATTGGGTTAAACCAAGTTTCAGCGAATACTTTTGATATTTTAGCGATGGTTATTGCTATTGGTATCGGTTATGCTTATGCTACTAACGAAAAAGTTGATGGGATTTCATGTGGGATTCTTTCTTTTGTTTCCTTTTTAATTGTTTCGGCTTCTTCGACTATTACTGAGTCTAATGAAATTGTGACAGGCATTATCCCTCGTGCTTGGACAGGCGGAAATGGTGTTATTGCAGCAATATTAGTCGGGATTTTTGTTGGGAAAATATTCTGTTTCTTTATGAAGCGCAACATCACGATTAAAATGCCTGCTGGAGTTCCAGTCGGTGTCGCCAATTCATTTGCAGCTTTAATTCCAGGTTTTGTTATTATTCTTATTTCAATGGTTGTCTATCAACTTTGCATGATGATTGCCAACTTATCCTTAACGGAATTAATCTTTAAAGTTCTACAAACGCCTATGCAAAATTTAACGGACACATGGGTGGGCGGTATTCTAATTGTGCTCTTAATGTCTGTCTTATTCTGGGCTGGTTTGCATGGACCCAATATAATTATGGGGGTAATGGCACCGATTTTGACAGCCAACTCAATTGCCAATCAAGGCATTGTTGAATCAGGAAAAGCATTGACGATGGCCAATGGTGCTAGAGTAATGACGCCACAATTAATTGATAATTTTGTTAAATTTGGTGGCACAGGGATTACGTTAGGCTTACTGATTGCGGCTTTATTAGCTGCAAAGTCAAAACAAATGAAAGAAATCTCCAAGCTATCAATTGTACCAGGCTTCTTTAATATTAACGAACCAGTTATTTTCGGTTTACCGATTGTGTTTAATCCAATCATGTTAATTCCCTTTATTCTTGTCCCTTTGATCGGGTTAATTATTACTTACGGGGCGATTACAATTGGCTTTTTAACACCTTTTAATAATGTACAAGTTCCTTGGACAACACCACCGATTATTTCTGGCTTTATTTTAGGTGGATTTAAGGGAGCTTTGATTCAAGTCATTATTTTAGTTCTTTCTGTTGTTATTTACTTCCCATTTATGAAGAAGCAAGATCAACAGAACTTACTAGCTGAAGCAGAAGAAAAGTAAGCAATAAAACGTAAATCTTAGTTCTTATAAGCCAACTTTTCGAGAAAAAGAAGGAATTTTGAGGTGACAAAAAGCGTCACATCAAATTCCCCTATTTTTCTGCCGAGTCTAATCGGTTCAACAAACTTTTTATTAGGCTAGTTCTTATGAGCCAACTCCTCGAGAAAAAGATAAAAATTCGAAAGGACAAAAAACGTCCTATCAATTTTTACTATTTTCTTGCCGGAGCTAACCGGCTCAACAAACTTTTTATATAAGGAGAGGGAAAACATGAAAAAAGATTTTTTATGGGGTGGTGCAGTTGCCGCTCATCAAATTGAAGGTGGTTGGGATCAAGGCGGTAAAGGTGTTAGCATCGCTGATGTTATGACAGCCGGTGCCAACGGTGTTCTTCGCGAAATTACCAATGGCGTTATTCCTGGGAAAAATTATCCAAATCATGAAGCAATTGACTTTTATCATCATTACAAGGAAGATATTGCGCTATTTGCAGAAATGGGCATGAAATGTTTTAGAACATCGATCGCTTGGAGTCGTATTTTTCCAAATGGAGATGATTTAGAGCCCAATGAAGCGGGGTTACAATTTTATGATGACTTAATTGATGAGCTCTTAAAATATGATATTGAACCGATTATCACGCTGTCTCATTTTGAATTTCCTTATCATTTATATACAGAGTATGGTGGTTTTCGAAATAAAAAGCTGATTGATTTTTTTGTGAAGTATGCAGATGTTGTGATGAATCGTTATAAAGATAAAGTGACGTATTGGATGACTTTTAATGAGATTAATAATCAAGCAGGTGGGCATGAAGAAATTCATAACTGGACCAATTCTGCTGTGAAAATCGAAGCTGGTGAAAATCCAGAAGAAGTGATTTATCAAGCGGCTCTTTATGAATTGATTGCTAGCGCTAAAGTTGTCAAATTAGGGCATCAAATTAATCCCGAATTTAAAATTGGGTGCATGATGGCTTATGTGCCAATTTATTCTTATTCTTGTAATCCAGCGGATATGATGGCTTCGGTAAAAGGTATGGAGCAACGTTATTTTTATAATGATATTCATGCTCGAGGAGAAATTCCAACGTACACTTTGAAAGAGTGGGAAGCAAAAGGCTATCATATCGAGTATACTCCAGAAGATTTAAAAGCTTTAAAAGAAGGAACTGTTGATTATATTGGCTTTAGTTATTATATGTCTGCAGCTATTACAACGCTGGAAGAAATTGCAGGGCATAAATTAACAGAAACTGGACCTGAAAAGATTGTGACAAACCCCTATGTGAAAGCAAGTGATTGGGGCTGGCAAATCGATCCAATTGGTTTGCGCTATGTCTTAACAACGGTCTATCAGCGTTACAATTTGCCTTTATTTATTGTTGAAAATGGCTTTGGTGCATACGATAAAATTGCCGCAGATGGCACAATCAATGATGATTATCGAATCGACTATTTAAAAGCGCATATTACTGAAATGAAAAAAGCGGTGGATGAAGATGGTGTTGATTTACTGGGTTATACCCCTTGGGGTGTGATTGATATTGTCAGCTTTGGGACTGGCGAGATGGAAAAACGGTATGGTTTTATTCATGTGGATAAAGATAATCAAGGTCAAGGAACATTGAAACGCACCAAGAAAAAATCCTTCGAGTGGTATAAAAAAGTCATTTCAAGTAATGGTGAAATACTTTAAAAATAGAACTAAACTACCGTTGTAAAGGAGTATTTGTTTCAACTAAAGAGTATGGTAAAATGAAAGCAATGATAAAAAAGGATGCGTTAAAATGAAGTATGAAGCTTTTGTGGAATTG
The DNA here is from genome assembly GCF_038003605.1 of Carnobacterium sp. FSL E2-0243. Lineage (NCBI taxonomy): Bacteria > Bacillati > Bacillota > Bacilli > Lactobacillales > Carnobacteriaceae > Carnobacterium > Carnobacterium sp. FSL E2-0243. The sequence continues at coordinate 579,452 of NZ_JBBOPM010000001.1, forward strand.
CTTGAACAGGATATAAATAATGGACGATACGATCAAGATGGCAAATTACCTTCTGAGGATGTGCTGATTGAATCCTATCAAGTAACACGCTACACGTTGCGTAAAGCCATTGCTTTTTTAGTTGAACGAGGACAGCTATATCAAGTTCAAGGTAGCGGTATTTATTTAAGGCGCAGAGCAAAAAAAGGCTATTTTAATTTAGATGACACCCAAGGCATTACATCAGAGTCCCGTGGTATCAATCAAAATGTTGAAACTAAAGTTGTCAGTTTAGAAGAAATTCAATTTAAAGATGTAGCCTTTGTACCTGAAGGTTTATCACTGTCACCTGAAACGATTCTTTATTTTGTTAAACGATTGCGTTTGTTAGACGGCAAACCTTTTGTAGTGGAGCATTCCTATTATATTAAAAGTTTAGTTCCATATTTAAATCATGAAATTGTGGAGCAATCTATTTTCCATTACTTAAAAGAAGTCGTTAAGCTGAAATTTGGCTTTGCAGATAAAATTATTCGAACAGAAAAATTAACTCAAGAAGTAGCGACATTACTAGAATTAAAAAAAGATGATCCGACTTTAGTGATTATTGATGAAGCGTATCTTTCCAATGGCGCTCTTTTCAATTATTCAAAGCTCTATTATCATTATGAAAATTCTGAATTTTTTATGCATGCTACGATGAAATAACTTAGAAAAGCTGGAACCGACTTTCGATTAGTTGGTTTCAGCTTTTTTGAATGGAAATTGACTATAGTTTGTACATAGATTCGTTTAACTTTTCCCTAGCTAGGGAATCAGAGAGTATAGTATGATAAGGTGGAAAGAAAGCGTTTACTATCAGGCCGACTCAACGAGCTTTTTATTAAATAGAATAAAGGAGGAGAAAATAAAATGAATTCAGTCTTTAAACGATTGAAAAATTATCAAGAAGTCTATTACTTAGGAGAGAATAGTGTTTTCCAAAAATCAAAAATAAAAGGTAAATTTCATAGTCAATACACTCGCTACGGACAACCGAATGAAGTTGCAGGAGGCGGCTTTGCTAAGAGAGAGTTGTTGGAATTGTTACCATCAGATACAGTAGAGCAAACGGATATAGCTATTACACATCGCTATGATCGCAACTTAAAAAAAGATGCTTTTCACTTAGTTATAACGAAAGGAACCGGGGTTGAGTTAACAGCTAGTAATGAACGAGGACTTAAATACGGTATGGAAGCTTTAGAAAAAGCTATTTACTCAAGTAATCAACAAGTCGTTGTGCCAGAGTTGACGATACATCATGAGCCTAGTTTTCCGATTCGTGGGGTTATTGAAGGGTTTTATGGAATTCCGTGGACTCATGATAGTCGGTTAGATTGTATTCATTTCCTAGGAAAGCATCAGATGAATACCTACATGTATGCACCAAAAGACGATGAACTCCAAAGGAAATTATGGCGTGAAAAATACCCAGCAGAAAAAATAGAAGATTTTGAAGAACTTTTAGTAGCCAGCCAAAATGCATTGGTGGATTTTTATTATATGATTAGTCCTGGGAATGATATTGTGTATACCAAAGAAGATGAAGTAGGGGTCTTACAACAAAAATTAAAGCAAATGATTGAAATAGGAGTCAGCCATTTTGGTTTATTGCTAGACGATATTGATTATTATTTAAAAGGGGAGGCCAAGCAAAAATTTGGCACACCAGGTTTAGCTCATGCGTATCTAATCAAACAAATTTATAGCTATTTAAAAAACGAGTTAGCTCATTGTCAGTTAGTCATTTGCCCAACCGAGTATGATACACGCTATGATTCTGTTTATTTACATGAACTATCAGATAATCTGCCCCCAGAGGTTCAGATATTTTGGACAGGTCCAGAAACACTAGCTCATGAAATACCAACTAGTGATATAGCAAAAATGTCAGAAATCTTTCATCATCCAACTATCATTTGGGATAATACGCCAGTTAATGACTTTGAAGATGACAAAGAACTTCTATTTTTATCTCCTTACTACAATCGTTCGTACCGTTTAAATCAGTTTGGTGTAGTTGGAATTGTTGCGAATCCAATGTCTCAATGGGAGCTTTCTAAATTAACTATTGGCAATATGGCACAATTTATGTGGAATGCGCCAGGTTTTGATTTAACAACTTCATGGCAAGAAACGTTAGCAGATTATGCAGGTAGTGAGTATGTAGAAAGCTTGGAAGTATTCACTAGTCATAATGAAAATAAGAGAATGATTCAGCCCTTACCTCTAGACTTGAAAAAGGCCTTAGAAATGCGTGACAAAAACTATCTCAATCAAAGTTTAACTGAATTAAATCAAGCTGTTGAAAAATTAAAAACACTCCCAAATAAGACTTTTCAAAAAGAAATTGCGCCATGGTTTAAACGTATGGAACAAGATTATCAATTATGGCAAGCCATTTTAGCAGAAGATCACGAACTAGTCAGAAAATTAGGAACTGAATTAAAAGGCGCAAAGGTTCGAATTGGAACGAATCTACCGTTAACCGCAGCTTTACTGTGGGGGTTAGTAGACTAGGTTTTATTTCTAACTAGTAAGCCAATTCTGGATTGTAACTGTTTTTTCAGTCGTTCTTCTTAATAAATAATTCCTTTTTTTACTCGTTAAAAAATATCAAGTAATACTCCTATTAATTCATAACTTTCTAAAAATATCCATTTTATTATTAGTATCAAAATGGATATTAGCTTTATTGTTAAGTGGGTTTATCTAACATTTATAACAAAACTAAATTTGAATTTATTTTGTTAGATTTAATTTGAGAGTAACCTAGGGAAAATAAAAAGTGTACCTTGATGTTAAGCTATCAAGAGCAGACCTTTTTCTTGTTTACATGGCTTAAATCTCTTACCAGTGCCCTGTATTTCCAAATGTGGAGATAGGTGGTGGAGTAAGAATCAATTCATCAATAATCATAATATTACCCTCCTTTTTAAATAAAAAAACATTTCTCTTTCCTAATAATAAAACATAAGCTACAATTAGGCAAGGAGATGTAAACAATAAGGGGGGGGGAATTGAAAAGTTTAGGGGAAGCTATTAAAGCTGGTCGATTGAAAAAAATATGACTCAAAAAGAATTAGCTGTAGGTATTTGTACGCAGGCAACAATCAGTAATATAGAAAAAGCTGGTAAGGTTCCAGCAATCACCTTGCTTTTAGCGATTGCGGATCGTTTGGATATTGATATTGATAAGCTTTATTATTTAATGAGCGAAAATACCTCTAAAAATGGTAAGATAATGAAAAAAGTTAAAGTTTTATGTAGTCAATCAAACCACAAAGAAGCAGCAGTTATGCTTAAAAGAAATCAATGAAGCAGAACTAAAAACCATCAACGAGAAAAAGGAATTTTATTCCTATAAATCCATTACAAGTTTAGTGGCATTCAATAATTTCTCAGATGCACTCTTTTACTTTAACTTGTCTAATAACACTCAAGGAGAAAGTGATATAGATTTAGGATTGAGCGGAGTTTCAATTGCTTACTCGATGAATGATGAGGATGATAAAGACCTGGGATACACAGAACGAACGTTAAGTATTCTTGATGAGTTTATAGCTGTAGGCTATGAAAAAAGTGATACGAATGATATAGTAAGAACCTATTTTAACTCTGCAAAAATATATTTTAAAACGAAAAACTATGAAAAAGCTGTGAGTTTAAGTCCAATGGGGTTCTCTCTGCAGCAATTGAATGATAGTATGAATGGATTGGAATATTTAATGTATGAGAAGGCTTATAACTTGCAACAATTAGCATAAGTTACTGAAGCTGAAAAGTTTTACTTCTTTGCAGCAGCAATGGCCATGATAAATAAAAATAATGAAGTGATTGAAACAGTAACAAGTGGTATGAAGCTTTATAACGTTTCTCACTCTATTTACTAGAAGGGGATCCCAAGCGTGCTGGGGACCACTTATTAAAAAATATGAGAAAGCAGTATTAATTTTTACTATAGCTATTAGCTTACAATATAATCTATGAATTAGATCGTTTGTATTATGAAAAAGTATTTAATTTATTTAAACTAGGTAGTGTAGAAGAAGCGGAAGAAAATTATTTTCACGCAGTGACATTTGCTAAAATAACTAATTATGAGCTTGTTATTAAAGTAATTAAAGAAGATATGAAAGAATTTAAGTTAGAAAGTTATAAATATTGGTAAAAAGTTCACGAAATAAGGTGAAATCTAATTTTTTTAAATTGAGAAATTATAATTGGAGTGTGCTAACTTGAAAAAAATACTAATGCTGTTGATTTTATTTATTTTAATAGGTTGTGGTAAAGCTGAATTAAAGGATAAAAAAAATGAAAATAATTCTATAACTGATATTGATAGGTTATTAGGAGAGTGGGAGTCTATTGAGGATAACTTTATAGTGGAAATAGCAAATACCAATAAAAAAAATATATATAAATTAAAGTTCAGTGGTGAAGATAGTAATGCTACTGATTTAAATGCAGACGATGCCACGCTAAGTAATCCAAATGAAAATCTATATGTGTTTAAATCTGATAATAAGGATTTGGAATACACTTTTAACTTTGAAGATGATGAGAATGTAACTTTTTTATTTAACACAATTGAAAAAGATATAACTGGAACTTCAAAACCAATAAAAATGAAAAAAATAATTCAATAAAAAAAGACTTATGCTATTTAATTTTCAGCATAAGTCTTTTTTTTGAATTATTTTTTACCAATTTGTTACAGATCGTTCCCAAATAAACGAACCATTTGGAACTGAGTATACCACACTACTTTTTGCTTCAACTAAATCTATACTCTTATACCAAGGATTCCAAACCCAGTAACCTTTAAACTCACCAAAAGTATTTTCATAATAAGTCCCAATTACATCTATAGCATGATAAGCTCCTTTGTAGTTTCCAGTACCTCTCCAAGCACCCCAGATAGCATTACTTTTTCTTACCTCTGTAACTACTTCGTTCCAATTCATAATTCTATTAACTTTATAAGGGTATACACCTCTAGTATTTGCATATTTGATAATCTCATCATCACTAAATCCTTTATCAGAAGGTTTTTTACCCCAACTTACTATTTGAGCAACGCTTGTTGGTCGTTTGTCATTTTTATTATTTAAAATCATAGCAGCTGCATACGCAGAACACCAGCTGCTTGACCCTTGAGTTTCAGTAACAGACCAATTAATCCTATTGTTAGCTTTATCTATTAAAGTAGACCTGCCTAGCGGTTTATTACTATCAGTATTATTTACGGTAAATTCTATTTCTTCCAAAGTGTTAATAGTTTCCAAGTTACTAATCTCTTTTTTGCTGTCGATAAGAACAGTGTCAGTGACAGCTTCTTCATTTTCAGGCCTGATTGGAGACGTATATATTTTATGAATAGTCCCATTTGATTCATAAAATATATCTTTGTTTTTTTCATGAAATGTGATTGGATTTTCAATAGTGCTAATACCTTGGTCTTTAATAAACTGTAATTCATCCGCTAAAAATTTTGACAATGTTCCTGAATATTCACCATCGGTTTTTCGAACATAGAATACAAAGCGTATTGTATCTTGATACATTACTGGATATAAAGCCGTTCCTTCTTCTTCATTTTCTTCATTTATCATTTTAAAAGGTGTACCGAGTTGATAATCAGTAATATTAGTTTTTTCATTTTCAATACCAAGTGTAGCACTTAGGTACATACCTAATTTTTCTGTAGCATAGTTATCTGCGGTAAGAGGTATACTTTGACTTTCTATAATCAAAGAGTTCTCTGATTCAGCGTACACTGTTCCTCCAAACAGTAATAACGAACTGAAAACTAAGGTTAAAATAATCTTTTTCATTAAAACAACTCCTTTTATTATAATTTTTATAAAACTCTATTTTTGTTAGCGCTATCTCGATATTTTTATATAATAACACCTTTTCTATAACGTGTCAAATTAATTTTTGTATATTCAACATTTTCATATGAAAAAGCTGTGAGTTTAAGTTCAATGGGGATCGCTCTGCAGCAATTGAATGATAGTATGAATGGACTGGAATATTTAATGTATGAGAAGGCTTATAACTTGCAACAATTAGCACAAGTTACTGAAGCTGAAAAATTTCACTTCTTTGCAGCAGCAATGGCCATGATAAATAAAAATAATGAAGTGATTGAAACTGAAACAGTATCAAGTGTTATGAAGCTTTATAACGTGTCTCACTTTATGTACTAGAAGCATCTTGAATAGCACAAAAGATAATTTAATAGGATACTATATGAAAGATAACTATATAACAATAAAAACAAATAAAAGGATCAACTATGCTGTCGCATATGTTGATCCTTTTATTTGTTTTTATTTAAACCACAATTTTTATACATAATTGACATGGATATTATAATAAAATAAAGCTGAATTTTATGCGAAAACAAACGTTAGAAAGATAATTTATCAAAAAATGGAAATATCATTCATTTAGATTTTCCAGCATAGTAAAAAGCGGACGATAAAAATTTAATAGAAGCAAGTTTCAACGACTTTGAAGATGGTTTCTTATTATTTAATGAAAAGATTAAAGGTTCACAGACAGTCCTTAACCGATTCACGAATAATCAACTCAATAGGTACAATTTTAGATAAATGTTTTCCACTATTTTGTTGTTGATTTATTTGAGTCAACAAGGACTCAGCTGCTAAATAGCCGATTTGATAAAAATCTTGTTGAATAGTAGTTAGCTGTGGAGAAACCAAATCCGTCATTTGAATATTATCAAACCCAATCAGCGAAATATCCTCAGGAATGTTCACCTTTAATTTCTTTGCTTCAGATAAAAGGCGCAAAGCAACAACATCATTTTCGGCAATAATACAAGTAACGCCAGATCGCTTTACTTCTTTTAAATATTCTTGAACAGCAACAGTCTCAAGCGAACGTAACAGCGGTTGACCACCAAAATTAGCCGAATAATCTTGTAAACGCTGTTCATGTAAGGCGTTTAAATAGCCCAAATAACGGTCTCGAACAGAGGTGTTTTCTAATAAATCCACTGTGGATAAATACGTAATCTTTGTATGTCCTAAGGCAATTGCATGTTGTGCCGCTAAAAAACCACCAGAAAAGTTATCTGAAGTCACAGTAGGAATGGTCGTTCCTTCTAATTTTTTATCCAATAGGACAATCGGAAATGCATCTAATTGTAATTGAACGACTAAATCAAGTGAATTTCCAAGATTTTCAGGATAAATAATTAAACCATCCCATTTTTCTTTGGTTAAACTAGCGAGTAATTCGCGTTGTCGTTGTCGATTTCCTTCAGTTGAATGAATGGTTAATCTATAAGGTGTGCTATCTAAATAATCCGTTGCTCCTTGTACATAGCGCTCGAGACCCGCAGCTTGAGAGAAAGGCAACATAAAGGCAATCTCATAGGTTGTCGGAATGAGCTGGTTTTGATAGCTGACAAAACTCCCTTTACCAGGCGTTCTTTGAATAAACCCATCACTTTCTAATTCAGTTAAGGCTCTTTTCGCAGTGATTCGGCTGACTTGATAGGTAGCCGTTAATTCTTTTTCTGTTGGAACTTGACTCCCAAATGGGTATCGTTGATTAAGAATATCTTGTTTCAAATGCTCATATATAAGTTGATAAAGTGGTTCTTTTTTCATTTCATTCGACTCCTTAATAAAAAGTTTGTTGAGCCATTTAGCTCCGGCAAGAAAATAGGAAAAATTGATAGGACGCTTTTTGTCCTCTCGAATTTTCATCTTTTTCTCGAGGAGTTGGCTCAAAAGAACTGGCCTAATAAAAAGTTTGTTGAGCTGTTTAGCTCCGGCAAGAAAATAGGAAAAATTGATAGGACGCTTTTTGTCCTCTCGAATTTTTATCTTTTTCTCGAGGAGTTGGCTCAAAAGAACTGGCCTATTCAAATGATATAGTTATATATTTAAATATACCATTTATTCCGAATGATTAAAAGTGATATAGACATTAAATTCAGTAAATATCGCGGATGTATCTAGTCTAGGTAGTAACAAATTAGAGGTAAATAAGGATAAAAAATAGAAAAAAGAAAAAAGTATAGCATTTCAAAATGGTATATCATATAATTGCTTTGTAATTTAAAATGAGCTATTAAAAATAATTATTTAGGGGAGCGAATACTATGGTTTATACAGAAATACCAACATCCGTCCAAAAATTAATGAATACGATTACAGAAAAGTGCGAGACTTATCCACGTTGGGCTGAAAATTTCAATGCCTGCTTTGCCAATACATTGTTAACAACCGTCAACCGTCATCAAGATGGAACAACTTTTGTTTTAACAGGAGATATTCCGGCTATGTGGCTACGAGATTCAACTGCACAAGTGCGACCTTACTTAGTTGTTGCTAAAGAAGATAGTGACATCGGCGACATGATTGCTGGCTTAGTTGAAAAACAATTGAGTTATATCAATTTAGATCCCTATGCAAATGCATTTAATGAAGAAGCCAATAATGCTGGGCACCAAGACGATCATACAAAAATGAATCCTTGGATTTGGGAACGAAAATATGAAATTGATTCTCTGTGCTATCCGCTTCAATTAAGCTACCTATTATGGAAAGCGACTGGACGGACAGAACAATTTAATCAAATCTTTGACGAAGCCGTTAAAAATGTCTTAGAAGTTTGGGAAACAGAACAAAACCATGAACAGTCTGACTATCAATTTGTACGAGATACAACTCGTGAAGAAGATACACTTGTTCGTGAGGGTCAGGGTTCGCCAATTGCGGTCACAGGTATGACCTGGTCAGGATTTAGACCAAGCGATGACCGTTGTATTTATCACTATTTAGTTCCATCAAATATGTTTGCGGTCGTTGTATTAGACTACTTAAAAGAAATTTACACCGACATTTTAAAAGAAGAAACGCTAGTTCCAAGAATTGAAAAACTAAGAGCAGAAATTCAGACAGGCATTGAAAAATACGCGCTAGTTAAAAATAAAGCAGGTGAAACAATTTATGCCTATGAAGTAGATGGACTAGGAAACTATAGTATTATGGACGATTCTAATGTGCCTAACCTAATTGCAGCACCGTATTTAGGCTACTGTTCGAAAGAAGAAGAAACCTATTTAGCGACTAGAAAGACCTTGTTAAGCAAAGAAAATCCGTTCTACTATGAAGGTGAATTTGCGAAGGGGATTGGAAGTTCACATACACCAGAAAACTATGTTTGGCCAATTGCCATGGCAATGGAAGGCTTAACGACTAATGATAAAGCAACTAAAGAGCGTATTTTAAATACACTAGTGGCAACTGATGCAGGCACAAACTTGATGCACGAAGGCTTTGATGTGAATAATCCAGACAATTATACTAGAGAATGGTTTTCTTGGGCGAACATGATGTTTTGTGAATTAGTTATGGACTACTTTGATATAAAAATAGAAAAATAGTAGAGGAGTAATAAAATGAAAAAAGTAAGTATTATTGCCCATAGCCATTGGGATCGTGAATGGTATATGGCCTACGAGCAACACCACATGCGTTTAGTGGAATTGATGGATGATTTGTTAGAATTATTTGAAACAGATCCAGATTTCGATAGTTTTCATTTAGATGGTCAAACGATTATTTTAGACGATTATTTACAAGTTCGCCCTGAAAAACGTGATCTTTTACAAAAATATATTACAGCAGGTAAATTGCGTATCGGACCATTTTACATTCTACAAGATTCTTTCTTAACTAGTAGTGAATCTAATACCCGCAATATGTTAGTCGGGATGGAAGAAAGTAAAAAATGGGGTGTGCCAGTTCAATTAGGTTACTTCCCAGATACCTTTGGCAATATGGGACAAACACCACAAATGATGTTACAAGCTGGCTTTGATGTGGCAGCCTTTGGACGCGGTGTTAAACCAACAGGCTTCAATAATGTCGTGATCAATGATGAAAAATATGCTTCACAATATTCAGAAATGTGGTGGGAAGGTCCAGATGGCTCTAAAATTCTAGGATTATTATTTGCTAATTGGTACAGTAATGGTAATGAAATCCCAGTTGAAAAAGAAGCCGCTAAAAAATTCTGGGATTGGAAGTTAAAAGATGCCGAAGCCTATGCCTCCACCGATCATCTATTGATGATGAACGGATGCGATCATCAGCCTGTGCAAAAAAATCTATCTGCAGCAATCCGAACTGCTAATGAACTTTATCCAGATATTGAATTTGTCCAAACTGGTTTTGACGAATATATATCAGCAATGCGTGCTGATTTACCAGCAGATTTAAGTACCGTAACTGGAGAACTTACCTCACAAGAAACAGAAGGTTGGTACACACTAGCGAATACGGCATCTGCACGCATTTATTTAAAACAATGGAACACCTTAGTTTCACGCCAACTAGAAAATATTGCTGAACCTTTGGCTACGATGGCATATGAATCCGTCGGAGAGTATCCTCATGATACATTAAATTATGCCTGGAAAACATTGATGCAGAACCATCCTCATGATAGTATCTGTGGTTGCAGTGTCGATGAGGTCCATCGTGAAATGGTGACACGATTTGAGAAAGCCCATGAAGTTGGAAAATATGTGGCTGACGAAGCCGCTGAAAAATTAGTTCGTTCAATCCAAACAGCCGAATTTTCAGACAAAGAAGCTATTCCATTTGTAGTCTTTAATACAAGTGGTTCTAAGAAGACCGGTTTGATGGACGTCCGTTTAGAAATTAAACGCCTGCCTTTTAGTGAAGGAAAGCCAGATGAACTCTATCACCAATTAAAAACAGAGACACTACCAAACTTTATCGTGAAAAATGCTGCTGGCGAAGAGGTTTCAGCAGAAATCATCGATGAAGGAGTAGAATTCGGCTACGATTTACCAAAAGATAAATTCAGACAACCTTTCATGGCTCGATACGTAACCGTACAGTTAATAATGGAGCAGATGGCGCCACTATCATGGGAAACCTTCGCACTAGTTTATGGCGAAACATCCGATACAACTGAAAAACCAATCATTTCTGACAATGGTTATCAATTAGAAAATGACTATTTAGACGTTAAAGTTGCTAAAAATGGTTTACTAACCGTTCTTGACAAAGTGACAGAAGAAACCTACGTTGATTTATTGAACTTTGAAGATGTGGGCGACCTAGGCAATGAATATATCTTTAAAAAACCGAACCATGATCAAGGAATTTTCTCTAAAGATGGCCAAGCAAAAGTAAAAATCTTGCATAATTCGGCTAATTATGGAGAAATTGAAATCACCCATGAGCTAGAAATCCCTGTAGCAATGGAAGATTTGCTACTTGAGGAACAAAAAGCGGTGATTGAGTTTAGATACCGCCAAGCAGAACGTTCAAAAGAAACGGCGACACTTCAGCTGAAAACTAAAGTTTTATTAGAAAAAGGAAGTCAGCAATTAAAATTTACAACAAGCTTTGATAACCAAATGCGTGACCACCGTTTACGTGTTTTATTTCCAACGGGTATTGAGACCGCTGTTCATTATGCTGATAGTATATACGAAGTGGCAGAACGACCAAATAAAGTAGATCCAGCTTGGCAAAATCCTACCAATCCACAACATCAACATGCTTTTGTTAACGTCCATAATGAAAATGCTGGCGTCACAGTTGCAAACTTTGGTCTAAATGAATATGAAATTTTAAATGACAGAACAACTATTGCAGTGACACTGCTAAGAGCCGTTGGAGAATTAGGTGATTGGGGCTACTTCCCAACGCCAGAAGCCCAATGTTTGGGAGAATCAGTTGTTCAATATGGGGTTTCTTTCCATGGTGCCAAAGATAGTACAAGAACTTACCACGAAGCGATGGCAGCACAAGTTCCATTTAGTAGCTATCAAACAACGTTGCATACAGGTGACTTACCAACAAATCATCAGTATGCTGTTGTAGCCGGTGAGGATGTAGCATTAACTGCCTTTAAACGCAAAGAAAATGGGACAGATATTGTCACACGAGTATATAATTTAACCGGTGAACCTGCTGAGTTTAGATTAGCAATTGCCAATCAAACAGCTGAATTATGTAATTTGTTAGAAGAACCAATCACTGGTGAGGTGAAGTCAACAGCCTTGCCGTATGAGATTATTAGTTATCGTTGGAAATAAGGTTAAACCTAAATAGAAGAGTAGCAAAATAAATTCTAGGCAACGAATATAAAGTTGCCTAGAATTTTTGTCAAATATCCAATTTGATTTCTTAAATTGATTAGTTATTTTGTATTTTCTTGATTATAGATAAAGAACTTTGAAAATAGTTTCATTTATTTATCTACTAAAAGATAGCGCATTCACTATAAAAAAGCTATAATTAAAATGAACTTGTTGATTAAACGAAGGAGGTTTCGAACATGGCTATTTTAGCATTTGATATGGGTGGAACAGCAGTTAAATACGGTGTGTGGTCGGATGGAGAGTTAATGGCACAAAGTAATTTTCCAACCCCAGATACTTGGGAACAATTACAAGCAAAATTACTAGAGGTGAAAAATACCTTACGAAATGAATTTACACTGACAGGTGTAGGCATTAGCGCACCTGGGTCAGTAGATACGGAGAAAGGGGAAATAGGCGGAATTAGTGCTATCCCATATATTCATCATTTTCCAATCCAACTTGCTTTTGAAGAACTATTGGAGTTGCCTGTTACAATCGAAAATGATGCGAATTGTGCTGCTTTAGCAGAGATTTGGCAAGGAGCAGCAAAAGGCAAAAAGGATATTTTATTTGTTGTGATTGGTACAGGAATTGGCGGCGCAGTGATTGTTGATGGAAAACTTCATAAAGGCAAACATTTGTATGGTGGCGAATTTGGCATTATGGTGTTGGATGATGGGCGCAGCTTCAGTGATTTAGGAACAGCAGCCAATATGGCAAAACGTTATTCCGAACATAAAGGTTCTATTTTTACAGGCAAAGAAGTTTTTGATTTAGCTGAAAAAGGTGAGGCAGATGCGGTTGAAGCCGTCCATGAATTTTACCATTATTTAAGTTTAGGTTTATTCAATCTTCAATTTACGTTAGATCCTGAAATGATTGTGATTGGCGGTGGGATTTCTGAAAAAGAAGAGTTGTTTAAAGAAATTAACCAACGCATTCAAACTCGATTTGAGGAAAAAGAATTAAAGGACTTTTTACCAGTAATTGTTCCATGTACGCATAAGAATGATGCCAACTTAGTCGGTGCAGTGGCTGTATTTAAAGAAAAACATCCTGCAATTGGTTAAGTTTTTGAATAAAATAATTATCGTTCTTGATAAATGAATGACTGAATCCAAGAAGAGGCTAGGACAAAATCTTTAAAATGGACAAAATAGCATGAAATCCATTTTCATAAATAGCGATTTTATGTTTTTTATTATTTTGAATGGCTTTCAGTTCGTATTCTAAGCATAGCGCATATATTTTACTAATTTAAAACTAAATAAATAAAGCCGTATAAAATCTGCATTGAGAAAAGTAGATTTTATACGGCTTTATGTTAAACAAAAAGTATAGAACTAGCCCGTCTTTTATTTCTGAATAGAAAAAGGCAACTCATCTTTTGAATACTCGCGGTAAACAGGAGCTAAGCCAAGTCTAATATCAAGAGTTGCTCCAGCCATTAAATCGTCATGAGTAATAAATAATTTTTGATACTCAGACTGATTTAATTTAAAATCAGCCACAAAATTGGATTGTGGATTGTTATTTTCCGTCGTAATGCTAACTTGTTTTCCGTTAGCTAACTGGATTTCAACAGAGTCAAATAACGGGATTCCTCTAACATATTCACCACTACCAGGAGTCACTGGGTAAAAGCCCATTGAGCTAAAGACAAACCAACCAGCCATACTACCATTATCTTCATCTCCTGGATAGCCATCAAAACCACTATTAAATAAGCGGGACATAATTTGTTTGACTACTACTTGTGTAGAAGCGGGCTCACCTGCATAGTTAAAGAGATAAGGAATATGGAAGCTTGGTTGATTTGAAATCGCAACTTGTCCATAATCCACAGCAGCCATTTCGCTCATTTCATGAATTTCAAAACCATAACCAAGCACATCAAAGCGTGGTTCAGTGTTGCAAAGTTCAGTTATTTTTTTTGTGAAGGCTTCTTTTGAACCATACTCATTAATCAACCCTTGGAAATCTTGGTAAACAGCAAAACTGTTCTGCCATGCACTTCCTTCAGTATAATCTAAACCCCAATCCAATAAATTAAATTCACTGCGGAAGTTTCCATCCACATCTTTTCCACGCATAAATCCTGTGTTAGCATCAAAAATATTCCGATAATTCAAGGCGCTTTTCCGATAAGTATTAGCCAATTCTCTTTTACCTAAAACATCTGCAACTTGGCTAATACAGTAATCACTGTAAGCATAATCTTGTGTATGATTAACACTTTCATGATGTGTTGTTGGAACATACCCATATTTCAAGTAATCTGCGGTTCCTTGTCGACCATAGATGGAAGAGGTGCTTTGTTTCGTAGCAGCTTTTAACATCGCCTCTAATAAAGACTCTGTCATTTCCCGGGAAATAACACCTTTAACAGCTGCATCAGCAATTACAGCATCAATCAATGTTCCTGGCATCATACCTCGTTCATCTGGAGATAACCATTTTGGTAAATACCCAGCTTCATGATAAGAGGTTAAGAAACCTTCTAACATTTCTCTATATTCATCAGGTGCAATTAAGGAATATAATGGATAAACAGTTCGATAAGTATCCCAGAAACCGTTATTGGTATAAAGAATCCCTTTATCAACCTTTTTAGCAGTTGTATTGTAATGAATTGGGTCGTTATTTTCATCTAATTCATAAAATTTTTGTGGAAAAAGAAACATTCGATACAGGCAAGTATAAAATGTTTTAACCTTTTCTGTATCGGAATCCGTCACGATAATTTTCGTTAAATAGTGATTCCAACGATTGGCTGCTTGCTCTTTCATCTCGTTAAATCCTAGCTGATTTTCACGACTAAAATTAAGTTCTGCTTGTTCAATACTAATATAAGAAGTTGAAAAATTCGCGATAACTGTTTTCTCAGTAGCATCTAGAAAACGAATAATAAAGTGTTGATCTGCACCAGTCATTTCAGAAGCTGTTAAAAATTCATTTTCAGAAAAATAGCCAGTTTGACTTAGATCAATTTTATGATCAAAAGTTAGTGTGAAATAAATGCCGAATTTTTCATCTAAACAGCCTGAAAAATTATTAATAAAACCAGTTAAAGTCGATGTTTCTGAATCCAACTTATACCAACTATTACCTTTAGCATTTAAAATAAAGCCTGGTTGTTCCTTTGTTGCATAAGTCATTCGCATCTGGCCACCACGTTCAGTTGCTGTTAATTCAGTGGTAATATTGTAGCGAGCTTGTTTGATTTTTAAATAATGGGGTTGATAAATAGCTTCTTCAGGTCGATATGAACTTTGGTAACTAAAGATATCACCTTTCATATGGAAACCTGCAATCGGTGTCATTAAGAAAGAAGCAAAGTCTCCCATCCACGGACTCGGTTGGTGAGAAACCCGAATACCTTGAAAAACACGATGATTGGGATTGAAAAACCAGCTGCCTTCATGATTTGTTTGAACAACATAGTGGTTCATACCGAAGGGAACAGTTGTATAAGGGAGCGTATTTCCGTTAGAATAAGAGTGAGCATTGTTTGTTCCTTGACGTGTGTCAACATACTGTAACATAATTAGTCCTCGCTTTTAATGGATTTCACTTTTAGTAGTGATTTTTTTAATGATATATCAATATGTATATTTTAACATAATGAGTTACCGTGTATAGTTAGATATTTAAGGTTTTAGTGTAAATAGTATTGATTGTACTGAAATAATGATATATCATTTTCTTGGTTTATAAGGATTGTAACGATTGGTCATCAAGACTTTATGATAGAAGTAAATGAAACATTTCTATTGGAAAATAAGTCATTTATTAAATCTTAAATTATCTTCGTTTATATCATTGTTATTATTTTTAAATTTGGTATAATCATTCTTAGTATCGACATGGGTATAACGGATAAAAAAGTCTTTATTCCTACGATATAATAGGCAAAAAATAATGAAAATAAAAAGACTAAATTACAAGAGGGAATGAGTATGGAAGCAAATCATAATAGACAAAATCATCTTAATAAAGTTACGATGGGTGGGATTTTAGTTGCCTTAGGTGTTGTATACGGGGATATCGGAACATCACCACTTTATGTAATGAAGGCAATTGTAAAAGGGAATGGCGGTTTAGCTGGCGTTTCAGAAGATTTTATTTTAGGAGCCGTATCTTTAGTTTTTTGGACAATTACCATTTTGACAACCATCAAGTATGTCATGATTACCTTAAAAGCAGATAACCATGGTGAAGGTGGAATTTTTTCACTTTATACTTTGGTAAGGAAGCAATCTAAATGGTTAATAATACCGGCCATGATTGGTGGTGCGACTTTACTAGCAGATGGGATGTTAACCCCAGCAGTAACCGTAACGTCAGCAGTTGAAGGATTAAGAGAAATTCCTGTCTTCAGAGAATTTTTTGGTGCAAATCAACATGTCATCATTATTATTGTTATTACGATTATTAGTGCACTTTTTTTAATTCAACGTTTTGGAACGGAAGCCGTTGGACGAATATTTGGTCCAGTGATGCTACTATGGTTTACAACATTAGGAATTTTTGGCCTAGTTAATATTGTCAAAGATGTCACCTTGATTCGTGCACTATCGCCACATTATGCAATTGCTGTTTTATTCAGTGATGAAAATAAAATGGGCTTCTTTATATTAGGAGGCGTATTCCTAGCAACAACAGGGGCAGAAGCGTTATATTCTGACTTAGGACATGCCGGTCGTAAAAATATTTATGCGACTTGGGGATTTGTTAAATTCAGCTTGATTTTAAATTATTTTGGGCAAGCCGCTTGGATTTTAGAAGCAAAAAATGATCCTAAAATGGTAGCCATGCAAGATATGAATCCTTTTTTCCAAATGATGCCGAAACCGTTTCTAATCTACGGTGTCATCATTGCCACTTTAGCTGCAATTATAGCTTCCCAGTCATTGATTTCAGGATCTTACACATTAGTTTCAGAAGCAATTAAATTAAACTTAATGCCGAGACTACACAGTTTGTATCCCTCAACGTCAAAAGGACAAGTGTATATTCCTGCGGTTAATACAATTTTATGGGCAGTCTGTATCGGAGTTGTGCTACATTTTAGAAGTTCAGATCGAATGGAAGCCGCTTATGGTTTAGCGATTACTGTAACAATGTTAATGACAACGATTTTGTTGTTTAACTATTTAATCAAACGTAAAACGCCGATGTGGTTGGCAGTAACCATGTTGCTTTTCTTTGGAGCGTTTGAAATGTCCTTCTTTATCTCAAGTGCCGTCAAATTTATGCACGGCGGATATATTACCGTCTTGATTGCTGTTGCGATTCTGTTTGTTATGTATATTTGTAATAAGAGTCATTCGATTAAGATGCGCCTTTTGGAATATGTACCATTGGCAGATTATCGTGATCAATTAGGGCAATTGTGTGAAGATGGTGACCGTCAAAAATATGCAACAAACTTAGTATATTTAACAAACAGTCGAGAAAAAGGTGAAGTCGAGTCTAAAATTATGTATTCTATTTTAGATAAGCGTCCAAAACGTGCCGATGTTTATTGGTTCGTTAACGTCGTGGTAACCGATGAACCTTATACAGCGGAGTACACCGTTGATAATATTGGTGGAACAGACTATATGATTAAAGTCCAATTGAAATTAGGTTTCCGTGTCAGCCAAAAATTGAATGTTTTCTTGCGCCAGATTGTTACTGAACTTGTTGAAAATGGTGAAGTAGATATTCAATCACGAAACTACACTACGATGCCAGATCGTAAAGTTGGCGATTTCCGCTTTATCATTATCCAAGAACAACTTTCAATGGAAATGGAACTAAGTGGTTATGAAACCTTTATTATGCAGGCAAAACTTTTCTTGAAACGTCATACGGTTTCACCAGAAAAATGGTTTGGTCTTAATGCTAGTGATGTGGAAATTGAAAATGTACCGCTGTTCTTAGGGAAGAAACGAGCACGAGTTCTAAAACGTGTCGATAAATAAATAGAGAATAAATAGTAAAAGCTGTTAGCTTAAGAAGTCAGATTCTTAGTTAGCAGCTTTTTTTATCATTTAAAAATGCTGAGATTAAGTGATTCATTCAGATATGCGGTATAATAGAGTGAGGCTATACGTACCAGTGTAGTACCCATAAAATATGAAGTAAATAAAAATAGAAAGTTGGAAGAAGAGTGGCAAAAACAAATCTATGTCAAAGCTGTGGCATGCCTTTAAAAGATGAGACGGATTTTGGAACTGAAAAAGATGGAACATTATCAACTAAGTATTGTGAGAAGTGTTACCAAGATGGCGAATGGACAAAAACAGATTTAGATTTTGACGGCATGTATGCTTATAATTTAAAGAAATTCCAAGAATCCGATATGAATAAAATTGAAAAGTTCTTTTTGAATAAGATGTATACAAAAAAATTCATGAAAAAACTAGAAAGATGGAATTAAAGTAGGCATTTAAAAAAATAAAATAATGATTAGTAGTTTGAGTAGTCACCAACGTACATGTTGGTGGCTATTTTATTGATTAAAAAAGTAACGTTTATAATGATAACTTTTTAATCAATCCTTTAATGTGAAATGCAATGGGTATTATATATACTACTTTTTTACAAAAAGAAAAATGGAGGAGTATAGTATTTTTAAGGGCTAGTTAACACTAAAGTTTAGTGAGAAAAAACTTGTAAATATTTGTTAATAAATACACATAAGGCGAGTGAATATAAAGAATATGAATAAATGCTGGCCATTGTAATTTTATAAATGAAGGAAATACAGAAATGAGGATAAGTATATGTTGATTGAAGAACATTGGAATGACGGTTTAGAATATTATATCGAATTTGAAGCTACAACTGGAATGATTGTTAGGAAAGTAATTATTGTACCAGCTACTTTTGAGATAGAGCAAGTGAAAGCCATGGTAGTCCAAAGATTTACTCGTGTTAAAAAAATTATTTGCATTGAAGAAGTGAATGAAGTCTTACTCATGAATGATTATTTTGATATGAAAAATGGTAGCAATCAAATTATACTTTGAAAAGTATAGTCTTGCGTAAAAAGTGAATAGGGCTCAGAAAATGGACATAGTAATATAAAGCAGGAATACCATATAAATTCAGAAGAATATTTCATGATTCCCACAAATTAAATATCTGCAACACTATACGTACACATTTAGTTGAAGTTAATTTTAGTTAAAATAGTAATTAAATTAGGGAAGGAGGGTAGAAAAATGAAATTAAAATTCACTATTTTTTTTAACGTATTTTTGTTTGGGATATTTATGATGGAGTCAATTCCAGCAAAAACTGAAGATGTGCAATTAAATGTAAATAACTCACTCAGTGAAGCAGATTCAAAGAAGAGGGTCAAAGAGAAAGAGTATAAGAATAATTTAGTACCTAGAACTGGCGGAGAATGGTTACTACTTGTTGTTTTTATTATGTGGTTTGTCTCGTTTCTGTTATTGTACCTTTTTAACATGATTAGTCACGTTTTAAAATAGAAACAGAAAATATAGATTGTTAAAGATATAAGGCTAATCAGTCATATACTGATTAGTTTTATACCTTTACAGTTTTTTCTCTTACTTTTTTACTAGTATTTATTCCAAATAGTTAGTTTTAATGATGAGAATCTAAAAAATTAGTTAAAGTAGTTTCAAAAATACTAGCTATAAATGTTTGTTCAAGTTCTTGCAACATTTGAATAGCAAAGCGTGATTTATGTTCACCTTTGTCGAAATTAGGACGATTATTTTTCGCATCATTCATTAGGATTATTCCTTCATAATAGTTATAAATAATTCTATGAAAACCATAGGTTGGATTCTGGGATAACTCTTTAAGCTCACGCATTAAAAGATCTAAAACAGATCTAGACTGAGTAATAGAAGATTCTGTTAATAAATCATAAATCGAGTTTACATAGAGAGTACATAGACAAGAATGTGCAGACTCATAGTGTTTATATTTGCTTACAAAGCGAGAAATTAACTCAAAATAAGTATTTTTTTCTTTAGAGTTCATATATTCTACTGTATTCGTAAATAGGATTATTTCAAAATATGTCCATGTTTGAATAGAGGATAAATAGTTAAGGATGACTTCTTGATTGTGCCGACTTATTTGAGCTTTAACTAGACTTCCAGTTTCATTGAATACCTTCATTTGGCTAATCCTAGATTTTACCAAAGCTGTTTTTATTAAAGAGAGTTTGTCTTCGTAAGGTTCACTTTCAAGCAAAAGTTCTTCTAATTTTTCAATATTATTTGAATTTGCATAATTTGAAAATAACGAAAAAAAGTGGTTAATATGATTTGGGTTATAGTCTCGGTCAATATATTGAAATTCATCAACAGAAACTAAAAGTCGATCTAATATCTCCTCTAACAAACTAAAGGAAATATCATGCTTGCCTTGTTCAAAATTAATAGCATAGCTTTTGGAGATTAAGTCTTTATAAAGCTCACTTTGTTTAATTCCTTTTCCCACTCTGATTTTTCTAATTGTTTCACCGTATTTTCTCACATAAATGCCTCCTCTATAGATAAATATATATAAGAAAACCTATTACAAAGTAACTTTAATTTTTGGCAGATTGCTTATTTATCGATTTATTATACATGCTTTTCTATTAAAAATATATGAAATAAATTAAGTTAAAATAAATCTTAACTTATGGAAATAGCATGGATTCATTTAAGAACTTTCAAAACAAGCCACTTTTTAAAAGAATCTATTTCTAGAAGAATGGTTATAGTTGAAGAGCATAGGTACTAAACAGATAGCGGCTCGTGTTATAGATAACCTAGTATCCTACAAAAAAAGTTCTAGCATAAAATAACGCTATAGCAAACTAAACTCTTTTTTAGCAAAGCAAAATAATACAATCATAAACTTTAGTGTGCTATCATGGTTATAGTACCAAAAAGTACTAACTATTAAAGTATATTGTGAGCTTATGTACATAGTAGGCTGGCAATAGCTAAAACTAAGGGGGATTATATGAAAGTAATAATTGTAGGAGCAAGTCACGGTGGACATCAATCGGCGTTAGAAATTTTAGACAGATATGAAGGTGCCGATGTAACGATTTATGAGAAAGGCGATTTTGTCTCATTTTTATCATGCGGAATGCAGTTGTATCTGGAAGATAAGGTTACTCAAGTTGATGATGTACGAAATTTCAAGCCTGAAGATATTGAAAAACGTGGTGGGAAAGTGAAGAGTCAGCACGAAGTTTTAACTTTTGATGCAGACAAAAAAGAAGTGACCATTAAAAATTTAGCAACAGGTGAACTGTTGGTTGACACATATGACAAACTTATTTTAGCTTCTGGAGTTACTCCGGCAGCATTACCAGTTCCAAATGCTGATTTAGAGAATATTTTCTTTATGCGTGGTCGTGCTTGGGCTCTTAAAATCAAAGACAAGCTTTCTGATGATAAAGTTAAAAATGTTGCCGTGATTGGTAGCGGCTATATTGGTGTTGAGGCGGCAGAAGTTTTTGCTAAAGCTGGTAAAAATGTCACAATCATTGATATGATTGATAATGTCCTAGGAAACTATTTAGATCAAGAGATGACAGATATTTTAGCACCAGTTTTTAAAGAAAATGGTGTGAACCTTGAACTTGGGGCACAAATAAAAGGTTTTGTTGGTGAAAAACAAGTTACAGGTGTTGAACATCAAAATGGTGTTGTGGATGCTGATTTAGTCATTGTAGCGGCTGGGGTAACACCAAATACTAGCTGGCTTGAAGGTTTAGTTGATTTAGAAGAGCGTGGACAAATTAAAGTTGATGAGTATTTACGTACATCTGCCAAAGATGTTTATGCTGTTGGAGACGCAATCTTGCCATTAAATGTAGCAAGCCAAAAACACGCGCCTGTAGCATTGGCGACAACGGCTCGTCGTGAAGCTAGATATGTCATTCGTAATCTAATAAAAGATCAACCTACTGAAAAATTCCAAGG
Source organism: Carnobacterium sp. FSL E2-0243 (assembly GCF_038003605.1). NCBI lineage: Bacteria > Bacillati > Bacillota > Bacilli > Lactobacillales > Carnobacteriaceae > Carnobacterium > Carnobacterium sp. FSL E2-0243. The sequence continues at coordinate 601,607 of NZ_JBBOPM010000001.1, forward strand.
TGTACTTGGAACAAGTGCTTTAGCTGTATTTGGATACAATTTAGCTATGACTGGTTTAAATGAATTTTCAGCTAGTCGCTCAGAAGTACAAATCAAAGGGAACTTTTACAAAGATACGTTGCGCCCAACATTTGTTAAAAATGATGGGAATACTGAAGTTTATGTGAAACTTAATTTTGATGAAAAATCGCATAAAATACTTGGTGGACAAGTCTTATCAACATATGATATTACTGCCCACATCAATACACTGGCGCTTGCCATTAAAACTGGCTTAACATTAGAAGATTTAGCTGAAGCTGACTTCTTCTTCCAACCAGGTTTTGACCGTCAATGGAGCTTGTTAAATCTAGCAGCTCAATCGGCTTTAGGCGAAACTAAATTTTAAAGTTGACGCTATGTCAAATAGTTCCGATTGGTTATTTTTAAGAAAATAAAGGTCAGATTCAATAAGGGCAGTTTGAGGGAAATCCTCAAACTGTTTTTTGTTTGTAAATAATTAAATAACTAAATATAGAGCTTATATTATGGATTATTTGATATTGTAATCGTGTTTTTCAGTATAATTATTTTTACATAGTGTTATTAATAATAGTAGCTTAAAAAGTTACTATTAAATAAAAATATCATTTCATTAAGTAAATTTTTAAAATAACACAATAAAAGAAAAATACCAAACCTCTAAAAAGTAAACGTTTGCAATCGTGATAGAGCTGTTGTAGAATGTTGTAGAAACGTTTCGATAGACTATAAAAGGGGTTTTGTGTGTGAAAATAAGAATAAAATTGGTTACGTTACTTTTTATACTGGGGCTTTTAATAGCCTTTACTACTACTGCATTTGCACAAGGGGATAACAAAAAAGAAGGGTTAGAAGTACAAGCTACTGAAAAAGAAACATTAGATAGATTGTTTGCAAATAGTTATGAAGTTTTTAGAGATTTAAGAAATGATTTAGGGGTCTATAGAGATAGTATATTACTGGAACCAGGTGAAAATTATCATCCTTCATCTGTTGCGTCAACTGGCGTCGGTTTAATGTCATTAACTATTGCCGATAAAAAAAATTGGGAAGAAGGTGGACTGGAAAAAGCTAAACAAACTGTGGCTACAATGACAGATCAACTAGTAGGTTTTTCTGCTGATAGAACAGCAAATGGTTTTTACAGGCATTTTATCAATATGGAAACAGGGGCGCAAGAGTGGAATTCTGAATATAGCACGATTGATACTGCCATATTTTTAGCAGGTGCATTATTTGCTGAAAAATATTTTAATGATGCAGAACTTAGTGAAGCTGTTGCTAAACTTTATCATTCGATTGACTTTGAAGCAGCACTTGCTGATAGTGACACAGGTGGAATTTATCTGACGATGAATCAAGACGGGACGGGTGTTTCAAATTCAATTACATTGCCTTATAACGAATATATTATCGTGGCGTGGTTTGCTTACAACCAAAATCGTGGGAATCCAGAAAGCAAAGCAGTCAAGCTATGGAAAAAGCATTACGAGACACCAAAAAATCTGTTAACTAAACCTTTTCATGATATCAACCTGTTAACGGATAATTCAGATCATTATTTGTCCTCCTTCACTTTTCTATTCCCATACTATATGGTAAATATGTTTTCTAAATCAGATGAATACAAACCATATATAGAAAATGCTTATCAAGCAGATAAACTATGGAGTGAACTCACGAATAAAACGAATCCTTACGAATGGGGAAATGGCGCTGGCGCATCCTCAGAAGGATATGGATATCATGCTGATGCAATCAATAACAATCAGCCAATAATAATTTCGCCGCATATTATTTCGGGTTTTTTACCTGTTAATCCTAGTGGTTCTCAAGATTTGTTAGATTTATACGCAAATAAAAAAGGTATCTACCAGTTGCAATCCGATAAGTCTAAAGAAATTCTTTGGCGATATAGTATCGAAGATCCTACTTGGAAAGCTAACTCAATTCAAGGGATCGATTATTCAACCTTTCTTTTCGGGTTGGCAACGTTAGATACAGATATTGGTTTTAACTTTTTTCAAGAGAATAACAACTTTTTTACGAATGTAGCCTTTGATTTAAATGGAGGAACAAGTGTGACTCCACCAGCACAAAATTTAGCTGTTAGAGATATTCTCAAAGAGCCAACACCGAAGCCAACACGTCCAGGTTATACTTTTATTGGCTGGAATACAAGCTTAGATGGGTCAGGAGCAACATGGGATTTCACCACAACATCAATACCTAGTAATGATCTAACATTATATGCACAATGGCAGGTAAATACCCGCACTATTCATTTTGATTTAAATGGTGGGACAAGCGTGATTCCTCCTGCACAAAATGTAGCGGTTGGAGCTCCAGTAATGGAACCAACACCAACTCCTACTCGTCCAGGCTATACCTTTAGTGGTTGGAATAGCAGTATAACGGGATCAGGAATCGTTTGGGATTTTTCAACAAATAGAATGCCTGATAATGATTTATTGTTGTATGCACAGTGGCAAATAAACACGTATACTGTCATTTTTGATTCAAATGGAGGAGAAGGTGCAGAATACCCGTCACAAAGTATCGTTTTTGGAGCCACTTTAAAAGAGCCAAATCCTGCACCAACACGACAGGGCTATACCTTCATTGGTTGGTATAATGAAGCGAATAATTTATGGGATTTTAGAAAAATGACTATGCCTGATAGGGAGCTTAAATTAGTTGCCAATTGGAAAAAGCTGAGTTCTAACTCAACAGACTCAGAGGGTAGTGGTATTTCGAAAATGGAAAATAAACCATCAGCTAAAAATTCAGCATTCCCAAAAACTGGGGAAAAATCCAGTCTAATGACTACGTTGGGATTACTACTAATCGGTTGTCTAGCTATTGGCTTATACCCAAGTAAATATAAAATCTAACACTATGTTCAGAGGAAATTTATCTATTTTTAAATATTAAAAAGAAAGAGAGTTTCTGATAATTTCATCAAAAACTCTCTTTTTTAATTACTTAAGAAAGAAAAGCTGAACCTGATATTAGTGGTTAGTTTCCTTGTTCATTATAATGAGTAACCCTTTGCTGAAAGCGAATCTGTAAAATAGAAGCCCACACAAGTGTTGTTAGAATAACTAACAGATAAAAATTCCCCAGAAGACTTGCTAAAACAATACTAAATCCAATTGTTAAAATACCTAAACAAATTAATTTTAGTAAAGAGCTAGTTGCAATCCATTGATTATTCTTCAAGGTTAAATGGGTCATGAAAATTGTTCCAACAACTAAACTTAATAATAAAATTTCCATCTTATTTTACACCTCCGTCATGTTAGCTTGTGCTACAGTATCTGCTTCTTGTTTTAATTGATTTTTTTCAAATAATTTAAAGAATGGATAGTAAATTGCGAGAGAAGCGATAAAGCAAACGAAAACCATAATGAATGCTACAATGTTCCAGTTAGATGTAACCAGAGCACCAAACGGAGCAGGGAGTGTGAAAGGCGGTTTGACCATCATGCGTGGCATCCAACCCAGAATCGTGACAATGTAAATCAAAATAGTATTTACAATGGGTACTAAAATAAATGGAACAGCTAATAATGGATTCATCACAATTGGTGCACCGAAAATCAGAGGCTCATTGATGTTGAAAATTCCTGGTAAAATAGATAGTTTACCTAACTGTTTTAAGTAACTAGATTTTGAAAAAAGGAATAAGAAACATAACGCTAAGGTTGCTCCCGTTCCACCCATTTGAGCGTACCATTGATAAAATTGTTCTGTGAAGATATTTGGCAATTGGAAAGCGCTCATACCTCCTTGAAATAGATCGGCGTTTTCAATAATGGCTTGATCCCAAAATGGACGGATAATGGGTCCAAGAACGGCATGACCATGAATACCCATTGCCCAGAACAAGCAAATCATAAACTGAGTTAAGACACCGCCCAATAAATTATTTCCTGTTAAAAAAGTTTTTAATGGTGAAATGAGAACGGTTAAAACACCATTTAAATCGAAATCAAAAAAGTGACGTGGAATCCAAAAAACTAAGACAATAAAAAGTGTTGGAAGTAAAGCTGCGAAAGAGCTTGAAACGACAGGTGGAACGCCATCAGGCATTTTTATTTCCAATTTTCGTTCCTTTGTAAAACGATAAATTTCAACTGCAAGTAAAGAGGCGACAATTGCGCCAAAAAGTCCTTGAGAGCTTAGTGGAGCGATAGGAATGTAGCGCCCAGCGTTGACGGCATTTCCTGCAGTATCAATACCTTCCTTCAAGTTAATTGGAACGACCATTAAAATTGTGGCAAGCATCGAAAGAAAGCCGCTAGTAACTCCATCTAACTTATATGATTTCCCTAAAAAAGATCCAATTGTAAAAGCTGAATAGAGGGCCATAATTCCAACTGTATAACGAAATGGGATATCTAATGCAGCGCTATAGGGCGCAATCATTTCTGCGTAGCCTGCAATCGGCACATTTAAAAGGATGACAAAAAATGAACCAATAATTGTCAGGGGTAAAATTGAGATAAGTCCATTTCTGACAGCTTGTAAATGACGTTGTTGACCGATGGCATTGGCAATTGGGAGTATTTTCAAAGCAAACCGTTCTAATAATTTTTCCATGTAATTCATTCCTTTCTATCTAAAAGAGTTTAAGCAAGTAGTGAAGGTCAAAATTAAAAGCCATGCTCTTTAATCACATCTTTAAACCATAAACCAGATTTCTTAACTGTTTTTTCTCCAGTTGCTAAATCTAAACGGTAAAAGCCATAACGATTTTTGTAAGCATTAATCCATGACCAACAATCAACAAAAGTCCACATATGATAGCCGAGACAATTACTGCCTTCTGCCATGGCTTTGTGAAGCCAAATCAAATGCTCTTTAAGAAAATCTATACGATAGTCGTCCATTACCATCCCGTTTTCCATAAATTGCTCTTCGCCTTGGATGCCAATTCCATTTTCAGAAACAAACCAATCAATATTGCCGTACTTAGCTTGAATCATTTTCGCAATATCGTAGATGCCTTGCGGATAAATTTCTATTCCGCGCGAAGTGTTCATGCGGCGTCCAGGCATTTCATAGTTGGCAAAGAACCATTCAGGACTGAAAACTCCACTTCTATTTGGTTCATAATCTAAGGCTTTGACCCGTCGTGGCTTATAGTAGTTAATCCCTAAAATATCGACTTTAGTTTCAGCAATCAATGCCAAATCAGCATTAGTAACGACAGGCATTTGCCCATATTCAGTCAAAATTCCAACTAATTCTGCCGGATAACGACCTAATAAAAGGGGCTCATTGATACTACGCGTATAAAATAAATCGGCCATTTCTGCGGCTTTTAAATCAGCTGGATGTTGACTACGAGGATAGACTGGAATAATATCCATAATAATCCCGATTTTACTAGCCAGATTTCGTTCTCTAAAGGATTTTATTGCTTCACAATGTGCTAAGACAATATGGTGTAAAACTGTTGCCGCTCGTTTAAAATCAACCACGTAAGGATAATGTCGATCATGTAAGTAACCAGCTTCAGCAGGAATCATCGGTTCATTAAAGGTAAACCAATACTTCACACGATCCCCAAACAAATCAAAACAAGTTTCTGCATACTGTTTAAAGTACTGAACAACGACTTTATTTTCAAATCCTCCGATTTTTTGTAATTCTAAGGGCATATCAAAGTGATACAGATTAATAAAAGGTTCAATGCCTTTAGCAATTAATTCATCAATCACCTGATTATAAAAAGTAACAGCTTGCTCATTCACGGGACCAATGCCATTTGGAATCAGTCGCGACCAGGAAATTGAGGTTCGAAAAGAATTAAAATTAAGCTCAGCCATTAAGCCGATGTCTGTTTGGTAATCTTCATAGAATCGTGAAGTCTTTTCGGTAGTAACCCCTTCATAAAAACGATGATTGTACTCATTTGAAGCGAAGTCCCAAATATTTTCGCCTTTTCCGTCATCTGCTACTCGTCCTTCAGATTGTGTTGCACTAGTTGAAGCGCCCCAAAAAAAGTGTGGGGGAAATGAATAATTTTTTGTCATATGATTTCCTACTTTCTCTGTTAGATTATAAATGCTATTGACTAAGAATACGCCTTGCATAAAAGCGTTTTCTTAGCTATTATGATTATAACGTTAGCCCCTAAATAAAAAAGAGTTTTCAACAAATGGGACATATGTTTGAAAAAAAGATATTTGTACCAATTCAGTTACACCCTGTAACTAAAAAAGAGAGGAAGATTTCACTATGTTTTTAGACAATACAGCTGAGCTTAGTTCTTTTGATTTACACATTTATAAATATATCTTAGACCATAGCGATCAGGTTATTTACATGCGTATCCGTGATTTAGCTGCAGCGACTCATACAAGCACCGCTAGTATTTTGCGCTTTTGTAAAAAAATGAAGTGTAGTGGATTTTCAGAATTTAAAGTGAAGTTGCAACTATCACTAGCAGAAAAACCGATAGAACCTGTAGCAGATGTTGATGAAATGAGTTATATGGACTTTTTAACTAGAGCTAGACAGAGTTCATTTAAGAAAAAAATTCAAGAAGCAGTGGATTTATTAAAGGATAAAGAGTTAGTCGTTTTTCTAGGTTCGGGTTCTTCCGAAAGTATCGCTCAGTATGGATCAACTTATTTTTCAAATTTATTTACTTTGGCTTTGAGAATTGAGGACCCTTCTAATTATCCAATTGAATTTTTAGCAAAGAAATTTTCAAATAAAATCTGTCTAATTGCACTATCTGTTTCAGGAGAAACGCAAGAAGTGATTAATTATTTAAAGCATCTAAATACAAGCCACTGCCAAGTCATTTCCATTACAAATAGTGAAAATTCAACGATTGCCCAGTTGTCAGATGTGAATATTCCGTATTACATCAATCGTGAAACCGTAAAAAAAGACCAGAACCACCCTGAAAAAACCTTAGAATTAACCTCACAATTACCAGCGGTATATACAATTGAAGCCATTGCAAAAGCTGTTCGGAAAACTTTAGTTGCAGAAAGTTAATCTTTTCGATTGACTATTTATAGATAGTTTCATATGCTTAATAAAATGAACAATGAAAGGATCCGCCATGAAACCAAAAGGACTATTGTATATTGAAATCGCTGAAACCTTAAAAAAAGATATTTTAGAAGGTATTTATCCTGTTGGGACGCAAATACCAACTGAAAATGAATTAGAAGTAAAATTTTCTGTGAGTAAAATAACTGTTCGAAAAGCAATTGAAATTCTAGCAAATGAAGGTTATTTAGAAAAGAAAAGTGGCAAAGGGACAACTGTGCTTAGTGATCGTCTATTTAATAAGTTATCTAAGGCAGCCTCTTTTTCAGCTATGATCGAAGAGCGAGGCCATCACCTATCAAAAGAAATCTTAGCCATTGAAAAAATAAAAACAAACTCGACTACACCAGAAATTGCGGCTGCCTTTGGCAAAGAAGCGTATAAATTAACGCGTCTATATCGTTTGGACTATGAACCATATATTTATTTTGAACATTATTTACCTGTTTTAGGGGATGAATCTTCCTTAGAACAAATGGAAAAACTCTCACTCTATAAATGGTTAGCTAGCTATCAAAAAGTAGTTGGGAAATTCCAAGATACGTTTGCGGTTGCGCCAGCTGAAGCAGCTATTCAAAAGCTATTAAATACACAAAGCCCTTATTTATTAAAACGTATCCGGACATCTTATAGCCAATCAGAAGAGATTATTGAGATTTCTCATGCGCAATATGATACAGACAAATTCCCTTATCTGATTGAATATGAAATTTAGCCAACTAAAGCAAGGGCTAGAGTTTAAAAGTTGTCATATTCTGTTCATATTCTAAAGAATTAAACAGTCATTTAAAAAGCTATTAATCCAAGGTCTCTCTTGGATTCATAGCTTTTTTGTTTCCTTTTTTTGGCAACTAAGGAAATATAGAAAACGAATAGAAGATAAACACTATCAATTAGTAATGCGTATTTGTTTTCTTTATATGATAATAGAAAGGTCACTAAAAAATCAGCGAGTTCATGCAAGTAAAACAAAGCATTTATTAAACAACTGCACTTATTAAAGTGCAAGAAGATAGTATTGTAATAACTCTGAAAACTAGCTATATTAGGTTTGTAAGAGGTTTCAAACAATGCAATCTTGAAAGAATGGATAGAAAGGATGAAACATCATGCAAGTGCAATTATCAAAACGTGAAATTAAATTAATTCTAACATTATTGAATAATGAAGCCTCTACGACAACGACAAAAGAATTAGCCGCAGAATTTCAAGTAAGTGTACGCACGATTAAATATGATTTAGACAACGTTAAAATTTGGTTCGAGCAACATGGGACGCCATTACTAGCTCAACGTAACAAAGGTTTTTGGTTAGAATTAACCGACTCGATGCGCATTGAATTGAAAAACGAAGTCCTTCAGGTAGAACGATATGAACTGTATCCTGATCAAGAAATTCGGATTCATCAAATTATTACTTTACTTTGTTTACGCACTGAATTTAGTACAACAATTGAATTAGCTGAAAGCTTACATGTCAGTAAAAATACAATTGTGGCGGATTTAGAAAAAGTGGAGCAATTTGTGGGTGCTTATCAATTAAACTTAATTCGTAAAAACTATTTTGGTTATACGATTGAAGGATCGGAACATCAAATTCGATTATTATTGGAAGCAATTATCCAAAAAGAAATTACAGACTATGATATTTATAGCATTATGAACTACATTACAGATAAAAGTGCTGGGGATTATCGTAGTTTAAAATTAGCGATGCAGCCAGAAATGTTGCAGATTTATCAAAAGACAGTCTATACGGTATCAAAAATTATGAATCAGAAAATGATGGAACAATTTAATTACAGTGAAATCTTAGCAATTATCTTGCGAGTGACGATAGCGACAGCGCGCATGAGCATTAATCGCACAATTAATAGCTATAAAATTCTTTCAAATCAAGACTTATTAACTAAAAGCCAAGAACTTCCTTACTTATTGATGAAACAAGTTTTTGAATCCTATCATTTTCCAATCCTAGAAGATGAATATATCTATATTTTTAGTGATATTTTGATGGTTTATGAAGAAAAAAATATTGCAGAGCTTACTCGCAATATCATTGAATTTGTTAGTGAAAAAGAAAAAATTGCTTTTAATGAAGACAAGCAACTTTTCACCAATTTATTTGCCCATCTGTCTTTAAAGTTGCACAAAAAGTATTTATTTGTAAATGAGTATAATCCGTTTATTGAAGATATTAAATCGCGTTATCCAGTTCTTTTTAGGAGCATTGAAGAGGCATCTGCTAATGAAATTTCTAAATCCATTTCAATTACAAATGATTCATTTATTGCCTACATCGCGTTGCACTTTTTAGTATCGTATGAAAAATTAAGTATGAACAGAAGTGTAGCACGAATCGTTTATGTTTGTTCAACAGGGCTTGGTGTTACAAGTTTGATTCAGCAACGAATTATGGAAGAAGTAGCCAATGTTGAAATTGCTAGTTTTGCTTCAGTCTTAAAAGCAAAAGAAATTATTCAGCTAGAAAACCCAGATTTAGTGGTGAGCATTTTTCCGATTGAGGAATTAGAAGTTCCTTTTATTAAAGTTAACCCAATTCCCACAAAATCGGATATTCAAGCCATAAAAAAAGTTGTAGCCGAGATTGTAAGTAACCAGCTAACGGGTTCAACTAAATTTCCTAAATTAGTTGCAAGACGCCAAACACCAATGAAAAATAATGATGAAGAACAAAGTCGTGAACTAATTTTAAAAGGCTTTGTTGTCTATGAAGAATTAAAAAAACAGTTGGGCTTAAAACTACAAGTAGGATACGAAGAAGCCTTTTTATTACATGTATTCATGATGGTTCATCGTATTTTTTATGATTCTCAGTATGAAAATGAAGGCAACGTCGCTTTAGATACGTTAGATGACTTTAAAGAAGACGTTCGTTTAATTAAAGAAATTTTTGCTAAAAACGAATTAAGTATTAATAAAGCTGAAATTACAGCATTAGTACAATACATCAGTAGTTAGGCTAGTTTTTATGAGCCAACTCCTCGAGAAAAAGATAAAAATTCGAGATGGCAAAAAGCGCCATATCAATTTTTCCTATTTTCTTACCAGAGTTAAGCGGCTCAACAAACTTTTAATTTAGGTTAGCTTTTATGAGTTAGCCTCTCGGAAGAAAGAGGAAATTTCGAGGTGACAAAAAACGTCACATCAAATTCCCTTATTCTTCAATCGAGTCTAAGTGAACTCAACAAACTTTTTATTTAGGCTAGTTCTTATGAGCCAGTCCTTCGGAAAAAAGATAAATTCCCAAAAAAGTAAAGGGACACTTTTCTTGGAATTTCCTATTTTTCTGCCAGGTCTAACCGGCACAACAAACTTTTTATTTAGGAGGAAATAGGTTGGAACATAAACTGATAACAGAGGCTGTTAAAGGGATTCTAGTCGAGTCACAAGATCCAGTTGCAACAGAAAAAATTTTGTATTCTGCTTTAGCAAAAATGGAAGAAAAAGCAATTTATCCAACAGAAGTTCAATTAGTCGTTCTGACAAATCACTTAGGTGAGATGGTCCGTCGATCTAAAGAAGGCGAAGCGATTATGAAAATAGATCCAGATATGTTTAATGAAGTTTCAATTGAAGCATTAGCAATTTCAGAAGCGATTACACAAGAAATTGGCAATTTAGCCGATGATGAAAAATATGTTTTATCGATTCATTTTGAGACAGCAAAACAAAATAACTAACTTATTGGAGGAAAAAATTATGTTAACAGTAGTCATTGCAGATCGTTTAGGTAAAGGGCAAAATGTTGCCAAAGGAGTTGAAGCAGCAGGTGGTAGAGCCGTTGTTGTTCCAGGAATGGGTGCAGATATGCGTCTTGGTGATGTGATGCAACAAGAAAACGCGGATTTAGGCATTTCCTTTTGTGGCAGTGGTGGAGCGGGCGCTTTAACTGCGGCAACAAAATATGGTTACCCAGAGCGCCATGGCATGCGTTCAGTTGAAGAAGGTATTACAGCTATTAATGATGGAAAAACAGTATTAGGTTTTGGATTTATGGATCAAGAAGAGTTAGGAAAACGTTTAGTAGAAGCTTACGTAAAGAAAAATGCGTAATTAAAGATGTACAACGTTAAGAGAAAAGGAGTGGTTCAAGTGACGGATGTGAAACAGAAGAAACGACAAATTGTCCGCGTAGAAGGCAAAGCTGAAAAGAAGAACCAAGCCTTCTCCAATGCTTTAAATCAAATTCATGGGAAAGTGCTAAAAGAGTCAGATGATGTAATTTTACGTATCGAGCCTTTGCATACAGCAATAGTCTTGGCGGAAGAAGAAAGTTATGTAGAAAAATTTTTATTTTTCTTTCTGAAACGTACACGTATTACTTACAAAGTGATCATGGATGTTGAAGTAGAAATTTCATGGATCCCAGTAGAAAGCGTCCAGTTTGTCACTACGCACACACAAGGCCCTGATCATGTTCCGACTCCGCTATTTAAGAAAAAATGGCTTCAAAAGGAGGAAATATAAATGACAATTATGATTATTTTGTTAAAATCTTTACTGATTGGAGGACTGGTTGGATTTGCAGCAGGCGCTGGAGCAGCTCGTATGTTTCATGCTCCAACAACACAAGGTTTAGGAGCTTTTAGAACCTTAGGTGAGATGAACGCCTGTGAAGGGGATGCAGCTTCTCATTTTTCATTCGGTTTAGGTTTTTTCTTCAATGCATGGGCATCAACTGTGGGAGCAGGAGCATTTACGCAAGATATTACCCATCGAGTAATTCCAAATTGGGCAACTGCAGCATTGATGATTAAAAATAAAAACGTTGAAGAAACGATGCATAACCCTAAAAAAATGGGGATTGCTGGCGCTGCAATTGGGATGGTCTTAGTTGCTTTCTTAAATACAACTGCATCTGCTATTCCACCTGCTTTACAAGTTACGGCTGTAGCAGTCTTAGTACCAGCAGCGAATTTGTTAATTAATACTGTTATGCCCGTTCTATTTTGGTTAGCAGCAATTGATGCAGGAAAACGTTCAGGTTTATGGGGCACGATTTTTGGTGGACTTTCAGCAATGATTATGGGAAATGCGACACCAGGTGTTGTCCTAGGTATTTTAATTGGTAAAGGTGTCGATGAAATTGGTTGGAATCGTGTAACGAAAAGTATGATGGTAGCTATTGCTTTATTATTTATCTTTAGTGCCTTTTTCCGAGGCTTTGATCTAGAGATGCTTGAAAGCTTCCGTTTACAAATTCCACAATGGTTAGAAAGCATTCATGGTGTCTTTAATCTAGGCGCATAAACAAGGGAAGAGGGGAAATTATGTCTGAAAAATTAGAAAAACCAAATTTTTGGTATGCTGATTGGTCATTTCCAATTTTTGTTGGATTGCTAGCAGCAGGAGTATTTGCTGGAACACACATGTATTATGTTTATGGAGTCGGTGCCTTTAACGAAGTTGCCATAGTTGCCATGTTAAAAGCGGGAATGGATGGCGGTTCTTATGGAGCAGCTGCAGCCTTTGGAGCAAGTTTCTTATTTGCTCGTATTTTAGAAGGCTCATTAGTTGGGATTTTAGATTTAGGTGGAGCAATTTTAACAGGGATAGGAATTGGAATTCCAGCTATTTTCTTGAGCATGGGAATGGTTGCTCCTGTTGAAAACTTTGCATTAGCAATTGTAACTGGACTAATCTTAGGTTTATTGGTTGGTGGAGTGATTATCTTAATCCGTAAATTCACAATCAATCAATCAAACTCAACTTTTGGTGCGGATGTTATGATGGGAGCTGGAAATGCTTCTGGGCGTTTCTTAGGACCTTTAATTATTTTAAGTGCTTGTGGCGCGTCTATTCCAATTGGGATTGGAGCAACAATCGGTGCAGTTATCTTTTATTTATGGAAAAAACCAATTGCTGGTGGAGCTATTTTAGGGGCAATGATTTTAGGAGCTATTTTCCCAATTGCATTAACCTAACATATCATAGAAGGGTGATAAACAGTAGATAGTGCAGATTAAATTATTAATTAGTGCAAAAAAAACCAAGAATCCGTTTACAACTAAAGGTTATAATGTTATATTGAACTTGTATTTAAAAACATTATATTTTTAGGGGGAAAAAAGTTGGATAAATTTGTTGATATTTTGGAGTCAAAAGTTTTACCAGTAGCAACGAAAATCGGTTCTCAGCGCCATATGACGGCGATTAGAAAAGGAATCATTGCTACTATGCCACTAACTATTGTTGGATCGTTTTTTACTATTTTATTAAATCCACCTATCGCCTCACTTGCACTTATGATTGAACCCTACAAAGCTATTTTAGATATTCCGTTTCGTTTTACAATTGGTATATTATCTTTGTATGCTGCATTTGGGATTGCCTCATCTTTAGCAAAGAGTTACAAGTTAGATAGCTTAACAAATGGTATTTTAGCCGTTTTAGCCTTTTTAGTCTCAACTGTAGTTCCTGTACAAGTGGTAGATCCAATTGATGGTGTCATCACAGCTGGTCGTTACATTAATATAGCTTCATTAAGTTCAGCCTCTTTATTTGGTGCAATTGTCACATCGATTGTATCTGTTGAAATTTATCGATTTATGAAAGAAAAAAATATTACGGTCAAAATGCCAGATGGCGTACCACCAGAGGTATCGAACTCTTTTGTGGCGTTGTTGCCGGCAGCAGTTATCTTAATTCTTTTCTGGGTGATTCGTCATATGCTTGGATTTGATATTAGTAGCGCACTAAGTACAGTCTTAATGCCATTAAAAAATACATTAGCTGGTAATAGTTTATTTGGGGGATTAATAACAGTCTTCTTGATTACTTTCTTCTGGGTTTTAGGAATTCATGGTCCAGCAATTATGGGACCTGTTATCCGTCCATTTTGGGATATTTCAATTGCTGAAAATACAGATGCTTTTGTGGCAGGTGTTGATGCGAACCATTTACCAAATATTTTTACAGAACAATTTTTACAATGGTTTGTTTGGATTGGTGGAGCTGGAACTACGTTAGCGTTAGTTGTTTTATTCCTTTTTTCTAAATCTGAATACTTGAAGAGTTTAGGTCGTTTATCATTCTTACCGGGCTTATTCAATATCAATGAACCGATTATCTTTGGAGCACCGATTGTAATGAACCCAATTTTAGGGATTCCATTTATTTTAGCTCCATTAGTTACAACTACACTATCTTATTTCTTAACCGTTACCGGGGTTGTACCCATGATGATGGCACGAATGCCTTTTACAACGATTTCACCAATTGCTGCTTGGATGAGTACCAATTGGAGTATTATGGCTGGAGTTCTGGTTGTGATTAACTTCTTTATCGCTGTAGCTATCTACTATCCGTTCTTTAAAATTTTTGAAAAACAACAAATTGATCGTGAATTAGAAGCAAAAGCGGCTGAAGCTGCAGAATAGCAAGTAGAAAAGTTAAACAACTACTAGAAAGGATAAGAGAGGTTAGAGCAATTTAGCTAACCTCTTTGGTGCCATAAAATGTTAAATATCAGTTATTTCGTGGGATTCATTCTCTATTTTATATTCTGTCAATACGTGGTTGAAAAAGAAAAACTGCCTAAAAAACTGTTACAATTAGGAGCCTTTAAAATCATGTTATATGGCATTTTGGCAATCTTAGCCAGTGTCGTGATTGGTCTTCTGTTGCATATTGCAGTATTATTAGTAACGACAGTAACGTTATTTGTAGCTAGCGTCATTGCAGCTAAATTTCGTAAAGTATTTACAAAAATGGAAGCGGGGAAAAAAGTATGATGAGAAGATTAGGCGTTTCAATTTATCCAGATCATAGTGATGTAAAAATAGATGAAGAGTATTTAACTAAAGCAGCTAAATATGGTTTTTCAAGAATATTTATGAGTATGCTAGAAGTGACAGAAGGCAAAGAAGCTGTTGCAGAAAAATTTACTCACATTATCCAATTTGGTAAGAACTTAGGCTTTGAAGTCATGTTAGATATTGCACCGACTATTTTTGATGATTTAGGGATATCTTATGATGATCTAGCCTTTTTCCATCAATTAGGTGCGGATGGGATTCGTTTAGATGTCGGCTTTGATGGGAATAAAGAAGCGATGATTTCTTTTAACCCTTACAATATGATTATTGAGTTAAACATGAGTAATGATGTCGCTTATTTAGATAATATTTTAACCTACCAAGCCAATCGTCCATTTTTATATGGCTGTCATAATTTTTATCCACAAAATGGAACGGCCTTACCTTTTGATTTCTTTATGAAATGCAATGAGCGTTTTAAAAAGCAAGGGTTAAGAACAGCAGCATTTATCAATTCCCAAGTTGGGGAAATTGGACCGTGGGATATTAATGACGGCTTACCAACATTAGAAATGCACCGCAATTTACCTATTGAGGTTCAAGCGAAGCATTTATTTGCAACTAATCAGATTGATGATGTGATTATTGGAAATGCATATGCATCAGATGCTGAATTAATGGCTTTATCTAAAGTCAATCGTTACCAAGTAGAATTAGCAGTTGAGTTTGTTTCAGATGCTAATCCAGTTGAAAAAGAAATTGTTACAACAGTACAACATTTTAGACGTGGCGATATCACTTCACAAGTAGTACGCTCTACCGAAGTTCGTAAACGATATAAAGCAGAAGCCAATCCAGCTCATGATAATACTCACGAATTCAAACGTGGTGATATTGTTATTGGAAATGACGGCTTTGGAAAATATAAAAATGAATTACAAGTGGTGCTAGAGTCTCATACAGATGAGCGGAAAAATTTAGTTGGAACAGTCACTGAAGCTGAAAAAATCTTATTAGACTTTATCTATCCATGGAGTAAATTTAAATTCGAAGAAAAGTGAGGAATCTCCAATGATAGATCTATATATTAAAAATGGCAAAACCGTCGCCGGAACTAAAATTGACATTGCAATTAACGATGGAAAAATTGTGGAGGTTGCTGAAACCTTAAACATCTCAAATGCAGCAAAAACAATTGATTTGATGGGCGAATCTTACGTTTCAGCAGGTTGGATTGATGACCATGTTCATTGTTTCGAAAAGATGACATTGTACTATGATTATCCTGATGAAATTGGCATTAAAAAAGGTGTCACAACGGTGATTGATGCAGGCACAACGGGTGCTGAAAATATTGGCGATTTTTATTCACTAGCAGAAAAAGCTGAAACCAATGTTTTTGCTTTAGTTAATATTTCCAAATGGGGAATTGTTGAGCAAGATGAATTGGCCGATTTAAAGAAAATCAAAGAAGACTTGATTGCTGCTGCTATTGATAAATATCCAGATTTTATTGTTGGAATGAAAGCTCGGATGAGTAAAACGGTCGTTGGTGATAATGATATCATTCCGTTAGAATTGGCGAAAAAAATGCAACGATCGAACCAGCTACCTTTAATGGTGCATATCGGTTCTGCCCCACCAAGGCTAGATCAAGTCTTAGATCAGTTGGAACAGGGGGATATTGTCACTCATTGTTATAATGGCAAACCTAATGGTATTTTAGATTCTTCAGGCAAGATTAAAGACTTTGTTTGGGATGCCTATCGTCGTGGTGTAATTTTTGATATTGGTCACGGCACAGATAGTTTTAATTTTAAGGTAGCAGAAACAGCGAAAGCAGCCGGATTGATCTGTGAAACGATTAGTACAGATATTTATCATCGTAACCGCGAAGCTGGGCCCGTCTATGATTTAGCAACTACGCTAGAAAAAATGTTAGTCTTAGGTTATTCTTTAGAAGAGATTATTCCGATGATTACTAAAAATCCAGCGGCAGCTTTTAAATTGACTAATAAAGGCCAATTAGAAATTGGGTTTGATGGCGATGTGACGATATTTAAAATGCAGACTGGCGTTAAGGAATTAACCGATTCTAATGGTTTTACTCGGGAAACTAGAGAACAAATTCAACCAACCTATGCAATTGTTGGTGGAAAAGTTCATGAATTAGCTTAAGGCTGAGGAACTTTTTTGGCAAAAGCCTAGAAGGAGGGAAAAAGTTGGATTTATATAAAAAATATGACTTAAAAGAAGTTATCAATGCTAGTGGGAAAATGACTATTTTAGGAGTATCTAAAGTGTCAGAAGAAGTTTTAGCTGCGCAAAAGTTTGGTGGACAACATTTTTTTGAAATGTCAGAACTTACCTTGAAAACTGGGAAAGCAATTGCACAGTTAATTGGTGCAGAAGACGCGATTGTCGTTTCTTCCGCTTCCGCTGGAATTGCTCAATCAGTCGCCGCTTTTATCGGCGCTGGGGACAACTACCATGCCTATCATCCTTTTACAAATAGGATTAAAAAACGTGAGATTATCTTACCTAAAGGCCATAATGTTGATTATGGAACACCAGTTGAAGTGATGGTAGAATTAGGTGGTGGTGAGGTTATTGAGGCTGGATATGCCAATATGTGTACGCCAGAGCATCTAGCAATGATGGTAACTGAAAATACTGCAGCAATTTTGTATATTAAGAGTCATCATACGGTTCAAAAAAGTATGTTAACAGTTAGCGAAGCAGCAAAAGTAGCAGCAGAGCACCAATTGCCATTAATTGTTGATGCCGCAGCTGAAGAAAATTTAGTGAAGTATCTAGACGAAGGTGCCGACCTTGTCATTTATAGTGGGGCAAAAGCTTTAGAAGGACCAAGTTCAGGTTTAGTGATTGGGAATCGTCAATTTATTGACTGGGTTCGTCTGCAAGGCAAAGGGATTGGACGTGCAATGAAAGTTGGCAAAGAAAATATTCTAGGCTTAACAGCCGCAATTGAACAGTATGTTGCTGAAGGCAGTGAGTCTGGTGAGGCTATGAAAACACGTCTAGCTCCGTTTTTAACGGATTTAAATCAAGTGCCACACATAGTTGCTAGCTGTGAACAAGATGCCGCTGGAAGAGAAATCTATCGTGCTAAAATAACAATTGCGGATTCAGCACCATTAACGGCTAAAGAATTAGTTGTTGGATTAAAGCAAGGCAATCCAGCGATTTATACGCGTGATTATCGTGCGAATAATGGCATTATTGAATTTGATATTCGTGCTGTAAATAAAGCAGAGATGGAAAAAATAGTCTCAGCACTTCAAACGTTACTAGGGTAACGACATAGACATAAGAGTGAAAAACCATAGCATAGCTACATTAATTAAAAAGAGAAGAGGAATTTCCAATGAAAAAAACACCCAATTATTTAGAAGATAGAATTTGTCTAAATGTTTTAGCAAATTCAGTTCAAAACGCAATTGATTGTTATAAAGCTGCTGACAAACATGTCGTTTTAGGCGTTTTATCAAAAAATTATCCAACAGACGAAGAAGCTATTCGTGATATGGAGTTGTATCAAGCCGCTACTGAAAATGCGTTATCTGTTGGTTTAGGTGCTGGAGATCCAAATCAAAGTCAAATGGTTAGTCGTATTTCAGCTAAATTGCAACCACAACATATTAATCAAGTTTTTACTGGTGTTGGCGCGAGCCGTGCTTTGGTTGGACAAGATGATACGATTGTGAATGGACTTGTATCTCCAACAGGTAAAGTCGGATTGGTTAATATTGCTACAGGTCCTTTAAGTAGTCAAGAACCAGCTGGTGAAGTTTCAATTGAGACAGCCATTGCACTATTAAAAGATATGGGTGGAAGTTCAATTAAATTCTTTAATATGAAAGGTTTAGCTCATATTGAAGAGTATAAAGCCGTTGCTAAAGCTTGTGCAGAAAATGACTTCTATCTAGAGCCAACAGGTGGAATCGATTTAGAAAACTTTGAAGAAATCGTTCAAATCGCAGTTGACGCAGGCGTTAAAAAAATTATTCCTCATGTATATAGCTCTATTATTGATCCTGAAACTGGAGATACGCGTCCTGAGGATGTCAAAACATTGTTAAGTTTAATCAAAAAAACGTTAGCTTAATTTGTAAAAATCATAAAAGTTCATCCCTGTTTAGTCTGTTTTTTTTTGAAGCAGATTAAATAGGGTTTGATGCTTTTTCAGATGAAAGGGAGTTTAAGTCGAAAATGAATATTTTAGCCTTTGGTGAAGTGATGATGCGTTTAACACCGCCACACTATAAATTAATTGAACAAACTGATACAGTTGATTTATCTTTCACGGGAAGTGGAGTCAATTTACTTAGCAGCTTGGCTCATTTTGGATATGAGACAACTTTACTAACAACTTTGCCAGCGAATCAAGTTGGACGCGCAGCGGCTGGTAGTTTACGGAAACTAGGCATTCGAGATCATCTAATTGGTTATCAAGGCAATCATATTGGCCTTTACTTTTTAGAAATGGGCTATGGCAATCGCCCTGCTGAGGTGACGTATTTAAATCGCTTAGCTAGCTCTTTTGGAGAAAGTACGATAGTGGATTATGATTTAGATAAAGCCCTTAACCATGCTGAAATTGTCCATATTTGTGGTATTGCTTTAATGCTTTCTGAGGGTACAAGGGAAGTAGCTTTCGCCTTAGCAGAAAAAGCGCATCAGTTGGGGAAAAAAGTTTGTTTTGATTTCAATTATCGCCCAAGCTTAAACGAAACCAATGGTCATGAGTGGGTTAAAGCGCAATTTGAACGAATATTGCCACATTGTGACCTAGTTATTGGTGGAATTCGTGATTTAGTCGAGCTGTTAGATCTACCTGATGCGGTGGCAACAGCGACTGAAATTGAACGACTGGAAGAAGTCAGTCTCAGGTTTATTGAAAAGTATGAGATTCGAGATTTTGCTGGTACCATCCGTGAAAAAGAGGGCAAGAATCTTGGTATTCGAGGTTTCTTACGCCGAAATGAGCAATTTTCCGTTAGTTCAGTTTTTGATTTAGCAATTTACGATCGAATTGGCACAGGAGATGCCTATGGTGCTGGGATTATTACTGGTTTAATTGAAGAGTGGGATAGTCAAAAAACGGTCACCTTTGCGACGAGTAATGCCGTATTAACCCATACAACATTTGGTGATAGTCCGCTTGTACGTAAAGAAATTGTGGAAGGTTTTAGCCAGGGAATATTAGGCGATGTCATTCGCTAAAAAATAAAAAAATTTACCTAAGAAGTTAGCATATATTCTTATTAGGTAAATTTTTTTAGATTTCTTTAAATCTTCATAGTTCCTAATTTATTTATTCAAATTTATCAGGTATGATGAATTTAAAGTGAGAAATCAGGAACTGAAATGGGGGGATTATTCTGTTACGTTTATTAGTAGTGGAAGATGACGAACGATTGTCTGCAAATATTATTGAAATGACAGAAGACTTTTTAAAAGGAGATCAAGCATATGATGGAGCAGACGGTCTTTATCAGGCAGAACAAAATATCTATGATGTGATTATATTAGATTTAATGATGCCTGAGATGAATGGGTATGAAGTATTAAAAGAGCTGCGGA
Source organism: Carnobacterium sp. FSL E2-0243 (assembly GCF_038003605.1). Lineage (NCBI taxonomy): Bacteria > Bacillati > Bacillota > Bacilli > Lactobacillales > Carnobacteriaceae > Carnobacterium > Carnobacterium sp. FSL E2-0243. The sequence goes on from NZ_JBBOPM010000001.1 coordinate 622,092, forward strand.
GGCGTAAAGTTGAAACACCTGTGTTAATTTTAACAGCCAAAGATGGCTTAGATGATAAGATTCAAGGATTTGAAGTCGGCGCAGATGATTATTTAGTAAAACCATTTCATCGTGAAGAATTAATTATGCGTCTGAAAGCATTGCTAAAACGCAATCATAGTGGGTTTATGGAAAATCAAATTAACCATCAGGAATTAGTTTTAAATCTACAAAATAAAACAGCGAAGATTGGCGAAAAAATTCTTGTGTTAAATGGCAAAGAATTTGATTTATTAGAGTACTTTATTCAAAACCCAGAAATGATTGTGACGAAAGAACAAATTTTTGATCGTATCTGGGGCTTTGATTCTGAAACATCCTTAAGTGTTGTAGAAGTTTATATGAGTAATTTACGCAAAAAGCTAAAACCTTATGGATATGACGAAGGGATTAAAACCTTGAGAAATGTCGGCTATATGCTAACAGCTGTGACGAGCGTATGAAAAATAAAATTGAGAAAAAACAACAGCGTCGCTTTTTTATATACAATATGGTTGCCTTTGCTTTAATCTTTATCGCTTTTGGTTTTATTATCTTTTTTCAAGTGCAAACGTCACTCTATTCTAGAGTGGATGAAGATTTATTAAAGCAGGCTGAACTACGTGGTTCATTTGAACCAAATGGTGCATTTAGCGGAGCACCACCAGGGGAGTTATCACGGCTACCAGATAAAGATGTAACACTAAAAGGTCAAGGGCGTTTTGTCCCGATTGAATGGGACAGCGAAGGGAATATTTTAAATAAAGAAGCGATTGGGACTCAACTTTATGATGAGTTAAGCACTGGTTTTAAGCTAGCTACATCGAAATTAGAGACAGTTCACTCTGTTACTCTGGATAGTGGAAGTTCTTTTCGTTATGTCGTTTATAAAGCTCCCAGTTCAAATAGTAGTGACGTAACGTATCTACAGTTTATTAGTCGTGTAGATGCTGAAAAACAATTAGCTGAAAATTTTGGACGCATTCTAATTATTTGTTCCATCGGATCTTGGATACTGTCTATTTTTGCTAGTTATTACCTTTCACAAAAAGCCATGAGTCCAGTTTTAGCCTCTTGGCGCAAGCAGACAGAATTTGTTGCCAATGCTTCCCATGAACTACGAACGCCATTAACCATCATTCAAAATAAGCTAGAACTTTTATTAACCAAACCAAACGATCGGATTATTGATCAAATGGAGCCCATTGCTCTATCTCTTAGTGAGATTAGGCATTTAAGTAAAATGACAAGTGACTTATTATTGTTGTCTCGTGCAGATTCTAATGCGACTGTATTATCAGAAGAAATGGTGGATTTAAATCGCTTTGTGACAGAAGTGATAGCCCCCTATAAAGAAATTGCAGAGAGCAAAGAAATGACAATTTGGACTCAATTAGATAGCAATCGTGTCAGTAAAATCGACCCAATCAGAATTCAACAATTGTTGGTTATCCTGTTAGATAATAGTTTAAAGTATAGTCAAGCAGGTGATAGTATCGGAATTACGACAGAAGTTAAAGACCATTATTGGATTGTTGAAGTTCGTGATACTGGCCAAGGAATTCCAGAAGAAAATCGAGAAAAAGTTTTTGAACGATTTTATCGTGAAGAAAAATCAAGAAATCGAGAGACTGGTGGAACTGGATTAGGATTAGCCATTGCTAAATGGATTGTTGATTTGCACAAAGGAAAAATTGAGATTTTGGACAATCTTCCTAAAGGAACGATCTTCAGAGTGAAAATACCAATAAAGTAAAATGTGTAAAACTTAAAAAGTTATCCACTGGTTTTTGGGGATAACTTTTGGAATCGGTGTATATCCTTTTAAATATGAATTAGAAAAAGGTGTTATTCATTTGTTTTTAACAGGTTATGCACAATAGCGGTGGATAACTCTGTGGATATAAAAATTTTTTATCCACAAGTTGTGGGTAACTATGAAAAAGACTTAAAAAACAGGTAAAATTATTAAAGAATAGATAAGTCTGTGGACAAGCTTATGCTTGGACTATAATAAAGGAGTATAATGGTAGTAGTTTAATGAAAGGGATGAACCATTTTGAGTCAAGAAAAAATATCGTTAGTTGATACAGGAATCTATATACTCAAAAAGAAAATCAAAGGAGAAAATAAATTAAAGCCTAGAAACCCACTTCCAGCTGAAACAATTGATGTAAAAAAACTGGATTTAGCAACAGACCAAGTTTTTTGGTTAGGGCACTCGGCAGCGCTCCTTATTTTAAATCAAAAAGTCATTTTGTTAGATCCTATGTTAGGCAAACATGCCTCTCCATTACCTATTGCTTACCCACGTTTTGAGGGACAGCGACCATTAGATTTAGCAGAATTTGAATGGATTGATTTGGTTTTATTCACTCACAATCATTATGATCATTTAGACAAATCGAGTATTTTAAAAATAAAAAATAAAGTTGAATTATTTTTAGTCCCTGTAGGAATGAAAAATACCCTAGTTCGTTGGGGAATAGCTCCTAAAAGAGTCAAAGAGATTTCTTGGAATCAAGACGTTTTACTTGATGAATTAACCATTACAGCAACTCCAACGCAACATTCTACAGGTCGCGGCTTATTTGATCAAAATAAAAGCCAAGCTAACTCTTGGGTTTTGAAAAGTCCAAAAACCAGCTTATTTCTTTCTGGAGATAGTTCTTATGCAGACCATTTTAAGGAAATCGGGAACCAGTATGGACCTTTTGATTTAGCTTTAATGGAGTGCGGTCAATATAATCCAAAATGGAAAGAGTCCCATATGTTTCCTGATGAAACAGTTTCAGCAGTAATCGATAGCCAAGCTAAGAAATTTATACCAATTCACTGGGCAGGTTTTGCACTATCTTTCCATCCTTGGCAAGAACCCGTTGAAAAAGCAAGCCAAGAAGCAGTTAAACAGGGTATTCAAATGGATACACCAATGATTGGACAACAATATAAAATTCATGCAGAAAATGTCACGAATAAATGGTGGCGAAAAGTAGATTAATAAAAGAAAGTTGGTGTTATAATGGATGGAAGTGAAGCTCTAAATTATTTAATAGAGAAAACCAAAAATTGGCCGGAAATGGTGATTTTTGTCAATTGGGGAATGGATTCAAACACACGAGAAGTAACATTGGTAGCTGCCTATAGTCATTTGATAACAGAAAAAGCTAGCTTTTTAAAAGATGGAACGGAACACGGTATTCAAGGAACGTTCTTTGCCTTAACAGAAAAAATATTTTCCAAAAAAAGATTAAATCAATGGTTAGAAGAGATACATTTAGAAAAAGCAGATGCTAGAGGTTAAGGACATTTCTTGTTCTTAACCTTTTTTATTTCTTTAATCAAGGCTCAATGTTTATACTTTTAAATATCTCTTGTATTTAAATTGAGTTCTTGTAATAATAAAGATAAGAAATACATCAAAAATCAATTTAGTTAAAATTCAGACAAACTAGTTTCAAGAAAGGTATATGTTTAAATGACTAGCTGGGAAATATTAGAAATTGAACAAACAAATGACAAAAAAGCAATAAAAAAAGCATATGCAAAAAAGTTGAAAAAAATGAATAGAGAAGAAGATGTTGCTAGCTTTCAAGAACTAAAAGAAGCATTTGATCGAGCGATTAATTGGACAAAAAATCAAAAAGAAGAGAACACTAACTATATAAAAAAAGAAGCTTTATACAATAATGATGCTGATAGTATGGAATATAAATTATCAGCTGAAAACCAAAAAGAATTATCTGAGTGGATTGATAGTAAAAAAGCTTATTGGTTTGATTTTAATTTAAATTCTAGTCAAAATAACGTAATCAAAAATAATTTAGTTACTCAATTAAGTGAATTCATATTGATGAAAGGCTTAACTAAATGGCTATTTATGAGTGGGGATCAAAAAGAAATTCTTCTTTCAAAGCAATTGGAGAAGCTAATTTTTCAATCAGAAGAAGTAGTGGATGAAGTGCAACTAGAATTAGTCTACTATGAGGTTAATAAATTATATGGTGATTTTAAACGTCGTATTAAACTAGAAAACTGGGAAAAACTTTTTGAAAATAAAATTATTCGATTGACTAAAGACTATGAAGAGCAACAAGCATTTTTTACTGATTTTTTACTAACGAACTATTATTATTTACCTCAACCCGTTGTTAGTTTTTTATGGAAGACTTTTTACTTAGAAGAATATACAAGTATTTCCATGAAAAGTTACAGTCATGGGGAAATAACTGATAGAATAGAGCAAATAAAAAAATTACCGAACTTTTCATTTGACCTTCTTGTTGATTTAGAAGAAAAAGTTCGACAAAAGTTTCTAGAAGCAAGATTAGTTGCTTATTTCTATATAGAAAAGGGGCAATTTGTTTTAGGAGAGAGAAAGATTTCAGAAGCACAACGTTACTTTGATTCTGATACTGAACTTCTTTTAATGAAAACTTATTTTCAGATTAAAGATAGTAAAAATGGATATGTATGGTTAATAAAATTTATGGCTTATTTACCAACTATTTTAATTTTAAATAAAATTATTAAACTAGATCCAACGAATCCAGTAGCCCGAATTTATCGTGCTTATTTCAAAACTTCTCTTAAATTTACCGTGAATAAAGAAGATCTTACTTATCTAAACGCAGCAGAAGAATGTGATTTTTTTGAAAAAAATTATATTTTAGGTTGGTTAGCAGTTGAAAGACATTCTTATCAAGAAGCATATAATTGGTTGCTAAAGCTGGATGATTACCGAGAAGCATATAGTCGAAAAAGAATAACAAAAGCGATTAGAAAATTGAAAAAACAAGAACAGAGCAAAACAAAAAAGAATAGATATAAACAAGAATTACGTTTTTACTCGCTCATTTCTTTTCTGCCTCTTTATTTAAAAAGAAAGCCATTAGTAAAATTAGTGTGCGTGTTATTATATTTCTATCTGATTGGAGCAGTCGTTTTAACAGGAACATTAGCTAGCTTCTTTCTGTATTGTATTCTCTGTTTACTAGGTATAAGTATGTTCTCATACCCTATCCGCAATCGTTATGTTAGAAGAATGCATGAGTACTATAAACAAAATGCACCCGATTTTTATAAAAATCAATCATAACTAAAAAACGACTTGGCTATTTTTAGTCAAGTCGTTTTTCATTATCTAATTTGACCTTCACCAAAAATAATATATTTTGTTGAAGTAAGTTCTGTTAGTCCCATTGGTCCTCTGGCATGAAGTTTTTGTGTACTGATGCCAATTTCCGCACCAAAACCAAACTCAAAACCGTCTGTAAAGCGTGTCGAAGCATTGATATAAACAGCAGCCGAATCAATTTCACGATGAAATTGTTGACCATGGAAATAGTTATCTGTGACAATCGCTTCTGAATGACCCGTACTATAATGATTAATATGTTGAATCGCTTCATCAAGAGAATCAACTACCTTAACAGCTAAAATAAAATCAGAAAATTCAGTTTCCCAATCACTTTCAGTAGCAGGAATGGCTGTTTCTAAAAGAGCTAATGCTCGTTCATCGGCTCGTAATTCGACATTATATTCGACTAAAGCTTTTTCAATCACTGGTAAAAATTCAGCCGCTACAGATTCATGAATCACCAAAGTTTCCAAAGCGTTACAAACAGAAGGGCGAGTGCATTTTCCATTCACAATAATATCCGTTGCCATTTTTAACTGAGCAGCAGAATCTACATATACATGGCAGTTTCCGGTTCCTGTTTCAATCACAGGAACGGTTGCTGTTTCTAAAACCGTTTGAATTAGACGAGCTCCGCCGCGTGGAATTAAGACATCTAGATATCGATTTAGGCGCATCAATTCACGAGCAGTTTCCCTAGAGGTATCTGTCACTAATTGAATTGCTTCTGGTGGGAAAGCAGTAGTTGCTAAAGCATTTTGCAAGATTGTTACTAAGATTTGGTTGGAGTGAATCGCTTCTTTACCACCTCGCAAAATAACAGCATTGCCAGATTTAAAGCAAAGTGCACCAGCATCCGTTGTCACATTAGGACGAGATTCATAAATAATCCCAATCACTCCTAAAGGCACTCTTTGTTGGCCAATCATTAAACCAGCTTCATTTTTCCACATGCCATTGACTTCACCGATTGGATCAGGTAATTCAGCAATTTCTAAAATACCTTTTGCCATGTCTTGAATGCGTTCTTTAGTTAAAAGGAGACGATCAATCATCGGTTCAGGAATCCCGTTTGCCTGAGCTTGTTCGATATCCAAATGGTTTGCTGCAATAATTTCAGCGCTATGCGCCAGTAAAGCTGCGCTCATTGTTCTTAAAGCTGCATTTTTTTCTTGTGTACTGGCTTGTGCTTGATAACGAGAAGCTTTTTTAGCTTGCTCTCCAAGCTGAATTAATGTGTCCATTCAATCACTCCTTTTCCTATTTTTCATTCAAAGTTAATCAGGATTTCTTAGCTTTTCTTTTTCAAAAAATGTGTTCCAATGTTTTCACCATGCATAATCTCAAAAATAATAGTCGGTTCAGCACCGTTTGCTAAAATCATTTGGCTATCTTGGTTTAAGACGTGTTCTGCAGCATTTAATTTTGTAATCATTCCGCCTGTTCCGAATTTTGATCCGTTTCCACCAGCAAGTGACAGCAAGTCAGCTGTGATTTCGTTAATCTCAGAAAACAAGCAGGCATCTTGATGGACAGTCGGGTTCTTATCGTAAAAACCATCTATATCGGATAACATAATCAATAAATCAGCTTGTGTTAACTCGGTTACTAATGCTGAAAGGCTATCATTGTCACCAAATTTTGTTTGATGCTCTAACTCATCTACTGCAACCGTATCATTCTCATTAACAATCGGAATAATATCCATTGCTAGTAATTGATTAAAGGTATTGGTAACATTGGTACGACTTTCTGGAAATTCAATGACATCTCGCGTCAGCAATACTTGCCCGACAACTTGGCTGTAATTATTAAAAAAGTTACTATAGAGACTCATTAATTCACTTTGTCCAACGGCAGCAACAGCTTGTTGTTGGGGAATAGTAGTTGGTCGCTCCGTTAATTTTAAACGGTGGCAACCAACTCCAATTGCTCCAGAAGAAACTAAAATAACTTCTTTTCCTTGATTTTTTAAATCAGTTAAAACAAAAGCTAATTTTTCAATGCGTTGTAAATTAATCGCGCCAGTCGGGTACATTAACGTACTGGTTCCAACCTTAATCACAATTCTTTTTAGTGTATTTAAATGAGCTCGGCTCAGTTCAACCATGATTTGTTTCCTCCAGTAATTGATGATCAGAAATAATCTGAAAAATAAGGCTCGCCTTGTGGAATCACTTGCTCCAAACTTCGTAACGTGCGGCTATCTGTATCTATTCGCTCCAAACGAGCTAAATAAGAAGGACGACGATAACCCATTAACATTGTCGTTAAAGTTTGAATATCAAGTTTAACCGGACTGCCAATTGGCTCACTTGTTAAGGTTAAGGAACCTTCTTCATTAAAGGAAAGCCCAAATACTCCTTGATTCCATTCGAGCATCGGATCTTCGACTACAAAATGAAAATCAGGAACATAAACCATTTCAAATGGATACTCTTTAATAAATTCAGCGACATCCACAATTCGTGCCATAAAATTAGGTTGGATCGTCTCTACAATCTCACTATCTTCTAAAATAAAAGCAATCGGTTCATTCTTGTACAGATGTCCTTCAATTTTATCAATCATCGAAAAGTGAGCCGTGATAAAATTCCAAAGACCTTTACGCGCTTCTTGATTAATATAAAACATTTCTTTCATATGGAAGACATCTTCTGCAATCCAGTAAAAAAGGCAACCTGTTGGCTCGTCGTTTTCATCATAGTAAACAGCAGCAATTCGTTCGCCTTCATTCTCCCAACGCCAATATTCTTCCCATGCCAACTCATCACGAATAAGAGCACCATGAGTAATACGCGCGAAAGCATCATAAACCGCAATCACATCTGGATGATCTAATTCCAGTCTCTCAACATAACCTGTGACAGGAACCGTTTTGGGAAGTTGCGTATCTTTAAAAGTAAAGGTCATTTTATCTGAAATGATTTCCCAACCCTTACGACGATAATAAGGGATAGAGTAGGGGAATAGATAAGAAATCCATTGTCCATTTTTGCGCATCATTTCTAAACTTTCTTTCATTAAATGATGCATTAAACCCAAATTGGCATATTCAGGATATGTTCCCACACCAGTAAGTCCGCCCATTTTAAAAATTTTTCCACGAATATTTACTTCGCAAGGATAAATAGCTAGTTGTGAAATTAATTTTTCATCATCAAACCAGCCAATGACATCGGCTTTTCTTAATACGGGTCGTTTAGCTTTGACTAAATCATCATCTTCATAGCCAACTTCCTGTAAATCTTGGTTCGTCACTTGAAATACGTAACGCAAAAGTTCATTAAATTGTTCTAAATGCTGCATATCGACTGACTTCATTTTAAATTGTTTTGTCTGGTCCTCTAATGACATAAAAATCCCTCGCTCTTTTTAGTTAAAACCTGGAAGTTTCCCAGTTTTTTCATACCTAAGTTTATTATACCTATTTTAGCAGTTTCTATCCGAAAAAACTATCCTTTACGCTAGATTCACAATCAAGTTTGTTCTTTACATTTTTAAAAATAAAAATTATAAAACAATTAGATTTCTTGTGATATTCCTTTACATTTAAAGTTAATTTTGTTTAAATGAAATTGAAGTAAGACATAGGCAAATAGTCGGAGGTGGTTCTATATAAGGTGAAACGTGGTGAGTTTTTAGAAAGCGTTATCTTTAACTGTAAGACGAACAAATATAATTAAAAAGGAGCTTTTATATGACGAAAAAAGCAAACGTTTTATTATTAGCAAGTCTACTTTTATTCAGTTGTCTTATTTTTCCTATTGGTGCAAAAGCCGAAAGCAACCAACAAGAACCAATTATGATGGCCTATTATCGGACGTGGCGCGATGTAACAATGCCACATGATGCCAATTCTAATCTCCCAGATGCAAATGTTACGGCAATGACAGATATTCCAGAAAATCTTGATATTGTCTCAGTCTTTCATTATGTAAAACCAGGTACGGATCAAATGAAATTTTGGAACACACTAAGAGACACCTATGTGCCAACATTGCATCAAAGAGGAACGCAAGTCGTGCGAACCATTGATATTAGCGAACTGTTGAAAGTCCCACATGTGGGAGCCAAGCCAACGGAAGCTGAATATGATCGTTATGCAGATGAATTGATTGCCACTAATTTAACACCTTGGAATTTAGATGGACTTGATGTTGATATGGAATCGACTTTAACGAGTAGCCAAGAAGAAATGGCTGCTGGCGTCTTTAAAGCGCTAGGCAAGAAATTAGGACCAACCTCTGGCACAGGAAAATTATTGATTTACGATACAAATAAAGACAACCATTCCTTATATAAAAAAGTTGCCCAATACACTGATTATCTATTCTTACAAGCTTATGGCAGAAATCCTAGTTTATTAGATAAAACCTGGGATACCTATAAAAATACAATTAGCCCGCAACAATTTTTACCAGGAGTTTCATTCCCAGAAGAGCAAGATAAGAATCGTTGGGATGATACAATCGAACCTTACGAAACAAGCAGAGCCTATTCTTATGCAAAATGGAATCCAAAAGAGGGACCAAAAGGTGGCATGTTTGTTTATGCTATTGATCGAGATGGTAAGAAATTTGGTGACGATACAATCACGAAGACCGATTTTAGTTGGACGAAACGTTTGACGGATACAATGAAAGAATAACAATGAAAATCAATTTAAATTGTGATAAGGATTTTATTTTTGCACAATCTATTATTAAGAACTATTGACTCCAGATATAGAGAAAAGCCTACCATAAAACATTATGGTAGGCTTTTATAATTCATAAAAAAGAAAATACCCATAGGTTTGATCTCCTTGTCCATTTGATCCTGAATTCCCGGAATTTATAACGAGGGAAGGGCAACGCCTAACGCCTCGTATAATTCCTTCTGCTTCGTCGTAACCTCTCCCAACACGCGACCGTGCCCGGGGGCCTCAAATAATTCAATCATGTCCAGTTCGTCCAGTACACCTTGAAGGGTCCATTGGTTAAATAGCTCGGCATCCTGCATCTTCTTTTTCACGTAGGATAAGTAGATTAAGGCGATGAATTCCACAAAAAGCTTCCCATTCAGGGACAATTCGGATGAAACTTGCATTCTTCTGAAGTTGAGGCGCTCTTTTAAATTGCCGAAGGCTTTTTCAACAACATCCTTGCTGCGATAAAGAGACAACGCTTCAAACGGATCATTGACCTCATTAGAAAGCAAGGCGAAGTAACCATAATTTCTAACCGCATTGCGCATCGCCTCTTCTTTAGGCGTGATTTTCTTCCCTCGTTTAGGTGTCTCAGTAACTTCGAAGTACTTATCATAATCTTTCATACGATAATCTTTTAGTGTATTTTCCTTCAGATCTTGGTGAAGGGCTGTCAGATAGTCGTTCATGTCTACCTGATCTTTAATCGCTTTTTCAGGATTGTAGAACAGATGCAGATACGCGCGCTTTTCCAATTTTATCACATCACCTTTATACGGACGTTCCTGTTCGTATTCCCAGTTTATTGTGCGACATACACCGTAGGTGGTGAACTGTGTTTCGAAGTTTGACCAAAGTTTCAAGTTCTCACGTTCCGCTTCCAACACACCCTTGACATATTTGAGTTTGAGTTGCACTCCTATCACGAATTTCTGGTGGTGTTTATACAAGGCGTTGATATTATCCTTGCTGTAAAAACCTCGATCAAATATCACGTTGACCTTTTTGTAGCCCATTACATCAAATTCCTTCATGAGTTGCCGAACCGTTTTAACATCGGTGATATTTCCGGAGAGCTTGCGGTAATAAAAGGGCAGTCCGGATTGCGCCCCAAACAAGAGTGCCAAGTTGATTTGTGGCAAGCGGTCGTGTTCCTTGTTTCGTCCCTTCTTCACTTGCGATAAGACCTCTGAGTAACTCGATATCGACGTAGTGTCAAATGCCCAATACTCCTTTTCCATCCGGCGGTTGCCTTGTTTCTGAAAGAAGGCCATCCGGCCTTCCTCATCGATTGCTTGGAATAGGTCGCTGCTTCGTTGTGAAGGAATATCCTGGCAATACGGGTGATGATGCAGTTTTTGCCAATGGGAAAAACGACTCAAGGCGTTATTCTCTTCGAGAATCAAGTAATAGGCGATCGACAGAATTTGCTTATAATGCTCCGGGAAGATGGCCTTAAGGTCCGCGTATACGCCTGTCTGCTTGCCAATTTGATCGAGCAGATAACCTGCCCCATAGAAGATTCTTCGGACTTGTGTCATTGGAATCGGCCCTGGCTTAACTTCCGATGAAGTCGGGGCCGGTTTCTTTTTGTACGAACGTGTTGGGACGATTTCACCTGTAACCGGATCGACTTTTCCAATCAGTGTCCTCTTAGCGCGTGATTGTTGCTTTTCCTTATCCCAGTAGGGTTCATTCTGATAGGCATAAGTAATGCCCGTTTTCTTGTTTGTCTGAAAAATAACTGCCATATCAACACTCCTCGTTATACATTATATTATATAACGAGTTATAAGTCTACAAAAAAACCGCTATATATCAATCGTTATAGCGGTTTTTCGAGTGATTATCGTTACACAATTCGGGAATGCAGGTTTGATATCACAGTAAAATTCCCAAAAAGTCATACTTAGTAAACCATAGTGAGTCAAAAAGAGCAGTTTAATCAACTCATTTTTTGATCGAATAAGTATTAATTTTTAAATAAGTGGTTATATTGATTTTGTCTCCAAAAGAATAATATCGAAGTTGGTTAGAGTGTTCTAATATAATAAGTTTTAATACGTAAATTAGTTATTCGGACTCATTTTTGATGAGACTATCCCGTTGAACTTTGTACGAAGAATTTGAATATCACTAGAAGATAGCTCATTACTAATGTAAGTAGCTTCAAAACGATCCAAATAGTTAAATAGGTCAGGAATAACGGAGGTTGAAATACTGATATCTGCCTGAGTAGTGTCTGAAGAGGATAAAAAAATAAGATTAAATTCATGAGAAAAGATTGAATTTATTTTCGAACATACTAAATTTTGGACAACCATGGATTGATCTGTAATGAACTTTAGGTAAATTGGTGGTTCAAAAAAAACTTGTTTTTCCACTATACTAAATAATAAGGTATATCGATAAAGAAGATATTTTCCGTTCTCAAAATTTTGTTCAGGATACTTGGTTTGTAGGTGTCTGATAAAACTAGTCATCTCATGGTATAAGCAAGGGTAATCATTGGCACTAATAATATCCGAATCATAGCCTCCCAAAGTACCAACAAAACCATTGTAAAAGCTAGCATGAATATGACTAGCTAAAGAATAAGTATCAAATAATCTGACATTTTCTTTAAGTAGGCGAAGTGAGTAATAATTTAATAGTTCTTCTTTGTGAATGACTAATGAGTAATAAGGATTAGAAGCTATTGACTGGTGGTTTTTAATAAAAAAATCGCCTAAAGTAGTTGTATAAATAAATGCCTCAGCCTGAAGTTGGCTTAAAAAGAAAATAGCCTCATTTTCAGTCCAATTTATAGGGCGCAAAAAAGATGTGTTATCTATAGTTTCAAGGTATTTTTTTGAAATAGTATTACAGACACTCTGAGTCTCATTTTCTATTACCGGATTGTGACCTAGTTTCCATCGATGATAGTTAACAGCGAATAAATAGCTTAATTTTTTTTGATAAGGATGATCCAAGGAAAGAAAGCTATCGCCAAGTAATTGCGTAAGAGTGGTTCGTACTTTTTGCTCAGAAATTGGAAAAGGCCAAGAAACTCCTTGATAAGTTGCCCAAAAAGCAAGATAAGCATAAAAACGAATTTGTAACTCATCACCAATTAAATAGTAGTAACGCTTTTTGCTTTTTAATTGTATATTAAATGGAATAATTTGTTCCCTAAATAAATGAATGGTTCTTCTAAATGTAGATTCACTAATGTAATGCTCAGTTGAAAACTTGATACGATTTAATTCTTCATCAAAAAATATACTTTTTAATAATTGCACAGAAATACTTTGCTCAACAATAAACGTGATAAACATAACTAACTGAATTTCATCTTTAAATGAGCAGTAAACTTTGTTATTTTTGATTACTTGGATTAATTCTTGACTACTATCAAATATTTCAGCTTGTTCCTTGAGTTTTAATAAGTATTTCATGATAGTTCGACGCTCGTAAGAAGTCTTTTTTGCAAGATCGTCGATACTAATCCAATCTCTTTGTTTATTAATCAATAAAAGCAGTGTTAAGAGAATAAGTGTTTCTTGCTCTAAAATTCGACGTGCTTCTTTTGTAAGTTCCATGTCTATCTCCTTGAGTCTTTTTTTCTATCATTATAGCTTAGCAATAGAGATATGTCTCTTATTTTGTTATCCTTTATAACTTTTTATTTAAACACCGTTAGTTGCGGAGTTGCGATTACGTTGGAGGCGTATAGTGAATTTTAGTGTTAATCAAGAGTATGGGAGTAAATATAAAAGATATAGAAATTATCATAATATTCTTCGATTAAAGATTGGTAAAAAGGTTGAACTAAAAGAGACTATCTTTTAGTTTAATCTTTATATTAGTAGTTAATCTATTTGAAAAACTGTCAAGTAGTGTTAATTTTAAGTGCATAAATTGAGCATTTTTAATACTCTTTTTTTGTTATTCTTTTTGTAATAAATAAAATTAAAGGAGCAAATAATATTCTGTTTTAAACAAAGATACAAAAGGTGAAACTATATGTGTTAGGAGATTAGTTATGAAAATTAAATTTTGGAAAAGTACGGCAGAGGTTATAATAATTAGTTCGCTATTTTTTTGTTCAGTTTCAAGTATATCAGCATCAGAAAGCAAGGGTTATGTAATGGAAGATATGTATCAAGAACCAGAATTGTTACCAATTCAAAAGCTTACTGTTAATAAATTATATAAAAAAACACTCACTCTTCAAGATAATCCTAATGGTGGATCGGGTATAAAAAATAACGTTAAAGTATCTTTGGAGGGCTCTCTTGCAACAATGTTTTTCACTAATGTTAGATACAGCGAAGAAAAAGTAGGAGATCATTCTAGATATGGCTATGTTGATATTGAAGGAATGCCAACTGTTGAAGGAGAAGTTAATGTTTACTTAACCTACGAGGATGGGGCAGGTAATCAGGCAAGCTATGTTTTACCACTACAAGCCAATTTTTTGCCAGCCTCACCAGTAACAATACGTTATATAGATGCAGGAGGATTAGAAATAAATTCTCCAAAACTTATTAGCGGAAATGTAGGTGATAATTATGATAGTAGTACGGATGAGTATAAGTTAAGAATTGAAGGGTATGTACTGAATGAGTCACAATTACCATCAAATGCTTTAGGTGTACTAAGTGAAGATGCGCAGACTGTGACGTATGTGTATGACAAAATACCAACCAAAGCTGAGGATGTTAAGATTGTGTATTTGGATCCTGATGGATTGGAGATTCATACTCCAAAACTTATTAGTGGAAATATAGGGGATGCTTATGACAGCCGAACAGATGATTATAAATTACTGATTGAGGGATACGAATTAGATCAATCTCAATTACCCAATAACTCTACAGGGATATTGAGCGAAAATCCTCAAACTGTAAGGTATATATACCATGAAATACCTGTCAAAGCACAGGATATTAGAGTGATTTATTTGAATAGTGAGGGATTAGAAATTCATGCTCCTCAATTTATTAGTGGAAATATAGGGGATGCTTATAATGTCAGTACAGAAGAATACAAGATAAAAATCGAAGGGTATACCTTAGACGAGTCACAATTGCCAAAAAACGCCTTTGGTACTTTGGGTGAAACGGGTCAAACTATAACCTATGTGTATAAAGAAATAGAAATTACAAGTGGAGTAGTCGATCAACCAATGGAAAAATCATTTGATGACCAGGATAATAAAAAAATAACATTAATAAGCAGCCGGGATTTGCTGCCTAAAACAGGGGAAAGAAAAAATTCATCTTATGCTATATTTGGTCTCATTATTTTAAGCTTATTTGGTTTGATGATTGGTATTTCAAAAAATAAAAATGTATCTAATTAAAAGGATATATTGCCTACATGAATTGCTTTAAAATATAAATTTTCAATTTTTTAAGGGTTATATTTTCAGTTTAACCAAAGTTCCGACCTAGGATAATGAAGTTGAAAGTTTGTTTATTTGATTCCAACTACTAGACCATATTGAGTTGCGACAACTTCTATCGTAAAAACGTTAAATTATTTATTTTAAGAATACGCTCAAACTGAAAGTTTTTATAATTTGCTAGAATAGAAGTCGGTAAGATAGTAGTATCATTTCTTTTTTAGAATGGATGTATTATGGACTGGAGGATAAAGAAATGTTAATTGAAGATTATTGGGTAGACAGCACTTTATATTATGTAGAATTTATAACACTAGATGGAAGAGTTATAAAAAAAGAATTAATTTTTCCAATGGGATTACCAGAGGAATGGGTAAGAGATTTTGTTAAATCTAGTTTTGCACAAGTAAAAGAAGTCAAATTAGTAGAATATATGTCAGAAGTACTATGCGCCAAAGGATAAAAATGTAGAGATTCTACTGCTTATAATTTGATTTATTTCTGAGATTTTTTAATAGATGTAAAGAATATAGTTGAGTACAAATAAGAATGTGAAGATAGATAGAAATGTGTGGAAATATGGGGGATTTTTTGTGAGGGATTCTATTTTAAGAGCAAAAGGATTAATTAAATCATTCGAGTTGGGAAATAATGTCATTAAAGCAATTAATGGAATTGATATTGAAATACTTAAAGGTGAGTTTGTTGGAATAATGGGAGCATCTGGGGCAGGAAAGTCAACATTCTTAAATATCTTGTCAACAATCGATACTCCCACTAAAGGTTCTGTAAAAATTAATAATAAACTATTAGCTTCATTTAATGAGAAAGAACTTGCGGATTTTAGACGTAACGAATTAGGATTCATATTTCAAGATTACAATTTATTAGATACATTAACTGTTAAGGAGAATATTATTTTACCTTTAACATTAGGAATGAAAAAAAGTTTGAGCAAAACAATGAAAATAGAAGAGCGATTCAAAAAAATTACTCAAATATTTGATATTTTTGAATTAGAAAGCATGTATCCATTAGATTTATCAGGAGGACAAAGACAAAGAGTTGCTGCAGCTCGAGCTGTTATCACAAATCCAGCCTTAATATTTGCAGATGAGCCGACAGGAGCGTTAGATTCAAAGTCAGCTAGCAAGTTACTTCAATTGCTTGATGGCTTAAACAAAAATGAAGAGGCGACTATTGTAATGGTTACTCATGATGCTGTTGCAGCTAGCTATTGCCAACGTATTCTCTTTATTAGTGATGGAATAATAATTCGAGAATTAAGCCGTTCAAATTTAACAAAAGGAGAGTTTCTAAAGGAAATCTTGGAAGAAATTGAACGAGTAGGTGGTGAGGTTTCGTGAGTTTTTTTGGATTAGCTTTAAATAATGTTCGTAAAAATTTAAAGGACTACCTCCTTTTTATATTATCTCAAATTGTAACCACGGTAATTGTATATACTTTTATTTCATTGATTTTGAATCGAAATGTGCAAGATGCTATTGAAAATGGACTTATTTTTTATGTTTCCTTATCAATTGCTGGTATCATATTAATCCTTTTTGTGGTTATTTTTAATGGTTACATGTCAGCTTTAATGAACAAAAAAAGAAAGAAAGAAATTGGCATTTACACACTAATTGGAATAAAAAAGTTTCAAATGGGAAATCTATTAGCCTTAGAAACCATTATTCTAGGAGCGATCTCATTAATAAGTGGACTTTTAATTAGTGCATTTTTTTCAAAATTTATTATTGATCTATTTTTAAAAATTACACAAATAAATTTGGAAAATAGTTTTTCAATAAGTTGGACAGGGATGATTTTAACTAGTTTATTATTTCTTATTGTAATGGTTTTTAATGTCATTAGTAACTATAAAATAGTTTATCGTCATTCTCTTATTGCACTACTTAAGGAAGAAAAAAAAATACAGCATTTAGGTAAAGAAAGTGGAATTCTTGGTATAGTAGGACTTGTCTTAATTGTCATTACTTATATTCAGCTGTTGCTTCCTAATTCTAAAATTAATCTTTTTAATTATTTGGGAATAAAAGCCTCAACACTATTGGGCTCAGTTCTCATTGCAACTTTATTGGTTTTAGGTACTTATTTAGTAATAAAAATGTTCTTACCTTTTATTATTAGAAAGTTATCAGAAAATAAAGAAATATACTACAACAACAATAATATGATAGCTTTATCAAATTTACGTTTTAATCTAAAATCACAAATTAATCTAATGTCATTGGTGTCATTATTGATTACTGGAACATTGTTGGCAGTTGCTTTTTCGAGCACTTTATATTTATCTATTAATAAAAATTCAGTAAATCTTATACCAGCATCCTATCAATTAACAAATTCAACTCAAGAATTAGATACAAAAATAATAGAAGCAATTCCAAAAGGAAATCTTTATTTTAGCAAAACAGTTCGAACTTTTTGGCAAGATGATAGTGAATATTTATCAATAGGAGAATACGAACAATTATTAGAAAAAGAGGGACAACCTAGTTCCGATATAAAGCTTGGTGAAGGCGAAACCTATGCCATTATTTCGAATGAACAAACCTCAAAAAAAGAGTTGACTCAAGACTTTGAACAATCCTCTAGTAGAAAACAATTAGGACTAAATCAAATTAAAGAGTTTTCAACTTTAAAACCATTCAATCCAAAGAAAAACTTATTCATAGTTCGTGATGATGTTGTAAAAAAGTTAACCAATTTCAATGTAAATAAATATACTATGATCGATTTGAAAGCAAACACAGACTCTGTTAGTCTTGCAAAACAACTGATTTTATTGGCTAACGAAGATAAGAATGGCAGTTTAGTATCAATCCATTTAACGTCATCAACTTTAGTGAGATATGAAGCAGCAACTTCAGGGGGATTATTTTTATTTGTCAGTTTTTTTGTTAGTTTTGTATTTGTTTTTGCAACAGGATCAATCTTATATTTTAAACAATCAAACGAGGCCTATAGCCAAATAAATCAGTTTAATCTAATGAATAAACTAGGTATGGACGAAGCTAAAATAAAAATTATTATTTCAAAACAACTGAGAATTATCTTTTTTATCCCTTTATTTATTGGAATATTACATTGTGTCTTAATGATTTTAGCTAATTATTTGTCTTCAGGAACAAATATCCGTCATTATTGGCCGCTCATAATTGTAATTCTTGCCTATATTTTGATTTTTTATTTCTACTTTGTAGTTACCGTAAATCGTTACAAAAAAATAGCCATTATCAAACCTCTTGAAAGATAGGTCGTAATATAATAAAAGAAATTTTTTAAAGTACTTTATTAATGCTGATATCTTTACTATGTTTTACTAGCAGGATCATCAAAATTTTTGGATTCTAACTAAATACGTAGTTATTCAGATTGTTTTTTAGTAACTCTTTTATTAGATAATTGGCTGATGAAAAATGTCCAGGTAATGTAGAAAAAAAGAGAATGAGGATTTTAATATGTTGAAAAAAGCTTTAATAGGGATGTTTTTTATTTTATTTATAACTATTTTTTTCAGAGTAACATAGTATTTGTAGCTACTAATGAACAGAACTAATTGTTTTCTGAGAATATACGCGATAAATTTGATGTAATCACTTCGGAGTATCAACTGGAGATTAAAGTGCGTCATAATAAAAAGTACTAAAAAAAAGAAGTCAGCAACTTATAAATTGCTGACTTCTTTTGACCACTATTAATTCAAGGTTTTGATTGCTAGTAAAAATATTTAAATGGAATTTGTCTCTTGTTTTCAATTTCAATTCTATTAGTAGTATGATTATATGCAATCAATAGGAGAATGTACCTCGTTATAGTAACGAATTCTTTTAATAGAATTCGTTCAACAAGGCTTAGTTATATGCTTATTTAATTAGAAGCTACGTCCCATTTTGCGTAAGACAGCTTTTTGGATTTCAATAACAACCAATGGAATGATTGACAATCCAGTTGCTAATAACCAGTGAGCTCCACTTAGTTGAACTAGTGAAAAAATACTTGCTACTGGTGGTACAATCGCAACGAATAAAACAATTGCAATTGAGAAAAGTGCTGACCAGAATAACAATGGATTTGACATAAAGCCAATTTTGAAAATAGATTCTTTGCTACGAGCATTGAAAATATGAATAACAGATGACCAACCAAGAATGATAAAGGCCATTGTTTGACCGACATCATGACTAGCGGTAATCGTTCCGTTAATATCAATAAATGATCCGACATAGAAACCAATTAGGGTAATAATTGTGAAAATTACAGCTTGAACCCCAATTTTTTGTAACAACCCACCACTAAAGATACTTGCATTTTTAGGTGTCGGTTTTTGTTCCATAATATCAGCATCGGCTTTTTCTTTACTTAAACTAAAGCCTGGAATTCCATCGGCAACAACGTTAATTAAAAGCAATTGAACAGAGATAACTGGAACACCCCAACCCATACTAACAGCAATTAGCATGATGAAAATCTCGGATACATTACAGCTTAATAAGAAGTAGACTGCTTTACGAATATTTTCATAGACGCGTCGACCTTCTTCAACAGCATGAACAATCGTCGCAAAATTATCATCAGTTAAGACCATATCAGCTGCATTTTTTGAGACGTCTGTACCAGCAATTCCCATCGCCGTTCCAACATCAGCAGCCTTCAATGCAGGAGCATCGTTAACCCCATCGCCAGTCATGGCAACGACTTCACCATTTGCTTGCCATGCTTTGACAATTTTAATTTTATCTTCAGGAGAGACACGAGCATAAACAGCGTAATCGCGAACAGTAGCTTGTAGTTCATCATCAGAAAGCTTAGCAAGTTCGGCACCTGTAATGGCTTTGTCTCCCTCTTCTAAAATCCCAATTTCTTTAGCAATAGCACTGGCAGTCACAATATGATCCCCAGTAATCATTACGGTTTTAATTCCCGCTGACTTAGCCGCTCGAACGGCTTCTTGACTCTCTTCACGAGGAGGATCAATCATACCGATAATACCAGCGAAAGTAATACCACTTTCTAATTCTTCAGGTGTTAAATCTTCTGGTAAGGTGTCGTATTTTTTATACCCAACAGCAATAACACGCAGGGCTTTTTCTGCAAATTCGTCATGGACCTTAATAGCTTCTTCGCCAATCTGACTGCTAAAATCAACAGGGATACGATCAAATGCTCCCTTTGTAATTGAAATAAATCCATCATCCAATTCGTGAACCGTCGTCATCAGTTTTCGTTCTGAGTCAAAAGGAATTTCATGAACCCGAGGATATTTTTGTTCCAACTCAGTTTTTTCTTGACCACGTTCTTGTAAAAGGCGGATAATCGCTGTTTCTGTTGGATCACCTGATTGTTTTTCAGAACCATCACGATCTTCAATTGTGGCATTGTTAGCTAAACTTAGAAGTCTTAATAATTGTTCTTCGTCTTCATTATAGTCATCCTTAGCTTTAATTGGTTGGTGATTGACTGCCCATAATTCTTTAATCGTCATTTTATTTTGTGTTAAGGTTCCAGTTTTATCTGAACAAATAACCGAGGCACTACCAAGTGTTTCAACCGATGGGATATTTCGAATGATGGCATTGCGCTTCACCATATTTTGGACGCCATAAGCTAGCGTGATTGTCACGATAACCGGAAGTGTTTCAGGTACTGCAGCAACAGCTAACGATACGGCTGTCATTAATATTTCTGCCATTGTTTCGCCTTGTAAATAGCCGATTACAAAAATTAAAGCACCAGCTAACAAAGCAATTAGACTTAATTTTTTACCTAGTTCATGTAAACGCATTTGAAGTGGTGTCGTTGCTTTTTTCGTACTATTTAACAAACCAGCAATTTTACCCATTTCAGTTTCCATACCAGTTGCAACAACAACAGCTTTTGCTCGACCATTTGTAATTAAACAGCCTGAGAAGACCATATTAAATTGATCCCCCAGTGGCGCATCAGCAGGAATATCCATTTCGGGATCTTTATCAACAGGAACACTTTCTCCAGTTAAAGCTGATTCTTCAACTTTTAAGCCACTACTTGTTAAAATGCGGGCATCAGCTGGAATCATTTCTCCAGTTTCAAGTAAAATAATATCGCCAGGTACGAGCTCATGTGCATCGATTTCTTCAGTTTGACCTTCACGAATAACATTTGCTCGAGGTGCATTTAAACTTTTTAATGAGTCTAGGGCTTTTTCAGCATTACTTTCTTGTCTGATACTCAAAAAGATGTTTAAAATAACGATAGAAATGATGACAAGAGGTTCTGCAAAATCATCTGGGTGGATGGTAATCGTTAAATATAGGGAAATAGCAGCAGCGAACAAGAGTATTATTGTTGTTATTTCTTTTAGTTGATGCATAATTTTGGTGAAAAGAGATTCTTTTTCCTCTTCGTTAAACTGGTTATAGCCATATGTTTCTCTAGCTTTTTCAACCTGATTATCTGTTAAACCGCTATTCTCATCAGTTTTCAACAGCTCAAGTAAGTCGTTTCTTTTTTTTGTTTTGAAATCCATGCATTACTCTCCTTTAATATGATTTTTGTTCTATTTAAGCTCGCTTTTTTTGCAAGCAAGTGATTGCTTGCTTTTTAAGTGTAACAAAAAAATAACTAATTTACAAGAAATTTTCCCTACACTATAGAAGTTTTTTTTGCATATAAAGTTAGCAAAATATGAACAAAGTTTAAATTAGTGATTAGAATCTAGTAGTAATGATTGCTCTCATCCGCTTTTTAGTATATATTATTAAAGACTATCCATTGTGATATGTGTAACGAAGCTTAAACAAAAAAGTGAGGGTAAAATATAATGAAACCATCTATTTATGGTTTGAAAAATGATGAGTTAACTGAATGGTTCGTAGAAAATGGCCAAAAAGCTTTTCGCGCTACTCAAGTATGGGACTGGCTTTATGTAAAACGTGTTACTTCTTTCGCAAAAATGACGAACTTATCAAAAGAATTGATTCAATTATTAGAAGAAAACTTTATTGTTCAACCTTTAATTCAGAAGGTTGTGCAAGAATCAAATGATGGAACGATTAAGTATTTATTTGAATTGCACGATGGGTTACTGATTGAGACAGTTTTAATGCGCCATGAGTATGGTTTATCTGTCTGCGTTACAACTCAAGTTGGCTGTAATATTGGCTGTACATTCTGTGCTAGTGGTTTACTCAAAAAACAACGTGATTTAACAGCTGGCGAAATTGTCGCTCAGATTATGCAAGTGCAACAGTATCTCGATGAGAAAGAGACTGGCCATCGAGTGAGTCATATTGTGGTAATGGGAATTGGCGAACCATTTGATAATTACGATAATGTCATGAGTTTCTTACGAATCGTGAACAATGAAAAAGGGTTATCAATCGGGGCACGTCATATTACCGTTTCAACAAGTGGTTTAGCACCTAAAATTAAAGAATTTGCTGAAAATGGCTTGCAAGTTAATTTAGCAATCTCATTACATGCGCCTAACAATGAAATTCGCACAAGCATTATGCGCATTAATCGTAATTTCCCAATTGAGAAATTAATGGATGCTGTGGATTATTATTTAGAGAAAACCAATCGTCGAATTACTTTTGAATACATTATGTTACGTGGCGTAAATGATCAAAAAGAACAAGCTTTGGAGTTAGCAAAATTGCTAGCTGATAAGCGCCATTTAGCTTACGTGAATCTAATTCCTTATAATGCTGTCTCAGAACATGATCAATATAGCCGTAGTAAAAAAGCGGATGTGTTGGCATTTCACGATACACTTAAGAAAAAAGGAATCAATTCAGTAGTTCGTAAAGAACAAGGCAGCGATATTGATGCAGCTTGTGGTCAATTACGTAGCAAGCAAATGAAGAAAGAATCAACAGAAGCATAATGATCAAGGGCTTAGGATGAATTTCCTAGGTCTTTTTTTGCATAGTTTTGTTCTCGCTTACAAATATAGTGAAAAGGTGATAAACTAAACTAACTACAAGTTTGGGAGTTGAATTTAATGGAATTAAATGAAATTGTTAAGGCATTAAAGACACAACAAGCAGTGTCAGTAGAAGATGGTATTCAAGTTATAAATAAACACAATCCTGATTTTATTCCCGGAGAAATTGACCCGATTGTGATTCAGGACCAAATGAAAGAATCTAAAACAGGAACGAATGAAACTATTGATCAAGCAACTGCAATCATGCCTGATTTTTCAGATAGCGAAGTTGCACGCCAATTTGCATTAATTATGCGTCAAACAATGGGTTCTTCCAATGTAGATATAAGTGAAGGGATTGAAACGAAAGTTCAAAAAATTAATGGAACACACGGTGAAATCCCCATTCGTATTTACCGATCAGGCGCTATAAATAAAACCAAACCTACTATTATATTTTTCCATGGCGGAGGTTTTGTGGGCGGAACTAGCCAAGTAACTGAAAATTTTTGTAAGGTGGTGGCTGAACAATTAGAAGGTATTGTTCTAAATGTCGAGTATCGACTTGCTCCAGAATTTCAAGCTCCAGTTGCTAGTGATGAGTGTTACGCTGTAGTAAAATGGGCCCATGAGTGTGCCAGTGAATTAGGCATAAATCCAAATCAAATCGCAGTGGCTGGGGATAGTGCCGGCGGGAATTTAGCTGCAGTCTGTTCTTATTTGGATCGCCAACAAGAAAATAATTTGATTGCCTTTCAGGCTTTGCTCTATCCAGCCATATATTTGGATGAAGAAACGTTAGCTGCTAAACAATGGCCGATTGAGAAGTTTGGGGCGAATCCAGCATTAAGCGCCAAATTAGCTCCCGGTTTTGTTGGAATGGCAGCGTCCCATGAAATGATTCGTACCGTTTATGCAGGCGAACTAGATGTTCATTCACCCTTACTTTCACCGGGACATGCTTCAAAAGCAGAGCTAGAAAAGATGCCACCAACTCTGATTGTTGTTGCAAGCTATGATTATCTTCGTCCTTTTGCTTTGGATTATGGTAGAAAGTTGGAAACAGTAGGAGTCAAAGTGAAAACAATTTGTTATGAAGGAATGTTCCATGCATTTATCGATAAAATTGGTCTTTATCCACAAGCAGAAGATTGTGCTAATGAAATTGTCAAAACGTTTAAAGAATCTATCTTCTAAAGAGAATTTAATTCCCCCAGAGCACAAATTGCTTTGGGGGATTAGTTATAGTTGGAGTTTAACTAACTATTTAATACATAATAACAAATTAATAATGTCGAAATAGGAATGGTATGATATAATTAATTATGATAGTTATTTAAAATTGCAATTAGGAGTTGATGCAGGTGGTAGAACAAATGGAATGGAGTAAGTTATTAGTGAAAAAAAAGGTCGGGAATGATTTTATTCGGATTTCAGGGATTCAATCAGAGTTTGAAATGGATTACTTAAAAATTATTACGAATCAGTCTTTTAGGCGCTTACAAGATAAAACACAAGTATTTCCTTTGGAGAAGAATGACTTTATCCGAACTCGCCTAACTCATTCTTTAGAAGTTTCCTATATTGGAAAATTAATTGTTCAAAAATTTGGAAGTTATGCTTTAAAAGAAGAAAGGAAAGATCGGTTTAAAGTAACCGAAGATGAGTTGGAAATGATGGCGGATATTGTGATGTCAGCAGGGCTTATTCATGATATTGGCAATCCGCCTTTTGGTCATTATGGTGAAAAAAGTATTCAAGAATGGTTTTATAAAAATAAGGATAAGTTAAATATTAATGGAATTGAATTAGAAGAAAAATATCAAAAAGATTTTGTTAATTTTGATGGAAATGCTCAGGCATTAAGGGTCGTGAATCGTTTGACCTATACAGATAATAAAAATGGTCTGGATTTGTCTATGCCCTTACTGAATACCTTGGTCAAATACCCTGTCTCATCAGAAGAAATGGGAATTGGAAATGAATTTAAAAAAATTGGTTATTTTCATAGTGAAGCTGATTTATATGAAATTATAACAAAAGCAACTGGTGCAAAAGGTAAACGTCATCCATTGACCTATATTTTAGAAGCGGCAGATGATATTGCCTATGTGGCAGCAGACATTGAAGATGCTTTGAAAAAGAAGGTATTTAGTGGCGTTCATTTTTTAAAAGTCTTGAAACAACATACTGAAAAAAGTAAGGTTAATATAAAAGAAGATATTTCACAGCTTGAAAAAGCATTAGAAAATCCAATAGATGAGTTATCTGAAATTCATCAATGGCTAATGAATGTACAGGCATCTTTAATTTATTCTGCTGCTTTTCGCTTTGGAAAAGACTATAAATCCATTATGGAAGGAAATTACCTTCATAAGGATTTATTCCACGATACACATCATGGAGAAATGATTAAAATTTTAAAAAAAGTAAGCTATGAATGTGTTTTTAATGACAGCCAAATTTTAAAACTAGAATTATCTGGTAATACAGTCATTACATGGTTGCTGGATCATTTTGTACCAGCAGCAATAAAATATGATGTGATTAAGGACTTAGATAGTACAGATAAAAAATTGATGAGTTTAATTTCTAATAGTAGTAAAAAAACTTATCAACACTGTAAAGATAGAGGAAATGAGCTTTCAGAGGAAGAGAAGTTATACCATCGAATTTTAATGGTAACCGATTACATTTCCGGTATGACAGATAGCTATGCTCGTGATTTATATCGAGAGCTAAATGGGATTGATTAATTTATAAAAGGCTGAGAAATTTCTTAGCCTTTTATCTTTTCCTTGAAATTTTCAGCAGGATGATTTATTATAGTTCTTGTAAGACCATTCTAAGAGAGGTACAGGTATTAAGGACATGAAATAAGTATTCACGATTTTAGTTAACTGAATTCTAAAAATAACGACGAACCTATTATAGGGACGGTTTCTTTAGAATTGCGTAAAACTAATCTGAAAGTGGATTCTATTTCAAGAATGTCATAATACCCAATTCCTAATTTAGGGATAGGTCTATTTTTACATACTGAAATTCAATCTTCTTCAGATATTGAAGGAGGTTTTTTTATGCTAATCGAAGCAACAAATATAAAAAAAGCAATTGGTGAGAAAGTCCTATTTGAAATTCCTAAGTGGATTATTTATCCAGGAGAGCGCATTGGAATTGTCGGTTTAAATGGAACCGGGAAAACAACATTACTAACTATTTTAGCAGGTAAAGAAGAAGCTGATACTGGTAGTGTTGTAATTAATAGCCCGATTGGATTTATTGAACAACTACCAGAAAATCAAGAAACAACATCCTTAAGTGGTGGTGAAGAAACGAAGCAACGAATTCAAGAAGCTTTTCAAATGGAGACAGGTTTACTTTTCGCTGATGAACCTACCAGCCATTTAGATCAAGATGGGCGAGCTTATTTAGAAAAAAGATTGAAACATTTTGCAGGTGGAGCCTTAATTGTTTCTCATGATCGTGCGTTTCTGAATGCTGTTTGTACAAAAATAGTCGAACTTGAAAATGGCGTCGTTCATTTTTATTCTGGGAATTACGATGCGTATCGTGAACAAAAAGAAATTGAAAAAATGACTGTAGAAAGTGAATATATAACTTATGAAAAAGAAAAACGTCGACTAAAGAAAGTGGCCGAGGCAACAGAAAAACGTGCGGCCAAAGTGAAAAAAGCGCCAAGTCGTATGGGAAACTCTGAAGCAAGACTTCATAAGATGGGCGATCAACGTGCTAAAAAGAAACTTGGTGAAAATGTAAAGAATGTGGAGCAAAGACTCCAGCACCTTGATGTGAAAACAAAACCTATTGAACTGGCACCGATTAAAATTAAGCTGGATAAGGGACGTGAGATTCACCAAAAAATCGTGTTATCTGGCTCCAAAGTATCGAAAGGTTTTAGCACGAAACAACTACTAGAAAATGCTGAATTTACTTTATATAACCATTCTAGAACGGCTCTGATTGGAGCAAATGGAGTTGGGAAAACAACATTAATCAAAATGATTATTGAGCAAGATAAACACATCCAGCAAGCTAAAAATGTTGAGATAGGTTATTTTAGCCAAAAGCTAGATGGCTTAGATGAATCACAGAGTATTTTAGGAAATGTCATGAAAGAGAGTATTCATGAAGAGGATTTTGTTAGGATGCTATTGGCTCGGTTGTTGTTCAAAGGGCAAGCTGTTTACAAGAAGGTTGCGGTAATTAGCGGTGGTGAGAAAAATAAAGTTTCTATGGCTAAATTATTGGTTAGTTCCGCTAATGTATTAATCTTTGATGAACCAACAAATTATTTAGATTTGGCTTCAATCGAGGCAGTTGAATCGGCTTTGAAATCTTATGAAGGAACCATTTTATTTGTTTCTCATGATTCGCAATTTGTTGAAAATATAGCGACACATTATTGGCAGATAAGTGATAAAAAAATAAAAATGTGGGAACCAGAAACGTTGGAAGTTAGTCCAGAATTAGTGCAGGATGCCGGAGCAACTTTATTAACTTCGGAAGAAAAAATGCTTATTGAAAACCGCTTATCTGCTTTATTAGGAAGAATTTCTATGCCAAGTAAGAAAGATAATGTACTTGAACTAGAAAAAGAATACCAAGAGTTAACTCAAAAATTAAAGTAATAGAATTGAGGATCATAGACTTGTAGTGAATATGTAAGAAAATCTAGTTATAACTCATAAAGCAAGAAAAGCCAAAACTAAGTCATTTTAGTTTTGGCTTTTCTCTTTTTTTATTAGTTGGATAACGCAACTAACTCCATATAATAATCTACCTCACCAGTTAGATAGTAGTTGTACCAAGCTTCAATCATTGGAGTTGGGAAAACAGCGAGAGCAGTTAAAATTTGTTTAGCGAAAAGTAAAGCACCAGCAGGGCTAGCTGTAATCAGATTATTATCCGTCATAGAAAGTGCTTGCTGATACAGAGCTTGTCCTTGGTAGGTTGGTGAAAAGCCAGTCAAAAATTCAAGGGCGGAACTCGTATGTTTACGAGTATCTAAAACAGCTAAATTAGCTAGTGCTAGAGTTGCCCCGCAGATAGCTGCAACTAAGATTCCTTGTTCTAAATAATCAGGAACCTCTTTTAGAAGCGCTTGGTGCTGAGGGGCATCCCAAGTGTTTGCTCCAGGAAGTAAAAGTGCCGCCATTTGGTTTGAATCAATTTCAGCAATAGAACAATCTGGCGTGACCGTCAAACCGCCCATTGTTTGAATTGAATCTTTGGTATATCCAACTGTTTTAATCGTATATTTATGTGAGATTTTATTTTGCATTCCTCGCATATTAATAGCAGAAAGAACATATGAGAGCTCCCAGTCAGCCATAGTATCTAAAAGATAAACATAAATAATTTTTTTCATTACAATTCAACCTTCTTTCTTATTTAAAACTAGTTTACCAGTAGAATGGTGACAGCTGTATGTCAGTATTCTAGTCAGAAATGACGATTGGGTTTTAATTAATTTTAAAAAGCAAGCAAATAAAGGCTCGTGTGACTAAATCAGTTAAAATCTACGGACTTAAATTATAGCGATCTGTTCGTACTTCTTCTATAAAAAGGAAAAACCAGTAAACAACTTATGATTTGTCTTATCTTGTTCAAACTCTTAAATAGCAGTAAAAAAATTAATAAGAAACCGGTTGCGAAAAATAAACTTCCATGATATAGTTAGTTTGTAATTGAGAAGGATTGTTACTGCAACAGCAGGCAAAACCTAAATTGATTCGAAATCACGCTAGTATTTGTATACGTGAGTTTGGAATGAGTTTAGGTTTTTCTTTTTTAGATGAATCGGGGGGAGTTAAGTTTGATAATTGAAAAAATATTGAATAATAATGTCGTTTTAACCTTGACCGAACATCAAGAAGAAATGGTTGTTATGGGACGTGGTCTCGCCTTTAAGAAAAAGGTGGGGGATGAGATTGATCCAACTTATATTGAGAAGACTTTTGTAATGGAAGGTAAGGAAATAACCAATCAATTAGCAGAGCTGTTTGGTGAAATCCCGCCTGAAGAAATTGAAGTTACAAATGAAATTATCAAGATAGCCCAAGAAAAAATTGACAATAAACTAAGCAATAATATTTATTTAACCTTAACGGATCATATTCATTTTGCCATTACTCGCACAAAAGAGGGGCTAGAAATAAAGAACCCGCTAATTTGGGAAATTAAGAAATTTTACCAAAAAGAGTATCAAATTGGCGTTCAAGCGATTCAGATTGTTAAGGAAAAACTAGGCATTGAGTTGAGTATTGATGAGGCAGCTGTGATTGCGTTACATATTGTAAACGCCTCACAAGGGGGATATAATTTAAATAAAACCTACCAAATCACTCATATCGTGCAGGACATATTAAATATTGTCCGGTTGCATTTCGGTTTAGTCTACGATGAAAATTCTTTAAACTATACGCGGTTTGTCACCCATTTACAATATTTTGCACAACGAATGTTAAATGAAGAAATTCCTAATACCGGGGATGATTTTTTGTTCGAGCAAGTTCAACTAAAGTATAAAAAAGCGTTTGAATGTTCAATTAAAATTAACGAGTATTTGGAAAAAGCGCATCATAAAGAATTATCAATCGATGAACAAGTTTATTTAACCATTCATATTCATCGTGTTACAGAAAATTAATACTATCACAAAATTGGATTGTTACTGGTGATGCAGGCAAAACCTAAGTTGATCGTAAAAGTCTAGACCTATCAGGCACTAGATTTATACTATCAATTTAGGTTTTTTATTTTAAATGTTAAGTCTGTTGGCTTGATTTGGTTGTATCACTATAAAAATAAAAACAAATAATAAGCAAACAGGGAGAGAGAATTATGGATAACAAGCAAATTGCTCAAGATGTCTTAGAATTAGTAGGTGGCGAAAAAAATATTAACTCAGTCGTTCACTGCGCAACGCGGTTACGATTTAAATTAAAAGATTCAAGTGTAGCGAATCGTGCAGGTTTAGAAGCGCATGATGAAGTGATTACAGTTGTTGAAAGTGGCGGACAATATCAAGTTGTAATTGGAAGCCATGTAAATGAAGTCTATAAAGAATTAATGGCAATCACTAGTTTAGATACAAACACTGGTGGAAAAGAAGAGTCTAAAGAAAAAGGTTCCGTAGTTAGTACCTTAATTGATGTTATTTCAGGAATTTTCACGCCGTTTCTAGGTGCAATGGCAGGAGCGGGGGTTCTAAAAGGGTTCTTAGCGCTAGCAATTGTGATGGAGTGGTTAACACCTGAATCAGGTACGTATATGGTTTTATTTGCAGCAGCAGATGGAGTGTTTAATTATCTACCAATTTTCTTAGCCTTTACAGCAGCTAAGAAATTTAAGACAAATCCGTATGTCGCAGTAGCGATTGCTGCAGCATTGATGCATCCAGTCTTTAATGCCGCAATTGCAGAAGGTGCACGTCTAACATTCTTTGGTATTCCGTTTACAGCAGCATCATACGCATCAACGGTTATTCCAATTATCTTAGCAATTTGGTTGCAAAGTTATGTAGAGCGCTTCTTTACTTCTTTCATACCAGAATTTGTTAAAATTATTTTAGTTCCACTATGTGTACTACTAGTTATGGTTCCAGTAACATTTTTAGCAATTGGACCTTTAGGCGGATTGTTTGGAACATGGTTAGGTATGGTTTATAGCGGAATTTACAACTTTAGCCCAATTATCGCAGGTGCATTTATGGGTGGTTTCTGGCAAGTATTAGTAATCTTTGGAATGCACTGGGGCTTTGTTCCAATTATGATGACCAATTTAACTGAATTTGGTTTTGATACAATGGTTCCAATGTTATTACCAGCAGTGCTAGCTCAAGGTGGAGCAGCAGCTGCAGTCTTCTTTAAAACTAGAAATACAAAAATGAAAGCTTTAGCAGGTTCTTCAACCATTACAGCTTTATTCGGAATTACTGAACCAACTGTTTACGGTGTTACTTTAAAATTGAAAAAACCATTTATTGCTGGTTGTATTGGTGGTGCAATCGGTGGTGCTGTAGTGGCATTTGCTGGGGTTAAAAACTTCACTTTTGGACTGGTTAGTTTGTTAAGTTTACCAGGCTTTATTAGTACAGATCCAAATGTATCGTCAAGTATTACAATGGCTATTATTGGTACAATTATTGCCTTTGTAATTGGTTTTGTCTTAACTTATATTTTAGGTTTTGAAGATGTCCCTGAAGACAATACAAGTATTCCTGTTGCTAAAAAAGATGAACCACAAGCTGGAGACGCAGGAACGTATATTGAAAAAGAAGTAATTGAAAGTCCATTAAAAGGTCAAATTATTCCTCTTTCTGAAGTCAAAGATGAAGCATTTGCATCAGGAGCATTAGGTAAAGGCTTAGCGATTCAGCCAAGTGTTGGTGAATTAACTTCACCAGTTAATGGAATTGTGACTATTGTTTTTCCAACAGGACATGCAATCGGAATTATTTCAGATGATGGAACAGAAATTCTAATGCACATCGGTATGGATACTGTTCAATTAGATGGTGAAGGATTTACTACCCATGTAAAACAAGGTCAACATGTGAAAATTGGTGAATCCTTAGTCAGCTTTGATATCGAAAAAATTCAAGCAGCAGGTTTTCCAACTGTGACGCCAATTGTTATTACAAATTCGAAAGATTTCTTAGATGTTTTAACAACTGAAAAAGAAGATGTTGAGCCAAAAGATTATCTAATGACAGTTGTAATCTAATGCCAAAAAGTTTATGATAGAAGTATCAAGAAAGCACTTGCAACTTGCAAGTGCTTTTTCTTACAAAAAATAAAAAGGTGGGTTTTTAATATGAGTGGAGAAAAGCAACCAACAATTATTTATTTAGCTAGACATGGACAAACTTGGTTTAACACGATGGGACGTGTGCAAGGCTGGAGTGATACGCCTTTAACACCGGCAGGCATCGAAGGAGTAGAGAAATTAGGTCGAGGATTAGCGGACCATCACTTTGTTTCAGCTTATTCAAGTGATTCAGGACGTGCTAGAGAAACTGCCCAAATTGTTTTAGCTGCAAATAAAAAGGGAAAAGATTTACGCTTAAAAGAACGAAAAGATATTAGGGAAGCTTGCTTTGGTAATTTTGAAGGTGATACAGATGAGAATATGTGGACGGCAATGGCTCAACATGTGGGCTTAGAAACGCCAGAAGAGATGATGGCTGAAATGAATGTTGAAGGGTTTAAGAAAACGATGAATGCTGTATCAGAAATTGATCCTTTAGGGATTGCTGAAGATTTTCCAACATTACAAAATCGCTTAAAAAAAGCCTTTAGTGAAATAGCAGAAGAAGCTGACCAAAATGGGGGCGGCAATGTTTTTGTTGTTAGCCATGGTATGTCAATTGTTGCATTAACAGCAGGTTTAACGCAAGATACTCCTATTTTTGGTGTTGAAAATGCTAGTATTACGAAGCTTTATTATGAGGCTGGAGAATTTAGTGTCAAAGAAATGGGCTCGATGGATTATTGGAAATAAGAGCAGATATTCTGCTCTTATGATAAAGAAACTTTATTTTTGTAATAAGGATAAAGCTATCTATTTTATAACATATTTAGATACTAGTATTTTTAGGTGCTTCTTCTAAGGGTTAAGAACGTAAACCCAGTTTTGAGCACTACATAAGGTAGTAAAAGAACGATTAAATAAGCCGAAACAAAAACATAGGCATCTGGTGGTCTCGGAAAATCTAATAAAGTCCTATAAATACTGGTTATTAGACCACCAGTATTAAATTGTAGTTCTATAAAAATCATGACAGAAACCATTTCCAGATAGACAATACCAATAACTGATTTTAATGGACGAATTAGATTTGGTAAAAGATAAGTAACAAAGAGTCGACTATGTGAAAAACCTAATGAACGAGCAAATAGAAAGTAATTAGAATGATAAGCGTCTTTAATATAAGGTGTCAGATAGTTGATTAAGAAAATACAGGGAAAAATAGTGAGAATAAAAAAAGGAACAAGAAAGATAGGTTGTCTTGGGGTACCGATAGTTGTTAATAGGCGAATGCCAGTAGCTTTATGTAAACTAATAAAGCTCCACTGTAAAAATAAGACCAAAGTAACAACTGGCAATGTTTCTAAGTTAGCGAAAAATTTCTGTAAAAAATGAAGCTGCTTTGGTTTTAAAAAGCGATAGAAATAAGCATAACTAATAAAAAATAGTGCAACAAAAAGCAAGCTACTGCTGATTAATAGTAAGGTATAATTTTGTCCAGCCGTTTGATAATTTTGAAAGAATAGTTGCCAAAAGCTAAAAGAGAGTAGGTGCTGAATCGTTTGTTGAAAAGAGACAGTAAAGTTTGAATCAAGTTGATTAGCATTTAAAAAATAACAAACCAAAGCAATTACTCCAAGAATAAGCAAAATTGAGTATAAGGACTGTTTAATCAACGATTTAGATAATTTCATTGGCTTCAACTCCTGTTAGAATAGATTTTAAGTTCTGATTAATCTGAGCAACAATAAAAATAAATAGGCAGTATGCAGCCATGGGAATTAAAAGTGTCCAAGGCGTT
The DNA here is from genome assembly GCF_038003605.1 of Carnobacterium sp. FSL E2-0243. NCBI lineage: Bacteria > Bacillati > Bacillota > Bacilli > Lactobacillales > Carnobacteriaceae > Carnobacterium > Carnobacterium sp. FSL E2-0243. Next base: position 655,841 of record NZ_JBBOPM010000001.1, read on the forward strand.
ACAGCTAAATATTGAATATTTTGCCCAATAATCCCACTCCATTCATTAGATAATGGTAGGTAATATTGGGTACCTAAGTCCAGTTCGATTAATAATGTTCCACCTAAAAAATAGTTGAAATAGGCAAGATAAACAAATAGAGCTAGATTTTGAGTAACAGTTTTAAAAAATAAAGCAAAGCTTAGAATAGTGAGTTGCGGGCGTAAAGCAACTAACATCATTCGACGAGGAGTACTGCCTAAAACGAGACTTGCTTTTGCATAGTCTGTCTGAAATAAATAAATAAGTTCATTATGAAATAATTGAATTAAATTAGGGAGGCTGATAAGCAGTAGAACGATTAGTTGTTTGATTAATAGTACTTGATTGGAACTAGGGTTAGGTTCTGTATTAAAAATAGTAGTGAAGTAAATAGGTATAATTAAGAGCAATAATAAAAAGGGTTTCGGAAATAAGGTTAATAGTTTATCCAAATAAGTAAGTACATAGCCAACCCAACGTTTTTTTTGATACTTAAAAGTGAAAGAACTAATGATAAAGCTGATAGTTAGTTGAGCGAGGCTTAAGAAAAAAACAATGATAAAGGTATACTTAAAGCCCTGAATTAATTTAGAAAGCAGAGTAAATCCAACTAAATCTGTTCCAAATGGCTTAACCGTATTTGGCGAATAAGGAGGGAAACTAATTCCATCCTGACTTTTTAAGCTTGGAACTCTAACTGTCATCCAGTTAGATAGTACGGGTTCATACAAAAAACTTATGAGTAAACAGATGGCTAAGAAGCTAAGTAAAAGGATTAAGTTCAGTTTATGTTTTTTCATTTGAACCTCCATTAAATTAATTTTTTCGAGCTACCTAATGTTTGATGAGCTTTTTTATATCTAAACTTACAATAGTTGAAAGAGTCGTAATAGTCAATCGTTCAGTATAAAAAATAGAGCTGATTTCAGCGTTAAAAATAGTCAGTTCTATTTTTATTTTTCAGAGATTCAACTAGCTTTTTATTATCTAAAATAGTAGCTGAAGAATAAATATTTGATCTTTTAAAATACCCATTTGATTAAAAATTTTTTAAATGCTAAAATTATATTTGATTAAAGGGATGGCTTAATGGCAGAAAAAATAATATAGGGATAGTGAAGTTCAGTTTTTTTCTAAAAATATAAGACACTAAATAGTCATTCTGTTTTTTGTGATTTATTCATTGAATCAAACTGAAAACCTTGGTAAAACAGCATTGCTTGCACAACGAGCTTAACTATTTTTCAATGCTTGTACTCTAGTCCTAAAGATTTAGGGTTGCTAGTGATACAATCTTTCATTCCTATCAAATAGGAGTTATAAATAAGAGGACAAGGGGAATCATATGGAATTTAGTGCACAAATAAAAAAAATACGAACAGATAATCAGCTCACTCAAGAACAGTTAGCTCAGCAATTAAATGTTTCCAGACAAACTATTTCAAGTTGGGAAAACAATAGAAATATTCCTGATTTGGAAATGGTTGTCAGTATTGCTAAATTATTTAATATTTCCCTTGATCAACTTATTTTAGGAGACGATATTATGAGGGAAAAATTAGTAAAAGATTCTAGTGAAGTGAAAAAGGCTAAAATAAATATGGTCAGCGTTATTCTTTTTTTATTAGGGGTACTCAGCCTGACTGCTAAATCTATTATTGGAGCAAAAGTCGGTAAAGATGGAGTCTTACACGAACCATTTGTCTTATTGCCTTTGGGATACTTACTTGTGGCAGTTGGCATCATTATTTTTGTTGTAACTCTAATAAAAAATAGAAAAAAATAAATTTTATTTAGGCTAATTCTTGCTATTGAAAATGACCATTCCAAAAAGGAGTGGTCATTTTTTTGATTCTATCGTGTTGTTTTATTTTTAAAGTATTTAGTTATAGAATCAGTTGAATTATGCTCATTTCTTAATTATAGGTAGCTCTGTTTTAGTTGCAACTGCATCTTTTAAGAATTTTTGCATGATGCCGATTCCGCCAGCTTCAGCTAGAGGGAAATTTAATAGTAGAGTAGGCCCGACTATTTCTCTAAGTAAAGCTTGAAACTTTTTTCCACCTAAAATAGTTAGAGTAGTCTCGGGGCGATTTAGTTGCTGCCATTGTTTTTTTAATTCGGCTAATTGGATTGTGTTTTGATTAACGCCTTTTAATGTAAAGCGAACATCATAAGTCTCAGAAATGAAGTCATCAGGCTTTAAAAAACCATAATAGGGCGATAAAATTAAGTAATCAGAGTCAAACTCTTTAGCGTAGGCCTGACAAAGTTTGTGGAAGGTACCAGTGTAGGCTTGATTTGCTGAAATTGAACCAATGTCAGGTGATTTATCCCAAATTTTAGGCTTCCCACTAGGTATAATGATCATAAATTATGTAACCTCCTGTTGAATTTTGCACAGTCTTTATTTATATACTAGAGTAAATTTAGTATACCACAGAATCTATCGTTAAAATGTTTCCAATTTAATAGGAGCAGCCCCAACGCCTCTCACACCTTATACTTGCTTTATTTTAGTTAAACGGATATAATCATTTACAAGGAACAAATCGAATATTCTCATAGGGGAGTAACTGGCAGCAGATTGCTGTGGCAACGTCACCAACAAGTAGTTTTTAAATCCATTCTACTGGTGTTGTCTTAAATAGTGAGACTTATGCATGCCGTTTTTAGTAAACGAGTATGCATAAGTCTCTTTTTTTATGGGAATATCGATTACTATTATAATGAAGTGGAGATGACGGGATAGTGGATAAAAAAGCACAGCTAAAGGAAACTTTTTACACGCAAGAAACAGATCAGGTTTTAGAGAAATTAGGTAGCTCGTTAAAAGGGTTAACTAGCTCTGAAGCAGAAAAAAGGTTATCTGAATATGGCGAAAATCAATTAGATGAAGGAAAAACGAAAAGTCTATTTGTTAAATTTCTTGAGCAATTTAAAGATTTTATGATTATTGTTTTGCTGGCAGCAGCCTTAATTTCTGGCGCATTTGGTGATATTGCTGATGCCGTTATTATTCTTGTTGTTGTTATTATTAATGCTATATTAGGTGTGGCTCAAGAAGCTAAGGCGGAACAAGCGATTAATGCCTTAAAAGAAATGGCTTCGCCAGAAGCTCGTGTGAGACGTGATGATCATGTTGTTTCATTAAAGAGTGATGAATTAGTACCTGGTGATATTGTGTTACTAGAAGCCGGAGATGTGATTCCAGCTGATTTACGTTTAATTGAAGTAGCTTCGTTAAAAATTGAAGAAGCGGCTTTGACTGGTGAATCTGTTCCTGTTGAAAAAAGTTTAAGTTTACCTGATGGGGAAGCTGGAATTGGCGATCGCAGAAATATGGCTTATATGAACAGTAATGTGACCTATGGACGTGGTATTGGTGTTGTTGTTGGAACCGGTATGAACACAGAAGTTGGAAAGATTGCTGGAATGTTGCAAGCAACGGATGAAAATATCACGCCGTTACAAGAGAACTTGAATCAACTAGGAAAGTATTTAACGATTGCGATTTTAGTGATTGCTGTCGTAATGTTTGGGATTGGTATGGCCAATGGACGCGAATGGCTTGATATGCTATTGGTTTCAATCTCACTAGCAGTTGCAGCCATTCCAGAAGGTTTGCCAGCGATTGTCACAATTATCCTAGCTTTAGGAACGCAAAAAATGGCGAAACGTAAGGCGTTGGTACGTAAATTACCTGCTGTTGAAACATTAGGGAGTACAGAAATTATCTGTTCAGATAAAACGGGTACGTTAACATTAAATCAGATGACAGTTGAAAAAATTTATTATAATGGTGAAGTTAGAGATGCTAAGGAGCAATTAGATTTAACTGAACCAGTGTTGCGCATTATGACGTTTAGTAATGATACGCAAATTTCCAGCGATGGCAGTTTAATTGGCGATCCAACGGAAACGGCTATGATTCAATATGCTTTAGATAAAGGGTTAGATGTGAAGGCTGAGTTGGCGAAAGAACCGCGTGTTGGTGAAGTTCCTTTTGATTCAGAACGTAAATTAATGTCAACGATTCAGAAATTAGCAGATGGTCGCTTTTTAGTGACAACTAAGGGCGCGCCTGATGAACTATTAAAACGTTGTCTGAAAATTGATAAAGCGGGCCAAGTAATCGAGATGACGGAAGCTGAAAGAGCAGCGATTTTAGCAACGAATCATTCTTTAGCTAAACAAGCTTTACGTGTCTTGGCGATGGCATATAAATTTATTGATGCTGTTCCAGAAAAATTAACGACAGAGACAGTTGAAACAGATTTAATTTATGCAGGGATGATTGGTATGATTGATCCAGAGCGTAAAGAAGCAGCTGAGGCTGTTCGAGTAGCGAAAGAAGCTGGTATTCGTCCAATTATGATTACTGGTGATCACCGTGATACGGCAGAAGCTATTGCAGTTCGTTTAGGAATCATCGCTGAGGGTGATGATGCTGCTGTAATTACAGGAGCCGATTTAAATAAAATTTCAGATGAAGATTTTGCCAAACAAGTTAAGGATTATTCCGTTTATGCTCGAGTTTCGCCAGAGCACAAGGTTCGGATTGTTAAAGCATGGCAAAAGGCTGGTAAGATTGTTGCGATGACAGGGGATGGAGTTAATGATGCTCCAGCACTTAAAACAGCCGATATTGGAATTGGGATGGGAATTACTGGAACAGAAGTATCAAAAGGCGCCAGTGATATGGTCTTGGCGGACGATAACTTTTCAACGATTGTCGTGGCAGTTGAAGAGGGACGTAAAGTTTTCTCAAATATTCAAAAAGCCATTCAATATTTACTTGCGGCTAACTTAGGAGAAGTATTAACGTTATTTATCGCAACTATTTTAGGTTGGTCTATCTTAGCTCCTGTTCATATTCTTTGGATTAACTTGGTTACAGACACGTTCCCAGCGATTGCGTTAGGTTTAGAACCTGCTGAAAAAGATGTGATGAAGCGCAAACCACGTGGTCGAAATTCCAATTTCTTTTCTAATGGAGTTTTAGGTAGCGTGATTTACCAAGGGATATTAGAAGGTGGAATTACCTTGTTTGTTTATTGGTGGGCCGTTACGTATCCAGTTCATGCCAACGATGTAGCAATGCATTTAGATGCTAAAACAATGGCTTTTGCAACTTTAGGTTTGATTCAATTATTCCATGCATTTAATGTGAAGTCGATTCATCAATCAATCTTTACGGTTGGAATCTTTAAAAATAAAACCTTCAATTATGCGATTGTGTTGTCGTTTGTCTTATTGGCAGCAACCATTGTTGTACCTGGTTTAAATGATGTGTTTGGTGTTGCTCATTTAGATAGTCACCAATGGGGTGTTGTTGTAGCTGCAGCATTCTCAATTATTCCAATTGTAGAATGTGTTAAATTTGTTTTGAGAAAAACAAAATACAAAGCTGCTTAAAATTAATCTATTCATTTTAAATAAAAAAAGTTGAGACACAGATGTCTCAGCTTTTTTTATTCGTATCAGTTGTACAAGCTTCATAGATTTGGTACACTTTAGACAACAAAAATCGATTATTAGACTAGCTCTTATGAGCCAACTCCTCGAGAAAAAGATGAAAATTCGAGAGGACGAAAAAATGTCCTATCAATTTTTCCTATTTTCTTGCCAGAGTTAACCGTCTCAACGATATTTTTATTAAGTAGTAAGGGGAATGTTTATGGGAAAACTAAAAGAATCAAGGCTCTTTTTCTGGTCAATTGAGTTGTTAACCTTGGCAACGCTGTTATATGTATGCACCAAAATTGGTTTTCTTTTTCAACCATTTGGGATTTTAATTTCAACGTTATTTGCACCAATTTTAGTTGCTGGATTTTTATATTATATGATGAATCCGCTGGTTCATTTACTAGAAAGGTTTAAAATTAAACGCTCATTAGCGATTATACTTATCTTTATTGTGTTGATTGTTTTGCTGTCATTTTTGGTTGTCACAATTATTCCTAGTCTAATTGATCAAGTCTCACAATTTGCTCAAAATTTTCCTAGTATGTTAAAAGAAGGGCAAAATCAATTGGATTTACTCGCTAAACGTCCAGAATTACAAAATATTGATATGCAAGAGTACATTAATGATTTAAATTTATCGACCTCAAAATTAGTTACTGGAGTAGTGAATGGCTTTACTAGTAGCGTATTTTCAATCATAGGGGTTATCTCAAGTGTAACCTTAGTGATTGTTACGGTTCCGATTGTTTTATTTTATATGTTTAAAGATGGTGATAAATTACCAAATGCGATTGTCCGCTTTGTTCCAAAAAGTTATAAACAAAGAGTCTTGGATTTGATTTCTGATATTAATTCGACTCTAGCTTCTTTTATTAGTGGTCAAGCGCTTGTCTGTTTATATGTAGGAACCTGCGCTTTTATTGGTTATTTAGTGATTGGCATGCCTTATGCACTACTTTTAGGTGTGATTGCTGGGGTGATGGATATTATCCCTTATCTAGGGCCTTGGTTAGGTGTTGCACCAGCTATTTTGATTGCGTTAACTCGTTCTCCTTTAGAGGCTCTTTTGGTGGCTGTGATTATTATTGTCATTCAAATCGGTGAATCTAATTTAGTTTATCCACTAGTGATGGGGAAATCATTAGATATGCATCCGTTAACGATTATTTTTATCTTGCTAGTGGCAGGTAATTTAGCTGGTTTAGTTGGAATGATTATTGGAATACCAGCTTATGCTGTGATAAAAATTATTTTACATCATCTTTATCGAGCTGTGGATGATAAAAAAGGCATCCCGCAATTAAATCGCTCTGAAATTGAAGAAATATAAGTTAAATGAGTTTTAGATGATAAAGAAATGATAAAATGGTTGATTATTTTAATTTAAGCAGTTATACTAAATGAAAATAATTAAATTTAAAATGCAAAGACAAGGAAAGTATAATTTAATAAACCTTCATTAGAGAACTCATGCATGCTGAAAGTGAGTAAGGGGATTAAGTTTGAAAATGGCCTTCGAGCAGAGAATAACTGAACTGTAGTGAACTACTTTAGGTTATTACGGGAGCACCCGTTAGCGTGCCACAGTATGACGGATGGCAATTTCCAAGTACTGATAGAGGTAAAGGCAGTGATGCTTTTATAAAAAAAGGTGGTAACACGGAAAAATTTAACTTCCGTCCTTAAGCAGAATCTAATTCTGTCTTAAGGGCGGAAGTTTTTTTGATTAAATAAGCATAAAAGAGAAAGTAGGAGATAAGAATGACCAATTTAACCGAAGAAAAAAATTTAGTTCGAACTAGTCCACCTTTTAGAGCCGACCACGTTGGAAGCTTTTTACGTCCACAACGTTTAAAAGAAGCTCGTAAAGCTTTTAGCAATCAAGAAATCACTCAAACAGAACTGCGAGCAATTGAAAATGCTGAGATTATTCAGTTAGTCGAGCAACAGAAAGCCACGGGAATTCAATCGATTACTGATGGTGAGCTTAGAAGAAGTTGGTGGCATATTGACTTTTTAGAACAGCTAACCGGGATTGAAGGGTACGAATCAGAGACAAGCTATGATTTTAATGGCGTCAAAGTCCGTCCTTATAACATTCGAGTAGTTGGGAAAGTTGATTTTAATCCAAATCATTCATTTTTAGAAGATTTTAAATTTTTAAAAGAAGCTGTTGGATCAGAGGGTACAGCGAAACAAACCATTCCTAGTCCAAATATGTTGATCCACGATGGAATTCGTAATGAAGCCATTTATCCTAATATTAACGATTATTTTTCTGATTTGGCAAAAACGTATCAAAAAGCCATTCAAGCATTTTACGATGTTGGTTGCCGTTACTTGCAAATTGATGATACTCATTGGGCTCTCTTAGCTGCTGAAAATAAAAAAGAACTATTTGAAAAAAATGGGGTTGATCCAATTGAATTAGCTAAAAGATGTGCAGCGACATTAAATAGTGCGTTAGCCAATAAACCTGCTGACTTGGTAGTGACAATGCATGTCTGTCGTGGAAATTTTGCGTCATCTTGGGTCTATTCTGGTGGTTATGAAAAAATTGCAGAATCCTTATTCAGTGTTAATGTTGATGGCTTTTTTTTAGAGTATGATAATGAACGGTCAGGAGATTTTGCTCCATTGCGCCACATTACGCGTTCTGATTTACAAATTGTCTTGGGATTAGTTACTTCAAAAGAAGCGACTTTAGAGGATAAATCCCAGATTAAAGCTAGAATTAAAGAAGCCACAAAATATGTGCCGCTTGAAAATCTGTGTCTAAGCCCACAGTGCGGTTTTGCTTCAACTGAAGAAGGAAATAAGATTAGTGAAGAAGATCAATGGGCTAAATTACGTCATGTTGTTGAAATTTCAGAAGAGGTATGGGGAAAATAAAAAGTATGATGCGGTTATCATGGATTCAAATAAAAAGTATGGAGATTTTGTTCCTCCATACTTTTTACTAGTTATAGCATTAACGAAGTAACCCCAAGCTACCAGTTAATTTATTTATTTGCTTCTTATCGCCATACAAGGCTAACCCTAAATAATTAAAATCATCGGTAGAAGTTTTTTTTGATTTTTCGATGTAATCTTGATAGTGTAATGCCGTTTGAGCAACATCTGTAAAATCAATAATGAGTAAATCCGGACTCATTTCAGTTGCTTTCTGACGAAGTTTTTTGATATCTTCACTGGTACTTTTTAAAATTGGAAAGGGCAATGCTGTAATTCCAGCATGTTTTTCACCAACAGCGTCTAGTGTATCTACTCCTACCACTGAAGGGAGCTCTTTTCCCAATGAGACACCTAAAACCGTTGCAGTATTGGCAATTAATCCGATAGGTAACGTCTCATCAATTAATAAAACACATTTTTTATTTTCCAAATAAACACATCCTTAGCTAAGTTTAAAGATATTTTGATACTGTTTAGGTGTTAATCCGATACACTTTTTAAAGGTATTAGAAAAATGACTTTGATCATGAAAACCAGTTAATCCTGCAACTTCAACCAAAGGAATCCCTTTTTTAAGTAAATGAATAGCAGCCTGAATTCGAACAGTCTGTATATATTGAAAAGGAGTTAAGTTTTGACTCTTTGTAAAATTACGTAAAAAATGATACTTACTCAAGTCTGCAATGGTGCTTAAATCTTCAAGATGGATGGTTTCAGCGTAATGCTCTTTTATAAAAGCGAGAACATGCTTCATTTTTTCTGGACTTGTAGGTGCTTCATTAGCTTGAATCGGTGAAAGAGTTAGGTTTGATGCTGAAAGAAGTTGTTTAATAAAAAAATAAAAACACTCTTCTTTTTCAAAGCTGCTCTTTTTTTGGAAAATAGCGATATGAACATCTCTAAGTAGTTCACCTAGTTGTTCATTTTTTACAATTGAATGTTGAAAAATCGGCAATTCATAGCTGCCAGTAATCTCATAAACAGCTTTTTGCAAGACCTCAGTTTTTAGATTCAGCGCCCGATAATTCAGTTGATAATTTTCAAGCGTTTCACAAGCATGAGTATCTAGTGGGTTTAATAATAAAGTATCGCCAGTCTCTAAACGATAATCTTGTTGATTAACTGAAAGCTGGCGTTTACCACATTCAGTATAACCCGTGACATAATAGTCATGAAAATGGGCTGGGAATGCTTGAATAATGCCTTCAAAATGATACGCTTCAATATCTAAGTCATCATCATAGATAATCTTTCGATTCTCAATATCCATCTAATACCTCCTTGTTTTTAATGATAGCGTACTATGTTTAAGAAAGATTGTAAAATATTGCGAATGATCTTTTTCTAAAGGTTATTTCTATTCACTCAGCCTTAGATTTGTTATAGTAGAGGTAAATTCAAGGTGGAGTGTGAGGATATGTTGTGGTATCAAAATTGGTTGCATGTTGTTTTTTATGTAGTAAAATTTTGTCTAACAATTTTTTTAGCAATTGTTGTTTATCAAGCTCTATTTGCTACAATTTTAACGAAAGAAATCCATATTGTTACGTATATTTTATTTTGGTTTTTTAGTGCGTATGTTGTCTTACCAAGGTTAAATAGACTTCTTGCTCGATTTTATGTACCAGATTATTTTATTGGTCGTGCTAAAACTAGTGATGGCCTGTTAGGTGATCCAATTAATTTAGCTTTTTATGGCAGTGAAGAAGACTTACTCGTAGCCTTTGAAAAAGCTGGCTGGCATCAAGCGGATCCTCTTACTCTTAAATCTTCAATAAAAATCGTCACATCAAGTGTTTTTGGAAAATCTTATGAAAAAGCACCTGTAAGTTCTCTTTATTTATTTGGTGCTCAGCAACAAGATTTGGCTTTTGAGCGGGAAATTGATGGAAACCCTCGTAAAAGACACCATGTCCGTTTATGGAAAACACCAGAAGATTGGCATTTACCAGGTGGGAAACAGGCGGATTGGATTGGCGGTGCCACATTTGATAAAAATATTGGGCTGTCCTTATTTACGGGTCAAATCACGCATAAAATCGATGCAAATGTAGACAAAGAACGTGATTTCTTAATTGAAACACTTCAAACTAGTGGTTGTATTAAAGATATTTATCTTGCGGAACATTTTACTACGAGCTACCATAGTCGTAATGGGGGTGGGGATCGAATTCATACAGATGGAGCGTTACCTTTTATCACTATCCAATCACATCAAATAATGAAGGGAGAGAGTGAATGAACATTCATGCTCTCTTTTTTTAGAATTAATTACTTTACCTGTCGTGGTAATTATGTTATACTTTTACTACACCAGTCGTAGTAATATGGTGAAAGATTGGAGGCATTAGTATGATTAGTAGTGATGTTATCCGTGGACATAACGATACCATTATTTTAGCTATATTAGTTAAAGGAGATTCCTATGGATATCAAATTTCAAAAGAGATTGCCTTGAGATCAGAAAATATGTATCAAATTAAAGAAACCACTTTATACTCTAGCTTTAATCGATTAGAGAAGAATGGCTATATTGCTTCTTATCATGGAGATGAAACCAATGGGCGCCGGCGTACGTATTATCAAATCACAAATTCAGGATTGAAGTACTATCATGAGAAATGTAAAGAGTGGGAAACCATTAAGCAAATTATTGATCAATTTGTAAAAGGCTAATTCTTATGAGCCAACTCCTCGAGAAAAAGATAAAAATTCGAGAGGACAAAAAACGTCCTATCAATTTTTCCTATTTTCTTGCTGGAGCTAACCGGCTCAACAAAATTTTTATATAAAGGGAGTGTTTAAAATGGACCAGATTAGAAGTTATATAGAAGCCATTTTTAGTGAGTTGCCAAGAACTAAAGAGATTGTGGATATGCGTTTAACAATGCTGGAGAACATGACGGAAAAGTACGAAGAATTGCTAGCTGACGGTGTCGGCGAAAATGAAGCAATCGGGACCGTTATCCGTTCAATCGGTTCGGCAGAGGATTTAAAAAAAGAATTAGAGTTAATAGAACCAACTGAGCTTGAAGAGAAAGAGGCAGAATTGGTTGATACTAAAAATAGAGGATTTGGGATTGCTTTTTCAATCTTTCTCTATATTAGTTCTCCGATAGTTTACTTGATTTGGCAGAATATTAGTGAAACAATGGCTATTATTGGTTGTCTATTTATTGTTGCACTGGCAACTGCTAATTTGATTTATTGGGGTGTTAGAGGGAGCAAAGCAAAGAAAGCTCAACATGAAGATGAGTTTCGAGAAGATGGACAAAAAAGCCCTAAACAGAAAAAATCGGAAGCTCTACAAAGTATCATTTGGACTACTGCAACGCTTATTTACCTCGTATTGGGTTTTTTATTTAATTTGTGGCATCCTGGTTGGTTAATATTCCTAGTTGCGACCGGCATTAATAGTTATCTGCACTATCTTGCTGGGGAAGAAGAAGCTTAAATTAAATTGCCGTCTATCTCTAAAAAGCGTATACTTTATAATAGGTAGTGAGAAATGTAAACCTAATTTTAGTTTAAGATAAGGAGACTGTTTCATGTTAAAAAAGAGAAATGGATTGGCTTTAGTGATTTCTTTGGTCATCTTATTATTAGTTGGTTGCACAAGTACAAGTAGTGACGTGCTATCAGATAAATTTGATCAAAAAGAAGTTCAAAAGCAAGCAGAAACAGCAATAGAACTGTTCAATAATCAAGACTACCAAGCTTTAATCCAATTATTTCCCGAGGATTTACAAAAGGAAATGAGCCAAGATAGCTTTAAAAAAGCCTTTGAAAAATTTGTAGCAGACAAAGGTGAATTAAAAGAATTTGGTAAAACAACGATGCGAAATGAAAAGAATACTACTGGCGATGGTGAAGTGGCAACGACTATTCTTCCAGTTGAGTATCAAAAAGGCAGTTTGAATTATATGATTAGTATCAATGAACAAGGTGAGCTAACTAATTTTTTAGTTAAATAATTCAAGAAGCAATCAGAAGTTATTTCATCAAATAAGGTGGTGAAGTTTCTTCTGGTTTTTTTATAAATTTTAAAAATGAGTAGAAAAGAGGGCGTATAAATGAAGCTTGAACCTTATTACCGCAAAGTATTTTTTTATGAAACGGACCAGATGGGAATTGTTCACCATTCAAATGTTATTCGTTGGTTTGAAGAAGCTCGATTTGATTTATTAGATCAGCTTGGTTACGGCAGTGGCTTCTTAGAGGAAGAAGAGTTAGGAAGTCCTGTGTTAGATGTTGCTTGCCAGTATAAAACGATGGTGCGATTTAATGATGAATTAACGATTCGTATTGGTGTTAAATCAAATTCTAGTGCTCGTTTAACATTTAACTATCTAGTTTTGCATGGCGATAAGATAGCAGCAAGTGGTGAAACCACCCATTGCTTTATTAATAAAGCTGGGAAAATAATTTCCTTGAAACGCCAATATCCTGTGTTGTATCAAACTTTAGAACAATTAAAAGAGGAAAATAAGTAAATAAAAAGAGAATAAAACTTAAATCCTAAGACAAATAAAATAGTGGGATAATGATCCTTGTTTACTGATTTATTTAGCCTATATTTTCTTGAATTTGCAATGATTAATTCAAACTTAATTTCATTGTCTGCTTGCTGTTTTCCTCAAACAGAGAGCCAAATGAAACCTAAATAAATCTTTAATTTCTAAAAGCAGGTTCGAGGTCAATTTTTTTGTTGATGGTAAATTTGGTTGCGCTGCAAAGTTTTTGAAAAATAAAAATTCCTAGGTTGTTCCATTTTCCCCTCCAGGTCCACGAATCGGCACGAAACGATACATTAAGAACAACATAAAGAAAACAGGGAACTTTTTTAGGATATGATGAATGCTCCTATCCAAGCTGTTTTTAACTCAACAGATTTTTATTCAGCATTTAAAAATGGGAGTGCGGAACAAATTTTGTATACACCCGAACGGATAAAAGAATTGTCCGGACGATTTAGACATATTGAATCAGAATTAGATTCTATTAAAAGGAATTTATTGGATTATCAATGATTTGAAGGAGACAAGCTTTATTATTTTGAAAAAAGTTTGAAAAATGAAGCGATGCCTGGTGGTTTGTATTCTGAATTAAGCGAGATCGAGCAGACTAAAAAAGAAATGGACGAGTTGGGTGGAGACACGTATGAAAAAAATCTGCGATTATATCAGATAGAAGTTTGTTTAATTTGTATGAATCAATAAATTATCATTTTAAAAATGGATTCAATCAAACAAGCATATATAATAGTGGCTAATTCCTACGACATTAAGCACTATCATTTTCTTTTGAAGTAGCTTTCAATTAAATGAAAAGATGTACAATAGAATTATTAAATCGTTAGCAATACAATTTATAGGAGAAAAGACTAATGGAAAAAATTACTTCACATTTCAAAGAGAATCGGAAACTATATTGAATCACTATCGCAACATATTTTTTACTTTTGCTTATAAGATACCTATTAACACAAATTTGTTTTTAATCAATACCCGACAAGTTGTAGCACATGGAATGGATACTGGAGAAACCAGAATTGGAATAACATTTGAAGTGGATACAACTGGTGGGGGAATTCCAACGACTCCCCCAGTTGCACCAGAAAATCCATTGACTGATAACAAAGCCCAAGGTCAAGGTGATTTTCCGACAACTGATAAAAAATTGAACGGATTAGTTATGCTAGGTTAGCTTTTAATGGTTATAAACTTCTTCCTTTTCATGAAGATGAATGAAAAGCACCCCTACAATGTAAATTAAAATAGAGGTAGTCAACAATTATTTTTTAGTTGTTGGCTACCTTTTATGGTTTAGATGTTGTACATAAGGAGAAGGGAAAGGATTTCCGAAAAAGTAAGTTAAATGAGAAAAATTAACCCTAAATGTTCTTAAGTTTATAGAAAATATGGTATAAGAGTAACTTTTTTTTAAAAAATAACTATTGAATAAGGGTGGTTGGTAAAAAAATATATTTATGAACTTGATACAATGACTCAATCCTATGAAATTTATATAAAAGTAGAAAATGATGTATTACGAATTAATATAAAATACTAAAAATGTAAGGTTTTAAAGAGAGCTTTTCTTTTAATACTAGTTATTGTTCCAATAACCAGCATTTTTGATCAATTGTTACCGATTTAAGCTTGCTAATTTCACGATAAAGTATTCCTTGCGAGATCGTATTGGATTCAAGAATCGCTTTAATTGAGTATTCACCACTTTTATCCATTCGCATAGCTAGGTTAAGCTTCTCTTGTGGAATTTGCTGTCCCACGTCTTCGACTTGGATGAATCCCTTCTTTTACTCGCTCCGCTCAGCCAATAAATTAAGTTCTAATTCTGTAAAAACACTCATCATTTGAAGCATTGCTTTTCCTGTTGGTGTGGTTGTGTCCATTTTTTCTATCAAGTCTACCTTACTTTTTGGAGACTTAATTGTCATTTATTCTTTAATTTTGATAAAAACATTAAAAAAAAATTCAATTACTAAAAAAAAAAATTAATTTAGAAATGTTATTCTATAAAAACAAAATAAGTTAAATTAGAGGTGTAAATATGAAAATAGAGGATTACTGGGATGATACGACTATTTATTATGTAGAATTCCTTGTATTAATTGATTCACTAGAAAAAAAAATTTGTAAGACATTGATTTTTCCCGAAATACTAAGTGAAGATGAGATTTCTAATATTATAAGAAAGAAATTCAATTCAGTATTAAAAATAATACACTTAGAAGAAGTAGAGAGCTGCCTTTCTTATAAGTTATCTTGAGTAAGATAGAGAATGATTCAAATCCAGATTTATCAATTTTAAAGGAGAGATTACATGAAGAATACAAAGAAAATAGTAGCCTTAACAGTGGTTGGATTATGTTTGGGAGATGTATTTATTCCAAACTTGTTAAAAGTTTATGGAACCGAATCAGATCAACCTGTCGAGAGTAATGTATTACCGATACAAGATATAGTAGAGGAAAATGGAGGTGCTAATGATTTAGTAGAATCTAATGAACCTAATCCAGCGCCACCTTCTGAGTTAATTGACTCATCCAATCTGATAGAAGATGTAGACGTTATAGAAGAAGATACAAAAGAACCTATTACGGAAGCTTCTACCGAAACAGAAATTATTAATTCTGTAACACCAATAGAAGAAAAAATACCAGTGTCTGCCGGGGTAAAAGCATCTGGAACATTTGGAACCAGCCCTTGGATACTTGATAGTGAAGGAACCTTAACTTTTTCTTCAGGAGAATTTGATAATAAAGCATTACCAGCGGCTATTTCTAAAGAGCAAGTTCAAAAAATTATATTCACCGGTAAAGTTGTTGCTACCAGGGGATCAATGCTGATATTTGAGAATTTATCTAATTTGAAAAGTATTGAAAATTTAAATAATTTTGATACAAGTAATGTGACTAATATGGTGCGTAGTTTTTCAGGATGTAGTAGTTTAACAGAGTTAGATCTAACATTCTTCGACACGTCACAGGTAACAGATATGTCTTATATGTTTCAGAACTGTAGAAGTCTAATCAATTTGAATGTTACACAATTTGATACAAGTAATGTAAGGCAGATGCTTTCGATGTTTGAGGACTGTAGTAGTCTAACAGAATTAAATGTTACAAATTTTGATACAAGTAATGTAACTCATATGTGGAGAATGTTCCAAAATTGTACTAGTTTAAGAGCACTAGATATTTCAAATTTTGTGACGCCAAAACTATCTAGAAGTGGTGGTGTAAGCAGCATGTTTTCTGGATGCAGTAATTTAATAAGTCTAGATATATCAAATATTGATAACTCTGGAGTCTCATCTGCTGTAGGTAACTACAATGTTTTCCAAGATTGTAATAATTTAAAACAAATTAAATTAGGTTCATTGAGTACGTTTCAACAAAATAACCAAGGTTTACCTAATATTGATAGTTCTAATGAATACACAGGCGGTTGGGTTAATTCTGAAATGACCAATAGTTATAAAGATAGTACCTCCTTTATGAAGGAGTATGATGGAAAATCTCCTGGAATATACGTATGGGAAAGGAATGAAACCATTGATGCCAAGAATTCAAGTATGTATGTAGGAGATAAATGGAATGAGGAGGACAACTTTGTCTCAGCGACAGATAAAGCGGGAAATCCAGTTGTGTTCGATCCAGCAATGGTAAGTGGTTCTGTAGATACGACAAAAGCAGGAGAGTATCCAATCACATATACGAATGGTGCCGTAAAAAAAGAGATTATTGTTACAGTGAAAGAAAATAAAACAAGTATTGATGCCAAGAATTCAAGTATGTATGTAGGAGATAAATGGAATGAGGAGGACAACTTTGTCTCAGCGACAGATAAAGCGGGAAATCCAGTTGTGTTCGATCCAGCAATGGTAAGTGGTTCTGTAGATACGACAAAAGCAGGAGAGTATCCAATCACATATACGAATGGTGTAGTAAAAAAAGAGATTCTTGTTACAGTGAAAGAAAATAAAACAAGTATGAACTCAACTAGTATTAGTGGGGAAAATGATAAAGAAACAAGAAATAGCCAGCGTTTACCACAAGCTGGAGAGGTTCAGTCATATAATATTTTAGGTCTATCCCTATTAAGTCTAGTGACGTTTATTGCAAGTAAAAGAAAAAGGAAAAATTAATGAACTAAGAAATAGAATGAAATCAGTATTCATAAAAATTGATTTCATTCTATTTTTACTATTCGACAACTGTAATTTTTAATTTACAATTAATTAGAACGTAGAGAAGAAATTTAAAATTCACTTTAAAAGTACATTTGGAAATAAACCTAAAAAAATGCTATAATTTAGTTAAATAAACATAACAGGTTGGGCGCAAGCTTTCAAGGCATTATTCTCCAAGGGTGAGGAGAATACTTTGATTGTTTGTGTCTTTTTTTGAACTAATATAAGTAAAGGAGAGTGTACAAATGATAGATAAATATGTAGAAAAAGATATTTATAGACAAATAATGATATCAAAGTTACTTTTTAAAAATGGAACACTTAATGTAAATGATTTAGTGAATCATTTTAAAATAAGTAGAAATACTGTGGTGGCTTATGTATCTCAAATAGAAGAGTTAATCTCAATTGATGCAGCAACTATTAAGTATGAAAAAGGAAAAATTACTCTTGTTGGAAAAGAAAATGTTATTCTATTTGAGCTATGTCAAAGAATATATAGTTGTTCAAAGTGGCTCAAGTTTGTTTGTAGCTATCTTGAAGGGAATACTATAGAAGATATTGGTAATAAGAATTATCTTTCATTAGCAAGCTGTTATCGCTATAAAAATCTATTAGATGAATACTTGGTTGCTATTGGAAAAGAAAATGTCTTATCACACCATATGAATGATGAAAACATTTATAGAATGTTGAAAACGTACCTATTTTTTCTTACAGGTGTGGAATTAAGTTTTATTGATGGATCTTTTTATAACCGTTATTCAACTAATATCTATAGTTTTATCAACAGGACTTGTTTAAAATTACAAAGAAAATATTCTTCAGAAAGCTGGGAATATATTGAGTTGGCAGTGTTTATTGCCATAGATGAAATTACCAATAAGTATCCATTGAAAATGCCACAAAGATTGAAGGAAGACTTAACTCATTTTCCTATTTTGAAAATAGTGAAAAAAAGTTTAAGAGACAATGGTTTAGATACTATTATAGATAGTGAAGATGAAATTGTGGCAATTACTTTATTATTCATACAACTTCCATATATTACTACTAATATGGATGTTTTTGAACTGGAATTTAGTAGAATAAATAACTACTATTTAGAAAATATACCTGAATATGAAGATTTAATAAATCGATTTTGCATAGAATTTGGGGAAAAGAACATAGATACTTTAATATTTTATAAATCTATCATTACCTATATCGATTCTATGACACTTGATTACCAAGAGTTTCTTCCAGAGCAAGAAGAAATGTTTGAAGAAAAAGATGTAGTTTTAAAAAATAGGGTATCTAGCGTTATAAAATTATGGATACAAGAATGCTTGAAAGAAGAGTTTCATATTAGAGATAAATGCATAGATAAATTAACAAATAGAATTTCCTTTATTCTTAATCATAAGATTCAGTACTGGGTTAAGATTGTAGCCTCATCAGATTTTGAGTATCAAGCAATTAAGGATTGTATAAACTCACAAGAGTGTACTTGTGAGTTTATTATAGAAACAGAAACCTATTATAATTTATCCGAAGCAATCGAGAAAAATATATCAAAAAATGAGTTAATAGTATGTACAAATGACAAGTTTTATTGTAACGAAAAAAAATCAATAAATGTAAACCTTAAGACCCTTCGAAAAGATATTATTATGGGATTACAAGAATATGAGTTAATCTAGTCTAGCGATAAAATGATCTGGTAATCTAAAAATATAAACTCAAATAGATTTAAACTACACTAAACTTATGCAGGGATTTCAAATGACAATATTTTATGATGAGACATTCAATTAGGAATGTGTCCAGCATGTGGAATGCAAGATTTTTATGAACTAAAAGATAGGTTGATTTTTTGGAAGCAGAACTTCATCAGGATTTTGATAACCAAAAATAGAGTGTATTCTTTTAATGTTGTGGTAATTTTTTGGATAACCTATGGGCTGTATGACAGGTTCCACCTTGCTTTTGAAACCGTATTTGTTTAATTCTTCTCGTTTGATTGGTTTTTAAAAAGGCATATGCTAATAGTGGGGTTCCTTTTGCGCACTTGGGACCAAAAAAAGAAATGATAAAAAAATTTGAACGATATGGTAGGAGAAATTAAAATATTATGGTAAGTTCTTTTGGGTGTAAGTATGCTTTTTAATTTTCATAAAAATTTCAGTTTTCCTGAAAGTTGAATAAGATACATTGCAACATAGCAGCTTCACGTAAAGTTACGGTATGCTCTACAATAAAAAAAGAAACGCTGATTTAGCACCGTTTCCTTTTTTATTTAGATTTTAAGATTACAAATTTATAGTGACTTGGTTTTACAAATTATTGAGAAACAAACTATCAATGGTCATAATACAGGATTTCAATTCAAAAAGCGTTTAAAATAGGTTATATGTTGTTTTTAAGTCAGTAACGTGCGTTGCTTTCTCTGCTCTATAAATTGGATATAATAGTATTGAAAAAAAGAAAAAGTACAAGAATTAATAAATAAAGATATTGTCCCCCTTCCTTGGTATGTTGAGGAATATTATTGTGCAATGCTAAGTATCCCCCTACTCATTTTTACTATTGGAAATGAGAAAAATCTAAAAAAGTTGAAATATTTAGTTAAATTACAAAAAAATAGGTGAAAATTTTCACAAAATGAAGTAAAATAGAATTCGAGTATATTAGATAGGCTGCTTTTTGATTGTGAAAAATAAGGCACATGCTATCCTATCCAGTTCTTATGAGCCAGTCCTTCGGAAAAAAGATAAATTCCCAAAAAAGTAAAGAATCACTTTTCTTGGAATTTCCTATTTTTCTGCCAGGCCTAACCAGCTCAACAAACTTTTATCAAGGCTAGTTCTTATGAGCCAACTCCTCGAGAAAAAGATAAAAATTCGAGATGGCAAAAAACGCCATATCAATTTTTCCTATTTTCTTGCCGGAGCTAAACGGCTCAACAAACTTTTTATTTAGGAGTGAAACAATGTATACACCGGACGAGATTTTAGATATCACGATTGACATGGGAACAAAGAAAATTGCTAAACCATTCGTTTCTAAGCTATTATTAGGATTTGTTGGTGGAGCTATGATTTCATTAGGCTACTTAGCCTATATTCGTGTAGCTTCTTCCATGATTGAAGATTGGGGCAGTATTGCCAGTTTTATTGGTGCATGTGTCTTTCCTGTGGGCCTAATTGTTATATTATTAGGTGGTGGTGAACTCATTACAGGTAATATGATGGCTGTTGCCGCAGCTTGGTTTGATAAGAAAGTTAACACAAAAGACCTATTACTAAATTGGGTAACGATTACCTTAGCCAATGCTGTTGGAGCAATTTTTGTGGCTTATTTCTTTGGTCATATTGTTGGATTAACTAGCTCAGGTGTTTATTTACATGAAACAATTACTTTAGCTCAAGGCAAAATAGCCGCAACACCGCTTCAGGCTTTTGTTTCAGGCATTGGCTGTAATTGGTTTGTAGGAATTGCATTATGGCTTTGTTATGGAGCGAAGGAAAGTAGTGGCAAAATTTTAGGTATTTGGTTCCCAGTTATGGTATTTGTAGCGATTGGTTTCCAACATAGTGTGGCGAATCTATTTGTTATCCCAGCTGCTATTTTTGAAGGTCAAGCAACTTGGTTAGAACTTTTACAAAATTTTGTACCGGTCTACTTAGGCAATATTGTCGGCGGAGCTGTTTTTGTTTCTGGTCTATATTATAAAGCGTTAAAACACTAAAACGTTAAAAAAGAGAGAAATGGGCTATCGTTTAGCTCATTTCTCTCTTTTTTATTTATTTGGATCTACAAAAAAATACCGAATAATCGAAACAATAATGAAGAATAAACCGCCAATAAAGATTAAATCCATAAAGACGTGAATATAAACCATAATGCCACCACTACGAACGGATTTTTCTAAAAAAGGCATGGTTAGATAAACAATAAAATAAACTAAACTGACAAACCAGCTACCATATACAATTCTCTTTAACATATTAAATAGTCAGACCCTTCATTATATCAATTGGTTTTACTAAAAATAAACAACTATCTTCCTCATTAGTATAAACTAAATTTTCTTTAAAAGCGATGGGTTTTAGTGTGCAATTTTTTTAATTAGGTGTACAATAAATGTATAAGGATATAGGAAAGTGGGGATTTTAATGAAATTAGTATTTGTACGTCATGGATTAAGTGACTGGAATGCCTTGAACCAATTTACTGGTTGGGTGGATGTTGATTTAAGTGAAGCTGGTTTAGCCGAGGCCGAAGAAGCGGGCCGTAAAATAAAAGAAGCGGGTATTGAATTTGATCTTGCCTTTACTTCTGTTTTAAAAAGAGCAATTAAAACTTGTCATATTGTACTAGAAGGCTCGGATCAACTATGGGTGCCAGAAGTAAAATCTTGGCGTTTAAATGAGCGTCATTACGGTGCTCTACAGGGGTTAAATAAACAAGAAACAGCAGAAAAATATGGTGTAGATCAAGTTCAATTATGGCGTCGTTCTTATGATACATTGCCTCCATTATTGGATCCAACTGATCCACAATCGGCTTCTCATGATCGTCGCTATGCGAACTTACAAAAGAGTCGTGTTCCAATGGGCGAGAATCTAAAAGTTACTTTAGAACGCGTGATTCCTTTTTGGGAAGATCAAATTGCCCCTGCTATTTTAGATAATAAAACAGTTTTAGTTGCAGCACATGGGAATTCATTGCGTGCGCTAGCTAAATATATCGAAGGTATTTCAGATGAAGATATTATGGGCTTAGAAATTCCAACTGGGCAACCATTAGTTTACGAATTAGATGAAGATTTAACTGTTAAAACTAAGTATTATCTATAAAATAAACGACTCAATGTAGTTTTAAATCAATAATAAGCTGAGCACCTGGTTTTACTAGGTTCTTAGCTTATTATTTTTCTGAAAAAATCTTACAATTTGATGAGAGTATGCTATAATAACTCTTACTATTTAGTTATTCTACATAGGCTAAAGTTAAGGGGATGAAAGTGTGAAAAAAGAAGTTTGGTTAGATAGTTTTAAGGTTGTATATCCTGTTACTTTAGGTTTTATTCCATTAGGTATTGCTTGTGGAATGGTGCTCTACGATGCAGGATTTAGTCCTTTGGGGATTGGACTAATGAGTTTTTTAGTTTACGCAGGAGCTTCGCAGTTTATGGTGGCTTCAATGTTGGTTATGGGTGCGACCGTGCCAGCTATGATTATCATGACGTTCTTTTTAAATTTACGGCATGTGTTAATGAGTTCAAGTATGTCTACTTATTTTAAGAAAAGTTCAGTGCCATTTTTATTAATTTTTACCCATTCATTAGCAGATGAAAGTTATGCTGTTAATTACAATCAATTTCTAAATCATAAATGGGATCAAAAACATGCAATGGCAACTACCTTTATTCCCTATGTTACTTGGGGACTTAGCACAATTGTTGGTGGAATAGTAGGAAGCCAATTGACTGTAAATACAACGATTATGAATTATGTCTTAGTTGCTATGTTTATTTGTTTACTAGTTATGCAGTTTGTCTCGCCATTATTTATCTTTGTAGGTTGTTTATCAGGTATTTTATCTGTTATTTTGATGATTCTTTTAAAGCATAATATTGCTTTAGTGTTAGGGGCATTAATCGCGTCAATTATTGGATTTTTGGTAGACGAATATATTCTGTCTAAGCCAGATAAGAAGGGGGTTGATTCTCAGTGAGTTTAACGAGTCAACAATTGTATTTAATTCTTGGAATGGCAGTTGTCACATATTTGCCAAGGATGCTACCGATGTTACTTTTAAATAATCGAGAAATCCCTGAAAAAATTGTGAGGTGGATGTCTTTTATTCCAGTATCCATTTTTGCAGCATTAATTTTTTCAGATATCTTTTTTTGGGAGAACCAATTTTCGATAAATCCACTTGAAAATTTAAAACTTATTCCTGCTATTGTAGTCTTTTTTATAGCGTATAAAACGAAAAATATTATGTGGTCGATTGTGTTTGGTGTTGTTGGAATTTCGTTGATGGTTTGGTGGTTTTAAAAGGTTCAAGATAAAGTAAGAGGAATTGAATAACGATTTATAAATTTTATAGAATTTCAAGAAACAAAACTAAGTAGTCATAGTTTTGTTTCTTTTTTTTTGCTTTTATTTAAGTCAGTGTTAGTTTACTCATACCTAATTCATTCATTTTAATAAGAAAAATAACGAATAGCTATCTTGAAAAAAAGCTAGGTATAACTAGCCATAAAACCCGTTTTTTTTGAAAAATGTATTCTAGAATAAAATTGTAGAGACATAACCAAATGCTGAATTTGTTATTCTAATTGACGGAGGGAGAGTGAGGACTTCAAAAATTAGTTATGAAAGGAGAAAAAATGGCTAAAAGGAAAAAAGGGTTAAAGCTAACTTTACTATTCTGTGCTTTATTTTTGTTTAGTACAATGCTGAATACAAGTTTAAAAAAAGATCAAACAATTAAGGCTTTTGATAACGAAGCGAAACTAGTGCTCTCGTCAAAAGTTGGTTCAGAAAAAAATAGTATTCAGCTAGACTTAGAGATTCCAAGTACTTTTACTTCTGAAATTAAAATTCCGATTACAGATAACAGTCAGTTAATTGATTATTCATTAAATGAAAGCAATCAAAATGGATTTTCAATTACGAGTACTGCTACAGAATTAATCATTCAGCCAGAGATTCCTACTGATGAAATGATTAACGAAGAGTCAGAACAACCTCTAAGTAGCAATCTTGTGACTTTAAATGTAAGTATTCAACACTCTGGAACAGTTGAGTATGTGGCTGAAACATTCCAAGATGGCGTTAAAAGCATGTCGAATAGTGAAACTGTCACAATTGTGGAAGAGAGTGATGAAGTAGAGTTAGAACAAGATACTACTTCTGAAGCGGATGAAAAAACGGAAACACCTTCTATAGAAGCAGTTGAAGAAATAAAAAATATTGGTAAGATTCAAAGTCGCAGCGCTGTAACTAGAGGAATCAACGATAATATGCCTCAAAAAAGGTTAATCATTAATGAAAAATTCAGAGATCCAATTGGAACTGGTGCGAATTTTATTGAGCCAACTATTTTAGAGTTAAGTAAAACCAAAAGTCAAACTGGAAGTATTTGGTCAAAAAATAAGCTTGACTTAACGCAAGATTTTTCTTTGAAATCTTATATTTATCTGGGAGATTCAGGGAAAAGTGCTGGTGATGGTGTTACTTTTACGCTCCAAAATGATGAGCGAATGGCTACTAATCCTGAATCTGTTATTGGAAGTAGCGGTTTTGCTATGGGGGCTTATAGTTCTAAAAGTGGAGCCAACTACGTGCATAACGCCTTATCAATTGAATTTGATACCTACTATAATAATGGTTCGAGCAATAGAGTTGACCGAGAGTTAAATAGAAATAGTGATTATGGACATATTGCGATGGTGCGTCCTAAAGCAAATAATAATAACTATACTGGCGAGCATTCATATGTTCAATATTCTCCAGGGTATCTTTCTAATGGGAAATGGCGTTCGTTTACTGTGTCCTGGAATGCAGAAACGAAGACATTAAACTATCAGTTAGAGGGCTTTGACCAAATTAGTGCACCAATTGATCCGCAAACTGAATTTAAAGGGCAAGAAGCTTATTGGGGATTTACCTCTTCAACAGGCGGAAACTGGGCTCAAAATGCAATTGCTATTTCTGAATTGCCACAAGAATTAGAGGCAGATCAAGAAGTCCTAATGAAAAATGTAACACAAAATGGAGAATATTCTTCTGAAATTAATGTCAATACTGGCGATATTGTAGAGTATCAGGTTACAAATAAATATCTATCAGAAGTTTTTGGAGCTTCAGATTGGGATAATGTTGCAACACATGCTACTTTGCCAGCAGGTATTGATTATGAAGTGAATTCAGCGATTATTGATGGAGTAGCGATTTCAGATCAAGAAATTACGACTGACGGTACCGCAATGATTTTCCCGAAAGCAACATTATCTTTTGATAAATTAACCCAGAAACTTGTTTTTCGTGGAAAGGTTACTGGAGCAGATGGTCCCAAACAGTTGACGACTAATTTTGAAGCTATTGGAGACAATGCTACGATCCAGGACAAGCAGACAATTGCCAATTTGGCAGAAAAGAAAGCTGGTCAAGTTACCTTTAATTATGTAGATGAATCGAATCAACCAATTGCTGAAAGTATCAGTAAAACTGGATATCTAGGAGAGTCTTACTCGGCTGAAAGAAAAGAGTTCCCTGATTATTTATTAGTGGAAATACCTAGTAATGAAAATGGAACATTTACTGAAGCACCGATTAGTGTAACGTATCGCTATGAACTAAGGCAACTTAAATTTATTTCGGCTCCATCGCAAATTAGTTTTGGTGAATCCCTAAAAATTTCAACAAAATCTGAAGTTTATCCAATTTCAGAAATGACAGGTTCTTTAGCTGTTCAAGATACAAGAACAGTTAAATCAAAATGGAGCATTACGGCAAAAATGAGTAAGTTCCTAGAAAGCAGTTCTGGTCACACGTTGAAAAATGCGATTTATTATAGGCATGGCAGTCAGAATCAGTTGCTGGGTGCAGAAGCGATTTCCGTTTATGACGGTCTTAGTCAAAATGATGATGTCTTAGCTATTTCAGATGAATGGACTGGCGAAGAAGGTCTGAGTTTGCAAATAAAAACGGGTGCTGCGTTTCCAGAGGCTTACAGTGGAGAAATTAGCTGGACCTTATTAGATACTCCGGCGAATGAGTAAGGATAGGGCTCAATGAGCTTTTTATTAGGCTAGCTCTTATGAGCCAACTCTTCGGAAAAAAGATGAATGGTAAAAATGACAAAAAGCGTCATTCCTCCCATTCCCTATTTTTCGGCCAGAGCTAATCGGCTCAACGAGCTTTTTATTAGGCCAGCTCTTATGAGCCAACTCTTCTAGAAAAAGATAAAAATTCGAGAGGACAAAAAGCGTCCTATCAATTTTTTCTATTTTCTTATCAGAGCTAACCGGCTCAACGAGCTTTTTATATAAAGGAGGAAAATTATGAAGAAATGGATTTTCCTGTTTATGGCTGTATTTTTTCTAGTAGGTTTTAGTGGAACGGGTGAGGCTTCTGAAGCAAGAAGTGAGGCTCAGTATCAATCTAATGGAGAAGTTTCGTTTTATGGCGTTTATGAAAAAATTACCGAACCAGAAAATGAACTCCCTGGGACTGAGACACATCCAAATACCGGTACTGGGACTGTAAAACTGCCACTAACTAATGGGCAAAAATATTTTCCGCAAACAGGAGAAAAAGCTTATCTAACGACCTTATTAACTGGTTTATTCACAATTGTATTGGCAACATTGCTATACAATTCTAATAATAAAAAACAAAAAAATGGAGGAATTACACAATGAAATTAACAACAAAAATGACAACATCAGCAATTATCTTAGGTGCTTTAGCCTTGAACGGTAGCAGTGTACTTGCTGCAGAAAAAGCTAGTTATGAAAGCAACGGGATTGTAGAATTTACAGAAAGTAATGATATTACAAAACCAATTGACCCAACTGATCCAGGTGAAGAAGTTGACCCAATCGATCCAACTGATCCAGAAGGTCCAAATCCAGGAACTCCAGGTCCTTTAAGTATTGACTATGCTTCAAGCTTAACTTTTGGTAAAAATAAGATTTCAAACAAAAATGAAACGTACTTTGCCAATGCACAAAAAATTAAAGATGGTAGCCACCGACCTAACTATGTTCAAGTAACGGATACTCGTACTGGGAACTTAGGTTGGAACTTATCTGTTAAACAAGAAGGCCAATTTTCAAATGCTACAGCAACAAATAAAACATTAACAGGAACAACTTTACAATTAGCTTCTGGAACAGCAAATAGTGCTTCAACTTCACCAGCAGCAATTGCTGAAAGTGTTGTAACATTAGATCCAGCAGGTGCTACTTCAGTGGTTATGAGTGCTGAAAAAGGTAGTGGTTGGGGAACTTGGGCTTCTTATTATGGAACGGTAGAAAATATGGAAATCGCAGGGGAAACACCAGAAGAAAATGAAACTGTAGCAGTGAATAAAGCTGTCACATTAAGTGTTCCAGGTGCGACTCCTAAAGATGCTGTTAAATATAGTACAAAATTAACTTGGATCTTGTCTGACATTCCAACAGAAGAAGAGTAAGACGAATGAATTAGACAAATCGTACAACTAAATTAAACAATCAGAGGAGAATGAAAAATGAAAATGACAAAATTAGTAACAACAGCAATGGTAGCAGTAAGTACTTTGGTATTAGGTGGAGCGATTGCATCAGCTGCAACTTATTCAACAGGTGGAACAGTTAAATTTGTAACGGATACAGACATCACAACTCCAGTAGATCCATTAGATCCAGGCGAAGAAGTGACTCCAGTTGATCCAACTGATCCAGAAAAACCAATTAAACCAGGTACTCCTGGACCTTTAAGTATTGATTTTGCTTCACCTTTATACTTTGGCGAACAAAAAGTATCTCCTAAAGATCAAGTTTATCCTGCTAACGCACAACCAATTGTTGGTGGTGAAACTCGTCCAAACTATGTTCAAGTAACGGATAAACGTGGTGGTGAATTAGGTTGGTCATTACAAGTAAAACAAAATGCTCAATTTGAAACGGCTGAAAAAAATATCTTAACAGGTGCAGCTATTTCATTTGAAAATGGAACAGCAGTAACAGATTCAGAATCTCTAATCCCAAGTATTGTGACTAAAACATTCTCTTTAGTTCCAGGTGCAGACCAAGTCGTTATGACAGCTGCTGAAGGTGAAGGTGCGGGTACTCAATTATACCGTGCTGGAGATGATACAACGAAAGCAAATAGTGTGAAATTAGCTGTTCCAGGTAAAACAACTAAATACAAAGGTACCTATGAAACCAATTTAACTTGGACATTATCAGATGTACCAACAAATGAAGTTGACCCAGATCCAGAAGCATAAAATACGTTAAATATGAAGTTGAAAGCATTGGTGAATAATCAATGCTTTCAATTTTCTATTAGTTAGGAGCCTAAAATGAGAAAATATAACATAATTATCACTTTAATATTATTTTTAAGTATACTAGTAGAGTGTAAAACAGTTCAGGCATCGGAACTGAATTTTGCAGCTATCCCTACAATTCCAGAAAATCAATTAAATAAAGAAAAAACTTATTTTGATTTAGTCATGAAAGAAAATACAAGCCAAACTATTGAGGTGAAATTACGTAACGATACAGATAAAGAAGTCATTGTTGAACCTAGCGTAAACTCAGCAACGACAAACATCAATGGTGTTGTCGAGTACGGAAAAGTAAAAGATAAAGCAGATAGCACCTTACTTTATAATCTAAAAGATATGGTCAGTGTAGCGAAAGAAGTCGCGATTCCAGCTAAAAGTGAAGTGACGGTTCCGTTAACGATTACAATGCCTAAAGAGAGTTTTAAAGGAATTTTGGCCGGCGGAATTACATTGCAGGAAAAAGAAAGCGATGGAAAAAAAGATGCTAAAAATGGTGAGGGATTAGCGATTGAAAATCGTTATGCTTATGTGATTGGTTTAGTCTTGCGTTTATCAGAGGAGAAAATTGCCCCTCAAATGACTTTACAAAATGTCAAACCAGACCAAGTTAATGCTAGAAATGTCATAACAGCAAATTTGCAAAATCCAACTGCACGTTTTATTAATAAGTTGGGTGTAAAAGCTCAAATTACTCGCAAAGGCAATTCAGAGGTTTTATTTAAGGAAGATAAGGAAGGCATGCAAATGGCTCCAAATTCGAACTTTAATTTTCCAGTCGCGTTGAACGGGAAAAAATTAGAAGCTGGTACTTACGTATTTAAAGCGACAGCGACTTCCAAGGATGATAAGTGGGACTTTGAGAAAGAATTTACCATTGATTCGAAAACGGCCAAGGAATTAAATGATAAAGATGTTTCAATTGAAAGTAACTATACATGGTTATATCTATTAGTAGGTTGTGTATTGCTTATTTTACTTTTGGCAATTATTACTTTAGTTTTAATTTTACGAAAAAAGAAAAAAGAAGAAGAAATTAGACGCCAAAAAGCGAGACTTCGTAAGAAAAGACAAAATAGAAATAAAGCACAAAAAGAAAACCTCAAAAAGACTTAAATGAGAAAATGTAGTTTATTTTTCGTTATCCATGAATTTAGGACCTCAATAAAATTCAATAGTAATCAGGATAACGGCTGCAAGTGGAGGGAGAATTTTTGGAACATTTTATAGATAAATTAGAGAGTAGGAAGTTAGCTGTTCTAAAGTACATCGAGGATAGCTATCAACAAAAGGTTTCAATTTTAAGAATTGAAAAAGAACTGAATATCTCATCATTTGTATTGGCGAGTGTTGTAGAATCTTTAGCTTTGGATTTTGAAACATATGATGTAACTTCTTATTTTCAGATAAAAAAAAGCGACACTGAAATTCAATTAATAACGAATGGTGAAGCAAATTCAAAACTATTAATGCATATTTATATTATGGAATCTCCTGCTTTTAAAATATTGGATCAGATTTTTCACGGAACATTTGTGAATGTGATGGATTTTGCTGAAGCGAATTTTTTAAGTCGTGCAGGTGTTTATAAATGGATCAAAAAATTAAAAGAAGAATTGCGCTCTCATGGAATTCATTTATCATCGAAGTTTCAGCTAGTCGGGAGCGAGCCGAAAATTAGAGGTTATTTCTTCAATATGTATTATTGTTTATTTAATCAAATGGATTATCCATTCTCTAAATTTTTATATAAAGATGCCAGAAAATTGGTGAGAATTGTCATGGAAAATACACCGTCCCCGATAGCTGAAACGATGAAAACAAAGTTATTCTATTTTTTTAGTATTGTTCTTTTTAGACAGAAGCAAAAAAATAAAATGTGTGATAATGATTTAAAGCCTTTAGCATTAGCTAGTAAAAGTCAAAGAGCGAATAAAATGGCTGATGCTATCAAGTCCTTTTTCACGAGTAAGAGTATAAAACCTCTTGAGAGTATTGACAATGAAGTCACTTTTATCATGGCGTTTATTATTTGTGAAAATATCCTGTCTGATGTTCTGCCTGATTTTAGTTCACAGCCTAGAACGAACTATTTAACGACAAAGTTTATAGATGAGTTTCAGCAACATTTTCCTAGGAAATTGACGCTAGAAGATCAGGTTAAATTTCAGAATGAACTAGATATTATTCATTTTAAGGCAGATTATTTTGAAAAAGTGGATTCTATTTTTGATGAGATTGTAAACGTGGTTTTTATTCAAGAAAACTATCCAGAAATTGTTATTTTTTGCGAAAAATTTATTGAAAACTCAAAGAATGTTCAAAAAAGGCAGCTAATTCAAGCAAATAAAAAGTATTTGTTTAATCAATATTTATTTTTAATTGTAACATTTCTACCAGTTTCTTTTTTTATGGATGAAATTACTGTCTGTATTGATTTTTCAAACGGTCTTCATTATAATCGACTAATATCTCAAAATTTAAAAAATTTATCCAATCTCAACTTGAAAATTGAGCACCATCTAACTAAAAAAACAGATTTACTTTTAACGGACTATTTTATTAAAAAAAAGAGCGATAGCCTCAACTATTTAGTTTGGAATGCGCCACCGTCGCCAAAAGATTGGGCAAATGTTGCCAATATATTAATCAAAATTAGAAATGAGAGTGACACGATTGGATAAAAAAGAAACGTATAAATTAACCAATAAATTGTTGCTAATCAGTTGTTTAGTTACTTTTTATCTGTTCTACACAGAAATAGTCCAAGCCGATGAACCCAAGCAGCCAAATGAAACGATTAGTCAATCTTATGACCCTTTAGATCCCGCTATCCTAATTGAACCAGTTTTGATTGAGGAAGACGATGATCTAAATTTAACAATTTCGTTTGAGGATTCAGATGAGCCTGAAGAGTTGGAAAACATTCCAGATGGAACTGAAGAGTACTTAGTTTCTTCTGAAAGAAGAAAAGAGAAGCAAGGAAATCAACCCCTAAATCAGCCAGATGCGATAGTCGTTGGAAATGATAGTGGTGGTTCTGACAAAGACCCAAAAGAAACGAGTTATTTAGCTGAATTGTGTTTTCAATTATCAGGCACAGTTTTATTCGGAACAAGGTATAATGAATGTTAATAAATAGAGAAGGAAGAGTGAAGTAGATGCAAATTGAGGACCATTGGACAGACGTTGTTGTATACCAAGTTGAAATTAAAGTCGGACATAAAGAAGTTCGAACACTTCATAAATTATTGGTTTTTTCGGCGGAATTAACGCTTGATGAAATCAAAGCAAACATTAAGAATAGATTTAATCATGTTTTAGAAATAACCAGATTAGATGAAATTGATGAAGGCTTGTATTTACATGGAAAAACTATAGCTGGATAGGTCATTGAGAAGAGAGCTAAGACTTATAGTGAGGTGGTAAATAGAATGAGTGCGAGTGTAACAGTAGGGGAGAACCGAGTTGGACATGGGGCTAAGGTTCCTTAAAAATTATAAAAGAAACCTTAACCTCATCGACTCTGTTAAGATTGAAGTGTATGGGCAATCAACTCAGCTAATAAATCATAGCCTTTTTCATTTAAATGAAATCCATCTTTTTGTAAAAAATCGACATAATTAGGACTATCTAAAAAA
Source organism: Carnobacterium sp. FSL E2-0243 (assembly GCF_038003605.1). Taxonomy (NCBI): domain Bacteria; kingdom Bacillati; phylum Bacillota; class Bacilli; order Lactobacillales; family Carnobacteriaceae; genus Carnobacterium; species Carnobacterium sp. FSL E2-0243. The sequence continues at coordinate 687,703 of NZ_JBBOPM010000001.1, forward strand.
GCAATTTGTAAATCAGCTAATAAAGTCTGATGTTCTTTAGCTAACTCACGAATCGCATTTCCATATGCTAGAATGCGACTATTTGGTCGCTCGTCATGCTGCACAAGTGGATTCGAAAAGCTGGGTGTAATTAATAAGACTTTTTCAGCTCCAACTTTTTCAATCATCGTTAAAATATTATTTTTATACATAGTGAGTGAAATATTTTCAGCCAGTGTAACGTCATTAGATCCGAATAAAATTGTGACTAAATCAGGATCTCTTTTTAAAACATGTTGCTCAAAACGTTCCAATCCACCGTTCGTTGTATCCCCAGGAATCCCAACATTTATGATTTTATCTTCAGGTAAGAAGTCAGCGAGTCTGTCTGTTAAAGCTTTAGATACATAACCATCTAGATAGCCGGCAGTGATGCTATCACCAAATAATACAATTTTTTTCAACATAATTCCTCCGAATCTATTCAATCTGTGGATTTATCTATCTTCTAGTATACTCCATTTATCACTACTAATTCTATCCTAAAATAAATGAATCATTGTGAAGTACGATTATAAAGAAGCTATGATATAATAAGGATATAAGAACCTAGTAGATACAATGGAGGAAAGCAAATGGAGAATAAAGAAAAGCGTAAAGTTAAAAAATGTCGTGAGTCACGGGTTGTTCAAACACATCGCGTATTCCCTTATGATTTAAATCAACATAAAACCTTATTTGGTGGGAAGTTAATGAGTTTAATTGATGATACAGCATCTATCTCAGTCACACGTCATAGTCGAGAAGTTTGTGTGACAGCTTCAACCGACTCATTAGATTTTTTACACCCGATTCATGAAGATCATTCTGTTTGTGTGGAAACTTATGTAACTGGTGTTGGGAAAACATCAATTGAAGTTTTTGCTAAAGTAATGGGAGAAGAATTATTAACAGGAGAACGTTACTTAGCTGCAACAAGTTTTATGACATTTGTCGCTTTACCAACAGAAGAAAAACCTGTTATTTTAGTACCTTTAGTAGAGCCGGAAACACTAGAAGAACGCATGGTGTGTGCTGGCTACGAAAAACGCCGAGGAAAGAGAGTTCAAACTCGGGCATTTAATGAAGAATTTGCTGAAACAGTGACATTAGCTGTTCCATGGATGACCAAAGATTGGAGCGCATTTGCTGATTAAAATGAAAGTAGGGTGATTAGATGTTTGTCAAATGTACCGCAAAAGATGAAGAAGAAATTTTAGCTTATTTAAGTTCAAGACCAGCTTTAAATTTATTTATCATTGGGGATATTGAAACGTATGGATTTGATTCAGAGGACCAAGACATTTGGTGCTACCGCGAGGATGATCATAAAATTAGTGGCGTGCTATTACGCTATAAAAATAATATCATTCCAGCTCATGAAGCTAATTTTTCAGGTTTAGAAGCGTTTATTGCCTGTATTAAAGAACAAAAAAATAGTCGATTTATCTCTGGTCGGAAAGAGGCGCTGGATCAGTATGCAACTGCTTTTCCAGAGTTCAAAAAAGACTTATCTTATTTTGCTGAATGCCAAAAGTTAAGAATGAAATCTTTGCAAACCGATTACGTGACAGATTTAGAAGTAGCCGATATCCCGAAATATATTGCGTTGCAAGAAGCAGCTTTTAATCATTCCGTTGTAACAATTGATGACTTAGAAAAAGAAATTGCTAGTGGCAGTGCTGTTATTAAAGTCATAAAAAATCAACAAGGAGAACTTGTTTCTGGTGGTAAAATTGCAGTTGAAAGTCAATCGTCAGGTATGATTATTGGGATAGCAACACTAGAATCAGCTCGAGGAAACGGATATGGGTCGGCAGTAGTGACCAGTCTTGTAGAACATTGCCATAATCAGAAAAAATCAGCCTGTCTCTTTTTTACAAATCCAGCAGCGGGTAGTATTTATCATCGTTTAGGTTTTGTTGATTTGGACCGCTGGGTTTTAATGCAAGCGAAATAATAAAGAAGGTGGGCGACTAAAATGATGAAAAAAAAGAAAAAAATTATCTTAGGTGGCGGGTCGCCACCACCTAGCTCAGAAATTGTCGCCTATGCAACTGAAGGGTTAAAGCCTACAAGTAAGATTGTTTATTTAACGATTCGCCATGGTGGGGCACTAAAGTATGAAAAACAGATTCGGGAACAATTTTATGCAGCTGGATTTTTTCATGTTCAGACAATTATAGGCAATCGAATTAGTAAGAAAGAACTGCTGAAAGGGATTAAATCAGCGGATTTAATTTTAATTGGTTCTGGAATTACATTGAAATATGCGCGAATATTTGTTAAAGGTCGTGTTAAGGAGGCCTTGATAAAAGCTTATCATCAAGGGGTTCCTTTGATGGGATTTTCAGCCGGCAGTTTGATTATGCCCGAAACGATGCTGATTTCTTATAAAGATAATCCTTTTGGTATTCGAGTGAAAAAAGGGTTAGGACTATTGAAAGATACTGTTATTAGTGCTCATTACTCAAAATGGCGGGAACATCGGATGCTACGTTCAGGACTAAAAAAAGCTGGTGTTTCAGTAGGGTATGGAATTGATGATGATAGCTATTTAGTCTTTGAAGACAACCAACCACGTTATTTTGGCACAATTTATATTGAACATAATCATGAAATCAAAAAGATGGAAGCTTGAGAACTAGCTTCCATCTTTTTTGATTAGTTTAATTTAACGAGAGTTCGACCGCGCATTTTTCCTGCTAGAATTTTTTCTAAAGCCAATGGCAATTCTGTTAAACTAATTTCATTATCAAGCATGCCTTCCAAGTTAGCAGGTTTCATAGTAGTAGCTAATTTGGACCAAAGCTCTTGTCTTAATTGGAAAGGGCAATCAACTGAATCAATTCCTAAAAGTTTGACTCCGCGTAAAATAAATGGAAAAACAGAAGCTGAAAAGTTAATTCCACCAGCATTGCCACTTAAAGCTAAGGCCCCATTGTAATTAATTTGAGCAAATAAGTCAGGCAATAAGTCTCCGCCGACTGGATCAACAACACCTTGCCAACGTTGTTTTGCTAAGGGTTTCTTAGGATCCAATTGAATTTCTGAAAGTGGAGAAACTTGTGATGCTCCAATTGAGAATAAAAAGTCAGATTCAGTTTGTTTTCTTGTGCCAGCCGTAATAGAGGAATAGCCTAATGCTTTCAGTTGGGCAATCGCCATGCTTCCAACTCCGCCAGTTGCTCCTACCACCAAAATATCTCCACCACTAGGGGTCAAACCATTTAATTCCAATTGATGAATAGATAAAGCTGCAGTAAATCCAGCTGTACCAATAATCATCGCTTCTCTTAAACTAAGTCCAGCAGGTAAAGGAACAACCCATTCGCTAGGGACACGAGCAAACTGACTATAGCCACCAAAATGCTGAATACCTAATTTATAGCCAGTCACAAGAACGGGGTCTCCCGCTTTAAACTTTGGGTTCGTGGATTCTTTCACAATCCCACTTAGATCAATGCCAGGAACCATTGGGTACGTACGAACGACTCCACCTTTTGTTTGAAAAGCTAGAGCATCTTTGTAGTTTACACTAGAATAATGGACTTCAATTAAGATATCGCCTTCAGGTAAATCAGCGAAAGTTAATTTTTCTACTGTTGCAGTTGCTAGAGAATCAACTAAATCCACTTGTAGAGCATTAAAAAATTCTGTCATTGTTAGGACTCCAATCGTAAGTTGAAATTTATTTGTCATTATCTATCATAAGCTTAAATACTAAAAAAAGCTAGCAATCAGGAGGCTAGCTTTAACTATATTTTAAAAAAAATCGAGGATCATTTTCTTCTAAATATTGAATCACTGAGAATTTTTCTGCTTGACTATCTACAACAGATTAAAAAAATAGTATAGAAATTTAAATGAAAAACAGGCTAAGTAATGATAAACTTGGCCTGTTTTTCTAGTTGAATTCTATTTTTCTATCCATTTGTAGAACGTTTTGCAAATGTTTGGTAAGGAATCTCACGAGCAAGACACCATTCTCTAACTTCTCCACCAATAATTAAATCAGTTTTTTGCAAATCAGCGATAGTAGTCTTACCAAGTAATGTCAAAATCGTTTGCATTTGTTCTTGCCAACGTTGAATTTCTGTAATAGTTGCTGAAACGCCATTTTCCAAAAGTAAATGCAGAAATAGGCCAGAAATTCCAACCGCTTTGGCACCTAATGATAATGCTTTAATCACATCAAGAGGATTACGAATTCCCCCAGAAGCTAGAAGTTCAATGGATTGACTTAAAGGTTGAGCCTCAAGAAGCGAAATGATACTCGATTGTCCCCAAGTTTCTAAGTAATCTAATTCTCTTGTTTTACGACGCATATTCTCAATCGCCGCAAAGTTTGTTCCACCTCGACCACTAACATCCACAGCTTGAACACCACGCTCAATTAAGAGTTCAATGGTTTCACGACTCATTCCAAAGCCAACTTCTTTGACGATAATAGGGACATCGATTTCCTGCACCATTTTTTCAATTTCAGTCAACCAGTTAGAAAAGTCGCGATCTCCTTCAGGCATAATTAATTCTTGTGGAGCATTGACGTGAATTTGTAAGGCGTTAGCATCTAACATTGCAACAGCTTTTTTACCAGCTTCAACAGAGTTTCCAGTGCCTAAATTAGCAAAAATTAAGCCATTTGGATTGTTGTGACGAATAATTTGAAAGGTATCTGTTAATTCGGGCTGCTTAATTGCGGCACTTTGCGAACCAGTTGCCATAGCTAAGCCAGTTTCCTTAGCTATCAAAGCTAAATCGCCATTAATAATTTTTGTTCGCTCACTGCCACCAGTCATCCCATTAATATAAAAGGGAGAGGTTAAGTTTAAACCTAGAAAACTAGTAGCCAGACTAGTATCTGAAACAGCCATTTCTGGAAATGAATGATGCACAAAACGTAAAGCATCATAGTCAGAAGGCTTAGGTTGGTGAAACATGGATTCAGCCAAGTCGACATGTTGATTCTTACGATTTTCAATAGTCATAACACGTTAACCTCCTAGTTCGGTTTCCTTATCAAAATAAACATGTAAAGGTAAATTGGTAATTTCTTCTTTTTCCCAAGCTGTAATTAGCGGCAACATTCCTTCTTTTTGACGGAAAAGGACAATACCACAATCACCACCACCGGCACCAGAAGATTTCGCTGCTCCGTGATAAGTTTCAGCTAAATCACACAGTTTTTTTAAAGCTGGGGTTTCAATCACGACACCGGTTTTCTTGCTCATACCTAGCAATAATTGACGATTTAAACGGATTTTTTCTTGGATTTCAGGAATATCGTTCTCTTCAAACGCTTGAATTAGTGCTTCGACACACTCTTTACTATCCTGTAAAAAGCGTTGATAAGAAGCTTGATCCATCTCGCGTTGTTTAGTGACTTTATCAACTAAGCTAGAAGTTGAAGCAGGTGAGCCAGTCCAACCGATGACCAAACGCAAATCACGTGGTGGTGTTAAAGGTTGAATCGATAACTCAGGCCAAACTAAAGCGAGTAAAGTCGTCAAGGTTTCGTTTTTAAACTTATCGGCAACCCATTGACGTTCAAAGGTTGTAAAGGCAATCCAGCCGCCATAAACACTAGCCGCAATATCTCCACAAGAACCATTTCCTTGGACAGATAAATGCGCTAAAGCTGCTAATTTGAAGACTTGTTTCTTCGTAACATCTAGTTGGTAATATTTACATAAAGCCTTAACGGTTGCGACAGTTACTGCACCACTAGAGCCAAGACCGTATTTTTTACCGGTGGAATTATCTAATTCACTTGTGACAGAAAGTTCATAGAAAGATAATTCTTTCCCTTGTTCCTGCGCGTACTGTTCAGTTAATTCCATCGCAGCTAAAATATAATGAAAAGGATTCTCTCGTTTATCGAGAACCAGTTGACCGTCTTGTCTGGTCCAAAGAATAGGCAATTCACCATATTGAAACGAGCGAATGCTACCATATTCTTCATTTTGTTCCAAGCTGACCGTAATAAATTGATCAACGGCGACAATAATCGCTGGATGGCCCGCCTCAACGACGGCATATTCACCAGCGATGTACAGTTTTCCAGGTGCTGAAGCTTCAATCATTAGTAAAAATCTCCTTTAGATAGCTGAATTCCAGGACCAGGGTAGGCAGTAATCAACTGAGTTTCTTGAAAAATAGTTGCAAATTTTGCTTTAATTTTTGGTAAATCCGATTTGTGGCAAAGTACTTTAACATTCGGTCCAGCATCCATTGTGAAATAACAAGGAATTCCTTCTTGCCGAAGTTCAGCGACAAATTGCATGGCTTGAATCGAGTCTGGTTCCCAATAAGTAAAAGGTGGGGTTGCACCAAGCATCGTTGCGTGCATTTTCAAGCCATTACTTTCCATGGTTTCCCCAAGTTTTTGAAAATCATGTTCTTTAATCGCTTCTTTAATCGTAATTAAATCTTTGGCTGTACTTTCTAACCAACCGGAATAGAAAGGCGAGGTTGCGACTGTTTGTTTCATGCCATCACGGCTAGAAATAACTTTTTCTTTTTGATTCACAACCACAAAAAGCATCGCTAAATCCCAAGAACTAGCATCATCAATCGGTACCCCATAAGAATCAAGGTCATTAGAGCCCATTTGCCACTCGACAAAGCCTCCGTAGATACTTCTAGTAGCAGAACCAGAGCCACGTCTTGCTAGGCGCGAGAGCGCCTGTGAATCAAGTTCTAAGCCACTTGCTAAACTAGCTGCGCCTGCTAATGCTGCAAAGCCAGAAGCTGAAGAAGCTAAACCAGCAGCTGTCGGTACATAATTGGTACTTTCAATTATAGCTGGCGTTGTAATTCCTGCTTCATGTCGGACTAAATCTAAAAAGCGTGTTGTTTTTTTTGTTTGAGTAGGATTTTGTAAAGTTTGGTTTAAATAAAATTGATCTTCTTTTAACGTTTCATCAAAATGCACAGTTGTTTCAGTGTAAAAAGCATCAAGCGTTAAAGAAAGACTGCTGTTCATAGGTAAAATTAAATCGTCATCTTTTTTTCCCCAGTATTTAATTAATGCAATATTGGTATAAGCACGAGCTTTTCCTGTGTTTGCCAAATTATTTCTCTCCAATCTGATAAATCCATGTAATAGTTGCACCAGCTTCAATTAAAGCCGCTTCAATTTGTTCTGCAGCACTTTTAGTTGTAGCTAAGGCTACAAGACAACCGCCACGTCCGCCACCGGTTAATTTTGCTCCAAGAGCACCCGCTTGATTAGCAGCGGCAACAAGTAAATCAATTTCAGGACTGCTGACAGTTAAATCAACTAAAATTTGCTGAGCTTGATTCATGTAGCCACCTAGTAAAACCGGATTATTTTCTTCAATAGCATGTTTACTTTGTTTAACTAAGTTGCCTAAAGTGACAATTTTGTCACCTATTTCTTGCGGATGACTCTCTAACAAAGCAGCCACATCGGCAACAGCCTTTTTCGTTTGTCCAGTAATGCCTGTATCAGCCACAATTAAGTAGGCTTTTAAATTCAAAGAAATAGGCGCAAAAGGTTGATTTTTCACATAATAAAGAGGAACCGAACCGCTGGTCATTGCAGCGTCTAGCCCACTTGGATTGCCATGAGCAATTTTTTCAGCCTGATTGGTTAACTCTAACAAAACTGAATCTGTTAGAGGCTGTTTAAAGTAAGAAAATAAAGCTCGAATAGTAGCCACTGCAACAGCAGCGCTGGATCCCATACCGCGTTCAGCCGGAACCGTACTAGTAATCGACAGTTTAAATCCTTGCTGAGGTTGTTGTAAAACAGCCAAAGATCCTTTGATTGCTGTTATTAAATTAGTTAATTGTTGTGGTGCTTCTGTCAGTGGACCTTGATAAAAATAACAATCTAGCTCTACGATAGATTGAGCAATTTTCTCTACCTTGGCGTTAATTCGTACGGCAGGAAAAGGGAGTGCAATTGCCGGTTCTCCATAAACCACGGCATGTTCGCCCATTAAAATAATTTTACCAGTGGCAACTCCATAACCAACTGAATCTAACTTTGTCATTTTTTCACTTCGTTTCTTTGGAATAAGGGTGTGCACCAACAAAAGTAACACATCTATGTGAGTAGGTAAGTTGTAACAAATTTTGCTAAATAAGTAAAAAATTGGGAAGCACAATGATAATAATTGTTTCCCAAAGAACTATTTTAGCGAATTATGACCAAATAGTAAATCTAATTCCTTTAAATTTAACACTTTCTTGAGAATTTGTCATAAGATATTCATTTAAATTATAAAAAAAGCCTTTTTAAGTAGAAGGATATGGATGTGTTTGTGCATTTTCTAATCCATTTAAAAGATGAAAAAACTCACATGAAAGCTAGGTAATGTGAGTTTTTTTTGGTACAATAGTTAGGAAGTTGAAATCCTAGGAGGATCTGCCATTTATGAAAGAATCGGCTACCTATCATATTATTGAGCGGGAAGAATGGATGGAGTTTTACCAAAATAGCGTGGCTCCTTTAACAAAGGAAGAATTGGAGCAGCTTAAAGGGTTAAATGACCAGATTTCTTTGCGAGATGTGGAAGATGTCTATATTCCAATTGCTCATTTATTTGATATATACTTAACACAATATGAAGCTTTACAAGAAAAAAAATTGCGCTTTTTAAAAAAAGAAGTCCAAAAGAAACCCTTTATCATCGGGATTGCTGGAAGTGTAGCAGTTGGGAAAAGTACAACTGCTCGTTTGCTACAAATGATGCTGTCTCGTGTTTATAAAGACAAGCAAGTGGAGCTGATTACGACAGATGGTTTCCTCTATCCTAATGCAATCTTAGAAGAACGTGGGATTATGGATAAAAAAGGTTTTCCAGAAAGTTACGATATGGCCCGTTTGATTACGTTCCTTGGTGATGTTAAAAATGGTGCTTCCGCAGTTAAAGCGCCAGTGTATTCCCATGAAGTTTATGACATTGTGGAAGGTGAATACGAAGTTTTAGATCAGCCTGATATTTTAATTGTCGAAGGAATCAACGTCTTACAACTGCCACAAAACGAACAAATTTATGTCAGCGACTTTTTTGATTTTTCGATTTTCGTTGATGCTGATCCAGAGCTGATTGAGCAATGGTATTTAGATCGTTTTGGTGTCTTATTAAAGACCGCCTTTAAAGATCCGACGAACTACTATTATTCATTTGCGATTGGAGACCGTGAAGAAGCCTTTTCGATGGCTAAAAACGTCTGGCGTACAGTCAATCTCACGAACTTAGAAGAATTTATCTTACCAACTCGCAATCGAGCAGATTTAATCATTCATAAAACCGATAATCATCGAATTGACCGGTTATTTTTAAGAAAATATTAGAAAATGCTTGTAAAATGAGGGTCAGATATTGACCAATGGCAAAAGAATCGCTACAATATACCAATAAGTAGGCACGAAAAGACGTGTCTAAATAAATAAGATGGGGTGAGCTGAGTGGCAAATGCTACTGATATGACAACGATTGAAAAAATTATTGTGCTTGATTTTGGAAGTCAATACAACCAGTTAATTACAAGACGCATCCGTGAATTCGGAATTTATTCTGAGCTATTATCTCACAAGATTACAGCTGAAGAAATTAAAGGCATGAACGTGAAAGGAATTATTTTTTCTGGTGGACCAAACAGTGTCTACGACGAAGGAGCATTCCGCGTTGATCCCGCAATTTTCGAATTAGGCGTTCCAATTTTAGGAATCTGTTACGGCATGCAATTAATGACTGACGTATTAGGTGGGAAAGTTGAACCTGCCAATAACCGCGAGTACGGTAAAGCCGAAATCGTTATCGAAGATGCTTCCGCACCATTATTTGCTGGCTTAGAAAAAGAAGAAACAGTTTGGATGAGTCATGGTGACTTAGTTACTGAAGTTCCAGCTGGATTTACGATTTCAGCAACGAGCGCACATTGTCCAATCGCTTCCATGTATAATAACGAATTAAATTTCCACGCTGTTCAATTCCATCCAGAAGTACGTCATTCTGTTCATGGCAATGAAATCTTGAAAAACTTTGCATTCAACGTTTGTGGCGCTGCAGGTAACTGGTCAATCGCGAACTTTATTGACCTAGAAATCGCAAAAATCCGCAACACAGTTGGCGATAAAAAAGTTTTATTAGCTTTATCAGGTGGAGTGGATTCAAGTGTTGTCGGCGTGCTTTTACAAAAAGCTATTGGCGATCAATTAACATGTATCTTTGTTGATCATGGTTTGCTACGTAAAAACGAAGGCGATCAAGTAATGGAAAGCCTATCAGGCAAATTTGGCCTAAACATTATTCGTGTTGATGCGAAGAAACGTTTCATGGACAAATTAGCTGGTGTTAGCGATCCAGAACAAAAACGTAAAATCATTGGAAACGAATTTGTATATGTTTTCGATGACGAAGCAACTAAATTAAAAGGTATTGATTTCTTAGCTCAAGGAACTCTATATACAGACGTGATTGAAAGTGGAACAGATACTGCTCAAACAATCAAATCACATCATAATGTAGGTGGCCTTCCTGAGGACATGCAATTTAAATTAATCGAGCCTTTAAATACATTATTTAAAGATGAAGTTCGTGCTTTAGGGACAGAATTAGGCATGCCAGACGCACTTGTATGGCGCCAACCATTCCCAGGACCAGGTTTAGGTATTCGTGTCCTTGGTGAATTAACCGAAGAAAAACTTGAAATTGTTCGTGAAAGTGACGCTATTTTACGTGAAGAGATTGCAAGTGCAGGTCTTGATCGTGATGTATGGCAATACTTTACCGTTTTACCAGGCATCCGCAGTGTTGGAGTAATGGGTGACGGCAGAACCTATGATTATACAGTTGGTATCCGTGCTGTAACCTCAATTGATGGTATGACTTCAGATTTTGCCCGCATTCCATGGGATGTTCTGCAAAAGATTTCAGTCCGTATCGTGAATGAAGTGAGTCACGTAAACCGTATTGTTTATGATATTACAAGTAAACCACCAGCTACGATTGAGTGGGAATAGATTAAATATAAAGCCTAGATGTTGTTAAATCAGCTTTTCTAGGCTTTTATTTTTATATTGGTAACCATTTTGGTAACCATCTATAATTATTCAAATAATAAAGGAGTGTTTTTATTGATTTTTATTTCTCATAATTCTAAAGATAAGCCTATAGTTGAACAACTGGCCGTAAGACTAAGTGATGTATATGGACAAGAGAATGTATTTTATGACTCATGGTCTATTCAACCAGGAGAAGGAATAATAGATAAAATGAATCAAGGTTTACAAAAGTGTAAATTCTTCTTTTTCTTTGTTTCCAAAAATAGCCTTGCTAGCAAAATGGTCACTATGGAATGGCAAAACGCTATCATGCTTTCCGCACAAGATGATGTTAAATTAATTCCCATCAGACTTGATGGTTCGATAATGCCTGCAATACTAACACAAACACTTTTTTTAGATTTATTTACAAACGGTCTAGAAACTACTTTGAAACAAGCTGTAGATGTAATCGAAGGTAGAAATACTTATACTAGAGAAAATTCAGATTTTTCAAATTTAGTTGCACGTGTAAATCCAACAACTGACAAAATAACTATTGATATAGTTGCTAAACATTTTATGGAACCTAAATCTATTTTTATCATTGCTTTATCAAATAACAACAATGAAGCTAATGTTCATCTAAGAGCACCTGGCATGTCTCAAACAGGATATCACGAAAATGTGTTTGATATACCTAATACAGTCTGTAATGGTTGGTATATTGGAGTTTCTGAAGCTACTGTCCCAAACTTTCCTTTCGGTATTGATATTGATAAAATATCTAGCGCTGAATTAAAACTGGTTGGGGTTTTTCACGCAGTAGGAGAAAATCAATGGCAACCGTTACCTATTGAATATATTTAAATAAAAATATACTTAAACAGCCAATAAATTTAATTTTTCTATTGGCTGTTTTTAATATACTGTGTCACTTTATCATTATTTTTTATATGCTTGATTTCCATTCCATTTTATTAATGATTCGTTAGATGTTTTAATCTTAATAATATTTTTCAGATTATCAGCAACTTCTCTATCAATAGTTGGATATAGATGTGAATACGTTCCTAATGTTATTTGTATATCAGAATGTCCAAGTCTTTTTTGAACTGCTAAAGGATTAGCATTCAACTCATTAATTAACAAACTAGCGTGGCTATGCCTTAAACCTTTCGGCTGTATTTCCTTCACCTTTGCCAATTTAGCATGCCTTCTTACAATCCTGTTTATTGTTGATTTCCCTAACGGTGCACCCGTATAAGAAATAACAAAATCATATTTCCCTATAAATTCTTGATGTTTTTTCCATTCTTTTAAAACAGATATGGTATCTTCATCTAGTGAAATTATCCTACGACCTGCTTCTGTTTTCATTTTTGTTTTTCTCGTCCAAATATCGCTATTAGTAAAATCTAAATTATGATAAACTCTAATTTGAGCATTTTCTAAATCAATATCACTCCAATATAATGCAGTCAACTCGTTCACTCTTAGACCTGTCATGTAATAGAGGAAAATCATAGAAAATGACATATGCTCGTAAAAATCATTTAAATTAAACGTTTCAATTACCTTTTCAAATTCTTTTTTTGTCCAAAAATCAACTTCTGGCTTCTTTTTTGGTATTCCTTCCACAATTTCAACTAAATTTTCTTTTATCAATCCATGCTTTTTCGCATGTTTTAAAGACCGTGAAAACATTCCAAATTTCAAACGTGCATAATTTTGTGAATGCCTTTCAAGAAGCTTATTTTTGTAATCTAAAATATCTAATGTCGTAATATCTCTAGGTTTCTTTTTTCCAAAAACTTCTTTTAATTCAAGTAAGACACCTTCCCTAGATTTCCACGTAGAAGGCTCCACACCGTTTCTATACTCTGGTATATAGTATTTATCCATGAACTGTTCATAAAGCATATGAGCATTCGTTAATGCGCCTAAATCATGCTTTTTTTTTCAATGCTGATGTTCTTGCTTCATGGGCTTCGCTTGCTGTTCTAAATCCTCTACGATGTTCAGTGATTGCTTTTCCTGTCGCTCTATCGGTTCCTAACTTTACCCTATAACCAAATGTTTTATTACTTAAATTTTGATATACACCTGTATATTTTGTTTTTCTAATTTGTTCTTTTTTACTCATTTAAATTTCCAATTTTCACGCCAATAATTTCTTCAACTTGTTGTCTAGGCACTACACCTAACCTTTTGTTTAAATAAAGTGTTTTTCCTTCTGTTACAAGCATTACCTTTGCTTGTCTTATAATCGATTGAGCTGTAGACTATGGATAACCTAACGCTATCAAATCATCCTTAGTTACTGTAGTCATACATAAGTACCCCACTTTCTTATTAATTATCTGTATTATTTTGAACTACTAGTTTTCTTTAACAATAATACTCTCTGGTTCATTCAATATTCTTTTTAAACATACTTTTTGTCTATCTGAAAGTTCATCTAAAGTTTTCTTCTCAAGGATTAATGCCCACCAAATAGTCGATTCTATAGAACAATTCGGACATGTTCTAGGGCTTATCATTTTAAACTCATACATTTTAGGTGGATAATCCCAACCTAAATCAAATGCAACTTGAGGGTTATCAAATATTTCCGTTCTATCACAATTCTCACAAATATATTTAAGTTTCATCTAAAAATCCCCTACTCCTTTTTCAACGCTAATCTTCTAATATTTTTTTGCAAAAATCTACTAAACTTACTTTTTGTGGTACATCATAACAATATTCAATGTTTTGAATTGCTAATCTAAACCCATCACTTAAATCTACTTCACTAATATCTTTTGCCAATTTGTTATACTTAGCCTTAGAAGCTTTTCCCAACTGAGAAAATAATTCTGGTGATTTATCTTTAACAAACAAAAAAATTTGTTCTTGTGTTGATAAATCTTGAACTGCATAATTTCTTTTAGTAATTTTCGTTTCTTGCAACACATGAAAATCATTTCTAATTTGCTTTTCAATAAACTTTGAACCATTCAACTGAAACTCCATTCTCCAATAACAATCAAAACTTCCATAGTAAAATTTGTCGTAATCAGTTCCTTTTTTCTTTCTCTCTTTGTACTTATCATAAATACGGATTTGATACTCACTCTTTGGTGAACCCCAATAAATTGTTTCAACTTTATTATCCTTACCAAAATATACTCGCCTACTAATCGCCTTATCAATTACATAATTTGATAAATCTCTTTCAAAATCAAAGGCTATATCTATTCGAGATATAGATACATTATTTAGGTTAGGTATAACAAATCTTTCTATAAACTCCATTTGTTCATGTCTAGATAACCTCGGATTAAATTCTAACCGAAAATCTCTAATTCCCATTTTACGAGCTTTTTCTAAATCATGTTCAATAAAAAAGTTTCCTTCACTATTAGCAAACAATTGACCTTTAAAAAAATTCGAATGATAATAATTAATTTCAGAATCGTAATCCAATAAAATACTTTCTAACTGATCCGTTAAATTACCAACAATCGTCAATCTATCAATGTAACAACCAAGATAACCAAATTTTACTATGTAATCTGAAAGTTGCACTGAATTTTCTTCAACTTTAACTTTGAGGTTCGAATTATGATACTCTAACTGGCTGTTAGAATGAGCCAGTTCTTTTTCTTCACTCAATTTCATTCCCCCAAACTATTAGTTTAAAACTCACTGTGTTCGTTACACTACTAAAATTTAATACAGCAATATCACGCCCACTTGCCACTAGGCTCCGCCGTGGCAGATATTGCTGTAATAAATTAAGTATTGTATTAAAGTTGAGTGGGAATAATAGTTAGGGGTAACGTACACCTAGAACCCTTGATTTAACGGCATTTTGATTCAGTTAGAATTGATTGAAATCAGTTAAAACGACTTGAACTGTCTCCCAGATTGTCTCCAAAAAAATAACTCTGCCAAAATTTTTACTAGGCAGAGTTTTTATATTTCTGAAAGCTTCAGCGTTTGAGTGAAAAGCTCAATATACTGAGCTTTTTTTGGTGATTCTTGAAGCAATAGAAGTACTACTGCTAGGCTCTCAACTACTTGTGAAAATGGCAGGAAAAAATCACTCAGAGAAACTTCAAGAGCAGACAGTAACTTCACTAGTGTCTCCAAAGACACGTTTCGTTTATTATTTTCAATCAAGTTAATAAACGGCAAACTAAGTTCACACTTTTCAGCTAGTTCTTGCTGAGTCATTCTTTTTTCGACTCTTAGCTTCCTAACCTCACTTCCAAGATTACTCAAAATATCTTGCTCCATTACTCCACCCCATTTTAATCTCATATATACAATTGTATATATAATTCATTCTTTTTTTATATAAACAGTTGTGTTCTTATAAGACAGAAAATTTACTAACAGATAACTAAATGTTAAAATAATTGCTGTAAGTATAAGTATAGGAGTAATAAGAAAATGAAGAAAAGAATCGATTACAGAAGAAGTTTAGAAATTAACAAGAAAAGGAAAAGAATGGCTAAGTTAGGCATATTATCAGCATTTGGTATGATTGGTTTGATGAGTGCTACTCCTGCTTTTGCATCTGAATGGTCAGCAAACGCACCAGAAAGTATTTCAATTGAACAAGGAGCTACTTCTCATACAATGAAGCAAGGCGATATACTTTGGGCAATCGTAATGAAAATCAACGTTAATGTTAATACCTTAGCATCAATCAACAACATCAATCTTTCAAACGGTGAGCAATTCACAATGCCAGTAGGAACTGTTATTCATTTCAGCGAATCTGAAATTAAAGCTGTTAACTCAAATGGTCAAGCTATTAATAATGGTGTGAAAGTTAATGATAGCAACAAAATTGTAGCTAACAAGCCAATTGGAACTGATATATCTAAAGATGTCGCAGATGGAAAAGCTTCAAACATTGATATTGTAGGCACTCCAGATAACACTGGTAAATTACCAGCTCCAAATACTGGTGGAAACACAGACCCTAGTAATCCTGTAACTCCAGAAGTCCCAGTTGAACCTGAGATACCTGTTATACCTCCAGTTATTGATCCAGAGAATCCAATAGAACCAGAGAAACCTATAGAGCCATCTACTCCAACTAACAAAGACGTATATGTAACAGTAAACGTTGATGAAAATGGTTCAGTACTTGATTCAACATCCGGTTACGAGTTCGTTTCTGAAGCAACTGATAAAAAAGTTGATACTTTAGAAAATGGAAACACAGTAACTACCTATACAACTACAAAAACTTGGAAAGAGTCTAGCAATCCAACAGACCCAACCAATGAAAACAAATACGTAATTATCAATGTAGATACTAACGGAAATGTTTTAAATAGTGTAGAGGGGTACTCATTCGTTTCTGAAGCAACTCAAAGCGGTGTTGAAACATTACCAAACGGAAACACAGTAACTACCTACACAACTACTAAAACTTGGAAGAAAGATGAAGTAACACCACCAAGTGACTTTTATGTAGGACAAGTGCTATACACTTCTAAAGCATTCGCAACATCAGCAGAAGCTAACACTCACATGTGGGAAATTTCTACTGAATGGTTCGACTTTGGATATGCAAACAACATCGCAGTTAAACCATCAGCATTCGGCGGTGGCGGTAAATACTACGTAACTGTAACAGTAGAATCATTAAACGTGAACTAATCTACCAATAACTAATCAAATAATTAATTGGAACGCTTAAATGGGGTACTCCTGTTTAAGCGTTTTTTAACAAATTAAAAAGTTAGACACAGAATATTAAATGAGGGGGTATTTAAATGAACAAAATTATACAGGGCTTTTTGATAGGGACTTGCCTATTTGGCTTATCAGCTTGCGGAAATGAAATTTCTAAAAATAAACCACCTAAAACTGAATCAACAATAAAAAATAGTACTGAATTGACTGGTGAAAATATAGAATCAAAAGAAACCCCAAAAAATACAAAAGCTAATGATGCGTTATGGAATAAAGAGAAATCATTTGAGCTTAAGACATACATGAATCAGTGGGAGATTGTCATGGGTCAAAAGTGCCAAGAATATGAACAGGGCGAAAATGTTACCTACTACTATATGCAATTACCAAAAGACATTTTTGAAAAGAACCGTTTTGATTTTTTTGAAGTAGATAAAGAAGAAGTTCTTTTGGAGTGGTATACAAGTGGAAAAGAAGCTCAAAACACGTATCAATTATTGACAGTCTATTCAGATGCAGACACGCAATCTGATATGGAAAAACATATTTACTTCTTTACATTATATAATAGTGAGCCTAGAGTGCTTAGTGGTACTCTACTTCAAGGAAACTACGAGGCGCAACCTATTTATTTTAACGAGACTCAAAATGAAGCCTTAAAAACTGGATTTAATGAAATTAGTACCCAAGGAACGGCAAAAAAATTGTGAGCAACAGCTCTGAATCAAACGCCACAATAATTAATTTTAATAATGCGTATAACCATGTTTTAAACAATAAAGTTTATTGGATGTACGCAGAAGTTAATGCTGATACTATTGAGGTCTATAGTGTTAATGAAAATCTTCAAACACTTAGAAATGATGAACTAGGAGATTTCTATGACATCGTTATTAATACTAACGACCATCAAGGAATAGTCATGCAAGGTGGGAAACAATTTAGAGTAAACACTGACGGGTCAATTAAGCAACGATTTTATAGCACTAGTCGTGATGAATGGATTAAGATACTTTAATATTGGAGGAAAAATACAAATGAAACTGAATAATTTTTTTAAAAACTTCTTTATTCTCACAGCAACTATGCTACTGTTGGCTGGCTGTGATGATTCTAGGGATAAAAAAGACATCAATGGTATTTGGGAATGGACTAGAAAAAACAGTGAGGACCAGATAGGTTTTGATGACTATTTATATTTTGAGGATAATTACTTTATAGGTTCCTATGAATCTTTAGATGATATTCAAACATTTAGTGCGTTAGTAAAACTAGCGAAACCTGAAAATAAAGATTTTAAAGCCTAACAGTATCATTCTTTTATTCAACTTTCCGCAAAATTTGGTACTGCTGACTAAACTCGTTGAGCAGTTTGATTTTGAGCTTCAAGACCTGTTAATTTGTCAGAAACCTAAAGTTATCCCCACTTACATCCGTACACGGGGCTATACTACAAAAGGCAGAGAGTACATTTTTTATTTGACCCATAAGGAAAAAAGCCATACTTCAAACTCTCCCCTTTCGAGAAATACCATGATGGGGTTTATAAGTATCCCAGAGTAACCAATAATGAACGTGTCCACGTCTGCCAAAAACCTAAATATTTAATTGAAGACTTGATAAATAGGCATTCCAAACCTCATGATTTAGTCATTGATCTATTCTTAGGAAGTGGCGTTTCTGGCATTGTGGCTTCAAAATTAAGGAGAAACTTCATAGGTTATGAGAAAGACCTAGAGACTTTTAAACAGATTCAAGGGGTAATCTATTAGTCCTTTCGATGATACAAAAGAATCAAATAAGGTTTTACCTATTGAATTTCACATGGTACAATCAGAAAGATAGAATAAATTTTGATTTTATAAAAAACTACTAAGAAATATAGGTGAGCTAACGATGCCGAATGAGAAGACAAGAGTCGACCAATGGGTTAGAGGAGAAATCGAAAACCTTGACATTGATTATACAGAACAGACTTCCAATATTAAAGAAGTAAAAACCGCTTTAAAAAATGCAAGTAAACAAGGGGGAACCGGATCGGGACATCCTGAATTTGTATTTCTTGTTAATGATACCTTGATTGTTGTAGAAGATAAGCCATCCACTTCTGAACTTGAACTGTTGAACGATCTCGGAGATATTGACTTGACTGTTCCAAAAGCAACAGCGAACTATGCTGTTAATGGAGCTGTCCATTATGCAAAACATATCGTCGAGAAAACAACCAATTTTAAAGATGTAATAGCAATTGGTGCCACTGGTTCCAGTGATGCAAGAGGGGTACTAGTTTATCATGTGCAAAATGATAATGAGGAAACTACAATTAATAAAGTGGGCAAGTTAACAGATTGGCAAGTTTTGACTCCTATCAATTTTGATGAATGGTACGGTGTAAATGTCCTAGGTAATCTTTCGAAAGAGCAAAAAGACGAGTTAGAGTTGAAAAAAATTGCTGCTGGACTGCATGAAGACCTTCGTAATTATGCAAGTCTTGAAGGTGAAAATAAAGCCACAGTTATTAGTGCTATTTTGCTTGCTTTAAATGAGCCTTCTTTCAATATAAACAGTCTCACTGGTAGAAAAAAACCCAATGATGGTATGCTCATTTACAGAGCAATCGAAGACTATATGACCAATAATGAGATTTCTCCTGAATTTAAAGTTGAAGTGGTTATGAACAAATTTGCATTCATTAAAACTAGTGTCGCTCTCAATGAGAAACGAAAAGATTTAGGTATGACCCCCATAAGATATTTCGCTTCAATATTGAAAAACAATGTTTTAGAACATTTTAAAAACAACATTGAATACGATATCCTTGGAAACTTTTACGGTGAATTTGTAAAATATGGAGATAGTGATGGAAATGGGCTAGGTATCGTTTTAACTCCAAAACATATTACCAGTTTAATGGCAGAAATGATTCAGATTAAACGGAATGACTACGTGCTAGACCCTACAGCCGGTAGTGGAGCATTTTTAATTAGTGCCATGAACAGGATGATGAAAGATGAGCTTTCAAAAGGTTCAACTTATACTAATTCTCACATCAAACAACACCAATTATTCGGTATTGAAATGCAAGAAAAAATGTATACAGTAGCAACAACCAATATGATTCTAAGAGGTGATGGAAAATCTAATCTTATGTTAGCTAACATGTTTTCTAAAACTGAAGATGATTTCATCAGCGAGAACATCAAAGCGCCTATTACAAAAGTTCTGATGAATCCTCCGTATAGTCAAGGTTCAAAAGGAAACCCTGATTTATATGAAATCAACTTTATTAAACATGCTTTAGACATGACTACTCAAGGCGGAAAACTAGCGGTCATAGTTCCTCAATCAACTATGACTGGTAAAAGTAAAATAGAACGTGAAGCCAAAAAATCTATACTTGAAACTCATACCTTAGAAGCTGTTGTAACGTTGAATACTACTACATTTCATGGTCAAAGGGCTGGTGTACAACCAGTGATTGCAATATTTACTGCTAAACAACCACATCCTAAACCAAAACAAGTGAAATTTATCAATTTTAAAGATGATGGCTGGATGGTACGTAAACATTTAGGATTGGTTGATGACGGTACGGCTGAAATGAAAAGAAAAAATTTAATTGATGTATTACTTCATGATACTGATGCTGAGACAGAATTCATGGTAAAATCATCTATTACTTCCGAAGATGAGTGGCTCCATAGCTATTTCTACTTTAATGATTCTATCCCAACCCCTGAAGCATTTGAAAAAACTGTTCAAGATTATTTAGCTTTTAAATTCGATCAAACTGTTCACGGCAGAAGTTACTTGTTTAGTGAGGATATTGAATCCACAAAAAAATAGAACCCACTCTACAAAAGCTTAGTGAAGTAGAGTGGGAAGAATTTAGGATTAGTGACTTAATGAGTGTTCTTAACGGGGTACGACTCACCTCAGAGGATATGACCTATGGTAATATTCCTTTTATAGGAGCAACAGATAAAAATAATGGAATTACAAACTGGACAAATAACACAAATGCATCCACTGATAAGAACGTACTAGGCATTAACTATAACGGAAGTGTAGGTGAAGTATTTTATCATCCATATACTGCCACATTTTCAGATGACGTCAAACGTTTGAGACTTAAAAGTTCAACTAGCGCTAATAAAGAGATTTATCTATTTATCAAAACTTTGTTATTACAACAAAAAAACAAATATACCTACGGATATAAGTTCAACGGAACACGAATGAAAGCACAAAAAATTATGCTTCCTGTAATGACTCAAGGTTCTCCTAACTGGGATTATATGGAGCAATACATCGTGAATTTAATGAAAAACGTTAATCTACCTACAGTAGAGCCTATTAAAGCAAGTACTGTAGATTTAAATTCTGTAAAATGGAAAGAATTTGAAATCGAACATTTATTTGATAGAATTAGTTCTGTAAAGGGCAAAACAATTGATAGTTATCAAAGTGGAACAATGCCATACATTACAACATCAGCATCAAATAACGGCTTAACTGGCTATGTTTCTGCTGACAAAAATGTGACTACGCCCAGGAATGTAATCACAATTGACCCGATAAAAGGGAAAACCTTTTATCACGTTTATGAATTTGTAGGTCGTGGCGGTGCTGGTTCCGCAATTAATGTACTAGAGAGCAAATACCTTAATAAAAAAATTGGCCTTTTTATCATGACTATGATCGAGTCAAATTCTTTCTTAAAAGCATCCTACGGAACACAATTGAATGGGAAACGATTAAGAAGGCAGAAAATAATGTTGCCAGTAACTACTGATAACTCTCCTAATTGGCAATTCATGGAAGAATATATTAAATCAATATCAAATTCGAGGTTGATATAATGAATATTGATATAAAAAAACATACAGTTGAAAACTTATTTGGACGTAATGCTAATAATTCATTACTAGGAAAGAAAAAAATTTTATCAATCCCCCGTTTTCAAAGGATATACAGTTGGCAAGACGAACATTGGGGCATCTTTTTAGAAGATATATTACGCTCTTGGAAAAAGAAAGATTTAGATATTGATTTTTGGGGTTCCATACTATTATGCAAAAAAGAAAATATCTATGAAATAGTGGATGGTCAACAACGAATAATAACACTACTACTTCTTCAACTTTCTCTTGGAGCTGAAATTGAAGTAGATGGCAAATTACCTTTGTCACTTTCTGATAAAGAGCAAAATGAACTATTTATGAAGTTAGTATCAAAAGAAAAACTGAATCCTACTCAAAAACGAAATAATATGTTTAGAGCTAAAAATTATTTTGATACAAAAATTAAAAATAAAGACAAGAAAAGTATACTAAATTTTTTATATGAAACGATTATTTCTGTTATTATTGTAGACGATGAGGTGGAAAGCAACTTATTATTTAGCCGATTAAATACCCGGGGGCTTGAGTTAACTCAAGTCGATCTAATTAAGTACTGGATTTTTTCACAAGTTGAAAAAGATGCAGGAAAGCAAAACGATGATATTGCATTACAAAAATGGCATGATATCCAAGAAGCTTCTTCCTTAATTAACTTTACTATAGACCGTTTTATTCCTATATGGTGGAAAAGTCATTATACATTTTCCAGTAGCGATTCACTTTTTGAATGCTTCAAAAACACAGTATCCAACGATTACATTAAATTTCTTGATAACGTACTCGCTACTTTGAATAGATTGAATGAATTGAGAAATAATAATGACGGAAATGACAATGGTATGGGAAGAAATTTAAAATGGCTTTTAAGACTAGCTGACGAACATGCTTTAATCGCTCTAATAAGCATCGTGGACACAACATTCTCTAAAAAGTCTAAAAAAAGCTTAATTGAAGTTTTAACGGTCTATGAATTTGTTAGAGCTTTAATCACTTATAATAAAGATAATGGAATGAATCTTTTAAAAATAGATTTTGATTTTGAGATAATAAATATATCATTTATAAGTTTTTCAAACTCACTAATCAATTCATCAAATGAAATGACTATTACTCAGGCAATTGATGTTTTGAAACAAACCATGTTTGATACTCTACCGAGTTCTGATGACTTCCAGATACTATTTACAAATTTGAGACATTGTGATAAATCAGATTCTTTGCTCAATCAGGAAAAAATGTTAAGCACCTATGCAATCTATACGTTAGCTAATTGGTTAGATGACTTAACAAGAGGCACAGGTACAGTCGTAGAACGAACATCTGAGGATGATGAATATAGTATAGAACATATCGTCCCAAAGTCTGGGGCACTTGAGCAAACAGATAACCAATACAAAATAGGGAATTTAATGGTATGGGAGAAGACTCTAAATAACTTATATGGAGATAAACCTATAGATGATAAAATAATTGGTTATAAAAAATCCGTATATCCACAAGTGAGACAATTTCTATACAAAACACTTAGACGAGCTTCAAAATGGGGAGGAGTAAACTCATGGAAAGCTTCTGAATTTGATATACAGAGTATTGACTTACGGGGAGAAGCTCTTGCACAAGAATTCTTTGAGCACATGATTAAACTTTTAAAATACTAATTGATAACCGTTCTTGATACAGTCAAGGGCGGTTTTTTGTATTCTATTATTATACAATTTGCTACTCTTTAAACTTTTCAAGGATAAAAATTATCAAGATAAAACCTTTATTTATTTACTCAATTCTTCAATTCTTAGCTAAATATCCATATCAATCTCCTCTCAAAATTTCAAATTATTGCTACTAATAAAAAAAGAAATACTCAAACACTGCACTTAAAAAAAAGTGAACTTTTCCTTTGTTTTTAATATTGTACAATCATAATCTAAATCTTCAAAAACACGCAAAACTACACGATATTTTCTCTGAACTCATTTCATCCAACTATTTCTTTCACTCGTTAAAAATTGAATAACCACCCCATGAATCCTCAAAATGAAAATATTTCATCTGATAACTACAACAAATCAGCTTTAACTGGAAGTGGTTTATATGCTCTTGTATTGGTATTTTTCATGTCAATTTCAAAAATTAAAAGAACAGAATTATACTTCTAGCTTCACTTGAAAAGCTTTCTCTAATAAGCTTATTTTGATGAAAACATCTAAACACTCATACTTTTCAATTTAATAGAAATTACGAAGGAGTACCTTTTGAAATTATCAAAGGGTACTCTTTTTTGTTTAGTTTAAATTGAGGTACTTTTATTTTTCAGTAAAACACCTTTAAATTCCCGATTAGAACGAAAGAAAAACGCTTCTAACTTCTATCCATCCTATAGTATTTATCATTCCTAATTAGTACATATCAAAAAAATATCGTAACTCTAATTACATGTACATTATCCAAATGGATTTTGATTGTAGATAACCCCCTTAACTTGTAAGAAAACCATAAATAACTGTAATTCTTGATTCATCATTTTATATAAGATATCAGCCACGAATTAATAATAATTCTGTGTACAAGAAAGAGACGTAGAAGAACTATTTATCTTATTTAAATACTCAATAATTCCAGTGAGGTGGGGCATATAAACTAAATCGTCTTCTCTGCAACAAAAACGAAGTTATTTACCTAATGGGTTTTTATATGAATTGCAGGGAATCCGTTGTTTTTTCATTATTATAGCAATAGAACGTGATTTCTCCTTTCAAATAACCTTAATGGGGGAACAAAGACATGAAAAAAAAACTAATTAAAAGAGGAGACTTACAAAAGCTTGGGTTTCCAGAATATACAGCTTCTGGAGTTATAAAAACTGCAAAGCTAAGACTGGTAGAGGATGGATATACAATTTACGACAATAAAAAACAGATAGGGGTCCCCTATAAATCTGTTGAAAAAATTCTAGGCACTGAATTGATTCCAGAAAACTTTATTACAGCACAAGATTTACAAGAGTTGGATTACAGTAAATCTAGTAGTCAACGAATTATTAGAATCGCCAAACTGCGTCTTGTTCAGGAAGGCTTTGAATTGTATTCAAACAGACGCTTAGGGTGTGTTCCTAAGGAAATGGTAGAAAGACTGACTGGTATTTCCTATGAAAAGGAGGGTACCTCCCATGCGTAGTTATAAAACAAAATTCCAAGGTGTATCCTTTCATTGCGACAATAAACATCAAAAAAAGTATACTATTATGAGGTTAGCTTAGGAACTGACCGCGTAACAGGGAGACGAATAAAAGCAAAATGATGCAGGGACTTAAATGGTAATAAATTTATTTCTGCTAAAGCTGCCTATGAAGAAGCAATTAGAAGTAGAAATGGATATCATCAAAATGATTATCAAGCTGAATCTACGATGCCTTTCAACCAATATCTAGAGCAAGAATTTATACCAGATTACAAATTGAATGTAAGAGTTAGTACTTTTAACACTAAACAGCATCTGCTTAAGATTTTAATAGCAAGATTTAGAAATACTCCCTTAAATAAAGTTACTAAGCGTGATGTGAAAAACTTCAAACATTTTCTCCTTGAAAATTCAGATTACGGAACAAATTACGCTGCAACTATACTCTCAACTCTCTGACAAGTACTAGAGTTTGCTGTGAGTAATGATGACTTATATAAGAATGTAGCTCTTAACTTTTCTATTCCTAAAACGAAGCCTACCTATGTTCACTGGACCCAAGATGAAGTAAAACGTGTCCTTCTACAGATAAACAAAGAGGACTACTTTAACCATCTCGTATATACTATGATTCATTTTTATTTTTATACAGGACTTATAGTTAATGAAGCAACTGCCACTTGTTGGACAGACATTGATTTTGATAAAAAAAAACTTCATGTAAATCATATGTTAATCAAAGAAAAAGGAAAAAAAACATACAGACAGAATTACACAAAGACTGATGCTGGAAATAGAATAATTCCATTAAATTCTTTCACAATTGAACTTCTAAAAGAATGGAAAGAACGACAAAAAAATCATGGAATTAACTCTGATTTTGTATTTAGTGATACAGGGAAACCTTTGTATTCTCAAAGAATTGCTAAAAAAATGAACGTATTTGCTGAAAATGCAGGTGTTAAGAAAATCCCATTACAAAGACTTCGTCATTCTAATGCTACGTACTTGTACCGTGACCTTAAAATAGACCTAGAAGATATTAAACAGCGATTTGGGCATAAAGATATAACCACTTTACTCAGGTACTATATAGAAAATCGTAATGATCCAAATATTGAAGTTGCACAAAAGATTGATGACTCTATCAATTCCTCTCTTACTTCAAATAAAAAAATAATCTAAAACAGTAAAAAAGAAATATGGTTACTTGTAACAGGTTCACATGATCAAGTTTTCAGAAATACTTAAGTAGTTCTTTTTGATTTTTCAAGGGGTACTCTTTTTAGCTATCATAACAAAGAAGAAACCAGCTATAGTAACTTTCTGGATTCCATTATATAATAGTATAGACTAGGCTATATTTAGTCAGTTGTTAAAATCAATTCTAGGTGTAACGTTATCTAAATCGGAGGGTGATTTAGATATGGCAAAAACAAATTTTAAAGGTGTATACGTAAATATCCATGGACTATTTTATTATAAGGTTAGTTTGGGAATTGATAGAATTACTGGTAAACGAGTAAAGGCAAAGTCTCAAAACTTTGAAAACGGAAGAAAGTTTGAAACTGCAAAAGAAGCATATTCTGAGGCAACTAGGATTATGAACCTTTACTTGCAAAATAATGGATTTTCAAACTACAATATAACTTATGGTCAATTCATGGAACAAGATTATATTCCATTTTATGAGTCTGACGTTCAAGAGAGTACCTTTGAATCTAGAAAATCTATGTTAGATGTACTTGTAAGACGTTTTGGAAAGAAGACACTTCGGGACTTAACCGTTCAAGATGCTTAAAACTATAGAACATGGCTTCTTTCTAAAAAAGGTGCTAATTACTCACAAGCCTATGCAAGCTTATCTTACGGAACATTCAAGAAAACATTAGAATTTGCTGTAAATCTGCATTACTTGACTGTAAACGTTGCAAGTAAAGTGAAAGCTATCCCAAAAAGTAGAGCTCATGTAGAATATTGGATAAAGGACGACTTTGAAAAAGTCATTACTACTATTTATATAGAGGATTTCTACGACCATCTTATCTTTGTGATGTTATGGGTTTACTTTAATACTGGTGTTCGAGTAAATGAAGGCTGTGATTTGTGGTGGAAAGATGTTAACTTTTAAAAAAAGGAACTGCGAGTTAGTCATATGTTAAAGCTTAAATCGAAAACGAATTGGCATCGTCAAAACTACACAAAAACAGAAGCTGGAAGTCGTATTATTACGTTAGATGATGATACAATTGAAATCTTAAAAATCTGGAAAAAACGACAGCTTGAGATGGGGATTACAAAAGATTTCATTTTCAGCTACGATGGCTCTCCTATGATGAAATCAACGATTTCAAGAAACATTAAGAAATATGCTAAAGAATCTGGTGTTCCATAGATTCAAGCTAAAGGGCTACGACATTCACATGCAAGTTACCTTATTAATGAGTTGAATGCCAATGTATTAGTGATTTCAAAACGTTTAGGACACTCTTCACCTGATATTACCTTAAAACACTACGCCCATATGTGGGCAGGTGCTGACAGGGAGCTAGCACTTGATATGACAGGAAAAATTGCAATAAAGACAGCTCAGCAGAAATTTTTCTATTTCAATGGTAATCAAGCAATAAAGGGCACTGTCTCCAAAAGTGTCTCCAAAAATAAAAGAAAACTCTAGAAATGCTGTTATACCAAGGGTTTTAAATGTATTGTGACAGCATTGAGTGGGAATAACCAAAAATCATAAGGTTCAATAGAATCAAAGGTTTTTAAGGCGTTTGTAGAGGTATAAAACAACTTAAAAAGTAGGTTAGTTTGAATTAACTGTCCCCAAAAAAATAGTGCTACCCCAATTTCGGATGAGCACTATTTTTTGACTCTATAAACCTTTCTTCTTGAGTTAAATTACCTAATGGAATGGAAGTGGAAAAAATCATCTTTTTCACTAAGTTCAAAATCATCCTTCAATAGAATCTAAGTCTTCACCATTACTCTCAATCACCTTTTTGTACCAATAAAATGATTTTTTCGGGTAACGTTTGAGGGAGCCGTTTCCTTCATCATCACGATCTACGTAAATAAATCCGTAGCGTTTACTCATTTCCCCAGTTCCTGCACTGATTAAATCAATACAGCCCCAAGGTGTATATCCAATTAAATCCACACCGTCATCGATTGCTTTCCCCATCTCAATAATATGTTGCTTGAAGTAATCGATTCGGTAATCGTCTTCAATGGTTCCTTCAGCTGTGAGTTCATCGAAGGCACCTAATCCATTTTCCACAACCATTAGTGGTAATTCATAACGAGAATAGATTTGATTTAATGTGAAACGTAATCCGACGGGATCAATTTGCCAACCCCAGTCACTTGTTTCTAAATATTCATTGGATACACCACCAAATAGATTACCACCTGATTTATCATCACGCTTATCTAAGTCATCTGCAATACAAGTCGTCATGTAATAACTAAATGTATAGTAATCTACCGTACCTTTTTGCAATAGTTTTTCATCTTCTGGTGTGATATCCACCTGAATATTATTTTGTTCAAAATAACGTTTCATGTAGTAAGGATACTTACCCTTTGCTTGAACATCCCCACAGAAAAAGTTGAGTTTGTCATTCATTTGCTGTGTTTTTAGCACGTCCTCAGGTTTACATGTTTTTGGATACATTGTAATGTAGGCTAACATACAGCCAATTTTAAATTCTGGATTGATGTTGTGCCCAGCAACAACGGCACGAGCAGATGCTAAAAAGACATTGTGCAATGCTTGATATTGCTCTGACTCAGTGTATTTGCGGTTAAATAAGCCATTAATACGTAAACCATGGGGCAGTGTTCCAAAGTTAATTTCGTTAAAGGTCAACCAATATTTTACTTTATCTTTGTATCGTTGGAATAACGTCACGGCATAATTTTCATAGAAATCGATTACTCTTTTATTTAAGAAACCGTCATATTCTTTTCCTAAATGAAAAGGCAACTCAAAATGAGAAATAGTTACTAGCGGTTCGATACCATATTTGGCACATTCATCAAACACCTTATCATAAAATGTTAAGCCAGCTTCGTTAGGTGTCGTTTCGTCACCTTTTGGAAAAATTCTGGTCCAGTTAATCGACAGACGATAGGTTTTATAACCCATCTCAGCAAACATGGCAATATCTTCTTTATAATGATGATAAAAGTCAATGGCCGTGTGACTTGGGTAATAATAGTTATCAGAAATTTCTAAATCAAATGTGCGATGAGTGCTTGATGTACGGCTACCAGCACGATTGTGGTCGCTGATAGAATCGCCTTTGCCATCCACATTCCAGGCACCTTCACACTGGTTAGCCGCTGTTGCGCCGCCCCATAAAAAATCTTTTGGAAAACTCATACGTATCTACTCCTTTTCTTATACTTGTTCAATCTGAAATGACGGTGGTAATTAATAAATCATTAGCTTTAATAGTGGGTTCAGAAGTTGAAATAACATCTACAAAGTCCGGAGTGTTGGTAATAATAATTGGAACTTGTGTACTGTAGCCTTCACTTGTGATTCTATCAATATCAAATTGAACTAACTTTTGTCCTTTTTTCACTGTGTCGCCTTGTTTAATGAAAGCTTCAAAGCCTTTTCCATTAAGTTGAACAGTATCAATCCCAATATGAATTAAGACTTCTGTGCCATTTTCTGAAATTAAGCCAATTGCATGGTAAGTTGGAAAGAGCGTCATCACTGTTCCGTCAAAGGGAGCAACAACTTCACCATTATCAGGTTCAATTACAACACCTTTACCTAAAATTCCGTCAGAAAATGCACCATCTTTAGCGTCACTTAATGGCAATACTTTACCTGCGATTGGCGAAAAAATGTCTTCTTTTGATAATTTTTTACTTTGACCAGTGGTAGCTAATTTAGCTTCTTCTTTAGAGATTGCAATCGTTGGCTCATCGTCTTTAAATCCAAGAGCGTAAGCAACTATAAAACCAGCAATTAAGGCACAGACATCTAAGATCATGGCGTAAATCGCAAATTTAACATCACCATCTGGCGAGATTGAGCTAGGGTAACGGAATATGCCTAAACCACCCATTTGATAACTTTGCATACCTAATCCCATTGCGATTGCACCAGTCACACCACCAACAATACAAGATGCCCAAAAAGGTTTTTTTCTAGGTAACGTAATACCGTAGATAGCTGGTTCAGTGACACCGAAGATACCTGAAATAAAAGCAGGAATTGATAATTCTTTTAATTTAGCATTTTTAGTTTTCAACATGACAGCTAATACCGCACCAGTTTGCGCAAAACCAACACTACCCGATGGTGTTAATAATGAGGTTGGATCGCCTTGAGATAAGGCGATAATTGCGAATGGAATAAGCGCCCAATGTAGACCGAACATAACAAGGATTTGCCAAGCGAAACCAAGGATAGCACCAAATAAAATTGGGCTGAAACTTTGAAGAGAAAGCAAGCCATTACCTAAAGCATCAGAAACAATATTCATGATAGGTCCAATAACTAAGAAGGTTAGAGGAATCGTTACAAGTGCTGTTAAAAATGGCACAATGAATAATTTAATCACGTCAGGAATCACTTTGCGTAATTGTTTTTCTAAAAAGGCAGCAAAGGCAGCAGCTGCAATAATCGGCATGACAGTTGAACCGTAACCTGCTGGCGGAATAGAGAATGGAATACCAAAGAAGTTAAGACCTCCGGCTTCAGCAAACTGAGCAGTCGCAGCCCCTTCTAAAAATCCCGGATAGACTAAACTTGATGCGATTAACATGCCAAGGAATGGAGAACCACCAAATTTTTTCATGGCTGTGTACCCGATGAAAATCGGTAAGAATTTGAATAACCCGTCACCCATTGCATTAAAAACTGCTGAGGTTGGTGAATCTGCAAATCCAGCACCTAGTGCGAATATTAAAATCGCATTAACGCCTTTTAACATACCAGCGGCAGATAGGGGAGCTAAAATCGGTTGGAAAATAGCTGAAATCATATCAACAAATTGATCGAATAAATTGCCTTTTGGTCCAGACGTAGTAGGAGCTTCTAACACACCTAAAACAGCATCCACGTCTTTTTTTACGTCAGGAACGTGATTCCCAATTACGACTTGGTATTGACCGCCAGCTTGCATGACCGTTACCACACCATCCATATTTTTTAGAACATCCGTATTTGCTTTGCTTTCGTCTTTCAATTTGAAGCGAAGGCGAGTGATACAGTTAGTCAATGAATTGACGTTTTCTTTTCCACCGACCTCTTTGACAATATTTTTTGCTAGTTCTTCGTATTTACCCATGTTAATACCTCCAAATAGTTTTTTTATTTAAAGGTTTCGCCAACTTAATGTCACGATCCAGTCCTTTCCACAGGCAGGTTTACTTACTCCTTTCTACTAAAGTTATATTTTAAGAGAAATCTCTTAATTCCTTGTTTTATCAATAATCCTTGCCAGATGAATCGTAATATATACTTGTTCATCTTTTGAAATAATATAGTTTCTTCTAGTTTTTAAAAATTCAGATACTTTTTTAGTCACTTCAAAGGCTTCAGGATATTGTTTTGTCACAAGTTTAAATAATTCATTTTCAACTTGATTCTCTCCATCTGGATAAGTTTGATTGGTTAATACTCGTTGAGAGAAAAATTTTAAATGTGTAATAAATCGTTGGAAATAAATGTCATTTTCTGAAAAAGTAAGTTGTAATGTATATTTAATCACAGTTAGAATTTCTTCAATTAACTGAGTCAAACTAACCGCGTCATCAGATTGACTGTCTAGGCTAGCATTGGTAATATGTAAAGCAATAAAACCAGCTTCATCTTCTGGTAACGTAGTATTGAATTTTTCATTCACAATATCAATTGCTTTTTGTCCAATCATCAGTTCCACAGGAAAAAAACGCTTAATGTCCCACAATAAAAAATTTTTGACATGGAGAGCTTTTTTGTCACGCTGGATAGCGGAATGTAGATGATCAGCTATAGCAATAAAAGCAGAGTCTGTTAAATCTTTATTCAGCTTTTTTGTAGCATAGCTAATAATTTCATAAGAAATACGAATAATATCTTCTGGTATTTCTGTAAATAATTTTTCGATTTGTTTGCGTTCAACGTTGTTTTTTAAATTGAATATTTTTTCAATTTTTTCAGTACGAATGGGGGAGTCATTTTTCATTTGAAAGCCTAAACCATTACCCATTAAGATAACCTCTTCATCTTCTTGATT
Organism: Carnobacterium sp. FSL E2-0243; assembly: GCF_038003605.1. Lineage (NCBI taxonomy): Bacteria > Bacillati > Bacillota > Bacilli > Lactobacillales > Carnobacteriaceae > Carnobacterium > Carnobacterium sp. FSL E2-0243. The sequence goes on from NZ_JBBOPM010000001.1 coordinate 719,775, forward strand.
GAGAGCAATAATCACGTTGTTATTTAGTACTTTGATAATTTTCAAAACACTTCCCCCTTTTTTATTAGACAAAAATAGACCTAAAAAAACCCCTTGAAGAGTTTGTTTAGGTCTAGCTTAACTGAATAATAACCATCCTTCTAACATGGTTATGATATCCTAAATAGAATTAATTGTCAACGCTTTCTTTGTTCTGGTATCAATAAAACTATCTCGTTTTTTTGTCGAATTTAACTAATCACTCCTGCTAAATTCTAGTAATCCCTAGGTACCTAACAACCATGCTCTCCGCTAATAATGTTATTTTGAATAGTGGCTAACCATGAAGTCAGTCAGAAATAGATTCCTGTTCTATATTGCCTCTATTTTTATAAATCATACATCTACAAATTATATATATCACTAATGTGGTATGGTAATTATAATAAAATAGCTGAGTATATAGTACAGTTAAACTTACGATTATACAATAAATTAAAGGAATAATCATCTAACTGAAAATATAGAAGACACAATTATGGCACTTTATCATTGGCTTAATTGTTTAACCGAGAATAAATTAGGCACAGAGTATAAGCTAAAATAAAAAGCATAAAGACTGGTCATTTTGACTGTCTTTACGCTTTTTTGCGTAGTAAAATTTGCACTATAGTAAGAAAATCTTCCCATCACAGGCTTCAATTGTTTCATCATCCCACAAGGAAACTTGAACCTCACCAATATGTGCTTTGCCTAGTAAAAGCATGCACATCCGACTTTGGCCAATCCCGCCACCAATAGTTAAAGGCAACTCGTTGTTTGCTACTTGTTTATGAAAATCAAAAGCTAGTCTATCTGTTGCATTGGCTTTTTCAAGCTGTTCCAAAAGCGACTTGTCATCAACCCGAATTCCCATACTAGAAAGCTCCATCGCACATTTTAAAGGTTCATGCCAAAATAATAAATCGCCATTAAGTGACCAATCGTCATAATCAGGTGCTCGATGATCATGAGATTCACCATCGTTTAACGCCGCCCCAATTTGCATAATAAAGGTTGTTGGATGCTCTTTTACATAAGCATGTTCTCGGTCTTTTGAGCTGAGTCCCGGATACAGGTCTGCTAATTCCTGACTTGTAATAAATGAAACCTCTGTTTGAATCGGGATGTTCACACTAGGGTATTTAGTATGCAAGCGGCTTGCTGTTTCAGCCATCGCATTAACTAGCCCTTGGACAACCTCTTTTAAGTAATCAATTGTGCGTTGCTCTTTTGAAATCACTCGTTCCCAATCCCATTGATCCACGTAGATTGAGTGCAGATTGTCTAAGACTTCATCGCGACGAATCGCATTCATATCGGCATACAATCCGTTTCCAGCGTGAAAATCATATTGTTTTAGTGCCACGCGCTTCCATTTAGCAAGGGAATGTACAACTTCACCATTATTTTTTAAGGAAGGCACATCAAATTGAACAGGGCGTTCAACGCCGCTTAGATTATCATTTAAGCCAGATTGTTGATGAACAAAAAGTGGAGCTGAAACTCGTTTTAGTTTTAAGCTACCTGTTAAAGCTTCTTCAAAGCAACGTTTGATAAAACCAATTGCAGTTTGTGTGTCATACACATTTAAGACAGATTCATAGTTTGTTGGAATAATTGTTTTTTTGATAAGACATGCACCTCTTTTTTTAATTGTATTCTCATTATTCTACCATAAAAAAGATTAGAGGAGGAGGATATTTTTTAGATGGGGTTAAAATAACTATATCTTGCTGTACCAGTCAATGGTTTAACTTTATCTATAAAAAGATAGGCATACATAAATTATAGAACATAAGTTGGTACTCTAATTTGGACATTAAATCAATTCCTAAATTCTGTTATTGTTAGAATTAAATAACTGATATCAATATTTGTATCATGTGCATATTATAGTTAGGAAGAGTATACTAAATTTGTAAGAATAAAAAAATTCGAGATGGAGGTTATAAAATGTGTACAGCAGTTACCTATGTAACAAATGATCATTATTTTGGCCGGAATTTAGATTTAGATTTTTCTTATAACGAAACGGTGACAATTACCCCAAGAAACTTCGTGTTTCCTTACCGCCATGTATCTGATATATCCCAGCACTATGCCATAATTGGGATGGCAACGGTAGTGAATAACTATCCTTTATATTATGATGCAACCAATGAAAAAGGGTTGAGTATGGCTGGTTTGAATTTTCCTGAAAATGCTGTCTATTTCCCAGAAGCTACAGGAAAAGATAACATTGCTCCGTTTGAATTTATTCCTTGGTTGTTAGGACAATGTGGGACTATAAAAGAAGTTAGAGAACTTTTAGAAAAAATAAACTTAGTCAATACTAATTTTAGTGAAGAACTTCCATTATCGCCGCTTCACTGGATGATTACAGATCAGCAGGAGTCAATTGTAGTGGAACAAACAAAAAATGGCTTAGCGATTTATGAAAATCCTGTTGGAGTTATGACAAACAATCCAACGTTTGATTATCAACTTTTCAACTTAAATAATTATCGTCATGTATCACCAATCACACCAAATAATTTGTTTTCCAAGGAAATTGATTTAGATATTTACAGTCGAGGGATGGGTGGAATTGGTTTACCTGGAGATCTTTCATCTGCCTCACGTTTTGTTAAAGTTGCTTTTACAAAATTAAATTCAGTTTCAGGGACATCAGAATCAGAAAGTATTAGCCAGTTTTTCCAAATATTAGGTTCAGTTACTCAACAAAGAGGCTTATGCGATGTTGGAGATGGCAAGTATGAATATACGATTTATTCATCTTGTTGCAATATGGATAAAGGAATTTACTATTATACAACTTATGAAAACAGTCAAATTACTGGGGTTGATATGCACAAAGAGAATTTAGATGGTACTAAACTCGTCAACTATCCATTAGTTTCTGGTCAGCAAATTAATTTTGTGAATTAGCTCAACTAGGTGAATGGAGAAAAATAAAATGGATATATCGGAACAATTAGCAGAAGTTGTTAAAGTATCAAATGGTTTTAAACCTATGAAGGAATTAGCTGACCGTTTAGCAAATCAACATACAGATAAAGAGCTTGCAGTGTTGGCTCATAAGTTGTTTGAATCAACAGACTATCAAATCAGAATGGTGGCAGTCTTTTTATTTGGGAAGCTGGCAGCAAAAGATGCGGATAGTTTAAACTTTTTGCAAGAGATAGTTGCCAAAGATGAAAATTGGCGAGTTCAGGAAATACTTGCGATGGCATTTGACAATTTTTGTAAAGATACTGGGTATGAAGAATCTTTAGCCACGATTAAAAGTTGGCTCACAGCTGAAGATTTGCACACACGTAGGGCGGCATCTGAGGGACTAAGAATTTGGACAAGTCGACCGTATTTTAAAGAAAATCCAGAGGTGGCTATTCACTTGCTAGCTTTATTGAAAAATGATGAAAGTGAATATGTCAGAAAATCTTGTGGCAATGCCTTAAGAGATATTAGTAAAAAATTCCCAGAAAAGGTTCTTCATGAAATCTCGAAATGGGGAACTAGTAAGAACGAATCACAGGTGAAAAAGCTTATTTTAAAAAATAAAAAACTACTAATTTTGGATTAGGTTTTATATTCATGGCAAGCAGGTTAGACTGTTTTTCAATCGGAAGGTCACTTCCATTCTATAGTAAGGTTTACTAAAAATGAAACATATAAGTTTCTCCCTTTTGAGTAAGTTGATTTGACTGACTTCAATTTGGAAAGCTTATATGTTTCTTTTTTTGTTTGCAATATTCTTAAAATGAACGGAAAAGGCTACATAAAAGCAATTAGATTCGAAATGTTACAATCATTTGCGCAATTGATAATTACATTTGATAGAATAGAAGGAGGTTTTCGTATATCTTTAAATGAATAGGAGGAATCAAAATGACAAAATTTAATGAAAGAATTTATGCGCTGAGAAAAGCGAATAACTTTACGCAAGAAGAAATTGCATAAGAATTAAAAGTATCTAGGCAAACAATTTCTAATTGGGAAACAGGTACAGCCCAACCAACAATTGATAAGGTTATTGAGTTGGCGAATGTATTTGATGTATCCATGGATGAACTAATTGGACGTTCTAAAAATAAGACTAAAAAAGCAAGCGGAATTTTACTTAGTTTATTAAACCAAGTCGTCACATTATATTTAACGCCAGTTACGGATGTCCTCTTGTCTATTGGAAGAACAGAAATCAAAAACTGCAAAATTATTGAAGTCAATCCAACTAGTATTCGAATTAGGATGGAAGATAAAAATCAACAAGTCGAAAATTTGATTTTTATTAAGGATATTTTAGGTTTCGAAAAGGAGGCCGATTAGGATGTGGTGGATTGTTTTACTAATTATTGCCTATATGCTTTTCTCTAGATTAGATGACATAATTGAACTTTCTAAAAGCAAAAGTCCAGATTATCAAAAAGAAGTGGAACAACGACAATACGAGCATCAGCAGGAGCGAAAAGAAATTACGCAACAATTAAGAGCACTGATTGGATCAGAATGTCGAATAAAAAGTTCTGATTTGATTTATATGTCAAATGGGTCTAGTGAAATAAAAGCAAAAATTAGTCAGGTTGATGATGATTGGGTTGAAGTTTTAACGCTAAGGAAAAAAAAGCACCTAAAAGTATATATTAAGATTGAAAGTATTAATAGCCTGTCGAAGATAGTTGCAGAAGAATAATTTTTATTAAAAATCAGTAATTGATGATGAGTGGGATACTTATTAGATGATAGTTTTAGATTGACTAGTCTACCAATTTTCAAGAACTTGAAATAAAATAAAAAGGAAAGCAAGTCGTATGGTAAATCATACGACTTGTTTTCCTCTTTTTGTCTGAATTACTTTTAGTAATAAAGCAGTCAATAAAATGATTGGTAAAATTTGAACTGGGAAAAATAATGCTATAAAAATGGCTAGGGCAAGTGGAGATTGTAAAATTGAAATAGTCATAGCAGTAGCGACTGTTGCCACAATAAAAACTGTATCAAAGTTAGGAAGTAGTTGTGATAGACCAAAACCAAGTAGAATCGCTGAAAAGACAATTGGAAAAATATCGCCACCAATCCAACCAGTGTTTAGACAAACTTGTAAAAAAACAAGCTTGATAATAACAACACATACTAACAGTAAGGTGGAAAAATGCAGATATTCTTTAGGAACAGCTCCAAGAGTTACTTGACCTGAAAAAAGTAAGTTTGGTGTAAACATTCCAACGATGAAGATTGCAAAAGATCCAATTAGTGCTTTTTTTATAGGTTGGTCAGACCAAAAATTCATCCAATCTGCCATTTTTCTTTTGAACAAATTATATAATTTGCCAGCTAGCACTCCAAAAACAACTAGGGGAACAAATAACCAGAAATCTTTTAACTCCCAATAGGTCATCCCCATTTTACTGATAAAAGAGGGTTGATTCGTGTACTTCATCAATACGATAAAAGCAAATAGGCCATTCAGAATATAGAAAATAATGACATATTTTTTAGTTGCAGCTAATTTTTCATTGGTATTTTTAGGGTTATAAGTTAATAAATAGCGTGTCGGATGGAACATATGGCCTAATCGTTCCAGTGGCTTTAGCGCCGCAAAACTTTCTCGGTTGAAAAAAAGATACCTAATTTTGTCTGCTTGCCAAACGGATAACATAACGATAGCACCTAGCAAGGCCGCCTCAGGTCCAACACCCGCACCGAAAATTAAGATCAGCAAGGCAGTCAGTAAGCTTTTAAAGACTGGTCGATAATTCACCGTTTTATGCTCTTTTAATTGTTGGATTGTATGATGAGCTGTTTGTGGATAGTCTCCCCATTTTCCACGTAAACTCCCCACAATTAAACCACCCAGTAAGCAAAATAATAAGATGGTCAGCGTTTTAAAGGTATTATTAGTTAATAGAATGTGCCATAAATAATGTGAAATGTTACTTTCTAAATAGATAAAAGCAAATGAAATGGCCCCAATAAATGTACTTAATAACGCTCCATAAAGAATAATCCGAATGCTTAAAGCTAATTTGTTCATGTGCTGTATCTCCTCTGTATCTGTTCTAAATAATTTCTAAAGTAACTCTTGATAATAAATAAGCCTCTTTTTTTATTACACTTCTATTAGTTTACCATAAAAAAATAAGAATGCATTTTTTATCTAATGTAAATCTGCTAGGCTGTTCATCCAAGCACTCTTAAGTTGTAACTGCTTTTTTTTGATGAAGATATACTCTGGTTTCACAATTAATATACGACACTTCTGTAACTGGATTGTTAATATTTTGTATCTTATCCATTATTTCAATTATATTTGTCATTCCAAAAGAAAGGAAAGACTAATTTTAAAACCAAAAGAAGCAAGTAACGAGACGACATTGTTACTTGCTTCTTTTGGTTTTGATGATTAGGTTCTATTAAAAAGATAGGGTGCTCAATCCCAGAATTAAAAAGCGGACAATCTTCTTGATTGTATTTCTTATATAAATGGCTACAAGCTGTTTAATTAATAATATCGAGCCGTTTAGTTATGGCGCCGTCTAATAAATCTTTATACTCTTTTTGATGCTCTGTTAGGTAATCTTCAAGAGATTTTTGGTTTTCAGCAGACCATTTTGGGTCAATTTTGACTAAATTTACCTGCGCATCAACTTCCACAGTCGCATCATACGTTACCTTTGGATCATTGGCTTTTGAAATGACGATATAGAGTTTATTTCCTTGTTTAACTTTAACCACAAGTGGGTCTTTTCTAGCAATAACCCAAGGGCTATTTTCTTTTAAGGGAATCGGATTAAAGCCATTTTCCATAATGTAAGTCGAATAGGTAATATCTTTTTCTTTGAGAACATATCCTCCTAAATAGCGAATGTCATCATTTTTCCAAGAATGAGCCGATATATTTGTTAAATATCGTTTTTCATCCAGTCTTAATTTAAGGTTAAAGCCAGCATAAATCAAGAAAAGTATGCCTATCACTAAAAGAATTTTTTTATAACGTCCATTCCATCTTAGTTTGTTTGATAAATTTTTTGTCATTGTTGTGTCCTCCCGCAATAAGTTATCGAGAGAGATACCAAATAAATCACTAATCGCTACAATCGTTTCCAAATCAGGATAATTTCTGCCAACTTCCCAACTAGAAACAGTTGAACGAGAGACATTTAATAAGGCACTTAATTGTTCTTGTGTAAGCTCCTTTCTTAATCGTTGCTCTTTAATTTTATCTCCAATGTTCATGAGTATCATCTCCTTCCTTTTCATTATCTCGATAAGCGGTTCTTAAGGGTAGCCATTATTCGTATCACTATTGATTTTTCTAGTGATACAATCTGTATCATCTTGATTTATCAGTGTTTCTAGACTATAAAACTAAAAAATAAGTACTTTAAAATTTATTTGAAGGTAGTGCATATAGTTAACAAAATTAAATTTAATAAAGCTAAGGGAGGTAAAAATATGAAGCGACATACCACGAATTATAGTAACACATTTATTGCAGTTGCAGAAGATTACACGAAAAGCTATTGCTGGGGAGTCCACAGTGATCAAGATGAAGAAAGCCTGCAACAAATTAAAGCAAGGCATTAAAAAAAGAAATAAATAGAAAACACAAATAACCTACAAGAGAGGACTTGTAAGTTGTTTGCGTTTTTTGTAGAAGGTTACTTTCTTATTTTGAAGGTTTTTCTAATTTTTTTTGTAATTGTTTATCATAATTTCTCGCTACCGGAATCATGAAATTAATGATTCCACAAATGATCGTACCGATTCCTGCAAAGAGAAATATTTTTTCGACACCAAACTTATCCGCTAAAGGACCTGCAAAGATTAAACCAACAGGACCAGTAATACTCATTAGGGAATTTAATACTCCTAGTACTCGTCCTAGAACGTTAGGCTCGTAGCTTTGTTGAATCATTGCCATCAGAAGAGTATTGAAGTAGGGTGTAGCAAATCCAGCAAATGAGTTTAGAATAATAAAGTAGAAAAATCCTGTTCTTGTTGGGGGTAATATACCACTCAATCCGATAGTGATTCCGATGACGAAATAGGCCATAAAGACTAGTTTCATCCGATCTTTCCATTTGCCAAAAATCCCGATAACAGCTCCACCCAGTAACATACCAATCGAGTATACGACTTCAATAAGTCCGGCTTCTCCGACAGTTCCATTAAAATAGCCAATCGTCATTAAAGGGTAAAGACTAGCTGCAGGCATAAAAATTAACGTGAAAATGGCTCCTACAATTGTAATGTACCAAAGACCTTTATTTTCAGTTAATTTTTTTAAACCGAATTTACTGTCAGCTAATAAATGGATTGTTTCTCCCTCTGAAAGAATCCGAGGAATTGTCACAAATAGTAATAAGCCCACTCCAAAAAGGGCTCCTAAGACATCTAGTAAAATTAAATGATTCATTGGAACAATGGAGAAAAGTAAGGCTCCTAATGCAGGAGCAATAATAAAATTAGCGGATTGGACCATGCCTAACTGTCCGTTTACCTTAGTTAGCTCTTCTTCTGGAACCATCGTTGGCAAAATTGATTGAATAGTGGGCATTTGAAAAGTTTGGGCAACTGAACGGATAAATAAGGAGACGAAAACGAGCCACAATGGGAAATCTGAGGCAATTGTACCTGTAATCGCTAAAATTAGGGCAAAAATTGCCACAATGATATCAGTCACAATTAACAATGTTTTTTTGTTCCATTTATCAACAAATGAACCGACAAATGGGCTTAAAATAACCATTGGAAGCATGCCAAGTATGGTTGCGAAACTTAATACGGTTGCTGAACCAGTTGTTTTAGTTAAATACCAAATAATTGAATATTGGACAACCATACTCGTAATACCAGATAAAAATTGGCCAGAAAGAAAGAGGTAAAAATTTTTTCGCCAATGAGTCAGATCAAATGAATTTTCAGTTTTAGACATAATCAGCACTCCTAATAGTTAGTGGTGGGTTAGCTGTTATAAGATTATTAGATAAGTTGATTTTAGCTGATATAAAAAAACAGGCAACCACACATAAGTAAACTAAAAGGGCTGCCTATTTTATTTAAAAGGATGAATCTGGTCCCGCTAAAAATTCAAGCTCTTCGGGAGTAGATTCTCGACCTAAAACTTGATTACGGTGCGGATAACGACCAAACCGTTCGATAATAACTTTATGTTTTAATTCAAAAGAATAATTATTTTCCAAGCCTTCACCAGCAAAAAGCGTCAGAGCCTCTTCGTGAATGACTAAAGATTCAGAGTGCATAAAAGGCATATAAAGAAAGGCTTGTTGTTCAACAGATAAGTCCGAAACATTAAAATGACGTATGGCTTCTTGAGCCAAAACTAAAGCCATACCATCATAGGCAAAAGCTTCAGGCTTATCGCGAAATAAGTTTCTTGAAAATTGATCTAATACAATAATCTCAGCTAGACATCCTTCTAAACAATCACGCCACTGACTTAATTCGCCATTTTTTGCTTGCGTATGAACGGTGCCAAAACGCTGTAAAAGTTCTTGGTCAAAAGCATCATCTTTTTTAAACCATAATTCTTGATCAATCTCATTAAACCAAAAGTTTAAAATATCTTGATAAGTCATTTTAGTTACCTACTTTCTGTTTGTGGATGACTACTGGCTAAACTTGCTTCAATTGCACTACGTTTAGGAGCTAAAAAAGTAGGTAAATACAAAGGTACTTGATCTAAATCCAGACCTTCATAGTTTTCTTTAACAAAATGCGTATCTAAAGTAGCGACTTCAATTAGAATACCGTTCGCTTCTCTAAAATAGAGGGATTTAAAGAACTCACGATTTTTGATGCCAGAATTTAAAAAGTTTTTTAGACTAATTTCTTCTTGAATTTCTTGTAACTCATGCTCATCTTTAGCTGAAAAGGCAACATGGTGAGTCCCTCCAATCCCAATCACCTCTAAAGGACTTTTTTTGTCTTCAATTAAATGAACCTCTTGATAAAAAAGCTCATTATGATTCCCTAAAATGGCAATTGGAGTAGGTTCTGTCGTTAATTTTGTTAGAAGTGTCCAGTCAAAGAATTTCTTGAAAAGCTGTTTCGTTGCTTCTAAATAACGAACTCTTAAATGGATTGAGTGGATGCCTAAAATAGCATTCTCTCCACTGATCTCGTCAGTAACACGTGGTAAATAATGGGTTGTTTGTTTTTCAGTTAAGGGCATAAAACCTAATTGAACGCCATCAAAATCTTCAAAGCGCAAAATTTTACTATTATTGTAACTTTCAATCTCACAATTAAAGATACCAAGGCTGTTTAAGCGTTTTTCCCAAAAAAGCAAAGACTTTTCAGATGGGACTAAAAAAACAGTTCGATCAATAGCGTTGGTACCAAATTTATGATCGACGCCATTTTTCATTTCAAAAACGGTAAATTCAGTTCCTGGACGACCAGCAGTATCTCCGAAGAAAGTATGATACATTTCATTATCATCTTGATTGACTGTTTTTAGTAGTAAATTTAAACCGAGTGTATTATGATAAAAATGGAAGGATTTCTGAATATCGCGATTAATAACTGAAACATGATGAATAAGTGTGTTTTTCATAGTTTGATTCCTTTCAAATACAATTTTTAGGAGAATAATTATATGAATTATTTTATCACAGATAAGAATAATAAGGAATTTTTTGTGTTGTTTCATGGTACAGGAGGAAATGAATATTCACTACTTTCTGTTAGTGGGGACCTTAATCCCGAAGCTGGAGTCATTAGTTTTTTAGGAAATTCTGGAACAGGAACAACGCGTCGTTTCTTTAATCCGTTGATTGAAGGTACGCTAGATCGAGCTGATTTTAATCAAAATGTGGCGACCTTTTTAGATACCTGGACAGAAATCAAGCCTCAAAATGCTAAACTAACATTTATTGGCTATTCTAATGGTGCTAATTTTTTACTAGGCATCCTTGAAAAAGCTCCTGAAATAGCTGATAAGATTATATTGATGCATCCCGCTAATTTAGGGTACACATTTAAAGAACAAACGAACACACCTATTTTACTAACCTATGGAGCAAATGATTACATGGTTCCACCAGGCGATGTGCTCGCATTAGCGAATCAAATGAAGCCATTTTTCCCAAAATTAGAAGCGAAATTATTAGATTCAGGTCATGAAGTAACCGATCTTGAAGTAAAAACAATTAAGAACTTTTTGAATCAGCACTAAATAGATTGTTAAAGGAGAGGAAAAATGAAGAAGTTTTTTTTATGGTTAGCTGGACTGATAATTCTCCTATCAATTGGACTGACAATTGTGTTTAATCTAACGCCACTACCTATGATCAGTCTCGCACGCCAGGTTTTGTTTTCTGTGCCCACTGATACGCGAAAACCAGAATATACAGAAGGCAGTGTAACGGTTTTAACGAACAAGTCTTATACTGGAAAATACAAACAAAGCACGTTTGATTTATATCTTCCCGACATTCCATTACCCAATGAACCAACGATTGCTTGGGTTCACGGTGGTGGATATATTGGCGGAGATAAACTGGAAGAAAAAGAATATGCTACAAAATTAGCTGAGAATGGCTATTCTGTTGCAGTTATGAACTATGAACTTGTTCCTGAAGCTACTTACCCAATACCAGTTAGACAAGTAGGTGAATTTATTAAGCATCTCGAGGCTAATCAAGAGGTATATGGACTCAATATGGCCAATTTATTTATTGCTGGTGATTCGGCAGGTGCTCAAATAGCCAGTCAATTTATAGCTGCTCAAACAAATCCAGCATATGGGAAACAAATTCAGGTAGAGACTGTTCCAACGCTTAAGGAAATTCAAGGAGCATTGCTGTATTGTGGTCCATATAACTTAATCGATATTGTTGAGGACTCGACTTCACAGATTGTTAGTTTTTCCTTTGATAAAATTGGCTGGAGCTATTTTGATGAACGTAACTGGGAAAATTCAGAAAAAGCGAAGCTTTCAGTTGTACCAAATTACGTTAACAAAGACTTTCCACCTACCTTTATAACGGATGGCAATACGTCTTCTTTTGAGCAACAGGGAAGAGAGTTTGCAAGTAAATTAGAAGAAGTCGGAGTACCTATAAAAACAAGATTTTTTGATTCAAAAAAGGTCGAAACGCGGCATGAATACCAATTTAAATTAAAGACGCCCCCTGGAAAAATAGCATTTGAAGATACCTTGAATTTTTTAAAGGCATATCAAAAGTAAGGCTTCAATTTAGATGGGTACTAAAGTATAGATTATTTAAAAAAATAATAGTAAGGGAGTTCTGAATATGAAAAAAATAACAGTTAGAAAAGAATATTTCCAAGACAATAATGTATTTAGCGCAGATACTACTCTAGATGGCGAAGATGTGTTACGCGTCATTAAAGATCCTGTTATTCTGGCGGATGATGAAGCTACATATGCTAGGCTTCAAAATTTTGAATTTTATAACGGAACGATTGAAGTTAAAGTTCTAAGTCGTCTTTTGCCAGATGCACCTGATCACGCCAGAGGTTTTATCGGAGTGTCTTTTCGGATTGATGAGAATAATAGTCATTTTGAAGGGATATATATAAGACCTACCAATGGTCGTTCAGAGGATCAAGTTAGAAGAAATCGCTCTGTCCAATATTTTTCATATCCTGATTTTAAGTATGACCGTTTTCGAGAGGAAAATCCAGGTATGTATGAATCATATGCTGATATCGGTCTGAATGAATGGATAGATATGAAAATTGAAGTAGAAAAAAATAAAGCAAAACTATTTCTAAATAATGCAGAACAACCAGTCTTGATTGTTAATGATCTTAAACTTGGAGCAATGCAAAAAGGCGGCATAGGTCTTTGGGTTGATATTGGAACAGAAGGCTTTTTTAAAGACTTAAAAATCAATAGCCTGTAAGACGTAGTTGATACCTAAGCCTGAATTCAATTAGCTAACGTTTAAAAATGAATACTAAGGAGTAAACCAGAGGATATAAAATTGGGTTTACTCCTTTTTTTTCACGAAATAATTCTTCTTGCAATTCAAAAGTAGCCGTGCTATTATAAATGTGTAATCGGTTACACAAAAGAAAAGTGGTGAGATAATGACAACAATTAAAGATGTAGCAAAGCATGCAGGTGTTTCAGTAGCGACTGTTTCACGAACAATCAACAATAGTGGATATGTTGGTGTAGAATCAAGAAAGAAAATTGAGTTGGCAATTAAAGAACTTAATTTTTATCCGAATGAAGTTGCTAGATCATTATTCCAAAAAAAGTCTAAGTTTGTTGGATTGTTGTTGCCAGATATATCAAACCCATTCTTTCCTTTACTTGCTAAAGGTGTCGAAGATAAGATGAACCAAATGGGGTATCAACTTATTTTAGGTAATGTGCAAGAAGATATGGACAAAGAAAAAGAATACTTAAAAGCCTTTGCTCAAAATAACGTTGCTGGTGTATTATCAGCGATTAATGGTGGCACGAAAGAATTGAAAAATATTCCTTTAGTGATGCTTGATCGTGTGGATACAGATAAAGAGTATGGCGTGCATTCAAATGATTTCGAAGGCGGTCAACTAGCAGCTCAAGCAATTGCAGAACGCAATCCAAAAGAAATCGTCGTGATGGTTGGTCCAAGAAGCATTCATGGCTCATTGGAACGTTTAAGAGGAACGGAAAAAGTTTTAAATAATTTCAAGTTAAACTATCATTTATTGGAAACGAGTTCTTTCCAATTTGATGCTACCCAAGCGACAACAGATGAATTATTTAAACAATTTCCAAAAGTGGATAGCATCATTGCATCTAATGATGTTCATGCGTTATCGATTTTACAAGAAGCTTTGCGCCGTGGCATAAAAGTGCCAGAAGAGCTTCAAATCATTGGGTATGATGATATTCCGTTTAGCCAGATGCTTTTTCCTAGTTTAGCGACGATTGCCCAACCAGCATATGAAATTGGCTTCCGTGGAGCAGAATTATTATGTGATCGAATTGAAAATAAACTGGTGAAAGAAAAAACGATTCAGTTACCAGTAAAAATAAAAATTAGAGAGTCTTTAAGGAAGAAGGTTTTAGAATGAGTAAAATAACTGTTATTGGAAGTTTAGCAACAGATTTTGTTGTGAGTGTAGATAAACGCCCCGTAGTTGGTGAAACAATTATTGGGAATGATTTTAAAACAACTTTTGGTGGAAAAGGAGCGAATCAAGCAGTTGCTGCTGCACGATTAGGCAGTCATGTTGCCATGATAGGGAAAGTTGGAGCAGATTCATTTGGAACAGAAATCATAGCGAATTTAAAAGAAAATCAGATTTCTGTCAGCGGTGTGGAACCCGTTACACATTTACCTAGTGGTTCGGCACATATTACTTTAGCAGATGGCGATAATAGTATTGTTGTGATATCGGGAGCCAATAATGCTGTTGATATCCAACAACTAACTAAAAACCAAGAACGAATAAAAACTAGTGATTTAGTGTTACTGCAACAAGAAATTCCTAGCGAAACAGTCGAAGCGATTGTTGATTTTTGTTATCAACATAAGATTCCAACTGTCTTAAATCCAGCGCCAGCACGTTCAATTAGTCAAAATGTAATTGATAAAGTGACCTATTTAACACCAAATGAGCATGAATTTGAAGAGTTATTTCCGCAATTAACGGTGTCGGAAGGCTTAGCGAAATACCCAAATAAGTTGATTATTACAGTAGGATCAAAAGGTGTGCTCTTTAATAATGGGCAAGAAGAAATTTTAGTGCCTTCTTACCAAGTGACACCTGTTGATACAACTGGTGCCGGGGATACATTTAATGGAGCTTTTTCCGTAGCCTTAACGAATCAACTAAGTGTTGCAGAAAGTATCCGATTTGGAAATTTAGCGGCGTCTCTTTCCATTCAAAAATTTGGGGCACAAGGTGGTATGCCAAAACTAGAGGAATTGAAGGAGCAACCTGGATATGAAAAAACATGGAATTTTAAATAGTGATATTTCAAAAGTATTAAGCGACTTAGGACATACAGATCAAATTACAATTGGCGATGCAGGTTTGCCTGTTCCAGAGGGAGTTTTAAAAATTGATTTAGCCTTAGCTTTATCAGATCCCGAATTTATAAAAGTTTTCGGCTTAGTACTAGAAGATATGGTTGTTGAAGAGATGGTGTTAGCCAAAGAAATTGGAGTTAGTAATCAAAAGCAACTTAAGCAAATAAAAGAGCTAGCCCCAATGATTCCAATTCATTACCTTAGTCATGAAGAGTTTAAGGAACAAACGAAGAAATCTAAAGTTATTATCCGTACAGGTGAAGCCACTCCTTATTCAAATGTTATTTTACAAGCTGGAGTTATTTTTTAATAGTTTCTTAGACTGGCTCTTATGAGCCAACTCTGGCAGAAGATTTCAGCTTTTTTCAGCAGAGTTAAACGGCTCAATGAGCATACTACACTAGGGAGGTCCAAAATATGGAAGTCATAATGAAGAATATCTATAAAGCCTTTGGAACAAATGCTGTTTTAGAAGGTGTGAATTTTGATACTCATGGTGGTGAAATTCATGCCTTGATGGGCGAAAATGGTGCTGGTAAATCAACCATGATGAATATTTTAACGGGTATGCATAAAAAAGATCAGGGAACAATTTTAATTAATGGAAAAGAGCATAGTTACACAAATCCAAAAGAAGCTGAAGAGCATGGCGTTAGTTTTATTCATCAAGAAATGAATACTTGGCCACAGATGACAGTTTTAGAGAACTTATTTATCGGCAAAGAAATGAAAAATAAAATTGGATTTATTCGTTCGAAAGAAATGAAAACGTTAGCATTAAAAACGTTTAAAGAATTAGGCATTACAATGGATTTAGATGCAGATGTTCAAACCCTTTCTGTCGGGCAACAGCAGATGATTGAGATTGCGAAAGCTCTGATGACTGATTGCCAAGTACTGATTATGGATGAGCCAACAGCTGCTTTAACGGATCGTGAAATCCGGATGCTATTTAAAATTATTCAGCATTTGAAAACGAAGGAAGTCGCCATTATTTATATTTCTCATCGAATGGAAGAAATCTTCGAAATTAGTGATCGAATCACAGTGATGCGAGACGGAATGACGGTGGATACAACGTTGACGAAAGAAACCAATGTGGATGATGTCGTTCGTAAGATGGTTGGTCGAGAAATTAGCGATTATTACCCTAAGAAGAATGCTGAAATTGGCGAAACGGTTTTTGAAGTCAAAAATCTATCTGGCACTAGTGGTTTTGAGAATATTTCATTTTCGGTTAAATCGGGTGAAATTGTCGGTTTCTCTGGTTTAATGGGTGCTGGCAGAACTGAGATAATGCGAGGGATTTTTGGAATAGATCCAATCAGTCAAGGCGAAATAATTCTTGAAGGAAAAAAAGTTCAATTGAAAAATCCGAGTACCTCTATTAAAGCTGGTGTTGGTTTTTTAACAGAAAATAGAAAAGAAGAGGGCTTAGTTTTAGATTTTTCAATTAAAGACAATATTAGTTTGCCAAGTATTGATGAGTTTAGAGTTAGAGGGTTAATTGATACTAAAACAGAAGATGAATTTGTTCAGTTGTTAATGAAACGGCTAACAGTTAAAGCGCAAAACGAAGATATCTCAGCTGGCAGCCTTTCTGGTGGGAATCAGCAAAAGGTTGTACTAGCAAAATGGATTGGGATTGGACCTAAAGTATTAATCTTAGATGAACCTACTCGTGGTGTTGATGTTGGGGCTAAACGTGAAATTTATCAGTTGATGAATGAGCTAGCTGAAAGAGGCGTGGCAATCGTGATGGTGTCGAGTGATTTACCAGAAGTATTAGGTGTTAGTGATCGGATTTTAGTCGTTCATGAAGGCAAAATTGCTGGAGAACTTAATCGGACAGAAGCGACGCAAGAAAAAATAATGAATCTTGCTACAGGAGGGAAATAGTTATGAAGGATGAATTGAAAGTGGAGTTACCTAAAAAGAAATATACTGGTAAAGAATTGATTGGAAAACTAGGTCCATTATTAGCTTTACTTGTTTTAATTATTATTGTGACAGCTATGAATCCAAGTTTTATTGCCCCAATTAACTTATTGAACTTACTTCGTCAAGTTTCAGTCAATGCGTTAATTGCCTTTGGAATGACCTTTGTCATTTTGACTGGCGGGATTGATTTGTCAGTTGGTTCAACCTTAGCTTTAAGTGGGGCTTTGGTTGCAGGCATGATTACGTCTGGAATTGATCCTTTATTAGCAATGATTATTGGCGTCATGATTGGAGGAATTCTTGGTGCTATTAACGGATTATTAATTACAAAAGGTAAAATGGCTCCGTTTATTGCGACATTGGCAACAATGACTATTTTTCGGGGAGCTACCTTAGTTTATACAGATGGCAATCCAATTACAGGAATTGGCGATAGCTTTATTTTCAAATTTGTCGGGCGTGGCTACCTATTTGGGATTCCGTTTCCAGTTATTTTAATGATTGTGGCTTTTGCTATTTTATTCTTAGTCTTGCATAAAATGACATTCGGTCGTAAAACATATGCAATTGGTGGCAATGAAAAAGCTGCTTTTGTGGCAGGAATCAAAATTGATCGTGTGAAAACTATGATTTATGCTTTGTCAGGCATGATGGCTTCAATTAGTGGGATTATTATTACCTCACGTTTGAATTCAGCCCAACCAAATGCAGGTCAAGCCTATGAAATGGATGCAATTGCTGCGGTTGTTTTAGGCGGAACAAGTTTATCTGGTGGACGTGGTCGTATTTTTGGAACCTTGATTGGGGCACTAATTATTGGAACCTTAAATAATGGTCTGAATTTATTAGGTGTTTCAAGTTTTTATCAACAAATTGTCAAAGGAATCGTTATTATCATCGCTGTTTTATTAGATCGCAAGAAAAAATAAATTAATAAGAGGGAGAAATAAAATGAAAAAACTGGTACTTTTATTAGGAGCATCATTATTATTAATGGCAGGTTGTGGAGCAGCAACATTAGATGGAGAAAATTCAAGTAGCGATAAGGTTGTCAAGAAAGAAGAAAAAGAATTAGTTGTAGGAGTATCTTTATCGACATTGAATAACCCGTTTTTTGTATCATTAGAAAATGGAATTCAAAAGTTAGCGGATGAAAAAGGGACAAAATTAAAAATTGTTGATGCACAAGATGATACGGCTAAACAAAGCAATGATGTTGATGATTTAATTCAACAAGGGGTTGATATTTTGTTAATCAATCCAGTTGACTCATCTGCAATTACTCCAGCAGTGGAATCGGCAAATGCAGCCAATATCCCGGTTATTGCGATTGATCGTGATAGTGAAGGCGGAAAATTGTTGAGTTTAGTTGCTTCTAACAATATCGAAGGCGGAAAAATGGCAGCTAAATATATTGAAGAAGTTGTCGGTTCGGAAGCGAAAGTTGTGGAATTACAAGGTGTTCCAGGAGCTTCAGCAACACGAGAACGTGGAAAAGGTTTCGATGAGTATGCCAAAGGTAAATTAGATATTATCGCTCAACAAGCGGCTAACTTTGACCGTGCTAAAGGGCTAACAGTTATGGAAAATATGTTGCAATCGAATCCAGAAGTCCAAGCGGTTTTTGCTCAAAATGATGAAATGGCACTGGGTGCAGTTGAAGCCATTGGTGCGGCCGGTAAAACGGATGCGATTACGGTTGTTGGATTTGATGGTACAGAAGATGGATTGAAGGCTATTAAAGCAGGAAAAATGAGTGCAACTGTTGCTCAACAACCTGAAGAAATGGGCAAATTAGCTCTACAAGCAGCTTTTGATCATTTTGCAGGAAAAAAAGTTGAGTCTAAGATTGATTCGCCTTTAGAATTAATAAAAAAATAAACTAAAAATGCAGTTGGATTAAGGAATAAAGCCTTAATTTAACTGCATTTCTATTTTTTTAATTAAACGCAGTGCTAGATTAAATTAGAATTGCTCATCTAAATAAGAATCATGTAACCACTTTTCAGTTACCCGACTATTTACCCAAATAATTCCACGTTCAAAAGTAACTATATCTCCATCGCTTCCAACGATAACCCAAGTATAATTTTCTGTTTCTGGTAGATAGCATTTATACTTCATGCCAGAGATTGTCATTTTTTTATCGTTGATTATAATTTCCTCATCATGTTGATCAATCCACAAATTTTCTAACTTTTCAAAATAACCTGGTTCTAATCTAGTTAAAAAATCTTTAGCTATTTGTTCTGTTTCTTCATGAGTTAATAATAGTTTGTTATCTATTAAGTTGAATTTTCTATTCATGTTGGTAAAACCTAGAATATAATTGGTTTCTTTTTCAACGGTTACAGAAAAATGTTCACCGTATAAATCAGTCTTATTACTTTCTGGCGTGTATCTAATTAATAATACAGGCTTGCCATTTTGTTGAATTGTATCTTTGATAGAGGCTAATTTATATCCCTCTGGTATCTCCAACGTTTGTTCTACAAGTTTGAAAATATCCGAGTATTGCTTTCTTAAATCTAAGGAATTCGTTTGAGTGTTCATATTTTTTTCTCCTTTTTTACTTTCTCCCTTGAGAGGAAGTCTGTTTTTTTGATTCATACCTATCGAGTTACTAGTAACAGCATAAATAGTGAAGGACATAAAAAGTAACGCAACAATAATTAAACTAATTTTTAGTTTCTTTTTAATAATAAATCACATCCGATACCTAATATTTCTAGTTTCAAAAAAATAAACGTAGATAATCGTAAAAATGTAAAAGTACTCATTACTAGCACATAAAAACCACCTCTTTTTGTAGATAATCTACAATTAGTATATATCATCTACAAAAATTGTCAATAGTTTAAATTTGAGTTATACTAATATAGACAGAAAATAGGGAGGACGACATGGATATCATTGATATTGAATTATTAAAAAAAATGTCTGTTAATATAGGTGAAGCAGCAAATATTACGGGAATTCCAATTAGAAAACTACGGTATTGGGAGAGTAAAAATATCATTAAAAGTGTTGATGAAGGCGTAAATAAAACCAGAAAATTTGACTATTATGAAATAAAAAAAATAATTTTAATTAAAGAACTACTGGATGAGGGGTACACGTTAGAAAAAGCGACTGAAAAAGTTGAAGTCCGAATGAAAAATCTAGCAGAAGCTTTTGAAAAATTAGAAAAAGCGAGAATAGAAAATGAAGAAAAATGAAATTAATTATCAGCAAGCGACACCCAAGGATTATGCTCAAATCATTCAAGTTTGGAAACGTTCAGTTTTAGCGACACATCATTTTTTAAAACCAAAAGATATGTCTAGTATTGAGGCTGAAATTCGTTATTGGTTACCTAAAATGAACGTTCAAGTTTGGAGCCAGTCGGAAAAAATGATTGGTTTTTCAGCTGTTAGTGAAGACACTCTAGAAATGCTATTTATTGGTCCTAATCAAATTGGAAAAGGTTATGGCAAACAAATCTTAAAAGAATTATTATCAGCTTTCGAGGTTACTAAAGTTGACGTGAATGAGCAAAACGAAGCAGCGGTGACATTTTATTTAAAAAATGGTTTTCAGATAGCTACTAGAGACGAATTAGATAGTGAAGGTAGAGCCTATCCAATTTTACATTTAGAATTAACTAAATAAAGCATAGTAAGTCAGTTTTTTAACTCTGACTTACTGTGCTTTTATTTTTTTTAAATCTTTTTACCAGAAGCTAAAAAGTGTTGTTGCCCATAGTCAACAATAAAGTCTCTAAATAACCGAGTGGCTGGTGAAAGATAATGATTTTTCAAGGTTGTTGCATAGATAGTACGTTGGTAAGTAGGGTTGGTAATGTGGAGAATTTTAACTTTGTAATAGTCTAAAGCTGCAATTCTTGGTACAATACCGATGCCATGACCAAAGGCAACAAAGCCCGCCATCGTATGGTCTTCTTCCACCTCGCAAACAATTGATGGAACAACATTAACTTCGGCTAGCATCGCATCAATCATCGGACGAATCCCACTTTTTTTGTTAAATGAAATAAAGGGATAGCCAGCCGTATTTTTTAAATCAATTTCATCAAAGTAGGCTAATGGATGATCCAAAGGCACGATTAAAACAATTTCCTCTTCTGCAATCGGTTCAAAATGGAGTTGGTCATCAGGAGTAATCATCGAACAAATGGCGATATCGGATTGTTCAGCTTTCAAACTTTTGATAATATTTTTAGTATTCCCTTGATAAAAAGAAAAAGAAATATTTTGATGGGCATCAATTGTTTGAAACTCTTTTAACAAAAGTGGCGCAAAATAAGGTCCTAAGGTATAAATAAAAGCTAAGTCAATATGTCCCCGATCAGGACTAACTAATTCTTTTAATGCTTTTTCCCCATGTTCCAGTTCATTTAAAGAACGTTCTACATAACTTAAGAAGAAATGCCCATACTTTGTTAAGCGAATATTTCTTCCATTTTTTTCAAATAAAAATGTGCCTAATTCTTTTTCAAGTTCAGTCATTGAATGGCTTAAACTAGGCTGGGTGATGGATAATTGTTCAGCTGCTTGCGTCATATGTTCTGTTTTTGCTAGCATTTTAAAATAATAAAGCTGTTTTAAATTCATAGGAATTCCTCCAGTCTATTTCGATTCATAGTTTTATTCTATCAATAAATACAAAAATATGCATTAGAATTATATGATTTTTCCGTTTATACTGAAATTGTGAAATAAAGAGCAATCTATCGAATGTATATAGTAAATCGAATTAAAAAAAGTGGAGGAGATAAAATGGAACAATATGCAGCTTTATTTGAACCTTTAGTAATTAAACGAATGACGTTGAAAAATCGAGTGATGATGCCTCCAATGGGAACGAACTTTGCTAATTTGGATGGCTCGTTTAACAATGAGCATATTACTTATTATGAACAACGTGCCAAAGGTGGGACTGGGTTAATTACCTTAGAAAATGCGTGTCTTGATTTTCCAATGGGAACGAATGGAACGACTCAATTACGCATTGATAATGACCAATATTTGCCAGGTTTATGGCGCTTTAATGAAGTGATGCATGCATATGGAGCCTGCACATCGGTTCAAATTAACCATGCAGGTGCTTCAGCTTATGGCTTGCGTTTAAATGGACAACAGCCAGTATCAGCATCAAATATTCCTTCTAAAACAGGAAATGCAATTCCACGACCATTAGAAAAAGACGAAATCATGGAGATTGTAAAAAAATACGGTGAGGCTGCCAATAGAGCCCAAAGAGCGGGATTTGATTGTGTTGAAATTCATGCGGGGCACTCTTATTTAATTAGTCAATTCTTATCGCCACTTTATAATAAGCGCCAAGATGAATTTGGTGGAAGTCCAGAAAATCGTGCTCGCTTTGCTCAATTAGTTGTTGCTGAAGTTCGACAAGCAGTAGGGCCTTTTTTCCCAATCTGTATTCGAATTAGTGCAGATGAATTTTTAGAAGGCGGAAATAGTTTAGAAGATACGTTAGAATTATTAACTTATTTTTCAGAGGAAGTCGATATTCTAAATGTATCAGCTGCTTTAAATGATAGTATTCAGTATCAAATTGATCAAATGAATCTGGCTGATGGTTGGCGCTCTTACATGGCTCGAGCAGTTAAAGAAAAATTTGGTAAAGTCACAATTACATCAGGCAATATTCGGAGCCCTCAAGTAGCCAATGATATTTTAGTTCGTGGCGATGCCGATTTATTAGCAATGGGACGTGGCTTAATCGCTGAACCGAATTGGGTCAATAAAGTCGCTAACGGACAAGAAAACTTATTGCGTAAATGTATTTCCTGTAATATAGGGTGTGCAGATCATCGAATTGCGAAATCTCGACCATTACGATGTACTGTAAATCCAGATGTGATTCATGAAGATGCCTTTAAGCAAAACCAAGTTAAAAATAATCTAAGTATGGTGGTTATTGGTGGTGGAACAGCTGCTCTCGAAGCGGCTACAACAGCAGCAGAAGTTGGCGTTCAAGTGGCCTTATTTGAAGAGAAAAGCTATCTAGGTGGGTTGGCACGTGAAATTGCCCGTTTACCAGATAAAAAACGCATTGACGATTATGTCGTATACTTGGAAGAAAGAGCTAAGCAATTACCTAATCTAACCATTCATTTAAATACACGAGCAGATCTAAAGACCATTGAAATGTTAGCACCAGATATTATTGTGAATGCTACTGGAGCAAAACCTTTACTGCCACCAATCAAGGGGTTAAAAGAACAACTAGAAAATCCAAATCGTCAAGTATTCTCTATTTTTGATTTACTAAACAACATGGAGAATTTTGAAGAGTTTGAGGGCAAACGCATCGCCGTTATTGGTGGTGGAGCAGTTGGTTTGGATGTTGTGGAGTACTATGCAGAACGTGGGGCTGCTGAAGTATCTATTGTTGAAATGCAAGAAAAACTTGGCAAAGATTTAGATTTGATTACTCGTATTTCGATGATGGATATGATAAAGCGTCATGGTGTCCAAGAATATACTGAAACAGCTTTAACCGAAGTTTGCCAAGATCATTTCAAAGTAAAACAAGCTGGAAAAGAGAGTGAAATTCCATTTGATATTGGGTTTGTTTGCTTAGGTATGCGTGGGGATAGTCCTATGATGGAAGCCTTACTTGAATACGGAAAAGCAACAGACACTGCTGTTGTTAATATTGGCGATAGTAAAGTGGCTCGCAGAATTATTGAAGGAACTAGGGAAGCTCGTGACATTTTAACGACGATTCATCAGGTGGATCGAAGCAAACCTCTAAGTCAATTAAAACTATTTTCTGGAAATTTTTAACTAATTTATTTATTCTTCTCTAAGGGGTACACAACCACCTTATCTCACCTCTTAGGGAATAATATAGCTAGAATTATCATCTTAAACACAAGCAATTAGAATGAATGAGTAAACGATAAATGAGAGGAAGTTGGAAAAATGACAGAAAGATTATCAGGACACACAGAATTGATTGGTTTAATGGCAACACCGATTCGACATAGTTTATCTCCAACAATGCACAATGAAGCTTTTGCAAAATTAGGTTTAGACTATGCGTATTTAGCTTTTGAGGTTGGAACGGATCAACTAGAAAATGGAATTCAAGCGATTCGTGCGTTAGGTATGCGTGGTTCGAATATTTCAATGCCTAATAAGCAAGTCGTTACTAAGTATTTGGATAAATTATCCCCAGCTGCTGAAATGGTCGGTGCCGTTAATACAATTGTGAATGATAATGGTATTTTAACTGGACACATTACAGATGGTACAGGCTTTATGCGTGGTTTAAAACAGTCTGACGTCAGTATCATTGGCGAAAAAATGACGATTTGTGGAGCAGGTGGAGCAGCAACAGCAATCTGTATCCAAGCAGCTTTAGATGGCGTGAAAGAGTTGTCTATTTTTAATCGACAAGATGAGTTCTTTAAAAATGCAGAACGAACAGTTGCCTTAATTAATGAGAAAACGGATTGTAAAGCGACATTATATGATTTAAAAGATCAAGAGAGCTTACGTCAGCAAATTGCTGAAAGTGTTATTTTTACAAATGCAACGGGTGTAGGAATGAAACCTTTACAAGAGGAAAGTTTGATTACAGATCCAACTATGTTACGTAAAGAGTTAGTTGTAGCAGATGTTGTTTATGTACCAAGTGAAACTAAATTACTGAAATTAGCCAAAGAGCAAGGCTGTAAAACGGTAAATGGTTTAGGAATGATGTTATGGCAAGGTGCGGCTGCCTTTGAAATGTGGACGGGACAAGAAATGCCTGTTGAATATATTCGAGAGTTGCTTTTTGAAAAATAAAAATGTTCTTACTAGAGAATATCGATTCTCTAGTAAGAAACTTATTTGTGAATAAATACGCAATTGAAAAGGAGAGTAATAATGAAAAATAAGTATATGCCCACGGCAATTGGTTTGTATATTAATTACTTTGTTCATGGAATGGGAGTTATTATTTTAGCTCAAAATATGGATGCGTTAGGGAAACAATGGGGAACGGACAGTGCAGGTGTTGCCATTGTTATTTCATCTTTAGGAATTGGACGTTTGATTGTTTTAATGGCTTCAGGAGCATTATCAGACAAATTTGGTCGACGACCGTTTGTTTATCTAGGTATGTTCACCTATGCGTTGTTTTTTGCGGGAATTTTGTTTAGTCCCAGTATTGCTGTTGCCTACATTTTTGGTATTTTAGCAGGAATTGCAAACTCATTTTTAGATTCGGGAACTTATCCAGCCTTGATGGAATCTTTCCCAGAATCACCAGGAACAGCCAATATTATTATTAAGGCCTTTATTTCTGCCGGTCAATTTGCTTTGCCATTAATGGTTGGATTGATTGTGTCGACAAATATGTGGTACGGATGGACCTTTATTTTAGCTATTATAATTTTTGTTGTAAATGGTATCTATCTATTTAACAAGCCTTTTCCAGATAAAGAGGCGAGTATCTCAGATAAACCAGAAGAATCAGCCAATCTAGCTCAACCAGTTCGTAAAGTAAAATTTGCTGTTGAAGGCGTGTGTTTTATTTTATATGGGTATATCGCTCAAGCAACTTTTTATTTAGTTAGCCAATGGTTGACTAAGTATGGAAATGAGATTGCAGGTATGGGAGATGCGGCGTCTAGAGCACTAATTAGTTACTATAGTATTGGTTCTTTAGTTTGTGTATTCTTTACCTCAGCGTTAGTTAAAAAGAAATACAAACCTGTTCAATTTTTAGTTATTTATACCTTTATTTCCTTTGTAGCATTACTAATTCTTTGGTTATTCCCAACACCTTTAGTCTGTATTATTGCCGCATTTGTGATTGGTTTTTCAGCAGCAGGAGGAGTGTTACAGTTAGGCTTAACAGTCATGGCCGAAATGTTCCCGGCTGGAAAAGGAAAAGTTACGGGAATATTTTATACAGCTGGAAGTATTGCGTCATTTACGATTCCATTAATTACAGGACAATTATCAAAAACAAATATTGCGAACATTATTCTTTTTGATGTTGGAATTGCTTTTATTGGATTTTTACTAGCACTAGTGATTTACGTAAGATATAATAAAGTATTCACAAAATCAAATGAACTAAATTAAATAGATA
This sequence comes from Carnobacterium sp. FSL E2-0243, assembly GCF_038003605.1. Taxonomy (NCBI): domain Bacteria; kingdom Bacillati; phylum Bacillota; class Bacilli; order Lactobacillales; family Carnobacteriaceae; genus Carnobacterium; species Carnobacterium sp. FSL E2-0243. The sequence goes on from NZ_JBBOPM010000001.1 coordinate 745,880, forward strand.
AGTATGAGACTATGGGGGCGATATAATGAAGACCGTGACTGTTAAAGATGTCATTTTAGGCGAGGGTGCACCTAAAATATGTGTACCAATGGTTGGCAAGACGCTGACCGAATTAAAAGAAGAAGCAACGGAGTTAGTTGGACTTGATTTAGATATTGTTGAGTGGCGTGTCGATTTTTTTAACGATGTTGAAGAGATAGAAAAAGTAATCGAAGCAGCAACAGAAATCCGAACTATTTTAAAGCAAAAACCGATTTTATTTACCTTCCGTACTTTAAAAGAAGGTGGCGAACGTGAAATTTCGGAAACTTATTATTTTGAGTTAAATCAAAAAATGATGGCTAGTGGATTAGTTGACTTAACCGATATTGAATTATTTATGGGAGATACAGCTATTTTAGCCGCAGTAGATTGGGCGCACCAACATGATGTAAAAGTGGTGATGTGTAACCATGATTTTGATAAAACACCAGATAAAGAAGAAATTATTTCACGCTTGAAGAAAATGCAAACGTTGAATGCAGATATTTGTAAAATTGCTGTTATGCCTAACTCATCTCAAGATGTGGTGGTTTTGTTAGATGCTACAGCAACCATGCAAGCTGAATTTGCGGATCGCCCAATTGTGACGATGTCGATGGGTGGTTTAGGTGTTGTTAGTCGTTTAGCAGGTGAAACTTTCGGTTCAGCGATGACTTTTGGAGCAGCTAAAAAAGCTTCAGCACCAGGGCAAGTTCCGATAGCAGAATTACGTTCAGTATTAGATTTATTGCATAAAAGTAAATAATCCGTTTTATTCGTAGGTTTAATGAAACTAAAGTTACCAGAGAGGATGAAGAAAAATGTCTGAAAATTCCTATTTTTCAACAGTGATGGCACTGTATATTAATTATATACTACAAGGAATGGCGGCGATCATATTGGCCCAAAATATGGTGCCATTAATGGGGCAATTAAATACAAATGCAGCGGGCATTTCAATCGTCATCTCTGGTATTGGCTTTGGTCGAATTCTAATTTTATATTTTGCCGGTCGAATGTCTGATCGTTATGGACGAAAAAAGATTGTTTGGTTAGGTATGTTTAGCTATGTTATTTTTTTTGGTGGAATTCTAATTAGCCAAAATATGTGGATGGCAACCTTTTTCACACTGTTTGCTGGTTTTGCCAATGCTCTTTTGGATACCGGTACATACCCAGCTTTAATGGAAGCATATCCTGAAGCAAATGGTTTTATGAGTGTCTTAAATAAGGCTTTTATTTCATTAGGTCAATTAATTTTACCGATAGTCGTTGGTTTTTTGATCGCAAATAATCTTTATTTTGGGTATAGCTTTATCCTCTGTTTAGTTGCACTTTTTGCGAATATCTTTTTTATGCAAAAAAGGCGGTTTCCAAAACTATCCCAGACTAGTTTAGCAGTTGAAAAAGAACAAAAAGCTACTAAATTTAACCAAAAACCAGTCTTTTTAGTTGAAGGATTAGCCCTAACTATATTTGGATTTACTTCAGTTTCTACATTTAATATTATTGTATTGTGGCTGCCACGTTACGCAGAAGAGTTAGCCGGAATGGCAAAATCTAGCTCACTAATGTTGGTGAGTTTATACAGTGTAGGATCCATGATTTCTGTTTTTATTACGGCATTTTTGATTAAAAAATGGATGCAACCTATTACGATGATTCTGAGTTGTTCTATTGCTTCTTTAATCGTTTTAATCCTAGTAATCCTTTTTCCAACACCATTAGGTTGTAGTATCGCAGCTTTTGGTATTGGTATCTTTTCATCAGGTGGTATTTGGCAGCTTGCCTTGGCGATTCTGTTGGAGTTTTTCCCAGAAAATAAAGGCAGAATGACTAGCTATTATACGTTAATGACCTCATTTTCAGTGATGTTGATTCCGTTAATTACAGGGAATTTAAGTGAAAGAAATATTCTTTATGTCTTCATTTTTAACTGTGGTATTACTTTAGCAAGTGTGATTGTTGCAGTACTAGTTGCTATTCGATACCGCAAGTTAACCAATCTAAAAAAAGCAGTAGAAGTTCCATCAGTTTTTCAAGAAATTTAAGAAAAGAAGCTCGCTAAAATCATTATTGGTTTTAGCGAGTTTCTTTTTTAGCAACAAAAAAAGCCACTGCGTAAACAGTGGCTAAAAGGAGTTGGTCACGTTACTTAAAACGTGAAGTCAAAATAGACTAAGCTATTTTGATTGGTTAACCGTTAAACTTTGGAGGAGATTGACGGTTAATGAAAAATGAAAAAGTTGGTTGTTGTTGGTATATGTATACTATACTCAATAAATATGAAGAAAGTGTGATGAAAAAGTAGCGAAATTCTTAAGAATACATCTCAATAAAAAAAGCTACCTCAAAAGAGGTAGCTAGGGGGAGTGACTCTTTTCAATAGGGGGAGAAAAGAGTATAAAAATAAAAAAGATTTAGTTTGGACTACTTATGTAGTATAGCGTCTTTTACTGATAAGAGAATGATAACAGCATAATCTTTTTCACTAAATTTGGTGATAATTTAATGATAAGTGAGCTTCTTTACTTTAACATTATTCTAATGTAGGAGTATAATGATTGTCTTATCAACCTTTAAATGCTTAAAAATAACTATTTAATCAAGCAGCATTTAGACTACATCTTTTAGGAGAGAATATGGTATGATTAAGAAAATGCTTTCAATAAGGAGATGAAAATTAATGAATATCGCATTAATTGCCCACGATCGAAAAAAAGAATTAATGATTGAGCTTGCAATTGCTTATCGTGAAATATTAAAAGAGCATACTTTATATGCCACAGGAACAACCGGTAAACGTGTGATAGAAGCAACGGGTTTACCTGTGCATCGGTTTAAATCTGGTCCATTAGGTGGTGATCAGCAAATTGGTGCACTTATTTCTGAAGATAAGATGGATATGGTTATATTTTTAAGAGATCCATTAGCAGCGCAGCCCCATGAGCCTGATGTTACAGCACTAATTCGTTTAAGTGATGTTTATGAGATTCCATTGGCAACGAATATTGGAACTGCTGAAATATTGCTAAGAGGGCTAAAATCCGGTTTTGCCGACTGGCGTAATCTGAAAAATAAGAGTGAAGGTGAAATTTTAGATATCTAATATATAGAGAAAGTCATTAGAAAAAAATTCTAAAAATAAAAAAATAATAGCTAATAAAGCGCAAACGAAGCAAAGAGCCTAATTTCTTTGCTTCATTTTTGTGTTTATTTGATGATGACTTTAGAACATTTTTTTATGAATTTATTTCTGATTGACGTAGTAAATTTCGATAAACAGTATCAATTTTTTTGAATTCAGAGGGGTGTGGAGCAAGTGGGAGTACGATAGTGACGGTATCTTTTATATAAACATTAAACAAATCGGTTAGAAGAATATCATAATTTTTTGCTTGTTTTTTTAGTTCGTTAACGGTTAGTGCATTTATAATAGTGAAATTTAATCTATCTTGAAATAAATGAGAAAGTTGATCATAAAGCATTTTTGTATGTTCAATATCAGAAGAAAAGAAGACTCCAACGGAGAAAACCTTAATACTCTTTTCAATTTCATTGGCTAAATCAGGCCAGTGAGTGATTAACATATAGAAAAAAGAATTTATCGCATCCTGCGACCAATTTTTTTTCTTAATATAGGGATCTAAGTTAATTTCATTTTGAATAAATTGATAAAAGTCAGAGTAATCGTGTGTAACAGATTCAAGAAATGATTGGTATTTATCGTATAGAATATAAGTTTTTCCATAATAAAGAGAGTCAAGATTATAAAGGTTTAAAACAAGTTCATCTTGATTTGTTAAATTAATAGCTAATTTTTTTGAAATATTTTCTAAAAATAAATAAAGAGCTGCAACAAATTCAGCTGTTTCAGAATCTTTTTTTGAAAGTCTAGTTAGACTATCTGTATCATAGCAGTAGTTATTATTGAAGAAAAAATAAAATAATTGATAAACAGTTTCTGTTGTTAAAGGAATAGAGAAAGTTGCTTTGAATAAACGTTGTACTAAGACGTTATTAAGCATATGTGGTGGAATCTTATTTAATTCTTTTTTTGAATAAACCTTTTTATGGCCTGTTTTAATACGAGTGAGAATAACTATAGTCCCAATTCTAAGTTTTTCCATGTCAGGATAGTTAGGCTCTGCTTCTTGGATTTTCATGGCTAGTAAAAACAATTGATCTAAGACTTTTAGCTGCATCTTTGGGAAAATGGCTGCTGAATTTTTATATTTTTCTTGGAAATAATGAATCATAAAATTACAGATTTGTGATTCATTTCCAACTAAATCTAGTTTTTGTGAATCAATTTTAAAGTTTAGCGATAGCAAATTTTTGTTAAGCGTAGTAATGGTTCTTCTTAAGGTTGATTTACTTATAAATAAAGACTCGGATAAGGAATCTAAGGTTCTTGATTTATGAAAAAAAATAGATTCAATGATGAGAAATTCTGTACTTGAAAAAAGAAATAACGAGTAAATAGATTCAATTGACATTTGAGGGCTAAATTGTAACATTAGCCCAAGTTTAGGTGAAACTTTAATTTTGCTAGGAGCAATCAGGATATTGATTTTTTCGATATCTTGACGCAGTGTTTTTTCAGAAGTTCCAATAGATAAGCTAAGTTTGTTTAAAGTTGATGAGTGAGTTGCATATAAGAATTCAATTATTTCTAATTGTCTTAAATCTGATGTTGATAGTAGTTCACGCACATAATTCCTCCTTTAATTAATGCTCTATTTTAATTGTTAAAGTATTTTAGTAATAAAGCCAAGCTGGTTTATTACTGGGAAAATGAACGTATTAAGCTTCAAATTATGAGTGTATTAATGAATAGAATAGTGTTAGTAATCTATATTAATAAGGTGTTACTTAATAAATAGATAACAATAATCAAAATAGAGAGTTCTTGTTAAATAATCCCAAATTTTACATAGAATAGTTTCAATAAATTAAATAGAATTTCACTGATTTTCACTTGTGTTGAAAGTAATTCGGCTATTAGTGTACACCAATAATTATGTTCTTAAACATTAGTATATCCTAAATTTTTTTAATGTCCAACTAATAAGTCTGACTCATTTATTCCCGGGTATAGGAACAAAAATGGACATATAAATAATTAAATTAAGAGTATGATTAAGTCATGTTAGTAGTAATTAAATCTTGTTGGAATAAATAACCAATAGATAAATTAAATGAGTTAACTTAATGGTGATAGTTTTTCAAATGTTTCTTTTTTCTTATCCAGTAACTGAAAATCAGATCAAGAAATAGGTGTTATTATGATTAAGTTAACTCAAATAAAAAAAGGAATGAGATTGAAACATGTTAAGTTTTATAGATCGTGATTATAGTAGGCAAATACAAGTTTTGTATTTTATTAAAAATTCCTTTAGTCCAGTTACTACGGATGAGATTGCTGATCATATAGGTAGTAGCACGAAAACTGTTTTAGCTATACTACCTGTTATTAAGAATGATATATCTATGCTTAATTTTAATTTAAAAAAAACGAAGGATCGTAAATATTATTTGAAGTCAGAAATAAAGGATAGACAAATTTGTTTAGATGAGTACATTTTATTTTGTGGAAAAAGATCTTTAGTATTTTCTATTATAGAAGAGTTATTTCATAAAGAAAAAATAAATACAGTTGAATTTTGTAATAAAAGGTATATCAGTCAAGCAACTTTTTCAAGAGGAAAAAAGAAAATAATTGAATTATTAGCAATCTGTGATTTGAAGTTACCAACTTATTTAAATGGTGGAATTATTGGAAATGAAAATAAGATTCGTATCTTTTATTTAAATTTTTTTTTCAGTTTTTATGGTTCGGTGGAGTGGCCATTTGAGGAAAATATAAAAAATAATTTTGAACGTTTCTTTGAATTAAAATTAGGGGAACTTTTCACCTCAATTAACCCTAAAGAAAAAAATAAGTTTTATTACCTCATCTATATAATAAAAAAAAGAGTAATCAAAGGTGAGCTTATTCACGAAAAAATGATTTCCTTTGAAGAAGTAGAAAATTATGAGAAGTACTACAATTTCATGAGAGAATATTTGGGTATTTATAAGATAACTGACGCAGCAATAATCAAAAATGAGACTAATTTTTTTATTTGTGCAATTTATACCCAAGAAATTGTTGAGTTTAATTTATCAAGTTCATTTTCAAAAAATAAATTTGAAAAGGTGATTGTCAATTTATGGCTTGATGAATTGAAAAAGCAATTCAATCAACTCATAACGAATGAGGAAGAAAAATTTTGGGAAAATAGATTAGATCTGTTGCATATAAGCTATAAATATCTCTATTACCCTAAAAAATTATTTTCTAAGTATGAATTATTTGAAAACAACATTGAGAAATATAATCCTGAATTATTAAAGAAAACGCATGAATTTTTTTTTGAATTAATGAAAAATAAACATTACAAAGAATATAGGCAAACTCAATTAGCGCATATTTCGCAAAGTTCTATAATTGAAGAGTATTATCATTACTTATATTGTTTTTTTTATAGTTTGAAAAAAATAACTAAAATTCCAATATTTATTTCGGATTCAGTAGGAAAAATAACTAAAATAATTATAGAAAAACAGTTGAAAATTATATTTGGAGATAATATTGTAATGCGAAATAAAATAGACAACCAAGTAGAATTAATCGTAACATCTGAAGCATATCATAAAAATGGAATTGATGTGTTTATTATTTATTCTTATCAGGATGAGAAAGTTTTTTATAAAATTACCAACAGAATTCAAGAAAAAATTTATAAACAATTGTAAAAAAGGAGGATTCAATTATGCGAATAGAAGAACATTGGAACGATGGGTTTTTATATTATATAGAATTTTTAGTCAAACAAGACAATTTGCTTAAGGTAATTAGAAAGCATATTGTTGTGTATGAAGAAATGGAAAATTGTGAAATTATAAAGATTGTTGAAAAGAGATTCAAAGATGTCATCCATGTAAAATTTGTTGAATTTTATGAAGATGTTTTATTAATTAAAAATTAAAATATATGAGGTGATGAGGATACCCATTTCTATATTTAATTAAAATTTGAATCCATAGAGAAGTAATTGATGGGAAAATCGAATATCTTATAATAGCCATTCTTCCAAATGAAGTTAAAAATAGGGTTTTTAGGTGGATGTGCTGTATTTCCAACTTTGTGTACTTTGAAAGAGGCTATGAAGTAGTTATTATTCTAGAAGCTTCTGCACTCGTATAATAAATTTACGAGTGCAGAAAAATTAGTCGGAAATATGGATTATTATCAAAAAAATAAGAATAGATTTAGAAAATATATCAGAGTATTAAAAAGTGAATGACTATGATTTATTTTTATTGAAGCAATACACAGCGTACTACTATACGGAGTGAGAATATAGTCATTATATAAATTGTTTACTTTTACAGTTAAGCAAATGATTCAGCTGTTTTTATGATAGAACATTTATTTTACAGTAAATCAAATCTCATTAGGTTACATTTAAAGCCTGATTACATATGTATTTATATCGTTTTTGTATTTCGTCGTTATTAATTTAGAAATGAGGGTGCACAATATTTAACTTAACAATTCATCTTATTGAAGACAGTATCAGCTATCAAAGAACTATTAGTACCATCTTATCCCAAGAAATCGAGCAAGCTTCTGTTTTTTTTAAATCTTCTATTATTCAAATCACAAATGTACTCAAGTTCTACAAAAATTTAGAAAATGAAAAATTTTCCACAAGTGATATTTTTATCATTGATATTGACTTGAACACCTACTTTGATGGTGTGATTTTGGGGAAGAAAATTAGAGAAAAAAGTAGTGAATGCAAGATTATTTACTTAACCTCGTATGAGAATAAAGGGATTGAGATTATTAATGCCAATATTTTTCCTGAAGGCTATATTCTTAAATCTGCTAATATTGAAGATGTGATTTTTCAAATAATGAGCTTTCTCAAAAAAATAAATGCTGACTATACAGCAACAGATAATCAATTGCTTGTTAGTAATGGAAGTCAAAAATTTTTAATTCCTTATAAAGAAATCCTCTATATTTTTATTATGCCAGGAATGCGCAATAGTCTGTTGCTTCAAAGTACGACACAACAAATCGTATTTAATGGAAAGCTATCAAAAATAAAAGAGCAAATATCCTCACCACCCTTTTTGTTGAACTTGAAATCATACATTATCAACATTAACTTGATTGAAAGTTTTAACAAATCTGATGGCACAATCGTCTTTAAAGGAAATACTGAGCTTTATATCGGAAAACATGGAATACGAAAAATCGAAGATTTTCAGAAAGGAAAATAAACAATGACTAATTACTTTATGATTATAATTGAAATGTTTTTAATTGCGGCTCTAATAGGAAGAAATCATTTTTTTACCAACAAACAATTAGGAATATTAGGAACATTAACTGGGGTGTTTATTATCGCAACCTTTCAGACAGAATATTTTACTACATTTACAGTTAATTTTATGGACTTACTTTTTTTTCTGTGTATTAATATTATGGAAATTTTCTTCATTTATCGAAAGAAAAACAGTTTACTTTTAGCCTCGATATTTATTGTTCTGCAGAATAGCATACTTATATTTATTTGGACTGTAACTTATGACATTCCATTAATCAATGAAACACGAAGACTAATTTTCATTGATTTTATGTTCATTCAAATTGTATTTTTGCTATTCATATTGTTTATTTTACATTTGCTTAATAAGCGATTTTCTTTTCTAGAGGCTTTTTTGGCAATTAACAAAAAATACAATTTCTACTCATTGGTTATGCTTGTAGTACATGTCGTCACTATTTTCGTACGCCAGTATTTATTATTTAACAATAAATTAGTTGATTATTTGTATTGGACTGTTTTTTTACTACTGTTTACGTTTATATGTATATTGGTTGCCTATTATATCAATACAAATTACAAAAATTCACTAACAATCAAAACACTCTCGGAGTTTTCTCAAATTCTAGAAAATAAAAACTTGCTTTCACAAGAATTCAAGCATGATTACAAAAATATACTTTGTGGCATCAAAGAATATTTAACAAATGGTGATATAGAGGGTGCTACAACCTATTTAAATTCTGTGATTTCTTATTCTTCAAAACTATTGACTCCGGATTACTATTTTTTAATCAAAGAAGTTCCGATTCCAGCTGTCCAAGGTGTGTTGATCTCAATGATAAAGCATTGTGAAGAGCACGGATTAGATGTCATTTTAACTGTCCAATCCTTTCCCAAAGAATTAAGTATGAATTTAATTGATTTTATTCGGTGTTTCTCAATTTTAATCAATAATGCCCTCGAACACTCGACACAAAAAATATATGTTAGCTTCATTGGTAAACATAATCAACTAGAGGTAACTGTGAAAAATACTTATAAAGAACAAATTAATCTTTCGACTATTTTTCGTAAAAATTACTCTACTAAAAAGGATCATCCTGGTATCGGGCTTTCTATTTTTCAAAAAATTATTTCTTCCTATAATAATACACATTATAAGGTAGATACAACGAAGGAATGGATCACATTTTCATTTTATATTGAGTGATACCTCTTTTTATTTATGCTAATTTAATAGGGCAACTATTAATTCATAATGGATAAAGAGAATACTACACTTAGTGTGGACTTCTAAAGTGATAAAATCATGGCTAAATACATAATTACTCGCCATTTAGAGATTTGTTCCAAGAATCTGTTAGCCCATTAAGAAGTTACCGTCAAACGATACTCAAATGAAATAAAAAGTGATTCAGAATAGCTATATTACCTGTTCCACAAAGTAGCAACTGAAGAAAGACAATAAACTATTAATTATTATTTACCCATTTAAAAAAAGCACAAGTACATTATTTGGTATTGAAAAAATTCATAATTTATACTGTGCTCTATACAATATTACCAACAAATACTTAAATACCTTGTTTAAAAAATAGAACAACAGATATAACTCGCCATAAATCAACCAGTAAATTTTTAAAAATAGCATTTTGAAGGACCCTAATTATTCAAAACTCATCCTAGTAAAACCGTGAATGAAGCGAAAATCCAATTGAAAAAATATAATGAAATTCACCAATTAAAAAGGAAAAAGTAAATGATAAAAAATTATACAAAAAATCTTCGATTTTTATTGAATCTGAGTTATCAAAACAAAAAACTAAAATCTGCCTAATTTAGCCCAACTTCTTTGAGGGAAAGCTTTTTTTGAAAAAACTAGTAGTATAAAAGATTAAAAAGAATAAATATGTTCACAAAATGAATGTAAAGCGTTTTCAAATCCAAGGAAAACAAACGAATTATGTATAGAATATAAAGTGTACCAAACAAACTAAAGTAAAAAAGGGGGAATAAAAATGAGAAAATTGATTATATCATTACTTGTACTAACTATTGGTATTGTTTCGCTTAACGTGAGCAGCATTGAAGGGTTGGCAAGAACTACTGAGGAATCTAGTAAAGTAAAGAAAAATTCTTTCAAAGAAAGACAGCAAGATGCAATACAAATGAATACTTTTTTAGCAAATAAAAAATTAATTTCTTTAAAGGAATTTAATCGAAATATTTTTGCTATTGTAACAATGACGACTGAAAATCAATTGCAAGAATTTAATGACTATGCTTATTATCTAATTATGACCCATCCTTGGTAGTTAGGATGTTTGCTCTGAGGATAATTAGGTCGGTATAAGTTTTATGTTCTTTCTTCCAACTATACGCGGCCATTGCTATTATATCTAGAATAAAAAAAGAAAAATATTCGCTAAAAGTGTATTATGTGCTTTCAGCTCTCCAACAAGTTATTTTTTCTATATTATATAGTGATGAATTTCTGCATTTGATTAGGTCAAGACATAAAATAGTACGTGGGGTCCGGGTTAATATATCGAGTATCAAAAAAATTAGAAGTTCATTATGGTAATAAATAAAAAAAGAAGGACCATGCATTTGTAAATTATTAATGAATTCGACGGTATCAGGTTTCAATTTAAGGAGGTGGTTTTACGTAAAACTAATTGATTAATGCTATTAAAAAAATATTAGAAGATGGAGAGACATAAAATTGAAAAAAAAGACAAGAAAAAAAGGTTTAACGATTAAAATGATTTCAACTTCTGCAACGGTGTTACTGCTTTGTTCATCTATTTTAGGACCGATCAGTGTTTTGGCAGAAAATACGGAAGCAAATCAAACAGGTCAAAATGAGGACATTCAAGAAAGTCAAGTAGAAGCTAATAGATTAGATATGCCACAGCTAGATACAAAAGCAACTAAGGCAGGTGAAAAGCCATATATGGGGCAACATTCATTTAGTTACAATAACAGTGATAGCATTGCAAGTCTTCAAAATACTGCTGTTACTAAAGGGATATATTTAACCTATAATGGTAAGAGCTATCCTTTTACAACAAGTTTAGGATCAACTTTTATAACTTGGTCAAAAGGTGGTTTTATTAATGTAAACTACAGCTATACTTTCGAAGGGCAAACCTACTCTGGATATAGAGGTATTAGTTTTGATAACACTGATTATAAACCTAATCCAAAACCTGATCCAGAAGAAGAGTTTCAGATAAAAATATCTAGTAACCAAAAAACCATTGAATATGGAACTAAATTTGACCCAGTAAAAGAATTTGGTGGTTATGTCCACAAAGGAGATTATGTTTATGGATCTATTAGAACATACGAAGGAAGTTATAAAGATGGAGTGAAATCTGGGACATATTATGGTGTTTTAAGATATAAAAATGCTCCTTCCACAGGAGTAATTTTTAATCTTACTGCTCCGGTGACGGTTACTGTTGTTAGGACACAATTAGATAAAGCAACGCAAAATGTCAATAATTTGTTTAAAGATAACTCACATTCAGAAATAAATGAACAAGTGGATCAAAATAGTATTGATTCCGTTTTAGATCAAGTAATTGCATTACCTGATACACCTGAAAAAAATGCTTTATTAGTGCTCTTAGAAAAGGTACAAAATTTATTAAATAATCAGTCAATTGTAGAACAGGCTGAAACAAATGTTGATAATTTATTCAGTGATGATATGCACACAACATTAGCAGAAGGTGTGACACAAGCTGATATTAATGCAGCTAAAGACGTTGTTAACCAAGTGATAGATACGGCTAAAAAAGAAGAATTGTTAAATGAAATTCAAAAAGCACAAGAATTGTTAGACAGTCAAAACCAAGCAGCATTGGATAAAGCCAAAGCAACAGTGGATGCATTGTTTGAAGATGATACCCATACAAAACTAGGTGAAAACGTCACGCAAGAGATGATTGATCAAGCCTCTGCTTTGGTAAATGCTTTACCAGAGAGCGAAGGAAAAACTCAATGGTTAGCAGATATTGCTACTGCACAAAAATTATTGGATGAAAAATTACAAGAAGAAGCAGCAGCCCTTGAAAAAGCAAAAGTTACAACAAATGCTTTATTTGGGGATGATACGCATACAACATTAGCGGAGGGTGTCACTCAAGAGACCATTGATAATGCGAAAAATATGATTGATGCGTTAGGTGAAAGTGATGATAAGGCACAATTACTAAACGATGTACAAAAAGCACAAGAATTACTAGATAGTCAAAATCAAGCAGCATTAGATAAAGCAAAGGTAGCAGTAGATGCTTTGTTTGCAGATGCTAGTCATACAAAACTAGGTGAAAACGTCACACAAGAGATGATTGACCAAGCCTCTGCTTTAGTAAATGCTTTACCAGAGAGCGAGCAAAAAACTCAATGGTTAGCAGATATTGCTACTGCACAAAAATTGTTGGATGAAAAATTACAAGAAGAAGAAGCAGCTATTGAAAAGGCAAAAAATGCAGTGGATGCACTCTTTAAAGACAAAGATCATACTATTTTAGAAGACGGTATTGCTCAAAAAAATATTGATAATGCAGCAAATTTAGTAAATAAGTTAGCTGAAGGTGAATTGAAAGAACAATTGCTAAAAGACCTTGCCCTTGCTGATAAATTATTGAATGGTGAAACAGTAATTACTACCAACAGCTTTGTTATTGGCAAAAGTAAGTACGTTGAAGGAACGATTTCTGGTAATAAGATTACTAAAATTGCATTAGAAATTAATGGCGTATTGAAGAAACAGATTTTGGCTAGCAAAGGAAACTACAAATATTGGGCATTAGATCAAATCATTGATGCTAAAGATAAAGTATTTGTTGTCGGCTATGATAGCAAAGGCGTACAAATAAGTAAAGAACAAGTTGAAGTAGTTGCAGCAAGTGAAGAGATTGGTTTGGATACAAACCTCTTTACTATTGGAAAAGACAATTATGTCTATGGAAGTTACACAGGAGATGTTACGAAAGTTGCTTTGCGTATTGATGGAAAATTAACTCAGAAAATTTCAGTTAAAAATGGTGAAATTAAATATTATGCAAAAGACAAAGTCACTAATGCAAACTTAAACGTAGAGTTAGTTGCTTTTAACGCCGCAGATCAAATCGTTTCTTTCAAAACAGTTAAAGTGACAGACACTTTAGCAACAATGAGTCTTAACAACTACCGTATAGGCGAAGGATATGTCACCGGTACGTACACAGGTGATGCAAAATTCATGACATTAATCATCAATGGAGTTGCTAAACAAACGATTGGAATTTCTAATGGACAGATTAAATATTATGCTAAAGATAAGATTCTTTCAGCTGCGGATAAAGTAGAAGTTGCTTTATTAGATGGCAATAAGACTGAAGTTCAAAGAGCTTCATTGTTAATTGCAACAACATTGGGTAGCTTACAATTAAACGACTACAAACTCAATACAGCCTATCTTGAAGGTTCTTATACCGGGGATGTTGTCAGAATCCGTGTTAGTGTCAATGGGGAGACAAAACAAACTATTCCTGTTTCACAAGAACTATTTAAATACTATGCACGTAATATTATTCATTCAAACACAGACAATGTGGTTGTTGAAGCTTTAGACAGTGCTAATAATGTACTAGATACTAAAGTAGTTACTATTACAAAATAACGTCTTGTTGAGCTTTTTAAGCAAAACTGGAGACAAACCTAGTCTGAAAGATTAGGTTTGTCTTTTTAATAGATATAAACCTAATATTACTCGATGGTAGAGTGATATTTTGAAATTTGAAGACAAAAGCAAGATTTCTTTAGCACTGATTAAATTGCTCAAATTTTTTAAGCTCTTTCAAGATTTATGTTATTTCAATGAGTATGAGCTTCCTGATTAAACTATTAAGGAATCCAGCAAGATATTGTCGCAAGAATAATAAAATAAAAGGGTTGCTCAAAATCTGTTGTATAAAAATAGGAATAGGGTTACTGAAGTGAATAAATAGGTTAGTTTTTCAGAGAGCCCGTAACTATTTCCTTAGTCTTGTTCATAAGAGCTAATTTGAAATGTGTTCTTTTTTCAATTAAATGCGTCAGTTACTATTATATTTAGAATAGAAAAAGCAAAAATATTCGTTAAAAGTGTATTATGCGCTTTCAGTTCGCCAATAAGTTGTTTCTTTTTCTATATTATATAGATATGGAAAAGAGACAGGAAGGTAAGGAATATCAGAGAATAAAATAATATTATATATATTTATCTTTTGGAGTTTTGTAAAGAGTAAACCAATAAATAAGAAAACGAGGAGTTTCTATGAGAAAAATGAGTCTATCTGCGATTATTGCACTATTACTATTAGGTGGTTGTGGAGCATTGCCAACTGAAACAAAAAATAATTCAGAAAATCAATCCAAAACAAACCAAGAATTTAAAACAAAATTGATCCAGAATATTAAAATGAAGCTGACAAAGATTGAGGCGAATCAATCAGGTATGGATGAGCAGAAAAAAATTGTTGCCATTTCAATGGATTTAACAAATGAAGATGCCCAGGCAGTCGGTATTGGTGGTGGCGATTTTAAACTTAAGACAAAAAATAAAAACTATGATGTAATTAGTGATGCGAATAATATAGGTCAAGAAATTGAAGTTGGCAAAGGAACCACAGGAATGCTTTATTTTGAAGTCCCAGAAGAAGAAAAAAATGCGGAATTAATTTATACACCTGGCAACGAAGTACTTGCTAAGTGGAAAATAGAGCTTCCTAAATCAAAATAATCGTAAAAAAATAATGAAGTAAAGGTGATTAAAAAAGATGAAAATTGTAACTATGGGTTTAGGATATATTGGATTACCTACATCTGTTATGTTTGCCAATCATGGGCAAGAAGTTATCGGAGTAGATATTAATAAGAATGCAGTAGAGATGTTAAAGGACGGGAAAATACACATTGAAGAGCCTGGCTTGCAAGAGGCATTGGAAAATGCACTGGCTAGTGGAAACTTTAAGCCAAAACTAACTCCTGAAACTGCAGATGTATTTATTCTTGCCGTTCCAACGCCAAACAATGAAGACACCTATAAATCATGTGATCTAACGTATTTATTAAATGCTTTGAAAACGATACTACCCTATGTGAAAAAAGGCAACACAGTAATTGTTGAATCAACAATTGCTCCCAGATCAACAGAAGATTATGTAGTACCTTTGATTGAAGCACAAGGCTTTACTGTAGGCGAAGATATTTTTGTCGTCCATTGTCCTGAGCGTGTCTTACCCGGGAAAGTTTTGGAAGAGTTAGTATACAACAATCGTATTATAGGTGGTGTGACTGAGAAATGCACATTAGCAGGTAAGAAAGTATATGAAATTTTTGTGCAAGGTGATCTTATTTTAACTGAAGCAAAAACTGCCGAGTTATCGAAACTAATGGAGAATACGTATCGAGACGTGAATATTGCTTTAGCTAATGAATTGGTTAAAATTTCATCGGATCTTTCAATTAATGCATTAGATGTCATTGAAATGGCAAACAAACATCCACGAGTGAATTTACATCAACCAGGACCAGGGGTAGGAGGACATTGTTTAGCTGTCGATCCCTATTTTATTACAGCTGCGTCACCAAAGTATTCTCCGCTGATTCAGTTAGCGAGACAAATTAATACCTCAATGCCAGATTATGTAATCGATACATCATTAGCTATTATGGAAAAAGTTAAGGGAACGAAAATTGCTGTATTAGGACTTACCTATAAAGGTGATATTGATGATATTCGAGAAAGTCCCGCAATGGAAATTTATAGTCGCTTGAAAAAAGAAACAAATTTTGAAGTGTCAGCATTTGATCCTCACGTTGAAAAAGAATTTGTTGAAAAAGACATAGATAAAGCTCTTGAAGGAGCCGACTTGGTTCTTATTTTATCGGATCATAGTGAATTTAAGCAATTGAAGAAGATTGATTTCCAATTGATGAACAATATGAATATCTTAGATACAAAAAATATTCTTTCTATTGATGCAACAGCGAAATACTATTATAATTTAGGAAATCTTTTTGAAGTAGCCTCTTAATATACAAATTGAAAAAGGAAAGGAAACTAAATTTGGTAAAGAAAACACTCTTAATAACTCAAAATTATTTTCCTGAATTAGGTAGTGCTGCGAATCGAATGAAAAATTTTTATGACACTCTTTCTGAGGAAGGAGAAGTAGATATTATTTCTACAGTTCCTATCTATCCAGATAAACGGTTATATTCAAATGATACGACTATTGAATCGGAAAATATTACTAAAATTGATGTAAAGGTAAAAAGATACGAGCAAAATTTAATTTGGAGGCTACTTCTTTATCTAGAAGTTTTATGTAAGACAGTTTTTATTATTTTGAAGAGAAAAAAAACTTATGATACTGTGATTGTTTCTTCTCCACCTATTTTCATTCTTTTAGCAGGAGTTGTTGCACAGAAAAAATGGCACTCAGAGTTAATTGTTGATGTAAGAGACTTGTGGCCCGATTCATTGTTAGGGGTAAAAAAATTTACCCATCCTCTATTTCTTACATGTGCTTACGCTATTGAAAAAAGATTATATAATATAGCTGACAAAATTATTATAAACAGTCCGGCTTTTGAAAAGAATATTATGGACAAGGCAGTCCCAAAAACCAAGCTGACATTTATTCCAAATAGTTTAACAAAGACAGAATTTTCACCGGAAAAAAAGAAAAAAAAGGTTGACAATTTTATTATTATTTACACCGGGAATATTGGTTTAGCGCAAGACTTTGAGGTACTGTTAAAGGTATCCCAAAAGTTTCAAGATATCCCTAAAGTCCAATTTTTAGTGATTGGATATGGTTTTCATATCGAAAAATTGCGCAAACAAATAGAAGAAAATAATTTATCAGATAAAGTTATTTTACTTCCGCCGGATTCTAGAATAAATGTACTAGAGAAAATTAAGCAAGCTGATTTGGCTTTTCTTAGCTTAGAACAACATGAAATTTTTGAAACCGTGCTTCCTGGTAAGCTAGTTGATTACCTAGGATGTGGAACACCGATAGTTGGTGCTATTTCAGGCTATAGCCAGTCAGTATTGGAAGAATCTCAAGCAGGAAAAGCTTTTAAGAATAAAGATATAGAAGGAATTGTTACTTACATCAAAGGTCTAATGAGGGCAGATACATTGCGAGAAGAGATGGGAAATGCTGGGTATTTATATGCCAAAGAGCATTTTAATTGGGAAGTAAACAAAAAAAAATTAAAGGAGCTCTGTAAATGAAGAAAAGACAGGTACTGATGTTTGTTTGGAACCATTTTACAAATGATGCTCGCGTGATGCGCAGTTGTACATCTTTAGCTGATAATGGGTATTTTGTTAAGCTAGTTGCTATCCAGGATAAACAAAAAAAGTTTGTGAAGCAAGAACAGGTTACTCCGGATTTTCTTCTCCTTCGAACAGCTAGTAGTATTTCGCCTTTCATTTTAATCTTAAGCATGGTTGCTTTTATTTCTCCCATTCTTTTGTATCAACAATATTATCTCCTTGTTGGTTTGTTTCTTTTTATTTCTTTTTTGTGGCATTGGAAAAAAAGAATGTTTCGTATTGTTTGGACGTTTATAGGGATGGTTAAAACTGGTTTGTTTACCAGTTGTACGATCGTACATAGCAATGACCTAAATACATTGCTTCAGGGAGTCATCATAAAAATAGTGAAAAGAGTCCCGTTAGTCTATGATTCCCATGAGATTCATAGTAGCCGAACAGGCTACAATAGCAAAATCTATGAAAAAATTGAGCGCCGTCTCATAAAATATGCGGATGTAGTGATTCATGAAAATGACACACGTGCACAATATATTCATGATTTGTATCAAATAGATGTGAAGGTGATGCACAATTACACAACGAAAAAAGACATCGTAATGATTCAACAGGATTTGAAGAAAATGTTGAATCTGCCCAAAGAAGAATTAATTCTTCTTTATCAGGGAGGAATCCAAGAAGGTAGAGGATTAGAGCAGTTAATCCTAGCAATGATAGAAGTTCAAAAGGGCGTTCTAGTGTTGATTGGAGATGGGAAAATTAAGCCAGCGTTAAAAGAAATGGTTGCAACCCATGGTCTTGGAGAGCGAGTATATTTTGTAAATAAAGTTCCGCTAAACATGTTGCATCAATATACACAGCAAGCGTTTATAGGGTTTCAAGTGTTAAATAATGTTTGCTTTAATCATTATTCGGCTGCTTCAAATAAGTTGTTTGAATACATTATGGCAGAAGTTCCAGTGATTGCTTGTGATTTTCCAGAAATGCAAAAGGTTATCAAGAAATGGCAAGTCGGAATGCTAGTCGATTCTCATTCTAGTCAGTCTATTTCCATGGCAGTTAATGAATTGATTTGCAACAGAGAAACGTACCAACAGCTAAAAGAAAATTGTCGTGTTGCAAAAGAACATTTTAATTGGGAAAACGAACAGAAAATTCTTCTTGATTTATATAAAGAGTTATTGAAATGAAAGGTGAATATGTATGGATTTAAAAAATGCAGAAGCGAGGATAGCAAAGTTAACAGTGGAAAAAAATCGAGCGATTCATGATTTAGAGAACTATAAGATAGCACAGAGTAAATTTTTTCAAGAGCAAGACAAACAAAGGGAAGTGGAAAAAAAATTAAGGGAATTTATTCATAAAAATATTCAGCTATTAGACAGAGTTGGAAAAGAACTTGCCATAAGTAATAACCAAAAAAAACAGATTATTGAAGAATTAGACACGAAAAGAAATGAGTTTAATCAATTGAAAATCGAGTTTGAAAAGTTGAAGGAAGAAAAGAAGTATTTCGAAAACGAGAATGTTAAGCTTAACAATACAAAAGTAATTAAGGCGACTAGAAAGTACTGGAAATTACTGAATAAGATATAGAAAGAGAGGATCTTAATAGTATGAATGATATTTTATCCGATATAAAAAAAATGCGAGAAGAGTTATTTCACTTGATTGATCCAGTCATTTTAAAAAATCAAGACATGTTGGCTTTTGATAGTTGGTTTTGCTCGCATCCAGCAATAAATATTCAAAAACAAGAAGATGAAATCATTTTTATTAATACCTCAGATCAGCCACACTATATTTCATTGATTGAAAAAAATACATATTTCAATAGTTTGCCTAAAACGGTTATTGAAGTGTTTCCCAATGAAACGATCGCTGGTGAGATGAATTTTGATATCATCGGTAAGGCTTCGGTTCATTTGGCAATTATTGAATACAGTCATCTAGAAAAAATAAAATCAACCATGTATTCATACAAAGAGCCATTCAAACATACGATTTCCCATCAAACCAATTCACTTCGAATTGCGATAAAAATAAGTGGAAAAGGAATTGTTACTTTAACAAGTGGTAAAATTGAACGTTTGCAAGAAGAAATTCTCGAAGAATATGTACCTTGTGGCGTAGAAGAGATGGCTGTAAAACGTACTAAGAAAAAAATAACTAAGTTAAATCAATTAAATGTTGCGGCTATATTAGATGAGTTTACTACAACTTGTTACCAAGAAGAAGTGAACTTGATTAAGTTTACACCGACTAATTTTGAGCAGGTTCTGACTGAAAATGAACCAGACTTTTTGTTTGTTGAAAGTGCTTGGAAAGGAAATAAAGGGGCATGGGAATTTAAAATTGGTAAATACGCGAACCAAGATAAATCTGAACTATTTAAACTGCTTGCCTGGTGTAAACAACGAGATATTCCAACGGTTTTCTGGAATAAAGAAGACCCAATTCATTTTGATAAGTTTATTGATGCGGCAGAAAGATTTGATTATATTTACACAACAGACGCTAATATGATCGAAAAGTATCAGAAGTGTTGTAAGCATACCAATGTATATTCTTTACCTTTTTCGGCGCAGCCTAAATTCCATAATCCTATCGAGTTGCCGATAGGAAGAAAAGCGAAAGTTTCATTTGCTGGCTCTTATTACGCCAATCGACATATAGAACGAAAAAATGATATGGATAGCGTTTTGGAAGTCGCAATGATAAAAGGATTAGATATTTATGACAGAAACTTCGAAAAGAATCAGCATGCAGTAACTGATTTTTCTTTCCCTGAAAGATTCCGTAGCAGTGTAAAAGGCAGCTTGCCATATAATAAAATTCCGCTTGCCTATAAAGGTTATGAGTACATGGTGAATGTGAATAGTATTAAATACTCGCCGACCATGTTTTCACGTAGAGTTTTTGAGGGGCTGGCTAGTGGTACCCCGATTATTAGTAGCTACTCGGAAGGAATCAAAAAGATTTTTGGTGATATTGTATTGATTGAAGACGCTGATGAGGGTTTAAAAGAGAAGTTTGAAAAAGTATTAAAAGATAAAATGCTATTCAAAAAGAAAAAAATGCAAGGAATTAGAGAGGTCTTTTTGAATCATACGTATGCGATTCGCCTTCAATTTATACTTAAAAATATGGGCTTTGAAATCAACTTGACAGAAGATGTGACAATCATTGC
Source organism: Carnobacterium sp. FSL E2-0243 (assembly GCF_038003605.1). Taxonomy (NCBI): domain Bacteria; kingdom Bacillati; phylum Bacillota; class Bacilli; order Lactobacillales; family Carnobacteriaceae; genus Carnobacterium; species Carnobacterium sp. FSL E2-0243. The sequence continues at coordinate 766,812 of NZ_JBBOPM010000001.1, forward strand.
TGAAGCAGATACAGAGGAAGATTTAGAGACTGTTTTTTCAATGTTTAATCAGCAAGTCTATTCAGACAAACAACTGCTTATCGTATCAAATATCACCCCTAAAAATGTTGGATTTTTAGAGCTCAATAAGCAAGAAAATATTCAAGTTGTAATGAAGAATAATTTAAGAAAATACGATCATTTCCATGACTTGATTCCCACGAAATATTTTGCTTATATGGACACTAACCATTTTTACGGAAAATATTTTATCAAAGATTTAGTTGCAGGGGCGATTTATAGTCAAGCCGATGTAATTACTAAAAATGAGTATTATGAATACAAGAATCATAGGCTTTTGGAAATAGGAAAAGAAAAGGAATATAGATATGACAATCAAGGGCATCTTAATTTTTCCTTGGTTAGAACCAATTACGCAACTATGGACAGCTTTGATACTTTTTTTCATAAAATGAAGCAGGATAATCCATTAAAAGATGAATTTAGTAGCGGAAAAAAGATTTTTAGTATTGATAATTGTAATTTTATCAAGAATGGTGCGGATGCCTCCAAGAACCTGAAAGTTATGATAGAAATATAGAGGAGAAAAGTATATTGAGAAAGTTGAGAGTATTAGTATATGGTGATGTTGATCTGAATTTTATTGATGGCTCATCTGTTTGGTTAACTTCAATCGCAAAAATGTTATCGGAGGGAAGCAACATTGAAACCGATGTGTTGCTAAAAGCAAAAATCAAACACAACTTATTGATTAATGAGTTGTCGGATTTAATGAACACAAAGTTGATTGAAGCTGTTCGTTGCTTTACAAACTTTCCATTTGTTAATCGCAATAGAATGAATGCTCAAGAAGCTGTTCAAATAATTGAGCAGTTGGATCAAAAAAATTCGTATCATCTGATTATTGTAAGAGGTCTGGACTTGGTACATGAGTTGAAAAATAAAGCAAATTTAAGCAAAAAGACAATGCCTTATATTACCAATTTTGAACATGATAAAGAAAAAATTTCGGCAAAAGAAATAAGAATGCTGAGGGACATTTATAAAATATTTCCCAAATTTTTTATGCAAACACCAGAAATGAAAGAAGCTTTTGGGGCTATTATTGGAAAAAATAAAGTAAGCAAGGAAGAAAAAATTGAAATTCTGTATCCGATGCTACCTAATATTAGTGAGAAGCCAACCTTTAAAAATAATGGGAATCAAATTGTTTACACAGGGAAATTTGCAGAGGAATGGTGTATAGAAGAACTATTAACTATGTTTGAAACGCTAAATGCAAAAGACAGTAATTACCGATTGGCTATCGCAGGAGATAAATTTCAAGGAACGTTGACCAAACGTAAGGATTTAATTATAGAACGATTTAAAACAATACCGCAATTAAATTGGTATGGTGGGGTGTCAAGAAAGAAAAGCCATGAAATTATTAAGGCATCAGATGTTGGGTTTAGCTATCGAGCATTAAGTGTGGATAACAATGAGAGTGTAGAATTATCAACCAAATTGCTTGAATATGGTAGCATGGGAAAGCCAATTCTTTGTAGAGAAACGACCATGCATAAACAACTTTTAGGAGAAAATTATCCTTTATTTGTCAATAGCGAAAAAGAATGTATTGAAAAAATCAATCACTTGTTTACAAATGTTGAACTATACCAACAGGCTAGCAAGCAGTGCTTTGAAGCTGTTCAAATGTTTACATTTAATAATAGTTACAAAAGGATAAGACGATTACTGTGGTCTTTTTATAAAGAACCGATAAAAATGCTGGTGGCTGGACATGATTTAAAATTCTTGAATGATGCACTAAAGGATTGGAAACAAAACCCATCCTACGAAATCAAAGTAGATTTATGGCAAGGTCACAATAAACACAATGAAGCAGCTAGCCAAAAACTTTTGAATTGGGCGGATATTATTTTTTGTGAATGGGGTTTAGGGAATGCAGTCTGGTATTCAAGACAAAAAAAGGCCCATCAAAAATTAATTGTGCGCTTACATGCACAAGAGCTGAAAACAGTTTATCCAAGTCAATATCAATTAGCAGCAATTGATCAATTTATTGTTATTTCGCCCTTGATTTATGAAAAATTTTCTAATGAAGTTCAGATTCCTAAGGAGAAAATGACTGTTATTTATAATATGGTCAATACCCAAAAGTATGAATTGAAAAAAGATACGACTGCTGATTTTAATCTAGGTTTAGTGGGAATTCTACCGCAAATTAAGCGTTTGGATCGAGCGATTGATATCATCGAGAGATTAATAGAAGAGGATAGACGTTATAAACTATTTATTAAAGGGAAGTTACCACAGGATTTACCTTGGATGAAAAACCGGCCAGAAGAATTAGCCTACTATGAAGAACAGTTTAAACGGATAAAAATAAGTAAGTTAAAAGATCATGTTATTTTTGAAAAACATGGTTCAAATATGGCTCAATGGTTTCAAAAAATCGGCGTAATGCTTTCTACTAGCGAAAATGAAAGTTTTCACTTAGCACCGATGGAAGGAATGGCTTCGGGAGCGACGCCATGTATCATTCATTGGGATGGTGCGGAAACGATCTATCCTCAAAGGTTTATCAAAGAAAACACTGAAGAAATGGTAGAAATGATTTTAGACAAAGCTAATTCTTGGGAAAAGCATGTGCTGGCGGCATATCCAAAGGAATACTTTGATACGAGCATCATTATTGAACAAATAAATCAACTTATTTTTGAGATAAGTGCAACCTAGAAAGAAAAAGCAAAACCGAAATTATCTCATAAGAAAAGAAGGGATGAAATGAAAGAAGAATTAATTTGTGTTACACAACAATTCAAGAATGACAGCATCATTTGGTCCTTTGAATTGCAGAAGATGGATAGAGAACATAGCTATAATTATGCCTATTATATTTGGAAAGAACAAGGCATTATTCAACGTTTTCCATACCAGGAGCTTACAACAAGTAAATTTATAATTGATTACTCTATTGTTGAAAGTGGTGTGTATAAATGCCAGGTATTTATTAAAAAAAGGACTACTTTATTAATTAATAAAAATACCGAAATTTGTGCCGTAGATAAGAAAAATAAGGAACTGTTAGAAACCAGGTTTTATAATGAACATATTTATTTTAACGACTTACCGATTCGTTATGTTTTTCATGAAAGTCCAATTAAATCGGATATTTTAGTCGTATGTTTTTCCGGAATTTCATCAATGGAATTTCAAGGAGGCAAGCCAGTTTATAATTATATCAAAACCTTGGAAGGTTTGCCTGTACATCGTTTGTATATTTTAGATGAATTTCAAAATAAATTCTGTTATTACTTAGGAAAGCAAGGAAATAGGGAGTTTGAGCGATCTGTAAATGCCTTGATAACAACAAAGGCAAATGAGTTGGAAGTTCCTAGCCAAAATATTGTTTCTGTAGGGTCTAGTAAAGGCGGCACAGCAGCTTTGTATTATTCATTAACATATAATTATGGACATACGATTGTGGGAGCCCCACAGATTAGAATTAGTGATTTTCTAAAAGGTCTTTCAAAAAATGTTTATATGCAAGAAGTCTTTTACTTTTTACATGGTGAAAATGAAGCATTATTGGCAGACTATTATAACAATCTACTGTACACGAGAATGGTTGAAAATCGAAAAAAGCCAGAAATGTTTTTTCACATTGGAGATGAAGACTATCATTATCAAGAGCATCTAGTTCCTTTTTTAAACTACTGTGACTCTTTAAGGATACCTTACAACTTAGATATTCAAAGTTATTCAGATCATTCACAAACTGGGACTTTTTTCTCACCGTTTTTACGAAATACAATGGTTAAATTGATTAACAAAAAGAGGGCTAGCGATGAGATCAGCTATTAATGTTATCTATTTACAATTTGTTAACTGGAAGCTCATCTTAAGATTGTCTAAATTTGAACGAAAAGCAATTTTCGGCTCTTATAGATTGGGAAATTTATGGGTATTTTTGAATCCGTTGATTCAAATTGCTGTTTATTATTTGATTTTTGGTGTTGCGACAAGTAGAGGTGCTGTATCTGAAAATAATATTCCGTATATTTTGTGGCTTCTAGCAGGCATAATTCCATGGTTTTATATTAGTAGTAATATCATCCAAGGTGCGAATGCCATCTATAGCCAGTTATCGATTATTTCTAAAACCAATATGCCAGCAACAATATTACCAACGGTTGTTTTAGTCAATAATCTGAATAACTTTATTGTTATGGGAAGTATCTTATTCTTAGTAGCTTTCTTAACGAATCATTTGTTATATATGAATTTTTATCTGCTACTATATTACACGTTTTCCATGCTTATATTTATCTTTGCTTTAAATTTACTAACCTCAACGATTACGATTTTATTCAGAGATTTCCAATTGATTTTAAATTCATCCACGCGGTTATTGATTTTTGTTTCAGGTGTGATTGTACAATTTAACTTGAGTCCAGATAGATTGCTCTATAAGCTTTTGCAACTTAACCCAATTATGTATATAATACAAGGCTTTAGACAAGGTATGTTCGGCATTCAAAAAGCAGAAATTAATTGGGTAAATCATTTTTATTTCTGGAATTTTATTATAGTTTTGTACTCAATAGGAGCGTTTATTCATACAAAATATAGACGCAATTATAGTAATTATATTTAGTGGAGGAAACTTTTGAAAGCAATTGAATTTAGACAAGTAACGAAGCACTTTATAATAAAAAAAAAAAATAAACACCAATTATTTGGAAAAAAACAATTCAATATCCTAAAGGCAGTTGACCAAGCTTCTTTTTCTATTGCTCAAGGTGAAATTGTTGGAATAGTTGGATTGAACGGGTCTGGAAAATCCACATTGACAGATTTAATGGCAGAAGTGACCCGGCCGAGCTATGGTAGGATTACTAGAAAAGGGACTACTTCGTTATTGGCAATCAATGCGGGATTAAAACCTAATTTATCTGGCATTGATAATATTAAGCTCAAATGTTTGTATCATGGATTAGATATGAAAAATATTCAGAAAATACTTCCTAAAATCATACGTTTTTCAGAGTTGGATAATTTTATTAAACAACCCATTAAGACCTATTCTAGTGGAATGAAGGCAAAGCTAGGCTTTAGTATAGCAATCCATTTAAACGCTGATATTTTGATTGTTGATGAAGCACTATCTGTTGGGGATCAAACCTTTTACAAGAAGTGTTTATCTAAGATTTTAGAGAAGAATAGTGAAGGTGTGACAATTATATTTGTTAGCCATTCCTTATCCCAAGTTAGAGAATTATGTCATAAAGCTATCTGGATCAATCAAGGAAGAATTATGCGGGTGGGAAAAGCAAGGGAAGTTTGCGATGAATTTCAACATTTTATTTGTCAGATAAATCAGCTAAATGCCGTTGAGAAAGAAATGTTTAGAAAAAAATCTGAAAAGAATCGATTTACACGTAGCGATTTACTTCTAAAGAAAAAGGCAACCTTTAAATGGTATTCCCGTGCGTATATGTTCATAATTTTGCTACTGTTTATTACTAGTATATATCTGATGTTGAAATAGAAATAAAAAATTAAAAGTAAAAACCATTTTTGCTATACAATCAGATTTACTTTAGACATGAGAAAACCATTTTTAACAATGGAAGATGGAGTATTAAGCAACCACAACGTATGAAATAAAAGGGTTTATAGGTGAATGTGACTTAAATGAATTTTATTCTTCTTTTAATTACATGTTCCTTAAAATGATTTTCTGAAAACGTGGTATTTTATCTTTTAAATCGATTAGAGTTTGGATACAAAGTCTAAGTGTAAGAGACGTGTGAATTTTCCTTTCAGGGTAGTTTTAATCGACTTGATTCTGTCAGGACAATTCATATGTTTTTATTCTTTTATACAAAAATAGATGTGAATGAAGAAGTTCTTCATCCACACCAAAAATTAAATAATCCTTTTTTAATAAACTAGAGTTTCTTTTCAGATAATTCAGCAAAGCTTATTATTTTGAATCCGTCTCCCAAACAGGAATTGACGAACCTTTCGATGTTTCTTCAATCACTTTAATGGTCTCAGGTGATTGATACGCTTCGACAATTTTTTTGTACGTTTTATTGTCTTTATCTTTTGCATTAGCCACAATAATATTGATATAAGGCTTAGAAGTGCCATCAATCGGCTCTAAAAAGATAGCATCTTTATTTGGAATAAGACCCGCATCCACAGCCATACCGCTATTGATTAAGGAAATAGTAGTGTCAGCAAGAGCTCGTGCAGTTTGGGCTGCATCCAATTCTTTAATTTCTAACTTTAATTTGTTCTCTGTAATGTCTTTAACAGTGGGTGTTTGTTTAGCAGCAGGATCAACTTTAATTAAACCAGCTGTTTGTAAAAGCAAGAGTGCCCGACCACCATTAGTGACATCATTTGGAATTGCCACGATATCATTTTCTTTTAATTCTTTGACATCCTTAATTTTTTCAGAATAAATGCCTAGTGGCGCAATCACAGTCTCACCAATCGAAACCAAATCAGTCCCACTATCTTTATTGTAAGAATCTAAGAAAATTTGATGTTGGAAAGAATTTAAATCAAGCTCGCCTTCATTTAACGCTGAATTAGGTTGAGTATAATCAGTAAATTTCACAATTTGTAAATCAATATTGTCCTTTTTAAGACGATCTTTAACTGAATCCCAGACACGGGTATCATCTCCAACCACACCTAATTTAACAACTTCCACTTTTTTCTCATCAGATTTTGCTGCATTACCGCCACAAGCTGTCAGAATGAAAATACTTAGAACGAATAGAATACTAAAAATTACCTTTTTTGTTTTTTTCATTTTTATTGCTCCTTTTGTTTGTTAGTTTTTAATCAAATCATTTAGTAACTTTGGATAAATGTTAATGACTGGTTTTGCGAATTAAATAATTTCCAATAGCCTGTGTAATAAAAACAATTGCTAAGATAATCAATGTTGCCACAAAAGTGACATCATCATTAAAACGATTATATCCTCTAGAAATAGCTAAGTTACCTAATCCACCGCCACCAACAGCTCCTGCCATGGCAGTTAAACCAATTAAATTGATAATTGTTAAGGATGAGGCACGAATAATGCCGTTTAAGCCTTCTTTTAAATAAACGCGGAAAATGATGCCAAGTGGACTAGAACCCATTGATTGAGCCGCTTCAATAATCCCAGCGTCAACTTCAACTAAAGCATTTTGAATTTGTCTGGCAAAAAACGGTGTTGTTCCAACTACTAGTGGAACAATCGCTGCAGTTGTTCCGATTGAAGTATGGGCAATCCAGCGTGTAAAAGGCACAATCGCTGCTAACATAATAATAAAGGGAATAGAGCGGAAGATATTGATAATTTTATCAAGTACACTGTAGAGGTACTTGTTTTCTAAAATACCGCCTTGATCTGTGACAACTAAAATGACACCGAGGATAATTCCTAGAACACCTGCAATCAAAGCTGTAACACCAGCCATATATAAAGTTTGAAGAGTACTTTCAATAAATTCATCCCGCAAAGGTGGAACATTTTTAAAATAGGTTTCAATAAAATTTGACATAAAATCAATCCTTTCCGTTTAGCTAGCTAATTTGGCTTTCTTTTTTTTGGTAGGGAACCACATTTTGTTTGTGTTGAATCAAATCAACCTTAACATCTTTTGACGCCAAGTAAGCTAGGGCTTTCTCGCGCTTGGCAGGTTCACCAGATAAAACAACGATTAGATTACCAATCGGTACTTCTTGTAGAATTTCAACATTTCCGAAAAGTATATTCGTAGAAACACTAAATTGGCTGTATAAGTGAGCAATTAATGGTTCACTAGTTGTAGCGCCCACATACGAAATTTTTGCTAGGATATCATTCTTTTTCAAATCAAGAATCGTTGGGTGAGACAAAATAGTTTCTAAGCCTTGATCCACGTGAGTTGCAGTATTAATAAAATCTTTTGTTAATACTTTTTTAGGTTGAGTGAAAATAGAAACGATACTGCCAGCTTCAATGACTTTTCCATCTTCCATTACGGCAACCTTATTGCAAATTTCTTTAACGACTTGCATTTCATGAGTGATGATTACAATCGTCAAATCCAATTTTTTATTCAAGTCTTTAAGTAATTTCAAAATGGAAAGAGTTGTTTTGGGATCTAAGGCACTCGTAGCTTCATCACATAATAAAACTTCAGGGTCATTTGCCAATGAACGGGCAATTGCGACACGCTGTTTTTGCCCACCAGATAATTGGGAAGGATAAGCCTGATGTTTATCGGTTAAACCAACTAGTTCAAGCAATTGATTAACCTTATCTCGAATGGCTTTCTTAGATAACCCAGAATTTTTTAAAGGATAAGCTACATTTTCGGCAATTGTACGGGAAGCCATTAAGTTAAAATGTTGGAAAATCATCCCTATTTTTTTGCGGGCAGCTCTTAATTCTTTCGGTTTCAAGTTCAACAAATGTTGTCCCGCAACAGTGACAGAACCAGCAGTCGGACGTTGCAATAAGTTAATGGTTCGAACCAAAGTACTTTTCCCCGCTCCACTATAACCAACAATTCCAAAAACATCGCCTTTTTCAACTTGTAAATCAACTTGATCAACAGCAACGACTTTCTGGCCTTTATTTTCAAATGTAACCTCAATGTCTTTTAAAGTAATCATATTTTTCCTCCTATATAAAAAGTTTGTTTTTAGGTAACAAAAAAACGTCCGCCAACTAGTCTTTTGACTAGAAGGACGAACGTTTGAACGTACGTGTTACCACCTTTGTTTAGATTTCCCTTGCAAGAAATCCCTCATTAAGTACAAGAACCGCCAAGTTCTGATACCCTAGCACGTTAATGGGTGCACCCATGGTAGCCTAATGGAAAAATCCAATTCGGTACCCCGCTCAGAGGCCATTTTCTTGTTAGTAGTCGTAAACCTGTTTTCAGCAATCAGGCTCTCTGTTATTACGTTTACTAGCAATACTTTTCTCTTCATAGCGTTTCAGTCTTCATTTTATTTTCAATTGAGAGGGGATTTAAAGGTAAAATAAAAAGCCCTCCCACTATCAAATGCTTGATTTGATAAAAGGACGAGAGCTGTTAAATGCTTCGTGTTACCACCTTTTTTTATAGAATCATCACTAATTCTACCTTAAACAGTTCGTGGAAAATTGCTTCCATTAAACTGTGGCGCTGTATCGGGCGCAACCGTAATAATTTAAAAGCCGAAGCCGTTCGATTATTCCACTCCAAGACCATCTTCCGCTTTCATGTGACTACCCATTTCCACCAGACAGGGCTCTCTATAAGTTTTATAAAAACGTACTCTTCTCTTCAATGTGTTTTAATTGTATTCTCATGTGTTTCTAACTTATCACTAAATATACAGGGGTTTAGCTTGTTTGTCAACACAAAAAAAAATAAAAAAATCAGAAGAAAAAATGTAAGCAGTTTCTTCTTGTCTTGCAAACATAGTGCTAGTCAAAAGCAAATAAGATATGCTATAGTAGGCTTTAGGTCGTTAAGGCGATCTAAAAATAAACAGAGTAGGGAATAAAGCGTTAAGTGCTAGAAGGATGGGATGTTGCCTTTTGGACGAAAAGCTATCTTTGGATAGTTTGCGGTTTTATTCTTGCATTCGCTGCATAATATTATTTATGTTGGAAGCTCTTAAAGGGAGATTTTCAAAATGAACAAAACAAAGCTAGACGCACGTGCAATCACCATCATAGGGCTATTAATGGCACTAGAAATTATTTTAACGAGGGTCTTTTCATTTGAAGTCCCATTTTTTAGAATCGGAATAGGGTTCTTACCAGGTGTAATGATTGCAATGATGTACGGTCCGTGGATTGCTGGAGTCACAGCTGTTTCAACAGACATTATTGGCATGGTTTTATTACCTAAAGCGATGTTTTTCCCAGGCTTTACTTTATCAACTTTTTTAACAGCTTTAATTTACGGTTTTGTACTTTATAAAAAACCAAAAACATTGACGCGCATTATTGTAGCTGTGTTACTGGTTTCAATTATTGTCAATTTAGGTTTAAATAGCCTCTGGTTATCAATGATGTACGATAAAGCCTTTATTGCTATTTTCCCTGGGCGAGTAATTTCCAACATTATCGGAGTTCCATTACGTGTTGCTTTAATTTATCTAGTTGTAAAAAGTCGTGTATTAGAGCGTTTCTTACAACCTGTACTTTAATATAAAAGAAAAATCAAACTAAAATAAACATCCAAAATAAAGCTAAAATGAGTTGATTTCGAACTTGTTTTAGCTTTTTTTAATAAATTAACTTTATCTTCATTCACTCAAAACCATGACTTTTAGAGCTTAATTTGATATAATCATCCAAGACGTTAGCTAGTAGAAAGAAGTCTAGATAGGTTTTTGGAAGGAGCTTTGATTTTGCAAATAGATAAAATAGAGGCTAAAATGATTGATGAATTTTTTGATGGGATCTTAGCATTGGAATCAAAGGAAGAATGTTTTGCTTTTTTTGATGATTTACTCACCTTAAATGAAAATAAGACCATCATCCAACGTTACCAAGTCGCCAAAATGCTTTATGAAAAGAAAACATATCAAACAATCGAAAAGGAAACTCATGCTAGCACTGCTACGATTGCTCGTGTAAAGCGCTCCTTATTTGATGGAAATAATTCTTATGATATGTTGTTTAAACGAATTGAACAAGCTAATAAATTGACAGAAAATGAAGAAGAATAAATAGTAAGCTGTAACTGGTGAGTAAGCTAGTTACAGCTTTTTGTTATTTTATTTAACAATGAAGCGTGTTTTTTAATTAAAAAGAATAAAAAAATGATGAGATTTCAGATGAGAAAATAGACGTGAATTCTCATTTTTATTAGTCTAAAAACTCATTAAAAAAAAGATTAAAGAAGACTACTCTTTTTTTTTACATAATCTTTATCAATACTAACAAGAACAAAAATGTATAAAAATTGTTAGTCAGGCAATTCTTATAGTGATATAGGAACTAGTAGAGTAGCTACCAAGCTTCATTAAAGACTTAACAAGTCTTTAATGAAGCTTTTTTATTGTGAATTAGGTAACTATTATAGAGAGTGATGATGGATAATATACGAAAATATAATGTATAAAAATTCGGAAAATACAAAAAAATAAGTTGAATATTTTTGTTTTACGCGTCTACGCTTTCTCGCGTTAACGAGTTAAAGCTTTAACGGAACTCCTTGATAAAGAAAGCTGTAAAAACTAATTTAGTTCTAATTTAAAGGCTTTTAACGCTGTTGACAATTTTTGGTTAGAGGACTAAACTAACGCATGTATTCACGATTCAAGTTTTTAAAAGCCATTTTATTCATGAATTTAAATAGCTGTAATTTTGCATAAAAAACCTATTTAAATATATATAAATAAGTAGTTTTCATTATTTTTTATTTGTGAATAAAAAAGAAAAGTTTTCTATAGAAGTTCTTTGAATTAAGAGATTAATTGAATTTTCATTAGCGCTATCGATTAGTCCATTACCTCAGAAAACTCCTAACAATAAAAAGGAGTGAGAAAAATAGTATGAAACAATCTAAAAAATTATCATTATTTGGTTTAATTGGAATTACGATGGCTTTCTTTGGAACCGTTCGTAGTGTTCCAACATTAGCCTCAACCGGATGGGCACAAATCTTCTATATGGTACTAGCAGCGTGTGTCTTTGCTTTACCAATTGCTTTAATGTCAGCTGAGTTATCTACAGGTTGGCCTGAAGAAGGTGGCCCACAAGTTTGGGTTCGCAATGCACTTGGTGAAAAATGGGGATTTGTTACTTCATGGTTACTTTGGGTGCAAATGTTCTTTGGAATGGTTATGGTCGCTTCAACAGTCGGTGTCTTAATTGGGTATGTGATCAATAAACCGGAACTTGGCACAAATAATATCTTTATCTTTGCGATGATTTTAATTTCTTATTGGGGAATTACATTCTTAAATTTGAAATTTGATATGGTTAAAATCGCAGGTGATTGGGGCGCAATTATCGGAGTTTATATTCCATTCTTAGCCTTGGTTATTTTAGGTGTTCTTTATATGGCCAAACATGGTATTAATGCAGATAGTTATTTAGGTCATTTTGAAGCAAGTAAGTTATTACCTGATTTAAGCGATTTAGGTAGCTTGCCAACTTTAACCGGAATTATTTTCATCTTTGCAGGTGTTGAAATATCTTCTGTTCACGCAAATAATATTGATAATCCAAAACGGAACTATCCAATCGCAGTGATTGCCTCTGTCCTTTTATTGGTTGTCTTTAATTTAGTCGCAGGTTTAAGTGTAGCAGATAGTGTCCCAGCAGGAAAAATGGAATTAGCAAACATTACGCAACCTTTTGTGATTATGACGCAAGATTTAGGGATTCCAGCAATATTCAATAACATTATTTCATTAATGATATTGATTGGAGTTTTGGTTCAATTAAGTGCTTGGGTTTTAGGACCAAGTAAATCAATGATTAAAGTGGCAGATGAAGGCAATTTACCTCCATTTTTCCAAAAACGTACTGCAAAAGGGATTCCAATTAGCTTCGTGATTATCCAAGCAGTAGTTATCTCACTTGTTTCATTTCTCTATGTAGTTATTCCCGATATCAGTGCAGCTTTCTTAATCATTACCATTACAACAACAATTCTTTATTGTGTTGTGTATCTATTAATTGCAATTTCAGCAATTAAATTGCGTTATAAAATGCCTGAAGTAGAACGTCCATTTAGATTAGGCAGTAAAGGCAATGGTTTGATGTGGTTTATTTCCGGTCTATCTATTTTAAGTGTAATTGTGACTATCTTAGTTAGTTTGATTCCGCCATCTTCAATTTCTCAAAGCGGTCATGTCGGATACATTATTTATCAAGTTGGAGCAACAGTTATTATGATTGGGATTGCACTCTTGATTTTCAAATTTAAAAAACCAGAATGGAAAAAACAAGATACATTAGACGATTAGTTATAAAAATAAGTAGCAAATTAAACTAGTTTTATCAAAGCCAGTTTTTATATAGGAGGAACATATGATGAAAAATACATTCAATACAGACGATACAAATTTAAAAGCTTTATTTCTTGGTGATAAAGGTGAAAATGTTGATTTATTCAAAGAAATCTTAAATAAAATGGTGGATGAACATGTTGGTTGGAGACAAAACTATATGCCGCAAGATTTACCAGTAATTACTCCGCAAGATCGCAGTTCAAAAGAATTTCAAGCAACAGCAGATAATATGAGAAGTGTTTTTAACGTTTTATCATCACGCTTACGGACAGAATCATTGCCATGGCACTCTGCAGGACGTTTCTGGGGCCACATGAATTCTGAAACATTAATGCCTGCCATTATTGCATATTCAACTGCTATGCTTTGGAATGGGAATAACGTAGCATACGAATCTTCGCCAGCCACTTCACAAATGGAAGAAGAAGTAGGAATGGAATTTGCAACATTAATGAGTTATAAAAACGGATGGGGACATATTGCGGCAGATGGATCAATTGCCAATTTAGAAGGCCTTTGGTATGCCCGTAATATGAAATCATTGCCATTCGCTATCCAAGAAGTAGCACCAGAAATGGTTGCTGGTAAATCTGATTGGGAACTATTAAATATGTCTACCGAAGAAGTTTTAAACATTTTAGATCAACTTCAAGATCAATTTGATGAAATAAAAGCTCGCTCAGCTCGCAGTGGGAAAAACTTAGAAAAATTAGGAAAATGGATTGTACCGCAAACCAAACATTACTCATGGTTAAAAGCGGCTGATATTATTGGGATTGGCTTGGATCAAGTCATTGCTGGTGAAGTAAACAGTGAATATCGAATGGATATTGATAAACTAGAAGCACAAATTCGTGATTTAGCAGCACAAGAAATTCCTATTTTAGGTGTTGTAGGTGTTGTTGGTTCAACAGAAGAAGGACAAATAGATCGTATTGATCAAATGATTGCCTTGCGTGAAAAATTAGCTAAAGAAGGTATTTACTTCTATGTTCACGTTGATGCTGCCTATGGAGGATACGGACGTTCAATTTTCTTGGACGAAAATAATGAATTTATTGAATGGGATCAAATTGAAGCTGTCTATGCTAAAAATAATATCTTTATGGAAAAAAATGATTGGTTAACACGAGAAGTATACGAATCTTTCAAAGCCATTAGTTTTGCTGAATCTGTTACAATTGACCCACATAAAATGGGCTATATCCCTTATTCAGCAGGTGGAGTTGTGATTAAAGATATTCGCATGCGTGATGTTATCTCTTATTTTGCAACCTATGTATTTGAAAAAGGTGCGGATATCCCAGCATTATTAGGTGCTTATATCCTAGAAGGCTCTAAAGCGGGTGCAACAGCGGCTGCTGTCTGGACTGCTCATAAAGTCTTACCATTAAATGTGACTGGCTACGGAAAATTAATGGGAGCAAGTATTGAAGGAGCGTACCATTTCTATCACTTTATTGATGGAAAAGAATTTAAAGTAGGCGACAAAACGATTGAAATACATGCATTAACAAAACCTGATTTCAATATGGTTGATTATGTATTTAATGAAAAAGGCAATACTGATTTAGTGAAAATGAATAAACTAAATCATGACTTTTATGATTATGCTTCTTACGCAAAAGGTGGTCTATACAACAATGAATTTATCACTTCACATACTGATTTTGCCATTGAAGAATATGGCCATAGCCCATTTGAATTTGTAAATAATTTAGGTTTCTCAAAATCTGAATGGGATCGTGCGACTAAAGTGACTATTTTACGTGCATCAGGCATGTCACCATATATGAATGATAAAGAAGTTTTTGATGACTATGCAGTTAAAATTGAATCAGCTATTCAAAAAAAATTAGAAGCAATTTATGCTGAGTAATAAAAGTTAATTGAATTGAAGAATAACTATTGCTGGCTAAATTTTTAACTAAAATTTAGCCAGTTTCTGGTTTTTAAGAGTTAAAAAATGCTAAAACGAGAAGTGCAGAAAGGGCGCGCAAAAATGAAGAAAGATGTAACGATAAAAGAGGCTTTATTTCTTTTAGTTGTATTATTAGCTATGATTGGGACTTTGATTATTGGATTCAAATTACCAGCCCATGTAGCATTGTTATTTGCCTTAGCTGTTGTATTTTTATTTGCTGGCTATAAAAAAGTTTCTTGGAAAACGATTCAAGAAGGTATCCAGGAAGGAATCACACCAGGTTTAGTGCCAATTATTATTTTCATTTTAATTGGTGCTTTGATTAGTGTGTGGATTGCTGCCGGAACGATCCCAACCATTATGGTTTATGGATTCAGTGTGCTATCAGTCCAGTTTTTTTTGCCTACAGTATTTTTAATTTGTGGAATCGTTGGAGCAACAGTTGGTAGTTCCTTTACAACCATCTCTACTGTTGGAATTGCTTTTTTGGGAATGGGGCAAATCATGGGCCTCAATCCAGCCATTACAACAGGTGCGATTGTATCAGGAGCATTTTTAGGAAATAGTATTTCACCACTTTCTGATACGGCCAATCTTTCAGCCGCAATTGCCGAAGTTGATTTATTTCAGCACATTAAACATGAATTTTGGACAGTCATACCAGCGGCATTTCTTTCCTTGCTGGGCTATACATTTCTGAGTTTTCGCGCCACACAAACTGTAGCGGGGGATGGCATAGAAACAATCAGCCAAACACTTCATGAATTTTATACGATTTCACCTGTGACACTATTACCGGTAGTCGTATTATTTTTTGCTGCCTGGCGCAAAATCCCAGCTATACCTACACTTTTGACGAGTATTGTACTTTCAATTCTAGTTCGTTATCTTTACCATCCAACGACATCTTTAGCATCTATTGGAAGTTGGATTCAAGATGGGTATATTTCTAAAACAGGTGTTGCTAACGTTGATTTATTATTGACTCGTGGTGGCATGCAAAGCATGATGTGGTCCGTTTCTTTAATTCTATTAGCCTTATCTCTAGGTGGTTTATTAGTGAAACTAAACATTATTGAAACTATTTTAGCCCAAGTTGAAGAGCTAATGAAGACTAAAAGTCGTTTGATTTTAATGACAGCCTTAAGTTCTATTGGAATAAATTTATTGATTGGAGAGCAGTATCTCTCAATTATATTACCTGGTAAAGCCTACAAAGAAAACTATCGTAAAATTTCTTTACCTGATAAATATTTATCTAGAACATTATCAGATGCAGGTGCAACATTTAACCCCTTAATACCTTGGGGTGTTAGTGGTGTCTTTATTGCTGGAACATTGGGTATATCAACACTCAGTTATTTGCCATTTGCCTTCTTTTGTTATTTAGTTCCGTTGATTACGATTGGTGCAGGATTTATGAAAACGAAAGAGCATTAATAATGTTTATATGCTTGTCTGTAGCTACTAGTTTCAAAAAGTAGCTACAGACAAGCTTTTTTTAGTTAATAATTAGTTGGGGAAGTTTGGATAGAATTCAAAAATTCTTAATTAAAATTATTTTTTTACTTATTTTTTTGAATTTTAAAAAATCAAATTTTAGTTTTTTAATATATAACAAGTTATAAAACGCTTGATATGATAACTGTCGTATGCTAAAGTAATTATGTAAGCAATTTAATAAATAATTTTTAGGAGATGTCAAATGAAAAAAAATGTGTTATTAGTTTTGGTAGCGTTGTTAGCAATCGTTGTTGCTGGATGCGGTGGAGATACATCTAGTAATAAAGAGAAAAAAGCAGAAGTTTCTAAAAGTAAAATTGCAGAAATGAGTATTGAAAATGGAGAATATGTTATCCCTTTTTCTGAAGATGGGGAAGGTGGATCAGATACTTATATTGCGTTTGATGTAAAAGTTAAAAATACCGGAAAAGAGCAAATGTATGTAACACCTGATAGTTTTTCATTATTTGAAAAAGGTGAAGATGGAAAAATATCTCCTGATACAAGTTATCGAACAGGGATCGAAGATTTTGAAGGTGGAAAACTTTCTTCCGGAAAAAGTTTAACTGGAACAGTTTTATTTAATATTGACTCAGACAAAGAATATACGTTAAGCTATGCACCGTCTTCAATTTCTGAAGATAGTAAAAACGATGTTGAAGTAGCAGTTGATTTAAGTAAATATGAAAAAACAAAGAAAAATCTTGATGAACCAAAGAAAGCATTAGACGCTTATATTGATGTTGTTTTGTTGAGTAAAGAAAATCCTGATTATGATAAGTATATTTCTACAGATAGTGAAGTAGCTAAAGAAGCTGTGAAAAAAGCTTTTACGAAAAACTTTAAAGACTACCTTGTCTATAATTACAAACCAACTGATGAAGAATTAACAACTTTCTTTAAAAATTTCCAAGAAATAGAAGCAAAAAGAGCAACCTATGAAACGAAAGTTATCGGAAATGTTGGTAAGAAAGCAATGGTAGAAGTAACAATGAAAGGTTTATCTAATGAAGAAATTAGCGACATTTTCAGTGAGTATAAAGAAGAATACCTTGATCAATCAGATGAGTATGATTCTGAAAAAGCAGAACAATATGCTTTGACAAAATACACTGAAGTTCTTGAAAAGGCAGATCTTGGCGAGCCAAGAAATGAGTTGAAAGTCGTTTTAACTAAAAAAGATGACAAGTGGGACGTGAATTTGAAATCCAATATGGATGGATCAAACGAATACCTGTTAAGAGCCTTCATTGGGGGAGTAGAATAGAAATAATGATAGCTCCTTACTGCTAAAGTAGGGAGCTATTTTTGAGTATTAAGAATTAAAAGGAGTTTAACCAAATGAAATTAACAGTTAGAAATAAAAGAATTGCTGCATTTGTTGGTGTCGTAATTATTGGTATAAGCATTGGAATTGGGTTTTCTTTAACGAATAAGGAAAAATTTGTTACAAATTTAGAAAAAATGGTTCATGAAAAAAATATCTCAAGTTTACAAAAATCAATAGTAGTCGGAACAGAGGAAGTAAAAGTTAGCAAAGATGAAATAAAGTCATTAAATAGCTATTTGAAATCAGATAATAAAATTAAAGAGTCTTTTTTTGCCGATTTAAAAGAACAAGCTGTAGAAAAGCAACAGGAAGAACAGACAGCGAAAACTTTTGAGATTATTTCTAAGGGAAGAAAATGGTTAATTTTCCCCAACTACCGATTAAAAGTCAGACCTAACTATCTTACTGTAAGTACGGATGCGACTAATGTTATAATTAAGAATCAAGAAAATAAAACAATTCCATACAATAAACAAAAAAAACAATACGGTCCGATTTTTCCAGGAATGTATGACTTTAAAATAGAGTTGCTATCGGATATGCCAAAAATAGAAACGAATTACGACAAAGTGGTTGTTTGGGATAAAAATAAAAATTTAGAAACTTATTTAGCAAAATCAGCTGAAAAGGATAAACAGTTTACTGAAAACTTAGCAACGGTGATTGATCTATTTTCAGACGAATATGCAGCTTTTATGGGTGGTGGTTTCGTAGATGCTGAGAATAAGGCCTTAAAAGATTTATCAGCGGATCTAATGGAGATACGCCCTTTGATTGAATCACTTTACTATGAATATAAGGGCATAACAGTAAATAATGACTCAATTAAACTGAGTCAGAAAAATAATCAATGGACGTTAAACGTAATGGTATTTTTAGATTCAAATTCATACATTGAGTCATCTTTACTCCCAGGAAATAAAATGGAATTAGAAGAGAGTAAAGTCTACGAATACCACTTAATTTATAATAAAAAAGGTAGAAAATGGGAAGTTGATAGCCGTGATGAAGGTTTTGGAAAGAGTACAGAATGGAAAAATAGTACCGAAATAGCATCACCAAAACCTAAAGTCTATACCTGGAAAGGTGAAGGAGAACAGCTGAATTCGCTTTAAGAAAAAATGAAATGTGTTTAATGAATATGTTGCTTCAATTGGCCAACTTTACTAGGAGAATAAACTAATGCTAAAATAGAGGAAGTTAAATTTTAAGAATAAGAATTCCTATGAAAAGAGGCCGCTAAAAATGGAAATAGACAAGTTACTCACTTTTAAAAAAAGAGAAGAGTTACGAGAGTGGCTACTAGCTAATAGTACAACTGAAAAATATTGCTGGGTCATTGTGACTATTAAGCCAAAATTAGATACATTGCTCTATCTGGATGTAGTTGAAGAAGCCTTATGTTTTGGTTGGATTGATGGCGTGAAAAAGAAATTATCTGAAACACAAACAGCGCAACGTTTATCCCCAAGAGCTAAAAAAAGTCCTTGGACAGAGCTAAATAAGGAGCGTGTTCGTCGTTTGGAGAAGTTAGGTTTAATGACAGACGAAGGTCGGAAAATTCTACCAAGCGATATTTATCAACCTTTTAAAATTGATTCAGTCATAGAAGAAAAGTTAAAAGAAGATCAGCAAATTTATGAGAATTTTATGGCGTTTCCAGACTTGTATAGAAGAATTCGTATCGATACAATACAAACGAATAAGAAAGATGCTGTATTATTTGAAAGCCGCTTAGCCAAATTAATTGAACAGACAAAAGCCAACAAACAATACGGGGCATGGCATGATAATGGCCGATTGATTGAAGATTCTATTGAATAATAATACGTGAAATCATTAAGAAATTTCAAATTTATCAACTAGATACCCCTTGCTCAATTAGATTATGTTAAAATAAAACTTCCACTATTAAACGGCTTGATACTAAAAGTACGCAAGAAAGGAAGTTGATGTATGTTAACTAAAAATATCCAAGGTAAACAAGAATGTCCTTACTGTGAAAGACCAGTAGAGGTTGTCTTTATTCCAGATCGAACCGCAGCTGAATTGGAGTATCGCGAGTGTCCATATGAGGATTGTGGGCTAGATATTTTACAAATGGATAAAGGCAGTAACGAAGCAGAAATTTTAAAAGCTAGATAAAGAATAAATTAAATACGGGTAAAATTGTAGCAACTGGGAGAAGTCTTCTAGTTGCTTTTTTATTATTTCAATAAAAATAAAAAACAGTATATACAAAATGGTATATACTAGTATATAATAAAAAGAAAAGAAAGCGTTTTATCCAATGGAGAATAGATAGAAAAACTTATCTTAAGGAGTGACAATAAAATGACATATGGAATGATTGCTACATGGCGTATGGCTTATGATGGTGTTGCATCAATGACAGAAGCGTTAAAAAACGGTGAAGGCGCAGGCACTGCTTTGGTTGAGGCGATTAAAAAAGTTGAAGATTACCCGTTTTATAAATCGGTGGGGTATGGAGGCTTACCTAATGAAGAATGTATTCTTGAGATGGATGCTGCTTATATGGATGGAGATACATTTGATATTGGAGCAGTTGCTGGTATTCAAGATGTGAAGAATCCAATTGCAGTAGCTGAAGCTTTGAGTCATGAACGATTCAATTCCTTTTTAGTAGGTGCAGGGGCAACAAAATTTGCTAAGCAAGCAGGTTTCGATTGTCGAAATATGGTAACAGCACGTGCTAAGCGTTTATGGGAATTGCGTTTGGAAGAAATCCAAAAGCATAATTTAAGTCCTTATGATGGTCACGATACAGTTGGTGCAGTTGCCTTAGATTTAAATAAAAAAATGGTAGCAGGAACTTCTAGTAGTGGTCTATTTATGAAAAAAAGTGGACGTGTTGGGGATTCACCATTATCTGGTTCTGGCTTTTATGTCGATAGTGAAATTGGTGGTGCAACGGCTACAGGTTTAGGAGAAGATTTAATGAAAGGGTGTTTAAGCTACGAAATTGTCCGCTTAATGGGAACTGGTATGCATCCTCAAGCTGCTGCAGATCAAGTGGTTTATGGTTTTTCTGATTTACTAGAAAAGCGGAAAGGGAAAGCCGGAGCATTTTCATTAGTCTGTATGAATAAGAACGGTGAATGGGGAGTCGCAACGAATGTTGAATTTTCTTTTGCAGTCGCAACTGAAAAGGAAGCTGCAGAAATTTATTTAGCATATCCTGCCGAAAATAAAACGACGAGAATCGAAGTTGCAGATAAAGCCTGGTTAGATGCCTATGAAGCGCGAATTAAAAAGCCTGTAGACTAAAGTAAAGTAAGGATTAAGCAAAGGAATGGTGCAACAAAATGGAAACCAACAAGCAAGGTATTTATATAGAGGTAGCAGAACAATTACATGAACGAATTCAAAATGAAACGTACAGTGCAGCGCAAAAATTGCCTTCCGAATATGAACTAGCCAAGGAATTTAAGGTTAGTCGGTTAACAATCCGTAAAGCAGTAGATGAGTTAATTAAAAAGGATATTTTAATTAAGTATAAAGGCAAGGGCACCTACATTATGACCCAACAGCAAAAAATTCAAAGTGGTCGTGGTGGGTTGCAAGGATTTACTGAAGCGGCAGAAGCTTATGGGTTAAGTTCGAAGACTCATGTCATTGAATTTGAGTTGGTTGAATCAGCACCAGATTCCATTTTAAAAGCGTTAGAATTATCAGAAGGAGATAAATTGTACCATGTCAAACGTTTAAGATTAGCCAATGATGAGCCAATGACAGTGGAAGATATGTATATTGATGAAAAATATTTGCCAACTATTAATCAGGAGTTAGCTAGTCAGTCTTTATTTGGCCTAATTGAAAAAGAAGCCGATATTGCCTATTCTCATCAAGAAGTAGAAGCCGTTTTAGTTAATGAAGACATGAGTCAGCTGTTAGATGTTTCAATTGGAGATCCGATGCTGCTAGTTCATTCTGTGACCTATTCCGTAACAGGTAAACCATTATTACATGATACATCCTATTACCGAGCGGATAAATACACATTTAAAAATACATTGCATCGTTTTAAGTAAGTTAGTCAAAGTATTTCCTCGCAGTTTTACATTCATTGGAACTGCGAGTAAAAAATAGTATTAGATTAGATAGGAGGAAAAATGATGAGTAAGAAAAAGATTTATTTATTTTGTGATGCAGGGATGTCAACAAGTATTATGGTTAATAAAATGCAAGCGGTAGCAAATGAACATGGGATGCCTTTAGAAATTTCAGCCTATCCAGTTGCTAGGGCTGCTGAAGTTGTAGAAACTGAAAAACCGATTTGTATTCTGCTAGGTCCACAAGTTCGCTTTTTATTACAAAAAACAAAAGATAAATTTGAACCATTAGGGATTCCTGTTGGAGGGATTGATCCCGAAATTTATGGCATGATGGATGGCGAAAAAGCGTTAAAGGAAGCCTTGAAGTTGATTAAAAGTCAGAAAAAATAAAAATTGGAGAGGAGCATAAGAAATGAAAAAAGTTTTAGACGGTATGGAACGTGTATTGATGCCACTTGCGAAGATTATTGGAGAGAATAAGTATTTGATTGCGATTCGAGATGGCTTTTTGATTTCGACACCGATGCTAATTATTGGTTCATTATTTCTTTTAATTGCCAACTTTCCTTGGACGCCATTTGGTGATTTTATGGCTAGTTTTTTAGGAGCCGATTGGGCTTCTAAAATGTCTGTTCCAGCTTCAGCTAGCTTTGATGTCATGGCGATTTTAGCAGTCGTAGGTATTGGGTACAGTTTAGGGAAGCAATTTGATATTGATGCCATTGCAGCAGCAGTTTTATCACTGGTCACTTTTTTTATGGTAACCCCATTTTTTACAAATTATACCCTTGAAGGGACCGAAGAGGTTGTTCAAGTTACGAGTTTACCGTTAGAGTGGATGGGTTCAAAAGGTTTATTCCTAGGCATTATTGTTGCCTTATTGGGGACCAGAATCTTTGCGGCTGTGATTAAAAAAGGGTGGGTGATTAAAATGCCACCGGGTGTTCCACCAACAGTTGTGAAATCATTTGAAGCGCTAATTCCAGGATTTATTGTTATCTTTATTTTCTTTGTTATCAGTTGGGTATTTACGTTAACATCCTATGGTAGCTTGCAATTATTTATTTTCCAATTTTTACAAACACCGTTATTAAGCTTAGGAAATACACTAGGTGCAATGGTGATTGCCTATTTATTCTTACATTTCTTCTGGTTTTTTGGAATCAATGGTTCAAGTGTTGTTGGAGCTGTTTTTAATCCAGTGCTGAGAGCTTTATCAGTTGAAAATCTAGATGCCTATAAAAATGGCTTGCCAATTCCGAATATTATCACAGGTCAATTTCAAGATATGTTTGCGACGTTTGGTGGGGCAGGTTCAACTCTTTCTTTAATTGTCGTCATGATTTTTGTTTGTAAAAGCCAACGAATTAAAAAATTATCACAACTGTCCCTTGTTCCTGGAATTTTTGGAATTAATGAACCAATTATTTTTGGCTTACCCATTGTTTTAAATCCAATTTTATTGATTCCGTTTGCATTAGTTCCAACGATTAATATCGTGATTGCTTACTTTGCTATGTCTTGGGGCTGGGTACCTTTTACAAATGGAATTCAGTTGCCTTGGACGATGCCAATTATTATTTCTGGGTTTTTAGTTAGTGGTTGGCAAGGGGCTGTATTACAAGGCCTGCTCTTTATTTTGGGAATGTTTATTTATTATCCATTTATTAAAGTGCTAGATGACCAATATTTAATTGATGAGCAAGTAGCTACGGTTGCTGAAGAAGAGGATGATATTTCCTTTGACGATTTTGATTTTGAAGATTTATAAGAGGTGAAAAAAATGATTAAAGTAGTTTTAATTTTAAATCATGTCCAAGCCGGCATGGGGAGTGATGAAAATGCACTATTAGCTCCAGGTGGAAAGAAAAGCCCGATTGGACCTGGGATGACTTTAGAACCATTAATTGAATCTTTTGGTGGTACTATCGTAGCAACTCTGTATTGTGGCGATCGTTATTTTTTAGAAAATGAAGCTGAGGTTAAAAAGAAATTCATTGGTTTTTCTAAAAAATTTGAAGCAGATGCTGTTTTATGTGGTCCTGCCATGCACTATCCAAACTTTGGAGAAATGTGTGGTTCGCTAGCCAAAGCTATGAATGAAAATGGGATCCCAGCCATTGCTGCGATGTCAGCTGAAAATCCAGCTACTGCAAACTATCAACATGATATTCCTATTGTAAAAATGCCTAAAAAAGGCGGAATCGGTTTAAATGATTCCTTTAAACATATGGCGCAGTTAGTTGTGGCAAAAGGAAAGTTGGAAGATACAGCGCGTTTAGAAGCGGAATTTTGTTTTTAAGAAAGAACAGGGCGAGGTGAAAAACGGATGCATGAACAAATAAAAGCAGCTGTTAAGGGAAAAGAAGCCGAATTTTTGGCTGGATTGAAAAAAGTCATGAAAGTGGATAGTGTTAAAGGTCTTGCTGAAACTGGAGCTCCTTTCGGGAAAGGTCCGAAAAAGGCTTTAGAAACAGCCTTAGATTTAGCTAGCGCACTGGGTTTTGAAACAAAGATAGTTAGTGATGCTGTGGGGTATGCTCAATATGGAACGAATAATGACGAGTATATTGGCGTTGTTGGGCATTTGGATGTTGTTGAGGCCGGTAGTGGTTGGTCTTATCCGCCGTTTGATTTAACCCTAGAAGCCGGAGTTTTATATGGCCGTGGTGTCTTAGATAATAAAGGACCAGCCATCAGTACCTTATATGCTTTAGCTGTGTTAAAGGAGTTAAATATCCCTTTGAGTAAAACGATTCGGATTTTATTTGGTACAGATGAGGAAAGTGGTTCAGCCGATATCCCTCTTTATTTAACCACCGAAAAACCGCCAATCTATGGATTTACGCCAGATTGTAAGTATCCAGCTGTATATGGGGAGCGTGGCTTAGTTGGGATTGAAATCGTAACAGTAATGCCTGAAAAAGAGGTAAAACAGATCTCTAACTTTAAAGGGACTTTTACTCGTAGTTCCGTACCCGATCATTTAGAAGTTACCTTGAAAAACGGGGAAGAAATTCTGATTGAGGGCAAACGAGCTCCAAGCAATGCACCTGAAATGGGAGAGAATGTTCTGACTAAATTTGCTGAAATAGCAACGAATGAACACTTTTTTACAGGGGAATTAGCTGATTATTTTAGCTGGTTGGCAACAGCACTCCACCTTAAACATGATGGGTCTGGTTTAGGTATTGATTTCTCAGATCATGCTTCAGGAAAATTAATGCTAACACCCTATGCGTTTAAAATAGAGAAAAACAAAGTTCATTTAACACTTTCAATTCGCTATCCGGTCTCTGTCACTGAAGAAAACATTCTAGTGGAATTGAAACAGCATTTACCAATGGATAGTCAACTTCAAATTATTCGGAAAATGCCTGCAACTTCGTTTCCGTTAGACCATCCTATGTTAAAAATAATGCAGGAAGTCTATGAAGAATGTACAGGAATGGATGGTACACCAGTGACTACAACAGGTGCAACGTACGCGAGAACTATGCCAAATATTGTTGCTTTTGGTCCGTCTTTCCCAGGTCAAAAAGGGATTGCTCATAATAAGGATGAATATATGGATTTGGCTGATTTAATGAAGAATATGGAGATTTACGCAGTGACTATGGCTGAATTAGCTAAATAAAAATAGGGAAGAACACGCTCATATTGAGATGTGTTCTTCCCTATTTGGGATTAATGGGTATTAGAATACCAGAGGGCTAATTGTAGCAAAATGCCAACTAAAGCCATCGAGCCAATCAATAAAAGATGGAATTTTTTATGCATCACGATAATAGCGATAAACTCACGAATCATTGCATTTGGCCAAAAGTAAAAGGCTGTTTTTGCGCCAATACCTTGAGCATTTAGGCCAGCTTTTTTCGCATAAATTCCAGCACGGAACAAATGAAAATTATTTGTTGAAAAGATAACTTTGTATTTTTTTCCCTTCATTCTAGTATCCATAATCTCTTTCGAATAGAGCATATTTTGTAAAGTATTTACAGAACGGTCCTCAATTAAAGCATCGTCTGCCGGCAAACCATGTTCAATAGCGTAGGCTCGCATAGCAACAGACTCGGCTAGTTTTTCGTCATCCCCACGCCCACCTGAAAAAATAATTTTTGGTGGTGAGGTTTTAGCTGCTTGCCGATCGTAAAATGCCAGGGCTTTTTTGATACGATTTGCTAACAAAGGTGGGACGATATGTCCATCAATTAAGCCACTTCCTAAAACAATGACAAAATGTTTATTTAAGCGAGGACGATAAAGTTGATAAACGAGCGAAGCAACTAAGAAATTGACGAAGATAAAAAAGAAATAAAAGATAACTAGATAAATAAAGCTGATAATCGATACAACGTAACTAGGAAACAGGGCATTTAAATCGAAAAAAGAAAGTATAATCATAAACAAAATACCAAAGCCCAAGAAGAGTGTGAGTAGATTCGAAAAGTTACGTCCTTCTTTTTTTATTACAGTTCGTGCATTCCAAAATGAGAAACCCATTAATAAGACCGCTCCAAATAGAGCAAAGAAAGAAAAAATTGCAACAAGAATAATAAAAATAGTCATTAAAATGGGGTTTTGTGTCTCATAAGCTTGAAAGGCAAGTAACATACAGCCTGAAAATAAGAATAGATTTAATAAAAAACCATTGATAATTTTACGTCGATCTTGAATGTAAGAGACAGCAAAAATAATAAAGAAAAACAACGTTAGATAATATAAAACCATAATTTCCTCCTAAATAATCATAATACTTAAGGACAGTATAACAAAAAAAGAGCAATGATAGAATAAATGAGGTTGTTTTTAATAAATTAAGTGAAATATTAGAGTAAAATGAGAAAAAATCTGGTAAAATAAATAAAAAGAGATTAGGAGAAAGACTATGGACGTAAAACGTTTTGGAACTAAAATTGACGAACAAGACTATCATATCCGAATTGGGGTCTATATATTGATCTTGAATCAAGCGAAAGATCAACTATTGTTAGTTTCACCACCAAATGGGGCCTATCTATTGCCAGGGGGCGAAATAGAAGGAAACGAGACAAATGAAGAAACGCTTCATCGAGAAGTTATGGAAGAATTAGGCTGTGAAATTGAAATTGGAACATATCTAGGTGAAGCTGAAGACTTCTACTATTCTACATTCAGAAAAAAGTATTATCATAATCCCGGCTATTTTTATGTAGCCAAAAGTTGGCACAAAAAATGTGCGCCTTTAGAAGATTTTAATGGGTTAGAGTGGATGGATATTCCCACAGCAATAGAAAAATTAAAACGCGGTAGCCATAAATGGGCAGTTGAACAATATCTAGCATTAGAAAAATAAAAAAAGAGGCTGGAATTTTTCCAGCCTCTTTTTTAGTATTAAATTTCTTGGAAAGCAACAGCTTTGACAGTCACATCAATATTACCGCTAGTTGCTTTAGAATATGGACAAACGTGGTGTGCTTTATCAGCAAGTTCTTGAACTTGATCTAACTCTTTACCTTCAATAGCAACATCCAATTCAACAGCTAATTTAAAACCATTATCACTTGGATCAGAAAGTAGCTCAACTGTAGCTGTAACTTGAGATTTTCCGCTAACTTTTTCTTGGCCCATAACAAGCTCTAAGGCAGAATTAAAGCATGCGCTGTATCCTAAAGCAAATAATTGCTCAGGATTGCTACCTTGTCCTTTGCCACCCATATCTTTAGGTGTAGAAATTTTAACTGAGAAAGAACCATCTGGTAAATGACTTTCACCATTACGACCACCTGTATTAATCGCTTTTGTTTGGTACAACTGTTTAGAATCTGGCATAATAAAAACTCCCCTCGTATCTTTTTAATCTTACTTACTTATTTTACTCTTTAAAAATAAATAAATCGAATCATCTGCTCAAAGACTATTTGCCTATCAAGTATAGGTCTTATTTTAGTTACTCATACTTAAAAAAGTTAAAGTAGTTAGACAGGGTTTTTAGGAGTTGAGGCAGACAGCTTTTGGATTGACGACTGTAGAGTGTAATGCTATTCTTAAATCAAATATAAATGAAAAAATAGGAGTGATTGGAATGCCATTTGTCCATATTGAAATGTTAGCTGGCAGAACAGCTGAACAAAAAGCACAACTTGTTAAAGATGTAACCGAAGCAGTAATGAAAAATACTGGAGCTCCAGGAGAAAATATCCATGTTATTTTACGTGACATGGAACCTTCTGATTATGCTCAAAATGGTCAATTAAAAGGGTAGTAGGATAGAAAATACAAATAAACTCCCAGCAGATTAGATTGAAAAAATCTAATCTGCTGGGAGTTTTGTTACTATCTAAATACTGCTATTTGTTAGTCATTTGGAACCTTGGTATTAAAAGGCAAATTTTTCAATAGCTACTGCCACGCCATCGTTTACGTTTGTTTCAGTTACATAATCACTAATCGCTTTAACAGTTGGAACAGCATTGCCCATCGCTACGCCTATTCCTGCGTAAACTAGCATGTCACTGTCGTTTTCGTTGTCTCCAATAGCCATGATGTTTTCACGAGGAATATTTAAAATTCCTGCTAAATCACGAACTGCTTGACCTTTGCTAGCATCTTTATTCAACACTTCTAAATAGAAAGGTTCACTTTTTAAAGTCGTATATTTTTCTGTAAAACCAGCTGGAAACTTAGCAATAGCCGGATCTAAAATTTCAGGTGGATCAATCATCATCATTTTGCTAATTTCAATGTTAGGATCCATCTCTTCAACCCTACGATATTTTAAAGACATATTCGTCAACATCGCTTCATAAACACTGTAGTAGCCAATATCTTTATTTGTTGTATAAATACTATCACGGTCAATGGCATGACAATGAACACCAAGTTCTTGGCTTAATCCCTCGATTTCTAAAAAGTTATCAAAGTCCAAAGTATGATGAGCAATCGCTTCACCATCATGGGCTGTTTGAACCAAGGCACCATTGTAAGTAATGACATAATCGCCTTCTTCTTCTAAATTAAGCTCTTTTAATAAATGAGTCACGCCAGGTAATGGGCGCCCTGTACAGATAACCACTTTAATACCTTTTTCCTTCGCTTCAGCAATCGTTGCTTTTACTCTAGGACTGACAACACGCTCTGGGGTTAATAACGTTCCATCTAAATCAATTGCAATTAATTCAATACTCATTTTTTATTCATTCCTCCAATTCATTTTTAGGGTGCACAATAGCACCATTTTTTATATAGTGTGTAAATTCTTCAAAAATAGCTTCGAAAAGATTGATTTCAGTCGTCACTTTAGGTGTTAAAAGTTCTTTTGGAAAATAAAAGCGCTCATCTCCACGAGTTTTTCCTGTGATTGCCGCAACAATATCACTAGCTTTCGACAACTCAATAAAACTGCCATCTGCTTGGACTAACTCAATTTGGGTTCGTGTATTCACAGTTTCAGGACGATAAAAATCATACGGCAAATCAAAACTATTATTTAATGCCGTGTAGTAATCAGTATCATAGCCAGCTTCGGTAATCAACATCTTCATTTTTTCGATGATATCTAAATCAGTTGCTAAATCAAATGAAACAGATTTAAATACATGTCGATCAAGAAAACGATGTGCCAAATCACTTAAAACCGAATCCTTTTCAGTCCGCCATTGGGTAAAATAAGTGTTTAGAACGCCGTCGTCAAGATTAAGATAATCCGTTAGTGAAAAGTTCTTTTCAAAAAAAGGAGCAAGTAACTGAACCGGCGATTGGAATTCATAATCAGGGCTCAAATAAAGTTCTTTTGCTCGTTTCAATAGATGGTTTAAGATGACCTCCATACTTCTTGAAACAGGGTGGAAATAAACTTGCATATACATTTGATAGCGACTAACAATGTAATCTTCAACCGCATGCATCCCCGAAATTTGGAAAGAAATTCCCTCGTTATAAGGGCGGATGACTCTCAAAATTCGAGTTAAATCAAATGTACCATAATTAACCCCAGTATAATAGGCATCACGCAATAAATAGTCCATACGATCGGCATCAATTTGACTAGAAATTAATTGAACAACTTGCGGATTTGGATACGTTTTTTGAATGACACTCGCAACTTTTTCAGGAAAATCAAAACTAACTTGTTTCAAAATTCGATTGACTTCCGTTTCTTCCGAAGTAATGATTGCCACCGTAATAGCTTCATGATCCGTCTCAAAAATCCGTTCAAAAGTATGAGAATAAGGGCCGTGACCAATATCATGTAACAAAGCGGCACAAAGGACCACTAAGCGTTCTGAATCATCCCAACCTCCGTCGCCAGGGACAACCATTGGAAAGTTTCTAGAAAACTTATCACAGATTCGTCTAGCAATTTCATAGACACCTAGTGAATGAGTAAAACGCGTATGTTCTGCACCATGAAACGTATAAGAAGATGTACCTAGTTGCTTGATTCTGCGTAATCTTTGAAACTCACGGCTATCAATTAAATCTAAAATGACTTGATATTGGACATGGATGTAGTCATGGACTGGATCACGAAAAACTTTTTCAACAGGCAGTAGTTGATCTTTATACGGGACAAAATTCATAACAACAACTCCTTATTCAAATTTTCTTGCAACATTTGTTCATTGCGTTGCACCATTTTTCCGAATGCTACTTGGTAATCAGCAACTAAATCAGAATCATACTGTCCTTTAATTAAGGTATTATTATTATCAGACAAGGTTTTTAAAATCATTTTTTTGACATCGGAAACTGAAAATGACGTATCTAATAGTTCTTCTAGTGTAGCCATAACCGCAGGGTTTACATGTGGAAATTTCCATTTAGTTTCTTCACCTTGCAGCCCTTCATGGTAAAAATCATGTAACATTTCAGCACGTTTTTCTTGATTGCCGTTGACACTCAAATAAATCATAACACCAATTCCATTCCGTAAGCGACGTTGGGCAATCCCAGCAAATTTCTTGCCATCAATACTTAAATCAAAATCGCCCGGACAATAAGATTCCGTAATTTCGTATGCTTCAATTGATTTCCCATAAGCTTTGAAGGTGTTGTGAATCAAGCGAAACATATAATGGTAGCCTTCATCAATACTGATTTTATGAGTTGGATTGTCAGGAAAAATCATTGAAAGATTTAACACACCAGCATCTGCTACAACAGCTAAACCGCCAGCGTTGCGAACGATATAATTTTTATTGTAACGGGCTAAACTGTCTAATCCAGTTGAAAAGTGGGGCAATTTTGTATCCATCATACCTAAAATAACAAGCTCGTCCGCCGTCCAAAAATGCAAAACTGGTTCTTTTTGGGCTTCTCCAACACGTTTAATTAAACTATCGCCTAATGCGAAATGAGATAAAAAACGATTAGAAAAAGGCATAGTATCAGAGTCGTACAAGGTATAGCTTTGTTCTTTTAAATAATCAATCTGTTTTACTTCAGACATGTAATCCTCTTCCCTTATAAGCTAAAAATTAGCATGGATTCTTTATTCATTAATCTAATCGGATATCAAAGCAAACGAACTTATTTTTGCTCTGAACTCCTTCTACCTAGCTATTATAACAAAAATAAGACAAGATAGCCGATATTCTGCCGAATTTTAAAAAAATGCTAAGAGTTTGGCAGATTTCTTGACCTGAATTTGCTAAAAAGGCTATACTGTTTACAATTGATCAAAGTGAGAACATTTGTAAAGGTAGGTGAGAGGATGACGAGCCACATTCAAAATTTGGCAGGTCTAACAGATAATCAGTTAAAAGAAATCTATCAAGTCATGTGGGAAATCCGTTTTTTTGACGAACAAGTTGAAGCTCTATTTCGTGCTGGAGAAATTCATGGAACAACGCATTTATCGATTGGGCAAGAAGCAACAGCAGCAGCTTCAGGATATTTATTAAAGACAAGCGATTGGATTACCTCAACCCATCGCGGTCACGGACATACAATCGCAAAAGGAACCAGTATGACAGCTATGATGGCGGAACTATTTGGTAAGAAAAATGGCACGAATCACGGCAAAGGCGGCAGCATGCATATTGCTGAATTGGCAACTGGAAACATCGGATCCAATGGAATTGTTGGAGCTGGTTATCCAATTGCAGTTGGAGCCGCTTTGAGTGCTCAAATGCAAGGAACAGGAGCTGTGACTATTTGTTACGCTGGAGATGGTTCAACAAACGAAGGTAGTTTTCATGAAGCCTTAAATATGGCTTCCATTTGGAATTTACCAGTGATTTTCTTCATTGAAAATAATCAGTATGGTATGAGCAGTAAGATTGATCAGATGGTTAACATTCCTAGGCTGGCTATGCGCGCAGATAGTTATGGTTTCCCAGGAGTCACAATTGATGGAAATGACATCATTGCTGTTTTGGATGCGACTCAAACAGCTATTAAAAGGGCGCAGGACGGGCATGGACCGACTTTGATAGAAGCTCTAACTTATCGTTTCAAGGGGCATTCTAAGTCAGATAAGCGTGTCTATCGAACGAAAGAAGAAGAAGAGCAATGGCAGATCGAACGAGATCCCCTAAAATTGACGGCGACACTCTTTGAACAAGAAGGAGTTGCTAGTGAAATAGAACTAGCTGAAATTAAGCACAAAGCGCAAGTAAAAGTGGCAGAAGCCGTAGCAGAAGCTCGACTGGGTGAAAATCCAACGCTAGCTGATTTATATACGGATGTGTACGCAGAATAGGAGGGACTAGTTTTGAGAGAATTAACTTATATTGAAGCCATTAACGAAGCGCTAGATGAAGCGCTGGCTGAAGATCAAACAGTCTTTTTATTAGGCGAAGATATTGGTGTATATGGTGGTGGCTTTGGAGCAACGAAAGGCTTAATCGAAAAATACGGGAGTCAACGGATTCGTTGTACGCCAATATCAGAAAGTGCGATTGCTGGAGCAGCAGTTGGCGCAGCGATTACTGGCTTACGCCCAATTATTGAATTGCAATTCTCCGACTTTATTACGATTGCAATGGATCAACTTGTAAATCAGGCGGCAAAAATCCATTATATGTATGGGGGAAAAGCTCAAGTTCCCTTAGTGATGCGCACAGCAGGCGGTTCGGGAACAGGTGCGGCTGCTCAGCATTCCCAAAGTCTAGAAAATTGGACGGCTCACATCCCTGGCTTAAAAGTTGTACAACCAGCGACTGCATATGATGCAAAAGGTTTGCTGCATGCAGCGATTGCTGACAATAATCCCGTGATGTTTTATGAACATAAACTTTGCTACAAAACAGTTTCAGATGTTCCAAATGAAAAATACATTATTCCCTTAGGCGTGGCTGATATCAAACGAGCAGGGAGTGATATTACCGTAGTTGCAACAGGAATTATGGTACACAAAACATTAGACGTTGCAGAAGAATTGGCTAAAAAAGGCCTTTCTTTGGAAGTTATTGACCCAAGAACATTGGTACCATTAGATACTGAAACGATTATTAATTCTGTGAAAAAGACTGGACGTTTATTAGTGGTTCATGAAGCGGTTAAACGCAGTGGTTTTGGTGGAGAGGTAGCTAGTGTCGTGGCAGAAAGCTCGGCTTTTTACCAACTAAAAGCCCCAATTAAGCGACTAGGTGGAGCTGCAGTACCTATGCCTTATCAGAAAGACTTAGAAAAAAATGCGATTCCTCAAGTCGAGGATATTTATCAAGCAGCCTTAGAATTGATGGAAGCAAGCTTCGTTAAAGAGAAGTAGAGTGTTTGACTAAAAAAGCGAAATGGTGAAAATAGCCATTCTTCCAATTCCTATTTTTCTGCCGGAGCTGATCGGCTCAACGAACTTTTTATCAAGGCCAGTTCTTTTGAGCCAGTCCTTCGGAAAAAAGATAAATTCCCAAAAAAAGTAAAGAGCCACTTTTCTTGGAATTTCCTATTTTTCTGCCAGGCCTAATCGGCTCAACGAACTTTTTATCAAGGCTAGCTCTTTTGAGTCAACTCCTCGAGAAAAAGATAAAAATTCGAGAGGACAAAAAGCGTCCTATCAATTTTTCCTATTTTCTTGCCGGAGCTACCCGACTCAACGAGCTTTTTATTCAAGGCTAGTTCTTTTGAGCCAGCCCTTCGGAAAAAAGATAAATTCCCAAAAAAGTAAAGAGACACTTTTCTTGGAATTTCCTATTTTTCTGCCAGGCCTAACCGGCTCAACAAACTTTTTATTAAGGAGAACAGACAGACAATGAAATACACTGAGGATCGACGGAAAATTTTAAAAGTAGCCACGATGTATTATTCAGAAGGTTTAACCCAAGCTGAAATTGCCCGCAAAATTGGAATTTCTCGTCCAGTTATTTCAAAGTTGTTACGAGAAGCGCGTGATCTTGGTATTGTGGAAATTTATATCAAGGATGAAAATGCTTATTCAATATCTTTAGCCTTAGAAATCGAAAAGAAATTTCAACTTAAGGATGTTATTGTCGTGCCAGATGGACAAGATAATTCTCCAGCAACTTTAAAGAAAAATGTTGCTAGAGCGGCAGCCTTATATGTTGCAAATAAATTAGATCAAGTTAGCAGTGTTGGCGTTAGTTGGGGAACAACTGTGGCTGAAGTTATTGATGAAATGCCTTTTCTTAGCTATCCAAATGTAACGATTCATCCTTTGGTAGGAGGGGTTGCTAGTCATCATTTGTTTTTAGATGCCAATCATTTAGCTTTTTTATTTTCGCAAAAATGTTCAGCTAAATGTACCTATTTTTATGCACCAGCTTTGGCTGAAAGTAAAGAATTGAAGCAGATATTAGAAACATCAAGTCTTGCATTGGAGGCCTTGAAAAAAGCCAAGCAAGTCGACATGGCAATTATTGGCGTTGGAAATCCAGTTACATCAAGTACCTGGGAAGAACTTGCTTATATTCATAGTGCTGAATTAAAAAAATTAAAAGAACTAGGTGTAGTAGGTGATGCAGTGGCTTCATTTTTTGATGCTACAGGAAAAGAATTAAGCACAGATTTAACTCAGCGTTTGATGGGCGTGACAATTGAAGATTTACGCAAAGTTAAGAATGTCATCGCTGTTGCATCAGGCTTGGATAAAATTTTAAGTATTAAAGCTTTGCTAATGGCTGGTATATTAGATACTATAGTAATTGATCAAAGAATGGCAGAAGAATTAAGTCAGTCAACTGAAATAGAAAATAAAGGAGTAGAATAAATGGATTTAAAAGCAGGTACAGATGTAAAAATTCATCTGGAGACACAAGTTACACAATATGCAGAACCAGAAAAACATGTTTTCGATGTAATGGGACAAATGGTACAAATGGGTTCTGGTCTTTATTTACGTTATATAGAAGTAGAAGGTGACATCGAAATTCCAGTTACTATTAAAGTTGAAGCCGATGGCACAATTACATTAATTCGTGCTGGTGAGACGCGAACACGATTGCGTTTTGGTAAAGGTGAACGTTATGTTACAAATTATAATACCCCTCAAGGAGTCGTAGCTTTAGAGACTATGACAAATAAAATGCAAGTCAGCTTAAGAGATCAACCCTTTTCTGGTGAAATAGAAATCCACTATGATTTGTATTTAGGTGAAGAAAAATTAGGAGAATACAAATTACAATTGCTTTTTACTGCCTAATTATTGTATGATAAAGAGTAGACTGTTGAAAGGACGTGGCGAATGTGGAATTAAAACAATTTGACGGTATGAAAAAAGAAGAATTGTCGATGATTGAAGTAGCTCATGCCATTTTAGATGAAAAAGGAGATGTCTTAGAATTCTCTGAATTAGTAACGGCTATTCAGAAATATTTAGGCATTACTGTTGGTAAAATGAAGAAAAATACCCCTCAATTTTATACAGATTTAAACATTGATGGAAGTTTTATTTCTTTAGGTGAAAATCGTTGGGGCTTACGTTCATGGTTCCCGATTGATTCAATTGATGAAGAAGTGTCTCATTCGAATGAGGAAGAAGATGAAGTTCCACGTCGTAAAAAACGTAAGAAAGTCAGTGCTTTTGTTCCAAATACAGATGATGATGATGTAATTGATTATAACGATGATGATCCAGAAGACGAAGACGTTGTTTTAGTTGACGAAGAAGGTGTCGTTATTGATGATGAAGAAGAGTCAGAAAACGATTTAGTCGCTTACAAATCAGATTTAACTGAGATTGGTGCGGATGAAGACGAAGAAGACGAGTTGCCAGATGGTATTGAAGGTTCATTGACTTTAATTGAAGAAGATGATGAAGATGAAGATGAATTTGCTGACGAAGAAGAAGATAAAATATAAGAATAATAAAGAACGATACGTTATTGAATAAAATTATGAGAAAAAGCATAATTTCCTTGACGATTGGCTCTTTAGATTGTATTATCTTTATTGGGCTCCCTAAAGAGAAATCTTGCAGGACCAATGAGATAAAATGATAATCAAGCTCCCTGTTCATTATGAATGGGGGGCTTTCTTTTATTTTTTATAAACGAACCCTAGAATAAGTAAAATTAAATAACGATTTTCGTTTATTTGATTTTAAAAAGTTAGTCATCTAGATAGGTGCATTCAGAAAAATTGAGTTTAGTTCGTTAAAGTAACGAAGAATTCAAAATTTCAAATAAAAAAAGAAGGAGTTCGATTTAATGACCAAGTATATTTTTGTAACAGGTGGCGTTGTATCTTCAATAGGAAAAGGGATTGTAGCGGCTTCGTTAGGCCGATTGCTAAAAAATCGTGGCTTAGAAGTGACGATTCAAAAATTCGATCCGTACATCAACGTTGATCCAGGAACCATGAGTCCTTACCAACATGGAGAAGTTTTTGTAACTGATGATGGAGCAGAAACGGATTTAGATTTAGGTCATTATGAACGTTTTATCGATATTAATCTTAATCAATATTCAAATGTAACAACAGGTAAAGTCTATTCAGAAGTGCTAAGAAAAGAGCGCAAGGGTGAGTACTTAGGTGCTACAGTACAAGTTATTCCTCATATTACCAATGAAATTAAAGAAAAAATTATGCGTGCTGCTCAAACAACAGAAGCGGATATTGTGATTACAGAAGTTGGGGGAACCGTTGGAGATATCGAGTCTTTGCCTTTCCTAGAAGCTTTGCGTCAAATGAAAGCTGATGTTGGATCAGAAAATGTCATGTACATTCATACAACTTTGATTCCTTATTTAAATGCTGCAGGTGAAATGAAAACAAAACCAACGCAACATAGTGTCAAAGAATTACGTAGTTTAGGCATCCAACCTAATATTTTAGTTGTCAGAACTGAAAAACCTGTTCCACAAAATTTGAAAGATAAATTAGCTTCATTTTGTGATGTTGAACCAGAAGCTGTGATTGAGTCTCGCGATGTTGAAACTCTTTATTCGATTCCATTAGCGTTACAAGCGCAAGGGATGGATCAAATTGTCTGTGACCATTTAAAAATAGATGCTCCTGTTGCAGATATGACAGAATGGATTCAGTTAGAAGAAAAAGTGTTAAACTTAAAGAAAAAAACAAAAATTGCGTTAGTTGGGAAATATGTTGAACTACCAGATGCTTATTTATCTGTTGTTGAAGCTTTGAAACATGCTGGCTTTGATTATGATACAGATATCGAGATTGATTGGGTTTATGCAGAGCAAGTTACGACTGAAAATGTTGCAAGTCTCTTGGCTGATGCTGATGGAATTCTTGTTCCTGGTGGATTTGGTGACCGTGGCTTAGAAGGTAAAATTGCGGCAATTCAATATGCGCGTGAAAATAAAGTGCCATTTTTAGGTATTTGTTTAGGTATGCAACTAGCCTGTGTTGAGTTTGCTCGGAATGTAGTTGGTTTGAAAGATGCTGATTCAGCAGAAACTAATCCAACTTGCGAAAACAATATTATTGATTTAATGAGTGATCAAGAAAATGTTGAAAATCTTGGCGGAACATTGCGTTTAGGGTTGTATCCTTGTACGTTGGAACCAGGGACAGTTGCTGCTAAAGCTTACGACAATGTAGCTGTAGTTGAAGAGCGCCATCGTCATCGCTATGAATTTAATAATGACTATCGTGAAACTTTGGAAGAAGCCGGATTAGTCTTTTCAGGTTTATCACCTGATGGACGTTTAGTTGAAATTGTTGAATTGTCAGATCACCCATTTTATGTTGCGTGTCAGTTCCATCCAGAATTGATTTCTAGACCAACTCGTCCGCAAAAACTATTTAAAGCGTTCATTGGTGCTTCTGTAAAATAAAAATTTCTCCTCCTTAAACTGACAATTGTAGGTTTAAGGAGGATTTTTAAATGGTTAAATAAGTTTAAAGCTAAAAAAGTAGCAGCAAAATTGTTCCTTATTTTGCCATAAATCCCAGAAAGATTCTATAAGATTAGAGATGTCCTATTGTATTTTTAGATTTTATTTTCTATTATGGTAATAGGTGTTCAATCATTTACCTAAATTAAAAATAAAACGAATAAAAAATAGACGATAACTAAAAGTGAGGGCAACTAAATGAAAAAACTAATCGTCAATGGCGGACGTCCATTGTCAGGCGAAATAACTATTAGTGGTGCTAAAAATAGCACGGTAGCTTTAATTCCAGCAGCGATTCTAGCCGATTCCCCAGTAACATTGGAAGGCGTACCAGATATTCAAGATGTCCATTCATTAATTGAGATATTGGAAATAATGAATGTTAAAGTTGACTTTGATGGCTCAACACTTGTGATTGATCCTACAAAAATAGTCTCAATCCCGATGCCTAGTGGCAAAATAAAAAGTTTGAGAGCTTCCTATTATTTTATGGGTGCTTTATTAAGTAAATTTGGTCAAGGTGTCGTTGGACTACCTGGTGGCTGTTTTTTAGGCCCTCGTCCTATTGACCAACATTTAAAAGGGTTTGAAGCTTTAGGCGCTACAGTAGACAATGAACTAGGCGCGATGTACTTACGTTCTGGAGACGAGGGATTAACTGGAGCTCGAGTTTATTTGGATGTTGTTTCAATTGGTGCAACAATTAATTTAATGCTGGCAGCAGTTCGAGCAAAAGGCAAAACTATTATTGAAAATGCAGCTCGCGAACCAGAAATTATTGATGTTGCCACACTATTGAATAATATGGGAGCTAAAGTTCGTGGGGCTGGAACGGATATTATCCGTATTGAAGGCGTAACGGAATTAAAAGGCTGTCGTCATACCATTATCCCAGATAGAATTGAAGCGGGTACTTATTTATCAATGGCAGCTGCAATGGGAACCGATGTTGTTGTGAAAAATGTTATATTTGAGCATCTAGAAGGTTTAATTGCAAAGATGGAAGAAATGGGTGTACCCATGGAAATTGGGGAAGACAGTATTCGAGTATTAGAAGCGAAAAATCTGAAGATGGTTAGCATTAAGACCTTACCTTACCCTGGATTTGCCACAGATTTACAACAACCATTAACGCCACTATTATTAAAGGCTCATGGCGAAGGGATGATTGTTGATACCATCTATCCAAAACGAGTGAAACACATCCCAGAACTTGTTAGAATGGGTGCTAAAGCCAGAGTGGAAACGGATATGATTCTATTAGAAGGTCCAACTAAGCTAAAAGGCGTCGAGGTTGAAGCGAGTGATTTACGTGCCGGAGCTTGTTTAGTGACAGCTGGTTTGATGGCAGAAGGTACGACAACCATTACAGGTGTTGAAAATATTTTACGTGGCTATGACCATATTGTAGAAAAATTAACTGCCCTTGGCGCAGATATTAAAATGATAGAAGTAGAAGACAAATAAGAAGGAGTTGCACGAATGGGTGATTTACTAACGCTAGCAGAACTAGAAAAAAAGACACTAAAAGAACTTTATACATTTGCTAAAGACTTTAAAATTCCTTATTATAGCCAAATGAATAAAAAAGAATTGTCTTTAGCCGTTCTCCGTGCCCAAGAAGAGAAACAAGGTTTCTTTGTTGCTGAAGGTGTATTAGATATTGTTTCTCAAGAAGGGTTTGGCTTTTTACGCCCAATTAATTATACTCCGAGTCAGGAAGATATTTATATCTCAGTGTCACAAATTAGACGTTTTGGTCTAAGAAATGGGGATAAAATTACCGGTAAAGCTAGACCACCTAAGCCTTCCGAACGTTATTACGGGTTGATGCATGTCAATGCGGTCAACGGGAAAAATCCTGAAGAAGCCAAAGAGCGCTCACATTTTCCAGCCTTAACGGCACTTTACCCAGAACGTCAAATGAAATTAGAAACAGAACAGGTTAAAATTTCGAATCGAATGATTGATATTTTAGCACCAGTTGGTTTTGGACAACGTGGTTTAATTGTGGCTCCACCAAAAGCTGGGAAAACAATTTTATTAAAAGAAATTGCGAATGGCATCACAAAAAACTATCCAGATGCAGAATTAATTATTTTATTAATTGATGAACGCCCAGAAGAAGTAACGGATATTGAGCGAAGTGTCAAAGGCGATGTAGTTTCATCGACTTTTGATCAGCAACCCGAAAACCATGTTCGTGTAACAGAACTTGTTTTAGAGCGTGCTATGCGCTTAGTCGAAGACAAACGGGATGTTATTATTTTAATGGACAGTATCACCCGCTTAGCTCGGGCCTATAATTTAGTAGTTCCGCCAAGTGGACGAACGTTAAGCGGTGGGATTGATCCAGCAGCCTTTTATCGACCAAAACGCTTTTTCGGTGCAGCACGTAATATTGAAGAAGGCGGTAGTTTAACCATTTTAGCAACAGCCTTAGTCGATACAGGTAGCCGTATGGATGACATTATTTATGAAGAATTTAAAGGGACTGGGAACTCCGAGTTGCATCTTTCACGAGAACTTTCTGAGCGCCGTATTTTCCCTGCTATTGATATTAAAAAATCAAGTACACGTAAAGAAGAATTGCTAATGCCAGGTGAACGATTAGAAGAGATTTGGAAGTTACGTCGTTTAATGACAGGCGATTCATTAGAGTTTACAGACAAATTTATTAAGATTTTACGTAAAACCAAAACGAATGCTGATTTTTTTGCTAGTTTTAGCGAAGAAGCCTTCGGTAAAGGGCGAACCAATCGAACAATCCGAAAATAAAGCTTGAAATAAAAAT
The DNA here is from genome assembly GCF_038003605.1 of Carnobacterium sp. FSL E2-0243. Classification (NCBI taxonomy): domain Bacteria; kingdom Bacillati; phylum Bacillota; class Bacilli; order Lactobacillales; family Carnobacteriaceae; genus Carnobacterium; species Carnobacterium sp. FSL E2-0243. Next base: position 807,715 of record NZ_JBBOPM010000001.1, read on the forward strand.
AACGATAATGTGGAAATTGCATTGCAATCATCACCAAAGCGTGGTATTATTTTAATGTTGTCGTAGAGACAAAAATAACTCTGATCCAGCAAATGAATCAGGGCAAAGGGAGCGTACAAACTATGAAACAAGGAATTCATCCAGATTACCATCAAGTAGTTTTCATGGATACAACAACAGGTTTTAAATTCAAGTCGGGTTCTACTAAGCACTCACAAGAAACTGTTGAATGGGAAGATGGTCAAACATACCCATTAATCCGTGTCGAAATTACATCTGATTCACATCCATTCTACACTGGGCGTCAAAAATTCACCCAAGCAGATGGTCGTGTCGATCGTTTCAACAAAAAATACGGTATCAAAGACAAAAACGCTGCAGAGTAATTCTGATAGCTTAGAGAAGTTCTTAAAACGTTGTTTCGACAACGATTTAAGGGCTTTTTTTTATTGAAAAAGGCTTTCTAAAATAAATTAGAAAGCCTAGGGAATTACAAAAGCTCCTCTAGCTGTTTTTCAGTTAGAAGGGTTAAACTAGAACCTTTAGCAATCAGTTCTCTAGCCTTGCGCTGTTTGCTACTAAAGCCATCTGCACCTACAATCGATAAGTCTTGGACTCCTTCAACTACATAATCAGTCTTACCAGAAACTGCGGATTTAATGATACCACCTCTTTCAACGACAGCTTGCATCAATTCATCTTTGGCTTTCTTAAATTCACCAGTAAAAACAAAGGATTTTTCTGAAAAATCCGGATGGCTTAATTGACTATTTTCTTGAATAGCATTGATTTGATTTAAATCGACACGATTAAAGTTAGCAGTCGATGTACTAGGTTTCTTAAAAAATTTACTTGCTTTCAATTCAGAGAATTTTTTTGATGTAACAGTAGAATAAGCATTAAGATACTCAAGGCTAGAAGCTTTGTTTTTTTCTTTAGTTGCAGCAATAATTAATTTTCCACAAGCAAGCGCATCAGAAAGTGCATTGTGATGTTCCTCAATAATGATATTAAATCGTTGACAACGTTCTTTTAAACCACTTGGAATTCTTTCGCCAGCGCAAGCTTTAGTACTATAATTAATGGAATCAAAATAAGAAAAATCTTCAATTGGAAGTTGATAATAGTGTAAGACTTCATGAAGAACGGACATATCAAACTGAGCATTATGAGCACTGACAAAAGCACTCGAACGAATTAAGGTTTGCAATTCAGGCCAAATATCTGGAAATTGCAAGGCGTCACGCGTATCAGAGCTGCTTAGCCCATGAACAGCAGTATTAGCTGTGGAATAACGGTTATGAGGCGGTTGGATTAACCAATAATGAGAGTCAATAATTTCAAGATCTTTAATTAGAGCCACAGCTACAGAACAAGCAGAGTAGTTATTATTAGTGGCAGTTTCAAAATCAATTGCTAACACATCATATTTTTTAGTCATAAAATCAGACATTGTATCGCTCCTTCAATTTAGATGAGTTTTTAGCACTAGCCAACTCAACCAATTATTTTTTTGATGAACATATTACTTTTATGATAACATAGTTTACAAAATTAAAAAATAGCTGGTGGAACCCATATTAGTAGGAATCAATTTAAGAATTTGGTATGATTAAGAAAAAGAAAGAAGGAATGAAAATGACTTACAAAGTGACATTTCATACCATTGATGGGAAAGCAATTGTTGTAGATGATGTGGAAGCTGAAAATCAAAATGAAGCTTGGCAAGAAGCCTGCGAACAAGATCGAGAAAGCTTTATTATTTACGTTGCGAGTAAAGAAACAACCTACAAAGTGTATAAGCAACATTTAGTAAGCATTGAAACGAAAGATAAAACGGCGGCGGCAAGGAAAACTAGTGAAACGACAATGACGGCAATTGATGCATTATCAAATATGGGCTTTTAGTAAAAAATAGATAAAATAAATAATTAAAGAGTAATTAGAAGTTTAGATTACTTTGGCGATACACTATACCTGACACCTATTATTTCCCAGGAAATAATAGGTGTCAGGTATAGTTGAATTCAAAAAGAGACTGAGAAAACTATTCTCGGTCTCTTCACTATTCTCAATAATCTAATTGTCTTAAACGCAATTTTATGGCTGTTTTATCAATGGATTCTATTTTATACAATCTTAATTTTTTTTCGATTTTTAATTTTTCTTTAGATTCATGACTAAATAAGTCCATGACTGCTTCAATAAGATATCCAAAAAGAGAAGGAATACCAGCACCACCAAGTTCTATCCCCAATAACTCAGTTTCACTTAACTGGCTTTTTGCATACTCGCGAATATCCTTACAATAGTCACCCTTAATAACAAACTCTTCTTCCTTGTTATCAAAAGCTGTTAATAAATCCGTTGAGTTGTGTACTTCAAACATAGTTTATCTTCTCCTCCATGACTAAACTAGTGTATAAATCAATAAGAAAGCGGTTTATACATCTCATTAAATCTTACTATGGTTTGGCTTAGTAGTCAAATAAGCGGAAAACTAAAATAGTTAAATTTTCCGCTCGTCTTCTGATCCAAAATATTGATGCAAAGGCTTAGCAGGATTTTCTAGTAACTCACTAATTGTAACAAACTGATAGCCTTGCTGTTGCAGTCCTTTGAGCGTATTATCTAGACTTTGTTGAGTAGTCGGATAAATATCATGCATCAAAATAATTGCTCCATCATAGGCTCCACTTAATGCCCGATTCGTAATTCGTTTTGGATTTTTTATTTTCCAATCCTCCGTATCTACAGACCATTGAATAATCGGTTTATAAAGAGATTTAGCAACAGATGAGTTAATTCCTCCATACGGGGGACGAAAGTATTTTGGAAATTGTTTAGTTGCTTGATAAACAGCAAATTGCGTTTTTAATAGTTCCTCATCAAGGTTGTTTGGATTGAGTCCAGTTAGCAGAGAGTGATTCCAAGAATGATTGCCAAGTTCATGTCCGTCAGCTAAAATTTGATTTAATAAATCCGGATGGTTAGCAGCTTCTTGTCCTAAGACAAAAAAAGTTGCATGAGCATTATATTTTTTTAGACTATTTAAAATAGCTGGTGTCACCTCAGTTTTTGGACCATCATCAAAAGTTAATGCAATTTTTTTACCGGGTCTAAAGTGTGAATTAGTAGTGGGTGGTAACGTTTTGTTTAGTGGTAGAAATTCAGGATTCACTAAATTGGCAATAGCTTCAATTGGGTAACTAATTTTTTCAAGCCCCAATGAATTTTTTTTAAGTGGGATAGTTAGATTATCAGCATCGTAAGTAAAATTGGAATCTGTCCAATCATTTGGGTAGTCTAAGTTGCCAATCTCTTCTATTTTTTCAAGTGAAATAGTCTGATTAGACATAATTATTTCCTCACCACGTTGTTTCAATTCATCTGCTAAGGAGTCATTTGATTTGAAAATATCGCCTAAAACGAATTGTTTACCGGTTTTATTCGTTAACACAATCGGTGCATTTTTTTTCTGGTTCATTTTACGAAAAGAGCCCTCTTTTTTTGCAAATAAACATCCTGAAACGGTAAAATTTTGCGTAGGCTCTTGTGTTTTTTTTGTTTGAAACGTTAAATAAACTTCTGAATCAGTAAGCTCATTTTTTTTACGGCTTTCTTTTAGCAATTGATGACTAAGCTTAATCATTTCTTTTTCAATCAATTCATTAGGTTGCTGTTTTTCATCAGTTGGAATAAAGAAATGGAGTGTGCCTTCTTTTACTTGTTTCTTTTGATAGGTGAAGGGGTTACCGGTTTTGCTTTCAGCTTGTTTTATTTGTTTGAAGGTTTTTATTTTTTCTGCGTGTATTTTTTTAGTAGTTAAATGATTTTTAAAAAGCAAGCTAGCTCCTAAAAATAACACTAATCCTAAAATGCTAATAGATATAATCTTTGTACGGCCTTTAATCAATATTAAACCCTCCGATATAAAATAACGTAATTCTTATGGTTTTATTATCTCAATGTAGACACTATTATGCAAGATAATTTATTCTGGTGGCAGATTTTAACTCTTTCTTAAATAGCTAAAAACTAGAGTTTGGGCTAAAATAGAAACAGATAAAGAGCTGAGGAGTGAATGATAAATGAATAAGAAAATAAATGTCGGTGTTGTTTTTGGTGGAAAGTCAACAGAGTATCATGTTTCTTTACAATCTGCTAAAAATATTTTAGAATCGCTGGACCGTGATAAATATTCTGTACATCTTTTTGCTTTTTCAAATGAGGGGAAATTACTAAACTTTGACGAATCAGAGCAATTATTGATTGGAGACGGCGAAACGGTCAACAATCATGGAAATGAAACGACTCTAAGCCATTTAATTAGTCAACCTTTTGACAATCAAGCCAATGAAATTGATGTTTATTTCCCTATAGTACATGGTAACTTAGGTGAGGATGGAAGCATTCAAGGCTTTTTTAGATTATTAAACAAACCGTTTGTTGGGAGTAGTGTACTAAGCTCTGCTCTGTGTATGGATAAAGATTTTAGTAAACAAGTTTTAAACTATAATGGCTTTAAAACAGCTAAAAGTATCACTGTCAAAACTGGTGAAATAGCTCCAGATCTAGTCTCTCAAGTAGAAAATGAACTAGGTTTTCCAGTTTTTATTAAGCCTGCTAACCAAGGTTCATCAGTTGGTGTTAGCCGTGCAGTCGATCAAATTAGTTTCAAGAATGGGCTGATAGAAGCCTTTAAATATGATTCTAAAATTATCATTGAAGAAGAGTTAATTGGTAAGGAAGTTGAATGTGCCGTGCTAGGCAATGGAAATCCACTAGCTTCTAATCTAGGCAGTATTTCAACTGATGAATCCAATTTCTATTCTTATGAAGAGAAATATTTAGATGAAAGTGGAGCTGTGTTAGAAATCCCAGCTAAAATATCTGAAGAAAGTACACTTAAAATAAAAAAATTAGCCCTTGCTGCTTATAAATTATTAGAATGTAAAGGCTTGGCTCGCATTGATTTCTTTTTGACGAATCAAGAAGAAATTTATATAAACGAGGTGAACACATTACCAGGATTTACAAATATTAGTATGTATCCTCAATTATGGCAAGCTTCCGGCATCTCATATGGTGGCTTAGTGGAAAGATTAATTCAATTGGCGCTGGAAGAATTTGCTAAAGAAGCAAAAATCCAACGAAAAATTGACTTAAATCAGGTGAACTAAATGAAAATAAAACGTCTACAAGCAATTGAATTTAGACAAAATGGAGACTATGCTGCGTCTTGTCAACTATTAAAAGAATTAATTGCTCAAAATCCAGATAATGCTGAACTTTTATATCAATGTGCTTGGAGTCATGATACGGCGGGCTTAGAAGTCGAGGCTGTTCCGTATTATGAAAAGGCTATCCAGTTGGGCTTAGAAGAGTCTGATTTAAGCGAAGCCTATTTAGGATTAGGCAGTACCTATCGGACAATTGGTGCATACCAAAAATCAAAACAACTCTATCTCGAAGCCTTAAAAAAATTTCCAGAAAATAAAGTTTATCCAATTTTTCTAGCGATGACTTATTACAATTTAGCAGAATACAGCCAAGCAATGGAGCTTTTATTGCGAACTATTAGTGAGATAGAAACAGATTCTGAAATTAAAACCTACCAAAAAGCAATTGCTTTTTATGCGGATAAGTTAGATCAAATCTGGTAGAGTAGATAGTGAAAAAAGACGTACCACTAGCTTTCTGATAGCTAGGGCCGTCTTTTTCTATTTTATATAAACCAAATTGGTTGTTTTCAAATTAAGTGATACGGATGGATCTTGTTTGTTGGCGCTTAGCACCTAAAATTTCTTTACCAGCAGATAAGTCTTTTAAAAGTGTTTCTTTGTCTAACTTTGGTTCTTGTGGTAAATAATAAGCCGATAGTTTGTCAATATCCATGACAACGACGCTAGGGGGATTGTTTTGAATTCGAACGTTAAATAATTCACCATTGACTTTATCTAGTGTCATACGCTCCATTTCCTCTTGTAAATAAAGTTTTAAGCGTTTAATCATTTTTTCCAGTGTTTGCTTTCGTTTTGTTAACCGTCTAATTTCAGTTTGAAAACCAATTAATTCAGCTTCTAAATTTTTGATGACTTTGGCTGTGTTTTCAACTTTTAAATAAATGGTTTCCTCTAATGCTTCTAAAGTATCCTCCAGTACTTGTGTAGCAATCTCTTCCTCCTCAGCCAAACCCAATAGCTGCTCATACTGTCTTGTTAATTCATAAAGGCGCAAAATGTTCACCTCCTTTTCTTCTTCTTAGTATAGCTTATTTTAGGCATAATGCGAGCAGAAAAATCGAAATAAGTAGGTTGGAAAATGAGTCATCGATTTGATTATGTGAATTTAATTTAAATCTGTTATAATAAAATAACGATTAGAAAATTGCGTCAGTCAGGCCTTTAGAATATATGAAAGTTAGGTGGAGTATGTTAAAAATTGAGCGGATGTTTGCTATTTTAATCCGATTATTACATAAAAAAATAATCCCAGCTGAAGAATTAGCCCTAGAATTTAACGTCAGTAAACGCACCATCTATCGAGATATGGATTCCTTATCATTTGCAGGAATCCCAGTCGTTTCATTACCCGGTAAAAATGGTGGCTTTACATTAATGGAGAATTATCAGATTTCACATTTTACATTTGCTGAGACAGAAAAATTAAGTCTACTAGCTGGCTTGAAAATGCAAGAAGAGCTGCTACAAGTCCCGCACTTAGGAGATTTAATTCAAAAAGTAGCTTTATTGACAACCGAAAAAGCTGCAGATTCTTCGCCAATTTCATTAGCCAGCGCGACACAGCACCGACCTGAAATTGATGCTTTTGTTAAAGAGCGTTTAGAGCAAATATTGCGCGCCTTGACAGAGGAAAAAGAGCTTATGATTGATTATATTTCAGGAACAGCCGAGACCTCAAAACGTAAGATTCAACCATTAGAAATTCGTTTTATTAATGGAAGTTGGTATTTAGATGCCTACTGTTACTTACGTGAGGGCGAACGTCAATTTAAATTAACGCGCATAATGGAATTAGAAGAAGTCAGTGGAGTAGATCGTTTTCAGCCTAAAAGTCGCGAAACTAATAGGCAAGAAGAAACGGCCAAGGAGCAGGCTATATTTATATTTGATGGGAATCAACTAGGTAAATTAGTAGATTTTTATGTTGAAGAAGAATTGACCGAATTACCTGACGGTCGGATTCAAGTCACGACCCTAATCAGCCCTAGCCAAAATTATATTCCTTTTCTGCTTACATTTGGCAAACATCTTCAAATTATCCAACCAGAATGGCTCAGAGAGCAACGCCAAGTTGAAATTAAAGCTATGCTTGAAAGCTGACAGACTGCTGTCAAGGTAAGGCTGTTATAGTTAAGGAACAACAAGGAGGTTGTTACTATGCAAAGAAAATTAACAGAAAAAAAAGTATATGGAATTACGGGTCGTGCGAATAATAGTAATCCAGCGCCAATTGGTATCGCGTGGCAAAAATTTGTGAAAATAAAACCAGCAGGCGAATGTTATGGAATTTATACGAATTATGCAAGTGACTACCGAGGCGATTACGATTTTATCCTAGCTAGTCCAGTTCAATTTGAAACAGCAGAACCAGTTGTTTTAGTTGCAGGAGACTACTTGGAATTTGAAGTGTTAGAAGGCCAAGCAGGTGTAGCCAAAATGTGGGAGAAAATCTGGAGCATGGATATAAACCGCGCCTATACAACTGATTTTGAACATTATCAAAATGATGGAAAAGTTAAAATTTATATTGCGTTAAAAATGTAGCTGAGAGACATTTATCGAATTAAAGCACTGAAAGGAATGAATAATGTGTTTGTTATTATTTACTTTTAGTGCTTTTTTATTTTTCAACAAAAGAACCATTCTAGTAAAGTTAAAAAATTATTCGCCAACAACTATTTAAAAAAATGTCGCCTTTTTACAATCCTTTTGCTTATGAATTTGTTATACTACACTAAATAAGTGATTTGGAGGTCAAAAGATGAAACCTGAATATCAATGGATCGAGAAACTTATAGCAACATTACCAGGAGCAGAAATCGTTTATAAAGATGCATGGCAAGCCTTTACCTTCCTTATTGGCGGAAAAATATTTGCTATTTTAGGAACGAGTACCGGAGAAAATCTTTTAACAATTAAGGGCGATCCTGCCAGAAATGAAGAATTGAAAGAACTGTATTCAGATATTATTCCAGGTTACCATGTCAATAAAACCCATTGGATTTCAGCGAAGTTAGCTAGTCCAGAAATACCCCAAGCTTTGCTAGAGAATAGTTTAGAAGCCGCTTATTTTTTAGTTTTAGGTAAGTTACCAAAGAAAGTCAGAGCGCAATTTGAAACTGAAAAAGACTAACGAGGGTAGTTTCACTCGCAAGCCACTAGAGAAAAAAGATAAATTCCCAAAAAAGTAAAGAGACACTTTTCTTGGAATTTCCTATTTTTCAGGCGTGGCTAAAACTGCGAGTTCAACATACTAACAAGGAGGAACTAAAAATGAAATTAGATATGATTGGTATTATTGTGAAAGATATGGAGAAATCATTGGATTTTTATCGAACATTAGGATTTGAATTCCCAGTTACGGCGAATCAAGAAGACTACGTCGAGATTAATCAAGGAGGCATCCGCCTTTCTTTTAACACGGAAAAAATGGTGACACCAATTTTTGGCGAACAAGAAGAGCCTAAAGGACAACGGGTTGAATTGGCCTTTTTATGCGAAAGTAGCGACGAACTCAATCAACTCCATGAAAAAGCTATTGCTAAAGGCTATAAAAGTGTAAAAGCACCTTGGGATGCCTTTTGGGGACAACGTTACTGCATCCTGGAAGATTGTGATGGAAATTTAATTAGTTTATTTTTCCCATTAAGTTAATCAAACTTTAAAAAAGCTTTCTGTATAAATTTTACGCGTTAAAATTTATCAGAGAAGCTTTTTTATGATTTTAGACAGAGATAAATCTGGAAAATTTACTTTTTCAAAAAAGTTCTTTATACTAAGTAAGAGAATAAAAGTTGGAGGGTCACAAATGACAAAAAAATATGATTATATTGCAATTGGCGGAGGAAGCGGCGGGATCGCTTCAATCAATAGAGCTGCTAGTTACGGAATGAAATGTGCATTAATTGAAGCGAAAGAATTAGGCGGCACCTGTGTCAATGTGGGGTGTGTACCTAAAAAAGTGATGTGGTATGGCTCACAAATCGCCGAGGCTATGAAACTTTATGCACCAGACTACGGTTACGATGTTACTGTGGACAATTTTGATTTTAAAAAATTAATTGCTAGTCGTGAAGCTTATATTGACCGTATTCATCAATCTTACGATCGTGGTTTAGCTAATAATAAAGTTGATGTCATTAAAGGTTATGCGACCTTTGTTGACGAACACACAATCGAAGTCAATGGTGAATTATTGACAGCAGAGCATATTTTAATTGCAACAGGAGGCAAACCAACTTGGCCAACGATTCCAGGTGCTGAACTGGGAATTGATTCAGATGGATTTTTCGCTTTAGAAGAGTTGCCAAAACGAGTAGCTGTTGTAGGAGCAGGTTATATAGCCGTTGAAGTAGCTGGTGTGTTACATGGTTTAGGTAGCGACACACATTTATTTATTAGACATGACAAACCATTGCGTAGTTTTGATCCCTATGTTGTGGATGGCTTAGTTGAATCCATGGCTAAAGAAGGACCAACATTGCATCCTCATTCATTAATTAAAGAAGTTACTAAGAATAAGGATAAAAGCCTGACGTTACACTTGAAAAATGGTGAAAGTTACGTTGTTGACCAAGTCATATGGGCAATTGGGCGGACTCCAGTAACAGAAACCTTGAAATTAGAAAATACAGCTGTGACCTTAACTGAAAAAGGTCACATTAAAGTTGATAAATTTCAAAATACCTCTGTTGCAGGAATATATGCAGTCGGTGATATTACAGGGCATTTAGAATTAACCCCTGTCGCTGTAGCAGCAGGACGTCGATTATCCGAACGTTTATTTAATAATAAACCTAATGAACACCTAGATTACCGCAATGTTGCCACAGTCGTGTTTAGCCATCCTCCAATTGGAACAGTTGGTTTAACCGAACCGGCAGCAATTGAAAAATATGGTGAAAACCAAGTGAAAGTCTACGAATCAAGCTTTACTTCGATGTATACAGCTGTGACTGAACATCGCCAATTATGTCGTATGAAATTAGTTTGCGCTGGACCGAATGAGAAAGTTGTCGGTCTCCATGGAATTGGGTACGGAGTGGACGAAATGATTCAAGGCTTTGCAGTAGCAATTAAAATGGGCGCAACAAAAGCTGATTTTGATGATACTGTTGCCATTCATCCAACCGGAGCAGAAGAATTTGTAACAATGCGTTAATCCATGAAAATGAAAAATACCCGCTAGCTTGGAAAGAAATTTCTCTAAGCTAGCGGGTATTTTAGTTAATAAGTTTTAACAGGAGGAGCTTGATAAGCGGTAAAATGTTTTAATAATTCGGCAGGTGATGTAGCAATTGAGATACCTTTTCGACTTTCAGCAGTCATAAAACCAGTTTCCACCATTTGTTTAAAATGTCCTTCCAAATGCGTATAAAAACCGGCACTATTTAGAATACCACAAGGTTTTTGATGTAAGCCAATTTGTCCCCAAGTAAAAGCTTCAAAAAGTTCTTCCAAAGTTCCAGGACCACCAGGCAAAGCAATAAAACCATCGGCTAATTCCAACATTTTTTCCTTCCGTTGGTGCATATTATCGACAATAATTAATTGGCTTAAATGTTCATGAGCAATTTCTCTATCCTTAAGAAAGGTCGGCAATACGCCAATAACAGAGCCGCCATTTTCCAAAACAGCATCGGCAACAATACCCATTAACCCAACATTTGATCCACCATAGATGAGTTCAATATTTTCTTCTGCAAGCAATGCCCCTAATTTTTTAGCATCCTCAGCAATAACAGCTTGATTCCCAAGCTTGGACCCACAATACACAGCAATACGCTTCATTAAAACACTTCCTAACTAAAAAGTTTGTTGAGCCGTTTAGCTCCGGCAAGAAAATAGGAAAAATTGATAGGACGTTTTTTGTCCTCTCGAATTTTTATCTTTTTCTCGAGGAGTTGGCTCATAAGAACTGGCCTTGATAAAAAGTTTGTTGAGCCGTTAAGGCCTGTCAGAAAAATAGGGAATTCCAATAAAAGTGTCTTTTTACTTTTTTGGGAATTCATCTTTTTTCCGAAGGACTGGTTCAAAAGAACTGGCCTGATAAAAAGTTTGTTGAGCCACCAGCCAATACTCTCAATTCATTCTATCCAGTATATCAAATACCACTTAAAAAAAATAGGTACTTTTTGGTAGAATTATTTAGTCAGAGATTCTTTATATTTTTTAGGTGAGTTGCCCCAAAAAGCTAAAAAACTGCGATTAAAAGTTCGGATTGAAAGATACCCACAAGCTTCTGAAATAGCTTCTATTTTTTTCGTTGAACAAAGTAAGAGAGAGCGGGCAAATAACATTCTGGTAAATTCTAATAAGGAGTTAAAAGTCATCGAAAACTCATTCAATAAGATTTGATTAATAGATGTTGGGCTTGCATAAAAATATTTAGCCGCACTTTTAACTGAAATATCTTTCATATAATTTGTCGTAATATATGTATAAATCTCATACGACATTGTATTTTGAAAGCGAAAAGAATTTGATTCATGAGTAAAGGCCCTTTGTTTTAACTTACTAGGTGAGCAACCAATCAAGGCTTTAAATTGTTTATTAAAACTAGGAATCGAGCTGTATCCAACATAGTTTGCAACATACGCAATCGTTAACTCATCGAATTTTAGTAAAGCAACCGCGTTATTCATACGAATGCTCGCTAGATTTTCAGTAAAGGTTTTTCCAGTCAGTAGCTTAAGCCTTCGATTAATTGTTTGAGGTGTTGTTTTAAATTGATTGGTAATTTTGGTTAAAGTCAGTTCCTCACTAAAATGAAGACTTAAATATAGAAGAATATCAGAACTTGTCTTGCGTAATTCTTTTTCGGCTTCTCTTTGTTGACGAACGCTTCGCTCAAACCAAACAATTACTTGATACAAATCAGAAACAAGGGAGAGCTCATAAAAATTTTGTTGCTGTTGATATTCAGTAAAAGCATGGGAAAAAACTTGATTTAAGTACAGAAAATCTTCTCCGTGGCTAGTAAGAGCAGGTGTATCCCAATATTCAAAAAAACGCAGGTGCTTTTCAGTTGTTTGAGTTGTAAATGTTGAAAATAAAATTAAATTTAAGGACAGCTGAAAGGTAATAAAATGCAACTCCTCCTCAACTTCCTGTAAGTGGTAAACATGATAAGAAAAGAGCCACAATAAACTGCCTTTTTTTAAAGGGTATTCCTGGTCATTTACTTGCATAGAACCTTGACCTTGGGTAACAAAAATAAATTGGATATACATTTGGCTCGCTTTAGTCGTAGGTTGTCGATAAATCTCTTTAGTAACAATAAAATCGCTCATAGAAAATTCTGGTAGTTGATTCATGGTTCTAACTCCTTTTGTTGATTTAGGATAAGTAATAAGGAATATCTGTCCGATAAATTAGTTCTAAATAGATTATACTATAAATATATTGTGAATGTTTGTTCAAACATAAATGGGAGGTCAGTAGTATGAGTAAAAAAGTTTTTGTATTAGGTGGGACTGGATTTTTAGGGTATTATACAACAAAAGAATTATTAAAAAGAGGCTATCAGGTTGTAACAGCAGCATTACCTCCATTACCAGAAGAAGGCTTATTGCCTGCTGAAGTGGAAATCACATTAGGAAATATAAATGAGATGTCAGATGATGAAGTTCTAGCATTATTAAAAGGTTGTGAAGGATTTATATATGGTGCCGGAGCAGATGAAAGAATGGTTCCAAAAAAACCAGCTTCAAAATTCTTTTACGAAGCAAATGTCTTACCAACACAACGATTAGCCAATCTAGCAAAAAAAGCTGGCGTCAAAAAGTTTGTCGTTTTTGGTTCATATTTTGCTGAATTCGCTGAACGATTACCTGAAGAAAAGTTAAAAGCTGAAGCTTATCCAAATACACGTCTGCTTCAAGAACAAATTGCTTTCGCTGAAGGAGATGGAAGTATGGTTGTCACCTCGTTACGATTGCCTTATATTTTCGGAACTATGCCTGGTAGAATGCCACTTTGGAAAATGTTTACTGATCAAATTAAAGGTCAAGCCGTTTTCCCAGCACTAAAAGGTGGAACAGCCATGGTAACAGTTGAACAAGTTGCAGAAGCAGCCGTTGGTGCGCTAGAAAATGGTGTTCACAGAACAACTTATGCAATCGGTGATACAAACATGAAGTATCAAGAATTTTATCAAATGATGGTGGATGCTTTAGGACAAGATACTCAAGTACCAGTTGTGTCATATGAAGACGTAAAAGCAATTTATGAAGGCATTGATCTAGAAGCTGATAAAGCTGGACTTGAACACGGTATTCATTCAACAAAATCAGCTAAAATGCAAGAATACGATTTATATTTAAATCCAGAAGATACGTTTCCAATTTTAAATGTTAAACGCTATGATGTCATTGCTTCAATTCAAGAAACTTTAAAACGCTGTGTTGAAGACTAAATAAATCCAAAATTTTAACAAAGAGAACGAGTTCTTTTTGTTAAAATTTTTTTGATTAAACGAATAAAAAAATTATTTTGAGCACCTATCTTGCCAAAAAAGATAAATGAGAGTAGTATAGTTGATGGGTCAACTATACAAGATGAAAGGAAGTAGCATATGACGATTGAATGTGGTCGCTATTCGCGTCTTTTTTATAAAATGAATTTGCTTTATAAAGAAATGAATGGTGCCTTTGAAGAAGAAACAGGTATTAGTTATACGAAGTTAGAAATTCTTTATCAGATTTCTCAAACAGCTAATATGTGTCAACAAGATATTCAACAAAAACTCGGCATTGATGCAGCTAGTATTACTAGACATTTAAAAAAACTTGAAGAAGAAAAATTGATTACGCGCATTAAAGATCAAGAAAATAAACGCTTTTTACGAATTGCTTTAACACAAGATGGCCAAAATCAACTAAAAAAGTTAATTGCTGAAAAAAATCAATATGAAGAACAGATTTTTGCAAATCTATCGCTAGAACAAATCGAAGTCTTAGAAGGTACGTTTCATCAAATATCTCGTAATATAACGAATAAAAACTAAAGAATAAAAAAACACTTAAAGACGAAAGGAAGAGAGTATATGAAAGCAGTTATTATTGAAAATTATGGTGGAAAAGAAGAGTTGAAATTAGCAGAGGTGCCAACACCAAAAGCTGAAGCAAACCAGGTAATTATAAAAGAAGAAGCAACCTCGATTAATCCAATTGATTGGAAATTACGTGAAGGGTATTTAAAACAAATGATGCCTTGGGAGTTTCCAATTATTTTAGGATGGGATGTTGCCGGAACAATTAGTGAAGTTGGAGCAAATATAACGGACTGGAAAGTTGGCGATCGTGTCTTTGCACGTCCTGAAACAACTCGTTTTGGAACATACGCAGAATACACAGCAGTTGACGAAAATTTACTTGCCAAAATTCCTGAGAATGTTACTTCCTCAGAAGCAGCAGCAGTTCCATTGGCTGGTTTGACAGCATGGCAAGCATTATTTGACCACGGCAAACTTAAAGCTGGAGAAACTGTCTTAATTCATGCTGGAGCTGGTGGTGTTGGAACGTACGCTATTCAATTAGCTAAACAAGCAGGTGCTAAAGTAATTACAACAGCTAGTCAAAAAAATCATGACTTAGTTAAATCTTTAGGTGCTGATCAAGTGATTGATTATCGAACTGAAAACTTTGTTGAGCTATTAAAAGATGTAGATGTTGTATTTGATACAATGGGTGGTGCTAGTCAAATCGACAGTTTTAAAGTCTTGAAACCTAAAACAGGCCGGATGATTTCAATTGTTGGAGCTGCTGAAGAAGGTTTAGCTGAAAAATATGATGTTTATTTTGATAGCATTTGGTTAAAACCGAATGGCGAACAGCTAAGTAAAATTGCGGAATTAATGGAAGCTGGTAAAGTCAAATCCATTATTGGAGCAACCTTCCCGTTCTCACAAGAAGGCCTATATGATGCACATGCACTAAGTGAAACACATCATGCTGTTGGTAAAATTGTCATTGAATTTAAATAAGAGAGTGTGGAGAAAAATATGGAAACTGTAGCGTTTATCTTGGTACTCATTGTCGCTTTAGAGCATGTCTATATCATGGCTTTAGAAATGTTTTTTTCGACAAGTGAAAATGCCCAAAAAACATTTGGCTTAAAAAAAGAATTTTTACAACAAAAAAATGTCAAAACCTTAATGGCTAATCAAGGGTTATATAATGGCTTTTTAGCAGCAGGATTATTTTGGGGACTTTTCTTTGTACCTGCTGAATTTGCTTTAAGTGTTCAGTTATTTTTCTTAGGCTGTGTTATTGTTGCAGCCGTATACGGTTCATTAACAGCAAATAAAGGAATCTTAATTAAACAGGGGCTACCAGCGATTCTAGCTTTTATTTTCGTTTTAATTAGTTAATAGGCGAGTGTCATCCTTTTTACTTGTCAATTATTATGCTTAATAGTTTGAATTAAAAATTGCATTAAATTAGGAAAAAATAAACTGATGATTGAAGCTAAATCTAACTAGTGAATGATCTGGTTAAAAGGTTGTTGTTACTAAGCCTTTTGTACTATAAATAACATCTCTAATCGCTGAATAGTTTCTAATTTTTCAATTTTCTCTTTTATTAATAGAAAAATAGAAAAGAAAAAAATGAAAATAAGAGTATAATAGAATTATACTAGTTAGTCAAAGAATGACTTAACTAACATGCTCTTACCTATTTCAATAAATTACGTATTTTTTAAGGGGAAATTCGTCATTTTTCAGGTAAGTAATATCAGTTGTAAAAGTTTACGAATTTAATTCGTAAACTTTTTTTTATGTTAGTTTTTATGAGCCAGTCCTTCGAGAAAAAGTTGAAATTTCGAGAGGATAGGAAGCGTCCTATCAAATTTCCCTATTTTCTTGCCAGGGTTAAACGGCTCAACAAACTTTTTTGATTGACTTTAAATTCTTTTAGAAGGTCTAAATAGAATTTAAAGTCAATCTAAAAAGAGTGTGCTATAATTACGGTGAAATTGTTTCTGATTAACATAGTTAAATTAGTAGATGAATGGAGAATTAGTTTAATGAAAATAACGATTAAGGATGTAGCGAGATTATCAGGTGTTTCGATTACAACAGTTTCGCAAATCTTAAATCATAAAGGCGAACGTTTTAGTGCAGAAACGAAAAAAAAAGTCTTAGACGTTGTCGCCGAATATGATTATAAAGCCGATTATTTTGCCCAAAATATGATTAGTAAACGAACAAAAACGATTGGCATGGTTGTGCCAGATGTAACAGATCTATTTTTTTCTAAGGTCATTGAAGGTGTGGAAAACTACTTAAACGAGCTAGGTTTTATGATATTATTGTGCAACTCAAATCATAGTTCAGAAAAAGAAAATATCTATATTGATGAGTTGTTGCACCGTTCTGTGGAAGGGATTATTTTAGCCAGTCCTAATCCGATTCATGTTCCTAAGTTAATTGATGATCGTGGACGGAAAAAAATTCCTTATATTTTAATTGACCGTGGGTTAAATGAACGTGATGAGGGGAAATTAATCACGAATGAATTTCAAGGAGCCTATGAGGCAGTTGAATTGTTAATCAACCAAGGTCACACTAAAATTGGTATGTTGGGAAATGAAACGAGTTTTTATGAAATTACAGATCGTTTCCTAGGGTACCAAAAATGCTTAATGAACCATGGGATAGACTATCAAGAAAGATTTGTGACAAATGAGCCTTTAACCATTAAAGGTGGCTATGAAGGTGCACAAAAAATCTTAAAACAAGATGTAACAGCACTATTTTGTGGAAATGATCAGATGGCAGTTGGTGCTTATCGAGCAATTAATGAAGTTGGAAAAAAAATTCCTGAGGATATTTCAGTGATTGGCTATGATGGTCTAGAATTAACCGATTATATGGTACCTGCCTTAACAACAGTAAGACAGCCGATATTTGAAATTGGCTACTTTGCTGCAAAGTTCTTAGTAGATAACATTAATAATCCAAAAGAGAAAATTCCCAACAAATATTTTGATACAAAATTGATGAAAAAAAATAGTACCAAAAAGCTTGATTAATTTTCTAAATAATGCTAATATCACTTTGTTAGCGTTTTCCATAAATGTAAAACGTTTTACTTCTGGTAAAGAAATTCCCAACAGAGATGAATCAAATCCCAAGATTCATTTTTTTTACACAGCTAGTAAAGCGTTTTACTAAGTCTTAAATTGTAAGATAAGGGAATTATCTAGTAAAAAAGGTCTTTTTATTTTTAAGTAAAACGTTTTACTAGTATACTATAGAAGAGCAAGATAAATAGGAAAAAGGAGAGAATATAAAATGAGAATGGTTGACATTATTGAGAAAAAACGTGACGGAAAAGAACTTACAAAAGCTGAAATTAACTTTGTTGTTACTGGGTATACAAAGGATGAAATACCTGATTATCAAGTCAGTGCTTTAGCAATGTCGATTTTCTTTAACGACATGACCAATGAAGAGATAGCAAACTTAACCTTGGCAATGGCTGAATCTGGCGAAATGATTGATTTGTCGGCAATTAAAGGCATTAAGGTTGATAAACATTCAACCGGAGGTGTTGGTGATACAACAACAATCGTTTTAGCGCCTTTAGTTGCAGCAGTGGGAGTTCCAGTTGCTAAGATGTCTGGACGTGGCTTAGGTCATACAGGTGGAACAATTGATAAATTAGAAGCCATTCCAGGTTTCAATGTTGAAATATCAAATGAAGATTTCATTGAATTTGTCAACCGCGATCAAGTTGCCGTTATTGGACAATCGGGTGATTTAGCTCCAGCAGATAAAAAACTATATGCACTTCGAGATGTAACAGGTACAGTTGATTCGATTCCTTTAATTGCTAGCTCGATTATGAGTAAAAAAATTGCCGCAGGTGCTGATGCGATTGTACTTGATGTGACTACAGGTGATGGTGCCTTTATGAAAAATGAAAAAGATGCAGAACGTTTGGCACGCACGATGGTTCAAATTGGCAAATTAGCTAATCGTCAAACAATGGCAATCATTTCTGATATGTCGCAACCATTAGGCTTAGCTATTGGAAATTCATTAGAAATTAAAGAAGCAATTGATGCCTTAAATGGTCAAGGACCAGAGGATTTAATGGAAATGGTTTATGTGTTAGGGAGCCAAATGGTTGTTTTAGCTAAGAAAGCTGAAACCTTAGAGGAAGCACGTAAAATGTTAGAAGAAGCGATTCAATCTGGAGCAGCGATTGAGAAATTTAAAGTGATGGTTCGCAATCAAGGTGGCGATGCTTCTGTCATCGATCATCCAGAAAAATTACCACAAGCTAAATATGTTATTGATTTGCCAGCGAAAAAATCTGGCGTTGTTTCAGAGATGGTTGCGGATCAATTAGGCATAGCAGCTATGATTTTAGGTGCAGGCCGTCGCACAAAAGAAGATCAAATTGATTTTTCAGTTGGTTTAATGTTACGAAAAAAAGTAGCTGATTCAGTTGTTGAAGGAGAAACATTAGTAACTATTTATGCAAATAGTCCTGATGTTGAAGACGTTAAAGCGAAGATTTACGAAAGCATTACGATAGCTGAAACCGCAGACGAACCTGTCTTGATTCATCAAATTATTACTGAATAAACTAATTTCTGTTAGAAATGGAGGTTTCATCTAGTATGGAGTTAAATCGTCGTATCGATCACACTTGCTTAAAACCAGAGGCGACAAAAGCAGATATTTTACAACTGATTGCTGAAGCTAAAAAAGCACGTTTTTATTCAGTTTGTGTTCAACCAGTTTGGGTGGAATTAGCCAGCCAATCTTTGAAAGAAGATCCAGTATCTATTTGTACCGTAATTGGTTTTCCATTAGGTGCCAATACAACGGAAACAAAGGTTTTTGAAGCTCAAAATGCACTCCAAAATGGTGCAGATGAATTAGATGTTGTTTTAAATATTGGTGCTCTAAAAACCGGTGAGCATGAAGCTGTACTAGAGGATCTTAAAGCAGTTATTTTAGTCGCTAAGAATCGTGCGTTAGTTAAAGTTATTATTGAAGCAGCTTTACTAACCGAGGAAGAAAAGATAGTCGCTTGCCAGTTAGCAAAAGAAGCTGGCGCCAACTTTGTTAAAACTTCAACTGGCTTCGCTGCAACAGGAGCGACGCCAAGCGACGTTCGATTAATGCGCAAGGTTGTCGGTGAAACAATGGGTGTTAAAGCTTCTGGCGGTATCAAAACTGCTAAAGAAGTTCGCCTTTTAATTGAAAGTGGCGCATCCAGAATTGGGACTAGCGCAAGTGTTGCCATTTTAGCTGAAACAATCTAAAAATTTAAGCTAGCAAAGGAGTGTTTCATGGACGTGTTTAAATTAAATGAGAAGGGGACTTCTGTTAAAACCGAAATTATCGCGGGGCTAACCTCCTTCTTTGCAATATCTTACATTATTATTGTCAACTCAATCATTTTAAAAGATGCCGGTATACCGCCTGAATTAAGTGTTTTTGCAACCATATTTGTTTCAATCATCGGCTGTTTACTAATGGGATTTTTCGCTAATGCTCCAATTGTCTTAACACCAGGTATGGGAGTGAATGCTTTTTTCACCTATACATTAGTTGGAACATTAGGTTTGAGTTGGCAGGCAGCGGTTGCTGTCGTCATCATTTCAAGTGGTGTGTATTGCCTTGTTGCTTTTTCAAAACTAAGCGAACTGTTAAGTCGAGCGGTACCTGAAACATTAAAACATGGGATTACTTGCGGGATTGGTTTATTTTTAGTTGTGATTGGCTTAGAGAAAGGACATTTAATTGAAGCAGGCAAAGATACGTTTATCGTTTTAGGTGATTTAGCCAGCCCTCATGCATTGTTAGCCATATTTGGTTTAGTTCTAACGGTCATTTTACTCATTCGGAATGTTCAAGGAGGACTCTTCATTGGAATTCTTGTAACGACCATTCTTGGAAATATTCTTCAAATTAGAGATGCTAGTGAAGCCAGCTTTGCTTTAAGTCATTTAGCTGACTATCCAAGTATTTTTGCTCAAGGTGATTTTTCAAGTCTCTTTTCAGCAAAATTTTTAATGGCAGTATTTTCCTTAACCATGATTTTAGTTTTTGAATCCATGGGTCTATTGCAAGGATTATTACCAGATGCTAAAGAAAAAGACTTCAAGAAAGCCTTTAAGGCTAGTGCAGTGACGACTTTTATCTCAGGATTTTTTGGAACAAGCCCAACTATTGCGGCAGCTGAAAGTGCATCAGGTATTGAAGAAGGCGGGAAAACTGGCTTAACAGCTGTAGTTGCAGGAGCATTATTTGCTGTCAGCTTGTTCTTTATTCCCTTGCTATCCTATGTTCCACAAGCAGCCATAGCCCCTGTCATTTTGATTACGGGCGCTTTAATGATGAAAAACTTACAACATATTCAATTTGAAGACTTTACTGAATGGTTTCCAGCTTTCTTGATTTTTGTCATTATCCCCTTAACATCAAGCATTGCAGATGGATTAGCCGTCGGTTTCGTATTTTATCCACTTGTTAAAATAGTTGCTGGCAAACGTCAAGCAGTGCACCCCGCGATGTATCTAATTTCAGGTTTATTTTTAGCCTATCTAATTATGAATACTGTGATGGGATAAGAAAGGACGTTGTGTGAAATGGAAAATGAAAAATGGATTCAGCAAGCAATACTAGCTCGTGACACAGCCTACGTACCATATTCCAAATTTAAAGTTGGAGCATGTTTAGTGACGACAGACGATCAAATGTATACAGGTTGTAATATTGAAAATGCTTCCTATGGATTATCCAATTGCGCTGAGAGAACAGCGATTTTCAAGGCAGTCTCAACAGGAGAAAGAACATTTAAACATTTAGTTATCACAGGAGACACAGACGGACCTATTGCCCCATGTGGAGCCTGTCGCCAAGTCATTGCTGAATTTTGCTCCCCAGAAATGCCAGTCACTCTTTGTAATTTAAAAGGGGACATCAAAATCACTACAGTCGCTGAACTATTACCCTATGCCTTTACAAATAAAGATTTATAAAGTGCGAAAAAGGCTGCTCTGCTCCGTTTATACTGGAAGAGAATTGAATCAATCGTGAACTTTCGATTGAGGGAATTCTTTGAAGTATACGAGGAGCAAGCCTATTGAGCCAGATTAAATAAAGTGCGAAAAAGGCTGTTCTGCTCCGTTTATACTGGAGGGAAATTGAATCAATTCTATTGAAAGGACTTGCTTATAGTGAGAAGCAAGTAACCTTTAGAAAAAAATGTAAGCGTAAGCAAACAAAACGAAAGTATGGAGGAATATCTGATGAGAAAACGTAAATTATTAGCAACTTTAACAGTGGGTTTAGGTCTAACGTTAACTTTAGCTGCTTGTGGTGGGAAAGACAAGGCTAGTTCCGCAGATGGAGCAGGTGATATTAAAGGGAATACTGTTGCTTTAGTAACGGATGTTGGTGGAATTGACGATAAATCTTTTAACCAATCGGCTTGGGAAGGATTGCAAGCTTGGGGCAAAGAACACAAGGTTAAAAAAGGCAAAGATGGCTATAATTATTTACAATCGAATTCAGATTCTGATTACGTGACCAACTTAAATACAGCTGTTAACAATAAATTTAAAACTATTTTTGGCATTGGGTATAAGCTCCAACCAGCTTTAGAAGATGTAGCTAAACAAAACCCAGACACACAATTTGGAATTATTGATACAGTTATCGAAGGACAAGACAACGTTGTTTCTGTTGTATTTAAAGATCACGAAGCTGCTTTTCTAGCCGGTGTTGCTGCCGCTATGACAACTGAAACAAAACATGTCGGTTTTATCGGTGGTCAAGAAGGGGAAGTTATTGGTCGATTTGAAGCTGGTTTCCGTCAAGGGGTTGCCGAAGTTGATCCAGAAATTAAAGTCGATGTTCAATATGTCGGTTCATTTGGCGATCCAGCTAAAGCCAAATCACAAGCTGCAGCTATGTATAATAATGAGGCAGATATTATTTACGTCGCTGGTGGCGATTCTGGTAACGGTGTTTTCTCAGAAGCAAAAGACATCATGAAAGAAGAAGATAAACGTAAAGTTTGGGTAATTGGTGTCGATCGTGACCAAACAGAAGAAGGCGAATATTCAGGTGGCAATTTAACCTTAACATCGACTCTAAAAGGTGTTGGAGCCGCAGTGCAAGATATAGCGAATTTATCGATTGAAGGGAAATTTCCTGGTGGAGAAACGTTAGCTTATGGTTTAAAAGATGGCGCAATTGATTTAACCGATGGAAACCTAACTCCTGAAGTGAAAACAGCTATTAAAGATTACAAAGACAAAATCATTAAAGAAGAAATCGTTGTTGTTGAAAAACCAAGTCAATTAAAATAGGAGTGTGAGCATAGTATGGTTGATGAAAATTATGTCATTGAGATGTTAAACATCACAAAAGCATTTGGAACATTTAAAGCAAATGATAACATTAACTTAAAAGTTAAAAAAGGTGAGATTCATGCTCTTTTAGGTGAAAATGGTGCAGGAAAGTCAACGTTGATGAATATTTTATCAGGATTGCTAGAACCAACTTCTGGTGAAATTAAAATCCACGGCAAACCGGTTGTCATTAATGGACCAACTGTGGCCAATAAATTAGGAATTGGAATGGTTCATCAGCATTTTATGCTTGTTAAAAAGTTTACGGTGACTGAAAATATTATTTTAGGAAATGAACCTAGTAAAGCTGGTTTTATTGATAAAAAAGTTGCCATAAAAACAATTAAAGATCTTTCTGAACGCTATGGACTAAAAGTAAATCCATCAAAAGTTGTCGAAGATATTTCTGTCGGAATGGAACAGCGGGTTGAGATTTTAAAAACCTTGTACCGTGGAGCTGATATTTTAATATTTGATGAGCCAACAGCCGTTCTAACTCCGCAAGAAATTGATGAGCTGATTTTAATTATGCGCGAACTAGTTAAAGAAGGAAAATCAATTATCTTAATTACTCATAAATTAGACGAAATTAAAGCTGTTGCAGATCGTTGTACCGTAATTCGTCGTGGTAAAAGTATTGAAACTGTGGATGTTAAATCAACTTCACAACAAGAATTAGCCGATTTAATGGTTGGGCGCTCTGTCTCTTTTAAAACGAAGAAAGGTCCATCGCATCCAGAAAATGTGGTCTTAAAAGTTGAAAACTTAGTTGTAAAAGAAAGCCGTGGTTTAGAGGCTGTTAAGAATTTAAGTCTAGAAGTCAGAGCAGGGGAAATTTTAGGAATTGCTGGGATCGATGGCAATGGACAAAGTGAATTGATTCAAGCCATCACAGGCTTACGTAAAATTGAAAGTGGATCAATCGAACTAGAAGGTAAAGCGATTGGCAATCTGCCTCCTAGAAAAATTACCGAAACTGGATTAGGACATATCCCAGAAGATCGTCATAAATATGGGCTTGTCTTAAAAATGAGTTTAGCAGAAAATATTGCCTTACAAACGTACTATCAAAAACCTTTAAGCAATCATGGTTTTCTTGATTACCCAGCGATTAAAGAATATGCGCGTAAGCTAATTGAAGAGTTTGATGTTCGTACACCAAATGAGCTAGTTCCAGCTAGTGCTTTATCTGGTGGGAATCAACAAAAGGCGATTATTGCCCGTGAATTAGATCGAAATCCATCATTATTGATTGCAGCTCAACCAACGCGTGGGCTAGATGTAGGGGCGATTGAATACATTCATAAACGTTTAATTGAACAACGAGATCATAAAAAAGCCGTATTGTTAATGAGTTTTGAATTAGATGAAATCTTAAACTGTTCAGATCGAATTGCAGTTATGTACGATGGGAAAATTGCGGCAATTGTTGATCCTAAACAAACAACCGAGCAAGAATTAGGTCTCTTGATGGCAGGTTCATCATTAGAAAAAGCACGAGCAGCGCTACAAGCGGAAGAAGAGGAAAAAAAGGAGGCTGAACTCATTGAATCATAAGAATGAAACCCTTAGAAATATTAGTGTACCTGTCTTATCCGTTCTACTAGGATTAATCTTAGGTGCCATTATTATGTTAATTTTCGGCTATGATCCGATTTTAGGTTATAAATCATTGATTGAAGGTTCGGTAGGTTCTTCTTTTTACATTGGTGAAACCTTACGTCAAGCAACACCTTTGATTTTAACAGCGTTAGGTTTTGCGGTAGCCAATACAGCAGGTTTCTTCAATATTGGGGTTGCTGGTCAAGCGCTCTTTGGTTGGTTAGGCTCAGTTACTTTAGCTATTATGTTCCCAGACTTGCCACGTATGCTTTTAATTCCTCTTTGTTTAATTGGCGGAGCAGTAGCAGGTGCTATCTGGGCAGGAATTGCTGGCTATCTAAGAGCTTATTTTGGAACTAGTGAAGTTATTGTGACAATTATGCTGAATTATACAGCTTTGTATATTAGTAACCATATGGTGCGCAATGTCTTAACGAATGCAGATGATGCAACGCCACGTATTTCAGATAATGCAACGTTACGTTCAGGATTTTTGGCGAATATAACAGATAATTCCACGCTTCATTACGGATTATTTATTGCGATTATTATGTGTATTGTCATGTGGATCTTTATGAATAAAACAACTGCTGGGTATGAATTACGAGCAGTTGGCTTAAATTCTTTTGCTGCAGAATACGCAGGTATGAGTGCCAAGAAAAATATCGTGATGGCGATGGTTATTTCTGGAGCATTAGCCGGTTTAGGTGGAAGTATGGAAGGAATTGGAAATTTCCAAAATATCTTTGTTATGAGTAGTATGCCAAGTATCGGTTTTGATGGTATGGCCGTATCCTTATTAGGAGCAGGAAATCCATTTGGAATTCTCGTTTCAGCGTTATTATTTGGTGCTTTGAAAATTGGTGGAATCAGCATGCCAATGGGATCAGATGTGCCAACAGAAGTAGTGGATATTGTGATTGCAGCGATTATTTTCTTCGTTGGAGCAAACTACTTGATTCGTTATTTTATGAATAAATTTAATCAACCTAAAATAAAAATTACGCAGGCTGTTACAGCTAAGAAAGAGGTGAATTAACGTGGAAAACTTTATCTCAACTTTATCAATTGTTGTCTCTTCAGCGTTAATTTATGCAGCTCCGTTAATTTTTACAGCATTGGGTGGGACATTTTCAGAGCGAAGTGGTATTGTTAACGTAGGGCTAGAAGGAATCATGGTAATGGGTGCCTTTAGTTCAATTGTCTTCAACTTATCGATGGGTGATGTGTTTGGGAATTGGACACCTTGGGTAGGATTACTTGTTGGTGGCGGAATTGGGCTGATATTCTCCCTAATTCATGCTGTTGCAACCGTTAATCTTCGAGCGAATCATATTGTTAGTGGTACAGTAATTAATATGCTAGCGCCAGCTTTGGCAATCTTTTTAACGCGCGTATTATATGAAGGACGCGGTCAAACAGATTTCATCAAATTCAATTTTGGTAAAAGCAATATTCCTTTACTAGAGCATATTCCAATCTTAGGAGATATCTTCTTCAAAGGTACCTCAGCAGCAGCTTTTGTGGCTATTTTAATTGCTGTTTTAGCTTGGTATATATTATTTAAATCACGCTTTGGTTTACGCTTACGTTCTGTAGGAGAGCATCCACAAGCAGCAGATACATTAGGAATTAATGTTTACTTGATGCGTTATGCTGGTGTTATGATTTCAGGATTTTTAGGTGGGATTGGTGGTGCTGTTGCAGCTCAATCGATTTCATTAAACTTTTCAGTCTCAACGATTGCTGGACAAGGATTTATCGCCTTAGCAGCAATGATTTTCGGTAAATGGAATCCACTAGGCGCAATGGGCGCAGCCATTTTCTTCGGATTTGCCCAAAGTTTAAGTGTAATTGGTAGTTATATTCCAATTATTAAAGACGTTCCACCAGTTGCGTTACAGATTTCACCTTATATCTTAACGATTATTGTGTTAGTTGCCTTTATTGGAAAATCACAAGGCCCTGCAGCCAATGGTGAAACGTATATCAAATCAAAATAAGAGGAAGGATGAAAAAATATGTTTAAACGTGTACATTTAATTGTAATGGATTCAGTTGGAATCGGTGAAGCACCAGATGCGGCAGCTTTTGGAGATGTTGGCAGTGATACACTGGGACATATTGCTGAAATAGCCGGCTTAACTATTCCTAATTTAGAAAAATTAGGTTTAGGCACGATTCGCCCTTTAAAAGGTGTTTCAGATCAAGCAACAAGTGGCTATGCTACAAAATTAGAAGAAGTTTCGGTTGGTAAAGATACGATGACTGGCCATTGGGAAATTATGGGATTGGATATTAAAACGCCATTCCGTGTTTTTCCAAACGGTTTTCCAGCTGAATTATTAGAAAAAATTGAGGCCTTCTCAGGTCGTAAAGTGATTTGTAATCAACCTTACAGCGGTACGGCTGTCATTGATGACTTTGGTCCAGAGCAAATGGAAACAGGCGCGTTAATTGTTTATACTTCAGCAGATCCTGTGTTACAAATTGCGGCTCACGAAGAAATTATTCCGTTAGAAGAGCTATATAAAATTTGTCAGTATGTCCGTGATATTACTTTAGACGATCCTTATATGATTGGGCGTATTATTGCTCGTCCCTATTTAGGTACACCAGGGAACTTTAAACGCACAAGTAATCGTCATGACTATGCACTCAGTCCATTTGGAAAAACTGTCTTAGATTCCTTAAAAGAAAATGGCAAAGATGTGATTGCAATTGGGAAAATCAATGATATTTTTAATGGAGCAGGCGTAACTGACTCAATCCGTACGAAAAGTAATATGGATGGAGTTGATCAACTACTAACTGTCATGAAGCAAGAATTCACTGGAATTAGCTTTTTAAATCTAGTTGATTTTGATGCACTATTTGGTCATCGTCGTGATGTTCCAGGATATGCGCAAGCAATTGAAGAATTTGATGCACGTTTACCAGAAATTTTAGCAAACCTAAAAGAGGATGATTTGTTGCTCATTACTGCAGATCACGGAAATGATCCAAGTTTCCCAGGTACAGACCATACGAGAGAATATGTTCCATTATTGGCTTATTCACCAAGTATGAAAAACCATGGTAACCTAAAACAAGGGTATTACGCAGATATTTCAGCGACAATTGCTGAAAACTTTGCTGTTCCTGCAACTGAAAATGGCACAAGCTTTTTAGCTGAATTAAAGTAAATTAATTGGAGGAGTTCATAAAAAATGGAAAAATTGCAAGAAAAAATTAAACAAGCAGCAAGTTTTATCAGAGAAAAAGGTGTTGGCGAAATTGAAATTGGCTTGATTTTAGGCTCAGGTCTAGGTGAATTAGGCGATGAAGTTGAAAATGCGATTCAAATTCCTTATGAAACAATCCCTAATTTCCCAACATCAACAGTTGAGGGACATGCTGGTCAACTTGTTTATGGAACATTAGGTGGTAAAAAAGTGTTGGCGATGCAAGGACGCTTCCACTATTACGAAGGCTACTCTCTTGAAATGGTGACATTTCCAGTTAGAGTCATGAAAGCTTTAGGCATCCACTCAGTCATTGTAACCAATGCTGCTGGTGGCTTAAATCTTGATTTTACTCCAGGTGAATTGATGTTGATTACTGATCAAATTAACTTTACAGGCGTGAATCCATTAATTGGACCGAATGACAATGAGATGGGTGTGCGTTTCACAGATATGAGTCAAGCCTACGATAAAGAGTATCAAGAAATCGTTCGTAACGTAGCTAAAGAGATGAATTTAGATTTAAAAGAGGGCGTTTATATGGGCTTTACTGGTCCAACTTACGAAACACCAGCTGAAATTAAAATGGCTCGTGTCATTGGAGCTGATGCGGTTGGGATGTCAACAGTCCCAGAGGTAATCGTAGCGCGTCACAGTGGTTTAAGAGTCATTGGAGTCTCTTGTATTACAAACCTAGCAGCTGGCATGCAAGCGAGCTTAAATCACGCTGAGGTTGTAGAAACAACTGAACGAGTAAAAGAATCATTTAAAACATTAGTTAAAAATATTTTAGCCTCTATTTAAAAATAAGAGTAAATTGCTACCAAATAAGAAACAGTTAAATTAAGTAAGTTAGATACTTAATTTAACTGTTTTTGTCGCATTTTTATTAAAAGTAATAAAAATGTAGGGAAATGATTAAAATAATATCATTTTCTTTCGGATACACACACAATAAATTAATGTAAATATGAAAAAAATGTGACATTAATTTATAAAATTAGTAAATTCAAGGGAATCAAAGCTTGACTCTTTAGTTCGTTACAGATAAACTTTAATCATAATTTAATTATAGGTATTAAAAATAACAACAATATAACTGTTAAAAAACTAATACGCTTAAATAAAAGCTAGAATAGTTTAATTTCTTGCAAAAAGGCAGTATCAACTGATACTGCCTTTTTGCGAGAAATTAACGCGTAGCTAGAAGTGGATTTCAAACGAATCTATTTAATTATTTCGGTTTTTAAGGTGAATAGAAATAAGGGGGAGACATAATATGTCGCATTTAGGTAAAAGAGTTAAAGAGCAAAGACTTAAAAAAGGGCTTACGCAAATTGAACTAGCAGAAGATATTTGTACGCAAGCCACTATTAGCAATTTAGAAAATGAAACAAGTTTGCCTTCGCTCTCAATTTTATTAGCAGTCGGAGATCGCTTAAATATAGATTTTAGTGACATTTATGAATTTGTCTCTGCAAATAGTACAAGTTATAGTGATATCTTTAAACAAGTTCAAAAATATTGTGAAACAGAAGACTATAAAGAAGCCTATAAAATCCTTAAGGAGCAAATTGATTTCAGCAAATTAGAGAGCGTCTATGAATTAAAGCAATACTATTATTACGTAGGAATCACAAGTTTACTAGGGTACCAGCGTTTTTCTGATGCTCATTACAACCTTAATTTAGCCTTATCTTCAGATTCAGGTCGAAATTTAGATTTTTTTGATGTCATGGCAACAAATGGAATTGGAATCGCTTATGATCTGATATCAGATAAAGAAAAAGCTCAAACTTATTTTGAGAAAACGCTTGTATTACTAGATGAAGTTTTATTTACTGTAAAATCTAGTCAAAATCGTTTTGAGATTGTTAAAATTTATTTTAATATAGCCAAATTTTATTCAAGCATTGAAGACTATCAGCAAGCGATTGATTTAAGTGATTTAGGCATTCGTTTACTCGAAGAAGAAAAAGCTGTATTTTATTTAGATCATCTATTTTATGAAAAAAGCTTGAATTTATCTAAGTTAGGCCAACAAGAAAAAGCAACTGAAAATTATTTTTATGCAGCAGCACTAGCTAAAATAAGTAAGAATACAGAGTTATACGGTACCATAAAAAAAGATATGGCAGAATTTAAAATCGAAGGCTACAATTATTGGGTTTAAATTAAACGGGTAACTTACAAAAGAAGCTAAAGACAATAAATGTCTTAGCTTCTTTTTCTTAAGTAATTTAGTTGAAAAAATAAAGAAAAACCCTGTCGGAATTGGAGACAATTCTGACAGGATTTTTTTAATTAAAGAAAGGATTCGTGGCTTTTTCATTTCCAATCGTAGTGACCTCTCCGTGACCAGCATACACAGCTAAGGAATCAGGTAATGTGAAAAGCTGTGTAGTGATACTGGCAATGAGTTGTTCAAAATTCCCATTAGGTAAATCTGTCCGACCAATGCTACCTTTAAATAAAGCATCACCAGAAACGACAAAATCATCAAAGATAAAGCTGACGCTTCCAACAGAATGACCAGGTGTTGGCACCACCTTGAAATTGAAATCACCCAAAGTATAGTTTTGGTATGAAAATTCAAATTCAGCTGGTTGTGCACTAACAGGAGGTTGTCCTAGTGCACTTGATAAGTTTAGCTCAGGGTCGGTCAACCAAGATTGCTCAAGAGGGTCAACATAGACTGGAATCGTAAAATAATTTCGAACTTCTTCTAAAGCACCAATATGATCATAATGACAATGAGTCAACAGAATAGCGATAGGTTTGATATCTAAGTCTTGGATGGCAGCAATAATTTTATCAGCATCTGCTCCAGGATCAACAATTAAGCACTCTTTTTCATTATAGATAAGGTAACAGTTTTCTTGAATGGCTCCAGTTAAAATACGTTTAATTTCTAGCATAAAATAGTAGCACCTTCTTTATTTAAGATAGCTAAAGTATACCCGATTTTCAATAAATTGTGAATGGAAAAGAAGAAAGTGAAATAAAAGTAATTCATTAAGAGATCTCTTTTTTTAAATTCGAACTAAATGTGAACAAATATCTCAAGTAGTTAAACTAAATTAGCCCTTATTTAAGTCAATAAAAAAATGAATTTAATGAAGGATAAATGCTGATAAAATAGGGATATGCTGTAAATTAAATAAACAAATAATTTACAATGTTCTAATTTATAACTCGTTTTTGTAGATTAAATTTTTTTATTCTCGTTTTTGATAAAAAAAATATCTGAAATATTTTGTATTTTTACCCAATAAAGTATAACATTAATTATAAGAGAGAATGTTTTCTCTTGTTAAGGAGCTAAAAATCAGTGTTGGAAAAGGGGGAAGCTGATGGATAGAATGGAAAATAAAAAAACTGAGTTGGTCTATTTTAAAATTAAGCAAAAACTAGCAAACTTGATTGGAATAATTAAAGGTATTCAGGTAAAACCTTTAATTGTAAAAAGAAAGGCAGTCAATTTTAGTGAACATTATGCCTCTCTATTTAAAGAGTTGCTAAGTCAGGTTTTGAGACAGCTAAGAGCACTACATAGTATGAATCAAGACTTTATTTTAACTGGGGATACTTTTACGTTGCAAGAAAGAGACATATTCTATAGTTGTGGAACGTGGTCCAAAGAAAACCTGGGATATTTATTTAAACTAGAAGAAATTCAATTTTGCAAAAATTGTGATGGTAAATTGACCCGACTTTATAATGATGGGAAATATAATTTAGGTCAAAAAGGAAACTATTATAAATGTGTAAAATGTGCAAAAATGTATTCTCAAGAAGCAGTTGAAAAACTTAAGAGAAGTGAAATTTTTAAGTAGTGTAAAAGAGGAAAAATAAGTTATGTATGCTATACTTGCCCTAATATGTAGGTGTGAATCGAGCTTTTTATAAGGCTAGCTCTTATGGAGTCAACTCCTCGAGAAAAAGATAAAAATTCGAGAGGACAAAAAACGTCCTATCAATTTTTCCTATTTTCTTACCGAGGCTAGTTCTTATGAGCCAACTCTTCGGAAAAAAGATAAATTTCTATAAAAGTAAAGAACCACTTTTCTTGAAATTTCCTATTTTTCTGCCAGAGCTAAACCGGCTCAACAAACTTTTTAATGAGCTACCCGACTCAACGAGCTTTTTAATAAGGCTAGCTCTTATGAGTCAACTCCTCGAGAAAAAGATAAAAATTCGAGAGGACAAAAAACGTCCTATCAATTTTTCCTATTTTCTTGCCGGAGCTACCCGACTCAACGAGCTTTTTATATAAGGAGGGAGTTAGATGTTTCATTCTGAATTGTTAACTATTTTTCCGAATTCTCAGCATCAAGCGTTAGAAAATAGTCGAAAAGAGGCTATCGCATTAAGTTTAGAAAATAATGGTGAGCTGGGATTACTAATTTCAAAAGTTGGTGGGTTTGGCTATTTTCCAAAGGATGAAATCTATCCTGTGAATAGTGATGGTCAGCCGCTACGTTTGTTAGCTCAATTAAATTTTTCTGAATTGCCACCATTAAAGGATTATCCAACCAAAGGATTACTCGCTTTTTATATAGATGAGTTTGATGAC
The DNA here is from genome assembly GCF_038003605.1 of Carnobacterium sp. FSL E2-0243. Lineage (NCBI taxonomy): Bacteria > Bacillati > Bacillota > Bacilli > Lactobacillales > Carnobacteriaceae > Carnobacterium > Carnobacterium sp. FSL E2-0243. Next base: position 839,748 of record NZ_JBBOPM010000001.1, read on the forward strand.
TTGCTTGGATGTGATTTTGAAAACCCGCTAAATCGAGTGGGGTATAAGGTGCTTTATTTTCCTGAATGTGATGAAGAACTCGCTTATTCTAAAGGTGAGTTGGAAGATTTATTTAGACGTTTTTCGGAAATAGAACGTTACCCAGTTGTCAATGAGGAATATCAACTAATAGGCACACTGGAAAACCAATATGTAACAGGTGACTCTGTTGAGTTTGAATCGACTTATAAATCAGAGTTTTATAACTTTTTTGAAAAAGCTTACCCAGACCCAGATGAAGCGGAATCGAAAATGGAGGAACTTTTTGATATCGATATCAGTTCTCCTAACTCAATTGGAGGTTATCCGAGTTTTACACAAACGGATCCCCGAATTAGAATGCCAGAATTTAAAGATGATCAGCTCTTATTTCAATTAAGTAGTACAGATTACGGGAATGATGTTCAAGTAATTTGGGGAGACTCGGGGATTGGCAATTTCTTTATCCATCCTATTGATTTAGTAAATCAAGATTTTTCAAAAACTTGGTACAATTGGGATTGCTATTAAGCGCTAAACAAAAAGAACTTGAAAATTTTCAAGTTCTTTTTTTGTTTTAATAAGTTAAAGTAAAGCAATGTATTACTGGCATAATGAAGCTTTATTTTATGCTAGTTGAAATTAATCTAAGTTATAAAATAAATGTGTTTGATAGTCAGAATATAGAATCCCTTCAACTCCAGAAAAATAGAGGACTTGATGTTCGTTAGGAATACAGATCGTTTCACCAGATGCCAAAGAAATTAAATTATCAGGAATTGTCTTTAAATGACCTTTCAGGACAACTTTTTTATAAAGATTTGTACTAAAAAAACTAAAATTTGAATTAGAGCTAGTGGATAAATTCTCTAGGGTTAGGGAGTTTGCTTTTGTGAAGAGATAGAAATTCATAGTTTCATCTCGATAGATTGGCTTATCGATAATTTCAGTGTAAGGGAATCCGGCAGAGTCAATGGTATTAATCAAAAATGTTGAACAATTGTCATACAATAGATTTGCAATTTTTTTAGCGGATAGTTGCAAATTACTCACTCCTATACAATTTTCGTAATATGATATATTTTATTTGTAATGCAAATCCATTATATCACTAATATGGAGAATAGGAAACAACTATTACCCCGAAATAGATGTATTTTTACTATTAAAGAGTATATAATAATAGAACTGAGACGTTTTACTCAGTAGCTTGACCCTTGTGATATTAGTACTGATGATAGATTAATTTTAACTACTGGCGATTAGGACGATTATTTTCTCAATGATTAAATTGTTTTTATTTTTTTAATGAAAATTAGTTAAGCGTAACAGATAACAGTGTTTAACATTTGAAAAATTTAGTTGAATAAGAGATCAAGGAGTGGTTGCAAAATGATAATTTTAGGTGCTAAGCTGAAAAATGCAAGGATAGCCAAAGGATTGTCACAAAAAGAACTAGCTGAAGGTATATGTACACAAGCAACAATTAGTCAGATGGAAAATCATAATAAGGTACCAACAATGAGTATTTTTGTTGATATTTGTAAACGATTAGAAATTTCGCAAGCAGAAATTACTTCTGATGATGATTCTGAAATAAATCACACTATTTTTTTAGAAGTTTCTCTGCTATGTAAACAATATAAATTTATTGAAGCCCATGAGCGTTTAACTAAATCAATAAAGATTCACGAATTAAAAAGTAATAGTAACAAAAAGAAATATTATTACTTTTTAGGCCTTACGTATCTTTTTGGTTTAGCCAACGATGATGAGGCTCTTTTTTATTTTAATTTAGGTTTGACATTGCAGTCGAAGGAGTTAACGGTGATCGATTTATTACTAACAAATGGAATTGGAAGGGTCTATGAAATCAAAAAAGAATATGAAAAAGCTCGTATTTACTTTGATAAATCGATACTGGATATTTCCAAACTTAAAGTTCCAGTAGATACGATTTTAGTGGAGCTGATTTCTTTATATTTTAATACGGCTAAATTTTATAAAAATTATCAACGTTACTCAACAGCTATTGAGTTTTTAGAAAAAGGAATTCAACTATCTAGAACCTATTCAAACTATTATTTACTGGAATTCATTTTATATGAAAAAGGCGTTAATTTGTATCTACTAGAAAATAAAGTCTCAGAAGAAGTCAGAAAACTTTATACACTTGCTTATTCATTCAGTTTAATTAATTCTAATGCTCTCTTACTTGAAACAATTGAACAAGATGCAAAGAATTATGGGATTCAGGCAACTCAATTCTTTTAACTTAAAAAATTTCTATAGTTAGGGTTAATCTAACTCAGGCAAGCTCATATCCATAAGGTGAACAAAAAAGTCATTGTATTCGCCAGAGCGCAACAAGAATAGTTTCTGTAGACTAAATTCTTGTTGCGTTAATTTTGTCTACAATACATTTTATTTTACTGAAAAAGCAAAAATGTGTTAGACTAAATGTAGAGCAACAGGGCCAGTTTTAGTTCGTTAACTGAAAGGCATTGTGTGTAAGAGGGGGATTTTATGAAAATAGAATTAAAGATTGTGGAAGTAACAAATCCTGATTTTGAAGAATTAGTGACTGAATTAAATGCTTTTTTTGATCAACAATGGGGAGACATTGCAGCAAACTATCAAGAGCATCATAATTTAGCTAAAATGAAGCAAGCGATTGTGGCATATGTTGATGGAAAACCAGTTGGATGCGGCTGTTGGAAATTATTAACAGAAGATTCTTTAACTGGTGAAATTAAACGGATGTATGTCAAAGAAGAATATCGTGGTTTAGGCATAGCGGCTAAGTTATTACAAAAATTGGAAGAATCAATTGCGGCTGAAGGATATCATGAAGCTGTTTTAGAGACAGGCGCAGATATGCTAGGTACGATTAAATTTTATGAAAAACAAGGGTACTGTTTAATTCCTAATTATGGCGAATTTGTCAATGATGAAGTGTGTGTCTGCATGAAAAAAGAGTTTAGCCGTTAGTATTTAGCTGTTTGCTAGATTAATCGTGGCAGATGATGTACACTAAGTAGGGCAATCCTCATGTCGTAGAAATAAATAGATTGAGGCAACAATTAAATAGCAATTTTATAATCGTTTATCTTGCTGAAAAAAGTTGATAAAGGATTATTTTTTGTTAGAAAAAATAGAAAAAGTCGTAAAGAAAGGAGTAGATAAACAAGTGAAGGTAAATAAAAAATTGAAATTAATTTTGTCACTATTTTTTGTTTTGTTACTTACAAGTTCCTGTACATTACCAGGGCTTGGCAACGGAAAAAGCAGTGAGGAAGTGATTCGCGTCACAGGTGGAGTAACTTCAGAATCGCAAATTTTAGCCAGTCTAGTTGGTGGAATGATCGAACATGATTTAAATCAACCTGTTGAGATTATTAATAACCTTGCTTCCGCAAACATTAATCACCAAGCTTTATTAGGAGGCGATGCAGATATAGCTGCTGCTCGCTATAGTGGTACAGATCTGACAACATTACTGCAACTCCCTGCTGAAAAAGATCCTAAAAAAGCTTATGATATCGTCAAAAAAGAGTTCGCAAAGCGCTACAATCATGTGTATTTTCCCTCTTACGGTTTTGCAAATACGTTTGCTTTCATGGTGACCAAGGAAACTGCTGAAAAATACAAGTTGAAAACCATTAGTGATTTAGCTGCTGTTGCCAATAAACTTGAAGCTGGTGTCGATACAACTTGGGCCAAAAGAGAAGGCGATGGGTATCCAGACTTTGTTAAAGCCTATGGATTTGATTTCAAACGAGTTTATCCAATGCAGATTGGACTTGTATATGATGCCTTAGCTGCTGGGAAAATGGATGTAGTTCTAGGTTATTCAACAGATGGTCGGATTGGAAGTTACAATCTGCAAATCTTAGAAGATAATCGCCAATTTTTCCCGCCCTATGATGCGAGCTTAGTTGCAACCAAAGAAATACTAGAAAAATATCCAAAATTAACACCCGTATTAGAAAGATTAGATGGCAAAATTACTACTGAAACGATGCAGAAATTAAATTATCAAGTCGATAACAATTTGTTAGAACCAAGCATTGTAGCAAAAAAATATTTAGAAGAGCAAAATTATTTTGAAGAGTAATAAAAAAAGCAAGCCCCACAACTATTAGTTAATTGTGGGGCTTGCTTTTTTAGAATTAAACGATAATCATTAACGAGTGCTGGCTAGAAAAGCTAACCCAAATAGAACCCAATCATTTAAAAGATGAACAATAAACGAAACCCAAATATTTTTTGTTTTGATATAAGAGAAAGTTAAAATTAAGCGAGCTGTTCCAATAGTCAATACAGTTTGAAGAATGTTCCAATTATAAGTTGGAAAATGTAAAGATGCAAATATTAGAGAGGTTAATAACCAAGCTAAAAGTAGACTAGATTTTCGACTAAGATTAAATTGTTGAACACCTAACTTTAAGATAATTAAAAATGGCAGGATTGTCAGTAATTCTTCACCGAAGAGCATCGGGATTGTTTTCAAGAAAAAAGGTACAGCATGAGAGAAATTCCCATCAAATTGTGTAGATGCTGGATTAGCATCACCAGTTCCCGTTATAGTTGTCACAAGTAGGCCAATCATAAAAGTAATGACGATGTTTGCAACTAGTGTTCCAATGATAACTAAACCATCATTTGGAACTAGTTTTCGGAAAATTTTCGTCCATTGATTTTTAGTAACAAAAATGAATGCACCTAGCGGAAAAATAACATTTAAAAATGGTGCAATAAAAGGGATATTAGCTGTTGTGAAAAGCATAAAACCAATTAATGATGACAGAATAATAATCAACATACCTTTAAAATTTAGCGGAGATGAAGCATCTTGGTAAAAGGGGAAATCATCATTTCCTCGTTCCAGAAAGTTTTTTTTCGTTGTCATAATTAACATCCTTCCAATAAAAAAATCTATTTAAAAAAAGTATACAATAAAATAAAGAAATAAGGTAGAAATACGAATTAAATAACTAAATTATTGTCTTTTTTCATTTGTTAGTATAGTATAAAAAGATAAAAATAGTTCAGAAAGTCTGATATTTAAGACCAATATTAAAGCTAGATTGGTCTCGGAAAACAGTTTATCATCATAGATAGGAAGTGAAGGGATGTCATCATATGGGGAAACAATTCGTAAGATTCGTTTAGATAAAGGGATTAGTCAGAAAGCACTTTATACTGGAATTTTATCTAAATCATATGCAATTGAATTTGAAAAAGGGAAGCATGAAATTTCTTTAAAACGGATTGAACAGATTTTAGACCAATTAATCGTCCCATTAGATGAATTTTTATTTATTTATCGAGGGTACTCTTTGTCCGAAAAGGAATGGTTTAGTGCACGATATGCAGAGTATGGCAACTCCAATAATCTAACTGGTCTATACTCTTTACTTAAAGAATACGAACATCGAAAAGATTCGTTAAGTGAGATACGATCCGCAGAAATTCGCTCTCGTATTAGGCAATTAAATGAATTCAACCAAGAGAGACATTATAAAAAAAGTGCGATTTTAGCTGAAGATCAGTTGATAATTCAGCAGTATTTATCAAATTTAGAATCATGGACACTGCATGAAATTCAGCTCTTTGCTAATACCCTAGATTTTATTGACTATCAACAAAAAGCCGCCTATTTTAAAGCGTTAACTCCATCATTTGAGAAATACCGGAACTATGATCGTGGAAAACAGATTTTATGCGGATTCTTAACAAACGTCATTTATGAACTAATCCAAGACAATGAACTTTTATTAGCTGAACATTTAGTAAACGAACTTCATTCCCTTAGTACACAACTTACTGAAATTTTCTTTAAGATAGTAGCTAAATTTTATCAAGGATTAATTTTTATCGGACAATTAAATAAGGAAAAAGGCCAAGCTATGACTCAAGAAGCTATTGGAATTCTCTTAGCGCTGGATCAAAATCATCAAGCCAAATTATTTGAAGTAATCGCAACGGATTTTAGCGAAAAAATAAAAGCAGCTCACGAATGTTAGTGAGTGCTTTTATTCTATTTTTAATTAAAAAAGAAGACGCTAGCAGACATGATTAAGATGCAAACAGCCTTATAACTTTCATTAATCAAAATAAGTTTAATCGATTTCTTTTCAAAAACATAATTCTTTAAAGAAGATAAAATAGCGATACCCGTAATTAAAAGTCCACTGGTCATAATTGGCAGATTTGTTTGTCTAATTAAATAGGTTACTAAGAAAGCAACTAGAATTTCCATAACTAAAGTAGAAACCATTGAAATTCCAGCTCCGCCTTGCTCCTTAATTTTTTCCTCGGTCATACCAGATTCAACTATCCAGCTTTTTCCAAAAAAGACAGTGTACCAAAGTGCTCCAATAAAAAAGGCAAGAATACCGGCACCAAGTGTTAGTAGTAAATTCATTACATTTTTCTCCTTTATTTTTTATGAGTCAAAAAATTAGCGACCCGTGTTGATAGTATATGTTATTTTTATGAAAAAAGCTCACTTAAACAGCTAAATTTGAAAAGAAAATAAAATGTACAACTATCATTTCATTTTATTTAATTGTATATATAATCAAATTGTATATATTTGTATTATTTTGGTTATTCTTGTTAATGCTGTTTTTTCAATGATTAAAAGTCTTGTTTGGTCATTTTATTTGGTAATTATTTGAATAAATTAGATTTAGTTTTTGAGGTAATTAGTATATAATAAAAGAAAGGTAAAATTAGGAGGGAAATAATAAATGAAAAAAATAGTTATCATAGGGTCTAACCACGCTGGCCTGGCAGCAATCAATGTTATTGTGAATTCGGGCATAGAAGCGGAGTTAGTCGTTTTTGATAAAAACTCAAATTTAAGTTATTTAGGTTGTGGAACGTCATTATTTGTTGGAAAACAAGTAAAATCCGTTAATAATCTATTCTATACCTCAAAGGATGCGTATGAAACTAAAAGTTCAAAAATTCACATAAATACTGAAATAAATAAAATAGATTTTATAGAGAAAGTCGTTTACGCTGAAAATCAAGAAAAGGTTGAAATTAAAACTGAATACGATGAATTAATTTTAGCAACTGGGGCGAACCCGATTGAATTAAATCTTGAAGGTAGAGACTTGAAAAATATTCACACTGTAAAAATATTTCAAGATTGCCAAGTTGTAGATCAACTTTTAGAAGACGAAGCCATTCAAAATATTGTGGTTATTGGGGCTGGAGCAACTGGAATTGAGATGGCAGAAGCTGTTAAGCGCAGAGGGAAAAGCGTTGATTTAATTGAGAAAAAAGCGACTTGCATGAGTAATTATTTTGATCCCTGGTTTAGTGAAGATATGGACGCTTGCTTAATGGATAATGACATTCATTTACATTATTCGGAAGAGGTTTTAGCATTTCAAGGGAAAGAGTTTGTTGAACAAGTTGTCACGAATAAAGCTGTTTATCAAGCCGATTTAGTTTTAATTGCGATAGGATTTCAACCAAATACTGGATTAGGAAAGAATAAAATTCGACTATCTGAACAGGGTGCATTTAAAGTCAATTTGAAACAGGAAACCAATCTACCAAGCGTATATGCAATTGGGGATTGCGCGACCATTTATAGCAATGCACTAGAAAAAGATACTTATATTCCACGAGCAACAAATGCGGTTCGAAGTGGAATGATCGCCGGTTCAAATATTTCAGGTATCGATTTGGAGTCAACAGGTACTCAAGGAACAACAGGGATTTCGATTTTTGGTTATAATATGGTTGCGACTGGTTTAAATTTAAGCGAAGCAAAAAAAGCGCGGTTTGACGTTTTATATACGGAATTTGAAGACTTACAGAAACCTGTTTTTATGGAGGAAAATCATTCCGTTAAGGTTCGGATTGTTTATGACAAAAACACAAGACGTATTTTAGGTGCTCAATTGGCTTCGTATCACGATATTTCCATGGGGATTCATTTCTTTTCCTTAGCAATTGAAGAAAAAGTGACGATTGATAAATTGAAACTCACCGATATATTCTTTTTACCGCACTTCAACCAACCGTATAACTATATTACGATGGCAGCTTTGGGAGCGAAATAACTGAAATTGATAAAGAAATAAAATCAAAAAATAACTGCCATTGAACTGAATATAAAAATATATAGGAAAAGAATTTAATAGACTACGTTTAAGAATTATGAATAAGAAATAGCATGTAATCCACCTTTATAAAAGGATTACTTTTTATGAATAGAATCTGAATCTTATTGGCTTAATTTAACAACGGTTGAATTAAGCTATTTATTTTTCCTTATTATTAAACACCAATTTAGGGTATAATAGGAAGAAGAAAATACAGTACTTGGAGGATTTATGAAGAAAGATATTTATGTAGTTGGTGCAGTTATACTAGAAAATGGAAAAATACTTTGTGCTCAAAGAGGAATGACTAAATCACTTGGTAATATGTGGGAGTTTCCAGGCGGGAAAATTGAAGAAGGTGAAACTCCACAAGGGGCATTAAGGCGAGAAATTGAAGAGGAAATGCTTTGTACAGTTGAAATTGGTGACTTGATAGAAGAAACTGTTTATGAGTATGATTTTGGAGTTGTCCACTTAACTACATTTTATTGTAAGTTGTTAAAAGGACGACCAACTTTAACTGAACATATTGCTATCGAGTGGCTAAAGCCTAATGAGTTAGAAAAGTTAGAATGGGCACCTGCTGATATTCCAGCAGTAAATAAAATTATGAAGGACTTTTAAGGAGAAAAATAATGGATAATTTTATTGGACAGTTAAAAGAATCACTCCACAAAGGTTTTATAGATAGTAGTGCTACTATGTTAGAAACATACAAACCTGAATTACTTATAAATAATAGAGAAAAAAATGAAACGGTTTTAGCAACATTGTTAGATGAATTAGAAAACTGTAACACATTTATATTTTCTGTGGCTTTTATTACAGAAAGTGGATTAGCATCTTTAAAGGCCCATTTATTAAATCTTAAAAGTAAAGGTATATCAGGACGCATTTTAACCTCTTATTATTTAAGTTTCAATAATCCTAAAGTATTTAAAGAACTGATGAAACTTGATAATGTCGAAGTACGGCTGACAGATTCTCCAGGATTCCACGCAAAAGGTTATCTTTTTGATAATGGAGAGTACTCTTCAGTTATCATAGGAAGTTCAAATTTGACCATGAATGCACTAAAAGTAAATTACGAATGGAATATAAAGTTAACTTCTCATGAAAATGGAGAGATTGTAAAAAGTTTGAATCAACAAATAAGTACATTATGGGAAGAGTCTATTGAGCTAACAGAAGAGTGGATAAGCAAGTATGAATTAATGTATACACCAATTGTAAATACTAAAAAAGTTGACCAATTAAATTATCAACCAAAGAAAATAACTTATAAAGAATTAGCTGAATTGGAAGAAGAAGAGTGTAGTGAATATTCGATTTCAGATAAAGAATACTTTATAAAACCAAATAAAATGCAAAAAAAAGCTTTAAAATCAATAGAAGAGGTTCGGAATAATGGTGAAAATAAAGCCTTAGTTATTTCAGCAACTGGTACTGGAAAAACTTATTTGTCGGCTTTTGATGTTCGTGATTTTAAGCCAAAGCGCATGCTTTTTATAGTTCATAGAGAGCAAATTTTAAGAAAAGCCAAGTCAGACTTTCAGAAAATTATTGGTGGATCGGAAGAAGATTTCGGGATATTGTCTGGGAACTCTAAAAATACCAGTGCAAAGTATTTATTTGCAACAATTCATACTATTTCAAAAGATTCTACATTAAAAGAATTTTCTGCGGAAACATTTGATTATATATTGATTGATGAAGTGCATAAATCTGGTGCTAACTCTTATTTGAAAGTTTTAGACTATTTTACACCAAATTTTTTATTGGGTATGACCGCAACGCCAGAAAGAACAGATAATTTTAATATTTATGATCTGTTTAACTATAATATTGCTTATGAGATTAGATTACAAGAAGCATTAGAAGAGGATATGCTGTGCCCTTTTCATTATTTTGGAGTAACAGATTATGTTTACGAAGGGAAAAAGGATGATGATACTAGTGTATTGTCTAAAATTGCACCGGAAGAACATGTAAATCACATTATTGAAAAAATAGCTTATTATGGTTTCTCCGGAGATAAAGTTCGCGGACTAATTTTTTGTAGTAGGACAAGTGAAGCTGTAGAGCTTTCTAGTTTGTTGAATGAGCGTGGTTTTAGGACAACATCATTAATTGGGGCTGACTTGCCAGAACATAGGGAAGAAAAAATTACAGAATTAGAGAGTGGTCAATTAGACTATATTATTACTGTAGATATTTTTAACGAAGGCATTGACATACCAAGCGTTAATCAAGTTATAATGTTGCGACAAACTAAATCTAGTATTATATTTATTCAACAGCTTGGTCGGGGATTACGTAAAGATGAAAGTAAAGAATTTGTAACAATTATAGATTTTATTGGAAATTATAAAACTAACTACTTAATTCCAATTGCTTTATCTGGTGATAATTCATTTAATAAAGATAATATTAGACGTGATATGCTTGATATGAACTACATTAAAGGAATTTCAACAATCAACTTTGAAACAGTTGCTAAAAAACGCATATTTGATTCTATTAGTGATAGTAATTTAACTAATTTAAAAAAATTGAAGGATTCTTATGAAGCTTTAAAAAAAAGAATTGGTAGAGTTCCATATTTAATTGATTATATAAAGAATTTTTCCGTTGATCCATTAGTATTAATAAATAGCAGTCATACTAATTATCATTTATTTCTAAGTAAATTAAAAGAAAATCCGTCAACTCTTACAGAATATGAGAATCAAGTTTTAACAATGCTTTCAATAGAAATATTAAATGGAAAAAGAGTGCATGAACTCATATTATTAAATAAGTTGGAGCAAAATAAGAAAATTTCTATGCTCGAATATAAAGAATTACTAGATAATAAAGAGTATATCTCTGATGAAGCAACAATTCAGTCAGCAGTTAATATTTTGAATCTTTCATTTTTTAAAGATGGAACAAAATCTAAGTATGGCAGCCAACCGCTAATTAGGTTAACTGATGGAAATACATTAGTATTTACAGATCAAGTGGAAAAATCACTTGAAAATAATAACTATTTTAGAAATCTTTTCAAAGATATATTATCGGTAGGTTTTAAGAAAAATGAAGATTATGTAGCTAATAGTCCTCTGACATTGTATAAAAAATATACTCGAAAAGATGTATGTAGATTATTAAATTGGGAGAAAGATGAACAGTCAACAATGTATGGCTATCTCGTTAAACATGATACTTGCCCTATTTTTATTACCTATCATAAATCAGATGAGGTTGAATCAAGCATTAATTATGGGGATGAATTTTTAAATCCGGATGTATTAAGGTGGTTTACTAAAAGTAGAAGAACATTAGAGTCAAAAGATGTTAAAAAAATTATTAATGCAGAAAAAAATAGAGTTAAAATTCATATTTTTGTGAAAAAAGATAATGATGAAGGAACTGACTTCTATTATTTAGGTGAAGCTAAAGTTAATAATGACTCGGTTGAAGAAGGTCAAATGAAGGGAAAAGAAGGCGAATTATTAAGCGTAGTCCATATGGATATGGTTATGGAAAATACGTTAGATGCCAAAATATATAGTTATTTAAAGACAGAATAAGAATTAAGAGAAAGCCTTTCAAAGTATTTAGTTTGAGAGGCTTTCTTTTTTACGTCCTCAAAATGTCTTCTATGATACCTAAATCATTTCCATATGAAATGACAGTAGTTTGTTCAATAACAAAATTATAGTTAGTTTATTCTTAGTTAATTTCTATTTTTATTTTAGTCAGCCTAATCCCAAACCAAAAAAGTACCTCGCAAAATCAGCGAGGCACTTATTTCCCCAAAGGGTCTAATTTTTATAAATATCGTCCAGTAATTTAAAATCTTTTTTTATCATCAATTTCAAGATTTCAGCGGTTTCGTCTGTCACATCGCCATCTTTAATATACGCGTAACTTTCTTCATAGATAACTTCCTCTAAAATATGTTGGAAAGTCTTTTCCAACGAAGAGTTTTTATTGGCTTCATCAATACCAAGTAGGTAATCTGCAGAAACGTTAAAGATTGTAGCCATTTTCTTAATCATCTCTAAGGACGGTTGATTGACATCTTTTTCATAAGCACTAATTGCATTCTGCTTTAAAAATAATAAATCTGCCAACTGTGCTTGAGTTAAGCCTTTCTTTTGGCGTAACATCTTAATTTTTTCTCCAAGAGTCATGGTTTGGTCACTCCTTCAATTTATCCTATTACAGGGTAACCTCAGAATAGGGCTACCTTAAGTCTATCTAATACTATTCAAATAAATAATAGCATTAACTGCGATTGTTTGTTGTGTAAAATAGGTAAATATGATATATTGTCTTTAGTATCATTTAAAACGATTAATCGTTTAGGTAAATCATTTAAACTGATGATGTCGGATTAAAGGACAGTTTTGGCTGGAAACATAGACAAGTGAAGGATTAGTATCGGCGGATTACTAAAGCTTGCTTTGTTTTTACTAGATAGTTCAAGCGCTATTGGCTTTGCTAGGGCTAATTGGTAGCGCTTGAATTTGTTTATGATGGAGTTAATTTAGTTTGGAAAGGAGTCACTAAAAGTCAGTGTTGAAAGGTGGAAAATAAGATGAGAGATGAACGAACCTTAAATTTAACAGAACAAGCATTAAAGATCATTTTACACGCAGGTGATGGCAAACTATTAACCAAAGAAGCATTAAAACATCTAGAAAATGGTGAAAGTATGCAGGCCGAAAAAAAGTTGGATCAAGCCCAGGAAAGTTTGAGAATTGCTAGAGGGACTCAGATGGATGTCATTCAAATGGAAACTAACGGTCAAAAAGTACCTCATCTACATTTATTTGCCCATGCCCAAGATATTCTAATGACGGCAACTAGTGAATGGACTATGGCAACCCACATAGCTGTTCTAGTTAATAAAGAGGATACATAGGATATGGGATTAAATTTGAGAATTCAAGAGGTTATTAATCTTTTGAAGCTTTTTTTGTTGGCTTTTAAAGAGAAGAGTTGAATTCGTTAGTTGTAAATAAATAGTAAGGTTCGTAGCAATCGGTTGTTAATCAAATGAATTTCTCTAGTTTTAATCAATATTATTATATGTAATTTGATTTTATGGAATATTGACATATTTTTAAAACGTATGTTACTCTTATTAAGGGTAAAGGGAATTATTTCGTGAAAATTAGGCGATCAGGAAGAAAATGAACGTAATTGTTATAAAGAATCAGGCTATTCATTCATATGCCCTTTTATGCTAGTAACATAGAAATAAAACCAAAAATATACTTATTAAGAGGTATGTGAAATTGAAGCTTTCCGGCTAGATAGCTTTGTGAAAGTACCAAAGAAGGAGAGGATAACGTGAGCAAAAAGAAAAAAATTGGGTTTAGTAGTTTTGTACTTATTTGTATAGGATTGTTCGTTCTAGCAGTACAATTTTCAGCGAATCAAAGGCTTAAAGCGCTTGAAACCAACGAGGATAAAAATCCCTTAATTGAGTTAGTGATGGATTCAGAAGAGTTGCTAAAAGATAATGAGTTTAATTTGACTGTTTTGGTTAGTCCAGATGTAACTAAAGACATTGTATTGCCCATACCTGAAGATCTTACTTTTATGACGGAACAAATGGAAAGCGAAGATTACCAAGTGACTTATGACTCTACTAGTCGGTTAATGACGATTGAACTTAGTCCTATTGAAGAGGTAGAATCAGAAAATAATTCTGCTACAGAAGCTCTTGTGCAAAATAAAGCTGAAAGGAAACCATTAGTGATTCCTTTAGCATTTAAGGTTGAAAATACCGGGGAATATACATTAGAAGCGAAAACCGTTTACCAAGAAAATTCTTTATCCTCTAACCAAGTAACTTTTTCTGTAACAGAGACCCAAGAAAAGTTAGAGTTGGAAACCGATGAGGAATTAGAAGAACCAATTATAGACGCACCAACAGTTGATGAGAATGCACCGACACTTTTAAGAAGTCCAAAGTCAGCTGTTGCAAACGTTGGGACATGGGATGAATTTGGTGCAGCAATTAATGATCCTAGTGTTAGTGAAATCAACTTAACTGCTAATATTTATCAGCAATCCTGGAACTTGACTAAGTTGAATATTTTAACTCGTAGCCTAACAATTAACGGGAATAATTTTAGGCTTGACTTGGAATCTAAAGGAATTCAGTTAGGCATTGTTCCTGTAGAGACGCAATTAACTGTAGATAATGTTAAGATTAATAAAACTGTAAGTGCGCATATTCCAATTTTTAATGCAGTTACTGGAGCATCAGGTTCAGGTACTAATTGGGTCATTAATATCTCAAATGTACTGACAGATGAGGAAAATGAATCGGGGCTTATTGGAGCAGTTAATGCAACTGTTATTTTAAGAGAAACAAATAACTTGCATTTAAGGGCAGCAACATCCCAATTAAATGTTCAAAAGCTTATTTTTGAAGAAAATTCAATTTTCAAAAGTCGTTCAAGATTAGCTAATGGAATCCAGCCTACTACTTTAAGTGCAATTGCAATTACAAATGGCACAATTTTAGTCAAAAAAAATGCTAAAGTCTCGATTATCAACGATGGAAAGTCGAAAGAGAAGGCTGGAAAGCCAGTTCAGTCAAGCTCAAGTGCTATTGCTGGTAGTATTTCAAATTTTACAATGGAATCTGATTCAGAAGTTTTAACGGAAGCTAATATTTATAGCTATCGCACAACAATTAAAAATAATTTCACTATGACTGGTGGAGCTAAATTTGAAGCGATCGGAACTGCTAATTCAATATTTGTCTCAGCTGAAAACGTTGGCAAGGGAGCCGGAGTTCCAGCTACGATTAATATTAGTGGAGCCAGAACGAGTTTTATACTATCGTCACATAGAATAGGCTCTTCGGAGGATGGGGCAGTGATACGTATACAAGGTGATGGAAGTGTCTTTAATGTCACAGATGATGCAGAAGTAAATGTTACTAAAAGAATAAGTTACTCAAAATTAAAAGGAAGTGCTCCAGTAGTCAGGATGGATGGAAAGGATAATCATATCAATATAAATACTGGTGGAAAATTTATTCTACATAATACTGGGAGTGATGGACCAAATGATGGTCTTGGTAGTTCTGGAAATCAAGGATTGCTTTTTACTGGTGGAAATGGAGCGGTCTTTAATTTAAAAGATGCTGGTAGCAGTGCTGAGATACGAGCTAATTATGGTCCAGCACTAGTTTCAACTGGGAGTTCTAAAATTACAGCTGGAGAAGGGACTATTTTTAAAATGCGCGGTAGGACAAAGAGTAAAGCTGGTGCTCTTTTTAATACCACTACATCTGAAATTACTGTTGATCGTCCATTATTTTTTGACTTTAGAAATGATCAATATGACGGTGCAAAAGGATCTATTTTTAATGCAACGGCTGGATCAACGTTCACCTCAATTCAATCGGACTTAAGTGTTTGGCCACATGAGACTAATTTAAATGCAAGTCCAGCTAAAAACTGGTCATTATTTGATTACAAATTAAGTGGAGCTAATTTTACTAAAATTGATTCAACCAACGTACCGAATGAATTTAATACAGGTGCCAATTCTTTTGGTTCAACAGGTGCATCAGCTTATAGTCGAATGACTGGAGGTAAGGTGCGTGCGGTTGTAGATGAGCTTCGTGTTCCAACAAATGCGGATAAATCCATTTTTGGTCATGTGACAATTCCGCTAGATGGTGAAAATGGTCGGGATGCTTTTACCGATGAAGCTTTTGTTGTGGTGAAGTTAACGAAAGCCAACGGCAAATCACAAGAGCTAACAGGTCGGACGATTGGGAAAAATAATAATAATCTAGGATTAAGTGTCTATGGCGAAGCTAGTCGGGGTGGAATGTTCAAAATTCCAGTCCCGAATGATGTCTTTTTAGAGACAGGTGATAAAATTGAAGTAGTCAGGGCTTGGCGTGGTGGAGCTGATTCAAACTCAAATAGAGTTCATCATAGTTTACCAGAGGATTTAGTCGCACCAAATCGAACAACTTTTGATATTACACCACCTAATCCAGCGGTTATTACTAATAGTAGAGTAGTAGACAACGCGACGAAACAAATTAGCGGAAAAGCCAATGAACCTGGTAGTGAAGTGGAAATTAGCGTAAATGGTGTCGACTTAGCAACAACTACAACGGTTCAACCAAATGGAACTTTTGTTTTTAACTTGCCTCATTACCTTGAAAAAGACGATCTGGTTCAAGTGAAGCTACGTGACCATGCGGGATTAGCTAGTACCGTTGGTGTGGATCACCCACCTAGTACAAATAACGCTGTTGGTAATGGTAATCCAACAACAAATTTAACTTTCCATGATCAGGTTTTTATGGCCGCTCCAAGCATAATAGTAAAGGATGTTTTACCAGATACAAACAAGGCAGTAAAATCAGTGGTGGTTGACAATAGTAAAAATGCCACACAAATTGGTTCAATCTTAACTTATACTATTGATGTAGAAAATAATAAACCTGCAGCCATTGCAACAAATTGGAAAGCTGTTACAATTGAAGATCAGCTTGATAAAGCTTTAGATCCAGATTTAAACTCATTTGCTTTAAATGGTATCCTCATTCCAGCAACTAAGGTTGAATTTAATGAAGAAACCAGACTGTTGAGGGTTAAAGTCGGAGATTTAGGCTCAAACAAGAAAGCAAAATTAACATTTAATACTCGAGTAAATAAAACGGGGATTAATCGTACTATTTTCAATAAAGCAACTATCATAGGAAATTCACCAAGAGAAGTCGAGCCTTTTAAAGTTGGTCCAGAAAATCCAACAGCGGCCAAACAGAAAATTCAAACCAGCTCAAATAAAATTGCCAATCCAGGTGGCCCGGTTTTTGGCGTTCTAGAATTAGTTTCAACACCGACGACTATTTCTTTTGGAGAGGATTTGAAAATCGCTCCAACGAAGCAACGCTATCCAGTTACGGAAATGAGCGGTGGGTTAACAGTTCAAGATTCACGAGCGGTTAAGGCCAGTTGGAGTATTACAGCTAGAATGACAAGCATATTAGAAAGTGCGGAAGGCAAAAAATTACCTAATGCAATGCACTATACTTACAATGGCATAGATCAAATTTTAGGAACAGATTCAATAGTAGTTTATCAGCATACAAGTACAAATGAGGACCCTTTATCAATTTCAGATAGTTGGAATGTGCAAGAAGGATTGAATTTACAAATCCCAGCTGGAAGAGTCTATCCAGGACGTTATCGAGGAACCATTGAATGGACTTTACAGGATACTCCAGAAACTAAGTAAGGAGCCAAGGCAGTCTTAGTTGATGTGGAAAGTGTTAACTGGTGCTGAGAATGACTACGATTTATTTGCAAATGAACTAATTGCTTCATTAAAAAAGAAAATAGTCAGATTATCATCTAAATAAAAGGTTTTCCTAGGTATGCAATTCCATACCATTTAGGAAAACCTTTTTTATTCGCAGTAAAAACTGAGGATACAGAAGAGGATTTAATCCAATGATTGTGATAATTAAGTAATTTTTAAAATAAAAAAATAGGCGCCAATTCTTTGTGTTATAAGGAATAAAGGGGTTTCTATTTTTTTTTTGTGCTTCAGAATAAAAAAAAAAAATAAATCGAAAAATTTCGCGTGATAATATTTAGGTACAGTACGAGAGAAAGGAGATGAAAATGTGAAGAAAAAGAAAGGGATTTGGTTAACTAGTTTTGCACTAATTTGTATTGGGATGTTTGTGTTTGCTTTGCAACTATCAGGGATTTCAACAAATCAAAAATTGAAAGCCTTAGAAAGCAACAGTAAAAACAGCTTAATTGAATTAGCTACTGATTCAGAAAATTTAGAAGTCGGCAGTGAATTTAACTTGAATGTTTTTGTTAGTCCAAATGTGACTAAAGCAATTGAGTTACCATTGCCTGCTGGCCTTACATTCAATCCAGAACAGATTGAGAGTCCAGATTATCAAATCAGCTATGACTCAGCTAGTAGCATAATTACCATTCAGCCGACTCTAATTGAAGCAAAATTAGCAGAAAGTGATTCAGCTATAGAACCTGAAGTAACCGATGAAACGGAACAATTAACAATTCCGATCGCGCTACAGGTGGAAAAAGCTGGAGAGTTTTTATTAGAAGCTAAAACAGTTTATCAAGAAGATCCATTATCTTCTAATCAATTGAGCTTTGACGTAGCAGAAACGTCCGAAAAACCAGTTGTAGAAACGAGTGCTGAACTAGAAAAACCAATTGCAGCAGCTTCTGAAGCAGATGTAGTTGAACCAGTTCTTCCAAAAATGAGTGCAAGAGCAGCTGGCACTGATGTCGGAACTTGGGCAGAGTTTATCGCAGCTATCGCAGATACTAGTGTTAGTGAGATTAACTTAACCAGTGATATTACTCGGACAGCAACTACTGCGGCGAATAATCCAGGAACATTAACCCGAAGCTTAACCATTCACGGAAATAATTTCACAATTAATTTTGGAAGTGGTGGAACAACAAGCAACGGAATTCTATTAGGAATTGCTCCGGTAGGGACGCAATTAACTTTAGATAATGTTCAGCTTGTTAAAACCCAGACGCCAACAACACCGATTTTTAATGCGGTTACTGGGGCAACAGGTTTAGGTACCAATTGGGTTATTAATGTTTCTAACACAACGACAACTGATGCCAATGCATCGGGGCTTGTTGGAGCAGTTAATGCAACGGTTAATCTACAAGGAACCAATAATTTAAGCTTAAACGCATCAGCTTCTCACTTAAATGTTCGACATGTCATTTTTGAAGAAAATTCAATTTTTAAGAGTGAGTCGAAAGCGACGAATTCGTCCAGTGCCATTGGCATTACAAACGGAACAGTTTTAGTCAAAGAGAATGCGAAAGTCACAATTAACAATGTTGGAACTTCTGGAAATACAGCTGGGAATGCTGCGCAGTCAATTTCAAGTTCAAGTGCGATTGCCGGAAGTATTTCAGATTTCACAATGGAACCTAAATCAGAAGTTTTAACGACTGCTAATATTTATGGTTACCGGACAACGATTCAAAATAATTTCACTATGACTGGTGGAGCCAAATTTGAAGCCATTGGGAATACGACTTCAACGGTTGTTTTAGCGCAAGATTTCGGTGACGGAGTCGGAGTTCCAGCGACAATTAATATTAGTGGAGCCGGAACGAGTTTTAAAGTATCGACGAATAGTACCCAAACAGCCAACTACGGTGCAGCAATGCGTGTCCAAGGTGATGGAAGTATTTTTAATATTTCAGATGGAGCAGAATTTAACGGTCACGCTAAAAACGGTTCAGCTTTACAAATTCAATCCCAAGGTTCGCAATTTAATGTGAAAAACAAAGCTAAATTGATTTTAACGCAAGACAATGATAATCGGTATACATTAGGAGCGACGTTACGTTTTAGAATTCGTGGCATTCAAACCTTTAATGTTACTGGTGATTCAGAGGTAAATATTACGAAATTTGCCGGTCCTACTCCAGCCGTTCGGATGTATGGAGACGATAATGTTATTAATGTAAATACTGGTGGAAAAGTCAATGTTCGCAATTATGGAAATGGAACGCGAAATGACGGCGGTGGAGATGCCGGAAACCAAGGCTTACTTTATACTAACGGAAATCGTGCGGTCTTTAATTTAGAAGATGCTGGCAGTAGCGTGGATGTACGTGCCGATTTTGGTCCGGCTTTACGCTCAACAGGTAGCTCAGAAATTACCGCTGGCGAAGGAACTATCTTCAAAATGCGCGGCAATACCAATGGTCAAACTGGTGGTATTTTTAATACTGCTGTAACGACAATTACCGTAGATCGTCCATTATTCTTTGATTTTAGAAATGATCGACCAGCTGGTGGATACGTCTTTAATGTAAATAATGGATCAACCTTTAAATCGATTCAATCTGATTTAAGTGTTTGGGCTCGTGGAGATAATTTAGATGGAGATCCTGTTAAAAACTGGTCACTATTTGATTATCAACTAAGTGGAGCCAATTTCGTTCGTATTGATTCAACTAACGTACCAGCAGAGTTTAATACTGGTGCTGATTCGTACGGTACAACAGGTGCATCTGCCTATGCTCGTATGAGTGGGAATAATGCGCGTGCCGTTGTTGATGAACTTCGTGTTCCAACGAATGCGGATAAATCAATCTTTGGCCATGTGACGATTCCAGTTGGTGGAGAAGATGGTCGTGACGCTTGGACAGATGAAGCTTATGTTGTCGTTAAATTAACAAAAGCAGATGGAAGTTCGCAAGAATTAACCGGAAGTACAGTTGGTAAAAACAACAATAGTCCAGGTTTAAGTGTCTATGGAGAAGAATCTCGTGCCGGAATGTTCAAAATTCCAGTACCGAATAATGTTTTCCTAGAGACTGGCGATAAGCTAGAAGTCGTCAAAGCTTGGCGTGGTAGCGCAGATCCTAACTCGAATCGAGTTCATGTCAGTTTACCAGAAGATTTGATTGCACCAAATCGAACAACCTTTAAGATTACACCACCAACTCCAGCTGTGATTACCAATAGTCGAGTGGTAGATAATGCCACAAAACAAATTATGGGAACCTCAGATGAACCTGGTAGTGAAGTTGAAATCTCTGTCAACGGTGTAGCATTAAACGTAACAGCAATCGTAGCAGCTGATGGAACCTTTACTTTCAACTTGCCTCATTACCTTGAAAAAGGAGATGTTGTTCAAGTTAAGTTACGTGATCATGCAGGTTCAGCGAGCGCAGCGGGTGTAGATAATCCGCCTAGTACCAATAATGAAGTGGGAAATATCAATCCAACGACTGATTTACCTTTCCACGACACTATTTTCTTGGCAGCACCTAGTGTGACGGTGGCAGATATTTTACCAGATACCAATACTGCCGTTAAATCGGTCGTTGTTGACAATGATAAAAACGTTACACAAGTTGGTTCCATCTTAACGTATACAATTGATGTCGCAAATAATAAAGCTGCAGCAATTTCAACAAATTGGGCAGCTGTTACGATTGAAGATCAGCTTGATGAAGGATTAGATCCAGATTTAAATTCATTTACTTTAAATGGCACGTCGATTCCAGCAAGTGATATTCAATTTGATGAAGCAACAAGACGATTGAAAGTGAAAGTTGGAAATTTAACGACACAAGAAGATGCTCGACTTACTTTTGATGCACGAGTAAACTCTGCTGGGATTGACCGAACTATTTTAAATAAAGCTACAGCGATTGGAAATTCACCAAGAGAAGTAGAACCATTTGAACTAGGACCAGAAAATCCAACAGCTGAAAAACAAACGTATCAAGCAGTTTCAAATGAAATTCCTAATCCAGGCGGAAACGTCTTTGGAGTATTAGAACTAGTTTCAGCTCCAACCGATATTTCTTTTGGAGAAAATTTGAAGGTATCAGCAAAAAATGAAATTTATCCAGTTGCGGATATGAGTGGTGGACTAACCGTTCAAGACTCACGGGCAGTGAAATCAAGTTGGACAGTTACAGCTAGAATGTCTGCTGTATTAGAAAGTCCATCTGGAAAAACATTACCAAATGCGGTTTATTACACTTATAAAGGAACGGATAATGTTTTAGGAACAGATTCAATTCTAGTTTATCAGCACACAAGTACAAACGAAGACCCCTTAACAATTTCAGATAGTTGGAATACACAAGAAGGGCTAAGTTTACGAACTCAAGTTGGTAAAGTTTACCCAGAAAATTATCAAGGGCAAATCGAATGGGCTTTACAAGACACACCAGAAAACGAGTAGGAGGGGAAAAAATGAAAAAAAGAGTAATGACTTTCGGGATGATACTTGTTTTTCTCTTAACCCTCGTACCTGTTACACAGGTGTTTGGAGCTGAAAGTGAGAATCAATATAAGTCAAATGGAGAAGTTTCATTCTATGGTGAATATATTTATCCTTCAGAACCGGATAAAGAAAAACCACCAATTAGTGGGAATGGAACTAGCAATCTACCCGATACAGGGAAAACACCTCAGCAGACACTTCCACAAGCTGGAGATCGGTTTGAAGTTTTCAATCTTGTTCTAGGTATTTGCTTGATAGGATTAGCAGGACAAGTCGTTTATTATTTAACTAAAAAAAATAACATAGCACACGGAGGAAAAATAACATGAAATTAACTAAATTAGTAACAACATCAGCAATTGTTTTAGCAACATTGGTAGGAAGCTCATCAGCAGCATTAGCTGCAGAATACAAATCAAATGGATCTGTTGAATTTATTGAAAACACTGATCCAACAAATCCAGTTGATCCAACAGACCCAACAGTACCGGTTGACCCAATTGACCCAACAGATCCAGAAGGTCCAAACCCAGGAACAGCTGGTCCTCTAAGTATTGATTTTGCTTCAAGCGTTGTTTTTGGTAAAAATAAAATTTCAAATGCAAACCAAACGTACTTTGCAGATGCTCAAGAATTAAAAGATGGCCGTTTTGTACCTAACTATGTTCAAGTTACAGATACACGTTCAGGTAACTTAGGTTGGACATTAACGGTTCAACAAGAAGGACAATTTACTAATGCTACAGCTGCTAATAAAGTATTAACAGGTTCAGTGATTAAATTAGCTAACGGTGCGGTTTCTAGTAGCTCAACTTCACCAGCAGCAGTTGCAGCGCCAACAATTACATTAGATCCATCAGGAGCATCATCAACAGTAATGAGCGCAACAGCAGGTTCAGGTTGGGGAACATGGTTAAACTACTTTGGTGGTGTAACTGAAGAAACGATTGCCGAAGACGAAGTTGTCCAAAAAAATAAAGCTATTACCTTAGATGTACCAGGTAGCACACCTAAGGATGCAGTCCAATACAAAACTGAATTAACTTGGACTTTATCAGATACACCAGGTAACGTTTAATTAAGGGTTAAGACAACAAAAAAATAAAAACATAAAAAATGAAAAGAGGAAATTAAAAATGAAAATGACAAAATTAGTAACATCAGGAGCAGTATTAATCAGCGTAATCGCTTTAGGAAGTGCAACAGTTTCAGCAGCAACTGCAGGAACAAAAGCAACAAACGGAACAGTTAAATTTATTACAGATACAGATATCACAAATCCAGTTGATCCATTAGATCCAGAAAAACCAGTTACTCCAGTTGACCCAGTTGATCCAGAAAAACCAGTTGATCCAGGTACTGCCGGACCATTAAGTATTGATTTTGCTTCACCGTTATACTTTGGCGAACAAAAAATCTCAACTGTTGATAAAGTTTATACAGCAGATGCTCAACCATTATCAGATTCAACAACTCGTCCTAACTACGTGCAAGTAACAGATAAACGTGGTGGTGAACAAGGATGGACTTTACAAGTCAAACAAGATGGTCAATTTGCAACAGCTGATGACAACGAATTAGTTGGAGCTTCAATTACTTTTGCAAATGGTGAAGCTATTACAGGTTCTGCCTCTGCAATTCCATCAATCTTAACAACTGGTTTTAGCTTAGTTCCAGATGGAACAGGTGCTGCACAAGTTGTTATGGCAGCTAAAGCTGGTGAAGGTGCCGGTACTCAAATCTATCGTGCTGGAGATGACGCAACTAAAGCAAGTAGTATCAGCTTATCTGTACCAGGTAAAACAATTAAGTATCAAGACACTTATACAACTTCTCTAACTTGGACATTAACTGACGTACCAGGCGCAGAGTAAAAACAGTAAACGAACGAAGCAACAGATTGGGAATTCGTTCTCAATCTGTCTGTGCTAAAAAAATAGAATTCAGATTAAGAGACTAAGGGGAAAATCCCAGTCTCTTAATTTTAGCATAACCATATAGGAGGTCATTATGAAAAAATATCTAAATCTAGTAGCCATTCTGACAGTTGTTACAATGAGCTTTTTTAGTCTGGGCGGAATTACAGCAAATGCTGCAGAATTAAACTTTGCCGTTACACCAACAATTCCAGAGAATCAAGTCGATAAAACCAAAACGTTTTTTGATTTATTAATGGAACCTGAAAAGGAACAAACGGTGGAAGTCCAATTACGAAATGATACGGATAAGGATGTAATAGTTGAAACACAAGTAAATTCAGCTACGACAAACTTAAACGGTGTAGTCGAATATGGTAAAACAAAAGTGAAGCAAGATAGTACCTTAAAATATAATTTAGCTGATTTAGTAGAAGTTGATTCTGAAGTAACGATTCCAGCACAAGGTGGAGTGACATTACCTTTAAAAATAAAAATGCCAAAAGAAAGCTTTTCGGGAATTTTAGCAGGTGGAATTAGCTTTAAAGAAAAAGACACAGGTGAAAAACAAGAGGCTGATGGCGAAGGTATTGCTATCCAAAATAAATATGCATACATTGTAGGGATTGTTTTACGTGTTGATCCAGCTGAAATTCAACCAGATATGTTGTTAACAAAAGTTGCACCTGCACAAGTTAATGCACGAAATGTAGTTAATGCTAATCTTCAAAATCCAACAGCGATGTTTATTAATAAATTAAAAGTATCGGCTCAAGTGACACGTCAAGGCAGCAAAGATGTTCTATTTTCTTCAAAAAAAGAAAATATGCAAATGGCACCCAATTCTAATTTTGATTATCCAATTGCCTTAAGTGGGAAGAAAATGGAAGCTGGCAAGTATACAGTCAAATTAACAGCAGAATCAAAAGGTGAAAAATGGGAGTTTGAAAAAGATTTTGAAATAGATGCAGATACCGCTAAAAAATTCAATGCACAAGATGTGACAATTGAAGAAGATAACACTTGGCTTTATATTTTAATTGGAGTAGGTCTAATCTTATTAGCAATCGTGCTTATTTTCATTATTATGTACCGACGCAAAAAGAAAAAAGAAGCTGAAGCTAGAAGAAAAGCAGCAAATCGTAAACGCCGTAAAAGAAAAGCTCAAAGTAAACCGAAATAATAGGAGTTGAAAATTGAAGTGAAGAAGAAAAGAACGCGATGGCAAGAAATTATTCTCGTCATCAGCAGTATCTTATTATTAATTGCAGGTCTAACTTTAGTAAGTGGACCATGGATTAAAAGTGCTTTAATTTCCAACTACTCTTATGATTATACAAGAGAGACAATCACTAGTAGTAAGATACAAGAAAACCAGTCAACACTAGGTGAATTTGATTATGCTGCTGTGGTGCCACCAAGCTTAGTCGATGTTCTAGCTGCTATGAATACAGATTATTCAGACCAAGTCATTGGGCAATTGACAATTAAAAGCTTGTCCATGAACCTGCCTATCTTAAAAGGCACAACAAATGATAATTTGTTAATTGGGGCAGGAACTATGCAAGAAAATCAAGTCATGGGAATGGGAAATTATACCTTGATTGGACACCATATGCAAGATAAGAGTTTGTTATTTGGACCTTTGCTAAAAATCAAAGAAGGAGCGATTATTCAATTAAACGACCAAGAAATATTGTATACATATCAAGTTCAAACGACTAAAATCGTTTCTGAAACTGATATGAGTGTTTTAGCAGATGTTGGAGATAATCGATTGACATTAATTACATGCGATGTGTCATCGGCGACAAATCAACGTTTTGTAGTAGTTGCTACATTAGTTGAAAAAAATAATTTGAATCAAAAAAATGTGAATACCCATGAACCCAAAAATAATACAGAAATAATGTCTAAAAATGTTCAAGAGTATCAAGAAGTGGTAAGCTTAACACAAAAGCATGAAAAAAGAAGTATTTCTGTTATTTTAATAGGGATACTGATTCTTTTGTTTTTAGGTTGTTTACTATTTTTTATAAGAAAACACTATAGACAATTAGAACATTAAAATTTTAGGGGTGGGCATTTTGAGAAATTTATTAAATAGAGAAGATGGGAAAAAAGTTTCCTTATTCAGATTTATTGAAGAATGTACACAACAAACAGCTTCATTTTCAGCAATTATGCACGAACTGGAAATTTCAGAATTTGTTTTGTTGAGAACGGCGGAAAATCTGAGTAAAGATATTGAGTTAAATGATTTAACACCACATTTTAGTCTTACTATTTCTCGAACACACAAAACGATTACATTAAAAAAAGATTCAGATGCATCAATCAGTATGTTGTATATCATTTATATAAAAAATTCGCTAAGCTATAACATTTTAGTGGATATTTTAAATGGTAAATTTGTTAGCATGACCGATTTTGGTGAATTTAATTTTGTGAGTTATTCAGCTGTGCATAAAAAAATTCAAGAAGTCAAAAAAGAGCTAGCTAACTATCAAGTACGTTTATCTTCTAAGTATGAGCTAGTTGGAGACGAAATAAAAATTAGGATGTTTTTTTATCATCTCTATTACCCTAGATTTAATCAATTAAATTTCCCTTTTGAGGCAAAGTATGAAAAATTAGCGCAACAATTTATTCGTTTGCTTGAAAATCATCTTGATCATTCGATTCAAGAGACACTTAAAACAAAAATAAACTTCTTTTTAAGTGTCAGTTTAAAAAGAATCAATATGAAAAATTATTTAACATCCAATGCTAGAATTGAGCGTACCAGATATACATTTAATCATGAACATCCTTTATTTCAAATGGTTTACGAGTTCCTAGAAAAGGAATATCGTCTTTTAAAAAGAGAGGCCTTAATCAGTGAATCAGAATCAATTGTGGCTTTTCTAGTGGGTGAATCAGGTGTTAGAAGGACAGAGTATAGCCCATTAGAAGATATTGTGGAAGTTCAAGATAATCTAACGCCCTTATTTGTTCATGAGTTTGAAGATCAGTTTAAGAATAAAGTTGAGAAAGCGCAGCATGATCTTTTGATTCAGGAATTGAGTGTATTGCATTTTAAACTTTATTACTTTAAAAAAGTTCAACCAGTTTTTGGAGATTTATTAAATATGGAGTTCCTTGAAGAAACCTATGCAGATGCATTTAAATTTTGTGTAGAGTTTATCGGGAGGTTACCTGATAAGAAAGAGTATAAATTATTAACCTCTAATGAAAATTTTGTTTTCCACCAATACTTATTTTTAATTGTCCAAATTTTTCCTTCAAAATTTTTTATGGAAACTATTTATGTTTGCTTAGATTTCTCATTAGGGAACTACTACACAAATATTATTGAAACAAATTTAAAAAGCTTTAATTTTTTTAATATAGAAGTGACATCTTATGTTCATGAAAAGACAGACTTATTCATTTCAGATTATATTTATAAAAATATTAAGTTGCCAAGTTTAGTTTGGAATATGCCACCAACAGCTAAAGATTGGGCAAATGTTGGAGAATTTTTAGTTCGAATCAAAAATGAAAAAGCGGAGAAGGTGATAAAGTGAAATGGAGACAAAGTAAATTTCGTTTTTTGAAAAATTGTATTTTATATAGTGGGATTTTTTCTATGACTATTTTATATTCAACAGAACTATCTCCCCCGGCTTTTGCGGATCCTGTTAATGAAAGCAGTCAACTTATTGAGAGTCAATCTGAGCAGGAAAAACACCCGACTATTAGTGGCGCAGTGGGGCCTTTAAATCCCTTAAATCCTGAAGAATCAGTGGAACCAATTGATTCCGTGGATCGTCAAAAAAAAGCAGTAGAAGAAAAGAGGAGCGAACCTAGCGAAATTGAATTAATTCATCCAGAAAGTGATTTAGAAGGAATTCCTGATGGATCAAAAGCTATAAAAATAACCGATTTAGATGATTTACACAAAAATAAAAAGAAAAAAAATGTCCATCTAAATCAAGTTTACATTGATGAAAATATGCCCTTACCATCTGAACCTTTTCCAAATGGTAAAGGGAAAAAAACAACGGAAATGGCCTACATTGAGGAAGTGTTCTCAGAATTTTCAGGAGTCGTTTTCTTTGGAGTTAAGCAACGATAAAAATGAAATAAGTCAGGTGAGAAAATGCTAGCAGAAACAGATAAAATCATTTATCGTAAAATCCAACTATTGAAAGTATTAGATGCTTCAAATGATTATCTTAAAACAGTTGATCTAGCCAATTTTCTTGATTTAAGTTTAAAAACTGTTCAGAAAGAATTGGAGTCGTTAATAGAAGATTTAAAAAATTCTAGTTATGCAGTTAAGCTTGAAAAAGTAGGAAACTTATATCGATTCATAAAAAAAAGCTCGGTCAATATGGATTTGATTTACTTAGATTTTAAAAGAGAGTCTATTTATTTCTATCTAATGAGGAAAGCTGTCTTTAGAAAAACTATTAAAGAAAAAAAAGAAATCGATTATTTCTATAGCGCCAGTCATTTATATAAAAATAAGCGTATCTTTAAAACGTATTTAATGAATTACGGTTTAGAGTTAGATTTAAGTACATTGTCAATTGAAGGCAATGAAATCAATATACGATTTTTATATTTTCAATTTTTCTGGGAGAATTATCGAGGTGTAGAGTGGCCATTTGATACTATTGATCGTCAAGAGCTCATTAGAGAGATTGAACAACTAGATACTTTTCTATTTAAGAGCATGACAGAAATTGAAAAAGAACAATTTTTGTATTGGGTAGCTATTATTAAAATCCGTGCTAGCAATGATCAATTATTAATAGAAAATCGAGTGAAATTGAATCAAGTGATGTTTAAAGATATGCAAGAATTTCAACAAATAGTGGCTAAAACAATCGGAGTAATTGAAAAAACGACTCTTCATTCGGAAGCTGTGTATCTCTATTTCGCATATACTTTAACAACAGAATCAACCTTTTATAAGCAGCAATTATTAGCTGATTTAGAAAAAGATAACAAAAATTTTCAAATTCATAAAATGGTAAGAGAATTAACTACTAAATTTAGTCAAAAATTTAGTTTGAATACTCATACAAATTACGTAGACGTTTATTTTTCAATCTATAAATTATTTGTTTGTGAGAGTATCTATCAGGGCAGTTTGAGAGAGTACGAGTCAAGGAATCTATTTGAATCAGGCATCATAAAACAATACGAAAAAGAGTTTGCCTTATTTTATCCGGAAGTAATGAAGAATTATGGGAAGAAATATAGCGAAAATAGATACCTCTACCAAAGAGTTTTATTTTTATTTAGCACCTTAATTGAAGAAAGTAGCTACCGACCACAAATAAATATAAAAATTTTATCTAGTGGTGGTGCTATAGAAGAATTACTGTTAACTAAAAAAGTTCAGTCTTTAGCAAATAATATTGCCATTAAAGATTCTAATGCCAAAGATTTGGATATTATTGTCAGTGATTGTATGGTAAATAATACCGAAAATGATTTAGTATTTTATTGGAATTTGCAGCCAACAGAAAAAGAGTGGGAAGCTTTAGCTAGAAGAATAGCCGAAATTGAGCAAGATAAGGAACTGAGAATTCCTCTTGTTACGAATTGAAAAAGTAAAGGAGAATGGATGGATGAAGAAACCAGTAGTTGAATTAGAAAAATATATCATCTATAATATTCGCTTTATAGTAGAATCAGAATTTATTAGACAGATTGAAAAAAATATTGTTTGTCCAGTTGATTACAACCACGAAGATGTTGAGCAACTAATTTATAAAAAGTTTAATCAAGTCAAGGAAGTTGTAAAAATAAATAAGCTGGAAGAATGTACCAAGTTAGGCTCAAAAATAGCGTTAGTTGGTGATAGAGTATGAAAATCGAACAGCATTGGGATGATGTTGATTTATATGTTGTTGTTTATACAAGCCATCTAGATGAAAGTGAAGTCCAAAGCACGATGATTATAGTCCCACCAGAATCGGAAGATAAATTAATTCGAGAAAAAATTCACGCGACTTTTTCAGAAATTAAAGAAATTCGACAACTTGAATATTTTTCAGAGGCCCTGTATTTAAAAAATTGAGTACGCAAGTTAGAGTAAAAATAAGTGTATCTAGACTTATTTTTACTCTGTTTTGTTACATAGGAAAATAATAATCATAACGATAACTGTAAAGTAAGGGATATTCTTTGGGGATTTAATCAAAATAAGGTAAAATAAAGCTATAAAAAATAGTCTTATTGATGGGAATTTAGTCAATCAATTAAGAGCGAACTAAAGAAATGAATTGATAGGCGAGGGATTCTCACAAAAAAAGAATTTGATTCACAAAAGAAAAAATTACTAGGTAACTAACTAGTAAAATAAAACGTAAGAAGAAAGAGGGAGCCTCATGACAATTGGGATTTATTTGAACTTTAAGGACAACACAAAGGAAGTTATTCATTTTTATGAAAAGGTGTTTGGTTCAAAATGTACAGATTTAATGACATATGGGCAACAACCAGATGAGTCCACTCATGAACTAGATGAAAAAACAAAAGGTTTAGTCATGAATGCTAGTTTAGAAATTGAGGGTGATACAGTTATGTTTTCTGATGTACCTGATTTCATGGGAATGGATTTCATTCCAGGAAACAATGTGACATTAGTTTTAGAAACAAAAGACTCAGAAAAATTAACAGCCTACTTTAATGGTTTATTAGAAGGGGCAACAAAAGTAATGCCTTTACAAAAAACATTTTGGTCAGATAGTTTTGGACAACTAACCGATAAATTTGGGATTTCTTGGTCTTTTAATTTAACTAAATAAATTATTATAGAAAAAAAGAGCTAGGTATGTGGAGATAATTCCGCTTACCTAGCTTCTTAAATAATGTCATTAATAGTTTGGGACTATTTCTTTACGTCTCCAACTTTTTTCTCAACTTTACCTTTTAATTTTTGCGCTTTGCCTTCAGCTTCTTTTTCAAGATTATTTGTTACTTTACCAAATAATTCTTTCGCTTCGCCGGCTACTTCATCTTTCAATCCTTTTGCTTTATCTTTAAAATCAGTCATAGTGTATTCCTCCTAAATTTTTTAGTTAATTTGAAAATAGGTTACTTACGGGTGGACTAATCTGGGACGAGAAAAATTGTTCCAAAGATGCGAGAAAGTATATCAAAAATATGAACTACTAGTGCTAATTAAAGAATAAATGATTTCGTAAATAAAATCAACCAATAGCCCTTTTTGTTATTTAATTAAGTAAAAAATGCTGGAAAAATGAATTAAAGTAAGGATTTTAATCCATGCGCTTAATCTTTAAAACGATTTATGCTAGAATAGAAAAAGACAGAATGAATTAAAGGAGCTAAATTATGAAAATTTTAGCAATCGATACGTCCAATCAAGTCATGAGTGTTGC
The DNA here is from genome assembly GCF_038003605.1 of Carnobacterium sp. FSL E2-0243. Lineage (NCBI taxonomy): Bacteria > Bacillati > Bacillota > Bacilli > Lactobacillales > Carnobacteriaceae > Carnobacterium > Carnobacterium sp. FSL E2-0243. Next base: position 871,036 of record NZ_JBBOPM010000001.1, read on the forward strand.
CGCGATCGAAAATCAACGAATTGTTGGAGAATTCACAACAAATATAAAAGGGAATCATAGCCAACGGTTAATGCCGGCTATTACAGATTTAATGGAAGCTGTCGAATGGACACCAGCTGAACTACATCGCATTGCTGTAGCGAAAGGTCCTGGTTCATACACGGGTTTACGTATTGGGGTGACGATTGCGAAGACCTTAGCCTGGACATTAAAAAAAGAACTTGTAGGAATCTCTAGTTTAGAAGTTTTAGCTGGCAATTGCCAAGGGGCTAATCACTATATCGTACCGATGATGGACGCTAGACGTGGGAATGTCTATACGGGTTTATATCGTTGGGACCAAGAGTCAGAACAATTGCAACAAGTTGAACCTGATACTCATATAGCTCTTGCTGACTGGGTCAAGTTTTTAAAAACTAAAGAGGGGACTTTTGAATTTGTCGGAACGGATTGGGCGATTCATGAAAAAACCATCAAAGAAGCATTAGGTGATCGTGCTAGTGAAGTAGCTACGCAAAATCAATTGCCACGAGCAGGTGTTTTAGGTTTACTAGCTGAGAAGGCAGAACCTGTTGATAGTCATACCTTTGTGCCTGACTATTTAAAATTAGCAGAAGCAGAAGAAAATTGGCGTGCTGCCCATCCTAATCAGTTGGAGGAAAGCTATGTTGAAAAAATTTAGAAATTGGTTAACAGCCAGTGCAGACGAAGAAGAGGCTGAAAATCAACGCAAACGTTGGACTCGACTAACGGAGCGTGTTGAATTACAACAAACTGATTTTCCTTTAAATGAAGAAGAGGTGGCTGTTTTATCTATTGGAACAGCTGAAGATATTCCTGATTTATTAGAAATTGAGCGCTTAAGCTATCATGGTGAAACACCTTGGAATCAAAAAGCGTTTGAGCATGAAATGAAAAATAATCGAAATGCTCTTTACTTAGTTTTGCGCGTTTATGATGTTGCAATCGGGTTTATTGGTTCGTGGTTTGTCGAAGGTGAAGCTCATGTGACGAATATTGCGATAATCCCTAATTACCGTCGCTATGGATTAGCTAGTTTTTTAATGGAACAGATGCGTCATTTAGCGGAAGCAGATCATAATCAATTATTTAGCCTTGAAGTACGTATGTCAAATACAGGGGCACAAGAATTGTATCGCAAATTAGGATTTAAAGATGGCAAAATAAAAAAAGCCTACTATTCAGAGGATCATGAAGATGCTCTTGAAATGAGTTTGGTTTTAAAAGGACATAAAAAAAGTGGAGAATGAAAAATACAAAAAAAAACAAATAGAGATTGACTATCGTTTTTCATCCATTGAAGAAACGAGCTACACTGCTAAAGATTTATTTAATTTAGCAGAAGTAAGCTATCCCCATGGTTCTCCTTGGAGCACTGAGACATTTAAAAAAGATTTAAAACAACCTTATGTGCAGTACGAAATCATTTGCTTAGGCACTGAATTGCTTGGTTTTATTGGTTATCGTCAATTATTTGATGAGGTCGAATTAACCAATATCGCTGTGCATCCAAAAGTTCAAGGGCAAGGCTTAAGCCAAGTATTTTTAGTCCAATGGATAAAAAAATTGCACCAAGCTAGAGTCATTCATTTAGAAGTGAGGAAAAGCAATCAAGTAGCCATTCATGTCTATAAAAAAGTGGGTTTTAAACTGATTAATATTCGACAAGACTATTACGATTACCCTGTTGAAGATGCAGTTATTATGAATTTAGAAATTAAGGAAGAGTGAGGCAAATGCCAATAAAAAGAAATTTAATCTTAGCCATAGAAACGAGCTGTGATGAGACAAGTGCGGCTGTCGTTGAAGATGGTCACATTTTATTATCAAATATTATTGCTTCCCAAATTAAGAGCCACATGCGATTTGGTGGAGTTGTACCTGAAATTGCTAGCCGTCATCATGTTGAGCAGATTACCCAATGTATTGAAGAGGCAATGGTCGAAGCTGATGTTGATTACTCAGATTTGACAGCAATTGCCGTCACTGAAGGTCCTGGTTTAGTCGGTGCACTATTAATTGGGGTGAATGCGGCTAAAGCAATTGCCTACGCCCACAATCTACCACTGATTCCAGTCAACCATATGGCTGGACATATTTATGCTAATCGTTTAATTCAGCCACTAGTCTTTCCGCTATTAGCCTTAGTAGTTAGTGGTGGGCATACTGAATTAGTTTATATGTCTGCTGACGGTGAGTATCAAATTATTGGTGAAACTCGTGACGATGCGGCAGGTGAAGCCTACGATAAAGTGGGTCGTGTTTTAGGACTGACCTATCCAGGTGGAAAAAGAATTGATGAAATGGCGCACTTAGGTGAAGATACCTTTCATTTTCCGCGCGGCATGATTCGTGAAGATAATTATGATTTTAGTTTTAGCGGACTAAAAAGTGCTTTTATCAACACGGTTCACAATGCTGAGCAAAAAGCTGAGCTACTAAATAAAAATGATTTAGCGGCAAGTTTTCAAGCTAGTGTTGTCGATGTCTTACTCACTAAAACCTTACGAGCAGCGAAAGAGTTAGACATTAAGCAATTGGTTTTAGCTGGTGGAGTAGCTGCCAACAGAGGCTTACGAGAAGGGCTTGTTGACATGATGGCCAAGGAGTTACCAGATGTGGAACTTATTATCCCACCACTCTCATTATGTGGCGATAATGCCGGAATGATTGGAGCAGCAGCTTATGTTTCTTATCAAAAAGGTGAGTTTGCTGATTATCAATTAAATGCCCAACCAGGATTATCATTTGAAATGGTTTAATCGAAAAAGATGGAGCTAAAACTAGCTCTGTCTTTTTTTCTGTATTTTTATTAAAAATAACATTTAAACGGTAAAAAATGACAATAGCCACTCTAATTTAGTATTTTCTTTATATCCTCAATAGGAGACAAAAAAGCGGAGGTAAAAAAATGAAGAAGACAAATAAAATTATTGTGATTATCGGAGTTTTAATCGTGGGAGTACTTGGTGGGATGGGCGCATTTGCTTATAAAATGTATAGTGATGTGACAAATGTAACGGATAAAATTCATAATGAGGTCTCAACAGAAAAAAAACGCGAAGAAAAAGTTAAAGTTAGCCGAGAAGATCCCTTTTCGATTGCCCTATTAGGGATTGATACAGGCGATTTTGGACGAGTCGATCAAGGTCGTTCGGATTCTGTGACTGTTTTAACTGTAAATCCTAAAACAAAACAAACCAAAATTTTAAGTGTCCCTCGTGATACGTATACGGAAATCAGTGGCTTTAATAAAAAAGACAAAATTGCCCATGCTTATGCTTTTGGAGGAATTGAAACAGCCTTAAATACGCTGCAAAATTTATTAGACATTCCGATTGATTACTATATTAGTATTGATATGGGAGCTGCTGAAAAAATTATTGATGCAATTGGAGGTGTTGATGTGAACTCGCCGTTAGCCTTTGAATTAGACGGCATCGCCTTTAAAAAAGGCCCAGCACATTTAAATGGAGAAGAAGCTCTAGCCTATACAAGAATGCGCTATGATGATCCTAAGGGGGATTATGGCCGACAAGCACGTCAAAGAGAAGTATTAGAAAATATCATTAAAGAGGGTGCGACCCTTTCAAGTTTAATGAAATATAAAGATGTATTAACGGTTATTGAAGACAACATGAAAACGAATCTATCCATTGATGAGATGTTTGAGATTCAAAAAAACTATCGTTCCGCAGCTGATTCAATTGAGCAAGTCCAATTGGTGGGTGAAGGTGAGATGTTAAATGAGGTTTCATACGAAATGATTCCCCAAGATGAAATTGAACGTGTATCGACAATTCTTAAAAATGAACTGGATATTTAACTCTAATTAAATGAAAAAGGACTGAGAATAATTGATTCTCAGTCCTTTTTTCTGTTAAACATCGCCAAGTTCTTCTAAAGCTAAACTCTGTTCTTCCCACTCATTCATAGATGTTTCATTTTTTACTTTCAATTCTTGTAAAATCTGATTAATTTCTTGAACTTTAACATGATTTCCAAATACTTCAGGTAAGGTTAATTGATTCTCTAAGTCTTGAATAGTCGATTCTAACTCAGCCATTTCAGTTTCTAAGGCTTCAATTCGTCTCGTTAATTGACGAATCAACTTTTGTTCTTCTTTGCCAATTTGATAATGTTTTTTTGTTCCAGCATTTAGTTCAGTAGGCGCTGCTTGAGAGATGTTTTTCAATTGTTCCTCTTCTGCCAAAAGACGTAATTCTTCTTCCTCAGCCTTCTTCTCTAAATAATAATCATAATCACCTAAATAAAGTTTACTTCCAGTTTCCGATAACTCTACAACAGTCGTCGCAATTCGGTTGATAAAATAGCGATCATGGGAAACAAATAGTAGCGTCCCAGGAAACTCAATTAAAGCATCCTCTAAAACTTCTTTACTATCAATGTCTAAATGGTTTGTAGGCTCATCTAAAATCAGAAAATTATCTTTCTCCATTGAAAGCTTAGCCAATGCTAGACGAGCTTTTTCACCACCACTTAAACTAGTTACTGATTTTTCAACATCTTCACCAGAAAATAAGAAGCTACCTAAAATGCTGCGAATATCTTTTTCTGGAGTTAAGGGATGAGCATCCCATAGTTCAGCTAAAACAGTTTTAGTCGAGTTTAAATTTGCTTGTTCTTGGTCATAATAGCCCACTTCAACATTGGCCCCAAAGCGTTTTTCGCCTTGAATTAACGGAATATCATCTACTAAAGATTTAAGTAAAGTTGATTTCCCAATCCCATTGGGACCCACTAAAGCGACTGCGTCTAGTTTACGAATATCTAATTGAATCGGTGCTGAAATAATTTTATTGTCATATCCAACAGCTGCATCATTAACCGTTAAAACAACATTTCCGCTTTCCTTAGCTGGTTGAAATTTGAAGCGAGCTGACTTTTCATCCCCTTTAGGCTTATCTAAACGGTCCATCTTTTCTAATTGCTTACGCCGACTTTGAGCCCGTTTTGTTGTCGTTGCTCGGACTAAATTTCGGGCGACAAAATCTTCTAATTTCGCAATTTCAGTTTGTTGTTTTTCAAACTCTTTCCATTCTCGTTCTAAATTTGCAGCTTTTAGATCTAAATATTTTGTATAATTGCCTTTATAGTGAGTCATTTTTTGTCGACTAAGTTCATAGACTTCATTCACAACTTTGTCTAAAAAATAGCGATCATGAGACACAATCAATAGTGCACCTTTATAAGTTTGCAAATAATCTTCTAGCCAATTTAAAGTGGCAATATCTAAATGGTTCGTCGGTTCATCCAAGACTAGTAAATCTCTTTTTTCCAATAACAATCGAGCTAATGCCAGACGCGTTTTTTGACCACCAGAAAGTTGTGTAATACTTTTTGTGTAATCCTGTTCAAAAAAACGAAAACCATGTAAAACAGAGCGAATTTCAGCTTCAAAACCAAATCCATTGGCTGAACTAAAATCATGTTGCAATTGATCATAATCATCTAAGACTTTTTGGTAGGCTTCAGAATTCGCTAGTAACTCAGGTTCACCTAATTTTTCTTCTAATAGATGCATGCGTTTTTCCATTTGGAGCACAGGTTCAAAAACAGTCAGCATTTCGTCCCAAATAGTTTTATCAGAATCTAAACCAGTATGTTGCGCTAAATAACCAACAGTCACAGCTTTGCCTTTAGCAATCTTACCAGCATCTGGATCTTCAAGTCCGACAATCATTTTTAATAAAGTTGTTTTCCCCGCACCGTTTCGACCAACTAAAGCAATTCGCGAAGTATCTTGAATTTCTAATTGAATATTTTCAAAGAGCACGTCAGCACCAAAATGACGAGCTACTTGTTGAGTTTGTAATAAAATCATAGTAGTATCCTTTCTTATAACAGCTTCATCCCTAGTGTAGCATAGATTGCAGACGGATAAAATTGAAATCCAGAGATTTTAAAGAGAAGTTTGCTACAAAAAGTGATTCACAAGCAAAGCCTTGTGAATTTAATGAATAGATTGTGACATGTGAATTCAGTTATTCCCAAGCAGATAACTGGTAATATAATGAAAGCATGCTATAATAAATTTGTTCATTACTTATTATGCGATTGTGAAGCTTCGTAATTTGTAGTGGATATTGTGAACTAAACACAAACTAGTTTCAGCAAATAAATACAAATGATTAATGGAGGAAAAAAAATGTCTACTCAAAAAATACCTAAGGCAACAGCAAAACGTTTGCCTATTTATTACCGTTACTTACGTTTCTTGAATGATGCAGGGAAAGATCGTGTCTCTTCAACAGAGTTAAGCGATGCTGTTAAAGTTGATAGCGCAACAATTCGTCGTGATTTCTCCTATTTCGGTGCTCTTGGAAAAAGAGGTTATGGTTATGATGTTGAAGATCTATTGAACTTTTTTAGTAAAACCTTGAACCAAGATCGTTTAACAAATGTTGCTTTAATTGGAGTGGGAAACTTAGGCCATGCGTTATTAAACTATAATTTCCACCAAAGTAATAACACTAGAATTAGTGCAGCCTTTGATATCGATGAAAAATTAGTTGGAACAATTGCTAGTGGCGTTCCTGTTTATCCTATGAGTGAAATGGTGGAACAATTAAAATTACAACAAATTGAAGTCGTGATTTTAACTGTCCCAGCTCCTGTGGCTCAAGAAACAGTCAACCAATTAGTGGATGCAAATGTTAAGGGAATTATGAACTTTACACCATTAAGAATTTCTGTACCAGATGATATTCGCGTACAAAATGTTGATTTGACGAATGAACTACAAACTTTAATTTATTTCTTAGATCATTATACAGCTGATGATATGACAGAAGAAGAATAATAAATAAAAAAAGCAGCAAACCTATTTAGGTTTGTTGCTTTTACTAATTTGTAGATAAATTTGGAGCATTTTTGTCGCACGAACAAAATCATTAGTGGCAATTAAAACACAAAGAATTGTAAAAAATCCCCAGCCAGAAGTTGAGACAAAATCAACAGCAAACCAAATGAATACAGCGGCTAAAATATAATTGAAGATAATTTGAATGAAAAACCCGTTTTTACTCATTGAACTAAAAATTCCTTTCTGTTAAAACCCAAAGTTAAGAGAAACTTCTAAATAGAATTAAATTAGACTTAAAATCACTGCAATTGTATTCATTAATACATGGGCAATAATAGGTGTGGCGATATTTTTGGTTTTCGTATATAAAAAGCAAAAGACCAAGCCCATTGTTGAATAAACTAAAAAATGACCATCCATATGCACAAAAGCGAATAATAGGGAGCTAATTACAGCAGCGCCAACAGCTCCAGTTAAATCAAAGAAAAAACCAAAAATAACTTTACGAAAAACAAACTCTTCCATAATAGGACCAAATAAAACAGTCGTCAATAAAAATAAAGGATACTTGTTGATAATCGCAAAAATTTCAGCTGAATTTTGTGAAGCAATAGTTTGCTGAAATAAATGAACTTCAATAAATTGTGCTAATTTTTGCATAATTATTGCGGCAAAAACACCGATAATTCCCCAAGTAATAACCTGTTTAAGCGAAAGTGATTTTTGCAAAGTAATGCTGTTCCGAATAGTTGATTTTCGATTCAATTGTATCATTATAAGAGTACCTAAAGCAAAAAATAATAACGTTCCATAGACTACGAATTCAATTTTCAGCTGTTTAGGCGCAATTTGTGCCAATAAAACCGGTAGAAGTTGAGCGAGAAGATACGTGAATAGTATCGCAATGGATGTATGTTTAATGGTTAATTTCAATAGTATAATCCTCTTTAGTCAAAATTTTAACTGCTTAGTGAATTTTGTTTCTTCCTTTATAGCAATCAATTTTATTAGTATAGCATATTATGAAATCACGTGTTTTAAAATTTGTTTTTTTTAATGAAAGTAAGTCAAGTTTACTCTCTAATGATTTTTAGCAAAAAGTTTAAAATTTTATCTATTTATTTAAAAAAAAATCGAGTAAATGACTTGCATTTTTTGCTGAACTTGATTATAGTAAAAGAGTAGTTTAGCACTCGCATATAAAGAGTGCTAAAAAAGAAAAATTATAAAAAGAAAAACTGGAGGGATTTTACGTGTTAAAACCATTAGGAGATCGCGTTATAATTGAAGTTGCTAAAGAACAAGAGAAAACTATCGGTGGCATTGTGCTAACGAGTTCAGCACAGGAAAAACCTCAAACTGGAACAGTCATCGCTATTGGCGAAGGCCGTGTGCTAGAAAATGGTACGAAAGTTGATATCGCTGTTAAAGTAGGCGATACCGTTTTATTTGAAAAATATGCTGGTGCTGAAGTTAAGTATGATGGCAAAGAATATTTAGTCGTAAAAGAACATGATTTAGTCGCAATCGTTGACTAAACTCCAATAAAAAAACTAAAAAAATTATGAGGTGAAGGAAAAATGGCAAAAGACATTAAATTTGCAGAAGATGCACGTAGCGCAATGTTACGCGGAGTAGATATTTTAGCGAATACAGTCAAAGTAACTTTAGGACCTAAAGGACGTAACGTTGTCCTAGAAAAATCATTTGGTTCACCACTTATCACAAATGATGGTGTAACAATTGCAAAAGAGATTGAACTAGAAGATCACTTTGAAAATATGGGCGCAAAATTAGTTTCAGAAGTTGCTTCTAAAACGAATGATATCGCAGGAGACGGAACGACAACTGCAACTGTTTTAACACAAGCAATTGTACGTGAAGGCTTAAAAAACGTAACAGCAGGAGCAAACCCAGTTGGAATTCGTCGTGGGATTGAATTAGCAACTAAAACAGCGGTTGAAGAATTACACGCTATTTCAAAAGTCGTTAATTCAAAAGAAGCGATTGCACAAGTAGCAGCAATTTCATCTGATGACGAGCGCATTGGTCAATTGATTGCTGACGCAATGGAAAAAGTTGGCAATGATGGTGTGATTACGATTGAAGAATCAAAAGGAATTGAAACTGAATTAGACGTTGTTGAAGGTATGCAATTTGACCGTGGTTACCTATCTCAATATATGGTAACAGACAACGATAAAATGGAAGCAGTTCTAGAAAACCCGTATATCTTGATTACAGACAAGAAAATTTCAAATATCCAAGATGTTTTACCAATGCTTGAACAAATTATCCAACAAGGTCGTCCATTATTAATTATTGCTGATGATGTTGACGGAGAAGCATTGCCTACATTAGTACTAAATAAAATTCGTGGAACATTCAATGTTGTAGCTGTTAAAGCACCAGGATTTGGCGATCGTCGTAAAGCTATGCTAGAAGACATTGCGATTTTAACAGGTGGAACAGTTATTACAGATGATTTAGGTCTAGAATTAAAAGATACAACAATCGAACAATTAGGTCACGCTGGTAAAGCCGTAGTGACAAAAGATGCAACAACGATTGTTGAAGGTGCAGGAGCCAAAGAAAACATTGAACACCGTGTTGCCTTAATCAAAGCTCAAGCAGCAGATACTACATCTGATTTTGATAAAGAAAAATTACAAGAACGTTTAGCAAAACTTTCTGGCGGAGTAGCAGTAGTTAAAGTTGGAGCAGCTACCGAAACAGAATTAAGAGAACGCAAATTACGTATTGAAGATGCGTTAAATGCCACTCGTGCAGCAGTTGAAGAAGGAATCGTTGCCGGTGGTGGAACAGCCTTAATTAACGTTCAAAAGAAAGTTTCTGAATTAGAAGCAGAAGGCGACATCGCAACAGGAATTAGAATTGTATTACGTTCACTAGAAGAACCATTACGCCAAATCGCTGAAAATGCTGGACTTGAAGGTTCAGTCATTGTTGATAAATTAAAACATGTTGAAGCGGGAATTGGTTTCAATGCAGCTAACGGTGAATGGGTAAATATGATCGAAGCTGGGATTGTTGATCCAACTAAAGTAACACGCAGCGCATTGCAAAATGCAGCTAGTGTTGCAGCTCTATTATTAACAACAGAAGCAGTTGTTGCTGACAAACCAGCTCCAGAAGCACCAATGGGTGGCGGCGCTGGAATGGACCCATCAATGATGGGCGGCATGATGTAAGTTAAATACAAAAAAGGAGGCTTTCTCATCATGAGAAAGCCTCCTTTTTATTGTTGATCCTATTGATTTAGCCGGTGTTCTGTTTGCTATCTTGAAAATCTCTTCCTAATGCAGATATGAAACCACAAGTCTTTGAATAAGGAACGGTAACAGTCTCACTTGATGGCTATGAAACGATAGAGTTAAATGACTTTAAACAAGATTTCGCTTCTAGCTTCAGAGACAATTCGGATGTAGGTTTATTACTAGCTAAATATACGAAGGATTGATAATAACCTACTGATTGGTTATTATAGTAGTATAAGATAATAGCTAAAAAAGATGGAAGCAACTTGATAAAATAAAAGAAAGCTAAATTGAGACGGAGGAATTTTGATGTGTACAGGTATTTCATTAAAAACAGTTGAACAGACTATTTTTTGGGGAAGAACACAAGAATTTGATTTAGATTTACCGTATCAAGGAGAAATTATCCCTAAAGACTATTTAATAGAGGATACATTAACAGCGTTTGAGACAAAGTATGCAGTTATGGGAATTAGTGTGAAAGGTATGTCGACTATGATTGATGGAGTCAATCAAGCTGGTATTGCTGGAGGAAGTTTTTATTTTGCACATTACAATAACTATTCAAGTGAAAAAAGTATCAAAGATCAAGGAAAAAAAGCATTGCGTGGCCAAGAAGTTGTCCTATGGGCACTATCAAATTGTGCTACTTTAGAAGAAATTAGAACAAGAATTAATAGTGAAATTGGAGTGGCGGAAGGAGAGTTATCCTTACCACAGCATTATGTTTTTCAAGATACCAAAGGGAATTCAATCGTAGTAGAGCCTTCTATTGAAAATGGTTTTAAAATTTTTGACAATCCAATCGGTATTTTTACTAACAATCCTCCTTTTGATTGGCATTTAATTAATTTACAAAATTATGTTCAACTTTCAAGTCAGACAGTAGAAGGAATCCAACTTGGTAACGAGTCAGTATTTTCTCCTGGAAAAGGTTCTGGTTTATTAGGAATTCCAGGAGATTATACACCGCAATCAAGATTTGTTCGAGCAACAGCTTTAAAATTTTTATCAGCAAAGGTCACGAAAGAAGAGGCTGTAGGACATCTTTTCCATTTATTTAATAGCTTTGATATCCCTAAAGGTGTTGTTCAATCTAAAGGAAATGCGACTTCTCAAACAACCCATTATACAGTCGTATATGATCTAGCCGAAAAAATTATCTACTTTCATAATTATGAAAATAGACAAATTCAAACACTTAAATTTAAAGAAGAAGCGCAACAATCAAAATCGATTACCCGTTTTGAACTAGAAAAAATACCTCAGATTTTGGAGATGAAGGAAATAAAAAATTAAGTTTTTTGAGAATAGTCAAAAGACTATTCTTTTTAGTTAGATAAAGTAAACTAAGATTAAGTTAAATTTAGAATGAATAGGTGAGAAGAATCTGATAGTAAGGTATAATTAATTTTGACTTAAAAGAATAAATACTTAAATTTGATGAGTAAGTAACACTAAAATGATTAATAGCTTGAGGAGGAAATAAAAATGACAGTATTAGTATTAGGTGGAGCGGGTTATATAGGCTCACATGCAGTAGACCAATTGATTACGAAAGGCTATGATGTAGCTGTCGTTGATAATTTGAAGACAGGACATAAAGAATCATTGCCAGATAAAGCCCGTTTTTATCAAGGAGATATTCGTGACAAAGCTTTTATGGAAGATGTTTTCACTAAAGAAAATATTGAAGGCGTCATCCATTTTGCCGCAAGTTCTTTAGTAGGGGAATCAATGGAGATACCCTTAGACTATTTTAACAATAACGTTTATGGCACACAAGTAGTGTTAGAAGTGATGGAAAAATATAATGTTAAATCCATTATATTTTCTTCATCGGCAGCAACTTATGGAGAACCAAAAGTCATTCCAATTGAGGAGACAGCAGCAACAAATCCAGAAAGTACGTATGGTGAAACAAAGTTAATGATGGAAAAAATGTTGAAATGGTGTGATAAAGCCTATGGTATGCGCTTTGTTGCGTTACGATATTTTAATGTTGCCGGAGCAAAATTAGATGGAACAATTGGAGAGGATCATAATCCAGAGTCACATTTATTGCCAATTATCTTGCAAACTGCCCTTGGTCAAAGAGAGAAATTTACGATTTATGGTGAAGATTATGAGACACCAGACGGTACTTGTATTCGTGATTACGTTCATGTGGTGGATTTAATTGATGCACATATTTTAGCCTTGGAATACTTACAGGCTGGAAATTCAAGTAATACCTTCAATTTAGGCAGCTCAACGGGCTTTTCTGTTAAGCAGATGTTAGAAGCTGCTAGAGAAGTGACTGGGAAAGAAATTCCAGCTACAGTTGTTTCACGTCGTGCAGGAGATCCTAGTACATTAATTGCTGCTAGTGATAAAGCTCGTGAAGTATTAGGATGGAAACCTCAATATACAGACGTCAATAAAATTATTGAATCTGCTTGGAATTGGCATGGGAAGCATCCAGAAGGTTACGGTGGAGAATCAATGAAATTTTAAAGAAATTATAGAGGGAGTATCACATGTTATCAGTGGGACTCTTTTGATTGAAAAAAATCTTAAAAAATAAGACAAATGTTAGCATATTGTCTTATTTTTTTTAGATTTAGTTGGAAAATTTTAATGCGTAAAAAAATCACAAAAAGAGTTAATTATTTACTATTTATGGTATAATGGTATGAAGTTTGTTTTTATTTGAAAAACTGATTATGTTTAAAAATAATAAAATCCTTGTAGTCATAAAAATATAAAGTAAGGTTGATGGTATGAAAATTTTAGTTGTAAGTCAAAGTTTCTATCCAGATAATTTTAAAATCAATAAAGTAGTTCAAGACTTTGTAGCTAAAGGACATCAGGTTGATGTCCTTACTGGGTTACCTGATTATGAAACTGGTAATATAGCCAAAGAGTATCGTTTTTTTAAAAATAGAAAGCAATCTTATAATGGAACAAATGTTTATAGAGTACCTACAGTTGCTAGGCGTACTGGACCAATTTTTAGATCTCTTAATTATCTTTCATTTGCTATAAGTGGTTGGTTTTGGGCATTATTCAATAAAAACAATTATGATGTTGTCTATGTGTATCAAGTATCACCTATAACAATGGGGATCCCGGCAATCAAGGCTGCAAAGCGTAATAATGCAAAATTAATTATATATTGTATGGATATATGGCCTGAATGTGTTAAGGCTATGAATATCAAAGAGGAAACTAAAGCATTTAATTTAATTCATAAAATTAGTAAGTACGTTTATTCGAAAGCAGATGTTATCCCAATCAGTTCGCCTTCATTTGCCGATTATTTAAAAGAAGAAAATCAAATTTCTTTTGAAAAAACCATATATCTTCCTCAGTATTCAGAAGATATTATTGTTCCAGTTGCTACAAAAAAAACTGAAGATTTTAATTTTTTATTTACAGGAAATATTGGATTAGTACAAGATGTTGAAGTTATCATTAAAGCTGTGGCGGAGATGAAAACAAATCTAAATTTCAAAGTTCATATTGTTGGTGATGGTTCGAATCTTGATAATTGTATTCAGCTTGTAAAAGAAAATCAGTTAGAGGGAAAGATTATATTTCATGGACGCCATCCATCTTCGGAAATGCCAAGTTTTTATGAAATGGCAGATGCATGTTTATTAACTTTAAAAAATGAAAATAAAATTGGCTTAACAATTCCAGCGAAATTGCAAGGTTATATGTCTGCAGGAAAAGCAGTTGTTGCAGCTATTGATGGCGATGCTAAGCAAATTATTGAAGAATCTAATTGTGGGAAATGTGTTTCGGCGGGGAATGTAAAAGAGTTTGCCGACATTATGGAGTACATGATGTCAAATAAAGAAGAAACAAAACAGTTAGGAATGAATGGTAGGAAGTATTTCGAACAAAATTTTACAGAAGAAAAATTTATTAGTGCGACTCTATCCGTTTTATTAGAGAGTAAATAAAATACAACTGTGTGGTGGAAGGGGGAAGTAATGTTTACTTTTATTGTTGTTTTGTATAAAGAGACTCCAAAAAATTCAATAACAATTAGATCTTTAGAGGACTCATTAAAAAAAATAAATCTACAAACTATGATTAGCATAATTATTTATGATAATAGTCCTATATCTAGCGAGACAGAGATTCAATACTTGAATTTCCCTAAAAATATAAAGGTTCTATATCAACATGACCCAAGCAATAAAGGGATAGCCACCGCTTATAACTATGGTTTTGAATATGCACAAAAAAATCAAGATACATGGCTTTGTTTGCTAGATCAAGATACCGTAATAACTGAGAAGTACCTTGAAGAAGTATTTCCAATTATAGAAAAAAATGATTGTGTATGTGATGCAATTATTCCGCAAATTAAAGATGAAGAAAGCATAATTTCACCAATATTTACAGATAAAAAAGGTATTGTTCCTCTTTCGGGAAAGTATAGTGCTGCTAATATTATGGGTATTAACTCAGGAGCTATCTTGAAGATAAAATTTTTAGAAGAAATTGGTGGATTTAATTTAGAATTTCCTTTAGATTACTTAGATCATTGGTTATTTTTTATGCTAAACAAGCTGAAAAAAACAATACTAGTAATAAATTGTGTCTTAGAACATGATTTATCTGTGAAGCATTTAAAATCAGTTGGGAATAATCGATATTACAATATTTTATTTTATGAGAAGAAATTTATAAAAAAATATCAACCTCAAAAAATGATTGGTTATTATGGTCATTCAGTAGTAAGGATGTTAAAATGTATAATGATTAGTCCGAGTAAAGTTCCATTAATTATAAAAATGTTGTTTAAATCGGTTTGATTTGGATGAATGATAATTAAGTAAAAAGGCATTTATTTTACTGAAAAAAAACATTATATAATCTATAAAGGAATTGAATTGATTGTTTTTAGTTTTAACTTTATGGATAAATGATAATAATTAAATTTGAAAGTTAAAGTTAGAGAGAAAAATTCATGAATTCTTAAAAAAATTTAAGAGCCCTTCCGTGGTATACTTAAATACAATAGTTAATTAATCATATAAATTTAAAGGAAAGTGGCCACCTTGAAAAAAAAAATAGTAGTGCTAAGTATAGTGACTTACAATAGTAAACATATATTTACAATATTAGATAACTTGAAAAAAGAATTTTTGAATTCGTCTTTTTTAAGAATAATGATTTTTGATAATTGCTCTGATAAAGCCTATCAAGAAAAATTAAGTAAATATGCTGATTTTGTAGAATTACATTTTCATGATAAAAATGAAGGGTTTGGTTTTGGGCATAACTATAATTTGCTCAATGCTGAGGAGCCATTTTTTTTGATTTTCAATCCAGATGTAATCATGAATCGAATATCTTTAGAAAATATGTTGATGCTTATTCAAGATAATCCACAAGCTGGTTTGGTGGTGCCGAAAGTTTTAAATTCCGATGGAACAACACAATATCTAATAAGGAATAAAGTTTCTGTTTTTGATTATGCATTACGTTTTATTCCAATAAAATTAATAAAACAATTTTTTGATAACCGACTAGCAATATATGAATGTAGGCAACTACCGGATGATACTATTTCAAAAGTTAGAATTGGTTCAGGCTGTTGTATGTTATTAAGAGGTAATGCTTTTAAAGAAATTCATGGATTTGATAATCAATATTTTATGTATTTTGAAGATTATGATTTGTGTTTAGAACTAGAAAAACGAAATTATGAAGTTTTGTATACTCCATTTGTTGAAATTACTCATTTTTATGAAAAAGGTGCACATAAAAACTTTAAACTATTCAAAATTTTTATGCAATCAATGAGAAAGTTTTTTAATAAATGGGGTTGGCGCTTTTTTTAATAATGTGGAAGTAGTGTGAAAATATGATATCAGTCTGCATGGCTACCTATAATGGAGAAGAATTTGTTATACGCCAGTTAGAAACAATTGTAAAACAATTAGTTGATGAGGATGAAATTATTATTATTGATGATTGTTCAACCGATGGAACAATTGATTTAATAAAAGAAAAGTATGGGAGTCGTATTCAAATAGTTAAGAATCAAGTGAATTCAGGTCCGATAAAAAGTTTTGAGAAGGCCGTTCAAATGGCTAAAGGAAACTACATTTTTTTGTCTGACCAAGATGATTTGTGGTTAGATAATAAGGTTGAAATGGTAATGAACAGTTTTCAAAATGAAAATGCTGATATTATTGTTCATGATTCTGTAGTTGTTGATGGTGATTTAAATAGACTTTCTAATTCTTGGAATAATTTGAATAAAAATAATTTACAACAGGGTCTTATTGGTAATCTTAAAAAAAATGCTTATACAGGTTGTATGATGGCTTTAAAAAAAGAGATGGTGAATTTGATTCTTCCAATTCCCGAAAAAGTTGAGATGCATGATCAATGGATTGCCTTAGTTGCTATAATGGAGCATAAAAAAATTATTATTATTGAAGAGCCCTTAATGAAGTATGTGCGACATGGTGGTAATGTAACGGCTATTAATAAAAGAACTTTAAAAAAACAACTAAAAGGTCGTTTTAATATGTTGAGAGAGATTCTTAATTATCGTAGAAATCGTAACAATAAAGTTGAAAATTTAAAATAAGAGGATGTGCCAAAATGAAAGGAATTATTTTAGCAGGTGGAAGTGGAACTCGTTTGTACCCGTTAACTAAAGCAGTCTCAAAACAATTGATGCCCATCTATGACAAACCAATGATTTATTATCCAATGTCAACACTTATGTTAGCGGGGATTAAAGATATTCTAATTATTTCAACACCAACTGATACTCCTCGCTTCGAGCAATTATTTGGTAACGGTAATGAATTAGGGTTAAATATTGAGTATAAGATCCAAGCGAGTCCGGATGGATTAGCGCAAGCTTTTATTCTAGGAGAAGAGTTTATCGGTGAGGACTCTGTATGTTTAATTTTAGGTGATAATATCTATTATGGTGGTGGAATGTCTAAAATGCTACAACGGGCTGCTACTAAAACCTCAGGAGCGACTGTTTTTGGTTATCATGTAAATGATCCAGAGCGTTTTGGGGTAGTAGAATTTGATGGAGAGATGCGTGCTATTTCAATTGAGGAGAAGCCAGAAGTACCGAAAAGTAATTATGCAGTGACGGGCTTATATTTTTATGATAATCAAGTTGTGGAGATTGCTAAAAATATTCAGCCGTCTGAGCGTGGCGAATTAGAAATTACGGATGTTAATAAGGTCTATTTAGAAGCAGGTAAGTTAGATGTAGAATTAATGGGACGTGGTTTTGCCTGGTTGGATACAGGGACTCATGAATCTTTATTAGAAGCGTCAACTTTCATTGAAACTATTGAAAAACGTCAAAATCTTAAAGTAGCTTGTTTAGAAGAAATCGCTTATCGAATGGGGTATATTACCCGAGAACAATTATTAGAGCTAGCACAACCTTTAAAGAAAAATGGTTATGGACAGTATCTATTACGCTTAGCAGAAACTATAATCTAGAAAGCAGGCAATTTGGATGAAAATTATTGAAACAAAATTACAAGATGTTAAAATTATAGAAACACCGGTATATGGGGATCATCGAGGTTTTTTTACAGAAAGTTATACCGAAAATAAATTTAGTGAAGCAGGAATTCCAAATAAATTTATCCAAGATAATCATTCATTGTCAGTTGAACCAGGTGTTATTCGTGGAATGCATTATCAAACTAACCCAAAAGCACAAACTAAATTAGTTCGTGTGACAACAGGCGCTATATACGATGTACTTGTAGATATGCGTAAAGGCTCTCCAACATATGGACAATGGGAAGGCTATATTTTAAGTGAGTATAATCATCGCCAACTATTAGTTCCACAAGGATTTGCGCATGGTTTTTGTACTATTACAGGCAATGTAAATGTGCAATATAAAGTTGATGAGCTTTATTCTCCCGAAAATGATCGCGGAATTGCTTATGATGATCCAGATATTGGAATTATCTGGCCAATGAACGATGCTATTTTATCTGAAAAAGATACTAAGCATCCACAATTAAAAGATGCAGAAAATAATTTTATTTGGGAGGTAAAATAAAATGAATGTATTAGTAACTGGTGGGGCAGGATTTATTGGTAGTAATTATGTACACTACATGTTGGAAAATCACCCTGAATATAAAATAATTAACCTAGATTTATTGACGTATGCAGGTAATATCCATAATTTAGATGATGTAATGGATAATCCAAACCATATTTTTGTAGAAGGTAATATTTGTAATAGAGAATTAGTTCGCAATCTTGTTAAAACCTATAATATTACTCACTTTGTTAATTTTGCAGCAGAATCACATGTGGATCGCAGTATTTTAAATCCTGAAATATTTGTTGAAACAAATATCCAAGGAACATTAGCTTTATTGGATGTTGCTAAAGAGCTTTCTATTGAAAAATATTTACAAGTTTCAACAGATGAAGTATATGGATCATTAGGAGCAGAAGGATATTTTACTGAAGAAACACCTTTGGCACCGAATAGTCCTTACTCAGCAAGTAAAACAGGAGCCGATTTGTTAGTCCGTGCTTATTATGAAACCTATGGTATGAATGTCAATATTACACGTTGCTCGAATAATTATGGACCATACCATTTTCCAGAGAAATTAATTCCGTTGATGATTAGTAATGGAATGGATAATAAAGAGTTGCCAATTTATGGTGATGGTCTAAATATTCGTGATTGGCTACATGTACAAGATCATTGCCAAGCAATTGATTTAGTTTTACACAAAGGTCGTAAAGGTGAAGTTTATAATGTTGGTGGTCACAATGAACGTACCAATAACGAAATTGTTGAAATTGTTATTGAAAAATTAGGACTATCACGTGATTTAATTAAGTATGTGGAAGACCGTTTAGGTCATGACAAACGTTATGCAATTGATCCAACTAAGTTAGAAACTGAACTGGGCTGGAAACCAAAGTATACATTTGATACGGGAATAGTTGAAACCATTGAATGGTACCAGGCAAATGAAGCATGGTGGCGTCCATTAAAAGAACGGGCTGAATTAAACTAATAGATGGAAGAGAGATGACATTAGTTTTCTCTCTTTTCCTCTATTCAATTAGAAAAAATGAGTAAAAAGTTAGGAGTATTTTATGAAAAAAATGGCAGTTGTAGTTACCTATAATCCTGACGAAGAAGTTTACAAAAATATAATTAAATTAAAAAAACAAATTGAATATATCTTAGTAGTTGACAACTCTTCTATCTCGAATCGATTTAAATTAAGAGAAAATGGGATTAAGGTTATTTATAATAATCAAAATGAGGGTATCGCAAAACCTTTAAATATGGGTATTCAAGAAGCCAGCGATGAAGGATTTGATTGGTTATTTACCTTTGATCAAGATAGTGTAGTAACTGAAAATTTTGTCAATAACATGCTAGAAACAGCTAAAGAATTTCAAGATAAAGAAGGCCGATTTCCGATTTTAATTAGCCCAACATATAAACATCCTACTAATGGTATAGAATACGATATGGCTAAAGTGAGTAATCACTCTTATTCTATGATTGAAACAGCTATGACATCCGGGAATTTATTACATGTAAATCAACTTGTAAAAGCGAATGTTCATTTCAGAGGTGATTTTTTTATTGATTTTGTAGATCATGAATTTTGTTTTCATCTGAGAAAATTAGGTTATCCTATAATACAATCTTTTAAAGCAACCTTGGTTCATAGCTTGGGGGAAGTTACCGAGCGTGTTATTTTTGGAAAAAAATTATCATCAACGAATCATAATCCGATTAGACGATACTATATTACAAGAAACCGGTTGATTGTATATAAAGAGTATTTTGGAACTCAAAAAAAATGGATTAAAATTGATTTTGTTAACTCAATAATGGAAATTATTAAAATAATTTTAATAGAGGATCAAAAAAATTTCAAGATGTTTAATATCATTCGAGGTACTAAAGATGCATGTTTAAAAAGAATGGGGCCGTATCGATATACTAAAAAGAAGCTGAGGGATTAAATTTATGGAAAAAATTAAAAATAATAAGATTGTACATAATTTTTTGTCTCTAGCCAGTGTGCAAGTGCTGAATTATGTATTGCCAATCATTACATTACCTTATTTAATGAGGGTAGTTGGGGTTAGCCATTTTGGATTAATAAGCTTTGCACAGGCGATTATGCAGTATTTTATTTTATTTACAGATTACGGTTTTAATCTAATTGCAACACGTGATATTTCTAAGGTAAGAGACGATAAAGAGAAAGTCTCTAAAATGTTTAGCTCAGTAATGGCAGCCAAATTAATTTTACTACTGTTTTCATTTGTATTTTTAGCGCTACTTGTTTTTTTTGTTCCGAAATTTAGGAATGACGCGCTTATTTATGTTTTTACATTTGGAATGGTTGTTGGGAACGTATTATTTCCCACCTGGTTTTTTCAAGGAATTGAAGAAATGAAAGTAATTTCTTTATTAAATGTTTTTTCAAAATTAATTTTCACAATTGGTATTTTTTTTGTTGTAAAACAACCAGAAGATTATTTAAATGCAGCCATTTTGAATTCATTAGGTTTTATTTTAATCGGAGTTATCTCATTGTTTATTGTATTTTTTAAATAC
Source organism: Carnobacterium sp. FSL E2-0243 (assembly GCF_038003605.1). Classification (NCBI taxonomy): domain Bacteria; kingdom Bacillati; phylum Bacillota; class Bacilli; order Lactobacillales; family Carnobacteriaceae; genus Carnobacterium; species Carnobacterium sp. FSL E2-0243. Next base: position 891,782 of record NZ_JBBOPM010000001.1, read on the forward strand.
AAAATAAAAATTATTATCCCTAGTTGGCACGATATTAGTAGTCAAATGAGAGAGGGGTGGGATATTTTTATATCTAATATGTTTTCTAGCTTATATACAACGAGTAATACTGTTATTCTAGGATTTATAGCGAGTAATACAATTGTGGGTTATTTTTCAGCAGCAGATAAAATTATCAAAGCTTGCTCAAGTGTAATTTCGCCAATTATCCAAGCTGTATACCCACATATCAGTATTGTTTTAGAAAAATCTAAAGAAGAAGCTTTATTATTGATTCGTAAAATAGGTCTTATTATTACTGTTGTAATAGGGGCGGGTTGCTTTGTTTTGTTATTTGGTTCAAGTATTATTTTACCTTTATTTGCTGGATCAAGTTATGATAACTCAATTGTTTTAATTCAAATTATGTCATTTTTACCATTAATTATTGGTTGGGCAAATGTTTTAGGAGTATTAACTTTGATTAATTTTGGTTACCAAAAGCAACTATCAAGAATTTATATTTATTCAAGTATATTTAGTATCTTAACAACCTTGATATTAGTTCCCTTATTTAAAGAAGTTGGAACGGCCATTAATGTTACTTTAATAGAAAGCATTGTGACAATTGCTATGTATGTTGTTCTAAGAAGAAAAGGAATTAATATTATTAAAGGTACCATAGAAAATAAGGAAGAAGTGAAGATATTATGACAGTTTTAATTACAGGTGGAAATGGACAATTAGGTACGGAGTTAAAAAAAATATTGGATGAGCAAAATATTTCTTATATTTCTACTGATTCAAAGGTGATGGATATAACCAAAGAAGAAATAGTGAAAAAAATTATTACTGAGATAAATCCTACAGTCATTTACCATTGTGCAGCCTATACTGCAGTTGATAAAGCAGAGGATGAAGGAAAAACTATTAATCAATTGATTAATGTTGATGGAAGCCGTAATGTTGCTAAAGCAGCGGAAGTAGTTGGAGCAACGTTAGTTTATATTAGTACGGATTATGTATTTGATGGGACTAATTTAAATGAATATCAAGTGGAAGATACTCCGAATCCTAAAAATGAGTATGGTCGTGCAAAATATGAGGGAGAATTAGTAGTAAAAAAGTATGCTTCGAAGCATTATATCATTCGGACTTCATGGGTATATGGTGAATTTGGTGGGAACTTTGTGTTTACCATGCAAAAACTAGCTGAAACACATTCTAAATTGACTGTAGTGAATGATCAATTTGGAAGACCAACATGGACTAGAAATTTAGCAGAGTTTATGATTTATATAGTTGCTCAAAAAGCTGAATACGGCACTTACCAATTTTCAAACGATAATAGCTGTTCATGGTATGAATTTGCTAAAGAAATTCTAAAAGAATCAAATGTTCAAATTGAACCAGTTGATTCTTCAGCATTTCCCCAAAAAGCTATCAGACCCAAGCATTCAATTATGGATTTAAGTAAAACTAAGAAACTAGGCTATGCTATTCCAACATGGGAAGAAGCCTTAGCTGCATTCCTCCAATCAATTGAAAAGTAAATACAGTTCATTATAATAAACTAGTTTAAAGGTGTTGAATTTAATTTGAAAGTTTCTATTATTATTCCTGTGTATAATGGTGAAAGAACGATTAAAAGAGCAATTGATTCTTGTCTAAACCAAACTTATTTGGATTTTGAAGTTCTTATAATGGATAATCAATCAACGGATAAAACGAATAAAATTGTTACTTCCGTTAATGATGACAGAATTTATTACTATCAATTGCCAAAAAAAGGTCGAGCTTTAGCCAGAAATGAAGGGTTAAAAAAAGCTAGTGGTGATTATATTCAGTTTTTAGATGCAGATGATGTGCTTCTGGGAAATAAACTTGAAGAAAGTATTCTATTTTTAGAAGAAAATCGGAACTTTTCGGCTTATTGCCATGGAATAGAGTATAGATCGGAATCAAATACAGTATTAAAAGTTATCTTTCCTAAATATAACTTTTCAAATGAGTTATTTGCTCATAACATTTTTCCAATACATGCTCTAACATTTAGGTCAACTATTGCCAAGAAATTTCCTGAAGACATGGATTATTGTGAAGATTGGTTATTTTGGGTAAATACATTAGATAAAGAAATGATTTATTTTAATGTAACGACTATTGGAGGTATTGTATATGTTCATGAAGAAAACACAATGTCAGAAACAGCTTTAATGAGTGAATACGAGTTATATGTTCAACAAATTTTAAAAAGTAGAATATCTGTAACAAATTTTTCTTTATTAAAAAATGAAATAAGTTTACTGATTATTCACTATTTTAATTTAGAAAAAGAACAAATAACAATTAATGCTATTAAAAATAATTCGAATATATTGTACAAACTAGTATCTACTTTGTGTAAAGTACCAATTGCTAAAAACTATTTACGTAGTAAAGTAGATGATATTATCCAAAAGGATATTTATAATAAAGGAGAAAATCATGAACGTTAAAGAAAAATTTCCACTTGTTTATTTTATAGTTTTAAACTATAATAATGCCTCAGATACGATTGAATGTGTCCATGCGGTTGAACAGATTAATTATTCGAATTTTCAGATTGTATTAGTCGATAACTTATCCACAGATGATTCTGAAACAATTTTAAAAAAAAATTTACCAGAGCATCATTTTATCCAAACAAATAAAAATTTGGGATATGCCAATGGAAATAACATTGGCATTGATTATGCTATTCAAAATGGGGCAAGTTACGTCTGTATTTTGAATAATGACGTATTGGTAGAACCTGATTTTTTATCAATTTTAGTTGATTATAGTGAAAAAAATCCAGAGGTTGGAGTAGTGGGCCCTCGTGTGTGCACATACGAAGATGAGACCATTCTAGAGTCAGCAGGTTCAGTTGTTGATTTAAATCATGGGAAAGTAACTAGATTATATAGCGGTAAAAATGAAACTGAAGTGTATGGAAAAGAGATTTTTTGTGATTATATTGGCGGAGCATGTATGCTTGTTAGTACTTCGGTTATTCAAAGTGTTGGAGTCATACCTGAAATTTATTTTTTATTTTATGAAGAAAATGAATGGTGTTTAAAGATAGGAAAAGCTGGTTTTGCTATTGCATGTATTGCAGATGCCAAAGTTGTTCATAAAGGTTCAGCTTCAATTAATAAAGTTTCTGGGCTTTCAGAATATTTCATGTATCGAAATTTAATTGTGTTTATGAAAAGAAATAGTGATTTTAGGAATAAGTTGAGGTTTTATCCATATATTCTATTATTTACATTAAAAAGTGGCTTAACTAAAAAAAGGGGTTGGAGATTTTTAGGCTACTTTTTAGACGGATTTACAGGGAAAAATAAGTATTCAAACAGATTATAGTTTTAGTAGACGATAAAAGTCAAAAATTAGTAGTAAATTCGACTGTATAAAAAAGAAAAGAGGCGAAAAGCAAATAAATGAAGAAACAAAGAAATAATCAATGGAAAAAAGTTATTATTACAACTGTAGCAAGTGCCACGTTATTTACACCGATTTCAAACTTGATTTTAGAAGCGAAAGTCTATGCCAGTGATGAAGAAAATAAAGGGAAAGCAGTTGAAGATGATAGCGAGAGTTCAATTATTGACTCTTCATCAATCGATTCTAGCAATATGGAGAGTACATCTAGTGATGAATCAAACAAAAAAGAAGAGAAGACAGAAACTCAAAGTAATGCAGATAGTTCAGTAGTTCTCGAAAAAGAAGAAAAAGAAGAGAAAAAAAATGAAGTTCCACAGACTGAAGAAAATACCTATGATCCAGCTTTAATACGTCAACAAGCAATTGATTTAATGAATCAAGAACAACCCACTAGATTTAAAAGATCGTTGAGAGTTAACAATCAACAAGAATTTATTAATAAAATTGCTGACTACGCAGTTGGGCATGCAAAAAGTTATGGGTTATATGCTTCTGTAATGATTGCTCAAGCTATTGTTGAAAGTGCTTGGGGTGGAAGTGGATTATCTATAGAACCAAATAATAATTTGTTTGGGATTAAGGGTGCTTATAATGGGCAGTCTGTTTATTTTTGGACAACAGAATATGTAAATGGTGAATACATTCAAGTTTATGCAGCCTTTAGAAAGTATCCCTCTTATAAAGAGTCATTAGAAGATAACGCAAAATTATTGCGCTACGGATTAACAAGTAATTCTAGTTTTTATAATGGGACATGGCTTGAAAATACAAATAGCTATCAAGATGCCACTCAATGGTTGCAAGGAAGATATGCAACAGATCCTAATTATGCACGAACTTTAAATAGTATTATTGCTATGTATAGTTTAGATCAATATGATAATGCAAATGGGGTTAGCATAAAAGAAATTACTGATGTAAATTTAAAAGCTAAAGTGGCTGTGAATTCTGAAAAATATAATGTTCCGGTTGGTAATCATTTTATTGAAAAAGTACCTGGTACAGTGAATAGCGTTTTAGAACCTAGAGGCTATCTAACTGATATTGCTAAAAAAGCAGTCACAAATAATGGGAAAACATTTTATCTTGCTACAATAAATGGTGGAGGTTTTTGTTGGATTGCGGAAGAAAATTTAACTTTTTACGAAGATGTAACTAGTGTTGAAAGTATAAATATGACAGGAATGATTACTTCTGATTCACCTCGTTATAGAGTTCCTGATGGTTTAAAAAGGATTGAAAAACTGACTATGACTACAGCTTCACTTTCATCCAAAGTTGTGCAAATTTCACATAAATTAGTGACAAGTTCTGGAGTAACCTATTATGCTATTCGACAAAATGGTCAAGGAATTTGCTGGATACCGGCGGATAAATTACAATTAAGTGAACCAGCAGGGAATCAAAAAAATGTTTCATTAGCTGGTTTATTAAAAAATGGAGCCAGAAAATATAGAATTGCTGAATTAGGACATATAGAACCATTAGATTTAACGACAGATGATATGGTGAATAAATCAGTTAAAATTATTAAAGAAGTTCAATCAAACTCTAGTGCAACCTATTATTTGATTACGAATAGTAATGGACAACCAATTTGTTGGATCTTAGAATCAGACTTAATTTTATCAGAAGTAGTGAGTAGTACCCAAGGATATAATAATGGTGGATTAGTTGTTTCAGCAGCTAGAAAATATTCATTGCAAGAAGATCGACAATTGTTAAATGCAACGAATGGTTTTACAGATACTATCGTGGGTCAGCAAGTTATTGTTGCTGATTCTGCTAAAACTATGTCTGGTACAACACATTACTTGATTTTAAATTCAAATGGGACAGGTATTGGCTGGGTTGATTCGAACAGTGTTGAATTAGGTAGTAAAGCTAATGGACCTATAAAAAAAATAAATGCTGGTGGTATGCTTGAGATTCCAGTTAAAAAGTATTCAATGAATGCGCAAGGGTATTTATTACCTACGCCATATATGACAAGTGAATTAACTGGGCTACGTTTATCAGTTACTCAAGAAGTCACTTCTAATGATGGCAATAAATATTATTTAGTTAACAATGGGACTACACCAATTTGTTGGGTGAAAGAATCTGATATTCTAATTGGTGAAGAATTTACAAATAAAAAAGTTTCTACAAAAGGTGCTTTAATAAAATCAGAAGGTAAAAGATATACAATTGCTGATAATAGTAATTATTTACAACCCTTAACCTACTCGCTTGCTGAATTAGTTGGGCAAAGAGTTAATTTAATTCAAGAAGTTACTACAATTTCAGGAAAGAAATTTTATCTTGTTAATATTGATGGGCGTACAATTTGTTGGGTAGATGCCAGTACATTGCAGTTAAGCTCAACAATTAATAGTTCAAGTGATTACAATAAGAAAGCTACTGTAATTAAAAGTGCACAGAAATTTACATTTAATACTGCAACTAATGAGATGATTCCAAATAATGCCTATACTAGCAATATCTTAAATCAAACAGTAGAGGTTAAATCTATGGCAAAAGCAACTGATGGAACCGAGTTTTATTTGATTACTCAAAATGGTGGTGGTATTGGTTGGATAACGAAAGACGCGTTGAAATTTCAATAAAATTTAAGAAGATAATCAATCTAAGGCATCCTTAGACTGATTATCTTCTTTTTTTGCTAACTTAGTTAGTATTTTTAACTTATTTTTTATATAGTAAATTTGATTAAAGACTGTATCTGTTTTTTTGAGTGTGTATAAATGAAAACAACAGTAAAACAAATGATGAAAATAAGTAGCTCAACTAAAAGCATTGCAATAAATTTGTTAATGTGTTCACCTAATATTGTATAAAGGAAATAAAATTTTCTAATAATGTAATCTGAAATTAAATAAATACCAAAAGTTGCCTTACTGACAGTTAAAATAATTTGTTCAAAGATAGGCGGTAATTTAATCGTTGAAAAAATGTATTTGATAATTAGAAAAAAAGTGATACTCATAATTGCAATATTAAAATGTTCAATTTCATTCCAAAATAGGAAAAAGCCAGTTGGATTTTTTTGATAATCATGATAAATTGCAAAAAAAGTACCTAAAATACTTGATAAATGAAGCACAACTATACAATAAATATAATTTTTTGTATGAGGTTTGAATACGTGTACAAAAAAATGTCCAGCAATAAAATAGGCAAGATACATGTTAAGCATAGGTAACTGAAACTTATCGAAAATACTAGGTAAATCAAATTGAACTAAAAATGGAGGAATAAGTGCTGAGAAAATAAAAGTTAAAGAAAAATAATAATAAAATTCCTTTTTATTAAAGTGTTGAATCATAGAGCGAATAAAAGGTAACATTAAAAGCAAAGCAATATATGCATACATATACCAAAGAGAATTCGTCATTTTACTACTATAAAATCTAACTAAAAAATCAACAATACTTTTATTTTGATACTGAGGACCCGTTAAATAGTAGAAAATTGAAGCTATTAGAAGCGGATAAAAAGCTTGGAAAATTCGTTTTCCTAGCGAGTGGTAAGTATCCAATTTTTTTATTAATAAGGCACCAGAAACCATGAAAAATATAGGAACAGCTGATCTACAAAGAATAAAATAAATAATGGAAAAACTCCAAGTTGCAGAAAACGAAACATTTTGAAAAACGCCTGCATTTGTATGATTAATAATTACAAAAAATGCAGCTAAAATTCTTAAAACTTCTAAGTAAATAATTTTTTTCTTCATAAAAATCTCCTTTTCTTAATTATAAATACAAGTATAGCATAGTTGTTTACAAAAAAATGTAGTATTGTAAATCTGAACTACGTAAGAACAGTTTATAGAAGAATAATGTGAAATTATGAAAAAAAGTAATTTTCAAACGAATGCATATAATAAATTATGCTATAATGTTAAAGATGCAAAAATAAAAATAAAAAGAAATTGAGGAATTAAAATGAAAAAAGTAGCCTTTGTTACCTATGCAGCTGCTCCATATAGGATGAAACAATTTGAAGAATATTCAAAATATGCTGAAATTCAAGCCTACTATATTAGTGAAAAAATGGTGGATCGTTCATGGGATTTATCTGGTGAGCGTAATTTTTCAGAAGAAAAATTGCCAATTGCTTTTAAGATAAAAGGTATGGGGGCAATTCATACAAATTTGAAAAAAATTGTTAAAGCAAATGATTTGATTATTATTGGAGGATATAGTAGCGCAACTTATATACTGTTATCTATATTATGTAAATGGTATAAGAAGCCCTCTGTAATTCTTTTAGATGGTATTTCCCCAGGAAAACTAAAAGAAGGCGGTACAGGTTTGAAAAATTTGATAAAGAAATTTGTACTTCATAATTCTGCTGCAGTATTTGGAAATGGAACAGTAGCTAAAAGATATTTTTCAGAAGTGTTAAACTATCAAAAAAAAGTTTATCCACAAATACTAACATCTAATATAGAAGTTATAATGTCTTATGAAGATGAAAAAGAACAATTACGGAAGCAGCTTTGTGCTAAGTACGCTATCGATCCAAATAAAATAATTATTTCATATAGCGGTAGATTATTGGCTCAAAAAAATGTAAAAGATATAATCGATGCTCTAGTCAAGTTGGATCGAGAAGATATCCATTTTATTATTTTTGGAGGAGGTACTGCCGAGCAAGAAAAAGATTTAGTAGAATACGGAATTTCTAATAATATTTCTATGTCAATAACTGGTTTTATTGAGGAACAGTCACTATTGTATAAGCACTATTATATGAGTGATCTATTTATTTTACCATCTATAAATGATGCATGGGGGTTAGTCGTAAATGAAGCGATGGCAGCCAAATTGCCAATTATTGTTTCGGATGGATGTGGTTGTTCCTTAGACTTAGTAAAAGAAGGCGAAAATGGCTATGTTTATAAAGGAGGAGATAGCGAAGAACTAGCTAAAAAAATCGGAATTATTTTAAGTAATAAAGACATTTTATCTATGGGCGAAAGCTCCTATGAAATCATTCAACAATGGACCTTTAAAAACTCAGCTAAGAGTTTTAATCGTATGGTAACCGAACTAGTAAAGTGAAATTGTTAAGGTTTTTTTAAAGAAGATTTATTTATAACTCATTGTGGTATAATCAAATGGATTGTAATTGGTTAAGTATGAACAAATTAAGTTTAAGGGTGATTATGTGAATAATGTAAAAGGTGGAATACGAGTCATTATCATTGATATAATCGGTGTATTAATTGGCGTATTAAACGGCTTCCTATTACCTAAAGTTTTAGATGTAGAAGGATATGCAATAATCAAAACATTTGGTCTATATATTGGATATGCTGGAATGCTGCATTTGGGATTTTCAGACGGTATGTATATTTTACTCGGTGGAAAAAATTATGAAAAGCTTGATTTTAAAAAGGTTATGGGTTATTTTAAAGTGATGTTGAAACTAGTATTTATTATAGAATTGATTATACTAGTAGCAAATCTTTTCATCATTAAGGATCCAATTGTTTATTTGTTTCTTTTATACGCAGTGCCTTTTCAAATTAGCTTGTTTTTCAGTTTGATTTTGAGAGCAACTGGGAATTATAATGGGTATTCATTATTAAAAACAGCTACAAATATTTTTACATTGGTTTCAGTTATGACGGTTATTTTACTATTTAAAGATCCCTATTTTTATATATGGGGACAAATTATTATCCAATTCCTATTAGTATTTGTATCATTCTATCTGTTTAAAGGGAATCTAGGTAAAAGTGAAGCGATTAATTTTTCAGAAATTAAATACATTATTACAATTGGCTTTTCCGTATTACTTGCGAATGTAGTAACTAATTTGATTATCAGTTTTGATAGATGGTTCGTTAAAATTAATTTTAGTACAAATGAGTTTGCTTATTATACATTTGGAACAACATTATTGGCTCTGTTTTTAACGTTAATTGCGTCTGTAGGAACGGTCTTATATCCATTTCTATCAAATTACAACAACAAAAAGAATACTTTGATTGTAAAAAATATTGTTTTAATTATAGCTTTTCTAAGTCTAGGTTCAAGTTTTGCAATCGATTTTATTGTCCAAAATTTTCTGCCAGATTATGCGCAATCTATGGGAGTTTTAAAAATTCTAATACTAGCATTTCCATTTATTAGTACGATAAATGTACTTTATGCAAACTTATTTAAAGTTTTTAGAAAAACTAAAAAATTCACAATTATTTCAATTGCAATGCTTGCTATATCATTTGTTTCTGATTTAATGTTAATTAGAATATTTAATCGTTTTGATTATGTTGCATTTGGAACATTAATAACCTATTTTTGTTGGTATATGGTTTGTTCACTAGATAAAGACTTTGGTTTATTTTCATATAAAGATATGTTTGTTTATGGTTTATCATTAGTAACTCTTTTTGGATTACAATACCTTCAACTTGCAAGTCTTGTACAGTTTTTTATTTATTTGACTATTGTTTCGATTATTTGTTGGATTGCTTATAAAGAGCAAATAATTGGGATACGTGAAAAAATTGCAAAAAATTAACTAAAACTTTTTAGCTATAGAAAATGGAGTGTGTATAGAATGTTTAATCGGTTTACAATAAGTGAATATGCTCAAATTATCATATTCACTATTTTAGGTGTTTTATCTAGTCAAACTGTAAATTTATTTCCAACAAAGCAATCAATGACTGGCGGTGCTAATGTTTATATTATTGAATTAGTTGTAATTTTCTTTTCAGTATATGTCATTGTTTACCAACTATTTTTTAAGCGGAAGCTAAAAGAAATGCCATCTAGTGTGAAGTACATGTTGTTAATGGTAATAATTTTTGGTTTTTTCTTTATTGCTATGACTAGTCTTAGAATTTTAACGCACCAATCTTTAGCTAATTCTATGTATTTACCACGTGTAGTTATGGAAGCTGGACTGATTTATATTTGTTTATCATTTTTCAAAGTCAGAGCAGAGACCGTTTTCGCCAGTATCTTAACTTTATTTGTAGTTCTTAACCTCTGGGATTATGGTATTTTGTTTTTTGGAAATGGGGTAATTAGAGGAACTTCGCCAGTTTTTGGAAACAGCTATGTATTTGCAATTTTTTGTAGTATGGTGGCACCTTTATTGATGTATTTTTATATTAAAGGCACAAAAAAAATGAAAGTTGCTATGGCAATTTTATATGTACTAAATATTCCAATTAGTATTTTAACAGGATCTAGAACAGTACTGATTTTATCGATTGGTTTTATGTTTTTAACAATTTTACTTTACAGTAGTGGAATAAAAAAAATGTTTTATTATTTCATTTTGGTAATTGCTCCAGTGATTATTATTGCTGGAAGTTTTATTTTATTTGCAAGCCCACAAAATAAAAGTTACACTTTTAGAAGTTTTTCAATTCCAATTAGTATTGTAAAAAAAGTAACTCCAGAATCAATAGATAAAAAAATAGATGAATTTACCAGTGTAGAAATACTTGAGAAGAAAAAAGATGTTGTTTGGAAAAATGGGAAAGTAGTTTCAAGCACTGAAGAAAAAGAAAAATTAGTGAATAATTCATTGGAAAGAGAATCTCAAGTAAGTCAATTCCAAAGAGAAGATGTTAATAATAGAGCTAAAGAAGAAATTCAAGCTTCTACTCAAAATTTATTATTTGGATCAGGTAAATCTTTAGTGTTAGTCTATAGTGGAAGATTAGAGAAACCGCATAATTATTTTTTACAATATACATTAGCATTTGGGTTAATTGGATTCTTTTTAACAGTTCTTATTTATTTTTCACCAATTGTATTTGCTTTTAAAAAGATGAATAAAAAAGATTTTTGTTTCTTTGTTTTAACAGGATATTTATCCGTTCTTATAAATGGTCAATTACAGCCAGCATTTGGAAATATAATTGCAATTTATCTAATGATGATTATGGCTTATGGCTTATTGAAATGGGAGGAAGGAGGTAAGTATGAGAAAAATAGTTATTAACCCTTTTTTAGTCTTTTTAATGACAATTATTGGAACTTTGGCGATATATAGTCTGTCATGGTCTGAAATTTATCCGGCACTGACATCTACTAGTTTGATTCTTTTTCTAGGAATTACAATCATTGTACTTTTATTTTTTTCAAAGGTATATAATATTTTTTTCCCAGTAGGAGTTTTCCAAAATAGAAAGCATTCAATTAATATGAGTATCTGGGTAGTCCTTGGTTTTTTATCAATTGCTGCGGAACTAATATATGAGAAAGCTATTCCCATTTTAGAGGTCCTTGTATTTCGAAGTGGTTACAATTATGTAGATTTTGAGGGGATTCCAACTTTTCACGTATTTGCAGTCACGTATGCTTCTTTTTTAGGGCTTTGGTTATGGGATCGTTTCTTAATGGACCATCAGTTTTTAAACTTGTTGGGCTCATTGTTTTTTGTTAGTTACCCTTTAATTCTTTTTAATAGAGGTGGATTTATCATGAATCTATGTACTCTATTATTTATAACACTAATCAGAAAAAGACATACCGTGTTTTCTGTAAAAAAAATTATTGTAGCAATGAGCTCTGTCTTAGTTATTTTGTATTTATTTGGGTTACTAGGAAATTTCAGATCACCAGATTCAACGAGCGTGAAAGAATCTGGTGAAGCAAGAAGCTCTTTGATTTTAAACTCTGGTAGAGCAACTGAAGAATTTAAAGAATCCATTATCCCTAAAGAATTTTTTTGGACGTATCTTTATGCAGGCACCCCGCTGGGCAATCTAAATCATATGATGGAAGTTATGGAACCAACCAATGATTTAAATGCTTTTGTTGCTTCAAGTATTTTACCAGATTTTATTAGCAAGCGAATTATTGAATCAAAAAATATTTATATCCCTGATGATGATTTAGTTTTGGCAACATTTAATGTATCAACGCTATTTGCTACAGCTTTTAAAACGCTTGGAATATTAGGGATGTCGCTATTAGTGCTATATTATTCACTTGTTGTTTTTGGTTATAGTTATCTAATGAAGAAGATGGATACTGTTAGTGTTGTTGGGATTGCAATATTATTTACAATAATCATTTTTAGCTTTTTTAATAATATGTTAACTTTTTCAGGTTTAAGTTTTCAATTGATTTATCCAATTTTATTTGGAATATACAACAAGATGAGAGGATGATGTTACAGTGTCTATCGGTTTAGAGATAAAGAAATTAATGAGTTTTTTTAATAGAAGAAAATGGGTGGTTTTAATTTGTATGATTGTTTTTGCAGTAGCATTTTCGGCAAATGCATTGTTGAAACCAGAAACAAAAGTAAGTACTGATCCAAATGTAGCCTTAAATAAAGGGAAGTATAAAGATCAATATTTTTCAGAATTTAAGTTTTATATTGAAAATAAACAAGATGGTCGTCCGATAAGTTATGTTGGAACAATCAAAAATAATTTATTGTCAGATGACCAACTTGCTAAAATAAAAGCTGCTGGCTTGGATATTAGTTCTGAAGATCTGAAAAATTCTATTGATATCTATAATACGAATAAGAGTGCAGATCAATTGTTTTTCCTTGTTCATTCAAAAGATAAAGAATTAGTTAAGGAATTAAGTAACTATTTTGTAGAAGTTATGAAGAATAAGGATAATCTATTTTTAGAAAATAAAATGGTCCTTCAATTGAGTCAACCAAGTGATAGTATTCAAAATTGGAAACCAGATGGACTTGTTAGTGGTACTACAAACGCTGGATTGACCAATATTAATCAAGATGAAAAAGGTCTTGCAAAAGATTCAGAAGATAGCGAAACTGAAAATAAGGCTACTGTAACTAAGGTAAGTGTTCCCCAATATGCAGTTATCGGGCTTTTCTTAGGCTTGGTATTAGGCGTATTTGTAGGTATATTTATGGATATGAAGAGCAAAAAAATTCAATCTATGGCCTATTTAAACCCAATTGTAAAAGAAGATGAAAAAATAATTGATGCAACTAATTTTTCAATTGATGAGGTAAATAATTATCTTGCTATTAATGCAGCCTCTAATCAGTGTAATTCAATTTTAGTATTATCTGAAAAAGAAGAATATTTCCCGATAGATTTAAAGAGTGACTTAATAAAATTTGTAACAGCTCTAACTGTTTCTGAATTAGAAAAGGATCAAATGATCTATATTGTAGTAAAATCAGGCTTAACAAGTACTGAATGGTTGAAAAAAGAATATCGACTAATTGAAGGAACAGCTTTAAGCTATCAAGTAATTTTATTATCATAATAACCAGAACCTCTAAAAACAAACTTGTTAATTATCGCATGTTTTTTAGAGGTTTTTATGCTATACTTGATAAGAGTTTTTTTTTATAAATCAAGTTTAATAAACTAATTTTATACTGTATAATGAGTTTTACTTGTACAATTACGAGAATGCATTTTAGGAATATAGCATTCAATAGAAAACGGACTAAATAATAAATGAAATGGAGTTTTTTTTGCATGAATGACAGTATTTTTAAAAATAAAACATTATTAATTACAGGGGGAACTGGTTCTTTTGGTAACGCAGTACTAGATCGCTTTTTAGCTACTGATATTAAAGAAATCCGAATTTTCTCAAGAGATGAAAAAAAACAAGATGACATGAGAAAGTTATATAAAAATAGCAAAATAAAATTTTTTATTGGTGATGTACGAGACATAGATAGTATTCGTGTTGCAATGCGCGGAGTAGATTTTGTCTTTCATGCTGCTGCATTGAAGCAAGTACCATCCTGTGAATTTTTCCCAATGGAAGCTGTTAAAACAAATGTTTTAGGTACCGATAACGTGTTAACTGCAGCTATTGAAGCAAATGTGAAAAAAGTTATCTGTTTATCAACAGATAAAGCAGCCTATCCAATTAATGCTATGGGAACATCTAAAGCAATGATGGAAAAAGTCTTTGTTGCAAAATCAAGAAACATTGACCCAACGCAAACCTTGATTTGTGGAACAAGATATGGAAATGTAATGGCTTCAAGAGGAAGTGTTATTCCTTTATTTTTAACTCAGTTGAAATCTGGGCTTCCGTTAACAGTTACTGAAGGAAAAATGACCCGTTTTATGATGAGTCTAGAAGAAGCTGTTGATTTAGTTTTATTTGCTTTTAATAATGCTGAACAAGGGGATATTATGGTTCAAAAAGCTCCAGCAGCAACAATAACTACATTAGTGGAAGCACTGCAAGATATATTTAAAACAGATGTTCCTGTAACAACAATTGGAATTAGACATGGTGAAAAGTTATATGAAACTTTATTAACTGCAGAAGAGGCTGCTCAAGCAGATGATATGGTAGGCTTTTACCGTGTACCGTCAGATAAGCGCGATTTAAATTATGATAAGTTTTATGAAGAAGGACAATCAATTGAAGGGAAATTAGGAGAATATAACTCGGATAATACTGAGCGCTTAACTAAAGATGAATTAAAACTTCTACTTTTAAAATTGCCTTATATTCAAGAGGAATTAGCTTTATGGGAGGCTACTAAATGAAAATATTGGTAACAGGTTCAGATGGTTTCCTAGGTCAAAATTTAGTAGCACAATTAAAAAATGAAGGTTTTGAGGATATTTTATTATATACTAAAAAAAATTCATTAGAAGATTTGCAAGAATATACTGCTGAGTGTGATTTTATTTATCATTTAGCTGGTGTAAACCGTCCCAAAGAAATTAATGAGTTTCGTGAAGGAAATGTTGGCTTAATCGAAAAACTAATTGAGTTTTTGAACATACAAAATAAAAGTGTTCCCATTGTACTGTCTTCTTCTGTCCAAGCTGAGTTGGATAATCCATATGGAAATAGCAAACGCTCTGCAGAAGAAGTTTTATTAAATTATGGAAATCACACAAATTCGAAAATCATGATTTATCGATTAAAGAATCTGTATGGCAAATGGAGTCGACCTAACTATAATAGTGTCGTAGCAACTTTTTGTTATAACATTGCACGTAATTTACCTATTGAGATAAGAGATAGAGATGCTCAAGTTGAATTGAGTTATATTGAAGACGTGGTTTTTGAACTTGTAAAAGCTCTTAAAAGTCAGCCAACATTTGATGGAGATTATTGTGTTGTCCCAGTATCTTATACAATTACATTAGGCGATTTAGCCAATAAAATTAAAAAATTCAGTGAAAATAGAGTTAACTTAATTATGCCATCATTGAAAGAGCAATTTGATCGTAATCTCTATGCAACCTATCTTTCTTATCTAGAAGAAGATAATTTTTCGTATATGTTGAAAAAAAATGAAGATGAACGTGGTTGGTTAGCAGAGTTTATCAAGTCAGAAGATAATGGTCAAATTTTCATATCTACAACTAAACCAGGAATCACTAGAGGAAACCATTGGCATCATACGAAAGTAGAAAAATTTTTGGTTATTAAAGGAACTGGAGTCATTAGGTTCAGGAATATCAATGAAGATAAAATCATTGAATATCCTGTATCAGGTGAGAAACTAGAAGTTGTAGATATTCCGGTAGGCTATACTCATAGTATTACAAATACTGGAGAAAATGAGATGATGACTTTATTTTGGGCTTGTGAGATATTTGATCCACAGCATCCAGACACATATTATTTGGAGGTAAAGAATGAAAAAGCTTAAATTAATGACTATTATGGGAACACGTCCCGAAATTATTAGATTATCCGCAACAATTAAGAAATGTGATAATTACTTTGATCATGTGCTCGTTCATACGGGACAAAATTGGGATTATACATTGAACCAAGTGTTTTTTGATGATTTAGGGTTGCGTCAACCAGATTATTTTTTAGAAAGTGTTGGAGACAATCTTGGAGAAACAATGGGAAATATTATTGCTAAATCATTTGAGGTTCTTGCTAAAGAGCAACCAGATGCTTTGTTAGTATTAGGAGATACGAATTCAGCATTGTCTGCGATTAGTGCTAAAAGATTAAAAATACCAATTTTTCATATGGAAGCTGGGAATCGATGTTTTGATCAAAATGTTCCAGAAGAAATTAATCGTAAAATCGTTGATCACATTAGTGACATCAATTTACCATATACAGAGCATTCTAGAAGGTATTTACTTTCTGAAGGTTTTAAAAAAGAACATATTTATGTGACGGGTTCACCAATTCAGGAAGTTCTTCGTGACCACATGGCTGGTATAGAGCAAAGCGATATTTTAAATGAACTAGAGCTTAAACCACAAAAGTATATGATTGTTTCAGCGCATCGTGAAGAAAATATTGACAATGAAGAAAATTTCTTAGAATTAATGGGAGCTATTAACCGAATTGCTGAAGAGTATCAACTTCCAATTATTTATTCTACACACCCTAGAAGTATGAAGTATATTGAAAAGCGGAATTTCAAATTCCATCCTTTAGTTAAAATTTTAAAACCCTTTGGCTTTTTGGATTACAATCATCTTCAAAAAAATTCATTATGTGTTTTATCAGATAGTGGTACATTATCAGAAGAAAGTGCAATGCTTGGATTTACTGGAGTATTATTAAGAACCTCTACTGAACGGCCTGAAGTGTTAGATAAAGGTACAGTAGTTGTTGGTGGAATTACTGCAGCAGATGTAGAACAAGCTGTTGCTGTGGCCATTGATATGACAAAAAATCAAGAAGAAGTAATTCTAGCACCTGATTATCAAGATACTAATGTTTCTGTTAAAGTCGTTAAAATTATTCAAAGCTATACTAAAATTATCAATCAATTTACTTGGAGAAAATAAATGAAAGTATTACAAATTAATTCAGTTTGTGGAATTGGAAGTACTGGGCGTATTGCGACAGACTTATCTGATATTATGAAAGAAGAGGGAATTGAAAATAGTATTTTATATGGTCGGGGAGACGCTCCAAAAAATTACCTTACTTTTAAAATTGGTTCCTCATTAGATAACTATGTTCATGTTGGATTGACACGTCTATTTGATTTACATGGCTATGGGTCTGTCGGAGCTACAAAAAAAGCTGTGAGCTATATACGTGACTATTCACCTGATATTATTCATTTACACAACATACATGGGTACTATTTGAATATATCAATTCTGTTTAAAGCTTTAGCGGTATTGGATATTCCAATTGTCTGGACGTTGCATGACTGTTGGCCTTTTTCAGGACATAGCGCTTATATTAATGTTGATAAAAATGGGGACATTCCATTAAAAATGACTTCTAATGAAGAAAAAAAAGAATACCCAACCACGCTATTTGTAGATAGATATAAAAAAAACTATCAACATAAAGAAGCCCTATTTACTTCGGTAAGTAACATGACTATAGTAACTCCGTCTCATTGGTTAGCAAATATGGTAGAGAAATCTTTTTTGAAAAAATACGACGTTAAAGTGATTCATAATGGAATTGATTTAACCATATTCTCTGGAAAAAAAGATAGTGATAATGAGATGGAAAATAGAAAAAAAATTATTTTAGGTGTAGCAAGCATTTGGGAAGACAGAAAAGGATTGAATTTCTTTAATGAATTAGCAGATAATCTTGATACAAATTATGAAATTGTGTTAATTGGTGATACACGAAACCAACCATTAAATGTAAAAATTAAGCATGTAAAAAGAACGAACAATATCGAAGAATTGGCAGAATGGTATCGTAAAGCAGAAGTATTTGTTAATCCAACACTAGAAGATAATTTTCCGACCACAAATATTGAGGCACTTGCATGCGGAACTCCTGTAATTACATTTGAGACTGGAGGGAGTCCAGAATCTTTAACGCAAGAGACGGGTATTATAGTGAAGGAAAAAAGTGTAGATGCTCTTCTAAATGCTGTGTATCAGATTAATAAATCAGAAATGACAAATAATTGTGTGATTCAAGCACAAAAATTTGATAAGAACAAAGCGTTTAATGAATATATTCGACTGTATAAAGAGGTACTAAAAAATGAGAAATAAAAAAAAAATTTTAGTAAATACACTTGGAAAAGGAAATATGACTACTTTAGTGGAGTTTTATAAAAAGAATCCAAATACTTCATACAAAGTAATCTATAAAGAATATGCTAAGTATAAAAAGTATGGCTTTAAGCATATTTACAATAGATTACTAGACTACACGGGGCGTTATGATTTAGTTCTTTCTGATTACCCTACAAAATTATACAGTAGAGCAAAAAAAGGGATTTTTGTTAATCATGGTTATGGAACAAAGGCAACACCGGGTAAAGAAGAATTCAATAATCCCAAAGTGATGAGTGTTTATGATTCAATGAGAGAAAATTTAGATTACATTGTAACAATGGGTAAACGTGATGAAAATTACTATCTTAAGTATGATAGCAATTATACCAAGCGATACCCTGAGTATGTACCTTTAGGATTACCAAGAATAGATTGTTTATTTGACTCAAAAGAAGTCGAAAAACAAACTACAAAAATAAAAGCGAAATATAAAATTGAAGGAAAAAAGATTTTGCTTTATTCTCCAACATGGAGAAATTATGATATAAAAGAGTATACATCTAATTTATATCAGGAATTGGGGGCTCTTAATGAGTACCTAAAAGAAACTGATTGGATAATGATTTATCGACCACACTATATATCGGGTATCTTTGAAGAGCAAAAACTAAAAGAGTATGATAATATTTTAGTCATTACTTCCGAAACGGAGCCAGATGTTCAACCTTTCTTAATGGCTTCAGATGTCTTAATGACAGATTATAGTTCAATATATCTAGACTTCTTAGTTCTAAATCGACCCATCATATTTCTTGGTTTCGATTATAGTTACTATGCAGAAAATCGTGGTCTTGAAATTGACTATGCAAATTATATTGAGACTCCAGGAATCAAAGTTTCAACATTTGAAGAAACTCAAAAGTATTTAGAAGAATTAAAAGAAAAAGACGATTATCAGTCAAGACGTGAAGAAGCTCAACAATTATTTTATGAGTACCTAGATGGTCAAAGTAGCCAAAGAATTTGGAATTTAATTGATGAAATTTTAAAATAAATATAAAGGAGAGGAATTAAAAAATGATCTATGCTGAGATTTTAGCTGGTGGAGTAGGACGAAGAATGGGAAATACCCCGATGCCAAAACAATTTTTAATGCTAGGTAGTCGTCCAATTATTATTCATACTCTGGAAAAATTTATTTTGAATAGTCGTTTTGAAAAAATATTTGTTAATGTTCCAAATGATTGGATAAATTATACAACGGATATAATAAAAAAATATATAGGTGAGAATAAACGCGTTATCGTGCTAGAAGGTGGAAAAGATAGAAATGAAACTTTGTTGGCTGGTCCTAGATTTATAGAAGCAAACTACGGATTGAATGATGATGATGTAATTATTACTCATGATGCTGTTCGCCCATTCATTTCGCATCGAATAATTGAAGATAATATTAATGCCGTTTTGAAATTTTCAGGCGTTGATACTGTTGTTCCAGCTTTTGATACTATCGTAAAAAGTGAAGATGGGGAAACAATTTCAGAAATTCCAATTAGAGATTTTATGTATCAAGGCCAAACACCTCAAAGTTTTAACTGTAAAACTTTGATTAATTGTTATGAAAAATTATCAGAAGATGAGCGAATAATTTTATCAGATGCATGTAAGATATTAGTATTAGCAGGTGTCAAAGTAAAATTGGTTGATGGTGAGGTTTTTAATTCAAAAATTACAACTCAATATGATTTGAAAGTGGCTGAAAATATGCTTGGAGAAGAAAAAATATGATCAATCAAGCATACAGATTAACTGAACCAAGAAGATTTGAAATAACTTATTTGGATACTGGGATTACTTCTGAAAAAGTAATTGTTCGCCCTTTATTCCTCTCTTTATGTAATGCCGATATTCGCTACTATACTGGAAATAGGACTAAGGAAGCATTAAAGAAAAAATTGCCAATGGCTTTAATTCATGAAGCTGTTGGAGAAGTCGTTTTTGATGCAACGAATCAATTTAAATCTGGAGATTTAGTATCTATGATTCCTAATATGCTTGGACCTACTAAAAATGAAATAATTTCACCAAACTATGACCCACAAGGTGGGTTTATGTCCAGCGGATATGATGGTTTTATGCAAGATTATGTGGCAATGATTCCAAATCGTTTAATTAAATTACCAAAAGGTTTTTCCTTAGAAGTGGCCTCTTTTATAGAACTTATTAGTGTAGCAATGCACACTATTAGCCGTTTTGATAAAAAAGCTCATAGTATAAGAGCTAGACTTGGTGTATGGGGCGATGGCAATTTAGGCTATATAACAGCATTATTGCTTAAATATAAATTTCCTCAAAGTGAGATTTATGTTTTTGGGAAACATAATCCAAAACTTGACTATTTTTCTTTTGTAAAAGAAACTTTTTTAATAGATGAGATTCCTGAAAGTTTGAAACTAGATCATTGTTTTGAAGTTACTGGTGGTCAAGGGAGTAAGTATGCAATTGACCAAATCATTGAGCATATAAATCCAGAAGGTGCTGTAGCTTTAATGGGAGTTTCTGAATATCCTATTGAAATGAATACTAGAATGATTTTAGAAAAAGGGCTAACTTTTTTTGGTTCAAGTCGAAGTGATAGAATTGATTTTGAATTAGTTATTCAAATGATTCAACAAAATCCGGAGTTAACAAGCTATTTTGAAAAATTAGTTGGTTCTATCCATTCAGTGAAAAATATTGAGGACATTGTTTCTTCATTTGAAACTGAATTGACTAAGAGTTGGGGAAAAACGATCATGAAATGGGATGTTTAATTTTTAAGATTAAGTTCTATTTTGTTTAATTAGAATAGCTTAGGAAAAAACAATTTGAGTAAATTATAATTTGCTCAGATTGTTTTTTTAAAAGTTAATTATTTTTATAAGTAAGCAGTACATAATAAAGGAGTAAAGTTAAGACTTTATTTTTTCTAGTGTTTAAAGTGATTTTAAGGTATGATAGTATTAAATGTAGTTACAAGTTAGGAGAACTAAGGGAATGAACAAAATATATCCGGATGATAGTTGGTCTTTACACACAGACTTATATCAAATAAATATGATGAAAACTTATTGGGAATTAGGAAAAGCTGATAAACATGCAGTTTTTGAATGTTATTTTAGAGTGAATCCATTTGAGAATGGCTATGCTATATTTGCTGGTTTAGAACGGATTGTGGGTTACTTAGAACGCTTAACTTTTAGTGAATCTGACATTGATTACTTAAGAGAAGCAGAAGAATACCCAGAAGCATTTTTGACTTATTTAGCAAATTTTAAATTTAAAGCAACTATTCGTTCAGTTGAAGAAGGCGAACTCGTATTTAGTAATGAACCATTAGTCCAAGTTGAGGGACCTTTAGCAGACTGTCAATTAATTGAAACGGCTTTATTAAATATTGTTAATTATCAAACTTTAATAGCGACGAAAGCTGCTCGAATTAAATCAGTTGTTGGAACAGATCCATTGTTGGAATTCGGCACAAGAAGAGCTCAAGAAATGGATGCAGCGATATGGGGAACACGAGCAGCTTATATTGGTGGATGTGATGCAACTAGTAATGTGCGAGCGGGGAAGATTTTTGGTATTCCAGCAAGCGGAACGCATGCACATTCTTTAGTTCAAACTTATCGCAATGATTATGATGCTTTTAAAGCTTATGCAACAACCCATAAAGATTGTGTGTTTTTAGTGGATACGTACGATACATTAAAATCAGGTGTTCCAAATGCTATTCGAGTTGCCAAAGAATTTAGTAATAAAATTAATTTTTTAGGCGTTCGTTTAGATAGTGGGGATATGGCTTATATTTCGAAAAGAGTTCGTCAGCAGTTAGATGATGCGGGTTATGAAGATGTTAAAATATATGCATCAAATGATTTAGATGAAAAAACAATTTTAAATTTAAAAATGCAAGGTGCTAAAATTGATGTTTGGGGTGTAGGAACTAAACTAATTACTGCTTATGATCAACCAGCATTGGGAGCCGTTTATAAATTAGTTTCAATTGAAGATGAGAATGGAAAAATGGTTGATACAATCAAATTATCTGGTAATGCTGAAAAAGTTTCAACACCAGGTAAAAAACAAGTTTGGCGTATTACGGCAAATGAGGATGGGAAGTCAGAAGGCGATTATATTACCTTATGGGATGAAGAACCAGATAAGGCTGAAGAACTTTATATGTTCCATCCTGTCCATACGTATATTAATAAAACTGTTACTAACTTCAATGCTCGTCCTTTATTAAAAGATATTTTTATTAATGGGAAATTAGTTTATGCCTTACCAAATTTAGCTGAGGTAAAGAAATATGCGACGACTAATTTAGAGTCTCTTTGGGATGAGTATAAGCGTAATTTAAATCCAGAACCTTACCCAGTTGATTTATCCAAAATTTGTTACGATCATAAAATGGCCAATATTGAATTGGCTAGGAAACAAGTAAAAGAACAAGAAGCATATTTTAATAAGTAAGATGAGGGGGGAAGCAAATTTTATTTGTTTCTCTTTTCAATTATTTAAGAGTAAGCACAATTAAATTTCTATGTTATAATTGACTACAATGATAAAAAAGGAGCGAAGCCCATGTCAAGTTTACAAAAAAAAATCATTTCAGAAATGCACGTACAACCTGAAATTGATGTGGATAATGAAATTAGAAAAAGTATCGATTTTATAAAAAATTATATGTTGAAGCATCCGTTCTTAAAGTCTGTTGTATTAGGCGTTAGTGGAGGACAAGATTCAACTTTAACTGGTAAATTAGCCCAATTAGCGATCACCGAACTAAGAAATGAAACTAGCAATTCAGACTATCAATTTATTGCTGTACGTTTACCTTATGGCGAACAGGCTGACGAAGAAGATGCGATGGATGCTATAAACTTTATAGGTGCAGATAAGGTCCTAAGAGTAAATATTAAACCTGCAACAGATGCAAATAGCCAGACGTTGGAAGAAATTGGTGTACCGATTAGTGATTTTGATAAAGGCAATATTAAAGCTCGTGAAAGAATGATTGCTCAATATGCTATTGCAGGAGCATATCAGGGAACTGTTCTAGGAACGGATCATTCTGCAGAGTCCGTTACTGGATTTTATACAAAATACGGAGATGGCGGAACAGATATTAATCCTATCTTTAGATTAAACAAACGTCAAGGTAGAGCTCTCTTGAAAGCTCTACAAGCTCCTACACATTTATATGAAAAAACACCAACTGCAGATCTAGAAGATAATAAACCTGGTTTGGCAGATGAAGTGGCCTTAGGCGTAACGTATGATGATTTAGATGACTATCTAGAAGGAAAAGATGTACCAACAGAAGTAGCTGATAAGATTGAAGGATGGTACCTAAAAACGCAGCATAAACGTCATTTACCAATTACTATTTTTGATGATTTTTGGAAATAATGTTAAATTTTTCAGGTGAAGGAGTTTTATGAAAAAAATAATTGAGTTAGCGACTAAATATCGTGAAGTATTAATGTATTTAATTTTTGGTGTATTAACAACTATAATTAATATTTTTGTGTTTTATATCTTTAAAGATACCTTAACAATAGATTATCGAACGAGTAATGTAATTGCTTGGTTTCTTTCTGTTTTATTCGCTTTTCTGACGAATAAATATTTTGTTTTTGCTTCAAGTGGTAAAAATAAACAAGCTTTTTTTAAAGAAATGGGATTGTTTTTTTGGTATAGGTTGTTGTCATTAGTTATTGATATGATTATGATGATCGTTATGGTTTCAGGGTTAGGAATAGATGCACTAATAGCTAAATTAATCACACAAGTAGTTATCGTGGTTATAAATTATGTATTTAGCAAGTTGTTAATTTTTAATGATAAACAGGCATGAAAAGCTCTCTATATGAAAGAAGGTTTTAAGAAACTATGAAAACTGAATTAATTTCGATTGTTGTTCCTTGTTTCAATGAAGAAGAATCGATACCGTTGTTTTATGCAGCATTAGAAAAAGAACGTGAATTTTTAGTAAATGCAGATATTGAATATATATTTGTAAATGATGGGTCCAATGATAATACGTTAAATGTCTTAAGAAGTTTAGCCAAAGAGGATAGAGAGCGCGTTAAATTCATCTCATTTTCACGCAACTTTGGTAAAGAAGCCGGATTGTATGCAGGTTTACAACAAGCCACTGGGGATTATGTCGCAGTAATGGATGTTGATTTGCAAGATCCACCAGAAATGTTGCCGGAAATGCTACAAATTATTCGTGAAGAAGAATACGATTGCGTTGGTACGAGAAGAGTTAGTCGTGACGGTGAGCCTCCAATTCGTTCTTTCTTTGCACGTCAATTTTATCGTATTATTAACAATATTTCTGAAACAGAAATTGTCGATGGAGCGCGAGATTATCGTTTAATGACAAGACAGATGGTCAATGCTATTTTATCTATGGAAGAATATAATCGTTTTTCTAAGGGGATATTTAGTTGGGTAGGATTTGATACTAAGTATTTAGAATATAAAAATCAAGAGCGAGTTGCAGGTGAAACTTCATGGTCTTTTTGGAGTTTATTTAAATATTCTTTAGATGGCATCGTGGCTTTTTCTGAATTACCACTTGCTTTCGCTTCATTTGTTGGCTTCTTTTCTTTTCTGGCAGCGATGATTGCAATGGTTGTCATTGTTATTCGAACATTACTTTTAAATGATCCCACATCAGGTTGGCCTTCTTTAGTTTGTTTTATTTTGGCCATTGGAGGATTGCAATTATTTTGTTTAGGAATTTTAGGGAAATATTTAGGAAAAACATATTTAGAAACAAAAAAAAGACCAATTTACATTGTCAAAGAAACTGAAAAAGATAAAAAATAATTAAAAACACTAAAGAAATCTATCAATTCAAAATACGAGTCTGTATAATGAATAAGATAAGAAACTTTAGTGTTTTCTTTTAATTATCTTAGATATTGTTAGAGGAGTGTTTATGAAACCAAAAAAAATCTATTTTAAAAAAATTAAAGTACATGAATTAAAAAAAGAGAAGAAATTATTATCCAGCAAAGTAGATGCGACAATTCTGATTTTATTATTCCTCGGTTCGGCTTTAATAAATAATGCTATTTTACAGCTTTTTCAAAATAACCTAGATTGGGACTTAGTTAATAAATTTATCTTCGAATGGCACACAATCTTATTTCTATTGGGAAGTAGTGTTATTTTCATTTTCACTTTATGGTTATATGCTATTTTAGGTAATCGTTATTTAACGGTAGGGTTAACGTTTTTAATTAGTTTAGGACTAGGTGTCGCCACGTGGCAAAAAATGATTAATCGAAGCGAACCTTTGTACCCATCAGAATTGAGTATGATTAAAGAACTAAGTTTTATGGTGAGTATGATTGAGAGCAAAGTGGTGCTAGGCTTCCAATTAATTGTCTTAGTTGTCATGGCTTTGGCTTACGTTTTTACTTGCCTACAAACTAGATTCATAATTAAATATAATCGTCACAAAAGCTATTTGATTCGATTTATTTTATTTATCACTACAAGTTTTTTACTTGTTTATATTGCTAATTTTAATCAGCCAGGGAATCTTTTGAAAAAAGCATATGACCCAAATGCTTATTGGATTCCTTATAGCCAACAAATGAATTATTATAATAATGGCTTTATAGGTGGTTTTTTGTTTAACCTAAAAGTGGAAGCAATGGCAGAACCAAAAGGATATTCAAAAGAAAAAATTGCAGAATTAACTCAGAAATATCAAGAAATTGCTGAAGAAATAAATCAAAATCGTAGTGGACCAATAAAAAACACGAATATTATTTATATTATGAATGAAAGTTTTTCTGATCCCTTAGCGCTTAATGGAATGGAAATAGCAAAAGATCCAATTCCGTTAACACGCCATTTGATGGAGAATAATCGTAGTGGTAGTATTTTATCGCAAGGCTATGGAGGTGGGACTGCAAATATTGAATTTGAGGCTTTAACAGGTTTTTCCATGGAACCGATGAATCCTCAATTAACAACTCCTTATACTCAGTTGTTAGCTAAAGTTCCAAATTTTCCTTCTATTGTTAGTTATTTAAATGAACAAAATTACCAAACAACGGCAATTCATCCTTATAACACGAGTATGTATAAACGTCAAAATGTGTATCAGAGTTTAGGTTTTCAAAATTTTATAAATGAAGATACCATGAAGAATACAGAGAAAATGGAAAGCAATCCTTATATTAGTGACAAAGCAGCTTATCAAGAGGTTTTGGATACATTGGAAGCCAGTAAAGATTCTAATTTTATTCACTTAGTGACCATGCAAAATCATATGCCTTATGGATCAAAATATGTAAGTTCCGAATATGAGGTAAGTGGAACAGAAAATGATCAAATAACAAGTAATTATTTGAAAGATTTATCTTATAGTGATCAAGCGTTGGATAATTTTATTAAGCAAATTGATCAGTTAGCTGAACCGACTATTGTCGTTTTTTGGGGAGATCATTTGCCAAGTGTTTATGGTGATGTAATCTTCAATCAAAATTCGTTGGATAAAATGCATGAAACACCATTGCTCATTTATTCAAATGTAAATAAAAAGGATAAAGAGCTAGGAATGATTAGTCCTATTTATTTTGCGCCTGAGTTATTAGAAGTAGCAAACGCAGATATAACTGGATTTTATGCTTTATTAAATCAACTTAAAAGCAACTTGCCTGCATTTGAAAAAGAAATGTATCTTGAAAAAAATGCTGAAAAAATGAAAAAATCAGTTAATGAATTAAGTCAAGAAACGCAAGCCCTTTTAGCTGATTATTACATGATTCAATATGATATTACGACAGGAAAAAAATATAGCCTGCAAACGAATTTGTTTGCACATAACAAGTAAATAAAAAAGACTAGAGATAGAGCAACAAAAAGTTGTTTCTATTTCTAGTTTTTTTATTCATTTTATAACTTCAATCCCAAGAACTGTCAAATGTCCATTCCCAACTAATTTTATTAAGAGATGTGCCATTTGTTCTGGTGGAAAATCACTTTCGCTAGTTAGCCACCAGTGAACCATGCTAATAAAAATAGAACTCATATAGTCAATGATAAAATCAATTGGAACTTCGACATCATTTTCAGTAATTTTTAATTGATTAAAAATTTCAGCATAACGCTGTTCTATCAGAGTATGGACTTTCTTTTTTAATGAGTTAGCCGAATTACCTTCAGTTAAAATAAGATAAAAAGTTCGATTT
Source organism: Carnobacterium sp. FSL E2-0243 (assembly GCF_038003605.1). Lineage (NCBI taxonomy): Bacteria > Bacillati > Bacillota > Bacilli > Lactobacillales > Carnobacteriaceae > Carnobacterium > Carnobacterium sp. FSL E2-0243. Next base: position 919,424 of record NZ_JBBOPM010000001.1, read on the forward strand.
TCTCTAATTACATAAAAAATTTCAGTAATCATATGTTCTAATTTATTTATTTGAATTTGGTTGCCATTTTCTAAAAGTTCAGAATCTAATATTTTAGTAAAGGTATCTAAAGCATAGGAAAAAACTTCATCATACAAATCATTTTTGTCTTTAAAATGAGCATAAAAAGTTGCTCGATTAATCATGGCTTCTGTAGCAATGTCTTGAATTGTAACGGCTTCATAACCTTTTAATTTAACCAATTTAACAAAAGCCTCGAAAATCATTTTTTTGCTACGTAAGATGCGTAAATCTGTTTTTTTAGCTGAATAGTGCATATTTTTTCCTTCTTTCTAAAAATTTTAGAAAATAAGCAACAAATAAATGATTGTGTTGTTTATCACACATAATGTTTATAATTGCTGATTGATTTTATTACCTTGTTTCCATTAAACTTATATTATCTACATTATATAGGATATCAGACAAGTTGTTGGTTATTCAACAATCTGATGGATTAGTAAAAATATAATAGTGAATTTTTGAACAAAGTATGAACGTTGAGAATCAATTGAGAATAACTAAGAAATTTTGGAGGGGAAAATAATGAAAAAAGAAATTCGTGGAGGAATTGATGTTGGTTCAACTACAGTGAAATTGGTAATTATCGATGAACTAAATACTGTTTTATTTTCCAAATATGAGCGACATTACTCGGCGATTAAAGAAGCAAGTTGCCGTATTTTAAAAGATGCTTATCAAGTCTTAGGGGATTGCCAATTAAGACTAATGATTACTGGTTCAGGTGGAATGGGACTGGCCGAATTACTTGAAATTGAATTTGTTCAAGAAGTAATTGCTTGCACTAGAACTGTTGAAGAGTTGATTCCAGAAACAGATGTCGTCATTGAATTAGGTGGAGAAGATGCAAAAATCACTTTTTTTGATGGTGCTTTGGAACAACGGATGAATGGAAGTTGCGCTGGTGGAACAGGTGCTTTTATTGACCAAATGGCAAGCCTACTAAAAACTGATGCAGCAGGAGTAAATGAACTAGCTAAAAATTATCAAACAATATACCCAATTGCGTCTCGCTGTGGTGTTTTTGCTAAGACAGATATTCAGCCGTTAATTAATGAAGGAGCTAGAGTAGAAGATATTTCAGCGAGTATTTTTCAAGCAGTTGTCAATCAAACGATTGCTGGGCTAGCTTCTGGACGTAAAATCCGTGGAAAAGTGGCTTTTTTAGGTGGTCCATTATTTTTTATGAGCGAATTAAGAAATCGATTTATAGAAACTTTAAAGTTAAAAGAAGAAGATGTTATCTTTCCTGATGATCCACAGTTATTTGTAGCCAGAGGTGCTGCATATTTTTCGGAAGATAAGAAATTAACTACATTTAATTGTCTAATTGAAAAAATTGAATCAGCTAAACCTGAAAATTTACAACCAACAGATAGCCTACCTCCATTATTTAAAAATGAAGCTGAATTGGAGCAATTTAGAACACGTCATAGACAAGCTAATATTAATGAGAAAAAATTATCAGATCATAAGGGAGTAGCTTTTTTAGGTATTGATGCAGGTTCCACTACAACTAAAATTACTTTAATAAATTTAGCTGGGGACCTTTTATTTAAATTTTATGGTAATAATGAAGGACAGCCTTTAGAAAAAACAATAGAGATATTAAAAACACTCTATAAACAAATGCCGGATGATGTTTTTATTGGTAAAACAGCAATTACCGGATATGGTGAGCATCTAATTAAACATGCGTTGAAAATAGATATTGGTGAAGTAGAGACAGTTGCTCACTACAAAGCTGCCAATCGTTTTCAATCAGATGTTGACTTTATTTTAGATATTGGTGGACAAGATATGAAAGCTATGACAATTAAGCAAGGTGTTCTTTCTTCAATTCAACTAAATGAAGCTTGTTCATCTGGATGTGGTTCTTTTATTGAGACTTTTGCTAAATCATTAAATGTTCCAGTTGCTGAGTTTGCTGAAGCAGCCGTTCATGCTAAGCAACCAGTAGATTTAGGTTCTCGCTGTACGGTTTTTATGAATTCTAAAGTTAAGCAAGTTCAAAAAGAAGGGGCAACTGTGGGGGATATTTCAGCTGGATTATCCTATTCGGTCATTAAAAATGCTTTATATAAAGTAATTAAAATCAAGCGTCCAGAAGACTTAGGCAAACGAATTGTTTGTCAAGGTGGGACTTTCTATAATGAAGCTGTATTACGTTCGTTTGAACTTATCAGTGGTTGCGAAGTTATTCGTCCGAATATAGCTGGTTTAATGGGAGCCTATGGTTGTGCTATTTTAGCCTTAGAAGCATATGAGGAAGGAAATAACTCGACAATTTTAGGCGTGAAAGAATTAGACCTATTTAATTCTAAAAAAGAATTTACTCATTGTGGATTATGCGAAAATAATTGTTTGATGACGGTGACTTTTTTTTCTGATGGTCGTCAATTTACAACAGGGAATCGCTGTGAGCGTGGGGCTAGAGTTAAGCTGAATAAATCTGATAAGAAAGTGAATTTAATTGATTATAAATACAAACGCTTATTTAGCTATAAATCATTGCGGAAAAAAGAAGCAACGCGTGGTGTGATAGGCATTCCTCGTGTTTTAAATATGTATGAAAACTATCCTTTATGGCATACTTTTTTTACTAAACTAGGCTTTCGTGTGGAGTTGTCGCCACGCTCAAATAAAAAATTGTATGAGCAGGGAATGGAAACTATTCCTAGTGATACCGTTTGCTATCCAGCTAAATTGGCTCACGGACATATTGAGGCTTTAATTAAAAAAAATATATTAGCTATTTTTTATCCAGCAGTTGTTTTTGAACAAAAGGAATTTAGTCAAGCGGAAAATAATTTTAATTGTCCCATTGTACAGTCTTATCCAGATGTAATCCGCAATAATGTTGATGAAATTAGAGAAGGAAAAGTAAATTATTATAACCCTTATTTAAACTTGGCTAATAAAGAATCAATGATAAAAGTATTATTTAAAACATTTGAATCAACTGACATAACACTAGCTGAAGTGACAGAAGCTCTTGAATTAGGTTATCAAGAATTAGAAAAATTCAAATTAGATATCCGTAATAAAGGCGAAGAAACACTTTTGATGTTGAATCTAAAAAATGAAAAAGGGATTGTTTTAGCAGGGCGTCCCTATCAAATAGATCCTGAAATTAATCATGGTGTTGCAGATGTTATTACTCAAGAAGGATTTCATATTTTGACAGAAGATAGTATTTCTCATTTAGGTGATGTTGCGAATTTACGGGTCGTCAATCAATGGGTGTATCATGCTAGACTATATGCGGCAGCTAACGTTGTGAAAAAATCTCCTCAACTTGAAATGATTCAGTTAAATTCTTTTGGTTGTGGATTAGATGCTGTTACAACAGATCAAGTTGCAGAAATACTTGAACAAGCTGGTAAAATATATACTGTTTTGAAAATTGATGAAGGGTCTAACTTAGGAGCAATTCGTATTCGTATTCGCTCGCTTAAAGCAGCTGTTAAAGAACGTAGTAAAATGCAATTTAAAACAATTGATACAAGTTCTATTTTTACTGAAGAAAGAATCATTTTTACAAAAGAAATGAAAAAGAAGCATACTTTACTAATGCCAATGATGAGTCCTATTCATCAGAATGGATTATTTGATGTAGCATTACAAGCATCTGGTTACAATGTTGCTGTGTTACCAGAATTAGATAAAAAAGCTATCGATGAAGGTTTAAAATTTGTTCATAATGATGCTTGCTATCCTGCGATTATTACTATTGGACAATTAATTAAGGCTTTGCAAAGTGGCAACTACGATTTAGATAATGTAAGTGTTATGATGACGCAAACGGGTGGTGGATGTCGTGCGACAAACTACATTCCATTGCTAAGAAAAGCATTGAAAGATGCAGGATTTTCTAAAATACCTGTTGTCTCTATTTCAATGGGAAATCAAGGTGTGGAAAGCAATCCAGGATTTACTTATAATTTAAAAATGTTAAAGCGAATTCTAGTGGCTGCACTTTACGGAGATTTATTTGAAAGGGTTGTTTACCGAACTAGACCTTACGAAATGAAATCTGGTAGCGTTGATGATTTACACCAGAAATGGTTATCTGCCGTAAAACGAAATGTTAAAAATGGATCCATGACGGAATTTAATCGAACTATAAAAGGGATTATTAAAGATTTCGATACAATACCGTTAACAAATGAAATCAAACCACGTGTAGGGGTTGTTGGAGAAATATTAGTTAAATATTCACCGACAGCAAATAATGATTTAGTTCGCTTGTTAGAAGCTGAAGGAGCAGAAGTTGTAGTACCGGATATTATTGGATTTATGAATTACAGTTTGTATAACCAAATTTGGAAGTATGAAAATATGGGAGTTCCATATAAAACAAAGCTAGTTTCAGAAGTTGCGATTAAGCTAATTGAATTATGTGAGAAACCGATGGATAAACTATTACGTGCTTCTGATCGATTTAACGGAATTGACTCCATTTACGACATAGCAGAAGGAGCAGAAAAAGTTCTTTCAATTGGAAATCAGACTGGAGAAGGATGGTTTTTGACTGGTGAAATGATTGAGTTATTAAAGGCAGGCGTCAATAATATTGTGTGTATGCAACCTTTTGGCTGTTTACCTAACCATGTTGTAGGAAAAGGTGCAATCAAAGAATTGCGTCGTCAATATAATAATGCGAATATCACTGCAATTGACTATGATCCTGGTGTTTCTGTGGTCAATCAATTAAATCGGATTCGATTAATGCTTTCAACCGCAAATAAAAATCTGGTGCAAGATCCAGAATCCAGAAAGAAACGGATAAAATTAAGATAAACGAATGATTTATTAAAAGAGAAGAAGTTTGTTGTTTGTAAACAACAAACTTCTTTTTTCTATTTTAAGAGAAAGGAATTGACTTGTGTGGTCTATACCAGTTATAATTGGACTATACCAAATACGAGGTGAAGAAAATGAGTACAAAAGTATTAAAACACGCAACAATTTACACAGGAGAAGAAAAGATTGAAGACGGATTTGTACGATTTGACAAGGAAGTTCTTGCGGTTGGAGAAATGAAGGATTTCATTGATGCGCCACATGAAGAAATCATTGATGCTCATGGTAAAATTATTGTTCCAGGTTTTATTGATATTCATAGCCACGGTGGCTACGGCTGGGATGCAATGGATGGAAATGCAGATGAAATTGATGCAATGGTTAAAGACATGCAAAAAGAAGGGATTACCTCTTATTTTGCGACAACTATGACACAATCTCATGAAAATATTGCAAAAGCGATGGTAGCAATTAAAGAAGCTGCTGAGCGTAATCCAGTTATTCAAGGTATCCATTTAGAAGGTCCATTTGTTTCAAAAGTATTTAAGGGGGCTCAACCTGAGGAATACATTGAAGTACCGGATGTTGAAGTATTTGACGAATGGAATAAACTAAGTGGAAATCGTATTCGTTTAGTTACCTATGCACCTGAAAATAGTGATGCTTCAGCTTTTGAAGAATACTGTGTTGAACATAACATTGTGCCCTCCATTGGCCACAGTAATGCAACTAGAGCTCAATTAATGGATTCAAAAGCTTCTCATATTACGCATTTATATAATGCACAAAGAGGCTTACATCATCGTGAACCAGGGGTTACCGGACATGCCTTTTTAGAAGAAAATATCTATACTGAGATGATTGTTGACGGCTATCATATCCATCCAGATATGGTGAAATTAGCCTTTATGTTGAAAGGTCCAGAACGAATTGAATTAATTACAGATTCAATGCGCGCTAAAGGAATGCCTGAAGGTGAAAGTGAACTAGGTGGACAAAAAGTTATTGTCAAAGACAAACAAGCACGTTTAGAAACCGGCAATTTAGCTGGTAGCGTTCTTGAATATCAAGATGCTTTCCGCAATATGATGGCCTTTACAGGTTGTTCAATTGCAGATGTAGTCAAAATGACATCAGTCAATCAAGCTCGTGAGTTTGGATTAACTAAAAAAGGTGCCATTGAAGTCGGAAAAGACGCAGATATGGTTATATTTGATCAAGAATTACAATTAGAAAATACAATTAGTTTAGGTAAATTAATTAAATAAAAAGCTAACTTAATCAATAAGCTAAAATAAAGAGTGTAAGAATATACTAACTATAGTAAGGGGAATTTTATCATGAAAATTATTGTTGTTAAAAATCAAGAAGAAGGCGGAAAAAAAGCTTTCGAATTAATTAAATCTGGGATGGAAAAAGGGGCTAAAGTATTAGGCTTAGCTACAGGAAGTACACCAGTGACTTTATATCAAGAAATGGTTTCAAGTGAATTAGATTTTTCTGATATGACATCAATTAATTTAGATGAATATGTAGGCTTAAGTGGCGATGATTCACAAAGCTATCGTTATTTTATGAATGAAAAATTATTTAATAAAAAACCATTCAAAGAAACCTTTGTTCCAAATGGTTTAGCAGATGCAGATGTAGAATGTGCACGTTATGATAAAATAATTGCAGAACATCCAGTTGATATCCAAATTTTAGGAATCGGTGGGAATGCACATATCGGTTTTAACGAACCTGGTACGCCTTTTGATGTGACAACGCATAAAGTAGCTTTAACAGAAGAAACAATAGAAGCGAATAAACGTTTCTTTGATAGAGCCGAAGATGTACCACGTTTTGCTTATTCTATGGGAATTAAATCAATTATGGAAGCAAAAGAAATCATTTTGATGGCTTATGGCGAAAGTAAGGCAGAAGCTATTAAAGCAACAGTTGATGGTGAAATTACAGAAGACGTTCCTTCAAGCATTTTACAAAAACATGACAATGTAGTTTTGATTGTTGATGAAGAAGCTGCTAAATTGATTCAAAAATAGGAGTGGAAAAAATGGGAGCAAATACACCTGTTTATATTCAAATTCACAACCAGATAAGAAAAGAGATTGAAGCTGGGAAGTGGGAAATCGGAGCCAAAATTCCGTCTGAACGTGAATTAGCTACTCAATTTAATGTTAGTAGAATGACACTACGTCAAGCTGTTCAAACATTAGTAGATGAAGGGATTTTAGAACGTAAAATTGGGTCCGGAACGTTTGTAGCTCGCAAAAAAGTGCAAGAAAAAATGAGTGGGATTGAAAGCTTTACAGATATTATGTTGTCCCAGGGACGTAAACCGACAAGTAAAACAATTTCTTATCATGTTAAGCCTGCTAGCACGAGCGAATCTGAAAAATTACAATTAGATGAAGAAGCTTTAGTTTTGAGAATGGAACGAATCAGATATGCAGATGGAATCCCAATTTGTTTTGAAGTAGCCACAATTCCTTACCATTTAGTTGAAAGTTTAAGCAAGGTTGAAGTGACTCGTTCTCTATACAAAACCTTAGAGCAAGAAAAAGGGTTTAAAATTGGGCAGGCGGAACAGACAATCTCAGCTATGTTAGCCTCAGAACGGATATCTGATTATTTAGCGATTAAACGTAATGAAGCAGTATTACGCTTAAAACAAATTAGTTATTTTAGTGATGGACAACCTTTTGAGTATGTAAGAACTCAGTATGTTGGTAGTCGCTTCGAATTTTATTTAGAAAAAAACAATTAAAAAGCAGATGTATTAAGAGTTTAGAATCTTAATACATCTGCTTTTATTACAATCAAGGATTAGAAGGGGAATTTCCTTCATTTGTGCTACCAGGTGGTTGTATCCCACCTGTACCTGCACTGCCAGATGAAGAATTCTCATCCACTGGTGGATCAGGCGTTTCAGGTATTTCAGGTTCTGGCGTAGAAGGAACCTCAGGAGTAGGTGTTTCAGTAATTGGTGGATTCTCAACAGGAGGAGCAGCTGGTTGCTGTTCTTCTGGAATCCATCTTGGTGTTTCTTGTACTGGAGGGACATATGGTTCTTCTGTATAAGAATACGTATCAACAGAATTGTTTTCCGTTGTTGAATCTATTGTCTTTTTATCGGTACTTACATCCGTTGTAGGAATCGACTCAGCTGTTAAACCAAGATGTTTTCGAAGTTGGTTTGACACCTCTTGCAGAGATTCAGAACTAGGTTGCCAAACATAGACATCTTGTCCATAGGAAGGAATATAATAGAGAAATCCGTCAGGTCCCTCTAATGTTAGGTTTGTAATATTATTTGCAGTACTCGCATAATTTTTAGCGAGTTCCCAAAGTTCACTACCAGTAAAGTTTGTTTCTACATTTTTTCCAACGGCATTAAAAATTTTATTAAAATTGGTTAAGCTATTAATGCTTAATGCATTTTTTACAATTTTGCTAATGACTTCTTTTTGACGTTCTTGTCGACCAAAATCTCCAGCAGGGTCTTGTTTACGCATCCTAGCATATTGTAGAGCTTGATTGCCATTTAAATCAAAATTACCAACATCTAATTCTACACCATCTAGCTCAAAAGCATATTTATTATCAACATTAATTCCACCAACAGCGTCAACTAAATCAACCATACCTTCCATATTAATTTTTGTGTAAAAATTAATGGGAATGTTTAAATAGTTCTCGACAGTTTCAACAGCAAGATTAATTCCACCATATGCAAAAGCCGCATTGACCTTATCTTTGCCATAACCAGGAATCGTTACCAATGTATCACGAGGAATTGAGACTAATTTAACACTATCTTCAATCGGATTTACAGTTGCTACCAAAATTGAATCGCTTCGTCCAGCATCTTCAGGTCGTTCATCTACACCTAAAAGTAAAACTGAAAAGGGTTCTTTATTTTTTAAAGCAACTGGTTTTGATCTAGGATTAGCATTAGTCGAACTTAGATCTTCTCCTTGAATATTTTCAACAGCCCTGTTTGCTGCTAAAGCAAAATAAGTTGCGTAAGAAATTAAAGCAATTATTAAAGTAAATAAAATTGTTAAGAGAATCGTTTTATTTTTTTTAGTCAGGCGTTTTTTATTATTGATACGACTAGATCGGCTTTTAATATCCGGACTTATTTCTTTTTCTGTGTTTTTTTTGTTAGAGCTATGTTTATCTGATCTCATTAATTTTCTCCTAAATTTTAATTATTCTCTAAGTGTAGATGATTTTTAAGGAAAATGCAATTGTATTCTGTATTTTTAATTTGTATAATGTATAATAGGTAAGAAATAGAAAAGTGTTTGATGAAAGTAGGTTTCTTTATGTATAATATGTTTCATATTGTGGTGATGTTAGTCGGCACTATGATTTTATCATTGATTTTGACTCCATTGGTAAGAAAATTAGCTTTTAAAATTGGTGCAACGGATAAACCTGATGCTCGCAGAGTGAATAAAAAAGAAATGCCAACTATCGGTGGTTTAGCTGTTTATTTAGCTTTTTTCATAGCTATATTTTTTATGCTTCCAATTCCATTCGAGCAAGCTTTTCCGTTGTTTTTAGGAGCTACAGTAATTATTATTACAGGGTTGATAGATGATATTAAAGAACTTAGCCCGAAAATGAAGCTTCTTGGAATTATTATTGCAGCTTTAATTATCTATTTTATGGCAGATATAAAAATGGATATGTTTACCATTCCGTTTTTCGGAACCTTCAAATTAGGTTGGTTAAGTTTTCCAGTTACTCTAATTTGGATTTTAGCTATTACAAATGCTGTGAATTTAATTGATGGACTTGATGGTTTGGCAACAGGTGTGTCAATAATTGCTTTAACAACAATGGGAATTATCGGTTATTTCTTTTTGACTGTTGCAAGTGTGAATATTCCAATTATGATATTTGCATTAGTTGCTGCTTTAATTGGATTTTTACCGTATAATTTTTTTCCAGCCAAAATCTTTTTAGGAGATACTGGCGCCCTGTTTTTAGGTTTTATGATTTCTGTGATGTCTTTGCAGGGGTTAAAAAATGTGACCTTTATATCTGTGATTATTCCAGTTGTCATTTTAGGTGTTCCAATTACAGATACGATTTATGCAATGTTACGTAGAAAATTAAATAATAAACCTATTTCAAGTGCAGATAAAATGCATTTGCATCATCGTTTAATGGCTCTAGGTCTAACTCATCGTCAAACTGTTTTAGCTATTTATAGTTTAGCTGTGATTTTTTCTTTTACAGCATTACTTTACAAGGTTTCAACATTATGGGGTTCGGTCTTTTTAACAGTAGGTCTCCTTTTTGGATTAGAATTATTTGTAGAGCTAATTGGATTGGTTGGAGAAAATCATCAACCGCTCCTATCTCGCTTTAAGAAATTTGCAAAAAAGAACAATCAAGAAGAAAAATAAAAAATATCGAAGTACTCAGAATAAAAACTGAGTACTTCGATATTTTTTTACCAATTATTATTGGAACCAGAATTTTCAGTGTTATCATTTGAGTTTGACCAAGAATTAGTTGACTTGTATTGACTATAACCATTTGTTACAAATTGATAATCTGCAGCATCTTGTTCGTTAGGCTCGTCTAAACCTAATGAAACTCTAAAGCGATGGCTAATAAAATCAACGCTATCTTGATAAAGTTCAACCATGCTAGCATCTTCTAATTCAAAATCAGTCCAATCAAAAACATAAGAGTTAAATGTATATCGACCATCTAATCCAGTTTGGGCAATTGACAACATTTCGTTAAATTTTAAGTTCGTACGCATATTTTTACCAGCTGCTTTAATCACATCTGAATACTTGTTAATAGACCCAACATTCATAGCTTTATCAACGATGGCTTGTAAAATAAGTTGTTGACGCTCACCACGTTTAATATCGTTGTCAATATGGCGAGTTCTAGCAAGTGCTAAAGCTTCTTCACCGTTTAAAAGTTGTTTTCCTTTTTCTAAATGAACCTCACCGTTACCTAATGTATTAGTGTCAGTAAAGCTTACAGGGACATCTACGTCAATTCCATCAAGAGCATCGACAATTTCTAAAAAGGAGTCAAAGTTAAAGGTTACATAGTAGTTAATGGGAACATTTAGTAATTTTTCAACTGTTTCGATGGTAGCTTGTTCTTCGCCATAAGTATAAGCAGAATTGATTTTATCTTTTCCGTTGTATTTTTTTGAAACAATGGTTGTATAGCTATCGCGCGGAATACTAACCATATTAATTTTATGTTCTTTAGGGTTAATGGTCAGATAGATTAGTGCATCAGTTCGAGCACTACCAAGTTGTCTTGCTGAATCATCATCAATTCCCATGACTAATACAGAAATTGTGTCTTCAATTGGATTGACTTTAATTTCATTACCTTTTGAAGTGCTTGCTTTGTCTCGATCCAACTCATAATAAGAATCATCAACGGTTTTCTTTGCTTCAGCATAGAGCTTTGCTCCATAAGTAACACCAGCCAAAACAAGAATCATAATGGGAATTAAAATCATTAAAATTATTTTGTTGCGGTTGTTCTTGTTAGTTACTTTATGCGATGTAGTCGGTCTTTTATTTTTTTTCACAGTCATTCTCCTCATTAAATAAAAATAGGCTGAATATTCTTAAATATTTTATCATATAAAATCGGTAACTGATAGTTTAATTATAAAATGTAACGATTTCTTAAGATTCAGTAAGGACCACTGTTTCCTGATGATTTTTTGGACCATTTTCGAATGAGACCTGGCCGTTTAGAAGATTAGTAATTTCTTCTTTAAAAGTATCCACTTGATCTTCAAGGACAAAACAAACGAAGATAACATTTTCTGTATAGAGTGTTTCTTTGATTGAATAGGGTGAATGGCTTAAAAAATTCTCGAGTTTACCAACTGCTGTATAGGAAATACTAACATTTATTTCTTGTTGTAAGCTGCGTTCAACAATACCGATAGCATCCAATGCACTGCTAACACTTTTTCCATAAGCGCGAATCAGACCACCAGCTCCAAGTTTTGTTCCGCCAAAATAACGTGTTACTACAGCGACAACATTTTTTAATTGGCGTTTCTTCAAGACTTCTAGCATAGGTATTCCTGCTGTCCCAACAGGTTCGCCATCATCTAATGCACGTTGGACTTGATCTTTATCACCAATTAAATAAGCGGCACAATTGTGATTGGCTTTCCAATGTTCTTTTTTTATTTTTTGAATAAACTGCTGAGCATCCGCTTCTGTATCAACTTCTTTTAAATGGCAAATAAAACGAGATTTTTTTATTTCGATTTCATGGCTGCCAGAACTCTTAATTGTATAATATTGTTTTAGTAGGAGCATATTATCCACCCTTTCTAGCGGTTGATTACTTTCTATTATATGATAAATAAAAGTAAATTGTTAGAGAAATGGATAAAATAAGAAAACTAGTGCATTTAATCTAGTACATTTTGCCAATTTAAAATGTTAATTTTTTCAAAGAGTTAAAAGTTAACTTGTTATTATTTTTTGTTAAATAGTACTAGAACTTATTAAATTGTCAAGACGATACAATGAAAATATGCTATAATTATTTGTTGAATCACTTGAATGGATTTTAAATTAGAAATAAAAGCTTAAATATAAGTGTGAAGAGCAATGGGGTGAAAAATTGAAAATAGCAGTTGTAACAGATAGTACAGCGTATTTAACACATGACCAATACCAAAAGAATAATATTTTCATGTTACCTCTGTCTGTAATTATCGGAGAAGATGTATTTCGTGAAGAAGTTGATATTACAAGCGCTGAGTTTTATGAAAAAGTTAGAGGAATGGAAAGTTTACCAACGAGTTCCCAACCAACAACAGGTGAGATTGTGAGTTTACTAGAACGTCTTAGTAAAGAGTATGATGCTGTAATTAGTATTCATCTATCTAGTAAAATTAGTGGAACCTATCAAAATGTTTCTGTTGCTGCATCAATGGTTGAATCAATTAAGGTCTATCCATACGATTCTGGCATTAGCTGTATGGCGCAAGGGTATTTTGCTTTAGAAGCAGCTAGAATGGCTAAACATGGTGCTACACCTGAGGAAATTTTAGGGACATTTGATGAAATGCAAACAACTTTACGAGCTTACTTTATGGTAGATGATTTAAATCATTTAGTTAGAGGAGGCCGTTTATCAAATGGAGCAGCTATTTTAGGATCCATGCTGAAAATTAAACCTATTTTACATTTTTCAGATAAAGAGATTGTTGTTTTTGAAAAAATTCGCTCTTCTAAAAAAGCATTAAAAAGAATCGAAGGTATGCTAGAAGAGGACACGCATAAAAATTATCCGATTGTAGCTACTATTATTCATGCAAATGCGGAAGAAGAAGCACTGAAATGGAAAAAACAGATGGAAAAGAAAATGCCTGAAGTTCGGTTTGAACTTAGTTATTTTGGTCCAGTTATTGGAACACATCTAGGTGAAGGTTCATTAGGTATGGCTTGGGTTGAAGACAGGGCTAAATCCCACCCGACTGCCTAGAACAAAAAAATTAAATGTATTTTTACTTACCGATAGAAAAATCTATCGGTTTTTTTGCATATATTTATTGGGCAGGGAGGAACACTATGAAACAATTAATGGGACGAGAATTACTAGCAAATGAATTTAATAGTAATACGAATGAAATGAATCAGCAGATAGAAGTTAGACCTGGTTTTTTAATTAAGGGTAGTCAAATATCCTGTCAGCGCTGTGGTTGCAAATCAAATAAACTCCGAATAGAAGCCCCATGTTATTGTCAAAATAAATGTTTTTATTGTTTGAATTGTTTACAAATGGGAAAAATAAGGAGATGTAGTTTGTTATATTCCTTAGTTGAGTTGAATCAGTTTGATTCGTTAAGCTCGCCAATTATGACTTGGCAAGGGATTCTATCGAAACAACAAGAAAAAGCTTCAAAAGAAATTACCGAATCTGTAATAAAGAAGGAAACGAGGTTGATTTGGGCAGTGACAGGAGCTGGTAAGACAGAAATGATTTTTGCAGGAATTGAACAAGCTTTAAAGAATGGCGAGCGGGTCTGCATTGCTTCACCAAGAGTTGATGTTTGTCTAGAGTTAGCTCCACGAGTTCAGAGTGCTTTTCCAAATGTTCCAATTGCTTTACTCCACGGAACTAGTCAAGAACGAGATACTTATAAGCAATTAATTATTGCGACTACACATCAGTTAATGCGATTCAAAGAAGCTTTTGATGTGTTAATTATTGATGAAATTGACGCTTTTCCGTTTACTGCAGATAAAACATTAGCTTTTGCAGCAGAAAAAGCCAGAAAAAAAAGAAGTTGTTTAATTTATTTATCTGCAACACCTTCAAAAAAAATGCAAAAAGAGCTTCAAAATAAAGAGTTAATTGCGTCTATTTTACCAGCAAGATATCACGGTCATCCATTACCAGAACCTAAATGTATTTTTTTAGGTGAAAAAATGGAGGGAAAGAAGGCTAATAAGAGATTGTTGAATATTTTACACCACTTTGTCAATCAAAAGCGACGATTTTTATTGTTTTCACCAAATATAAAGAAGATGCAAGAGTTAGAAAAAATAGTTCAAGCCGAGTTTTTTACTAAAACTATTGCGAGTGTTCATTCAGGAGATCCTGAACGTCAAGAAAAAGTGCTAGCTATGCGAAAAGGGGAATTGGATTTTTTATTGTGTACGACGATTCTCGAAAGAGGAGTGACATTTACAGATATTGATGTTTTAGTTTTAGGGGCAGAAGATCGAACCTTTACAGAAGCTGCATTAGTACAAATTTCTGGCAGAGCAGGGCGACACCGTGATTACCCAACTGGTCAGGTAGTTTTTTTATATCATAGTTTAACTCGAGATATGAAACGAGCAATTAAGCAAATAAAGAAAATGAATCAGCTCGCTAGGCAAAAAGGATTTATTCTTTCATGAAAAAATGTTTAATGTGCCAAGAGGGCTTAAATGAACTGATTACTCTTAGAAAAATACTTTTTTTTATTAAGTTACAACAAGAAAGCATATGTAAAGACTGTCGGGATAAATTTAATCCATTAACCAATCAGATCGTTTGTCAAGGATGTGGACGTATTAGCTTTGAAAAGGGATATTGTAATGATTGTATCAATTGGAAGAAAATAGAGCCAACCGCTACTTTGAATCATCAAAGTTTATTTGAATACAATGATTGGATGAAAGAATGGATTGAGGGGTTTAAATTTAAAGGGAATTACCAATTAGGCTGTGTTTTTTCAGAAGAACTGAAAAAATTTATATATTTAAAAAAACAACAAGGTTTTCTCGTTGCTCCAATTCCAAGTAGCCAACACAGTTATGCTAATAGAGGTTTTAATCAAGTTGAGGCATTATTAGATTTTGCAAAAGTAACTTATCAGTCAATTTTATTGAATGAAAGTCAAGAAATGAAACAATCTAGCAAAAATAGACAAGAACGTTTACTCTTAAAACAGCCTTTTAGCATCAAGAAAGAGTGGCAAGGAAAGCTTGAAGGAAAATCAATTTTACTTGTAGATGATGTCTACACAACTGGTAGAACGATTTTATATGCAAAAAAATTAATAGAAGATTCAGGCGCAAGCTTGGTACGAAGCGTTTCTTTAGCAAGGTGAAAAAATAGTCAGAGAATAATGACGGATTTCATTTGTCAATTAAAGCGCTATCGCTTATAATTGAGTTAAGGACAACATCATTTGAGTGGTCCTCATGATGTGTCACCATTCTGACAGTGTCAGTTGAAAGGGGAGAGCGTTTATGTTTAAATATAATGTTCGTGGCGAAAATATTGAGGTAACAGCAGCAATCCGTGAGTATGTTGAGAAAAAAGTAGGCAAATTAGAAAGATATTTTAGCGATGTGCCTGATGCAACGGCTCACGTAAACTTAAAAGTCTACTCTGATAAAACTGCTAAAGTGGAGGTAACTGTTCCACTACCTTATTTGGTTCTACGTGCCGAAGAAACCTCACCTGATCTGTATGCAAGTGTGGATTTAGTTGTAGACAAATTAGAAAGACAAATGCGTAAATATAAAACAAAAATTAACCGCAAATCTCGTGAAAAAGGTTTCGACTTTGTTGTACCTAATGCTGCTGAGCTAGATGTAGCCACTGGTGAACTTGATATTGTGAGAACAAAACGTGTTTCATTAAAACCTATGGACAGTGAAGAAGCTGTTTTACAAATGGATATGTTAGGTCACAATTTCTTCATTTTTGAAGATGCAGAGACTAATGGCATCAGTATTGTTTACCGTCGTACAGATGGAAAATACGGATTAATTGAAACAAACTAAAGATTAAAAAGCAGAAGTTACTTGTTAAACTTAACAAGTAACTTCTTTATTTTGGTTAAAAATAGAAAAAAATAAAAAAAAAAGGTATAATAAATTAATGTCGTTTTTATAAATGAAGGGAGCATTAGCTTTTTAATTTAATCTCCATTAAAAAAAATGACAACTTTTTGAACAGAATTGTTTTAGAAATCGCTTTAATCAATTTGCTAGAGCCGTTTTGATGAAAAAAGGGTTTCAATTGTAGGGAAGTAATGATAAAATTGTAAGGATGGCAGTAGTCTGCTTAGCAAAGGTTAATTTATTATCTGACAGCTACTACAGATTTTAAAAACATAGACAAGATTAAATTAAAAGAATATATGAAAAAGAGGAGAAATAGTGATGGCTAATTTTTTAAAGCAGTTAATTGAAAACGATAAAAAAGAAATTAAAAGCCTAGAAAAAGTTGCTGATAAGATTGATGCTTATGGCGATCGAATGGCGGCTTTATCTGACGAAGAGTTACAAGCAAAAACACCTGAATTTAAGAAACGTTACCAAGCGGGTGAAACATTAGATGATCTTTTACCAGAGGCATTTGCAGTTGTTCGTGAAGCTGCTAAACGTGTTTTGGGATTGTACCCTTACCGTGTCCAATTAATGGGTGGAATGACTTTGCATAAAGGGAATATCCCTGAAATGAAAACAGGTGAAGGGAAAACCTTGACTGCGACAATGCCGGTTTACTTAAATGCATTAGCAGGCGAAGGGGTTCATGTTGTTACAGTAAATGAATATTTAGCAAGTCGTGATGCAACAGAAATGGGAGAGTTATATACTTTCTTAGGATTAACTGTTGGGTTGAATTTAAATTCTAAAAGTTCAGAAGAAAAACGTGAAGCGTACAATGCTGATATTACCTACAGTACAAATAATGAATTAGGTTTTGATTACCTAAGAGACAACATGGTTGTTTACCGTGAACAAATGGTTCAACGTCCATTAAACTATGCGATTGTGGATGAAGTCGATTCAATCTTAATTGATGAAGCGAGAACGCCGCTAATTATTTCAGGACAAGCTGAAAAATCAACAGCGTTGTATACACGTGCTGACTTTTTTGTGAAAAGTTTGACAGCTGAAGCAGATTATACTATTGATGTTCAATCAAAAACAATTGCATTAACTGAAGAAGGTATGGTTAAAGCTGAGAAAACCTTTAAAGTTGAAAACTTATATGATATTGATAATACAGCCTTGATTCACCACATTGATCAAGCATTACGTGCGAACTACATTATGTTACGTGATATTGATTATGTTGTTCAAGAAGGTGAAGTACTGATTGTTGATCAATTTACAGGTCGTATTATGGATGGTCGTCGTTATTCAGATGGTTTACACCAAGCGATCGAAGCTAAAGAAGGCGTTGAAATTGAAAATGAATCAAAAACAATGGCCAATGTAACGTTCCAAAACTTCTTTAGAATGTATAAAAAATTATCTGGAATGACTGGTACTGCTAAAACAGAACAAGAAGAATTCCGCGAAATTTACAATATACAAGTAGTTGAAATCCCAACGAATAAGCCGATTATTCGTGATGATCGTCCTGATTTATTGTATCCAACATTAGAAAGTAAATTTAATGCAGTGGTTGAGGACATTAAAACACGTCATGCTAATGGACAGCCAATTTTAGTTGGTACTGTAGCTGTTGAAACATCTGAATTATTATCAGATCTATTAACTAAAGCTAAAATCCATCATGAAGTTTTAAATGCTAAAAATCACTTTAAAGAAGCTGAAATTATCATGAGCGCAGGTCAAAAAGGAGCAGTTACCATCGCAACGAATATGGCTGGACGTGGTACAGATATCAAGTTAGGTGCTGGCGTTATTGAAGCTGGTGGTTTATGTGTTATTGGCACTGAGCGTCATGAGTCACGACGTATTGATAATCAATTACGTGGTCGTGCTGGTCGTCAAGGAGATCCTGGGGTGACTCAATTCTATCTATCATTAGAAGATGAATTGATGAAACGATTTGGTTCTGAAAGAATCCAAGCAATTTTAGAACGTTTAAGAGTTCAAGAAGAAGATGCGGTTATCCAAAGTAAAATGATTTCACGTCAAGTTGAATCTGCACAAAAACGTGTTGAAGGAAACAACTATGATACTCGTAAAAACGTTTTAGAATATGATGATGTTATGCGTGAACAACGTGAAATTATGTACGGACAACGTTTGGAAGTTATTATGGCAACTGAATCATTGAAAAAAATTACAATGGCTATGATTCAACGTACAGTGAATCGTATGGTAAGTGTTAACACACAAGGAAATAAAGAAGAGTGGAACTTACAAGGTATTCATGATTTTGCAACATCTGCAATTGTCCATGAAGATAGCTTGACTGTTCAAGATTTAGAGAACAAAACACCAGAAGAAATTGAAGCTTTATTAATGAAACGTGTTGAAGACATCTATACAACTAAAGAACAACAATTTAACGAACAAATGCTTGAATTTGAAAAAGTTGTTATTCTACGTGTTGTTGATAGTAAGTGGACAGATCATATCGATACAATGGATCAACTACGTCAAGGAATTGGTTTACGAGCATATGCGCAAACAAATCCACTGGTTGAATACCAAGCTGAAGGATTCAAATTATTTGAAGAAATGATTGCAGCAATCGAATATGATGTAACACGTCTATTGATGAAATCAGAAATTAGACAAAATCTACAAAGAGAACAAGTGGCTCAAGGTTCACCAGCCCGTTCAACAGGTGATGGGGACGTAGTAGAAGCTGCAAAACATAAACCAGTTAAGAACGATGATAAGATTGGTAGAAATGATCCATGTCCATGTGGCAGTGGCAAAAAATATAAAAATTGTCATGGCAAGGATAAATAGATAGTTCTCTACTGAACACGATTTGGTTGATGCCAAATCGTGTTCTTTGTTACCATAATAATAAATAGACTATAGAATAAGGACGTGTTTTTATGGAATTAAGTGAAATCAGAAATAATTTAGCAACAGCAGAGGAAAGAATTGCTGGTTTCAGGAGGTCTCTTTGACTTAGAATCAATGGAACGAGATATTGCTGAATTTGCTGAGTTGATGGGCGAACCTGGATTTTGGGATGACGGAATTAAAGCACAAAATGTGATTAATGAAGCCAATATTATTAAAGAAAAATACAATCAATTTCAACAGTTAGCAGAGACGAAAGAAGAGTTAGACCTGCTTTTGGAGATGGTTAAAGAAGAAGAAGATGCGGAATTAGAAAAAGAGTTAGAAGAAAATCTAACTACTTTTTTAGCTGTATTGGATCAATTTGAATTAGATATGTTATTAAGTGAACCTTACGATAAAAACAATGCCATTATTGAGTTACATCCTGGAGCTGGCGGAACAGAGTCGCAAGATTGGGGTAGTATGTTATTACGAATGTATACAAGATGGGCAGAGAAAAAAGGCTTTAAGGTTGAGTATTTGGATTACCAAGATGGGGACGAAGCTGGAATTAAGAGTGTCACTTTGTTAATTAAAGGTCATAATGCTTATGGATATTTGAAGGCTGAAAAAGGGGTTCATCGTCTTGTTCGTATTTCTCCATTTGATTCTGCTGGACGTCGCCATACTTCATTTGTTTCTATTGATGTAATACCAGAAATGGAAGATAATGTGGATATTCAAATCAATACAGATGATTTGCGTATTGATACTTACCGAGCTAGCGGAGCAGGTGGGCAACATATTAATAAAACCGATTCAGCAGTTCGAATTACGCATCTTCCAACAGGAGTTGTTGTTGCAAGCCAAGCCCAACGGTCACAAATGAAAAATAAAGATCAAGCAATGGGAATGCTAAAAGCTAAATTATACCAACTTGAACTAGAAGAAAAAGAGAAACAAATGGCTGAAATTCGTGGAGAACAAAAGGAGATTGGATGGGGATCACAAATCCGTTCTTATGTTTTTCATCCTTATTCAATGATTAAAGATCATCGCACTAACTATGAAACTGGAAATGTCCAAGGCGTCATGGATGGTGATTTAGATCCCTTTATTGATGCGTATCTGAAAAGTAAAATTGTTACAAAAAGCTAAAAAGTATTAAAATTGATTCAAACACACTCCAGTATTTCCTTAAAAAAACAAAAGAATATTACAAGGTTAATTGTCTTTTCCCAAAAAAAAGCTATTTAATGGCGTTAAGTGGGAGGGATAGTGTGAAAAACATTTGTTTAACTAGCTTAAGCCTAATTTTATTGTTATTAAGTCTGAAATATTTTAAATAAGACATTTCGTTACAGACTTTGCTTATTTTGAAACAAATTTGTAAAGAAATTAGTACAGACATGAGCTTGTATAATGCTATAATGAGAAGGCATTAGGGAAAATAGTTCCCGAAGATTAGGATGAAACACCTGATAAGGATAGCAAAACTAGAAAAGTAAGGTGATTATATGATAGAAATGCTGAATGTCTATAAGAAATATCCCAATGGCATTACAGCCGCGAACGGCTTAACAGTTCGAATCGAGCAAGGTGAATTTGTCTATGTGGTTGGACCAAGTGGTGCGGGTAAATCAACCTTTATAAAAATGATGTACCGTGAAGAAAATGCAACAAAGGGCAGTATCAAAGTAGGAGATTTTGATTTAGTTACAATGAAAGATCGAGATGTTCCTTTTTTAAGACGTCATGTTGGAGTTGTTTTCCAAGACTTTAAATTATTACCACGTTTAACAGTGTATGAAAATATTGCTTATGCAATGGAAGTAGTTGAAAAAAATCCTAAAACAATTAAAAAACGAGTTTTAGAAGTTTTAGATTTAGTTGGATTAAAACATAAAGTTCGAATGTTTCCAAATGAGTTATCAGGTGGAGAACAACAACGTATTGCAATCGCGAGAGCCATTGCAAATATGCCAAGAGTTCTAATAGCTGATGAGCCAACAGGGAACTTAGATCCAGATACTTCATGGGAAATTATGAATATTTTGGAAGAAATCAACAATCAAGGTACAACAGTTGTCATGGCGACTCATAATAGTCAAATTGTAAATGTTGTAAAACACCGTGTTCTTGCGGTTGAAAATGGACGAATTGTCCGAGATCAATTGGAAGGAGATTACGGTTATGAAGCTTAGAACGTTTAAAAGACATTTAGTAGAGAGTTTAAAAAGCTTAAAACGAAATGGTTGGATGTCTGTTGCGGCGATTAGTGCTGTAACAGTAACTTTACTATTAGTAGGGAGTTTTATCTCTATCCTACTGAATATTAATAAATTAGCTACTGATGTTGAAAATGATGTCAGTGTGCGTGTCTACATTGACTTAGCTGCGACGAAAGATCAGAAAACTCAATTAAAAGAAGAATTACAAAAATTATCAAATGTTGATTCAATCGACTATTCAAGTCGTGAGAGCGAATTAGAAAAAGTAGTTGGAAGTTATGGATCTGAATTTACTTTATTCGGCGGCGATGATAACCCATTATATGATGTTTATGTAGTGAGTACTGAGTCACCACAGGATACAGAAAAAGTTGCAAAGGCAGCTGAAAAATTAACGTATGTTGCAAAAGTAAATTACGGTGGTTCAGATGCTAAAAAACTATTTAAATTTGTTTCAACGATACGAAATGTCGGATCAGTTATTATTGTGGCCTTGTTATTAACAGCTATTTTCTTAATTTCTAATACAATTCGTATTACAATTTTGTCACGTAGTACAGAAATTGAAATTATGAAACTAGTAGGGGCAACAAACGGCTTTATTAGATGGCCTTTCTTATTAGAAGGTGCATGGATCGGATTCTTTGGTGCTGTTTTGCCAATAACGATTCTAAGCTTCATTTATGTAGCGATTTATAACTTTAGTACAGGAGCATTGCAAGGAACATACTTTGCTTTGTTAACGCCAAATCCATTCTTAATCCAGATTGGTGGACTTTTACTAGGGATTGGAATTATCATCGGTGCATTCGGTTCATTAATTTCAATGCGTCGTTTCTTGAAAGTTTAAAAATAAAAAATTAGATAACATAATTATAAGGGAAACCGGGGGAAACAATTCGTGAATAAAAAAATGTTAACTTTAGTAGTAGTTGGTACAGTTGGTTTAAGTTCATTAGCTTTACCATTTAGCGCAGCAGCAGCGGTAGACGATGATATTAATCGTACATCACAAAAAATCAGTGAAATTTCGGGTAAAAAATATGCAGCACAAACTGAAATTGGAACTATTACTGATACTATTGCTAAAAATGAAGAAAATTCAGTTAAATTAGTTGCAGAAATGAAAGAAACTCAAGCAACTTTGAAAACTTTAACAACTGAAGTAACTGCATTAAATGAAAAAATTGCACAACGTGAAGATAAGTTAAAAGAACAAGCTCGCACTATTCAAGTGAATGGTGATACACAAAATTATATAGACTTTGTCTTATCAGCAAAATCATTCGGTGATGTTGTAGGTCGTGTTGATGTTGTTAGCCAAATGGTTTCTGCAAATCAAGATTTAGTGAAAGAGCAAAAGTCAGATAAAGAAGAAGTTGCTTCTAAACAAAAAGAAACAGAAACTAAATCACAAGAACAAGCTCTTTTAGCTGCAAAGTTAGAAGCGACTAAAGCTGATTTAGAACAACAAAAACTTGAAAAAGAAGCAATTGTTGCAACTTTAGCTTCAGAACAATCTGGAGCTGAAAGTGAAAAAGCTTCTTTCCTAGCTAAAAAAGAAGATGCTGAAAAAGCAGCTAAAGCAATTGCAACCGCAAATACTGCACCAGTTGTAGCTGTTCAAACAAGTACAACTGCACCTGCAGCTACACCAGTTGCGGAAAATAATGCACCAGCTACTCCAGCTGCTCCACCTGTTAATAACTCTGGTGGCGTATTAGGGGCTGCTTATAGTGTAATTGGAACACCTTATTTATATGGTGGAACAACAACTGCTGGATTTGATTGTTCTGGTTTTACACAATTTGCCTTTGCAGCAATTGGGGTTAGTTTACCTCGTGTTGCTAGTGCGCAATACTCAGCAACGACTCGTATTTCACAAGCAGAAGCACAGCCAGGAGATTTAGTTTTCTTTAACCAAACTGGTTCAATTGATCATGTTGGAATTTACTTGGGTGGTGGACAGTTTATCGGTTCACAATCTTCATCTGGCGTAGCAGTAGCTTCAATTTCTCCATACTACTGGGCTCAATACCTAGTTGGTTTTGGACGTGTCAACTAATTTAGTTTAATATTTAATTATTACCCCGGATAAAATAGCCTTCAGTCAATCTCATTTTGCGAGATTGACTGAAGGCTATTTTTGAATTCAAAATAATTTATTTTCATTGTTGAAAGTTATTTGGTAAATTGCTTTTAGATTGAGACTAGTAAGTGAGGATTATTTTGTTATAATAAGATAGATAAGTGTTAGAAAGTAGCATTTATTAGAATCAGGTTCAAAATAGATTTTACTAGGTAAAACGTGTGAAATTTTGTTAAAATAAATAATAGAGATAGAAAGGGTGAATTATTTGGATTCAGTTGCAGGTATTATTTTTAAGGCAATCATTTTATTTTTTGCTCAACCTCTTTTTTGGTTAGGCGCTTTAGTAGCTTTGCTAAGTAGCATACTACGAATAAAGAGAGAACGAAAGATTTATCGAGTTGCAATTCATAAAGGTTTTAATGAAGTTCGTAATTATTTAATCAGTGGTCTGTTACCTGGACTTATCATATCAGCGATAGTTATTTTATTAGGAATTACAATTAACATAGAATGGTTATGGGTTTATCCAATAGTTGTTGCCTTTTGTTTTATTTTACTCGGGTATCGCTTTATTCATCCTATGTTTACTATTCCGATTACTATAGGTATATTATTTATAACATCGTATCTAATTAAAGCTGATTCAGGATTTTCAGTTGGTATGTTAGATTTTAATATGGACTTTATAAATACAGGATTAGTTCAAAACAGTCTAATTCTTACAATCTTGTTGATACTTGCTACCTATTTTTTATTTAAGCAAGCGTTGAAATATTTATCACCAAATTTTCGAAAAACAAGTCGAGGTAAATGGATTGCTAGTTACTTAGTTAAGCCATTAACATTTTTGCCATTGTTTTTACTAGTACCAGGTCAACAATTTACTGAGTTGTTTAGTTGGTGGCCAGTTTTTTCAATAGGCAACGAAACGTATACTTTAGTAGCTATTCCAGTTTTAATTGGTTTAAGAATTAAAATTGAAACACAGCCTTTAAAAGTAGCGATTAAAGGAATTCAAAAAGATATAGTACTGGTGAGTATAGTGGGGATAGTTGGTACAGTTTTAAGCTACTATGTTTATTACGCTGCGGAAGTTACATTGTTGCTCATATTTATAGGTGGTGTAGCTACGTTAATAAGACACAATATTCGCGAAAAAAAGTGGCAGTTTTTGTATGGTCCTGTTGGCGATGGCATCAAAATTGTTGGGATTCGACCGGATACTCCTGCAACTAAAATGCAGCTAGAAATTGGAGAAACAATCGTAGTCTGTAATAATCAAGCAGTTAAAAATGATGATGAATTTTATCAAGCACTTTTAATTAATAGCGCATACTGTCATTTGAAAATTAGAGGATTAGATGGTGAATATCGGTTAACAGAAACAGCGATATTTGCTGATTCTCCCCACGAATTAGGAATTGTTACGATTCCTGATAAAATAAACTAAAGTTAGTATCTTTTTACGTAGATATCGGAGGATGAGTATGAAAAAAGTTTTAATTGTAGATGATGAAGAATCAATTTTGACCTTATTGGCTTTTAATTTAGAAAAAGCAGGTTATGAAGTTCAAACAGCAATGGATGGGCTAATCGGCTACCAACTAGCTTTGGAAAATCAATACGACTTTATTATATTGGACTTAATGATGCCATCAATGGACGGTATGGAAGTTTGTAAGAAATTACGACAAGAAAAAATTGAGACTCCAATTATGATTTTAACTGCTAAAGATGATGAATTAGAAAAAATTATAGGTCTTGAATTAGGGGCCGATGATTATATGACTAAGCCTTTTAGTCCTAGAGAAGTATTAGCACGTATGAAAGCTATTATGCGTAGAATTAAGCCAGAAAGCAAAGAGAAGATAACCGAGAGCTATGAGGCTAGCCCTGAAGAAGAGGTAGTTATTGGTGAATTGCAAATTTTCCCAGAGTTGTATGAAGTAAAAGTTCGTGGTGAATTAATTGAATTGACTCCAAAAGAATTTGAATTATTGTTGTATATGATGAAAAGAGTTAACCGAATCTTAAGTCGTGAACAATTATTAAATGCTATTTGGAACTTTGATTATGCTGGTGAGACTAGAATTGTAGATGTTCATATTAGTCATTTACGAGAAAAAATAGAAGTAGATACTAAAAATCCAGCGTATATTCGGACAGTTCGGGGCTTTGGTTATAAATTTGAGGCTCCAAAAGTATGAAAAAGCTTCAATTACGAATTATTTTAATATTTGTTTTGATTTTCAGCATATTAAGTGTCTGCATTGGTACTTTTTCAAGTAAGTTATTAAGGGACCATGCCTTTTCGAGCCAAAAAGAACAATTGGAAGAAAATGCGACTCTAATTTCAAGTTTGTTGCCATTAAAATCATTGGAATCAACACAAGTACAAGATCTGATTGCTCCGCTTAGCGAATTACAACAACCAAACAATCAACGTGTGACACTTGTCAGCCTAGATGGAACGGTAATCTATGATTCGAAAGTAATAAAAGACAACTTGGGAAATCATGGAAATCGGATTGAAATAAAAAAAGTTCTTGAAGGAGCTAAAATAGGGACTGCTGAACGAAAAAGCGATTCAACAAATGAAACTTTATATTATGTAGGAGTTCCTTTGAATAATCAAGATGGGCAGTTAATAGGCGTTTTAAGACTATCTAAGCCCATAAATAAAATGGCAAATGTTGATCAGCAAATTAGATTATCTTTAATTATGAGCATTGTTTTCTCTTTAATACTAGGTATTCTACTCACTTCTTTAACAACTAAACAAATTGCAAAACCAATTGAAGAAGTGATGGAAGTTGCAGAAGATTTATCAAATAAACTTTATCATAATCGCTACCACGGTAAAGGCTATGGAGAAATTGCTGAGTTGGGTGAAGTCATGAACCATTTAGCAGAGAGTTTAGAAGGACAAATGTATGAAATTCAACAGAACGAAGAACGAATTAATGGCTTAATTAATCATTTAGTTATCGGAGTAATGTTACTTGATGAGCAGCGCCATATTCAAATTGTAAACCCAGCTATGTCTGTTATGTTAGGCCAAGATAATAGTTATTTAATTGGGAAATCTTATGTTGAAGTAACCAAAAGTTATGGGTTAACTCATATGATAGAAAAAGCCTATCAAAAAGGGATCCCGCAAAATGAAGAAATCTACTTTTATTATCCTAAGGATCGGATTTTAGACGCAAATATTGTACCAATTACTGGTAAACATAAAGGTGAGCTTAATTTAATTGTCTTATTATATGATATTACTGAGATAAAAAAACTAGAAAAAATAAAAACAGATTTTGTTACAAATGCTTCTCACGAACTAAGAACGCCAGTGACAGCGCTGAAAGGTTTCTCCGAAACGTTATTGGATGGGGCTATGGATGATAAAGTTATCTTGAAACAATTTCTAGAAATTATGTATGCTGAGAGTAGCCGTTTAGATTTACTTGTCAATGATATTTTAGAGTTGTCTAAATTAGAACAGAAGCAAGTTCCATTGGAACAGGAGTTAATTGAAGTTCAAGAAGCAGTTCGTTCTAGTTTTAGATTGGTCAAGCATAAAGCAGATGAAAAAAATATGAATTTGTTATTAAATGATGCGGATCCTATTTATTTATTAGGAGATAGCGGAAGGCTAAAACAAATTATAACAAATCTGCTAACCAATGCTGTTTCATATACTGAGGCTGGCGGGAAAGTTGAAGTTTTTGTTGAACAATCGGAAACAGAAGCGACGATAAAAATTTCTGACAATGGAATGGGAATTCCTGAAGCTGAATTAGATCGTATTTTTGAGAGATTTTACCGAGTTGATAAAGCACGTAGTCGTAATTCAGGTGGAACCGGCTTGGGATTATCAATTGTTAAATATCTAGTTGAAAATTTCAATGGGACAATTCAAGTGGAAAGCAAGCTTGGCTTAGGGACTACTTTTACCATTATCTTACCTCTAAAATAACTAATAAAAACCAACCGTTAGATTTTAGCGGTTGGTTTTTTTTATAAATAGATAATTAAATTCATTTTCTTAATAGAATATGTGAACAAAGCTAGTTTGACTAAATAAAATTAATTTTTAATTCAGCAAGTGTCAGATGGTAAATCACCTTGCACACTGCTGGTTATAAATTGACTTTATTTAGCAGAAATTTTTGTTGAATTACTTGAATTTTTTTTGGTAGCTTTAGCGTAAAGGGGCGCTTTTTTTACTACAGATTCAATTAATTCATCAATGAAACTTTTATTGTTTTCCATGCTCATGATTCCTCCTCAAGAAAAAATTAAAGCCTACATCAGTTGCGTAACTTAGAATAACATAAAAGAATTAAAAAAACAAAAAATATCATGTGTATCCTTAAAAAATAACTTTATTTCTCATGTTTTTTTAAGAATAAGATTGAGTGAATCAACTTAAGTTAAAATAGTTGTTTAAAAATAGATAGTAAAAGTTAAGCTACAGTAGTTGGTTTATACAAACATAGCAGAAAATAATCCTATTTTTTTAGTATTGATTTATTTCCTTTACATAAAATTTACAAAAGTCTGATTTGTTCTTTACAATGTTAAGGTATGATAAAATAGTATGAAATGCTAGATTAATAAATTAAGATGCTTTTTTGGCAAAGCTAGTTCTAATTTTAGCTCTTAAAACATAAGCAAATTCAACAATTTTTTTATCAAGGCCAGTTCTTATGAGCCAGTCCTTCGGAAAAAAGATGAAATTTCGAGGTGGCAAAAAGCGCCACATCAAATTTTCCTATTTTTCTGCCAGGCCTAATCAGCTCAACAAACTTTTGATTTTAGGAGGTTTACAAATGAAAATAAAAAAAGCGTTACTATTAAGTATGCTTGCGATTCCCTTACTTTTAACAGCTTGTGGTGGAGTTGATCGGGGAGAATCTATTACTGCTGTAGGATCTTCAGCTTTACAACCTTTAGTTGAGGCAGCAGGTGAGGAATTTTCAGCCCAACATCTTGGGAAATTTATTAATGTACAGGGCGGAGGTAGTGGGACTGGGTTAAGTCAAGTTGCTGCTGGTGCTGTTGATATCGGTAATTCGGATGTTTTTGCTGAGGAAAAAGAAGGAATTGATGCTAACGCATTAGTCGATCATCGTGTAGCAGTGGTTGGAATTACGCCTATCGTGAATAAGGATGTTGGTGTTACAGGGATTACAAAAGAAGAATTGCAAAAGATTTTTACTGGTAAAATTACAAATTGGAAAGAGGTCGGGGGCAAAGATTTAAAAATTATTATTTTAAATCGTGCATCTGGTAGTGGGACACGCTCTACTTTTGAAAGATGGGCTTTAGATGGTCAGGAAAGTAAGCAAGCTCAAGAGCAAGATTCAACTGGGATGGTCCGTCAAATCGTTGGAGATACCCCAGGTGCAATCAGCTATGTCGCTTTTTCTTATGTGAATGATACGGTTAAATCATTAAAGATTGATGGAGTAAAACCAATTGATGCTAATGTGAAAACGAATAAATGGCCAATCTGGTCTTATGAACATATGTATACAAAAGGTGAACCAACAGGGTTAACGAAGCAATTTATTGAATTTATTTTATCTGATGAAATCCAAAAAACGATTGTTGGTCAGCTTGGCTATATTCCTTCAAATCAAATGCAGGTTGAGCGTTCTGTTGATGGAGTTGTGACTCCTATTTAATAGGAAAAGATTTACAAAAAAAGATAAAATTTACAATAGCATACAAATTCCTTACAAATTAGCGAACCAAAATTAATATTCAAACCTTATGATAAATGAGTAGACAGGAAGTACAAAAAACTTGCTAGTCTAACACCTCATTTGAAAAGGATGGATTAAAAATGAAAGTAACTAATTTGACAAAGGTAATACTAACAATTGGTTTAGGCTTTACTTTAGCAGCATGTGGCAATAATGATAATGCAACAGATAAAAATGCCAGTAGTGATAAAGGTAGTGAAGTAGCAACGAATAAAACAATTACAGCAGTTGGATCAACAGCATTACAGCCATTAGTTGAGGCTGCTGCAGAAGAATATAAAAACGCCAATCCAGAAAGCTCTATTACAGTTCAAGGTGGTGGAAGTGGAACTGGATTAAGTCAAGTAGCCACAGGCGCTGTGGATATTGGAAACTCAGATGTATTTGCAGAAGAAAAAGAAGGTGTTGATGCTAAAGCAATTGTTGACCATAAGGTAGCAGTTGTAGGTATGGGACCTGTCGTAAACAAAGAAGTCGGTGTAAAAGGCATTACGAAAAAACAATTAATTGATATCTTTACTGGGAAAGTTACTAACTGGAAAGAAGTTGGTGGTGCAGATCAATCAATCGTTGTCTTAAATCGAGCTTCTGGCAGTGGTACAAGAGCTTCTTTTGAAAAATGGGGACTAGATGGTGCAAGTGCGATTCAATCGCAAGAGCAAGATTCCTCGGGTGCAGTACGTAAGATTGTTTCTGAGACTCCAGGTGCAATTAGCTATTTGGCATTCTCTTATTTCGATGACAGTATTTTAACATTATCACTTGACGATGTTGAACCTAAGGAAAAAAATGTAGCGGATAATTCTTGGCCAATCTGGTCTTATGAGCATATGTATACTAAAGGTGAGCCAACTAAACCAGTTAAGGCATTCCTAGATTATATGCTTTCAGAAGAAGTGCAAGAAGGAATTGTTAAACAATTAGGCTACCTTCCAATTAGTTCAATGAAAGTCGAACGTGATCATAATGGAGTTATCAAATAATTAAACCAGCTAAGTTTAGTTGGGATTATGAGAAAAAGGCGACTGTTTAGTTAAACATGTCGCTTTTTATCGTTTACTTACAAAGTCTAGTAAGTCAGTTTTGTTAAAAAAGGGAGGGTTTCTTTTGGAAGAAATTCAAGAAAGATTGTTAAAAAAATCAAAGAAAGCTAAGCTGGAATCGATAGGTAAGTTTATTAGTTTTATCTGCATTGCTTTTATTGTGGTAGTTGTAGCTTCTATTTTGTATTTTGTTGCCAGCAAAGGAATTGCTACATTTACAACGAATAAAGTATCTGTCTGGGCATTTTTGACCGGAACAGTTTGGAATCCTAGTTCAACAGGAGCTGACGGGCAACCTTTAGTTGGTGCATTGCCAATGATTACAGGTTCCTTCATCGTGACCTTATTGTCTGCTATAGTAGCGACACCATTTGCCTTAGGAGCAGCTATTTTTATGACTGAAATTTCGCCTAAGACAGGTAAAAGGGTTTTACAACCAGTCATTGAATTATTAGTTGGAATTCCTTCAGTTGTCTATGGATTTATTGGATTAACAGTTATTGTTCCATTTGTTCGAAATTATTTTGGTGGAAGTGGTTTTGGAATTTTAGCAGGAACGTTTGTGTTGTTTGTTATGATTTTACCAACGGTAACAAGTATGACTGTCGATGCTTTAAACTCAGTACCAAGATATTATCGTGAGGCATCATTAGCTTTAGGAGCAACAAGATGGCAAACTATTTATAAAGTTGTTTTACGTGCAGCCATTCCTGGAATTTTAACTTCAGTTGTATTCGGTATGGCACGTGCATTTGGGGAAGCTTTGGCTATTCAAATGGTCATTGGAAATGCTGCTTTAATGCCATCTGGCTTGGTTTCACCAGCTTCAACATTAACAAGTATTTTAACAATGGGTATGGGGAATACGGTAATGGGATCATTAGAAAATAACGTTCTATGGTCATTAGCGCTAATCCTACTACTTATGTCATTATTCTTCAATATTGCGATCCGTTTAATTGGAAAGAAAGGAGCGATGAAATAAAATGAATGCAAAAAAAGCTGATAAATTAGCTGTAGGGATTCTCTATGGAATTTCAGGAATTATTGTTTTAATTTTATTTAGCCTGCTAGCCTTTATTTTATGGCGTGGAGTACCGCATCTTTCTTGGGAGTTTTTAACAAGTCCAGCCAAAACATTTACTAAAGGTGGCGGAATTGGGATTCAATTGTTTAACTCATTTTATTTGTTAATTTTAACTATGTTAATTAGTGTACCGATTTCATTAGGAGCAGGGATTTATTTATCAGAGTATGCAAAGAAAAACTGGATTACGGATGTCATTAGAACTGCAATTGAAGTTTTAAGTTCATTGCCATCAATTGTCGTAGGTTTATTCGGTTTCCTAATTTTTGTTGTGCAAATGGGATTTGGATTCTCCATACTTTCAGGGGCACTAGCATTAACTTTGTTTAACTTACCTTTACTAACTAGAACAGTCGAAGATTCTTTACGAGCAATTTCTCCAACGCAAAGAGAAGCGGGACTAGCCTTAGGATTGTCACGTTGGGAAACAGTCACAAAGATTATTACACCAGCAGCATTGCCAGGGATTTTAACTGGAATGATTTTAGCAGCAGGACGAGTTTTTGGTGAAGCAGCAGCTTTGATTTATACAGCTGGACAAAGCGCACCAGCTTTAGATTTCAGCAATTGGAATCCACTTTATATTTCAAGTCCTTTAAATCCAATGCGACCAGCGGAAACTTTGGCCGTGCATATTTGGAAAGTAAATAGTGAAGGCATTATGCCAGATGCAGCTGCTGTCTCTGCAGGTGCATCAGCAGTCTTAATTATTTCTGTATTACTATTTAACTTCCTAGCTCGTTTCTTAGGTAAATGGATTCATAAGAAAGCAACATCTGCTTAAGATAGTAGTGAGCCGACTCCTAGAGAAAAAGATAAATATTCGAGAGAACAAAAAGCGTCCTATCAATTTTTCCTATTTTCTTTCCGGAGCTAAACGGCTCAACAAACTTTTTATCAAGGCTAGTTCTTATGAGCCAGTCCTTCGGAAAAAAGATAAATTCCCAAAAAAGTAAAGAGCGACTTTTCTTGGAATTTCCTATTTTTCTGCCAGGACTAAACGGCTCAACAAACTTTTTATATAAGGAGTGAATACTGTGACAGATAATGAACAGGTTGAAAGTCATATATATCGCATGAATCAAGGGCAAAATGTTGCCTTGTCAACAGATGATATTCATGTCTGGTATGGACAAAATGAAGCAATAAAAGGCGTATCTTTAGAATTTGAAAAAAATAAAATAGCTTCATTGATAGGGCCCAGTGGATGTGGTAAATCAACTTATTTACGTTCACTTAACCGGATGAATGATGAAATTGCTAACACAAATGTAACAGGTAAAATTATGTATCAAGGAATTGATGTCAATGCGGATAACGTAGATGTTTATGAAATGCGCAAAAATATTGGAATGGTTTTTCAACGTCCAAATCCTTTTAGTAAATCAATTTATGAAAATATTACTTTTGCCTTGAAACGTCATGGTATTAAAGATAAACACGAGCTAGATGAGATTGTTGAAACGAGTTTAAAACAAGCGGCATTATGGGATCAAGCTAAGGATATCCTTCATAAAAGTGCTTTAGCATTATCTGGTGGACAACAACAACGTTTGTGTATAGCTCGAGCAATTGCAATGAAACCAGATATTTTATTATTAGATGAACCAGCCAGTGCATTAGATCCAATTTCAACAAGTAAAGTTGAAGATACTCTTTTAGCATTAAAAGAGCACTATACAATTATTATTGTGACACACAATATGCAACAAGCAGCTCGAATTAGCGACTATACGGCGTTCTTTTATATGGGAAATGTGATAGAATATGATGAGACTAGAAAAATCTTTACACGTCCAAAAATTCAGTCAACAGAAGACTATGTATCTGGGCACTTTGGTTAGGAGGAAGTAGATTGGATCAAAAAGAATATGTCATTGAATCATCAGATGTACATTTATATTACGGTAAAAATGAAGCTTTAAAAGGTGTTTCACTAAACTTTGAACCCAAAGGTATTACTGCTTTAATAGGACCAAGTGGTTGTGGTAAATCAACTTATCTAAGAACTTTAAACCGGATGAACGATTTAATCCCAGATGTAACGATTACTGGAAATGTATTATTAAAAGGTGAAAATATTTATGGACCTAAAATGGATACAGTTAAGTTAAGAAAACAGGTTGGCATGGTTTTTCAACAACCTAATCCATTTCCGTTTTCTATCTATGATAATGTAACCTATGGTTTAAGAATTGCTGGAATGAACGATAAAGAAAAATTAGATCAGATTGTTGAAGAAAGCTTAAGAAAAGCCGCTGTTTGGGATGATGTAAAAGATAAATTAAATAAAAGTGCGCTTTCGTTATCAGGTGGCCAACAACAACGTGTCTGTATTGCACGTGTTTTAGCTATTGAACCAGAAGTTATTTTGTTAGATGAACCAACAAGTGCCTTAGATCCTGTTTCTAGTGGTAAAATTGAAAATATGTTGCTAGAATTGAAAGAATATTATACCATGATAATGGTAACACATAATATGCAACAGGCATCGCGTATTTCAGATAGAACAGCTTTCTTCTTACAAGGGAATCTAATCGAAGCTGGAGATACACGCCAAATTTTTGTAAACCCAAAAGAAAAGGAAACGGATGACTACATTTCTGGACGTTTTGGTTAAGATAAAATAAACGAGTAAAATAAAGGAGGAATCATTAAATGAGACGTGTCTTTGAGGAAGAATTAAACGATTTACATTTACGCTTTTCAGAAATGGGTATGATGGTAAATGAAGCTATCTATAAATCTGTTAAAGCTTTTATTAATCATGATAAGGAATTGGCCTCTGAGGTTATAAAAAGTGACCAAGCCATAAATGCACGCGAGTTAGATTTAGAAAAACGTAGCTTTGAAATGATTGCTTTGCAACAGCCAGTTACAACTGATTTGCGTATTATTGTAACGGTTATGAAAGCTAGCTCAGATTTAGAGAGAATGGCAGATCATGCAGTTAGTATTGCTAAATCTACGATTCGTGTAAAAGGGAATAAACGCATTCCAGAAATTGAGGCTGAAATTGCTGAAATGGCCGATAAAGTTAAAGTAATGGTGGAAGATGTACTGGAAGCTTATGTTAAAAATGATGCCAAAAGAGCGAAAAAAATTGCTGCTATGGATTCTGAAGTAGATATTTATTTCAAAAAAATCTATAAAAATTGTATTGAAGAAATGAAAAGTAACTCTGAAATCGTTGTTGGAGCTTCTGATTATATGTTAGTAGCTGGTTATTTAGAACGAATTGGCGACTATGTAACAAATATTTGTGAGTGGATTGTTTATCTTTCTACAGGTAAAGTATCTGAATTAAATTCAACAAATAAAAAATAAAATAAAAATCATCTTCAGCGTTTAGCTAGAAGATGATTTTTTATTTCCGGGGAAATAAGTGTATAAAACGAGTTACTTTGAAAAGTCGTTACAATTTGGTATGATTTAAAGAGAAGTAAGTCTGGCGAGGAGGAGCTGTGGTGCAAAATAATTTGAGTCTTCCTAATGAAGAGATTATTTACCGTGGGGATATATACTTAGGTAAAGAAGGGGCTAAATTTTGGCAGCGTCCCGTGGTTGTTTTACAAAATCAAACACTAAACAATTTGTTGAACACAGTGGTTGTTTTACCTTTAAGTAATTTGATTCCGAGGAAAATTTTAGCAACACAGTTTATTCTAACTCCAAAAGAAACTGGTTTAACAACAGTTCAGTTATTAGATTTAGCGAAAATTGTTAGTATCCCTAAAGCGGATTTAGATCAACGAGTAGGGACATTAAGTCCTGAAATCTTAAAACAAATTAATACAGGTTTATCTTTTTTAACAGGAATTGCTGAAGAAAGTGAGTTTGAGCGTCAAATTGAACAAACTTTTCGTTACCTATATTTAAAAGAGGTCCCCTATTTTGAAGATTTAGATCATGAATTTAAAGATGTAACAAGACAAACACCTAAAAATGCGATTCGGAATTTAAGTAGTTATGCCACCGCTTTTTTAAATAGTCGAGGTGGAAGTATTTATTATGGGATTGATGATGATGGGCGCGTAACAGGATTTAAAGCACAAAGAAGTGAATTAGATGAATTAAAAAAAGATATGTATAGCATTTTAGAAACGATCGAACCTAAAATTAGCGGAGATAATTACTTGATCAGATTTCATGAAGTTTATTTGAATGAAGAAGAACTATTTCCAGATATGTATGTTTTAGAAGTTGTTGTGCCGAATCGAAGTCGCTTAAATGAAGTTTTTTTTGATCATGGCTCAGATGTATATCTTAAGTTAGATGGAATTCGTAAAAAATTAAAAGGCTCAGAAATTGTCGATTTTATTTTAAGAAAAAAAATGCCATAGTGACAGGTAAGAGAATTTATGGTAGGATAGTAAAAATTTAACAATGAAAGGATGATATCAATGGGGATGCATCAATATATTAAAAGTTTAAGTGATTTAGAAAATATTATTCGTTGTCCAGGTAAATTTAAATATGAGGACCATTCAGTTGCTTCACACTCCTTTAAAGTGACTCAAATTGCTCAATTTTTAGGCACTGTAGAGGAGCAGGCTGGGAAAGAAGTTAATTGGCGTTCGTTATATGAAAAAGCCTTGAATCATGATTATACAGAACTATTTATTGGCGATATTAAAACGCCAGTAAAATATGCAACACCAGCTTTGCGGGAAATGTTAGCAGATGTTGAAGAATCGATGATGGAGAATTTTGTGCAAAGAGAGATTCCAGAAGAGTTTCAAGCAGTTTATTTAAATCGATTGAAAGAAGGAAAAGATGGTAGCTTAGAAGGCCAAATTTTGTCCGTTGCTGATAAAGTTGATTTGCTTTATGAGTCTTTTGGTGAGATTCAAAAAGGTAATCCTGAAAATGTCTTTACAGAAATATATGAAGAGTCTCTTAAAACAATTTTGGAGTTTAAACATTTGAAAAGTGTTCAATATTTTTTAGAGGCTATTTTACCAGATCTTTTAAGTGGTGACTTCACAAATCAAGCTCAATTACAAAAAATTTCTCAGAAAATTTTAACAGATACTAAAATATGAACAAACGTTCGCAAAAGAAACTGATTTGTGGTAAACTGAATGAGTAGAAAAAGAAATGAGGGCTAGTCTCTCATTTTTTGTTGTTACTAAAAATTAAATTGAATTAAAAACTAATCATAAAGGAAGTAAGTCGATGGTAAATGATAAAATTGTTGTTCATGGTGCACGTTCTCATAACTTAAAAAATATTGATGTAACTATTCCTCGCGATAAATTAGTCGTTTTAACAGGGTTATCAGGATCTGGGAAAAGCTCGCTTGCTTTTGATACCTTATATGCTGAAGGGCAGCGTCGTTACGTAGAAAGTTTATCTGCCTATGCTCGTCAGTTTTTAGGTCAGATGGATAAACCCGATGTTGATAGTATTGATGGGCTCAGTCCTGCAATCTCAATTGATCAAAAAACAACAAGCAGAAATCCTCGTTCAACAGTTGGAACAGTTACTGAAATCAATGATTATTTGCGATTGCTTTATGCTCGTGTTGGACATCCGATTTGTCCAAATGATGGAACTGAAATTAGTAGTCAATCGGTTGAACAAATGGTTGACCGTGTACTAGAGTTGCCGGAAAAAACAAAGTTACAAATATTAGCTCCAGTTGTAGTGGGTAAAAAAGGGCAGCATAAAAAAGTTTTTGAGATGATTAAACGTGAAGGTTATGTTCGTTTACGAGTGGATCAAGAGATGTATGATATTTCTGAAGAAATTGAGTTAGATAAAAATAAAAAACATAACATTGAAATTATTATAGACCGGATTGTAATTAAAGAAGGTATCCGTTCCCGTTTATTTGATTCGTTTGAAGCTGCCTTGCGTCTTGCAGAAGGCTATGCCATTGCCGATATTATTGATGGGGAAGAAATGCTGTTTAGCGAACATTATGCATGTCCTTATTGTGGTTTCACAGTTGGAGAACTAGAGCCGCGTTTATTTTCATTTAACGCTCCTTTTGGTGCTTGTCCAGACTGTGACGGCTTGGGAATGAAATTAGAGGTTGATTTAGACCTAGTTGTTCCAGATCCTAATTTAACTCTTCGTGAAGGTGCAATTGCACCATGGAATCCTATTAGTTCGAATTATTATCCGCAAATGCTAGAACAAGCGTGTCAATATTTTAAAATTGATATGGATAAACCTTATAAAAAATTGACTGATCATCAAAAGGATTTTATTCTAAATGGATCTCAAGGAAAGAAATTTCATTTTCATTATGAAAATGATTTTGGTGGCGTTCGAGATGTAGATATTGTTTTTGAAGGTGTTGTACGCAATTTATCACGCCGTCATGATGAAACAAATAGTGATTTTACACGTGATCAAATGCGCACATATATGACTGAATTACCTTGTCAAACGTGTCATGGACTACGTCTTAATCGTCAAGCTCGTTCTGTTAAAATTAATGGAACGGATATTGGAGAAGTTTGTGAGTTAGCAATTGGAGATGCAGTTAGCTTTTTTGACAAAATCACTTTATCTGATCAAGAAAAACTTATTGCTAAACCAATTTTAAAGGAAGTTCACTCAAGGCTCAATTTTCTTGAAAATGTAGGGTTAGAGTATTTAACTTTGAGCCGAACAGCCGGAACATTGTCTGGTGGTGAAGCACAAAGGATTCGTTTAGCAACTCAAATTGGTTCAAATCTTTCAGGTGTATTATATATTTTAGATGAACCTTCAATCGGATTGCATCAAAGAGATAATGACCGTTTAATTGGTTCACTAAAGAAAATGCGTGATTTAGGGAATACATTAATTGTTGTTGAACATGATGAAGATACTATGCGTGAAGCAGATTATCTAATTGATATCGGACCAGGAGCTGGTGAAAAAGGTGGTGAAATCATTGCAAGTGGTACGCCTGAAGAAGTAGCAAATAATCCAAAGTCATTGACGGGAGATTATCTATCGGGTAAAAAATTTATTCCAGTACCAGAAAAACGTCGGAAAGAAAATCTAGGGAAAATTCGGATTACAGGTGCAACTGAAAATAATTTGAAGAATGTTACTGTTGATTTTCCTTTAGGACGATTTGTTGCTGTGACAGGAGTATCTGGTTCAGGTAAAAGTACTTTAGTAAATAGCATTTTGAAGCGAGCGTTAGCGAAGGAGCTAAATCGTAATAAGCATAAACCAGGTAAGTTTAAAAAGATGACTGGGTTTGAAAAGTTAGAAAAAGTCATTAACATTGATCAAAGTCCTATTGGTCGTACACCACGAAGTAATCCGGCAACCTATACAAGCGTGTTTGATGATATGCGTGATTTGTTTGCTCAAACTAATGAAGCTAAAATTCGTGGTTATAAAAAAGGACGTTTTAGTTTTAACGTCAAAGGTGGACGCTGTGAAGCTTGCCGCGGAGATGGAATTTTAAAAATTGAAATGCATTTCTTGCCAGATGTTTATGTTCCTTGTGAGGTTTGTCATGGAACGAGATATAACTCTGAAACACTAGAAGTACACTATAAAGGAAAAAATATTTCTGAGATTTTAAATATGACTGTTGAAGAAGCTGTTGAATTTTTTGAACACATCCCTAAAATTCATCGGAAATTAGCAACAATTGTCGATGTAGGACTGGGCTATGTAACTCTAGGACAGCCTGCTACAACCCTTTCTGGTGGAGAAGCGCAAAGAATGAAGTTAGCGAGTGAGTTGCACAAAAAATCTAATGGCGATAATTTTTATATTTTAGATGAACCTACAACTGGCTTGCATACTGATGATATTGCCAGACTTTTAGTCGTATTAAACCGACTTGTTGAAACTGGGAATACGGTGCTAGTGATTGAACACAATCTAGATGTTATTAAAACAGCTGATTATTTAATTGATTTAGGTCCAGAAGGTGGAGCCGGTGGCGGAATGATCGTTGCTAAAGGAACACCTGAAGATGTAGCGAAGGTAGCTGAAAGTTATACAGGACGCTATTTAGCGCCAATATTAAAACGTGATAAAGATCGTACGACGAAATTAAGCTAGATTCAGTCAGTCAAACATTCATTTTTACTAAGGCGAGTTGCCTTTGGTAGAAATGAATGTTTTTTGTTTGTAAGCATTTGACCAGTATCAAAGTACCATTCATGTTAAAATAGTAAGAAAGAAGAACTCTGACTCAAGAATGAATAAAAACTCCCTCTTAAGTCTGATGGCAATTTGATAAATTACTGGCATAATAGGAGTATAGCAAGAAGATAACCTTACTTGCATCAATAAATAGTTGTCGATGTCACTGGATAATCAATCATAGATAAAAAAATTGAAGGAGGAAAATTATCATGAGTCAAAAAGAGAGAATTTTAAATTTAGTCAAAGAAGGATTAATTACTGCAGAAGAGGCTTTAGTATTACTAGAGAATGAGGCTAAAGCACCTGAGGAAAATAAGACTGAAACCTTTGTAGAAGAACCAAAAGAATCAGAGGATTGGAAAGAAACTGTGAATGAAACAGTTAATCAAGTAACTGAAAAAGTCACAGAAGCAAGTGCTCATGTGAGTAAATTTGCTAAAAAAACATTAGATTCAGTGAATGAACATTTAGATTGGAAAGATTTAACCGTTAAAGTACCACATTTGACGTCAACAACATTCACTCACCAGTTTAGCTATTCAGAAGTAGAATCAAAAGTTATTGATTTAAAAGTATTTAATGGAGATGTTATTTTCAAAAATGGTTTTAGTTCAGATTTGAAAATTGATGTAGATGTTAAAATTTATGGAAAAGTGGATGTAGAGGAAAAACCTTTAGAACTATTTTTAGAACGTAGCACAATTGAAACGAAAGATGGAATATTAACTTTCCATGTACCAAGTAAATTGGTTCGTTGTAATGTCGTTGTGTATTTGCCACAGAGAGAATATGAAGTCCGTTTTAATCGTAATCCAATTACAAAATAAAGAGTAGATATAGGTAACATTTAAGTTCAGCCTATATGCTGAAAGATAAATCATTCTAAAGTCCTATGACATTTTCTACAATGAAGAGGATAATATAATTATAGTAAGAAGTAAAACTTGCTTAATGAAATTAAAATGAATCAATTGAAAGTAAATAGATAGGACTTAGAGGGAGGAAACAATCATGAAAGAAAGAGAACGAATTTTAGAATTAGTTAAAGAAGGCGTGATTTCAACTGAGGAAGCGCTCGTGTTATTAGAAAACTCAGCTCATAAAGAAGGCAAAGCGGCTGTGAAAAAAGAACAAGCGAATATCCAAAAGCCAATTTTAAAAAAGGCACCAGTTGCTCCAATTCCAGAAATAAAAGAAGAAAAATCAGCTGAACCGGTTTTATCAGATATTGAAGATGCTGCTGAGGAAGGTGAAGCACGTTTAGAACAAGAACAGAATCAAGATCGTGAACGTTTGGAAGCCATTCTTGAGGAACTAGCAAATGAAGCTTCTGGTTATTCGGCTAAACTAGATGAAACGAATAAAGTTATCGATGATTTGAAAGAACAAATTAACGCTAAAAAAGAAGTACAAATGGTTTTTGAAACAAAAGAAGAGTTAGATGAACTCTCTGCTGAAGAAGAAGCTGAAGTAAACATTTTAGAGAATGAAATTGATGCTTTAGAAGATGAAGTGGCTATTTTAGAAGATGAAAAAGAAGAATTAGAAGAAAAACTAAAAACTGTTAAAAAACAACAATGGGGTACCCATAAAAAAAATATTACAGAAAAATTTGAAATTCCTGATGATTGGAAAGAAACGGCCACTGAAACGCTGAATACAGTTGGGGATAAAGTAACAGAAGCTGGAACTCAATTTGGTAAATTCATGAAAGAAACTTTCTCTTCAGTCATAGAAAATGTCGACTGGAAAGATGTAAATATTCGTGTACCTGGATTAGCTACAACTAAATTTGATCATGATTTTGTTTACCCAGCGAGTGAAGCGACAATCTTAGATGTAAAGGTTGCTAATGGAGATGTTGTCTTTAAAAATTGGGATAGTGAAGATATAAAAATTGAAGCTAAAATCAAAATTTATGGGCGATTAGATGTAGAAAATCCATTCGAAGCTTTCTTAGAACGTAGTACAATTGAAGTCAATGATGAACATTTGTTGTTCC
This sequence comes from Carnobacterium sp. FSL E2-0243, assembly GCF_038003605.1. Taxonomy (NCBI): domain Bacteria; kingdom Bacillati; phylum Bacillota; class Bacilli; order Lactobacillales; family Carnobacteriaceae; genus Carnobacterium; species Carnobacterium sp. FSL E2-0243. Next base: position 960,895 of record NZ_JBBOPM010000001.1, read on the forward strand.
ATGTTCCTAATAAACGAATTCGTAGTGATTTAACTTTCTATTTACCTGAAAGAACTTACGATCATACAGCTGTTAAATTATTAAACGGAAATTTACGATTTGAAGAATTCGAAGCTAAAGATATTTATGCAAAATCAACAAACGGCAATATTGTTTTTGATCGTCTAACTGCAACTATGTTAGAAACAGAAGGTGTTAATGGAAATGTATCTGTTTTAGATAGTCAAATTCGTGATTTGTTAATCAGTAGCATTAATGGCGGAATTACGGCTCGCGGGGATATTAAGAGTGGTAATTTATCGACTGTCAACGGAACTGTCAAGGCAACACTTACAGGAACTGATTTAAAACGTTTAGAAGCTAGTTCTGTTAATGGAGCGGTTAAAGTTGCGATACCTTCTAACTTAAGTGTTGAAGGAACAGCAAAAACTAATCTTGGATCGATTCAAAGTCGTTTAGAAAACACTGAAATCATTAAAGAGAAAAAAGACCGTACAAACCAGTTCCAAGAATTTAGACGCGTAGCAAGTGAAAATATATTAGTCGTTAAGTTAAGTACAACAACAGGTAGTATTATGTTGAAAGATTCAGAATAACAAATTCGGGGTGAAAGCAGAGTGAATCATGCTCTGCTTGATACCCTAATTAGATAAAATAAAGCTTTACTTTAGTAAGGTATCCTACAAAGAGGTGGAAAACATGAAAAGACTAGAAAAATCAAGATCAAATCGAGTTATTAGCGGGGTCTTAGGTGGTATCGGTGAATATTTTAATATTGATCCAACTATTGTTCGTATTATATTTGTCATTTTAACTGTATTTGGAGTAGGCTCACCATTCCTAATCTATATTGTGTTAGCGATTGTTATGCCAGAAGCTCCAAGAAAAAATAATGAATGGAATGGCTACCAAGGTGGCAATCCTTATTCAAATCATGATTTTGGAAATACAAAAAAAGAGCCAAAACGTAAAGAAGCAGAAAAAGTTGATGATAATGACTGGAGTGATTTCTAATGAAACTATGGCAGGGTGTTGTGATTAATGCACTATTATTCCTAGCATTATCGGGGTTATTCAGAAGCACTTTCTATGTTGAAAGTATCTGGATTGCTTTAGCAGCCAGCTTAGTATTAGCGATTCTCAATATGGCGATTAAGCCGATTTTAGTTATTTTAGCTCTACCAATTACATTTTTAACTTTAGGCTTGTTCAGTATTGTTATTAATGCAGGTATGCTAAGTTTAACCTCAGCTATTGTAGGTAGTGGTTTCCACTTTGCTAGTTTTGGAACAGCTATGTGGGTAGCAATTTTATTGTCGCTATCTAATGCTGTAATTGGGAAACAAACAACTAGTGAGCGTTATTAAGGCACAAGCGAATTATTTTAAAACAGGACATGAGTCCTGTTTTTTTTATTATAAAGTCAGTAATAACCCAAAGCTTTTTTTAACGAATTGGATTCTTCTTTAAAGCCACGCTATAAAATGGTAGAATAGATACTAGCGATACTTGCTTAAAAGTAGAATAAATCTAGAGGAGCGTAATAAACTTATGACCAATAGTGTAACTGTAAAAGAATTAGTTGAAGTTCTTCGTTTAAGTGTACATAACGGGGAAGAACAATTGGATAGAAAAATTGTTACTAGTGATGTCTCACGTCCTGGTTTAGAATTAACAGGTTATTTTAATTATTATCCGCAAGAGCGTGTTCAATTGTTTGGTCGAACAGAAATTTCATTTTCTGAACGAATGACCAGTGAGGAGCGCTTAATTGTGATGCGCCGGATGTGCCGTCCCAATACACCAGCCTTTATTTTATCACGTGGTTTAGTGCCGCCAGAGGAGTTAATTCGAGCAACAACTGAAGCGGGTATCCCTTTACTTCTTTCTAGTTTAACAACGACACGTTTATCTAGTAATGTAACCAATTATTTGGAAGGAAAGTTAGCTGAAAGAATTTCAATGCATGGTGTTTTAATTGATGTTTACGGTTTAGGTGTTTTAATTATGGGAGATAGCGGCGTTGGGAAAAGCGAAACAGCATTAGAATTAATTCAAAGAGGGCATCGTTTAGTAGCTGATGATCGTGTTGAAATTCATCAACAAGATGAGCAAACAGTTGTTGGTGAATCACCTGATATCTTGCGTCACTTAATTGAAATCCGTGGAATTGGAATTATTGACGTGATGAATTTATTTGGTGCTGGTGCTGTTCGTAGTAGCAAGACAATCCAATTGATTGTTAATTTAGAATTGTGGAGTAAAGAAAAGAAATTTGATCGTTTAGGTAGTGGTGATGAATCAACCCGTATTTTTGATGTAGATGTACCTAAAATTTCGATTCCGGTTAAAACTGGTCGTAACTTAGCAATTATTATTGAAGTAGCAGCAATGAACTTTAGAGCTAAGAGTATGGGCTATGATGCAACAGCAACTTTCGAAAAAAACTTAGAAATTTTAATTGAGAAAAATTCAAAAGAAAACAACTAAAGAAACGGGGCTAGAAGATGAGTTTACAATTAGGTGCAATCGATCCAATTGCTTTTTCATTAGGAGGTCTATCTGTACACTGGTATGGTGTAATTATTGCATCTGCTGTCCTATTAGCGATATTTTTAGGTACAAATGAATCTGAAAAACGTGGTATAAAAGGCGACGACATTATTGATATGATGTTATGGGCATTACCTATTTCGATTATCGGAGCTAGAATTTATTATGTCATTTTTGAATGGCGTTATTATATTCAACATCCTGCTGAAATTATTGCTATTTGGAATGGTGGGATTGCAATATATGGAGGTTTAATTGCTGGAGGTTTAACGGTTTATTGGTTTACTAAAAAGCGTGGTTTGCCTTTCTGGCTAGTCTTAGATATAGCTGCTCCAAGTGTGATTATTGCTCAAGCAATTGGACGTTGGGGAAACTTTGTGAATCAAGAAGCTCATGGTGAAGCTACAACTAAAGCCTTTTTAGAAGGCATACACATTCCTGATTTTATTGTGAATAATATGAATATAGAAGGTGTCTATTACCAACCTACTTTTTTATATGAATCTCTTTGGAATGTACTTGGGTTTATTTTATTATTGATTTTAAGAAGACGTAAAAATTTATTAAAACGCGGTGAAGTAGCATTAAGTTATGTTTTATGGTATTCGTTTGGTCGTTTCTTTATTGAAGGACTTCGAACAGATAGTTTAATGTTAGCTCAAACAATTCGCGTGTCTCAATTGTTATCCATTTTATTATTTGTCGGGGCTATTCTTTTATGGATTTATCGCCGGAAGAAATATCCAGAAAATCCTTATTATTTAACAGGTGCTGAATTCGCACAAAAAAATTAGAAAGTTGGGAATTAGGTGGCAATAAAAACTCTTTTATTTGATTTTGATGGAACCTTGGCTGATACAAATGCGTTAATTAGTCATTCGCACCTACATGTTTTAGAAGAGTATTATCCAGGTGCATACAACTTAGACAGTGTCAGAGCCTTTAACGGTCCCTCTTTAGAAATGGTTTACGGTTCATTAAACCCTCAAGAAAAAGATCAAATGATTAAAAAGTATCGTGCATATAATGAACGTCACCATGATGACATGGTAAAATTGTTTCCAAAAGTATCTGAAAACTTAGCTAAATTGCAGAAACATGGCATTCAGCTAGGTGTTGTTTCAACTAAATATAATGAAATTTTAACGCGTGGCTTAACAGTATTGGGAATCAAAGATTATTTTGAAGTTATTGTAGGTGGTCTTGATTATACACATCCCAAACCAAATCCAGAACCTATTTTTGTAGCTGTTGAAAAGTTATCTGCAAATTTAAATGAGACAATCATGATTGGAGATAACTCCCATGATATTGAATCTGGTAAAAACGCAGGAATTCCAAGTGTTTTTGTTGCTTGGTCAGAAAAAACTTTGGAAGAAATCAAACCTTATCAACCGGATTTAATTGTTCATTCAATGGATGAGTTGACACATTTTGTGCTTGAGGAAAACCAGAAATAAAGGAGAATATAATATGGTGAAAAAAATAGCTGTTTTAGGAGCAGGTTCTTGGGGAACAGCATTATCAATGGTTTTAAATGAAAATGGTCATGAAGTTCGTCTATGGGGAAATCATGCTAATCAAATGCAAGAAATAAATGAAAAACACAGTAATTCTCATTACTTACCAGACGTTCTTTTAGATGAAAATATTAAAGGTTATACAGATTTAAAAGCAGCTGTAAAGAATGTAGATGTTGTTTTATTTGTTATTCCAACAAAAGCAATTCGTTCTGTTGCACATGACCTAGCAAAAGTATTAGAAGGACCAGTTGTTATTGCTCATGCGAGCAAAGGGTTAGAGCAAGAGAGTCATAAACGTATTTCAGAAATTTTAGCTGAGGAAATACCAGTTGAAAAAAGAAAAGCAATTGTGGTGCTGTCGGGACCTAGTCATGCTGAAGAGGTGGCTGTAAAGGATATTACAACAATTACTTCTGCTTCTAGTAATGAGGATGCAGCTAAGTTGATTCAACAATTATTTATGAATCATTATTTCAGAGTTTATACAAATGATGATATTATTGGGGTAGAACTGGGAGCGGCTTTAAAAAATATTATTGCTCTTGGTGCCGGTGCTCTACATGGTTTGGGTTATGGTGATAATGCCAAAGCAGCATTAATGACACGTGGGCTAGCTGAGATTAGCCGTTTAGGTGTAGCTTTTGGTGCAGAGCCGTTAACTTTTATTGGGTTAAGTGGTGTTGGTGATTTAATTGTAACCTGTACAAGTATTCACTCGCGTAACTGGCGTGCAGGAAATTTACTAGGTAAAGGCCACAACTTAGAGGAAGTTTTAGCGAATATGGGGATGATTGTAGAAGGTGTCTCAACTACAAAGGCTGCATATGAGTTAGCTCAACAAAAAGGAATTGAAATGCCAATTACAGAAGCGATTTATGCTGTTTTGTATAAAAAAGCAGATGTTAAATTAGTCGTTTCCAATTTAATGACTCGTGACGGAAAATCAGAAGATTAATTCAATTAGAAGGGTGTAAATAGGATGAAAAAAGTAAAAAAAGCAGTTATTCCTGCTGCTGGATTAGGAACACGTTTTTTACCTGCAACAAAAGCAATGGCTAAGGAAATGTTGCCAATTGTTGATAAACCAACGATTCAGTTTATTGTTGAAGAAGCAATTAATTCAGGAATTGAAGATATTTTGATTGTGACTGGTAAAAGTAAACGACCGATTGAAGATCATTTTGATTCCAATCCAGAATTAGAAGCTAATTTAAGAGAAAAAGACAAATTAGATTTATTAAAGTTAGTTGAAGAAACGACTGGTTTAAATCTTTATTTTGTTCGTCAATCTTACCCTAAAGGTTTAGGGCATGCTGTTTTGCAAGCTAAAGCCTTTATTGGGAACGAACCTTTTGTTGTCATGTTAGGCGATGACATTATGGAAGATAAAGTTCCTTTAACAAAACAATTAATGGATCGTTATGAAAAAACACACGCATCAAATATTGCCGTGATGAAAGTGCCACATGAAGAAACTTCTAAATATGGGATTATTGATCCTGAAGGTCAGGTAGATAAAGGGTTGTATAATGTTCGTAATTTTGTTGAGAAACCTAAACCTGAAGATGCCCCAAGTGACTTAGCTATTATTGGTCGCTATTTATTAACACCAGAAATTTTTGATATTTTAGAAAATCAAGAACCTGGTGCAGGTAATGAGATTCAATTAACCGATGCGATTGATACATTGAACAAAACGCAACGTGTTTTTGCCCATGAATTTACGGGCATCCGCTATGATGTTGGAGATAAGTTTGGTTTCTTGAAAACGAGTATTCAATATGGTTTGAAACATCCTGAAATTAAAGACAGTTTACGCCAATATATTGTTAAATTAGGTGCAGAACTTGCTTTAGCCGATAAAAAAGTAGTAGAAAAAAAAGCAACACCTGAGAAAAAATAAATATAAAAAGTGACTGAATCGGTTTATATAATGGTTTTAGTCACTTTTTATTGTGTTGTAAATAGGAATCAGATTAATTCTAAAAATAGGCTATCGAATAGGAATTGTCTGTGTTATACTTAGGGACGAACTTTAACGTTAGGAGGGTACTTATGTCTGATATAGAGCAAAATAGAGCACCGATTATTAATTTTTTTCCTTCAAGTGACTATTATTTTAATTTGGGAATTGAAGCTTTCCAAAAAAATGATATGAAACGAGCTAAAAAATATTTATCTCGTGCAGTGACGCTTTGTAAAACAGAAGAAGAGAAGATATTTGCCCTATGTCAATTAGCGATTTGTCATCAACATGTTGGGGAATTTCAAGAATCAATTCTAATACTAACAGATTTAATTGCTGAAAGTGGCGATATTTTTAGTGAGGCTTATTATTTTCAGGCAAATAATTATGCTTTTCTAGAAGATTTACCAAAAGCGTTGGAATTAGTTGAAACATACTTAAAATTAGATCCATTAGGTGATTTTAGTGAAGAGGCAAAAGAATTGTTAGAAACGATTCAGTCAGAGTTGAACGAGTTTTAATTAAATTGCTTATTATTAGTAAGCATATAAATAGACTAGTTAGTAAATAAAAGGTAAAGTAAAGATATATAGAAAGAATGGAATGGGGTACTAAGATGGAAGTTATTGAAAAAATCTATGATGTTATAATTATTGGATCTGGTCCAGCGGGGATGACTGCTGCTTTGTATGCATCAAGATCTAATTTATCAACGCTAATGTTAGAGCGTGGTGTTCCTGGTGGACAAATGATTAACACTGCAGAAATTGAAAATTATCCAGGTTTTTTAAGTATATTAGGACCAGAATTATCAGATAAAATGTTTGAAGGTGCTAAGCAGTTTGGTGCTGAATATGCTTATGGAGATGTTAAAGAAGTTATTGATGGAGTAGCCTATAAAACAATTATAGCTGGAAATAAAGAATATAGAACCCGTGCCATTATTATTGCTTCTGGTGCTGAGCACCGTAAGTTAGGTGTTGCAGGAGAAAATGAGTACAATGGGCGAGGTGTATCTTATTGTGCCGTTTGTGATGGAGCCTTTTTCCGAAATAAAGAATTAATTGTAATTGGTGGAGGAGACTCAGCGGTCGAAGAAGGTGTTTATCTGACTCAATTTGCTAGCAAGGTAACAATTGTTCATCGTCGTGAGGAGTTAAGAGCGCAAAAGATTTTACAAGATCGGGCTTTTAAAAATGAAAAAGTTGATTTTGCATGGAATTCTGTTGTAGAAGAAATTCACGGGGACGATATGAAAGTTACTGGGGCTGTTTTGGTTGATACCAAAGATGGTTCTAAGCGCGAGATTTCTGCTGATGGAGCATTTATTTATGTGGGTATATTGCCTCAAACAAAAGCTTTTCTAAACCTTGGTATTACAGATGACGAAGGTTGGATTGTGACAAACGAGGAAATGGAAACTAAGCTACCAGGCATTTTTGCTGTTGGCGATGTACGCCAAAAATCATTACGCCAAGTAACAACTGCTGTTGGTGATGGTGGTCAAGCAGGACAAGCTGTTTTCAAATATATTGAAGAGTTAATGGAAACATTAGAAAAATAAAAATCTAAGCTGTAGCTATTTACCAATAAATGGCTACAGCTTTTTCTGTTTTAAAAGCTATTTAAGTAGGAAATGAGAATATTTACTTAAAGTTAATGAAAGCCTTTAGATTGATATGGTATAATCAAGACGATAGAAACAAAGGCTTGATGATTTATATAAAATGAGTAGAGGATGGGTTGAAATGACATGGAAGACAACGTATGAAACATGGGGAAATTTTGAAGATTTGGAGACTAATTTAAAAGAAGAATTGGTATCTTTAGCAGAGAATGAAAAAATGCTAGAAGATGCTTTTTATGCGCCACTTGAATTTGGAACAGCAGGAATGCGCGGGGTTTTAGGTGTTGGCGTGAATCGGATGAATATCTATACGGTTAGACAAGCAACAGAAGGTTTAGCTCGATTTATGGATAGTTTAGGTGAAGAAACGAAAAAACGTGGTGTAGCGATTGCTTTTGATTCAAGACATCAGTCACCGGAATTTGCGATGGAAGCGGCTAAAACACTTGGAGCACATGGGATTCCATCTTATGTTTTTGAAAGTCTAAGACCAACACCTGAACTATCATTTGCTGTTCGTTTTAAGAATGCTTATGCTGGTATTATGATTACAGCTAGCCATAACCCTGCTGAATATAACGGGTATAAGGTTTATGGTGAAGATGGTGGGCAAATGCCACCTAAAGAAGCAGATGCGTTAACTGAGTATGTTCGTGGAATAAAAAACAGCTTAACTATTGATGTTCTTTCAGAGGAAGACTTAAAAAAATCAAATCTATTAACGATTTTAGGTGAGGATGTTGATGCGCCTTACTTAGAACTAGTTAAGACAGTCACTGTTAACTCAGATTTAGTGAAAGAAATGAGTAAAGAGATGAAATTGGTCTTTACTCCATTACATGGAACGGGTCAAATGTTAGGGGAGCGTGCTTTGAAAAATGCTGGTTTTGCTAGTATTAGCGTTGTACCTGAACAAGCGATTCCCGATCCTAATTTTCCAACGATTAAGTCACCTAATCCAGAAGAACACAGTGCTTTTGAATACGCAATTCGTTTAGGTGAAAAAGAGAATGCAGACGTATTGGTTGCAACGGACCCTGATGCAGACCGATTGGGAATTGCAGTCAAGGTTCCAGCTGGTCATTATGAAGTTTTATCAGGTAACCAAATTGCCTCATTAATGCTACATTATTTGTTAACTGCTCAAAAAGAGGCAGGCACATTACAAAGTAATGGAGTGGTCTTAAAATCAATTGTTTCTAGTGAATTAGCAACCGCTATTGCTAAGAGTTTCTCAATTAAAATGGTTGATGTTTTAACTGGGTTCAAATTTATCGCTGAAAAAATTAAACAATATGAAATGGATCATACTCAAACTTTCTTATTTGGTTTTGAAGAAAGTTATGGTTATTTAGTTAAACCATTTGTTCGTGATAAAGATGCAATCCAAGCCCTTGTTTTAGTTGCAGAAGTAGCAGCATTTTATAAAAAACAAGGAAAAACTATGTATGATGGACTACAAGATATTTATGCCACATATGGCTATTATGAAGAAAAAACAATTTCTGTTACATTAGCTGGAATTGAAGGTTCTGCTAAAATTAAAGCCCTAATGGCTAAATTCCGTGAAGAAGCTCCAATTGAGTTTGCTGGTATCTCAGTAGCAAGCATGGAAGACTTTGATGCAAGTCAGAGAATTTATAGTGATGGTAAAGTTGAAACAATCGACATGCCCGCGGCAAATGTGTTGAAATACAGTTTAGCTGATGGTAGTTGGATTGCTATTCGCCCATCTGGGACAGAGCCAAAAATTAAATTCTATATTGCAGCAGTTGCTTCATCGGCTGTAGAAGTAGACAAAAAAGTTGCAGAATTTGAGAAAACAATTCAAACATTAATCAACGCATAAGTTTAGTCATAAAATAGCATGAAATCAGTTTTTATAAAAATTGATTTCATGCTATTTTTTATTTTGGTTCAGATTTATTTTCACTTAAAAAGGGATTTTTGTCATAGTCACTTCTTTTTTAGGACCACAATATTTAGATAGAAATGTGCGAAAGAATAATCTAGTTCCTATGATACGCCCGGTATGTTATAATAGATGAAGAACAAGAGAGTAGAAGGAGATGATTCGATGGTTGATAGCCTTCAATTAGTTATTATTACAGGAATGAGTGGAGCAGGAAAAACTGTTGCTATGCAAAGTTTTGAGGATATGGGTTACTTTTGTGTAGATAATATGCCACCGAGTTTATTACCTAAATTTTGGGAATTAGTAAAAGAATCTGGTAAATTAACGAAAATTGCATTAGTAATAGATTTACGTTCAAGAGCATTTTTTGAGGAAATTATGTCTGCGATTGGGACGATGGATAATACATCATTTATCACGACTAAAATTTTATTCTTAGAAGCAAGTGATGAAGAATTGGTTTCTCGTTACAAAGAAACACGAAGAACACATCCCTTAGCTATGGATGGCCGTATCATGGACGGAATTCGCACTGAAAGAGCTTTGTTAGCGGATATTAAAGGCCGTGCTCAAATGGTGATAGATACCAGTGATGTAACGCCTAGACAGCTTCGAGAAAAAATCATGTCGAGTTTTAAAACAGATGATACACAGCTATTTCGTGTTGAAGTTGTTTCGTTTGGTTTTAAATATGGTTTGCCAATTGATGCTGATGTGGTAATGGATGTCCGATTTTTACCAAATCCTCATTATATCGACAATTTACGTCCGTTAACTGGGATGGATAAACCAGTTTACGATTATGTTATGCAACAACCTGAAACGGAGCTTTTTTACCGAAAATTTATTGATTTATTAGAGTATGTATTACCTGGATACAAAAAAGAAGGTAAAAATAATGTTACAATTGCGATTGGTTGTACAGGTGGGCAACATCGATCAGTAGCATTATCTGAAAGAATCGGTCGTCAATTGATTGCAGATGACTACAAAGTAAATATTTCCCATCGTGATAAGGGGAAACGTAAGGAGACTGTGAATCGCTCATGACAACAATTAAACGCAATCGCAAACCAAAAATGGTTGTAATTGGCGGTGGAACAGGACTTCCTGTTATTTTAAAAGGATTAAAAGCACAGAATGCAGATATTACCGCAATCGTCACTGTAGCGGATGATGGTGGAAGTAGTGGCACATTACGTAATTATGTAAATGTTGTTCCCCCTGGGGATATTCGAAATGTATTATTGTCACTTTCAGATATTCCTGAGATGCAACAAGAGATTTTTCAATATCGTTTTGATACAGAGGATGATTTTTTAGCAGGTCATGCCATAGGAAATTTAATTATTGCAGCGATTTCTGAAATGCGAGGCAATGTTTTTGAAGCAATTCAAGTGCTATCTCAAATGATGCGCGTGGAAGGACATGTTTATCCAGCCGCCGAAGAAGCCTTGATTTTACATGCAATTTTTGAAGATGGCACTCAAGTTTCTGGTGAATCTAAAATAGCTTTGGATCGAAAAAAAATAAAACGCGTGTTTGTTACTCCAACTGAAAATAATCATGAAGCGAAAGCATCACGTGAAGTTATTGCTGCTATTATGGATGCGGATATGGTTGTTTTAGGACCTGGTAGCTTGTTTACAAGTATATTGCCAAATCTGATGATCTCAGATTTGGGCAAAGCTGTAGTTGAAACAAAAGCAGAGGTTGTTCACATATGCAATATTATGACTCAACTAGGAGAAACAGAGAATTTTTCTGATGCAGAACATATTCGTGTGTTGCATGAGCATCTTGAGGCTAAATTTATTAGCACAGTTTTGGTAAATACGGAGCATGTTCCAGAAGGATATTTGGATAAAGAACGCTATGATGAATATCTAGTTCAGGTTTCCCATGATTTTGAAGGCTTAAGAAATGAAGGCTGTAAAGTCGTTTCGGCAGACTTTTTAGAGTTGAGAGATGATGGTGTCTTTCATGATGGCGATAAAGTAGTTGAAGAGCTCTTTCGCCTAGCATTTGGTGCTAAAGTATAAAAGTACTACGTGCCGAGGCTAGTAGTGGAAAGGGGGAGCTTAGTATGTCATATGCTTCAGATGTGAAAAAAGAATTAACGACTTTAGAAGTTCATAAAGAACATGCAAAAGCTGAGTTAGCTGCATTAATTCGAATGAATGGTGCTGTAAGCTTATTGAATCAAAAATTTATTTTAAATGTTCAAACTGAAAATGCAGCAATTGCTAGACGTATTTATGTCTTATTAAAAGATCATTATGAAGTTGAAAGTGAATTGCTTGTGCGTCGTAAAATGAAATTAAAGAAAAACAATGTGTATATTGTGCGTTTGAAACAAGGGACAAAAGAAGTTTTATCTGATTTATCGATTATGGATGGTTTACTTTTTCATGCCCATGTTGCAGACGAAGTATTATACAATCCACAAAAAATTCGCTCTTATCTAAGAGGTGCATTTTTAGCTGGGGGTTCAGTTAATAATCCCGAAACAAGCCGGTATCACTTAGAAATTTATTCAATTTATGAAGAACATAATAATGATATTTGCCAAATGATGAATCATTTTGGTTTAAATGCGAGAACACTTGAGCGTCGAAATGGCTACATTACGTATTTAAAAGAAGCTGAAAAGATTGCTGATTTTTTAGCATTAATCGGGGCTTCAACAGGAATGTTAAAATTTGAAGATGTTCGTATTGTAAGAGATATGCGAAACTCAGTTAATCGCTTAGTGAATTGTGAAAATGCCAATTTAAATAAGGTGATTAATGCAGCAGGCAAGCAAATCGACAATATAATGTACATTGATGAAATGTTAGGGCTAGATAAACTACCAGAAAAATTACGAGAGATTGCAGTTGCTCGAGTAGAAAATCCAGATATTAGCTTAAAAGAATTGGGTGAGATTGTTCCAAGTGGGGCAATTAGTAAATCTGGTATTAATCATCGTCTACGAAAATTAAATGAAATTGCAGATGATTTAAGAGGGAAAGAGTTAGTTAATAAAGTTTAATAAAAAAGCGAGAAATGTATGTTGGAAAATAAACATATATTTCTCGTTTTTCTATTGTTTTTATTTACTTAGTTCGGCTTCAATTAGTTCAGTTAATTCTGCTGTTGTAATATGTTCATCGAAGATATGCTCTCCGATAATAACTGTTGGTACAAAGAATATATTGGCAGCTTCTGCTTCAGCAATAATTCCTTTTATTTCTTTTTCGTTAGGTTGATCTGCTAATCCAAGTGTTTTTTCCACGTAGTTAGCAACTTCAGTGTTTTCTAAATCACCCCAATCATCTTGATGATCGTAAAGATAATCAATTGTAGTGACTGCTTTTTGTGGGTCAGAATAATCAATATGGTGATGTGCAACGTTGCCTTTTTGTAGAGAAGGTTTCTCTTTATCAAAATGTTTTACAATGCGTTGTATTTTTCCATCAGCAACATATTTAGCTAAAACATCTTTCGATAAGTCATGCCATTTCCGGCAATACGGGCAACGCAAATTGATAAATTCAATGACTTTAACAGGAGCGTTATCTTCTCCAATTTTAATTCCAAATGTGGTTCCAACTTCAGAAGCTTTAATTTTACTAATATCCATATTTAATTCCTCCTTAAATTTTACTCTTCCATTGTACCTTGAATACACAGAGTATACACGTTTTTAGCCTATAAAAAACTAGAAAGGCGAATTTACCTTTCTAGTCTCTGCGATTTATTTAGGTAAAGATTTACTATTTACCATGATTTCATCAATTAAACCATAGGCTTTGGCTTCATCAGCACTCATAAAGTTATCTCGATCTGTATCTTTTTCAATTACTTCAATTGGTTGCCCAGTTTGGTCAGCTAAAATTTTATTTAAACGTTCGCGTGTTTTTAAAATATGACGAGCGGCAATTTCAATTTCAGTTGCTTGTCCTTGAGCCCCACCAAGTGGTTGGTGAATCATAATTTCAGCATTTGGTAAAGCAAAGCGTTTGCCTTTAGTTCCCGCTGTTAATAAGAAGCTTCCCATTGAAGCTGCAATTCCCATTGCAATAGTTTGAACATCGGCTTTAATGAAGTTCATTGTATCGTAGATGGCTAAGCCAGCTGTTACACTTCCACCGGGAGAATTGATGTAGATGTAAATATCTTTTTCTGAATCTTGAGCATCTAAAAATAAAAGTTGGGCAATAACAGCATTTGCGACGTTGTCGTCAATAGCTCCGCTTAGCATAATAATACGATCTTTTAAAAGACGAGAATAAATGTCGTAAGCGCGTTCCCCTCTAGATGATTGTTCAATGACTGTAGGTACTAAGTTCATATGTTATTTCCTCCTTCATAGGTTTCACTTCATTAGTTATTGTAACATAAATAATAGAACTGTTACTAATTGTATTTTAACCTAATGGTCAATAAAGGTCAATTTTTTTTGCTTATAATTAAGCGAGAAAATCGATTTAGTTACTAATATGAAGAAAAGTGTCTATTTATACAATAAATGGTTAAAAGAGATGAAAAAATAATAACTTCTTATTTTGCATTACTTGTAAGTTCTTCTTGTCTTTTTTATAAAATTCAGCTAGAATGTAGTAGTTGAGCTTTTCTGAAAAGTCTCCTTAGTGTAATGGATATCACGTAAGATTCCGGTTCTTGAGATGGGGGTTCGATTCCCTCAGGAGACATATCGGCAAGAATGCAAGTAAACAGAAAAACCGTCTAAACCCTTGATATATAAGGCGTTAGACGGTTTTTATATTTTAGTAAAGAACGTATCAAAATGTAAGGAATGCAAAACATTTTGCATTCTATTTTGCATTGTCATCCGAATTAAATAGTCCTTCCATAATCGAATTTATCTTCAAAGAATCTGATTCTTCCATTTCTTTAACGATGTGGCTATATATATTTGATGTAGTCGTTAATTCAGCGTGTCCTAATCTCTTTGATATCGTAATAAGGTTTATTCCCTTATACAAGAGGATAGAGGCGTGAGTGTGTCTTAATCCGTGGAATGTTATCGGATTTATTTCAAGTCTGTCACAGAGCTTAATAAGGGTCTTATTACATGAGGAATTGGCGATGATGTTACCTTCGTAATTTAAGAATACTAAATTCTTATCATTCTCTACACCAAATTTATCTAAGATTTCTATTTGGTCTTTTTGATATCCTTTAAGTATTTCAATAATGTCATTATCTATTGAAATCTTACGGTTAGAAGATTCTGTTTTAGTCGTTTTGAAATCGAGTTTATCTTTGTAATCCCAGTTTTTATTAATATCTATAGTTCTATTCTTAAAATCAATATCATTCCAGGTAAGTCCACATATTTCTGAGAATCTTGCTCCAGTCGATGCGCCTAAAAGAATCATATACCTACCGACATATAATGGATTTAGATTTGATTTTAATTCCTCAATCAATTTTTTATAATCTTCATAGCTTAAAAATTTGTCATCTTTATTTTTAGGAGGTTTCTTACCAGATATTACAACCTTGCGAGTAGGGTCTGAAAATATTATTTTTTCATCTATGGCATCAGCTAGGCAAGCTCTTATATGAGAATTTCGTTTCCGAGTTGATTCTTTAGAATGTCCTTCTGCGTATTTATCAATAAATGTTTGATATTCTTTTTTAGTCAATTCCTTTAATTTAATTCCTGGCAAATGATTTTTTATCAATTTTAGAGTACCTTTATAAACTTGATCAGTTCCTAATGTGTATTTGCCAATCTTATAAGTATTAATCCATGTTTCAAAGTAGTCTGATAGTAGAATCTCACCGCCATTTAGTTGCGCACCTTTGAATAATTTACTTTCAATCGCATTAGCAGCAACTTGAGCAGCTCTTTTATTAGGGAAGCCATTACCATTTTTTGTTTTATAAACACCATTTTCTTTATAGGAAATTCTGTATTGCCATCCTGTTTTTAACTTCTTAAAACTTGCCATTTTTTTCACTCCTATTTTATGATACAATAGGCATAGAAAAGAAGCCTATCATAAGGTTATTTTTTAGATGAACATTCCTCTGTCCGCCAAGATTGAGGGAATGTTCTTTTTTATCAATTAATTTAAATTTTGAATCGCATAATCAGCCTCTTCTGGGGTGAATTTTTCTCCATACTCAGAAGTTAGTTGATCTCTTATTGCTTCTGGCGACATTGACATACTATCTTGATAGTTTCTAGCTTTAGTTAATGCATTTGCATTCCAATCAGCTTTTACATTATCTATAGCATACTGAGCAGCTTCAGGAGAAAATTTTTCTCCATATTCGGATGTTAATTGATCATATAGTCCCATTTTAGACATCGCCATCTTTTCAGAATAAGCATAAGCCTTATTTAAGGCAGATTTATATTCTGTAGGAAGGTTGGCAATCGCTTCTTTTGCTTGTTCTTCTGCGATTCGTTTATCTTCAGCCTCTTTTTTTAACCGTTCTTCTTCGGCTATACGCTTATCTTCAGCTTCTTTTTTTATTCTATCTTCTTCGGCTTTGGCTTCCGCTGCTAATTTATCTTCGGCTTCTTTTTTTATTCGGTTTTCCTCTTGGGTTTGCCTAACTTTTTCGCCAATTAGTTTATTTTTTTCAGCTTCAGCTTTTTTCTTTTCTTCAAAATCTTTATCTAAAGGAAGAACAGTAACTTTTACTTTTTTTGATCCAGCTCTAATTTTTAATGATTGTTTTTTTAAAGTTCCGTTAACCTTTAAATTAAAGTTACCGTCAGAATCAAGTTTCGATACTTCTATATCATTACCGTCTTCATCCTCGATGGCAACTAATCCTTTTCCAGTAAATTTTCCAGAAAAATAGACATAACCTTGTAAATCTTCATTCGGATCCATTTCTTTTTCATTTACTTTCAGTTTTTCTAAATCTTTTTTACTAACTTCTTCAGGCTTTGAATCGTGTTTATCATTGTTTGAACAAGCTGAAAATGTTAACAAACATAAAATTGAAACACCAACAATAACAATTTTTTTCATTTCTCCACTCCTATGATATAATATTTATATACCATATTTGATAACGTGGGTATTAATCCTTAGTAGTGTTCCAGCACTCTCTAGGGATTTTTTATTTAAATTCCATTGTAATCGTATTACTAAAATAAATTAACACACCTTTATATTGAAACATTGTACCATAGGTTGATTTATAATAATTAGTAGCATTCCATAAAAATTCAATGTCCACTTCGAGGAAATCTGCTACTTCATAATACTGCGTCAGTCCTAAACTGTAGGCTTCAATTAATGCTTCTAAAGGAACTAGTTCAATATAAGCATATTTTCTGGCCAAAAGTTCTTGCTTTCTATTTTCTATGCTAGTTTGATCCAAAATATTGCCAACAGTATATTTACTATGCATATATTCTTCCATCAAGGTTGTTTTTTTCAAATCAGTTTCCATGTTTTTATCAATGATAATGCCTTTACCTTCTTTATAAACTCCAAGAAGTCCGGTAGCGTTAAACAATTCAGCTTCTACAACATTTATGTTACTACATATTTCATCTAATAGAACCTCATAACTATTCATATACCAACCCCGTTATTTTTTTGAATCTAAGATTAAATCAATATAATCATTAATTTTATCTATATCAGATTTTGTTAGTTTTTTCTCGCTATTTGCCATATGTGCCGCAATTGTTGCTAATGGACTTTCCTCCGAAATGTTGTCTCGTGAAGGAAAAAAATCATCAACTTTAACTCCGAATATCACTGATAATTCAAATAAAACATCTTGATTGGCTTTTCGGTCCCCGTTTTCGTATCTGCTTATAGTCTGTCTTGTTGTATTGAGTTTGTCTGCTAGCATATCTTGAGTCATTCCTCTAGCTTCTCTAAATGTTTTAATTTTATTCCCAACGAATTCGTTTAAATGCATTTTATTTCTCCTTTAATGAAGTAATTTAATTAATGATATCATAGATAGCACCATAATGGAACTTTTTTATTACTTTTCGCACTTATTTGTTTACATAGCACCGAAATGGTGCTATTATGTATTCATGGAGGTGAGACACATGCAACTAAAACTTTTTGTTTTAAGAAAGTCTAAAAAGCTAACACAAAAAAGAGTTGCTAGCTACTTAGGTATCGCAGTTCAAACTTATCGTAACAAAGAAAATGGGATTCAACAATTCAGCCAAGATGAAATGTTTGCATTATCAACCTTATTTAATTTATGTATGGAAGATATTTTTTTACCTAGAAAGCACCAATATGGTGACAAAATAAAAACAAGGTAGGAGTTCTTAAAATGACAAACTTACAAAAATTCAACAACGAGTTATTTCAATTAGAAGTAAGGTCAGAAAATGGCGAATCATTATTTGATGTAGAAAGTGTAGCAAGAAGTATAGGGATTACCCAGATTGCCAAAAGTGGAAACGAAGTAGTTCGATGGGAAAGAGTAAATAAATATTTAAACTTGTCATCCCCACAAGTGGGGACAGTGATTTCTCCACAAGTGGCGAAAGGTTCTTTCATCAGTGAACCGATGGTATACAAATTAGCCTTCAAAGCAAACAACGAAGTTGCTGAAAAATTCCAAGACTGGTTAGCGATGGATGTCTTGCCTTCGCTCCGAAAAAACGGAATGTACGCTACAGACGAACTGCTAGACAACCCTGATTTATTAATTGCAGCAGCTACTAAATTAAAAGAAGAACGTACATTGCGCCTTGTAGCAGAACAACGAGTAAACGAGTTGCAGCCAAAAGCGGATTACTATGACAGCATTCTAAAAAATAAAAGTTTAGTAACAATCACTGTTATAGCCAAAAATTATGGGATGTCCGGACAAGCTATGAATGAATTGTTGCATAAATTAGGTATCCAATATAAACAAAGTGGAACGTGGTTGCTTTATAGCAAATATCAAGATAAAGGCTATACGCATACTGAACTGTTACCTGTGCAAGGAAGCGATAATTTAAAACCTAGTACGAAATGGACTCAGAAGGGGCATTTGTTTATTTACAATTTGCTAAAGGAAAACGATGTGTTGCCGATTATTGAGCAACAACAACTAGCATAGGAGGGGATCAATATGGAACAACAAACAGTTGAATTAAACATTGTTTGGCAAGTCCCAGCGGACTCAATAATCATAAAGAAATCTGAGTACAGCGAATTAAAGGGTCAGAGCTTAAAAGGCAAGTGGTGGACGATGGCTGATATTAAAGAAAGAACTGGCCATGACTATGCTTGGTTAACCGAAAACATTTTTTACCAACCGCATTTTGAAAAGATATTAAATATTAAAAATGGGGGATTTGTGAAGTATAGCAAAGGAACTGGTAGCTATTGGGAAATGTTGGCACAGCCTATGTCTGATTTCTTAGAAGAACATTTTCCGGAAATTATGTCGGTTAAATAGAGGGAACTGGAGGGGCAAGTGATGAAAAAATTTCAAGTGGTTTATTTCTACAAAGAAAATGGTGAGAATTTCCCAGTAATGGTTAGTGAAACAAATAGTTTAATCGATTCAATATTAAATAAAAAGCCACTAATGAAAATACTAGATAAATCGCCCAAATCAAAAGGAAATTTATACGCATTAGTGACTGGTGTTGAATTTAAATTAGATATTTAAGAATTGATTCTTAGTATTTTTAAAGAACAATCTAACCAGTTAAAAACATTAGAAAAGATAAATGATTTTAAAATTGAAGTTTTTTTATTGCCCATTCTTTAGAAGCTGAGTTTAGCATTTCTTTCCAAGAGGCAAAGTTAGTTTTTTTCGTAATGAAAATGTCTAATTCGTCTTCTGGTATAGATTCGATATCTGAAAAATCAAAAGTACTTTCGTCAGCAAATTCAGAGAAACTCGTAAAAGTCGAATTTTTTTGCATAAATTTATTTGAGAATAATTCAGAAAGAGGTACTTTGTTTTCTCCACCTAAATCTTTTAAATTTTTTTCAAGCTTATCAAGTCCTGTAATTTTAAAATTTTTACCCATTTATAACACCTCATTTCGTTTTAAATTTAAGCATTAAATCTATTAGTGAGATAGTAATTAATACATTTTCTATTATAAACTATTTTAGAGTTTAGCACAACATACTGTGCAGAATGTATGTTCTTATACAAGGGAGAGTGTTGTAGGTATGTGGAAAGTAATAAGTGAGATCATGGTAAAACAAAAAATAAGTCAGTATGAGCTAGCTAAAAGAATGAAGGTTTCGAGAGGAACTATAACAGAATTAAAAAAGGGCAGAATAAAAAAACCGAGCTTTGAACTAGCTTGTAAAATTGCTGATGCTCTTGGTGTTAGTCTTAATGAATTGAGGGAGGAAAACAGAAATGGAGTTTAACCAGTTTGTACTCATATGTATGGTAGCATTTGTACTTTTTGTATTACTGATACTATCAATTGTTTATCGTAATCGTCCTATCGTGCATTCTTACGACTGCTACAAGGACGTTCGGAAAGATGTGGCTTATATGAAACAGAAAGGCTACCGAGCAAACTATGTATCTGATAACCAAGTTGAGTTTTTATGGGAGGGCAGAAAATGAATGAATCATTCGCAGTTTTATTTGTAAGAGACAATCAATACTATCCAATCGCTTTAACTGAAGAACAAAATATAATGTTGCAAATGAGTATAAAAGCACTACTTCAAAATAAAGTTACTCTTATAGATCAACCGTTTGGTCGAGTTGTAAATTTAGCTGAAAATTTATCAAAGAACGGAGAGGTTTAATTGAATATTCTCACACCTCAACAACTACAAAATATCCTAGCTTATCTAAGCCTAGAATATGGAAATTTAACTATTGACGAAATAGCAAAGCAAGCTAAAACCGATGGTTTGGGTTGGAGCTACAAAAAAGGAGAGATTTAAATGAATAAACGAATCGAAAAAAAGATAAGTCGCAAAGGTATGAGTAAAGAAGGAAAGGTATTCTTTAACCGGATTAAGACCTATCAACGTATTTTAGATGAACTTGATAAAACTTGTTTAGGTATTAGGCGTGAAATGCACGTGAAATCTGAGGATTTAATTAAATATTCTGAATTTTGCGGAGAAACTCCAACGTATCAAGAAGCTAACGGCCCGTATTCAAAATATGAGTTTAAATTTGAAGGAATTAGATATTTCAGTCTATTTAGTAAAGAAGAAGAGTATGAGTTTTTCAATAAAAGTTCTCGATCAGACGACACAATCGAAATCAACGGCGTTAAATACAAAAAAGCTGACTAGGCGGCAACCTAAATCAGCGACTTGAAAAAAACATCTAACAAAAGTATATCACAGAATGGAGCAAATTAAAAATGAATGAATTAATAGAAGAAGTTGAACAAAAAGAAGGGTACAAGGTTACTGATTTAAGCACTGCCACATGGGCCATGAGAAAACTATCTAAAATTGAATCTGAAATTAAAGAAGTAAAAGAACTTTCAGCAGCAGAACATTCTCGAATTGAGGAATGGGAAACTGCACGAGTAAAAGGTTTAAGCGAGAGTCAAGATTATTTTAAACATTTACTTGGAACATATCTTTTAGAAGAAAAGCAAAAGGATCCTAAGTTTAAATTGAGTACGCCATATGGAAATGTTTCTACACGTAAGAAACCAGATGCTTGGGAATATGACGAGCAAGGAATTGTACCGTTTTTGAAAGAACACGAAATGTTAGATTTCGTAAAAGTTAAGGAAACAATTGATAAAATAGCATTCAAAAAGGCTGTTCAAGTAATGCCTGATGGTCGAGTAGTAAATGATGATGGAATTGTTATTGATTGCGTAAAAGTAGTACCACAAGGCGAATCAGTAGTATTTAAGGTGGTGTAAATATGGAAAAATCAAATGAAATAGGCGCTCTTGCAAAAGCAATGGGTTTATTCAGAAGCAAAGTTGAACAACCTGCAAAAGATGCTAATAATCCATTTTTTAAAAGTAAATATGTAACTTTAGAAGGCGTTATAAAGTCAGTAGATGCAGCGATTATTGATACTGGTCTTACATGGTATCAAGAGCCAGTTAGTGACAATAACAAAATTGGAGTAGCAACTCATATTTTCCATGAGAGTGGCGAATGGCTAGCGTTTGAACCATTCTATGTAACTCCAACTAAAGTTGATCCGCAAGCTCAAGGTTCTGCATTAACTTACGCAAAAAGATATTCGTTAGCTGCCGCTTTTGGAATTTCAAGCGATATTGATGATGACGGGAATAGTGCAAGTAATACTACGAATAATGGTGATAAAACCAATGGAAACAACAATATAAATAACAATGGGGAAACAGCTAAACCAATTACTCAAAAACAAATTGGGATGATAAAAAAATTATTCAATGAGTATGCAACATTAACCAAAGCAGACGTTACTAAAGTTAGTGATATTGCTTTGAAACGAAATAGTATCAGCTCTTTAAATAATGCAACTAGCTTGCAAGCTAGTGCGGTGATTAAATTTATGCAAGACCAAATTACTAAAAAGCAAACTGAAAGTAACGTTTAAAACATTGCGGAATTCAAAATAGGAGGATAAGTATGGCAGAAATATCCTGGATTAAATTAAAAACAACAATGTTTGATGATGAAAAGATTCGATTAATTCAATCAGTTCCAGAATCAGATGCAATTCTAGTTATATGGATTCGTTTGTTAGTTTTAGCTGGAAAAACAAATGATGATGGGCTGATTTATATTCAAAGAAACATGCCTTACTCAGAAGAAATGTTGGCAACCTTATTTGGTAAAAACGTTAATACTGTAAGGCTTGCTCTAACAACATTAGCAAATTTCAACATGATTGATTTAACAACAGACGGCTTAATTGCAGTCACAAATTGGGAAAAACATCAGAATGTAGAAGGTCTAGAAAAGATTAGAGAACAGAACAGATTGAGAGCTAAACGGCATTATGACAAGCAAAAAAATTCTAACGTTAGTCTAACGTTATCTAACGCAACAGATATAGATAAAGAATTAGATATAGATATAGATAAAGAAAGAGATATAGTCGAGCAGAAAATTCCTTTCTCAGAAATTATTGACTATCTAAATCTAAAAGCTGGTAAAAAGTTCAAAACAACTGATAAACATAAAACTTTAATCCGAGCTAGATGGAACGAAGGGCAGAAGCTTGAGGACTTTAAACAGGTAATTGACAACAAGGTCCATGATGCAGAGAACCCTAGAGACTTGTTTAGCGCTAAATACTTGCAACCAAGCACATTGTTTGGGACCAAGTTTGATCAGTATCTAAATCAAGTTCCGCTTGTCGAGAAGAAGGAGGTCTACAATGACGGAGCTGATTTCTAGTTTTGAAGATATGAAGGGCCTTCTTAATCAAGTTAAGCAGAGCGATGATTGCTGCTCAATTCATAATGAACGACTTGTTAGTTTTAAAGAGTTCACTCCGTTTTGTCAGTCATGTAAAAAAGAAGCAATCAATGCTGAGTCTGAAAAGTTAAGCAAAGAAGCTTATAAGGCGCACCAGTTAAGAGTGACTACTGAGGTATTGGCCAAGGATTCAATTTTATACGATGAAACGATTGCTAAAGCTACTTTTAAGAATTATTTATACAAGAATGGCTCAGAAGAAGAGGCGGTTAGAGATAAGGCCGTTGAGTTAGGACAACGATATTTACAAGGTGAACTCTTTAATAGTCTCTTTTCGGGAGAACCTGGAGCAGGTAAGAGCCACCTCGCAATGGCAATATTAAACGTTCTAAACAGCACTATGGAAAAGCCTGTCTCTTGCTTGTTTATCTCTTTCGAAGAGGTACTGTCGCTGATTAGGGACAGTTTCAACAATCCTAGAAGCAAGTATACAGAAATGAACATGATTGATTTGATGGGTTCAGTTGATTATTTAGTTCTGGATGATGTTGGATCAGAATCGGGCCGTTTGAAACGAACAGATAACAACCAAGTTTATGCAACGGACTTCACAGTTAAGGTCCTTAAACGGACTTTAGAACGTAGGCAAGACAAAGTGACGATCATTACAACAAATTTAAGCAGGCATGAAATGGAAACACTATACGATAAGCGAGTTACAAGCAGAATTTACCGCAATATCGGTGGAAATATAATCAAGTTTACAGGAATTAAAGACAAACGAATTAGCGGGTAGGAGGTTGCAAAATGTGCGAGCAATGCAACAACGATAAAGTTTTATGGGTGCAAATTAACGGTATAACGCAGTGTCAGCCTTGTCTGAATTGCAACGTGCCGAATGATAACAGCAGTAGAGACTATTTGAGAGCACAACTTGAAAGTATGGGAAAGGCGGAAGGTAAATGAATGTCGAAACGATTTTAAATTCAATAGACAAATTTGTAAGCATCATAATCGCAATTCTATTAGTTATCTCAATGTGGCATGGCTACACTTTGAAAATTGGAGACTGGTTAACAATGACTCAACGTCCGATTAAAGACAGTTTTAAGAAAAAAGGAGCTAATAAAAATGACAAATAAACTAGAAGAAGTATTCAAAGAGTTACAAGAGAGCCATGTGCTTGTTGATAGAGAAGAGTATGAGAAATTGGTTGAGAAGGCGGAAAATACGAAGGAAACAGAAAAGGAAGCAGAACCGAAATTCTTGGTTGGTGAATATTATACAATCGGCTCGAGCGGTAATAACAAAGAAATCTTTATAGTGACTTCTACAGAAGATAAATTAAGAGCGAAATCATATATAGCGAGTTCTGATCACTTCTCTATTATGAGTACAGAATTAACAGGGAATTCATTCGTTGTTACAGACTCTAAACTTGCAACAGACGAGGAAGTCAATCTATTCAAACGTGCTGAAATGTATCATAAACACAATAGAAAGTTAGACGAGCTGAAAATTGGGGATTTGCTAATAGACAAAGGCACTAGTTGTGAGATTTATCAAGTAGAGGATCATCACGGAGCTGTGGAAGATATTATAGCTGGGCTTGTTGTTACAGAAATCTATCTAACAGTAGAAGAGCAAGAAGAAGCTTATAAAAAGATTGTAGGTGAGTAAATGAAACCATGGCAATATTTTGAACAACAAATTATCACTGCTAACGACTTTTACAGAAGAAAAGGTTGGGGAGCAATCGAAAAGATTCCTAACGACATGAAAACTATCCGAATGAACGGAAGAATGATGTCTGTTCCTTCAGGAAAGACTGGTTGCGACTTCATAGGAGTGTACAAAAGTTTACCTGTAGCGATTGAAGCGAAATCAACTCAAAAAAAATCGTTACCACTTATGGCTCAAAATGGTCCGATGATTAAAGATCACCAGGTTAAATTCTTAAAAGATTTTCAGCAGTCTGGTGGTAAAGCGTTCCTTATCGTTAAATTTGTGACGGTTAACAGATGTTTTCTACTTTCAATAGATGAATACTCGGAATTGAAATTAAAAGCCTTAGAACGCAATAGAAAGAGCATTCCGATTACCGACTTTGCAGGTCATCAAGTGAATGAGCGAGGATACATTTTAGATTATCTGCAAGGAGTTGATTTAGCATGAAAATAGATGTGAATTTAGATCAAGTCATAGCTGAAATTGACACGCTAGTTTCAACGTATGAATTTCCGACTAGCGTTCTTCAGGATGTTGAAAAAAGACTTTTAGACTATCGAGAAGTTAACTACGCTAAACAGCAATTAAGGTATTTAGAAAATATTGTAGCGAGAGGATTAGTAGAGCTAAAGGAGAATCCTAGAGTAGAGATAGAGGTGGAGTAAGTGATCAAAATATTAGAACTTTTTGGCGGGATTGGTGCTCCTAAAAAAGCCTTAATCAATTTGAAAATCGAGCATAAAAGCATAGATTACGTTGAATGGAACGAAAAAGCAGTCCGTAGTTACAATGCAATGTTTGATAACCGATATGCTGCGCAAGATGTTCGAGGATATAATTTAAAGCCTGATTGGCTGATACATGGTTCACCTTGCCAAGATTATTCGATTGGCGGTAAACAATACGGTGGAAACGTTGAAGATGGGACTAGAAGTAGTCTGATGTTTGAAACTATTCAAATAATACAGAATTTAGGTGTGTGGAAGCCTTCAGTTGTGATTTGGGAGAATGTTCCAAACGTTTTAAATAAAAAGCATTTGCCTGCGTTTAATCGCTATATTAACGATCTCGACAAACTAGGCTATACAACAAACTATGAGATTTTAAACTCTTTGGATTTTGGAATACCTCAACATCGAAAAAGACTTTTTGCAATTAGTTGTTTAAACGGAAATGTTTTTGATTACTCAAAGTTAGAAAAAACTACAGCGCCGATTATAACAGATTTTCTTGAAACATCGTTTGATGACAAATATATTCTGACTCAGCCAAGTATGCTAAAGAAATTACCAGGCAATGAAGTTGATCCAAATTTCAATAGAATGCTTGATGTGATTACGACACATTCCTTAACTATTACAACAAAGCAGATAAGGTGTCCTAACGCAGGAGTGATAAAAATAGCTGATGACAAGTATCGGATACTAACAGAGCGTGAGTGTTGGCGCTTAATGGGATTTACCGATGAAGATTTTGATCGAGCTAATAAAGAACATCCTGGTATGCAAGGGAAGCTAAACGGAACACTGTATCATCAAGCAGGGAATTCAATAGTTGTGCAAGTGTTAGAAGCAATATTCAAAGTATTACTAAGTGGAAATTATGGCGGTGGTATTAAGCAAGAAAGTTTATTTTAAGGAGGTAGCTAATGATTACCGAAAAACCAGTAATGGGATTGAATTATAAGCCTTACAATTTTGGAGTGGACAACGAAATAGTAAAGAGAAATTACAAGAATTCATTATATGAAATAGGCGAGATTGTCTATTGCGAACAAGGGCTAAATAAGTTTTATGGTGAAGTCATTGTATTTTACACGAATAGTGTGTTGGTTGAAGTTGAGGGGCATCAAAGGAAAGTAGTTTCGTTTAAAGATATCAGGAAGGTGTGAGGGAATGAGTAAATTACAGAAATTGATTAATGAGCGTAAAGAAGAATTAGCACAATTAGAGGCAGAAAGAGGGACTAGATTTCCGATAATTGAGCAAGCTAGAGATATTAGGATTGCTTATATTACTGCAGAACTAGAAGACCTAGAAATGTTGTTAGAACATCAAGTAGAAAGCCCGAAAGATAAGTTTGAATTTACAAATGACGAATATTTATTAATGTGGATTTTAGTAAGTGAAGGAATTGATGCGATTAAATTTAAAGGTGGATACGGTGAATATTGGTTTACTGAACGGCAAGCGAATTCCTTATTGTCTAAATTAGCCAAAATTGATAATGAAATAAGGGGGAAAAAGAATGATTAACAGAGTGGTATTAGTTGGAAGATTAACAAAAGATGCAGATTTAAAATATACATCTAGCGGAACAGCAGTAGCTTCATTCACGCTAGCAGTAAATAGACAGTTTACGAACCAAAGCGGAGAACGAGAAGCAGATTTCATCAACTGCGTAGTATGGAGAAAACAAGCCGAGTCATTAGCTAGCTTCACTCGAAAAGGCTCGTTAATTGGAGTAGAAGGCAGATTGCAGACAAGAAGCTATGACAATCAACAAGGCCAGCGTGTTTATGTTACGGAAGTAGTCGTTGACAGTTTTTCTTTATTAGAGTCGAAGGCAGCAAACGAGGAACGTCAGCAACCGCAACAAACGAACAGACCGGCAAACAACCAAGCTAATAAACAGCAGTATCAGCAAGATAGCTTACCAGGTACTGATCCATTTGCTTCAAGCGGACAACCAATCGACATAGATAGCAACGACCTTCCATTTTGAGAGGAGTAGATAAATATGCGCTACTGGTATCGACAACGAAAACCCTACTCAGCAATACCAGCTGGGTGGGTAGCTGCGAAAGACTTTTCCTTTGTGGCTTATGAGAGAGAACTAACAGATAAGGAATTGCTAGAATATGATTTGGAAATTTGGGAGGGTGAAGAATAATGACAGAAATTAAGTTACGTGATAAAGAAATAATTGCACAATTATCTTATGAAGATGGGTGGAAACCAGCAGTAGGAGTAAAAGTCACTATTAAAGGTATTGATTTTTCTTTTGTATTTAAAAATCTCAATTCGCCAGTTTTGGTCATATCAGAGTTAAGCAGTGGCGCAAAACTGTATGAATACAAATTAACGCTACTAGAATTGTTAGAAACCACTACAAAAGAACAGACCTATGCATTCATTAGAAAGTTCGCAAAAAAAGTAGAAATGCTTATTGATTCATACGGATTGGAAAAGATAAAGAAAAAGGTTAAAGATAGTAAAGAAAAAAGCGAAATCAAGTTTGGTAAAATGCCAGAAATCCGTGATTGCGAAGGAGTGATACAATGAACGAATCGGAAATCATAGCTACCCTAGCTTTATTTTATGGGTGGTGGCTAACAAGCTCAATTAAAGGAGTTAGCAACTCTATAAAGGAATTAACAGAGTATCTGAAGGAACGAGATAAACAGTAAAGGAGAATGTAAATGGAAAAAGATGGAGTATACATTGTAAAGGACGGCAAGACTACCTACATTGTCCCTGACGGCGGTTTCGGGCAAGTCGTAATAGGATTTACCAATTCAAAACCAAACACAGCAGAAGTCAAAAAAACAATTAAATTATAAGTCTGGTCGAAAAAATCGAAGGACATCTTAACGAGCGCAAAGTTGCGTTGGTTGAGGTGTCCTTTTTTGTATGGAGGAATGGATATGTGGAAAGATGCCGATAGATTAGTAATTGAATACAAGGAAGGTCTGAAGGATTTAAAGCTAGAACGTGAGCTTATTAAAATAAATGACGAGCATTCAGACGATTTGAGACTTTTAGGCGGCATGATTTCAGATATGGAACACGCAATTGAATGGTTAGAGACTGCTAGAGAGCCAGGAACAAGGAGAACAATATCTAATAGGTCCAGATATCAGAGAACAAGCTTGTGGGGAGATATAGAACATCTGTCATTAATGGTATATGAAGAACAACAAAGGCTAGAACCTATTTCAAACGATCAATTAAATGAATTAGATGCTGCATTAGCTAAATTACCAGCAAGTGAACGAGCTGTGTTTGTTGCGGTAGTCGGGAAAGGGTTAAGTCATTCAGAAGCTGCCGATTATCTAGGTATTCAGAAGGACACTCTTAAAACTTATCTGAAAAGAGCTAAGAAAAAAATAGAAAAAATGCACGATAAGGGATATCAATTACAATTAATAGATTTTTGACCCCCAAACACCACTAACTAGTGAAGGCTACATTTGAAGCAGTAAACAAACAATTCGTTCTTTGAAAGAAAAGTTACTTAATCTTTCAAATGTACCACTCACTGAAAAACAATTCAGCAGGCAGTAACATAACTATACAATCCATCCGTGGCAAGAAAAATTAGGCTGTCTGCTTGGATAAAAAGATATCAGGAGGAATGGGTTCAAATCCTTACTGATAGCATATTAAAAAACTCCTTAGTCGTCATGACTTTGGAGTTTTTTTGTAATTACAATATAAAGAGAAGATAGAATTTCTAATTAAATTTTTAAATACTTCCGAATGATACAGAAGATATTTCACTAACAAAAACACACATAAAAGGCATTTTAACTGGAGTGGAATTCAATATCGTGACATCTTTTAGCCAAACTAGTTGTCTAGGATATCTTTTGTCATCATTTCTATCTTCAATTTCTAAACTATCCAAAAGTTTATCATATGAATCAAGCGTTAGTTTTACCATCTTCATATTTTCAAAGTCTTCTGGAGTTGACAAAGGTGTCCCTGCGATAGTTGCTCCTCCTGTTTGTAGAATAAGTTTTTGATTGCTTGCTTCGGCCATGATTATCATTGTGTCAATCATTTCTGGTCTTACTTCTCTCATGTTGTAAACTCCTTTTAAATTATTTCAGCGGACCACTCGCTGATTATTTAATTATATCACTTTATTATTTCGTTTGTAACGCATTTATTTTGTGTTATCATTAGGTATCAAATAGAACGGAGTGAGTTAATGAAAAAAACAGTGTCAGATTTAATCAATACAAAAAATAGTAACCATGAGATTTTTGATAATGGTTATAAATGGTTTTTTAGTCATCTTGAAAATGAATTGCTGAAAAGTAGAGATGTAACGTCGTTAATTCAAGATTACAATGACGAAGCAGTTGCATTCATCTACTTGCAATTAAAAGAAATGGAAAGAAAAGATATAGAGGATTTAGCTAGTGATGATTTTCCAAAAGTTGTTAATCAATTAACAGAAACAGTAAAAGAAAAATATTCAAATGAAATTGAAAGTGCGCCTTTTTTTATTACTGAACGTGCAAAAATGATGATGAAACAAAATAAAAGATAATATTGTTTGCTGTAGTTTCATTGGAATAAGAGTTTAACGGGCACTCATTTGAGTGTCTTTTTTTATACATAAAATTAGGAGGTGGTAGTTATGACAGAGGCTAGTGAATCGGAATCAATTGTGGTTTATGAATGGCAAAGATATTTAGTTGAGCGAGCGGGCGTAGCCGCGGAAGAAGCAGCGGCTGCAATGAACCGTCTAATGCAAGGTATGAGTATAGCTAATGAAAGGACAGAAACCTTTAGAGAGCTGACCTCAGTTGATGAACGTAAGACAGGTAGTAAAAGGAATGGGACATTAGATAGACGTGAAGCCTTCGGGAATATGTTAAAGCTCAATAAGAAAGGGTGGTGATACAGCATGACTGAGATTAAGAAACCTATACTGCAAGATCATAAGAAGAAGCAGAAGAAAGCAGATGCGGTAGTTAATGAGTACCTAGATGTCCTGCAGGCCTCATGGGGGCTAGTAGAGGACCAGGAGGCTATGGTTAAGAAAGCAATTGAGTTAAGAATGTTTGGCTCAGTTATACAAAAGCTATTAGAAGATATAAATGCATCAGGAACTTTAACACCAACAATCGAAGCGTTGTGCAAATTACACCGAGAGTTTGACGTGATTGCTTTAGAGTCGGGACCGTATAAGAAAGAGGATTACATCCATGCTGTACTACAACCATTCATGACAGGTGATAGCAATGCCTAAGATGCCACTTAAACCTTGTGCCTTTCCGACATGCGGGAAGCTAACAGATAAGTTGTACTGTGAAGCACATAGCAACTATAGACCAGAGAAGCACGCAAGCTTATACAATGCAGAGTGGAGAAAGAGACGAGCTAACTTCTTACTTCGTCATCCGTTTTGTGAGTGTGTTGATTGTAAGAAGAGTGGTAAGAAACTATTAGCAACTGTTGTGGATCATAAGACAGCTCATAAAGGGAATAAGAAACTCTTTTGGGATGAAGATAATTGGCAAGCAATGACCGTAAGCCACCATAACAGGAAGACTGCTAAGCATGATAGAGGAAGCTGGGGAGTATGAATAAATAACCACCCTCCCTATCCAAAATGTTTCAGAAATTTTTACACAAAAGAACGTGCCCTCTTCTTCAGACAAAATTCCCTTTTTGAAAGTTTTTTTGAAGGGTAGAAACGTTGATTTAACAGCGTTCTTAAAAACGAGAAATAAGAAGGGTAGTCAATCGTAATTGCTGTCATAGCAATAGGTTGGCTATTTTTATGCATAAAAAAACAAAAAGGCGAAAAAGGAGGCGAAACAATATGGCTGGGAGAAACAAACAACCGATTAGTTTAGTAGAACATAAAGGAAAAAAACACCTGACAAAAGAAGAAATAAAAAAACGCAAAGAAGAAGAATTAGTTGCTCCAAACGATAAAGTTGAACCTCCTGATTATTTGCCGGCAAGACTAAAAAAAAGGTTTAAAGAAATATCTGAGGAACTAATTAAAATTGGAATTATGAGTAATTTAGATAATGAGGCGCTAGCTAGGTATTTAGTGTCTGAAGATACTTATCAACGTTTGAGTAAAAAAATGGTAAGAGAAGATGCTTTGGATGATTTAGAAGCGTTTGACAAAATATCTAAAACTCAAGAACGAATGTTTAAACAAGCTAGAGCGGCAGCTACAGATTTAGGACTCACTATTAGCAGCAGATGTAAGCTTGTTGTTCCTGAGAAGAAAGAAGAACCTCCGAAAACAGAAGGGGAAAAAAGGTTTGCTAATAGAATATGAATGAATTTGAAGAAAGAGTCCTTAGTTACTGTGAAGATATAACCAACGGAACAATTAATGCATGTATCGAGCATAAATGGGCTGTTGCAAGATTTAAGAGAATGTATCAGAAATCGAAAGAAAGTGATAATTACTATTATTTTGATGGTGAGATACTGGAAGATTTTTATTGGTGGGCGTATGAATTTCAACATGTCGAGGGCGTGTTAGCTGGATGTCCAGTAGAACTAACTGATTTTCAATTGTTTCAAGGGGCTGCTATTTTATGTTTTATTAAGTATAAAAATGGAGCTAGATTAGTAAGAAAAGCATATGTTCAATTAGGACGTAAAAATGCTAAATCTCAATTCGAAGCAATATTGGGCTCCTTTATCGCGTTTATTGGTGATGAAAAGCAAAGGATGTATATTGCGGGTTGGACGAGAGATCAATCAAGTGAAGTTTATGAAGCTGTTAGGGATGGAATTAGCCATAGTGAACTGCTAGACGGTAAATGGAAAGAAACCTACGGAACCATTAAAGTTCTGAAAAATAAATCTGTAATTATTCCCTTATCAAAAGAAGCTAGAAAAACAGGGGATGGTAAAAACCCCTCAGTTGGGATTATTGATGAATATCATGCTCATGAAACAAGCGAAATATATGATGTCATAGACTCTGGTATGAGCGCTCGTAAAGAGCCGTTATTAATAATCATAACTACAGCTGGGTTTAACTTAAATAGCCCTTGCGTAGCAGAATTTGATTATGTACGAAAAATATTAGACCCTGAGTTAGAAGTTGATAATGACGAATATTTTGGATTGATTTGTAAATTAGATGAAGGCGACGATATCAAAGACGAAAGCAACTGGATAAAGTCTAACCCTATCCTTGCTACTTATGAAGCAGGTATAGATTCGATAAGATCAGCATTAACAATAGCACTTGAAATGGATGAAAAGATGCGCTCGTTACTAACAAAAGTTTTTAATATTTGGGTGGACCACAAACCTAAAGGATATATGAAGATTTCTAAGTGGAATGATTGTGAAATTTCAATTGAAAAAGCTCAAGAAATAGGCATTTTAGATGTAGATGGAAATCTAGATTTATCTGAATGGCACATTTATCTTGGTACTGATTTATCAATGACAACGGATTTAACAAGTGTTGGAACGGTTGCTGTTAAGAATGGGAAATATTTTGTTATGCAGCATTCATTCACACCAGAGGCTTGGTTCAAAGAACGGATGGCAAAAGATAAAGTTAGATACGATTTATTTAGAGATAGAGGATTGCTTGATGTTACTGAAGGTGATGTTGTGGACTATCGTTTTGTTAAAAAATATGCTTCTGATTTTGGAAAGAAACATGAGGTTAGAGAGCATGGTTTTGATAAATGGAACGCAGGGGATTATGCTCAGGTATTAGGGGAAGAACAAACAATGGTTGAAATTCCACAAGCAACATCACAATTAAGTACGCCTACTAAGCGATTTAGAGAAGTTGTTTATCAAGGGGATGTCTATCACTTGGGGGATGAGTTATTAAAGACAGCCATAAATAACTCGGTTGTAAAAACAGATGACCAGGAAAACATTAAAATATCAAAAGAGAAATCAAATTCTAATGGGCGTATTGATCCAATAGCAGCGGTAATAAATGCTTTTGCTCGTGCGATGTATGATGATTTTAGAATTGATTTAAACGAACGCATAATGAGCGATGATTTCAGTTTTTAAAAGGAGGGTAAATATGGAAAACCATTTTATTGAATCAAAAAATTTACTAGTTATAGCTAACATGCAAGGCGTGAATGGAGAAATTGCTAAAGCGATGAAAGAAGAATATGCGGAAGCGTTTGGGTGTAAAGTTATAGTTGTTTACGGTCCTTTTAATTATGTACAAAAGCAAGAAGAGGATACTGCTAAGTATGATTATGAGGAAGAATTGCTTACAAATGGAGAGAGAACTGTTCAACGTAATATTTATCTTTCTAAATCTAAAATAGAAAAGCAAATTATGGACTCATTGGATGTAGAAGAAGCTGTTGAATTTAATTGGGAAGGTGAGTAAATGAAAAATGATTCGAAACTTCCGAAACATTCGAAAAATAGTGGAACCTATAGGCAAACGTTAATAGTAGGAACTACTTTAATGAATACGGAAGAAAATATAGAAAAATATATTCTTTTATTCAGAGAAAGAGGTATCGAATGTAGCTATAACAAAAAGAGGAAAATTTTGAAATCAGAAAATTGGATAGTTTTTGGAGAATCAATTAAAACAATGTATAGCACGGACGGCTTAGAGATAGATGAATTTGAATTGACCACTAACGTTCTTCAAAAATGCAATCTGACTGAAATAGTTGAAGTAATTAAAATTTGTAAAGGCGCTACGGCTTCTCGAAGAAAGGAGAGGTTGAGTAAATGGGGTTCAAACTAACTGATTTCCTATTTTTAATAGGTATAGTGCTTATATTTTTGCCAATATTCCGATTCGATGTGGATGTAGGCTTATTTGTGTTGGGAGTATGCACAGTCCTCGCTACATGGAAAATTAACAAGGTAGGAGGTAATGATAAATGATTGTAGATAAGCTGTTTGGATCCAAACAAGAAAAAAGAAGCCAAACAGATGCTCCGAACCCCATTCATCCAGAAGGTAATGGTTTTAATTGGCTGGTTGATTTGTTCAGTGGAAATAATCGTAAATCAGTTCGAGTGGATAATGCAGATATTTTTGACGATATATACACCTGTGTAAATGTTCTGAGTGATGATGTAGCAAAATTGCCAATTAAAGTTTATCAAAAAAAAGATGACAAAATTGTTAGGGTTTCAAAAAAAGATCATGTAGTTTCTAAGTTATTAAGCGGTAGACCTAATTCATATATGAATATAAGCGATTATATAAAATTGATGATGGTTGATGTTTTATTTGATGGGAACCATTACTCTTTAATGAAGTTTGACAAAAATGGTGATGTAGAAGAGTTAAGACCTTTACCTAATTCAACAAACGCTGTAAAGGATATTCAAGGTAATTTATTGTATCAAGTAAATGTTGATAATGAGAATAAAACATTTGCGCCATGGGAAATAATCCATATTAAAGGTTTTACTCGTGATGGTATTCATGGCCGTTCGCCAATTAGGGTTATTTCTGACAGAGTTCAAGCGAATGAGCTTGCTAATGAATATAACTCTAATATGTTGGAACAAGGCGGAACTCCTAATGGTATTTTAAAGGTTCCGGGAATGTTGCAAAAAGAAGCTAAAGAGGCTGTGAAGGAAGAATGGAAACGTGTAAACGGATCAGATGCGATTGCAGTAATTGACAGTGGACTTGAGTACCAACAAATGGGGATATCTCAATTAGATATGCAGTTTATTGAATCCCAAAGATTTAATTCTCAAAAAATCGCTGCTATTTATAAAGTCCCATTGCACAAAATTAATGAAATGGGAAGAGCGACATACTCTAATATCGAGCATCAAGCCTTGGAATATGTAAAAAATGCATTGCAACCTTGGATTACCAGAATAGAAGTAGAATTTAATACAAAAATATTCACTCAAAAAGAGCAAGATGAAGAATATTATATTAAGTTTAATTTAGATTCTGAATTACGAGGTGATTCAAAGACACGAGCTGAAGTTCATAAAATACAAGCTGAAACTGGTGCTAAAACATTGGATGATATACGCTCTGAAAATGAAAATTCGCCTTATGATGAGGATTGGAGTAAAGTTCCGTTTATTACTCTTAACTGGACTCAGGCAGATAATTTAGTACGTTATCAAAATGCGAAAGCAGGAGTTAATAAAATGGCTGAAACATTAGGAGGAGGTGATGAAAATGAAAATAATGACAGGAGCGAAGGAGATTCGACAGGTAACAACTCAGATTGAATTAAGAAGTGATGGAGAATCAAATGAAATAATTGAAGGTTATGCTTTGAAATTTGATAAGTGGAGCGATGATCTTGGATGGTTTCGAGAAAAATTAGCTAGTAAATCGTTAGAAAAGACTGATATGAGTAATGTTACAGCTTTATTTAATCATAATGAAAGTCAAATATTAGGTCGTTCTGGAATTAATTTAGAATTAGATGTCGATAATATTGGATTAAGATTCAAAGTTAAACCTACTGATACTAGTTATTCCCGTGATTTAATGGAAAACATAAGACAGGGAGTGATTAATCAATGCTCTTTCGCTTTTACTGTTTCGAGAGAACAAGACTCTGAGGAATGGCGAGAGAATTTAGAATCAGGAATTTATGAACGGACAATTAAGAACATTGATAAATTATATGACGTTTCAGTTGTTACAACTCCTGCTTACCCAGATACAGAAGCAGTTGTTGGCGCTAGAAGTAAAGAGTTAGTAGATAAGTTAGAGTTGAGAAAACAAAATAAAGAAATTGAGTTACTTATGTTAGAAGCGGAAGCTTATGCATAATGTAGCTATTTTTTTACCCAAAAATTCAATTGAAAAGAGGAAAAGTACATGAATGAAAGAGAATTACGCCAACTAGTGGCAGATAAAAAGAAAGCTTTTGATAAGGGGGTTACAGACGGAATTACTTCTGATGAGCTGCGAGCACTTAAAGATGAATTGAAAGAAGCTCGAGAGAAATTAGACTTAGTCATGGAAGCAAGCGGATTTGACAATCCAGAAATCGTAGATGATGAGGAAATTAAACCCGATAAAACGAAAAGCGATAAGCGTTCAGTTAGAGAACTTACTGACGAAGAAGTTGAAGCTCGATACACAAAGGTATTCTTGAAGGCAATTCGTGGTAAAAAAGCAATTAACTCACATGACGAAGAAATTTTTGATCGTGTAAAATCAATTCGAAAATTCCAATCGGCTGTTGATGAAGATGGCGGGCTTATTATTCCCGTGGATGTTCAAACTAAAATCAATGAATTCCGCCGTCAATTCTTAGCTTTAGAAAACTTAATAACAGTTGAAAGCGTATCGACTAAATCTGGTTCTCGTGTTTTAGAAAAATTAGCGGATATTACACCGTTTGCGAACATTGAAGAGTGGGATGAAATCGAAGAAGTTGAAAATCCTAAGTTTACAAATATGACATATACCATCAAAGATTATGCTGGTATTTTGCCAATTCCAAATACACTATTGCAAGATAATGATGCAAATTTATTAACGTATATTTATAAATGGATTGCAAAAAAATCTATTATTACTCGTAATGCTGTTATTTTAGCGTTACTAAAAACATTGAAAAATAAAGCTGCTGTTAGTGGTGTAGATTCATTAAAAGATGTATTCAATGTTCAGCTCGATCCAGCTATTGTTACGACATCTAGTGTAGTTACCAATCAGGATGGTTTTAATTTTCTAGATAAACTTAAAGATGAAAAAGGAAACTATATTTTACAACCGGATCCAACAAATGCAACTAAGAGATTATTATTTGGTGCATATCCAGTAGTTACTCTAGGAAATAAATTTTTACCAACAGTAACAAAAAAAGCTCCTATTTTTCTAGGTGATCTTAAAGAAGCAGTTATTTTATTTGATCGTGGTGTATATGAAGTAACAGCAACGAACACTGGTGGGAAATCTTTTACACGAAATACAACGGATGTGCGTGTGATTGATCGATTTGATGTCCAAAAGTGGGATGAAGATGCCGTGGTTAACGGAGAAATTGACTTAACAACTACACCCTAATGATCCCCTTGGGATAGGGGACGCAGTTTTAGGAACTACATTAATTATTGAATAGGAGATGGGAATAAATGGCAAAAACAAAAGAAGAATTAAAAACAGTATTTGTAACAGGGGCTAAACCAACTCAAGCAGATTTCGCAGACTTGATAGATGCTGGTGGGGACGTGAACCCAACATTAGCAACAGCTAGCAAAGATGGGTTGTTGGCCAAGGCAGATTTTACGAAGTTAACAAAGCTTACAGGGAGCACAACTTTAACTGATGTGGCAGCAGGTGCAGACTTACCTGCAGTTATTACAGCAGTTAACTCAATTATTTCTGTTCTTAAAGCTTCAGGTATCGCTAAGTAAAGGAGTGTGAAACTTTATGATAACTGTAGATGATTTAATGCTCGAATTTAAGTGGGACGAGGAAGAGGAGCCTACAGTACAGCGAAAGTTTGATGGAGCGATTGCTTTAATAAAAGGGGCAGGTGCTTATGATGAAAAAAGTGATATTTTGCCCCTAGTTATATCTGAAATGGTAGGAACTATGATGGAAAATCGCGGTGGATATACAGATTTTAAAGATATTAAAATGTTTCCTATATCGCTCCAAGGGCTTATCAATACAATGAAGTATAATATGCCAGAAAGTAGTGATCCTGATGGGAAAACGGACTAAAGTAGCTCGTTACAATCGATATATCCAATTTTACAAAGCTTCTGAAACGGAGTGGGAATATGATTCTGGTGGTAATCTTATTCCTAAAATGGAGCCGTATAAAAAAAGATGGTGCAATAAAAAAGATTTAGTGCGAGCTAATCAAGAATCAATAGAAAGTGCTGCAGATACAGCTAGTAAATTTGTAAGATTAACCACCCGCTTTACTAATGTAATTACAGAAAATATGCAGTTTGAAGTAGATGGTCAAATGTTTAATGTGAAAATGGTTGGCGATGCCGATGGTTTGAACATAGAAACAGTTATATCAGGGGAGGCGACTGCAGATGGCGGACGGAATGAGTCTTGATATTCAACAAATGATGACTGCTCTAGATTTAACTGACAAAAAAATGAATACTGGCGTCAATAAAGCGTTGAAGCTATCTGCAGAACCTTTAAAGGACTCAATCACTAGAGGTACACCTGTTTCAACGAATGCTAGACATAAATACGGTGAAGGTCATGCGAAAGATGATGTTGTGATTACGAATGTTAAAGGTGGGGCAACTGATGAAAAGCATGTCGATGTAGGGTATAAAAAAACGAACTGGCGCATGAAATTTGTAGAATTCGGAACTGTATATCAAGCCCCGCAACCAAATGTTCAGAAATCGATACGTTCAACTAAGAATGAAGTGTTAAAAATACAAGTTAGTGAACTGAGGAAGGTGTTAGGCACATGATTATTGAAATGACTAAAGATATCGTTCAGTCTATAGTCGCAATCCCAGAAGTAGTAAGATGGGTGGCAAAAGTGGGCGCTGTGCCTAACATATCTGCAAATAAATTGCCAGGAGCATTTTATCCAGCTATTGCAGTTTATGAAATTGAAAACGATCCAGAAATGTATGCAGACGATGAAGAACAAACTAGTTTGTTAACTTTTCAAATTAGTCTGTTTTCAAAAGATGGAAGTCACGGAACAGTACAAAATTTAATAGATGAAAAAATGAAAGAACTCGGGTTTATAAGAGGAACGAAAATTCCTTTGTTATTTGATACAGATAACAATATAAGCAACCGGGTTCTTTTGTATTCACAAGAAATAGAACATTCGCTTTACAAATAAAACTAAATGAAAGAAGGAAATTATAATGGCTAAAATCGGAGTAAAAGATTTATTTGCTTTCCCAATTACAAAAGAAGAAGATGGCGTATTACCTACCTACGGAGAAGGATTCCGTATTGCTAAAGCAATCCAAGTAACACTAACACCTCAAAATGCAGAAGGTAACTTATATGCAGATGACGGACAAGATGAATTCGAAAGTTCAACAATTGGATATGACATTTCAATGAATACAAATGATTTATTGCCTGATAGCGAATCGAAATTATTAGGAAGAAAAATTGATTCATTAGGCGGTGTTTCAGTCACTAATGATGATGAAGCGCCTTATCATGCTGTAGGATTTCGAGTTGCTCGTTCTAAAGGCGTTGGTGGTGGTTACCAATATCGCATTTTATACAAAGTTAGATTCTCAGCGTTTGCAGAAGATTACCAAACTAAAGGTGAATCAGTAAACTTCCAAACACCTACTCTTACAGGGAAATCTATTTCTCGTGATTATGACGGATTATTTAACTACAAATTAGATGATGATGGATCTAAACCTGCAGTAAAAGCAGTTACTGATACGTGGTTTGATGAAGTAGTAGAACCTGCAGCACCAGTTACACCCTAATGATCCCCTTGGAATAGGGGACGCAGTAATCGGAACATCATTAATAATTAATTAAGGTTAGTCTTTTGACTAGCCTTTTTTTATTAAATTAGGAGGAAAAAACAATGGAATTAAAACTTAAATTGAATGGGAAAGCTAAGGTTTTTAAAAGTAAAAAAATCACCTTTAATATTTTTAGAAAGAGCGTAGAGTATTTAAGTAGTTTTGGAGAGACCTTCCTAGCTGACGGATATCCGCAAAGTGATTTAGAAGAAGCAGTTGATTTTATTGTTGAGTATTTTGGATGTACCAAAGAAGAGTTTAATGATGGATTTGAAATGTTAGATTCAATTGATTTCTTCAGATTATTTCAAGCTATCCTACAAAACATTCAATTAAATGACGGGCGAAGAGAAGTGGAGAAAGACACTGAGGGGAAGTAGTTCATGATGAAAATGGAGTAGACCCTTCATTGTTCATTAAGCGCTTCTATAAATACTTAATGGAAAAATATAAATGGAGTCCTGATCGTATCGATGGTGAGGACTTTTTCATGACTTTAGATTTAGAAACAGGAGACTGGCTTGAAGAAGATAAAAAAGAGCCAGTTCTAGAATATGCAGACCAATTAGCATTTTAACTTTTTACCAGGAGATGGGGTGACAAATAAATGGCAGGAAATAGTTTAGGTACGTTAAGCGCAAAAGTTGCTTTAAATACAGTCGATTTTCAAAAGAATATTCAAGCCATGAAGCGAGAGTTGAAATTAGCACAAAGCGAAACGAGATTAGCCGGACAAGGAATAGTTGGGTTTGGAAGTTCATCTACAGCTAGTGCTGCTAAACTTGAAGGTTTGACGACTCAAATTGGAATTCAAAGGCAGGCTTTAGAGGAATATAACGCAAGATATGAAGCGGCTGTTGAAACTCAAGGAAGAGGAAGTGCGGCTGCTCAGAATGCCGCTATCAGATTTAATGAAACTACATCTGAAATTTCTAGACTTGAAGGAGAGTATGAAAGCCTTAGTAGAGAAATAGCATTAGGAAACGATTCTTTTTATCGTGCTGGAACTAGTTTGCAATCGTTTAGTGAGCAAGGAATGAAATCAGCCGATACAGCGATGGCAGTAGGAAAAAAATGGTCCGTTGCAGGTGCTGCTTTAGGGGCTGTTGCTTTAGTTGGAGCAAAGGCAGCTATTGATTATGAGAGTGCGTTTGCAAGTGTTACTAAAACGGTTGATGGCACAACTGCAGAACTAGATAAGTTATCAGATGGAATTCGTCAAATGGCTTTAGAAGTACCTACAAGCGCTGCTGATTTAGCCGAATTAGCCGCTGTAGCTGGTCAACTAGGTATTAAAACAGAAAATATTGAATCGTTCACTCGGACTATTGCAGATTTAGGAGTAGCTACAAACCTATCTGGAGAAGAAGGGGCATCGATGTTGGCTAAGTTTGCCAATATCACAAAAATGGACCAAGGGGACTTTAGCAGGCTAGGGAGTTCAATTGTTGAGTTAGGTAATAACTTTGCGACTACTGAAGCAGATATCACAGCTATGGCTATGAGACTTGCTGGTGCTGGCAATCAAGTTGGAATGAGTGAAGCGGATATTTTAGGTTTAAGTGCCGCGTTAAGTTCTGTCGGGATTGAAGCAGAAATGGGTGGTTCAGCAATTTCTAAGATAATCGTACAAATGCAATTAGCCTCTGCAAAAGGTCAAGATGCATTTAAAGGATTACAAGAAGTTGCAGAGCGCAATGGTATAGCATGGGAAAGCGTTTCTGCAGCAGTAGCCAATGGTGGCAAAGAGCTTACTAATATGTCTAACTCAATGGGGTTAGGTAACAAAGGTTTAGCAGAGCTATACAAAAATGCTGGGGATGCGAAAGCCTCTTTAGAAGATTTTGGTTATGTTGCTGGAATGACTGGCGATGACTTTGCGAAAGCTTTCCAAGAAGATGCAGTAGGGGCTTTAGGGGCATTTATCGAAGGATTAGGTAATGCTAGCGAAAAAGGCACAACTGCAATTGAAATGCTTGATAATATGGGGATTTCGGAAGTTCGTTTACGCGATGCAATGTTACGTGCTGGTGGAGCAAGTGAGTTGTTTGCTGGTGCTATTGAAACCTCGAATAAAGCTTGGGGAGAAAATACAGCGTTAACTGATGAAGCTGAAACACGCTACGAAACAATGGCTAGTAAAATCCAATTAGCTAAGAATAAAATTACGGATCTTGCGATTGAATTTGGAGCGCAACTGTTACCTGCTTTAGCAGATGCTTTAGAAGCTTCCGAACCACTAATTGAATCAATAAAAAATATGGTAAAGAGCTTTACTGAAGCTAGTCCAGCAACTAAGAAATTTGTTTTAGCTGTTGGAGGCATTGCGGTATTTGGTGGTCCAGCATTAATGGGCGTTGCAGGTCTGACAAAAGGTGTGCTTGGATTAACTAGTAGTTTCGGACGAGGATTAGTAACTATAGGCAGATGGAGAACAGGGACTTTAGCCGCACAAGGAGCTACAACTGCCTTAACAGGAGCGTTAGGAGCTACAAGTACAGCCGCGGCGGCAGGTACTGCTCAAGTAGGAGCGTTAGGAGCCAGCACAGGTTTACTACCAGCACTTATATCACCAGTTGGTTTAGCTATAGCTGGCGTATCACTTGCGTTAGGAGCAGGTGCGATTGCATGGACTGTTTGGGGTAAGGATGCCTATGAATCTTCAAGCAGGGTTAAAAGATGGGGTTCTGATGTAGGTAAGGAAGCTGATACTACCTTAACTAAATTTCAATCAATGTCTAGAGATAGTCAAACAGCTATGGACGAATTCGCTTCGGGCGTTGAAGGAAGTAATAAAAAAGTAAAAAATTCTACACAAGAAATGCTTGGGCAGATTGAAGAATCAGCAAAACAATCTAAAAAAAGCATTGATAAAGTGATTGATCAGTTGCCAGAAGGCGCTCAAGAGAACGCTAAGAAAAACGCCGAAAATGTGAATAAAAATATTGACGAAATGGTTAAAGTAGCAGATGAAGCTGGCGCTCAGATAAATCGGATTTATGATAAGCACGCAAAAGAAGGAACTAAATTAACTGCTGATGAAAATCAGCTTGTGTTAGCTAATCGTAAACTTATGATTAATCAAGAGTTAGAAATTTTAAAGATTTCTGGTAACGATAAAAAAGCTGTACTTTCTGCTGTTAATGCTGACCTAAACAATATGAGTCTTAAGCAAATACAAGAGCAGTATAAAATTTCGGAAGATAGTATTTATAAAGAACGTGAAGGGTATGAAAAACAATTAGACGTTCTTAAGGAAGCTAAAAATTCAAACCTGTTAACTGAAAAACAATATAACCTTGAAAAAGAAAAGTTAGACACCGCTCATAAAGAAATATCTAGTAAATTGATGGATAACTACATTGAAGTTGCTAGAAAATCAGGGAAAAGTGAAATTGATATTAAGAAAAAAGTAATGCAACATGGTCAAATGACACAAAAAGAGGCTAAAGCATTATTAGAAAAATCAACAGATGATGTTGTTAAATCAAATAAAACAATTATTGAATCAACTACTGACATGAGCCAAAAGACAATTGAAGCGAATCAAACATGGAATGCTCTAGTATTTGATGAAAAGACTGGTGAAGTAAAAACAAATCTTAGAGATGTCATTACTGAAGCAAGTAATTCCGAAGAAGGCTGGAAAAATCTTAAATTCATTATTAAAAATGCTAAACTATCAACGAATTCAAAAGAAGAGATGGCTAAAGCATTAATTGCTAATGGTTCATGGGAAAAGCTAACTTTTAAAGAGAAGAAAGCTCTTGTGAAATCGAATATTAAAGGTATTGTCCCAGAAATACTTGATGCAAAAGACGAATGGGACAAGATAGAAGATCAGTCTGTTAAAGACATGTTGATTGCGAGCAATTCGAAAGAAGAAATTGCTAGTGTTTTAGCTGATGCCGATTTATGGGATAAATTGGATTGGAGCGAGAAGAAACTCTTCTTAGATTCTAATGCAAAAGAAACCACGTTAGAATTTCTTGAAACTTCGGGAAAATGGGCTGAATTGAGCTTTGAACAGAAAAAAGCAATTATTCAATCTGAGGGCGAAAAAGAACTAGCTGAAACGATGTTGCGTTTAGGGTTATGGAATGAATTACCAGTTGAAACCAAGGAGTTATTAGTTAAAGATAAAGCATCATTGCCAATTATAAAAGCAATTGAAGATATTGGAGTTTGGGATCAATTAAGCCCTAAGGTACAAACTGCAATTGTTGAGGCAAAAGGTGAAGATGAACTGTTTGATATTATTCAACGTTATGGCGTATGGGAAAAATTAGATGAACCTACAAAGCAGTTGCTTATTGATAGTTCAAGCGCAGACTCAAAATTAAGAACAACAAGCGATTTAATGAATGAATTCAACGGGCTTGGTCTAGAACCTAAAAAGCCTGAAATTGAAGATACAGAAGCGAATCGCAAGCTTAATAATTTTAATTTAGCTATACAAGGAATAAATGAAACGCATATTGAAAAGAAAACTGCGGAGTTGAAAGACGAAGCAAGCGAGGTTATCAATAACCTTAAAGGGAATGTGCAGCTTTATAATGCTGAAGAAATTGGAACTAAATCGCCAATTATCAATACGGAAGAAGCAAATCAAAAAATTGAAGAGTCAAAAACTAAGCTCAATGAATATGACGCTACTAATCCATTATTGAAGTATCTACAGGCCAATAATGCTGGAATTATGGGCCCTACGCAAGATGCTAAAGGTGCTCTTTTAGATTTGGATGCAACTAATCCGGCGACTAAAATTCTTAAAGGTGATAATTCAAACGTAAAAGGCGCAACAAATGAGTCGACTAATTTAATTACTGGATATAACCAATACAATCCAAATGATAAGTATTTCAAAGGTGAATCAAATGCAGCAGCAGTTGGTGCAGATATTTCTGGGTTGAACAATGCATGGGATACTACGCTGAAGAAACCGGAAGAGAAAAAATTAACTGTAAAAACGTTCTTTGAATATATCGGTGAAAAGATAGGCTTAG
The DNA here is from genome assembly GCF_038003605.1 of Carnobacterium sp. FSL E2-0243. Classification (NCBI taxonomy): domain Bacteria; kingdom Bacillati; phylum Bacillota; class Bacilli; order Lactobacillales; family Carnobacteriaceae; genus Carnobacterium; species Carnobacterium sp. FSL E2-0243. The sequence goes on from NZ_JBBOPM010000001.1 coordinate 1,005,704, forward strand.
AAAAAGGAACCAATTTTCATAAAGGTGGAGCGGCTGTAGTCAATGACCAAAAAGGAGCAAACTTTAAAGAGTTAATCATTGAACCTAATGGACGTTCATACATTCCAGAGGGACGAGATGTATTGCTCAATTTGCCTAGAGGTTCTAAAGTTATTCCAGCAGGAAGAACTAAAAATTTAGTTCCGCATTATAAAAATGGCGTAGGTTTGACAGACTCTATGTTTAGAAGTGCTTCTGATATGCTGATTCCGTTTAAAGACTTTAATCAAATGAGTCAAAGAAATGAGTATAAGTCTTTAGAAAAATCTTTTGAAGATTTTCAGGTTAGAACTAATTCAATGCTAAGTACTTTAGTAACAGCATTAACAGAAAATAGTAACGCGAAATCGTTTGTTACTGTGGAAGTGCCAGTAAATATAAATAGTAAAGAAGCTGCAAGGCTTTTAGCGCCAGATATTGAAATTGAAACAACAAAAATAACTAACAGAAAACTTAGGGTTAGAGGTGATAAGCTTTGAAGCTAAGAGTTTATTTTGACGGTTACGAGTTAACCGAGTATTTAAAAGTAAGCGGTGGTTTTTCAAGAGGGATAGGAACAGGAAGGCAAAATGATTTACTGCAAGTTGGCAATTCAAATGGAGCAAAATACAGAGGGCATCGGTTAGAGGAAAACTCTTTTCCGATGCCTTTTACAATTAAGCATAATCTGATAGAAAAAAGAAGGGCACTTGCTAGTATATTAAATGTTAGCGAGCCTAAGAAGCTGATATTCAGTGACGAACCAGATAAATATTATCTTGCAGTTCCAGAAGGGGTAACTGATTTAACCGAAAATAATTTTCTCGGAAATGGTGAAATCAATTGGGTGATTCCTGACGGGGTTGCTTATGCTGCTGAAGAAAAAACATTCAAAAATGAACCGGAAACAACTAAGGTGATTGTGAGTGATTTTAATACACCGCCTAAAGTAGCAGGAAGTATTGTAGAAAATGCAAATTTATTTAAACGCAATAGCTCTACAACAGTACCATTGCCATCGTCAGGATCATGGGCAGAAAACGCACAAACGCATTATGACGCTGTAAAGAAATTAGATGGCGCAACAGCCATTTTCACATACTCAAATGGAGGAATTGCAGCCGGACTTATATCTTTTGACGTGCTTTGGATTTTAGAAGAAAATTTCCCATCAATTTTTAAAAATGCTGCTACAACAGCTGAAAAAGTAGAAATTGCTAAGAATAAAATAACTAATTGGAGAACATTTTTCTTTTGTAAAGGTAGTGCGCCAGTGGGGAATTATGTCGCGATGAAAACTTTCTATCAGGGAACTGGATGGACTAGTTTGGCTAGTCATAAGAACGCTGAAATATCAGAGTTATCCTATCCAAATGGTTCAGATTCAATGGGATTCATTAACTCAGACGGATACATTCATTCAGTGATATATACAGATGCAAGCAACGCTACAGTATCTAGTTCCGTTTCAATTGATTACGCTCGTATTGAATTGACTGTTAAAGTGCCTCCTTCAAATTATATCGATGTTGAAAATACAGGAACCTATCCAGTGTTTCCTCTATTGAACGTTGAAATGAATGGTGATAACGGAGTTGTAGGGCTATTTACTGAAGAAGGCGCGATTATTCAAATTGGTAATCCTGATGAGATAGACGGAGTGCCATATCAAAAACAAGAAATGGTGATTGATGAACGTTGGAATGGGACTTCAATGCCAGCAAATTGGTCAAAAAACACAGGTAAAATAAGATATACAACGTATGTAGCAAATGGTCAACAAAACATTGTTAAAGGTGAGTGGGACTTTACAACAGATGCTGATGCAGTTAGACCGAGTTACTCTGGAAACCTTGAGCCTGTTTGGGCAGGTCCTACTCTACACAGAGATATTCCGAAAAACTCAAACGGTTCTAATACGGCTAATTTTACGTATAAGAACCGTTTTACTTTTGATGCGATTAATCGGACTGTAGGTCGAATAGAACTCAACTTACAGAGCGGAGACGACATTCCTCTATCTTTTGTGATGAGAGACAGTTCGACATCTAATGCAGAGATTCGTTATGAGATTTGGATTCAAGGGAAAAGATATATTGATAAAGCGTTAGATAGAAGTCGATTCTCTTCTGGATTCTTCCAAGTCGAAATTAACAAATATGCCGGACAAATCGAATTTAAGATTGTTGACATTAAATCAATTAGCAACGAAGTTGTAACAGGTTCTAGCGTAGAAATCCAGTCATGGTTTGTACAGGACATGAACGATGTACCAATCACTTCATTAACAACATGGATTCACCGGTTCCAGAACGAATCTTGGACTGGAATTCATTTGACTGATACGAAATTCACTTGGCTAAACGTGGATAAATGGAATGATTTAAAAAACACATTTGGAGATGGTGATATTTTAAGTATAGATACGTCGAGTGCTGCAATTGCAGTAAACGGAGCGCAATCAACTGTACTTGGTGCATTAGGAAACGAATGGGATAGATTCGCAATTCCGCCTGGGAAGCACAAAATTTATATATACCCTTCAAGTTGGGCAACAGCTCCCGATGTGACCTTAACGATAAGGGAGGCATACTTGTAAATGGAAATGTATTTTACTGATAGAAAATTCAACGTGTTGGGAATGGCGTCTACAAGCCTTCCTAATGCGTTAAAACTTTATAACGATAAAGAGACAGAAGAAATTGATACAGGCGTTTCAATGTTCGAGGGAACGATTATGTACAATCCAGAAAAGAATCTAGTCACAACTGATATCGTTGAAGTCGGAAATTTCATTTTATTTCAAAATGATCACAAGGAAAGTAAATGGTACACCATTACTCGGACTGAATTAGATAGAAGCAATAAAGAATTGTACTTTTATTCAGAAGATGCAGGTCTAGATTTATTAAACGAGGTTGTAGGTCCTTATAAAGCCAGTAAGGCTTATCCTGCAAGTCATTATATCGAGCAATTCGCATATGATAGTGGCTTTAAAATTGGTATAAATGAGATTCGGCATTTAGAACGTAACCTCGAATGGGAAGGCGAGATGACAGCTACTAAGCGATTGTTATCTGTTGCAACTCAGTTTGATAATTCAGAAATCAGTTACTCATTTGTGATAAACGGAATGCAACTCGTAGAGAAAAATATCAATATTTACAAGAAACGAGGGAATGATTTAAATATCAATTTGCGTTTAAATCATGAGATTAACAACATTGTTACAACTGAGAGTATTGAGAACTTGATTACTGCCTTATTTGTTAGTGGAGGAACGCTTGAAGGTGAGGACCAACCAGTCACACTTAAAGGTTTCTCTTATGATGATGGGCGCTTTTATGTCGGTGCTGATGGAGTTATTCGTGATAGAGAATCTATTCGTTTATGGAGTCGATATTTAACAAATACGGAGAGTCCGGATAAGGGGCATATTTTTGGTTACAGAACGGATTATACTTCTACAGATCAACGCACACTTTGCTTACAAGGTATTAACTACTTGAAAAAAATGTGTGAAGTAGAACGAAATTACGAAGTTGATATAGCTATTCTTCCAGAAAACGTTCGAGTAGGAGATAGGGTCAACATTGTAGATGAAGCTGGAAAACTTTATCTTAATTCACGTATTTTAAAATTAGAGCATTCGTATTCGGCTAAAAGTTCTGTTGCCGTTTTGGGTGAGTTTATTTTACAAAGTAGTGGGATAAGTGAAAGATTGCAAGAGTTAGCAGATAGAATCAACAGCATTCCTCGTGGAGATACATTTTTTCCGTGGGTGAGATATGCAGATGACGATCAAGGGAACGGAATCAGCTCGATGCCATTAGGAAAAAAATATATGGCAATAAAACATGTTATTAACAATTCTGTACCATCTGACAATCCAGCGGACTATGCTAATTTGTGGACATTGATTCAAGGGGAAGACGGAAAACAAGGGCTGCCAGGTGATGATGGCAACTCATTGTACACATGGAAAAAATACGCTGATAACGTTTCAGGTGGCAACATGTCAGATAATCCTAAAGGAAAGATGTATCTAGGGCTTGCGCTTAACAAAGAAACGCCTGATGCTTCCAATGTACCAGCTGATTACACTTGGTCTGCAATGTATGACGAAGAACGATTAAATGATTTAGCAGCTTTAGTTAATAAAACGACTACTATTTATCAACGACCCGATGCGCCGAATGGAAAAACTGGAGACATGTGGTGGCAAACGGATATAAGTGATCCAGAAATTGTTATTGCGATGTATGTGAATGACAACGGAAAATGGATTCCTCAGCAGATAGATCAATCAACATTGAATATACTTTATTTAAATTCAGTTGAAATTAGAAGTAGTGTAATCAATGGTTCTTCGTTTGTTAACGCTTTTGATGCAAATTTTAACGGTGCAAATTTAGAAGGTGTTACTGTAATTGAAGGTGGTAAGTATACTACAAGCTATGCTGTAAAAGGAACAACTCAAACCGGTCTGATGGAAGTTAATCCTTTAACTATATCAAATACAATTTATGATAGTTCGGGAAATCCTATAAGTGGATATGAAGTTAGTTCAGGTTCCCTTATACTTCAAAACGGAGGTAAGACGGTTAGTTTAACAGCTGCAGATTTATACGATAGCGGATGGGTGACATTGCCAATTCAAAACGGTGCGAATGCACAAGTATTAGTTCGTAAAAAGTTTGGAATAGTTACTATTGATTTTTGGGTCAATACTCCGAAATTTGGAAGTGGTGGAGCGAATACTATTGCAACATTACCAGCAGAGTTTAGGTTTTATAAAGATTTCAGTGTTGTAGTTGGAAATAACTCGTTAACAGGAAAAGGTATTTTAAGGATAATGGCAAACGGTAGCCTGTTAATGTGGTCAGGGGATAACCCCACAGCTTCTTATTCAAGTGTTACAGTTTATCCAAGTTTTTAGGAAAGTAGGTTGTTTAGATGAAATCAATTTTTAAAGCGTTAAAGCCTTATGGTTACGAACAACTTATTGTTGGTGATGATTTTGAGGTGAAAAAACCATACACCGATATTTTCCCTATTCAGCCATGTTGGAAACCTAAGTTTGATTTTAAGCAAAATAAATGGATTGAGACAGCTACTGAAGAGGAAATGAAACCAGTTGAAGTTGATCCAGACGAAGAGGGAACATCGGAAATAGAAAGTATAAAAAAATCTGTCTCAGATTTAAAACATAAAGTAATTGAATTGGAAGAACAAATAAACGATAAACAATAAGCTGCTTTTTAAAGTAGCTTATTTAAATTTGTCACAGAGGGAGGGAAATAAATTTGACTCTAGAAACAATAGCTGGATGGGCAGGAGCAATCACAGCCATTCTCACATTAATAGTATTTTTAATCAAACCTGTGATTACTACTTTTAGTAAGATTACTGATACTTTGAACAAGTTGAATCACAACTTAGATTTGTTAAGTCGTGACTTAGAAGCAAGTAAAAGTGACCGGGCAAGTTTGCATGCAGAACTAGCAGCTCATGACGAGCGACTAGATAAGCATGCTGAACGATTAGTGGAACACGGCGAGAAAATAAAAACATTATTTAATAGATAGAAGGAGAGGAAAAGATGATTGAATTAATTGAACAGAGCACACAAAGCTTAATTGTAGTAGTAGCAGTAGTCACAGCCCTAGGAGTTTGGGGTTTAAAATCGACAGAGGTAGTTCCAACTAAATACTTGCCAATCGCTTCAATGCTTTTAGGCGGAGTATTAGGTGGAATATTAGGGTTAACATATGGAGAACCAATTGTAGGTGCCATTGATGGCGTAATTGCTGGTGGGTTTGCAAGTGGTGGATACGATGCAATAAAATCTATTTTAACAGGGAAGGAAGATAAATAATGACAATTAAAACAGCACATGCAGGACACGGCGGTATCGATCCAGGTGCAGTAGGTAACGGACGTAAAGAGGCGGAAGTAGCACGTTTGTATAACAGCAAAATTATTCAGCTAACTGGAGCAGTGAATGCAACAGACGATACGGCAACTAGCGTTAATGATAATTTGAACAAAATTGTAGCGAAAGTAAACGCAGTATCTGGTAACGATGACTGGAATCTATCGATTCACTTAAATGCAGCTACGCCAGCAGCAACAGGAGTTGAGGTATTTGCTTATAGTTCAGATTCAGCTGGAATGGCTAAGGCTGCAGAAATTTCTGCTAAGCTAGCTAATGTTTATGGAATTCCAAATCGTGGAGCAAAAGCAGGAGACGGATTGTTTGTTATTAAGAATACGAAGGGTCATATGTTGCTGATTGAATTAGGTTTTATCTCAAATGCTAATGATCTAAATCAAGTATTGAATAAAATTGATGCAGCATGTAATGCGATTGTTGGAAGTTTTGGATATAACGGAGGTACAGCGCCAACTCCAAGTCCAGCACCGCAAGTGCCATCAGGTACTCAGGTTAAGGTTGTTGGTTTAACTGCTGATATGCAACGTCTTAATGTACCGCAATTCCAACAAAAATATGCTGGTATCTATTTAGCTAATAAGATTCATGGATTCGCTAAAGGTGGAATTGAGCTTAATAGCATTCCTCAAGGTCATATTGACACGATTTACAACTCTTTGATTACAGATTATAAAATTCCAGCAGCACAAGTTAAAAAGGTGAACTCTACTACTATCCATGTGATTGGATTAGCAGACGATACTCAACGTAACTGGATCCCTCAGTTTCAAAAGAAATATGCTGGAATCTATTTAGGTAATGATATCAATGGTAATTTTCATCAGACTATCGAGCTAAATAATATCCCTACAGGGACGGATGCTGCAGTCATTAGAAAATCGCTTGCTGAAGACTTCAAGATTCCGGAGCATCAAATTAAATAAAAATAGCCCACTTTAATTAGTGGGTTTTACATATGGATAGAATTTAGAATGAATTTGTAGATAAAGAGAAAGCTATATACTCAGTTAACTTGCTAAAATAACAATATAACAAAAATGAATGGAAATGGTATAATTATTTAAAATGTGTATTCTTATGCAATTTTGACTATTTTGAGAAGTTACTCAGTGGACCGCTATGAACCGCAAGTAAGCACATTTTTACAATAGTGTACAATTATAGGTATGCAATGAACCGCTATGAACCGCAAGTTTAGTAGTTTAGTTATCCTTGACTTTGTATAAAATACGGTATATATTTATAGTAAGATATATTCTAATGCATTAAGGTTGCAAAACTTTAACAGTTTTATGGTAGATTGTGTTAAAGAATAGATAAACAAAGGAAAAAGGACACCTAACTATGATTTTAGTACACGGAACTAGTAAAAATGGCAGGGATAGTATTTTGGCGGCTGGAAAGATAAATCCTAGTACATTTGATTTCGATGCTTATTTAAATGAATTGAAAAATATGGGAGATCAGCTTACTACTAAGAAAAATTGCCGTTTACCAAAAGACTTAGTTGGAGAACATGCAATGTGGCTAGGTGAAGGTATATACGCTTTTGAAGGTACTGATTATAATTTAGCACATTCTTGGAAGACCAGATATAGGAACCCTATTCCACTTAAAGATTGTGATGTTATTTCATTAAATATTGATTTTAATACCCATAAGAAAAAAATATTAAATATGTCTTCAAAACCAGGTAAAGATTTACTACATCGTTTTATATATAAAAAGTTAGCTCCTAGATTTAAAAAACGTGAAGAAGAGGCTAAATTAGACCAAAACCAAATAAATTACAATCACTTTATTATTTTTCTTGGAACGAGAATTTTACGAGAAGATTTTTATAGTGACCCTCATGCTTTAGGTTTTTTTATAGAATTAATGAAACAGGAAAATTTTGAAAATATTAATAAGTATTCAATAATAAAAGGCACTTTCACTAAAAATAAAGATAATAGAACCCCTACAAATGTAATTTATTTAGAAACATATATCTGTATTAAAGATTCGAGTGTAATAAAAGATATCTGTTTGTATTTTTTTATAATAAGGGAGAGATTAATATGAGTAATTTAAATACGTTTTTAGAGACTGTTATCGAGCCAATTACATCTAATATAGAATTTAACGAAGAAAACATATTTTATTCTGAAATAATGTTAGATATAGATGAAATATTAGCTATGGTAGAGGCTCCAGAAGATGAAGACGATAAAATTACGTTTAATGAAAACGAAATAATGAAAGAAGATTCGAATAAAACGTTAAATACTTCAGAGTTCTTACAGGGTATTGAATTCAAATTTAATAAACTTGAAGATGTAGATTTAGCATTGGTTGCTTAAGAAAATGAAAGGATACCATTATGAATACCCCAATAACTTTTAAAGGATATCAAATTAATTCAATTAATTACTTACAAAATGAAGAACATCTTGATGAAAATTTTGAACCTTCATTTGAACCGGATTTTGAATGTTCTGTTGATGAAGAAGAAACTAAAGGTATGGTAGAAGTAATTTCTAAAATTAAAACTCATCAAATAATATTAGAAGTTTCAGTGACTGGATTTTTCGATTTAAATAGAGAATATTCTGAAGACATATCTGAATTAAAAAGGAGTCTTATTGTAAATGGTGGAGCAATTATTTTGCCTTACGTAAGAAGTATATCTTCAATTATTACTGCTTTAGATTCTAATCAGGCTGTAATATTACCCACAGTTAATGTTATGGAATTACTAAGAAATAAATCTGAATAAAAAGCTTCTCATTCCTAATCGGTTTGAGAAGCTTTTTTTTTTATATTTTAACGTATATATAAATGAAACATGTAATAAATTTGGAGGGATTCGATAAGTTTTTTGTCAAACCTAGTTGTTAAAATGGTGTTAACACTTACTTAGTGAGTGTTAATTATCAAAAGGCATATGTCTACCATGGACGCATGGAATGAGTTTTAAAATGAGCGGAGGTGTGGATATGGCAAACGAAAATATGAAAATTTCTCAAAATGGAAGAAATTTGATTAAAGAATTCGAAGGTATGAGACTAACTGCGTATCAAGATTCTGTTGGTGTATGGACTATCGGATATGGACATACTAAAGGTGTATATCCAGGAATGCAAATTACTGAACAACAAGCTAACGCGTTTCTTGATGAAGACATTAAGACGCATGCTGTAGGTATCTTTAATTTTGTTACTGTTCAACTGAATCAAAACCAATTTGATGCATTAGTAAGCTTCCATTTTAATTTAGGTCCTTATATTCTACAAGGATCAAATTTATTGGTATTTATTAATAATAGAAATTGGCAATCAGCTGCGAACGAAATGATGGCTTACGTTAATGCTGGAGGTGAAGTTTTACCTGGGCTTGTTCGGAGACGTAAGGCTGAATCAGAATTGTTTTTAAGTGGTAATTTACCTCCAGTAGACGGAGGAACAACACAACAAAAAGGAGAGATTGAGATGAAATGTTTATATCGAATTGATGGTAAAGGGGCAGTATTTTATTTTGATGGCACATCAGTACGTGCTTTGTCTTTTCCAGATGAAATGACGGTAATAAAATTGATTTATAAAGCGAATAATGGAACAGATATTCCATTTTTTGAATGGACAAATGCTGCACGATGGGATAAACGTCTAAAAGATGTTTTGAGTATTCCAAAAGAATTCTAAAAAAAGAAGCTTCTCATTCCTAATTGGTTTGAGAAGCTACTTTTCGATATTTGCAAAGGGTAACTACTGCTCATCGTTATTAATAGGTCCAGACAAATCGCTAAAGTAATACATAGGTTCACCAACGTTTTTTATAATAGAAAACGTTAAGTTGTACTCATTTTCTGAGTTGCTTGATATAACCTTGAGCAAACTATCTACTTCGGATATAGTGTAGTAAGTCCCATCAATTTTAGATAGCGTTGTAGGTGACTCTCTATCAAATGTTGAGCTTTGTTTAAAGTAACCAGCAACGAACTGTGGCGAAGATTTATGGTTAATAATAGGTCGTTTTATCTGATTAATTAGATTAGCACTCTCCGATTCTAATTCTAGTCCTTTACGCAAACGATCCTTTGATTCAGATATTAAATTTTGCAACTCATCTAAGTCTTCGAGATTAGCCTGATTTTTTATAAAAGAGCGAGCTCTAGATCGATTGCTAAGATACTTAGCTCTTTCTTTATTTTCTTGTTGCCAACGTTTGTTAGCTTCAGTTTGATTATTAATTTCTGACATAATTTTACACCTCACTTAATTATTAATGTAGCTACGCTGAGAATGATAGTAACAATGTTAAGCCCAATGAGAATTTTTAATAACTTTTCATTTTTATCTGTCATAAAATTCACTTCCTTTCTTTTTTTTATTAGCGGTGATATAATAGAAGAAAGAATATTAAGTTAGGGGATTTTCACCCCTAACTCTTAGTTTTGAAACTTACTAATTAGATTGGCTAGTGCCGTGAGTAGGTTAGTTATTGCTGTAACTAACAATACTTTTTCTAATGTGGTGAGTTTCTTTTTCTTTCTTGGCTTCAATCTCTTTATCACCTCCTTGACTATATATTAATTATACTATGCATAGTAAATAGTGTCAAGCTTTATCTAGGTTTATTTTCAATTATTCTCAACTAATTTTTCATACCACGATTCAGCGATTTTACTAGTAGGGGACACATAAACAACCTCAATCATACAAGTATTCAGCGTTACAACATTCTCGCATATATCTATAAAAATAGCATACATAAAAAAGCTCCTTTCTACTATCATATATAATATGCAGAAGGGAGCTTATAAATTTTAAAAACTATATATTTTTTTGTGAGGCAATTGTCTGCCTTGGTAATTAAATAGTTTTCCGAAGTTACTCGGCTTAAAATCAACAGTATAACTATTAACGACTAGTTGCATCTTATCATTAATTCTAGCATCAATAGTTAGTTGTGTTTCGCTCTCAACTTCATATAAGAAGTCGTATGCTTTGTTGCCTGCAACAAGACAGTTGAACTTACGTCCATCTGACTCTATTGTGAAGCGACAGAAGGGCGTTCCGCTGTTTGTGTTGATGACTTTAACCTCGGATGTTACAGTGCCGCTAATAATTATAAAGTTCATTTGAATTCCTCCTCAAAGTATTCTTCTTCCTCGGTTATAGTTGCGTAGAATAGCCATAAATCAAGACCTATGATATCCTCAATTGTATAATGACTTAATCCCCACAACCTTGACTGTAGCTCAATTAAATCTATTGCATCATTCTGATAAGCTTCTATATCGTCCACTACGTGCCCCACATCTCATTCTGATAAGCAAAGTAGTATAAGTGTTGATAAACGTTAGCGACTATCTGACCTTTTGAGTTTAATTTCCCTTGAAAACAGCATGTGTGGCCTTCGTACATTCTATCTAAAAACTGCTCGATTTGTTTTCCATAAAACAGTACAGTGAATTGTTGTTGATCCGATTGTATTGTAAACTTAGCAACTTTACCTTTATTGCTATGAAGAGTTTCAATTTCTCCATGAATTTCACCAGATATAAAAATTCGATTCACTTTTTTTCGCTCCATTTACTCTGCTTGAATAGTTGGATATTGCGAATTGAGTCTAGCTCTATTCTATTGCCTGATACATAAAGATTATTACCTTCATAACCTTCAATCCATCCTAAAATATCTTCTGAGTAATTGCCGTTAGCGTTAATTTCTTCTATTTGAATAAGTACCATTGAATTAGTTTTTACAGCATCGTCTAGTGTAGAATAAATATCATCCTCACTCATTTGTTCTTTTTTCTCTACTATAGTAGAGCGTTTCTTTTTATCTTCAGACATGGATGCAGTATGTTCGCTTAAAAACATGCCCATCCATTTAATAGTACCTCTGTCTACATAACGCTCATTGAATCTATTCAACATATAAATTCCTCCATCCGCCAAGATATGGTTATATTATACGAACTTATGTTCGGTATGTAAAGCGAACAGTTTGTGACAGTTTCTTTTGCATAGACTCATGACTTTGCACTGTTTTTGCATTGTTCAAACGTAACTAGAGTAAAAGCATGCTATATAAGGGTTTTTCTACGGAGGAAGCACGTCCTCAGGAGACATAAATATAAGACTGTAAGAAACCGTTTAAACCTTTTATATATAAGGTTTAAACGGTTTTTTATTTGAGTTAATAATAAATTAATAGAAAATAAACGTATATGTTTACATTATTCGATATGCCTTAGGAAATTGGCAATATTAAAGATGTAAAGAATTTGTTAATAAATGAGAAGCTTGTTGTTTGGGACAGTTGGTAAAATGTACTTATCACTTAATTAATAGGTGAGGATTGGTAATGAAGGCATATGTTTGTCATGGACGCATGGCATTAGAAACTACAGTGAGCAAAATAAAGAATATGGTTGTTAAATAACTTTAAAAGTTAGATGAATTACAAATGAATAAGAATTGTACTATTTGTTAATTAAGTATCGTCAATATAGTTTAAGCATGAAATCTTAAAAATACAAAATATGAAAGAAGGTTATTATTTATGGTAGTTAATTATGCTTGGCCAGTGGTTAAAGGAACACCAATCTCGTCGGGGTATGGTCCTCGTTGGGGTACGATGCATAACGGTATTGATTTTGCGGGGAATTCAGGAGCACCTATCTATGCTTCAAAAGATGGAGAGGTAGTTGGATCTATGCCAACCAGTCAATCTGGGGGATTTGGAGAATACATCGTAATTAAACATAACGATGGACACTTAACAGGGTATGCTCACATGTCTCAGCGTATGAAAAATGTTGGAGATAAAGTTGTGCAAGGTCAACAAATTGGAACAATTGGAAGCACTGGAGATAGTACTGGTCCACACTTACATTTCAGTATTCAAACAGGATTGTGGGGACCTTATAAAGATCCAGCTCTATTTTTAAATGAGGAAGTTACTAAACCTCTTGATCCAAAAAGAAATTTTGGTGTTCAAATCACTTACTTTAAAGAAAATGAAGTATTGGATCGATTGAAAGAATTTCGTCAAGCTTTTCCAAGTTATAGTAGTTGTTTACAAGATGTGGGTGGTGGAAGATATGCAATTGTTATTCAGCCCTTTAGTTATTTGGAAGTAAACGGAAAGAAAATGGAAATTCAAGGCAAGTTTCCACACTGGGCTATGAAAGTTGCAGAATTAGTTGAATTCACGGGATATAAAGGTTTGCTAGTAGCACCATTTTCTGGAAAAGAGGTAGGCGAAAAATATCTGGATTTATTTAAACGTTATGGGTTTAGTATGAGTATTGTTCCGAGTCCGTATGGTGATGCAGGACGAATTGACTATACAAATGATTTAGCTAAAAAAGCGGTTGTCATCAGTCCTTTTAATACAAAAGAAGCTCTAGAAAAATTAATAGAGTTCAGAAAAGCCTTTCCTAGCTATGCATCAGGCAGCTTTTTACAACAAGTTCCAACTAATGCAGCACAGTATAGTTTAGTGGTTCAACCATTTACAGTGCAAGAAGTGAACGCTAGATATGCTGAAATTAATCAACGCTTTCCTACTTGGATGAAAAATATTAACAATTTCCATAATGTTGGAGATCCTAAAGGAGTTTTAATTGCTCGATTTAAAACGGAGGAGATTGTAGAAAAATATCTTGAGGTTCAAAGAGGAACAGGATATGCTATGAAAATAGTTGACGCGTAATTTGGGGTCAGAATTGTTCTAAAATTAGAATGTATAAGTTTAAAATCAAGCACTATAGTATTAAATAGTAATAGTGAAACAATAAGAAATAGGTGAGTTCCTCATTCTCATTCTTAATCAGATTGAGAATGAGGAGGTCTTCTTTGATTTTTATATAAAACGTACGTATTTTTATTGTGATTAAATAGCTTAAATATTCGCTAAGTGCTAAAGCAGTTTAAAAATAGCTCTCAATAATTCAAGCTGTCTCCCAATTTATTTTAAAATTATGGTATGATAGCAGTAGATGAGGAAGCTTAGGTTAAGAAGGAGGAATTCCTGTGAATTTTGAACAAAAATTCAGCCAGCAACAAAAACAAGTTCAGAAAATGGCTATGACCCAACAACTGCAACAATCTATCCAAATGCTACAATATAATGCAGATGAGTTGATTAGTTTTTTAGAACAGAAAGCTTTAGAAAATCCGTTGATAGAAGTAACTGTTGAAAGAGATTTTGCTGAGGAAGCTGCACTTTATCCAATTCAAAAAACAAACTATCAAAATAGCTCTGGTCAAGATGAACAGAATTATTTAAATCAAGTTCCAGATACCAGCACATCCCTATTTGAATTCCTACTAGAACAAATTCATTTAACTATGCGTGATACATATTTACGCGAGCTCGTGCTACTTTTAACCGAAAATATTGATGATAACGGCTATCTGAAAATTGATTTAGTTGAAGTTGCCAAGTCAGTTGGGGCAGAAGAAATCCAGATGCTTGATGCTCTAACGTTGTTACAACAATTGGACCCACCAGGTGTAGGTGCGAGAAATCTACAAGAGTGTTTAATGCTCCAAATCGAAAGAGACGACCGTGCTCCGAATATGGCTTACGTTATTATGGAAGAAGAGTTTGAAAATTTTGCTAATCGCAAATGGAAAGAAATTACAAAAAATTTTGATGTTAGCTTAGCTGAGATTCAAGAAATATCAGATTATGTTCAGACGTTAACTCCTCGCCCTGGAGCAGTTTATGATGGCACAAGAGAACAGTACATTCGACCTGACTTAGTTGTGAGAATTGAGAATGAAAGTATTAAAGTCTTGTCAACAAAAACGGGTCTACCAGTTGTAAACTTCCAGAAAGAGTATTATCAAGAGATGTCTCAGTTTAAGGATAAAGATGTTACGCATTTTATGAAAGAGAAATATAATGAGTATGAATGGATTAAAAGGAGTATTATGCAACGTGGTGAAACGATTGTTAAGGTAGGAACAGCAATTGTTGAACGTCAAAAAGAATTTTTTATTAATCCAGAGCATCCAATCAAATCCCTAACTCTAAAAGAAATTTCAGAAAAATTAGGCATTCATGAATCGACGGTTAGTCGTTCTGTTAATGGCAAATACTTGGAAACTAGTTTTGGAATTTTTGAACTGAAAAGTTTCTTTACGAATTCATTAGGTAACCAAAATGATGGGACAGAGACTGAAGAAGATATTTCTGGAGATAGCGTTAGAAAGAAACTGCTTGTAATTATTGAAGAAGAGGATAAAGGAAAGCCTTTATCTGATCAAAAAATTGTTGAATTAATGAAAGCAGATGGAATCGATGTATCACGTCGCACGATTGCAAAGTACCGAGATATATTGGCGATTCCGTCATCATCTAAGAGAAAACGATTTGATTAGAGTTATAAAGTTGAAAGAGTGGGTCGTTTCGAGACCTACTCTTTTTATTTTATTTTAAAAGAAAAAGGTTGTTTCATGAAACGAAACAGCTGTTTCACACCTTAATCTTAATTTGAGTCATTTTTTTAAGTGAAGGATGACACATGCTAGTCACAAAATATAAAGAACAATCTTAAGTAAATATTTATAAACATTTTAGTTGAAAGATAAGGGGAAAACTGTTAAAATGAATTGGTAAGAGATGAGAGCAGTGGATAATTACTGTGTAGAAATAATAACAAGTAGATTGAAGAATCAGATAGATGTTGTTGTTTTAATAGAATCTCTTCTTTTTTTAGTCACTTAGGGTCGCTAAACGACTTACATGGTCGTTGTGTGACCAACGAAGGAAGAGGCAATCATATGCAGGATGTATTATCTATTATTGAAAAAGTAGCACCTGATATCATGGATACTTTGCGAGAGCGGTACCAAATTTTGCGGAATATTTATTTGCTGGGTCCAGTTGGAAGACGGGTTCTTGCTAGTAAAATGGATGTGACTGAGCGTGTTTTGCGCACGGAAACAGATTTTCTAAAAAAAAGAAATATTATTACAAGTTCAAAAGTCGGCATGGAGCTATCAGCTTCTGGTGAGGTCCTTTACCATGAATTAGATAAAGTCATGGGTCAGCTTTTGGGAATGCGCGAAAAAGAAAATCAGTTAGCAACTTACTTTCAAATCGAACATTGTATCATTGCAAGTGGTGACAGTGATGAGCAACAAAAAGTGATGGATGAATTGGGTCGAGCAACAATGGAGTCTTTAAACTACTTATTACCAGAAGGCGATAATATTATTGCGGTAATGGGTGGGACGACAATGGCCGAAGTTGCAGATCATATGACAACGATTCTATCGAATAAACGTCATCTTGTATTTGTACCAGCTAGAGGTGGACTTGGCGAAGCTGTTAGTATTCAAGCTAATTCGGTAAGTGCACAGATGGCAAAAAAAACCGGTGGAGAAAATCGTGTGCTTTACGTGCCTGAACAGGTGAGCGAAGAAACGTATAAACCTCTTTTACAAGAGCCGGCAGTGTATAATACACTGAAAATGGTCGACAAAGCGAATTGCGTGCTCCATAGTATTGGAGATGCGAGATTGATGGCAGAGCGTCGTGGCATGAGTTCAGATGTCCTAGCTCTAATTGAAAAAGAAGCCGCAGTTGGTGAAGCTTTTGGGTATTTCTTTAATGAAACTGGTAAAGTGGTTTATAAAATTCCACGAATTGGTTTACAGTTAAAAGATTTAGCCCGTGTTCCTTGTGTCCTGGCAATAGCTGGAGGGAAATCAAAAGCGAAAGCAATTGAAGCTTATATGAAAAACGCACCGAATCAGACTTGGTTAATTACCGATGAAGGTGCTGCTAATCAGATTTTAAAAGGGGTAACCCTTTAAAATAAATATATTTAAGAATTCCTAAAGGAGGAAATCTAGTTATGACAGTAAAAGTAGGTATTAATGGTTTTGGACGTATTGGTCGTCTTGCATTCCGTCGCATTCAAGAAGTAGAAGGTATTGAAGTAGTAGCAATCAATGATTTAACAGATTCAAAAATGTTGGCTCATTTATTAAAATATGATACTACACAAGGCCGTTTCAATGGTGATGTGGAAGTTCATGATGGTTTTTTCAATGTTAATGGTAAAGAAGTTAAAGTATTAGCTAACCGTAACCCAGAGGAATTACCATGGGGCGACTTAGGTGTTGAAATCGTATTAGAATGTACTGGTTTTTTCACTTCTAAAGAAGGCGCTGAAAAACATCTTAAAGGTGGCGCTAAACGTGTTGTAATTTCTGCTCCAGGTGGAAATGACGTTCCAACAATCGTTTACAATACTAACCATGATATCTTAACAGGTGAAGAAACAGTTATCTCTGGTGCTTCATGTACGACTAACTGTTTAGCTCCTATGGCTGACGTATTAAACAAAGAATTTGGTATCGCTGAAGGATTAATGACAACTATCCATGCTTATACAGGAGACCAAATGACTCTTGATGGTCCTCACCCTGGTGGAGATTTCCGTCGTGCTCGTGCTGCAGCTGAAAACATCGTTCCTAATACAACTGGAGCTGCTAAAGCAATTGGTTTAGTAATCCCTGAATTAAATGGTAAATTAGATGGAGCTGCTCAACGTGTTCCTGTAGCAACTGGTTCTTTAACAGAATTGGTAACTATCTTGGACAAAAAAGTAACAGTAGACGAAGTTAATGCAGCAATGAAAGCAGCAGCTAACGAATCTTACGGTTATACTGCAGATCCAATCGTTTCTTCTGATATTATCGGAATGACTTACGGTTCTCTATTCGACGAAACACAAACTAAAGTAATGTCAGTTGGCGATAACCAATTGGTTAAAACTGTTGCTTGGTATGACAATGAAATGTCATACACTGCACAATTAGTTCGTACTTTAGAGTATTTTGCAAAATTAGGTAAATAAGCTTAATTTTAACAGCTTAATTTCATGAGATTTGTGAAAAGCGGGGAGCCATCGCGCTTCCCGCTTTTTCTTTATGCTTTAGAAATTGTTAAAGCGATTTTTAACTTTTTACTATACAGGAGGTATACACATGGCTAAAAAAGTTGTAACAGATTTAGATTTAAAAGATAAAAAAGTTTTAGTACGTGCTGATTTTAATGTACCAATGAAAGATGGCGTGATTACTAATGACAACCGTATTGTCGCAGCATTGCCAACTATTGAATACATTTTAGAACAAAATGGTAAAGTAATTGTATTTTCTCATTTAGGTAAAGTTAAAACTGAAGAAGATAAGGCGGATAAAACGCTTCGTCCAGTTGCTGAACGTTTGAGCGAATTACTTGGTAAACCAGTTACTTTTGTACCTGAAACTCGTGGAGCTGAACTAGAAGCTGCTATCGCTGCAATGAAAGATGGCGAAGTGGTGATGTTTGAAAATACACGTTTTGAAGATATCGATGGTAAAAAAGAAAGTAAAAATGATCCAGAACTAGGTAAATACTGGGCTAGCTTAGGTGATGTATTTGTAAATGATGCATTTGGAACTGCTCACCGTGCGCATGCTTCAAACGTTGGAATTGCTTCTAACCTTGAATCTGCTGCTGGTTTCTTAATGGAAAAAGAAATTAAGTTCATTGGTGGTGTCGTTGATGCTCCAGAACGTCCATTAGTTGCTATCTTAGGTGGCGCTAAAGTATCAGATAAAATCGGCGTTATCGAAAACTTGTTAAAAGTTGCAGATAAAGTTCTTGTTGGTGGTGGAATGACTTATACATTCTATGCAGCACAAGGTCGTGAAATTGGGAAATCATTAGTTGAAACGGATAAAATTGATTTAGCTAAAAGTTTGTTAGATCAAGCAAATGGCAAATTAATTTTACCAGTTGACTCAGTTTGCGCAAAAGAATTTAGTAATGATGTACCAACTGAAACTCATGATGATGTTCCAGCTGATATGATGGGTCTTGATGTAGGTCCTAAAACAGTTGAATTATTCACTAAAGAGTTACAAGGTGCTAAAACAGTTATTTGGAATGGTCCAATGGGTGTATTTGAAATGAGCAACTTTGCCAATGGAACAATTGGTGTTTGTGAAGCAATAGCTAACTTAGAAGGTGCTACAACAATTATTGGTGGAGGAGATTCAGCAGCTGCAGCGATGCAATTAGGTTTTGCTGATAAATTCACTCATATTTCAACTGGTGGCGGAGCTTCTCTAGAATATCTAGAAGGTAAAGTGTTACCAGGTGTTGCAGCCATTTCTGAAAAATAAAACGAGTAAGAGAAGGAGTTTTAATAGATGCGTAAACCAATTATTGCAGGAAACTGGAAAATGAATAAAACAGCAGCTGAAGCATTAGCTTTTGCTGAAGCAGTTAAAACAAAAATTCCAGCTAACTCAGCTGTAGATTCAGTTATTGGATCTCCAACTTTATTTTTACAAGAATTAGTTCAAGCAGCGAAAGGTACTGACTTAAAAATTTCAGCACAAAACTGTTACTTTGAAGAATCAGGTGCTTTCACTGGTGAAACAAGCCCAGCTGCTTTAAATGATTTAGGTGTGGATTACGTTATTATTGGTCATTCTGAACGTCGTGAGTATTTCCACGAAACAGACGAAGATATTAACAAAAAAGCACATGCTATTTTCAAAAACGGTATGACACCAATTATTTGTTGTGGCGAAACGTTAGAACAACGTGAAGCTGGCGAAACAAATGCATGGGTAAGTGGTCAAATTGAAGGAGCTCTTAAAGGCTTAACTGCTGAACAAGTAGCAGTTTCAGTTATTGCTTACGAACCAATTTGGGCAATCGGAACAGGCAAATCATCAACTTCTGCAGATGCAAATGATACTTGTGGAGTTGTTCGTCAAACGGTTGAAAAACTTTATTCTAAGGAAGTAGCTGAAGCAGTTCGTATTCAATACGGCGGTTCTGTGAAACCAGAAAATATCGCTGAATACATGGCTCAATCTGATATTGATGGAGCTCTTGTAGGTGGCGCTAGTCTTGAAGTTGATTCTTTCTTAGCATTATTGGAGGCTGTCAAATAAATGAGTAAATCACCTGTTGCAATCATTATCCTTGATGGATTTGGATTGCGTAATGAAACTGTAGGAAACGCTGTTGCTTTAGCCAATAAGCCAAACTTTGATCGTTATTGGGAAACATATCCACATGGTCAATTGAAAGCTGCTGGTCTTGACGTGGGTCTTCCTGTTGGTCAAATGGGAAACTCAGAAGTTGGACACACAAATATTGGAGCAGGACGAATTGTTTATCAAAGTTTAACGCGTATTGACAAAGCGATTGAAGAAAAAGAATTTCAAGAAAATGAAGCTCTTAATAATGCTTTTACCCATACAAAAGAAAATAACTCTGATTTACACTTATTTGGTCTTTTATCTGATGGTGGGGTTCATAGCCACATCAATCATTTAATTGCTTTAGTTGAAACAGCAAAAGCGAAAGGTGTTAAAAACGTTTATATTCATGCTTTCTTAGATGGTCGTGATGTAGCACCTGATTCAGGACATAAATACGTTGAAGCATTAGAAAAAGCGTTAGCAGATCTTCACTTTGGTGAAATTGCAACGGTTTCTGGTCGTTTTTATGCAATGGATCGCGACAAACGTTGGGAACGTGTTGAAAAAGCATATAATGCCATTGCACACGGAACTGGCGCAAAATTTGACTCAGCTAAAGCTGCAGTTGAATCTAGCTATGCTGATGGAAAAATGGATGAATTTGTTCTTCCAACTGTAATCGAAAAAGATGGAAAACCTGTTGCAACAGTTAAAGATAATGATGCGATTATTTTCTTTAATTTCCGTCCAGATCGTGCCATTCAATTGTCAAATGCGTTTACGGATACTGAATGGGAACATTTTGACCGTGGAGCACGTGCTGAAAATGTTAAATTTGTGACAATGACACTTTACAATCCAAGTGTTGTTGCAGAAGTTGCATTTGCACCAATTGAAATGAAAAATGTGATTGGTGAAGTTCTTTCAAATGAAGGATTAAAACAATTACGTATTGCTGAAACAGAAAAATATCCTCATGTAACGTTCTTTATGAATGGTGGACGTAATGAAGAATTCCCAGGTGAAAGCCGTATTCTAATTAACTCACCAAAAGTAGAAACGTATGACTTAAAGCCTGAAATGAGTGCTTATGAAGTTACGGATGCTTTGGTAGCTGATATTGAAGCAGACAAACATGATGCGATTATTTTAAATTTTGCAAATCCTGATATGGTTGGTCATTCTGGAATGGTTGAACCAACAATCAAGGCGATTGAAGCTGTGGATGAAAATCTTGGTCGTGTAGTAGATGCATTAATTGCTAAAGGCGGTTATGCAATTATTTTTGCCGATCACGGAAATTCTGAAACAATGACGACCCCAGAAGGAAATCCTCATACAGCTCATACGACTGTACCGGTTCCTGTGATCGTTACTAAAAAAGGTGTTAGCTTACGCGAAGGCGGCCGTCTAGCGGATGTAGCACCAACAATGTTAGACTTATTAGGTGTTGAAAAACCAGTTGAAATGACTGGTGAAAGCTTAATTCAAAAATAATAGGTAAGAATGCCTTGGATTTGACGAAATTCATTGCATCTAGCAGTAAAATTGACTAAAATGAAGCTAAGGGACCTTGTTCCTTAGTAATAAAAATTTTCTAAACTCAAAGGAGAGAAATTAAATGCCATTTATTACAGATATTTTAGCACGCGAAGTTTTAGACTCACGTGGAAACCCAACAATCGAGGTAGAAGTTTACACAGAAAGCGGAGCATTTGGCCGCGGAATGGTTCCATCTGGAGCTTCAACTGGTGAACACGAAGCTGTTGAATTACGTGACGGAGACAAATCTCGTTACCTTGGTAAAGGAGTTCTTAAAGCAGTTGATAATGTAAATAACATTATCTCTGAAGCTATCTTAGGTTTCGATGTTCGTGACCAAATGGCGATCGATAAAACTATGATCGAATTAGATGGTACTCCTAACAAAGGTAAATTAGGCGCAAACGCGATTCTAGGTGTTTCAATTGCCGTAGCTCGTGCAGCAGCTGACTATTTAGATGTACCTTTATACCAATATTTAGGTGGATTTAATACTAAAGTTTTACCAACTCCAATGATGAACATTATCAATGGCGGATCTCACTCAGATGCTCCAATCGCATTCCAAGAGTTCATGATCGTACCAGTTGGTGCTCCATCATTTAAAGAAGCTTTACGTATGGGTGCAGAAGTATTCCATGCATTAAAATCAATCTTACACGACCGTGGTTTAGAAACTTCAGTTGGTGATGAAGGTGGTTTCGCACCTCGCTTTGAAGGAACTGAAGATGCTGTTGATACAATCGTTCAAGCAGTAGAAAAAGCTGGCTACAAAATCGGTGACGATGTTCGTCTTGGTTTTGACTGTGCTGCTTCAGAATTCTACGAAAATGGTGTTTACAACTATGCTAAATTCGAAGGCGAAGGCGGAGCAGTTCGCACTAGCGCTGAACAAGTAGCATTCTTAGAAGAATTAGTTAACAAGTACCCATTCATCATTACTATCGAAGATGGTATGGATGAAAATGATTGGGATGGTTGGAAACTATTAACAGAAGCTCTTGGCGATAAAGTTCAATTAGTTGGTGACGATCTATTCGTTACAAACACTGCTAAACTTTCTGAAGGTATTGAAAAAGGAATTGGTAACTCAATCCTTATCAAAGTTAACCAAATCGGTACTTTAACTGAAACATTTGAAGCAATCGAAATGGCTAAAGAAGCTGGCTACACTGCAGTAGTTTCTCACCGTTCTGGTGAAACAGAAGATGCAACAATTGCTGATATCTCTGTAGCTACAAATGCTGGACAAATCAAAACTGGTTCATTAAGCCGTACTGACCGTATTGCTAAATACAACCAATTATTAAGAATTGAAGACCAATTAGGTGACTTAGCTGTTTACCGTGGTTTAGGTTCTTTCTACAACTTAAAAAATAAATAATTTTCGATTTTCAGACTAAGTTGACTTAGTTTAAAATTTAAAAAACCTACCTTGATTGAAAAATTGAGGTAGGTTTTTTTATTCTTTACTTTAGGAGTAAAAAACTAAATAAAGAGAAATAAGTTGTGGACTCTATCACTGTGAGAGGCTTTATACTATAATTAAGTTAAAAATCAGGTAAATTATTTTTAATGGAGGAAATTTGATGTTTAAAATTGGAGATTTTTCAAGACTAGCAACAACTAGTATTCGAATGCTACGCTATTATGACAAAATAAAACTTTTAACTCCAGCGATAATTGATGAAGCTACGGGTTATCGTTATTATACGGCTGCACAGCTTAGTCAAATCAATAAAATAAAAAAGTTAAAAGAAATGGGTTTTAGTCTAGCAATTATTAAAGAGCTCGTAGCAATTGAACAAGATCCAAGACAAGTTGAAAATTATTTAAAAACTCGTGAAAAGGAATTACAGGTAGAACTAGATGAGCTAAACCAGCAGCAGAATTTATTAAAAAGCTCTTTAAAGCTCGTGAAAGAAGATGAGTTGGAAATGGACTACCATGTTAGTGTGAAGCTTATACCAGCTCGACAGGTCATCAGTGTGCGACGGATATTAACTAGTTATCATGAAGAAGGTCAATTATGGAAAATTGTTGGAAAAGCTTTAAATGAGTATCAACTCAAACCAGAAAATCCAAGTTATAGTTTAGCTATTTTCCGTGATGAGGAATATAAAGATGAGGATGTTGATGTAGAAATTCAAATGGCGATTTCAGAAACAGATCCGCTTAAAACAAACGTATTTGAAATTAAAAAATCACCCTCCATCAAGGTGGCGTCTGTGATGATGAATGGAAGCTATGATCAACTACCAGCAGTTAATGAAGCGGTAGCTAAATGGTTTGAAATTACAGGTGAAAAGTTAAAAGGTCCAATGTTTAATATTTACCACGTTTCGCCAGGGCAAGACGCTAATCCTGTTAACTGGGTAACGGAAGTTTGTTATCCATTAAATAAAAAAGAAGAGGTGTGAAAAATGAAATACGAGTGGCGGAAAAAAGATAAGTTCATTTATATCCCAAAAGCTGTTCCAACACAAATAACTTTACCCAGTTTTAACTATTTGACAATTGAAGGAAAAGGTAATCCTAATTCAGTTGAATTTCAAGAGGTAGTTGGAGCGTTATATGCTTATTCTTATGCAATTAGAATGTTACCTAAAAAAGGAATTATACCTGAGGGGTACTTTGAGTACACTGTTTTTCCATTAGAAGGTTTTTGGACGTCAGAGGAAAAACCTAAGCCAGGGGAAGCAGTAGATAAGGATACACTGATTTATCAATTAATGATTCGCCAACCCGATTTTGTATCTAAAGAATTAGTGGCTAGTTTGAACGAAGAAGTTGCTAAAAAAATTGGTGTAGAACTAGCAGAACAAGTTCAATTTCAGCAAATTGAAGAAGGGCAAGTCTTGCAAATGTTACATGTAGGGAGTTATGATACTGAGTCTATAACTTTTGCTGAGATGGAAGCCTATTGTGAGGAGAATAATCTAGAAAAGATTGGTAAATGGCATAAAGAAATTTATCTTTCTGATCCTCGAAAGGTAATTCCAGATAAACAAAAGACAACTTTACGTTTTCCAATTAGACCCATTTAAAATCCTGGGACTATCTTACTTAATAAGATGGTCTCAGGATTTTTATATCCTTTTAGTGTTAAAAATACAAGTAAATAAAACTACTTACAAAAAATAAGCGAAAGTTCTTGCTTTTTTCTTTAAAAGGGTGTATAACTATAGATAAGAGGTTGGTCAGTAATGGTCAAACTCGTAAATGGGCTAGCAATTGCTAACCAAATCAATCAAGGAGGTTTGTAAGTTATGTCAAAACAACATTATGAAAGAACAAAAGAACACGTTAATATTGGAACAATTGGGCACGTTGACCACGGGAAAACAACGTTAACCGCAGCAATTACTTCTGTTTTAGCTAAGAAAGGTCTTGCAAATCCCCAAGATTATGCGAGCATTGATGCAGCCCCTGAAGAGCGTGAAAGAGGAATTACAATTAACACGTCTCATGTAGAATATGAAACTGAAAAACGTCATTATGCGCATATTGATGCTCCTGGTCATGCGGATTATGTGAAGAATATGATTACAGGTGCAGCGCAAATGGATGGAGCAATTTTAGTTGTTTCCGCAACAGATGGTCCTATGCCACAAACACGTGAGCACATCTTACTTTCCCGCCAAGTAGGGGTAAATGATTTGATTGTCTTTATGAATAAAGTCGATTTAGTTGACGATGAAGAATTGCTTGATTTAGTTGAAATGGAAATTCGTGAGTTACTTTCTGAATATAATTATCCAGGAGATGACATCCCGGTAATTAGAGGTTCTGCTTTGAAAGCACTTGAAGGAGACGAAAAAGCTGAGGCAGCTATTTTAGAGTTGATGGATACGGTTGATAGCTATATTCCAACTCCTAAAAGAGAAATGGATAAACCTTTCTTAATGCCAATTGAAGATGTCTTTACGATTACTGGTCGTGGAACTGTAGCTAGTGGTAGAATTGATCGAGGTGTTGTGAAGGTTGGCGATGAAGTTGAATTAGTTGGTTTGTTCCCTGAAACGAAAAAAACAGTGGTAACGGGTATCGAAATGTTTAGAAAAATTTTGGATGTTGGTGAAGCTGGTGATAACGTTGGAATTCTATTACGTGGAATTGGTCGTGAGGATATTGAACGTGGGCAAGTTATTGCGAAACCAGGTAGTATTACGCCTCATACAAAATTCAAAGGTGAAGTCTATATTCTTTCTAAAGAAGAAGGTGGACGTCATACTCCTTTCTTTACTAATTATCGTCCACAATTTTATTTTAGAACCACTGATGTGACAGGGGTTATCGACTTGCCAAGTGGTACTGAAATGGTCATGCCCGGCGATAATGTCACCATTGATGTTGAATTGATTGCACCGATTGCTGTTGAAGTTGGAACAAAATTCTCCATTCGTGAAGGTGGTAGAACAGTTGGTGCCGGAGTGATAACTGAAATCGAAAAATAACAGAAAAAAGTCTGTTGAATCCTAAAATATAAGGATTCAGCAGACTTTTTTTGTTTAGTTTTGAATGACTTCAATTTTATATCCATCAGGATCTTGGATAAAGTAATAACTTGGCTCTGATCCAGGAAGGCCTTTTAAATCAGTTACTTCATAGTTAGCAGATTTATGAGCAGCGTGAGTTGCTTTTAAATCATCCACCCCAATAGCGATATGACCATAACCATTTCCAATTTCATAAGGTTCAGCTTGATCATAATTGTATGTTAATTCTAATTCATAACCGCCTTCTTCAAAGGCTAGGTAGACTAAAGTAAATTGATAATCCGGAAAATCTTTACGACGCACTTCTTTTAAGTTTAAAGCTTTAGTATAGAAGTCCATTGATTTTTCTAGATTTTGGACACGGACACAAGTGTGTAACATTTTTTTTGACATAAATAAAAACTCCTTTCGAATCTTACTTTACTATTGTACTAGACAATAACGGGAATATCAAAAAAAATGCCGAATGTTTAGAAATTCCAAATCAAAAAAACACGAACGATTAAACTTTTAAAGTTTTTATAATTCGTTAAAACTGTTGACACTTACTTATTAGATTGTTAAAATAAGAATATGTTAAAAGTGAACAATTAACGTTTTTTGGTTTTTAATGTTCATTTTTTATAGTGTGAGAAAGAGAGGGATTAGTCAGTTGGAGAAAAAAGCTCTTATATACGAAGGAAAAGCAAAAATGTTATTTGAAACGGATCATGAGAAACAGATTTGGGTTAGTTATTTAAATCAAGCGACTGCACTAAATGGGGCTAAAAAAGATCAGATTAGTGGGAAAGGTCAACTAAATAATCAAATTACAAGTATCATTTTTGAAAAGTTGAAGAAAAAGGGCATTGAGAGTCATTTCATTCAGCAACTTTCAGCAACAGATCAGTTGATTGAGCGCGTGACCATGTTTCCTTTAGAAATTGTGATTCGAAATGTAGCAGCAGGAAGTTTTTCTAAGCGTTTAGGTATTGTTGAAGGTACTCCACTAGCTTTCCCAATTTTGGAAATTTATTTTAAAGAAGATAAGCTAGATGATCCGTTGATTAATGACGACCATGTAGCTGTTTTAGGTTTGGCTAAAAAAGACCAGTTAGTTGTGATTAAAGAAAAAGCACATCAGATTAATCTTGAATTACTTGATTTATTTCAAGAAATTGGGATTCGTTTAGTTGATTTTAAGCTTGAGTTTGGTCAACGAGATGACGGAACAATTTTGTTAGCAGATGAGATTTCACCAGATACCTGTCGGTTATGGGACAAGGAAACAAATGAACATTTAGATAAGGATATTTATCGTCGAGATTTAGGGGATTTGGTTCCCGTTTATGAGGAAGTTTTACAACGGTTAAAAAATAAAAAATAGAGGGGTTTAGGAATCATGTATTTGGTTAAAGTTTACGTAATGTATAAGCAATCTGTTTTAGATCCACAAGGTGAGGCTGTTAAAGGGGCAGTTCACAGACTTGGGTATAGTGAAATTGAAGATATTCGAATTGGAAAATATTTTGAAATTAAAGTGGCTAAATCCGAAACTAAAATTGAAACAACGATTGAAGAAATTTGTGATAAATTGTTAGCCAATGTTGTGATGGAAAGTTATCATTATGAAATTCAGGAGGTCAGCTAAATGAAGTTTGCTGTCATTGTTTTTCCAGGATCAAATTGTGACATGGATATGCTGTCTGCTGTGACAGATATTCTTGGTGAAAAAGCAGAATATGTTCAGCATTATGAAACAAGCTTAGCTGGTTTTGATGGTGTGCTATTACCAGGTGGATTTTCTTATGGCGACTATTTACGCTGTGGTGCAATTGCTCGATTTTCAGCGATTATGAGTGAAGTTATCCGTTTTGCAAATGAAGGGAAACCTGTCTTTGGAACGTGTAATGGATTTCAAATTTTGTTAGAGGCAGGCTTATTACCGGGTGCGTTACGACGCAATGAATCGTTACATTTTGTCTGCAAAACAGTTGGGTTGAAAGTTGTGACGAATAAAACCAATTTTACATCGGAATATGCAAAAGACGAAGTTATCCAAATTCCAATTGCTCATGGAGAAGGGAATTATTATTGTGATGCGGAGACACTAGAAGGGCTAAAAGCGAACAATCAAATTATTTTTACTTACGAATCAGAAAATCCAAATGGTAGTTTAGCAAATATTGCTGGAATTACTAATCAGGCTGGAAATGTTTTAGGAATGATGCCACATCCTGAACGAGCGGTTGAGGAACTATTGGGTTCTAATGATGGATTACGTTTTTTTAAATCAATTGTAGCAAATTACGGAAAGGTGACAAATACATGATAATGGTACATGAACCAACCCCAGAAGAAATTAAAAATGAGCGCATTTATCTTGAATGGGGTCTAACCGATGAGGAATATCAACTGATCTCCGTTGATATTTTAAAACGTTTGCCTAATTATACAGAAACCGGCTTGTTTTCAGTTATGTGGAGTGAGCATTGTTCTTATAAAAATTCGAAGCCTGTGTTAAGAAAATTCCCGACAAGTGGTCCACAAGTGCTACAAGGTCCAGGAGAAGGTGCTGGTATTGTTGATATCGGTGACGGGCAAGCAGTTGTTTTTAAAGCAGAGAGCCATAACCATCCTTCCGCAGTTGAACCTTATGAAGGGGCAGCAACTGGAGTTGGAGGCATTATTCGTGACATTTTCAGTATGGGAGCTCGACCGATTGCGATTTTGGATTCGCTTCGTTTTGGTGAATTAGACAATGAAAGAACCAAGTATTTAGTCGAAGAAGTTGTTGCTGGGATTGCGGGTTATGGGAATTGTATTGGGATTCCGACAGTTGGTGGAGAAATTGCTTTTGATTCTTGTTACGCTGGAAATCCATTAGTAAACGCTATGTGTGTAGGTTTAATTGATCATAAAGATATTCAAAAAGGTCAAGCTAAAGGAACTGGGAATTCCATTATGTATGTGGGAGCAAAAACAGGGCGTGATGGAATTCATGGCGCAACATTTGCTTCTGAGGAATTTAACGATGAGGAAGAAGCACAACGTTCAGCTGTACAAGTTGGCGATCCATTTATGGAAAAACTCTTACTAGAAGCTTGTTTAGAATTAATTTATGATTATCAAGATATATTAGTCGGTATCCAAGATATGGGAGCAGCTGGTTTAGTTTCTTCAAGTTCAGAAATGGCTTCTAAAGCTGGAAGTGGTTTAGTTCTGAATTTAGATGATGTTCCACAACGGGAAACAGAAATGACTCCTTATGAAATGATGCTTTCGGAATCGCAAGAGCGCATGTTGATTTGTGTGAAAAAAGGTTCTGAAAAAAGAGTCGAGGAACTTTTTCAACGCTATGAACTTGAGGCAGTAACTATTGGACATGTAACAGATGATGGCATGTATCGTTTATATCATGAAGGGGATTTAGTTGCTGATTTACCTGTTGATGCTTTGGCAGAAGATGCACCAACCTATTATAAAAAGTATGAGGAGCCGGCAAGAATCCAAGCATTTAGTGCTTTAGAAGAGTATCAACCAAAGGCTACTAATCCAGCTGAGACATTAAAAAAACTTTTACAACAACCGACAATTGCTTCTAAACGTTCTATTTTTGAAAAGTATGATTCAATGGTGCGTACGAATACTGTTGTTGGACCAGGTAGTGATGCCGCTGTAGTGCGCATTAGAGGAACTAAAAAAGCTTTAGCTTTAACGACAGATTGTAATGCACGGTACCTCTATTTAAATCCTGAAAAAGGCGGACAAATTGCAGTTGCGGAAGCAGCTCGAAATATTGTTTGTAGTGGTGGTAAACCATTAGCGATAACGGATTGTTTGAATTATGGGAATCCAGATAAGCCAGAAATTTTTTGGGAACTATGGACCTCAGCTGATGGTATTGCAAAAGCCTGTGAAGTCCTGGATACTCCGGTTATCTCCGGTAATGTTTCTTTGTACAATGAATTTAATGGCCAAGCCATTTACCCTACTCCGATGATTGGTATGGTTGGTTTAATTGAAGATTTAGCACATGTTACAACACAAGAATTTAAGCAAGCAGGGGATCATATTTTTGTAGTGGGAACAACAAAAGCTGATTTTAATGGTTCTGAATTACAAAAAATGGAGCTAGGTCGCATAGAAGGTAAATTAATGGATTTTGATTTAGTAGTTGAAAAGGCGCATCAAGATAAAGTTTTAGCAGCAATCAAAGCTGGTTTAGTTACTAGTGCTCATGATTTAGCTGAAGGTGGTTTGGCTGTAGCTTTAGCAGAATCCGCTTTTGGAAATGACTTAGGTATCGAAGTGGCAGTTGATATGCCATTAAACTGGTTATTTAGCGAGACACAATCTCGTTATGTAATTTCAGTCAAAACTGAAAAAACATCTGCATTTAAACAACTTTTTGATGATGCTGCAACAGAAATTGGAAAAGTAACAAATGACGGAAAGTTTAATTTGACTGCGAAAGATGGAAATTTACAATTAGAAACGAAGCAACTAAGAGAATTATGGGAGGATGCGATTCCGTGCTTACTGAAGTCAGAAGTTTAAATGAAGAATGTGGCGTTTTTGGTGTTTGGGGACATCACGATGCAGCTAGATTGAGTTATTTTGGTCTTCATAGTTTGCAACATCGGGGACAAGAAGGAGCCGGCATCGTTGCCAATCAAGCTGGAAAATTAAAAGGCCATCGAAATGTTGGATTAATTGCAGAGGTTTTTAAGGATGAGGCTGATTTGCAACGTCTAGAAGGGCATGCTGCGATTGGACATGTTCGTTATGGAACAGCCGGAAGCGATGGAATCAATAATATTCAACCCTTTCTCTTTAAATTTTATGATGAAGAGATGGCTTTAGCGCATAATGGCAATTTAATTAATGCTAAAAGTTTACGTTTTGAATTGGAACGTGAAGGAGCTATTTTTCATTCTAATTCAGATACAGAAGTGTTAATGCATTTGATTAGACGAAGTAAAGAAGCCACTTTTTTAGATAAGTTGAAAGAAAGTTTAAACACTGTAAAAGGCGGATTTGCCTATTTAATTTTAACACCAGAAGCACTAATTGGAGCTTTAGATCCCAATGGTTTTAGACCGTTATCGATTGGCCAAATGCAAAATGGAGCCTATATTTTAGCCAGTGAAACCTGTGCAATTGATGTAGTTGGAGCGAAGTTTGTTCGTCAGGTAATGCCTGGTGAAATTGTCATTATTGATGACTCGGGGTATCGAATTGAAACATATACAGATGAAACGACTATGTCGATTTGTTCGATGGAATATATTTATTTTGCGAGACCGGATTCAGATATTGCTGGGGTAAATGTTCATACAGCTCGTAAAAATATGGGACGTCGCCTAGCTGAGGAAGCGCCAATTGAGGCGGATATTGTGATTGGCGTGCCAAATTCATCTTTGTCAGCAGCCAGTGGTTATGCAGAAATGAGTGGTATTCCTTATGAAATGGGCTTAGTTAAAAATCAATATATTGCTCGTACGTTTATTCAACCGACGCAAGAATTGAGAGAGCAAGGTGTCAGAATGAAGCTTTCCGCAGTTCGTGGTGTTGTTGCAGGCAAAAAAGTTGTGATGGTGGATGACTCAATTGTTCGTGGGACAACGAGTCGCCGAATTGTAAAATTATTAAAAGAAGCTGGTGCTGCTGAAGTTCATGTAAGAATTGCTTCGCCACCGCTGCGTTATCCGTGTTTCTATGGGATTGATATTCAAACAAGACAAGAGTTGATTGCAGCCAATCATTCGGTTTCTGAAATTGAAACACTGATTGGGGCAGATAGTTTAGCCTATTTGAGCCAGGATGGACTAATTGACTCGATTGGTTTAAATTATGATGCTCCCTATACTGGATTATGTATGGCGTATTTCAATGGTGATTTTCCAACGTCTTTATATGATTATGAAGCTGAATATTTAGCTTCTTTAGAAGAGGAACCAGCAATAACTAAAATCTAAAAGAACAGGTGGAGGGATTCCTAAAAATGACAAATGCATATGCAAAAGCAGGTGTAGATGTAGCAGCAGGATATGAAACTGTTGAACGAATTAAAAAGCACGTGAAACGAACAGAACGTCTGGGTGTAATGGGTGCTCTGGGTGGTTTTGGAGGTTGCTTTGATTTATCTATTACAGGTGTAAAAGAACCAGTTTTGGTTTCTGGAACAGATGGTGTCGGAACAAAATTGATGATTGCTATTGCTATGGATCAACATCAGACGATTGGAATCGATTGTGTGGCAATGTGCGTCAACGATATTATCGCGCAAGGAGCAGAACCACTTTATTTTTTAGATTATATTGCAACAGGAAAAAATAAGCCAGCTAGATTGGAGCAAGTTGTCGCTGGTGTCGCTGAGGGATGTATTGAAGCAGGAGCCGCTTTAATTGGTGGAGAAACAGCTGAGATGCCAGGAATGTATGAGGAAGATGACTATGATTTAGCTGGTTTTGCGGTAGGGGTCGTGGAGAAAAAGAATTTATTAAATTCAAATGATATTCAAGCAGGAGATTGTTTGATTGGATTGGCTTCAAGTGGTATTCATTCCAATGGATACTCATTAGTTCGAAAAATATTCTTCCAACAAAACAACTTCACTTATGACAGTCAGCTCGCTGAAATTTCTGGTAAATCCTTAGGTTCAGAGCTTTTAACTCCAACTAAAATTTATGTAAAACCCTTGTTAAAAGCACTTCAAGCTGATTTAGTCCATGGCATTTCGCATATTACTGGTGGCGGATTTGTCGAGAATATTCCGCGGATGTTGCCAGAGCATTTAGCTGCTGAAATCCAGTTAGGTACTTGGGAAGTGTTGCCAATATTTAAAGCTTTAGAAAAATATGGGCAAGTTCCAACTACTGAAATGTATGAAATATTTAATATGGGAATTGGAATGGTTGTAGCTGTTTCGTCAGAAAATGTAGATGAAGCGTTGGCTTTATTTCATGAAGCTGGAGAAGGAGCATCTGTGATTGGGAAGGTTACGGAAAAACAAGAAGAGTCTATCATTTTTAAAGCTGAGGTGTAGGAATGAAAATAGCAGTCTTTGCGTCAGGCAATGGCAGTAATTTTGAAGCGATTGCGAATCAGATTTCAGCAGAAAATAATGAAGCAGAACTGGTCCTTTTATTTTGTGATAGAAAGCAAGCATTTGTTATAGAACGAAGTCGCCAATTAGGCATACCCAGTTATTCATTTAGTCCAGCTGATTTTACTAGTAAAACCGAATACGAAGAAGCTATTTTGGCTCTTTTACAAGAAAATCAAATTGAGTTAATTGTTTTAGCAGGTTATATGCGTTTAATTGGTACCACTTTGTTAATGGCTTATCAGCAGAAAATCCTGAATATCCATCCAGCATTATTGCCTGATTTCCCCGGACTTCATGGGATTCGTGATGCATTTGAAGCCCAAGTAAGTCAAACCGGTGTAACCATTCATTTAGTAGATGATGGAGTGGATACAGGGCCGATTATAGCTCAAGAAGCTGTTTCGTTAGAAGTAGGAGAAACATTGGAATCTTTGGAGAGAAAAATTCATCAAGTTGAGCATCGTTTGTATCCAATTGTCATTCAGCAGTTTATTGAAGAGTTGGAAATGAGTAAAAACTAATTTAAATGAAATGGGAGCGTTGTGACATGAAAAGAGCACTAATTAGTGTTTCAGATAAAAATGGGATTGTAGAATTTGCGAAAGCCTTGATTGAGAATGATATTGAGATTATTTCAACAGGTGGTACTAAAAAAGTTTTAGAAGAGGCTGGTATTCACACAAAAGGTATCGAAGAGATTACTGGTTTCCCCGAAATGTTAGACGGCCGAGTGAAGACTTTGCATCCTTTAATTCACGGTGGGTTATTAGGACGAAGAGATTTAGCTAGCCATTTAGAAGCGATGAAAGAACACAATATCCAACCCATTGATTATGTATGTGTCAATCTTTATCCATTTAAAGAAACAATTATGAAAGCTGATGTTACAACGGCAGAAGCGATTGAAAATATTGATATTGGCGGACCAAGTATGTTACGTAGTGCAGCAAAAAACTATGCAGCAGTAACGGTTGTTGTAGACCCTTTAGATTATCCTGTTGTTATTGAGGAAATTCAAAAGGAGGGTGGAACCACCTTAAAAACGCGAGAAAAATTAGCGGCGAAAGTCTTTAGACATACTGCTAGCTATGACGCGTTAATAGCTGGATTTTTAACGAATTTAGTTGGAGAAACAGAGCCAGAAAAAGTTACATTAACCTATGATCGCCAACAAGGTTTGCGTTATGGTGAAAATAGTCACCAAGAAGCTAGTTTTTATAAAGAACCATTAACTGTTGATTTTTCAATTACGAATGCTAAACAAATTCATGGTAAAGAACTTTCTTATAATAATATCAAAGATGCAGATGCGGCTATTCGCATAGCGAGAGAATTTTCTGAGCCAGTTGCAGTTGCAGTGAAGCATATGAATCCTTGTGGTGTTGGGATAGGCGCAACTATTTTTGAAGCGTTCCAGCGCGCTTACGAAGCCGATTCAGTTTCAATATTTGGTGGAATTATTGTATTAAATCGAGAAGTTGATTTAGTAACTGCAGAAAAGTTACATGGTATTTTCTTAGAAATTATTCTGGCACCAAGTTTTTCTGAAGAAGCACTTGCTTTATTAACTAAAAAGAAAAATTTACGTTTAATGACCTTAGATTTCGATCAAGCAGCAGTTAAAGGCAAAGAAATGACAAGTGTTTTAGGCGGCTTATTAATTCAAGATCAAGATTTATTGAGTCCAACAGAAACGCCAAAATGGCAAGTTGTCACTGAACGCCAACCAACAAAAGAAGAATTAAAAGCGATGGAATTTGCTTGGAAAGTTATGAAACACGTCAAAAGTAATGGAATTGTAATTGCTAATGACCAACATACATTAGGGATTGGTGCTGGACAAATGAATCGTGTTGGTTCTGTAAAAATTGCTTTAGAACAAGCTGCTGGTCAATTAGATGGAGCCGTTCTTGCTAGCGATGCCTTTTTCCCAATGAGTGACAGTGTGGAGTATGCAGCAAGCCAAGGAATCAAAGCGATTATCCAACCAGGAGGAAGCATCAAGGATCAAGAGTCTATTGATGCAGCCAATGAATCTGGCATGACAATGATTTTTACCAAAACTAGACATTTTAGACATTAAAAAGGTGTGGAAAAAGCTGTTCTGTAAAAAAGAAATAAAGATTCATAAATTAAAGGACTGAGGAATGATTCCCCAGTCTTTTTCTATTTTGAATAAATGTAGTTAAAATTTTTAGTTACAAAGGAGTGCGTTAAATAAATGGATATTTTAGTAATTGGCAGTGGTGGTAGAGAACATGTGATTTGTAAAAAAATTAGTGAGAGTCCATTGGTAGAAAATGTTTATTGTGCAAAAGGGAATGCCGGTATGACAATTGATGGGATTCAATTGGTTGATATTAAGGAAGATAATCATGATGGTTTAATTGAATTTGCTAAAGAAAAACAAATAACATGGACTTTTGTTGGACCGGAAGTTCCACTTTTAAATGGTATTGTAGATGATTTTGAAGCAGCGGGTTTAAAAATATTTGGTCCGCGTAAAAATGCAGCTTTAATTGAGGGCTCAAAGAATTTTGCTAAAGAAATTATGATGACTTATGCTATTCCAACAGCTTACTATGAAACTTTTACAGAATATGAGCAGGCTTTAGCTTATGTAACTAAACATGGTACCCCGATTGTTATTAAAGCCGATGGGTTGGCAGCTGGGAAAGGTGTGGTTGTTGCAGAAGATTTAAATGAAGCAACGCTAGCCTTAAAAGATATGCTAATAGAGCAACGTTTTGGTACAAATTCTCAAAAAGTAGTAATTGAAGAATATTTGTCAGGTGAGGAATTTTCATTGTTAGCTTTTGTAAAAAATGATAAGGTATACCCAATGGTTATTTCTCAAGATCATAAGCGTGCTTATGAAGGTGACGAAGGACCAAACACTGGCGGCATGGGTGCCTATACTCCAGTACCACAGATTTCAGAGTCTATTGTAAATGAAGCGATAGAAACAATTTTAAAACCAGCAGCAATTGGGCTTCTTAAAGAAGGACGACCTTTTACTGGCATTTTATATGCTGGAATTATTGCAACAGAATCTGGGCCAAAAGCGATTGAGTTTAATGCTCGTTTTGGCGATCCAGAAACTCAAGTTGTTTTAAATCGTTTAACTAGCGATTTTGCGCTTATTATAGATGATCTATTAGAAGGGCGTGAACCAAAAATAAGTTGGAAAACAACTGGTTTTGAAATCGGTGTTGTCGTTGCTGCAGATGGTTATCCAACTAGTTACACAACGGATATTCCTTTACCAGATTTTACTCAGTTTAAAGATGTTAAAGTTTATACAGCTGGGGTAAAGGAAAAAGGTGGACACCTAGTTTCGGATGGCGGACGAATTTACTTAGTCTCAGCTAGCGGAAATACATTAGAAGAAGCGCGAGAAAAGGTTTATTCAAATCTAGAACAAGCAGAGACTGATCAAACTTTTTATCGAATGGATATTGGCAGTAAGGCAATAAACATGCACCCATTTTAAGCTGGAAAAGTAGGTGAGCAGATTTATGGAACGTGGGAATAATTTAGAAACGGTGGCTTATTTAACAATTAAAGAAAAAATAATTACAAAAGAGTGGCCACCGCAAGCCCATTTAACTGAAGTAAAAACAGCAAAGTTATTAGGTATTAGTAGAACACCGGTTAGAAAAGCATTTTTTAAGTTAGAATCGGAAGGCTATTTAATGATAGAAGCTCATAAAGGAGCTAAAATACTAGAACAGAAAATTGATGTAAGAGGCTATTTGGAACGCCTTGAGTTTTTAGAACTACTTTTTGTTCAACAAATCCATTTTATTGAATTAAAAGAAATTCAGCTTGATTTTTCTAAATTAGACGCAAGTTTAAATGAATTATTTCAGCTTGTTGAGCTAAATGATCCAGAGGTTTATCAAGGTAAAGAGCGTGATCTCCTAAAAGACTTTTTAGGTTACGGCCGAAATCAATTTAAAACGGCACTAGTCATTGATACATTACGCAATTTACATTTACAAAAAAATCATGAGATTGAAACCTTGATGAAACGAACGTTAGCAAAAAAATTACAACATTACTCAAAGACGTTAGACTTACTACGAAAAAAAGAGTATGGGCTTGCTAGGAAACAAGTGAGGATCATGATTAATCAGTTGATGCTAAGTGCAGTGACAGAAGAATAAATTAAAATAATACTACTTTTCTTTTAGAGAACCTTTGGATAAATCAACTTGATAAGCAATTTTTCAAGTTGTTTACATATTATTTATTCTATTGCGGATAATAAATGATGGCTGAGACAGATTGTTTCAGCCTTATTTTTTTATGGATTTTTCATAAAAATCAGAATTCTTAATTATTGATTAAAGTTTCAACGACTCTTATTCTTTTTTTAAAGAAGTTTTTGCTTTTTTTTGCTATAATAGTGTAATGATTATAATTGAACTAGTTGTGCATAGAAAGTCCTTGACGATTTTTTATAAGGAGTTCCTTTTTTTGCAAAAGTTCGTGAGGTAGATACATTTTTTCGATGCTACTACACATACAAATAAAAGAACTAGTATTCGGTAATAGAGGATGAAACTGAGAGGATGTTAGAAGTTGGTATCAAGAGATGATTTAATAAGTGGAATGAATCCAAGACAAAAAGAGGCCGTTATCGCAACAGAAGGACCTCTTTTAATTATGGCTGGTGCTGGAAGTGGGAAGACACGAGTATTAACGCATCGTATTGCCTATTTAATTGAAGAAAAACAAGTGAATCCATGGAATATTTTAGCTATTACCTTTACAAATAAAGCGGCTAAAGAAATGAAAGAACGGGTAAATCGCTTAAATGTACGTGGGGGAAATGATGTTTGGGTATCGACTTTCCACTCAATGTGTGTGCGTATTTTACGTCGCGATATTGATAAAATTGGCTACAATCGTGCTTTTACAATCAGCGATCCAAGTGAGCAACAAACTTTAATGAAACGCATTTTAAAAGAGCGAAATATTGACCCTAAAAAATATGACCCAAGATCAATATTAAGTCAAATAAGTAATGCTAAAAATGAATTGCAAACGGCGGAAGAGTACCGCGAATATGCATCAAGTATTTTTGAAAAAATTGTGGCTGATTGTTACGATGACTATCAAAAAGAATTGCGTCGTAATCAAGCAGTAGATTTTGATGATTTGATTATGTTGACAGCACGTTTATTTAAAGATAGTCCTGAGACACTAGATTTTTATCAAAATAAATTTCATTATATTCATGTTGATGAGTATCAAGATACGAACCATGCGCAGTACACATTAGTAAACACTTTGGCTAAACGATTTAAAAATCTATGTGTCGTTGGGGATGCGGACCAAAGTATCTATGGTTGGCGTGGTGCGAACATGGAAAATATTTTAAACTTTGAAAAAGATTATCCAGATGCAAAAGTTGTTTTGTTGGAGCAGAACTACCGCTCGACTAAAATGATTTTAAAAGCAGCCAATGATGTTATTGGGAACAATTCAAATCGTCGTGATAAGAATTTATGGACAGACAATGCAGACGGTGAAAAAATCACTTATTATCGTGGCCAATCTGAGCATGATGAAGCTCGCTACATTGTTTCTAAAATGCAGGAAGAAATGCGAACACGTAAATTAAATTATGGCGATTTTGCCGTTCTATACCGAACAAATGCTCAATCACGGGTAATGGAAGAAAATCTGTTGAAATCAAATATTCCATATAAAATGGTTGGTGGTCATAAGTTCTACGATCGTAAAGAAATACGCGATATTTTGGCTTATTTACGCTTAATTGCCAACCCAGAAGATAATATGAGTTTTGAACGAATTGTTAATGTTCCAAAACGTGGGATTGGTCCTGGTACAGTTGATAAGTTAAGAACAGCAGCTAACCAGTATGGTTGGTCATTATTGGAAACAGCTCTTAATGTAACCATTACGCCAATTACGGGTAAGGCAGCTGGAGAATTAGAAGGATTTGCCTTTATGTTAAAAGATTTTCATAAAATGCAAGAGTACTTGCCTGTAACAGAACTCGTTCAAGAAGTTTTAAAACGTAGTGGATATTTAAAAGCGTTAGAAATAGAGAAAACATTAGAATCTGAATCGCGAATTGAAAATATTCAAGAATTCCTTTCTGTAACGCAACAATTTGAAAAAGACAGTAGCGAAGATAAGAGTTTACTAACATTCTTGACGGATTTAGCTTTAGTTTCTGATTTGGATAATTTAGAGGAAGAACAAACGAGTGAAGTTACTTTAATGACACTTCATGCAGCCAAAGGATTAGAGTTTCCAATCGTTTTCCTAATTGGTGTGGAAGAGGGCGTATTCCCACTTTCCAGAGCGCTAATGGAGGAGAATGAACTAGAAGAGGAACGTCGATTAGCTTATGTTGGAATTACTCGAGCTGAGCAAAAACTTTATATTACGAATGCTTATTCACGGATGTTGTATGGTCGAACGCAAGCAAATGCTGCATCGCGCTTTATTGCAGAAATTAGCGAAGAAGCATTAGAGTCTGGCAATCAAATGTCAGGGAATTTGCCATTTGGACGTAGTGGCAGTTCGATGGGAGGCAGCAGTTTACTAAATCGCAATCAAACGCAACGTGCGACAGCTTCTACCTATAAGTCACCTGTTTCTCAAAATAAAGTAGAAAGTGGTGCAGAAAAACTACCATGGACAGTTGGCGATAAAGCAATGCACAAAAAATGGGGTGTCGGAACGGTCGTGAAAGTTTCTGGCGATGCAGATAATTTAGAATTAGATGTGGCCTTTAAAGAGCAAGGCATTAAAAGGTTGTTAGCAGCCTTTGCACCAATAGAAAAAGCTTGAAAATTAACCAGTAAGAAAGAGGGATTTGAAAATGAGTGAACCGATATCCTTTGAGGAAGCCAACAAAAGAGCTGTAGAATTACGTGGGGAATTAGATCAATATAGCTATCAGTACTACGTTAAAGACAATCCATCAATATCTGATCATGACTACGATGTGCTTTACCATGAATTGGTTCAATTAGAAACAGAGTATCCTGATTTAATTACAAGTGATTCTCCGACTCAAAGAGTTGGGGGTCAGGTATTACCAGGTTTTACAAAGGTTGTTCATGAAATTCCGATGCTAAGTTTAGGAAATGCGTTTGATCGCGAAGATTTAATTAGTTTTGATGAACGCATTAAGCGACTTTTACCAGATGAAGACATTCAATATATTTGTGAGTTAAAGATTGATGGTTTAGCAATATCCTTAAAATATGAAAATGGACAGCTTGTCCAGGCAGCAACAAGAGGAGACGGGACGATTGGTGAGGATATTACTCAAAATATTCGCACCGTAAAATCAGTGCCATTGCGTTTACAAAAACCGTACTCAATTGAAGTTCGTGGTGAATGTTATATGCCTAAGTCTTCATTTATAGCTTTAAATAAAGAGCGTGAAGAAAATGGTGAAGATGTTTTTGCGAATCCGCGGAATGCTGCTGCTGGTGGCTTGCGTCAATTAGATCCTAAATTAGCGGCTAAGCGTAATTTAAATACCTTTTTGTATACTATTGCAGACTTTGGTGAAATTACAGCTACAGGTCAAGATGAAGCCTTAAATGAATTAGATCAATTGGGGATACGAACCAATCATGAGCGTCATTTATGTAATTCAATTGACGAGGTATGGGAGTATGTTGAAAACTATCATGAGAAGCGTGTTGATTTACCTTATGAGATTGATGGAATTGTAATTAAAGTCAATAACTTTGCTACACAAGCAGCCTTAGGTTTTACAGTTAAAGCCCCACGTTGGGCAATTGCCTATAAATTTCCAGCAGAAGAAGCCATTACAGTGGTTCGTGAAATTGAATGGACAGTCGGGCGGACTGGGGTGGTGACACCAACAGCGATTATGGACCCGGTTCATTTAGCTGGAACGACAGTGCAACGAGCAAGTTTGCACAATGTTGATTTAATTAAAGAACGTGATATACGTTTGTTAGATACCGTTGTGATTCATAAGGCTGGGGATATAATCCCTGAGGTGACAAGAGTTATAACGGATAAACGCGAACCTAATAGTCAGCCTTATTTAATGCCCACCCATTG
Source organism: Carnobacterium sp. FSL E2-0243 (assembly GCF_038003605.1). Taxonomy (NCBI): domain Bacteria; kingdom Bacillati; phylum Bacillota; class Bacilli; order Lactobacillales; family Carnobacteriaceae; genus Carnobacterium; species Carnobacterium sp. FSL E2-0243. Next base: position 1,046,905 of record NZ_JBBOPM010000001.1, read on the forward strand.
TCCGGCTTGTCAAAGTGAACTGGTTCATTTAGAAGAAGAAGTCGCATTGCGTTGCATAAATCCGAAATGTCCAGCTCAAATTACAGAAGGGTTATCCCATTTTGTTTCACGAAATGCAATGAATATTGATGGTTTAGGTAATCGAGTTATTGTTCAAATGTATGAAAAAGAGCTTGTTCATGATGTCGCTGATTTGTATCAATTAACCTTTGAGCAATTGTTGACATTAGAAAAAATTAAAGAGAAGTCTGCTAATAATATTTTAACAGCGATTGATAATAGTAGGCAGAATTCAATGGAACGTTTGCTATTTGGTTTAGGAATTCGTCATGTTGGTGCTAAAGCTGCCAAGCTTTTATCTGAACGGTTTGAATCGATGGCGGGGCTGAGTCAAGCGACTAAAGAAGATATTATTGAAGTAGATGGTATTGGCGAGATTATTGCTGATAGTGTCGTGACCTACTTCGAATTGCCAGAAGTGGCAGAGTTATTAGCCGAACTAGAGCAATGCCAAGTTAATTTAACGTACTTGGGTAAGAAAAGAGCTGAATTAGCTGAAAGTGATTCCTATTTTAATGGGAAAACAATTGTTTTGACAGGGAAACTAACCCACTTTACTCGTGAAGAAGCTAAGGAACGAATCGAAAACTTAGGTGGAAAAGTAACAGGGAGTGTTTCGAAGAAGACTGATTTAGTTGTTGCAGGTGCTGAAGCAGGAAGTAAATTAACTAAAGCGGAAAAATTAGAAGTAGCTGTTTGGAATGAAGATCAGCTATTAGAACAGTTGGAAGGAGAGGAAGAATCTACATGAATAAAAAATTAATGGTCTTGTTAGCAATGTGTGTGGTAGCATTAGCTGCTTGTGGCAATGGTGCAACTCCAAATGAAGCTAGTAAATCAGAAAGTTCAAAAGGTACTGAGAAGACTACAAAAACACAATTATCGACTGATTATTATCGCACAGTCATGAAAAATGATAAAGAGTATCAAACAAGTAAGTCACGAGGTATCAGTCTAAGTTTGAATTCTGGGTACAATATGAAAGCTTTTGAAACAGGATTAATTAGTCTATCTCAAGAACCATTTCCAACGGATAGTTATTATTTTAGAGAAGGTCAAATGCTTGATAGCGGAACGATTAAAAGTTGGATTGCTAGACAGGCAGCTGAAGAAGATCCAAATTCAAATAACGGACCGAATGGTTTAAATCCAGCTGACAATGGTCAAGTTGAACCAGATACAAGAGCACCACGTTATTTAGCTCAAATTTTAGAGCAAAATTACATGGTGAAAGAGGGCGACGATTTTAAACTAGCTGGTGTGAGTATTGGACTAGCTATGAATAGTGTTGATTATTACCAAAAAGTATTATATGGTGCAGAGTTTCAAACTGAAATTTCACGTGCTGACTTAGAAGCCCAAGGTAAGGCGATGGCAAATGAAATTATTGCTCGAATGAGAAAAATGGAAGGTATGGGAAATGTTCCTATTATGATTTCTTTATTTGAACAATCACCAAGAGATACACTAGCTGGTGGCGTTTATTTTGCTTCGGCAGTTAGTAAAGATGGATCAACTACTGTTGGGGATTGGACGGCAATCAATGAAAAGAAAGTCATTTTTCCAAATAATGAGGACGATTCAAATGAAGAAAAATCAAAATTTGCTGATTTTAAATCTTCCGTTCAAGAATTTTTCCCAAATTTAAGTGGAGTAACGGCAGAAGCATACTATAAAGATGATGTGCTTACAAAGATGACGGTCAATATTACGACTCAATTTTATGGAGCCTCTGAAATCATTGCATTCACACAATTTGTAGCGGATAAAACCAATTTACTTCCATCAGGAATCCCAATTGAAATTTCCATTAACTCAATGCAAGGAATGGAAGCTTTCCTAAGCAGAGAACCTAATAGTAATGAATTTAAGTATCATGTTTTTGATTAATAAAGAAGAAAATGCTGAGAACTTTCTCGGCATTTTCTTGTATTTAATCAGATAAAAGAAATAAAGAAAAGGAACTTATTTTCAAAAGTAAGTTGTTTTCGTTGAAATAGCACTAAAAACTTAAGATTTAGATAGTTAGTACATCAGGTTTATGCTAAAATAGGAGTTGAGTTTTTATGATTGAAAAATCAAAAGAAAGAGGGTTGAGATATAGTGGCAATTAATGAAACTGAAGTGAAGCACGTTGCAAAGCTATCTAAACTAGCTTTTAAAGATAGTGAGATTGCACATTTTACAGAACAAATGGATGAAATTATTGGAATGGTTGAACAATTAGAACAAGTTGATACAACAGGAGTTCCTGTAACTACTCATGGTTTAGAAATCGTAAATGCAATGCGCAAAGATGTTGCTGTACCTGGAACAGAGCGCTCAGAATTATTTAAAAACGTTAAAGCTGAAAAAGACGGCCTAATTGAAGTGCCTGCAATCATGGATAATGGGGAGGCTGGAGCATGAGTTTATTAGATAAAGAACTAATTGAGTTACACAATTTACTTGTATCAAAAGAAATTACTGCAGAAGATATCATGAGAGAAACTTTTTCACGTATTCATGAAACAGAAGATAAAGTCGGATCATTTATTACATTAAATGAAGAGGTAGCCTTACAGTTAGCTAAAAATATGGATGCTAAAGGCATTACTGAATCAAATGTTCTAGCTGGTTTACCAATTGGTATTAAAGATAATATTGTGACGAAAGATTTACGCACAACAGCAGCCAGCAAAATGCTAGAAGATTTTATGCCAATTTATGATGCAACAGTCATGAATAAAGTTTACGAAGCGGACTTAATTCCTGTTGGTAAATTAAACATGGATGAATTTGCTATGGGCGGAAGCACAGAAACCTCGTACTTTAAACAAACAAAAAACCCGTGGGATTTAACTAAAGTTCCAGGAGGTTCATCAGGTGGCTCTGCAGCTGCAGTAGCAGCTGGACAACTTTTAATTAGTTTAGGTAGTGATACTGGTGGAAGTATTCGTCAACCAGCGGCTTTTACAGGTGTTGTTGGGATGAAGCCAACTTATGGCCGCGTGTCACGCTTTGGTTTAATTGCTTTTGCTTCAAGTTTAGATCAAATCGGACCATTTACACGTACAGTTAAAGATAATGCCTATGTTTTAAACGCAATTAGTGGCTATGATGCAAATGATTCAATGAGTTCTGGTACAAGTGTTCCAGATTTTACAGCTAACCTAACTGGAGATATTAAAGGTATGAAGATTGGTGTACCAAAAGAATACTTACAAGAGGGTATTGATGAAGAGATTAAAAAATCTGTTTTAGCTGCGATTGACACTTATAAAGAATTAGGTGCAACAGTTGAAGAAGTTAGTTTACCTCATTCAAAATATGGGATTGCCGTTTACTATATTATCGCCTCAAGTGAAGCGTCATCTAATTTGCAACGCTTTGACGGTGTTCGTTATGGTTATCGTTCTCCAGAAGCTGAATCGTTAGAAGAGCTATATGTTATGAGTCGTTCAGAAGGTTTTGGTATGGAAGTAAAACGTCGTATCATGTTAGGAACATTCTCATTAAGCTCAGGTTATTATGATGCCTATTTCAAAAAAGCGGGTCAAGTTCGTACATTAATTAAGCAAGATTTTGCAAATGTTTTTGCGGACTATGATTTAATTTTAGGACCAACTACTCCAACAACGGCCTTTAATCTAGGTGAAAATATGGATGATCCATTGACTATGTACATGAACGATATTTTAACGGTTCCTGTTAACTTAGCGGGGGTTCCTGCGATTTCAATTCCATGTGGTTTTGCAGAAAATGGCATGCCAATCGGGTTACAATTAATTGGAAAACATTTCGACGAGGAAACAATCTATAAAGCGGCTTATGCTTTCGAGCAAGCAACTGATTTTCATCAAAAAAAACCAAACTTGTAGGAGGAGAAAGCTAGATGAATTTTGAAACAGTAATCGGACTTGAAGTCCATGTAGAATTAAAAACCGACTCTAAAATGTTCTCGTCTGCTCCAGCTCATTTTGGTGCAGAACCGAATACAAATACGAACGTTGTTGACTGGGGTTACCCTGGTGTATTACCAGTTGTTAACCAAAGAGCAATTGATTTTGGAATGCGTGCAGCCTTAGCTTTGAATTGTACAATTTCACAACATACTAAATTTGACCGTAAAAATTACTTTTATCCAGATAATCCCAAAGCATACCAAATCTCACAATTTGATCAACCAATTGGACATGATGGTTGGATTGAAATTGAAGTTGAGGGTGTAACGAAGAAAATCAGAATTGAACGTGTACACTTGGAAGAGGATGCTGGTAAAAATAACCATGGTTCAGATGGGTATTCTTATGTTGATTTAAATCGTCAAGGTACGCCATTAATTGAAATTGTTTCAGAAGCAGATATGCGTTCACCAGAAGAGGCTTATGCTTATTTAGAAGCAGTTAAACAAATTATTCAATTTACAGGTGTTAGTGATGTGAAAATGGAAGAAGGCTCAATGCGTTGTGATGCCAATATTTCTTTACGTCCAATTGGTCAAGAAGAATTTGGGACAAAAGCGGAGCTTAAAAACTTAAACTCATTTAACTTTGTTCGTCGTGGGTTAGCTCATGAAGAAATTCGTCAAGCAAAAGTATTATTATCCGGTGGTGTAATTCAACAAGAAACACGTCGTTATGATGAAGTAACCGGCGAAACTATTTTAATGCGTGTTAAAGAAGGTTCAAGTGATTATCGTTATTTCCCAGAACCTGACATTCCCAATTTAGAAATTGATGATGCATGGGTGGAACGGGTTCGTCAAAGCATTCCAGAGATGCCTAAAGCTCGTCGTTTACGTTATGTAAATGAGCTAGGTTTACCAGAGTATGATGCGATGGTTCTGACGCAAACAAAAGAAATGTCTGATTTCTTTGAAGAAATGCTAAACAAAAAAGCTGATGCAAAACAAGCATCAAACTGGTTAATGGGTGAAGTATCTGCTTATTTAAACAGTGAAAAACTTGAATTAGCTGAAACAAAATTAACTCCTGAAAACTTAGCTGGTATGATTACCTTAATTGAAGATGGGACGATTAGTTCTAAAATTGCGAAAAAAGTTTTCCGTGAATTAATTTTAAACGGTGGAGATGCGAAGAAAGTGGTTGAAGCTAAAGGTTTAGTTCAATTATCTGACCCAGCGCAACTATTGCCAATGATTAATGAGGTTTTAGATAATAATGCACAATCGATTGAAGATTTCAAAAACGGAAAAGATCGCGCAGTCGGTTTCTTAGTTGGTCAAATTATGAAAGCTACTAAAGGACAAGCAAATCCTGGTGTAGTAAATCAATTATTGAACCAAGAATTGGCAAAACGGTAATTAATTGGAAATAGATATTTCCAAAGGAGGATATTTATGAGAGCAAGAGTCATATATAATCCAACTTCAGGAAGAGAAGTTCTTAAAAAAAGTTTAGTCGACATTTTAGAGATTCTTGAAGCAGAGGGTTATGAAACCAGCGCATTCGCTACAACTGCAGAACCAAATTCAGCCAAGAAAGAAGCCGAACGAGCTGCTTTAGATGGTTTTGAATTAATAGTAGCAGCTGGTGGGGATGGAACGATTAATGAAGTTGTTAACGGCATTGCACATTTAGAAAATCGTCCGAAAATGGCCATTATTCCTGCTGGAACAACTAATGATTATGCAAGAGCACTTCATGTTCCGCGCAATGATGTTGTTGCTGCAGCAAAAGTTATTCAGAAGCGCCAAACCATTAAAATGGATATCGGTAAAGCCAATGAAACTTATTTTATAAATATTGCTGGCGGTGGGAATTTAACTGAATTAACCTATGATGTTCCATCTCAATTAAAATCGATTTTTGGCTATTTAGCTTATTTAGTCAAAGGGGCTGAAATGCTGCCTAGAGTCAAACCGATTCCAATGCGGATTGAATATGATGAAGGTGTCTATGAAGGAAAAGCTTCGATGTTCTTATTAGGATTAACAAATTCAGTTGGCGGTTTTGAGCAAATTGCACCAGACGCCCATTTAGATGACGGTTTATTTTCGCTAATGATCATTAAAACTTCTAATGTTGTGGAAATTCTACATCTTGTGGCTTTAATGTTAAATGGTGGAAAACATATTGATCATCCAAAACTTCTCTATGTAAAATCGAGTAAAGTAAAAGCTGAGCCAATGGATGGATCAAGAATGATGATTAATTTAGATGGTGAATATGGTGGAGATGCACCGATGACTTTTACAAATTTACATCAACATATTGAAATGTTTGGTGATTTAGATGCTATTCCTGATGATGCTGTTATTGGTGAAGAAGAGATAGAAGCCGCTGAAGAAGCCTTCATTAAAGAAATGGAACACTTAACGAATGAAGATATTGACGGGGATGGAGTTATTTCAAAACCTGATAAAAAGTAGAAATTACGAATTAAACGACAAATTATTTTGAGTTTGCTGTCCTTTTGTGAGATACTCTAAAAGGACAGCAAACTTTTTGAATGGAAAAGTGACGAGGATTAGCGGAACTTAGTCTTTTGTTACTTGTGATTCAATTTTGTGATTGTCCTTAAAATAAAAACATACATCCTATTTAAATAAAGTTAGAACCTTGAAAATTGTAGGACATAAAACACTGCTTATTACTGTTGAATAGACATTGTCAAGCGAAAGGAGCTTTTTAATGAAAGAAGAAAGAATTATACCCGTTAAAAAAAATGAAAAACATACAGTTAAGGTTGAGGATTTAACTCATGAAGGTATGGGGGTTGCTAAAATAGAAGGTTACCCAATTTTTATCGAAAATGCTTTACCTGGGGAACAAATGGAAATTAAAATCCATAAAACAGGTAAATCTTTTGGTTACGGAAAAATGATGAAACGTTTGACTTCAAGCCAAAGTCGAGTAGAAATTAAAGATGAAAATTATACTAGAGTGGGAATTACGCCTCTACAACATATGACTTATGCCTCTCAATTAGTTTTTAAACGCCAACAATTACGAAATGTTATGGAACGAATTGCTAAAATGCCAGAAGTTCCTGTTTTTGAAACAATCGGAATGGCAGAACCTTGGGGTTATCGTAATAAAGCTCAAATCCCAGTTCGTAAACAAAATGATAAACTAACAACTGGCTTTTTCCGTAAAAATAGTCATGACTTAATTGCAATGGAAGATTTTGTCATTCAAGATCCAAAAATTGATCAAGCTGTTGTGATTGTACGCGATATTATGCGCGAATTTAATGTGAAACCTTATAACGAAGCAGCAAATACTGGGAATTTACGCCATATTGTTGTGCGCCGTGGTTATCATACAGGCGAAATCATGATTGTTTTAGTTACTAGAACAAATAAACTATTTCCAACAAGTAAAATTTTACCTGCTATTACAGAGGCATTACCAGAAGTGGTTAGTATCATTCAAAATGTAAATCCAAGTCGTACAAATAAAATATTAGGACCTGAAAATATTGTTTTATGGGGTCAAGATTATTTTACTGATACGCTATTAGGCAATACTTTCCAAATTTCAGCATCTGCTTTTTACCAAGTAAATCCAACTCAAACAGAAAAATTATATCAAACAGTGTTAGAATATGCTGAGCTAACTGGAAAAGAAACAGTTATTGATGCGTATTGTGGAATTGGAACAATTTCTCTTTCATTAGCTAAAGAAGCGAAAGAAGTTTATGGTATTGAAGTAGTTGAAGCAGCTGTTGAGAATGCTAAAAACAACGCAAAACTAAATGGCATTGAAAATGTAACTTTTGAAGCTGGTTTAGCTGAAGAGGTAATGGTTGAGTGGGCTGAGAAAGAATTAGCAGTTGATTTGTTAGTTGTGGATCCTCCTCGTAAAGGGTTGGAAGGTAGCTTTATCGAAGCAGCACTTACAATGAAACCTAATAAAATAATTTATGTAAGTTGTAATCCAGCAACATTGGCAAGAGATTTAGCTTTACTAGCTGATGGTGGGTATAAAGTTGAGAAAGTTCAACCAGTTGATTTATTCCCTCAAACAAGCCATGTGGAGAGTGTGACATTACTAGTTAAAAAATAAAAATATCTGGAGTTAAGATGGATAGTCATTCATTTTAACTCTTTTTATCATGGTTCTTGTTGCTTTGTCATGGTTCTCGTTGCTTTAGCAACTTAGAACCATGATACACATCCATCGAAGATGGACTGTGATCCTTAACACAATTCATCTTATAAAAAAAACAGTATGAATCGACCCGAAGAGAAAAATTTAAAATAATCGAAACTAGTACTAATTTTTCCATATAATGAATTTAGACAAGGAAGTTTTTAAAATGAATTTTACCTACTTCTTTCTTAAATTAAAAAATTTCTTAATACTTATTTTGAATTTTTATGCTAAAATAGAAACAACTGTTTGCATTTTTTTGTTTTGTGCATAATTTATATAAGAGTGACTAAGGAGGTTGTACAAATTTATTACTTAAATAAAGACCCTAGAAAAAATCCAACTAAAATAATTGCAATGATTGGAGTAGGGCTAGTATTTATTGTATTCCTTTATTTAATCATTAGTAAGGTTTGGGGACTTTCTTTTTTTCCGCAACAAGAGATAAAAGATTTTCCAATCAAAGGTGTGCAAGTTTCAGCAGACGAAGGCCATTTAGATTGGCAATCTATTGAAGAGTCAAAGTTATCTTTTGGTTATATTCAAGCAACTGAAGGAAGTAGCTACCAAGATGACCAATTCATGGTTAATTGGGATCGCATTAAAGGAACAAATTTACGTCATGGGGCCAGTCATTATTTTAGTTTTGATAGCCCTGGAGCTACCCAAGCAGAAAATTTTTTACAAGTATACCAGCCTACAAATAGTGATTTACCTCCAGCTATAATTATTGAATTTTATGGAAATAAACAACAAAATCCTCCTGATAAAACAAATGTGGAAACTGAATTGAAGGCGTTTATTTCAACTGTCAGTGAGTTAACACAACAACAACTAGTTTTATGTACAAATCGAGATATTTATGAACGTTATATTAACGGGAAATTTCCTGAAACATTGATTTGGTTAGTGGATACTACAAGTTCTCCAGACATAAAAGAACCTATAAAATGGAGTTTTTGGGAGTATACTGAAGATGGAACTTTAGGCAACAAAGCAATTAAACAAAACAGTTTAGATTTAGTTGTTTATCGAGGTAGTGAAGCAGAGTTTAAGGCATTGGGGCAAAAGTAAATTTAATTATAGTTAGTTGCTAGCGCCTCGGAAAAAGATAAATTCCCGATTCTTCATTCGATCTTGAGCAAACTCAATAAACTTTTTAGTGAGCTACTCGCCTCAACAATCTTTTTTTATAAGGCTAGCTCTTATGAACCAACTCCTCGAGAAAAAGATAAAAATTCGAGATGGCAAAAAGCGCCATATCAATTTTTCCTATTTTCTTATCGGAGCTACCCGGCTAAACGAGCTTTTTATTACAAGGAGGAATCAGATTTTGTGGACTTATTCTATCATTTTAATTGTGTTAATTTTAGCAGTATTAGCTATCTATTTATATAATCAAAACCATTGGGTTGGATTGACACGATTTCAGTTAACAATTCCATATTTAGCTACGTCATTAAAAAATAAAAAAATTGTTCATATTTCTGATCTGCATATTCCAAGGAATAATGTTTCTTTGGAAAAAATTATTAATTTAACAAGGGATGAAAAACCAAGTTTGGTTGTTTTAACAGGTGATTTAGTTGACGTTCGAGGAGAGCTACCTAAAATTGAATTGGCACAGTTTGCAAAAGAATTAGTTGAAATCGCACCAACTTTTGCAGTAACTGGAAACCATGATTTGAACAGTGGGCATCTTCAAGAATGGGAAAATATATTAACTGCTGCGGGCGTTCGTGTATTAATTGATGAAGCAGAATGGCTTCAAATTGAAAATGCAGGTCTTGTTGTTATGGGGTTATCTGAAAAAGAAAATTTTAAGACCTTATCGGTTCCGTTACTAAATGGAATTCAATTAAATGAAGGTATGCAAGAACAGCCTAAACTATTGCTAGCTCATCATCCAGAGTTTTTTGAACAATATTACCTTGATAAGACGAAAGCGCCAGATATTACGTTTACGGGTCATGCACATGGTGGTCAAGTTCGAGTGCCGTTCATTGGTGGTTTATTCGCACCAGGACAGGGACGTTTCCCGAAATATACAAGTGGAGTTTATTATCATCCAGAAATGAAAAGTAAACGAATGGTTGTTAGTCGTGGAATAGGAAACTCTAGCTTTCCATTTAGAATCAATAATCGACCTGAATTGGTTGTCGTGACCTTGAACTAACTATTTTGTAAGATTAGATTCTTAGTTTGTAAGAAGAATCGTAGGACTAATTTTCTGATTTTAGATATACTTAGAATCAGAAATGAGGGATTTTACATGAAAAAAATAATTAGTATAGTAGTGCTCGTATTACTTGTAATTGGTGGTAGTTATTATTTTAAAAATTATACAGGTCAAGATCTATATACAAAAGTTAATGCTCCTATAGAGGAACTTAAAACAAAAGACAATAAAGGGAATACTGTCCTTGATTATCGTTATAAACTGAAAGCAATTGATGAAAAAGGAAAGATAACGATGATTGATTTCACTGGAAGTATCGGGCGTCCATTGCGTGAAGGTGCGTATTTAAAGGTGAAATATAATCATAAAAAAGGCGTTTTATCATGGGAAGAAACAAGTAAATCTTCAATTCCTAAAAAAGCGTTACTTGAAATTGAATCAAATCAGTAATGAGAGTAGCTGTTGACAAAAGTCAGCACTACTTTTTTTGTTGTTTGACAGTTTATTTAAATTTGGTATGATAGGAAAGAAGTATTTAAAAAGTGAGGACAAGCAAAATGGCAGAGTATGCAGCTATCATACCAGCAATTTTTATTGAAAGGCCCAACCGTTTTATTGCTCTATGTGAAGTTGATGGGGAGCAGAAAGTAGTCCATGTTAAAAATACAGGACGTTGTAAAGAATTATTAATTCCAGGTGTTACAGTCTATTTAAATTATGTTCCTTCAAAAACAAGAAAAACGGATTATGATTTAATTGCTGTTAGAAAAGGACCTTTATTAATTAATATTGATAGCCAAGTACCGAATACAATTGCAGTTGAGGGATTACTAGCTGGACAAATTAAATTACCACAAGTTAAAGGCAAGATTATTCAGCTAAAGCGTGAAGTAACTTATTTGCATTCTAAATTTGACATTTATTTTGAAACTGATTTAAATGAGAAGATATTTGTTGAAGTTAAGGGAATGACCTTAGAAGATAGTGGTATTGTATCATTTCCAGATGCACCTACGTTACGTGGCTTAAAGCATGTAAATGAGCTGAGTTTAGCTATAGAAAATGGTTACCAAGGAGCAGTCTGTTTTATCGTTCAAATGAGCCAGGCAAATTATGGAACGATTAATCGAAATATGCAGCCTGAATTAGCTGTTGCAATTAAAAAGGCACAAGAAAAAGGCGTAGCAATAGTAGTTTATACTTGTCATGTGACCCCAAGTCAGATTACAATAAAGGAAGAGATTCCATTTAAGCTAGAATAGGAAATCACTTAAGGGAGAGTTGTCCAATGTTAAATTTAGGAATTATAGGAACAAACTGGATTACAAATCAATTTGTCGATGCTGCGATTGCAACAGGAGAGTATCAGTTAGTCGGTGTCTATTCACGTAAATTAGAACAAGCTGAAAAATTTGGTGCACCTTATCAAGCAACTATTTTTGAAAACGATTTAGAAAAATTCGCACAACATCCTGAAATTGATGTTGTTTATATTGCTTCACCAAACAGCTTACATTTTCAGCAAGCTGTTACATTAATGGAAGCTAAAAAACATGTTATTATAGAGAAACCTGTATTTTCTAACCCTAGTGAATGGGAATTAGCTGTTGAAGTTGCTGAGAGAAACAATGTTCTTATGTTAGAAGCAGCAAGACACATTCATGAAGAGAATTTTGCAATTGTGAAAGATGAAATTAGCAAATTAGAAACTATTGCGGGAGCAACCTTTACCTATATGAAATATTCTTCACGATATGATCAAGTTTTAGCTGGGGACGAGCCTAATATTTTCTCACTACGTTTTTCAGGTGGAGCATTATCTGATTTAGGTGTTTACAGCGTTTATGCGGCTGTTGGTTGGTTTGGCATGCCAGAAAGTTGTCATTATTTCCCACAAAAAATAGCTACAGGTGTAGATGGTATGGGGACAATTATCTTACGCTATCCAACTTTCAATGTAACCTTGATTACTGGTAAAATTGTTCAATCGTATTTACCTTCAGAAATATATAGTTTAGATAAAACTATCGTAATGGATGGCGTGAATGCAATTTCATCAATTGAGGTAGTAGATTGGAAAAATGATCAAACGATGCAATTAGCAGCTGCACCAAAAGAAAATCCAATGGTAGATGAAGCTAAAGCTTTTGCAGATGTTATTAATGCACCTGATACAGAAGAAAATAAAGAAAAGTATGCAAGTTGGTTAAAATTAAGTCGTGAAGTCAATCAAGTTTTAAAAGCATTGAGAGACGATGCAGGAATTGTGTTTGAGGCTGACACAGAAAAATAGGTAAGAATAGTGAATATATAAATTATTGATAAAGGGGTGTATCTAATGTTTCGTTAGATATATTCCCTTTTTGCCATGGCTCTAGGCGCAAAGCGCCGTAGAGCCATGGCATGCAAACCGTAGAGAGAAAGGAAGCAAAGTCTCACTATGTTCGCTTTGTACCAATTCGCTAAAGGGCGAATCCCTTAACCTCAGTGGCATAATCCTAAAAGTATTTCGGCTCTAGGCGCAAAGCGCCGTAGAGCCATGGCATGCAAACCGTAGAGAGAAAGGAAGCAAAGTCTCACTATGTTCGCTTTGTACCAATTCGCTAAAGGGCGAACCCCTTAACCTCAGTGGCATAATCCTAAAAGTATTTCGGCTCTAGACGCAGAGCGCCGTAGAGCCATGGCATGCAAACCGTAGAGAGAAAGGAAGCAAAGTCTCACTATGTTCGCTTTGTACCAATTCGCTAAAGAGTAAAAACAAAGGATCAAAGTCGTCTTAGCAGCCGCTTTGTACTAATTCACTAAAGGGTGAAAGCCTTAAGTGAATTAGCAATTTCATGAAAATCAGCTAAATTTGACATTGAATCAATACAATTCCATTATTTTAAAGTATAATAGGATTGAATGTGATGAACATTAGAGAAATGAGGAAATTAGATAATGAAATTAGAAGCAAAAGAGTTACAAGCCTACTGGGAAAAATTAGGGTACCAAGAACCTTCCGTGATTCAAGAAAAAGCCTATGAACCAATGAAAGAGGGAGCGGATGTCGTTGGGATTTCGCCTACTGGGACAGGGAAAACGGTTGCCTATACGTTACCTATTTTGGCGAAAACAGTTGTTAAAGGTGGACTTCAAACAGTTATTATCACGCCTTCACAAGAGCTAGCAGTTCAAGTTGCTGCAGTTGTAAAAGAATGGGCAAAAGAGGTAGGTATTACCGTTCAACCTTTAATTGGTGGAGCAAGTATTAAGCGTCAATTGGAAAAATTAAAACAAAAGCCTGAAATTGTTGTAGGTACTGCAGGTAGAATTTTAGAAATTTCAGAAATGAAAAAATTAAAATTGCATCAAGTAGCAACTGTAATTTTAGATGAAGCCGATCAGCTATTGCAGCAAGATCAATTAGCAACTGTTCGTAAAGTTGTCGCTAAAATTCCCAATAAACCACAGTTAGCTTTCTTTTCAGCAACAAGCAATGAATTAATGCAAGATTTACCAAAATGGTTTAATGTAGAACCACTTTGGTTAGACGTAACTGCAGAAGATACCTCAGCTGGTAAAGTACTGCATGCTTATATTGAGACGCCAAATCGTAAGAGAACAGAAATGCTAAAACGTCTGACTCAAATCTCAGATTTTCGAGCATTAGTTTTTATCAATAATGTTGCCAATTTAGTAACTGTAGCTGAAAAATTAAGTTTTGAAGGAGTTTCTGTTGCTGTTTTACATGGTGAAAAATATAAAACAGAACGTCAGCATGCTTTACAACAATTTAGAAATGGTAAGGTTAAGTTATTATTAACGACAGATGTGGCATCTCGTGGATTAGATATACAAGGTTTGCCTTACGTAATTCAGTATGATTTACCTGTAGCAAAAGAAAGCTATGTGCATCGTTCTGGTAGAACAGCTAGAATGGGGCAAGCAGGGACCGTCTTAACACTGGTGAATGAACGTGATTTACGTGACTTCAAAAAAGTAATTGCTCCTTTAGAATTAGAATTAACGCGCTTGTATTTATTTGGTGGTGAATTAATGAATGAACGTCCTGAAACGATTACGGATGAAGTAACGACTAAGACAACTGAAAAAAGTAAGGCTAAAGCGAAAGAAAAAAATACAGAGCAATTAAAACCAAGTACTAAACCGGCTGCTGTAGTGAAGAAAAAGCATAAAAAGAAAGATCAAAAAAATAAAGGTGCACGCAAGAAGAAAATCGATAAATAGAATTTAAACAATAAAAGTAAGTCGTTTTACTTGCTTTAGCTCACTGAGTGGATAGATAATACTTAAGCTCAGTGGACTATTTTTTGTAGTCTAGTATTTTGATTGAACAGGGGGATTTTTATTGTGACGAATCGAAAAGCAACGGTATTTTCATTTTTAGAAAGTCGTTCTGAAAAAATGACAGCGGTTGAAATTGCGGCGGGATTAGATTTAGACCGAGCTAATGTAAGTCGATACTTAAATGAATTATATAAAGAAAAGAAAATTGAAAAGATTAACGGACGTCCGGTTTTGTATCAACGATTAGAATCTAGTCCTATAATAAGTCAAGAAGAGGAACCAGAAGAGTCTTTTTCACATTTAATCGGAAGTAACGAATCTTTGAAAGTGATGATTCAGCAAGCTAAAGCTGCAATTCTATATCCACCTCGAGGCTTGCACACGATTATCTTTGGAAAAACTGGAACAGGTAAATCGTTATTTGCTGAATGCATGTATCAATTTGCGATAGAGGCCCAGACCTTACCGAAAGATGCACCTTTTATTTCCTTTAACTGTGCAGATTATGCTCAAAACCCGCAATTATTATTTGGACATATTTTTGGTATTAAAAAGGGTTCCTATACAGGGGCTTCAGAAGATCGAGTAGGTCTAATGAGTAAAGCAGACGGCGGGATTTTATTCTTAGATGAAATTCATCGCTTACCGCCAGAAGGTCAAGAAATGCTGTTTACTTTTATTGACAAAGGAACTTACCGTCCATTGGGAGAAAGTAGCCAAGTTTATGAAGCTAGTGTCCAAATTATTGGTGCAACAACAGAGAGTTCAGATACTTTATTATCAACTTTTAATCGCCGCATCCCAATGATGATTACGCTCCCACCTTTAGATCAGCGGAGCCTCGATGAACGGTATGAGTTAGTTGCGACTTTTTTGCAAAAAGAATCCAATCGTTTAGGGCAAAAAATTGTTGTTGAAAGAGACGTGTTGTTAGCTTTTATGCTCTACCATGCCGACGGAAATATTGGCCAAGTTCAGCGCGATTTAAAATTGGTTTGTGCGAAAGCCTTTCTACATTATCGAACACATCAAGAAGAATATTTAAAAATTTCGCAAAAAGATTTACCTTTGCAAGTTCAAAAAGGATTGTTACGGGTTAAAGAAGCACCAGAAAAAATGGAGCGTTTAATTGATAATAAGGTTAATGACTTTACGTATATCCCAGTTGACCAAAAAGGACAATCAGAAAATGATCTATCAGCTGATATGAGTGTTTATAATGTTATTGAAGAAAAAGTCGGGGAAATCATGGCTGAAGGTGGTATTCAAGACATTGATTTAGAAGAATTAATGGCAACGGATATGACGAAATATTTCCGTGATTATGTTGAAAAGTTATCAATGAGTGATGCTCATCAAGATTTGATTCCTAGTCAGCTTAGAAATTTGACAGATCGCTTGTATGATGTGGCGGAAGAACGACTAGATCGTAAGTACAATCCAAAAGCACGTTTTGCATTTGCCTTACATTTACAAAGCTCTCTTGAGCGCATCAAAGAAAATCGTCAAATTGTTCACCCTGACTTAAATAATGTCCGAAAAAAATATTCTAAAGAATTTCAAGTAGCCATCGATTTATCTGGAATGATTGAAGAGGAATACCAAATTGAAGTGCCTTTTGATGAGATTGGATTTATTACGATGTTTTTAACGTTGGATATCAGTGATACAGTTGTACCTAAAGCTGAATTGGTTTCGATTATGGTTTTAATGCATGGTAAATCAACAGCAACAAGTATGCTCGAGACAGTTCAAGATTTATTAGATACAAATGTTGGTGGTGCGATAGATATGCCCTTAACAATGGAAGTCCAAAAAATGTATGAGAAAGTCAAAAAAACAATTACGGAAAATCCAGAAACATTTAAAAATGGTTTGTTAGTTCTTAGCGACATGGGATCTCTAACTTCTTTTGGAAATATGATTTCTGAAGAATTAGGCATTCGTACAAAATCACTTTCGATGGTAAGTACTCCTATTGTTTTAGAAGCTGTTAGAATGGCTTCTGTTGGTCGGACGTTAGAGGATATCTATCAAAGTTGTCAACTGACTTTTGAAAATATGGTTAAGTCCAGTTTAAAAACAGAAAAACCTCAAAAGAAAGCTGTGTTAGTGACTTGTTTCACTGGTGAAGGTGTAGCTAAACATTTAAATGAAAGAATTAGTCCGGTTATAGATCAAAGCCGAACGAAAATTATTCAACTGCAATTTTTACACCGTGAGGCTTTCAAACAACATATTGATGAGTTAATGGAAGAATTTGAAATTAAAGCTATTGTTGGGACTGTTGAATTTGATTATCAAAACATTCCTTATTTTTCAGCATATGATATTTTTGATAATGAAAAACTGAATATTTTGAAACGCATTGTGGATGAAGATATTCCAATCGAACAAATGATTCAATCGTTAGAAGGAACGATTCGTAATGTTGGTTCTGTTCATAAGTTAGTCATGCAATCACAAAAAATCGTTCATCAATTACAAACAGATATGCATATTATTGTGGAGCCAGGGGTAGATACTGGGATTATCATCCATTTAGCCTTTTTAGTTGAACGTCTTAAAGTAGGTTCAATGATCCGAGAATTTCCAAATTTAGAAAATTATGTAAAAAAATATCGTTTAGAGGTTGATTTAGTCAAAGCAGCGCTAATGACATTGGAAAAGCAGTATAGGGTAGTTATGGTTGAAGATGAGGTAGCTTATATTGTTCAAATGTTTATTGACAATCAAGTTCAATTAACAATCAATAAATAAAAAAACAAACTTTGTAGACGATTTCATATGTGTGTAAAAAAAGAATGTAGTGTGTAAATAAATAAAAGAGTAGAAAATGCTTTATTTTAAAGGGTTTTCTACTCTTTTGTTTTTGGCACGCTATTTGCATATATACTTAGTGTACAAGTAAATAATGAGATAACACGTTTTTAGTAATGAGTTAGACGATTACTTGTTAAATGAAGGAGGAAGTTAAAATGGACGGTTTTATTAATTTTATGGAAAAGCACTTTATTCCAACAGCTTCAAAAATTGGAGCTCAACGCCATTTAGTCGCAATTCGTGATGCATTTATGGTGACAATGCCTTTAATGATTTTAGGATCATTAGCAGTATTATTAAACAACTTACCAATTCCTGGATTCCAAGAATTGATGAATTCAATTTTCGGAGGAGAGGCTTGGAAAGGCTTCGGTGGAAGTGTTTGGAACGGAACTTTTGCAATTTTATCTGTGCTTATTGCATTTTTAATCGCACATAACTTATTAAAAGGCTACGGTAAAGATGGCGTAGCTGGTGGAGTTGTTTCTGTCGCATCATTCTTTGCCTTAGGCGGAGCAACAGGAATGTCATCAAACGGTTTGTTTATTGCTTTAATCGTTGGTATCACTTCAGCAGAAATCTTTAATCTATTAGTTGGCAATCCAAAATTAATCGTTAAAATGCCAGATGGTGTTCCACCGGCTGTAGCAAAATCATTTGCGGCATTATTCCCTGCAATGATTACAATCAGTATTTACGGTTTAATCGCAGCAATTTTTGCTGGATTTGGCGTGACTGATATTATCGCTTCATTCTATGAATTAGTTCAAAAACCATTTATGGGTCTAGCTAGTACTTGGCCATCAGCTTTACTATTAGCATTTATTACACCATTCCTATGGTTCTTCGGTTTACACGGAGCAAATATGATTGAGCCTTTAATGCAATCAATCAATTTACCAGCAATCACTGCTAACCAAGAAGCAATTGCTGCTGGAGATGCAGCACCTTATATTGTGAACAAACCATTCTTTGATTCTTTTGTTAACTTAGGTGGTACTGGTGCTACTTTAGGATTAATTATTGCTATCTACTTGTTTGGTCGTCGTAATAAAGCGCACATGGTTGTAACAAATTTAAGTGCAGCTCCTGGAATTTTCAACATTAACGAACCAATGATGTTTGGTTTACCAATTGTTTTAAATCCAATTATGTTTGTACCATTTGTTTTAACACCAATGATTTTAGTAACAGTTGCTTATTTTGCAACAAGTACTGGACTTGTTCCAGCAGCAATTGCAATGCCACCATGGGTAACACCACCAATTATTGGCGGATTTATTGCTACAAACAGCATTGCAGGTGGAGTATTAGCAGCAGTAAACTTAATAATTGCTATTGTTATCTACGCACCATTTGTTAAAATTGCTGAAATTCAAGAATTAAAAAAAGAACAAGCAATTTAATTTAGTAGGAGGCTGAGAATTAGGTTCTCAGCCTCCTTAATTTTTAGATAATAATGGTAGCCCTTTCAAGGTGTTGTATGGTAAAATAGAATTGTTAGATGAATAATAGCTTAGAAATTATTTTAAATTAGAGATACGGGGTTGAGAAATTTTGCTCAACTTAAATGAATTAAAAAATTAGGACGGAGTGAAATAAAATGGCAGAAAAAACAATTATGTTAGTATGTTCAGCAGGTATGAGCACAAGTTTATTAGTGACAAAAATGGAAAAAGCAGCAGAAGCTAGAGGTATAGATGCAGAAATTTTTGCAGTATCAGCTTCAGAAGCTGATTCAAATTTAGAATCAAAGAATATTGATGTAATGTTACTCGGACCACAAGTTCGTTTTATGAAAGCTCAATTTGAGCCAAAAGTAGCAGCAAAAGGAATTCCATTAGATATTATAAATATGCAAGATTATGGTATGATGAACGGTGATAAAGTTCTGGATCAAGCTCTTTCTATGATGAAATAATTAATAAAGTAGTGGGAGTTTGTGCGAAAGCATAACTCCCCTTTACTTTTCCTAAAGGAGATGTAGCTAGTTTTGGCGAAAAAAACAATCGTATTGGTGTGTTCAGCGGGTATGAGCACAAGCTTATTAGTATTGAACATGGAACGAGCAATTGAAGCTAGAGGGCTTGATATTGATGTTTTTGCTATTTCAGGTTCAGATGTGGCGGATTTTTTAGAAAAACGACCAATTAATGTCATGTTATTAGGACCACAAGTTCGTTTTATGAAGCGACAATTTGGTCCGATATTGGAACCACGAGGAATTCCAGTTGAAGTTATTACCATGAAGGATTATGGTTTAATGGATGGAGAGAGCGTGCTAATCTGGGCTGAAGAATTAATGAAAAGCGCCAATTAAAAAGTGTTAAAGAATTTATCAACTGCTAGTAATTAGGTGATAAGTTCTTTTTGTTATATCAATAAAAAAAAGCAATGAATCATTTATTAAGTAAACCTATACCACAGATTAGGTTACATTAGTGTGTAACTGTACGAAACTAAAAGTGTGTAGTGAAAAAGCGCTATAAATAGCTTTCTGACAAGCTTTGAGTTTTTTAAAAGTTGGCACGGTACTTGCATTATAATAAGGTGTAGAGATTAAATAATGAAATTGGAGTGAATTAAAATGGCAGAAAAAACAATTATGTTAGTATGTTCAGCAGGTATGAGTACCAGCCTATTAGTAACTAAAATGGAAAAAGCAGCAGAAGCACGCGGATTAGACGCAGAAATTTTTGCAGTCTCTGCTTCAGAAGCTGATACACACTTAGAATCAAAAAATATAGATGTGATGTTATTAGGACCACAAGTTCGTTTTATGAAAGCTCAATTTGAACCAAAAGTAGCAGCTAAAGGAGTACCTTTAGATATTATTAACATGCAAGATTATGGCATGATGAATGGTGAAAAAGTATTAGATCAAGCATTATCATTGATGAAATAATAATAAATTAAATAACGAAAGGGTGTAATATTGTGGGAGATCAAGAAAATTTAGAAACAATTATGGGATTAATTATTAATGGAGGAAATGCTAAAAGTGACGCAATGGAAGCTATCCAAGCAGCTAAAAAAGGTGACTTTGAATTAGCAGATCAAAAATTAATTGATTCAGATAAAGCGTTAGTGGAAGCACACCATTCTCAAACAGGTATGTTAACACAAGAAGCTCAAGGGGATCATGTTGCAGTAACATTGCTAACAGTTCACAGTCAAGATCACTTAATGAACGCTATCACTTTCCGTGACTTAGCAAAAGAAATGGTTGATTTATATAAAAAAATGGCTGGAATTCCAGTAGCCTAAATTTAAGCTTGTATAAAGGGGAAGAATGAATCTTCCTTTTATACAAGAATTGATTTGAAAGCGGATTCTAATTTGTGGAATTTATGACTATTTTTACTTTACTTAGAAAAGTTATCTATTACAAAATTGTTAAATAAATAATTAGGAAAGAAGGAAAGAAAAATGATCGTATTTAATGCACCAGTTCAACAAGATAAAATTATTGAAACCTTAACAAGCTTTAATGAAGAGGGAATAAGCTACGAATTTGTTGAGAAAAAAGGAATTAAATTGTACTTTAAGTCAGCAACAGATGATCAAGAAGCCGCGGCTAAAAAAGCCAAAGAAATCATTAAAGGAACTCCATATGGCGGAGTCTTGTACTTTCAAGTAACAGTAGAGGAAGGATGAGTTAAATGCAAAAAAATGGATTGTTTGTAATGAGTATCGGAATGTTGACAATCATGTCTAGTGCTTTTGGAGCTGAAATGAAAATAAACTATTTCATTCTAATTACGGGTCTATTTTTAATAGGCACAGGATTTTTTATTTTCAGAAAAGGAAAGTCACAAGGAAATGAAAAGACGGAGGGGAAAAAATAGATGGAACTGATTAAAGAATTAAATGTATCCGCTGAGTATTTTTATGGACGAGTGATGGAATCTGTTTTATATGATATTCGTCAACATACTGAAAAATCAATGAGTAAAGATCAACTTTCTGGTTTCTCTTATAGCAAACAATTCGCTCCAAAATCCTCAGGAAAGATTATTATTACTGAAATTTTAGAGAATCAAGTATATGCATTTAAAACAATTACAAGTCGAAATGAATTTGATGCCAAATATGTAATTGATGCTATTGATGAAACACACTGTCGCGTAACTTATACGGAAAAAATGGAGTCAAATGGAGCATTCCAAACTATGAATGATCGAGTAGTAGGGACATTATTAAGTTATTTCCGTAAAAAGAATATGAAAAAGATGCTACTTTCAATTGAGCAATTATAAGTAGAATTCTAAATAAAAACAAAGGTTGGTTTTAACTAATCTTTGTTTTTTTGTTTGAAAGAGGTGTTTAATTTTTTATTAAATTAGAAATAGTGAAATTGAAAAAAAGCAGATACTGACTAGACAATTGTGAGCTTTCATGAGAAAATATAGCTTGTGAGCTTTTGAAGTTCCTGTAGCTCAGGGGATAGAGCACTCGTTTCCTAAACGGGGTGTCGCTGGTTCAATTCCAGTCAGGAACGTAACGGAAAATATGATAAGATAAATTTGTTAATAGATTTTGTTTAAACTCTATTTTAGCAATGAAAATAGGAGGTTCAGAGTAGTTTCTACTCCGAACCTCCTATTCAGATAGACTACTTGGCTACGAATAGTTCTTTAAAAACATTTAGAACAAGGTTCCAAACCTCGACTGAGAGCATCTTCTAAGCTTGCGTCTGTATATGTTCCATTGCCGCATTTACGAATATGGTATTTAGATCCAGTTGGCGTAACTAAAACACGTTGGCCAGTGTTATCTTGTTGCGGGGCAGCAGCTGCAGCTTGAGCAACTCTATTTTCTTCAGCAACAGCTCGTTCATTTGCAAGTCGTTGTTCTTCAGCAACTCTTTGGGCTTCTTGAACTCTTTGTTCTTCCGCTATCCGCGCTTCTTCAGCGGCAATTCGCTCAGTTTCAGCTTTTTCCTTAGCCTCAGCTACAATCTTCTCTTTAGCTTCAACGGTTTGTTTAACTGTATCTAATCGAGAAACAATAGTTGAATCCTTAGTTGTTAAAGCAACAACTAAAGTATTCGCTTTATTATAATTTTCGCGGGTAGGTGTAGCTTCTGCAAGAATTAAAGCATCTGTTGCTTCTTTTAATTTTTCGGCTTGCAACTCTTTTTCAGCTTGAATTTTATTTTCAGCTGCTAACTTTTCTTCGCTTGCTTTTTTTTCTTTTTGTTTTTTGATATCACTCGCGCTAGTATCTTTTTTTACTACCTGGATTTGGCTTTGATCAGACTCTACTGATTCAGTTGTGGGGCTCAAAGCTAGACTAGAACCAAACAATAAAACACTAGCAGTTAAAAAACTAATTTTCTGTTTTTTTGGACTACTTTTAAAAGTGGCAATAAAATATAATAAGGAACCAAAGCTACTATACCAAAATAGAATAAAAAGTCCATCAGTAAAAGTAAACAGAGCTGTAAGAAGTCCTAGAAAAATACTAATTCCATATTTAAGATGGATGTTCCAACTACTATATCTCCACATAAAGTAGGCTCCTAATGGAAAAAATAATACCAACCATAATATAACTTTCCAATTTTTCATTTTCTACCTCCAAATTATTTTAGTTTTACAATGTAATTATAACATAAACTCGATTATTACTCTATATAATCTATTTAATTTGGATTTGTATGAATAGAGGCTTTAGTCGAGTAGCTCATTAATTTTATTAGGTAAATAAAAGCATAAAAAAACAAGCTAAAATAAAAATCATTTTAGCTTGTAATGAACTACTTTATTTTATGCCCAATTGCCTTTACGGAAAATAGGAACACGGGTACCATCTAAACGAATTCCATCAACATCCATTTCATTTGATCCAACCATGAAATCAACATGGACATCACTACGGTTCAAACCAGCAGCAATTAGCTCTTCTTCTGTCATTTCCGTTCCACCTTCTAAACTAAAGGCATAGGCAGAGCCTAAAGCTAAATGATTAGAGGCATTTTCATCAAAAAGAGTATTATAGAAAACAATTCCTGATTGTGAAATTGGGGAAGGATCTGGAACTAATGCAACTTCACCTAAGCGCTTAGAACCGTTATCTGTTGCGATTAGATGCTTAAGAACATCTTCCCCTTCTTTTGCAGTTACATCAACTACTTGACCATCTTTGAAAGTAAAAATCATATCTAAAATAGTTGTACCTGCATAACTAAGTGGTTTTGTACTTTTAATTACACCATCCGCTCGATTTGCATCTGGAGCAGTAAAAACTTCCTCTGTAGGCATATTTGCCATGAATTTTTCACCGCGAGCATTAAAGCTCCCAGCACCTTCCCAGCGATGACCTTTAGGTAATCCAATTGTGAAATCAGTACCTGGTGCAGTGTAGTGTAGCGCATCAAATTGTTCTTTATTTAATTCATCAGCTTTTGATTCAAGTAATTGATCATGAGCATTCCAAGCCGCAACAGGGTCTGGAGTATAAATTCTAGTTGTTTTAAAGATTTGGTCCCAAAGTGCATCAACTTGCTCTTCACTAGTCGCTAAATTAGGGAAAACTTTTGCTGCCCATTTCTCACCTGAAGCAGCAACAACTGTCCAACTAACTTTATTTGATTGAGTAGCAATACGCATAGCTTTAAGGGCTTTTCCAGCAGCACTTTGATAAGCAGCAACTTTAGTTGAATCAACACCTGACAGTGCATCAGGGTCAGCAGAACGGACGCTAATACGGCTAGCGTTCTTTTCTAGCTGGTCTAAAGATTCATCAATCTTATATTGTGGAATATCTGTTAGGCGTTCTTCAGGTGTGCCTAGGAAGACCTCGCGATTGATTTCATCATCTGTCCATTTTACAATAACCTCAGTAGCCCCTTTTTTATAAGCAGCTCGAGTAATAAGACGTGCAAGAGGTGCTTGTTCAACGTCAATTTGTAAAACAACAGTTTGTCCTTTATCAACGTTTACCCCCGTGCTAACGATTAAATCAGCATATTTTTGTAAATTTTCTTGAAAATTTGGTAGTACCATAAAAAAATCCCCCAGTTCTTGATAAAGTATTTTTGTATCAATAACTAAATTGATTGACTAGATAATGATAGCATAGCCTGTTTTAAGAAACAATTTTTTTAGAAAAAATAACAAAAAATAACAGATCAATTTAATGAAAGAAGAGTATTTAAGGGCATTTTGATAAAATAACTGTAACAAATTGTTAATAATTTTAAAATAAACGGCCTTAACACTAAAAAAGTTCTTTTTTTTATGCTACAATGATGTTAAAATAACAATAACGTTTATTTTTATATGGAATGGAGGAAACTCGGTGACTAGGAAAAAAGTAATCATGAAGAACCAAATATTAGATGCAGCTTATTCAATAGCAAAAAGAGACGGTTTATCGTTGATTACTGCTCGAAATGTAGCGAAGGAAATTGGATGCTCAACGCAGCCGATTTATCTTGAATTTGAGAATATGGATGAATTAAAGTCGGTCCTCTTAGATAAAATTCAGCGCCAAATGTCAGATAAATTGATGGAAAGAAAAGTGACTGGAAATCTATTTACAGACGTGTCATTAAATTACATTGATTTTTCTAAAAACGAGAAAAAATTATTCGAAATATTATTTAATGCGAATTTATTAATTGTCGATTTAACGAAAACTGAGTCATATCAATTTTTGTTAGAATCATTAGTTGAAGATATAACGGAACAATTAACTAATGAAGAAATCAAAACGTTATTCTGTGATTTATGGATTGTTATTCATGGTTTAGCTTCATTAACGACTGTGGGACAAGTAAATAATGATGATGCTGCTAATGAAAAATACATTAAACGTGCTAAATCTGGTATCATTGAAGCAATTAAAGGATCAAAATAGTGCTCGGCACTAGTGAGATAATAAAAAGTAAGTTTTTCTAAAATAATGAAACGAGGTGTAGCCTAATGGCTAGAAAGAAAACAATTACAAAACAACAAATTTTAAACGCAGCATATGATGTTGTTAGAACAGAAGGTTTTGGTGGATTTACGGCTCGTAATATCGCTAAAAAAATGAAATGTTCAACTCAACCAATTTATTTAGAATTTAAAAATATGGATGATTTAAAAAATGAATTATTCGAGAAAATTAAAGGTTACTTAAAAACTGAAATTTATTCTCATGAACATACAGGAGATCCACTTTTAGATGCCTGTTTAAATTATATTTATTTTGCTGATACTGAAAAAGTTTTATTCCGAGCTTTATACATTGAAAATCATTTAGGCATTGAAAAAATGCATAAAATTTCATTAGACTTTGCCATGAAGTTAATGAATGAAAAAGAAGAAACAAAAAATCTTTCAGATGCAGATAAATTCCAAGTATTTACAAAAGTTTGGATTGTTGCACAAGGAATTGCTTCATTGTTATCTTCAGGCTTATTGCCAATGGATTCTGAACAAGTTGAAACAAGTTTACGTGAATCATTGTCAGACATGATTTTAGGCGCTCGTTACGACGCTTAAGCAAAAAATAAAAAAGTGAGTCAGCTAATACCATTAGTTGACTCACTTTTTTTCTGATTAAATATATAAGATATACTCTTGGTAGAAATAGTTTTAAATAAATGATGAGTCACTATTCGTTTGTTTTATTTTTAGTTAAGAAAGAAGAGTAGCTATACAAAAAAATTCCTGATTATGATATGCTACCAATGAGGTGATAAAATGAAAATTAGATACCAGCAGAATTTAATTAGGCTATTCTTTATTGCCTATATGTTTGCGATTTACTTTATATCTTATCGGTATCAGCTAATGTTGTTGAACGGATTATTAGCTTACATACCTATTGAATTATCTTTTTGGTTGACGAATAAAAAACTTAAATCTACTAGTCTTTTTTTTATTATCAGTGCTGTTTGGCTTGTTTTTTTCCCAAATCTGCCCTATTTATTAACAGACTTAGTTCATCTAAGTTGGTTACGACCTTATATTCCTGATAGTTATGCTTTGCTAAGTGCACCGAATATTTGGAAAGACTTTTATTTACTGTTAGCTGGAGTGATTGGCTTTTTGATAGTGGGTTACCATAGTTTGAAAGCTTTTGGAGATGCATTGGCAATTCGGTTTAACTTTAAAAAGAACTATTATGTTCATCTTTTTTACCTATTTATTTGTGGGATTTCTAGTTTTGGTATTTATTTAGGGCGTTTTTCAAGGCTTCATACGGTCTATTTAATTACAGACCCAATCGAATCAATCAGAGCGATTGTTGATGCATTTGAGCCAAATATGTATCTATTTATTTTAGGTTTTACTATGTTACAGCTTATTTTATTTTATGCAGTTAGCTTTATACGGCTGGATAATACATCATTTAAGGCTTGAAATACCGGTTGAAATACAAAAAAGAGTTAAAAATCAATTCAATTTGATTTTTAACTCTTTTTTTTATAGTTTGCTAACTAATTCTTTAGCAAATGCTTCTAATTTTTGGATATCCTCTTCTTCAGCAGCGAGGTCAATTTTGACACTTTCAGCACCTTTAGTCGCTCCAGTCTCAATAAATCGTTCAGTAAAGTCATCAACTGATTTACAAAAATCGTCATAAAATGTATCGCCAGATCCACAAGTCCCAAAAATTTTACCAGTTAAATCAACATCAGCTAAATCTTCATAAAAATCGACAATTTCATCTGGTAAATCACCGTCGCCGTATGTATATGTAGCAACAATACATAAGTCAACATTTTCAAAGTCATCAGGTTCAGCATTAGTGCACTCAACAGTTTCAACATCAATGTTTAAATTTTCAAGCGCTTCTGCGACCACATCGGCAATTTCTTCTGTATTTCCCGTCATACTTGCATAAACAATTTTAGCACTTGGCATTTCAATCATCCCTCCATAGTTCAATTCAACTATTACATCCTTCAAATTATAACAAATATAGCGTTACAAATGCAATTAAAATCACAAATAGTTTTTTTTGCTTTCAAAGTCTCTTTAAATAGAAATAAATTATTCTTAAATCTGACTAAATAGTTGATAAATTCAGTTTTTATTAGGGTTTTTAAAATTCTTTAAACAAGATTGGTTCACAAAACAGAAAAATGCGTTATAATAGAGAAGATGAAAGCTTAAGCTACATGTAGTTTAAAAGAAAAGAGGAATTGTATGATAACATTAAAATCTCCACGTGAAATTGAAGCAATGGCGGAATCAGGTGCTTTACTGGCTAATGTGCATATTGCTTTACGTGATTTTATTAAACCTGGTATTACAAGTTGGGATATTGAAGAATTTGTAGATAAATTTATAACAGATCATGGAGCAATTGCTGCACAAAAAGGCTTTGAAGGCTATAAATATGCAACTTGTGTTAGTATCAATGATGAAATTTGTCATGGTTTTCCTAGAAAAGAAGTCCTAAAAGATGGTGATTTAATTAAAGTTGACATGTGTGTCGATTTAAAAGGAGCATTATCAGATTCTTGCTGGAGTTATGTCGTTGGAAAATCAACGCCAGAGCTAGACCATTTAATGGAAGTAACGAAGAAGTCATTATATTTAGGGATTGAGCAAGCTCAAGTAGGTAACCGGATTGGTGATATCGGACATGCAATTCAAACCTATGTGGAAGGCGAAAACTTAGGCGTAGTTCGTGAATTTATTGGTCATGGTATTGGCCCAACAATCCACGAAAGTCCATCTGTACCTCATTATGGTGAAGCAGGAAAAGGGTTACGTTTAAAAGAAGGTATGGTTATAACAATCGAACCTATGGTCAACACAGGAACTTGGAAATCTAAAATGGATGACAATGGTTGGACCGCACGCACAAAAGATGGCGGAATTAGTTGCCAATTTGAACATACTTTAGCTATTACTAAAGACGGCCCTCGTATTTTAACCTCACAAGGCGATCAATAAAATCAGTTTAAAGAGGGTACAACTGAAATTAGTTGTACCCTCTTTTTTTATCCAGTTCTCCAGCTTAACGAGCTTTTTATTTAGGCTAGCTCTTATGAGCCAACTCCTTGAGAAAAAGAAAAAAATTCAAGGTGACAAAAAGCATCACATTAATTTTTCCTATTTTCTTATCAGAGCTACTCAGCTCAACGAGCTTTTTATTTAAGTAAATACTTTCTTTTTTCTATCTTTTAGCTTAGAATTGAAAGGCATAACAAGTTTTTTTAAGATGTCTTAAGAGTACGAGGAGTAATAAATGACTAGCTCAAAAAAAATGAATAAGTATTTTAATAAAAAGGAATGGTTACGATTTTTTGAAACTATTCAGCGAAAGTATCAAGAAGCTGAAGTAACCAACTCTTCAGTAGTTATTGCCTACTATTTATTATTATCTTTCTTCCCAATTGTAATCATTATCGGAAATTTACTGCCATTGCTGAATCTAGATATCAATACGATTTTACCTTATTTTTCTACTATTATTCCTGAAGCCATTTACCAAGAAATCGTTGAAACCATTCATCGTTTGTTGACTTCTAGTAGTAGTGGAATGTTATCTTTTGGTATTGTTGCCGCTTTTTGGGCTGCTAGTAAAGGTATGAATGCGATGCAGGTAAGTATGAACAAAGCCTATGGAGTTGAACCAAGAAAGAACATGTTTGTAATTCGATTAGCTTCATTGGCATTTACTTTAATTTTAGTTTTAGGCATTGTAGCATTAGTTTTAGTGTTCAGTTTTGGACAAGTGGTTTTGAATTATTTAACTCCACTTTTACAGTTGCCAGAAGAATTAGTAGCTATTTTTCAAAGTGTCAAATGGCCAGTTACGCTGTTTGTCTTATTATTTGTATTTACCTTAGTTTATTACATGGTTCCTAATGCGCAAGTAAAGGTTAAATTTGTTTTGCCAGGTGCTATATTTGCTACAATAGGTTGGGTATTGTTATCACAAGCATTCGCCATATATGTACGCTACTTTTCAGGTAGAACCTTAAGCTACGGAAGTGTAGGGATTTTTATTGTTCTAATGCTTTGGTTAAATGGTTCTGGAATTGTTTTAACTTTAGGCGCAGTTATTAATGCTTCGATCGATGAATTTAGACATGGAAAGATAGAAAATAATAGTAGTCGAATCGGTGATTACTTCGAACGTCAGATTAATAAAGGTAAAGATAAGTTAACAAATAAGAAATAAAATAAAAAGCTATAGATGTTACTTTTTTGTAGAGTGCCATCTATAGCTTTTTGATTGTAAAGAGAGTTTAAGTCATATGCGAAACAAAAATTTAATGAACTTCTGATGAATCGGAAATAAAAGGACTGTCTTGTTTCGCGTTTTTTTATTCTAATGAAGCAGGTGTAGGTAATAAGTTTCTTTTTTTACTGTTATATAAGAAAAAAAAAGAATGGAAAATTCAATGGAAAAAGAGATAATGTGATAAGGTTTAAGAATTTTAACCGTTGTTATTAACTAAAATAAATTATAAATATTTTAATAATTTGTTTTTCTATTAATTTAGTATACATATATATTTAGAATTATCATTTTATTTGGGCCTATTTAGCCCTCAGAGTGGGGAGACTATGCTATAATTATTAAGGTCTAGTTTGTAACTAAATATAAAAAAAGAAACTTAAAATGAATAGTTTATTAGTAGGAGGAAAAAATGGAAGAATCGATTAGTTTAACAGAGTTATTTGAGGTTATAAGAAAGCGTTTAGCTTTGATCATTGGTTTAGGTTTAGCAGGAATAGCCTTAGCTGCAGTAGTAACTTTTTTCTTGATTACGCCAAAATATAGTGCCACAACACAATTATTAGTTAATCGAGCGAATGAAGAAGGGCAATCAACCAATCAATTGGCAGACTTGCAAACAGATGTTCAAATGATTAATACGTATAAAGATATTATCAAAGGTCCGGTTATTTTGGACGAAGTAAGAAAAGAGTTGAAAACCAATTTGACTACAGATCAATTGAAAAGTCAGATTGAAGTGATTACACAACAAAATTCACAAGTATTTACAGTTCAAGTTACGGATGCAGATCCGTATGTAGCTGCAGATATTGCAAATGCTGTAGCTACGGTTTTCCAAAATAAAATCGGCGATATTATGAGTGTGAAAAATGTAACACCGATTTCTAAAGCTGTTCCTAATTCTTCACAGATATCCCCTAACTCAACCATTAATATGCTGATAGGCTTAATTATTGGATTATTACTAGGTGTTGGTGTGGCTTTTGTCCTTGAATTTTTAGACAAAACGGTTCGAGATGAAAAATTCATTAATGATACGCTAGGATGGACTAATTTAGGAGCGGTTTCTGAAATGGATGAAGAAGAATTGACAGCAATTTTACCTGCTGGAGTAAATACTAGACGAGCAGCACGAAGCCGCGTATAAAGGAGATTGACTAGAATGTTTAAATTTAAAACAAATAAAGAACAATTGATTGAAAGTCAAAAAAATGGTGCTAGTTTAGTCACTGTAACAAAACCTAATTCTGTTGTTGCTGAACAATTCAGAACTATTAGAACGAATATTCAATTTTCAATGATTGACCGAGATTTAAAATCATTAATTTTCACTTCGTCAGGACCAGGCGAAGGGAAATCAACAACGTCAGCTAATTTAGCGGTTGTCTTTGCGACACAAGGCAAGAGAGTTTTGTTGGTGGATGCAGATATGCGAAAACCATCTGTTAATAAAACCTTTAAGTTATCAAATCATGAAGGGTTAACAACACTGTTAACAGAAAAAGAAGTCGTACTTGGTGATGTTGTTCATGAAACCAATACTGAAAATTTATTTATTTTAACTAGTGGCCCAATTCCTCCTAATCCTTCAGAATTATTAGATTCAAAAAAGATGAATCGTGTAATTGAAATTCTAGAAGAAACTTTTGATTTAGTTATTTTTGATATGCCACCAATTGTATCTGTAACAGATGCGCAAATAATGGCATCAAAAACAGATGGAACAGTTTTTGTTATTCGTAATGGGATTGCTACTAAAGAAGCAGTTTTGAAAGCTAAACAATTACTTGATATAGTCAACGCTAATGTAGTTGGAACAATTTTTAATGGATTAGAAAAAAGAAAAGATAAAGCTTACAAGTATTATGGAATTGAAGGTGAAAACTAATGATTGATTTACATTGTCATATCCTACCAGGTATTGATGATGGGGCTCAATCATTAGAAGATTCCTTAGCTATGGCTCATATGGCAGTAGCTGAAGGAATTACACATATTTTAGTGACACCTCATCATAAAAATGGTGTTTTCATCAATGAAAAAAACGAAATCAATCAAAAATTGATAGAGTTGCAAAACGAATTTGATTTACGAGAAATTCCAATCAGCTTATTTCCAGGGCAAGAAGTACGAATCAACGGCGATTTAATGGAAGAAATAGCTGACGGAAAGATTCAGTTTATTGATGAGGAAGACCAGTATTTATTAATTGAGTTTCCAACAATGTCTGTTCCAGCTTATTCAGAAAATTTATTTTTCGAACTAAGTAAAAAAGGTATTATTCCAATCATTGTTCACCCAGAGCGCAACCAAGTATTTATGGATAACCCTAATGCATTAAAACCATTTATTGAAAGAGGGGCTTTAGCACAGTTAACAGCTGGGAGTTATTTAGGTAAATTTGGTAAAAAAATTCAAAAAGTGAGCAAACAAATGTTGGAGGCAAATCTTGTTCACTTTATTGCGTCAGATGCACATAATACGACTTCTAGAAGCTTTTTAATGAAAGCAGCTTATGACAAGTTGGGGCAAGATTTTGGAAATAGAAAAGCTGAAAGTTTTAAGCAAATAACAAAAGATTTAATTAATGGTGAAATAATTAATGTAAATGCACCAAAAAATGTAAAAGAACATAAAATTTTTGGCTTGTTTTAAAAGGAGGAGTATCAAAATGATCTTGACGAGAAATGTCAAAAAAATCATTTTAATCAGTCTTGATAGTTTAGCGATAATCTTATCAAGTATTGCAGCATATATTTTTTTAAACCCATATATTGATCCTTCTAATAGTTTTTATATTGGTGTTGTTGGAATCTGTCTGTTTAGTTATATGGGTTTAGCGACATATTTTAAATTGTTTTCAAAGATAAATCGTTATACTAGCCTAAAAGAAATTTTAAATGTTTTTATTTGTGTTAGCTTGGCTTTCTTTTCTGCTAGTTTAGTATCTTTGTTAGCGATTAATAATATAAGTTGGAGATTTCTAGTACTTATGTATGTATTTTCTTTGTTCATAATTGCCGGTAGCCGAATTGTATGGCGCATTTTGATTGAGATGAGAAATAAACACTTAGATGGTGAGCAAAAAGTAAACAAAATAAGAACATTGGTTGTTGGAGCTGGAGAAGGTGGCAGTGTCTTTATTAAAAGTTCAAGGAAAAATGATAATGAACTTAAGATTATTGGGATAGTAGATAGTGACCAAACAAAACAAAATACTTATTTATATGAAATACCTGTTATCGGTCTGATTGAAGATATACCGGAACTGGTTCATGAGTATGATATTGCCCAAATTACAATTGCTATTCCTTCTTTAAAAGCAATTGAATATGAATATATTTTAGATATCTGTAATCAATCTGGCGTTAAATTCAATTTAATGCCTTCAGTTGAAGATGTTTTAAATGGTAAATTGTCAGTTAGTCGTTTCAGAAAAATTGATGTAGTAGACTTACTAGGTCGCGAAGAAGTTAAGTTGGATATGCAACAAATTTCTAAAAAACTACACGGAAAAACAGTTTTAGTTAGTGGAGCAGGTGGATCAATTGGATCTGAAATTTGCCGTCAAATTATGAAATTTCATCCCAGCAAATTAATTTTATTGGGACATGGTGAAAACTCAATTTATTTGATCCACAAAGAATTAGGGCAGATTTTTGGAAGTGATACGGAGATTATTCCGGTTATTGCAGATATTCAAGATCGTGAACGAATTTTTGAAATCATGAAAGAATATAGACCGGATCGGGTATACCATGCGGCCGCTCATAAGCATGTACCGATGATGGAGTGTAATCCAAAAGAGGCTGTTAAAAACAATATTTATGGCACAAAAAATATGGCAGAAGCGGCAAAAGCTTCAGATGTTGGAAGTTTTGTCATGATTTCAACAGACAAAGCAGTAAATCCACCTAATGTGATGGGAGCGACAAAACGGATTGCAGAAATGATTGTAACAGGCCTAAATGAACCTGGTAAAACTAAATTTGCTGCTGTTAGATTTGGAAATGTACTAGGTAGCCGTGGTAGTGTGGTTCCTTTGTTTAAAGAACAAATTGAAAATGGTGGGCCGATTACAGTTACTGATTTTAGAATGACACGCTATTTTATGACGATTCCAGAAGCTAGTCGATTAGTTATTCAAGCGGGTGCTTTGGCTAAAGGTGGAGAAACCTTCATTCTAGATATGGGGGAACCCGTTAAAATAGTTGACTTAGCCAAAAAAGTTGTAAAATTAAGTGGGTATACTGAAAAAGAAATTGCGATTATTGAAACAGGTATCCGACCTGGTGAAAAATTATATGAAGAGTTGTTAGTTGATGGTGAGAAAACAAATGAGAAGGTCTACGATAAAATATTTGTTGGTAAAGTGTCATCGACTAGCATTAAAGAAGTAGAGCAATTTATTGCAGAACTTAGTAGAAGCGATGAGAGTAAAATTAGAAAAGATATTTTAAACTTTACGAATGCAAAATAAAGGAGGAACAAGTATGTACAAAAGTTTTTTTAAAAGATTAATTGACTTTAGTTGTTCCTTACTATTGATAATCATACTTAGTCCAGTTATTATTTTAACTGCCTTTTTTGTCGCTATATTCTTAGGGAGGCCAATTATATTTAAACAACAGAGACCGGGTTTAAATGGAGAAATATTTACAATTTATAAATTTAGATCTATGAATGAAAAAAGAGATAGTAACAATAAATTATTTTCTGATGAAATTAGGCTAGGTAAGTTTGGCAAGTATCTTCGTAAATTAAGTTTGGATGAATTACCTCAACTTTTTAATGTGTTGAAAGGTGATATGAGCTTTATTGGTCCACGTCCCTTATTGGTTGAGTATTTACCATTGTATTCACAAATACAAAAAAAGCGTCATGAAGTTAAACCTGGAATCACAGGTTGGGCACAGGTAAATGGTAGAAATGCGATTACTTGGGAACAAAAGTTTAGATTAGATGTTTACTATGCGGAAAATTCTAGTCTGTGGTTGGATATTAAAATTACCTTTTTAACATTCTACAAACTAGCAAAACGCGCAGATATAGCGAGCGAAAATCATGTAACTGTTGCTAAATTTACTGGATCAAAGGATTGTGAATAGTATGGGAACTATTTTAGTTATTGGAAATGGTGGACATAGTAAAGTTATCAGAATGATGATTGATAGAAGTTCAAACAAGCGATTAGCAATTCTTGCTGACGATACGATTGAAAATCAATTTGAAGAAAATAAGATTATATATTCGCCCTTAAGCGAAATTAAAAATAATAAAAATCAGTTTGAAGAGTCAATCATTGCGATTGGAAATAATCAAATAAGAAAAAAGATATATGAACGATTTTCTGAGATTAACTATGCAACATTGATTGACCCATCTAGTATGATAGCTCATGATACAATTGTTGGAACTGGTTCAGTTGTGATGCCGAAAGTGATTATTAATCCTAATGTACGAATAGGTATGCATTCTATAATCAATTCAGGAGCGATAGTTGAACATGATTGTAAAATCGGTGATTTTTGTCACATTTCTCCAGGAGCGGTTTTAACTGGCGGAGTAAAAATAGATAATTTGGTTCATATTGGAGCTAATGCAACGATACTACCAGGAATCCATATAGGTGAAGGTGCCGTGATTGGTGCAGGTGCTGTAGTTACGAAAAATGTGCATAAAAACCAAGTTATGGTTGGAAATCCAGCTAAAGAATTAGGAAACTAAGGAGGAATTATAAATGGTAGCTGAAAACAAAAGAATTCTTTTATCATCACCACATATGTCAGGTAATGAACAAAATTATATAAATAACGCATTTAAAGAGAATTGGATTGCGCCTTTAGGACCTAATGTTAACCAATTTGAGTTAGATATAGCAGCTTATGCTGGCGTTAAAGGAGCATCAGTGACAAGTTCTGGAACTGGTGCTATTCATTTAGCTCTAGATATTTTAGGAGTTAAACAAGGGGATTCGGTGTTCTGTTCAACCTTTACTTTTGTCGCAAGTGCCAATCCAGCTTTATATTTAGGCGCTGTCATAACCTTTATTGACTCCGAAGTTGAAACATGGAATATGTCTCCATTTGCTTTAGAACGAGCACTTTCAGATGCAAAAAAAATGGGGAAATTACCCAAAGCTATTATTGTTGTAAACTTATATGGCCAAAGTGCGCAGATGGATGAACTTTTGGAAATTGCCAATAGCTACAATGTTCCAATTATTGAAGATGCTGCGGAATCATTAGGAGCAGAGTATAAAGGCAAAAAAAGCGGTACCCTTGGAAAAATTGGTATTTATTCTTTTAATGGGAATAAAATCATTACAACTTCAGGGGGTGGTGTTTTAATTTCTGATGATGAAGAAATTATTTCTAGATCTAGATTTTTAGCTACCCAAGCACGTGATGAAGCCCCTCATTATCAACATTCGGTGGTTGGTTATAATTATCGCATGAGCAATATCTTAGCAGGTGTTGGAATTGCACAATTACAAGTATTGGATGAGCGTGTGGCACGTAGGAGAGAAATATTTGATACGTACTATCAAGAGTTAGCAGGTATTGAAGGTGTACAATTTATGCCAGAATTAAGTGGAACAAAATCAAATCGTTGGTTGACGACTTTAACTATTGATCAAAAAATTATCCAATTAAGTCCTTATGAGATTATGGATAAAATGAATGAAGCAAATATTGAAACTAGAGCATTGTGGAAACCACTTCACATGCAACCTTTGTTTAAAGATAATAAATTCTATAAAGACAAAAATTCATTAGAATCAACGGCAGGATTGTTGTTTGCAAATGGGCTTTGTTTACCATCTGGATCTAACATGACAAATGCAGAACAAACCCGAGTTATTGAAGCTATAAAAAAAATAGCACTCAACAAAAAATAGGAGTTTTTTGATGAAAAAAGTATTAATTTTAGCCAACAATGACATAGGATTGTACAATTTCCGTAAAGAAATTATAAAAAAGTTAATAGAGAGTGGATATAGTGTATATATTTCACTTCCTCAAGGAGAAAGAATTCAAGATTTGATTGATATGGGTTGTATATACTATGAAACGCCAATAGATAGACGTGGAATGAATCTTATTAAAGATTTAAAACTACTTATATTGTATGAAAAAATTGTGAAAGAAATAGATCCAGATGTCATTTTAAGTTATACAATTAAGCCTAATATATATGGCGGCTTAATTGCTAGGCTCAAAAAGAAAAAATATATCGCAAATATAACAGGAATTGGCAGTGTGTTTCAGGCGGAAAATTTAATAAAAAAAGTAATCTCTTTTTTATACCGATTTAGCTTGAAAAAAGCTGAATTTGTTTTCTTTCAAAACCAAGAAAATATGGATATTTTTGAGGGAAATAAAATTAGAGGGAAGAAAAAACTTTTAATTCCTGGATCTGGTGTTAATATACATCAATTTTTACCAATTGCTATTGATCAAGAAAAAGAAAGCCTTGATTTTATTTTCATTGGTAGAATAATGAAAGAAAAAGGTATCGAAGAGTATTTATATGCTGCTAAAAAAATTAAAGAAGAATATAAATATTGCAAATTTCACATTATCGGTAGCATGGAAGAATTAGAATATGAAAAAGTATTACGTAAATACGTTGAAGAAGAGATAATTATATACCATGGATTCGATAAAGATATTCAAAAATACATTAATAATAGCGACTGTGTCGTGTTACCTAGCTATCATGAAGGAATGTCTAATGTATTGCTAGAATCTGGAGCATCTGCTAGACCATTGATTGCATCTAACATAAGTGGTTGCAAAGAAATTATTGATGAAAATAGTAATGGTTATACTTTCAAAGTTGGGGATAAGGAAGATCTAGTTAAGAAAATCAATCAATTTATTTCATTAAATAAGGACGAAAGAAAGTGTATGGGACAAAAATCTCGTAAAAAAATTGAAAACGAATTTGATCGTACTATTATTGTTAGTAAATATAAAGTAGTCATAGATAACCTTATTGGAGGAGATTGTAATGATTAAAATAGAGGATATTATTATGAAAAAAGAAAAAATTTCATTAATTGGATTAGGATACGTAGGTATGCCAATAGCAGTTTCTTTTGCTAAAAAAGTTGACGTAATTGGATTTGATTTAAGTGAAGAAAAAATTAATACTTATAAATTAGGGATTGACCCAACTAAGGAAGTTGGAAATGAAGTTATTCGTAAAACTAAAGTGTACTTCACTTCAAACCAAGAAGACTTGAAAAAAGCGAGATTTCATATTGTTGCTGTTCCTACCCCTATAAAAGAGGACAAAACGCCAGATTTAGGTCCGATAACTTCAGCTAGCGAATTACTTGGAAGAAACTTGAAGAAAGGTTCGATAGTCGTATATGAATCTACAGTTTATCCAGGTGTAACTGAGGACATCTGCATTCCTATTCTTGAAAAATTTTCTGGCTTGAAATGTGGTATTGATTTTAAAGTTGGATACTCGCCAGAAAGAATAAATCCAGGTGATAAAATTCATAGATTAGAAACCATTATTAAAGTAGTTGCAGGAATGGATCAAGAATCTTTAGATATAATTGCTAAAGTTTATGAATTGGTTGTCGATGTAGGAGTTTATAGAGCGGAAAGTATCAAAGTTGCTGAAGCTGCTAAAGTAATTGAAAATTCTCAAAGAGATATCAATATTGCTTTTATGAACGAATTATCTATTATTTTTAATAAATTAGAAATTGATACACAAGCTGTTTTGAAAGCAGCCGGAACAAAATGGAACTTTTTGAACTTTCAACCTGGTCTAGTCGGTGGACATTGTATCGGTGTTGATCCATATTATTTAACCTATAAGGCTGAAGAATCAGGATACCATTCTCAAATAATTTTAGCAGGTCGGAGAATTAATGATGGCATGGGGAAATATGTAGTTGAAAATACAATTAAGCAATTAATTAAAACTGATAAATTAGTTAAGCAGGCTAGAGTAGGTATTTTTGGTTTTACATTTAAAGAAAACTGCCCTGATACAAGGAATACAAGAGTAATAGATATTGTAACTGAGCTTAAAGAATATGGTGTGGAGCCTTTAGTTTTTGATCCAGTAGCCGATAAGACAGAGGCATTACATGAATACGATTTAAAGTTAAATAACTATGAGGAAATGAAAGAGTTAGATGCGATAATAATTGCAGTTAACCATGAAGAATTTTGTTCATACTCTCTAGAAAATTGGAATTCTTTTTATAACGCTGGCAAAGAAAAAGTGATTTTGGATCTTAAAGGAATTTTGAACAAGGCAGATATGAAAGAAAATAATTTCAATTATTGGAGGTTTTAGTTATGGGCTATAAAGATGTTAAATTTCCAGAGAATTCATTATTCTTAATAACTGGTGGAGCAGGATTTATTGGATCTAATTTGTGTGAAGCACTTTTGAGAATGGGTTATAGCGTTAGATGTCTAGATGATTTATCTACAGGGAAATTGGAAAATATCCAACCCTTTTTTGAAAATGAAAATTTTGAATTTATTGAAGGTACCATTGTAGATTTTAATACATGCAATACAGCTTGTAAAGATGTTGATTACGTTTCAAATCAAGCTGCGTGGGGAAGTGTACCTAGAAGTATAGAAATGCCTTTAAAATATGAAGAAATAAATATAAAAGGCACTTTAAATATGATGGAAGCTGCTAGACAAAATAATGTAAAAAAATTTGTTTATGCATCATCATCTTCGGTTTATGGTGATGAGCCTAATTTACCAAAAAAAGAGGGAATAGAAGGCAATGTTTTATCTCCTTATGCTTTGACTAAAAAAGTTGCTGAAGAATATGGTCGCCTGTATTCAAATTTATATGGTCTTGAAACTATTGGTTTGAGATATTTTAATGTATTCGGAAGAAGGCAAGATCCATATGGTTATTATGCTGCTGTTATTCCTAAATTTGTTAAGGCTTTGTTAAATGATGAAGCGCCTATTTTTAATGGAGATGGTAGCCAATCTAGAGATTTTACTTATATTGAAAATGTAATTGAAGCTAATTTAAAAGCGATGATTTCTTCTAGTGATGTGCAAGGAGAAGCTTTTAATATTGCGTATGGCGGACAAGTTAGTTTAATAGAATTATTTGAAGAATTAAAGGGATTGTTAAATAAAGATGTTAGTCCAATTTTTGGTCCTGAAAGAGTTGGAGATGTAAAACATTCTAATGCAGATATATCAAAAGCACAAACAATGCTAGGTTACAATCCCAGCTATGATTTTTATGCAGGCATTCGATTAGTAACTGATTGGTACAAGAGTAATTTAAAATAAAAATTAATACTATGAGGTTAAAATGAAAAAAAAAATATCTATTTATGTAAGAAATAAAAAAATAACTCCATCAAGCTATTATAGAATAATACAATATTCAGTTTTTTTTGATGGGGATATTAAAATAAGGGAAAATTCTCCCAGTAAAATATATAAAAAGCAACTTAATAGTCAAAGTTTGAATTTTTTTCGAAGAATTTTAGTAGGGGTATTTTATTATATAATTCTTGTAGTACGTACTTCTTTTTCTTTATGTAAAGATTTAATTTGGAAACCGGATTATGTTATTGTCTCTAAGTCATTTTGTCCTAAACATACTCCTGCTTTTTTAAACTTTTTAATAAAGAAATTAGTTGAAACTACGACTGTCTATTGGGACTATGATGATAATATTTTTTTGAATAAAGAAATTTCAAAAAAACAAGCAAAAATATTAATGAAATATAGCAATAAAATTATTGTCACTAACGATTTTTTGAAAGGTTTTATTGATGATAAATATAAAGATAAAGTTATATTAATGCCAACAACTGATGGAGACTTACAGGGATTTAATAGTACAGAGTTGAAAAAATCACGTAAATCTGCATTAAAAAAAGAAGTTAGAATAGTATGGGTTGGCACTAGTTCAAATTTGAAAAATTTTGATATAATAATTAATGAGCTTGAAAAAGTAGCAGAATTGGTACAAGAACAGTATAAAAAAAGAACTATATTGACAATTGTATGCAATGCTAAATTAATAAAAAAAACCAATTTTTTGGAAATTAGAAATATCGAATGGGATAGAGAAGTCAGTAAAAAAGAAATATATGCTGCACATATAGGAATCATGCCTTTGATACAAAATAATTACTCATTAGGAAAAGGAGGTTTTAAGTTAGTTCAATATATTTCAACGGGACTACCTGTTGTGGGTTCAGGAGTAGGATACAATAATGAAGTGATTGATTTAAACTGTGGCTATATTGTTGATGATAATTTAACAAGCATACATTGGATTGATGCTATTCTTAAAATTATTGAAAGTCCTTTAATTTGGGAAACATATAGTGATGCTGCATATAGTAGATGGAAACAAAAATTTTCTTTTGAAACCAATTTACTTTCTTGGAAAGAATTGTTAAGCAGAAATGAGGTTTAATATTGATATTTATTAGTTTAATATGTTTAATAGGTACTATAATAATTTCTAAATCGATTTTTAAAAGTTATATAAATCCAATGAATTTATTTCTAGGTAATTTTTTTTTCGCGATGATGCTTTATTATTCAGTTGATTTTATTGATCACAATCTATCAAGTACAACGATTTTAATACTAGTCAGTTCATTCATATCTTTTATTTATGGGATGCTGATAGCTGCAATTTTATTTAAAAGAAAAAATAATCAAAGCAATTTAGAGGACAAAACCTTAGGAATAGGGATTAGATTAGAGCATATAAAGTTTTTTAAAATATTATTTTGGTTAAGTATTTTGGGCTTTATATCTTTTTTAATGACCCTTCAAAATTCAATAGGTTTAGTAAGTATTTTAAAAAACCCCAATTTGTTAAATTTAGCTATTTCTGAAAATTCTATCATTTTTTCTTCAATCCCAGCTTATTTAATGAAAATTAGTATGATTAATTCTTTGTTTTTACTTGTCTATATATTAAAATTTAAACCAAAGAACAAAAGCATATATATAATGTATTTTTTA
Source organism: Carnobacterium sp. FSL E2-0243 (assembly GCF_038003605.1). NCBI lineage: Bacteria > Bacillati > Bacillota > Bacilli > Lactobacillales > Carnobacteriaceae > Carnobacterium > Carnobacterium sp. FSL E2-0243. The sequence goes on from NZ_JBBOPM010000001.1 coordinate 1,088,571, forward strand.
GAAATTTTTATGAATGTTTCTGTTAAAAGAAATGTTTTAATATATATATTGGTTTTGAATATTCTTGTATACATCTATTATAATCAAGGAAGAATATCTGAAAAGATTAAAAAAAGCAGTCAAACACAAAAAATAATTACACTATTTTTTGTGAGTGGAATAATTTTATTTTATTTTGCATCAACTCAAAAATTATTAAATAAAGAACTTTTATATCAAGGAAATATTTTTGGTCTGAAAATTTCTAATTCATTGATGACAATACTAACTTATTACATTGCAAATTTTAAATCTTTCGATATCTATTTAACTACTGACATTGTTGATTCAGCAGTTTTTGGATCTAGTTTACGTTTTGTATATCAGTTTTTTGAAAGTATTAATTTTGTACACTATGATAGTTCTTTTTTAAGTTTAGATTTTGTTAGTGTTCCTCAGTTATTCAATACATCAATTGCTCAAATATATATATATGCTGAAGGTGGCTTGGGTTGGATTATTTTATTTTATAGTTTTTTAGGATATTTTTCTAGTTCACTTTATTTTAGTTATTTTAAATATAGAAATGATTTTAAATTAATAGGATTAGCAATAATGTCAAACTTATTACTATTTAGCATAAGAGAATATGTTGTTTTGCAAATTGATTTTTGGATATCCGTATTTATTTTATTTTTGTTTAGTGTATATGCAAAAAGAAAAATATAAGGTTATCAACTTTTATTTTAATTTAATGTAGAAAGATGGGATTATGGATGAAAATTTTAATGATAACGCCAGCCTTTCCGCCAATTGGTGGTTCGCACATGCAAAGAATGTTAAATTTTGCTAATGCGCTTTCTAAAAATGGAGTAGAACTTCATGTGTTAGCTTGTAAACCCTCAGAAGGTTATCCTAATATAGATGCTAAAAGCAAAAAATTAATTGATAAAAATATAAAAGTGTATTACGTACCAGAAGGTTTTCTTCACAGAAAAGTTAGAAATAAGAATGAAGAAATTAGCACAGAAATAGCTACTAATAATTATAGTATAAAAGTTGAAATATTAAAAAAATTGAATAAAATAAAAAAATCACTTCTTATTCCCGATACAATGGTTGATTGGTATTGGAGTGTTATTGATTTTGAGAAAAAAAATTCTTTAGTAAACAAAATTAAACCTGATGCTATTCTAAGTTGTTCTATGCCAAATACATCTCACTTAATCGGTTATAAATTATCAAAAAAATATAATATTGATTTAATAATGGATTATGGAGATCCATGGGCATATGAAATTTCTGTAAAAAGAGGTAAAATAAGATTTAAATTAGAGTATAAGCTAGAAAAAAAAATATTGAATCATTCTATTTTAAGCTTTGTTGCTACTGAAGCAACAAAGCAACTATATATAGATAAATATAAGTTGAATTCTGATAAGGTACAAGTCGCAATGATGGGTTATTATAAGGATGATAGCTATCAAAATAATGAAAAAAAGGAACCTGAAAGTAAAAATTCGACTTTATCTTTAAATTACGGAGGGGCATTAAATCCTATTCATAGAAATCCTATTCCTTTTTTAAAAGCAGTGAGCAAAGTAGATAAAAATGAAAAAATAGCCTGCAACTTTAGAGTAGATAATATTTCAGAGTTATCTGAAGTTAGTTCAAAATTAAGTATAGAGGATCGCGTAACGATTAATGAGTTTGTTCCGTTTACTGAATTTATAAACGAATCAAAAAAATACGATATTTTAGTATTGTTTGGAAATAGTTCACCAATGCAAATTTCGGGAAAAGTATTTAACTATATGGCTACTGGAAAAAGAATTTTTTATATTAAAAATATGGACTCTGCTGTTTCAGATCCAACTGAAGAGATATTAAAAAAATATAAAAATGTTACGATTTCTGAAAATACTGTTGATGAAATATTAGAACAGTTAAACAAATTGATTTTAGAAAAAAAGAATAGGCAAATAACTCAAATTTATAGTAATGAAATTGATGAGTATTCATGGGAAAATCAAGGTTTAGTTTTCTATAAGGGAATAAAAAAAATTTTGCTTGAAAGGAACATTACATGAGTATTAAAGTTAAGGAATTTTTAAGCAATTTTTCTTATTCTTTTCTATCTAATTTTATAGTATTACTAATTTCTACTTTAATGGTTATTATTTTACCAAAAATATTAGGCGTTAATGAATATGGTTATTGGCAGTTATATATGTTATATACTTCTTATACGGCACTTCTTCATTTTGGTTGGAATGATGGTATTTATTTACGCTATGGAGGAGAGGAATACTCTAATTTAGATAAAAAATTATTTTTTTCACAGTTTTGGATGTTAGTTATGTTTGAAACGTTAATAATGGTATCTTTTTTTATTGTATCAGAATTCCTTCATTTGAACATTGATAAATTATTTGTTATGAGGATGATGGTTGTTTGCTCTTTTTTCTCAATACCAAGAGGGATGTTACTATTTATTTTACAGGCAACTAATAGAATCAAAGAGTATGCAATTGTGACATTGAGTGAAAAGGTTGTCTATTTATTTTTAATAGTTATTTTTTTGCTTGGAGGTATAAGAAATTATAAAATAATGATACTTGCTGATATTTTAGCAAAATTTATTTCTTTAGTGTATGTCAGCTATAAATGTAAAGACATTGTATTTAGAAGAGTGAATAGTTTTTATTTTACATTTAATGAAACTTTTGAAAATATAAAAAGTGGTATTAAAATTGCATTCGCATATGTAGCAAGTACTTTAATTGTTGGAACCGTTAGATTTGGAATTGAATATAATTGGAATGTAGCTACTTTTGGTAGAGTATCATTGATGTTAAGTATTTCAAATATGATGATGATATTTATAAATGCCGTAGGTTTAATCATGTTTCCTCTTTTAAGAAGGACAAGCAATGAAAAGTTACCACAAATATATATGGTACTTAGACTTATACTTACCGTGTCATTATTAGGAATTTTAATTTCTTATTACCCATTAATGTATGTATTATCGTTGTGGCTACCACAATATATTGAAAGTCTCCCGTTCTTGGTATTGTTATTTCCAATCTGTCTGTATGAAGGTAAGATGGCATTATTATTGAATACTTATTTCAAAACGATGAGAAAAGAAAAAAGGCTTATGCAAGTAAATATTTTGACATTTATTTTAAGTTTATTATTAACTGGTATCTTTGCATATACATTAAAAAATTTAGTTTTAACTGTGGTTTCAATTTTATTTTTACTTATGTTTAGATGTATTATTTCAGAGTTATACATGTCTCGTATTTTAGGGATTAAATTAAAAGCAGATATAGTAACAGATACGATTTTAACAGCTATATTTGTAATTTCAGGAGTTTTATTTAATTCAAACATTGGTATACTAGTTTATTTTTGTTCATATGTTATTTACTTGTATTTTAATAAGAATCGTTTGCGAGAAGTTTTAATATTTATAAAATCTACTTTGTCTAGATAATGTTAGTAGGTAATCTTTAAGGAAATTTATATAGTAAAATGACTAGATTTATTATATCATTAAGTATAAAAATTAGATTTAACACAAGGAGATAATTGGATGTCTAAAACAAAAAAAATATTAATAATGTTATTATGTTTATTTTTACTTGTAATTGGTGGATTAGGTGTATATGCTTTTAAAGTCTATCGAGATGTTACTAATACGACCGATAATATTTATGAGAAAGTTGATAAGGATGAGGTTCGTAAAGAACCTGTTAGTGTGGATAAAGGCGAAGATCCATTTTCAGTATTACTATTAGGAGTGGATACTGGTGATTTAGGTAGAACAGAGCAAGGTCGCTCAGACTCTATTATGGTTGTTACGGTTAATCCAAACACTAATGAATCTAAAATAGTAAGTATACCTCGTGATACTTATACTGAAATTATTGGACAGGGCACTACAGATAAAATTAACCATGCATATGCTTTTGGTGGAACTTCGATGGCTGTTAATACAGTTCAAAACTTATTGAATATACCCATTGATTATTATATAGAAGTCAACATGCAAGGAGTTAAGGACTTAGTTGATGCTGTTGGCGGGGTCGATGTAAATAGTCCGCTTGAATTTAAACAAAATGGTTTTGAGTTCACTAAAGGTCCAGTTCACTTAGATGGAGAAAAAGCACTAGCATTTTCTAGAAATAGATATGATGATCCAACTGGTGATTATGGTCGCCAAGGACGTCAACGTCAAGTTATTGAAGCTGTAGTTAAAAAAGCTGCCACATTCTCTACATTAACAAATTACAAGGATATTTTAAATGCATTACAAAATAACATGAAAACAAACTTAACTTTCGATAATATGTACGACATTCAAGCGAAATATAAGGCGGCAGCCGGTAATATCGAGCAAGTACAAATGCAAGGAACTGGCGAAATGATTAATGATATTTCTTACCAGATCATTGCTCCAGATGAGTTAGCACGAGTTTCAGGTATTTTACGTAATAATTTGGAATTAAAATAAATACAAAAGGAACACTTAGGTAGTGAATTTTGCTATGCACTAGTGTTCCTTTTATTAGAAGGAGCATAACCATGAAAAAAGTGAAAAAAGCAATTATTCCAGCTGCAGGTTTGGGTACACGTTTCTTACCAGCAACTAAAGCTATGGCCAAAGAAATGTTACCAATTGTGGATAAACCAACGATTCAGTTTATTGTTGAAGAAGCAAAGGCTGCTGGAATTGAAGATATTTTAATTATTACGGGTAAAGGTAAACGACCGATTGAAGATCATTTTGATTCAAATCCAGAATTGGAAGCTAATTTAAGAGCTAAAGAAAAATTTGAACTTTTAGAATTAGTTGAAGAAACAACTGGATTAAATTTACATTTTGTGCGCCAATCGTATCCAAAAGGTTTAGGGGATGCTGTTCTTCAAGCTAAAGCTTTTGTTGGAAATGAGCCTTTTGTGGTTATGCTAGGTGATGATTTGATGGAAGATAAAATTCCTTTAACAAAGCAATTAATGGACAAGTATGAAAAAACACATGCTTCGGTCATTGCGACAATGAAAGTACCTTATGAAGAAACCTACAAATACGGAATTATTGATCCTGAAATTGAAATTGAAAAGGGTCTTTACAATGTGCGTAAATTTGTTGAAAAGCCTAAAGTAGAAGATGCACCTAGTGATTTAGCTATTATTGGTCGCTATTTATTAACTCCAGAAATTTTTACAATTTTGGAAAATCAAGAACCTGGTGCGGGGAATGAAATTCAATTAACCGATGCGATTGATACATTAAATAAAACGCAACGTGTTTTTGCTCATGAATTTAAAGGTGTTCGTCATGATGTTGGTGACAAGTATGGTTTTTTAACAACGAGTATTGAATATGGTTTAACTCATCCAGAAGTCAAGGAAGATTTGCGTGCTTATTTAATTGCATTAGCAAAAGAATTAAGCTAAAGGATTGCTCCTAAATTTATTGGAATTTTAAATAAATCTTCATCCTTACGAGATAATTTTTCTGTAAGATAACTTTACTGAGGTGAAGGCTATGGAGTTTTATCGTGGAATTAGAAATGCTTTTTTATTAGCTATTCCTTGCTGGATAGTTATTATTGCTCTACTAATTCATTATTTAGCTAATTAAATGAACGATTATGACAACCTAATTTTTAGGTTGTTTTTTTGAATAAATAATCTCTTGTGTTATGGTATAATGAATTTGATAAGCTTAACTATTAACTAAGAAACGGATGGGTTATAATGAAAAAAATAAAAGTCATGACTATATTTGGAACAAGACCAGAAGCGATTAAAATGGCTCCGCTAGTCTTAGAGTTGGAACGCCAACCAGAACGCTTTGAATCGATTGTGACAGTTACGGCGCAACACCGTCAAATGCTAGATCAAGTTTTAGATATCTTTCAAATTAAACCTGATTATGATTTAGATGTGATGAAAGACCGTCAAACATTAGCAGATATTACAGCAAATGTATTAATTGGGTTGGAGTCAGTCATGAAAGAAGCAAAACCTGATATTGTTTTAGTTCATGGAGATACAACAACAACTTTTGCAGCTGGAATTTCAGCTTTTTATAATCAAATTAAAGTTGGACATGTTGAAGCAGGATTGCGGACTTGGAATAAATATTCACCATTTCCAGAAGAAATGAACCGTCAAGTTACAGATGTTTTAGCAGATATGTATTTTGCTCCGACTATTGAAAGTGAAGCGAATTTGTTGCAAGAAAATCATCCAGCGGATAAAATATTTATCACTGGAAATACGGCTATTGACGCATTACAGGAAACGGTCAAAGAAGAATATCAACATGAAGTATTAACGAAAATTGCTTCAGGAAATCGTCTGGTTTTAATGACTATGCACCGTAGAGAAAATCAAGGTGTACCGATGGAAAGAGTTTTCCATGCAATTAGACAAGTTGTTGATAAGCATGAAGATGTAGAAGTTGTTTATCCTGTTCATTTGAACCCGGTTGTTCAAGAAGCAGCAGACCGAATTTTAGGCAATCATCCACGAATTCATTTAATTGCGCCTTTAGATGTAATTGATTTTCATAACTTAGCTTCTAGAAGCTATATGATTATGAGTGATTCTGGTGGTGTTCAAGAAGAAGCACCATCGTTAGGTGTTCCAGTATTAGTTTTAAGGGACACAACAGAGCGCCCAGAAGGTGTTGCTGCTGGAACCTTACGTTTAGTTGGTACAGAGACAGATGCTGTCTTAGAGGCTATGACTGAGTTATTAGAAGACCCTAGTGCTCATCAAAAAATGGCTGAAGCAAGTAATCCATACGGTGATGGACTAGCTTCAAAACGAATTTTAGATGCAATTGCTTATGAATTTGGTTTAAGTACTGAAAAACCAGCATCTTTTCAAGTGAAATAAACAAATAAAAAATGACCTTGAGACTCGAATAATGTCTCGAAGGTCATTTTTTTATGCTTACTCAAATGAATTAGTTCTATCGTACGTTCTTTAGCGTTTCATTAATCAAGGCGATTACTTTTTCAGCATCAGCCGGGTTTTCTAAATCATGATTATCAATGTCAATTACTAGTGTAGGACTTTGATCATACTCTTCAAACCAGCCATCATAACGACTGTGGAGATGGGTATAGTAATTTAATAAATCTTGATTTCCGTCAATTTGTTCAAAGCTTCGACCGCGCTTTTTGATACGACTTAAAACAGTATCCAATGAACCACGAAGATAAATGAGTAAATCAGGTGACTTTTTAGGCATACTAGCTAATTCTTCCATCATGTTATCTAATAAATCTAAATAGGTATCCATTTCAGCATCACTCATATTGCCTTCTTCAAAATTAATTTTTGTGAAAAGGGCATCTTCATAAATAGAGCGATCCAAAACATTATTTTGATGTTGTAAAGCATCTTTAATACTTCTAAAACGTGTATTTAAGAAATAAATTTGTAATGAAAAGGCCCAACGTTTAGGGTCCTCATAAAATTTTTCTAAGATACGATTATCATCGACACTTTCATAAAAAGCCTCACTGCCTAACGCATCTGAAATAAGTTTAGTATAGGTACTTTTTCCAGCACCAATCATTCCAGCTAAAACAATCACAGCATTATCTGCTCCTTTCAATCCGTTCACACTCCTATCAAAGAGTTCAGTCTTCTCTTATTTGCAATGATTAGTATAACATAAATTTTAGAGGAGAAACTTAGAATTATGGAAACTATTTTAATTACCGTAAGTCATTAATTTTTTGTTGCTGCTGAAAGAGGTAAGAAAACAACGAAGTAAAAATAGATAACGAGTTGTTTCCTAAATGAAGTAGTAGTACTATGAGTTCCAATCTTAAATGATTTAGATGATAGAACAAAGATAGGTTAATTTTTTTCTGTTTTTATGAAAAAAAAAAACTAGTCAAACTAGCATTCAAACTTGCTAATTTATTAAATAGTGATTAAAATTATATTAAATAACGGGATTTTTCAGAAATATAACAAATCAACAGTCAGTAAAGGAAGGTGGATGAAATGAATTCTAATAAATTAGTTGGAGGTCTGTGCTATTTAAGTATCTTATTTGCTCCCATTTTCTTTCCATTAATTGTCTTGTTTATCAGCACAGACAAAGAGGTTTCAAAAAATGCTAGTACAGCGCTAGGACTTCATATTGCTCCTTTTATTATTACCATCGTAGGTGTTCTTGCAATGATTTTGTTTGGGGTTATTTCTAGCAGTGATGATATTTTTAGAGGTGTTGGTTTGGTTGTCTTGATTTTGATTGCCATATTTGATGTTGTTATTTTTATTGTAAACATTGTGAAAGCAATAAAATTATTTTTAAGTTAGGTAGGTTAGATAATGAGTAAGATAGTCAATTATTTTTTCTTAGCAGTGGGTATTATAATGGTAAGTTTTGGATTGTGGTTAATTTTTAACCCAAGAACAACCTTATCTATAGTAGTGGTATTAATGGGAATTGTTTTATTGTTAAATGGAATAAGTGAAATTATTTCATATGTAAGTGAGCGTAAAACGTGGAGTATATCAGTTTGGTATTTGTTTGATGGACTTCTTTCAACGATTTTTGGATTGCTTGTTCTATTTAATGGTCAAGTAGGTAAAAATTTCTTGATTTTATTATTTGCAATTTGGATTTTAGCTTCAGCAATTTTCCGTATTTTATTAGCTTTTTCGGTTAAAAGTGTCAGCAATTGGTTTATTATTTTGATCGTAGGAGTGTTAGGTCTGATTGTTGGAATTGTATCTTTATTTAATTCAATTTTCGTTTCAGTTGCCTTAGCGGTTGTTTTAGGCGGATTCTTTATTTTCCAAGGCGTAACGTGTATTTTTATTTCTAGCTTTTTACGTAGAAATCATTAAGAGTGAATAGGGAGGTTTTTAGTATGGCAGTAGAAAGAGTTGTCGCAACATTTATTGAATTAGTCAAAATTGATTCAGAGTCAAAAAATGAAGGAAAGTTTCAAGCGTATTTAAAAACGAAATTTGAAAAATTAGGTTTAGATGTATATGAAGATGATACGATAGCGCAAACGGGGCTAGGTGCTAATAATTTAGTTTGTCGTTTGGCAGGAAATACAGCAGCTGATGCGTTGTTTTTCTCTTGTCATGTTGATACAGTAACGCCAGGCGTAGGAATTAAACCTATTATTAAAGAAGGTGCAGTTTATTCTGATGGAACAACTATTCTAGCAGCTGATGATAAAGCTGGGATTGCAATCATGATCGAATTAATTGAACAGTTAAAAGAAAATAACGAACCTCATGGAACAGTAGAATTTGTTCTTTCACCAGGTGAAGAAATTGGTTTAGTTGGTGCAAGTGCTTTTGATGTAGGAGTACTAGAAGCTGATTATGGTTTTGTGCTAGATAATGGGGGACCAGTTGGGAGCATTACGGTAGGTAGTCCGACTCTTTATGGAATTGAAGTAACTATTAAAGGGATTACGGCACATGCAGGTTTAGAACCTGAAAAAGGCGTTTCGGCTATTGAAATTGCAGCAAAAGCAATTGCTAAAATGAAATTAGGACGCCTTGATGCAGATACAACAGCGAATATTGGAACGATTAATGGTGGAACGGCAAGTAATATCGTTGCTGATGAAGTCAAAGTTTTTGCTGAAGCACGCTCGATTTCTCATGAAGCCTGTGAGGCACAGGTTAAACATATGACTGATCTGTTTATTGAAACGGCTAAAGAATTAGGCGGTACGGCTACAGTTGTTACAGATATTAAATCAGTAGGATATCGTTTTACTAACCTGAATTCCCGGAATTTATAACGAGGGAAGGGCAACGCCTAACGCCTCGTATAATTCCTTCTGCTTCGTCGTAACCTCTCCCAACACGCGACCGTGCCCGGGGGCCTCAAATAATTCAATCATGTCCAGTTCGTCCAGTACACCTTGAAGGGTCCATTGGTTAAATAGCTCGGCATCCTGCATCTTCTTTTTCACGTAGGATAAGTAGATTAAGGCGATGAATTCCACAAAAAGCTTCCCATTCAGGGACAATTCGGATGAAACTTGCATTCTTCTGAAGTTGAGGCGCTCTTTTAAATTGCCGAAGGCTTTTTCAACAACATCCTTGCTGCGATAAAGAGACAACGCTTCAAACGGATCATTGACCTCATTAGAAAGCAAGGCGAAGTAACCATAATTTCTAACCGCATTGCGCATCGCCTCTTCTTTAGGCGTGATTTTCTTCCCTCGTTTAGGTGTCTCAGTAACTTCGAAGTACTTATCATAATCTTTCATACGATAATCTTTTAGTGTATTTTCCTTCAGATCTTGGTGAAGGGCTGTCAGATAGTCGTTCATGTCTACCTGATCTTTAATCGCTTTTTCAGGATTGTAGAACAGATGCAGATACGCGCGCTTTTCCAATTTTATCACATCACCTTTATACGGACGTTCCTGTTCGTATTCCCAGTTTATTGTGCGACATACACCGTAGGTGGTGAACTGTGTTTCGAAGTTTGACCAAAGTTTCAAGTTCTCACGTTCCGCTTCCAACACACCCTTGACATATTTGAGTTTGAGTTGCACTCCTATCACGAATTTCTGGTGGTGTTTATACAAGGCGTTGATATTATCCTTGCTGTAAAAACCTCGATCAAATATCACGTTGACCTTTTTGTAGCCCATTACATCAAATTCCTTCATGAGTTGCCGAACCGTTTTAACATCGGTGATATTTCCGGAGAGCTTGCGGTAATAAAAGGGCAGTCCGGATTGCGCCCCAAACAAGAGTGCCAAGTTGATTTGTGGCAAGCGGTCGTGTTCCTTGTTTCGTCCCTTCTTCACTTGCGATAAGACCTCTGAGTAACTCGATATCGACGTAGTGTCAAATGCCCAATACTCCTTTTCCATCCGGCGGTTGCCTTGTTTCTGAAAGAAGGCCATCCGGCCTTCCTCATCGATTGCTTGGAATAGGTCGCTGCTTCGTTGTGAAGGAATATCCTGGCAATACGGGTGATGATGCAGTTTTTGCCAATGGGAAAAACGACTCAAGGCGTTATTCTCTTCGAGAATCAAGTAATAGGCGATCGACAGAATTTGCTTATAATGCTCCGGGAAGATGGCCTTAAGGTCCGCGTATACGCCTGTCTGCTTGCCAATTTGATCGAGCAGATAACCTGCCCCATAGAAGATTCTTCGGACTTGTGTCATTGGAATCGGCCCTGGCTTAACTTCCGATGAAGTCGGGGCCGGTTTCTTTTTGTACGAACGTGTTGGGACGATTTCACCTGTAACCGGATCGACTTTTCCAATCAGTGTCCTCTTAGCGCGTGATTGTTGCTTTTCCTTATCCCAGTAGGGTTCATTCTGATAGGCATAAGTAATGCCCGTTTTCTTGTTTGTCTGAAAAATAACTGCCATATCAACACTCCTCGTTATACATTATATTATATAACGAGTTATAAGTCTACAAAAAAACCGCTATATATCAATCGTTATAGCGGTTTTTCGAGTGATTATCGTTACACAATTCGGGAATGCAGGTTACTAAAGAATCAAAAACGGTTAAATTAGCAGCTGAAGCAATCACTAAAATCAATCGGACGCCTAATTATGACATTAGTGGTGGTGGTAGTGATGCCAACGTGTTTAATGCTAAAGGCAAAGAAACAGCGAATCTGTCAATCGGTTATGAAAAAATTCATACTGTTCATGAAATGATTCCAATTATTGAACTTAAAAAAGCCGTAGAACTAGCCTATCAATTAGTGAAAGATATGGGACAAAAATAAGCTACTAAGGCTAGTCAAAGAAAGAGGTCATTTGTATGAAAAGTGTTATTAAGCAAATTCCATTAGTTACTTTATCTTTAGCGTTAATCGGAATTAGCATCAATATGTTTTTGGCTCCACATCATATTGCAGCAGGTGGTGTCAGTGGGATTGGTGTTTTAGTTGAGCAAGCTTTTGGAATCAATCGAGCAACAACCGTTTTAGTATTAAATTTATTAATGCTCATATTAACGTTTTTCTTTTTAGGAAGACCAGTCTTTATTAAGACGGTAATTGGGAGTATGCTACTTCCGATTTCATTAGCAGTAGTACCTGAGATTAAGGTTGTTGAAGATCCATTTTTAGCGGTTATTTTCGGAAGTGCTATTTTTGCGGTTGGAGTTGCAATCTTATACAAAATTGGAGCATCTAGTGGTGGAACAACAATCCCGCCGCTTATTTTTCAAAAATACTTTGGAATTAGCACATCACTAGGATTACTTTTAACTGATGCTGTTATTGTGATTTTTAATATTTTTGTTTTTGGTACTGAGGCCTTCTTTTTTGCGATTCTGTCGCTAGTGTTGACATCAATTGTGATGAATTATATTGAAACAGGAATGAAGCGTCGTCGAGCAGTGATGATTATGAGTGAAAATCATATCGATGCGATTAAAGTAGCCTTATTAGAAAATTTAAATCGAGGTATTACGGTATTTTCAGTTTCTGGCGGATATACTGGTAATGAAAAAAATATGCTAATGATTATTTTGACGAATCAAGAATATCAATCAATTTTGAAAGTGATTGATGAAATTGATAAAACCTCCTTTATTATTGCATATAATGTGTCAGAGGTTCATGGTTTAGGTTTTAGTTATCAACCTGTAGTTTAGGTGAGTTGCAATAAAAAATGAGTATTTGGAGGGATTTATATGAATGCCGTATTAGCATTTACAATTATCATGTTGGTTTGGACCGTAAGTGATTTTGTCTCTAAGAAAACAAAATCATTGCTTTCGTCATTATTAATTGCATCATTAATTTTCTTAATTGGCTTTAAAACAAGTATTTTTCCAGAAGATTTATTAACAAGTTCGTCTTTATTAACATTAGGGACAACGGTCGTAGGATTTATTATTGTCCATATTGGAACAATGATCAGTATTGCAGAGTTAAAACAGCAATGGAAGACAGTTATCATTGGAGTATCTGCAATTATCGGAATTGCTGTGGCATTGCTAGTCTTTGGGCCATTATTTGAGAGTCGAAACTACGCAATTGCAGCCATTGGAGCAGTAAGTGGCGGAACGATTTCAATTATCCTAGTACAAGAAGCGGCTTTAGCTTTAGGTTTAGTCTCTGTTGCCGTATTACCAGTTTTGATTTCAGCATTTCAAGGAATCATTGGTTTTCCGTTAACCACACTAATTCTGCGCAAAGAAGCCAAGAATATTCAAAAGGAATACCGTGCTGGAACGCTTAAAGTAGCAGAAGAAGTCAAAGTTGATAAGGCTGGTAAAGAGCCAAAAACGAAACTTCCAGAAGCATTCCAAACAACAGCAGGAACATTATTTGTTGTAGGTGTCGTTGTTTTAATTGCGACCTATTTAAGTGGTTTAACAGGTGGTATCGTAAACACGTTCATAATTGCTTTATTATTCGGGGTTATTTTACGCGCTACAGGTGTCTTTAAAGCAAATATTTTAACTGGTATTGATGCTTATGGATTAATGATGTTAGGTATTTTAATTATTATCTTTGGCCCATTAGCAACTATCTCTCCCCAAGATTTATTTGACCTAATTGTTCCCTTAAGCTTATCATTTCTAGTTGGTGTGTCAGGTAGTGTCATTTTTGCTATGATTGCAGGTAAGCTATTGGGTTACAGTATGTCAATGTCAATTGCAGTTGGTTTAACTTCATTATATGGATTCCCGGGAACTATGATTTTAAGTCAAGAAGCAGCTAAAAGTGTTGGTGAAAATGAGGAAGAAATCAAAGTTATTGAAGGCCAAATTTTACCGAAAATGATTATTGCAGGCTTTTCAACAGTAACGATTACTTCCGTATTTGTCACAAGTATCCTAGCTGGTTTTATTCAATAAAGTATGACATGTTTCAACTAAACTAATACAAAAAAAGACTGAGGATTATCCTCAGTCTTTTTTAAAGGAGAATGAAAATGAATACAAAAAATAATAACAATCTAATTAACGGCTTAAATTATATCAGTATCTTATTTGCTCCAATTTTATTTCCATTAATTGTTTGGCTAGTTAGTCCTATTACAGATGTTAAGCAACATGCTAAGTCTGCGCTATGGCTTCACATCTTACCAACGATACTGACTGTTGGAGCTCTATTTATTTTAATCACAACAGGATTATTAACCAACAGCCAAGCTACATTAGGAACCTTAACAATTATTCTCTTTTTTACCATTATAATAATTGACTTTGGTTTGGTTATTTGGAATATTTTCAAAGGAATCAAATTATTTTTAAGCTAATTAAAGAAGGTAGGAAGCCAGATGCGAGAATTAAAAAAGTCAAAAATTTTATCGATCATCATCCATTTACTAGCGGCAGCAACGCTAATTTTGGTTTGCACAAAAATTAGTTTTTTATTTAAGCCAGTTGGAATTTTTATCTCAACTTTATTTGCTCCAATCATTATTGCAGGATTTCTTTACTATGTCATGAACCCAGTTGTAGGGTTACTTGAAAAATTCACTAAAAAAAGAAGTCGAGCTATTTTAATTGTGTTCATTCTGATTGCTTTGGGATTTGTATTTTTTATTGGGATAATCATCCCTAACTTACTCAGTGAAGTAACACAACTAGCGAGTAGCATGCCCCGTTTTATGCGGGAACAACAAGTAGCTGTTACTGAATTACTAAATAGACCAGAGCTATCTAATGTAGATATTCAACGATATTGGAACGAACTAAATATTTCTACTGGTAGAGTTATTAATGGAATCGTAAATGGATTTACAACTAGTATTGGTAGTGTGATTTCAGTTTTATCGCGCTCGATTGTCTTAATGGTAACAGTACCTGTGATTCTTTTTTACATGTTTAAAGATGGAGAACAATTACCAAGTGCCATTCGATGGTTTATCCCAGAAAAACAACAAAAAAATGCAGAAGAATTGATACAGACAGTCAATAAAACGTTGTCGTCTTACATCAGTGGGCAAGCACTGGTTTGTTTATATGTGGGAACAGGTGCTTACATTACCTTTAAATTATTAGGGATTCCTTATGCCTTTTTACTAGCATGTATTGCTGGTATGATGGATATTATTCCTTATATTGGTCCCTGGATTGGAGTAGCGCCAGCTTTTATTATTGCTTTTGCCAATTCACCCCAATCAGCCTTAATTTTAGCCTTGAGTATCATCGTTATTCAATTAGGTGAATCATACTTGGTTTATCCATTGATTATGGGGAAATCACTAAATATGCATCCTTTAACGATTATTCTAATTCTATTAGTAGCTGGAAACTTAGCTGGTTTAGTCGGTATGATACTAGCCCTGCCAACTTATGCTGTCGTGAAAATTATTGTATTAAGTGTCGCCAAAATATTCAAACTTGGAAAATATAAAGAAAAAATAGTTGAAGAATCGATCTAGTATTTGTTAGAATTAAAAAAGCTTTAATTACGACTCAAAAGAGTTGCAATTAAAGCTTTTTTGGTTATTTTGCCGTCAATCTAACAACAACTTCACAACGTGCTGTTTGTGGAAACATATCAATTGATTGTAGATAATCAATTGTATAGACTTTACTTAAATCGACTAAATCACGAGCCAAGGTTGAAGGATTACATGAAATATAAACCATTTTTTTCGGTTTTGTTTTATTGATAGCTTTAATCAATTCACGATCCAATCCAGTTCGAGGCGGATCAACTACTAAAGCATCAGGTTTAAATCCGCGCTTCATCCATAAAGGAAGTAGAGATTCAGCTTTACCAACTTCATAACGAACATGATCCAAGCCTAATTTTTTAGCATTTTTAGTTGCATCTTCAATCGCTTCAGGGATAATATCCATCCCACGAACTTCCTTAGCTTCTTTAGCTAAGCTAAGCCCAATTGTTCCAACTCCACAATAAGCATCAACTAAAGTCTCGTTAGGTGCTAATTTAAGGGCTTTACGAGCTTCGTCATATAATACAGCAGTTTGTTCAGGATTCAATTGAAAGAAAGCCCGAGCAGATAAATCAAAAGCAAAATCATCAAGTTTTTCAGTAATACTATTTTTTCCAGCTAAATGTATTGTTTCTTCTCCCATAACAAGAGAAGTCTTTTCTTGATTGACATTTTGCATAATTGAAACTACTTCTGGTAAAAGGATTTTGATTTGTTCAAGGAATTGTCTTTTCTTAGGCAATTTTTTACTGTTCGTTACTAAGACCAGTTGAACTTCACCCGTTTGAATACCGACACGACAAACAATCGTTTTCACAATCCCGCTATGTTTAATTTCATTATAAATTGGGATTTCAAGTTCAGCTAAAAGTCCTTTTACTACTTGAATAACCTTAGTCGTTTCAGGTCGTTGGACGATACAATTATTAATATCAACTAACTTATGCGTACCTTCACCATATAATCCAGCAATAATTTGATTTTCCTCTGTCATTCGGACTTGAAATTGAGCCTTGTTGCGGTAACGCCAAGGATCATCCATTCCGATAGTAGGACGTAAATCAAATTTTTCATAGCCAGCAGGTTTAAATTTTTCTAAGGATTGGAGAACCATATCACGTTTAAAATCTAGTTGTTTATCATAAGCTAAATGTTGTAATTGACAGCCACCACAGGCTTCATAAACATCACAAGGTGGTACGACACGACTAACTGATTTTTTACGAATTTTTTTAATTGTCGCTGTTGCATACTTAGGCATAACCTCTGTAACTTCAGCAACAACTTCTTCTTCTGGTAAAGCGCCTTTTACAAAAACAATCGTCCGTTTGTAGTAGCCGATACCTTCGCCATTAATCCCAAGACGTTTAATTGTTAATGGGAAACGTTGCCCTATTTCTATTGTATGTTGTGGGTTCATAAATACCTTCCAATCTGTTCATTTTAGTCAAGCACTATTATAGCACAAAAAATGGATGACGTCTGAATTAGACTTAATTCTAACTGTTTACTTTTGTAACCTTTGATTAATTTGAGTATTTATATAGTAGTATATTATAAGAAATCATTCGTCATTAAATTCAAGAAGGAAAGATAAATAAAAATTTACCTTAAGGGCTAGAAAATTTTAGAATTGTGGGGTAAAGTGAATAGAGGAACAAAAACCGAACATGTAAATGCTAACTAGTCGATGATTGAATCTTGACTAGTATTATAGAGTAATGATTAAACCATTTAAAAGGAGGACAATATGGCTGAAAAAAATAAGCTAGAGCAACTAACCCAAAAAAAAGAGAATACGTTTCCTCTTATTACTAAGATTGAAGTCCAAAAAAAAGCAAAGGAACGTTACAATATTTATTTAAATGGCGAGTACGCTTTTCCTGTAGATGAAGCAATTTTAGTGAAATATATTCTGCACAAAGGTATGGAGATTTCGCCAGAATTTAGAGCAGAGCTTGAAGAACAAGATGGTTTTCATAAAGCTTATAATCGTGCTTTAAATTATCTAAACTATGGTTTACGCTCTGAAAAAGAAGTTCGGGACGATTTGATTAAACATGAAATAACTTTTGCCACAGCACAAGCGGTAGTGGATAAATTGAAAATGCAAAATTATATTAATGACAGTACCTATGCGGAAAGTTATACTAGAACAGGAGCTAATCTTGGTGGTAAAGGGCCAAGAGTTATTACACAAGAATTAAAAAAACGCGGAATAGGCGATGAAACTATTAACCAAGCGTTAGAGCAGTATCCATTTGAACAAATGTTAGAAAATGGATTAGCTTTGGCTGAAAAAGTAGTTAAACGAACTGCCCGTAGTTCTTCTAGAGAAACTAAAAATAAAATTCAACAAAACTTAATGCAAAAAGGTTTTTCTAGTGATATTATTCAAGAAGTTTTACAAAATATAGATACTCAAAAAGACGATGAAGATGAGTATGCAGCTTTAAAGGATCAAGGAGATAAATTATGGCGTAAACATAGTCGTCTAGATTTAAGTAAGAAAAAGCAGAAAGTAAAAACAAGTTTATTTCAAAAAGGTTTTCCAGGTGATTTAATTAGCCAGTTTGTAACGGAAAAAGAAATGGAAGAAGAGGACGAATGACTGAAGAGAAGTTAAGAGTAGATACTCAAAAAACAGAAATAACCATGTGGTCAGAAAAAAAAATCACTGATTTTAGAAGCCATTTTTTAAGTTGGTATGATTTAGAAAAACGCACTCTCCCTTGGCGAGAAAATAATGATCCTTACCGTATTTGGGTTTCTGAAATTATGCTACAGCAAACACGAGTGGATACAGTAATTCCATACTATTTAAATTTCATGAAATTATTTCCAACTATCGCCGATCTTGCTGCTGCAGAAGAAGATACATTATTAAAGGCTTGGGAAGGCTTAGGATACTATTCAAGAGTCAGAAATTTGCAAAAAGCAGCAATCCAAATTATGAATGATTTTTCAGGAGAAATGCCTACCAAACCAGAAGATATTGCAACCTTAAAAGGAATTGGTCCGTATACGACTGGAGCAATTTCGAGTATGGCTTTTCAGTTGCCAGTTCCAGCAGTGGATGGTAATGTTATGCGCGTTGTTAGTCGCTTATTTGAGATTAGTGAAGACATTGCAAAGCCAGCATCACGAAAGACTTTTGAAGCAATCATGAATCAAATTATTGACCCATACAAACCAGGGGATTTTAATCAAGCGATGATGGATTTAGGTTCAAGTACTTGTACTCCAACTACACCAACATGTAATTTATGTCCTATCAATGAGTTCTGTCAGGCATTCGAAGCTGGGACAATGACTCAGTACCCAGTGAAAAGCAAAAAGAAAAAAGCTAAACCAGTTTATTATGCAGGACTATTAATTCAAAATGAACGAGGTGAGTTTCTGATTGAGAAACGACCAGCAGAAGGATTACTAGCTAATATGTGGACTTTTCCATTATTGCCAGAAGAGTTATTGACAGTTGGAACAGGTCTGAAAATAGGCAAATTAAATGATAAATTACCCGAAACAATCGAAACACAAGTACTCAACAA
This sequence comes from Carnobacterium sp. FSL E2-0243, assembly GCF_038003605.1. NCBI lineage: Bacteria > Bacillati > Bacillota > Bacilli > Lactobacillales > Carnobacteriaceae > Carnobacterium > Carnobacterium sp. FSL E2-0243. The sequence continues at coordinate 1,107,535 of NZ_JBBOPM010000001.1, forward strand.
CCTTTCAGTGGAGAGTAGACAACGTTATCAAATAGAACCAATTTGGTTAAAAAAACCCTTTGGAGAAGTTGTTCATTTGTTTAGTCATTTAAAATGGTTTATCACTTCCTACTATGGAAAAATGTCCAGTGAAATGCTTACGGAAGCTCCAGAAAACTGCCTTTGGGTCCATCCTAGTGACTTTGAAAACTATACTTTTCCTGGTCCTCAACAAAAAATGTGGAAAAGCTACTTGACTAAATTTGAGAAATAGAGTAGAAGAAAAAAAGCCTGTAAATGTTATATTTACAAGCTTTTTTTTATTATTCTTAATAGTCAAGTAAGAATACTCTTGCTTTTTATCAATTTTTTTGAAAAAAATACAAATTAGAGATAATTACTTGTAAAAAAACGCTGTAAATACTGATAACATTGGTATTTATGCCTAGTTATTTGATGTTTTAAGCATTAGCGATAAACAAAATAGTACATATAGTTAAAAAAAAATGCTATAATTCAACAAAAGTAAGATTTTTGATTTGTGACAGAATTTCAACAAATTAAAACTTATGATGAATTAAAATGAGAGCTGGAATAAATAAGCCTCATCCCCTTAAAAACATATAGAAGAGGAGAATGACCTATGTCAACATTAGTCGAACAATTAATTAAGAGCGTGGTAGAAAAAAATAAAGAATATGCAACAAATTCAAAAAAAGCTGCAGTAAAAAATGCAAAGAGCCACCAAAAAAACTCTTAAGAACTAAAATAGAACTTTGTCATTGAGATAGAGCTAAATTCATCCTCAATTAACTAGATAATTTCTAATACCTAATTAAATAATTGGTTAAAAAAAAGAGAAACGAAACTGTTTCTCTTTTTTTTAGTTACAGGTAGTATATAATAGATACATAGGCTAGATAAAAGTTCGTACTTAATTTCTAGTTAAGATAGGAGTAGAAGTGTAAAAATGAACTATTTTTTGGATAAACTACAAACTAGAAAAATTAAATTAATTAAACTACTTAAAAATGAATATCCTAATCGTTCCATTGCTGAAATTTCTAAAGAATTAGATTGTTCAAATCAGACCTTAATGACAACGATAGAATCTTTAATAGAGGACTTAAAAAGTTTTGAGATTAATACAGCGAGAATTAGAATAGTTTCGAAAAGAATAGAGGCAGATTTTGACGTCAATTTTTCAGTGGATTGTTTGATTCATGAGTACGTTAAAAAATCTTTTGAATATCAAGTTATTTTAGATTGTTTTTTTAACACAACTAAAAGTATATCTGATTATGCAAAAGATTTCTTTTTAAGCCAAGCGTCGACGTATCGTAAAATAAATGGAGTCAAAAATATCCTAAAGAATTTTAATATAGAGTTGCAACAGTCAACGACTTTACAAATTGTAGGGGAAGAAAAAATGATTCGCTACTTCTATTTTTCTTTTTTTTGGGAAACACATTCCAATATTAATTGGTCTTTTGAATTCAGCAAAGAGTTTATAGCTTCATTTAAAAAAGTCATTCATTCAAATGCTATAAAAGCTGATCATACATTAGTAAATCAAAATAAAATAGATCTTTGGTTTGGCATAATTTTAACAAGAATTGCAAGTGGATATTCAGTTGGAGTCATTCCGCAAATTAAAAATATTGGAGATTTTAATGTAAATTATCTCGAGAAAATAACCGAAAGCCAAGCTTTTTTTAATCAAATAAACCCAAAATTATCAAGAACAAAAAGCTTGGATGAGTTAAATTTTTGTTATTCTATAGAAATTATAAACACACATTATCTCGTGTATAATCCAACAATGGAGGGTTTGTTAAACAAGATTAAAGCAAATGACCAAATCTATAAAGTTGCTTCTCAACAATTTATTGAGAGTTTGGATAAGTATCTATCACAAGCTTTGGATAAGGAAGCACAAGCAATTTTGTTAGCAAATCTTTTTAGTGTTCACTTATCAGTTTTTTTATTTGATAATGTACTATCGCCTTTTTCCGAAAAGTTAAAACTCCACCGCTTTGATCGGATCTACCCGTCTGTTTATAAGATGCTAAATAAAGCGTATCAAGATTTTATTCGACATAAAGCAATCGCCAAAGTCTATCATGATAAGGAACTATTATTTCCTAGCTACCTATTAATTTTATATCTTTCTGTAGATGTTAAAAATTATACAGAACCGATTATCATTTATCTCTATTCAGCTAATAGTACCTTACTAGAATTTTTACTAAAAAAAGAGCTACAAAAAATGTCTCAATACAATTTGATTTTTACTGAAACGGTTACTGCAGAAACTGATTTGGTGATATCAGATACCTTTAATACACCTTTTTGTTTAAGCCAAGAAAGTACGTTAATTTGGGAATCAGTTCCTAGCGATAGCGATTGGATGAATTTACGTAATAAACTAAATGAAATCAAAAAAGAGAAAGAATTTTCACGGTTAGAATAAAGGATTGATAAATGCTGTTCAAATCAAATGAATAATTTAGATAATGAAATCATTTTATGATATAATAATTCATGAGATCGGATTTTTTAAATTCGTGTAGATAACTAATTCTCTTAGCTTACAGAGAAAAAGAAAGTTGGGTATGGGATGCGTATTCCAAAAGAAGGAGAATACATCACCATCCAAAGCTATAAACATGACGGTAGTTTACATCGAACATGGCGAGATACAATGGTTTTAAAAACAAGTGAGCAATCAGTTATTGGTTGTAATGATCATACACTTGTTACGGAGGCAGACGGCAGACGTTGGCTAACGAGAGAACCAGCGATTGTTTATTTTCATAAACACTATTGGTTCAACATTATTGCAATGATTCGCGAAAATGGCGTTTCTTATTATTGCAATTTAGCTTCACCTTATACAATGGATGAAGAGGCGTTGAAATATATTGATTATGATTTAGATATCAAAGTTTTCCCTGACGGTGAAAAACGCTTATTGGATGTAGATGAATACGAAGCCCATCGAAAAAAGTGGCAATATCCTAATGATATTGATCATATTTTAAAGGAAAATGTAAAGATTTTAGTCGAATGGATTAATGAAGAAAAAGGCCCATTCTCTGAAGAATACGTTAAACTTTGGTATGAACGCTATCAACAATTGTCTCGTAAATAATGTGGGTTTTAAAAAGGATGAAGAGTGCTATTCTCATCATTAAGAATACCTTTTTGAGTGTAAGAAGGTATTCTTTTTAAATCTGTATAGGTAAGCTACTTATGAAATTAGTTGAAAAAATTATGATGTACTTGGCCTGATAAATTTTTTATTAAAAGGAGTCGGAGAATTGAATAAAAAAAGTTTGATTTTACTTTTTATTGGTTTGATTTTAACAGGAGCAATTATATTTTTAGGGAAAAATTATTTAATAACGAAAAAAAATGAATTATTACGACAAGGGGAAGCCCAAGAAAGTCTTGTTCAAGGACAAGAAGAAAAGCGTACAATGAATGAAAAAAACGACTTAGAGGCAAAAACAACCGAATTTCAAAGTAATCGTGCTAATCTTTCTATTAATGATTATTTAGTATTAATTAATGCTAAAAATAGCAAAGCAACTCTTGCTTTTTATGGTGATAATGTTGAATCAGAACAATGGACTAAGAATATCAAAACAGCAACCATTGAAAAAACTGGACTAGCTAACCTAGAAATGAATCGTTATTATTTCCCAGGTTATGATTCGTTACGCCTAACGAATGAAAACACAAGCGAAAAATTAGTTGATTTGAAACCCGATGTTGTTTTCTTTTTTATTCCAGTATTTGGGAATCAAGCGGTTGATATTTCTTTGGATGCATCTAGCCAAGCTATTTTAGCAAGTTATCTGGCTTTAAAAGAACAGCTTCCTGATAGTCTTATCGTAGCAGTTACTCCAGTTCCAAGCAGTAGTTTAATGAATAAATTTAATTCGAGAACATTAGATTATACTAGCTATGTAACAGATGCTGTCACAGTGTTAACTGAAAATGAAGTCCCATTGCTTGATTTACACAGCCTATATTTATCTGAATTAGAAACGACAAATCAGTTGTTAGCTAGTACTTTAGAAGCTGATGGAATTCAGCTGAATGCACAAGGTGTTACGATAGCAACAACTCTATTTTTAAATCAATTGGCTAGTCCAAGAGATACAACTAGTGGGATTGATTAATAAAAAAACTTCTTCCTCATCACTTATTAAAGTATTGAGGAAGAAGTTTTTTTATTAATGTTCAACATTTTCGATATTGGAAATATCTGTAGTTGGATTCCAATTATTACCTTTGTAGCTAGTTACTAAGGTGTTTAGATGCTCGAGATATTCTTCGTAGTTTAAAATACTTGAAAGAATATGAATAACAGAGTTACTTTGTAAATATCCATCTTTAAAATTTTCATCTGTATTTGCAGCTTCAAAAAAGGAATCCATAAACTCTTTTCGTAAGGAACGATTGTTGGCAATAAAGTTAACACTATTAGGAGGTACGCGACCGTTAAACTTTAATAATATTTGTTCATGAGCACTTAAAAGTGTTTCTAATCTTTCGCGAATAAGCACACGAAGTTCTTTAGGGAAGTTAGAAAAAGAATTTTCATTTTTGTGCATCGTTTTTAATAAATTATATGAAGCTTTAGTAGTTGAGATCATTTGTCGATAGACGACAATTTTTCTCAAATTTTGAAATCTTTTCTTTTTAGAATAGCTACCTTCTTCTTTAAATAAAGAGTAATAAAAATCCATTTTCATCATTTGGTTACGAACCCATTGCAAGTCTTTTTTTAGAAATGGATACTCAGTATTATTACGAACGCTAGCTCGAATCCATTTTAAAATTTCGCTTGTAGCAAAATCGACGACATGATAGAGTTTTTCTTCATATTTTGGTGGAAAAAAGACACTGTTAATAACGAAAGCTGTTAGGATCCCGACCATTGTTGAAGAAAAACGAAGGATTGCATAAAGCATAAAATCATCACCAGTTGTTGTCATAACTACAATTAAAGTTACGGTGGCTAGTCCAATTACTTGATCTAACTCAAGTTGGTGAAGAATGGCAATCAATATAATTGCAGCGAATCCAATTAGTACATATTGTTTTCCTAGTGTTAAAACGGTGATTATAGCAACACCTGCTCCGAGAATATTCCCAATTGTTTGATCGCGTAATGTATTAAGCGATCGTTTAACGGAGGGCTGCATTGCGAAAATAGCAGAAATAGCTGCAAAAGTTACAGAGGGAATTCCCACCCATTTTGAGACATAGAGAGCGATAGCGACAGCTAGCCCTGTTTTTAAGGTTCGGGCACCTAATTTCATAGTAATCATTCAACTCCATTTTCGTTCTTCTTACTATATATAGTAAGCTATTGAAGCTTATTTAGCAAAGTTTTTTATGTAAAGAAAACATTAAAATCAGCAAGGCGTGAAAAAAGTTGTTATGTACTAAGTAAACTTTTAGAACCAAATTAAGCAAGGTGTGAAAAAAGTTGGTATGTATCTAGTAAATTGGAAATAAAAAGAGGGTAGGAACTAAGTTCCTACCCTCTAAAAATATTAATCTAATTTTGCAAAAACGCGATTTATCGCTTCAATAGTTGCATCAATATCTGCCTGTGTATGCATAATTGTTAAGAACCAAGCTTCAAATTTACTTGGTGCTAAGTTGATACCCTCATCTAACATTAGTTTGAAAAATTTCCCAAAACGAATCGAATCTGTATTTTTAGCATCATCATAGTTGAAAATTGGACGCTCTGAAAAGTAGACAGTCAGGGATCCACCAATTTGATTGACGACTGTGGGAATATTATTTTTCTTTCCTGCTGAAAGTAAGGCATCACGAAGTTGTTCAGCGAATCCAGCCATTCGTTCATAGATGCCAGGTTCTTGGAGAACTTCTAAACAAGCAATTCCAGCTTGCATTGAAAGTGGATTACCAGACATCGTTCCAGCTTGATAAGCTGGTCCAAGTGGGGCAACAGTATCCATAATATGTTTAGGTCCACCGTATGCACCAATTGGGAGTCCGCCTCCAATTGATTTACCAAATGCTGTTAAATCAGGAATAACTCCTAGCATATCTTGGGCTGCACCATAATGGAATCTAAAATTTGTAATAACCTCATCATAAATCACTAGGGCGCCATGTTCATGGGTAATCTCATTAACGGCCTCTAAAAATCCAGGGACAGGGGCAACCATTCCAAAATTACCAATAATTGGTTCAACTAAAACAGCAGCTACTTTATGCCCCCATTTTTCCATAACAGCTTTATACGGTTCAATTTGATTGAAAGGAACAGTGATAACTTCTTGAGCAGTTCCGTTGGTTACACCTGCAGAGTCACTAGCGCCAAGAGTTGAAGGACCACTACCGGCTTCAACTAAAACTAAATCAAAATGTCCATGATAAGCTCCTGAAAATTTAACAACTAGCTCACGATTTGTGAAGGCTCTTGCAATACGGATAGTAGACATGACTGCTTCAGTCCCAGAATTTGTAAAACGAACTTTATCCATTGAGGGAATAGCATCTGTTAACATCTTTGCAAATGTAATTTCATGCTCTGTTGGTGTTCCAAACAACACACCAGTATCCGCAGCTTTTTTGATTGTTTTGACAATATGTGGATGATTAAAACCAGTAATAATAGGACCGAATGCAGCAAGATAATCAATATATTTATTTCCATCGACATCATATAAGTAACAACCGTCTCCTTTAACCATAGTAACAGGATTGCCACCACCAACGCCTTTGAAAGAACGACTTGGACTATTTACACCGCCTACGATAACTTTTTTTGCCTGTTCAGCGAGGCGATTGGATTCAGTATGGTCTAACATTAAAAAACCTCCTATAGATATTATTTATTCATTCTCTATTGTACGTTGGCTGGAAAAGAAGTGCAAATAAACTTCTAAATAAGTTGAAAAAAAAAGAGAAAATATTGCAAAATCAATGAAATAGCGGTATGATAGTACTTATAGATAATTAATATGTAACTTTAAAAAGTTCGTCAGCTTCCTTTTAATTCAGGCGAAGCATATAATTTTAGAACTTTAAAAATAAGAACTGCGTTATTAGAAAAAAAGAACTTTAAATTAATGAAACTAACTAGTGTTTTTATTCACATAAGGAGGAAAAAGAGATGAAAAATTCGATGGTCGCCCATTCAATTGAAAAATTAAAAGCATCGAATATTCGCATTACACCACAGCGATATGCTATTTTAGAGTATTTAATTGAATCTGAAAGTCATCCAACAGCTGATGAAATTTATCGTGCCTTAGCAGAACGATTTCCTAATATGAGCGTTGCCACAGTATATAATAATTTGCGTTTATTTACTAAAATTGGTTTTGTTCAAGAAATGGTTTATGGAGATTCTTCTAGCCGTTTTGATTTTACATCAACGCAACATTACCATGCAATTTGTGAAGAGTGTGGGAAAATTGTTGATATTTACTATCCAGGATTAGATGATGTTGAAGTTGTTGCTTCTAATTTAACCGGATTTGAAGTTTCACATCACCGGATGGAAATGTATGGAACATGTCCAGATTGTTTGGCAAAGCGTCAAGCTGAAACTAAAGAAAAAACTGAAGCCATCTAACCATTTTATCGTAATAGAAGTGCTTCGATTAACTTAAAAAAAGAGATTGGGGAAAATTATTCCCAATCTCTTTTTTAGTTTTATAGAGACAAATGGAAAACATTTGCTATAATGTTAGTATTAGTGGAACGAATAAGGTGGGAATAGAAATGGCAACATTAAATGATGTGGCAAAAAAAGCGAATGTTTCTAAGATGACAGTATCTCGAGTTATCAATCATCCGGAGCAAGTGACTGATGAGTTGAAAGAACTTGTTTTTAAAGCAATGAAAGAGCTAGATTATCGCCCAAATGTTGCTGCAAAAGCACTAGCAAATAATCGTACTCAAATTATCAAATTTTTCATTTTAGAAGAAATGGATACAACGGAACCTTACTATATGAATTTACTAACTGGTATTGCTAAGGAATTGGATAAACATCATTATACATTGCAACTTGTAACAAAAAATAACTTTGATATTGGAGCTTGCGATGGTTATATTATCACTGGTATGCGTGAAAGTGACTATGCCTGGATTGAACGGGCAACTAAGCCGGTTGTCCTTTTTGGTGAGAATCACCATGGTCATGACTTTGTCGATACAGACAATAAAAGTGGCACAAAAAAAGCAACTGAACACGCAATTGCACAAGGTTATGAATCGATTATCTACATTGGAATTGATGTAAAAGAACCCTTTGAATATTCAAGAGAGGCTGGTTATATCAATACGATGCAGCAAGTTGGCCGAGTCCCAGAAATCAAACGTTTTTCAAATCGTTCAAGATATTCAGCTCAATTTATTCTTGAAAATTGGTCTGATTTTCCAACAAATACGGTCTTTATCTGTAGCTCAGATCGATTAGCAATTGGAATTGAACGTAGCATACTTAAACTTGGGGGACAAATTCCTAAAGAGTATGGGATTATTGGTTTTGATGGAGTTTTCTTAGATCAAATAGCTTCTCCGCCTTTAACGACGGTCAAACAGCAAGTGATTGAAATGGGTGTTGCTTGTGCGAGAATGCTCTTAAATAAAATTGATCAAAGTGGTGCCCCACAAGGTAATCTGCTATTTGAACCTGAATTAATTATTCGAGAGTCAACAGTTGAGCGAAAAGACTCATAATAACACTTTCCTTTAATTAAAAAGTTTGTTGAGATAGTTGAATATGGCGAAAAAGAAGAAAAATCCCTACAAAGTTTCTTTTCACTTTGTAGGGATTTTATCTTTTTTCTAAGCTAGGGTTTATAAGAACTGATTGATCAAGATAGATTTGGTTTAATAACAGAAATTTTGAAATTTCTGTTACCGTTAACAGAGCGATTCCTGTTGTCAGAAAAGTAATTATTGTTTAAGCTTAGTTAGAAAGTAATAGAAACTATAGATTGAGGTGAGAATATGTCTCGTACCAATTGGTGGCAATCCGCCATTGTATATCAAATTTATCCACGAAGTTTCCAAGACACGAATAATGATGGAATTGGAGATATAAAAGGGATTATTCAACGACTTGATTATATCAAATCACTAGGAGTCAATACAATTTGGCTGAATCCAATTTTTATATCGCCTCAAATTGATAACGGTTACGATATTTCGAATTATTATGGGATTGATCCAATTTTTGGAACACTTAAGGATGTACAGGAATTAATTTATGAAGCACATCAGCGTGAATTGAAAATAATTTTTGATTTTGTTTTGAATCATACTTCAGATCAGCATCCATGGTTTCAAGAGGCATTAAAAGGTCCAGATAACTTGTATCGTGATTATTATTTATGGGCAGATGGTAAAAAAAATGGAGCAGAACCCCCTAATAATTGGGCTTCATTTTTTGGTGGTTCAACATGGGAAAAAGATCTCCACAGTCAACAGTACTATTTTCATTTATTCGCGAAAGAGATGCCAGATTTAAATTGGGAAAACCCCGAAGTTCATGTTGCTTTATTAGATATTGCAAAATTTTGGTTAAATGAAGGAATCGACGGTTTTAGATTAGATGCTTTTATTCATATGGCAAAAGAAAAAGGCTATCCTGCACTTCCAAATCCGACCAATGAGAAGTATGTGATTGCGGAAGAATATTATGCTAATTTACCTAAGGTTCAAGAGTATTTAGCTAAATTTATTCAAGCATTACGTGAAGTGAAGCCCGATGTATTTATTGTTGGCGAAGCTGCCTCAGCAGAAGTTAAACAAGCAGTGGAGTATACAGATCCCACTAAAAATCAATGTGATGCTGTGATTACATTTCGTTATTTTCCAGAGCGTGAGGAATTGAAAGATAGTCGATTACCTTTGGGAATGCAACCAGGAACTTTAGATAGACAGCAATTTAAGCAGGTTATGGCAGAGTGGCAAAAAGAAATGGCATCTGTAGGTGGACCAACTTTGTATTGGAATAACCATGATATGCCACGAGTCGTATCTCGATTTGGTGATGACGGTTTGTATCGAGAGACAAGTAGCAAGATGCTAGCAACTTTAATGTATTTACAAAAAGGTTTGCCTTTCTTGTTAAATGGTGAAGAAATAGGTATGAAAAATCGAATCATTCAATCGATCAAAGACTATGAAGACCCAGGAGCAGAAGCTTTTTATCATCAAGCTTTAGCGCTAGGTTATACAGAAATAGAAGCATTGGAGTTATTAAATGCAAGTAGTAAAGATGCCAGTCGTGGCGGAATGCAATGGACTAAAGAACCCTATTCAGGTTTTTCAACAGTGAAGCCATGGAGCAGTGTAAATCAAGAAGAAAACTATACAGTTGAGGCAGAAGAAGCTGATGAAGGAAGTATCTTACATTATTATCGCCGCTTGTTACTACTTAAAAAAAGAGAACTGTTCACTAAAGGCAGTTTTAGTTTGTTAGAGACTGGTGATGAAACATTTTGTTATGTTCGAAACTGGGATAACGAGGAAGCGGTAGTTTTAACGAATATGACCAACGAGCCTGTCCAATTAACTTGCTTAGAAGAAACACTATTTAATGGAAAAATTTTACTATCAGCAGGCGACCATGAACTAACCAAGAAGCAAGTAACATTAGCTCCTTATAGCTGTGTCGTTATTCAAACTAAAATGAAAAAGTGAGGAAATAAAATGATGGAAACAGCAGCAATTTTACACAGACCAGATAGCGAGTATGCATACTTATATGAGGCGGATAATTTTCATATACGTTTGAGAACAAAAAAAGATGAGGTCAGCCAAGTTGGATTGATTGGTGGAGATCCCTATTTATTTGATGTAGACGAGTGGTATAAAAATGAAGAACCAATGAAGCTCCTTGCTAGTACAGATGTTCATGACTATTGGTTAATAGAAACAACTGCACCTTATCGTCGTTTACAATATGCATTTCATGTTGTTGGAAAAGATGGGACAGAGGTCTTTTATGGGGATCGTGGCATTTTTCCATATACAGCCGAAACTTTAGCAACCCCCGGCTATTTTTTCAGAATGCCTTATTTCCAAGAAATTGACCGTTTTAAATCACCAGATTGGGTTAAAGAGACTGTCTGGTACCAAATTTTTCCTGAACGGTTTGCAAATGGAAACCCTGCTATTACTCCCGAAAATGCTTTACCATGGGGAAGTAAAGAACATCCAGGACGTGAAGATTTTTTTGGCGGTGATTTACAAGGTGTGATTGATCACCTGGATTATTTAGTTGATTTGGGGATTAACGGCATTTATTTTTGCCCAATTTTTAAAGCGTCTTCTAATCATAAATATGACACGATTGACTATTATGAAATTGATCCAGATTTTGGAGATAAAGAAACCTTCAAAAAATTAGTCGATGAAGCTCATAAAAGAGGCATTCGAATTATGTTAGATGCTGTGTTTAATCATACGGGAGATATTTCACCTTTATGGCAAGATGTCGTCAAAAATCAAGAAAAATCAAAATATGTAGACTGGTTCCATGTGCATAGTTTCCCAGTTGATATCGGTAAAAATGGCAATTTTGAAGGGGAGCGTACCGTTTCGTATGATACATTTGCTTTCACTCCACATATGCCTAAATTAAATACAGCCAATCCAGAAGTTCAAAAATATTTACTTGATATCGCCACTTATTGGATTCGCGAGTTTGATATTGATGCATGGCGTTTAGATGTAGCCAATGAAGTTGATCATCATTTTTGGAAGGAATTTTTTAAGGCTACAACAGATTTGAAAAAAGATTTTTATATTTTAGGCGAAATTTGGCACTCTTCACAAAGCTGGTTACAAGGTGATGAGTTTCATGCCGTAATGAATTATGCTTACACTGAAACAATTGAAGATTTCTTTGTTAAGAAAAAGATAGATGTAAGTAAAATGGTTGCTGGTTTAAATGAACAACTGATGCTTTATCGTCAACAAACCAACGAAGTTCAATTTAATATGTTGGACTCACATGATACTGCACGCCTTTTAACTATTTGTGGAGATGATAAAGAGTTGGCTAAAGCAACATTGGCCTTTACTTTCTTGCAACATGGTTCACCTTGTATTTATTATGGTACAGAAATAGGAATGACCGGTGATAATGACCCAGATTGCCGAAAATGTATGATTTGGGATCAGGAAAAACAAGATTTAACAATGTTTGATTTCACTAAAAAGCTAATTTCTTTAAGAAAAGAGAAGCAAGAAGTTCTGAGTTACGGTAGTTTGGAATGGAGCTTAGTAGCAGACCAAGAAAAATGTGTTGGTTTTAAAAGAGTTGGACAAAATGAAGTCTTAACATGCTATTTTAATCAAGGTAGTCAAGAAACAACGATTGATAAAATAGAAACTGAAGAAGTATTGTTGTCTAATTTAACAACAAATAACCCAACAAGTATAACTATTGAACCGAACGGTTTTATCATTTTAAGTAGTAAAATATAAGGTACTTTAGGAAGCTAGAATATAAAAATTCTAGCTTCCTTTTTATCATGGTTCTTGTTGCTTTAGCAACTTAGAACCATGATACACATCCATCAAAGATGGACTGTGATCCTTAAACGTTGGTTTGTTGAGGTTCTTGTTGCTTTAGCAACTTAGAACCATGATACACATCCATCAAAGATGGACTGTGATCCTTAAACGTTGGTTTGTTGAGGTTCTTGTTGCTTTAGTAACTTAGAAACATGATACACATCCATCAAAGATGGACTGTGGTCCTTAAATGTTGATTGTATATCTATTAAGTAGTGTTATTTTTTTGTGATACGTAACAGAGATAGTTAAGCTAGAGTGAGGGAATATCCTGCGTAGCGAGTAGAAAACTTTGATTTCATACGTATTTGATACTCTGATGTAACTTGTTAGCGGTAACAAGAAGAAAACGTTTGCGAAAAGACTATTTAGACTGCATAATAATGAATGTAAACGAAAACGTATTCAAAAAAGTTGAGGAGGATTTTCAAATGAATAAAAGAAATTTGAAGAAAATTGGTTTAGGCTTTTTATCTGCTGGTGTTATCTTAAGTTTAGCAGCATGTGGCGGAGGCAGTGATTCAAAAAAAGATGCTGCAAAGGAAGACAATAAATCTTTAACGATTTCAGTAGCAGAAGGCTATGTTGATTATGTAAATGATATTAAGGCTGATTTTGAAAAAGAAAACGATGTCAAAATCAAAGTTGTAGAAAAAGATATGTTTGATCAACTAGAAGCTCTATCTCTAGACGGACCAGCTGGTAAAGCGCCAGATGTGATGATGTCGGCATATGATCGAATTGGACCCTTAGGACAACAAGGTCATTTAGCAGAAGTTAAATTAGGGAATGATTCTGATTATGATGAAACAGATAAGGCACAAGTAAAAATAGATGGAAAAATTTTTGGTGAACCTGCAGTTATTGAGACATTAGTTTTATATTACAACAAAGATTTAATTACAGAAGCACCAAAAACATTTAAAGATGCGGAAGCATTAGCAAAAGATCCACGTTTTGAATTTGCAGCAGAAGCTGGAAAAAATACAGGTTTCTTAGCAAAATGGACTGATTTCTATTATTCTTATGGGTTATTAGCAGGATATGGTGGTTATGTATTCGGTAAAGATGGAACTGATCCTTCTCAAGTTGGTTTAAATAATAAAGGGGCTGTTGAAGGTATTACCTACGCAACAAAATGGTTCCAAGATGTATGGCCAAAAGGGATGCAAGATACTACTGGAGCTGGCGATTTTGTAACGAATCAATTTACTACAAACAAAACAGCGGCGATTATCGATGGGCCATGGCAAGCACAAGCATATAAAGAAGCTGGAGTAAACTTTGGTGTCGCTGAAATTCCAACATTAGATAATGGCGAACCTTATCAACCATTTGGTGGCGGTAAAGCTTGGGTAGTAAGTAACTATTCTAAGAATAAAGAAGTAGCACAAAAATGGTTAGATTATGTCACTAACAAAGATAACCAAGTTAAATTCTACGAAGCAACAAATGAAATCCCAGCAAATCAAGCAGCTCGTGAAGTTGCTAAAGGTAAAAATGATGAATTAACTAATGCGGTTATTGCACAATATGCAAATGCTCAACCAATGCCAAACATTCCAGAAATGGCAGAAATTTGGTCTGGTGCAGAAAATCTAATGTTTGATGCGGCTTCAGGCAAGAAAACACCACAAGAAACAGCCGATGCTGCAGTTAAACAAATTAAAGAAAATATAGAACAAAAATATCAAAAATAACAAAGTGCGATAAAGGCTGATCTGCTTCGGTTAAACTGGAAGGAAATCGAGGCAATCGTGGTTTCGATTGAAGGGATTTACTGAAGTTTACGAGAAGCAAGTCTTTAGAGCCGGATTAAAACAAAGTGCGATAAAGGCTGATCTGTTTCGGTTAAACTGGAAGGAAATCGAGGAAATCGTGGTTTTTGATTGAAGGGATTTACTGAAGTTTACGAGAAGCAAGCCTTTAGAGCCATTTAGACTAGATAAAAAATAAACCATTCAGGCAGAGGGGCTTTGACAGATCTCTGCCATATTCATTAAAAAATGACATACCAACTATCTATATCCATACTTAAAAATTAAAAGGAAGTCTTTTAATTAAATCAAAGAAGATACTTGTTTGATTATTTTAATAAAAGGGAGTTACACATCATGGACTCAGAAAAAAGAGAGAATCAAAATGTAAAAAAAGCCATGCTTCTATCCATTATTCCTGGTTTAGGACAATTTTATAACGGGCAAAAATTTAAAGGTTTCATATTTCTAGGTTTAGCCATCATTTTTGTAGTTGAGATGATTTTATTTGGTTTTAGTGCTTTTAACGGATTAATCACGTTAGGTTCTACACCTATGGAAGATCATTCACTCTTTCTAATGATTGAAGGAACATTACAATTAATCATTACAATTCTATTTATTTTCTTTTATGTGATTAACATCAATGATGCCAAACGTGTTGCAAAAATTTGGCGTTCTGGCGGTAAAGTAAACCAAACAGCAAAAGAAATCATCGCAAATATGTTAGATAATGGATTTCCTTATTTGTTAACTTTTCCAGCCTACATTGCTATGATATTTACGATTATTTTCCCAGTATTAGTGACGGTATTCATGGCCTTCACAAACTATGATTTTTATCATATTCCACCAGCAAGTTTAATTGATTGGGTTGGATTTAAAAACTTTTTTAGTATCTTTTTCTTAAGTGCGTATCGCGATACGTTTGTCTCTGTTTTTAGTTGGACATTGATTTGGACACTTTGTGCATCCACGTTAGCGATTGTTCTTGGAGTATTTACGGCGGTTATAGCCAATCAAGATTTCATTAAAGGAAAAAGATTTTTTGGAGTAATTTTCTTATTGCCATGGGCAGTACCTGCATTTATTACAATTATGAGTTTCTCAAATATGTTTAATGATAGTATCGGAGCGATTAATTCTCAAGTTATTCCGATGCTGAATCATCTACCATTTGTAGAAATTGGTGCAGTTGCTTGGAAAACAGATCCTTTTTGGACAAAAGTTGCCATCATTATGATTCAAGGTTGGTTAGGCTTCCCTTATATCTATGTTATGACTACTGGGATTCTTCAGTCAATTCCAGGTGAATTATATGAAGCAGCTAAAATTGATGGAGCAAATGCGATTCAACGATTTACACAAATTACAATGCCGATGATTTTATTTGTAGCTGCTCCAATTTTTGTCACTCAATACACTGGAAACTTTAACAACTTCTCGATGATTTACTTGTTCAATGCAGGTGGCCCCGGAAGTGTGGGTGGTGGAGCAGGATCGACAGATATCTTAATTTCTTGGATTTTTAAACTAACGACAGGGACATCGCCACAATATTCAATGGCGGCAGCTGTAACCTTGATCATATCAACAGTCATCATTACTGTTTCCTTGATTATCTTCAAGAAAACAAATGCATTTAACATGGAGGAGTTGTAAAATGAAAAATTTAGCGAAATCACAAAAAAATAGCCGTCTAATTTCTCGTTTTTTAACGTATTTATTCATGATTGTGCTATCGATTATTATCATCTACCCAATTTTAATTACAATTAGCTCTGCATTTAAATCTGGTAATATCGCAGCATTTAACTTAGATTTTAATAGCAAATGGACGCTCCTTAATTTTAGTCGTCTATTTAATGAAACTCTCTACGGCAGTTGGTACAAAAACACATTAATCATTGCTATATCAACTATGATTGTTCAAGTAACTGTGATTACATTAGCAGGCTACACGTATAGTCGATATCGCTTTGTTGGACGTAAAAATAGCTTACTTTTCTTTTTAATTATTCAAATGGTTCCTACAATGGCAGCTTTAACAGCGTTCTATGTTATGGCATTATTATTAGGTGCTTTAGATCAATATTGGTTCTTAACCTTAATTTATATTGGTGGCGGAATTCCAATGAATACTTGGCTTATGAAAGGTTACTTTGATACAGTTCCGATTGATTTGGATGAATCAGCTAAATTAGATGGAGCAGGTCATTTCCGAATTTTTGCTCAAATTGTCTTACCACTAGTTCGACCAATGATTGCTGTTCAAGCACTTTGGGCTTTTATGGGTCCATTTGGAGATTATATGCTAGCCAAATTCTTACTGCGCTCACCAGAAAATTTAACGGTTGCAGTCGGTTTGCAAACCTTTATTAATGATTCACAAAATCAAAAAGTTTCGTTGTTTGCAGCAGGAGCTGTTTTAATTGCCTTACCAATTTCTATTCTATTCTTTATGCTTCAAAAGAATTTTGTATCAGGTTTGTTGGCAGGTGGAACAAAAGGATAGTTTGTGACCATTTAAAATTAAAATATGCAATGAAATGATGTGAGCCTAATGAAAAAAATGCCTTTTCCTTTAAACTATTTCAACAGTATTGCAACACCAAAACGAGTATTTAAGGGACGTAAAAATTTAAGCTGGATACAAAATATAGTGATTTTTATCTTTTTAAATGCCTTGTTGATGTTCCCTGTTTCCTTATATTTTAGTCAGAGTACTAACTTTCAATTACAAGAAATTATGCCACATACGCTGCGCTTAGTTACAGATGAATTTGCGACTAAGCTACAGGCGGTTGAATTTGAAAACGGAAAACTGATTTCAGGAGAACCTTTTACTATCGTAGAAGATACTGGGGTTGTAGGTGTTGAAATTCCGAAAAGTGTAAAAAAATCAGAAAAAAATTTAATTAGTTTTGAAAAGGATCATTTACTTTTAAAAGATGAGTCTGGTTATCAATTTGAGGTACGTTATACAGAAAATTTCAGTTTAAAAAATAGTCAGACAAAGAGTGCGTTAAAAGAACAAATTAAAGAGCAATGGTTTAAGCAGAATAAAGCTTTTGTTTCTTTTACCATGATGCTAATGACCGGAATAATCATTAGTTTTAGTAATGTTTTAGTCATGTTTATTGCAGCTTTCTTTATTTGGATGACAAAAAGAAGTACTTTATCATCAATTCGAACATATAAAGAATCTTTTAATTTAATTCTAAATGCTAGTGGAATAGGGACTTTATTAGCTGTTTTAATTGGTTTAGTTCATTTTGATATGACGATTATGATTGGCTTTCAGTCTTTAGGGTTAGTGATTATGCTAACTGCAGTTTTTGCGGTCACTCATTTTAGTGATACACCGATTAAAAATAAACGTAAAAGAAATGAGGAAATAAAATGATTCAGCGATTATTTGATATTGATTCTTGGAAAGTAGCGACAACTAAGTTAGATAAGGAACATAAGCGTCTGCAAGAAAGCTTAACCGCAATTGGCAATGGTTATATGGGGATGCGCGGTA
This sequence comes from Carnobacterium sp. FSL E2-0243, assembly GCF_038003605.1. NCBI lineage: Bacteria > Bacillati > Bacillota > Bacilli > Lactobacillales > Carnobacteriaceae > Carnobacterium > Carnobacterium sp. FSL E2-0243. The sequence continues at coordinate 1,125,397 of NZ_JBBOPM010000001.1, forward strand.
ATTTTGAAGAAGGATACTCTGGTGATTCACATGTGGGAACGTATTTAGCAGGTGTTTGGTATCCAGATAAAACGCGTGTTGGTTGGTGGAAAAATGGTTATCCAGATTATTTTGGAAAAGTCATTAATGCAACTAATTTTATCGGGGTTGATATTTTCGTTAATCAACATAAAGTCGATACCTTTGTTGATGAAATTAAGGATTTTCATTTAGAGTTAGATTTACAAACAGGAATTTTATATCGCCACTATACATGGGTCTCTGGAGAAATAGAAATTAAATTTAGCTTTAAGCGCTTCGTAAGTGTTGCCCAAAAAGAACTTTGCATCGTTGAAGTTGCTGCAGAAGTTTTAAAAGGGGAAGCCTCAATTCAATTTAATGCTAAATTAGATGGAAATGTGACCAATGAAGATAGTAATTATGATGAGAAATTTTGGTTGGAAATGGATCGTGGGCTAGGAGAATATAGCTATTTAACAACGAAGACTATTCCTAATGATTTTGAAATCCCGCAGTTTACTGTCACAACAATGATGAAAAATAGAGCGTCAGATGAGAAGAAGGGTCACACTACAGATCAAGAAATGCTAGTTCAAGAGCAGTTTGACTACCAACTTAAAGCTGGAGAAAAAGCTAAGTTAACCAAGTTAATTGCCGTTGTGACAAGTCGTGATATCGAACCAAATCAGCAAGTTGCTAAGGCAGAAGAGCTATTACGTATAGCTGAAGATGCTGGAATCAGCAAATTGGAACGTGAACATAAAATCGTTTGGGGCAAACGTTGGCATAAAGCTGATGTAGTGATTGCCGGTGACCCTGAATCACAACAAGGCATTCGTTTTAATATTTTCCAATTGTTTTCGACTTACTATGGAGAAGATGCTCGCTTAAATGTTGGACCAAAAGGTTTTACTGGTGAAAAATATGGTGGTGCAACTTACTGGGATACAGAGGCGTATATTGTTCCAATGTATTTATCTGTTACAGAACCAGAAGTATCGCAACAGCTATTAAAATACCGTCATGACCAATTACCAGGGGCACTGCATAATGCTAGACAACAAGGATTAAAAGGTGCACTTTATCCAATGGTAACGTTTACTGGTGTAGAGTGTCATAATGAGTGGGAAATTACTTTTGAAGAAATACACCGTAATGCAGCAATTGCCTATGCTATTTATAATTATACCAATTACACAGGCGACGAAGCTTATCTACTTTCTGATGGAATCGATGTTTTAACTGAAATCTCAAGATTTTGGGCAGATCGTGTGCATTATTCTAAACGAAATGAAGCATACATGCTACACGGTGTAACTGGTCCAAATGAATATGAAAATAATGTGAATAACAACTGGTATACAAATACGATGGCAACTTGGGTACTACGTTATACTTTAGAGTCATTAAAAAAAGTTAGCAAAGAAAAATTAGTTGATTTACAAATTACAGAAACTGAAAAAGATCAATGGCAAGATATCATTGCTAAGATGTATTATCCAAAAAATCAAGAACTAGGAATTTTTGTACAGCACGATACATTCTTGGACAAAGATTTAAGAGCAGTTGAAACGTTAGCAGCAACAGAACGTCCTTTAAATCAACATTGGTCATGGGACAAAATTTTACGCTCATGCTTTATTAAGCAAGCAGACGTTCTGCAAGGTCTCTATTTCCTAAATAATGAATATACTATAGAAGAGAAAAAGAAAAATTTCGAATTTTATGAGCCAATGACTGTTCACGAATCGTCATTATCTGCTTGTATTCATGCTATTTTAGCAGCAGAAGTTGGATTAGAAGATAAAGCAGTTGAATTATATGCTCGGACAGCACGGTTAGATTTAGATAACTACAACAACGATACTGAGGATGGGCTGCATATTACCTCAATGAGTGGAAGTTGGTTAGCGATTGTCCAAGGCTTTGCTGGAATGCGAACTTATGAGAATCAATTGCAGTTTAAACCTTTCTGTCCAAAAGGCTGGGATGGCTATGAATTTAAAATTAGCTACCGTGGACGTTTATTAAAAATAATTGTAACAAAGACTACGGCATCAGTTATCTTAGTTGAAGGCGAAGCACTTGATTTAACTTTATGCGGTGAAAACGTTCGTGTTACAGACCAAGTTCAACAAGCGATTTAATTTAAGGTGGGCTGGAATTAAGTTCCAGCCCTATCTTAGATTCTTATTAACTAAAGAGGTGGATTAAAATGATAAAAGGTTTTATATTTGATTTAGATGGTGTCATTACAGATACTGCAGAGTATCATTACTTAGCTTGGCGTGAATTAGCTAATAAATTAGGGATTTCAATTGATCGTAAATTTAATGAACAACTAAAAGGTATTAGTCGGACAGATTCATTAGAAAAAATTCTGAACTATGGTGGAAAAAGTCAAACTTACTCTGAAGCAGAAAAAAACGAATTAGCTGATGAAAAAAACAAGGAGTATCAAAAGTTAATTCAATCTATTACCCCAGCAGATTTATTACCAGGCATGGCAGAATTTTTAGCAGAAATAAAAGCGGCTAATTTAAAGTTAGGTCTAGCTTCAGCAAGCAAAAATGGTCCTTTTATTTTAGAACGCTTAGGCATTGCTAATTTATTTGATACCGTGGTCGATCCTGAAAGTCTTAAAAAAGGGAAGCCAGATCCAGAGATATTTACTAAAGGTGCGAAACAATTAGGCTTAACTATTTCCGAGTGCGTAGGGATTGAAGATGCAGAAGCGGGAATCGAGTCGATTAATGCTGCTGGTATGTTTTCTGTTGGTGTCGGAAGTCCAGAAGCAATGAGGTTTGCCGATATTTACGTAGCGAAGACAGCTGAATTGAATTTAGAAATGATTCAAAAACAAATAAAATCATAAAGAAATAGGTGATTAAAGTGGAAAAATGGTGGCAAAGCTCGGTCGTTTATCAAATTTATCCAAGAAGTTTTCAAGATAGCAATGGTGATGGGATAGGTGATATTGCAGGTATTACTAGTAGATTAGAGTATCTTGAAAAATTAGGTATTGATGTGATTTGGTTAAGCCCGGTGTATAAATCGCCTAATGATGATAATGGCTATGATATTAGTGATTACGAAGCTATTCTACCAGAATTTGGAACGATGGCAGATATGGATGAATTGATTAGAGAAGCTAAGCAACGTGGTATTCAGATAATTATGGATTTAGTTGTGAATCATACGTCTGATGAACATCCTTGGTTTAAAGAAGCTAAAAAGAGTAAAACGAACCCTTATCGTGATTATTATATTTGGCGCGATCCAGTCAATGGAGGTCCGCCTAATGATCTACAGTCTATTTTTAGTGGTTCGGCGTGGGAGTTTGATAAAGAAACAAATCAATACTACTTCCATTTATTTAGTAAGAGACAACCAGATTTAAATTGGGAAAATCCTGCAGTACAAGAAGAAGTATGGAAGTTAATGAATTTCTGGTTAGCAAAAGGAATCGGCGGCTTTAGAATGGATGTAATTGATTTAATTGGGAAAATCCCAGATAAAGGTATCACTGGAAACGGTCCTAAACTTCATGAGTATTTAAAGAAGATGCATAAGGAAACTTTTGGTAAGTATGATGTTTTAACTGTTGGCGAAACATGGGGAGCAACACCGGAAATTGCGAAGCTATACTCTAACCCAGACAGAGAAGAGCTTTCAATGGTCTTCCAATTTGAGCATATCAGTTTAGATGAACTGCCAGGTAAAAGTAAATGGGATTTACAACCTTTAGATTTTATTCAATTAAAAGCAATCCTTTCTAAATGGCAAACAGCACTGGGAGATGAAGGTTGGAATAGCTTATTTTGGAATAATCATGATTTACCAAGAATTATTTCAAGATGGGGCAATGATAGTTCTAAGTATAGAGTAAAGAGTGGTAAGATGTTAGCGACTATTTTACACTTAATGAAGGGTACTCCTTACATCTATCAAGGAGAGGAAATAGGGATGGTCAATACTCCTGTTTCTTCTATAGAAGAGTTGGATGATATCGAGAGTTTAAATATGTACCGAGAACGATTAGCTGCTGGATACGATAAAGCGGATATTTTAGCTTCTATTAATAAAAAAGGGCGCGATAATGCACGTCGCCCAATGCAATGGAGTAATCATGAGCATGGAGGCTTTACAACAGGTACTCCGTGGTTAGAGTTAAGTCCACGATATTCAGAAATTAATGTTGAAAATGAGTTAGCTGATTCAGAATCGCTATTCTATCATTATCAACGTTTAATTCAGTTACGTAAAAACAATCCTTTAGTGGTTTGGGGAACCTATCAAGAGCTTGTTCCAAATGATACTCAACTATTTGTGTATGAAAGAAGCTATGAGAATGAAACTTGGTTAATTGTAGCTAATTTTTATGAAGAAGAAGCTGATTTTAGTCATGAGTCACATAAAGTCAAAGAAATAATTTTATCAAATTACTCTGATAGTTCAGTTGATTTAGCTAATTTACATTTAAGAGCATATGAAACAGTTGTCTATCGTTTAGAAAAATAAATTGAATTAACCGTATTTAAAAGTAATAAATACGGTTAGTTTATCTTTATGTATGTAGAGATGCTGTTTTCTACATTATTAATTTTACGAACACTACTAGTTAAGCAGATAACGATTCTTGATTATATAAAGGGCTGGCTGAATATATATACGACTTTTAAATCTAATTATTTATAGATTGTTCGCTTTTTTATTTTTTTGCATAAATTCTGTATGTTTTAGTTGACCGTGCTTGAATATCTTGGTATAGTAGTTGATGTCGCTAAGACAGTTAGTTAAAACAACCGCTCAAAACAAAATAAAAATTATTTAAAAAAGCAGTTGACAAAGCCTTTTGAAACATGATAAGATGTTTTAAGTCGGCAGGAGAACGAGCTGTAAACTGGCATTTGAATAAATATTCATTACTGAAAAAAATATTCAAAAAACTTTTAAAAAAATGTTGACAATAAACTGTCGAGATGGTAATATTTAGAAGTTGTCAAAACGACAAACGAAACAACTTAGACCTTTGAAAACTGAACAAAGTAAGACGAACCAAATGTGTAGGATGACTCAACAAGGTTGAGTCAAACAAGCAAGAAAGTGAATAATTATTCGCTAGCAAAAACTAATGAGCTTCAAGCATCATTTTATATGAGAGTTTGATCCTGGCTCAGGACGAACGCTGGCGGCGTGCCTAATACATGCAAGTCGAACGCACGAAGTTGAAGAGCTTGCTCTTTAACCAAGTGAGTGGCGGACGGGTGAGTAACACGTGGGTAACCTGCCCATTAGAGGGGGATAACATTCGGAAACGGATGCTAATACCGCATAGTTTCAGGAATCGCATGATTCTTGAAGGAAAGGTGGCTTCGGCTACCACTAATGGATGGACCCGCGGCGTATTAGCTAGTTGGTGAGGTAATGGCTCACCAAGGCAATGATACGTAGCCGACCTGAGAGGGTGATCGGCCACACTGGGACTGAGACACGGCCCAGACTCCTACGGGAGGCAGCAGTAGGGAATCTTCCGCAATGGACGAAAGTCTGACGGAGCAACGCCGCGTGAGTGAAGAAGGTTTTCGGATCGTAAAACTCTGTTGTTAAAGAAGAACAAGGATGAGAGTAACTGCTCATCCCCTGACGGTATTTAACCAGAAAGCCACGGCTAACTACGTGCCAGCAGCCGCGGTAATACGTAGGTGGCAAGCGTTGTCCGGATTTATTGGGCGTAAAGCGAGCGCAGGCGGTTCTTTAAGTCTGATGTGAAAGCCCCCGGCTCAACCGGGGAGGGTCATTGGAAACTGGAGAACTTGAGTGCAGAAGAGGAGAGTGGAATTCCACGTGTAGCGGTGAAATGCGTAGATATGTGGAGGAACACCAGTGGCGAAGGCGACTCTCTGGTCTGTAACTGACGCTGAGGCTCGAAAGCGTGGGGAGCAAACAGGATTAGATACCCTGGTAGTCCACGCCGTAAACGATGAGTGCTAAGTGTTGGAGGGTTTCCGCCCTTCAGTGCTGCAGCTAACGCATTAAGCACTCCGCCTGGGGAGTACGGCCGCAAGGCTGAAACTCAAAGGAATTGACGGGGACCCGCACAAGCGGTGGAGCATGTGGTTTAATTCGAAGCAACGCGAAGAACCTTACCAGGTCTTGACATCCTTTGACCACTCTAGAGATAGAGCTTTCCCTTCGGGGACAAAGTGACAGGTGGTGCATGGTTGTCGTCAGCTCGTGTCGTGAGATGTTGGGTTAAGTCCCGCAACGAGCGCAACCCTTATTACTAGTTGCCAGCATTCAGTTGGGCACTCTAGTGAGACTGCCGGTGACAAACCGGAGGAAGGTGGGGATGACGTCAAATCATCATGCCCCTTATGACCTGGGCTACACACGTGCTACAATGGATGGTACAACGAGTCGCAAGGTCGCGAGGCCAAGCTAATCTCTTAAAGCCATTCTCAGTTCGGATTGTAGGCTGCAACTCGCCTACATGAAGCCGGAATCGCTAGTAATCGCGGATCAGAACGCCGCGGTGAATACGTTCCCGGGTCTTGTACACACCGCCCGTCACACCACGAGAGTTTGTAACACCCGAAGCCGGTGAGGTAACCTTTTAGGAGCCAGCCGTCTAAGGTGGGATAGATAATTGGGGTGAAGTCGTAACAAGGTAGCCGTATCGGAAGGTGCGGCTGGATCACCTCCTTTCTAAGGAATATTACGGAAATCCCACACATTCGTTTTTACTTTGTTCAGTTTTGAGAGGTCTAACTCTCAAAACGATTCATCTCTATTCATTAGAGGTCAATCACATTTTGTTCTTTGAAAACTGGATACTGTTTAAAAAGTAATTAAAGTAAGAAACCGAGAAAACACCGCGTTTTAAATGAGTTTTTTAATTAGTTCTTATCGTAAGATAATGAATAAAATCATTGACTAACATCATGAGATTCCTTCGGGAATACCATCGATAAAAATTTAGTTGTAGTGGTTTCTAATTCGAGGACATGAAGGGTTTGAGAAGCAGAGCGTACTAGCGTACGTGAGCATCGCAGAACACGAAATGGACGAAGAAGTAGGAAGCAATACAGATAAATTAGGTTAAGTTAATAAGGGCGCACGGTGGATGCCTTGGCACTAAGAGCCGATGAAGGACGGGACTAACTCCGATATGCTTTGGGGAGCTGTAAGTAAGCTTTGATCCAAAGATTTCCGAATGGGGGAACCCAGCATTTTTTATAGAATGTTACTGCTAGCTGAATACATAGGCTAGTAGAGGTAGACGCAGAGAACTGAAACATCTAAGTACCTGCAGGAAGAGAAAGAAAATTCGATTCCCTGAGTAGCGGCGAGCGAAACGGGAAGAGCCCAAACCAAAGAGCTTGCTCTTTGGGGTTGTAGGACACGACATTAAGAGTCATAAATGAGTTTTGTAGAAGAAGCGATCTGGAAAGGTCCGCCGAAGAGGGTAAAAGCCCCGTAATCGAAACAAAGTTCACTCTGTTGTGTATCCTGAGTACGGCGGAACACGAGAAATTCCGTCGGAATCCGCGGGGACCATCCCGCAAGGCTAAATACTCCTTAGTGACCGATAGTGAACCAGTACCGTGAGGGAAAGGTGAAAAGAACCCCGGAAGGGGAGTGAAAGAGCTCCTGAAACCGTGTGCTTACAAATAGTTAGAGCCCGTTAATGGGTGATAGCGTGCCTTTTGTAGAATGAACCGGCGAGTTACGATTACATGCGAGGTTAAGTTGATAAGACGGAGCCGTAGCGAAAGCGAGTCTGAATAGGGCGAATGAGTATGTGGTCGTAGACCCGAAACCAAGTGACCTACCCATGTCCAGGTTGAAGGTGCGGTAATACGCACTGGAGGACCGAACCCACGTATGTTGAAAAATGCGGGGATGAGGTGTGGGTAGCGGAGAAATTCCAATCGAACTTGGAGATAGCTGGTTCTCTCCGAAATAGCTTTAGGGCTAGCCTCGGAATTAAGAATCATGGAGGTAGAGCCACTGTTTGGACTAGGGGCCCTTCTAGGGTTACCGAATTCAGATAAACTCCGAATGCCATTGATTTATATCCGGGAGTCAGACTGCGAGTGATAAGATCCGTAGTCGAAAGGGAAACAGCCCAGACCACCAGCTAAGGTCCCAAAGTTACTATTAAGTGGAAAAGGATGTGGGGTTGCTTAGACAACTAGGATGTTGGCTCAGAAGCAGCCATCATTTAAAGAGTGCGTAATAGCTCACTAGTCGAGTGACCCTGCGCCGAAAATTTACCGGGGCTAAATAGTACACCGAAGCTGTGGATAGAACCTTAGGGTTCTATGGTAGGAGAGCGTTCTAAGGGCGTCGAAGCTAGACCGTGAGGACTAGTGGAGCGCTTAGAAGTGAGAATGCCGGTATGAGTAGCGAAAGACGGGTGAGAATCCCGTCCACCGTATGACTAAGGTTTCCTGGGGAAGGCTCGTCCTCCCAGGGTTAGTCGGGACCTAAGCCGAGGCCGATAGGCGTAGGCGATGGACAACAGGTTGATATTCCTGTACCAGTTTCTTTTGTTTGAACAATGGAGGGACGCAGGAGGCTAAGAAATGCGCACTGTTGGATATGTGCGTCTAAGCAATGAGTCTTGAGGTGAGTTAAATGCTTGCTTCTGTACGGACAAGTTGTGATGGGGAGGGAAATTACAGTACCGAAGTTTCTGATGTCACACTGCCAAGAAAAGCTTCTAGTTAGAAAGAAATTGCCCGTACCGCAAACCGACACAGGTAGTCGAGGAGAGTATCCTAAGGTGTGCGAGAGAACTCTCGTTAAGGAACTCGGCAAAATGACCCCGTAACTTCGGGAGAAGGGGTGCTGATCGAAAGATCAGCCGCAGTGAATAGGCCCAAGCGACTGTTTATCAAAAACACAGGTCTCTGCAAAATCGAAAGATGACGTATAGGGGCTGACGCCTGCCCGGTGCTGGAAGGTTAAGAGGATTGGTTAGCTTCGGCGAAGCTAAGAATTGAAGCCCCAGTAAACGGCGGCCGTAACTATAACGGTCCTAAGGTAGCGAAATTCCTTGTCGGGTAAGTTCCGACCCGCACGAAAGGCGTAACGATTTGGGCACTGTCTCAACGAGAGACTCGGTGAAATTATAGTACCTGTGAAGATGCAGGTTACCCGCGACAGGACGGAAAGACCCCATGGAGCTTTACTGCAGTTTGATATTGAGTGTTTGTACAGCTTGTACAGGATAGGTAGGAGCCATAGAAGTCAGGACGCCAGTCTTGATGGAGGCATTGGTGGGATACTACCCTTGCTGTATGACCACTCTAACCCTAGCCACTAATCGTGGCTGGAGACAGTGTCAGACGGGCAGTTTGACTGGGGCGGTCGCCTCCTAAAGAGTAACGGAGGCGCCCAAAGGTTCCCTCAGAATGGTTGGAAATCATTCGTAGAGTGTAAAGGCAGAAGGGAGCTTGACTGCGAGACCTACAAGTCGAGCAGGGACGAAAGTCGGGCTTAGTGATCCGGTGGTTCCGCATGGAAGGGCCATCGCTCAACGGATAAAAGCTACCCTGGGGATAACAGGCTTATCTCCCCCAAGAGTCCACATCGACGGGGAGGTTTGGCACCTCGATGTCGGCTCATCGCATCCTGGGGCTGTAGTCGGTCCCAAGGGTTGGGCTGTTCGCCCATTAAAGCGGTACGCGAGCTGGGTTCAGAACGTCGTGAGACAGTTCGGTCCCTATCCGTCGCGGGCGCAGGAAATTTGAGAGGAGCTGTCCTTAGTACGAGAGGACCGGGATGGACACACCGCTGGTGTACCAGTTGTTCTGCCAAGAGCATCGCTGGGTAGCTATGTGTGGAAGGGATAAACGCTGAAAGCATCTAAGCGTGAAGCCCCCCTCGAGATGAGATTTCCCATCACGTAAGTGAGTAAGACCCCTGAGAGATGATCAGGTAGATAGGTTGGAAGTGGAAGTACAGCGATGTATGGAGCGGACCAATACTAATCGGTCGAGGACTTAACCAAGAAATAAACGGTGAAGAACGTTTCCAAAACAATTACTTTTTAAACAGTTCCAGTTTTGAGAGATCAAACTCTCTACAACTAAATAATTGAATCGCAGTTTAGTGTCGATGTAACCATCAACCTAAACAAGCATTTTTTAACAAATTGCAAGCTAATCAAGGATGTAACTGAGCGAACCCCGGAATGCACTAGTGTGCATGAGGAGTGGAGTAAAGGAAACAGACGCAGAGTAGCGCCGCAAGTTGTAAAAAAATTGTGTGGTGGCGATAGCGAAAAGGATACACCTGTTCCCATGCCGAACACAGCAGTTAAGCTTTTCAGCGCCGAGAGTAGTTGGGGGTTTCCCCCTGTGAGGGTAGGACGTTGCCACGCAAGATTCAATATTATTCCGCAATAGCTCAGTTGGTAGTAGCGCATGACTGTTAATCATGATGTCGTAGGTTCGAGTCCTACTTGCGGAGTTACATAGAAAGATTGTCTATGGAAAAAGATAATGATTGTTTGAGATTTATTTAGAATCTGGAGAGTTGTCCGAGCTGGCCGAAGGAGCACGATTGGAAATCGTGTAGGCGGTGAAAACTGTCTCAAGGGTTCGAATCCCTTACTCTCCGTATCTGAAATTTTATTTAGGCCCGTTGGTCAAGCGGTTAAGACACCGCCCTTTCACGGCGGTATCACGGGTTCGATTCCCGTACGGGTCATTTAAGCAGTATCTGGGGGTTTAGCTCAGTTGGGAGAGCATCTGCCTTACAAGCAGAGGGTCAGCGGTTCGAGCCCGTTAACCCCCATTAGTTTATCTTTAAGTTATTGATTTGAGGGTAAATTAAATGTGACGTAACACAAATTAATTTTTTGGTCTGGTAGTTCAGCTGGTTAGAATGCCTGCCTGTCACGCAGGAGGTCGCGGGTTCGAGTCCCGTCCAGACCGCCATATTTTTAAAAATTAAATAGATTACCTATAAAAATGGCTCAGTAGCTCAGTTGGTAGAGCAATGGATTGAAGCTCCATGTGTCGGCAGTTCGATTCTGTCCTGCGCCACCATTTTTGGAGGGGTAGCGAAGTGGCTAAACGCGGCGGACTGTAAATCCGCTCCTTCGGGTTCGGCAGTTCGAATCTGCCCCCCTCCACCATTTTTTTTTATAGTTAATTAAATCTTTAGGGGTATAGTTTAAAGGTAGAACAGTGGTCTCCAAAACCATTAGTGTGGGTTCAATTCCTGCTACCCCTGTCATTTATAATGAAATTTAATATGATGGCGATTGTGGTGAAGTGGTTAACACAGCGGATTGTGGTTCCGCCACGCGTGGGTTCGATTCCCATCAGTCGCCTTTTCTATTTTTATTATTAAATGAATTCATGGCGATTGTGGTGAAGTGGTTAACACAGCGGATTGTGGTTCCGCCATGCGTGGGTTCGATTCCCATCAGTCGCCTTTTGTATTATTATTGGGCTATCGCCAAGCGGTAAGGCAACAGACTTTGACTCTGTTATGCGTTGGTTCGAATCCAGCTAGCCCAGTTAGTAAAAGATGCAGAAATGCTTATTTTTTACTTTAAAATTAAATTTTATATAATGGCGGTATAGCCAAGTGGTAAGGCAGAGGTCTGCAAAACCTTCATCACCGGTTCAAATCCGGTTACCGCCTTTATCTTTATAAAGTTTAATATAAGTTACTTTCTTGCCGGCGTGGCGGAATTGGCAGACGCGCTGGACTCAAAATCCTGTGCCCGCAAGGGCGTGCCGGTTCGACCCCGGCCGCCGGTATACTAGTAGTATCAACGTTTCTAACGATTCGTTGGTACTTTTTTTTGCGTTTTCGAAAATAAAAGTCTCCAAAAAGTCTCCATTTTAGAAATACATAGATTAGACTAGGTCATCTAAAGGGTCACTTACAGTTTTTTGTTTGTTAGGATATAGGTGAGAGTACGTTTCTATTGTAGTCGTTATACTAGAGTGTCCTAAACGTTCTTTAATAGTATCGTATCTTTCTCTACCATTGCTTAAATCAATCAGCATAGCTACATGAGAGTGCCTAAAATCGTGTTCGAGGATCCTTGGTGATCAATCTCTGATGTTGATTGGAGCATTGAGCGTTTATGGGTTAGTTACTATATATGATATACTAAAACCAACCTATTAGAGAAGTTAGAAATACTTGTTGGAGGTAATTATGTATAATTCAAAAGTTATAGTTGTTAGTGGTATCACAGCTGGTGGGAAGACATCACTTGTTAAAGAATTAGTTGAAAACGTAGATAATTCCTGTGTTCTTTCATTTGATGACTATAGCATTGATGCATTGCCATCTGCGCCCCCTATGGAGTTACTTTTAGAAGATTTTAAGACAGCCGTTAATCAGTATGATATTACTCAGTTAATGGATGATTTTTTTTTAGCTACTAAGAAACGTGTTTTTGAATTTATTTTTATCGATTTCCCATTTGGATATGAACATGATAGTTTAAAACCCTATATTGATACAGTTATCTATGTGAAAACACCATTAGATGTGTCTTTTGCTCGACAGGTTATTAGAGACTATTCGGATAGAGACAAGGAAGAGATTATAAATTGGTCAAAGACGTATCTTAACTATGCACGTCCTATATTTTTAGAACATGAGAAGATAGTTTCTTCAAATGCTGATTACATCTTAGACGGAACAATTAGTATGACTGAACAAGTTAACCAATTAAGATATAACGATGTGATTTAATAGTTTAGTTCAAAGAGCTAAACTATTAAATCTATCAGGTAAATGTTAAAAAATAAAACTCTATGATTTTTTTTGATAGTTTTCATTCGCATCATGAATGTCTACCATGTTCAATTAATATTGAATTTCTTGATCATATACCAGCAGAAAATAACTATTTAATCATTATAATTTATTTATAGATATATGTTATTATAGTAGTATTAAAAATAATAATATGGAAAATTTAAAGCGGACTGATGTACCGTATCATTGGGCAGATGATTTATTTGCTAGTCGAGGTTAAGTACTGAAAGTGAGGAATAGTTATGGATAAAGTAGATAAGGTCAAAGAAAATATTCATGAACTGTATAATAATTTAATTAAACGCTCAGGCTCTGCTTCGAGTTTATTAGATATTACAGATGTGTTATTACAAGTATATATTAAAATTGATACTACAGAAAATCCAGAAGCACTTGTTAATCGTTTAGTAAATTACATTTATAGTGTAGGACTTAAAGGACGTATAAAATTATCACCTGTAGAAGAGAATTTATTAAGTGAATTAGGTGTATTTGCTCAAAGAGCTGGTTTAAATGGTTTATATAGAGCTGATTTTTCAGATAAATCGCAATTTTATAGTTATTTCGATAAAAATCAAATGCCTAGACACTAAAATGAACTATTTCATGTGGTTTTTTTATTAGCAAAAAGGAAAGGCGTAAAAAAACTGCACATGTTTCTATCTATTTCCTATTATTAAAAATAAGTAACTCACGTTTTGTGTTTACATCAATATTTTTAGTGTATATAATATAAAAGAATATATAATAAAATAGAGGTGTAAAGATGAATAAAATAAAAAAGTTTTATAGTATTTCAATGCTAGTTGTTTTGATTTTTTCTATTTTGGGAAGTTTCCAGTTTGTTAGTGCTGATAACACAAAAACAATGGAGAATAAGCAAGTTATTTCAGATATTGTTACGAATATTAATATGACAAGAAATGATGGTAGTAATTTAGGAACTATTGATCAATGGACAGATATTTTAGTTACAATTGACTTTACTCTTCCTAATAATAAAATTAGTGCAGGAGATACGACAACTATTTCATTACCTAAAGAATTAGAATTACAAAATGATAGTACATTTGAAGTTAAGGATGATGCTGGAAATGTAGTGGCAACAGCTTATGCAAATCAAGATGATAAGACTGTGAAGTTAATCTATACAGATTATGCTGAAAAAAATTCTAATATTAGCGGTAAATTATGGTTCAGTGTTCAGGTTGATTCTTATACCATCACAGAAACAGGGAAAATCCCTTTAGAATTTGATATTGATGGTCAAACAATTATCAAAGAAATAGAGTATGAAAAAGGGACTGGTGATCAGGATGAGGTTCTGTACAAATCAGGTGTATTTGATCCAAATGGAGATTCCCAAGTAATCAACTACAGCTTACGAGTTAATGTCTCTTCAAAAGATTTAACAGATGTTGTTGTTAGTGATTTATTAGGGCAACAAGATATCTTGATTAATCAGGATTCAATCAAAATTCAAGAGATTGATTACACTTGGAATAATGTTGATGAAGATTGGAATATGGTACCAAATAGTTTACGCGATGTGACTGATGCATTTAGTAATAAAATTACAATGAGTAATGGAAATAAAGGTTTTTCTATCGGACTTGGTAATATTAATCGCCCATATCTGATTACTTATGATGGTATTATTGGGCATATTCCGGCTCAAGGAGAGAGTTTTGACAATAAAGCGGTAATAACTGCTAATGAAATTGAAACGACTACCAGTGAGAAGAATTTTGTTTATTCAGATGAGGGTGGAAGTGCAGCAGGAAATACCTATCAAATTCACTTAATTAAACAAGATAAAGAGAATGCAACTTTGTTAAATGGAGCTGAATTCGACGTTATTAGAGTTTCTACTAATCGAAAAGTTGGAACTATTGCAACCGTAAATGGTGAAGGACAAATTAAGGGGTTACTTCAAGACAGTTATCAATTAATCGAAACAAAAGCTCCGGTTGGTTATACTTTAGATCCAACACCGATTCTTGTAACTCCAGCAGATTTTAAAGAGTCAAATAGCTTATTCGTTGCGACAATTACCGCTACAAATGAAAAAGAAAAAACTGAAATTAGCGGAATAAAAATGTGGGATGATTTTAATAATAAATACAACACTCGACCTGAAAGTATTACAGTGATTCTTCTTCAAAATGGTCAAATTTTTGAGAAGCAAGAAGTAAAAGCTGATGATCAAGGTAAATGGACTTTTAATTTCACTAATTTGCCTAAGTCCGATACAAATGGCGTAGCTTATACGTATACGTTAGACGAAGTTGAAGTTGCTAAATACAAAAAAAGTATCGATAACACAACAATTACAAATACCTTAACTGAGCTACCTGAGAATCCAGTTATTCCGGTTGTTCCCGAGGAACCAAGTCGTCCAGAACTACCGAGCAAACCCGTTGCTCCTCAAGCTAAAACTGAATCTTTTCCAAAAACTGGAGAAGAAGAAACAGTGTTTGCTATGTTACTAGGCTTATTATTTGTAACTGGAGCAGCCTTTTCATTCATAAAAAAACTTAATTAACACAATCGTTCATTTTTAGACGAAAAAAACATCCAAATTCAATTTGGATGTTTTTTTTCGTTTAATTTAACAGTTATACCAGGGGTATAACATGGAAAAAAATTTTTAACTATACTAAAGACATCACTTCAGTATCGGATATGCGATACAGTAGAGAAAGGAGGATTGGATGAAAACAATCTATATCTTATTAACACGTTCCAACACCTATATATCAAAGTTGATTCAGTTAGTTACCTCAGATGATTATACCCATGTCTCACTTGCCTTTGATGAAGAATTATCAGAATGTTTTAGTTTTGGCCGTAAAAATCCATACTTTGCTTTACCTGCAGGGCTTATTCAAGAAAATTTAACAAATTGTTTTTTTAATTATCATAAAGATACTCCTTGTACTTTATATGAGTTAAAAGTTTCAGAATCTGTCTTTATGCAAGCGAGAAGAGAAGTACAACAAATGGTTATTGAGAAAAAGCAGTATCGCTATAACATTATTGGTTTAGTCTGCTGCAAGCTTTCAATTCTTTATCAACGAGAAAAGTATTATTTTTGTTCTCAATTTGTAGCTGAAATTTTAGAAAAAAGTCAGGCAGTTATTTTGCCAAAACCAGCAGAATTAATTAGACCAATTGATTGTATCAGTTTGATACCAGGTAATTGTCTATTTACTGGAAAAATTAGTGAATTAGTTGCGAGTGTTAATTCACAGGTTAGGGTAAGTTAAGAGTAGCTCTTAAAATAACAGTATACTATCCGAGAAAGGAGTAAGTATGGAATTTAATGAAAATTTGCCAATCTATTTACAAATTATCAGTTATGTAGAAGAACAAATTTTAACCAATCATTGGTCGACGGAAAAAAAAGTTCCTTCTGTTAGAGAGTTAGCGAAAGAGTTGCAAGTAAATCCTGGAACTGTACAAAAAGCATATGCTAATTTAGAACAAAGAAAAATTTTGATCACTATGCGCGGTATCGGTAAACAAGTAACTACGGATCAACAAATTATTAAGACTTTAAGAGAAAGTCGACTGGAAGAAAGTTTAAGACTATTTTGTGATGAAATGAAACAGTTAAATATGGAAAAGAAAATAGTTATCGAAAAAATAATAGGACGACAATGGTAAGCAAATAAAGCAAAAAGAAAGAGGTGCAACCTAAGTGACATTATCAATCCGTTCTGTAACAAAAAATTATGGACTAAATAAGCCTATTCTATTTGATAGTAATTTTACAGTAGACAAAGGGAGTGTTATTGGGATTTTGGGAAGAAATGGTATCGGTAAATCAACGCTGCTTCGTAGTTTAGCTCAAATGGAACCTATTCAAAAGGGGGAGATTCTTTGGGAGGGAAATTGGCTAACCAAAGCAGATGTTTCATTTGTCAATTTATCCGATTATTATTATAAACAGAAAACACTTGAAACAGTCTTAAACGAATTTCAATTATTATTTAAAGATTTTGATATCGAAAAAACTAAACAATTAGTAGCAGATTTTGGGATTTCATTAACTGAAAAAGTGACTCAGCTTTCTAATGGAATGCGTCAAAAATTTGAAATTGCTCTAACACTTGGGAGAACGGTTCATATCTTTTTATTTGACGAACCATTTTCTCATTTAGATTATTCATCTAGAAACGAGATTAAACAAATGATTCAAGACAGTGTATCTGAAAAAAATATGATTCTTTTTACAACAAATATTTTAGAAAATATGGATATGTTAATGTCTGATGTTTTAATTTTTACGAATCAGTATAAAATTGCTAGTTACAATTTAGAGGAGATAAGAGAAGTGAACAATCAATCACTTAAACAATTGTACATGGAGGTGACGCAATGAAGTCTTTAAGTAAATTTTATTTTACTCAAACGAAAGAAATCTTTTTCAAGTCAGTGTTAGCGGTCATACTAATTAATCTTTTAAGGGGTGTTCTACTCTATTTGTATGATGATAGTTGGTTCACTTTCAATAATGGCTCACGTTTACCGATACTCGTTGTTAGTATTTGTTCTATCGTTATTTTATGGTCGTTAAATAGAATGGATACTTCAGATGAAACTAGAACACCAGCCTCCTTTTTTAAAGCAGAGGAGAGTCAAAAGATGTTAGTTAGATTTCTTGTTAGTTATGCTGAAATTGTGATTTTAGTCATACTTGAGGGAGTATTTATGATTATCTATCATAATATGGTGATTGATCTAGTTCGCATCTTCCTCTTTTTTCCTTTATTGGCATGCTATTGTATTGCTTTTGTTAGCTATTTTATTTTATTGAAACAGTTTATAAAAAATAGTAATTCCACCAATCAGGTCCTAACTATTTGTTATTATAGTAGCGCATTATTTTTTGTTTTTATTGGTAACGGCTTCAGTCGAAGATGTTTTTCATCCATTGATTCCCTACCATTTTTTACTGATATTCATTTTTATTTATCTTCATTCTTGTTTAATGTGAGTATCTGTTCTGGAATCATTTGGTTGTATTTACAAAAAAATAATAAGCTTAACAATAGAGGATGAGGTTAGTCTGGCGAGTAAAGTCTCGATTATTATTAAATATAAGTAAGTTTAAGAATCTATTGAAATTAGGAGGAATAAAATGTTAAAGAAAAAGAGTACACGAATTATTTTAATTGTTTTGCTAGGGGCCTTAGTTATAGCGGGAGGAGGTCTAGCTTATTACCGGTTATCTCGTATTCAAGGTACAGTTGAAACCTCAATTATTAATGAAAAATTAGCAAATAAAGAAGTTCCCAAAGTAGTCGTTTTTACGCAGGATCGTACATTTAAAAATGAAGTGATGAAGAAAATTACGAATGATATAAAGAAAAAGGATGTCTATCTTGAAATTCAACCAATTGAAGAGATTACGGATGAACTTAGTGAATGGGATAAGGTCGTGATTTTTACGACAATTCAGTCTAGTGAGCCACCTGAAAATGTTTTGCCGATTATCACTAAATATAAAGAGGATAAGCGCGTGGGAGTTTTCTTAACAGCTGAATCTGGCGAATGGGTCCACCAACCGGATGATGTTGAGGCATTTTCAGCAGCATCAAGAAACTTAGATAATGTAGATGAGTTTACTAATAAGATATTAGATTTTATTAACGAGTAAGTACTTTAGGTTTAAAATGAACAAGAGAGTGCTTATACCTCTCTTGTTTTATCTATTAGTTAATAATAAAAGGTGCTGTTTTTGTTAGTAGAAAACCTTTTTCATGTAATTTTCTTAAGCAAATTGAAACTCTTGATTGAGAGGTGCGACAAAATCGAGCTACTATTTGTTGCGTGATTTCTTTGGGGATTTCCAGATGACTAGCCTCAGTCGGTTCACTAATAAAATCACTTAAATAGAGAAGAGTAGTTTTCACTCGTTCAACCGGTGGTAAGCTTAAAAAGTTGAAAAAATAATAATGCCGTTGAAAAATATCAGCAAAATTAGTTAATAACAATTTATAGAGTTCAGGTTTTTGATTGAGAGCATTGAGCAAGAAGTCTTTTTTTATTTTGACTATTTCTGCACTGGAACTGATTACCTTGATAGCATGATTTTTAGTTGGAAAACTAGAAAAACTGTCCAAACCAAAAAAATCATTTTCAAAAATAAAGGCTGAAATATAGTTATTGCTATCTTCGAGAATTTCGACAGAAGCGAGACCATTTGTTAATAAATAAAGATACTCCGATTTTTCGTATCTTGTAATAATGTACTCATCTTGAGTTAACGTTAATTGTTGACAATTTAGGGTGCTTGATTCAAAAGAATTGAGATAATCTATAATGCTCCTATTATTTTTAAAATGCTCCAATGGTTAAGTCCTCCCACATTAAATAATTTACTATAGGTATTATAGCATACATAAAGAATACTTATTTTATCGTAGCACGTCTTGTTTAATCCTTACAAAATAAGATAAATATGATATGCTTATCTATAGAAATAAGTGCAGTTAACTAAAAAGAGTGGTGTGAAGAATGTATTATCCAATTCAAATTCCTTATATATTAAGTCCGATTTTTAAAGAACATGTTTCATTTGAAGAAGAAATAATCCCAGAATTTGAAGACTTTGTTATTTGTTTTTGGGAAACAAAATCGATTTCTGATTCAAAAGAAGTTGCAAATAATATCATAATCCCAGATGGTTGTATTGATTTAATTGTAGATTATCAAACACAACAAATAGGTTTTTCCGGTATGAGTCAAACAGATTTTCATTATGAGATTATCAATCCGGCTAATTTTATTGGAGCACGGCTTAAGCCTGGTGCTTTTTATCAATTAACGGGAATTCCAGCAACTGAAGCCATGGATAATTTTTTACCATTATCAATAGTTGATCCAACAGTGAATTATGATGATTTTTTTCAATTAGATCCAACAGCTGGAAAATCAGTTTTAAAAAAACTGATAGAGGAACTAAGTGGGGAACAAAAACCTGGGGACTTTATCCAATTATTTGATGAACTATTTGAAGCGGATAGTGTCATAACTGTGAATGAGTTGGCAGTTAATATGGCTAAGAGCACGCGGCAGACCCAACGTTTATTTTTAAAACATTATGGATTAACGCCAAAGATGATTTTAAGTGTCATTCGGTTTCAGCGGTCTTTGGAAATTTTATTAGATATAGGCGGTTCGAATAGAAAACCAGCGGATATTGATTGTTTAGGCTACTATGATCAACCGCATTTAATTAAAGAAATTAAGAAGAATATTGGAATCACACCTGTAGAATTGCTAAAGAATTATCAAAAAGATTAACAGATGAATATAGATTTTTTATGGAAGTAATAGGAGACGCTTAAACAAAATAAAGGGACTCCTAAAAATAGGATATGGGAACTATAGCTTGATTTGTAGAGCTTTCTAAAAAATGATAACTTAGTAATAATGCTGATTTTTGCTAGACTTTTCTATCTAAATAAATTAGGATGGATAAATACACTTTTTGTTTAGCTAAGGAGGAGTTGCTGGTATGATTACTTATTTAATCAATCGTTTTGAACGAAAACATACAGGATCAAAGGAAGCTTTGCGATCTAAGTTAGGTGCATTTGCTGGAAGAATTGGTCTTTTATCTAATTTAGTCCTATTTTTAGCTAAATTTGTAATTGGTTTACTTTCTGGTAGTGTGTCTATTATGGCAGATGCCATCAATAATTTATCCGATACAATTTCATCAATCTTAACATTAGTTGGCTTTTATATTTCTGGGAAACCAGCCGACGCGGAACACCCTTATGGTCATGAGCGTTTTGAATATATTAGTGGAATGTTGGTATCAATACTGATTACATTTGTTGGTTTTCAGTTTTTAATAACATCTATTGAGCGCATTCGAAATCCACAAAGTGTGACGGTTACTTGGTTAGTTTTAATTATTTTATTAGTTTCAATTGGAATAAAAATTTGGCAAGGGCTTTTTTATCAAAAAGTAGCAAAGAAGATTGATTCAGATGCTTTAGTTGCTTCAGCTAAGGATAGTTTAAATGATGTATTTACAACGGTAACTGTTTTAGTTTCAGCAATGGTTGAAGGCTTAACGGGTTTAAAAATTGATGGGTACGTTGGTTTAGCTATTGCTATCTATATTATTTATAGTGGGTACAAAATGATTATGGGCTTTGTTAATGAATTAATGGGAATGCGACCTGCTGAAGAAGAGATCAATCAAATAAAAGAACGTTTATCTGCAGTCGATAATATTATTGGCTATCATGATTTATTGATTCATAATTATGGTCCTAATAAAACCTTTGCTTCAGTTCATATCGAAATTGATGATACTTGGAATTTAAGAAAAGCGCATGAAAAAACAGATTTAATTGAACGAGAATTTAAAAAAGAACTTGGAATTGAATTAGTTTGCCACGTTGATCCAGTTAGTATTCATGATCAGGAACAAAATCGAATTCATTTGCTTTTGAAAGAAATTATTAATGGTATTGATGATACTTTGAAAATGCATGATTTGCAAATTGAAAAAGAAAAAAATGAAGCTGGGATTATGCATTTTGATATCGTGATTCCAAAAGGCTTTGGATTGGATGATCAAGAATTAACTCAAAAAATTCAACTAGCTGTAACTCGTAAAATTGGTGATTATCAAGTTCAAATTACCTTCGATCATGTTTATTTACTCGTCTAATTAAGGCTAATTAAAATAGGTTAAATGCTCCGATAGTGAGTATTTAGCCTATTTTTTTAGTGATTTTGTTGTGTAAATAAAGTCTTTTTTTAAATAAAATAATAGTGTTGACACATGAGTGTTCGTTCATGTATAATAGGTTTATCAGATGAACAAGCACTCATATATACAATCGAAGAAAGCCCGATTGTTTGTTCCACTAAAATTCTAACTTTACTATATTAAATAAAAAATGAGCACGAACGAGAGGATGAGAGAATATGGAAGCGAGCAAAGAAAAGGTACACAATCATGAACACGAGCATGAAAATGGTGGAGGACATAATCATAGTCATGGAGATAGTAAATCAGCAGTCGTTTTATTTTTTGCTGGATTAACAGCTTTTATAGTTGCATTATTTTTAACCGATAGTAGTTTGTTACAAACTATTCTTTTTATTAGTGCCATGCTATTATCGGGCTACCATATTATGTTAGAAGGTATTACAGATACAATTGAAGCCACAAAAAGAAAAAGAAAATTTTCACCTAATGTGCATATATTAATGACAGTAGCAGCAATTGGAGCTACTATTATTGGCAATTATGAAGAAGGTGCACTTTTAATTATTATTTTTGCAGCTGCTCATTTTATGGAAGAATATGCAGAAGGACGTAGTAAAAGAGAAATAACTAATTTGCTTAAAATGAATCCGACTGAAGCCCGTTTAATTGAAGCAGACGGTAGCGTTAAAGTTGTTGATGTTTCGGTTCTAAAAATTGGAGATAAATTACAAGTTTTAAATGGAGATCAAATTGCGACTGATGGTGTGATTTTATCAGGCGTGACATCAATTGATGAATCGTCTATTAATGGAGAAAGTATTCCTAGAGAAAAGACAGTCGGTGATGAAGTTTTTGGTAGTACAATTAATGGAAATGGTACTTTTACAATGGAAGTGACCAAAGATAGCAGTGATACATTGTTTGCTAAAATTTTACAATTGGTCAATCAATCCCAATCAAATCTATCTAAAACAGCAACTAAAATTCAAAAAATTGAACCTTACTATGTCACTGCCGTTTTAATTATTGTCCCAATTTTTATTCTTTTAGGACCAAGTATTTTTAGTTGGACTTGGAATGAAAGCTTTTATAGAGGAATGGTATTCTTAATATCTGCATCTCCTTGTGCTTTGGCAGCAAGTGCTGTACCAGCAACATTATCTGGTATTTCTAACTTAGCTAAACGTGGGGTCTTATTCAAAGGAGGATCTTATCTGGCTAACTTAGCAGGAATTAAGGCTGTAGCATTTGATAAAACAGGAACATTAACTAAAGGGAAACCTTCTGTAACTGATTTTTATTTTGATGAAATCGATGAAGCTACGACTGAACAAAACTATATTGATTTAATTGTTGCAATGGAAAAAACAGCTAATCATCCTTTAGCTAATGCAATTTTAGGAAAATTCGAGGCAAAAGAAAGCATAGAGCTTGAAGTTGAAAATGAAATTGGAAAAGGTCTTGTGGCTCAGTATAATGGTGCTGTTTACCAAATTGGAAAACCAACTGTTTTCAAAAATGTTAGTTCAAAAATTGAAAATCATAATGAACAATACTCCATAGATGGCAAAACGGTCGTTTATTTTGCTAAAGATAATCAAGTTATAGGCTTGATTGCGATGATGGATGTTCCCAATGCAAATGCAATTGAAGTGATTAGTTATTTGAAATCACAAAATATTCATACAACGATGATTACTGGAGATTCAGAAGTGACAGGCCAAGCAGTTGGTCGCCAATTAGGAATTGATGAGGTCATTGGTAATGTCTTACCAGAAAATAAAGCTCAAGTAATTAAAGATCAACAAGCTCGTTATGGTACAGTGGCAATGCTAGGTGATGGAGTTAATGATGCTCCTGCCCTTGTAACAGCAGATATAGGTGTGGCTATGGGAGATGGAACTGATATTGCCATTGATGTGGCAGATGCGGTCTTAATGCAAAATGATTTAACTAAGTTTAGTTATGCACATAAAGTTTCTAAACGTCTTGATCGGGTTGTTTGGCAAAATATTATTTTCTCAATGTTGATTGTGGCTATCCTTGTTACATTGAATGTTCTAGGGAAAATGGATATCACAATCGGAGTCATTGCTCATGAAGGAAGTACTTTAATTGTTATCTTGAATGGTTTACGTTTATTATTACCCTCAAAATAAGATATTCAAAAATAGAACTTAAGAAGCAATTCTTAAGTTCTATTTTTTTATTGCAGACAATACGCGTTTCTGTTATTATTACAGTGTATTGCTCATTGTTTAACAAAGGTATGGAGATAGTTTGTTGAACGAAATGAAGAGCATAAATAAATGGAGGTAGTTATGAGAAAAAAAGGGTTGAAAGTTTTATTTTTAATGATGGCATTGGCATTAATTATTGTTGGTTGTGGCACAAAAGAAAATGCTAAAGAAGAAAATGCAAAAAAAGAGTCAAGTAAAAATGAATCTTCTGAAGTCACAACAGGTGCATCAGAAGGTAGTAGTTATACACCATTAGCAGAATTAAAAGATTCTTATGATATCGTGATCGTTGGTTCTGGTGGTGCTGGAATGTCAGCAGCACTTGAAGCAAAAGAAAAAGGTTTGAATCCAGTTATTTTTGAAAAAATGGCTGTCGTTGGTGGAAATACACTAAAATCTTCTTCTGGAATGAATGCATCTGAGACTAAATTTCAAAAAGAAGAAGGCATTTCTGATAGTAATGACTTATTTTATGAAGAGACTTTAGCAGGTGGTCATGGAACGAATGACCCAGAAATGTTGCGCTTTTTCGTAGATCATTCAGCGGATGCCATTGATTGGTTAGACTCTATGGGGATTCGTTTAAACAATCTTACGATTACTGGTGGGATGAAAGAAAAACGGACACATCGACCAGAAGATGGTTCAGCTGTTGGACAATATTTGGTTAATGGTTTAATAAAAAATGTTCAAGAAAAAGATATTCCAGTCTTTGTAAATGCAGATGTGAAAGAAATTACGGAGAAAGATGATCAAGTAAATGGTGTGAAAGTACAATTTGATCATAAGGAAGATAAAACAATCAAGGCAGATGCGGTTGTAGTGACAACTGGTGGATTTGGTGCAAATATGGAAATGATTTCTGAAACCAATCCAGAACTTAAAGACTATGTGACAACCAATCAGATTGGTAGTACAGGTGATGGCATTAAAATGATAGAAAAACTTGGTGGATATACAGTTGATATGAAAGAAATTCAAATTCACCCAACAGTTCAACAAGAAAAATCTTATTTAATTGGTGAGGTTGTTCGTGGTGAAGGCGCAATTTTAGTTTCTTCAACTGGCGAACGTTTTGTTAATGAACTAGACACACGTGACGCTGTTTCAAGTGCAGTTAATCAAACACCAGATAAATTTGCTTATTTAATTTTTGATTCAGGAGTCAAAGAAAGAGCGAAAGCTATTGAACAATATGAAAAATTAGGCTTTGTTGTTGAAGGTCAAACATTAGCTGAGTTAGCAAAAGAAATTAACGTACCGGATACAGCGTTAGAAGCGACTGTGGCTAAGTGGAATGAAGATGTAGCTGCTAAATCAGATACTGCTTTTAATCGCACAACGGGGATGGAACATGATTTATCAAAAGGTCCTTATTACGCAATTAAAATTGCTCCAGGTATTCATTATACAATGGGAGGCATTAAAGTAAATCCTGAAACAGAGGTACTAACCAAAGAAGGTACATCGATTAAAGGTCTTTATGCAGCTGGTGAATTAACTGGTGGATTGCACGGCGAGAATCGAATTGGCGGTAATTCAGTCGCTGAAATTATCATTTTTGGACGTCAAGCAGGTATTAAATCTGCTGAGTTTGTTCATTCACTGAAATAAATATCAAACAAAAAATCTAGTCAAAAAGGATTGATAGTCCTTTATTGGCTAGATTTTTTTATAGGTTGAAATTCATTTTTCCTCGTTACTTGTTTCAGAATGTCTTAATAGATAAAGTTCTAGAACTTTAGTACACTTAGAGGAGCAAGTGAATCAAGTTGAAGGGTGGAAACTCAATTGAAAGTAGTGATTGCGATTGATTCAATGAAAGGTTCTTTAACAAGTAGTGAAGCAAATCAGATTGTGGCAACTGTATTTAAAGCAGCTGGTTATGAAGTTGAGCAAGTAGCAATTGCAGATGGCGGTGAAGGGACCGTTGAAGCCTATTTAACCAATCAAGAGGGCGAATGGATTGAAGTGGAAACGCTAGACCCTCTGGGTGAAATCTGCAAAAGTTTTTATGGCTGGTATCCGGGGAAAAAGGAAGCTGTTATTGAAGTTGCTGCTAGTTCTGGACTTGGACTTATCCAAAATAGAAAACACAATCATCCTAGTCAAACAAGTAGTTTTGGAACAGGTCAGTTGATTTTGTCAGCAATGGATAAAGGGGCAAAATCAATTGTGATTGGTTTAGGTGGAAGTGGAACTATTGATGGTGGGATTGGAATTTTAAAAGCTTTGGGTGTCGAATTTTTTGATGAAAATGGGCTAGAATTAGCAGGTATAGGTAATGATTTAGCAAAAATTAAACGAATTGATAGGAATAAAATGGACCAACGTTTGAAAACGATTGAGATTACTGTGGCTTCAGATGTCAGCAATCCCCTAACTGGTTCTGAAGGTGCGGTTGCTATTTTTGGGGAACAAAAAGGATTAAGGTCTTCTGAATTAGCAAGTTATGATCAAGCAATGGCCAATTTTCTTAAAATAGCCACAGGTAATTCTATCTCTAGTTTAGGGGATGGTGCGGCAGGTGGTATGGGCTTTGCACTACGTCACTTTCTGAACGCTAAAGTAATCCCAGGCTTTACTTTAATCGCTGCTGAAAATGAGTTAGCAGCTAAAATTAAGATAGCTGATTTGGTGATTACTGGCGAAGGCCAGATTGATCAACAAAGTTTATATGGCAAAGTTCCGGTAGCAATTGCTAAATTAGCAAAAAAGAACAATATCCCTGTGATTGCCTTTGTTGGATCGATTAAGGGGGATATGACTGAAGCTTATCAAGCCGGTATTTCTGAAATTATTCCAATTGTTCAATCTGTTTCTACTTTAGAAAATGCGTTAAAGAATGCTTCTGAAAATCTAGAAAAAAGTGTGAAACAGACAGTTAAGTTGTTGCATTTATTTAATTAATCTAGTGTCATTTTTATCTATCTCTTGACTTGTTCCATTAGAAAGTTTATATTAACTAAAAGTGGTAGTTACCAGTTTTAGGAGCTACACGATTAAACTATAGGAGCGATAGTCATGATAAATAAAAATAGTTCAGTACCACTATACGATCAATTGGTCGATATTTTAGTCAATGAAATTAATACAAAGCTAAAAACGAATGAAAAAATGATGTCCGAAAGAGAAATTTGCCAAAAATATGATGTTAGCCGTACGACAGTAAGATTAGCTTTATCTGAATTAGAAAATATGGGCTATATTTATAAACGTCATGGCAAGGGAACCTTTGTAGCGGCGTTAAGTCAAGGAAAGCAAAATTTAATGGATAACTATAGCTTCACTGACCAAATGCGCGAAAGTGGAAAAGCGCCTCAAACAAAAGTCCTTTTTTTTAAAATTGTATTAAGCAATCAGTATATCAGCGATAAAATGGGCGTTGATTTAGGAACGGAAGTCTATCGATTGAAACGTTTACGGTTAGCAGATGGTATTCCAATGATGGTTGAAACGAGTTATATTCCAGTCAAAGAGTTTCAAGGATTAGAAGAAAGTCGAATTGCTAAGAAACCCTTGTATGAGATTTTTAAAGAAGATTACAATGAATTGGTTAAGGTCGCAGATGAAGAATTTTCGGCTAGTTTATTAACGGATAAAGAGGCACTCTTATTAGAAAGTGAAGATGATGGAGCGTGTTTAAGGCTAAAAAGAACAAGTTACAATAAAGCTAATATTGTGATTGAATTTACGTTAAGTACGGCTCGCAGCGATCAATTTGTATACAAAGTTCGTCATATTCAACAATGAAAAATAAAAAGTTTGTTTACTTCTAGCCTAGTAGGAGTAAGCAAACTTTTTATTTTTGAGCTTATAAGTGATTATTTATAAATTTTACTTGACTTTTTAATCTAAGAACAGTATATTTTAGTTAACTGGTAGTTACCAGTAGTAACCAGTTGTTTTTCTTGTTAAATAAATGACTAGAAAGGAGCGAATGGAATGATTGGAATGATCTTATGTGGGCATGGTAATTTTGCGTCTGGTATGTATTCCGCCATTAAACTAATTGCTGGTGAACAAGAGGATTTTGCAACCGTTGATTTTAGTGCTGGAATGAGTTCCGAAGAGTTAAAAGAACAGCTTTTAGTTCAAATTGCTAAAACAGAAAACGGTAATGGTGTTGTGATTTTTACAGATATACCTGGTGGAACCCCTTTTAATCAAGCTGTTTTATTATCAACTGAAAATGAAAGCGTTAAAATTGTGTCTGGAACAAATTTGCCATTATTGCTTGAAAGTTCTTTTAAGCGAGACCTCAGTTTAACAGAATTTGTCTCTCAGGCATTAAAATCTGGTGCTGAAGGATTGAAAACATTTAAAATTAAAGAAACTGAACCGATAAGAGAAGATAGTTTTGGCATTTAATGATGAAAAGGAGCTGAGCCAAATGTATGAACTGACAACTGAGGAACTAACACAATTAGGTGCTGTGATTACAGCCAATGAAATTAAGCAACAACCTGAACTATGGCAAGAAGCTTTTGAAAATTATCGAAGTAAAGAGAATGAAATCAATCGTTTTCTAACTGATTTAAGTAATCAGTTTCAACAAATACGTGTTATTTTTACTGGAGCAGGAACATCAGCTTATGTAGGAGATACTGTCTTGCCTTATTTAAAAGGGCAGTTAAATGGAAAAAAATGGGATTTAATGAGTATTCCAACAACAGATTTAGTGTCTAACCCAGAGTCTTTTTTTGCTAATGAAATACCAACATTATTAGTTTCCTTTGCTAGAAGTGGCAATAGTCCAGAAAGTCTTGCCGCAGTATCATTAGGGAAACAGCTAGTAAAAGATTTTTATCAAGTAACGATTACATGTGCTTTTGATGGGAAATTAGCCAATCAGGCAGAAGGAGATGCAAAAAATTTACTTTTATTGATGCCTGAAAAAGCGAATGATAAAGGCTTTGCTATGACGGGTAGCTACTCATGTATGACTTTAACAGCTTTACTGGTTTTCGATTTAACTTCATTTTCCCAAAAAGCTAAATGGATTGAACAGCTTAAAGTCATGGGAGAAGATGTCTTACAACGTTCTACTGAAATTCAAAAAATAATTGATTTAGATTTTAATCGGGTCATTTATTTAGGGTCAGGAAGCTTAGCAGGTATGACTCGTGAAGCGCAATTGAAGATTCTTGAATTGACAGCTGGCCAGATTGCTACGGTATTTGATTCATCATTGGGATTTCGCCATGGTCCAAAATCATTTGTTAATGAGCAAACACTAGTTTTTGTTTTCACCTCAAATGACCCTTATACAAGACAATATGATCTCGATATTTTAAATGAATTAAAGCAAGATCAAATTGCTTGTTATGTTAGTGGTTTGTCTGTTGCTGGAGAAACCAATTTTGGTGGGAATAATTTTACTTTTTTAGGAAATGGCAAGGATATACCAGATGCTTATCTAGTCTTGCCCTATATTATTTTTGCTCAAACAATTGCTGTTCTATCTGCAATTAAAGTTGGCAATCAACCAGATACACCTTCACCAACTGGAACCGTTAATCGTGTGGTCAAAGGTGTAGAGATTTATCCTTATCAAGTAGATTAACTATATAAAGTTAAGGAGGAGAAAAAATGACTAAACCAAATATTTTATTAACTAGAATTGATAATCGACTTGTTCATGGGCAAGTTGGGATGACATGGACCAACACGTTAGGTGCAAATTTAGTTGTAGTAGCAAATGATGAAGTAGCTACAGATTCGGTTCAGCAAAATTTAATGGATATGGTTTTACCAGAAACGGTTCAGATTCGTTTCTTTACCCTAGAAAAAACAATTCGAATTATTGGTAAAGCTGCGCCGCATCAAAAAATTTTACTTGTAGTTAAAACACCAGAAGATGCATTGACTTTAGTTGAAGGCGGGGTTCCGATTGAGTTCTTAAATATTGGAAATCTACATTTTTCAGAAGGGAAACAACAATTGTCTTCGACGGTTTCAGTTGATAAAAATGATGTAGAAACATTTAGAAAATTAAATCAGTTAGGTGTCAAAATGGAAGTTAAAGGAATCCCTAGTGAGAGAGGTCAAGATTTAATGAATTTACTGAAAGAAGCGACATTTTAAACTTTTTATTGAGGCCAGTTCTTATGAGCCAACTCTTCGAGAAAAAGATAAAAATTCGAGAGGACAAAAAAACGTCCTATCAATTTTTTCTATTTTCTTGTCAGAGCTAACGGGCTCAACAAACTTTTTATTGAGGCTAGTTCTTATGAGCCAGTCCTTCGGAAAAAAGATGAAATTTCGAGGTGGCAAGAAGCGCCACATCAAATTTCCCTATTTTTCTGCCAGGCCTAACCGGCTCAACAAACTTTTTATTAGGCTAGTTCTTATGAGCCAGTCCTTCGGAAAAAAGACGAAATTTCGAAGTGGCAAGAAGCGCCACATCAAATTTCCCTATTTTTCTGCCAGGCCTAAACGGCTCAATAAACTTTTTATTTAGGCCAGTTCTTATGAGCCAACTCTTCGAAAAGAAGAAAAAATTCCCCCAAAGTAAAAAGATACTTTGTGCGTATTCTTCTATCTTTTTGTCAGAGCTAAACGGCTCAACAAACTTTTTATCCGAGGAGGAAAAAAAATGCTAACACAGGCATTGTTAATTGGTATTTGGGCAGGAATTGCTGGAATTGATTTATTTAATGGATTGACACATATTCATAGACCTTTAGTAACTGGAGCGGTTGTTGGACTTATTCTAGGTGATTTTAAAACAGGTTTAATGGCTGGTGCTACACTGGAATTGGTTTGGGCTGGTATGGTTCCCCTTGCTGGTGCTCAACCGCCAAATGTTGTTATTGGTGGAATAATTGGAACCGCTTTTGCTATTTTAACGAAACAAGATCCTAAGGTTGCTGTTGGAATTGCTGTACCATTTGCAGTTGCAGCACAAGGTTGTGTGACATTATTGTTCACAGCATATTCTCCAGTCATGCATAAAATGGATGACTATGCAGCTAAGGCAGACACGAAGTCTATTGATCGTCTAACCTATATGGGACCACTTATTCTCTTTGTTTTCTACTTCATTATTTCTTTTTTACCTATTTACTTTGGTGCAGATCAAGCTGGAAAAATTGTGGAACTTTTACCAACATGGCTCATTGGTGGTTTAGGTGTTGCCGGAGGAATCATGCCGGCTGTCGGATTTGCTATGCTACTGAAAATCATGTTCAAATGGACATATGCTCCATTTTTTGCAAT
This sequence comes from Carnobacterium sp. FSL E2-0243, assembly GCF_038003605.1. Taxonomy (NCBI): domain Bacteria; kingdom Bacillati; phylum Bacillota; class Bacilli; order Lactobacillales; family Carnobacteriaceae; genus Carnobacterium; species Carnobacterium sp. FSL E2-0243. The sequence goes on from NZ_JBBOPM010000001.1 coordinate 1,156,408, forward strand.
CGGCTTCGTAGCTGCAGCATATGGTAAACTTCCAATTTTAGCTATTGCGATTATCGGGATTTCGTTTGCAGCCTATGATTATTTTATCGGCAATAAATCAGATGGAGAAAGTGGCAACCACAAAATTAAGGTATTGAATGATGAAGAGGAGGACTATAGCAATGGCATCTAATGAAAGCATCGAAAAGGTTGATTTAATTAGTAATGACTACAAAGACCCAACTGTCACTAAGGTGATTACCAAAAAAGATTTAAATAAAATGGTTTGGCGTTCGCTATTGTTGCAAGCTTCGTTTAACTATGAGCGGATGCAAGGTGGGGGCTGGACCTACAGTCTGATTCCTGGGTTAAAGAAAATTCATAAAAATGAAGAAGATTTATCCTCTTCGTTGCTCGATCATATGCAATTTTTTAATACCCATCCTTTTTTAGTTACCTTTATTCAAGGCATTATTTTAGCGATGGAAGAAAATAAAGAAAAACGTGATACGATTCGTGGGATTAAGGTCGCGATGATGGGTCCCTTAGGTGGAATTGGAGATGCTTTATTCTGGCTCACTTTATTGCCGATTACCGCTGGAATTGGGGCGGCTTTATCAAGTGATGGAAATCCCGTTGGACCTATTTTATTTTTAGTCGTTTTTAATGTGGTTCATTTTGGCTTACTGTTTTTCTTAATGCACTACGGTTATAACACTGGAACAAAAGCGATTGCTTCTTTAAAAGAGGGGACTAAAAAGATTTCGAGAGCTGCATCAATCGTTGGGTTAACGGTCATTGGTGCATTGGTTGCAACCTATATTAATTTTAATTTAGGCTTAACGATTCACGCGGGCGAAATCAAAGTTAATTTACAAGAAGGTGTCATTGATCAAATTATGCCAAAATTATTGCCTTTACTTTATACATTCTTTTGTTATTGGATGTTAAAAAAAGGCAAATCGCCTTTATTATTAATCGGCATTACTGTAATTGTTGGTGTTTTAGGTAGTTTTATTGGTTTATTTTAAGAATTAATTAGTGAAAATTAAGGGATGAGACAAATGGATAAAGTAATTTATGCAGAAAAATTCTTTTTAGCCAGTGGCATGACTGGATCGGGTTATCTAAAGATAAATGAAAGTAAATTTGGTGAATTTTCTAAAGAGTTGCCTAAAGGGGAATATCAGTTACTTGATTATGCAACAAGTTGGATTGCTCCTGGATTAGTGGATACACATATTCATGGCTTACTTGGGCATGATGTTATGGATAATGATTTTGCTGGAATTAAGGCTATTTCAACGGGGCTCCTTGCTTGTGGGGTGACTTCATTTTTACCAACGACATTAACTGATTCAACAGAGCGATTGGATAAAGTCGTAGAAACAATTGGAAAACACCACAGGGAAGTTGCTGGTGCTAGAATTCAAGGGATTTTTTTGGAAGGTCCCTTTTTTACAGAAAAACATAAAGGTGCTCAAAATACAGCTTATTTTTCAGATCCTTTAATTGAAAAATTAGAAAAATGGCAAAAATTATCAGGTGGGCTAATCAAGAAAATTGCACTTGCTCCTGAACGAAAAGGTAGTGCTGAATTTATTCAATATGCGACTAGTAAAGGGATTAAAGTAGCATTAGCGCATAGTGATGCCAGTTACGAAGAGGCTAAAAATGCAGTTGACCACGGGGCGTCAATTTTTGTGCACACCTATAATGGGATGAGCCCGTTAAACCATCGAGAGCCAGGAATGGTTGGAGCAGCGCTAACACTAAAAGGTGTATTTAATGAATTAATTTGTGATGGACAACATGTTCATCCGGTGGCTGCGAAAATCTTAATGGATGTTCGAAGTCGAGAAGAAGTGGTCTTAATCACTGATTGTATGCGAGCGGGTAGCATGCCTGATGGTTCTTATACGCTAGGAGAATTTCCAGTAGAAGTTAAGCAAGGTGCAGCTCGTTTAAAAAATGGTAGTTTAGCTGGCAGTGTGCTCCAGTTGAAAGATGCCATAAAAAATGTTGTAGACTGGGAAATTGCAACACCGCTAGAGGCGATTCGAATGGCTAGTGCTATTCCTGCTGAAAGTGTTGGTATCGCGGATAAATGTGGGAAAATAGTGCCTGACGCTCCTGCTGATTTTATTGTATTATCAAAAACATTAGAATTAGAAGCGACTTATTTAGCGGGGGAGTTGCGCTATCAGAGCGATGATTTGAAAGGAAGAGCATAAATGATTTTAGCAGTAACAATGAATCCTTCAGTTGATATTTCTTATCAGCTAAGTGATTTTCAATTAAATGATGTCAATCGTTGTGATGAAATAAGTAAAACCGCTGGTGGAAAAGGATTAAATGTTGCGCGAGTGATCAAATTATTGCAAGGAAATGTCTTAGCAACAGGAATAATTGGTGGAACGCTTGGAACCTTTATTACACAAGAGTTAACTAAAAGTAAGATTCAACATGATTTTTTGAAGATTGAAAAAGAGTCGCGAAATTGCATTGCTTTGTTACATGCAGGTCAACAAACTGAGATTTTAGAAGCAGGTCCTACCTTAACGGAGGCAGAAGGTGAAGTTTTTTTGAACAAATTCACTGAGTTATTAGAAAAAGTGAAGCTTGTTACGATTTCAGGGAGTTTACCAAAGGGCTTATCTGCTAGTTTTTATCAACAGATGCTAGATATTGCAAATAAAAAAGGTGTCCCAATTGTGATGGATTGTTCTGGTTCTACTTTAGAAACTGTGCTGCAAAATCAGGCAAAACCGTTGTTGATTAAACCTAATTTAACTGAATTGAGCCAACTAGAAGGCCAGCTATTTTCTGAGAAGGATTACACTCAGCTAAAAGCGATTTTACAACAGGAGCGCTATCAAGGAATTGATTGGATTGTTGTTTCATTGGGGAAAGATGGGGCCTTCGTAAAATATAAGGAACAATTTTATCAAGTAAAGATTCCTAAAATTGACGTTGTCAATCCAGTTGGTTCAGGTGATGCAACAGTTGCTGGATTGGCAGTTGCTCTGGCTGAAAATAAATCGGTAGAAGATACCTTAAAAACAGCAATGACAGCAGGAATACTGAATACACTAGAAAATAAAACAGGCTGGATTGATTTAGCTTATTTTGATGATTATTATAAAAAAATAAAAGTTGAAAACTATTAAACAAATGTAAAGGAGTTTATTTAAATGAAAGTACTATCTAAAAACAAGCGTGAAGCCTTGGAACGATTATCAGATTCAAATGGAATCATTGGAGCTTTAGCTATTGATCAACGTGGTTCATTAAAGAAAATGATTGAAAAGGATAGCCCAAAAGAATTAGGTGATGCAGGGATTATTCAATTTAAAGAGCTAGTTTCAGAGGAACTAACGCCTTATGCTACAGCCATTTTATTAGATCCAGAATACGGTTTACCTGCTGCTAAAGTGCGAGATAGCGATGCTGGATTATTATTAGCTTATGAAAAAACAGGTTACGATGCAAATGAAGTTGGCCGCTTACCTGATTTATTGCCAGAGTGGTCTGTAAAGCGTTTAAAAGAAAATGGCGCCGATGCAATTAAATTTCTATTGTACTATGATGTAGATGAGGACCCGAAAATTAACCAGTTAAAACATGTTTTCATGGAAAGAGTTGGAGCTGAATGTTTAGCTGAAGATATACCTTTCTTCTTAGAGTTAGTCTCATATGATGCTGATAATTCAGATGTTACCAGTGCTGAATATGCAAAGATTAAGCCCCACAAAGTCATTGAAATGATGAAAGAGTTTTCTAAAGAAAATTACTGTGTGGATGTTTTGAAGATGGAAGTTCCAGTTAATATGAGTTTTGTTGAAGGTTATGGAGCGCAAGATGAAGCGCCTGTTTATACACAGGAAGAAGCCGCTGCTTATTTTAGAGAACAAAGTGCAGCAACACATTTACCTTTTATCTTTTTAAGTGCCGGAGTTAGTGCGGAATTATTTCAAGAAACATTAGTATTTGCAAAGCATGCAGGATCAAATTTTAATGGCGTATTATGTGGACGAGCTACTTGGAAAAATGGTGTAGCCCCTTATGCAAAAATGGGGGAAGAGGCGGCTAGAGAATGGTTGAAAACTGAAGGTAAGAAAAACAGTCAGGAACTAATGACAGTTCTAAAAGAAACAGCCCAACCATGGTTCACTAAAATAAAATAAAAATGGAGCAATCGAAGCTGTGAAAGTTATTTTACAGCTTTTTTTGTTGCATAAAAATAGGAGGGTTTTAATAAAATGTAGCTATTTTACTATTAATGGAGAGGATGATTTGTTATGATTAGAAATGAAATGGAGTTGTAGGGATGAGTTCAAATAAACAAAGAAAAAAAGATGCCAAGAATTTGAAAGAAAACACAGTTATTGCTAGAGGTACTAAGCGATGTGTTGAATGTGGCGAACCTGTAACAGATCCACGCAAAGGAACCGTTTGTGATGTGTGTTGGAAGCGTAAAGGTTAATCTGAAAATTAAATAGGTCAAAGATTTCTCCTTTTTGAACATTCTATGTAATGTCACAAAGAGGTTTTTTTGTGTTGTTTTAATTTGTCTGTTGGTAATAGATAGGGTGAAATAGCGGGGAGACCGATAGATTTTCCTGTTTTAAGGTATGATAGAGGTAGCTTTTGAAGGGTAGCGGTTTTAATCTAAGTACTATAAAACTAGTATTCCTAAGATAGGAATTAAAGCGTAAATTTTTAATTTAAACTCCTATAGACTCAAAAAATAAAGCCAAGCCTACATACGATAAAGTAGTAGCCTGTGCTTTATTACTTTTAAAAACTATCTTCGATTTGCGATACTGGTGATCAACATACCTAAAATAACTAAAATCATTCCAATCAAGGATAGTCCTTGTGGAAAGGGGCCATTTAAAATGATAACCTCCCCTAATATAGTGAAAATCATTGCTCCAGCTTGTGTGGATTCAACAGCAGCTAAAAGGGCCATATTACTTTTAGCCAAATCTGTGGCGACAAAAAATAATATTGTTGCGATTACTCCTGAGAAAATAGCTAATAATAAAATCTGTAAAAATTGTGGAGCTGTTGGAAGTCCAGTTTGTTGGTAGCCGAATAACGCTAAAAGCAATGCTACAGGAATACTGCTTAAAGCCATTCCTAATGTTCTTTGAAAAGTATCAAGTTTTCCCTGACAAACTTCCATCATTTTACGATTGCCTAATGGGTATAAAAAAGCGGCGACAACGACAGGAATAAATCCAAATAAAAAGTCTGAAAAAGTTAATTGATTGGCCTCTTTAACTTGCATTAAAATGACGCCTAGGAGAATAATTAATGAGAATCCTAAGCTTTTAAAAGGAATTTTTTGTCTGATTTTTTTTGTACTGCCGTTTGTATGAATCGATACATAAAATAATGGTGATAGTAAGGCTCCAGCTAAAATCGTAATTTGCCAAGTTCCAGATGTTAACCAAGAAGGGCTATATGCTGAAGCAAAACTCAATAGGGAATAAAAACCAACGCCACCACAGGTACCCCAAAGTAGCCAAGTTCCAATGTTCTTTTGCATTTCAGCTAGTAGTTCTTTTAGACCTTTACGACCAATAACCAGTAGTAGTAGAAACGGAATTGCAAATAAAAAGCGTAATGAAGCTGTCCAAGCCCAACTAGTTCCTCCTGTACTCATCACACGATTAATGATAAAAGTAGCAGAAAAAAAGAACGAAGCTAAGATTCCAACTAAAATTGCACGCATAAATAGTTCCTCTTTTCATAAAAAATTTTTCAACTTTGTCATCTTACTTTATAAAATGAAATAAGTCAATTATAATATGTGATTTAATCTGAAAAGTATAGTATAATATATTTAAAGAGGTGTTTTGATGACAAACCAATTAAATGAAAATGACCAAATGGTTCTATCTTTAGCGGGGAATCTTAAGCGTTTAAGAAAAGCCAATAAACTTAGCTTAGAGGGTTTGGCAGATCAAACAGGTGTGAGTAAATTAACGATTAATAAAATAGAACAAGGAAAAACGAATCCAACCATTGGGGTCTTATGGAAAATTGCCAATGGACTTGGTGTGACATTGATGGAACTTTTAGAAAGTGAAGAGGTTGTTCTTTTACGAGGAGATGAAAATTTCACTATTTTTTCAGATGATAATCAGTGGGCACTTGCTCCATTAGTGACTAACTTAAATAAAAGTGAGACATTTAGAGCAAGGTTAGCTCCAACAAGCATGTATACACCAGAATCGCATCCAAATGGCTCGAAAGAAGTGATTACGGTGTTAGAAGGTGAATTAACTTTAATCGTCGGGGGAACCACTTATTTATTAAAAAAATCTGATACGATACGCTTTGCAGCTAATCTCCCACATGTTTATCAAAATAATTCAGATCAACCTGTTGAATTACATTTGACGATGACTTCAGATTATTGATTGATGAAATGAAAAATTAGTCTTTTATCTTTGGATAACGAATATGATATAATAATACTGTTACATTATCCAGAATAAAAGAGGTGAAAGTATGACTCAGCTTTTAGGTGTGCGGATTGCTAATTTACGCAAGCAAAAAAAGCTATCAACTAAAAAATTGGCAACTGGGATTATTTCGATTTCTTATTTATCCAATATTGAAACGTGTAAGAAGATTCCTAGCCTTGAGACATTATTATTTTTAGCGGATCGTTTAAATGTTTCTCATCAACAGCTAGTTTTTGAAGAGGTTGGAAATTCAGACTTGGAAACACTTTTTATTGATCTTTTTAATTGTTTGGTGCGCAATCAAATGCTAGAAGCTAAGCAAAAATTAGATGAGATAGAGCATAACTATTCTATTCAAATGGAAAGCCCCATAGCTGAAATAAGTTATTACTTATTAGTCTGTATTTATCAACTAAAGTCTTGGCAATTTAACGAAGCCCAAGAAATTCGTGAGTTGTTTATTCATTCTTTTGCCAAATTGATTGATAAGAGTTTTTTACCTATTGAGTTACAACGGTACTATTATTTCTATGAAGGCTTGCGCTTAAATTTAGCAACCAGCTATTTAGAGTCAATAAATAGCTATCAAAAATACTTAGCTTTAGAACATTCAGATGCAAAGGTGAATGTAATGGTCGAAGGTTATATTGCGTTGAATTATATTTGTTTAAGTCAATATGAGAGTGCTTTAAAATTAATTGATTCTGCATTAGATAAAACTAAAAAACTTCCACTTAATCAGCAAGGTAATAAGATTCAATTACTCTATTTTAAAGGTTTTGTTTATTATTTTATTCAGTTTTATGACCATGCGGTAACAAGTCTAGAAGCGGCTTTAATTAGTTTAGAGGACTACCCAGAAATGGAAGCTGAATTTCGTTTAATTATTCATTATCGTTTAGTCTGCACTTTGCAGGAAATGAAAGCTGAGTCTGAAAAAGAAACCTATTTAGATGCATTTTATTTTAGTTTAATTGCAAAACTTCAATCCAATCGTCCTATTTTAAAGAATGAATATTTACCAATAGCTGAGTTATTTGTTTTATTTTCAGAAAAAGGTGAGCTAGAAAAAGCTGAATTGTTGTTGGCGACTTTAAATGGGCTAGAAGCAAGGCCACAAGAAATGGATTACTTTATCCAATTTGGTTCGGCTTTGTGTGCTATACATGCTGGCAATGAGAAAGCATATGTTGAACAAATTACCCAATTACTGAAAGTAATTCATCTATCTAATGATGATAGTTTTATTCAAAAGGTAAAAAAACAGGCTAGTAGTTATTTTGCTAAGCAACAAAAGTATAAAAAATCCTATGAAATCTTAAAGTAAAAAAACAGCTAAGATAAGCTGTTTTTTATTATTTTTGAGAATGATTTTTTAGCCATGATTCAGCAAAATCAACGGCTTTTTTTTGATTGAATAATTTTACTTTGCTATTGCCGACCGTTCCGTTAATGCACTTGTTTTCTGCTTCAAAATCTGTACCAATTGTTAGAAAATTGTCAGTAAATAATTCAATATCAGTATATTCGGTCCAAATTGTTTTGTCATTTTCAAGAATAGGAGCACCATATTTAATCGGTTTTACATCTGATTGACGATATTCAGCTAAATGAAACGAAGTATTATTTTCATAATTTACGCCTAGAAGTAAGATTTTTGCATCAGAAAATTGATAAATTTTCCCTAAAGGAGAGCACTCACCTAATCCATAGTTTAAAGAGTGATTCGCTAATATATCCGCCGCATATTGTCCCCATCCGCTAAAAGAAACTTGTGGATGGCTACTACGATAAACCTCAGGAAAAGAACGAAATGCTTCAGCAATAGCTCCCATACTCCGTGTTGGTGTATATTTGGGATGATAACCAGGCATAGTATCACGAATCGTTTGCCACCAACTTTCTGGTACTGGTGGATTGCCCCATCCTGAAGGGTCAGATAAATCGCCAGAATGAGCGGGCATAATCAAGGTGCCATTTTCACCAAGAACCTCAAATAGAGCTAAAATTACAGCAATAGCTCCACCTGAAACCCAGCCTATTGAACTTAGAGAGGAATGAACAGTTAGAATATCTCCTTTTTTTATACCTAAGTTCTTGAAATCAGTAACTAAGGAATCTTTTGTTATCGGGTGTGCTAGTTTTTGGATAGTATCTAATTCAGTCATTTTCTTTCCTTTCTTTTATCAAATTAAAATGCGCTAAAAGCGGAAAATCAGGCTTTTAGCGCATCATTCTTACTAGTTATTTGAACTTAAATCCATGCCATTTGAAGCAATGACTTGTTTGTACCAGTCAAAAGATTTTTTCTTGTAACGGTTTAAAGTTCCTTGACCATTATCATCTAAATCGACATAAATAAAACCGTAACGTTTTGCCATTTCACCAGTAGAAGCACTAACTAAATCAATACAGCCCCATGGTGTGTAAGCAAATAAATCAACTCCATCAAGTTCAACAGCTTTTTCCATTTCTGAGATATGTTTTTGTAAATAAGCAATTCGATAGTCGTCAGCAACATAAAAATCTGCATCTGGTTGATCGACAGCTCCTAAGCCATTTTCAGAAATATAAAGTGGAACTCCATAGCGACCGTATAAGTCACATAATGCAATCCGCAAACCGACTGGATCAATTTCCCAGCCCCATTCACTAGCTTCTAAGAATGGATTTTTGACTCCACCAAAGAAATTTCCTTCGGTAGTAGCATCTTGTGGTTCGATAGAGTTTGTAGCAGACATATAGTAACTAAATGAAAGATAATCTACGGTATGATTTTTAATCACTTCTAAATCACCTTCTGCGATATCTAGCGTGATATTGTTTTGTTCGAAGAATTTTAGCGCATAACTTGGATAGGTGCCACGAACTTGAACATCATTACAGAAATAGTTAAACATGCGATTTTTTTCAACGGTTGACATCACAGTATCTGGGTTTGAATCAATGCTATACATAGTTGCATAAATGCTCATACAGCCAACTTGAAGATCAGGATTGAGTTCGTGAGCAATTTTTACAGCTTTAGCGCTAGCCACAAATTGATTATGCAAAGCTTGGAAATTATTTTGTAAGGATTCATTGCGCATGGCTAAAGTAAAGAAAGAGCCCATTACACCAGTATTAATTTCGTTAAATGTCATCCAATATTTTACTTTGCTGTGGAAACGTTCTAAGATAGTTCGTGCATATTTTTCAAATAAAGTAATCAGTTCACGGTTTTTCCAACCGCCATAAGCTTTTACTAAGTTTAAAGGTGTTTCATAATGTGAAATAGTAATGGTTGGCTCAATATTGTATTTGAGACACTCATCAATTACGTTTTCATAATAAGCTAAACCCGCTTCATTTGGCGTCGCGTCGTCGCCATTTGGGAAAATACGTGCCCAAGAAATTGACATGCGAAAAGTTTTAAAACCCATTTCAGCAAATAGAGCAATATCTTCTTTGTAGCGATGATAAAAATCAATTCCTAAGTGATTCGGGTAGCTGTATTTAGTTTCATCGATTTCTAAGGGATAATCTTCAGAAGCTAGTAAAGCTCTACGTTCTTTTCCACCTGGCGAAACATCGGCAATGGTTAAACCTTTACCATCTTCTAAATAAGCGCCTTCAAATTGGTTGGCAGCGGTTGCACCACCCCATAGAAAGTCATCTCTAAAAATACTTTTTTTCGTCATTTTCTTGCTCCTCTCTTGTATCAGCGTTTTATTATTTAATTACACAAGTTCATTATACCTGTTTTAGGTCAGAAATCCCACCTTTTCAAGAGATATTTTTATAATAAAATCATGCTATTCTTTGATGGGAAATCCCCCAGTATGGATGAAACGACTTCGTATTGGTATACTGATAGTGAGTTGATCTTTGAATAGTTATGGGGGAGAGCAAATGGAGCAAAAAAACGATCGTGCTATCAAGCAAGAAATTCACAAGCTTGCAAAAAATGCAGATCATCAATTATTAGCTATTTGGGCAGCAGAATGTGCAGAGAGAGTTTTGCCTATTTTTAATGAGAATTATCAAGAGGATAGTCGGCCTAGCGAGGCTATTCGAGCAAATCGAAATTGGATTAAAGGTAAATGTACGGTAAGTGAAGCTAGAGCAGCAGCTTTTGCAGCACATGCAGCTGCGCGAGATGCAGTAGAGGATAATTGTTGTTATGCGGCAAGATCAGCAGGTCACGCGGCTGCAACTGTTCATGTAGCAACTCACGCAGTCTATGCTTCAGATTATGCTGCTAAAGCGAATCCAACCGAAAGAATCTGGGATTATCAGCGCTTAGTTGAATTACTACAAGAGGAGATCGTTTAGATTGCTTAAGCTAATTAATTTATTTCACCTAAATATAAAGGCAATTCCATCTGATTATAGGAATTGCCCTTATACTATCTATTTTAATTTATTTTCAGCAACACGAAAAAGAACGATTTCACGAACAAGCTCATAGGGGATGGGTTTATCAAATGGAAATTGAATGGCACCTTTTGACGTTTTATAGTCTTTTAAAGCTTCCTCAAAGGCTATAATCGCACTTGGTGTAGGATAAAAGCCAATATGTTTTTTCTGAGCAGCAAAATGAACTAAGTTGCCATTTAAGACAAAGGTAGGCATTTGATAACTTATTTTTTCACTACTTTCTGGAGCAGCTTCTTTTATGACTTTTCTAAGTTTTTTTAAGATTAATTGAATGTCTAGCGGAAATTGTGAAATATAGGCATCGATTGATTCGATTTTATCTTGACTTGGATTCATTTGAAAACCACCTTTTCAGATTAAATAACTTAAGAACAGTATACTATAAAATACATTTATTTGCTCTTTATTAGCTGTTCTAGTCAGATAAATTTATGGGATAGTTATTGACCTAAGGTAGAATTCCTTTATAATAAATAGGAAGAGCTTTTTAGCTTGTTAAACTAAATCAATTATTAAAAGACAGGGGAGATCAAGCATGGAAGAAAGCAATAAGATCGTTCAACCTGAAATTGTTCAGCGTGTTATGAATAAGTTACCAGAAGCAGATATCGTTGCAAAATTATCTGATTTTATCAAAGTTTTAGGAGATGGAACTCGGATTAAAATTATTTGGATTTTAGAGGAAAATGAGATGTGTGTCAATGATTTAGCAGTGGCTTTAAATATGTCACAATCGGCTGTATCTCATCAATTAAAAACTTTAAAAACAGCTAATGTAGTTAAATCGAAAAGAGAAGGAAAAAACATTTTTTATTCTCTATCCGATGATCACGTTAAAGATATTTTCTTAAAAACATTGGAACATATCCAAGAATAATAGGTTTTTAGTATAATTATAAAAAAACACCACGAGGACTTTTTAGTCTTAGTGGTGTTTTTTTTAGGCTGATTTTCTCATAAAAGATACTATATAATATGGATTTATTTGTATTTCATACTATTTAGATTAAAACTAGTTCGCAAAAATAATACGGATATGACTAAATTAGAGAGCTGAGTTTTTTAATCTAATCTTCTCAGGGAAAGTTTGCTGGGTATAAGGGGTAGTGTACCAATATTTATTAATGAAAATCTATCTAAAAGGTAGCTTAAATTCAGCAGATAGTCCGAAATAGCCTTAGGGCTAAAGCCCCATGACGTTGGTATCCTTGAATGGTAAACTAGCTTTATCAGATAATTATACGAGGAGAGATTGAGATGAGAGAGACACGTTCGGTTGTAATGACAATTTTATCTATAATTGGTTTTTTTGTAGTATTGGGGATTGCTATTAAGTTTTTGGGCTTGGCTTTAATTGTAGGATTTAAGTTTTTATTACCATTAGCTTTGGTTATTTTGTTGATTCAGGGTATTAGTAAAAAAACGAAAAATGCTTAATTAAATAACGAAGGGAAAACGAGTGAGAAGATTTTGTTTTCCTTTTTTTATTTTGTTAAATATTTAAAACCATGTTTTTAGTTAGTTTTTTGTGTTATACTTACTTGTGAAGAATTTATAAAAAGTTTTTTAGTTTAAAAAATAACGTTTTTAGTTAAATGTTTTTGGCTATTAAATGAACTATTTAAAGATTAATTTAGTCGAAGAGGAGTATTTATCTATCTATGTTTAGGTTCGATTTAATTGTTAATAAAAGCAACTATTTTAACTATTTTTAAATTTTTCTATTTAGCTTAGTTCTTATGAGCCACCTCCTCGAGAAAAAAATAAAAATTCGAGAGGACAAAAGCGTCCTATCAATTTTTCCTATTTTCTTGCCAAGGCCAGCTTCTATGAGTTAGCCTCTCGGAAGAAAGATGAAATTTCGAGGTGACAAAAAACGTCACATCAAATTTCCCTATTCTTCAGTCGAGCCTGAGCGAACTCAACGAGCTTTTGATGGAGTTAAACCGGCTCAACGAACTTTTTATATAGGGGGAAGAAAATGCAAAAAGATTACAGAACATTGGAGTATCGTCAGTTTGAAGAATTAAAAAACAGGGTAAAGTTAATTGATTTTTATTGGATGCGTTACAAGAGTCAACATCCTCAAAAGGATTATAGTGAAGAGGTATTGGATCATATTGAAGTGATTGAAGATTTTATTTATAAGAAGCGTTATGAGGAGCTAAGGCTAGTTAAAATAAATTTTCGCAGAACAAAGGTAAAGCTACCAGAAAAAAATTATCAAAAATTAAAACAATATAGTGAACTATCCAATCTATTGCAAAACTCTTTAAAATAAATCACAAACTACTTAAGCAAAAGCTTAAGTAGTTTTTTAGTATAACCTGAAAATAAAATGAGAAATAGTTAGGGATAGATAGTGAAAAAATAATAGAAAGGGTGTTGTGTTTCTTTGTATACAACGTTTATCTACAATGATAAATTCACAAAGTAATCATTTTTTTTAGCAAGAAGTTAAATTTATGTGTTATAATGGCTATAAATAAAAAGGATGTGAATAGTTTTGAATACATTGTTAAAAGATAAAAAAATTGTCATTATGGGTGTTGTAAATAAAGCGAGTATCGCTTGGGGTTGTGCTAAAGCAATGAATGATTGTGGAGCGACTGTTATTTATACGTACCAAAATGATCGTGTGAAAAAACAGCTTGAGAAACTAGTGGGAACAGAAGCAAACCTCGTTGAATGTGATGTAGCTACTGATGAACAAGTTGAAGAGGCTTTCAATCAAATTCATAAAACATATGGTACGATAGATGGTTTGGTCCATTCAATTGCATTTGCTCGTAAAGAAGAACTTGGTGGAAATGTTTTTGATTCTACTAGAGAAGGTTTTGCAATTGCTCACGATATTAGCTCTTATTCTTTATTATTAGTTTCTCGTTACGCAAGTAAAATCATGAATCCAGGTGGAAGCATTATTACAATGACTTATATTGGTTCTGAGCGCGCAATCGCCAATTATAATATTATGGGCTTGGCAAAAGCTTCATTAGAAGCAGCTGTCCGTTACTTGGCTTTAGATTTAGCAAAACAAGACATCCGTGTGAATGCTATTTCATCAGGAGCAATTAAAACACTAGCAGCTTCAGGTATTAAAGGCTTCAACGCTTTGTTAGATGAGCAAGCAGCCAGAACACCTTCAGGTAAGCAAGTTACAACTGAAGAAGTTGGAAATACAGCAGCATTCCTAATGAGTGATATGTCTCGAGGAATTGTTGGAGAAATTATTTATGTAGATAAAGGAACTCACATGACTTAAAAAGTCAAAAAAAAAGCGATTTGGTTAATTTAACCAAATCGCTTTTTTTAATCTTTTTCTAAAGGTTCACTTTTTTTAAATTTCAAAGCAAATGCACCTAAGAAAATACCTAGATAATAAGTGAAAATACGCCATAAGATCAGAGCAATCACTAGTTTTTCCTGATTTGCAATGAAACCACCAAAAAGTAAAGTAAAACTATACTCAGCACCCCCGGCACCCCCAGGAATTGGAAACATAGAGACAATCAGAACAATAAAGGCATGTAAACTAATAATTGTTAGAATACTAATATGACTGACACCTAAACTGAGTAATATAAAGTAAGGGACAATAAAATAGAAAAATAATTGAATTAGAGTTAGTAGACTGATTTCAAGTAGAAGTTTTTTCTCATTACGAATATAAACACTTTCTTCATAAAAAGCATCTATTTTTTCAACTAATCCTTCTTCCCAACGGGCAATTGTTTCTTGATCTTTAAATCTTTTTAGGCCTTTTAAAATCCAATGAATAATTGATTTTAGCCAGTTTGCTTTAAATGTAATCAATAGCAGAACAATTATTACGACTATATGAATTAATAAGCCAAATATAATTAACCCAGCTAGCTGACTAATTTGACTACTTAATGCTTGATAGCCAAATAGAACACAAATACCAAAAACAACAACAATCATACCTTGATAAACTACAAATTTCATCAATAATACAGAGCTTCCAACACCAATATCGACACCAGTTTTATTTAATGCTACTAATTGTGCTGGTTGTCCACCAGTAGAAAATGGTGTAATTGCGTTGAAAAAATCTTCAATTAAGGATACACGATAGGCATTGCTAAATTTATAACTTTTATAACGTCTACGCAGTAAACTTTGTATTATTTTCGCTTTGAATCCCCAATATACTAACATTGAGAGAAAAGCAACTAAAATCCAACCCCAATTTAGCTGTTGAAGCTCTCTCCAAACTTCGGTAAAAGATAATTTGCGAAATTCCCAAATAAAGATACCCACACCAATAGCTAAAACAATACCTAAAAAATATCTATTTTTTTTACTCATACAACATCTCCTTCAGCAGGCTCTTAGCCGAATAAAAAACTAAGAAACTTTGGCTATACAAGAGTATAGCTTGAGCCTTATAAGTATACCATTTTTTTTGTTGTTAGTTTAGTATTGTTTCTAATTATTAAAGTTTAGTTTATAGCTCTGAATGGATGAAAAGTATTCATTTTCAAAAAATTCTTAGCATAGTCCCTTTTTTTAAATTTTTTGAAGCTGTTATTTTTACCATTTTTTTTAAAAGTTATCTCATATGATTGCTTAATAACCTAATTAAAGCTAAAATAAACTATTTCTTTTTTATAAAATTAAGAAATTTGAAAATAGTTGTTATTGTAATGTCTAACGATAGTTTCAAAATAAAGTAGAAATACATTTTTCGTAATATTTTAATGTTATTTATTTTTTTTAGAAAATATTTTCTATTGAAATAATCCTTTTAATTTTTTGTTCAAAAAACAGAAAATATTTAAAAAGAAATGAGATTGGTATTAGGTATACTATTTGTAGGCCTGGAATAAATAAATGGAGTTAAGAGCATAACTTAACTGCTAAATGGTTTACTATAGAAAGGAAGGGTTGATACCATTTGAATGTATTTTTAGAAAGAATTTCTTTAAGAAAGATGTATTTGTTGTCTTTGCTTGATTCTGAAAAGCGTGGGTTTTCAATTAAAGAATTAGAACAAAAATTAGGTCATAATAGTAAAACAATTACTAAAATGGTTCAATCATTAAAGATTGAGTTAGCACCTTGGCAAAATAGTATTACCCTAGTCACGAATAATGATCGAACATTATCTCTCAAAAAAAAAGCCAGTTTTTCTTTGGAAACAATCAATCTGTATTATTTAAAGGAGTCCTTTATATTCAAAGCATGTGATGCAATTTTTAATGAAGAATTTATTGATATTGCTACTTTTTCTAGTGCGAATTATATTAGTTACAGTACATTATATGGCCGATTAAATGAAATTAAACCATTATTAGAACACTATTCAATTGAATTTAAAGCGAATAATATGGCTTCTTTTGAAGGAGAAGAAAAACAGATTCGTTACTTCTTTTATCATTTCTATTGGAGTACACATTGGGGTATGGAGTGGCCTTTTCAAAAAATTGATAAGAACCAGTTTTGTGAAATAATAAAACGAATTGAAGGATTACGAAAAACAACTACTTTATATATTTCAGAGCAAGAATCAATTGCATTTTGGTTAGGCGTTATAACGACTCGAATTAACCTCGGGCATACTATTGAACAGGTGGGTCTATACAATTCAATTATTGATGACAATAGTGCATTTACTTATTTTAAAAATGCTTTATTAGAAGAGTTTAAGCAGTTATTTCCTACTATAAGTGAATCAGATTTACTAAACGAAATTCAATTTTTATATGTTGTTATGTATTCGAATGATTATTTTGAAATGGATGATCCTCAGATTAGTGAAACGTTAATTTTTTCACAAAATCGTAATGGTGAAATTTTTGGAGCAACCAATCATTGGTTAAAAGTTTGCAGTGATTTTTTTGAGGTATCTTTATCTGCTGCTGAATACGGAGCAATTTATGCTAATTTGATTCATTTACATGCGGAGATAGCCTTTTTTAAAGGGAATATTTCGGTTTTTTTTAATGACTATTTAGAGGTTAGTCACATAAAAGATGAAACCAATGATTTTTATGACTCACTAATGGATTTTTTCTACCAAAAACTAATTGAAAATAAAAAATACAAGAAAATTTTTATAAATAAAGAACGTTTATTACCTAGATATAAAATGATTGCACGTAAATTCATTAACATTGATAGTCAAAAAAATAGCATTAAAGTTCACTTAATTTCAGTCTACGGGAACAAAAAATTAGCGTATTTACAAAACTTAATCAATCGATCAAATGAGGAACATCTAGAATTTTCTGAGGATTACAACAATGTTGATTTAATTGTTTCTGATCGCCTTTATGCAGGAATCAGCCAATTAAATACGCCTATGATTATTTGGGGCGAAGAGCCTGATGAAAATGATTTAGCTGAAGTAAACAAGGTCATCAAAAAAATATCATTTGATAAGATGCATAAGAAACTAGTAAAGTATACTCATTTTCCAGCCATTTAATGGTTGGTTTTTTTATTTAAGATTTCATTTCATTTTATTTGAATACGCCTTTTAGGAATTAAATAAAAGAGTACTAGTAATCTAAAATTAAAAAGTATAATTTTAACTGTTTTAGTTATTTTATGAAAAATATGAATTTAAAAAAAAAAAAAATGAGTGTCTATAGTCTAGAATAGGGTTTGTGAGCTTTCTTTAACCAGTGGGTAGTTGTTTTATGAGAAGGCAGAATCGGTCTATTTATTTTATTCTCGCTAAACAACTTATTCATTATAGAAGAAGGAGTCACTTTTTATAATAAGTAGGTGTGGAGCTACATTAAGGAGGAGGTATAATGATACGTTATAAAAAGAGAATACTAGTGTTGACTATTGCGATTTTTTTATCCATAGGTCTGGGTATTGGTGCTGTCAATCAATTCATTAGTAGCTCTGGTGGTCGGGTGGAGGCAGATTCAGGAGTAAAATTGGTAGCTGACAAAAAAGAACTGACTTTGGGAACCGCTGCTGTTTTGACGATTAAACGGGAATTTAGAGATGAAAGTAAAACGGATAATATTCTTTCGGTTAAGTTACCAGAGGGCATCACTTTTTCAGAGTCTAAGACGAAAGAGTTAAATGACGAAAAAGGGGTGAAATCGATTGCATGGAATGCTGAAAAACAGCAAATTGAAGTTTCGCTTATAGAGACAAAAGATGAAGTGAACATCCAACTTTCTATTATAGGGAATAAGGTTGGTAATTATCAATTAAATGCTGAATTATCTGGTGAGCAATCAAATGTAATTGATTTAGCTGTGATCGAGAATCAAATTGATTTTGCTAAACAGGGAACAGATGAATCAGAGTCTTTACTGGATAATGATTTATTACTGAATCAAATTACGCCCTTTATAGCAACTGGATATACAGATATTCATCAATATCCAGGAATTAAGGTCATCCCAAAAACAGAATCAACATCAACGGCTCCTTATGTGATACCTGGGAAAAATTCTTTTGTCATGCAACTCTCTGAAGGCACAACTTATACAGCTGTGGGTGAAGGAATTTATGATAACACAGACAATAAGTATAAAGGCTCTTTAAGAGGGTATGTTTTTGAAGATAGCTCAAAATTAACGAACCCAACAGCTCCAAGATATATACTTGCTACAAAAGTAGGTATTTATAAAGGGAATTGGATTGATGTAAGAGTTGTCGTGGATGAAGTGCGGGTTCGAAGGAAGAATTTTAACAATCAAAACCCAAATGAAAATGGCCTGTCGGAGTCAGCTGAGTTTGGTGTGGCAACGGTCACTTACGAAGATCGAGGTATAAATTATCCGGAATCTTATAGTTCAACTAAATATGGTGATTATTTCATGGCAGTTGGAACACTAAAAAACTCTAGTAATGATGATTATTATAGTTACCATTATGAATTTTATGACAATCAAACAGGAACTAAGTTAAATGATATCTCGGGAATGTGGAATTTTCAACGACAAAATAAATTCAAACAAACCGATATTCGAAATGATGCTAAGCACATGTCCTCTATTTTTGCGTCGGATGCAGCAGCAAAACCGTCGACAGTTACCTATAAAACAGAACCAATTCAAGCTGGTTTTGATCGGTTTTTTGGTGATGCAGGTAGTGTTGCGACGGAAGATACCTATTTAACAACGTTGTTTGACAATATTGCAGATTATCCAATTGGTATGACTGCACAAGGAAATACGAGTGAGACTTCTACTGCTAATGGAATGATATTAATGTATAATCAAACGCCTTTAGCGCGGATTTATCCATCTAAGCCAGAAGTGATTGGTGAAAGAACAACAGATAATCCAATGAGAATGAAGTATCAAATCTTACAAAATATTCCAGCTCAAAAGAGTGCCTATTATTCAACTGACTTTCAGATCAGTTCTGAACTTCCAGTCGAATATGATTTTGATTTAAGTACAGTTAAGGTTCAGAATGTTTTGGATAATACTGAAATTACGGATCAATTTACGGCTAGTTATGATGGAAGTAATAAGAATAAACTGATTTTAAAAGCTGTGAATCCATTAGATGATGCATTTAACAATAAAATGTATCGGATTTTAGTTGAGGCTCTACCGAATGAAAAATTTGATCTTAATGAATATAAGAATAAAGTTGGACATCGAGAAAAACAATATGATTTAGATACAAGTTATATTCAAGTTCCTTTAACAGCAAAAAATACGTTTAATACCGGGAATGTTTTATTAGGAACGGTTACCCAAACGGCAGAAGTTGAAACTGATCCTACTAAAGATAAAGCAATTTCGTATATGCTTTATCGCGGAATACCAGATGCTGATCCATTAGATGGGAAAAAAGTTGCGATTGGAGCAGATTGGGACAAGCTAGATCCAGTTGATTTTATTGTTCCAGGAACTTTAAGAACAGATACTGGTTCACCGAATGACGAACCAATTAAAATTACGGGTTTTTATAATACGCCTGATACTTCTAAAAAAGGCGAGGCTGATGTTTGGGTTGTGATTGAAACAGCCCAAGGCGTAGAAGCTAAAATAAAAGTGAAAATTTTAATTGAAAATGGGGATCCAATTCCTGATGTTCAAATTCAGGAAATGATCAAAAATAACACACAAAGTTTAGATTTTTCAACAAATCAAACAGCGCATATTCAAGATGAACTAACTTTCCAAGGAAAAATTACGAAGGCAGTTGAAGGCTCAATTTGGAATAAAGCTATTATTTCAATAACAGTGCCAGAAGGTGTTGAACTTCCTACTGTTTCTAGTGTCAAGTTAAGTGATGGAACAAGTGAAATCCCTGCAACTATTACAATTGACGGACGGAAAATTACTGCGAAGTTAACAAACTCAGTTACAGCAACAGAAGCGATGTATTTAAAATTCGATACAAAAGTTCTAGATGCAGCACTTGGCCAAAGTTACACATCAACAACGGAGGCAACAGGGGAAGATAGCAATCAAGATCCTGTAACTAGCTCTAGTTCGGCTAATTTGGCTGTGCTTGACTATAGCGATCCAATGATTACTTTTGAACCTAAAGTAGAAAAGAAAATAACAGGTGGAGATTGGGAAGAAAATAAAAATGTTAAACCTGGTAATGCAGTTCGATTTACGATTCAAAGCTCGTTGAAAAATGCATATACTGTTTGGAAAAATCAAAAAATCGTTGTAGATCTACCAGAAGGTTTGGACTCTATTGTGTTGTCAACTAGTGTGACAATTGTTCGTCCTGGGAAACCAGATGTTGAGTTGACGAATGGCGGATTAACAAAGTTTGAAAAAATAGGGAATCAAATTATTTTTGAAACAACTGATCCTCAATATCAATTTACTGAAATGGATAGCCGAATTCGTTTTAATTATACCGCTAATGTCATGGTTGAAGCAGTGATGAAATCACCGTTGGAAACACTTGTACACATGAGTGGATTAAATTCACGTAATGAAGCAGTAGATTTGCCAAATCAATTAATTTCATTAGATGTAACGGAGGGAATCCTTGATTTCTCAGCTACAGATCAAGTTGATTTTAAAACCAATGATTTAATCAGTACTGGAACTGTTATTCATGATCCAAAAGCCGATTTTGTAGTGAACATTACGGATAGTCGTGGAATTGCAAATGCGCCATGGTCGATTAATGCAGAAGTATCAAAAGAATTTAAAAATGGTGATCGACTATTAAATGGCAATCTATTTTTTGTGGATCAAGCAGGTAATTCCTTGCCTTTAAGCAAAGGTGCTGCCCAACCAATCATAAAAAACGCTAGTTCGTTAACGAGTCAACAAATTGTTTGGAAAAATAATGAAGGAAAAGGTTTATTTTTAAAGCAACGTGCAGGTATGAATGTATCAGGTAGCTATAGTGGTGAAATTACTTGGACTTTAAGTGTAGGACCTTAATAAAAGGAGGAATTAAAATAATGTCAATTAAATTTAACTCTCTTCTTTCAAAAGGTGTTCTATTTCTGGGGTTGTTAGCACTGGTAGGGTTCTTGAGTGGCTCAGCTGGAAAGCAAGCAATGGCAAGTGAGATGGAATCTACAGTTGGAATAGAGTTTACAGGTGAAGGTACTAAAATAAAATTACCAGATACAGGTGGAGACAAAATAGATGTAGAAGTACCAAATAGTGACACTTCTACAGGGGACAATTATTTACCACAAACTGGTGAAAGTAAAAGCTATTATCAGTGGTTTTTATTTGGTCTTTTAATGGTCGTTATAGCTTTATATCGTTTAATAAAAAGTCGGAAAATGAATATCAAAAATTTAAATGCAACAAAATTTAGTCTTTTTGGATTACTGTTACTCCTCTTACTGTCTCCAAGACAAGTTGAAGCGGTTGATGGTGGTCAGATGAAAACTGAAGGTGATGTAGGTTTCCGGAAAAATACAGATATTACTCCTCCGGTAGACCCGCTTAATCCAGATAAACCTCTAGAACCATTTAAACCACCTACTGCAGGACCATTAAGCTTAAATTATGTTTCTGATATACAATTTGGTTCTTATGATTTAGCAGATTCAGAAACTATTTTTTACGCGTCTTTGGATACCATCAAGTACGCTGATTCTTCAAAACAACGTTTTAAACGACCTAATTTTGTGGAATTAACAGATAATAGGGGATTGAATACTGGTTGGCGATTAACTGTTAAACAAAATGGACAGTTAAAAAATGCGGATGGAGCAGAATTAAATGGTGCAAAATTAGCGTTTAACAATACTTCTATCGTCTCTTTGGATGAAATTACTGCAACACCGACTGGATTTACAAAGGATGCAGTCCTATTAAATGATAATCAAAATGTGTTAGTCATGGCTGCTGAAAATGGAACCGGTATGGGGAGCTGGAGTGTTAATTTCGGACAAGACGATACTGAAGGTGAAAGAAGCATTTCTTTAACTGTTCCAAAAGATTCCGTTAAAGAAAAAGGTCATTATACAACTAGCTTAACTTGGACCCTAAGCGATTCAATTTAGTAACTGAATGATTCAATCCAAGCAATTAGATTGAACAGTTAAAATAAACCAGATTTTATACTAGGAGGAAGAAAAATGAAATTAAAACAAGTACGAAAAATCGGATTAATCTCAGCAGTGAGTGCATTAACACTGTTTTCATCAGCACTACCAGCTTTTGCGGTTGATAAATCGGTGACTACTCAAGGGGATGTTGGCTTTGAGAAAGATGAATCAGGAACAACCGATCCTTTAGATCCAGAAAAACCTGATCCGTTAGAACCTTTTGTCCCAGTTGATCCGCCAACGCCAACAACTGGTGCGCTACGCTTAGATGTGACTCCATTCTTTCATTTTGGCACAAATAATAAAATTGTAGCAACGAAACAAAATTATTATGCATTATTTGCAAGAGGAGTAAAATTTGGTGAAACAGAAGAATCGGATGTTCCTAACTATTTGCAAGTTACAGATGCGCGCGGTGGAAATAAAGGCTTCAAAGTTTCTGTTAAAACGAATGGAACCTTTACTTCTGGAACAGACAAAATAGAAAATACTAAAATAACATTGAAAAATTTTAGTGTGAATTCTGGTAGTGAGATTAAAGATTCTACAGTATTTCCAACAGTTTCAGCAACTCCAATTGTGATTAGTGATAATCAAGCACATGATTTATTAAGTGCAGCAGTAGGACAAGGATATGGGATTTGGACAATGCCAATGGGAAGTTCTACAGAAAAAACTTCAGGTAAAGGTAAGGATGGTACAGGTACTGAAGGAACTGTTGATGCAACTAAAGAGGGACGCAATCCTGCTGTCCAATTAACCATTCCAGCTGGCCAAGTTATTAAAGATAATACGGCTACACCTTATGTAACAGATTTAAACTGGACTATTTCAGATAGCATATAATTTATTAGGAGGATTTTGAAAAATGAAAAAACAAATTTTAGCAACAGCATTATTAAGTGGGTTAATTTTAGTTACTTTTGTACCAGCAGCATCAGCTTTAGATAAAACAGCTGATACTAAGGGATCTGTCCAATTTGAAAAAGTTGGAGAAAATGAAGTTGGTGAAGTAGTTAAGCCAGATACAGAAGACAAACCAGAAAATATTATTGTTCCAGAAGGCGGAGGCAATACAACCGGTCCTTTGAGATTGCAACATGTTCCAGATATTAAATTTGGTACAGTTACTTTTAAAACTGGGAATACAAAACATCAAGCAATTCTTGAGAACTATACAAAGGACGGTGTAGCTGGAGATCAAGCAATTCCTCAGTTTGTTCAAGTAACTGATGAGCGTGGTGATGACACAGGTACTTGGAAAGTTACTGTTTCAGGAACAACCTTTAAAGAAAAAGTCGCTGGTGGCGGACCTGCAACGGTTCCAGAATTAGTGAATACTAAAATCGTAGTGAAGCAACAAAAATTCTTTAATACGGTGACAGACTATGCAACTCCTGTAGTTAGTGCAGAAACACTTGTATCTGGATTTACTGGAACAGAATTAACTATTCCAACAAATGGAACGGATTCTGTTTTAGTTATGCAAACAAAAGCAGGAAAATCAACAAATGGTTCGAAAACTTCGGTAGTCTTTAATTCTGACTATACAGACGCTTCATCCTATGTTGTTGGAGAAAAAAATGCTGGAATTATTTTAGATAAAGCAAATGGGGATAATATTGTTGTTGATAAAGCCTATGAAAGTGATTTGACTTGGACTTTAAGTGATTCAATTTAAAGTCTATTAAAATAAAAGGAGAAAATAAAATGAAATTAACTAAAGTAGCAGTTATCGCATTAGTTTCAACTGTTGGACTGTCTGGCTTAGCCGCAACAGCTAATGCTGCCGTTAATGAAAGTGTACCAACAAAAGGAAAAGTAGAATTTAAAGCACCAACGAATCCAACCGGTCCTGTAGTCAAGCCAGATACAGAGGACACAGAAATTGAAACAGAGGGTGGACATACTACAGGGACGTTGAGAATTGAGCATGCACCCCACATTAATTTTGGTAAAGTCATTTATCGTGCTGGGAATCAAACCTTCCAAGCGAATAATGAGAGTTACACGTACACTAGTGGAGCCGTTACTGAAACTCAATATATTCCTAATTTTTTACAAGTAACAGACGAACGAGGTATTGAAGCAGAATGGGCAGTCACAGTTTCATCAACAGTGCTTACAGCTAGTGCAACGGATAAACTTGATAATACAAAAATTGTACTAAAAGAACAAAAACTAACCAATAATGTTTTTGATTATGTAGTCCCAGCATCTACTTCAGATCGGATTACAGGTTTTTCTGGATCAGCCATTGAGATTCCAACGGATGGTACTAATAGTGTAGAAATTTTAAAAACAAAAGCTGGAAAATCAACAAACGGGTCAAAATCTTCAATTGTCTTTAATTCAGCTTATACAGAGAGCACAAATTATGTTGCTCCACAAGATCCAGCAAATGAAACAGATGCTCCAATCGGGAAAAACTCAGGAATTACTTTGGTAAAACCACAGTCAGATTCTGTTAACGTCGGAAAAGTTTATCAAGCAGATTTAGTCTGGACAATATCTAGCGCTATATAGGAACAATGAAATAAAAAAATAAAACTAAATTAAAGGATGGGAAAAAATGAAAAAAAACAAATTTGCATTAGTTGGGTTATGTACAATCGCTTTATCGTTAGCAACAGGAGTATCAACTGTTATTGCTACGGAGACAAATCAAGCAGATGGAGTCATTATTGCCAAGGAGGAAGCACCAGCTACAGTTGATGCTACCGCACCAGTTGCTCCTGAACCAATGAGTGCTGCCGTTACATTTGCTGCACCAGTAAATTATACAAACGTTAGCACAATTGCTGAATTTAAAGCTGCATTATTAGATGTAAAAGTTACGGCTATTAAAGTAACGAAAAGTATCAAATTTACAGGAAATATTACAAATATTCCTAATAGAGATGTTGTTATCGATGGTAGTGCTGATACCGGTGTTGTAATTGATTCAAATATCTATTCAATCTACGGCAAACAAAACACGAAAGGCACAAATGTTTTTGCTGTTCAAAATGCAACAATTACAGGGGATGCTGGTAGTGGGCGTTTCTTTACTGGTGGATCAGGTAATGGACCTTCAAGTTATGGTTGGGATGTAAATGCAAAAGGAGTTACCTATACAGGCGCTCGTTTTGTACACCTATCAGAAGGAACATTGGTTTTTGAAGGAACAAATAAAATTGATACAGGCGCTGAAAATGCTTGGGTTCATGATTTAGTTTTCAAAAAAGGCACTGTTTATAATGGAACATCTGCTAGTAAAGGTCAATTTTCTGCCTTTTACTTTAACGGAGCTTTAATTAAAGGAAAAGCAACAGGTAAAGTTACAATTGAAGACAATGCAACCATTAATGTGAAAATCTCACCTAATGATGACAAAAATTATTACTACCCAGTATTCTACGACAAGGTATACCAAGTAAATGTTGGGAATGGAGTTGCATTTAATGTAGATGCAGCAGGTGTGGCTTTCCAATTTATTCCACGAGCTGATTTCCCTGAAGAACCTTCATTGAACATCTCTGGTGGTTCATCACTTAACTTTAATGGACGTGGCGGCGGAAGCTATGCGACTATGAAAATACAACAATACGGTACAAATATCAATTTAGATGAAGGTGCTGAATTAATTGTAACGGGTAATGCTAAGCACGGCGTTATTGAGAGTGTCTATAACTATGTAGATTTTAATTTAAATGCAGCTACTAATTTTGAAGTAACAAACAAATTAGCCAATGCACCATTGTTTAATAGCTCAAAAACTGAAATTAAAGGGGTCAACTTAAGTGAAGTTCTAACTTGGACAAAAACTGGCGGGGATTATAGTCGTGCTCCAGAAACTGCATTTGGTGACTTAAGATTGTTTAATACAAGTATTACTAAAAATACAAATGGTGAAGTTCAATCAACAAGTGCTTCAGCAGTTAGCGATTTCCAAATTGCAAATTATGGGAAAGTTAAATTCCAAGGTGGCGGAAACTAAGTATCAAAATCAAAGTGTAGTTAATGTAGTTTAGTGAAAATAAGTAAGAAATGAACGAGTCTATGGGCAATAATCAAGCCTCGTTCATATTCTATCAGGTTTGCTCTTTTGAGCCAACTCCTTGAGAAAAAAATTCAAGATGGCAAAAAATATCCTATCAATTTTTCTATTTTCTTGACGGAGTTAAATGGCTCAACGAGCTTTTGATCTAAGAGGAGGAAATAAAATGACCAAAAATAAAGTTGCCTTAGTTGGATTAGCAAGTATTGTTTTATCACTAGTAGGAGGGACAAATTTAGCATCTGCAGCATCAGTTCCAACCAAATCTGATGTGATTTTTGAAGAAGATAAGGACCCTAATACTATTGGTGAAATTATTAGACCAGGTACACCATCTGAAGTTATTGAGCCAGATGAAGGCGGACATACTACTGGTTCATTAAGAATTAATCATGTGCCGAATATTCATTTTGGAAATCAAAAAATTTCAACAGCAAGTAAAGAGTACAACGCTATTGTTGAAGGATATAAAAAAGACGGTGTAGCTAATTACATTCCGAACTTTGTTCAAGTCGCAGATGCTCGTGGAAGTATGACAGCAAAATGGAAATTGAGTGTTGTCGGAACTATTTTCAGCCCAACAGTTAAAACGGATAGTCCTAAATTAACAAATACGCACATTACATTAAACCAAGAAAAAATTACAAATAATGTCTATGATGAATTAACTCCAAACACAACATTAGATCGAGTAGCTGGTTTTGGAACAACTGCAGTTAAGATTAATACAGATGGAACATCAGGAATTGATATTTTAAATGTAAAAGCCAATCAAAATACAAATTCAACTATTACATCTTCTGTTTTTAATGCAAGTTATACAAAAGATGCAACCTATACAGCAGACCAAGAAAATACTGGAATTAGTTTACATGTTCCAGCTAGTGATATAAAAGTTGACGGTGAAACGTATGAAGCTAACTTAATTTGGACGCTAGCAGATGTCATTTAATTAGTTACTTACAACATAAATCTAGTCACTTGATAAATAAATTCGGGCGATTTGGATTGCCCGAATTTTTGAGTGTTTAGGTTAGAAGAATATACTTAGTTTGCATAAAAGAGGTTTAATGCAGATCTTAGTAGAAAAATCTGATTTTTCTTAATACATTAAATAGAATAGTTACTTATCTGAAGGAGCGAATGCAAGATGAAAAGAGCAAAATTTTATTTTATAATCTGTTTAATTACGAGTTTTATAAGTAGTTATTCCTTACTAAAGGTAGAGGCTGCGGATAATGATTCTGTACCTGTTTCTGCTAGAGTTGTACTACCAGAAAATCAGTTTAATAAAGAGGCGTCTTATTTTTATTTGAAAATGACACCTAATCAAGAACAAGATTTAGAAGTAGTATTGAGTAATACCTCAGATACAGTACAAAAAGTTGAAGTTAGCTTAGCAGCGGGAATAACAAATGACAATGGAATTATTGATTATCCTGATGGTCAAAAAAAGTTTGATGCTAGTTTAAAGTATCCATTTTCAAAATTAGCTTCAACTGAAAAAAATGTTACTATTGATCCGAAGAGTGATAAATCAGTCATGATAAAAGTTAAAATGCCTGCAGAGGAATTTGATGGTTTGATTATTGGCGGAATCAATATTCGATTGAATCAAGCTGATGACACAAAAAAAGAATCTGAAGGTGGCATGCAAATTAAAAATATTATTCGTTATAATTTTGGTGTTGTTCTAGTTGAAAATGAAACTGTTATTGTACCAGAGATGAAAATGAACAAAGCTTTTCCTAGTCAAGTTATGGGTGTTAATACTGTTAAGGCCAATTTATCCAATACGGAACCTGGAATTATTGACGGCCTAGAAGTAGTGGCAAAAGTAACAAAAAAAGGGAGCAAAGAAGTATTATATGAGGCAACAAAACAAGGTTTAAGGATGGCACCAAATTCAACATTTGATTTTGGTGTTAGTATGGATAATAAAGCATACCAAGCAGGAGACTATACGATGTCAGTTGTGGCAAAAGCTGAAAATCCAGATAAAGAATGGTCATGGAATAAAGACTTCACAGTGGATCGTGAAACGGCTCAAAAATTAAATGCTAAAGCAGCAGATTTGGAAAAAGATTATAGCATGTACTGGATTGTTGGCGGAATTGTAATTGGTGTTTTGTTAGTAGTTGTGATTTTATGTATTATATTCTATCGCAAGAAAAAGAAAAAAGCTGAAGCCGAACGACGTAAACGCCAAGCCCAAAAAAGAAAACGAAAAAAAGCACCAACGAATAGACCCAATAAAAAACGTCCAATAGCTGGAGAAATATCTACTAAACGTTCAGAAAAAAATAAAAAATAAGTATGTGAAAGGCTAAGAATTTCTTAGTCTTTTTTAGATAAAGAGGAGGATAGAAATGCAAAGCAGTAATAAAGCACAATTAGAGCAGAAAATGATCTATGATGTTCGATTTATAGCAGAAAGAAAAGTTTCTTTAAATATAAAAGAAGAAGTTGAAATTCATAAAACATTAATTTTACCAAGTGAATTAAGTCATGAAAAATTAAAACAGATTATTCAAACTCGTTTTATAAATGTTAAATCAGTCAGTTGCATAAATGATTTTGGAAAAGGAATATATCTAGAAGAGTGAACAAGTCAGAAAGTCAATCATTAAACTTGCTGATTTTTGAGATAAGAATCTAGGTACAATTAGTTATGGAGATCTAAGTCAATTAAAATAGAGAAGTTTCGATTATGAATCTTCTCTATTTTTAACGCAAAAAAAAATCCATCTCACTCAACCTAAAGGTTAAAAGTAGATGAAAGGCTAGTAAAAACTCCCATAAAGTGATACAATGGGGAAGTTGATATTTATTTTAAATTATAGTTATAATAAGTATATACATACTCTATACTTTAATTATAGCTAATTTTATGTGAGTTGTCAACTATTAAAAACATGGGGGTTTTTGAATGGAAAAGAATACCGATGAGTTTAACTATGAACAAGAGAGAGTAGACTGGACAGTCGCTCAAATGGTTAAACGTGAGGCCATTTTGACTAGCTCTGTGGAAAATGTTCGGGAAGAAGCTCAAGCAATTCGTTCGAATTTTTGGAAAGATGTGACAGTTAATGTTAGCGAACCAGATGATGTAATTGAAACAGAAGTCAGTATTCGCCAACAAGAATTACTATTGCAGGAACGAGAATTAAACTATAAACATGTTGAAAAACAACTAAAAGCTATTAGTAAATTGAAAGATGCACCTTATTTTGCAAGAATTGATATTCGTGAAGGTGAAGAACCAATTGAAGAGATTTATATTGGGATTGCTTCGTTTATGAGTGATGATGATCAATTTTTGGTGTATGATTGGCGTGCTCCAATTTCAAGTGCCTATTATGATGGTGCACTAGGCGCTGTGAATTATTTAACGCCTGATGGGGTTCAAACGGTTGATGTTTCTTTAAAACGTCAATTTTTAATCAAAGCTGCAGAAATTGAAGCCATGTTTGACACAAGTGAAACGATTGGCGATGAAATGTTGCAAGATATTTTAGGGAATCAATCAAATACACAAATGAAAAGTATTGTTTCTACTATCCAGCAAGAACAAAATAAAATTATCCGTGATACAACTAGCCAATTGTTATTTGTTCAAGGAGCAGCTGGAAGTGGTAAAACTTCTGCTATTTTACAACGAATTGCTTATCTATTGTACCATTTTAGAAATGGGTTAGATTCTAATCAAATGTTGATTTTTTCACCTAATAAATTATTTAATCATTACATTTCCAACGTATTGCCAGAGTTGGGTGAAAAAAATATGATTCAAACTACATTTTTAGATTTTGCTCAATCACGTATTTCTGGTTTGAAAGTAGAAAGTTTATTTGAGCAATTTGAAAACAAAAAGAACCAAAAACGTCAAGCTATTATGAATTTAAAAGAAGAGCCAATTTTTTTCAAGGCTTTGGATCGGTATGCTGAATATGTCTCTAAAGGCGGTATGATTTTTAAAGAAGTGAAGCTTAAACAAGAAGTATTATTTTCAAAAAAAGAAATTAGTACTATCTTTTATTCTTTCCCTGAGCATTATACATTGGCACAACGCTTTACTTATACAACGGAAGAACTTTTAAAGCGTTTGAAACCAATTATAAAAAAAGAGAGCAAAAAAGATTGGGTTGAAGACTATTTAGAATTATTAAGCGAAGAAGAGTATAAAGCTTTAATGAATAATCAAAA
This sequence comes from Carnobacterium sp. FSL E2-0243, assembly GCF_038003605.1. Lineage (NCBI taxonomy): Bacteria > Bacillati > Bacillota > Bacilli > Lactobacillales > Carnobacteriaceae > Carnobacterium > Carnobacterium sp. FSL E2-0243. The sequence goes on from NZ_JBBOPM010000001.1 coordinate 1,187,030, forward strand.
ATTTACTAGTTTTAAAGAAGAAAAAGAGTTTTTAGCGAATAAAGTTGTTACGAAACAATTTAAAAAAGTTCGTAAAGCTTTAAATAAAAAAAGCTATTTCCACTATAAAGCACAGTACGCAAATTTCTTAAAAGTGGTTCCTAAATTAATTAAGATTGAAAATTATGGTGTAAGCTTAGCAGAATGGCAAGCTGAGGAAGCCTTTGTTATTAAACAACTTAATCGAAAACAAATAATGATGGAAGATACGGTTCCTTATTTGTATTTACAAGATTTGATTGTAGGCAAGGAAACGATGCGCACGATTAAGTTTGTTTTTATTGATGAAATTCAAGATTACTCAGCACAACAAATTCGTTATCTGAAATCCTTATTTCCTAATAGTCGCTTCACAATGTTGGGGGATTTAAACCAAGCAATCTTTAAGAATAAACAAAAAGAAAAAACGCTATTAGATAGTATTAAACCTTTGTTTGACGAAGATAAAATTAGCCAAATTGATTTAACTAAAACCTACCGTTCAACAGCTGATATTACAAATTTCACCAAAGGAATTTTATTGGACTCTCAAATGATAGAAGCTTTTGATCGAAAAGGAGAATTGCCACAAATTGTTGTACGATCCTCTTATAAAGAGATAATAGCTGAAATTACTCAGGTTTTGAAAAAAACAAATGAAGTCTCGACTTTAACAGCAATTATCGGCAAGACAAAAAAAGAGTGTGAAGAGGCATATGCAGCTTTAAAAGATTATTTTGATTTGACTTTAATTAGTAAAGAAAATCAAAAATTAGCAGATGGTTTGATTATCTTACCTTCGTATCTAGCTAAAGGATTGGAATTTGATACTGTTATTGTCTTAGATGCTTCTGCGAATAACTATCAATTAGAGTCTGAAAGAACGCTATTATATACGATTTGTTCACGAGCAATGCATCGTTTAATTGTGACAAGTTATGGCGCAATTTCTCCATTATTAGCTGATATTCCTAGCGATTTGTATCAACTAACTTAAAAAACACCTTCACAGTCTAGATAGCTGTGAAGGTGTTTTTTGATTTAATTATAGACTTGATAAGTGATCACATTGCTATTTTTGCGTTTAAATTCATGATTTAAAAAATCGAGGTAAGTTCCTGGTGTTAAAATACCATTTATAGTTAATAAATCAATGCCTGATGGTCCTAGAATTGTATCAGCAAGCAAAACGCAATTTGTTGTTAAAACAAAATAATGTTTAAAAGGGCCTTTTTTAAATTTATACAGCTGGCAATGTGTTGCTTTGTAGAGACAGCTTGCATAATCAAGATATTCGTTTTCGACAATACTGTTAGGATTTTCTTTTTCCGCTAATTCTAAATGAGATTTCCAAGAATAGCAGTCTTCTTTCAGTTTTTTTATTTCTTGGCGAATGCCAGCACGCTGCTGCTCATTTAGCTGGATTCCGAAACCGAAAAGCGTTTTTTTATTATGTTCGATACAAAATGGAATGTAACTTTCTTTGTTCGTCGAGATTAAAACACCTTCGCCTCGCGTGTCAAAGAGACGATAAGAATCCTCATCATAATTTCCGTAAGAAATAATTTCACCTTCAAAACATAAATCCATATGACCGATTGATCCAAAACTTTTTTCAGTTACATGAATAAAAATTTCTAAATCAGGGACTACAGTTGCTTCTTTCTTAGAGGAAGTCATTTCATTTGTTTTTGAGGCAATTGATTCTGGTTTTAAAAGGGCATTTGTTTCTTTTAAAACAGCTCTGGGAATAAAAGCTTCAATAAAAACGGGTAAGGTAAAACGAATTTTTCGTTTTAAGCGATTCTTTGTTTCGGGTGATATGAAGGCTTGAATCGTAAAGAATAAATTAGAAATACCATAAAAAATAAAATAAAGGCCAATAATAATTAATATCTGATTAAGAGTCAACCGTGGCGAGAAAAACAAAAGAATACCAATAATTACTTGACTCAAACCACCTAAAAGCAGATTTAAACGATTAGGTAATTGGTTGTCTCTGTATGTTTGATAATTGACTAAAAGGGCTGCTCCTTTTAGTGCAATATAGCCTCCGAAAGCAACAGCCAATAAATAAAACGGGATGTCTGAAAAGAAGAAAATAGCAGCTAGTATCAAATCAAAACTAGTATTTAATAAAGTTTCTTTTCCCGATTTTTTTTTCTGAATAAATTGCGTAACATGTGATAGACCATCAAATAGTAGAATCCCCACTATGAAAAATTTAAAAGGTAAGAAAAGACTCACATTTTCTGCGATGATGATCGAACCTACTAAGAGTAAAAGTAAACCAGAAGTAAATAAATACAATTGGTTTAGACGCATGACTGACATAAATTATCCCTCACTTTATTATCTATATACTATACTTTTTTGAAGAGCGAGTGTCTTCAACTATAAAAAGAACTTCACTACTCATTGAGTAGCAAAGAAAATAAGGGCAAATTCAATTTAATTATCTATAAAATTTTACAATTTTTAACCCACGAGGTGCTTTGTATTGATATTCTGCTATAACTGTTTGATAAAATTCAAATACATGTTTTCCAAAAGCTTCAGAAGAAATATCGTAAAGCAGTTGAGTCCGTTTTTTTTCTAAATCTGCTAAATCTTTGGGTTTATCAAGTTCAGCTAAAATGGTACTAGCTAAATCTTCATCCTGAACAAATAATTTTCCGAAATCCCCATTGCCGATTAAACTTTCTGTATACTCATTTTGTTTGGCAATAATATTTGTTCCACAAGCTAAAGATTCAATATAGGTTAGTCCTTGCGATTCAGATTCAGATGCACTAACGAATAAGTCAGCCATAGCATAATAAGCAGGAACTTCTTGGCGTTTTTTTTCACCAACAAAAATGACATGATCTGTAATGTCTAAACGAGTAGCTAAGGCTTTCAATTCAGAGCATTGTGGTCCTTTTCCAACAATCACTAGTTGTAAATTTGGCTTGGCTTGAAGTAGTTCAGGCATAGCTAGTAAAAGGGCTGTAATATTTTTTTCTTGCGAAAGTCTACTTAACGAAAGTAAAACAGGTGTATCGGTCGAAATCCCTAATTCTTGCCTAATATTAACTTTTGTAGTCAAGTTGAAATCCTCTAGTACGACACCTGTTGGAATAATTTCGATTGGTCGAACGACATCGTAATCACGCAATTGTTTTAAAACACGCTCACTAGGAGCAATTAAACCATTCGTTTGATTACAAAAATATCTAGCTAAAATTTTTACATGGTAAGGCTTAACAATTTTGCCTTTAGCAATATAATGTAAGTAATCTTCATACATTGTATGGTAGGTATGAATACAAGGGATTTTTAAATGGTTAGCAACTTGTTTACCTGTTAACCCTAAGCTAAATTCTGTTTGAGTATGAATTAAGTCTAAATTTAATTCTTTTGCTTTTTTTACAGCGCTATGAGAGCCGCTAATTGCAATTCTACGATCTTTAAATGAAAAGAAAGGAATGCTAGCTAAGCGAATAATATTTTCTTCATTTTTATCTGCGTTGGGATCTGTTGTAGTGAAAATAGTGACATTGTGTCCTTGCTGTTCTAATTCATCTTTTAAGGTTTTAATTGATGTTGCTACACCACTAACTTGTGGCAAATACGTGTCGGTAAATAAACCGATATTCATTTCAAGCACTCCTTTACCTCTTTACCAGCTCGATTGAACTCTTTTTTCAAGCCTATCCAATACTAGCATTTTATGGTTATAGGTATTATACCATTTTGTATGATTACAAGTCTATTTACTACCCACTTAAATTTAAGAAAAACGATAGTCAGTTAAACATGCTAGATAAGGATTTCATTATATCTACAAGAAAAACTTAAAATGCATAAATTTATATGTTATGATAAGTATCTGTGGAAAATTTGGTGTAGTTTTAGTTCGTTAAAATTACCTATTATTAAAAGGGGTATTAAAATGAGTGAGGTTTCAAAAGAAAAATTAGAAAAAGTTATGCAACCGATACTAGATTGGCAAACAGAATTTGAGCAAACAAAAGAGTATGCTCAATTACTAGATGCAACGAAAGAAATCAGTGGTAGTATCATTTATACATTTGCAAAAGTTCAGTATACAGAATTTTCGAGAGATGCTAAAAAATGGACTGCTGGTTCATTGGAAGAGGTCTTAGTTGATTATTTCCCAGCTGAATTTATTTTAGCGGCAGATGATTTTAAACAAATTGAACAAGTTTTAGAAGCATATTTCACATTTTTGGAAATGACCAATAAAATAAAAAATGCGCCAACCTTGTTAAAAAGAGTGAAAAAGGTCGCACCAGAAATGATTGAGCGTGCTGCCAATCCAGTTAATTGGTCACCAGCTAAGAAAGCAGAGATGGAAGCTGTCATCAAAACAAGTCAACCAGAAGCTCCGACTGCTAAAGCACCTGTTAGAAGAATGACAAATAGAAGGCCTGCACCTCCTGTGAAACAACAACCCGTTCTATCTACTAAAATTGGGCGTAATCAACCTTGTCCATGTGGTAGTGGTAAGAAATATAAAAAATGTTGTGGGGCTTAATAATAAAAAATCTCGATAAAAGCAGAAAGTTGCTTTTATCGAGATTTTTATTTAGTCAAGTAATTGAATTCCGATGCCAATCAAGCCAGGTCCAGTATGAACGCCTAAAGCGGGTCCAACTGGTCCTTCAAAAATTGCTTCAGCTTGTGGGAATAATTGTTTTAATTTCGCTGTGATTTCTTTTGCTTCTTCTTTTGCGGCACCATCAACAATAGCTAAATTGAATCGTTGGTGAGAACCGATAAATTTAGTTGCTAGTTCAACAGCTTTTTCAAGATTTTTTTTGCGGCCACGAACTTTAGCAACTGTATAATAAACGCCATCTTCATTACAAGAAATAATCGGACGTAGATTAAGGGCGCTACCTAAAATAGAAGAAACTAATCCAATTCGTCCACCTTTTTGCAGATATAAAAGAGTATCTACACAAAAGAAGACCTTAGATTTAGCAACATTCGCAGTTAAAGTTGTTTTAATGGTGTTCCAATCTGCCCCAGAAGCAATTAATTGTCCTGCTTGAATACCTTGCATCCCACTGCCAATTCCAATGTTTTTAGTATCTACAACAAAAACATCTAAACCTGAATAGTCTTCAGCAATCAAACGTACAAGGTTATTTGTTCCACTTAAACCACTTGAAATGGTGACTACAACAACTTTTGTGTAGCCTTCATTTTTTATTTTATCAAAAATAGTTGTAATTTCTTGCCCATCAGGTAAAGAAGTTGTTGGAATTTCTGTGTCTAAGTGCGCATAAACTTTTTCAGCATTAATATCAACCTTATCTGTATAAACCCGATCTTTATAAATAATTTTTAAGGGAATCACAAACATTCCATATTTTTCAATCATATCATCTGGAACATCTGTACAAGAATCAACAAGTAATGCTATTTTATCTGTTGTCATTAATTATTCCTCCGCCTCTTTTTTAGTTGAAATTTTTTCTTTACCTAATGCAATTGTTTTTTCTGTAATTAATTTTGTTGCAAAAGAAAGAGTAGCTAGTTTTACTGCTAGAAAATCAATTGGTATTTGCTCCTCTAAAATTGGGATGCTTTTTGTACCCGTCACTTGGGCTGCAACCACATATAATGATTTCTCTTGTTCATCACAAAATAGATTGAAAGCTTCATTAATACCTACAACAGAAGCTTGAAATAAGATACCATCCTTGATTTCTTGGATAGTAAAAACTTGTTTTAAAATAGAAATTGCAATTAAAAAAGCAATATGTTTTCGCGTATATCTTTTTTTTACAGGTGCAGGAATTAAACCTAGTTTTACATAGTTATTAATCATCGCTGCTGTAATAATTTTTTGATCTTCGTGAATCATTAAGGGTGATAGATATTTTTCAATCATGGTTAGAACTTGATCCATATATAAATCAATATCCGGTAGGAGATTCCATCGTGGTAGTTGGAATTTCTCAAGTCCCTGACCCCATAATTCTAATTCTTTTTCCATCGTATTCAATTTAATTTTCACCTGCTTTATTAGTTATGAAAATAGTTTAACATGATTTTATACATTCTTCAACCTAGTTATCGAAATTAGATTGAATATAAAAAAATATCTAGCTTCACATGAGCAACTAGATACATTTTTTTAGAAGTAAATTAATTAAGCTTTTTTTTAGCTCGAGTCACTAAAGAAGACAACTTTTGATTTGGATCAGTAAGCCAGTCACCATGCCCGCAAGCGATTAGACTTGGTTGAAAAGTTAGTATTTTTTCAGTTGATTGAATAGCTATTTTTGGTTCCCAAGTAGCTTTTCCTGGAAAAGGGAATAGTGGACGAATATCCCCAGCAATTGCAGGACCACCTCGAGTTTGAAGTAAATCTCCGACAACTAAATATCCATGACGCTGATCAAAAATTGAAATAGATCCCAATGTATGACCAGGAGTTTCAATAATTAATAGACTGTTAATCCTATCACCATCTTCTAAAAATCCAGTTGGTTCCACAGCTAAAGGTGTTAAGTAAGGATAGTTTGAATAGGTATGAGAGTTAGATGGATTTAGTTGCTCTTGTAAAATAGACCATTCTTGTTTTCCAATTAAAATTTCTGCATCGGGAAAAGCTGCGTTGATTTTAGTAAGACTTCCAACATGATCTATATGAGCGTGAGTTAGAATGATTTTTGTTAGAGGCAAGCCTATGTTATTAATAGTGTTAAGAATCCCTTTTGCGCTGCGATTAAGCCCTGTATCAATTAAAGTTAATTCTTGGTTTTCAGCAATTAAAAAACAGTTTATCGGAAAGAGAACAGGCATATCAGTTAGTTGCCAAAAATCTTTTTTTTCAAGTGTTTTCATTAAAAGTCAATTCCTTCAGTTTGTTTAATTTGTTCGAAAATAGTTTCAATAAATTGATCTATTTCAGGTTTCTTTTGTAAGTAAGAAGCAGAATCATCACTACTAGGCAAACTAGATAAAAGCTGGACGATTTCTTGGTAGTGTTTAATAGTATCTTCAAGATATTCTATTTTTTCGCTGAGTATTTTTTTAGATGTTTGATTACATTCAGGTGTAGGAGGTTTGGAAAATAAACTTGTCATAGTTGCAATTTCAGTTAATGAAAAGTGAGCATATTTCATCACAGAAACATATTTTAATTCAGTTATTTGTTCAGGAGTATAAGAACGGTATCCGTTTGCTAAACGTTCAGGTTTGATGATACCTTTCTTCTCATAGTAGCGAAGAGCCTCTTGACTGATTCCAACCTCAGTTGCAGTTGCCTTAATCCTTTTTCCCATTATAATGCACCCCCATAAAAAGTTTGTTGAGCCGATTAGCTCTGGCAAGAAAATAGGAAATGGGAGAGATGACGCTTTTTGTTATTTTTCCCATTTATCTTTTTCTCGAAGAGTTGGCCCAAAAAAACTAGCCTTGATAAAAAGTTTATTGAGCCGATTCAGTATCGAATAACATAAGTTTAACATTAAAGTATGCTTTAGGGTCAAGTATAAAAAATAAGTTGCATTTAGTATAGTTAAATTGAGTAAAATTAGGCATTGGTAAGTTCTATTAGTTGTTGAATAAAGGAAAAATTCGTATACTAGTTTTAAGCTTTATTATTTGTTAGAAGAGCGCTAGTGAAAGGTAGTGAGGCAAATGTTTCCAGTACTCGAAGGAACACTTATTTTGATTGCTTTAGTAATTGCCTCAAATATATTGAGCCATTACTTAATTGCCATTCCAACAGCGTTGCTTCAAGTTGGTTTGGGCTTGCTTGTTGCATTGGTTTTTAATGTCAAAATTGAACTAGATACTGAGTGGTTCATGCTTTTATTTGTGGCTCCGTTGTTATATAACGATGGGCGTCATTATCCAAAAAAAGATTTATGGAAGTTACGAATTCCTATTTTAGCAAATTCTATTTTACTGGTTTTTCTCACGACGGTTATCGGTGGATTTACGATGTACTGGGTGATGAATGGAAAAATTCCACTGGCTGCAGCCTTTGCATTAGCGGCTATTCTATCTCCGACAGATCCTGTAGCGGTAAATGGGATTGCCCAACAAGTAAAGCTACCAGTAGGTGTCTTACGTCTGGTAAGGGGGGAAAGTTTAGTAAATGATGCTAGCGGATTAATTGCATTTAAGTATGCAATTGCAGCAACTGTCACAGGTTATTTTTCTTTGACAGCTGCGATTTCTGATTTTTTTTATATGGCAATAATGGGGTTGCTTATGGGAATTCTATTAGCTTGGCTGATTATTGGTTTAAAAGAATGGCTAAGTATTCAAGGGATTAAAGATGTTATTCTCCATACCCTAATTCAAATTTTGATTCCCTTCTTAATTTTTATTATTGTTGAAGAGTGGTTACATGCATCTGGAGTAATAGCTGTTGTAGCTGCTGGTGTTGTTGCGAATAATCATCGCAAAGCAAATGAAAGCCGAATGGCTGAGGTTCAAATTGTTACTGAAAGAACCTGGGATGTGATTATTTATTTATTAAATGGAATTATGTTTTTAATCTTGGGAATTGAACTCCCTTTTGCAATGGGAACAGCATTGGAAAATTCAATCAATGGAAATAACTATCAACTGTTTGGTTATGTTATTTTACTATGGTTCATTATTTTAATTATCCGAGTATTATGGACCTATAGCTATATGTGGTTTGATTATTCCTTTGGTAAATTTAAACGAGAAACAGTACCAAGTTTTAAAATCGCACTAATGTCAGGGTTAACTGGAGTACGTGGTGCTGTGACAATGGCAGGTATACTCTCAATTCCTTATCTTTTAAATACTGGTTTTGCTTTTCCAGGAAGATCCTCTATTCTCTTTATAGCTTCAGGTGTGATTGTATTTACGCTAGTTGCAGCAACTATTTCTTTGCCTTTGTTAACTAAATCGAAACGGCGATTTGAAACATCAGGTGATGATTTTGTTGATTTTTTGGAGCCGATAACGGATGGTGATGAAGTCACAGATTTTGAGGAAGCCAAAGCACGTATTCGTATTATGAATACAGCAATCAGTATTATTGAACAAGAAAGTCAGCCCCAAAATCGGATGGCTGCCTATGATTTATTACACGAGTACGACCATTTGATTAGACGGATGCAAATGGAATATAATAGTAAAGAAACGATTGTTCAATTCTTAAAGGATGAAGCAGACATTCGTATTATTGGAATCAATGCAGAAATAATGCAAACAGAAAAAATGATTATTAATCAATCTGTTTCAACTAAAACTGGACATCTGTATATTCAACAACTTAATCGTCGGAAACGCGGGTTGAGAAATTTATGGGTGGCACGCTTTAATCGATTGGTAGTCGTTGGAAAAAGAGTTTATCGTCAATTAATTAAAGAGAATTTGCCAATAAATAAAAGAGAAGTTTATAGACAAGAACATCAAGAAAAGCTAAATTTAGAAAGAGAAACAGCTAAGTTGGCTATTCGAACATTGTCTGCTCATATGAAGCAAAATCAACAAAAAGAAATTCCGATAGATAAAACCATTGCTTATCACCTGATAGTTGAATATCGAAATAAAATCGAACGAATCAAGCGTTTTGGAGAAGACTATCAAGCAGAGTACGAGGAACAACTACAAGAATTACGATTAAAAGCTTTAAATGCTGAACGTGGCGATATTCAAAAATTATATGAGAACGGGGATATATCTGTGAATTTAGCGATTCAATTACGACGTTTTGTCAATTATCGTGAAAGTTCGATTATGGAATTAGGTGATGAGGATGATTAAAATAAGCCTATTTTCACAAAAGCTCGTAAGTATCCTAAATTAAAGCTAAGTTCAAAATTAAATAGAAATTTAATAGTTAAAGCGTATAATAGAAAGAGAGAGAAAACGGTGGATTTAATTTTAAAAACTAAGGTATTGAAAAGCTAGTTCTTCGAGAAAAAGATAAATGGTAAAATAGCAAAAAGCGCCACATGAAATTTCCTTATTTTTCTGCCAGGCCTAACCGGCTCAACAAACTTTTTATCAAGGCTAGTTCTTATGAGCCAACCCTTCGGAAAAAAGATGAAATTTCGAGGTGGCAAAAAACGCCACATCAAATTTTCCTATTTTTCTGCCAGAGCTAATCGGCTCAACAAACTTTTTATTTAAAGGAGACAATTGAAATGTTAAAAAAAATATGGCTTGCACCAATTCGCTTCTATCAAAAGTTTATTTCACCGATGTTGCCTCCTAGATGCCGGTATTATCCAACTTGTTCGACTTATGCACTGACAGCAATCGAAAAGCATGGCATTATTAAAGGGACAATTATGGGAACATCACGTATATTACGTTGTCATCCGTTTATAAAAGGCGGTCTTGATTATGTACCGACAACTTTTTCACTAAAGCGCAACCCTGGTGAGGAGTGCCATCATGATCACTAATCTAACTCAAGATAATTTTCAGACAGAAATCTCAAATGGTCTAACATTAGTTGATTTTTGGGGAGAATGGTGTAGTGGTTGTCAACGTTTGTCGGCTGTTTTGACAAGTGTTGCGCCACTTTTTTCTGACGATCAAATTAAAATGGCTAAACTTAATGTCAATCAAAATAAACAAATAGCCGAAGCCTACCAAATTATGAGTATTCCAACAATGGTTTTATTTAAAAATGGAGAACCTATCGAAAAAATTACAGGCTATCTCCCACGCGAAGTTTTAATTGATTACCTAAATAATCGGACTAGTCAACCTTCAGATTAACTTCTGAAGGTTTTTTTATTCTAAGACAAAGGATGTTTAGTAAAATAAAAAACATGCTATTAACGAAAAAATTAGTTTTTTTTCATAAAACCTTAATTAAATTCTAAGGTAATGTGCTATACTAGAAAAAATAAAAACAACTAATTCTAGGAGGAATAGAAGAATATGAAAGCAGTATTAACAGTAATTGGAAAAGATAATGTTGGGATTATTGCCGGAGTGAGCAAGGAACTAGCAGCATTGACTATTAATATTTTGGATGTTTCACAAACCATTATGGAAGGAAATTTTACTATGATGATGATGTGTGATCTTAGTGAAACAACCACTGAATTTGATCAAGTTAAAGAAACTCTAAAAGCAACAGGCGATAAATTAAAAGTAAAAATTAGCATTCAACGTGAAGAACTATTTTCAACAATGCACAGTTTATAAAATTAAAAGGAGGTGGAACAGCGAATGAAAAGTGAACAAATTAGCGAAACAATTCGCATGATTGATGAAGAAAATTTAGATATCCGGACGATTACAATGGGAATTTCCTTGTTGGATTGTGCAGACTCAGATGGTGAAGTAGCTAGGGAAAAAATTTATACGAAAATTACAACTATGGCTAAGGATTTAGTTAAAGTTGGAGAGCAGATCGAATCTGAATATGGTATTCCAATCATTAATAAGCGTATTTCAGTTACACCGATTGCAATTGTTGCTGGAGCCTCTGCTGATAAAGATTATGTCGCTTTTGCTAAAACCCTTGATGCAGCGGCAAAAGCTGTCGGAGTGAATTTTATTGGTGGTTTCTCTGCATTGGTTCAAAAAGGATATACAAAGGGCGATCAAATTCTGATACAGTCAATCCCAGAAGCGCTAGCCAATACAGAAAGTGTTTGTGCATCTGTTAATGTAGGCTCAACTAGGGCTGGAATTAATATGGATGCTGTTCGTGACATGGGCGAAGTAGTTAAGAAAACAGCTGAATTGACGGCTGAAACTAGTGGTTTAGGTTGCGCTAAATTAGTTATTTTTGCCAATGCTGTTGAAGACAATCCTTTTATGGCTGGCGCATTTCATGGAGTTGGAGAAGCTGACTGTGTAATTAATGTTGGGATTAGTGGTCCAGGGGTTGTTAAACGAGCAATTGAAAAAGTTAAAGGTCAGCCCTTAGATGTTGTAGCAGAAACAGTTAAAAAAACAGCTTTCAAAATTACACGAATGGGTCAATTGGTTGGGCGAGTGGCATCTGAACGTTTAGGGATTCCATTTGGAATTGTTGATTTGTCCTTAGCTCCCACTCCAGCTATTGGAGATTCCGTTGCTTATATTTTAGAAGAGATGGGTTTGGAAATGGTCGGAACACACGGAACGACAGCAGCACTAGCTTTATTAAATGATGCCGTTAAAAAAGGTGGTGTCATGGCTTGTGAGCATGTGGGTGGTTTATCGGGTGCATTTATTCCAGTCTCTGAAGACGCGGGTATGATTGCAGCAGTCCAAGCAGGCGTACTGAATTTAGAAAAGTTAGAAGCAATGACAGCAATTTGTTCTGTTGGTTTAGATATGATTGCCGTTCCAGGTGATACTCCAGCCACAACGCTAGCTGCCATGATTGCTGATGAAGCAGCAATTGGTGTGATTAATAACAAAACAACTGCAGTTAGGGTGATACCTGCTTTTGGTACAAAAGTTGGTGATTTAGTAGAATTTGGTGGTTTATTGGGGAGAGCACCTGTTATGCCAGTTAATGCTAAATCTTCAGCCGCATTTATTGAACGTGGTGGGAGAATTCCCGCACCTATTCATTCCTTTAAAAATTAATAGGATTGAGCCAAGTAAATATATTTATGTGTACTAAAATTTATTAAACTAGTAAAACGATTGGAAATTACATTTTTCAATCGTTTTTTTTGATATAAAAATAAAATTGTTCTAGCATAATTTCTTGAAAAGTGCTAAACTAAATAAAAGAGTTACTTACTTTTAATTAGTTTTTTTGAATGACGACTTTTATTTTTAAAATAGAGTGAATGTCAAATGATAATAATTACAGTTATTCATAAAATAAGACGAAAACCATCAAATAAAGTCTTTTTTTGAAAAAAATTGTGAACAAAAGGCTTGATTTATAAATGTTTTAACAAGAAATGTCGAAAAAGTGACAGAAATATGTCGAAAAGGGTAGATATTTATTATTAGATGATTTATAATGGTAGATGTAGACAAGCAATACACATTAGCAAAAATATACTCTCGGAAACAAACCGAGACAAAGGAGCGAATAAAATATGGTCACATTATATACTTCACCAAGTTGTACTTCTTGTAGAAAAGCACGTGCATGGTTAGAGGAGCATAACATCCCTTACAAAGAGCGTAACATTTTCTCAGAACCTTTAAACATTCCTGAAATCAAAGCGATTTTGCGTATGACAGAAGATGGCACAGAAGAAATCATTTCAACCCGTTCAAAAGTATTCCAAGAACTCGAAGTTGACTTAGAAGATATGCCATTACAAGATTTATTTGATCTAGTTCAAAAAAATCCTGGTTTATTACGCAGACCAATTATGCTAGATGAAAAAAGATTGCAAGTAGGATATAACGAAGATGAAATTCGCCGTTTCTTACCAAGAGAAGTTCGTGCGTTAGAGTTACAACAAGCACAACTATTAGTTAGTTACTAACCTAAAAAATAATGTAGATACTCTTTTTGGCTAAAATGGTCAAAAAGAGTTTTTTTATTTATTAGCCAACTCCTCGGAAAAAATGAATGGTAAATTTAATCTATTTTTAATGATAAGATTGTTAATAGCTGAACTTTTGAATGAATTGTAGCATTTAGCTTTACTTTTTGCTTATTTGCTTTAAAATAGTGGTATATAGATTCTAACTAATTGTAGGTTGGAAGAAGAAATGAGGTGTAGGATCATGGAAATGGAGCATATTAATGAGAACACAATTCGTGTGTTAATTGAAAATGCTGATTTGGAAGAACGTGGCATAACTTTTCTAGATTTACTGGGAAACCATAAGCAAATAGAAAGCTTTTTTTATAGTATATTAGAGGAAGTTGATGTGGACGAACAATTCCATGAATCTGATGCAATTACTTTTCAGGTATTACCTAATGGCAATGGCTTAGAATTGTTCATAAGTAAAGGCGGCGGTTTAAATGAGCAATTTGACTTATCTGAGCTACCTGAAAATTCAACCCCAGAAGATTTTACCGAATTTGTTAAAAAGCAAATTTTGAATAGTTCAAACGAGCTAGATGAAATTGATTCTTATTTACAAGACCCAGAGTTATTGACTTCGGAAGTGATTTTAAAATTAAATCAATTTGAAGATATGATTTCACTGGCTAATATGATGTATCTTGACAATGCTGTTTCGAATCTTTATTCATATCAGGGATCATACTTTTTACAACTTGTATTTTTTGTAGAAGAGATGACAGAAACAAGTGTTGAAGATGAGATTGCTATTGCTTTGGAATTTACAGAAGAAACCCAAATCACGGCAGATGTATTAGGGGAATATGGTAAATTAATCATGGAAAAAAGTGCATTAGAATTAACAAGACATTACTTTAAATAGTATAGAAATCTTTAAAATAAGAATGGTGTTAAGCTAGTTTTTCTAGTTTAGCACCATTTTTAAATACATACTGAGAATCGGAATAAAGACTGAAATAAACTACTTAGTAGATTATTTCAGTTTTTTATCAAATAAATCAGTTTTTCAGCAAAAAAAAGCGCTTTTTACGAATACTAATAAGTGCTAAGAGAGGAGTTTTTTTTATGCTAATTGCTTTAAACAATCAAAATAAACATGTTTTAGCACATGAAGAAGGAAAAGAAAATAAAGTACATTATCTTTGTCCAGTTTGTAAGGGAAGCGTTTGTTTAAAAAAAGGAGAAATAAAACTTCCACATTTTGCTCATTTACAAAGTGAAAAGTGTCAAGTTTTTTCAGAAGGAGAAACAGAAGAACACTTAATTGGTAAAAGAGTGTTATATAACTGGTTTATTCAGCAAGGAATTCCTTGTCAATTGGAAGCGTACATTCCTTCTTTAAAACAACGTCCAGATTTGGTTATTTGGTTGTCATCAGATCAACCTTGTGCGATTGAATTTCAATGTAGTCCTTTATCTATCAAGCGTTTGAAAGAAAGAACAAAAGGATATAATAATGCAGGCTATACTGTATACTGGATTCTAGGAAACGCTTTTTTTCCTAAAAAAAGTTTTACAGCGAGTCAGCGTGCTTTTTTTAATTATCGCCAAGATTTAGGCTTTCAATTGTATTATTTAGATGTGCTAAAAAAAGAACTCCTCTGTTTGGTTCATATTATGGAAGAAGAACCAGCTAAAAAATTAAGCTATCAAATTATCTATTTTAGTTTGCTTAAACCTAAAAATTCCGTCAGTAAACTAATAGGAATTTTAAACAATTTAAAAAAAGGGCAACAATTAAATACAAATGAAAAAGGAGCACAACATTTACTTTATTGTCATTTTCATCTAAATCAGAACCGATTTTATGGCACAACTGAGATGAAAAAATTTCAACATTATTTATATGAACAAGGCGAATCCCTTGTGACTATTCCGAAAGAGATTTATTTTCCATTTTATAAAAATAGTGGAATAAAAACCAGTTCATACTATTGGCGGTACTTAATTATTGAATGGCTAGCTCTTAAAGGTGAAGGGGCTGTTTTTTTAGAATCACAGTATAAAGATTTTCTTCTTAAACTAATAAACGAACAAAAAATTGAACTTCATCAACTGGCTCAAATTTCAACTGAAACGATTATATCTATATGTAAGGCTTATCTATCTACATTGAAGACGTTTGGATTAATTGAAAAAGTAGGAAATCAGCAATGGCTTATTTTAAAAAAGCCTTATTTTTATAAAAATGAAAATGAAAAAATGACGGCTTTTAAGGAGTATCAAAATTGAGAAATATAGCAAACATTAAAGCATTCTTTAACTAATTATTTGCAGTTTTTTTATTTTATCTTAATTAAAAACAAAATTTCTTTTTTTTTAATCAATCTATGTTAAGATTAGAAAGTGATGAAAATTTAAGGAGGATTAAAAATGGCAGAAACAAAAAAATTACCTACGAGAGCAGAAGTACCTGAAGAGCTAACTTGGGATTTAGAAGTTATTTTTAAATCAGATGCTGAATTTAATCAAAGCTATCAAGAGTTGGAAGAAAAATTAACAAAAGTTGATTCGGTTAAAGGTAAAATCGGTCAAAGTTCAGAAGATTTATTAAAAGGAATCGATTATTTGTTAGATATTTCCAATCAACTTGAAACCATCTATGTCTACGCGCATTTAAAAAATGATCAAGATACGACAAATTCAGAGTATCAAGCAATGTATGATCGTGCGAATAATTTAGCAACAAAATCTAGTGAGGCAATTTCTTGGTTTGAACCAGAAGTTTTAGAAATTCCAGAAGAAACGCTTGCTAAATTTTTCGAAGAAAATAAAAAACTCGACATCTATCGTCACTTTATTGATCAAATGACAAGTTCAAGAGCTCATATTCTTTCAGCAAATGAAGAAGCACTCTTGGCTGGTGCAGGAGAAATTTTTGGAGCATCAAGTCGAACTTTTAGCGTCTTAAATAATGCAGATATTCAATTTCCTGTTATTAAGGATGAAGAAGGAAATGATATTCAATTAACCCACGGTGTATATGGACAATTAATGGAAAGTACTAATCGTGAAGTGCGTGAGGCTGCTTTTAAAAATTTGTATAAAACTTATGAGGGATTAAAAAATACGTTTGCAAGCACATTATCAGCTCATGTAAAATATCATAACTATAACGCAGATGTACATCACTATTCATCAGCAAGAGCTAAAGCTCTAGCTGCAAACCATATCCCAGAAGCTGTTTATGATACATTATTAGAGGTAGTGACAGAAAACTTACCATTGTTACATCGTTATGTAGCATTACGGAAAGAACTGCTAGATGTTGAAGAGTTGCACATGTATGATTTGTATACGCCTATAACTGGTGAAGCAACAGTTAGTTACACTTATGAAGAAGCTAAAGCAGAAACATTAAAAGCCTTGGCACCTTTAGGCGAAGAATATTTAAGTATTGTTGAAGAGGCATTTGAAAATCGATGGGTCGATGTAGTTGAAAATAGTGGGAAACGCAGTGGTGCATATTCATCAGGTGCTTATGAAACAAATCCTTATATTTTAATGAACTGGAATGATACGCTAAATCAATTGTTTACCCTAGTTCACGAGATGGGACATAGTGTTCATAGTTATTATACACGGAAAAATCAACCGTACGTTTACGGAGATTATTCAATCTTCTTAGCTGAAATTGCATCAACGACGAATGAAAACCTATTGACTGAATATTTACTTGAAACACAAACGGATCCTAAAATTAGAGCCTATGTATTAAATCATTATTTAGATGGTTTTAAAGGAACCATTTTCCGTCAAACACAATTTGCCGAATTTGAACATTTTATTCATGAAAAAGCTGCAGCAGGAATTCCTTTAACAACAGAATTTATGTCTGATTATTACGGGAAATTAAATGCTCGTTACTACGGACCTGACGTAGTTGAAGATCCTGAAATCGCGATTGAATGGACTAGAATTCCGCATTTTTACTACAATTACTATGTTTATCAATATGCAACTGGATTTTCGGCAGCATCAGCATTAGCGGCTAAAATTTTAGCTGGTGAAGAACATGCCTTAGAGCATTATTTAGACTATTTAAAATCAGGAAGTAGTAATTTCCCAATTGAAGTCATGAAAAAAGCCGGTGTTGATATGACCGAAAAGGCTTATATTACCGATGCCATGCATGTTTTTGAGGCACGTTTAAATGAATTTGAAGCTTTGATTGCAGAGTTGAAAGTATAAAAAAGATATCTTTTTGAGTAGTAACTTTGTACTAAAATAAAATCGACTGAAGACAATTGTCTTCAGTCGATTTTATTTTAAAGTACACGTAGATTTTTTTTTTGCAAAGGAGTATGTTCTGTTTGAATAAACATTTTTTTATGGTTTTCTTTTAAAGATGATTTAGGATTACATAATTTTTTTAGTAAATCAACAGAGATACAGTCTTCAACTAATAAGCCGTAATCATCGTTTTGGTTATCAAAAACAACCATAGAAGGATTACTCTCAATTTGCATTTCACGAGCAATTCGTTGATCTTCTTCATAAGAAGCCTTAGCAAAATCAGAATTTTTGTCCTCAATAAACATTTCAACATCTAAGTTTACTTTTTCAGCAACTTGAATTAACAATTTTTCTGAAAAAAGTGAATTATCTTCGATTAGTTCAGACTGCAATTGCATTAAATAAGCTCGACCTTTTTTCTTCCCTTGCATCAAAGCAGCTTTATATGCCAATGAAGCCTGGTAAGTGGACGTGCAAATTTGATTCCGAAAAGCGAGATTTTTTTCTGGAAGGTTGTGAAATTGCATATACTTAGTTACAGTTTGAAAATTATGAAATGGAATAAAGCGAAAATGAACCTTTTGTTCAAGTCCCTCAACAAAAGAAAGGACTTCTTTCTCTGAAGTGTAACATTTAGAGCCAATTGGGTTAACAAAAAGGTAAATTTCAATAATTCTTTTAAAATTTGAGTTTGAATGAGTAGTATCATTTGGTTTTGCCAACATAGTTATCTTCACCTTAGTTATATATTTTTTGTAAAAAGTAAGTTAAATTTAATGGTTAATTCTTTTGACACTCTTACTTTATCAAAAAAAGAGAAAAAAAAGTATTAAAAAGCCTTGACATTGATAAACGCTAATTATTACTTGTAACAAATTTGCCACAATTCTATTTTTATTGAGATAAATGGAGCTTTATTTCTTGAAAGTGGCGTCAATCATTCGTGCTATTTTGTTCTTAGCGGGACGAAGAGGGATCTGATGTTTTTCTAGAAAATTGTCAAAATGAATTTTTCCAATTGAATAATCAGGAACCTCAAATTCTAATTCATAATCAACTTCATTGCCATAATAACTTTTATCTAGCACGAAAAGACCTTGAGATGTTTGTCTTTCAAAGCGAGTCGTTTTTAATGTGCCTAATAAGCGAAGTCGCTCTGGGGAAATGTTTAACGATTTTAATTTAGCTCCCACAGCACCGTCTGCTTTGATTTTTCCATCAGAAATCAATTTTTCTGCTTCCATTAAAGATAGAGAATCAGTTGTTTCTAGTAAGTGATTTTCAAAAGGGGTTTTTAATGTCAACTCAGCAGAATCAGGCAATAGACGGATTCGCAAGCCAGCATGTAATTTTTTTAAATCCCAATCAGGAGTATCAAAATAACTGTTTATTTGCGTAAATAATTCATTTTCAGTGGCGTTAAAAGAGTATAAAAGTGTTTGATACTCTTTTTCAGTTAAAAGATTTTTAAATTCAATTTCAATTTCTTCACTCATTATAATAGACCCTCACTTTCTTGTTCTTCTCATCTTACCATAATTTTCTCGAATAATCGGATTTCTATCTGCATTTTCTTGGCTACGTATGTTAAAATAGTTCTGTATGCTTATTCAATGTATGAGTGAGTAATGATTTTCAAAAGATAAATAAAGAAGGTATGCATAATGATTGAAAATTGGGATGATTTTTTTGCACCATATACACAAGCTGTAGATGAACTAAAAATTAAACTTAAAGGCATCCGTAAGCAATTTAGGCAAGAAAGTCAACACAGTCCTATTGAATTTGTGACCGGTCGTGTAAAACCTAAAGATAGTATTCTAGCTAAAGCTCAATTGCGCTCGATTCCGATTAATCGAGTTGAGCAAGATATGCAAGATATTGCTGGATTAAGAATTATGTGTCAATTTGTAGATGATATTCATGCTGTTGTAGCTTTGTTGAGAAGTAGGCACGATTTTAGAATTGTCGAAGAACGTGATTACATTACAAACAATAAGGAAAGTGGATACCGTTCGTATCATATTGTTTTAGAATACCCTGTTCAATTGATTCATGGTGAGAAAAAAATTCTCATGGAAATTCAAATTAGAACGTTATCAATGAATTTTTGGGCAACGATTGAACACTCATTAAATTATAAGTATCAAGGAGAGTTTCCTGAAGATATTAATATTAGATTACAACGAGCTGCTGAAGCTGCTTTTCAGTTGGATGAAGAAATGTCAAAAATCAGAGTAGAAATTCAAGAAGCTCAACAACTTTTTTCTCATAATAAAGGCTACCAAGATCCTAAAAATAAAAAATCCTCAAGCTAAGAAAAAATTAACAGAGTAAATCTAAGTGAACGCAATGAAATTTTTATTCACAAAGGAGAGAGTGACTGTGAAAATAGCAATTATTTACAATAATAATAAAAAATCAGTTACTTTAGCTGAGGAGTTGCGCAAGCTTTGTCAAAAAAATCAGTTAGTTATTGATGAAAAAAAACCAAATGTTGTAATTACAATTGGAGGCGATGGTACGCTCTTGTCTGCTTTTCATCGCTACGCCCACTTGTTAGACGAAGTCCGATTTGTTGGCGTTCATACAGGACATTTAGGTTTTTATACAGATTGGCGCGATTATGAGTTGGAAGAGTTAGTTGCCAGTTTGGTCACTGATGAAGGTGAAAGTGTTAGTTATCCTTTATTAGATGTTGAGGTTTGCTACCAAAACCAACCTGAAAAAGCACGGTTTGTCGCATTAAACGAATCTACCTTAAAGCGGGTTGGTGGAACTATGGTTTGTGATGTCTACATTAAAGATGAGTTGTTTGAACGGTTTCGAGGAGATGGGATTTGTGTTTCAACTCCAACAGGTTCAACAGCGTATAATAAATCGGTAGGTGGGGCTGTCATTCATCCTCGACTTGAGGCGATTCAGTTGACTGAAATCGCCTCAATTAATAACCGTGTTTTTCGAACGTTAAGTTCACCTTTGATTGTCGCTCGAGATGAGTGGATTAAATTAAAACCAGCTACTGAAGAAGGCTTTATTTTAACTATTGATCAGTTAACCTCAGCAGAAAAAAATATCATTGAAATTAATTACCGCATTGCCAAAGAACGGATCCATTTTGCGCGTTATCGTCATACGCATTTTTGGAGTCGTGTGGAAGATGCATTTATTGGAGCGAAGAAAAATCATGGAGTTTAGTTGGATTTATCAAGAAACAGAGTCACATCAAGTCAAACAATTTTTAAGAACAAAAGGCGTTTCGCGAGGCTTATTGGCAAAAGTTAAATTTCAAGGTGGAAAAATTGAGGTAAATGGTCAAATTCAGAATGCTATTCACTATTTAGCTTTTGGTGATCAGGTGACGATTACTGTTCCAGATGAAAAAGGCTACGAGACAACAGTTCCTGTGGAAAATCCAATTGAAATTGTTTACGAAGATCAGCATCTTTTAATTGTTAATAAACCCGCTGGTGTTGTATCTATTCCGTCTCAATTGTATCCTGAACAAACAATGGCTAATCGTGTAAAAGGATATTATTGTCGTCAAAATTATGCGGATCAAGTAGTGCATATTGTCACTCGATTAGACCGTGACACGACTGGGTTGATGCTTTTTGCTAAGCATGGTTTTGCTCATGCACTTATGGATGTCCTTTTACGAGAAAATAAACTAACGAAACGCTACGTAGCTTTAGTTACTGGCTCTATTTCAGGTTCAGAACATCAAAAAATCGAGCTCCCAATCGGTCGTACTCCAGATTCTATTATTACTCGTATGGTCAAACCAGAAGGAAAATATGCGTTAACAGAATTCTGGATAAAAAATAGATTTCCATTAGCAACTTTAGTGGATATTCGTTTGCATACTGGGCGAACGCACCAAATTAGGGTTCATTTTGCACATTTAGGTCATCCTTTAATAGGAGATGATTTGTATGGAGGTAGTCATAATCAGTGGATTAAGCGTCAAGCTTTACATTGCCAAGAACTAGAATTTGTGCATCCTTTTACTCAAGAAAATATGCATATTAAGGCTCCTTATCCAACAGATATACGTCAGTGGTTAGATGCTGAAAAAGAACTAGTATAGCTAGCCGTGAGGGAAAGGGGATAATCAATTGAATGAAGCGCAATTAGAAATCGAAAAACAAATGGAGTTACTAAAAGAACTCTTGAATCAAGGAAATATAACTGAATTTCGAGAAGAATTTCTAGCAACCCATACCTATGAACAGGGACAATTTTATCTAGGTTTAACAAAAGAAGAGCGTCAAAAAATGTACCATTTCTTGTCTCCAAATGAGATGGGTGACATGTTTGAGATTATTGAAGAAGATGAAGAATCTGTTGAAATCTATTTAGAAGAGATGGATCTTCAATATGCAGCTGATATGTTAGGCGCGATGTACGCCGATAATGCTGTTGATATTTTAAAACAGCTAGAAAAACAACAAATAAAAGAGTATTTGGCTTTAATGGATGAAGAAAGTGCCAATGAAATTAAAGAACTTCTGCATTATAAAGATGAAACTGCTGGGGCGATTATGACGACTGAATTCGTTTCAATTGTAGCGAATCAGACGGTTCGTTCAGCCATGGCTATTTTAAAGAGCAAGGCACCCGAAGCAGAGACAATTTATTATGTATATGTTGTCGATACAGATGATACATTGGTTGGCGTTATTTCTTTACGTGATTTGATTATTAATGAAGATGATGCCTTAATTTCCGACTTAATGAGTGAACGACCTGTTTTTGTTACAGTAGATGATGATCAAAATGACGTTGCAAAAACGATTCGGGATTATGACTTTTTAGCTGTGCCCGTTGTTGACGATGGGGATCATTTATTGGGAATTATTACCGTTGATGATATTATTGATGTTATTGATGATGAGGCAACAAGTGATTATTCAGGTTTAGCCGGGGTTGATGTTGATGAAACAACTGAAAATCCTTTTATCGCTGCTTCAAAACGTTTGCCTTGGTTAATTACGCTATTATTTTTAGGTATGAGTACAGCTTCTCTAATTAGTCGCTATGAAGTGATGGTTAGTGATGCAAGTATTTTAGCCGTTTTTATTTCATTAATTACAGGAACTGCAGGAAATGCAGGGACTCAATCTTTAGCCGTTGCTGTTCGTAAATTAGCAACTAAAGAAGATGGGCAAACGAACTTTGGTAAAATGATTTTAAGTGAAATTATGACTGGTTTAGTTACAGGATTGGTTACAGGAGTAACAATCTTTTTTGTGGTAGGGATATGGAAACACAACTTTATCTTAGGTTTTGTAATTGGAATGGCGATGCTATGTGCAATTACTGTAGCAAATTTAGCCGGCAGTTTGATTCCAATTTTGATGGATCGCTTAGGCTTCGATCCGGCTGTAGCCAGCGGACCATTTATAACAACATTGAGTGATTTAACGAGTGTTTTAATTTATTTTAATATTGCGGCACTCTTTATGTCTTATTTTATTGGTACAAACTGATTGAAACTAGAGTATAAGTAGAGGGGCTGAGGCTTAGTCGCCTTGGTCTTTTTTATGTGTTGGCTAGATAAATTTTAAACATTTATTCGGCTAGTTTTTGTGAGCCAGTCCTTCAGAAAAAAGATAAATTCACCAAAAAGTAAAGAGCCACTTTTCCTGGAATTTCCTATTTTTCTGCCAGGCCTAATCGGCTCACCAAACTTTTTATTCGGCTAGTTCTTGTGAGCCAGTCCTTCGGAAAAAAGATAAATTCCCTAAAAAGTAAAGAGCCACTTTTCCTGGAATTTCCTATTTTTCTGCCAGGCCTAATCGGCTCACCAAACTTTTTATTAAGGAGTGATGATGTGGCACAAAAGAAGAGAAAGAAACGCACAAAACAAAAGCAACTAAATCAAAGATATTTAGTTATTTTTAGTGTCATGTTATTTTGTTTTTTTATTGGTAAAATGGTTGGTCAAAATGAAAACTTACTAACGGATTTAACCAAAGATATCTCAGAGCAGATTGACAGTGTATTTAATTCTAATACTCAGAAAAAAACAAAAACAGATGCTAAAATAACTCCGGAACAAACAGAAAATTTAACTTTTCGTTTTTTAGATGTTGGTCAAGGGGATGCAACATTGATTCAAAGTGAAGATGGAACGACGATTTTAATTGATACAGGTCGTTACGATGATAAAAATAAACGCATTATTGAGTATCTAAATACCTATATTGGGGTAGGTGGGAAAATTGATTTGCTGATTTTTACCCACAATGACTCAGATCATATTGGTCATGGTGATTTAGTTATGGATTATTTTGATGTGAAGGAAGTTTGGCTAAATGGACATGATTCTACTACTAAAGTATATGAAAAATTATTAGATTCTATTGCTGCTAAAGATAGTCTTTATGAAGAGCCAAAAAGTGGCGAGGTTAGAAAAATAGGTCCCTTTTCAATAGAAGTGCTGAATCCCACGGAAGAAAGTAAAAGCAATCAAAATGATGATTCAATCGTTACTAGGATTTCAACGAGTAATTTTAGTAGCATGTTTACTGGTGATGCTGCTTCACGGGTGGAAAAAGAAATGTTGGCCAAAAATATTCCTCTAGAATCAACTTTATTACATGTTGGGCATCATGGCTCAAAAGAAAGTAACAGTCCTGAATGGTTGGCTGCAGTGAATCCTAAAATTGCCATTTATTCAGCGGGAATCAATAATAGTTATCACCATCCAAGTAGTGAGACAATTGAGCGCTTAACAAGTCTGGATATTCCTTTTTATGGGACAGATAAGAGTGGTACAATTACTGTATCAGTAGCTAAGGATGGGACTTATTCAGTGAAAACAGAGGAGTGAGTGACATGAAAATGGTACTAGAAGAAATTGAGGGAAATATAGCACGTTTAATTCCAGATTCGGGAGCAGCGCCTTTTTACCTTGAACTCAAGTATTTACCAGAAAAGTGTCAGCTAGGCGATGTTTTAAATGTTTATTATCAAAAGGAAAATAATCAAACAAGGCGTTTGATTGAGAAAATTCCTAATGAAGGAGAACAACGTTTAGCTTTAATGAAAGCCAAACGTGAAGCTCTATTAAAAAGGAAACAAAAAAACTAAACAATTTTGTTTAGTTTTTTTGTTTGCGCATCATATGATGTGGAATATTTGCTTCCATAAATCCATCTCCATCAACTTTGTAACCCAATTTTTCATAAAAACCGATAGCGTGATCTTGAGCTCCTAAAACCAAATTTGCAACATCATTTTCAATCGCATAACGTTCGATTTCTTGCATTAATTTTTCACCTAAATGTTGTCCTCGATAGGTTGATAAAACAGCTACACGTTGTACTTTATAGGTGTCATTTTGAATTCGATTGAGTCTGGCTGCAGCAACGGGTTCGCCATTTAAATAACCAGTAACATGCTCAGTTGATGATTCTAACGCATCAATTTCAATTGCTGCGTCAACACCTTGTCCTACAATGAAAACCTCTTTGCGAACAGCTAAAGCATCATGATAGGTAGTTGAAGTTAAATCAGTTGTCCATATAAAATTCATAAAATTATCCCCCAAATTAAGAATCGATTAACTAAAGATTAGGGTAGCATAATTTTAAACATTAAGCTATAAAAATAACGAATTTTTCCATTGAAAAAAAATCTATGTTTTATTGCTTTAAAAAAAAGAATTTACAAGGTATACTAAATATACAAATAAAAAGATAGGAGCTAAAATAATGTCCAAAAGCACCATTGAGTTCGTATCAGATTTAACAAATATTGCTTCACCAACCGGCAATACCTATGAAATTATCGCCTATCTTAAAAATATACTAGAGGGGTTCGGATATAGTCCACAGAAAAATCGTAAAGGTTCATTGATGGTTACCGTTAAAGGCCATAATCATGAGGAACAAAGATTTGTGACAGCTCATGTAGATACATTAGGAGCGATGGTTCGAGGCATCAAACCTGATGGTCGCCTTAAACTTGATTTAATCGGTGGTTTTCGTTTTAATGCTATAGAGGGCGAATATTGTACTATTCAAACAAGTACTGGAAAAACGTATACGGGAACAATTCTAATGCATCAAACCAGTGTTCATGTCTATAAAGATGCTGGAACAGCAGAAAGAAATCAAGAAAATATGGAAATTAGAATTGATGAGAAAGTAACAACTGCTGAAGAAACAGCTGCATTAGGGATTCAAGTAGGCGACTTTATTAGCTTTAATCCAAGAACGGAAATAACAGCGAGCGGTTTTATTAAATCTCGTCATTTAGATGATAAAATTAGCGTAGCAGTATTAATAAAGTTTTTAGAAAAAATAAAGAATGAAAAGATTGAATTACCTTATACCACTCATTTTTTTATTTCAACAAATGAGGAGATTGGATACGGGGGCAATTCTAATATTTCCTCAAAAGTTGTTGATTATTTGGCAGTTGATATGGGTGCAATGGGAGATGATCAGCAAACAGATGAGTACACTGTTTCTATTTGTGTAAAAGATGGAAGTGGTCCGTATCATTATCATCTAAGAAAACAATTAACGGAGTTATGTGAAACCAATGGAATTCCTTATAAATTAGATATTTATCCATTTTATGCCAGCGATGCTTCGGCAGCGATGCGTGCAGGAGCTGATGTTCGCCATGCGTTGATTGGAGCTGGAGTTGAATCCAGCCATGCTTATGAACGTAGCCATGTTGAATCTATTCAAGCAACAGAGCAATTAGTTGAAGCCTATTTGTTAAGCGAGTTATGTGAGTAATGAAATTAAGGCTACAATATCAGGCTAGTTATACTTGCAAACTACTCGAAAAAAAGGCAAAATCCTAAAAAGTAAAGAGACTCTTTTATTGGAATTTCCTATTTTTCTGACGTGGCTAAAACTGCGAGTTCAAGATACTATTTTAGAAGGAGTTGTTTGATTAACATGGAAGTTTTCAAAAAATCAAAATTGATGTTTTGGAGCGTATGGCTATTAGTCATTGCTGTTTTTATTTTTATGTGCACGAAAATCGATTTTTTATTTGCACCAGTAGGAACGTTTATCTCAACTATTTTTGCCCCATTAGTGATTGCCGGTTTTTTCTTTTATATGCTTAATCCAGTGATTAATCTGCTAGGTAAATTCAATGTGAAGCGTAAATACGCGATTGGCATTGTGTTTTTATTGTTAATAGGTGCTATTATCTTTTTAGCAGTGACAGTTATTCCTAATTTAGTTGAACAAATTAGTGAATTAATGAATAGTTTACCGACTTATTTAAAAGAATTAGAAAAAATGTCAAATGATATTTTTAATCAACAATGGTTGAAAGAATTAGGGATAGAGGACAAGTTTAAAAGTTCAGACATTTCGATTGGTGCGATTGCTACAAATGTTTTTAGTGGCGTAACCAAAAGTTTAGGTTCTATCATTGGTGCAGTAACAAATACTACTTTAGTTGTTTTGACCGTACCAGTTGTTCTTTTTTATATGTTTAAAGACGGGCATAAATTTGGACCTTCAGCAACAAAGTTTTTCCCAGAGGATTACCGTGGTAAAGTGTTGGAACTACTTGGACAAATGAGTAATACAATTGCTTCTTACATTAGTGGACAAGCGCTAGTTTGCTTGTTTGTAGGAACCTTTACCTTTATTGGCTACCTAATTATTGGCTTACCTTATGGCTTTTTACTTGGGTTTATTGCAGGAGTTACAAATATTATTCCTTTTATTGGACCATATATTGGAATGGCACCAGCCATTATTATTGGATTAACTGTGTCACCGTTACAAGCTATTTTAGTTTGTGTTGTGGTACTTGTTGTGCAACAGATTGATGGAAATCTAATTTCGCCAAATGTAATTGGTAAATCGTTAGCGATTCATCCGTTAACAATTATTACGATTCTATTAGTTGCCGGAAATATTGCTGGATTAATTGGGATGATATTAGGTGTACCATTCTATGCAGTAAGTAAAACAATTATTCTGTATATTCGCGATATACTAAAATTACGGAAAGATCATTTAGCAACTATTGGAAATTCTAGCGAGAATCAAGTAGGAAAATAAATGATTAAAAAATGATTAAATTTTCAAATGGTCTACTCAATCTGGTTTCACTAAGTTTTTTGATTTTTGACTAGTGAAGCTATAGTGAGTAGGCTTTTTTGATTTTAAAAGTTTGTGAAAAAAATAAAAAGACGATAACTATTTAAAAAAAGTTATCAAAACCATAGTTTAAATTATAGTAATTTTAAATCTCATGTGATATAGTTACTTTGTAGTAATGATTATTATTATCAATTAGATTGTCAGAAGATTAGTCTAATATATAGGGGGATTTTATTGATGAAAGTAGTAGTAGTAGGCTGTACCCATGCTGGAACAGCAGCAGTTAAAACCATTTTAACAGAACATCCAGAAGCAGAAGTGTTCGTTTTTGAGCGAAACGATAATGTTTCTTTCCTTTCGTGTGGTATTGCACTATATGTCGGTGGAGTTGTGAAAGATCCCGCAGGTTTGTTTTATTCAAATCCAGAAGAATTAGCTTCTATGGGCGCAAAAGTTAAAATGGAACACAATGTTAAAAATATTGATACAGAAAATAAAACTGTATTAGTTGAAGATATTAAGAGCGGAGAAGCCTTTGATGTAAGTTACGATAAATTAGTAATGACTACAGGCTCTTGGCCAATAATTCCTCCAATTGAAGGAATTAAAAGTAAAAATGTTTTACTATGCAAAAACTATAACCAAGCAAACGAGATTATTAAAGAAGCTGAAAATGCTGAAAAAATCGTGATTGTTGGTGGAGGTTATATTGGAATCGAATTAGTGGAAGCTTTTGCGGAATCAGGTAAAAAAGTAACTCTAATTGATGGCTTAGATCGTATTTTAAATAAATATTTAGATAAAGAATTTACTGATATTCTAGAGCATGACTTACAAGAACGTGGCGTGACGTTAGCCTTAAATCAATCAGTTGAAGCTTTCGTACCAGATGCAAGTGGTGCAGTGAAATCTGTTAAAACACCAGTTGGTGAATATGATGCTGATTTAGTTATTTTATGTGTTGGATTTAAACCAAACACTGAATTGTTAACTGGAAAAGTAAAAATGTTGGGTAACGGTGCAATCGTTGTTGATGAGTATATGAGAACTAGCGATCCTTCAATTTTTGCAGCAGGAGACAGCTGTGCGGTGCATTATAATCCAAATGGCGGTTCTGCATACATTCCTTTAGCAACGAATGCTGTTCGCATGGGAAGTTTAGTTGGAAAAAATATTGTAAGTGAAAAAGTGAAATACCGTGGAACACAAGCAACATCTGGTTTGTATCTATTTGGTTTTAATATTGGATCAACAGGAGTTACTGTAAGCGGAGCTCATCACTTTGGCTTAAATGTTCGTTCGGTTATTGTTAAAGATAATTACCGTCCAGAATTCATGCCAACGACTGAAGAAGTCTTAATGCAGTTAGTTTATGAAGTAGGTACGAATCGAATTGTTGGTGGACAACTAATGTCTAAATATGACATTACTCAATCAGCGAACTCATTGTCATTATGTATTCAAAATAAAATGACAATTGAAGATTTAGCTTATGTTGATTTCTTCTTCCAACCACATTTTGATCGCCCTTGGAACTATCTAAATATCTTAGCACAAGCTGCTCTTGAACAAGAGCGCAAGCTAGCTAAGTAACAAAACGAAACTAGCCACTTCTGAAATGAAGTTGGCTAGTTTTTTTTATAAAAAAATTTATTCTTTTGTCAAATTATGCTAAAGTAGAAGAATAGGTTAGGCTAGCTCTTATGAGCCAACTCCTCGAGAAAAAGATAAAAATTCGAGAGGGCAAAAAGCGCCCTATCAATTTTTCCTATTTTCTTACCGGAGCTGACCGGCTCAACGAGCTTTCTATTAGGCTAGCTCTTATGAGCCAACTCCTCGAGAAAAAGATAAAAATTCGAGAGGGCAAAAAGCGCCCTATCAATTTTTCCTATTTTCTTGCCGGAGCTAATCGGCTCAACGAGCTTTTTATTATAAGGAGGATTTAAAAAAGTGAAAAATAGTAAGAAGATTATGTCAGGTATTGGTGCATTAGTTGTTTTACTGATAGGGACTTTTTTTGTCGCAGAAAATCAGCAAATAACAGAACCTGCCAAAGATACTCAGAGAATAGCTATTGAATTGGAACGAGTTGTTGATGGGGATACCATTATTATGAAGGAAAACGGCGAACGAAAACGCATGCGCTTATTATTAATAGATACCCCTGAAAGCAATACAAATAAAACAGGAAAAACGCAACCTTTTGGTAAGGAAGCGAAAGAATTTCTAACGGATTATCTTAAAGGGAAAGAATTATCGATTGTTTATGATGAAAACCATGAAAAAGTGGATCAATATGATCGAACCTTAGCTTATTTGTATGCGAATGATCAGCTAGTGGAGGAAGTTTTATTAAAAGAAGGGCTGGCTCGTTTAGGCTACTATAATGAAAAAGAACTTTATTTTAATGAACTAAAACAATCTGAGTCCGAAGCAAAAAAAGCGAAGAAACACATTTGGTCATTAACAAATTATGTTGGAGAAAAAGGGTTTAAAGACAACCAATAAAAATAGCTCCCATATTATAGTAGGAACTTGAAATATAACAACAATACTTTATAAAATATTGTCAAGAACTAGTGAATATGCTATTATTAAATTCACTAATAAAAATTAAATTGAAAAGAATGAGGAGTGGATGTTTGAATGACCCCTGACCCTGAAAGTCAGTCGATTGTTGGACAATTGATTTTAATTTTAGCTTTAACGCTATTAAATGCTTTTTTTGCTTCGGCAGAAATTGCACTAGTTTCTCTTAATAAGGGAAGAATGGAAAGCCAAGCTAATGATGGAGATAGAAAAGCGCGCAGACTTGTAAAATTACTTGAAAACCCAAATGGATTTTTAGCAACAATCCAAGTTGGAATTACGTTAGCAGGTTTTTTCTCAAGTGCATCAGCAGCAACAAGTATTGCTACCAAATTACAACCAGTATTTGGAGATGTAAGCTGGGCGAAAGAAGTTTCAATTATTGTGGTGACGCTTATCTTGTCTTATGTAACGTTAGTTTTCGGAGAACTGTATCCAAAAAGAATAGCCATGCAAAAAGCCGAAGAAGTTTCTAAGTTCAGTGTGGGCTTTATCTCAATCATTGAAAAACTAATGAAACCTTTTGTATTTTTGTTATCTTTTTCAACGGATGTATTGGTTAAATTAACACCAATGGAAATTGATGCAGAAGAAGAAAAATTAACACGAGAAGAAATGCGTTTTATGTTAGAAAGCGGTCAAAAGGACGGTATTCTTGAAGCTTCAGAAGTTCATATGTTAAATGGTGTCTTTTCATTAGACACGAAAATGGCACGAGAAATTATGGTACCTAGAACAGATACGTTTATGATCGATTTAGAAGATAGTTACGATGAAAACATTGATTTATTATTGGATTGTCGTTATTCGCGTGTACCAATATATGAAGAAGACAAAGACAATATTATTGGGATTATCCATTTAAAAGATGTTTTGAAAGAAGCAAAACGTGTTGGTTTTGAACAAATAAACTTAAAAGAAATTTTGAATGCAGCTTTATTTGTACCTGAAACTATTTTTATTGATGATTTGCTTTTTGAATTGAAGAAAACGCAAAATCAAATGGCTATCTTGCTAGATGAATATGGCGGAGTAGTTGGTATTGTTACTTTAGAAGATTTAGTAGAGGAAATCGTTGGCGAAATTGAAGATGAGTATGACGAAATCTCTGATTTATATCAGAAAATTGACGAGTCGACTTATCTAGTCCAAGGTCGTATGCCGATTGATAAATTTAATGAACTCTTCCATCTAAATGTTGAAGGCAAAGATGTCGATACAATTGCTGGATATATGCTAACAGAATTAGGCACAATCCCTGAGAATAATGAAAACCTTTCATTAAAAGTTGATTCTGTTGAGTTAATTTCTAAAGAGGTAGAGAATACTCGTTTAATGAATATAGAGGTAAAAGTTCTAACAAGTTAATCAAGTATAGAGAAGACTGAATTCTATGAATAGTGGAGTTCAGTCTTTTACTGTCTTAAAGCCTGAGTAGTACAGTTTTGATTATCTGTGCTATGCTGGACTAGATAGCGTTTAGGTAGAATCTAAGGGTGCTATAAATGCAAAGCAGAACGAGAATAGGCACATTCCGATAAACTTTTAAAATAAGATTTAAAAAGACCTCTCAAAATGCTATAATAATTTAGATAATGATTTTTTTTAGTTGAGTTAAAACTAAAAACGAGGAAATTAGGTGGAGCTGTGTAGTTTACATGCCATTAATATAAATAATGAACTTAAAATTTAACCGAATGAGGACTGATACGAATGAAACAAACATTAAAAGAAGAAGTTGCTTCACGTAAGACGTTTGCAATTATTTCCCATCCAGATGCTGGGAAAACGACGATTACTGAGCAATTATTATTATTTGGTGGAGCAATTCGCCAAGCCGGAACAGTAAAAGGAAAAAAAAGTGGCAAATTTGCTAAATCAGATTGGATGGAAATTGAAAAACAACGTGGAATTTCTGTTACTAGTTCTGTGATGCAATTTGATTACCAAGGTAAGCGTGTAAATATTCTAGATACCCCAGGGCATGAGGATTTTTCTGAGGATACGTATCGAACTTTGATGGCTGTTGATAGTGCGGTCATGGTTATCGATAGTGCTAAAGGAATCGAACCACAAACAAAGAAATTATTTAAGGTTTGTCGTATGCGTGGTATTCCCATTTTCACTTTTATTAATAAGTTAGATCGAGATGGAAAAGAACCGATTGATTTATTAGCTGAATTGGAAGAAGTCTTAGAAATTGATTCTTACCCAATGAACTGGCCAATTGGTATGGGAAAAGGCTTAATGGGACTTTATGATAACTACAATAAGCGTATTGAAATTCACCGTCCTGAACAACTTGGTGGCGAACGTTTTATTGAGTTAAATGCGGAAGGTCAAATTGAGGGAGATCACCCAATTAAAATTTCAAATGTCTATGATCAGGCTTTAGAAGACATTGAACTTCTTAATGAAGCCGGCAATGAATTTTCAGAAGAACGAATTGCGAATGGCGAATTGACACCTGTCTTTTTTGGATCAGCTTTAACAAATTTTGGTGTACAAACCTTTTTAGACACCTATTTAAAATTTGCTCCAAGTCCAACTGCTCATAAAACAGACGATGGAGAAAAAATTAGTCCTTACACTGAAGAGTTTTCTGGATTTGTCTTTAAGATTCAAGCGAATATGGATCCGGCTCACCGTGATCGGATTGCTTTTCTAAGAATCTGTTCAGGCGAATTTGAGCGTGGTATGGATGTTACTTTGTCGCGTACAGCCCGCAAAATGAAATTGTCGAATTCTACTCAATTTATGGCAGAAAGTCGTGAAACAGTTCAACATGCAGTTGCTGGAGATATTATTGGGCTATATGATACAGGAAACTTCCAAATTGGAGATACTCTTTTCAGTGGAAAAATGAATGTATCCTATGAGAAATTGCCACAATTTACTCCAGAAATGTTTATGAAAGTTAGCGCGAAAAATGTCATGAAGCAAAAGTCTTTCCATAAAGGTATGAATCAACTTGTTCAAGAGGGTGCTATCCAATTGTATAAGACATACCACACAGAGGATTATATCTTAGGTGCAGTCGGACAACTTCAATTTGAAGTCTTCCAACACCGAATGTTAGGGGAATACAATGCTGAAGTTATTATGACGCCGATGGGTTCTAAAATTGCTCGTTGGATTAGACCAGAAGATTTAGATGAGAATATGTCATCTAGTCGTAATTTACTCGTAAGAGATCGTTATGATCAGCCTCTGTTCTTATTTGAAAATCAATTTGCAATGCGTTGGTTCCATGATAAGTACCCAGATATTGAATTGACAGCTTTACTATAAAATAAAAAAATAAAAGTTCCTTTTTATCGATTTTTGATAAAAAGGAACTTTTTTTATTTTAAGAAAAGAATATATAATTAACAGAAACTGAAAGTAGTTGTTCTTAAATATATACCTTGTTTTATTCAACAGTAAGCATTACAAATATAAAACGAATCAAATATTAACGACATAACCATTTTTCAATATATTTATATAAATGTTGATGTTCCGAATCAAAATGAAGATAGGTCATTTATTAGTGCGATTATGCAAATTAGAAGATACTTATATGGGAATTTAAACGAAAAAAATATTACGTAATTATGTTTCGGGATCATATAAACGATTAAATTTTAAAGGGATAATGAGCTTTTATCCTTTATATTCGCTAAAGGCAAAGGATTTGGTAAAATTTACGAAGGATACAAGAATTGGAAAATCTAATTTGGAAGTACCTAGTTTTTTGTGAATTTATCGAGCAATAGAAGAGAAAGTTGTTACATCTGGAATAGAAGCAAATATGCATCCTAAAACAAATTACTATAATTATTAATGTTTACATTAAAAATATGCTGAGATAATTTTTTTGAATTAGTAATAAAAAAATACCGTGACTTGCTTTTATTTACAGGCAAGTCACGGTATTTTATATTTAAAATAAATAGAGTCAGAGCAAATGGAAAAAGCCTTTACGAATAGCTAGAAAATAGAGTTATGTTTAACTATTTGTAAATAATTTTTTCATTTGGTCAGAAGCGCATGAGAAAATCAATCCGTTAGATTAACAGATATTTCAACCAAATTAGGCGCTTTCAAAATATCAACTTGATCAGGAGTCGTTTTCAAGACTTCAGTAATTGCATAGTTGATTTCATTATTTTTAATGTTTCGTAGCTTATTTGTTAGAACAACATCTTTGTGTGTAGCGGCGCCAGAAAATATGACTGTGGTTTGTCCTAAAGAATAGACTTTGATAAAAACAGCATCTGTATTGCCTAGCTGCTCAGCGACTAAAGATGAGTGGCTATTGGTTACATCAATTAATTTCATTTGTCATCACCTCTTCTAAATAAATATAGTACGTTTTTACATAAGTTTATTATATAATGAAAGTCAGACTTTATCAAAGAATATATCCTATTAAAATAAGATTGGCTGATTCTTTTCTAATTTCGTAAATATGATATGATAGGTTTCAAGGATTAAATTTTTTTAGTGAAATTTGCCTTGCTAAATATAGCATACTGAAAATTTAAAGTTAGAATACATGAAACAGAGGGATTAAAACATGCAGAAACTCAAAAAAATAATGCGTCAATTAGTGGGGCGCTTTTCTTCAATTCAAATGATTGTCATTTTTTATTTTATAGCTGTCGTAGTTGCGGCTATTTTGCTCTCGCTACCTATTTTTAGAATACCTGGCCAAGAACTTTCTTTTCTAGATTTGATGTTTACTGCAGTCAGCACAGTTAGTGTGACAGGTTTAACTACGATTGATTTAGGTTCAACCTATAATCGAGCAGGAGTCGGATTATTAATGGTCTTATTTCAGTTAGGTAGTTTAGGGATTATGATGATTTCAACATCTTTTTTTATTCTTTCAAAACGAAAAATCTCTTTAAAACAGCGGCAATTAATTATGGTGGATATGAATCAGCCTAATTTAAGTGGAATTGTTCGGCTAATTAGAAATGCTTTAGCTATTATTATTTGGTTTCAACTCATTGGTGGTTTGATTTTGAGTGTGTACTTTTATTACAATTACTATACTGTTCATGATGCCTTATTTTATGGATTTTACACAGCTGTTTCCGCAGTAACTAATTCAGGGGCGGATATTACGGGTACCTCATTGATAGACTTTTCGCAAGATTATTTTATTCAAACGATTGTGATGTTTCTAATTGTAGTTGGTGGAATAGGTTTTCCCGTTTTGATTGAATTAAAGGCTTTTTTTAACTACAAGAAAAAGAAACACGATTTGCCTTTTCGTTTTTCTTTATTTGCTAAACTTTCTATGTGGGCGTTCTTAATTTTATTTGTTGTTGGTAGCGTCTTAATTTGGTTACTAGAATTTGATGATTTTTTTAAAGGAATGAATTTTACTGAAAGTGCGTTTTACTCCATGTTTTTCTCTGTTAGTACGCGTAATGCTGGCCTATTAACGACTCCTTTGGGTAATTTTAGTGATGGGACATTATTACTTTTTGCAGCACTGATGTTTGTAGGAGCTAGTCCTAGTTCAGTCGGAGGGGGGATTCGAACTACTACTTTGGCTATTGTGGTTTTATATCTCTTTTCTTTTATTCGTAGTCGAGAAAATATTAATATATTCGGACGACGTATTCATAATGACGATGTAAAAAAATCAATTGTAGTTCTAAATCTTTCAATTGCGTTATGTTTTTTTAGTGTCTTAGTTTTAAGCGTCACAGAAAAACATAGTTTAGTTTCGTTAGTTGTTGAAGTTGCATCTGCTTTTGGAACGACAGGATTATCAATGGGTATTACACCAAGTTTATCTATTTTCGGAAAAATAATGATCATGATTTTAATGTTTATTGGTCGTGTTGGTATGCTCTATATGTTAATGTTACTTGTTCCGAAAGAAAAAAGAGATGCAAATTATTTGTACCCAACAGAAAAAATTATTATCGGTTAGCCAGATAGAAAAAGGGTCAGGACAATTTTTGTCCTGACCCTTTTTCAGCTTATTCGTCTTCTTTTTTAGTTAGAACAACTTCTTCAGAAACAACAGGTTCGTTGCTTTTCTCAGTTACGATTAAATCACCATTTGCATCTGTTGTTGCAGCTAATTCTTTAATCTCAGGATGATCAAGATAGAAATCAGCAATCTTATCTTCAATTTGTTCTTGAATCACACGACGTAATGGACGTGCCCCCATCTTAGGATCATAGCCCAATTCGACTAGTTTTTCTTTGGCTGCTTCATCAACGACAATTGAAATTCCTTGATCCACAAGCATATGATTAACATCAAGTAGTAACAAATCGACAATTTTAATCAAATGTGTTTTGTCTAGTTGATTAAATTCAACGATTGCATCAAAGCGATTGATGAATTCTGGTTTAAAGTAGTTAGTAAGTTGATCTAAAACAGAATTTTGTGTGGCATTATTGGTTGCACCAAATCCAACACTGGCTTCAACGTTACCTGTTCCAGCATTACTAGTCATAATAATGATGGTGTCTTTAAAGCTGACTGTTCTTCCTTGTGCATCTGTTAAACGTCCATCATCTAAAATTTGAAGGAACATGTGCATGACATCAGGATGTGCTTTTTCAATTTCATCTAGTAAAACGATACTATATGGATTGCGGCGCACTTTTTCTGTTAACTGACCAGCTTCATCATAACCCACATAACCTGGTGGTGAACCGATAAGTTTAGCGACACTGTGTTTTTCCATATACTCACTCATATCAAAACGAATGATGGAATCAGCAGTCCCAAATAGTTCAACAGCTAATTGCTTAGCTAATTCAGTTTTCCCAACTCCAGTAGGTCCTACAAATAGGAAAGATCCAATTGGGCGATTTTTCTTATTGAGACCGATTCGGCTACGACGAATGGCTTTGGAAACTTTTTCCACCGCTTCGTTTTGACCAATAACATGTTGTTGTAAATCTTCAGCTAAATTGCGCAACTGAGCTTGTTCTTTTTCTTTAATATCCCCGACCGGAATATTTGTTTTCATTTCGATAATTTGTTCCATATCTTTTTCAGTAACAATCGGTTTTTCAGTATCCGGTTGTTGTTGATCACGCATTGCAGCTAATTTAGCAGCTTGATCACGATAATAAGCGGCTTTTTCATAGTCTTCTTGTTGTAAGGCAGCTTGTTTTTGAGATGCTGCATCAGCAATTTTGTCTTCAATGATTTTTGGATCGACTGTTTGAATAGTCAAATTTTTCTTAGAACCAGCTTCATCAAGTAAATCGATGGCTTTATCAGGCAAGAAACGATCTTGAATGTAACGACTTGATAATGTTACTGCACTTTCAATCGCTGCATCTGTATACCCAACTTGATGGTAATCTTCATATTTCTTTTGAATTCCTTTTAGAATCGTAATCGTTTCTTCGGCGGTTGGTTCATCCACTCGAACAGGTTGCATACGTCTTTCTAGTGCTGCATCTTTTTCAATGGTCCGGTACTCTTTTAGAGTTGTTGCTCCTACCATTTGAAGTTCACCTCGAGCTAATGCTGGTTTTAACATATTGCCTGCATCCATACTACCTTCAGCGCTACCAGCGCCAACAATTTCATGAACTTCGTCAATAAATAAAATAATTTGTGGATTTTTCTTTAATTCATCCATCAGCTGTTGCATCCGTTCTTCAAATTGACCACGAATTCCTGTTCCTTGGACTAAACTAGCCACATCTAAACGTATAACCTCTTTATCCATCAGTTTTTGAGGAACATCGCCTTCAATGATTTTTTGAGCAAGACCTTCAACCACAGCTGTTTTACCAACACCGGGTTCTCCGATTAAAACAGGATTATTTTTAGTACGGCGATTTAAGATTTCAATCACACGTTTAATTTCATTATCTCGTCCAATAACTGGATCAATAGCTCCGTTTTTTGCCATATCCGTTAAATTTGTACCGTATTCGGCTAATAATCCACCTTGACGACCATTAGGGCGTTTTCCGCCTCCGCCTGATTGAGTTGGAGGAATCATTTGTGGATTAGGTTGACCTTGTGGCGATTGGCCAGCTTGGAAAGCTTTAAATAATTCGTCTAAGCCACCTAGACCAAAAGGATCAGGAGTATTATTTGAGCGATTCATTTTTAAGTCACCTCGTTCTTTAGCTGCTTTTAATTCTTGATAGCAATTTTGACATAAATCTATCTGGCCTCTTTGGCCGTTCATACTTGTATATAAATGAATTGTGGCATCGTGTTGATTACAGTTTTGACATAACATAAAAAGTCACAACCTTTCAGTAGTTTAATTAACCATGTAATGAAAGTCAGTTTTTTTGTTGACCAATACTGACCTTACTGATTAATATTATACACTGACCTTTACTGACTTTCAAGTTCTTTGCTTAACTCTTTTACTTTTTCATTAAAATCTACTACACTAGAGATAACAAAATTAGGAAGTGGGTAAAAGATGAAAGAAAAGTTAGTAACTATTTTATTTAGTTTATTTATATTTTGGACTAGTATTGGACTGCTTTTTCAATTATTTTCATCAGATAATAGAACCTATTTCATTTTATATATCATAGGAATAATCTTAATAGGAGGACTTTGTGTCAGTGGTTTCTTATTACTTGTGTACCCAACTTGGCTAGCTTTATTCATTATAAGTATTGTGATAGGAATTAATTTTGTGATTGAACGCTTCAGTCTTTTTAATTCACGAGTAGGCTTATTAGAAAGCTCTGCAGTACATGCAGATTCATTTTTCATAAGAGAAGCAACAATCTATTTACTTCCTTTTAATTTAGCTATTTTTTGGCTAATAAATATAGTTAGCTGTCATCTTTTATGGAAGCAAATTACGCGTTATATCCGCGGTTTGAAAAGTCAAGGTGTCATATATGTTGTGGGTGCAACTATGGCATCCATGAGTATTCATCGTTTATTAACCCCAAGTTTACTAAATCTTAAACGGTATAGTTGGTTCCAAGGAGAGTCTTTTATTTACGGAGAAGGGTCTTATCGTTTTTATTTCAACTGGCTACTTATTGTTGGGCTACTGCATTTATTTATTTGGTCCGTCCTTGTCCTTTCAGAAAATTGGAAACAAACAATTAGTGCTGAATATAGTTATCAAACGCTTAGTGTTTATAGCCTCATTGTATTTTGTACAATGATTGTTGGGTTTTATACATTAAATTGGTTGACAGTATTCCTCTATATCCTTTTTAATGGTTTCACCTATTTTCTTTTTACCCAGTCAAAAATGGGATACGAAATTGATTTAAATCAGTTAATGCCATCTTTTTTTAAGAAAAAATTGTTTTAACTATCAGGAAATTATGTTAATTTAATAGATTATATAGGAAGGAGACTTGCCCATGTCACATGAAGAAATGGAAAAACAAGTTACAGAATTAGTCGATGGTCAAATTCAAGAGTTGCTTGTGAAGAAAGAAGATTTTATGACTTTCAGAACAATTTGGTTAAGCCACCCTAGAAAAGATGAAATTATAGGGGAAGCAAAACTACATGGTGAAGTTGTTTATCGGTTGGTTCCAATAGAAAAATCGAATATGTAAGTAAAGAAAAGCAAAAAATAGTTGTAGAATGTTGCAAAAAATGTTAATCTGTAAAGATGAAAGGGTTATTTTTGATTCCTTATTTAAAAATCGTTATTTTAATAGGTTTTTAAGTCGGTTTTGAAGGTAATTCTAAAAAAAAAATACTTTTTTTGAGGGAGACTTATTATTATGGAAAAACGCGAATTTCATGTAGTAGCAGATACAGGGATCCATGCACGTCCAGCTACATTATTAGTGCAAACAGCAAGCAAATTCAATTCAGATATTAACTTAGAATACAAAGGTAAATCAGTAAACTTAAAATCAATCATGGGCGTTATGTCACTTGGTGTTGGCCAAGGTGCTGATGTTGTGATTACTGCTGAAGGTGCTGACGAAGCTGAAGCTATCGCTGGAATCGAAGAAACAATGAAGAAAGAAGGCTTAGCTGAATAATGGTTGAAATGTTAAAGGGGATTGCGGCTAGTGATGGCGTAGCTATTGCTAAAGTTTATATGCTGATCGAACCTGATTTATCATTCAACAAAATTACAGTTGAGGATTCTGCTTCAGAAAATGAACGTCTTGCAAATGCATTAAATAAAGCGAAACAAGAACTTGAACTGATTCGTCAAAAAGCTGCTGAAAGCTTAGGTGAAGAAGAAGCTCAGGTATTTGATGCACACTTAATGGTTCTTTCTGATCCAGAATTAATCGGGAGTATTGAAGGCAACATAAAAGATAATAAAGTGAACGCTGA
The DNA here is from genome assembly GCF_038003605.1 of Carnobacterium sp. FSL E2-0243. NCBI lineage: Bacteria > Bacillati > Bacillota > Bacilli > Lactobacillales > Carnobacteriaceae > Carnobacterium > Carnobacterium sp. FSL E2-0243. Next base: position 1,227,721 of record NZ_JBBOPM010000001.1, read on the forward strand.
AAGCGGCTTGAAAGAAGTTACGGACATGTTTATTAGCATGTTTGAAGGCATGGAAGATAATCCTTACATGCAAGAACGTGCAGCTGACATTAAAGATGTTACTAAACGCGTAATGAGCCATTTACTAGGCGTGAAGTTACCAAATCCTTCAATGATTGATGAAGAAGTTATCGTTGTGGCTCATGATTTAACACCAAGTGACACAGCACAATTAAATCGTCAATTTGTTAAAGCTTTTGTAACAGATATTGGTGGACGTACGTCACATTCTGCAATCATGGCTCGTTCTCTTGAAATTCCTGCAATTGTAGGAACAAAAGAAATTACAGCTAAGGTTAAAGAAAATGATTCAATCATCGTTGATGGTCTTGAAGGGGATGTTATCATCCACCCTGAAGCTAGTGACGTGACGAAGTATGAAGAAAAAGCAACTGCTTTCGCAGCTCAAAAAGCTGAGTGGGACAAGTTGAAAAATGAAAAAACATTAACTGCTGATGGTAAACACATTGAGTTAGCTGCTAATATTGGAACTCCAAAAGATTTAGTTGGAGTGAAAAATAATGGTGGTGAAGCAGTTGGACTATATCGTACTGAATTCCTTTACATGGATTCACCAGATTTCCCAACAGAAGAAGCTCAATTTGAAGCATACAAGGCAGTTCTTGAAGGTATGGAAGGCAAAGCAGTTGTCGTTCGGACTATGGATATTGGTGGAGATAAAGAGTTACCTTATTTAACTTTACCACATGAAATGAATCCTTTCTTAGGCTACCGCGCAATCCGTATTTGTTTAGCACAACCTGATATGTTCAGAACTCAATTGCGCGCATTATTACGTGCTTCTGTTTTCGGTCAATTACGTATCATGTTCCCAATGATTGCAACACTTGGCGAATTCCGTCAAGCTAAGTCAATGTTACTTGAAGAAAAAGCTAAATTAGTTAGTGAAGGTGTTGAAGTTTCTAATGATATCGAAGTGGGTATCATGATTGAAATTCCAGCTGCAGCCGTTATTGCTGATAAATTTGCTAAGGAAGTTGATTTCTTTAGTATTGGAACAAATGACTTGATTCAATATACAATGGCAGCGGATCGTATGAACGAACGCGTTTCATATTTATACCAACCTTACAACCCATCAATTTTACGTTTAATTAAAAATGTTATTGATGCTTCTCATAAAGAAGGTAAATGGACTGGTATGTGTGGTGAAATGGCTGGAGATCAAACGGCTGTACCATTATTAATGGGTCTTGGTTTAGATGAGTTTTCTATGAGTGCTTCAAGTATTTTAAAAACTCGTAGCTTAATGAAACGTTTAGACACAACTAAGATGGCAGAATTAGCAGATAAAGCAATCAATGATTGTGATACAGCTGAAGAAGTCGTTGCACTAGTTGAATCTTACACTAAATAAGCAAAGTCAAAATGGTTATAGGTGGTCATCACTTATAGCCATTTTTTTATGTAAAATAGGATGATTTACTCATTTTTTCTTTCAATAGTCGTTAAGAAATCGTGAATAATTAGGCTAATAAATGAAAAGATACATAATTTATGTTAGTCTATAAGTAGAGTAAATGCCTTTATTTTGACATACACTAAACGAATTCTTTTATGGAAAAATAGGCTAGTCCTACCAAAAAATAGGACTTTAGATAAAAAAGAAATACAACCTTAGATGGATACGAAATAAACGAGATACCTATACAATAGTAGTATAAAGTTGTATTGAAAAATCAGTTTAGTTGGTTCAATCAAGTTGTTTGCAAACCTATTAAGTAGATTAAAGAGTAAAAAGGAGGGTGTATCATGAATATTGGACTATTTACAGATACGTATTTTCCACAAGTTAGTGGAGTGGCAACGTCAATCAAAACCTTGAAGGAAGAGTTGGAGCATAAGGGGCATCAAGTGACTATATTTACCACTACCGACCCTAATGCGGAAGAAGATGAACCAACTATTATACGCTTAACAAGTATTCCTTTTTTATCATTTAAAGATCGTCGAATTGCAGTTAGTGGAGCATATGTAGCCTTAAGAAAAGCTAAAAAATTAAATTTAGATATTATTCATACTCATACAGAATTTAGCGTAGGCTTTACAGGGAAATACGTGGCAAATCAATTAGACATTCCACTTGTTCATACGTATCACACAATGTATGAAGATTATTTACATTATATTGCAAAAGGCAAAATTTTACGTCCCAATCATGTTAAGCTGTTATCACGTTATTTTTGTAATCAAACCGTTGGTGTGATTGCTCCAAGTGAACGTGTTTTAAATCAATTAGCTGATTATGGTGTAACCGAAAGTATTGAGGTCATTCCTACAGGAGTAAAATTACAGAAATTTGAAAGGCTTGAGAATCGGAATATCCGAACAGAATTAGGTTTGACTCAAGAAGACAAAGTGATATTGTCACTAAGTCGTTTGTCTAAGGAGAAAAATACTGAAGCTATTTTACTGGCAATGCCTGAAATCATAAAAAATGAGCCCAATGCTAAATTAATTATTGTTGGAAAAGGTCCTCAGCGTCCAACATTAGACGCTCTTGCTGCAGAATTAGAAATCGAAGAATATGTGCAATTTTTAGGCGAGAAACCTAGTGAAGAAGTGGCAGGTTATTACCAAATGGCTGATTTATTTGTTAGTGCCTCTGAATCAGAATCGCAAGGCTTAACCTATATTGAAGCACTCGCTAGTGGAACAAGTATTATCGCTAAGGATAATGCCTATACCCGTGGCTTAGTTGGCGCTAATGAGTTTGGAGCACTTTTTAACCAAGATGAAGAACTAGCTGAAACAATTATCAGCACATTAGCAACCTTAAATGATCAAAAAAATAATGAATGGAAGCGACAAGAACTGTTGTATGATATTTCAGCAACAGCTTTTGGTGAACGTGTGCTTCAGTTTTATGAAGATAGTAATCGAAAATACCAAGTTGAAACTGCGACACATTTAAATGTCGCAAAATAAGAAATAGGACGTGAGACAATGATTAAAGTCAATATGTTTTCTTCGGCGGATAAAGTCAAAGGGCAAGGGGTTGGAAGTGCCTATTTAGAATTAATTAGATTGCTCCAAGAGCAAGCTAGGGATGAGATTGAGATGACGATTAATCGCTATCAAAAAACACAACTTAGTCACTATCATACAATTGATCCACTATTCTATTTAACGACTTTTTTTAGAAAACGTTTTGGTCGTCGCATTGGTTATGTTCATTTTGTTCCCAATACTTTAAAAGAAAGTATTAAAATACCCAAATTTGCTGAAAAGATTCTGGATTGGTATGTTGTTTCATTTTATAAACGAATGGATCATTTAGTTGTCGTAAATCCTAGTTTTATTCCTGAATTAGTTGCGCTAGGAATTGATGAAGCGAATATAACGTATATTCCTAACTTTGTTGCTCAATCGACTTTTTATGCCTATTCTCCAAATGAGATTGTAGAATTACGCAAAGAAGAAGGTTTAGCAGATGATAAATTTGTTGTTTTTGGAGCAGGTCAAGTTCAAGAGCGTAAAGGTGTTTTTGATTTTGCAACTTTGGCTGAAGAAATGCCAGATGTTCAGTTTATCTGGGCTGGTGGTTTTTCTTTTGGAAAAATTACTGACGGGTATGAACGTTATAAAAAATTAATGGATCATCCTCCAGAAAACTTAAAGTTTGTTGGGATTATTGACCGAAAAAAAATGGTAGACTATTATAATTTAGCCAATGTATTTTTATTGCCATCATATAATGAATTATTTCCTATGTGTATTTTAGAAGCTTTTGGAACAGAAACGCCAGTCTTGTTAAGAGACTTACCTTTATACAAACCTGTTATTGATGGTTATTATGCGGCTTGTGAAGATCGCCAAGCAATGGCTGCAGAAATTAGAAAATTAAAAGACAATCAAGAAGATTATCAAAAATTAAAAGAACGAGCTATTGCTGGAAATGCAGCCTATTCAGAGGAGCGCTTGACGACTATTTGGATTCGTTTTTATCAGGAACAAGCTCTTAAAGGAGAAAATAAATGGATAGAAGGAACAAATGGGCTTTAGGAGCAATTCTTGTTGTCGGACTCGCTATTTTTGCCTGGGAATTTAGAAAACTTTCTTTTGCTCAAGTTTATCAAGAACTACTTCAATTGAATTGGTTTTGGTTACTTGCGGCCTTGGGATGTATGCTGATTCACTGGGGAATTGAGGCTAAAATTATTCAAGGTCTCTTGCAACGAAGGAATTCAAATTATAGTTTTATCAATGCCTATCGAATTCCTTTAATTGAACATTTATTTAATGCGATTACGCCTTTTTCAAGTGGCGGGCAACCTGCACAATTAATGGCCTTGAAGAAAACCGGTGTCGATTTTGGCGTTGGAAGCTCTGTGCTCTTGATGAAATTTGTTGTTTATCAAGGGATGATTGTTTTAAATTTTGTTTGTTGTGTCTTTTTTGGTTATCAAGCATTAAGTGCTGAATTATCTAAATTATCAACCTTTGTATTTATTGGCTTAGCAGTTAATCTAGGTGTGATTACTATTTTACTTTTAATTACATTTAAAGCTAGTTGGTTAAAAAAAGTGATTCATTGGGTGATCGGTTGGTTGAGTCGATTTATTTCTTCAGATAAGCTTGGAAAATTTGAAATTTCTTTATTAGAAAAAGTGGATACTTTTTATGAGGAAAGTTTATATATTCGGAGTCAACGTTCTCTATTGATTAAAACCAGTATTTTAACCTTCATTCAGCTCGTCTTTTACTTTGTTGTTCCGTACTTTATTTTAAGAAGTTTAGGATTAACGGATATTAGTATTTTGACAATTATTAGTTTACATGCTTTTATCATTTTAATTGTCTCGCTATTTCCAATTCCGGGCGGAGCTGGGGGAGCCGAATATAGTTTTACTTTGTTATTTGGAAGTTTTATCCTTAGTCCTGAAAAGCTAATTATTGCACTTATACTTTGGCGTTTGATCACTCATTATACAGGGATTTTTATGGGTGTTGTGGCTTTAGGTATAAAAGATACGAAGATAGCTGTTGCAAAAGTACGAACCTAAAAAATACCACTGGATCCAATTGGATTCAGTGGTATTTTTTTATAAATTGACCTATACTTAATGATAGAGGATTAAGAGAGGATGGGTTGCATGAGTAAACAAAAGATTGGTTTTATTGGCGTAGGGGTTATGGGGGCGTCTATTGTCAAACATTTATTAAAAGACGGATATGAAGTAAATATTTATAACCGAACTAAGAGCAAAGCAGATGAGGTTGTTAGTCTTGGGGCAATTTGGCAAGATACACCGAAGGCAGTGACTATAGAAAGTGATATTGTTTTTACGATTGTTGGCTATCCTAAAGACGTTGAGGAAGTCTACTATAGTGAAGATGGAATTTTTGCTGGAGCGACTAGTGAGAAGATTTTAGTTGATATGACTACTAGCACGCCTTCATTAGCACAAAAAATCTTTGCTACAGGTAGAGAAAGAAAAATTGAGGTTCTAGATGCTCCAGTCTCAGGAGGCGATCTAGGAGCTAAAAACGGCACTTTAACGATTATGGTAGGCGGCACGAAAGAGGCTTATCAAATCGTTGAACCTATTTTCAATGTATTTTCTGGAAAAGTTAAGCTACAAGGGGCAGCTGGAAGCGGACAGCATACTAAAATGGCTAATCAAATTATGATAGCTGGTACAATGGTGGGCATGTCTGAATTACTAGTTTATGCAAATGCTGCTGGCTTAGAATTGGAAAGTGTCTTGGATACTGTTGGTGGAGGAAGTGCCCAAAACTGGTCTTTAACAAATTATGCGCCTAGAATTTTAAGAGAAGATTTCACTGCTGGTTTTTTTGTGAAACATTTTGTCAAAGATTTAAAGATTGCATTAGCTGAAGCTGAAAAAATGGATATTCAATTACCAGGTACAAGCTTAGCAAAAGAATTATATGAAAAATTGGAAAATCAAGGTCATGGCAACGATGGAACACAAGCCTTAATTAAATTATGGTGGCCTGCTGGCGTTCAACCAAAAAGAAACTAAGGGAATTTAAAAAGCCGTTTACACCAAGTATCATATGGTGTAAACGGCTTTTGCTTATGCCTTAGTTAAGGAGTTGACTTATTTGTTGCCATATAGGCTGTTAAGCGCTCCATTGCCAGTTCTAATTTTTCCATGCTTGCAGCGTAGCTTAAACGGACAAAGCCTTCACCAGCGGCTCCAAATGCAGATCCAGGAATAATAGCTAGTTTGTTCTTTTCAGCTAAATCCACACAGAAGTTCATACTATTTTGAGTATAGCCATCTGGAATTTTAGCGAAAATATAAAATGCACCATTTGGTCTGGCAATTTCGAAGCCCAGATTTTTCATTTTTTCATAAAGGAAATCACGGCGTTTCATGTATTCAATTTTCATTGGTAAAGCATCATCCGCTCCAGCAGTTAAAGCAGCAATCGCAGCTTTTTGAGCCATAGTAGTTGCGCTAGTAACCAGGTATTGATGGACTTTAACAATTTGACCAATTAGCTCTTGTGGAGCTAAGATAAAACCAATTCTCCAACCAGTCATGGCATGGGATTTTGAAAGTCCATTAATTAGAATGGTTTGGTCTCTAGCAAATTCAGCAATTGAAACATGCGTTTCTCCGTAGGTTAACTCACTATAAATTTCATCACTGATCACAAAAATACTATATTTTTTAACAGCATCTGCAATTGCTTTCACTTCTTCACGGTTGTAAGTCACTCCGGTTGGGTTGCTGGGATAATTTAGAATGATCGCTTTAACCTGGTCTCCGTGTTCAAGCATTGCTGCTTCAATCATTTCTGGAGTTAAAACAAAGCCATTAGACGTAGTGTCTATATAGATAGGCTCAGCTCGAGCTAGCGTAATCAATGGTTCATACCCAGGGTAAATGGGTGTTGGAACAATAATTTTATCTCCTGGATTTAAAACAGCCAAAAGACTTGCTGAAAGAGCTTCAGTAGCTCCGACAGTGACCAAAATTTCATTTTCAGGGGCAAAAGAAACCTGATATTTTTTTTGCATAAAAGTAGCGACAGCTTTACGTAATTCTAAATCACCAGCCATTCCAGTATAATGGGAGTCATTGTTTTCAATTGCAGAGATACCAGCTAATTTTACATGTTCTGGTGTGTTGAAGTCTGGTTCACCTAAGGTTAGTTTCAGCATGTCTTCAATTACAGAGACTCTTTCGTCAAATCTACGAATATCTGAAACCTCGATTTTATAGGTTTGTTGATTAAATTTTTCTGATAATACTGTCATTCATAGTTCCCCCTATTCCTTAACTCTTACTCTAATTTAAGCTATTTTACCATAAAATGAAAAGCAAGTATCCTATTTCTGTTGAAAATAGGTAAATAATCTTTTTTCACTAACTGAGTATAGACGAGGTTAACTACTTAGCTAACTCAAAATAGTCCGCTTTTTGAAAGGGTATGTAGTTTTATTGAGACAATGATTTATTCAATTAAATTAAACTATACAATGCTCACTGAACGTTGTATAATGAATTCGGTTATTTTATTATGAAAAAAGATTTGCTAGAAAGCTGTGTTAAATTCTTTTTTTTTAATGAGAATGGAGTTTGATTAATGCGTTTTACAATAAAATCTGTTAGAATAATAAAGAGTCAAGTTTGAAAGGGGCACAAAACAATGAAATCTTCCCAATTAGTGGCTATTATCCACAGATTAGAAGCAATGCAAGAAAATACGGACAGTGAAGTTCAAGTTCGTCGATTTGAAAAAGAAGGTCAAGAACGTTGCTTAATTAGCTATGATCCTAAAGCAGAAACTTATGAATTAGAGGAAGTATCAGATCATTCAGTTTATCAATTTGATGACATTGATCTAATTGCAATTGAAATTTACGAATTGTTACAAGATTAATAATGATGGGAAGAGGCAAATGCGTCTTTCCTTTTTTTGTACAGTCAAATGCAGTTAGAATACTAAAACAAAAAACTGTTTGTTTTTTTATGAATAAAAAATGTCAGAAATTGGGCTCTTTTTTTTATATTTTTAATTTAGACTGGTGGAAAGGTAGATAATTCGGTATACTAGTTTACAATAGTTGATTAAAAACACATGAAAGTTCAATGTGTTTTATTTTATAATTACAAGTTGAAATTAAATAAGACAATAAGATTTCTGAAGCAAAATTGAAGAAATATGAAATGAAACTGTGTGAAGGAGGAGCTTAAGCGTATGAAAAAACAAATTCAAGTAGGTATATTAGGTTTTGGAACAGTAGGTAGTGGTGTGATTCGCATTTTAAAAGATCATAATGAAAAAATTGGTCAAGTAACAGGTGAAGAAATTTCGATAAAAAAGGTCTTAGTCCGAAATATTGAAAAAAATCGAGGATTAATTTCTGAAGGGATCGAATTAACGACAAATGCAGATGACATTTTAAATGATTCTGAAATTGCAGTTGTATTAGAAGTGATGGGAAGTATAGATGTTGCTAAAGAGTATATTAGTCGAGCATTAAAAGCTGGAAAACATGTTGTCACAGCCAATAAGGATTTAATTGCTTTACATGGCAAGGAATTAGTGGCTTTAGCTAAAGAAAATCAATGTGACCTTTATTATGAAGCAAGTGTTGCTGGAGGAATTCCCATTTTAAGAACAATTGTGGATAGTCTAGCTTCAGATAATATCAAAAAAGTTTTGGGTATTGTAAATGGAACAACTAATTTTATGTTGACTAAAATGACAGCTGAAAATAAATCGTATGAAGAGGTTCTAAAAGAGGCTCAAGATTTAGGTTTTGCTGAGAGCGATCCTACAAATGATGTCGATGGGATTGATGCTGCTCGTAAGATGGTTATTTTAACACGGTTAGCTTTTGGGATGCATGTTGATTTAGACCAAATCGAAACTCGAGGAATCCGTCATGTGAAATCAATTGACATTGAGACTGCTAAACAATTGGGTTATAAAATCAAGTTAATTGGTTCAGCTGAAGAGGCCAATGGCAGTGTTGTTGTTGATGTAGGGCCTGTATTGGTTCCACAAGATCATCCTCTAGCAGGGGTGCATAATGAGAATAATGCAGTAGTTGTTCAAGGAGCAGCTGTAGGTGAAACGATGTTTTATGGTCCAGGAGCAGGAGAATTGCCAACGGCAACGAGTGTCGTAAGTGATTTGATTACTGTAGCTAAAAATATTCGTTTAGGTACAACGGGAAATGTATTTAACTCTTATCAGTTAGAGACTAAATTGACTCCAGATGAAGAAGTTTATGCAAAATATTATTTAGCAATTGAAATGTTAGACAAAACGGGATTATTTTTAGAATTAACTAAGATTTTTGCAGCGAGTGATGTTGGATTTGATAAGATTATCCAAGAACCGCAAGCTAGTCAAACATCTAAAGTCGTTATTATTACCCATAAAATGAATAAGAAACAACAAAAAGAAATTTTAAAACAAGTGGAACAAGCAAAAGATATGGACTTGTTAGTTCATTTTAAAGTAATGGAAGGCTAAGTAAGCTTTTTCATATGAGCCAACTATTCGGAAAAAGATAAATTCCCAAAAAAGAAAATAGATATTTTTTGAGAATTTCCTAAAACTTTTTATTAAGAGGTGATCGATGTGTTACGGATTAAAGTTCCTGGGACAACGGCTAATTTAGGTCCTGGGTTTGATTCTTGTGGGTTAGCTTTACAACTTTACTTAACTTTAGAGGTGGGAGCGGAACAAGATAGTTGGGAAGTGGAACATCAATTAGGTTCGGGAATTCCAACCGATTCTAAAAATGTGATTGTCACGACAGCTCTATCTTTAGCTCCAGATTTAGCGCCTAGAAAATTAAAAATGACTTCTGATGTACCATCAACAAGAGGTCTAGGTAGTAGTTCGGCTGCTATAGTTGCTGGGATTGAATTAGCGAATCAATTAGCTGATTTACAATTAACTGCTGCTAAAAAAGTTGAAATAGCTACCTTGATTGAAGGTCATCCAGATAATGTTGCACCTGCTATTTTAGGTGATTTTGTTGTTGCAACAAAAATAAATCAAGAGGTCTTCGCTGTTAAACATGCTTTTCCCGAAACTGGGATTATCGCTTTTATTCCTCAAAAGGAATTGTTAACTAGCGAAAGCCGAACAGTCTTACCGAGTGAATTGAGTTACTCTGAATCTGTCAAAGCCAGCTCAATTGCCAATGTAATGATTGCGTCTGTTTTAGAAGGAAATTTATTTTTAGCTGGTCAAATGATGGAACAAGATTTATGGCATGAAATCTATCGAAAAAAATTGATTCCTCATTTGGAAAAAATTCGAGAGATTAGTCAAGAAAATGGCGCTTATGGTACCTTTTTAAGTGGAGCAGGACCAACAGTTTTAGTATTGGTTCCTAAAGATAAATTAAAACTTCTCATGAGCTTGCTGAAAGAAGTAGACAATGAAGCAAAGATTGAAGCCTTTGATATTGATCGTTTTGGTGTCCAAATCAGTCATCAGTAACTAGTATGTTAGACTCAGACCATTTTAGGTCTGAGTTTTTTTGTAAGTGTCTATTTTATTAAAACTTTCTTAAGTTGTATTAATTCTCTATTATTTATATTGTATCTTTTTTTAAATGGTAGTAGGATTAGTTAGCAAAAAGTATTGAAAAAAAAGTTTTATGGAGGCAAGTCAGTATGAAAGAAAAACGAAAAAATATGACAATTATTTCACGGATACTAAATAAACGAATGGGGTTCTTTTTAGTTGCAGTTCTATTATTTTGGTTAAAAACGTACGTAGTCTATAAAACTAAATTTTCATTAGGCGTTTCAGGGAGTTTTCAGCAAGTTTTACTTTTCGTAAATCCGATTAGTTTTACATTGTTACTTTTTGGGATTTCTTTATTCTCAAATGGTCGAAAATCTTACATTGTGCTTTTAGTAACTGATTTCATTATGACACTTTGGCTGTTTGCTAATGTGGTTTACTATCGTGAGTTCTCAGATTTTATGACTATTAACATTATTAAAAGTGCGTCAGCTGTCTCAGGGAATATGGATTCAAGTTTTAAAAGCTTAGTACATATTTCGGATTTCTTTGTTTTCCTTGATTTGCTGCTATTAGCAAGTCTATTGATTTTTAAAATTGTTAAAATTGATCAAACAGTGATAAAGAAAAGAGTGGCCTTTTCAGTAACGGCTATAGCAATGGCTTTATTTGCTACAAATTTAAGTCTAGCTGAGATGGATCGTCCTCAATTATTAACTCGAACTTTTGACCGCAATTATATTATTAAATATTTAGGCTTAAATGCCTACACTGTCTATGATGGAATCAAAACGGCCCAAGCAAACGCAACTAAGGCGAACGCAGATGGCAGTCAGATGGATGAGGTCAAAGAATACATTCAATCAAAACAACTCACACCAAATGTTGATTATTTTGGAAAAGCTGCTGGAAAAAATGTATTTGTGATTCATTTAGAAAGTTTTCAACAGTTTATGATTGATTATAAATCAAATGGCGTAGAAGTTACACCTACGTTGAATGAGTTTTATCATGATTCAAACACCGTTTCTTTTGATAATTTTTTCCATCAAGTAGGGCAAGGAAAAACAAGTGATGCTGAAATGATGTTAGAAAATTCGTTGTATGGCCTTTCAGAAGGTTCGGCAATGGTTTCTAATGGAACTGAAAATACTTTTCAAGCTGCACCCGCTATTTTAAACCAAAAAGGCTACACAACTGCAGCTTTTCATGGTGATGTAGCTAGTTTTTGGAATCGGGATAATACCTATAAATCGTGGGGATATAATTATTTCTTTGATTCTAGTTATTATCCAAAAGGTAAGGATTATGATTTAGGCTATGGATTGAAAGATAAAATATTTTTAAGCCAATCTGCTAAATATTTAGAGCAACTGCCACAACCTTTTTATGCGAAAATGATTACGGTAACCAATCATTATCCATATCCATTAGATGAAGCAAATGCAACCATTCCTAAAACAACAACGGGGGATAGTACTGTTGATGGGTATGTACAAACAGCACGTTATTTAGATGAAGCAATTAAGGAATTTTTAGCATATTTAAAAGATTCAGGATTGTATGATGATAGTTTGATTTTAATGTATGGTGACCATTATGGAATCTCCAGTAATCATGGAAATGCAGTTAGTCAATTATTAGGGACCAAAGAATATACTGATTTTGATGATGCAATGTTTCAAAAAGTTCCATTTATGATCCATGCTCCAGGTTTAAAAGGGGGTATCAATCATACCTATGGTGGAGAAATTGATGTCTTGCCAACCTTACTTCATTTACTTGGAGAACAAACAACAGATTATATTCAATTTGGTAGTGATTTATTAGCTACTGATAATCAACAAATAGTACCATTTAGAAATGGCGATTTTGTTTCCAAAAATTTTACAAAAGTTCATGGTACTATTTATAACACAGCAACTGGTGAGGAAATAACTGATTTAACAGAGGAGCAAAAAGTTATTTTTGATCAAGAAAAACAACATGTAGAAAAAGAATTAGCTTTATCAGATCGAGTAATAACTGGGGATCTATTGCGTTTTTATACCCCGAAAGGTTTTAATGTCGTAGATAAAGAAAAATATAGCTATACGTTTAAAAGTGGTATAAAACAATTAGAAGAAGCTGCAAAAGAAGTGAAGAGTAAAACATTATTGCAAGAACATAACAATCAGTCAACGGTTAATCTTTATCAAACGGATGCCCCTGAACTGAAATAGCATGCGCAAAAAAAGGTAGGCACTCTCAGTGCTTACCTTTTTTTATTAGACAATTAATTTTGGCAACCTATACAAAAAAAAAAGATTAATACTGAATATAAGTGAAAACGCTTGAAAAAATAATTAATTTCGTTATACTTTAAGAAAACGTTTTCTGAATATAGGTTTATTAAAGAAGCGGATAAGGAGGATGGGGAAAACATATGGAAATAACTGGTGAAGAAATAAAAAAATATGTTCAAAAAATAAAAAATCAAGAAGTTGATCGAGTATCTGCTTTATGCTGGCTAATTGCTAATTATCGTGTGCTATGTCTCCATGATTTATCTCTAATCGCTGCATTAATTGATCGACCTGAGATTCATTATTCTTTAGAAGTAGAAAAATATTCAACCTTTTTAAATTCATTAGACTAATTTTAAAAATAAAAAACAGACACTTTTTTTGTTATCTGTTTTATGAAAATAGGTATAATTATCCAAACACTGTATAAGATAAGTTGTTTGGATGGTTATTTTTTTTGTTATTTTTTCTAAAATGACCTATTTTAATGGGAAAAATAGAAAAGAAAATTACTTGTTTTTAGCATATGATAATAGATATATATGCACTCGTGTTTACGCTAAGCATAGTTCGCGAGGTGTGATTCTTAAAAGAATTGTGAGGAGTTTTTTATGCGAAAATGGAAACGAGTTCTATTTTTTTTACTAATAATACAATTTATAAATCTGTCCATGAAATCAGTTGATGCTCAAGCTGGAAATAGTGAAACCCACAAAATTCAAAAAGGGGAAACAGTTTGGCGGATTGCTAAGAGTTATGGAATAACTATTGCTGAATTAAAAGAATGGAATGATATGGAATCAGATACAGTTTATGCAGGCCAAATAATAAAAGTGAAAAATCCAACATTAACTGCTAAGGAACTACCTAAAACAGGTTCAGTTATTCTTGAAAATCAAATGGAGTATATAGTGCAGCCTGGTGAAACTCTTTGGCGGATTGCAACGCGTAATAAAATGACGGTAGATGAAATCAAAAGCTGGAACCAGTTATCATCAGACAAAATTAAGGATGGTCAGATATTAAAGATAAAAAAACAAGTGGGAATTCCACCTGTTGTCAAAAATAAAGTGATTGCTCTAACCTTTGATGATGGACCTAGCGCGAGTGTGACACCTAGAGTTTTAGATATCTTAAAAAAACAAGATGTAAAGGCTACTTTTTTTGTTACGGGTCAAAGTGCTAAAGCCAATCCAGAATTGATTAGACGTGAAATTTCAGAGGGACATGAGATTGGGAATCATACCTTATCTCACCCAAAATTAACATCACTCTCGATAGAGGAAGCCCAATATCAAGTTTCCGCAACAAATGAAATTATTCAAAATATCGCTAATTATCAAATTAAATTATTACGTCCGCCTTATGGATTGATTGATGATAAATTAATCGCAGTCTACCAGATGCCGATTATAGAATGGTCAGTTGATACAGAAGATTGGAAATCTAAAAATGCGGATATGATTTATCAAGAAGTTATGCGTAGTTCAACGTCGGGAGCGATTGTGCTAATGCACGACATCCATCCGACGACAGCAGATGCATTAGAAACTACAATCATTTCTTTGAAAAAACAGGGTTATAGTTTTGTCTCGATAAGTGACTTATATGGTGGAGTATTAAGTGGTGAGAAACAATATTATCAAGCGAGTGATGTTCGTTAGTAGTTTAATTTGAAAATGCGATTTTCCAGCAAAGGAAAACCGCATTTTTTATTTTACAGTGTGCCAACTATTTTGGTACCATGGATTTCATTAACACCTAGTTCTTGTGCGATAAAATCAGCATTTTCATTTGTAATTCCGCCACCAGGTAAAATAATAATACGCTTATCAGCGTATGCAACTAGTTCTTTTAATCGAGGTAGGGTGCTCTCAATAGCCAAGTGACTAGGTCCTCCATGGGTTAGGATACGCTCAACACCTTGCTCTACTAACCAATCAATAGCAGCAAATTGTTTATCTGCTGGAATTTCATCAAAAGCCATGTGAAATGTTACTTGTAAACCACTTGCTTCATCTAATAAATCTGTAATGGCGTCTTCGTCAATCCAATTATCTGCTGTTAAACAACCGATTACAACACCATCCACGCCTAACTTTTTGGCTTCCATTAAATCTGTTTTCATAATTTTAAGCTCGGTATCATGAAAAACAAAATTTCCGCCTCGAGGTCGAATAATCGCCATGACAGGGACATGCTTTTCTCCACAATAATGAATGGTCTCTTCCATTACGCCCGTACTTACTGTTGTGCCTCCAACAGTTAAATTATCACATAATTCAACACGATTTGCTCCGCGAGACAATGCTTCTGGAATCAAGGTGAAATTTTCAACACAGACTTCTTTTAATAACAAAACAATCACTCTCCAATATAAAGATAGCTTATTATAACATAGATAAGGTTTTGACTACTGAAAAAAACAGATTTAATCTGTTATAATACGAACAGAGGAGGGAGTAAATATGAAAAAAGAATTAATCTTATACAAAAAAGTGAACTTAATCGAAAACAGACCATTGCTTCAATTGTTAAGTCGTCTCTCCTTGATTATTTTTTTGCTATTATTATTAGTTCCAGTAGGCTATATTGCGATGAATGACTCTGTTTTAAAAAATGAGTTAAGCTTTTTGGATTTCAACGCTGAAACTAGTTTGGTTAGAATTATTTTGCTTCTTAGTGAGAAATTAATCAGTATTATTTTGCTATTTTTTATTTCTCTAGTTCTTCATGAAGCGATACATGGGCTTTTTTTTAAAGTCTTTGGTGCCAAAAAAGTGACTTTTGGTTTTAAAAGAGGTATGGCCTATGCTGAAGCCTCAGGGAGTTATTTTCGAGCTTGGCAATTTAAAGTGATTGCTCTGAGCCCATTTGTAGGACTGTCTTTACTTTATTTTATTCTTGCCCAATATATTCCCATTAGTGCATTCCTGTTATTTGCTCTACATACATCGGGGTGTGTAGGTGATTTTTATTTTATCTATCTGCTTATTAAATTCAAAGAAATTGACTGGATTGAAGATACAGAAACAGGAATCAATTTATATAAAAAAAATTAGTCAATTTTTAAATACAATTGTTACATTTTGAAAAATATGGAAATAGACTATTCGTGAATAAAACTTAACAAAAGTTTAATGTAAAGAATCCGTCTTAATTGGTTGAACCGACAGCCGTTGTTAGTTATAATAAGACAAGTAAATATAAGGACACGAGAATTTATACCGAGAAATGAAGGAAAAGAGGAACCAATGTATGTGTGGATTTGTAGGGTGTATTCATGGGAGCGATTTAAATGACCATGACCTAGATTATGAAAAGAAAATTAAAGAAATGAATAAATTAATTGTTCATCGCGGACCAGATGATGAAGGTTTCTTTTTTGACGACCATATTAGTTTTGGCTTTAGACGCTTAAGTATTATTGACGTTGAAAAAGGACATCAACCTCTTTCTTATGAAAATGAACGCTATTGGATTGTTTTTAATGGTGAAGTATACAATTATATTGAACTACGTGATGAGTTAATTGCTGATGGATTGACGTTTGAAACAGACAGCGATACAGAAGTAATCATTGCGACTTATGCAAAATACAAAGAAAAAACAGCAGAACGTTTACGTGGCATGTTCGGATTTGTAATTTGGGATAAAGTTGAAAAATCGGTTTATGGGGCTAGAGACCATTTTGGAATCAAACCTTTCCATTACGCAGAAGAAGATGGAAATATCTATTTTGCTTCTGAGAAAAAATCAATTTATGAAATTTTGAAAAAGAAAGAAATCAATCCAGTTGCTTTGCAAAATTATTTAACATTCCAATTTGTACCAGATCCTGAAACATTAACAGAAAATATTCACCGTTTACCACCAGGTCATTATTTTACAAAACCATTAAATGGGGAAATGGAAATTACACGCTATTGGGAAGCTACTTTTGCTCCAATTCAAAAATCAGAGGATGAATTTGCTAAGGCAATTAAAGATGTCCTGTATGATTCAGTTGAAAAACATATGCGTAGTGATGTGACGGTAGGTTCCTTTTTATCTGGTGGTGTTGACTCATCAATTATCGTTGCAATTGCTAGAGAATTCAATCCTAAAATTAAAACTATTTCAGTTGGATTTGAACGTGAAGGCTACAGTGAAATTGATGTGGCTAAAGAAACGGCTGATCGTTTAAATGTTGAAAATATTAGCGAGATTATTACCGCACAACAATTTATGGATGAGTTTCCACGATTTGTTTGGCATATGGATGACCCACTAGCCGATCCGGCAGCTGTACCACAATTTTTCTTAGCTGAGATTGCTCGTAAACATGTTAAAGTTGCACTCTCTGGTGAAGGTGCAGATGAAGTTTTTGGTGGTTATACGATTTATAATGAGCCAAATTCATTAAAACGCATTGATAGTTTACCAAGTGGATTGAAAAAAGGGTTAAATCAATTAGCTAAAATTATGCCAGAAGGAATGCGTGGTAAAAGTTTTATCCAACGTGGAACAACTCCGATGGAACAACGATATGTCGGAAATGCTAAAATTTTTGAAGAGGCTGAAAAGAAAAAATTAATGGTAAATTATTTAGCTGGTCATCCTTACCAAAATGTTACCAAACCTTTTTATGATCGTTCAAAAGGCTATGATCCAATCGATCGGATGCAGTATATTGATATTCATACTTGGCTAAATGGTGATTTACTATTAAATGCAGATCGAACAACAATGGCGGCTTCACTAGAACTACGCACACCATTTTTAGATAAGGAAGTCTTTAAAGTGGCTCGCGAATTGCCTTCTGATATCCGAATTGCAAATGGAACAACTAAATATATTTTACGTAAAGCGGCTGAAAGTTTTGTGCCAGATAATGTTTTATATCGTAAAAAACTTGGTTTCCCAGTTCCGATTCGCCACTGGTTAAAAGATGAGATGAATAGTTGGGTGAAAGGCATTATTGCTGACTCTCAAACAGATCATTTAATCAATAAAAGTTATGTTCTAGGACTTTTAGAAGATCACTGTGCTGGAAAACTTGATAATTCACGTAAAATTTGGACAGTAATCACATTTATGGTTTGGCATAAGTTATATGTTGAGACAGGGGAGCAATTTTTAGTTTTACCAAATAGCAAAGCTGTGATTCAATAGACTGATAAATTTGATGAGAAGTACTTAAGTATACCTACTTAAAGTACTTCTTTTAAATAGAAGGATGGTTCCTAAACATGAAAATTTTAGTACAAAAATTTGGTGGTACGTCAGTAAAAGATGATGAAAGCCGAGCAGCAGCAGAGAAACATATTGTTCAAGCTGTTAAAGACGGATATAAAGTAATTGTAGTTGTATCTGCAATTGGGCGTTTAGGCGATCCATATGCTACTGATTCTTTGTTGTCGTTAATTGATGGTGATGAAAGTCAATTAGATTTACGTGAAAAAGATTTACTTTTATCTGTGGGAGAAACAATTTCGGCAACAGTCTTTACAAATCAGCTGAAAAAAAATGGTTTGCCTGCCGCGGCTTTAACTGGGCAAGATGCTGGGATTATTACAAATGATGATTTCAGTAACGCCAAAGTTTTGAGAGTCGAAACAGAACCTATTTTTGAATTTTTCAAAAAAGTAGATGTTGTGGTTGTAACTGGTTTTCAGGGTGTTACAGAAACGGGCCATATAACTACGATAGGTCGTGGTGGAAGTGACACTACAGCTGCATTGTTAGGTAAAGCTTTTAAAGCTGAGCGCATTGATATTTTCACAGATGTATCAGGGATGATGACAGCTGATCCTCGGTTAGTAGAACAAGCAAAGTTTTTAGAGGTTGTTAGTTATCAAGAAGTCAGTAATATGGCTCATGAAGGAGCAAAGGTTATTCATCCACGAGCAGTTGAATTGGCAATGCAAGCTACAATCCCATTGCGAATTCGTTCCACTTATTTGCCTGTTACAGATCTTGGAACCTTGGTAACTCACTCAGAGTTGCAGGTAGGTCATTATCGTTTGGTGACAGGAATTGCTCATGTATCTAATCTAGTTCAATTTACTATTGAAACTACGAAACAATCGCCAGAAACTATTTTTAGTTTGTTAGCAAATGCAGGTATAAGTGTTGATTTCATTAATATTTTTCCACATCAAGTGGTATTTACATTAGTGAAACATGAAGCTGAGTTGGCAAAAATTATTTTCAGTGAAAACAACATAGCTATTTCTACATTGGAAGATTGTGCGAAAGTAGCTGTTGTTGGTGCGGGGATTACAGGCGTACCAGGTGTTACAGCTAAAATAGTAACTTCATTAGCGGCAGAAGATATAGCTATATTACAATCAGCAGATAGTTATACTACAATTTGGATTTTAGTATCTGGTGAAAACTTACAAAACGCTGTTTGTACATTACATGATGTCTTTTTATAAAAGTTCTCCATCTCTAATTTAGTGTTTTAGAGATGGTATTTTTTGTTTTAGCCTGTAGACGGATGAAAAGTTACTGCTTTAGATGTAGGACAGCAGTAATCCACTATGTTACTATAGGTATATAAAGTTAATGAAAAGGGGAGAGCGACATGAGACAAACAAATTCAATTTGGATATATATATTAGCAGCAGTCGGGTTTATTATGGTATTTGGTTTTCTTGCAGCAGCATTTAGTGCGATTCTATTTTTAATTATTAAAATTTTAGTACCAATCGCTTTAGTCGTTTGGTTGATTAATTTTATTAGTCGTCAAGTGAATGATCGAAATCGTCGTTAATTTAATGTAAAAGGAAAGTGGGATTAGAGAGGCCAGTGCCTTTTTAATCTTTTTTTTCTACAAGGTCTAAATAGCTAAGCGAGTTTTTTTATCAGGCTAGCTCTTATGAGCCAACTCTTCGAGAAAAAGATGGAATTTCGAGGTGACAAAAAAATGTCATATCAAATTCCCCTATTTTCTTGTCGGAGCTGAACGGGCTCAACGATCTTTTTTTCAGATAAATTCAGAATAAATTTAAAAAATAGATGAATAATGGTATACTTATTGATGGGTTTAAGCATGATTATTTTTAAGAAACAGCTTTTCAAATAAGATAGCTGATGGATATGGGAGGTAATAGGAATGGACAAGAAAGAATTGCAATTATTAAAAGATTTAACAGATGCAAAAGGTGTACCTGGTAATGAAGGACAAGTGCGTGATGTTTTTGTAAAATATGCTGAAAAGAACGCAGATAAAGTTTTTTATGACGGTTTAGGTAGTGTGATTGCCAAACAAGTTGGAGACAAAGAAGGTCCTAAAGTTTTATTTGCAGGTCATTTAGATGAAGTTGGTTTTATGGTTACTGGAATTACAGAAGAAGGTTTTCTTAAATTCCAAACATTAGGTGGCTGGTGGTCGCAAGTTATGTTAGCTCAACAAGTTGAGATTACGACTGGAAAAAACAAAGTCATACATGGTGTAATTGGCTGTAAACCACCTCATGTATTGACAGTAGAAGTTCGCAATAAAGCGTATGATATCCAAGATATGTTTATTGATATTGGTGCAACATCTAAGGATGAAGCGATGGAGTGGGGAGTTAAACCTGGTGATATGGTGACTCCATATATTGAATTTAAACGATTAAACGATTCAAAATTCCTTTTAGCTAAGGCTTGGGATAATAGAATCGGTTTAGCTGTAACTTTAAGAGTCTTAGAAAATCTAAAAGCTAGCGGACACCCAAATATTGCTTTTGGAGCAGGTAATGTTCAAGAAGAAGTTGGATTACGTGGTGCTAAAACAGCAACTTATTTGGTAGATCCAGATATTGCTTTTGCTTTAGATACTGGGACAGCTGGAGATACACCAGGTATGACAGCTAAAGAAGCAGATTCAAAACTAGGTCAAGGTCCACAAATTATTATCTATGATGCATCTATGGTGGCTCATAAAGAACTTCGTGATTTTGTCGTTTCTGTTGCGGAAGAGTTAGACATTCCATTCCAGTATACTGTTATTGCTAGAGGCGGAACAGATGCAGGAAGTCAACATGTTACGAGAAATGGAATGCCAGCATTAGCTATTACAGTTGCGACGCGCTATTTACATTCCCATACTTCAGTGATTCATGAAGATGACTATTTAAATACAGTGAAGTTAGTAACAGAAGTTGTCAAACGTTTGGATCGTAAGACAGTTGAAAAAATTAAATTTGGTTAAAAGGAGGATAAATATGCGTAGTAGTGATTATCGAGCAGCAGCTAGAAAAAGTTTAGAAGGGCAATGGGGAACTTTTGCATTGTTAATGTTAAGTTCTGGAATTTTATCTATGCTCGTTGCAGGAGGAATTGGTTCGATTTTTGGAAGCGACAATTCATTTGTTTCAACCTTAACTGAATTGTTGCTAACCTTTGCTTTTGGTTATGGTATTTTTTATGCAAGTTTATATGCAGTCAGAGGCGGAAAAGCCGAAGTGGGTATGATTTTTAGTATATTTAATGGTGGACGTTACTTACCATTACTACTAGTAAACTTAGTTGAATGGTTAGTAGGACTTATTTCTAGTTTTGTCTTAGCTTTACCTTTTATTGGTATTTTAGGATTTGGTGTTATTTCAACTATGTTGTTAACAGGTGGAAGTGGCAATTTAGTTTCAAGCGTGGTTGGTTTTGGAGGTTTTAGTGCGATTGCTCTATTAACTTTACTTTTTGTAGTGATTATTGCTGGTGTTGGTACATTAGTAGATGGTTATTTTCAAATAGTAGTTCTGATTCGTTTGGATTTTCCAGAAATGAAACTTGGTGATGTATTTAGCTATGCATTTACACTATTAAAAGGTCGTTTATGGGATTTGTTTGTGTTGCAACTCTCATTTATAGGTTGGTACCTTTTAGGAATATTCGTCATTCCATTATTGTGGATTGTACCTTATAAAATTGTTGCGATTTCAGAATTTTATGATGTTGCTAAAGAAAACAATGAACTAAAAGAATTGATTTAAAAAGTAAAAAAGACAGATTTGATGATGGAAGTCGTCAAATCTGTCTTTTTTTATCTGAAAAATTGTGCTATTTGTTAACGTAATTGGAAGATATCCGCATAAGTAATATCAGAAGAGCGGGTTTGATGATCGGTAATGTAAGGTACCAAAGGTCTGAAATGTGCAGATTTGGTCCATTTGTTGAAATAGCTATCATCTTTCCAAAAAGTGAGGATAACATAAGCGACTTTTTTTTCTGAGCGCAGTAAATACAAAGCTTCTAGACCTGGTTGAGCATCTAAATCTTCTTTAATGCGATCAAATTGTAGAAGGAAACTTTTTTCATTTTCTGGAGCTAGTCCAATATGTTCAAAGACAGCAATCCCATCATGAGGTTTCAATCCATATTGAAAGCGATTCTCGTAACCAAAAGGAGCATTAAAAACAGAGGCAGCATTGCTTTCATCTAGCAGTAAATAAATATCACTAGCAGTTGTTTTTTGCATTAAAGTAAAATTATGCATAGGATGCTCATCGTGTAAGTATTTTGTTAAATAAGGGCGGGTACCAGTGGTTGTGTAAACGTATAAACTCATAATAATTCAATTCCTCCTAATAAAATATGTTGAGAGCTGACCTTGACAAAAAGATAGGAAAATACACACACAAAGCATCTTTTTACTTTGAGGGATTGTATCTTCTTTTCAAAGGGCTGAAGCTCGAAACTAACCTAATATAATATGTTGAGAACTTTAATGATACATTCTAATTTAGTATACACCTTCTTTTCAGATAAGTGTATCAAAATCCTAAAGGAGAGACTAAAAAATAACTGAAAACTGAAAAATCTAATGTTATCCATAATTTTATATTAAACGTTATCCCTCATGCTTGAATAAAATTAGTCTTTTAACTTTCCATTCATAGCTTAAATATGCCTGTAAATAGTTAGATTTAATAAAAAGAATCACAAAAATAGAAAAGGTAGTTTCTTTTTTTTGAGATAACAAGTAAAATGAACATAAGAGAGTTGATAATGGAGGTGGAACTTGGATGGAGCGAGCAAAAAAAAGAATTGCGATTGTTGGTGGTGGAATCACAGGTTTAACAGCTGCTTATGAAATAAAAAAATTTATTGAAAAAGAACAGTTACCTTTTGAATTGATTCTATTAGAAGGTTCTACTAGAGTAGGTGGGAAAATACATACCCTTCAAATTGGTACCCGTTTTTTTGATACGGGAGCAGAATCTATTGATGTAAGATATTCTGGTGCCATGACTTTAATCAAAGAATTAGGATTGGAAGAAGAATTAGTTTATAGTTCTGGCGACAAGCCAGATGTTTATTTTTATAATCAGTTGCACCAATTAACCTATCCAACTTATAAAGGTATTCCTATCCACCGTACCGATATTTGGAAAAATAAATTATTGACGTTCCATGGCAAACTGGCAAGTTACAAAGATTTGGTTGTTCCTAAAACAAAAATAGAAGAAGATTTGACGGTCAGTAGCTTTTTAAAGCGTCGTCTTGGAGAAGAGCAGGTTGAACATGTAGTTGAACCTTTCTTTTCTAAGATATATGCAGGGGATTTAGATGAAATGGGCGTTAGAAGTTCTAATGAATTTATTTATGATGTCGAGCAAAATCATCGACGTCTATCTAAAGGGCTAAGCAATTATCCTGAATTTTTTGATGGTGATGGAAATTATGTCACTTTTGAAAAGGGATTAGAAGTCTTGCCGAAAAAATTAGCTGAAACAATTGAACCCCATATCCAATATGGGAAAAAAGTTTTTGAAATCAGTAAAGGTCAAGAAGGAACGTATGTTATCGATATCAATCGGAAAGAACAAATGCGTGTTGGAGCTGTGATTGTTGCAACACCTGCAACTGAATACTCCCGCTTATTTAAGGACGAGAAACTTACTTCTTTTTTCAATAAAACTGTGACTGCCTCAATCGGATTTATTTTATTAAGCTTTCCCAAAGGTGCAATTAAAAATGAACCTAAAGGTTTTGGTTTTGTAACACCGCGTCGAAATGACTCTCATGTTACCTCGGTCATTCTATTGGATAAAAAATGGCCAACATTAAAGCAAAATGATGAAGAAGTATTGATTGGAGCTAATTTTGGTAGGCGTGGGGAAGAATCGTTAGTTTCTTTGAGCAATTTAGAGATTGAAGAATACATTCTAAAGGATTTAAACCAAATCTTGGGCATCGAAGTTCCTCCGAATTACTCGAAAATTGCTAGGTGGCCGAATGCAATCCCACAATATACGATTCATCACGAAGAGCGTAAGCAAAAGCTAGTAGCTATTTTACGTGCTGATTTTCCCGGGATTTATATTGGTGGAAATGGTTTTGGCGGCTTTGGAATTAATCAATGTGTCGCACAAGCAAATCGAATTTCTAAAGCGACGATTGAGTATATGAAAAAACAAAATTGTATTTAGACTGCGTATATGATCTGAAATTTGCTGTTAAATAAAATGTTCTAAAAAAAAAGAAGCTTTTTTATTTTATTTTTAGTGGTAGTGGTGTATGGTAAATGCATAGTGAAAAATTAAGAAAGGGCTGATTAATGTGAAATTAACCATTTTAGGCTATTGGGGCGGTTATCCAATTAATAATGAAGGAACGAGTTCTTATTTAGTTGAATCGGAGGGTTATCATTTATTAATTGATGCAGGGAGCGCTTCTTTAATCTCGTTAGAAAATCACTTGGATCCACTTGAACTAGATGCTGTTATCCTTTCTCATTATCATCACGATCATGTGGCTGATATTGGAGTATTGCAATTTATGCGCTTGTTAAAACGGAAAAATAATGGTGAGGATCGCGCTTCTTTATTACCTATTCATGCTCACACAGAAAACGCAGCCGGATTTGCTGCATTGACCTTAGAACGTGTTAGTGAGGGCGTGGCCTACAAAGATACAGACAAGTTGAATATTGGTCCATTTGAAATTACTTTTATGCGGACTCTCCATCCAGTCCCTTGTTTTGCGATGCGGATTAAAGAAGTCAAAACAGGAAAAGTTTTGGTTTATACGGCGGATTCTGGATTTCTCCCTGATTTTGTACCTTTTAGTGAGAAAGCAGATCTTCTTTTAGCTGACACTAATTTTTTTGAAGGTATGGAGAATCACCAAGTGCATATGACTTCTCTTGAAGTCGCACGAATTGCCAAAAAAGCTGAAGTTAAAACCTTAGTCTTAACTCATTTACCACAAATTGGAGACTTGGAATTATTAAAAGCTCAAGCGATTAACCATGCAGAGGGAATTGAGGTTTTACTAGCTAAAAAAGACTTAGTAATCGATTTATAAATTTGAAAAGAGGATGACTATATGTATTTTGTAAATAATAATGAAATCACAGATCCACGAATTAACTTAGCAATTGAAACTTTTTTATTGAAAAATTTAACGTTAGATGAACCAATTTTACTTTTTTACATTAACGAGCCTTCCATTATTATCGGACGTAATCAAAACACAATTGAAGAAATTAATATCGATTATGTTGAAGAAAAAAAGATTCACGTTGTGCGCCGCTTATCTGGGGGAGGAGCAGTTTACCATGATTTTGGTAACCTATCTTTTAGTTTTATTATGCCGGATGATGGCAATTCTTTCCGTGACTTTGCTAAATTTACAGAACCTGTAATTGCTTCACTTCACAAAATGGGCGTTGAAGGAGCAGAATTAAAAGGTCGTAACGATTTAGTGATTGATGATAAAAAGTTCTCAGGAAATGCGATGTATGCGACTAGTGGTCGGATGTTTGCTCACGGAACAATTATGTTTGATAGTGATATAGAAGCCGTTGTGGGTGCATTAAAAGTACGTAAAGATAAGATTGAGTCTAAAGGAATTAAATCGATTCGTAGTCGAGTAACTAATATTAAACCGTTTTTAAGTGATGCTTATCAGTATATTTCAATTAAGGAGTTTCGCGATCAATTATTATTGAGTATTTTTAATGTGACAGATCGAAGTCAAGTGAAAGAGTATCATTTAACTGAAAGTGATTGGGAAAAAATTCATGAAATTTCTGCTGAATATTATGGAAATTGGGATTGGAACTATGGAAAATCACCTAAGTTTGAATTAAATCGTCGTCAGCGTTTCCCAATTGGGTCAGTTGAATTTAAAATGAATGTTGAAAAAGGCTATATCAAAGATGTTCGAATCTTTGGTGATTTCTTTGGCCTAGGAGAAATTTCAGATGTTGAGAAACGTTTAGAAGGAATCAAATATGACCGTTCAGAAATTGAAAAAGCTTTAGAAGACGTTGATGTGCAGAACTATTTTGGAAACATTGAAAAAGAAGATCTTTTAAATCTAATCTACTAATACTAATAAGAAAACCTGAAATCACAATGGATTTCAGGTTTTCTTATTTATTTTTAGCGTTTTCGGCCTAGGCCAACTGCATTTTGCATTTTTTTCAAGGTTTTATTTGCGACTGCATTGGCGTGTTTTGCACCAGCATCTAAAATCTCATCCAGTTCATCTGATTTTAGAAGGGCGTAGTAGCGTTCTTGAATTGGCTCCATAACGGCTATGACAGCTTCTGCTAAATCTTCTTTAAACTTTCCGTATCCTACACCTTCATAACGAGGGGTGATACTTTCAATTGTTTCGCCTGAAAAGGCAGAGTAAATTGTTAGTAGATTAGAAATACCTGGTTTGTTTTCAACATCAAATTCGATGACACCACTTGAATCGGTAACAGCACTTTTAATTTTCTTACGAATACTAGCAGGATCATCTAACATAGAAATGAACCCTTTTTGATTGTCGTCAGATTTACTCATTTTTTTAGTGGGTTCTTGTAAACTCATGATTCGACCACCAAATTTTGGAATCTTGACTTCTGGTAGTGTTAAAACTTGGTTGCCATTTCCGTATTTATTGTTAAAACGATCTACGAAGTCACGTGTCAGCTCTAAATGCTGCTTTTGATCTTCTCCAACAGGCACAAAATTACTTTGATAGAGAATAATATCTGCAACCATCAAAGGTGGGTAAGTCAGCAGACCTGCGCTTACACCTGCACGATTTGATTTAGCAGATTTATCTTTAAATTGCGTCATGCGTTCCAATTCTCCCAAAGAGATGTTACATTGAACAATCCATGCTGCCTGAGTGTGTGCTGGAACTTCAGATTGGATAAAAATAGTTGATTTAGCAGGATCCAAGCCAACGGCTAAGTAGAGTGCTGTTAAACCGCGAATTTGCTCTCTAAGTTTAATGCGATCCTGTGGGACAGTGATTGCATGTTCATCTACAATACAGTAGTAGCAATCGTAATTCTCTTGTAGTGCAATAAATTGTTTCATGGCGCCAATATAATTGCCGATTGTTGGAATTCCACTAGGTTGAATTCCAGAAAAAATTGTTTCCATATCAAAAACTCCCTTACTTAATTAATAAATTATCTTGAAACTAAATAGGCTCAATCTATCATGTTGTCTTTTTAGACAAAGCTACTTCATTATTATACGTGAAATTTTATAAATAGTAACCAAAAAGAGTGATTAAACTAAAAATTAGTAAAACGGCACCCGCTACTAAGGGGGAGCGATAACCTTTACCAACTGCTTTTGATAGAGGCTCGATTTCAGCATCAGATGTATTTCGTTTTAAGGCTTGAGCGCTTTTTTTTAGGCTATAGTTAAAAAAATCAAAAACTCCAGAAGATAGTGTATACCAAAAAATTCCAATAATTAATAAAATTCCAGCAGCTATAAAGCTTAAATTTGATGTTTCTAAAAAAGTGACTTTTTGAAATTTGATGACTTGCCAGAGGAAAACAACGGAAAGTGGCAATATAATTAGAAAAGATACAATTTTTTTAGGTTTCATGTTATATTTCTCCTTTCAACAAGACTATTGTGCTGAATTTAATTTACCTCAAATTAAATTCAATTACAATAATATCTAGTACAATGAGAAAAAAATGAGAAATTTTAGGCGGAATTTGAAGATTTTATGGCTGTTTTTTAATAATTATGAAAAAAAAGTTAATAATTAGTAAAAAACTTTTGCTTTATTCGTCTTAACGAGCTATTCTATATAGTATATTCATTTTTAAGAAAATGATTAAAATTTATCATGGAGGTGCTTGTATCGATGAAAAACTATGCTAAGTTTTTGGGAAAGCGAATCTTTTTTATGTTAATCACGCTTTTACTAATAGCATCGATTACATTTTTTTTACTGAAGCTTTTACCAGGTACGCCATACAGTAACCAGGAAAAACTATCGCAAGAACAAATTTATATTATGAATGAAAAGTATGGTCTCAATAAACCCGTGATCGAGCAATATTGGGTCTATATAACGGGGTTATTGAAAGGTGATTTAGGAACTTCTTTCCAATTCAACAATACACCTGTATCTACTTTACTTTCAGCAAGAGTCGGACCCTCGCTCCAGCTAGGTCTGCAGGCGGTTATTCTAGGGACATTTTTAGGAATAATCTTAGGGGTTATCGCCGCAATGAATCAAAATACGTGGATTGATACTTCGGCTACATTTGCCGCAATATTAGGTCGCTCTATTCCTAACTTTGTTTTTGCCGTGTTGTTACAATTAATTTTCGGCGTGTATTTAAAATGGTTCCCAATTGCTATGTGGAAAGACGGCTTTGCTTCATCGGTTTTACCGACAATCGCATTGGCCATTTCGCCGCTAGCAGATTCAGCACGTTTTATTCGAACTGAAATGGTCGAAGTTTTAAGTAGTGATTATATTGAATTAGCTCGTGCCAAAGGTCTAGCTCGTTGGGTTGTTTCCTTTAAGCATGGAGTTCGTAATGCATTAATTCCTTTAGTAACATTATTAGGACCAATGGCTGTTGGTTTAATGACAGGTTCATTAGTAGTTGAAAATATTTTCTCAATTCCTGGAATCGGAGAACAATTTGTTAAATCAATCATGACCAATGACTATCCAACTATTATGGGTGTAACAATGTTGTACTCTGCAATGCTTGTAGCCATTATTTTATTAGTTGATATTCTATATGGAATCATCGATCCAAGAATTCGTGTAGCGGGAGGGAGCAATTAATGAGTAATTTAAACGAAGAATTAAAAAATTTGTCTCCTGAAATGTTTGAACCGGCACAGGATTCAGGATTAGTAGATAGAGAAAAAATTGCTGCACCTTCTTTAAACTTCTTCCAAGATTCTTGGCGTCGTCTGAAGAAAAATAAAGCAGCTGTAATCTGTTTGTTTATTTTAATCTTTATGATTAGTGCAAGTATTGCTGCACCACTAATTTCACCACATGATCCAAATAAACAAACTGTTGCCTATGCTAATTTACCTCCACGTATTAAAGGAGTAAATATTAATGGCTTAAATGGAACTGCTAAAATTGGAAATACAGATAAAAGAGTTGATAAATACGCTCAGAAAAATGTTCCTGACGATGTGAATTACATTTTTGGAACAGACGGTTTAGGACGTGATTTATTTTCACGGATCTTAGCTGGAATGCGCGTGTCACTTTTAATTGCTTTAATTGCTGCCTTTTTTGATTTAACTATTGGAGTTTCTTACGGATTGATTTCAGGTATGAGCGGTGGTCGTGTCGACAACTTTATGCAACGTATCTTAGAAATTATTGGTGGGATTCCTAACTTGGTTGTCTTAATTTTAATGCTTCTAGTATTACAACCAGGTATTTTATCAATTGGTATTGCTTTGGCGATTACTGGTTGGATTACGATGGCGCGTGTTGTGCGGGCTCAGACACTAAAATTAAAAAAT
Organism: Carnobacterium sp. FSL E2-0243; assembly: GCF_038003605.1. Lineage (NCBI taxonomy): Bacteria > Bacillati > Bacillota > Bacilli > Lactobacillales > Carnobacteriaceae > Carnobacterium > Carnobacterium sp. FSL E2-0243. The sequence continues at coordinate 1,257,284 of NZ_JBBOPM010000001.1, forward strand.
CAAGAGTATATTCTTGCTGCAAAAACACTAGGTGAATCCAATTTAAAAATTGCAATTAAACACCTAATTCCAAACCTTTCTGGAGTAATCATTATCAATACGATGTTTACGATCCCAGCAGCTATTTTCTTTGAAGCCTTCTTAAGTTTCATTGGAATCGGAATCCCAGCTCCACAAGCATCACTTGGTACACTTTTAAGTGATGGGTATAAAACTTTCCGTTTCTTACCACATTTGATGTGGTACCCAGCTGCGGTTATGTGTATTTTAATGATTTCATTTAACTTATTAGCTGACGGTTTACGCGATGCGTTTGATCCAAAAATGAAAGATTAGCGAGGTAGATATGAATGAGCAATATATTAGAAGTTAAAGACTTAACCATTACATTTGACACCTTTGCTGGAACTGTTCAAGCAATTCGTGGTGTTAGTTTTGATTTGAAAAAAGGTGAAACATTAGCTATTGTGGGTGAATCAGGCTCAGGTAAATCAGTAACGAGTCGTAGTATCATGCGTTTATTAGCTAAGAATGCCAATGTTGAAAAAGGCGAAATTTTATTTAACGGGAAAGATATCAATAAAAGAACTGAAAAAGAGATGCAAGGGATTCGCGGAAAAGAAATCGCAATGATCTTTCAAGATCCAATGACTTCTTTAAATCCAACGATGACAATCGGTAAACAAATTGCTGAACCGATTATTAAACATCAAAAAGTCAGTAAAAAAGAAGCTTTAGAAAGAGCTCTTGAGTTATTAAAACTTGTAGGTTTACCTGATCCAGAGCGTCGTATGAAACAATATCCTCATCAATTTTCTGGTGGTCAACGCCAACGGATTGTTATTGCTATTGCTTTGGCATGTAACCCAGAAGTTTTGATTGCAGATGAGCCAACGACGGCACTTGATGTAACGATTCAAGCTCAAATTTTAGATTTGATGAAACAATTACAAAAGAAAATTGCAACATCGATTATTTTTATCACACATGATTTAGGTGTAGTAGCGAATGTAGCTGATCGTGTAGCGGTTATGTATGCTGGTAAAATTGTCGAAGTTGGAACGGTTGATGAGATTTTTTATAATCCTCAACATCCATACACTTGGGGCCTGATTAGTTCAATGCCGACTTTAGATATTAAAGGGAAGTCATTGTACGCTATTCCAGGAACACCACCAGATTTATTAGATCCACCAAAAGGCGATGCATTTGCACCTCGGAATGAATTTGCTATGAAAATTGATACAGAGTTAGAACCACCTTTCTTTAAAGTATCAGATACGCATTATGCAGCAACGTGGTTGCTTCATCCAGATGCTCCTTCTGTAACGCCGCCAGGCGAGATTAGAGCACGTCGTGAGTTATTCGCTAAGGATGCAACGAATACAGCCTCAGAGGCCACTTTTGAGCCCATTAATGATGCAGATGCAGGTAAGGGGGTCAAACTAGATGACAAGTAAAGAAAAAATTCTTCAAGTAAAAGGTTTAAAACAATTTTTTAACGTAGGTCAATCAAATGAAGTTCAAGCAGTTAATGATATTAGCTTTGATGTTTTTAAAGGGGAAACTTTTGGATTAGTTGGTGAGTCTGGTTGTGGAAAGTCAACAACTGGTCGTGCCATCATCCGTTTATATGATCCAACATCTGGTGAAATTATTTTCCAAGATAAAGAAGTTCATGATATCAAAGGTAAAAAAGATATGTTGAGTTTTAGACGTGATATGCAAATGATCTTCCAAGATCCGTATGCATCATTAAATCCTAAAATGAAAGTTCGCGATCTGATTGCTGAAGGTATTGACATTCATGGCTTAGCAGAATCTACGGCTGATCGTAATAAACAAGTTGATGAATTGCTAAAAACAGTTGGGTTAAATCCTGACCATTCAACACGTTATCCGCATGAGTTCTCTGGTGGACAACGTCAACGGATTGGGATTGCTCGTGCATTAGCTGTGCAACCTAAATTCATCATCTGTGATGAGCCAATTTCAGCTTTAGATGTATCGATTCAAGCGCAGGTTGTTAACTTGTTGATGGAATTACAAAAAGAAAAAGGCTTGACGTATTTATTTATTGCCCATGATTTATCAATGGTTAAATATATTAGTGATCGTATCGGTGTAATGTATTACGGTCGTCTAGTAGAATTGGCACCAGCTGATGAAGTTTACAATAATCCGTTACATCCATATACTGAAAGTTTGTTATCTGCTGTACCATTACCAGATCCTAACTATGAGCGTAGCCGTATCCGGATTCCGTATCAACCAAGAGAAGCAACTGGAGCAGAAGAAAAGCTAAGAGAAATTACTCCTGGACATTTTGTTTATTGTACAGAAGCAGATATTCCAGCTTTACAAGCGAAAGCTGCTAGTTATAAAAAATAAAGAAGATAGGCTGTTGGACTTAGTCCCAGCCTATTTTTTTTGTTTAAAATATATAGATTTTATATAGTAACGATTTAAAAAAATTCTCCATATTTTCTCCATAATTTACTTGTAAAGTATGAGGTAGCAACAAACTTAAATAAAGGTTGCAAGAAAAAATGGGAGGAAATTAAAATGAATCACTGTGTCAATCAGATGGGGAATAGTAATGTTGGGGAAGTAGGGGGCTTTACGGAAAGATTAGGTCATTCGTTTGGGATGGGGATGTTTTCATCAAGCATTATCGATTTTCTTTTACTCATATTGCTTATTTTTGTTGTAGTTAAAGTAGTTCAAGGAATCCGCTCAAAAGATTAAAAGCAAAAAATAATCATACGTAAAGGATTTATCTTGAGAAATGTTTGGTATAATGATATGAGTTAGCCGTGGAATTAAATTTGTTAGTAGAAAATAGTTTGAGAAGCTGATGTCCTATTTTCTTGCCGGAACTAACCGACTCAACCAAACTTTTTAATTTAGGAGTAAATGGGAAATGAAAATATTAATTGTCGATGATGAACCTAAAATATTAGATGTGATTGAAGCTTATTTAGTTGTGAATGGGCATCTGGTTTATCGAGCGGAAACGGGTTCTCAAGCATTGGAAAAATATCGTGTAGTTGGTCCTGATTTAATTATTTTAGACTGGATGTTGCCAGATAGTAGCGGTATGGAGGTTTGTCAGGAAATCCGCTTGGAATCTTCTGTGCCGATTATCATGCTCACAGCGAAAGCTGGTGAAAAAAATATTATTTCTGGATTGAAAATGGGGGCAGACGATTACATGGTAAAACCGTTTAGTCCAAAAGAATTAGTTATGAGAGTAGAAACAGTGCTAAGGCGGACGGGTTATCAAGCGAAAATGCAGAAAATTAAGTTTAATGATGGCAAATTAGTGATAGATGTATTGGGCAAACAAGTTTTTCAAAGCAATCAGCTAGTTTGTCTAACTGGAACTGAGTTCGATTTGTTGCATATTTTTGCTGAATCCCCAGAACAAATTTTTTCAAGAGAGCAATTAATAGAACACGTTAAAGGGATTGAATTTGATGGGATGGATCGAGTGATTGATTCACATATTAAAAATTTGCGCCAAAAAATTGAAGATAATCCCAAAAAACCTGAATTTATTTTAACTGTTCATGGTAGAGGCTATCGCTTTGGAGGAAAAAAATGATTCGTACAATAAAAGGGCAGTTTATTTCTTCGTTTATTTTAATTGCTTGTTTAATTATTGGAGCGATTAGTTTGACGACCTTAATTTTAGTTAATCGGCATTTTGACCGCTATATTGTTGAACGACAAGAAGATCGTTTGGCTGAAATCAAACATTCTTTGGAGTTCAGTTTTGTCAATGAGGAAGGGAATTGGGACCTAGCTGAGATTGAAAAAATTGGGGAGTCTGCACTAGATTCAGGTATTGATATTACTGTTTACAGTAATGAAAATGAACGAATCTGGCAAACGACGAAACAATCTATGGGACATATGAGAATGAATGGGAAACATCATAAAATGATGAACCAAGAAAATCAAAATACAGACTTGGAGTATGTTGAAAAAAATGTTGTACTAAAGGATGGCAAACAAGCAATCGGTCAAGTGCAGTTTGGGTATTATGGACCATTGACCTATAGTGATCATGATGTGGCTTTTATCTCAGCAATGCGTAGAAGTTTAATCTTAATTGCCATTTTTGCTTTGACTTTTTCTTTATTTTTTGCGACTTGGGTTGCACGAAAATTAAGTCTGCCATTAATTCAGGTTAATCGTTTTACACAAGCAATTGCAAAAGGTCATTACAATGAAAAAACACCACCAAAATCCTCAACTAAAGAGGTGAATGAGTTAATTATTTCTGTCCAGGATTTATCTAATCAGTTGGAGCAACAAGAGGAATTGAGAAATCGGCTATCTAGTGATATTTCTCATGAAATTAGAACGCCTTTAACGACTTTAAAGGGACATATAGAAGCAATGTTAGATGGTGTCTGGGAACCAACGCCAGAACGTTTAAAAAGTTGCTATGAAGAAGTTAACCGCTTAAGTCGATTGATTGGCGATATTGATAAGATTACAGCATTGGAAGCGCAACAAGAAGTTGTTCGGAAATCAAGGTTTGATCTTTATCAGTTAGCCCAAACAGTTGCATTGACTTTTGAGCCTTTAATCTTTCAAAAGGGCATTCAGTTTGAATTAACTGGTGAAAAAACGTTTATTGATGCCGATCAAGATAAAATTAGTCAAATTATTTTGAACCTATTAAGCAACGCACTTAAATTTACTGAATCGGGTGGTAAGATTCAAGTGAAGGTTAAAATAAAAGATCAATTTGCTGTTTTAATGGTAGAGGACTCTGGTTGTGGTATTGATTCTACTGACTTGGAACATATCTTTGACCGCTTTTATATGGCAGATGACTCTAGAAAACAGAATAACGAAGGGCAAGGAATTGGGCTAGCTATTGTAAAAAGCATTGTTAAAGCTCATGATGGAACAGTTAGTGTTAGTAGCTCGGTAAACTTAGGAACAAGGTTTACAATTCAATTGCCATTGGCAAATACTAAATAAAATGTACTTATAACGAATGAGTTGGGTGCGTACTTAGAGGTTGGAACGAATGTTCACAACCTCTTTTTGTTGGTTATAGTCATTTTAACAGCTATATTTTGTCCTATCTTTCTTATAATTTGTGACTATCTCTCTAAATCGTAACAAGCTAGAATATAGATGTAAGAAGAAAACGTTTTCTTTGAGAGGAGGAGTTCAATTTTGAAAGGTAAAACAAAGAAAAAGACTTTGTGGAAAGACTTTATGAAAAATAAAGCCTTTTTATTAATGGCGTTACCTGGAGCAATTTGGTTAGTGTTATTTTTCTACATTCCAGTACTAGGAAACGTTGTGGCATTTAAAGACTTTCAGTATTCAGATGGAGGTTTCTTTAAAAGTTTAAGTCAAAGTCCTTGGGTAGGATTTGAAAATTTTAAGTTTTTATTTAGTTCATCAAACGCATACTTAATTACGCGGAACACAGTTTTGTATAATGTTGGATTTATTTTAATCAACTTACTCTTTGCAATTGTTTTTGCAGTTATTTTAAGTGAGATTCGTTCGAAAAAAATGATTAAAGTGTATCAAACATCTATGCTATTACCTTATTTTATTTCATGGGTTATCATCAGTTATTTTGTGTATGCATTCTTAAGCCCAGATAAAGGTTTGCTAAATGCAATTATTACTGGCAATGGTGGAGAAGCAATTAACTGGTACAATGAACCAAGGTTCTGGCCATTTATTTTACTATTCTTAGGGGTTTGGAAGGGAATTGGTTATAACAGTATCATTTACTTTGCAAGCATCATGGGAATTGATCCAACTTATTATGAAGCTGCAATGGTCGATGGAGCAACTAAGTGGCAACAGATTAAAAACGTTACGATTCCACAGTTGGTTCCACTAATTACGATTTTATCTATTTTAGCAGTAGGAAATATTTTTAAAGCGGATTTTGGGTTGTTCTACCAAATTCCAAGAAATTCAGGTGCACTATATGAAGTTACATCTGTTTTAGATACGTATATCTACAATGGATTAACAAGTAGTGGAGACATTGGAATGGCGTCAGCAGCAGGCTTATATCAATCTGTTGTAGGATGTATTCTCGTAGTAGGAGCCAATTTATTTGTTCGTAGATTTGATGAAGAATCAGCTTTATTCTAAAAGAAAGGAATCAATCAAATGAAAAAAAAGAAAGTGACACAATTAACGGTTAGAACTTTTGGGAAAAAAGCTGATTTTCTATTCAATCTCTTAGTTGGAATATTTGCCTTTTCGTGTGTTTTTCCCTTTATTTTCGTCATTATCATTTCGTTGACGAGTGAAACATCGTTAGTAACTAATGGCTATGCACTTATTCCTCAAGAATGGAGTTTTGATGGCTATCGTTATTTGGCAGAAATGAAAGATCAGATTTTACAAGCGTTGTTTATCACTGTGTTTGTAACGGTTGTTGGAACATTAATCAATGTTACCTTTACATCAACTTATGCTTACGCAATTTCAAGACCTTCATTTAAATATCGTCGTTTCTTCACTATTTTTGCATTAATCACAATGTTGTTTAGTCCTGGGATGGTTCCTAACTACATTGTTATGACAAACATGCTTCAATTAAAAGATACGGTATGGGCGTTAATATTGCCAATGGCATTAAGTCCCTTTAATATTATTGTAATGCGAACGTTCTTTAAACGGTCAGTTCCAGATGCCATTATTGAATCAGCAAAAATTGATGGTGCTAGTGAATTAAGAGTCTTTTTACAGATTGTTTTACCGCTGGCTGTTCCTGGGATTGCGACAATCAGTCTATTTGCAGCTTTAGGGTATTGGAATGATTGGTTTAACGCTTTACTTTATATTCAAAGTGACAATTTAATCCCATTACAGTATTTATTGATGAAAATTCAATCAAACATTGAATATATGACACAAAATGCTGGCATGAGTGCTCAATTATCAGGTGGAGCAGCAGCAATTCCAAAAGAAGCAACACGTATGGCAATGGTGGTTATTTCAACTTTACCAATTGCATGTAGTTATCCATTCTTCCAAAGATACTTTGTTAGTGGATTAACAATTGGTGGAGTTAAAGAATAAAAAAATAAACTGGAGGTTTCAAAATGAAGAAAAGCTGGAAAAAGTTAGCAGTTGGTAGTGCGTTAGGATTAATACTTGCTGGAAGTTTGGCTGGATGTTCAGGTTTGAAAGGTGATGCAACAAAGAAAAAAGAAGGCGCAAGTGATTCAGGTGCACCGACTTTATTAATGTACCAAATCGGTGATAAACCTGATAATTATGATGAATTAATGAAAGTAGCAAATAAAAAAATTGAAGCTGAGACTGGAGTTCAATTGAATTTACAGTATATCGGTTGGGGTGATTACGAAAAGAAAATGTCCGTTATCACGTCTTCAGGCGAGAACTATGATATCGCTTTAGCTAATAATTATGTCACAAATGCTCAAAAAGGTGCGTATGCTGATTTAACAGAGTTAGCTCCTAAGTTAGCTAAAGATGCTTATGATATGTTAGATCCAGCTTATATTAAAGGAAATTTGATTGATGGTAAGTTATATGCTTTCCCAGTTAACGCCAATGTGTTTGCTGAACAAGTTCTAACGTTTAATAAACAATTTTTAGATAAATACAATTTAGATATTTCAAATGTGAAATCTTATCAAGATATTGGAGAATTATTAAAAGTTGTTAAAGAAAAAGAACCAACAGTTACACCTTTAGCTGCTGGACAAGGATTTAAAGTGGAATCAAATATGGACTATCCAATTACAAATGGAATGCCATTTGCGATTGATTTATTAGGTGATGATTCAAAAATTATTAACCAGTATGACAATGACCGTATGAAAGCTAATTTAAAAACAATGCATGAATACTACCAAGCTGGTTATATTGCTCAAGATGCAGCAACAAGTAATACAGATCATCCATTAGAAGGTAAAACGTGGTTCATTCGTCAAGAAACACAAGGACCGTACGACTACGGCGATACAATTTTAACAACTGCTGCAGGTCAACCTTTAGTATCAAAACCTGTTACATTACCAATCAAAACAACAGGAGCTGCACAAATGGCTAATTTTGTTGTTTCAAGTAACTCGAAAAACAAAGAAAAAGCAGTTGAAGTTTTAGGACTTATCAATTCTAATCCTGAATTATTAAATGGGTTAGTCTACGGTATTGAAGGCGAGGCATGGGAAAAAGTTGGGGACAATCAAGTTAAATTATTAGATGGCTACCAACCAAAAACACATATGTCTGCATGGAATACAGGAAACAATAAAATTATTTATGTGCAAGATTCAATCACTGAGGACCAAATCGCTGAGCGTGATAAAAAAATCGGTGAAGCAGAACAATCTCCAATTTTAGGTTTTAACTTCAATACAGAATCAGTGAAATCAGAGATTACAAATATTGCCAATGTAATGAATCAATATATTGATGGTTTAAATACTGGTACATTAGATCCTGATAAAGCAATTCCTGAAATGAATGCGAAGTTAGAAAAAGCAGGACTTGATAAAGTTCAAACTGAAATGCAAAAGCAATATGATGCATTCCGAAAAGAATAAACGCACGTTTATCAATGTCTGTTAGATTGAGGTATAAAAGAGGTTAAGAATTTTTATTCTTGCCTCTTTACATAGCTTTGTATTATGCAAAGCAAGCAGTTGGAGGAGGATTTTTATGTTAGGAAAATATTTGGAAACTTTTTTCAATCGTTGTTATTTATTTATCAAACTAAGCTTAATTTTTTGGGGATTAAGTTTTACGGGTGGGCTAATTTTTGGTATTGGTCCAGCATTAGTAACAATCGCTAGTTTATTTCTAGAATATCGCTGGGAATATAAGCAAATGAACAAAGCCACATGGTGGAAAATCTATAAAGAAAACTTTAAAAAAAGTACTATTTTATTTTATATATTTGGTGCAATTAGTGTTTTCTTAGCTTATAATTTATACTTGTCCGTACAAATTACAGGGCTATTATTTTTAATGATTGATTTCCTAATTATTTTTGCTTTAGTTATTTTAAGTAGTGCTTTTTGGTTTGCAATATTGATCCAAAGTCAATATGATTGTTCTTTAAAAGACACGCTTAAATTAGCGGCCATTTTATCGTTTATGAGTTTTAAAAATACGTTGGTTTTAACAATTGGTGGAGTGGTATTGATTATGATAACGTATAAGTTTCCAGGTTTGATTTTATTTGGTAGCATCGGTTTTTGGATTATTTTTGTTGCCAATGTTTCTCAACCACTGTTTACCAAATTAGATGAACAATTGGTGAGTTTAGAAAGTTGATTATGTAGAAATAATCTTTTTTCTTCTGTTAAATTTAGGTGAATTAAAGGAGGAATAAGGTTGAAGCAAAAGAATTTAATTTATTCGTTATTAAAAGTATACTCGTTAGTGATGATTCTAGTCATCACTTCTTTTGCTGTTACGGTGAGTTATGCAACATTTGATCGAAATCGCAAGGATACTGCTAAAGTGACTCAGCAAACCGCCAGTCGTTTAGCTGATATTTTATCAGAAAATGAAAATAAAATTAATCGAATTGCAATTGAATTGACGAATAATCAAGAAAAAGTTGCTAATTTATTTGATTATTTTCAGTTGAGTTATAGTGACTATTTAAGTCAAAGTTTGAGCCGTGAAGGAATTGAAGGTGGGATCAGCAGCATTTATCTTCCCCAAAAAATTGCTAATCTTTATTATGCGGATGATAAAATTGAATCTATTGCGATTGATTTGAAAAACTATCAAGAAATTCTATATTCTAATGAGCAAAAGAAAATGGGGAGTAAGGAAAAGCGCATGCCGGATTTGAAGAATCAACTGACACTTTCGAAAACGTTGATGAATCCGAATACATCGGAACAAATTGGTACATTATATGTTACCTTTTCAAAGCAAGAATTAAATACAATTATTGATAATTCTGGTGCAAAGAATCAACTTCAAACATTTATTTTTTCAGATAGAATGAAACAGTTATATGCAAATAAAATTCCGAGTAATAACGGAATGCTCCAAGCTGAAATCGAAAAGGGGATTACTAAAAATTCTGAGATTGATTTTCTTAGCTTAAGTCAGCAGTATTATATTTATGGCTCGGAAACTGCAAGTGGTATGCAGGTTTTAACAGCAGTATCTAAAAAAAGTGTGGCTATTCAATCGTTTAATGCTATTTTTTTTATTTTATTAGGAAGTGCTTTAATTAATTTATTTTTGCTTTATTTTTTATATCGAATCTTCCGTAAATATGCTTATCAAGTTGAAGATATTGTTGCTTCTGTTAGTCAAGTTTCTAGTGGTAAGTTGGACTGGCGGATTACAACTGCAGACAAAGAAGCTGAATTAAAGGATATTTCAACGGGTATCAATCAAATGTTAGATGGAATTAATCAATATATTGAAGATATTTATACATTAGAGATTAAACAAAAAGATGCACATATGCGTGCGCTGCAATCACAAATTAATCCTCACTTTTTATACAATACGCTAGAGTATATTCGGATGTATGCTGTGAGTGAGGGGGCTGAAGAGCTAGCAGACGTTGTCTATACTTTTGCAACGTTGCTTCGAAATAATACATCTCAAGAAAAAACAACAACGCTTAAGAAGGAATTGGAGTTTTGTGAAAAATATGTTTACCTTTATCAAATGCGGTATCCAGGCAACATCGCCTATTCTTTTGCAATTGATTCAGCCATCGAGAATTTAGTTATTCCCAAATTTTCAATCCAACCACTAATTGAAAATTATTTTGTCCATGGTATTGATTATATGCGGATTGATAATGTCATCAGTGTTAAAGCGAATATTGAAGAAGATAAAATTACGATTCTCATTCGTGATAATGGAAAAGGAATGTCTTCAGAAAAAATTAAGGATTTGAACCAATCTTTAATGGAATCCCATAGTAAATTTGGAGGATCAATTGGGATTTTAAATGTTAATGAACGTTTGCGTTCTTACTTTGGGGAAAGTTATCGGATGTGTATTCAAGAAACACAAGCACACGGCGTTACCATTTCAATCTCATTTGAAAAAGAAAAGGAGGAAGTTTAGATGTATCGGATGTTGCTAGTTGATGATGAGTATATGATTTTAGCAGGATTACAAAAACTTATTCCTTGGCAAGAATTAGGGATAGAAATAGTTGGTACAGCAAAAAATGGTCAAGAAGCATTAGATTTTGTGAGAAACAATGTTGTAGATATTGTTATTTCTGATGTGACGATGCCTTTACTTTCAGGAATAGAATTTATTAGACAGGCTCAAAGCGAAGATATTTATTTTCATTTTTTAATTCTTTCAGGCTATCAAGAATTTGATTATGTCAAAGAAGGCTTACGAATGGGCGCTGACAACTATTTAATTAAACCTGTCGATAAAGTTGAATTAATTGAGACATTAGAGAAAATAATAAAAGAATTAAATAGTGAAGCAGAACAATTACAAACCCAGAGCGTTCTTTTTGATTATCTACTGCAAGGATGGACTCACGATGATATTGACTACATTGAGTTACGGAAAATGATTAAACGCTATGGTTATAGACTGACAGATCGACCTTATACAGCTTTAATTATTGCCTATCCTATGGAAGCTGAAGAAGCACTAATCGAATTTATTGCTGACCAAAAGCAAGGGATGTACTATAAACAAAATGATGATCAGTCTTATACGGTTATTTTTGATGGATCAAAAGAAGAATTAAAAGCTTTTATAAAGGACTATCAGCAATTCAGTCAGTCTCTATTAGGTGATTTTTTAATTGGAGTAGGTGAGACTGTTAATGAAATAGTCGAGGTTGCTTCAAGTTATGAGCATGCTTTACATGCGCTTCAAATTCGTAATTTTTATCAAATAAAAGGTCTGGAATTAACGAAGCAAATAGAAACAGGTATGATTCCGCAATTATCTTTTACAAAATTTAATCAAGCACTTTATATTCGTGATTTTGATACAATTCGTGAAGAAGTAGATATGATGTTGGAAAAGTTGCGTAAACACGGTGCTTTACCGGAGTATTCGCGTCAAATGATTTTTTTAATTTTTATGGACCTCTATCGCCAATTTGAAAACTTAGATGAATCTTTTTATCAAGTTAATTTTGAAAAAATTGCTACGGCTCAATCGTTTGAAGGATTAGAAAGTGTAATTGAAGAGACGTTGCTTGAAATTAAGCATGTGAAGAAAGAACGATCTTATAGCCAAAATACGCAGCATATGTTAGAAATTATTACAAAACGTTATTCAGAAGATCTTTCTTTGAAAGTAGTTGCGGATGAATTGTTTTTAAATGTGATGTATTTGGGCCAAATTTTTAAAAAAGAAACTCAGAAAAGTTTTTCCCAATATTTAAATCAATACCGAATTAAAAAAGCGCAAAATTTATTGGTCCAGTCTGATGGGAATATAAATGAAATTGCAATTGCTGTGGGATATACAAGTGCAGGATATTTTTATAAAAATTTCAAAAAAATATGTGGGATTTCACCAAAGGAATTTCGTGAACGATTTGAAAATAGTTATGACCCCATTGATAGTTAAGTGAATCGAAGTTTAATAGATTAAAAATACCCAGTAACTAAAATTCAGTTCATCTGAAAATTAATTAGTGGGTATTTACCTGTGTTTAATTAGTGAGCAGAATAGCCACCATCAATCACTAATTCAGCTCCATTTATAAAGGAAGCTTCATCAGAGGCTAAAAAAAGAATGGCATTTGCAACTTCTTCAGGTTTTCCAATTCGGCCTAAAGGAGTTGCTTGAATCAACTGTGCCATAGCTTCTTTATATTCGCTGACAGCAGCAGACATCGGTGTCTCAATGACTCCTGGATAAACAGAATTAACTCGAATATTGAAATAGCCTAGGTCAGCAGCTGCTGCCTTTGAAACAGCACGGATAGAACCTTTAGAACCCGTATAACCATTGATTCCTGCTCCTACTAAAGCTGTATAAGATGCCGTATTAACAATTGAACCTTGACCAGCTTTTTTCATGTAGGGAACAACTGCTTTCATGCCGAGGAAGGGGCCAAGTGCATTTATTTTATGCTGCAATTCCCATTCTTCAACGGTTGTTGTCTCAAGGCCTTTATCAGAAGAGATGCCAGCATTATTTGCTAAGATGTCAATTTTACCAAATTGTTCAATTACTTCTTGAACAACCTGAGTCCACTCAGCTTCTGATGAAATGTCTAATTTTTTAGTGACAACATTTTCTTTCCCTTTCGCTTTATTTAAAGCCTCTTGGTTAATGTCGCAAACAACAACAGTTGCTCCTTCTGCAATAAAACAATCTGTAATTTTTTCTCCAATACCTGAAGTACCACCTGTTACAAGCGCTACTTTATTTTTTAGTCGATTCATATTGAACACCCTTTCATTTTAGAGAATGAATGCAGTGTAACATTAATAATAAAAAAAAGCGAGACTAACTTTTTTTTATTATTAATTAAATAAACCCAAAATAAAAATCCCATGGCAACTGTCAAATTAGACACGACCATGAGATCTTTATTTTTCCCTTAACTAAACTGCATCAATGCCACGTTCACCCGTTCGAATGCGCACACAATCTTCAAGTGCAGTTACAAATATTTTTCCGTCTCCTACGTCCCCAGTGCGACAAGTTTCGACAATGATGTCAATTACTTGATCAACAGTTTCAGAAGCTACAACCAGCTTTATTTCGACTTTGGGAACCAAGTTAATCATGACCTCATTGCCACGATAATATTCAGTCCAGCCTAATTGTTTGCCAAAGCCAAGAACTTGAGCAACGGTCATGCCTGAAATAGAGGCTTTAGTATACAAAGCTGTTTTTAAATCCTCTAACTTTTCTTGTCGAATAATTGCTTCAATTTTTTTCATTCTAATCCACCTTTCTTTTCTGTGTTTTTAAGAATCCATTCCCATAAAGGTTGGGTAAGCTGTTTCATCATGTTCAGCTAAGTCTAAACCAAGGACTTCTTCTTTGTCTTCAACACGAAGAGGCATAAATTGTTTTAAAATTAAGAGAATTAAACCAGTAGCAATTGCAGAAAAGGCGATTGTAATCACAATACTGATGATTTGTGCAACAAATAAGCGTGTTTCTCCATAAAATAAGCCATCCCATTGTGCTACACCATTAATCGATTTTTTAGCAAAAATTCCAGTTGCGATACCACCCCAAATACCACCTAATCCATGACAACCAAAAGCATCTAAGGAATCATCTAATCCCCATTTGTGTTTGAGTTTAGAAATGAAGAAGAAGCAGAGTGGACTAACGACTCCTCCAATTATAAAGGCGCTCCATAGTGGAACAAAACCCGCTCCGGGAGTAATTGCAACTAAACCAACGACAGCTCCGGTAATAGCGCCCATCACAGTTGGTTTTCCTTGGGTTACTTGTTCGACAAGCATCCAAGATAACATAGCGGTCGCAGCAGCTGTATTGGTTGTTAGTAGGGCGTGAACCGCTAAAGCATTGGCACCAAGTGCGCTGCCAGCGTTGAATCCGAACCAACCAAACCAAAGAAGTGAAGCTCCCAAAACAACAAATGGAATGTTGTGAGGGCGATAATTTAAACGCCCATAATCACGTCTTTTTCCTAAAAATAATGCCAAAACTAATCCAGTAATACCTGAGCTGATATGCACAACGTTTCCACCAGCAAAATCAACAGAGCCTAGCTCCGCTAAAAAGCCACCAGAACCCCAGACCATATGTGCCATTGGGTAATAAACAATAATTAACCAGATTGCAATAAAAACAAACAATGTTGAAAATTTCATTCTTTCTGCTACTGCACCATAAATTAAAGCAGGTGTAATAATCGAAAACATCATTTGAAAGCTAGCAAAAAGTGTTTCAGGAATTGTTTCAGAGTAAGTTGGATTTGGACTTCCAGTAACCCCATTAAAAAACAAATGATTGAGGCTCCCAATAAACCCGCCATGATCTTCGCCAAAGGCCAAACTATAACCAAAGGCAATCCACATTACGGAAGCTAGTCCGCAAACAAATAAAACGGACATCATGGTATTTAAGGTGTTTTTTCGTCTGACCATGCCTCCATAGAAAAAGGCTAGTCCGGGAGTCATTAAGAAAACTAATGCTCCACATAGTATAATAAATGCTGTATCTCCTGTATCAATCATCGAAACACCTCTTTTGTTTTATTTAGAAATAAAAACTTCTATTTTTGGAATTTTAGCATCTAAATTTAACGGAGTCTACAGTTATGTTAAAATTTAATGAGAAAGTTTTTTATAACTAACAGTCAAGGTGATGTTATATGACATTGATAGGTTTTTATTTAAAAAAATATCAGAGAAAGGTAACTAAATTATTTGTTTTAGGTAAAAGAAGTGTTTTTTTATTTTAACTAGTAAGGGTTTAAATCAAGTTGAATAAGTCTTTTTATTAGGGACAAAAGGGTGTTTTGAATAAAATCCGAATAATCCTTGTTTTATTTATCTTTTTATTCGTTTTTTCAATGTAAAATTCATGTAAAAAGGCGTAGAATCATTGATAAATTCTTAGACTTAACTTATAATAATTATGGACCTAAGAAGAAAATAATAGGTACTAATTCATGTGTTTTATAGGAGGAAGTTCAGTCAATGAAAAACTTTAAAAAGTTATTTCTAGTAGGTTTAGGTGTGTCTTTAGCTGTGACATTAGCAGCATGTGGTGGTGGAGAAAAAGCTAGTGAGAAAGATAAAGCTTATGTGCCCGAAAAATTAACCGTTCAATTTGTTCCTTCTCAAGCAGCAGAAACGCTTGAAGCAAAAGCAAAACCATTAGAAAAATTACTTTCTAAGGAATTAGGTATTCCTGTAGAAGTTAGTGTTTCAACTGATTATAATACAATTATTGAAGCAATGGACTCCAAACAGGTTGATGTTGGATTTTTACCTCCAAATGCTTATGTTTTAGCGCATGAACAAAGTGGTGCTAAAGTATTATTACAAGCACAACGATATGGTATTGAACAACCAGGCGGGAAAAAGACGGATGAATTAGTTGATTCATATAAATCAATGATTGTTGTAAAAAAAGGTAGCAAAATTAAAGAGTTAAAAGATTTAAAAGGGAAGAAAATTGCTACTCAAGATGTAACTTCTTCAGCGGGTTATGTTTGGCCAGCAGCAGAAATGAAAAAAGCGGGCGTTGATATTGAGAAAAGTGATATTACAACTGTACAAGTAAAAGGACATGATCAAGCAATCCTTTCTGTTTTAAATGGAGATGTAGATGCAGCATTTGTTTTTGAAGATGCTCGAAATAACGTTGTTAAAGATGTTCCGACTATTTTTGATGAAGTAGAGCCAATGTATACAACAGCTCCAATTCCTAATGATACTGTGACTGTTCGCGCAGATATGAGCGACGATTGGAATACAAAAATTCAAGATGCTTTTATCAATATTGGAAAATCAGAAGAGGGTAAGGCGATTATTTCAGCTATTTACACTCATGAAGGTTATGTGAAATCTAAAGATAGTAATTTTGATATTGTTAGAGAATATGCTAAAGAAGTTGGTCAATAAAATCTAATGAATGCATTTTTATAATAAAACTGGTTCGCTCTATAGGAGTGAGCCAGTTTTATTTTTTAGTAAGTTAGCTATTTTGCACCAGCTATTCTTTGTGAAAAAAACAACATGGAAAATAGTTTCCTAAATTTGCTTATTGGTTAGTAGAGAAGGATTGATTGATTTTTAGTTCTTACTAAAAGTTTGTGTAAAAAAAAGCCAAAGAGCAAAAATTATCTTGACTAATTGGCTAAGTAATAATAGAATATAATCAACACTTAACCAATAAATGGTTATATTATTTAATTATTTGGTTAAGTTTACGTTTTGTTTTTTTACAACTATTTGAAAGGGTTTACATTTAATCGTAAAAAATGGTTAGGAGGTAAGTAGTAAAAGCTCTAAAAGGTATGAAGTCTTATCAAATTATAAGAAAAAGGGGAAAATAGAATGAAAAAAATGTGGAAAGTTTTACTGATGTCGTTTACCTTATTTTTTTTGGTAGCTTGTGGAGCAGATTCGAGCTCGAATAAAGAAAAAACAATTGGTTATGCAATCAACAATTTGAATGATACATTTCAAACGTATATTTTAGAAGCGGCAAAAGAGACAGCAAAAGAAAATAAAATTGATATAAAAGTAGAAAATGCCAAAGAAGATTTAATTTCCCAACAAGATCAAGTGAACACATTAATTCAAAATGGGGTTTCAGCCTTAATTGTTGTTCCCGTAGATACTAGTGCAATGGGTCCGATTACGAAAGCCGCTCAAAATGCAGGCATTCCATTAGTTTATGTGAATCGCAATCCTTATGCTGGAAAAGAAAAAGAAATGCCAAAAGATGTGTACTATGTTGGATCAGATGAAATCACAGCTGGGATTATGCAGATGGATTATATTGGCGAACAATTAAATGGCGAAGGCGGTATTACTGTTTTAATGGGGATTCTTGGAAATGAGGGTGCTGTCCAACGAACAAAAGGGGTTAGTGATACGGCAGCTGGAAAATTCCCGAAAAATAAAATTTTAGCAAAAGAAACAGGCGAATGGCAAAGAGATAAAGCTCTAAGTATTGCTGAAAATTGGATTTCAACTTATGGCGATGATGTCAAAGCAATCATTGCGAATAATGATGAGATGGCATTAGGCGCTGTTCAAGCCGCCAAAAAAAATGGACGCAATGATATTTTAATTACGGGTATTGACGCTATTCCCGATGCTTTAGATGCAGTAGAGTCTGGTGATTTAGCTACAACAATCTTTCAAGATGCAAAAGGTCAAGGAGGTGGGGCTGTAGATACTATTTTAGCGGTATTTGATAATAAACCACCTAAAGAAGCAATTAAATACGTTCCATTTAAACTCGTAACACCTGAAAATGTAGCAGAATTTAAATGAGTCCAGATGACTAAATCTTGAGAAATTAGGTTGGTCATTAGTGGCAGATGGCTAGCCTATTGTTTCAAAATTTATAAGGAGTGAGAAAATGGAAGCGGATAATTATTTATTACGAGTTGAGGATATCGAAAAGGAATTTCCAGGAGTTAAAGCATTAAATGGTGTGCAACTAAAAATTGCTCCTGGTGAAGTTCACGCTTTACTAGGCGAAAATGGAGCTGGAAAATCGACTTTAATGAAATGCTTAATTGGCATGCATACCCCTTCAAAAGGTAAAATCTGGTTTGATGGACGCTATATTGAGAATTATACGATTACAGAAGCGTTGGAAATGGGTATCTCTATGATCCATCAAGAATTAAGCCCTGTTAGAGAGAAAAGTATTATGGAAAATATTTGGTTAGGAAGAGAACCTAAGAATAAATTTGGGTTAATTGATCATAAAAAAATGTATCAAATGACCCTAGATGTTTTAGATCGAATTCAAACTAAATTAGATCCAAAAATGCTAATCAAGAACTTAACTGTAGCGAAAATGCAAATGATTGAGTTAGCTAAGGCAATTTCATACAATGCTAAGTTAATTATTATGGATGAACCTACTTCCTCTTTAACGGAGAAAGAAACGTTACAGTTATATAAAATTATTCGGCAATTAAAAGCAGAAAATTGTAGTATTATTTATATTTCGCATAAACTAGACGAGATTCAAACCATATGTGATACCTTAACTGTTTTACGGGATGGACAATATGTGACAGATCGTTTGGTAAAGGATACAAGTACACAAGAAATGATTAACTTAATGGTTGGTAGAGATATTAATCAACTATTTCCTAAGCAAAAAACAGAGATTGGTAAAGTGAAATTTGAGATTCGTGATTTTTCGGATGGCAAACATTTTAATCATATTTCATTTGATGTTCGTGAAGGTGAAATACTAGGATTTGCTGGATTGGTTGGTGCTGGACGGTCTGAAGTGATGGAATCTTTATTTGGAGTTCGTTCGAGAATTTCAGGTGAAATCTATATGGATGGCAAGAAAGTCAGCATAAACAATGCAGGGGATGCTGTTAAAAACAAGTTAGCTTTTTTGACGGAGGATCGTAGAAAAACAGGGATTTTTCCAATGCTTTCAGTTGGATATAATATTGTTTCAAGTAGCATTGATTCGTTTAAAAATAAAATAGGTTTATTGGATAATAAACGTTTGGCGGATGAAGCTGAAAACTATATAGAAACTTTAAAAGTGAAAACGCCTTCTGCTAATGCAGCTATTATGAATTTAAGTGGTGGAAACCAACAAAAGGTACTAATTGCTAAGTGGTTACTAACAAAACCAGAAGTATTGATTTTAGATGAACCTACTCGTGGAATTGATGTTGGGGCAAAAGCTGAAATTCATCGAAATATTTCAACGATGGCTTATACCGGAAAATGCATTATTATGGTTTCGTCAGAGTTACCAGAAATTTTAGGGATGAGTGATCGAGTTGTGGTGATGCACGAGGGTAAAATCACAGGAATTTTAGAAAATAAAGACTTAACTCAAGAAGAAATTTTGGAATATGCTAGCGGAGAAAAAGATGATTTTCCAATCAAGTAGAAAAAGAAAAATTAAAGGGGCGAGAAGTGGATGGCACAACAACAGAATCATGAAATGAAAGAGCCTAATGTAGTTGATAGAAAAGGCAATCGGAAAGCCTTTATACAGAAATATCTTATTATTTTTGTTTTAATTGGAATGGTTATTATTTTGACGGGAGTCAATCCTAATTTTATTTCGTTTAACAATATTCTAAATTTACTAACACAAACGTCTATTTATGGTATTTTAGCTCTAGGATTATTTATTGTCTTAGTATCTAAGGGGATTGATTTATCTGTTGGTTCAACGTTGGCATTTGCTGGAATTGTTGCAGGTACCATTAGTCAAACCAAAGACGCGGTTGATAAAGTTTTCCCTCAATTGGGACAAGCGCCATTTATTGTGACTATTCTAATTGCAATTCTTATTGGTGCGCTGATTGGATTGATTAATGGCTCTTTGATTGCTTATACAGGAATTCCTCCATTTATTGCTACATTAGGGACTCAAATAGCAGTTAGGGGAGCGGCTTTGATGGTTTCAAAAGGGAAGCCAATTAGTAATATTAATCCAGCAATTGATTTTTTAGGAGATCGAATTTTTGGCTTCTTACCAGTTCCAGTCTTAATTTATGGCGTAATTATTTTCTTAATGTGGGTACTAATGAATTATACTTCTTTTGGGAAAAGTATTTATGCAATTGGTGGTAATGTTGAAGCAGCAGAGATTTCAGGAATAAATGTCAAAAGAAATCTTGTCTTAGTTTATGTAATATCAGGAGTATTAGCAGGGATTTCTTCTTTAATTTATATAGGTAGGACTGGTGGATCCATTCAACCAGCAGCTGGAACGATGTATGAAACGACAGCTATTGCAGCAGCAACAATTGGCGGAACAAGTCATAGTGGTGGAATTGGAACCGTTTGGGGAGTTGTAGTTGGAGCGCTTATTTTAGGAACATTAACAAATGGGTTTACGTTATTAGGAGTAGACGCATATGTACAACAAATTATTCAAGGTGGAATTATTATCGGAGCAGTTGTACTCGATATGCGCAAAAATAGACGGGTATAAAGTTGAATTGCATAAAAAAAGAACGAGGCCAGGATGCTTATCCGAACCTCGTTCTATCTTTGATTTATTCATTTTAGTTATAGTTCGCCGGTTAGGAATTGAGCTCGTCCAAATCCGAAACTCCAATCAGCTTGTTCATTAATAGTGATTGAAATCATAACATCTTCGGGTGCAATACCACAGCGATTAGTTAGTGCCTGTACTACTTTTTGATAAAAGTCCACTTTTTGTTTTTCTTTCCTTTGGCGACTAGTGATTGAAAGAACGACTACGTTTTGGCTACGTTTAAAGCCTAAGCCCGTATCTTCAATAATCATTTCATTTGCAGAATGTTGGTGTAGAATTTGGAAACGGTCATTTATTGGAATTTCAAAAGTTTCAACTAAAACTTCATGGATGGTATCCAATAGTAGTTTAATTTCACTATCAGTTCGTCCTTCAATTAAATCAATCTGGATTAATGGCATAAAAATCTCTCCTTTTAGGTTAATGGGTAGTATATTGGAATGTGATGCTGCTTACAAAAATGCTGATACTCATGGGGAAGCATGTTGGTTGTAATTAAGCCATCAATATTTGAAAGCTCTAAATAGGTTAAAAGCGTTGATTTATCGAATTTAGTTAGGTCAGCTAGTAGATAAAGTTGATTGGTTTTGGCCGAAATCCATTTCTTTATTTCGTATTCTAAGGGATCAGAATTTGTTAAGCCGTGGGCAATTGAGACGCCCGTTGCCGCCATAAAAGCTTTATTAATGTTGTAACGAGATAAAAATGTTTCTTCAGATAATTCAACAAAAGAACGAGTCCGCCGTTTAAAAGTGGTTCCAACTACAACCAAATTGATATTTGTCATGGTAGCGGCACTATTGATAATATCGAGATTATTTGTTAAGACTGTAAAGTGAATTGCTGGAGAAACTGAATCTAGCAAATGGCTCGTTGTTGTTCCAGAATCAATGAAAATTAAATCATTCTCTTCAATTAAGGATGCCGCCTTAGCAGCAATTAGTTCTTTTTGTAACTTATTTTCAATAGTTCTTGATTCAAATGGAATGAGTTGAGAGTTAGCTGCAATTACGCCTCCATAAACTTTTTCTAAAAGTCCTTCAGTTTCAAGATACTGAATATCACGCCGAATTGTATTTTTTGATACGTTAAAGTAAGTGCATAATTCATTGAGTGAAACATGCTTATGTTCTTGAATATACTCTTCAATTTTTTGAATTCTTTTCATTTTCATATGTTCTTGCATCCTCCCTTTATGCACATTAACTTTTACTAATAAGTATATCTAATATATCATATACTCAAAAGTTAATCAACAAATAATCAGATTCGTTTTCTTGTGTTTGTTTATTTTAAAGAGTTTTGACTAATTATGTGCATTTTTTTTGGTTTTTTTGTTGGATAATAAAATAAAATATATTGACTATTGGTTAAGTTAAGGTTAATATATAACCAAGATATAACCAATTAGATAGTGAGGTAAATTTCAAATAAATCAGATTTAATTTGATTTATTGTGGAATCGCTTTCTTTTGGATTGAGAAAAACATGAGGAGGAATACGAATGGTTGAGGTTAGAAGATTAAAAAATTATATTAATGGGGAGTGGGTTAATAGCCAAACATCAAACTACGAAGATGTCTTGAACCCAGCAACAAAAGAAATTATTTGCCAAGTGCCTCTTTCAACAAAAGAAGATGTTGAGCTGGCAACGAAAGCAAGCTTGGCAGCATTTGAAAAATGGAAAAATGTAGCTGTTCCAAGGCGAGCTCGAATTTTATTTAAGTTTCAAGAATTGATTACTCGTAACAAACTAGAACTAGCACGTTTAATTACAATTGAAAATGGAAAAAATTTAAAAGAAGCTTTAGGAGAGGTACAACGTGGTATTGAGAATGTTGAATTTGCGGCTGGAGCCCCGAGTTTAATGATGGGGGATTCGTTAGCTTCTATTGCTACAGATGTAGAAGCAGCTAATTACCGTTATCCAGTTGGAGTTGTCGGTGGTATTACTCCATTTAATTTCCCAATGATGGTACCTTGCTGGATGTTCCCAATGGCAATTGCATGTGGAAATAGTTTTATTTTAAAACCCTCTGAACGAACACCATTACTCACAGAGAAACTAGTTGAGCTTTTCACTGAAGCTGGTTTACCTGCAGGTGTCTTCAATGTTATATACGGCGCTCATGATGTCGTAAATGGAATCTTAGAACACCCTGAAATTAAAGCGATTTCATTTGTTGGTTCAAAAACAGTTGGTCAATATATTTATCGCAAAGGGAGTGAACATTTAAAACGGGTTCAGTCATTAACTGGAGCTAAGAATCATACAATTGTATTAAATGACGCTGATTTGAAAGAAACTGTACCAGCTATTGTAGCAGCAGCATTTGGTTCAGCAGGTGAACGTTGTATGGCGGCAGCTGTAGTAACTGTTGAAGAAGGTATTGCGGATCAATTTATGGAGCAATTAGTTGCTGAAACGAAAAATATTAAAATTGGAAATGGATTAGAAGAAGAGGTTTTCCTTGGTCCCGTTATTCGTGAAGAGAATCAAAAAAGAACGTTTAAATATATCGAAACAGGGATTAAAGAAGGAGCAAAGTTAGTTACAGACGGACGTGAAAATGTGCCGACAGATGGTTACTTTGTAGGACCAACTATTTTTGATCAAGTGACAACCGAAATGACAATTTGGAAAGATGAACTATTTGCTCCAGTCTTATCAATTATACGAGTGAAAAATTTAAAAGAAGCCGTTGCGATTGCTAATCAATCAGAATTTGCTAATGGTGCATGCTTGTTTACAAATAATGCCGGAGCTATTCGTTATTTCCGCGAAAGAATTGATGCTGGGATGTTAGGTATCAATTTAGGAGTACCTGCTCCAATGGCCTTTTTCCCATTCTCAGGTTGGAAAGATTCGTTCTATGGAACATTACATGCAAATGGAAAAGACAGTGTTGATTTTTATACACGTAAAAAAGTTGTGACAGCTCGTTATCCGCAAGCTAGTTTTGAATGAAAATAGTTGCTAGTTCAACAAACTTTTTGCCGGAGCTAAACCGACTCAACAAACTTTTTATTAAAGGAGATATCTTTAAATGAGCAAATTGTTATACCCACCTAAATCCAAAGAATTGACAGAAGGAGTAACGCTACTTCAAGAAATTAGTGAGAAAAATGCTCCACTCACTTATATTCGCTTGAAAATTATTGAAATGGAAAGTGGTGCCAGCTACGAAGAGAGTTTAACGCAATTTGAATGTTGTCTTGTTGCTTTAACTGGCAAGATAACTGTAACAGATTTTGCAGAAAATTTTTCAGAAATTGGCACTAGAGAAAGTGTTTTTGAACGTATCCCAACCGATAGTGTTTATCTATCCACGCAACAAAAATTTAGAGTAACAGCAAAAACGGCGGCTAAGATTGTTCTCTGTTATGCACCGTCTGAAAAAAAATTACCAACTCAATTAATTAAAGCTAGTGATAATAGTATCGAAAATCGTGGTATGTACCAAAATAAACGTTTAGTTCATACTATTTTATCAGATACATCTTCGATTTCAGATGCGTTGCTAGTAGTTGAAGTTCTAACCGATAGTGGGAATTGGTCGAGTTATCCACCGCATAAACATGATCAAAATGATTTGCCAAGGGAATCTTCACTTGAAGAAACCTACTACCATGAAATGAACCCAAGGCAAGGATTTGTTTTTCAAAGAGTCTATACAGACGACCGTTCATTAGATGAAACCATGACAGTTGAAAATGGAGACGTTGTTGTGGTACCCAAGGGTTATCATCCCGTTGGAGTTCCTGATGGCTATGAATCTTATTATTTAAACATCATGGCGGGACCAATTAAAAAGTGGCAGTTTCATAATGATCCAGCACATGAATGGATTTTAAATCGTAAATAAAGTAAAGGGAGCTAATAAGAATGAAAAAAAAGAACTTTGATATGATTGCATTAGGTCGAGCTTGTATTGACTTAAATGCAGTTGAGTACAATCGTGGTATGGAAGAAACGATGACTTTTTCTAAGTATGTTGGAGGTTCACCGGCAAATATCGCGATTGGATCAGCAAAACTTGGTTTGAATGTTGGCTTTATTGGAAAAATTCCTGATGATCAACATGGCCGGTTTATTGAAAATTATATGAAAAAAAGTGGTATTGATACGTCAAATATGATTCTTGATACGGAAGGACATAAGGCTGGTTTAGCTTTTACAGAAATTAAAAGTCCAGAAGAATGCAGTATTTTAATGTATCGCGAACAAGTTGCAGATTTATATTTAACACCAAATGAAATTAACGAGGAGTATTTAAAATCAGCAGAAATGTTAGTCGTTTCTGGAACCGCTTTAGCCCAAAGTCCTTCGAGGGAGGCCGTGCTAAAAGCTGTTAGTTTGGCTAAAAAAAATCAGTTAAAAGTTGTCTTTGAACTGGATTATCGTCCTTACACATGGAAAAACCCAGCAGAAACGGCGGTTTATTATTCTTTAGTTGCTGAACAAGCAGATATTGTGATTGGAACAAGAGATGAATATGATAGTATGGAAAACATTGTAAATGGTAGGAATGAATCCACAATTGCTTATTTATTCCAACATTCACCTGAACTAATTGTGATTAAACATGGTGTTGAAGGTTCATATGCCTATACAAAAGCAGGTGAAATTTATCAAGGGAAAGCCTATAAAACACAAGTGTTAAAAACTTTTGGTGCTGGGGATTCTTATGCTGCTGCCTTTCTCTTTGCATTAAATAGTGGAAAAGGAATTGAAAAAGCTTTGAAGTATGGCAGTGCCTCTGCAGCGATTGTTGTTAGCAAACACAGTTCTTCAGAAGCGATGCCAACTGTAGCAGAAATCGAACAATTAATTCAGGAACAAGAGGACTAGTTGAGCTGTTTTCTAATGAATTCAAGGATGGTGAGAGAATGAAAAAAACAATCAGGCTGACAACAGCCCAAGCTTTGGTACGTTTTTTAAATCAACAATACCTTTCTGTTGATGGGAAGGAGTCTCTTTTTGTAGACGGCGTTTTTCATATTTTTGGACATGGTAATGTTTTAGGCATTGGACAGGCATTGGAACAAAATCCAGGATCTCTAAAAATAATTCAAGGTAAAAATGAACAAGGAATGGCTCAAGCAGCCATTGCCTTTAGTAAGGAAAAACTGCGACGTAAGATTTTTGCTGTTACGACGTCTGTAGGTCCGGGAGCTGCGAACTTAGTTACAGCTGCTGGAACAGCGTTAGCCAATAATCTTCCAGTCCTTTTATTGCCAGGGGATACATTTGCATCAAGACAACCCGATCCAGTTCTACAGCAAATTGAACAAGAAAGTAGCGCAGGGATTACAACTAATGATGCTTTAAAACCAGTATCGCGTTATTGGGATCGAATCACAAGACCAGAACAAGTAATGAGTAGTTTAATTAGAGCTTTTGAAGTGTTGACGAATCCAGTGACTGCTGGTCCAGTTACTATTTGCTTAGCTCAGGATGTTGAAGGGGAAGCTTACGATTACCCAGCTGAATTCTTTAATAAAAGAGTCCATTATTTAGATCGAAAAGCACCAACAGAACGGGAATTAATTGGAGCGATTGAACTGATTCGCAACAGTAAAAAGCCTTTAATTATTGTGGGCGGTGGAGCGAAGTATTCAGATTGTCGTGAAGAGTTGATGACAATTTCTGAGAAATTTGGAATTCCATTAGTTGAAACTCAAGCTGGGAAATCAACGGTTGAAGCAGCTTTTAAAAATAATCTAGGCGGCATTGGGGTTACAGGAACTTTAGCAGCCAATAAAGCAGCCCATGTAGCAGATTTAGTGATTGGAGTAGGAACACGTTATACAGACTTCACAACTGGATCCAAATCCATTTTTGCAAATGAAGAAAAGCAATTTTTATCGATTAATGTTAGCAGAATGCAGGCTTATAAATTAGATTCTTTTCAAGTCGTTGCAGATGCAAAAGAGACACTACGTTTACTTTTAGAACAACTAGAGGAGTATCATGCTGAATTTAATCATGAAATCGAGGCCTTAAAAAAAGAATGGCAAATGGAACGGCAGCGCTTGAGCCAAATAGAATTTAAACAACAGGACTTTGTGCCAGAAATTTCGGAACAATTTACCCAGGATAAGCTAAATGATTACGCTCAAAGCCTAAAAACAGAATTGCCACAAACGACTGCGCTACTTGCTATTAATGACTTTGTACAAGAAGACAGCATTATTGTTGGGGCTGCGGGTTCATTGCCTGGTGACTTGCAACGAATTTGGCAACCTAAAAAGCCAAACACATACCATGTTGAGTATGGGTATTCTTGTATGGGCTATGAAATTGCCGGAACTTTAGGGGCGAAACTTGCCCATCCTAATCAGGAAGTTTATGCGATGATTGGGGATGGTAGTTTTCATATGTTACATTCTGAATTTATTACAAGTATCCAGTATCAACAAAAAATCACGATTCTTTTATTTGATAATTCTGGATTTGGTTGTATTAATAACTTACAAATGGGGAATGGTAGTCAAAGTTTTGGAACGGAATTTAGAAAACCAGATGATAGCTTAATGAAGATTGATTTTGCAATGGTTGCAGCAGGTTACGGCGCAAAATCCTATACGGTTCGAACCCTAAATGAGCTTAAAGCAGCATTGGAAGATGCACAAAAACAAACTGTTTCAACATTAATTGATATTAAAGTTCTACCAAAGACGATGACAGATGGGTATGAAAGCTGGTGGAATGTTGGTGTTGCAGAAGTTAGCGAAGGCAATACAACGAAATCTTATTATCAAAAGAAACAAGAAATGTTAAAGCAAGCTCGGGATTATTGACTATAAAAGACAGCGAAGGGGTGTTGAATTGAGAACAATAAAAGTAGGCATTGTTGGATTAGGGCGTTTAGGAAAAATTCATGCACAAAATTTGGCACAAAATGTACCAAATTGTCAGTTATATGCAGCCTGTAGTTTAAATGAAGAAGAATTAATTTATGCTAAAACAGAATTAGGTGTTGAAAAAGGTTATGCAAATTATGCGGAAATGATTGCAGATTCTGAACTGGATGCGGTGGCGATTGCTTCGCCATCGGGCTATCACTGCCAACAAATTAATGCAGCTTTAGAGAAAGGGCTGCATGTATATAGTGAAAAACCAATTGGTCTAGATTTAGAAGAAATTCAAGCTACGATGGATGTAATTAATCGTCATCCAAAACAGATTTTTATGTTAGGATTTATGCGACGTTATGATGACTCTTATCGTTATGCAAAAGAATTAGTTGAGGCTGGCGAACTAGGTGAATTGACTGTTGTTCGTTGTTATGGAATTGATCCTAGTTCAGGGATGGAAAGCTTTGTAAAGTTTGCAGGGGCTAGCAATAGTGGTGGTTTATTTGCAGATATGTCAATCCATGATATTGATTTGGTACGTTGGTTTACTAAGGCAGAAGTAGCTAAAGTTTGGGCAATTGGCAAAAATGCTGCTTATCCAGAATTAGATCAAGTTAATGAGTTGGAGACAGGGGCAGCTATGTTGCAATTGACGGATAAAACAATGGGGCTTTTAGTTGCTGGACGTAATTGTGCCCATGGCTATCATGTTGAAACGGAACTAATTGGAACAAAAGGTATGCTGAGAATTGCGAATTTTCCTGAAAAAAATTTAGTCACTGTTTTGAATAGTAATGGGGTTGTTCGTCCTTGCTCTCAAGATTTTCCTGAGCGCTTTGCTGGGGCTTTCATTACTGAAATGAAAGAATTTATTGAGTGTATTTTAACTGAAAAACAACCAGAAGTAACGAGTTATGATGGGTTACAAGCGACTAAAGTAGCGCTGGCTTGTAAAGAATCTTTTGAAAAAAATCAATTAATTGAATTAAAGTAGAAAGTAGGAGAAAGAATGACGAATCAACCTAAAATTAAATTAGGGATTGCACCGATTGCTTGGACGAATGATGATATGCCTGAATTAGGGAGCGAAAACAGCTTTGAACAGTGCATTAGTGAGATGGCTTTAGCTGGTTTTACTGGGACAGAAATAGGCAATAAGTATCCTAAAGACCCAAAAGCTTTGCAAGAAAAATTAAAGCTAAGAAATTTAGAGGTAGCTAGTGCTTGGTTTAGTACGTTTTTAACGACTAAACCTTATACTGAAACAGCTGAAGCATTTATTCAACATCGTGATTTTCTTTGGGCAATGGGCGCAAAAGTAATCGTTGTTGCCGAACAAGGTCACAGTATCCAAGGGAAAATGGACACGCCATTATTTAAAGATAAACCGCAATTTACCGATGCAGAATGGGTAAAATTAACAGAAGGTCTAGAAGCGCTAGGAGAATTAGCTCACGAAAAAGACATGGAGATTGTGTATCACCATCATATGGGAACTGGAGTACAAACAACGGCTGAAATTGATCATTTAATGAAAGAAACAGATCCTACAAAGGTATCTTTATTATTTGATACAGGGCATCTTGTTTTTTCAGGTGAAAACCCGCTTCAAATTTATAAGGCCTACCAAGATCGAATTAAACATATTCACTTTAAAGATATTCGAGATACTGTAACACAGGAAGTAAAAGCTGAAAATAATTCTTTCTTAAGTGCAGTTAAACAGGGTGCGTTTACAGTGCCTGGCGATGGAGTAATTGATTTTAAACCGATTATGAGTGAAATTGAAAAAGCGAATTATACAGGTTGGATTGTTGTTGAGGCTGAACAAGATCCGGCGGTAGCCAATCCCTTTGAATATGCACTGAAAGCACGAAACTATCTAAAAAAAGAATGCAAAATTTAAAAAGGTTGTTAAAAGAAAGGATTGAAAATATGTCAGAAAATATCGTTATAGGTGTGATTGGAGCAGGAAGAATTGGACGCTTGCATGTGGAGAATATGTTAAAAATGGCAGGTGTTCGAGTGAAAACGGTTGCTGATCCTTATAGTGAACATGCAAAGGACTGGGCAGAAAAATTAGGTATCGAGCAGCTAGTGTCAAATCATGAAATAATTTTTAACGATGCCGAAATTAATTGTGTTTTTATTTGTTCGCCAACGGATACCCATACAACTATGATTAAAGCTGCTGCTAAAGCGGGGAAAAATATTTTTTGCGAGAAACCGATTAGTTTTTCAGATGAAGAGACAATAGAAGCCTTTAAAGCTGTTGAAAAAGCAGGAGTCAAATTACAGATTGGATTTAACCGTCGCTTTGATAAAAATTTTGATCGTGTCAAAAAGTGTGTTGCGACTGGTAAAATTGGCGAGTTGCATATTTTGAAAATTACTTCGCGAGATCCAGAACCACCAGGTTTAGACTATGTGAAAAGTTCAGGTGGGCTTTTCATGGATATGGCTATTCATGATTTTGATATGGCACGTTTTGTGTCTGGATCAGAAGTTGAAGAAGTTTATGTCCAAGGTGCGGCTTTAATTAATCCAGAATTTGCTAGTCTTGGAGATGTCGATACGGCCATTATTACCTTGAAGTTTGCCAATGGAGCGTTAGGTGTGATTGATAATAGTCGAAAAGCAGTCTATGGTTATGATCAGCGTGTAGAGGCATTTGGTTCAAATGGAGCTGTTGAGATTGGCAATGAAACAGAGACACTTGCCAAATTATCTACAAATAGTGGTGTTGAATTAGACCAACCTTTACACTTTTTCTTAGAGCGTTATAACGAAGCCTATATTCGTGAGGTTCAAGAATTTTTTGAAGCAATTCAAAAGGATAAAGCGGTACCTTGTAGTTTTGAAGATGGGATTATGGCACAAAGAATTGCACAAGCTGCAAAGCTCTCATTAACAACAGGGAAGCCTGTCAGAGTAACTAAATTAATAAAGTAGCGAGAATATTATAGGAAAGGAAGTGGTGAAATGGGACTGGTTCCAATGACTGAGCTAGTAAAAGAGGCAAAACAGAAACACTATGCCATTGCCCAGTTTAATATCAATGGTTACCAATGGGCTCAAGCAATCATAGCAGCAGCTCAGGAAGAAAATGCACCAGTTATTCTTGCTGCTTCTGATCGAGTTATTGATTATCTAGGTGGCTTTAAGATGGTGGTCACTCTTGTAAGAGGATTAATTCAAACCTTAAACGTGACAAATCCAGTTGTCTTGCATTTAGACCATGGTCAAAGTGTTGCAAAGTGTTTTGCTGCAATTGATGCTGGTTTTTCATCAGTTATGTTTGATGGTTCAAAATATCCGATAGAAAAGAATATTAAGTTAACTAAGCAAGTAGTTGATTACGCCCATTTAAAGGGAGTATCGGTTGAGGCAGAGGTTGGATCAGTCGGTGGAGTCGAAGATGGCATTACTGGTGGAATTCAATATGCTCGTTTAACTGATTGTTGCAGGATGGTTGAGGAAACGCAAATTGACGCTTTAGCTGCGGCTTTAGGGTCAGTTCATGGAGCTTATCATGGTGAACCAGTTCTTGGTTTTACTGAAATGCTGGAAATTTCACAGGCGACAAGTATTCCTTTAGTTTTACATGGGGCTTCTGGAATTCCAAAGGAACAAATCAAAAAAGCCATTGAGCTTGGGCATGCTAAAATAAATATAAATACAGAATTAAATCAAGTTTGGGCGCAATCTGTAAAAGCAAGTTTCATGAAGAATCCTGAAAGCTATAATCCTCAAGAGATTTTATTGCCAGCTAAAGAAGCTCTTGGCAAAGTTGTAAAAGAAAAAATTAGAGAGTTTAAGAATAATCGTGTTTTTTGAAAAGAGCCTGGTTTGTGGAATGGACTAAATTTTTAAACTATCTTGCAGTAAATAAAAGTGAAAATAAGTATTTTTAGTCTGAGAAGGCTAAAAATACTTATTTTTTAGTTGTGGAAATATAAAAAAATAAATAGCCTTAATTTATGAAATAATGTATGCTATTAATGAAAGCTGTAAACTAAAAGCAGTGAATATATGGAGAAGGAGTTGGACTATTTGGTAGATAATGAAGAGGAAGACAAGTCGAGAAAAGCTCGGCAATTGATTTTCTTAGAAGAAATAGAAGAATTAAAAACTAAAAAATATTTGGGTGCTTATGTGAGTCAGCAAGTAACGGAAGCTTACTTGCGCTATGTGGAAGATCAAAAAGATAAAGTGAGCAGTGAAGTAGAGATTCCTAATAAGGAGGTATTAAAAAAACAAGCCATTTCGAAAGAGTTTCCTAAACGACGTTCGCAAATTGGAGCTGTTGGACCTAAAGAGCCGCTAGAATCTATTGATCGTAAAAAAATAGTCCAAACAAAATATAGTTCAACGAAAGAAGAAGAACGTCGAGCTTTTCTTAATAGTTTAGTTGGTAAAACAAATTCCCATCAGATAGAACCTGATGAATCTCAGGTTGATTTTGAAGCTAAAGCTGAAAAAATAATTCAAGAACCTAGACAAAATATTTCTGTAAATCACGAAAAAACACCTTCAAAAGCAGAACCATTAACAAAAGAGCAACAGCGTAGTCGCAATCTTTCATTTATTTTATCTACAGGGGTTGTTTTACTTTTGTTAGGTGGACTTGTATTAGCTACAACAAGTTGGTTTATGTTTGCCCCAGTAATTAAGGTCTTATTTATTTTATCAGTTTCAATTGTTTTTGGGGGTATGGGCGTTGTTGCACAGAAATTAAAAATTAAGCAAACGAGTTTTGCTTTTATGGCACTGGCTTTTTTATTTCTACCAATCAGCGTGGTCAGTTCCGCTTATTATGAGTTATTTGGTTCCTTTTTTTCTTTAACAGGAGAGGGGCGAGATTGGTTAGGTGTGATAGTCACTGGAATCTTTATAGCTATTTATGGTAGTGTGGCTAAAAAATATGAATCTAAGTTATTTAAGTGGATTACGTTACTCTTTGTCTATAGCTTTATGGTCTTCTTAGTATTGGCTCTGACGGGTTATACAAGGTATCGTCTATTTAGTTTAGGATTATTGTTATTAGTGATTAGCTTAAGTAGAATCATTAAACAAAAAAAAATTCAGACTTTAATCCATTTTTTCGAAAAGGAACTAATAGTTTTTCAAATTAGCAGCCTCTCAATCAGTAGTATTTGGTTGTTGACGACTATTCAGGCTAATTTTTTAACAGTTGTTAATTTTGGACTTTATGGAATCTTGTTTTTTAGTCTAAGTCTCCAGTTGAAAAAAGAAAATTTAGCATTACAAATTATTGGAAATATTTTTTTAAATATAGGGATACTGATTAGTTTACTGCTTTCTTATCCAGTCTCACCAAGTATAGCGGTCGTTGTTATGGCTGTGCTGAGTAGCACTTTTCTTTGGTTAAGCAAAATAAAAAGACTGCAAGTAATATCAGTTATTTTTATTAAACGTCAAGTTTGGGCTTCAGGTCTAGTTACATTAATTTACGGAACGTTATATGGCTTTAGTCTATTAGCTTTAAATTTAAAGGAGCCATTTATTGATCAACTTTTCTTAGGCGTAGCAGCTTTGATATTCCTAGGTGGTAGTTATCAATTTATGAAGTTAACAAACAGTAAATTTACTTGTTTCTATTTTTACGGAATGAGTTATCTAACGATTGCAAGTTGTTTGACGCTCATGCAAGTAGACGGTATTTTTGGGCAGTGCCTATTATTGATTAGCAGTATCATTGGCTATAGTTTGATTTTCTTAAGAAAACCATTCATTCAATCTAAATTAATGTTAGGTTCAGCTAGTTTAATTTGGTATTTAAGTACTTTAACGAAGATTTTCTGGCTACTTACCGCTTGGGAACAAACATTTTGGTTAGTTATTTTGTGGAGTGTCATTTTAGGAACAACCATTTATTTCAAATTAGTAGAAAAAGAAAAAAGCAGGCCGCTACTAGAATGGGGAATTCCTACTTCATTAGTTATAAGTTTATTACCATTAGTAAAAAATGTAGAAAACTATGGGTTAGCGATTGCTGGATTTTCTTTAGTCCTTCTGATTTTAAGTTTTGTTCTGACTCACTTTAAGCAAACTATTTTGGCTGCTAGTAGCATAGTAGTAGCTAGTGTAATTTATTTAGTGAGTTTAATCAGTTTAGTTGTTCAACTAAATTTAATAGAAGGAACTTGGTTGAACATTGGAGTATTACTTTTAGGTATTTTGTTTAGTTATTTATTAAGATCTCATTTGTCGGTAAAAGTTAGTGCAATTGGAATAGTTTTATTTAGTGGGCTAAGTAGTTTATATCCCTTACATCTAATCAAGGTTACACCAATGGGTATAATTTTATATAGCCAAGTGATTGCCGTTTTATTTGGTATTGTTAGTTGGAAGTTAAAAGGAAACGCACCTTTAATTAAGGAGTTGAAA
This sequence comes from Carnobacterium sp. FSL E2-0243, assembly GCF_038003605.1. Lineage (NCBI taxonomy): Bacteria > Bacillati > Bacillota > Bacilli > Lactobacillales > Carnobacteriaceae > Carnobacterium > Carnobacterium sp. FSL E2-0243. The sequence goes on from NZ_JBBOPM010000001.1 coordinate 1,291,244, forward strand.
CAATCTGTACATTGGGGGATGCATAGTTTATTTTTAGTCAGCCTAGGAAGTATAGTAAGTTTTAATCAATGGTTAACAGCTCCAATTATTTATTTGCTACCATTGATTTGTTATGGCTGGTTATTAATGGTTACTATCAATGAAGGTCCTATTCAATCTAAATTTAGTTATTTAGGCATAAATAGTAGCTTAATGACTCTTTTTCTAATGAGTCTAGGGCAACTTGCTAGCTTTTCATGGCTAGACGGACCGGTCATTTCATTGATTATGGCTTTGCTACTTTATGGATGTTATCGTGGCATTCCACAGCTGAAAATAGTAGCTAGTTGGTTAGGCATGGGTGCAACTTTAATTGCATTAGCCATCAATACACCTATTTATTTTGAGCATATTATGTGGGGAGCATTTATAGTTAGTCTGTTTTTATGGTTCTTATTGTGCGATTATTTAAAGGATTATCCATTAAAAGGGTTGAAAATTGGTCAATTACTAGGTTGGTTTACTTTAATCGCGTGGCATGTACACGTTTTAGAATTTAAGTGGTATTTCATAACGTTGTTGCTATTTTTAGTTATCAATGGGATTCTAACTTGGTTAAAAAAAGCAGCGTTACTTTCAGTTAATCCACTTCAATTCAGTCCTAATTTAATTGTGACATTAGTTGGTATTAGTTATCTAAGGATACAACTTTATATCGAGGGAGCGGTTCTTTTAGAAGCTTGCTTAATTTTATTTTTCATGTGCTATACCTATCTATTTGCCCGACAAACAATGGGGAAAGTGGAGAAAGCTATCTTACAAACAGCATTTCTAGTCAGTGTATTGGATTTTTGTTATTGGGGAATTCATTATGGACAAAAATTTGTAACTATTCCAGCTGTTTTAACTCTGAAAGTGACAGTCAGTTTAATCGTCGTTTCTTTAATTCTTCGTTATGTTTGGCATCTTTCAGAAAAACAATTAAAAGTTGAATGGGCTATAGTAGCATTAGGATTAATGATCTTGCTACAAGAAGCATTATGGACTGGCACGATCAAGCAATTTTTAAGTTTCACAGTATTTAGTTTACTTTGCTATTTAATTGGGTATAAATTCCATTTTAAAGGGTACAAATACAGTGGTTTAATTGGATTGTTTGTCGGAGTTCTCAGTTTAAGACAATTAGTATGGAGTGATAATAAAGTCATCTATGAACTGGCTATTATTATATTTACAACTGTCTTCTTGTATATGCTGACTAAACAAAAACAGCAACCAATGATTCTTTTAATTACTAAAACAGCATTCTATTTAAGCATTTCTGATTTAAGTTATTGGATGTTGCGTTACTTTGAAGCTAGTCTTTACCAGCCTCTCTATAAAACAGCACAAATTGCGGTTGCTTTTATTATTCTGAGTTTAATTTTACGCCGTGTCTGGCAAGTATCTCAACAGTATTTACTTTTAGAATGGGGATATGTAATTGTTGGTATGGGTATTTTAATGGTTCAGGCTCTAGAAGTTGGAACACTGAGTCAATTGCTTGTTTTTTCTATTGCTGCATTAATTTGCATGATTACGGGATTTATATTTAAATTTAAGTCTTACTTTATTGTAGGAATGACTACAATAGCGATTAGCCTAGTTTATAATCAACGACATTTTTGGAGTAGTTTACCTTGGTGGTTTTATTTGATTCTAGGTGGAGTTCTATTGATTGCGATTGCTAGTAGTACAGAATGGCGTCAACGTAAGAAAGAGGAAGGTGGCTTATCATTAGTTAAGAAAGTAGTTAAAATTTTTGACCAATGGCATTAATAGTAGAGAAATTCAGCAGCGCTATTTTAGGCTGTTGTTTTTTTGCAACAATTTGCTGTTTTTAGGTATTTAATTTGCAAAAGAATGCATTGTGTGTTAAATTAATAATAGATTTAAAACAAATAGAAGTAAGAGAGACTATTTGTTATTCGAATTTTGATAGAGCTTAATAAGAAGTTGACAAAAGGAGTTGATAGAGTAGGATGTTAATCGAAGAGAGACTAGAAAAAATAGCAACAATCATTGAAGAAAATCGAAGTGCTACAATTGATTATTTGGCTGAAAACTTGTCTGTTTCCAAGGATACAATTAGACGAGACTTAATCAAATTAGAGCAAAAAAATATTGTGAGACGGATCCATGGTGGGGCAGTTTTAGCCAATCGAGAAGCTTTGATTATGGGGTATCAACAACGTGCAAGTCAACTTAATCATGTGAAAGAGGAAATTGCGCAAAAGGTTGCAGAGGTTGTTAAAGATCATTCAAGTATCTTATTTGATTCATCTTCAACTGTCGAAGCGACAATTTCAAAATTAGGAAATAAAGACATACATGCCATTACAAATTCTTTAACACAGGCTATAGAACTTGCAAAATATGAAAAAACTTCGGTTACTCTTTTACCGGGAAAACTCCATAAAGATCAATTGTTTTTATCAGGAACTGAAACAGTTAAAAAGATTGAGCAATATAATCCTGACTATACATTATTAGGCGTTTTTGCTTTATCTGAAGAAGGTTTATTTATTCATACTGAAGAAGAGGGATTAGTCAAAAGACAAATGATTGCTCAAGGACGTAAGGTGATTGCCCTTTGCGATCATACAAAAATGGATACAACTGGTTTTTTTAAGATTTGTTCATTATCTGAGATTGATATTTTAGTTACAGATAAACAACCAAAAGAATTATTAATGGATTGTCTCAATAAAAGCAATGTAGAAGTACTATTAACTAGAGAAGAGGAATAGTTTATGATAAATAAAAGAGAAATAGTGTTAGGTAAAGTTAATGAGCCGGTTTTATTTTCAAATGTAGCACCAACTTTATTAACCGATGAAACAATTGTAGAGCGTAAAAGCAAACTTTTAGCCGTAATGAAAAAAGAAGGATTCCAGACATTGGTCATTTATGCCGATAAAGAACATGGCAGTAATTTTGAATATCTAACTGGTTTTATTCCTCGTTTTGAAGAAGGTTTGTTAATTGTTGAAGATTCAGGTGAATGCACGGTTATATTAGGCAATGAAAACTTGAAAATGGCCGCTTTTTCACGAGTACCAGTGACATTGAAACATAGCCCGTTGCTTTCTTTACCGAATCAACCGATGGACAATGAGCAACCATTAGAGGATTTATTTACTGAATTAGGCTTAGATAAAAATAAAAAAATTGGTTTGGTTGGCTGGAAAATGTTTACGACTAAGAATAGCAATCCTTCAACCTATTTTGATTTACCTTATTTTATTGTGGAAGCATTGAAAAAGGTCAAGCATCCAGAAGCTGAATTGCTGAATGCGACGTATTTATTTATTGGTGGCGAGAAAGGTGTTAGGACAACCAATAATGCGAACGAGATTGCTCATTATGAATATGGTGCGAATTTGGCTTCTACCTGTATATTAAATGCGATGAATGCAGTTGACAGTGGAGTAACAGAGTCAGAACTAGGGAATTTATTAACCGCTGAAGGACAATTTAACTCAGTCGTTACAATTGCAGCAGCAGGCCAACGTTTTGCAAAAGCAAATTTATATCCAACACATAAAAAAGTTCAATTAGGCGATCCATTATCTCTAACAACAGCGTTTAAGGGTGGTTTATCTAGCAGGGCTGGTTTTGTGATTCATTCAGAAAAAGAATTGCCAGAAAATCAAAAAGATTATTTGGATAGAGTTGCAAAACCTTATTATCAAGCTGTTGTAAGCTGGTTGGAAGGCATTAAAATTGGCATGGAAGGCACTGAATTATACGATTTAGTTGAAGAGGTTTTCCCGAAAGCAAGTTATAATTGGCATTTAAATCCAGGACATTTAGTTTCGGATGAAGAATGGATGTCATCACCAGTCTACTCAGGATCAACAGAAAGACTAAAAAGTGGGATGATTTTCCAAATTGACATTATTCCATCTATTGCAGGTTACACTGGAGTTAGTGCTGAAGAGTGTATCGCAATTGCAGATCAAGAATTACAAATGGAGATTAAAGAGCAGTATCCAGCCTTATGGGAACGCATTGCAACAAGAAGAAGCTATCTAGAAAATGAATTAAACATTCATTTAAGTCCAGATGTTTTGCCGTTATCCAATACTGTTGCTTATTTACGCCCATTTTATTTAGCGAAAGATCAGGCTTTTTATTGTAAATAAGGTTATTTTGAAAGGGTAGTTAAGAATTTTTTCTTAGCTATCCTTTTTATCATGGTTCTTGTTGCTTTAGCAACTTAGAACCATGATACACATCCATCGAAGATGGACTGTGATCCATAACTGTTGGTTTACAGAGGTTCTTGTTGCTTTAGCAACTTAGAACCATGATACACATCCATCAAAGATGGACTGTGATCCATAACTGTTGGTTTGTTGAGGTTCTTGTTGCTTTAGCAACTTAGAACCATGATACACATCCATCGAAGATGGACTGTGATCATTTCGCAGAAACAAACTATACATTGATCAGAAAAGGAACGAAGTAATCTAAAAATTTTGTTTTTCATTTGATAAATATCACTACTTAGTGAAACAAAGTAGTTGACTTTCAAGGTACTTATTATTACTATATAGATGTACTAAGTAATACAGAGTAGGTGGTGGGAAAAATATGGATAAATTAACAGAGATGCTAAAAGGTATTTTAGAAGGATTGGTATTGGAAATTATTAGCCATAAAGAAACATACGGGTACGAAATTACAAAGACATTAAATGAACTAGGGTTTACTGATATTGTCGAAGGAACAGTTTATACTATTTTACTTCGTATTGAAAAAATGGGCTTTGTGACAGTAGAGAAAAAGCCATCAGAAAAAGGACCTGCTAGAAAATTCTATTCCTTGAATGAAAAAGGCCAGGAAGAGCTAGCAAGTTTTTGGCAACGTTGGGCTTTTATTTCAGAAAAAATGTCATCAATTAAAGAATACTTGGGAGGGAATTAAGATGAAACTATATAAATTATTTGGAGTTACTGAAAATTGGCGTGAAGAAAAGAAAGAATATAAAGCTTACCTTAAACGTGTGGATGCAATGCCTGATGATTATAAATTTGTTTTTAAGGAAATTCAAGATTATATGTGGACCTTTTCCGATTTTACAGGCCAAAAAATATTGGAGGCTCTTAGCGATTTATTAGATATGTTTGAAGAAGGTGCAGCCAATAATGTCGATGTCTTTACTTTAACGGGGGACGATGTTGGTGAATTTGCTGATGGAATCGTTAGAGAAGTTGCTAGTACTTGGATTGAAGATCGTAAAAGCAAAATGAATAAGAAAATTAAAAAGTTTAGAGAGAAACAAAAATAATGCATCCAATTATTGAAGTTAAAAACTTGAATAAAAGCTATGGCAAGTAAGCTGTATTGATGGATTTGAGTTTCACTGTTACACAAAGTAGAAGATCTGATTTCTGTAACAGATCAATTTGCAGCACTATTGACCTATCAAAGTTATTTTGAAAAATAACTTTGATAGGTTGTATCTATAAGAAGCTAAAAAATCACACTAACCAGTTGTGATTTTTTTAGTACATAAAGTTTGAAAACCAGCAATATTTCGAGAAGCAAAAGAATTTAGATCATATAGACTTGGTAGAGTTTGATTTAATTGGTGTCTACCAGTGAAAAAGTAAGCAGTAGAAAAAGTTTTGTAAACAAACTAAAAAACGCCAATGATTTGGCGCTTTTTAGTTTGAAGAATAAATGGATTAGTCATATAAAAAAGTTACACCATGTTCTTTTCCGTACGTCATATAATGTTCGTTTGGTTCTTCATTAGTAATAATCATTGGAATTGTTTTTAAATCACAATAGGTGGTTAAGGCGTAACGATCAAATTTACTGTCGTCGACCAGTAGAAAAACTTCTGAGCTACGTTCAACGACTGTCGTTTTGATGCTGCTTTCAGAAGGTGAGGAGTTTGTTACTCCATTTGAAATAGAAATTCCAGTTGCCGCCATAAAAGCTTTGTTAATGTTATAACTTTTTAATAGCTCAAGACTTTTAAACCCCGCAAAGGAATTTGTTTTGCGTTCCAACATCCCACCAGTCGAAAAAACAGTTAGATTTTCATAAGCCAAGCACTCGACAATAATTGTGATATTATTGGTGACAATGGTTAAATCTAAGTGTTTAATAAAAGGAATTAGTTCAGAAGTTGTTGTTCCAGAGTCTAAAAAAATAACATCGCCATTTTTGATGAAAGTTGCAGCTAATTCAGCAATCTTTTGTTTTTTTGACTGGTTTTTATCTGCTCTTTCAGTGTATGGAATTAGTTCAGAATGGATGGTTGAAACACCTCCATAAACTTTTTTTAGTTCTTCATTCCGCACTAAATACTGTACATCTCGGCGGATTGTATTTTTAGAAACTTGAAATTCTTCCATAAGTTTATCTAAAGAGACGGTTTGGTGAGCATTGACATACTCTTTAATTTTTTGGATACGTTGTGATTTTAACATGGCAGATTCTCCTATAGTCAGTCTAGTTGAATCAATTATAGCAATAAATCATTAAAACTTCATTATTTTAGCTGTTAAGTGAAAGGTTTTAATGCAGTATTAAAAATAACTACCGAGATTTATCGTGGTAGCAAAGTAAGTGAAAATTCAAAAGTTAGTCTACCTCTAAAGATTCAGAATTATCTAAATTTACATCCTTAAATGCCATTTTAAATCTACCTAACTTGATAGAATCAAGGTTTTACGTAAAACATTTTAGCAAATGTCAGAAATAATTAAAAATGTACTGATTGATGGCGGAGAATTTGTTATAATGATTTTGAGTTTATCTTGCTGATAGGCAGAAAATTCATATTAATAATTATTATATAGATGGGGGACCAAGCAGAATGGCAGCTACTGCAGAACAAAAGACATCAATCATTTCTTTTAAGAATGTGAGTAAGGTATATCCTAATGGTGTTCAAGGTTTGAAAGATTTAAATATTGAGATAGAAAAAGGTGAATTTGTAATTGTTGTTGGTCTTTCTGGTGCTGGAAAAAGTACGATGTTACGAGCAATAAATCGATTGCATGAAATCACTTCTGGAGATATTGAAATTGATGGACAATCAATCACTCGCGCTAAAGGAAAGAATTTGCGCTTAATCCGTCGCGATATTGGAATGATTTTTCAGAGCTTTAATCTTGTAAAACGTTCAAGTGTTTTACGAAATGTTTTAACTGGTCGAGTGGCGTATCATTCAACACTTAGTACTATGTTTGGTCTTTTCCCTAAGGAAGATAAACAATTAGCCTATGAAGCTTTACAACGGGTTAATTTGGCAGAAAAAGTCTATACCAGAGCAGATGAATTATCTGGCGGACAACAGCAACGTGTTTCAATTGCTAGAGCACTAACACAAGAGCCGAAGATTATTTTAGCGGATGAGCCTGTTGCTTCTTTGGATCCTTTAACAACAGAAAAGGTGATGGACGATTTAAGTCGTATCAACCAAGAATTAGGTATTACAATTGTAGTTAACTTGCATTCGGTTGAATTAGCACGCCAATATGGTTCAAGAATTATTGGGTTGCGTGATGGTCAAGTTGTCTTTGATGGCTCCGTTGCAGAGGCGACAGATGAAACCTTACGCGGGATATATGGCGAGAAAATACTTGAGGCAAATGAGGAGGCTGTTGTATGAACACAGAATCCAACTTATTGCCAAAAGGAAAAAGTAAACTAAAAAACTTAATTTGGTTAGGCTTATTTCTAGTTGCTTTTATCTATAGTGCAAATTTGTCTGGCGTTGATATGTCCAAGCTTTTTACCAATGGAAACCAGATGACAGTTATTTTGAAAAAAATGGCTAGTCCTGACTGGAGCTATGTTGAGGTTGTGATTGAACCCTTACTAGAAACCATTCGTATGGCTATTTTAGGAACAACTTTTGGTGCAATTGTCGCATTACCGTTTTCATTATTAGCCGCACGTACGATTGTAAAAAATAAATTTATCAATGGTATTTTGCGTTTTATCTTAAATATTATTCGTACAATTCCTGATTTAATGTTAGCCGCTGTCTTTGTGGCAATTGTTGGAATTGGACCTGTAGCCGGAATTATTACCTTGTCAATCTTCTCATTTGGGATGATTTCAAAACTTTTTTACGAAGCAATTGAAACTATTGACGAAGGACCTGTTGAAGCTTTAACAGCCTCTGGCGCTAATAAAATGCAAATTATTCGCTATGCTATTTTTCCACAAGTAAGTAGTCATTTTTTTAGTTATTTATTGTATGCATTTGAAATTAATGTCCGAGCTTCAACCGTATTAGGTTATATTGGAGCAGGTGGGATTGGAATTTATTTACAACGTTCATTAAGTCAATTCAGATATGATCGAACTGCGATTATTGTCTTAGTTATTTTTGCGGTGGTATTAGTAATCGATACTATCAGTAACAAGTTAAGGGAGAGATTACTATAATGTTGCCAACTCAACCAAAGAAAAATAGATACAAAACAGCCGCATTGATCATTATGATTGCACTTATTTATTTCTGGGCATTCACTGGAACGTCTTTTGATGGGATAAAAGATTCTGCTGGAACGGTAACGAAATCGATTCTAGATGGTCTTTTTCATCCTGATTGGGCATATGTTTATACGGGTGATGGAGAAGATTTAATCAGTATGTTAATTCAAACTATTGCCATTGCTTTTTTAGGAACCTTTATCTCGGCAATCCTAAGTTTACCTTTTGCTTTTTGGGCAGCACGGAACAAAAAAAGCAACCGTGTTATTTCAACTAGTGGGAAATTCGTTTTAACTGCAATTAGAACATTTCCAGAAATTGTTCTAGCTATTATGTTTATCAAAACAGTTGGACCGGGCTCATTTGCCGGGGTTTTAGCTGTCAGTATTCATTCTATCGGGATGCTAGCAAAACTGTACAGCGAAGCAATTGAGAACATGGATCAAGGTCCTGGTGAATCAGTGACTAGTGCTGGCGGAAGCAAAGTCAATGTGCTATTTTTTGCTACATTGCCTCAGTTAGTTCCTGAATTTATTTCTTATACTCTATACCGCTTTGAATTGGCTGTTCGTTCAGCTTCTATTCTTGGGATTGTTGGAGCTGGAGGAATCGGAACACCGATGATTTTTGCTATTGATGCGCGTTCATGGGATCGTGTGGGGATTATCTTAATTGGAATTATTGTAATGGTTACCTGTATCGATTTGATTTCAGGAGCTTTACGGAAAAAATTAGTTTAAAAAAGAGGTTGAGAACTAGTGTCTCAGCCTCTCTTTTCTAAATAAATCTGGAGGGGTAAATAAAAATGGAATTAACAATTTTAGCAACAAGCGATTTGCATGGCTATATTCTACCGAGTAATTTTGGCAGTCGTCAGCAAGATTTACCTTTTGGCGTTGCCAAGGTAGCGACGATTTTAAAAGAGGAACAAAAAAAAGCCCAAGGACCAGTTATTTTAATTGAAAATGGCGATTTTATCCAAGGTTCACCGTTAAGTTATTATATTGCTAAAAGACGTAAAACAGAAGATCCAACTGATTTGATGGCGACACTAAATACAATTGGTTACGATGTCGGTTTGTTAGGAAATCATGAGTTTAATTATGGAACCGATTATTTAAAAAAAGCAATCCAAGCTGTGAATTATCCTGTTATTTGTGCCAATATACTCAATGAGGCAGGAAAGCCTGCATTTGGCAATGCCTATGAAATTATTGAAAAAGAGGGCGTTAAAATAGCTATTCTTGGTTTGACAACTCAATACATTCCAAATTGGGAACACCCTGATCATATTAAAGGCTTAAGCTTTAAAAGTATTGTTGAAACAGCAAAAGAATATGTGCCTAAGTTACGCCAGCTAGCTGATGTAGTGATTGTTAGTTACCATGGTGGGTTTGAAAAAGATTTAGAAACAGGAAAACCAACAGAAGTACTAACCGGTGAAAATGAAGCCTATCAATTATTGATGGAAGTTTCTGGAATTGATGCATTAATTACTGGACATCAACACCGCGTAATTGCGACACAAATTAATGGTGTACCTGTAATTCAACCTGGATTTCGTGGAGAATATGTGGGAGAAATCAAATTAGATTTAGAAAAAAACGCCACTGGTTTTAAAGTCAAGACCGGAGAAGCTAGTCTGATTGCAACAGGTGAGGCTTTGCCAGATGAAACCATTATGAAGCAAATTGCTTCAATTTCTGAGGAAGTTGAAGATTGGTTGGATCAACCATTAGGAAAAGTTTCAGGAGATATGACAATTAAAGATTCTAATCAAGCGAGAATGGTTGAGCATCCATATGTCGAATTTATTCAGAAAGTGCAAATGGCAGCTACTGGAACGGATATTTCGGGAACCGCCTTGTTTAATAATGAAGGAAAAGGATTTGGAGAAATCATTACAATGCGCGATGTAGTTACAAATTACATTTATCCGAATACATTAGCTGTTTTAAATGTATCTGGTGCTGATTTAAAAGCCGCTTTAGAGCGATCTGCTGCCTTTTTCCAAATAGAAAAGGATGGATCAATAGGGATTAATCCAGAATTCATTAATCCTAAGCCGCAGTACTATAACTATGATATGTATGAAGGCGTTGATTATACGATTAACGTAAAAAATCCAATTGGTCAACGTATTGAAAAATTAATGTATCATGGTCAGCCAGTACGACCAACAGATAGTCTTGAAGTTACCGCTAATCAATATCGAGCAGTAGGTGGTGGGGACTACGGTATGTATGATGCAAGTAAGATTATTCGTGAAGTCCAAACTGATATGACAGAATTAATTGCCGATTATTTAGTTGAGCATCCCGTCATTGAAGCAACAACCAACCAAAACTTTCATGTGATTATTGATTAATAGAAAAGAGCCATGCTGGATTTTTCAGTGTGGCTCTTTTCTTGTTGTTATAGCATCATAAACTATTGGTTTGTTGAGGTTCTTTTATTTAGTTGGTTGGATAAAAGGAACTTTTTCAATGACAATCCCAACAGATGAAGCATAAAGCCATGGTTTGTTTTCTAAAGATTTAAAGTTTTCGGTCGAACCACTTAAAATAATTCCGCTAAATTTAGCTGTCTCAAGAGTTGAGTGTTCTTCAGTAACAGCAACACCATCTTCGTAAAGAGAGTAAGAAACAGCATCATTATTTAATTGATAACCCATCTGTTTATTAGCCTTATTCAATTTTTTAATGAAGTGGTTATAGTCACTTTTTGTTAAAGAACCATTTTTTTCATTAGCGTTAATCCCTAGATAAGAACTTAATACAGTTGTATCGAAATGAGCGTTTGTTCCAATCCAATACCAGTTGATTAATAAGTTTTTTGGAATCATTTTTTGAATTTCTTGATAGGTATAAGGTTTATCAAAAGTAATCCCAACTTCAGCTAGATGATTAGGCATGTCTTTTAAAGACTGGGCCTCATTTGAAGCTGGAATCAAAGAGTCTTTTGCATGCGGATTGAAGAAAACTGGAATTTTATTACGAGTTGCTTTATTTCTATAACCAACTATTTGTTGATCATTGGAAATTTCAACAACAGCATCTGTTCCGCTATCTGCTGAGTAAGTAATCCAATCATAACTGCCTTGTTTTTGCTCCCAAGGAATTTGATAACCATTCACATTTTTATAGCGATTACTAACCAGGGTACCGCCCAATACATTACTCAAAGAAATGTAACGTGAATCAGAATGGATATTTGGAGAGGCAACATCAGCAACCAATTCAAATTGTTGATCTAATTTGAGGTAACTTTTTTTAGCAAAAAATTGTGTTAGTTTATAGCTGCCAAAAACCACAAAAAGTGAGACGATGAACGAAATTAAAATCGTGATTAGCCAGCGTTTTCTCTTCGTTTTTCGAGCTAAGGTTTTAAATTGTTGATCTAAATTGTCAGTGTTTTCCATTTAATAGCCTTCTTTCTCAAGGATTTGAACTAATTTTTTTCGTGCGCGAAATAAATCTGATTTTATTTTACTTTCGCTAGCATCTAGAATGCTCATCATTTCTTTAATAGAGAGTTCTTGTTCGTATTTCATAATTAATAAAGAAGCACTAGAAGGATCTAATTGATTTAAAGCGGTATATAGAAGTTCATTTTGTTCAGTTTGAAGTTGCCAATTAGGCAAAGATAAAAAATTTTCTTCAATAATTTCAGAATAACGTTTTTTACGTCGATATAAATCTAAATACTTTCTAATAGCAACGCGGTACATCCAAGCTCTAACCTTATCCACTGGAAGGATAAGTTCGGTTTCAAGTATTTTTACAAAGACTTCTTGGGCAATATCTTGCGCATCTTCTTTAGTAGAACCCGTTTTAATCAAATAAAAAATCAATTCTTTTGACAGTTGGATTAACCTATCTTCATACTGATAGATTTTCACATTTTCAACTCCTCTCATAAATAAAACGAACGAATTTAAATTTAGTTGCAAAATTTATATGACTTTATTTGTTTTCAGGTGAAATAATGCTTTTCTCAAAAAAGTTATCTAATTATAAATAATTTAGTTGCCATTTTTATCAAATTGAGTTACTATTGACAAGTCAACGATGGACGAGTCATTTATGGACTAATCAAAAGAAAGGAATGAAGAAGGTGAATAATCAAGAAAAACAATCAGAAGAGCTATTTTTTTTATTAAAAAATTTAAGCAATCAAATGAACCTTTGTTTTGAGAAAAGAACAGAATGCAGTTTAACTCGTTATGAAATAATGCATATTTTGGCGAAAAAAGAACGAGTTTTACAAGGTGACTTACAGAGAGCATTAAAGATTGATCCAGCTGCTGTTACGCGTCATCTAAAGAAACTTGAAGAAGAAAAGTGCATCGTTCGAGAACGTAATTCTCAAAATAATAGAGAAGTTTATGTTCAAATTACTCCTATTGGATTAACAAGAATGCAAGCCTGCCAATCAAAGACTGTGGACACATTAGAACAAGTATACCAAGGTATTACTAACGAGCAAAGAAAAGAATTAACAGGGATAGTAGAGAAAATCTCTCAAAATATCAGTACAATAAATTAAAAAATAGAGAATAGAAAGAAGCGAATGAAATGAAAACAAATACGAGTTTAAAAGAAGTCATCAAAGGACGCAAATCAGTGAGAGCTTACGACCCATCAGTCAAGATATCAAAAGAAGAGATGACCGAAATATTGACCGAAGCAACATTGGCACCATCATCTGTGAACATGCAACCATGGCGGTTTGTTGTGGCGGAAAGTGATGAAGCAAAAGCTAAACTACTTCCATTAGTCCGTTTTAATACTCGTCAAAATGAAACTTCAGCAGCAATGATTGTTATTTTTGGAGATTTAGAATGCTATGAATATGGACCAGAAATTTATGAGACAGCAGTAGCAGAAGGAAAAATGATGGAAGAAGTTAAAGAGCAACAATTAGCTGCTATTATGCCTCTTTACCAAAATTTATCAAAAGAGAAAATGAATGAAATCGTTCAAATTGATGCCAGTTTAGCGGCAATGCAATTGATGCTTGTAGCACGTACCCACGGATATGAAACGAATCCTATTGGTGGATTTGAAGCAGATCAACTAGCGGAAGCACTTGATTTAGACCCTGAACGTTATGTACCAGTAATGATTGTTTCAATAGGAAAAGCAGTTGAGACAGGCTACGATTCTATTCGTTTGCCAATCGAAAAATTTACGACTTGGAAATAAAAAAGTTGTTTAACTTTTAAAATGTTGGCTTAGACATTAAATTCTTGAAGAAAAACAGTTTGCTACAATTGTAAGTGTAGCGAACTGTTTTTTTTTGTTTCCTCCTATCTAATAAACTTATCAGTCAATTCAAACGATAATTTGGTATAATAAATGAAACGCTTCTCAAATGAATAAAATAACTTCAATTAAAAAAGAGAATAGTTTATTTTAAGGAAGCAATATAAATAGTTAATTTAAAAATAATTACATTTTGCAGTAGAGTTAAGAAGCAATATTGTTTTTTTAATGAGTATAAATTTAGGAATAAGAAAGGAAAAGCAATGAAAGATTATCAATTTATCAAAGATTATAAAGAACAAGAAAACTATCGAAATTCTTTTAACCAACTTGTAGAACGAACATACGGCTTTAATTTTGAGGCTTGGTATCAACTTGGAGCATGGAACGAAAACTATCAATGTTATTCTTACCTCGCTAAAAATGAAGTTATCGCGAATGTTTCCATCAACCATATGCAAATACGTTATCAAGGTGAGAGCTATCCAATGATTCAAATTGGCACAGTCATGACGCATCCAGACTATCAAAATCAAGGGTTAATTCGTGAATTAATAAAAAAAATTGAAGCAGATTACCAAGATAAAATGGGAGGATTTTACTTATTTGCAAATGAACAAGTCTTAGATTTTTATCCAAAATTTGGCTATAAAAAGCAAATTGAAAGTTGTTATACTCTAAATTATCAGTCGGAAAAGAAAATAAATTCAAGTTCAGTAGAAAAAGTAGACAGTCAAAATCAAGCACATCATCAGCTTATCCAAAGGTTAATAGCTAATAGAGTATCTATAAATCAAGAGTTCCAAATTTTAACTATGGAGCATCTAGAATGGTTTTATTATCATACAGCATTAGCAGATGCTATTTATTATCTACCTTCTTTAGATAGTATTATTTTAGCAAGCTGTGAAGCAGGTAAATTGGATATTTTTGATATTCTGACGACTGGAAAACTTAAACTAGATGAGTTTTTACACGAAATTGAACAAGAATTTACATTTGAAAAAGTAGAATTTCATTTTATGCCAGATGAAGATTGGATGGATAAAATTGATGTAACACCATCCGTTGATAATGATGATACTTTATTTGTTAAACCGCTTCAAATGAACTGGCCGAGTCAGTTTAAATTTCCTCAAATTTCTCATGCGTAATGTCAATTTAAGTAAGAAATGAATGAAGTAAATTGTAACTGAACTTTCTTTTGTAAGTTTTGGGGGTTCTTGTTTTACGAGAGCTTTAAAATAGTGTAATCTAATGTAGAGGACTGCTTCAATAGAGTCACTAAAGAAGAGACTGGTGAACTAGATTTCAATCAGGCTTACCTTTATAAAAAGGTGTTTTTTTGAGAACTGTAGTATTTTGTCAGAGGGGGTAATACTATGTTATGGGTCAAAGAATCAATTGCTGAGATCGTGAAAAAATTAGGTTCAAATGAAGTCAAAGGCATGGATGATGCAAGTATTTTGGAAAAACAAAAGAAATATGGTACAAATGAATTTGAGGAAGGCAAAAAGGAGACTACTTTAGAAAAGGTAGGACATCACTTAGCTGAAATCACAACAATTATTTTGTTAGTTGCTGCAGCTATTTCAGCGTATTTAGCTTTAACAACCGGGTATGGTTGGGCTAAAGTAATTGTTATTTTAGCTATTGTGGTTTTAAATATAGTTCTAGGGATTTATCAGGAAAATAGTGCGGAAAAGGCACTAGATGCTCTGAAAAATATGAATGCTCATTTAACTACAGTGATTCGAAGTGGTGTCAGAAAACCGATTGACGCCAAAGAATTAGTACCAGGTGATATTATTGAGTTGCAAGCAGGAGATTTAGTCCCAGCAGATGCACGAATTATTGAAAGTAGCAGTTTACAAGTAGAAGAATCCGCTTTGACAGGCGAAAGTTTACCTGTTGAAAAAGACGGAAATTTGACTATAACGGAAGATGTACCTTTAGGAGATCGCTTAAATATGGTTTATTCGGGTTGTTTAGTGACCAATGGACGTGCAAAAGCGATAGTAGTTGAAACAGGTATGGACACCGAAATGGGGAAAATTGCCAGTTTAATCAACAATACAACTAAGTTAAAAACACCCTTACAAATCCGCTTAAAAGAATTAGCTAAACGTTTAAGTTTAGTAGCTATAGTTGCTGGAATTTTAATTTTCGGAATTGGTGTTTTGATTCATGGTGAAACAATGATTGAGATGTTGATGGTAGCTATTTCGTTATCAGTAGCAGCTGTTCCTGAAACATTACCAGTTATTGTAACACTGACACTAACGTATGGTGTTAAGAATATGGTCAAGAAGAATACGATTATTCGCCGTATTCCTGCTGTAGAAACAATTGGAAACACCTCTGTCATCTGTTCAGATAAGACAGGGACGCTAACACAAAATAAAATGCAAGTTCAAAAAATTTGGGCAGCTAATGCGTTGCCTAAATCAGTTAATGAACTTTTCACAAATGAAGAAAATCAATTATTAGAGTTGTTGAGTATTTCGAACAATGCGACAGTTGAATTGATTGAGGAAAAGGAACAAATTATGGGCGATCCAACGGAGTCGGCTATTATCGGCTTACTACAAGCAAAAGGCATTACCAAAGCGAGTTTGGAAGAAAAGTACCCCCGTGTTTTTGAATTGCCATTTGATTCAGAGCGTAAATTGATGACGACTATTCATAAAACTGATAATGGATATATAGCAATTACCAAAGGAGCCTTTGATCGAATTCCAGTAACCTTTAGCCCTGAATTATTAAATGAAGCTAAACGGGTTCATGATGAGTTTGCTGAAGATGCACTGCGAGTTATTTCAGCTGCGTTTCAAACATTTGATACAATGCCAACAGAATTAACCGCAGAAGCTTTAGAGCATGATTTAATCTTTCTAGGTATGGTTGGAATGATTGATCCACCACGACCAGAAAGTCGTCCTGCCGTATTAGCAGCTAAAAAAGCTGGGATTAAGACAGTCATGATTACTGGGGATCATATTGTGACTGCATCAGCTATTGCAAAAGAAATTGGCATCTTAGAAGAAGGCGATTTAGCTATTACTGGGCAAGATTTGGATAAGATGAACCAAGCTGAATTAGAAGCAAAAGTTCGAGATGTTTCCGTTTATGCTCGTGTCAGTCCTGAAGATAAAATTAGAATCGTTCAAGCTTGGCAAGCCAATGGTGAAATTGTTGCAATGACAGGTGATGGAGTCAATGATGCGCCTGCATTGAAAGCGGCAGATGTTGGGATTGCAATGGGAATTACAGGTACAGATGTTTCTAAAAATGCTGCGGATATGATTTTAACGGATGATAATTTCGCTACAATTGTTGATGCAGTTGCAGAAGGACGAACAGCTTATGAAAATATTCGTAAAACTATTTATTTCTTATTAAGTACGAATTTTTCACAAATATTCATCATGTTAATCGCGGTAATTTTAGGCTGGGGAGTTCCAGTTGTAGCCGTACAATTATTATTAATTAACGTTGTTTCAGATGGTATTCCAGGATTTTGGTTAAGCCTTGAAAAACCAGATGCTGATATTATGAATAGAAAACCGATTCGTAAAGATGCTGGTATTTTCGCAAATGGTTTAGGCAAGAAAGTTGGAACGCAAGCTGTAGTCTTTACAATTGTAACCTTGATTGGTTTTTATATTGGTCAATTTGTGACGGTTAGTAGCAGTATTGGGGCAAGTTATGAAGTAGGAATGACGATGTCATTTGTGATTTTAGCATGGTCATCAGTTGCGCATATCTTCAATGTCCGAAGTGATAAATCCATTTTTAAAGTGGGTATTTTATCTAATCCTAGACTGTTTTATAGTGCACTTGGATCAATGTTAATTATTTTAGGTTTAGCTTTAATTCCTAGTTTAGCAACGATTTTCTTTTTAGTGCCAATGAGCTTAACGCACTGGATTATTTCTTTTGTGTTAGCCATGTCACCTCTTGTATTCGTTGAAATTCAAAAAAACTTTTTTACAAAAAAATAATAAAGAAAAAGTTGCCTTCAAATTAGGGGCAACTTTTTTGATTTAATTGAAGTTTATCAATGGATACATACGATTGCTTTTAATTTTTTTGCATATTTAGTAAAAATTAAATCACGACAAAATAGAGTGGCCATGCTAAAATTTAAGTTAATAAGAATTTAGTTGAGTGTGTATTTAACAAGGAATAAAGCAAAATATAATGAAAAATTGAGGAGTTAAAAATTTATGAAAATTGAAGAAAATTGGGCAGATGTTTTTATCTATATCATTGAATTTAAACCATTAAGTAATTTTAGAGAATTAAAAAAAATTACCCGCACAATTGTAATCGAAGAGGAACTATCGATTGAAGAAGTCAAAGAATTATTTTTAAAAAAAGTTTCTGGAATAGATACAATTACTTTTATTGATTTCTTAGATGACGGGTGGCATTTAAAGAAAAAAAGTGGCTCTAAAGAAATGTTATTAACAGAGTAAGCTGATTTTAGTCTGAAATAAACGAGCATTTTTATGTTTTTTTTTTTGAAAATCGTGTACACTATAGGAAATGAAAGCGATTGATTAAAAAATGGATGGAGTGGTTACGATGTTACAACAATATAAACGAATTTTAGTCGCTGTAGATGGATCTGATGAATCGGAAGCAGCTTTTAGAAAAGCTGTCCATGTTGCAAATCGGAACCAGTCAAGTCTATTTTTACTACATGTAATTGATACAATGTCCTTTCAAAGTGTCTCAGGGTATGAAGGTTTAATTACTGAAAATGTCACAGATCAAGTGAAAGAAACGCTAGAAGAATACAAAAAATATGCTGAATTACAAGGGGTTGAAGAGTTTCAGTATTTAATTGAGTATGGTTCCCCTAAAATTTTGATTGCGAAAGATGTTCCAAAAGAATATCAAGTTGATTTGATTATGCTAGGTGCGACTGGTTTAAATGCAGTTGAACGCTTATTTGTGGGATCTGTTTCACGCTATGTTATTCAAAATGCAAGTTGTGATGTATTAGTTGTTCGGACAGATTTAGAAAATCAACCGATTCAATTTTAAAAAATCCGACAGTTAAAAAAAGAACAGATGCCGATTTATATTCCGGCATTTGTTCTTTTTATGTTGAAGAGAAAAAGGTTTCAGTGGGTTTTATGAATCATCTAGTGTACACTTAGCCTATAAAAAGATTTTAGCAAGAATGGAGTGAACTGAAATGGAACAGGAATACAAACATATTTTGGTAGCGATTGATGGTTCGACTGAATCTGAGTTAGCTTTTCAAAAAGCTGTTCAGGTTGCAATCCGTAATGAGGCAACTTTGTTATTAGTTCAGGTTATTGACCCAATTGCTTTTCAAAGTTTTTCAGGATCAGAGGAATTAATGAATGAACAAGTGATTGTTCAAATTAGTGAGCAAGTTAAAAGAAATATGGAAGATTATCTCAAGACAGCTAAAGAGTTAGGTGTTAAAAATGTAAGTTATACAATTGAGTATGGCTCACCTAAAAGAATCATAGCCAAAGATCTAGCTGAGGAAAAGAAAATTGATTTAATTATGATCGGTGCTACAGGTTTAAATGCATTAGAGCGATTTTTTATGGGATCCGTTTCAAGTTATGTGATTCGTGAGGCCAGTTGTGATGTATTAGTTGTTCGAAAGAATAGTGAAAATAAGGTATAAGTAAAAAAAGTCGTTTTATCCATGTTATGTTACTGGATAAAGCGACTTTTTCTAATGAATTCAGTCTTTTTTTAGTTGATTTCCAACTGCTTTAGCAAGGTATTCAATCGTATAAAGGGCGGGAAGTTGAGAGGTAATATCAGCAGTGTTTTTTACTTCTCTCGTAATATAATAAGGAATATTTACATCTGAAAGTTGTGCGACGGTAGATTTTGAGCTGTTTGTAATTGATAAAACGGAACTTTTACTAAAATTAAGATGGCTAATATAATGAATAATCTCGGGAGTTTCACCGTTAACTGATAAAGCTACAATACAAACTTTATCGGATAAGGAAGACGATAAAAAGTCAACAGGGTGATTGGTTGGATCCTCGATATGCAAGGCCATATTGAAAATAGATGAAAAGTAGAGTGCACCATACAAAGCCATTACGTTAGAAGAGCCTTCTCCAATAAATAAAATTAATTCTTTATCTTTAAGTAAATCAACGGCTTCTTTAATTTTACTTTGATAAAAAGGTTCGGTTGTTCGTTGTAAAAAATCAATATAACTCGTTTCATCGCTAATTTTTGAAGACGTTTTAAGTTGTTTTTGTTCTTTTAAATAGAGTTGCAACTTAATTCTAAACTCTGAAAAACCAGTACATTCAAATTGTTTGCAAAAACGTAAAATACTAGTGGTACTAGTATGGGTAGCTTCTGCTAATTCGCGGATTTTCATTTTTGTAACAGCCTCAGAATGTTCAGAAATATATTTATATAAAGTTAAATCTAATGAAGTTAGGTCGGGTGTTTTATCAAGAAATAACATACTTTTAAGCCTCCGATATAGGGATTAGTATCTTCTTTATTACAATACACTCTTTAAAAGTTGATGTCTAGCTGAATAGACAAATTTAAGGTTGTTTTAAATTGTTTGAGTAACGACTTGTTACTTATATGTAACGAGTTTTTAATGACTAAGATAAGTTCCAATCACTTAGAAAGCCCTTTATTTTTGTTGAAATCAAGGTATACTTAGGGAGAAGTAAAGAACTTAGAGACAATGTCTGGAGGAATTTATAATGAAAAAAGGCTTAAAAATTGTTACAATTGGCGGCGGTTCAAGTTACACCCCTGAATTAGTTGAAGGATTTATTAAACGTTATGAAGAATTGCCATTAACTGAATTGTGGTTAGTTGATGTAGAAGCAGGAGAAGAAAAACAAAGTATCGTTGGTGAAATGGCAAAAAGAATGTTTAAAGCAGCTGGGATTGACTGTGAAGTTCATTTAACATTAGATCGTAAGTCAGCTTTAAAAGATGCTGATTTTGTGACAACTCAATTACGGGTTGGTCAACTAGATGCACGTATTTTAGATGAACGAATTCCATTAAGTCATGGCATGATCGGCCAAGAAACGAATGGAGCTGGTGGGATATTTAAAGCACTTAGAACAGTTCCTGTTATTCTTGATATTGTTGAAGATATGAAAGTGCTTTGTCCTAATGCTTGGTTAGTCAACTTTGCAAATCCTGCAGGTATGGTTACAGAAGCTGTGTTGCGTTATGGAAAATGGGATAAAGTTGTCGGTTTATGTAACATTCCTGTCAATGCTGAAGTTGAAGAAGCTGAAATTCTAGGGCGTAAACAAGAAGAGTTGTTCTTCCAATTTGCTGGAATTAATCATTTACATTGGCATACAGTAGTTGATAATCAAGGCAACGATTTAACGGATGAATTGATTGCGAAAATGTATGGAAAAGATGCAGATGGTAAGAGTATTGTAGCAAATATTAAAGATAATAATTTGATTTTTGAACAAGTAGAGAACTTACACATGGTGCCATGTCCTTACCATATGTATTATTATATGACAGATGAAATGTTGAAAGATGAATTAGAAGATTTTAAAAATAATGGAACACGTGCAGAAAAAGTTAAAGCAATTGAAAAAGAGCTATTTGAACTGTATAAAGATCCTGAATTAGACCACAAACCGCAACAATTGGCAGAACGTGGTGGAGCAAGATATAGTGATGCTGCATGTAACATTATCAATTCTATCTACAATGACAAACGTTTAATTATGACAGTCAGTACTAAAAATAATGGGACTGTTACTGATTTACCAGCTGATTCTGCTGTAGAAGTAACCTGTATGATTACTGGAAATGGTCCTGTTCCGTTCCAATTTGGCGGATTTGCACCAGCAGAACGTGGTTTATTGCAATTAATGAAAGCTATGGAAGAATTAACAATTGAAGCAGCCGTTACTGGAGACTATGGTACACTGTTACAAGCCTTTACAACGAATCCACTTATAACTAGTGGAAACGAAGGCAAACAGGTGATGGATGAATTGTTAGAGGCTCATAAACAATATTTACCACAATTTAACTAAATTTAAGATAGAGGTAACCTGAGAATTAATTCTTAGGTTGCTTTTTTATTATGGTTCTTGCTGCTTTATCATGGTTCTTGTTGCTTTAGCAACTTAGAAACATGATACACATCCATCGAAGATGGACTGTGATCCTAAAATGTTGGTATACAGAGGTTCTTGTTGCTTTAGCAACTTAGAAACATGATACACATCCATCGAAGATGGACTGTGATCCTAAAATGTTGGTATACAGAGGTTCTTGTTGCTTTAGCAACTTAGAAACATGATACACATCCATCAAAGATGGACTGTGATCCATAAATATTGGTTTACGATTAATACTCAGACTTAAGGCGGATGTCAGATTTCTGATTAAAGAGTAAACTAATAAAAAGAATTTAGCAGTCAGATTCTTTTAGTAGGAGGTAGTTGGAATGGCAATTCAAGCTTTAACTGAGAATAAAGTATTAAGCCTTTTAGATTGGGCATATGGCAAAATAATAGATGGAAGTATGCCAGGCATGACTTCGGCAGAATCATTGGCACAAGATTATTTAACGAAGCATAAAACGGTAAAGAAAAGCGCTCAAGCTTTAATCAGAATGCAAAATGGTAAAAGTATGACAACTGGATTTGTAACAAATTTAGGCGGTTTGCTGACTTTACCAGTCGCTATGCCTGCAAATATATCCGCAGTATTGTTGATTCAATTACAAATGATAGCTGCGTTCGCTGTTATGGGCGGCTATGATTTGAAATCTGATCAAGTTCGGACGTTTGTTTATCTATGTTTAGTCGGTACAAGTATGGCAGAAGTAGTCAAATCAACAGGGATTCGCGTTGGGAATCAAGCGGCTATGATGGGTATTCAGAAAATTCCATCTGCAGTTTTATTAAAATTAAATCAGAAAATTGGTTTTACTTTAGTAGTAAAATTTGGAGAAAAAGGCGCTGTCAGTTTGGCTAAATTAGTTCCTTTGGCAGGCGGTGTAATTGGTGGAACAATCGACGGTGTTTCAACAAACTTAATTGGAAAAAATGCTATTCGCATGTTTATTCAGGAATAGAGAGGTTAGAATTCGTTTAGTACTAAACGAATTCTAGCTTTTTTTTGGTTAGCTTATAGGAGTAAATTTTTAAGACAGAAAAAATTGAGTTGAAAAGTGTCCAAAACTAAAGCGGATAGCCTGTTGTTTTTCGCCAAATAAGCGACCTTCTGCTACAAAAATTCCTTCATTTAACAAGTCTTGAAGCAACTGAGAAAATTGCGCAGTTGAATAGTTAGGAAAATAGGTATAAAGATGGTACCCACCTTTAGCAGGTTGAAAACGAATTTCCTCCCCAAAGCGTCCCGTCAGCCATTCTTCTAAATCATGAGCACGCATTTTAAGCGTTTGTTTTAAGTGTTCTTGTTGAGTAGGTTGATCATTTTTTAAAAAGCTATCGGCTAAAAGTTGTGGCAGTGCGCTTAATCCAGAATCAATTTGACTTCTAATTTTTGCTAATTGCTTTAGAATCGTGCTAGGTCCAACCATCCAGCCAATCCGAATATCTTGCCCGACTAATTTTGATAAGGAACCAACATATAAGACTTGTTGGTCTTGATCGATTTTTTTGATTGGACTTGTATCAACAGTGGGTGAAAAAGCTAACCCACCATAGGCATCATCTTCAATAATTAAAATACGTTTTAATTTACAATAATCCAACAACTTTTTTTTGCGTTCGTAACTCATAACTGAGCCGGTTGGGTTTTGAAAAATAGGATTTAAGAAAATCATTTTAAGTGGAAAGTTTAAGTTTAATTCTTCTAAACGATTTAAAAGAAGACCATCATTATCGATTGGCAGTGGAATAAGCCGAACGCCAGCTGCTTGAAATAGTTTTAATGAATAAAAATAAGAAGGAGCTTCGATACCCACTGTATCGCCAGGTTTTAGTAATCCTTGTGTAATTAAAAATAAAGCTTGTTGCGTTCCAGATGTGACTAAAATTTCAGACAAAGGAACTGTTAAATGATAGGTTTTTTTTAAGTAACTTTGGATGCTTTTTCTAAGAGAAGTTAAGCCTAACTCATTTGAATAAAGCTCTTTTTCTTCTTGAATAAGCTGACTCCAAGAAAGTTCAGGTGTTTTCAAGGCCGGTAATAAATCTGTTGGTAGATCGCCATTGCCTAAATCTAGATAAGAACTAGAAATTTGTGTGTGCTTTATCTGTTCTACTTGCTTTTGATAAAAAGAGCTTTCCATATCTCCTAGCGGACTAACAGTTGCTTGCCAATTAATGATAGGCTGTGTTTTTAAGCCCCATTTTTCAGCATTTATATAGGTTCCACTGCCTTTTTTTCGAATGAGAATGCCTCGATCACTTAATTCATCAAATGCTCGAATAACTGTGGAACGGTTTACTTGTAAGAGTTGAGCCAATTTTCTTTCAGAAGGCAACAGGCTTCCTGCTACTAACTCTCCATTTTTAATCCCATCCTGAATTAAGAGCATGATTTTTTGATAAAGAGGAATTTTTTTAGATTGATAAAGACTTAAGTCCCACATAGAATCACCCGCCTATTTCTAATTTTAGGATAAGTATAGCATAAAATTAGAATTGGATGGGTAAAAAACAATCCAATTGGGTGTAGAGGTTTATAAAAGAATTGCTTATGATAAAAGGAAGATTAAAGGAGGCTGTATATGATGGAAGAAAAAGTTATTGGAAGTCAACTAGTTAAAAGAGGGATGGCGCAAATGCAAAAAGGTGGCGTAATAATGGATGTCATCAACGCCGAGCAAGCAAAAATTGCTGAGGCAGCAGGAGCTGTAGCTGTCATGGCATTAGAAAGAGTTCCATCAGATATTCGTGCAGCAGGTGGAGTAGCTCGAATGGCAGATCCAACTATTGTTGAAGAGGTGATGGCAGCTGTAAGTATTCCAGTAATGGCTAAAGCGAGAATTGGACATATTGCCGAGGCTCGGATTTTAGAAGCTATGGGAGTGGATTACATTGATGAAAGTGAAGTATTAACTCCAGCGGATGAAGAGTTTCATTTACTAAAATCTAGTTATACGGTTCCTTTTGTTTGCGGGTGTCGTGATTTAGGAGAGGCATTGCGTCGCATTGGGGAAGGTGCGTCAATGGTTCGTACAAAAGGAGAACCTGGAACTGGAAATATTGTCGAAGCTGTTAGACATATGCGCAAAGTCAATCAACAAATTCGTAGTTTAAGTGGCAAAAATGAAGATGAATTAATGACCTTCGCTAAAGACATTGGTGCTCCATATGAATTGATTAAAGAAGTGAAACAATTAGGCAAGTTACCAGTAGTTAATTTTGCAGCTGGAGGTGTTGCTACGCCAGCAGATGCAGCATTAATGATGAGTCTAGGTGCAGATGGTATTTTTGTGGGGTCGGGTATTTTTAAAGCGGAGCACCCAGAAAAATTTGCGCGAGCTATTGTTGAAGCAACAACTCACTTTGAAGATTATGCATTATTAGCTGAGTTATCTAAAGGATTGGGAACACCTATGAAAGGGATTGATATCAGCCAAATTCCAGCAACGGAAAGAATGCAAGAAAGAGGTTGGTAAAATTGTTGAAAATTGGCATACTTGCATTTCAAGGAGCGATAACAGAGCATCAAAAAATGTTAGAGCAGTTGGGTGTAGAAGTTGTTCTTGTAAAAAAGCCAACTGACTTATATGATTTAGTGGGATTAATTATTCCAGGTGGGGAATCAACAGCGATTGGACGGTTACTAAGATCAAACCAAATGATTGAACCGATTAAACAATTTTCTAAAGAAGGAAAGTATATTTTTGGCACTTGTGCAGGATTAATATTGTGTGGCAAGAAGACTGAACAAACTCAATTCGATGAAGTTCGCTTAGGAATAATAGATATTGAGGCAGAGCGGAATGGATTTGGTCGTCAAAAAGATAGTTTTGAAACTCAAGTTTGGATGGAAAAAATAAAAACAGATATACCAGCTGTTTTTATTAGAGCACCTTATATTCGTTCAATGGGGGATAGTGTCACTGTTCTAGCAAGTTTCGAAGGGACTGTGGTTGCTGCTGAAAGCAAAACGGTTTTGGTTACTAGTTTTCATCCTGAATTAACGGATAATCTCCAAGTTATGAATTATTTTATAGAGAAGATACAATCGAACTAAATTAAGAATAGGGATCAAAATAATCCCTATTCTGATACATACATCACTTTTAAATTTAGACCTTGATTTAGCGGCTAAATTTGTTTTTTGCTTCGTAGTAAAATACAATAGAAATTGGTAGATTTAAATTGGCTGTTTTAGCTATTGGAGGAGAATATGAAAAATAAAAGTATTCAATTAGTAATAATTATTAGTTTAACCATAGGTTTAGCCTACTTTCTTAGCTCGTGGTCTCAGCAACTATTCTTTTTAATTAGTTTTGGAATTGAGTTGCTAGGTGTTTTTATAGGTCTGCGCTTGTTACTAGTAGACCAAAGAAGTACAAATTCTAAAGTAGCTTGGATTGCCATTATTTTTGTTATTCCTGTTTTTGGAGTGATTAGTTATCTATTTTTTGGTAGAAATCCACAAAATAGGATTTTTTCTACGAATCAAAATGTAGAACGTGCAAAATTGATTGAAAGAATTCATCAGGTATCTTGTGAATCTGAACCGAATGAAACGCCAAAATTATCTCAGCGGATTGAAGCTTTAACTGGCATTCATGCGATGAGAGGCAATCGTCTAACTTTGTTAACAGACGGTCAGGAAACATTTTCAGCGATACTAGAGGCTTTGCAAGGGGCTAAAGACCATATTCATATTCAATATTACATTTTTAAACAAGACACTATTTCCACTAAAATTCGGGATATCTTAGTTGAAAAAGCTAAGGAGGGTGTAACCGTTCGTTTTTTATATGATGGATT
Source organism: Carnobacterium sp. FSL E2-0243 (assembly GCF_038003605.1). NCBI lineage: Bacteria > Bacillati > Bacillota > Bacilli > Lactobacillales > Carnobacteriaceae > Carnobacterium > Carnobacterium sp. FSL E2-0243. The sequence continues at coordinate 1,317,957 of NZ_JBBOPM010000001.1, forward strand.
TGGTTCGAAGAAGCTAACCAAAGAATTTTTAGCTCCGTTAGTCGAGGCTGGGGTTCATTTATACGCATATGATCCTATTTATTCAATTTGGTTTGCTCGAACTGCTAATTTGAGAAATCATCGCAAAATAATTGTGGTTGATGGCGACATTGGTTTTACTGGCGGTTTAAATGTAGGCGATGAATATTTAGGTATTACCCAACGATTTCGCTTTTGGCGTGATACGCATTTGAAAATGGAAGGAAAAGGTGTACTGGAGCTTCAAGAAGCGTTCTTATATGATTGGGTTTATATGGAGAATCGAGAAAATGCAGCCTCTGAGTTTATAAGTGATGAAGGAGTTAAGCGTTATTTGAAATCAGACTCTGTTGGAAATGAGTGGATTCAAGTGGTTTATGGTGGTCCATATGATAAAGAAAAATTAATTCGTGATGCTTTGCTAGATTTAATTGACTCTGCAGATGAATCTGTATGGATTATGTCCCCATATTTAGTTCCCGATGAAGAATCATTGGCTGTTTTACGACGGGTGGCAATGAGTGGGATTAATGTAAAATTATTGATTCCAGGAAAAGCAGATATGTCTTTATCGTTTCATGGCAGTAACGCCTATATAAAAACCTTAACCGAAGCTGGTGCAGAGGTTTATAGTTATAGAAATGATTCATTTATTCATGGAAAACTATTGATTATCGATGGAAAACGAGCTGCAATTGGAACGGCGAATTTTGATGTTCGTAGTTTTCGCTTAAATCATGAATTAATGGTTTTTGTTTATGAGCCGTCTGAAGCCATTAATAAAATGAAAATGGATTTTGAAAATGATTTGAAAGAAAGTCAGCTAAATACAGTAGAAAGCTTAAATAATAAATCAAGAAGCCAAAAAATAAAAGAAACACTGGCTAGTTTATTTACGCCGATATTATAAGAAAAAGCCGCGGATGTAATGAAATCCGTGGCTTTTTCTTATGCATGGTCAATTAACTTTTTCAAATGGTTGGTTAAGCGATCCCAGTCACCTCTGGATGGTGTAGATGACCAAAGAAAGCAATTCAATGAATTCAGAGATTGAGTAGTCATTACATCTGTTAAAATTAAATCAATAGTAGCAGTATCCTCAAAGGAAGAAACAATTTCAATGTTAAAATTATAATAATCAATGAGATCTCGTTTGAGTTTACTTTCATAATGGCGTCCATTGTTTGATATAATCTGAATACGGATTTTTTTCTCATAGTGATTGCGATCTAAATAAGGCATTAGATGTGGAGCATACGAGGATAACAGAAATTCTTTTTGTTGAAAGATCTTCTTTAATTCATAGTCATCTTTAATCGTATCGAAAAAATCATCATAAAGTTTGCCAAGAGTGTCCTTGGCTTCTTGACTAGCAGGGATGATAGTACGAGAAATATGGTGAGTAGGTAAACCAATAAAAAAATAGGCATGTGTATGGATACTTGTCAGGTTAAATTGTAAAGTTGGATCTTGGAAATCAAAATCAATCGTTTTAACATTTTGATTAAAAGCATTTAGAAAAGCTTTTGTAGCTTGATAATAAATCGGATTTTGGATTTCATAGTTCATTAATAATTTTTTTATTATTTGGGTTGGCTGAGTAGCGGTTGGAATAATAGCCATCAAACTGAAAAGATGCTCAATTTCTCGTTCAAGCTGTTGTGGCGTTAATTCTAATTTGGCAAGCATTTTTTTATAAAGTGGAATCAGTTGATTATCAAAAGGTGCCAAAGCAGTTAAATTTTGGAAATGAATTTCTTCTTGAATTAAAAACCCTCTACTAATTCTGGAACGAGCAATAGCAATTCCATATGCAATCTGTTCTCGTTCAATTTGGTTGAATGGATGTTCAAAAAGTGTTTCAATTTCGAGAATCAATTCTAGTAATTCTTCTCGATTTGTTTCACTAAAAGGCCAGCCAATTCCTGAATATGAATTCCAAAAAAAGCATTGGGCATAGTAACGAATTTGTGTTTCCAAACCGTTTAAGGTAGGTGGATTGGCTGAGATTGAAAGATCATAAAACATTAATTCTTTTTTTAATAAATTGACTTCCTTATTCATTAAAGAATAGCTAATAAATTGCTTTTTTGCAAAGTGAGTAAAACTGACAATATCACCTAAAAAGAGATGATAAAAAAGTGAAAAACTAACCGATGTTTGCAAATAGTGAATTTTTATTTTTTGGCTATTAAAGTGAGGCTCTTTAGTTAAATAATAGCCTTTACTTGAACATTCAAGCGAAATTTCTGGAGTCCAAAGTAGAAGTTCATTCTTTAAATTTCTTATATCTGCTTGAACTGTTTTTTTTGAACAATTTAAGTAAGCAGCAACTTCATTTAATGACCAGTAACGATCTTCAGACAATAGTAATTGGACTAATTTTATTTTTCGTTTTGTATATTTATCTAGGAAGTCGTACATATTTTTTCTCCAGTCTTTGATTCTTTTCAACTACATTAGATTATATAAAACATTGGTTAGTAAAAGCAACTTATTTTTCTTTTTTATCGTTTAAATAAGGGGAAATGCATAATAAGCGTATTTTTAGATTGCGAGATTTCTGTTGTAAAGTAGTAAACTTAGTCAGAAGAAAATAAAATGTAAATTCATTATATTTTCTTTTTATTAGGAGAACGATTAGAATGAAGAGAATAGTTTGTGAATGCTATCAAATTTTTCTTGCCGGAGCTAATCGGCTCAACAAACTTTTTATCAGGCCAGTTCTTATGAGCCAGTCCTTCGGAAAAAAGATAAATTCCCAAAAAAGTAAAGAGCGACTTTTCTTGGAATTTCCTATTTTTCTGCCAGGCCTTAACGGCTCAACAAACTTTTTTATTAGGGAGTGTTATTATGAGATACATTAAGGAAAATAAAAAATTATTTTTAATTGGACTAATTACTATTATAACGATCCCATTAGGAATTGGCTTAATCAGCGATGCACCATTTTTTGATTTATTTGCTGGCGATACGAGCGATTGGATCGGGTTTTGGGGAAGCTATATTGGAGGCTTGATCAGCGTAATGGCTACTTTTTGGATTGCTTCATTTGTCTCAAAGGAAGAGTTTAAAAGGCAAACTGAAAATGAACGTCTCCAAGCAAAAGAAAACTTTCGTACAGAGTTACGAGTTGATGTGTTAAAGGACTTGTTAGCTAAAGTGAAAGAATTGGATTACCAATTGGAAATTACCTTTAAAATGATTCATAAGACGCAAAGTAATTTTCATGTGGAGGAGAATGCGGCAATTATACAGAGCTTATTCCATGAAAAAGTTGCTCCCCTTAATGAATATATTTTATTAGATTCTCAAATAATCAATGATCCACAGTTAACTGCTTATTTATCAAAAGAACTCTATAAGGTTGATCAATTATTTTTATTTGCGCAAGATTTATTATTGGATATTGCGGATGGTAAGAAGATAACTTCTATTGATGTGGCTAAAATGAAACATTTAAGTGAAGAAATGATTGTTGTTCCAATTAATGTGCAACAAGTGATTTACGCTAAAGTTTTTGAGCTGCTCGAGTAGAGCTTTACGTTAAAAAAACAAGCAATGATGGACTAGTATAGTCACTATCAAGGCTTGTTTTTTAGTTCGGAGCACATCTCAAAATATGCGGGATTTTCTTTTTTTTAATTCTTTGTTGAATAGCTAATTCAAAGGCAACTTGTCCTAGTAATTCTAATTGATGGTCCATTGAAGAGAGATCTAAAACTTTTCCAACTGGTAGGTATTCTTCACCAATCAGAACTAAATCGTTTGGAATACGTAAGCCTTTTTCTATAGCAACATGGTAAATACCTGCTGCAATTTCATCCCCGTTAGCATAAATAGCAGTCGGTGGATTTGCTTGATTTAAAAAATATTCTCCTGCCCGTAAACCATCCTCATAAGTAAAACAATTTGTTCGATAGTTTTTTTCTAATGGTGGAGCAAAAACCTGTTCGTAGGCTGCTAAGACAGATTTTGTACTGTTACTTTTTTCAGCTGATCGAACGCTAGTAAAGGCGACATTAGTATGACCACGTTTTTTTAAATAGTGAAAGACTTCCAAATAAGAACTGAGTCGATCAGTATAAGCTGCTGAAATAGTCTGTAAAGGTGTTTCTTCACATGTAACAATTGAGCCATATTTTGCATAGTCATTTAATACATCCCAAGAGTTGGCTTTAGATGTAATAATAATTCCATCTACTCGTTTATTTTTTAAAAGATTTAAGTGTTTGATTTCTTCATCTTTACTATAATTTGTTGGCAAAAGCATCAAGTTATATTTATGCTTAATCGCAGTAATTAGGATTCCTTGAATAATTTTATCAAATCCAGGATTATTGGCATAGGGGAGGATAATACCAATGGTTTTTGTTTTTCCTATACTAAGATTGACTGCATTTTGGTTAACAGTGTAGTCTAATTCTTTGATTATTTTTTGAATATGGGCTCTTTTTTCAGCCGATACATAAGGATGGTCGTTTAAAACACGAGAAACGGTACTAACTGAAAAACCAGATAGGCGCGCAATATCTCGGATGCTAGTCATAAAATGAATCCTCCTGCCTAAATTAAAGGTTTGTATTATTTATTTCATCTAATTTACTTTAGGAATCTGTCGAAGCCAGTTTTACTAGTTAATCAGCCAAGGGCAATTTAAAATAGTGTTTATCTAATTCCATTCTGACTGTTTTGTTGGGATCGACAATTTGGCAAATGCGCAAATCACCTGCTAGACTCAATAATAAAATCGCATCAGCTGAAGAAAGTTGACTCTTTTCTTGAAGTAAGGAAACCATTTTTTTTGTGGCATCAACAGAAGCTTCATCTAATGTAGGGAAACTAGAAAGTGTCATTATTTTTTCTGAATTTACTAATAGTGGTGTAGGTAAAGAGCTGTTTTTCAAAATGTGCACTTCAATTGTTACAAGACTTGCAACTTCTGCTCCACAAACGGCAACTTCTCCATCGCCCATTGCGGCGTGAACATCTCCAAGGGCTAATAGAGCACCTTTAGTATGAACTGGTAAGTATAAATCTGCACCTTCAGTAATTTCTTTACAATCCATGTTGCCACCATGAGCATCTGGTGTGCCGCAAGAAATAGCTTCATCTTTAGGAGCTGTTCCAATAACGCCAATCATTTTGTTTACTTTTACTTTTAATGTAGAAGTTAATTGAACAAAATCATTTTTTATGGGACATTTTTTTATCGTAGTCTGAGTTAATTCAGAACCTAAAACCCCCATATCTGGTCCGGTTATCATTGTCGCCATAGAATCTAACTCGATTTTTTTAATTTTGACTTTCAATACATCTCCTGGTTCAGCGCCTTTCACAAATATTGGACCAGTTGCTGGGTTGATTTGGTCCCAGTTTAACCCAGAAAAAGCGTAATTAGCTGAATCAATTTGATCAGTAAAGCAGTCTGCAGTTTCAACTTGAATAGTTGCTCCGTTTTCCACGATTAATGCAGGTGGATGCTCCTTAGAAAAATTATAAATAACCTGTTGCTTATTTAATCTGATTGCCATCATCTATTCCCCCTTGATTTTAAATCATTTTACCATAAAAATTAAGCGTTTACTATTTCGAGTCAGTAATATTTGTCGTAGAGATGACACTGAAATAACAAATTGTTACAATAGGAATTATGTTATACTTTGATTAAAGACAAAACGTTATGGAAACAGATTCAAAGGGGGATTTTATGAAGAAAAGAATAACACTTGGCGTAATCACGACTTTATTGGCGTTTAATCCGATGGCTTTAGGCTCAATAGTTCAAGCGGAATCGGTGGATGAAATCAATAAAAAAGCCAAAGAAATAGATAAAAAAAATAATGAAGTAACCAATAAAATTACCGAGTCAACCAACTCTTTAGAAAATTTAACCACAGAAAAAAAAGCATTAGAAACAGATGTAACAAACTTGCAAAAACAAATTGATGAAATTATCATCAAGCTTCAAAAACAAGAAGAAACCTTGCTTAAAACGGAAGAAAAAATTGAGGTTTTGAAAAAAGAAATAAAAATACTAGAAGAACGAATTGAAAAAAGAACGGACAAGTTAGACAATCAAGCGCGCTATGTTCAAACAAATGGTGATGCAGCTAATTTAGCTTCTGTCGTTTTAACAGCAGAGAGTTTTTCAGATTTAATTGGCCGTGTCTCAGCCGTGACTACATTAGTTTCAGCAAATAAAGCCATTGTTTCCGAGCAAGAAAGAGATCAACAAGAGTTAGAAGTACTTGAAGAAAATGCACAATCTGAAAAAGTAACAGCCACTGCTATGAAAAATGAAATCGAATCGTCTAAAAATAATCTTTTTGCTCAAAAGTCTGAAATAGATGATAAAATTGTCCAAATTGCGACAAAGTATCAATTAACAGAAAATGAAAAGACTGATTTGATTAATGAAAAAGTTGTATTGGCTAGTCAAGCTAGTCAGCTAAGCAATAAACTACAAGCAGAAGAGGCAAGAATAGTAGCGGAGCAACAAGCTAAAATTGCTGCAGATCTACAAGCAGAGGCTATGAATTTAGCGGCGCAACAGCAGCAGACAAACACTCAGTCAACTCCAACTCCTAACGTAAATGGAACAGGTTTTATAGTTCCGGCGAATGGACCTGTAACTTCACCATTTGGATATCGTAGTGATCCATTTACTGGCGCAACTACCTTTCATAAAGGCATTGATATTGCTGGTGGTGGAGCAATCGTTGCTTCAAAAGCTGGAGTTGTTGAATATTCTAACTATAACAATGGTGGCTATGGATATTTAGTCATTATTGACCATGGGGTAATTAACGGTATTAATTACAAAACTTATTATGCTCATATGGCTGCTGGAAGTTTAACTAAAGTACCTGGACAAACGGTCAATCAAGGCGAGCAAATTGGCGTTATGGGAACAACTGGTTCGTCAACAGGAATTCATTTACATTTTGAAATTCGTGAGAACAATAATCCTGTCAACCCTGGCCCGTTTATCGGATTGTAAAACGGCTCGATTCTTGTTAGTATAGAAGGTAGAAACTAGCATAGAAAAGAGTGAGAGCAAGAATGGAAACAATTCTTTCAACTAAAAATGAACGAGTAAAAAATTGGAAAAAACTACAGACTAAAAAAGGTCGAGAACAAGCAGGAGCCTATTTAATTGAAGGAATTCATTTAATTGATGAAGCAATTAAAAATCAAGCTTCTATTAGCGAGTTGATTATAAGTGAAGACAAACAACTAAATTTAGATATTGACTACCCAGTTGAAAAACAAATTTTAGTTTCTGCAGAAATATCAAAGCAATTAAGTGAGACAGAGACTTCTCAAGGTGTTTTTGCAGTGCTTCAAATGCTAGTACCTGAAAATGACCCCGATTTAACCAAGCCTTTGCTATTTTTAGATAACGTTCAGGACCCAGGGAATGTTGGAACAATGATTCGTACAGCCGATGCAGCAGGATTTGGCGGAGTTGTTTTAGGAAAAGGATCAGTTGATTTATATAATAGTAAAGTCATTCGTTCGATGCAAGGGAGCCATTTCCATTTACCAATCTATCAAGGGGACCTGCAAGAATGGTTTGATTTAATGAAAGCTACTAAAATTCCCGTTTATGGGACTGAACTAAATGAAGCTGCTGCGAGTTATTTAACGATTCCTAGAGCAAAACAATTTGCTCTCGTCATGGGAAATGAAGGCAATGGATTAAGTGAGGACTTTTTAAAACAAACAACAAAAAATCTCTATATTCCAATAGTAGGTCAAGCTGAATCCTTAAATGTTGCTGTAGCAGCCGGCATTTTGATGTTTGCTTTGACAGAAGGTTACTAAGCTAATTATTAAGGATTGTTTAAAGTTCGTAAATTTAGGTTATATACCTTCTAAAACGGAATGATTAAGTGTAAAATAGTAGATAGCTAAAATGATTGAACTCTAATGAAAAGGAAGGCGTTGCATGAGCGAAGCAAAATGGAAGACAGATACTGAATATCTTGGATACATTGAAGATTTAATTCATCGAGAAGAGGTACAAAAGCTTGCTGAATATACTCAGCATCACTTTACGACAAGGTTAGAGCATTCAATTAGTGTTTCTTATCGTAGTTACCGAATTGCCAAGAAATTTGGTTGGAATGCACGTTCAACAGCTCGTGCTGGTTTGCTACATGATTTATTTTACTATGACTGGAGAGATACAAAATTTGATGAAGGCACTCATGCTTTTGTCCATCCACGAATAGCTTGTGAAAATGCAGAAAAACTAACACCTTTAACTGACTTAGAACGCGATATTATCGTGAAACATATGTGGTTGGCTACGATTGCTCCACCTCGTTATAAAGAAAGCTATGTTGTCACTTTTGTTGATAAATATTGTGCTTGTGCTGAAGTTTTTAGCCCTTTGATGGGGAAAGCTAGAACAAGTGTAAAACAAAAATGGTCCAAGCTAAAATTATCTGTCCAATCTTAAAAAAAAGACTGTTGATTCATCAATTTGATGGATCAACAGTCTTTTTTTACTTTCCTAATTAAAAGTAAAAAATTGGGAAAATAGAGTCAATCGGCTATACTTAAATAAAATAATAAAAAATTCCAACCATTTATCAACAGATGGCGTCTAATAGGGTGAAAGGAAGTGGAGATTGTGGAAATAGAAACAGAAAAATTAGTTCGCAAAGCTAAAAAGGGCAATCGTAAAGCTTTAGAATTGCTTTTGAAAGAGAACTATCAGCAAATGTATAAAACTGCTCTTATTTATGTTAAAAACGAACAAGATGCTTTAGATGTTGTCCAGGAAACAGCCTATAAGGTTACTATGAAATTAGATACATTAAAAGAAAATCAGTACTTTAAAACGTGGTTAATTAAAATTTTGATTCGGTGTGCATATGATGTGTTAGATAAAAAGAAGCCGGTAGAAGATCTTAATCAAGTATCACAAACTAAATTTAGTAGTGAATCTGAGAATCCAAATCAACAACAAATTGAACATCTAACTTTATTTGAAGCGATTGAAAAACTGCCATTGAATTATCAAAATGTGGTCATTTTATTTTACTTTCAGGATTTTTCAATTAAAGAGATTGCGACTATTGTGATGTATCCAGAAGGAACCGTCAAATACAATTTACATGAAGCCCGAAAAACATTAAAAAAACTACTAGGAGGAGCGAAGTAGGATGGATAATTTAGATAAAAAAATTAAAGAAGAATTTGAAAAAATAGATGTACCGACTGATAAAGTTTTTCAAGCAATTGAAGACGGGCTCAGCAGAAGTCCAAAATCAAAACCCTTTTGGTTAAAGAAAAGCTTCATAACAGTTGCTTGTGTTGGACTATTGGCTGTCGGAGGAGTCACTTTATACGTTAATAAGAATAGCGAGTACACTTCTTCAGAGAGCCAGACGGAATTAAATTCTAAAGCTATGCTTGAAAATACTCCAAAAATAAACCAAGCAGAAGATACAAAAGTTCAGGAAAAAGCGGAATATACTACTGATGAACCAGAAGCTGAAACGAATAATGAAGCCAGTTCCGTCACTGATCCCAATCGGAAAATTATTTCTACGGTTTCAATGGAATTGGAAAGTAAAGAGTTTTCAAAGAGTGTTAAGGAAATTGAATCACTTGTAAAAAAGGCAAATGGTTATATTGAAAATTATAGTTTATATGGCAATCCATCGTCAGTAAGTCCAGAAGTGAAACCTTTTGGTGAAACCAATGAAAGTCCTTCATTCAATAATCGTACTGCAGATTTTGTTTTACGCATTCCAGAAGAAAAGGTAGCAGAGGTTTTACCATTGATTGAAAAAAGTGGCAGAATAATTTCTAAAAATACAACCAATCAAGATATTACGTTAAATTATCAAGATACAGAATCTCGTAAAAAGGTTTTATTACTTGAACAAGATAAATTAATGGAGCTACTTGGTAAAGCAACGAATGTAGATGAAATGATTGTTTTAGAAAAAAGACTATCTGAAATTAGAGTTGAAATAGAAAATTTAGAAAGTCAATTACGTAGTTTTGATAATCAAATAAACTATACAACAATATATGTCAGCTTAAGAGATGTAAAGGCATATACAGAAAGTGTTAAAAATGAAGTTATTAGCGAGCGTATTTCTGAAGGATTTAAAAATAGTTTAATCCAAATTCAAACATTTTTTATCAATTTAATTGTCTGGATATTGGCGAATAGTCTTTATCTACTACTGGTTGGTCTGATTGGTTTTGGTAGCTACTATTTAGTTAAGAAGAAAAAACTTAAAAAAAACAACTAAAAAAAGGCAAGGATTAAAATCCTTGCCTTTTTAATGATTAAAGATTATTTTTCAAAGCTGTAGCAACTGCGGTTACACGTTTAGCTTGATCATAAACAGCAGGTTTAATGTTTTCAGCGTCCACAACATTGCCTTCATTTCCAATAGTTGCACTTGTTCCATAAGGATTTCCACCAGCAGCAAATGTACTTTGATTAATATAGCCAGTTGGAACGATAATAGTACTCCAATGTTGCATAACTGTATAAATACTTTGGATAACTTCTTCTTGTCCACCATGTGGATTCCCTGCAGTTGCCATAGCCGTAACAGCTTTATTAGCTAATTTACCAGCAGCCCAAAGCCCACCTTGTAAATCAATAAATTGTTTCAATTGACTAGCCATAACATCGAATCTTGAAGGAGAACTAAAAATAATAGCATCTGCCCATTCTAAATCAACACTAGTTGCATCAGGAATATCAGCCGTATCTGTCACATTTTTACGCCAGATTGGATTTGAATCAATAGCAACATCAGGAGCTAATTCATGTGCTTTAACTAACGAACTTCTGCACCAGCTTCCTTAGCAGCTTCAGCCACCCAACGAGCCATTTGGGTATTTCCACCAGTTGAACTATAGTAAATTACAGCGACATTTGTTTTTGACATGTTAAATTCCTCCAATTATTTTTTACTTACTTTATATAAGTGGCTATACTATAGTTACTAAAAATAAGCAACTAATATATTCTGTAAAAAATAAAATATTCATTTGGACCTAATTTGAGAGATAAGAATGGATACTAATAAATAATTAGTCTCTTTTAATTCCTCTAAAATAATGGTATGATTAGCCTAGAATAAAAGTAGAGCTGTAGTTAGAAATAAAAAATGACAAATAAAAGCAAGTTACTTATTATTTATAACCAAATGGTGCTATAATATGAAAAAGAGGTGAAGAGTATGGAAACAAAGACATGTGAAGAAAAGCAGGCAACAATTTGTCCAAAATTTGAACAAACATTTTCTATCTTAGGTAAAAAATGGATGGGTCTGATTATCGATGTTTTATTAGAGGGTCCTCAGCGCTTTAAAGATATGGCTGCTAAAATTCCTAGTGTTAGTGACCGTGTTTTGGTAGAAAGATTAAAAGAGCTTGAACAGTGCGGTATTGTTACACGTACGGTTTATCCCGATTCTCCAGTTAGAGTTGCGTATAGTTTAACTGAAAAAGGCGAATCATTAAAACCAGTGATGGATGAAGTTCAATGTTGGGCGGATAAATGGGTCGGTTAAGTATCCTTTAGATAAAATAAGTCATATTGGTAAGCCCTCATATGAATTCACATATGAGGGCTTACTTTATTTTACAGTGATTATAAAACTAAGTAGTCAGAAAGAGAGCAACCAATGTAGTAGAATAAGAGGATAGTTCTTATGAGCCAACTCTTCGAAAAGAAGATAAAATCCCCTCAAAGTAAAAAGATACTTTGTGTGTATTTTCCTATCTTTTTGTCAGAGCTAACCGGCTCAACAAACTTTTTATCTAGGAGGAATAAACAGTGAATAATTTTTTCAAAAGAGGTTTTCTTGTTGAGGCAACTGGGGAAGTTTATCCAAGTTCAAACCAAAGTGTTTGTCAGTCAATTGAAGAATTCATTAGCCCGAGTCAAAAATTAGAGTTTCTTAGTCAAAAAAAGCCTGTAACATTTTATTTAGATGGTATTCTCTATCAAGCAGAAGTTAATGAAGCTCAAAGTCGAGGTGGTTATTTCATTAATTGTACAGAAGTCAAAGAAACTAAATAGTGGAAAGAAAAAACAGTTTTATCAGAGCCGGATTCTTCTGATTGAAACTGTTTTTTTTCATAGAATAGTTTATTTAAATGAAACAGTTGACATTGAACCTTGGTTCAATGTTACACTTTGTTTATCAGCTGGTAGAAAGGAATTAGGATATGTATACAATTAAAGGGTTAGCTCAAGAAGTTTTACTGCCAATTTCAACTATCCGTTATTATGAAAGAGTAGGACTAATTCAACCAAAACGTAGTGAAAATAATTATCGTTGCTTTGACGAAGTGGATAGTTTAAAAATAAAATATATTAAGGTCATGAAGCATGCGGGGTTTTCTATCGATGAGATGAAGCAATTTATCCAACTATTGGATGTTCCATCAACTCCAAATTGCAGTCTATTATCAGATCAATTGATTACAGAAAAGGAACGTCAAATTACACAACGAATCAAACAGGATCAATTGCTTTTAGGTTTACTAAACTCTTTAAAACCAAACATCATAGCAGCAAATTATGCCGAAAATGAAAAGGCGTTAGTTCAGCAAGTCACAGCAATTTATCAAGATATTGTAGAAGAAGAGGAGAGAATAAAATGAAACCGACCATACTATTTGTGCATCCTTGGGAAGGTAGCTATAATAAAGCGTTATTGACGGCTTTTGAAGAAAAATTTAAACAAGAGAAAACGGAGTATCAGTTAATTGATTTATATGCAGATGATTTTCAGCCAATAATGACTAAAGGAGATTTAGCTTTATACAATAAAGGGGAGACAACGGATCCTCTGATCTCAAAGTATCAAGCTATTTTAAATCAAACCAACGAGCTTATTATTATTTCACCTATTTGGTGGTATGAGCTACCCGCAATTTTTAAAGGTTTTATTGATAAGGTCATGTTAAAAGATTTTGCTTACGATGAAAAAGCAACTCATTTAGTTGGGAAATTAACGCATATAAAAAGAACCCATCTAATTACAACGGCAACTTCGCCAAAATGGTATTTAAAATATATTGTTGGAAATTATATCCAAAAAGTGTTGATTAATAGAACTCTAAAAGATAATGGGATTCGTAGAGTTAAGTGGCGTCACTTAGGCAGAATCAAAACAATCTCACAAGAGCAACGTACGGCCTTTATTAAAAAAAGAGTAGAAGATTGGTTTCATTTATAATAAGTTTGAGAAATAAAGGAAATATTCTTTACCACTTGACGTTTTGCCAAAATTTTCGTAAACTAAGAGAGTATGTTCAACACAATTAAATATATAAATAAAACAATGATGGAAAAAAGTAATTTAGCCCTTTCTAAAAAGAGAGTCGGTGCCGATGGCTGGAAGTATCGATTAGAGAAGTTAAATGAAAATTTCAATTCCTGAGTTGACTTTGGGATATTACAATAAGCATTAAATTTAGTGCTTTGTAGTGAAAAAAGTTCCGGCTTTTGCCGTTATCTAAATGAAGTGCAATTCTAGGTATAATAGAATTGAACAAGGGTGGTACCGCGATTTCAGACCTCGTCCCTTTTATGGGGAACGAGGTCTTTTTGTCGTTCTCAAAAATAAAATATGAACTAAAGGAGTAGAGAACATGGAGTTAAAAGCAAAAATTGATGCGTTAAAAGAAGAAGCTTTAGCAAAAATTAAGGCTTCTGAGAATTTAGATAGTTTAAATCAAGTCCGCGTTGCATATTTAGGAAAAAAGGGTCCCTTAACAGAGGTACTTAGAGGGATGAAAGATTTATCAGCTGAGGAACGTCCGAAAATTGGGGCTTTAGCCAATGTTGTTCGTGACGAAATCACGACTATGCTAGAAGAGAAAAAAGCATTGTTAGAGATGGAAAAAATTAATCAAGCTTTAGCAGCTGAAACAGTTGATGTGACTTTGCCAGGTAACCATGTTGGGGTGGGACAACCGCATGTGTTGACTCAGATAATCGAAGAAATCGAAGACTTGTTTATTGGTATGGGTTATTCAATTATTGAAGGTCCTGAAGTTGAAGAGGACCGTTACAATTTTGAAATGATGAATTTACCAAAGGATCATCCAGCACGTGATATGCAAGATACTTTTTATATTACGGAAGAGGTGTTGTTACGTACCCATACTTCACCAGTTCAAGCTAGAACGATGGAAAAACATGATTTTTCTAAAGGACCACTACGAATGATTAGTCCAGGACGTGTCTATCGCCGAGATAGCGATGATGCAACTCACTCACATCAGTTCCATCAAATTGAAGGATTAGTGGTTGATGAACAGATTACAATGGGCGATTTAAAAGGGACATTAGAATTATTTGCTAAGCATCTTTTTGGGGCAGAGCGTGAAATTCGTTTACGTCCTAGTTATTTCCCGTTTACTGAGCCTTCAGTAGAAGTGGATGTTAGTTGCTTTAAATGTGGTGGAGCAGGATGTAATGTCTGCAAACATACAGGTTGGATTGAAATTTTAGGTGCTGGGATTGTTCATCCAAATGTCTTAGAAATGGCAGGTATTGATGCAGCGAAATATAGTGGATTTGCCTTTGGATTAGGACCAGATCGCGTAGCCATGTTGAAATACGGAATTGATGATATTCGTCATTTCTATCAAAACGATGTCAGATTCTTAAATCAATTCAAGGTAAAGGAGTAGACGAAAATGAATGTATCTTATCAATGGTTAAAAGAATATTTAAATTTAGATGAAATCACACCAGATGCGTTAGCAGATAAAATGTCTCGGACTGGAATTGAGGTTGAGGATGTTTTTTATGGCGAAACAGGTTTGAAAAAAATTGTTGTCGGTCATACTTTATCTGTTGTTGATCATCCAGACTCAGATCACTTGCATATTTGTCAAGTGGATATTGGAGAAGGGGAACCCACACAAATTGTCTGTGGCGCACCAAATATTGCGACAGGTCAAAAAGTAATTGTGGCATTACCAGGCGCTAGAATTGTTGGAAATGCTAAAATTAAAAAAAGTAAAATGCGTGGTGAAGTTTCAAATGGAATGATTTGTTCGTTACAAGAATTAGCTTTTTCTGAAAATGTTGTTCCTAAAAAATATGCAGAAGGCATTTATATTTTACCTGAAGATGCGATTCCAGGAGAGAGTGTTTTTCCAATTTTAGCAATGGACGATGCGATTTTAGATTTATCCATTACTCCAAACCGAGCAGATGCTTTAAGTATGCGAGGAGTCGCTTATGAAGTTGGTGCTATTTACAATCAAAAACCAGAATTTAAAGACTTTGCTTTAAATGAAGCAGCAGATGATACAATTGAAAATTATTTAACTGTTGATGTATTAGCTAAAGAAGATGCACCGATTTATACAATTCGAGTCATTAAAGATGTGAAGATTGCAGAAAGCCCTATGTGGTTGCAAACAAAATTAATGAATGCTGGAATTCGCCCAATTAATAATGTTGTTGACGTTACGAATTATATTTTATTAGAATATGGCCAACCTTTACATGCGTTTGATTATGATCGTTTAGGTTCAAAAGAGATTGTTGTTCGTCGGGGAAACACTGGGGAAGAATTAGTTACTTTAGATGATAAGAAGCAAGAATTAACAAGTGAAATGATTGTGATTACAAATGGTGAAAAACCAGTAGCATTAGCTGGAGTTATGGGTGGATTAGATTCTGAAATAATCGACCAAACGGTAACTGTTGCTTTAGAATCAGCTGTTTTTGAACCCATTTCAATTCGTAAAACGGCTAAAGCATTAAATTTACGCAGTGAATCAAGCTCGCGTTTTGAAAAAGGGATTAATAAAGCTACTGTAATAGAAGCATCTAAACATGCAGCTAGTTTAATTGCTGAATTAACAGGTGGGACAGTGGTTTCAGGCGTAGCATCAAAAGGCGAACTAAAAGCAATTGATGTTGCATTAAACATTACTCTAGAAAGAATTAATGGTTCATTAGGGACAGATATTACTAGTTCTGAAGTTGTGGCGATATTCCAACGTTTAGGCTTTGGAGTGAACCATGCAGACGGGTTGTTTGAAGTTGTGATTCCCCCACGTCGTTGGGATATTTCAATCGAGGCTGATTTGATAGAAGAAGTAGCTCGAATTTACGGGTACAATAATCTTCCTTCAACGTTACCAAAAGGGCGCACAACTGCAAGTAGTCTTAGTCCAAAACAGCGTTTAGTTCGTCATACTAGACACTATTTAGAGGGGGCAGGATTGTCGCAAGCCATCAGTTATGTGTTAACAACAACAGAAAAGGCACAACAATTTATGCTACAAGAAAGTCAGCCGACCTTGTTAGACTTACCAATGACAGAAGATCGTAGCACATTGCGAATGAATTTATTAAGTGGTTTATTAGATGATGTTCACTACAATATAGCTCGTAAGAATCAAGATGTAGCTTTGTATGAAGTGGGTCGTGTATTTTATCATGAAGAAGGACGCGTTTTACCAATTGAAGAAGAACATTTAGCTGGAGTATTGACAGGTTTGCAAGTGAAAAATGATTGGCATGGTAATGGAAAACCGGTAGATTTCTTTTTCTTAAAAGGAATTATCGAAGGATTACTTGACACTTATGGTTTTACTGCTGACATTTCATATCAAGCAGATCAAAATCGTGATGGCATGCATCCAGGACGCACAGCAACAATCTTAGTTGGAGAAACTGAAATTGGTTATTTAGGTCAAATTCACCCACTACGCGCAAAAGAATATGATTTAAAAGACACTTATGGTTTTGAAATTAATTTACAAAAAGTACTTGATAGTGAGAAAAAACCGACAATCTATCAAACGATTCCTAAGTACCCAGGCATGACTCGTGATATTGCTTTGTTAGTAAATGAAGCTGTTACGAATCAAGAGATTACTCAGTTGATTGAAGCTAAAGGTGGAAAATATTTGGCTGATGTCCATTTATTTGATATCTATAATGGAGATAAAATTGAAGCGGGTAAAAAATCAATGGCCTATAAATTATCTTATTTAAATCCAGAAGCTACTTTAGTTGAAGAAGAAGTGACACTTGCTTTTGATAAAGTTCAAAAAGCACTAGTAGAAACCTTCCATGTTGTGGTAAGATAATTAGAATTAGATGAGAGACTCTATTAACTCAATAGAGTCTCTTATTTATTTAAGAAGACTATACAATTTTTATCAAGGCTAGTTTTATGAGCCAACTCCTCGAGAAAAAGATAAAAATTCGAGAGGACAAAAAACGTCCTATCAATTTTTCCTATTTTCTTGCCGGAGCTAACCGGCTCAACAAACTTTTTATTAAGGCTAGTTCTTATGAGCCAACTCCTCGAGAAAAAGATAAAAATTCGAGAGGACAAAAAGCGTCCTATCAATTTTTTCTATTTTCTTGCTGGAGCTAACCGGCTCAACAAACTTTTTATTTAAGGAGCATCTTATGAGCGAAAGACAGTTAAAAAAAGAAGTAAGCAGTTTAACAGCCTTAACAGTAGTTGTTGGAACTGTTATTGGTGCAGGAATATTTTTTAAACCAACGGCAGTATATGGTGCTGCAGGATCACCAGGGTTAGGATTAATCGCTTGGATTTTAGGTGGTATTATTGCTATCGCAGGCGGTTTAACCGTTGCAGAGATCGGGACCATCTACACTGAAACTGGCGGTATGATGATTTATTTAGAAAAAGTTTTTGGAAAATGGTTAGGTTTTTTAGTTGGTTGGGCGCAAATGATTGTTTATTTCCCAGCTAATATTGCTGCATTAGCTATTATTTTTGCAACTCAAGTTGTTAGTTTGTTTGATTTAAAAGATGGTATTATTGTTCCAATTGCAATTATAGTTGCTGCTGGTGTAATGGGGTTAAATTTATTAGGAACAAAATATGGTGGATTTGTGCAAAATATAGCTACTTTTTTAAAACTAATTCCGATTGCGGTTATTATTATCGCCGGTTTAGTCTATTCTGGTGGTGGCGTTGTCCGGTTGTTTCCAATAAGCGCAACAGATCATCCTTTTGTAACAAGTTTAGGTTCAGCTTTAGTTGCAACAGTTTTTGCCTATGATGGTTGGATGAATGTTGGAACATTAGCTGGGGAAATGAAGAATCCTGGTAAGGTCTTGCCTAAAGTTATTATTGGAGGATTATCAATTGTTACAGCTATCTATATTTTGATTAATGTAGCGTATCTTTTTGTTTTAGACGCAGGTCAATTGGCTGCTACAGATACTCCTGCAGCAGCAGTGGCGCATCTTTTATTTGGTAATTTTGGTGGGAAATTAGTAACCATTGGAATTTTAATTTCGGTTTTTGGTGGAATCAATGGATACACCATCTCTGGATTACGTATTCCGTATACATTAGCTAGTCAAAATCTATTGCCTTTTAGCAAATGGTTTGGAAAACTAGGTAAAACAGGAAACATGCCAGTAAATGGCGGTATTGTGATGCTTTTGATTTCAATTATAATGATTATATCAGGACAATTTAATCAGCTGACAGACTTAATTGTTTTTGTTATTTGGATTTTTAATACGTTGACATTTTTGGCAGTGATTAAACTAAGGAAGACAGCTCCTAGTATTGAACGTCCATATAAGGTTCCATTTTATCCAGTTGTACCCTTGATTGCTATCTTAGGTGGATTTTACATTATCTTGAATACGTTATATGTACAGCCTGCTAATGCCTTATTAGGACTAGGTTTAACTTTATTGGGCCTGCCAGTTTATTTATATAGTCAAAAGAAATAAAAAAAGAGATTGCAGGCATAAATGCTTGGCAATCTTCTTTTTTAAGTTATTTTTTATTTAAACCAGCATTTTTTTTTGCTTTCTCGGTATTTGCAAAGTGTAGTTTAGCGTATTTACCTAAAAGGTTGATACCTCCACGTTTTAAGAGCCTAGCAGCAACTAAGTCGGCAGTGCTACCAGCACCAGACGGAATCGTTGTACCGGCATCTTTAGACATCTCTTCAAGCCCTTTTAAAAAGGCATAACGTGCTAAAATTGAAGCAGCGGCAACCGCTAGATGATGACCTTCACCTTTAGTTTGAAAATAGACTTTATCTTTGATTTGATTTGGTTGATCAGCAATATGTTTATAATAAGTGCTAGGAAGTTCAAATTGATCAATTAAAATCGCATCAGGAATCTCAGGTTGTATTTTAGCTAAGACATTACCCAACGCTTGATTATGCAAGACAGCTTTCATTTTTCCTTGAGTCATAGTTGGCTGAATTTTATTGTATTTTTCAGGCATAACATTTAACAAACTATGAGGTAAAAACGTCAATAAATCTTTTGCGATAGCACAAATTTGTGGGTCCTTTAAATCTTTAGAGTCTTTTACACCTAGCTCTTTTAAAAGTGGGATTTGCTCTTTAGAAACAAAAGCAGCCACGACTGTTAAAGGTCCAAAATAGCTACCCGTTCCAACCTCGTCACTTCCAATCACTGACCAATTACTAAAACCACTAGGTAAAGGTGTATCAATTGGTTTTTTACTGGAGGAAGCTTTCTTTTTTGTGGTTGAACCAGTATCTATGACTTTGCTAGACCAAATTTGTGCTTCCTGAGAAGCCGAAGCACCTTGAAAAAGTACCTTACCAGAATTATAGCCAGTTACATTCACTGTGTTTTTTTTTGCAGCAAAAACCGCTCCTGGAGGCGTTTGAGATTTTAAAACACTTTGATAATAATTCTTCATTTCTAAAACCGTTTTTTTATCAACTAAGATGACTTCATTTGCCATAAGTTCACTCATTTCTAACAGACTTTCTTTTTAGTTTAGCATATTTAAGAATAGAGATGAAGAATATTTCAGTTGAAAAAGGCTTTTTTGGCATTAATTTTATAATTATTTCTAAAAAAGATGCCACTCCTTTCGAATTCATGTTAAAATGAGAGAAATGTCAATTAAGCTATCTTATACTATCAGTCTTTTTAATAAAATAGAAAAATTCGATAGGCGAGAAGCTTTTAAACTAGGAGGAATATGCAATGTCAGGTGGTAAAAAACGTTTCAAAGCAACCATTGCAGGAAAATCCTATACCATCGTTGGCTCTAGACCAATTGAACACCTTCAATTAGTGGCCAATACGGTGGATGAACAGATACATCAAATCAAAGCTTTAACAACCGGACTAGATTTAGAAGAAATTGCGGTATTAGCAGCTGTTAATGCTGTGTCTGATCAATTGGAAATGCAAATAAAAATGGAAAATATGCAACTTGAAATGGAAGAATTACAAGAGAAAATTAATCAGTTAGAAATGGCTGAAACAAAAGAGTAGTCTAGTCAGCTCTGTTTAGAAAAGGATGAGATGAATGCTTTCATTAGGAATTATATTAATTATAGCAATTGGTTTTTATAGCGGGGCAAGAAGAGGCCTAGTATTACAAATCGTTCTAACAATTGGTTATTTACTATCCTATTTAGTTGCAAGAATATATTATATAAGATTAGGATCACAACTAGAATTATTTGTGCCTTATCCCTCAGCAACTGAAAATAGTACGTTTGTATTTTTTGATCATAGTCTTGGATTAGAATTGGATAAAGCTTTTTACAATGCAGTAGCATTTATGCTGATTATTTTTGTAGGCTGGTTGCTGACTAGATTTGTTGGTTCCTTTTTAAATTCATTGACCTTTTTTCCGATAGTTAGACAAGCTAATTATTTAGGTGGAGGCATGTTAGGTTTTGTCGTCTCTTACACTGCAGTCTTTCTAATTTTGAGTATTTTAGCAATGATTCCAATGGAAAGTATTCAAAATGCATTAGGACAAAGTGGTTTGGCTCAGATGATTGTAAAAAATACACCAATTTTATCCAATCAAATCTATAATTGGTGGATTGGAACAATTAAGTAATAGTCACGCTCTTCATGATTTAGTTATGGAGGGCGTTTTTTCTTAGCGTTACAATGCGGATGAATTGAATAGCTAACTTGTTTTTTGTTAAGATTGAATGAGTTAACAAACTTTTTATCAGGCTAGTTCTTATGAGTCAACTCCTCGAGAAAAAGATAAAAATTCGAGATGGCAAAAAGCGCCATATCAATTTTTCCTATTTTCTTACCGGAGCTACCCGACTCAACAAACTTTTTATCATGGCTAGTTCTTATGAGCCAGTTCTTCGGAAAAAAGATAAATTCCCAAAAAAGTAAAGAGCGACTTTTCTTGGAATTTTCTATTTTTCTGCCAGGCCTAACCGGCTCAACAAACTTTTTATCAGGCTAGTTCTTATGAGTCAACTCCTCGAGAAAAAGATAAAAATTCGAGATGGCAAAAAGCGCCATATCAATTTTCCCTATTTTCTTAACGGAGCTACCCGACTCAACAAACTTTTTATATAGGAGTGAATCAGTTGAATACAAAAATTATGCAAACTCTAGAGTTTGATAAAATAAAAAAAGCTTTAATCGCTTACACCGCCTCAGAATTAGGACGAGTGGAAGTCGAAGAATTAATGCCAGCGACAGATCTTACTAAAGTTCAACAATGGCAAGAAGAAACGGAAGATGGAGCTAAGTTGTTACGCTTAAAAGGCGGGATGCCAATTCCTAAATTACAAAATATTAAACCTCATTTAAAACGTTTAGAAATCGGCGCAATGTTGAATGGGATTGAAATTGCTCAAATTGGGAAAGTTTTGCGAACAACTACAGAAGTGACACGCTTTTTTGATGATTTATCAGAAATCGGCGTAGAATTGTTTAGACTCTATGAGCTCGTAGCTAAATTAGTTACATTGCCTACTTTAAATCAAATGATTCGTGAAGCAATTGATGAAGATGGACACGTCATGGATGATGCAAGTCAAGCTTTAAAAGGGATTAGAACGGGAATGAAACGTTCAGAAAGTAATATCCGTGAAAAGTTAGATAGTCTTATCAGAGGAAAAAATGCTCAGTATTTAAGTGATGCACTTGTAACTATGCGAAATGATCGCTATGTAATTCCTGTAAAAGCAGAATACCGTAACCATTTTGGTGGTGTTGTTCATGATCAAAGTTCGACTGGGCAAACTTTATTTATTGAACCACAAAGTGTGGTTGATTTAAATAATAAACTACGTCAACTTCAAATAGAAGAACGACAAGAAATTGATCGGATTTTGGCTGAGCTATCAAATGAAATAGCTCCTTATGGTGCCGAAATTTTAAATAACATGTTTCTGTTAGGAAAGTTAGATTTTATTGGTGCTAAGGCTGCATATGGTAAAAATATCAAAGCAACTAGGCCGTTAGTTAATGAAGAAAATGATGTCCGTTTCATTCAAGCACGTCACCCACTTATTGATGAAAAACAAGCAGTGGCAAATGACATTTTAATTGGTGGAGACTATCAAGCTTTGGTTATCACAGGACCAAATACTGGTGGGAAAACAATTACTTTGAAAACATTAGGGTTATTGCAACTAATGGGCCAATCGGGTTTGCAACTGCCTGTGGCTGAAGGTAGTCAAATGGGGATATTTACAGAAGTATTTGCTGACATCGGGGATGAACAATCTATTGAGCAAAGCTTAAGTACTTTTTCATCTCATATGACAAATATTGTTTCGATTTTGAATAAAATTGATGATAAAAGCCTGATTCTATTTGATGAATTAGGTGCTGGAACGGATCCCCAAGAAGGTGCAGCTTTAGCTATTGCGATTTTAGATCAAGTTGGGGCCGTGGGCAGTTATGTTATGGCCACTACTCATTATCCAGAATTGAAAGCCTATGGTTATAATCGTCCTGGAACCATCAATGCAAGTATGGAATTTGATGTGGAAACACTTAGTCCAACTTATCGCTTATTAATTGGTGTGCCAGGTCGAAGTAATGCCTTTGAAATCTCAAAACGTTTGGGCTTAGATACTGCAGTTATTGACTCTGCTAGAAGTTTAATTGATGGCGAAAGTCAAAATTTAAATGAAATGATTGCGGATTTAGAGAATCGCCGTAAAATGACTGAAATGGAATACCATGAAGTTCGACAATATGTTGAAGAAGCAGAAACGCTCTATCAAGACTTAACGACAGCATTAGAGCAATTTTTTGGCGAACGAGAAGACTTAGTCAAAAAAGCTCGTGAAAAGGCGAATCAAATAGTTTCAGAAGCTGAAGAAGAAGCCAGTAAAATCGTGAGTGACTTACGTAAAATGCAGCTAACTGGTCAATTTGAAGGCGGAATTAAAGAGCATGAATTGATTGACGCTAAATCAAAATTAGCAAATCTTCATCATGAAGAAACACTAACGAAGAATAAAGTTCTAAAAAAAGCTAAAGCAAAACAACAATTTAAAAAAGGGGACGAAGTAATCGTCGCTTCATATGGACAAAGAGGAACTCTAATGGAGAAAGTCGAAGGCAATAATTGGCTAGTTCAATTAGGGATTCTAAAAATGAAAATCAAAGAGAGCGACATGACCTTAGCGCAACCAGAGAAAGAGCCAACACGTAAAATGGTTGCGACGGTTCGTTCTAGCAATGATAGTCATGTATCAACACAATTAGATTTACGTGGCGAACGTTATGAGTCAGCCTTAAGTGAAATGGACCAATATTTAGATGCAGCCTTATTAGCGGGTTACCCACAAGTCACTATTGTTCATGGAAAAGGCACTGGAGCATTAAGACAAGGCGTTACAGAAGCACTTAAAAATCATCGTTCAGTGAAAAAATTTGAAACTGCTCCGCAAAATCAAGGTGGAAATGGAGCGACCATTGTTTATTTTAGCTAAAAAATAAATAATGAAGCAAAAATTTAGTTTTTTACCCTTACTTTTGCTATAATAACATTAAGCTTACAAATTATAAGTTAAAAGTAACTAGATATACTCGAACTTAGACTTAATAGACTAAGTTTTTGAGAAAATAACGAGGAGGAATTAATTATGGTATTAGCAGTAACAGATAAAACATTTGAAACAGAAACAAAAGAGGGATTAGTTATTACAGATTTTTGGGCAACTTGGTGTGGTCCATGTCGTATGCAATCTCCAGTCCTAGATGAATTAGAAACAGAAATTGGCGATAAAGTTAAAATCGTAAAAATGGATGTGGATGCCAATCCAGTAGTTCCAGCTGATTTTGGAATTATGAGTATCCCAACGTTGTTAGTTAAAAAAGATGGCGAAGTAGTTGAAAAATTAGTTGGCTACCATGCTAAAGAACAATTAGAAGAAATTATCGCTAAGTACGCTTAGTTTTAAAGGAAGCTTCACTTTCTCAAGTACTTGAGAAAGTGAAGCTTTTTAGTTGTGAAAAATGAATAACAACTTTTTTTTAACAATGACTAAATAGTGAAAAAGTGGTAAGATAGGATTGTTGCTTTTGTATACATTTAAAATGAAATTAGTAATATATACGTTTGTAAGTTAAATATAAGTTAGTTCTACTAAGGAGTTTTTTTATGAAATCAGTCTATATCCCAGTTGAGGGAACAGAAATTTTTTTTCGGATAAATGGCAAAGGGTCCCCTTTAGTTTTATTACATGGAAACGGGGAAGACAGTCGTATTTTTGAAAAGCAAATTTTATTTTTCAGTGATCATTACCAAGTCATTGCTATTGATACACGAGGTCATGGACGATCAGAACATGGTACGGATATTTTGAATTTCACACGAATTGCTTTGGACATTGTGGCCGTATTAGACTATTTATCAATTGAAAAAGCTGATTTTATTGGATTTAGTGACGGTGGAAATAGCGCTATGTATTTGACTGTGAAGCATCCAAGTTATGTAAAATCCTTAATTTTAATTGGAGCAAATTTGGAACCAAAAGGGATGAAAAAAACATCTTTTTTAGGAGTGAAATTAGCCTATCGTACAACGGCGTTTTTAGCGAATTTTAGTTCGAAATTTAACCAACGTAAACAAATTATTGATCTAATGTTAAAACAATTAAATTTAACAACAGATCAACTCAAAACAATAAATGTTCCAACATTGGTAATTGCTGGAGAAAAGGATATGATTGAAGAAGAGCATACGATATTAATTGCTGAGTCAATTCCCAATGCTCAGCTAGCCATTATTCCAGCTGCGGATCATTTTTTAATTATGAAGCATCCAGAAATGTTTAACAAATTAGCCTTGGAATTTTTGCTGTTTAATTCGGATAAGACTGAGGTAAATCCTCACTAATAACTATATGCAAAAGTCTGGCATTATTTTTTATTATGGGTGAGTTTTTTGAAGTGATAAAACTTTCGAGAATCAGAGGGGTTTTCTTGTTTTCTGCCAGAGTTGAATGGCTCAAGGAGCTTATTTGAGTTAGCCTCTCGGAAGAAAGATGAAATTTCGAGGTGACAAAAAGCGTCACATCAAATTTCCCTATTCTTCAATCGAGCCTGAGCGAACTCAACAAGCTTTTAATAGAGCTAACCAGCTCAACGAGCTTTTTATCAGGCTAGCTCTTATGAGCCAACTCCTCGAGAAAAAGATAAAAATTTGAAGTGGCAAAAAGCGCCCCATCAATTTTTCCTATTTTCTTGCCGGAGCTAACCGGCTCAATGAGCTTTTTATGGAGGTGTTACTATCAAATGAAGAATGAACATATTGAGCACAAATTGGCTCTGCTACCTAATCAACCAGGATGCTATTTGATGAAAGATAAGAATGGTACTATTATTTATGTTGGCAAGGCGAAAATTTTGAAAAATCGTGTGCGCTCTTATTTTCGAGGTAGCCATGATACGAAAACTGAACGTCTGGTTAGTGAAATTGCTGATTTTGAATATATTGTTACAGGGTCAAATATCGAAGCTTTGTTGCTGGAAATTAATTTGATTAAAAAAAATGATCCTAAATACAATATCATGTTAAAGGATGATAAAACCTATCCTTTTATTAAAATTACGAATGAAAAATATCCTAGATTATTGATTACTCGTAAAGTCTTAAAAGATAAAGCCACTTATTTTGGTCCTTATCCAGATGTTAAAGCTGCAAATGAAACGAAAAAGTTATTGGATAAATTATATCCGCTTCGTAAGTGTAAAGTTTTGCCTAATCGGGTTTGTTTATATTACCATTTGGGTCAATGCTTAGCGCCTTGTATCCAAGAAATTCCCAAAGAAACTTACACTGAAATGGTCGAAGAGATTAAACGTTTTTTAAATGGTGGTTATCAAGAAGTAAAACAAGAGATAGAAGAAAAAATGCAACAAGCTAGTCTTAATCTTGAATTTGAAAAAGCTGCTGAATTTAGAGATCAAATCAATTCTATTGTGACAACAATGGAGCAACAAAAGATGACAAGTGCCGACTTTGTTGATCGAGATGTTTTTGGTTATGCAGTTGATAAAGGCTGGATGTGTGTACAAGTATTTTTTGTTCGTCAAGGCAAATTAATTGAACGAGATGTTTCACTTTTCCCATTTTATAATGAACCAGAAGAAGACTTTTTAGCTTTTATTGGTCAGTTTTATCAAAAAAATCACCATTTTATTCCAAAAGAAATCTTAATCCCTAAAGATAGCGATGCTAAAAGCGTTGAAGCCTTAGTGACGGCGAATGTTCTGCAACCAAAACGTGGTCAGAAAAAAGAATTGGTTGAACTTGCTAATAAAAATGCAGCAGTCTCCTTATCCGAGAAATTCTCTTTAATTGAAAAGAAAGAAGAACGTACTTATGGAGCCGTTAAAAAGTTAGGTGATGCAATGAACATTCCCTTACCTAGCCGAATTGAAGCTTTTGATAACTCTAATACAATGGGGGTTGATCCAGTTTCAGCAATGGTTGTATTTCTAGACGGTCAACCAGCCAGAAATGAATATCGAAAATACAAAATTAAGACGGTTGTCGGGCCTGATGATTATGCCTCTATGCGTGAAGTAATCTATCGACGGTATGCAAGAGTTTTGAAAGAAGACCTACCTTTGCCAGACTTAGTTGTTATTGATGGTGGAAAAGGGCAAGTTGACGCAGCTAGGGAAGTTTTAGAAAATCAGTTAGGCTTAGATATTCCAATTGCTGGCCTAGCTAAAGATAATAAACATCGAACAAGCGAATTATTATTTGGTCCAGAATTGCAAACTATTCCTTTGAAGCGAAATAGTCAGGAATTTTTCTTGCTACAACGAATTCAAGATGAAGTCCACCGTTTTGCGATCACGTTCCATCGTCAATTGCGAAACAAAAATAGCTTTGCTTCAAAATTAGATGGGATTGATGGACTTGGTCCAACACGTAAAAAAAATCTTTTAAAAGCCTTTAAGTCGATGAAAAATATTCAAGGGGCTAGTATTGAAGAGTTAAAAGCTATTGGCTTGCCTAAAAATGTTGCAGAAAATGTCTATGAGAAATTTAAGCAACCTGAATTAAATCCGGAATTAGATTCAGATAAATAAAAATGAAGCAGGAGTAAAGTCTTCTAATTTATGTAGATTTTATTCCTATTTTTCTGTCTTTAAACCGTACATATTGGGCAAAGGTGGGAGAAGGAAATCAACCTTAAGACGGATGCTGGAATAGTTTTAATTCCCTATTATTAGTAGGGAAAGTACTTATCAAAAAATGAACTATTTAGCTAAGTTATTTGTATTCATCCTGTTTTTATAAAAAAAATTATATTCTTATAGGTTTCTTAACACAAGTGACAAAAATGTTAGGAAATCCTATGAATTTTCCTATAGGAAATCAATCGGATAAGTGTTAAAATGATTTGACACGTAATGGAAATGTAATATTTGAAATAATATTTAAGAGCAACCTAGGGGGATATGTTTGAATAAAGTTAGTTTTTAGCAGTAGCTCTTGAGGTAGAGGGGTAATGATAAACACCTCACTAAATGCTCTTTTATCAAGCATCTATTTTCTAGTTGAGCCTAGAACAACTAGTTCAACATTTTATGATTGGAGGTTTTCAAAATGTTTGCCAAACTTCAAAAATTAAAAGAAAATCAAATTTTTATTTTTTGTGCTAAAACTGTTTTTTATTTTGTTGTATTACTAATTCTAGTTTACTTATATGATTATACTAACACAAATAGTGGGAATTTTATTTACAATGAATTCTAGATAAAAAAGGAGGGCCGCTGTTTTTACTTAAGTAAAACAGCAATTAATATGAAACAAACAATTATTCAACGCTTAAATGACCTAGCGATAGCAGATCCAACAGCGATCTGTTATGAAAAAGCAGGAAAGACATATACTTATTTAGATTTAAAAGAGCAGTCGGATCGGATTGCAGTCTACTTTCAATCAATTAATCTAACTCCAAAAAGTCCAATTTTAGTTTTTGGAGGATTAGAATTTGAAATGGTGGCTACTTTTATTGGCGCTATCAAGGCAGGACATGCCTATATTCCTGTTGATAGCCACACTCCTTCTGAACGTTTAGAGCAAATTATAGCTATTGCGGAACCTGAGGTAGTTGTAACTTTATCTGAATTACCGCATCAACCAAGTGCAATGACTAAAGAAATCACAGCTGAAGAACTAGAGGGTATTAGACAAAATTCAACGCAGAAAGATCTTGATGCAAACTTAGCCGTTAAAGGATCAGATAATTTTTATATTATCTTTACTTCTGGAACAACTGGAGCTCCAAAAGGCGTGCAAATCAGTCATGATAATTTGTTGAGCTTTAGTGAGTGGATGTTGTCAGATTTTGATTTAATAAAAGGACAACGTTTTTTAGCACAAGCTCCTTATTCTTTTGATTTATCGGTAATGGATCTGTATCCAGCTTTGTTATCAGGAGGAACTCTAGTACCTTTAGAAAAAGAAATTACCAATAATTTCAAACAGTTATTTGAAGTTTTACCAACACTAAAAGTAAATGTTTGGGTTTCGACTCCTTCATTTATTGATATTTGCTTATTAGATAAGAACTTTTCTAGTGAAGAATATCCTGGTCTGACAACTTTCTTGTTCTGTGGTGAAGAATTAACCAATAGTACGGCGACGCTTTTAATGCAACGCTTCCCTAATGCGCAAATTTTTAATACCTATGGACCAACAGAAGCGACAGTTGCAGTCACACAAGTGCAAATCAAACCAGAGACACTTAGCAAATATTCTCGTTTACCAATTGGACGCGTAAAGTCAGACACAAAAATTATTTTAGTGGATGAAAACTTAAAAGAGGTCCCACCGGGTCAGGTTGGGGAAATGGTTATAACCGGTCCGAGTGTTTCGAAAGGGTATCTGAATAACCCTGAAAAAACAAATGCCGCATTTTATGAAATTGATGGTGTAGGAGCGTATTTGACTGGGGATACTGGTAAATACGAAGGAGACTTATTATTTTATCAAGGTCGTCTTGATTTTCAAATTAAATTACATGGCTATCGGATTGAACTAGAAGACATTGATCACAATATTGAACAAGTTTCCTACGTTAAAGCTGCGACGGTTGTACCAAAATTAAAAGAACATAAAGCGCATAGCTTAGTTGCCTATGTGGTGGCAGAGCCTCATGAATTTGAAAAAGAGTATCAATTGACAAATGCAATCAAAAAAGAACTAGCTCCGTTAATTATGGACTATATGATGCCAAACAAATGGATCTATGTAGATCAATTGCCTCTAACAAGTAATGGCAAGGTGGATCGTAAGGGTCTAATGAATGAGGTGAACAAATGATTCAGCCATATGATGCTCCGTCTTACTTTATTATAATAGGTGCTTTGTTACTGCCAATTATTATTGGATTATTGCGTGGCAAACGTTACTTAGTCTATCAAAATATTGTCACACTAATCATGCTCTTTCTGACTTTTGGTGGAAAAAGTTGGCATCAAGGGATATCTATTATTATCTACTTGATCTGGCAATGGGCGCTTGTTTATAGCTATTTTAATTATCGCCAAAAAAAGAATGCTACCAATATATTTGTTGGTGCAGTACTTTTAGCCATTGCGCCATTAGCTATCGTTAAAATTGTCCCATTTACTTCAGGACATGTGTCAATTATTGGCTTTTTAGGTATTTCTTATTTAACATTCAAAGCTGTTCAAATGGTAATGGAAATCCGCGACGATCTGATTAAAGAATTTGATCCAAAAATGTTTTTACAATTCTTACTATTTTTCCCAACAATTTCATCGGGACCAATTGATCGTTACCGTCGCTTTGAGAAAGATTTTAAACAACCTCCTGTAAAAGAAGAGTACATTGCCTTAATTAGCAAAGGTATTTGGATGATTATGTTAGGTTCATTATACAAATTTATCATTGCTCATTACATTGGAACTTTTGCCGTTCCCTATACTGAAAGATTAGCTTTAGATGTGGGAGGTTTTTCAATTAGTCTCTTAATGTATATGTATAGCTATAGCTTATATTTATTTTTTGACTTTGCTGGCTACAGTTTATTCGCAGTCGGGACTAGCTACCTGATGGGGATTCAAACACCAGTTAACTTTAATAAGCCTTTTTCAAGTCCAAACTTAAAAGAATTTTGGAATAGATGGCATATGAGTCTTTCATTCTGGTTTAGGGATTACGTTTTTATGCGCATGGTCTTTACTTTAATGAAGAAAAAAGTCTTTAAAAGTCGTATTACAGTTTCAAATATTGGGTACATGACTCTCTTTCTCTTAATGGGAATTTGGCATGGATTAACTTGGTTTTATATCGCTTATGGTTTATTTCATGGCGTAGCAATGTGTATCAATGATGCTTGGTTGCGCTATAAGAAAAAACATAAGAATTTACCAAGTAACTGGGCAACCAAGGCCCTGGCTATTTTTATTACCTTTAACACAGTTTGTTTTAGCTTTTTGATTTTCTCAGGTATTTTTGCTAAAATGCTTCATTAAAAGAGAAATCAAGTTAATAAATAAATCACTTAGAAAATGAAAGAAGGAATGAAACATGGATAAGAAAGCAGCATTATTAGATATTTTAGAAGATTTAACAGGTAGCGATGAAGCGCGTGAAAATATGGATGTAGCTTTATTTGATGAAGGATTATTAGATTCATTAGGAACGGTTCAGCTTTTAATTGAAATTGAATCAACTATGGGAATATCCGTACCTGTTTCTGAATTTGACCGTACAGAGTGGGCTACACCTAATTTGATTTTACAACAGTTAGAGAACATGTAATGACCATGAAACGCAAACTCTTTATGGCCGTTGGACCGCTTGTTGTAGCAGTGGTCGTGCTACTAGGGCTTTTATTTTTACCAGTTACCATTTTACCAACCGGCCAAAAACAAATTAACAATTCAGCAACAGCAATTAGTACGAATATTATGAAAGGTGAAAAAGTTTATCAAGCAGCGATGGAAGAAAAACGGATGATTCCATTTTTTGGCTCATCTGAGCTTTCGCGTTTTGATGCTTTTCATCCTTCTGTTTTAGCCGAAAAATATGATCGTAACTACACACCTTATTTAATCGGAAACGCGGGTTCACAATCATTGACACACTTTCTAGCTATGGAAGGGATGGGCGAAAGTCTAACCAATAAAAAAGCTGTTTTTATTATTTCTCCACAATGGTTTGTCAAAGGTGGAGCGCCAAGTATGATGTTTGATTCCCATTTTTCACCACTTCAAACATATGAATTTATTTTATCCGATGAAGTGGATAGTCCGCAAAGACGCTATGCAGCAGAACGTTTTTTAGAGTATAAAGCAGTTTGTTCTGATCAAAATATGGAAAAGATGCTCCATAAAATTGAAAAAGGCGAGTCAATCACTAAAGGACAAAAAGGTTATGCTAAGTTGAAACGACAAGTATTACGTAATGAAGATAAACTATTTGGCGCTTATGTATCTGGCAAAAATGCCAAAAAGGTGCAAAATCAGCTTAAGAATTTACCTAATACCTATGACAATGAGCAGCTAGATCAAAAAGCTTATGAAGTTGGGAAGAAATCAAGTACAAATAATCCTTACCAAATCAAAAATGGATTTTACAAGACTCGAATTCAACCAATCGAAGGAGAATTAGCTGGCTCACAGAAAACATTTGATTATGAATTCTCAAAAGAATTTTCAGATTTTCAAGTTGTTTTAGATAAAATGGAAGCGAACAATATGAATGTGCGTTTTGTGATTCCTCCAGTGAATCAAAAATGGCTAGAATATACAGGACTTTCACAAGAAATGTTGAATAACTTCTCGAAAAAAATTACCCATCAGTTAACTAGTCAAGGTTTTCAAGTAATAGACCTATCTGGTGACGGATCTGAGGACTACTTTATGCAGGATACGATTCATATTGGATGGCGTGGTTGGGTTGCCTTAGATAAGCAATTAGACCCCTTTTTATCAGCAGAGAAACCTGATAAATCCAAGATTACCTTAAATAATTATTTTCTATCTAAGGAATGGCAGGATTTACCAGCTAAAGATATTCCAACTAAATAAACTAAAAAAATCCCGCTAGCATGTTGAACTAGCGGGATTTTTTTGCCTTGGAACAAGAAGCTATGATAAAATAAAGTGATTTAAGTGTCTGTTATCGGAAGTTTTTTTTAGTCAACTGAAAAGCTGATTTTATTGAATTAAGTAAGACATAGGAACACTATTTTATTGATATGAATCGTTATTTTAAAACGAAGAAATTAAAATTTATATTGATTTCTTTTTGAATCAAGCTTATGCTTTAAGGAGTACCAATGAATAAGTTTGTTGAATGGGGGAGAAGAACAATGTTGGAAGTCAAACATCTAAAGAAAACATTTGGAAATTTGACCGCAGTGGATGATTTATCATTCACAATTAAAGATGGAGAAATTTTAGGAATGATTGGTCAAAATGGAGCCGGAAAAACGACAACATTTAGATTGATTCTGAAATTCTTAACACAAGATTCGGGAGAAGTATTGTGGAATGGTCATCCATTAAAGAAAACAGATTATGATATTATTGGGTATTTACCTGAGGAACGTGGTCTTTATCCAAAGGTATCCATTGAAGATCAAATTTATTATTTTGCGCGCTTACGTGGAAAAAGTAAAAAAGAAATCAAGCCTCTTATTGATGGTTGGATGGAAAAATTTCAAGTAAAAGGCAAAAAAACAGATAAAGTAAAATCTTTATCTAAGGGAAATCAACAAAAAGTTCAATTAATTTGCACATTAATCCATGAACCTAAACTAGTTATTTTAGATGAACCCTTTAGTGGCTTAGATCCAGTCAATGCAGATTTATTACAAAAAGGCATTATTGAGTTACGTGAAAAAGGTTCTTGCGTTATATTCTCTAGTCACCAAATGGAGAATGTTGAGGAAATTTGTGATCATTTAGTCATGCTTCGAAATGGAGAAATGGTTCTAAATGGAAAAGTGAAAGATATCCGGGAGCAATTTGGCCGGACGAAAATCTTTATTGATTCAAAATTAAATCAGAATGAACTGTTAGCGTTACCAGGTGTAAGTGAAGTTTCAACGACGACAGAAGGGTTATCTGTGCTGCATTTAACAGATCCTGCTTATGGGCAAGAAATTTTTAATATTGTGACAAAAGACGGCTATATCCCAACTTTTAGTCAAATGCCACCAACATTAGAAGAAATTTTCAAAATGAAAGCAGGTGACTTACATGAATAAATTTTGGATTATCGTCGGTGAAGTCTATAAGAAAAATGTAAAATCAGGTGCGTTTCTGTCAATGGTCTTATCGCCAGTTATTATTATAGCAGTTATTGGAATAGTAGCTTTCTTTGTTAATTCAAGTTCTGAAGTACCAAAAATTGCGATTGTATCTGATAATCAAGAGATTGTCCAATTGCTAAAAACAGACAAGAAGTCTTATAAAGTAAACGCGAAAATCACAACAACAGCAGATGCAGAAAAAGCGTTGAAAAAAGATGATATTGCTGGGTATTTAGTCATCAATGAGTCTAAATCGGCGATTACAGGCGAGTTTATTAAGACTCCCACAAGTGCTGATGTAGATACGACACTGATGCTACAAACATTAACAGCTCTTCAAACGAATCAAATTGCCTCCAATTTAGGTTTGAGTCAAGAAGAAGTAGGCTCTTTAACACAACCTGCGGATATCAAAGTGAAAACAATTAAGTTTGATGGAGATAAACAACAAACAAATAATGATACGGATACAATGATTAAAGTATTTGGTGCTTACTTTGTTAGTTTTGTGATCTATATGTTGATGATTTACTACTCAGCCATTATTGCACAAGAAATTGCTTCAGAAAAAGGCACCCGTATTATGGAAATTATTTTATCTAGCGTTTCTGCTACAGAACATTTCTTTGGAAAATTAGTTGGAATTTTATTTGTTTGTTTAACTCAAATCGTAGCCTATATTGTGATGGGTACCATTGCTTATCGATTTGGTAAGTCACTTGATTTTGTTCAGAATTTAATGAACGGTATTGATTTGGTTGAAATTCTAAAAGGGTTAATTAGTTACTCATTGATTTTCTTTATTTTAGGAATGCTATTGTATTCTGTTCTTTCAGCATTCTTAGGTTCGTTAGTATCCAAAGTAGAAGAAGCTAGTAAAGCTGTAACACCATTAACTTTTGTCATTATGATTGGTTTTTTTGCTGGAATTTACGGAATGGGTTCACCCAATGCGCCGTTAGTTAAAATCGGTTCATATGTGCCTCTATTTACTCCTTTTATAATGCCATTTAGAATTGCAAATGATACAGTTAGTTCAGGCGGTGTCCTGACATCAATTTTGATTACTTTTGTCTTTACTGGCGTTGTAACCTATCTGTCATTGATGATGTACCGCTCAAACGTATTAGTCTACTCAGATACTGGTTTATTTAAAACCATGAAAAATTCTTGGGTGATTATGCGAAATGAACGAATTAAAAAATAGGATAAATAAAAAATCTTACTTCAAGCTAGATTTAGCTGAAGTAAGATTTTTTATTATTTTTTCTTTTTATTATGACGAGAAGAACGAGATGGAAGCGAGTCGAAAATGGATAACTCTTCTTCTTCAATCGGAGCCGCTTCATTATTGATATCACTAAACACTTGGCTTAGTGCATCGAATTCATGCAAGGCTTCTTCAGCTGTTAAATGTTCAGTTGGAATTGTTGGTTCAACAATAACAGAATCAGAGTGTTCTAAATCTGAAAAGGTTTCATCAGCAAGAGTCTCCGTTAAATCATCAAAAATAGCAGGCTCTACTTCAATAAATGGTGGAATCGATTCAATCACAATGATGTCTTCTTCTTCGTCATCATCAAGTTCTTTTTCTTCCAAAGGCAATTCTTCTGTTTCCTTAGGAAGTGAAGTTTCTTCTAAATCAGCCTCTTTAACCTCAAGTTCAGGATAACTTATTTCTTCATTATCTAATTCCTGAGTTTTGTTAAATTCTTGGAAATCAGGAAAACTAGCGATTTCTTCAGGTTCATCTTCAGCAAATTCTGGTTCATCGATGATTTTTTTAGATAAATCGAGTTCTTGATACTCAGCTTCTAATTCTTCATCAGATAAATAGTCCTCGCTTAAAACGACTGTTTCTAAAGGTTGATCAATTGAGACAGGTTCTTTAGCATCCCATTGCAACGTGATCGTCACAGTTTTTGTTCGAAGATTGATTTCTGATAAAGCTTCAGCATACAATTCTTGCAACATTTGCATCTGTTCTGCTAGGAATCCAGCTTCTAAACTAAAATTAGGGTTGTGTTGTTCCATCCTTTTAGTGACAGTGGGTCCAGTCAAGGTGAATAATTTTTGGTGTTTTTTTTCTTTAATTAAAACTAAATCACCAAAACAGGCTTTTTTATAAAATAGTACTAAATCAGAATAATTTGCAACTGGATATTGACGAGCTAATTCTTTTCCAGCCCAGTATAAAATTTCGTTCGTTTCTTTCCCTAGTAGATTAGGTATGAGACTATCACGAATTAACTCATACCCAAACATGGAGATAGAGCCTGTTAAGTTTTCTAAATCAATTGGTTTTGCTTGTTCTTCATTTTTCATTCAAGTCACCTCATTTTGTCTTCTTTTCTATTATAACGTGAAACGCTTAGGAAGCCTATCTTTTTTAATTTCCTTAATAAAATCTAAAGACAATTTAGTAAGAAAAATGTAAAAGATTGACCTAGGACTTGAATTTTGGTTGAAAAAAAGCGAAAATAGAACTAGTATCAAATTAGTGATCATTAAATGAATTTAAAAAATGAGGGTAGTTTATGGAAAAACAAGCAATCGGCTTTATTGATTCTGGAGTAGGCGGTCTAACAGTTGTTAAAGAAGCGATGCGTCAACTACCAAATGAATCTATTTATTATGTTGGGGATACCGCACGTTGTCCATATGGTCCGAGACCAGAAGCACAGGTTCGTCAATTTACGTGGGAAATGACTCATTTTTTATTAGATAAGGATATAAAAATGTTAGTGATTGCCTGCAATACAGCAACTGCAGCAGCACTAGAAGATATTAAAAAGAAATTGGCAATTCCTGTTATTGGAGTGATTTTACCAGGAAGTCGAGCAGCTATTAAAGCGACGAATACGAATGCAATCGGGGTAATTGGAACAGCAGGGACAGTCAAGAGTGATATGTATCGTCAAATGATTCGATCGAAGGATCGTTTGGCACAAGTATCTAGTTTAGCTTGTCCAAAGTTTGTTCCTATTGTTGAAAGTCATAAATACAATAGTGCCATTGCCAAAAAAGTTGTGGCAGAAACGTTAAAACCTATGCAGAAACAGGGAGTAGATACTTTGATTTTAGGGTGTACCCATTACCCTCTACTACGTCCAATTATTCAAAACGTGATGGGTTCTAAAGTCACATTGATTGATTCTGGAGCAGAGACGGTTAGTGAAGTTAGTACAATTTTAGACTATTTTGCAATTGCGGAAGATAGTAAAAGTAAGCTAGTTTCAGAACGTCATTTTTATACGACAGGTTCGGCACAGATGTTCAAAGAAATCGGTTCAGAATGGCTTAATTTACCTGATATGCAAGTCGAACAAATCAAACTTGGCAATGACTAAAACGAAAAGAGGAGTCAATGAAATGCGCAGTGATGGAAGAGAGTATGACGAAGGTCGTAAAGTAACAATTGAAACCAATTATTTAAAACATCCAGAAGGGTCCGTTTTAATTTCAGTAGGGGACACCAAGGTAATTTGCAATGCAACTCTTGAAACCAGAGTACCGCCTTTTATGCGTGGTGAAGGTCGTGGTTGGGTAAATGCTGAGTATAGCATGTTGCCTCGAGCTACGGAGTCTAGATCTATTCGTGAATCGGCCAAAGGCAAGGTTAAAGGGAGAACAATGGAAATTCAACGTCTCATTGCTCGCTCATTACGCTCTGTTGTTGATTTAGAAGTATTAGGTGAGCGTTCGATTACAGTTGATTGTGATGTTATCCAAGCTGATGGTGGCACAAGAACGGCTAGTATCACTGGTGCATTCGTGGCACTAAAATTAGCGATTCAAACCCTGCTAGACTCAGGTGAATTAACACAAGACCCAATTAAAGAAAATTTGGCGGCAATTAGTGTTGGAATACTTCCATCAGGTGAGGCTGTTTTAGATTTGAACTATCCAGAAGATAGCTCGGCTTTAGTTGATATGAATCTAGTTATGACAGCTTCTGGACGGTTTGTTGAAATTCAAGGAACAGGGGAAGAAGCGACTTTTTCGGCTGAAGAACTAAACCAGATGCTAGCATTAGGGAAAAATGGAATTGCCACTTTGATTGAACTTCAAAATAGTGTGATCAAGGATACTGCTTCACCAGTAAAGCGACATGCAGAAATTCCAACAAATGAAATTTTAGTTGCAACGAATAATCCTGGAAAAGCACGGGAATTTGAAGCCTTATTTGCCAAAAAAGGCTGGCAAGTCAAAACATTATTAGACTACCCTGAAATTCCTGAAGTTGAAGAAACTGGAACAACGTTTGCTGAAAATGCCTTGTTGAAAGCTGAAACAATTGCGAAGAAACTAAATATGCTTGTTTTAGCAGATGATTCTGGGTTGAAAGTAGACGCACTTGATGGGCAACCGGGAGTGTATTCCGCACGGTTTGCTGGTGAACCTAAAAGTGATGCAGCAAACAATGCAAAGTTACTTCATGAACTGAGTTCAACAAAACCAGAAGATAAGACAGCACAATTTCATTGCACACTGGCATTAGCGATGCCTGGTAAAGAAAGTCTGGTTGTATCTGGCGAAGTAGCGGGCTTAATTATCGCTATACCTCGTGGAGAAAACGGATTTGGTTATGATCCATTGTTCTATTTGCCAGAAAAAGAAAAAACAATGGCAGAGCTTACGAGTGATGAAAAAAATAAACTAAGCCATCGGGCGATAGCTTTACAGAATTTAGAAAAAGTTTGGGATACTTGGATTGAAACAAAAGAATAAAACGAGGTGAAATAAATGAAAGTTTTAGTTGTCAGTGACAATCATGGAGATCGTGATGTATTGGTTGATTTAATTAACACTTATGAAGGTAAAGTAGATAAATTTTTTCATTGTGGTGATTCAGAATTAGAAGCAACAGATTCAGTTTGGGATACAATGCTTACCGTTCGAGGAAATTGTGATTATGATTCAGCATATCCCGATACGAGAGTAACAAAAGTTGGATCCGAAACAATTTTACAAGTTCATGGACATTTACATGATGTCAAATTTACAATGAACACCTTATTGTATACAGCTAAGGAAGTTGGAGCTAATTTTGCTTTCTTTGGGCACACCCACGAACTAGCTGTAGAATATGTCGATGGTATTTTGTTTTTAAATCCAGGGAGTATTCGCTTACCTAGAGGGCAATATGCGAGTATCAAAACGTATGCGATTGTTGAGACAACCCCAGAAGAAATTGATGTTACCTATTATGACCCAACCCATAAACCTGTTGGCGGACTTAATTTTAAATTTAACCGTTAAACCATACGAATTTCTAAAACAAGCTAAGAAACTTGTTTTAGAAATTCGTATTTTTTTTGTGCAGAACAACAAATACAATCTAAAAAACTATGGTATGTCCTTAAAAAACTATAAAATGTTTATATAGAAAACCCTTTACGTTTGTTATGCTAAATAAGGTAAGGAATAAAATGAAAGGAGACCGTGTTGCATTAAGTTGAAAATTAACATAAAAAGGAGAGTTGCATTTTGTCTATTAAAAAATCAATTTTACGTTCACTTATAACTGTAAGCGCTTTATGTTCTTTAGCTATTATACTACCTTTAGAAGAATCTGTGACAGCTGTTGGAACTTCACAAGAGAGCCCTACTGAGGTAGCAAGCACGAGTATTCCTGAAATAAAAGAAGCACCATATGCTTCACATTTTTTCCCAAAAGAGCTATTGAAGTGGTCACCGGAGACAGATGCTAATGCTAGTCACAATAAATCAAATGTACCTTTAGCAAAACGGGTGCAAGGATCGAAAACAAATCAAGATCAAAGTACGGAAGCAAAGGTAGTTTCATTGGCTATTACAAATCGAAACACCAGTGGAACACCCTCACAAGGAAGTTCAGATAAAGCCGTTTATAACTTTAGCTATTGGCAATATATTGACACGATGGTTGCTTGGGCGGGGTCTGCAGGTGAAGGCATTATCGTTCCACCAAGTGGGGATGTTATTGACTCTGCTCATCGCAATGGAGTTCCAGTTTTAGGAACGGTCTTTTTTCCACCGGCAGCTTATGGTGGAAAGTCAGAATGGGTGCAACAATTTGTTGAAAAAGATGAAAATGGTCGTTTTATTGTAGCAGACAAATTATTAGAATTAGCTGATTATTATGGTTTTGATGGTTGGTTTATTAATCAAGAAACTCAAACAGATCCAGCAACAGCAAAAGCTATGAAAGAATTACTCCTTTATTTACAAGAGCATAAAAAAGCCGAAATGGATATCATGTGGTACGACTCGATGTTAGAAAACGGGTCTATTTCATGGCAAGGAGCATTAAATGATAAAAATTCAGCTTACTTTCAAACAGGCGATACACGCGTTTCAGATACAATGTTTTTAGATTTTAATTGGAAAAACACATTGAGCAAAATTTCTAAGTCAGCTGAAGCTGCCAAGGATTTGAATCGTTCGCCTTATGATTTGTTTGCGGGAATCGATGTTCAAGCACAAGGTTTTAATTCTAGACCTAAGCCGAGTGCGATTGTTGAAAATGGCAAACCTATCGTATCACTGGGATTATATTGCCCAGATTGGACACTGCGTGATGGTGCCAATTATGATGTAACAAAATATTGGCAAAACGAAGAAAAATTTTGGGTAAATGCAGCTGGAGATCCGCGAGATACAACTTTAGGTGCTAATGAATGGCAAGGTATTTCTCGTTATTTTGTTGAAAAATCCCCAGTTACAAGTTTACCTTTTGTTACGAATTTTAATGTCGGAAATGGAGATAATGTTTATCAAAATGGTGAATTAGTCAAAGAGGGAACATTTAATAATCGGAGTTTGCAAGATATTATGCCAACTTATCGCTGGATTGTTGCAAATGAAGGCAATCAATTAATGCCCTCAGTTGATTATAGTACAGCTTATAATGGCGGCTCATCAATTGCTTTAACAGGATCTACAACAGTAGGTGGCACTTCAACAGTTAAACTGTATAAGAGCGAATTGGCATTGACTGGGAAAGAAAGTGGAACGATTCTTTATCAAGGAGAAGCGGAATTAGAATTGGTTTTAGGTTTTAAAGATAAACCAGAGGAAATGGTGTCATTAGTTGGAGAAACAACAACCGTTGGAGACTGGAAAAAAGTTGAAGTTGCGCTGGATGCTTATCAAAATAAAACAGTGGATACGATTTCTGTAAAAGTAAAAGGAACGACAGCGAATCCATCTACCAAAATAGCGCTTGGACAAATCGCTATTGCTGAAAATAAAACTTCATTGGTTAGCCCAGTTAAAAATGTTACGATTTCAGGGCAAAGCATTGAAGAGGATCTTTTTGCTAATTTACGCTTAAACTGGGAATCAGCAGCTGAAAATACAACTAACTATAGAATCTACAGGGTGGATCAAGCTGGCGCAAGACATTATGAAGGCACGAGTGGCAATCAATCATATTATGTTAGTGGTCAAAAACGTCCAGCTGATAATATCTTACGCTATCAAATTGTTCCAGTTGATAATCAACAAAATGAATATAGTGAACAAGCGGGTGAGGTTGAATTTAATTTTCCTGAATTACAGGCACCGTTAGCTAATTTTTCTGCCAGTAAATCATTTATTAAAGTAGGCGAAGAAATTACGTTAACGAGTCACTCAGCTCTATCAGCGGAGAAATTAGAATGGTTAATTGAAGGTGGGACACCTGAAAATGCTGAGGGAGAAACAGTGAAAACTAGTTTTTCGAAGGCAGGAACTTATACGGTTCGTCTAACTGCAAGTAACCAAGCAGGAGCCAATGAAGCAATCAAAGAAAATTATATTACGGTTTACGATGAGACATTTACTGAACCATTGGTAAACTTATCTCTAAGTGCTGTAGATACCGACTCATCTGGTTATACAAATCAAAATGAAACGCCTATGCAAGCCTTAGATGGTGACTTATTAACGAAGTGGTGTGATAATGCGAATGATCAGCCATGGATGAGCGTCGATTTAGGACGAGAAGTTTCGCTAACCAGTTTTAAACTTTTTCATGCAGAAGCCGGCGGTGAAAATGCAGAATGGAATACAAGAGATTACGAAATATTGGTAAGCCACGATAATCAAAATTGGACTCAAGTCGTTCATCAAGACAAAAATACTAAAGGCATAACCGAATATTCAATTCCCTTAACAGAAGCGCGTTATGTGAAATTGAAATTAAATAAAGCGGAGCAAACCGGTAAAGTGGCTCGAATCTATGATTTTGAAATTTTAGGATATGATAAAACAGGTATCGAAGTTGGCAAAAATCAAGCAGCTTTGAGCGAATTACGCTCGCTTTACTATCAAACCAATGTTAATGAGGCAGACTATACGGCAGATAGCTTTGCTAATTTAGTAGCGACGCGTCTAGCAGTTAAAAATGTGTTAGATAAGGATGCACCTAGCTTAGATGAGATTGAAACAACTAAACAACAACTAAAAGGAGCTTTTGATTCCTTAGTAACAGTCAAAGACTCCGCTCGCTTAACTTTAGAAAATGAAATCAATGC
Source organism: Carnobacterium sp. FSL E2-0243 (assembly GCF_038003605.1). Classification (NCBI taxonomy): domain Bacteria; kingdom Bacillati; phylum Bacillota; class Bacilli; order Lactobacillales; family Carnobacteriaceae; genus Carnobacterium; species Carnobacterium sp. FSL E2-0243. The sequence continues at coordinate 1,360,049 of NZ_JBBOPM010000001.1, forward strand.
AGCGAAAAAAATAGAGGGAACTCTTTATACTGAAGCTAGCTTTGAACGATTTACGAGTGAAATTGAAAAAGCAGAGCTATTGCTTATACAATCTGATACTACAATCGACGCATTAGTTGTACAAATTAAGCAACTACAAGAAGCAAAAATCAACTTAGTTTTAAAGACAGATCAGCTTGAACAAACTCGAAATGAATTGTTAAATTTGATTGTCGAAGCTAAGAAAATTCAACCAGAAGACTACACGGCTGAAAGTTATCAAGAGTTAACTAAAAGTATCCAAACAGCAGAAGAGTTAGCTAATAATGAAGTAGCTTCATTATCAATACTGGAAATAGCTAAGTTTCAGCTAACCAAAACAATGAATAGTTTAGTTACTCTTGAAGCAGATAAACTAGCGAAAGCCCGCCAAGAATTAGAAGAATTTTTACAATCTATCGAGCTGTTAAATGCCGATAATTATACTCCAGAAAGTTTGGCTACCTTGTTTGAAAACATAAAAATAGCCAAAGAGAATTTGCAAAAAAATGAGTTAACTGTAGAGATGATTCAAGCAGATAAGGAAAAAATATCCCAATCATTAGCTGAGTTAGTTCCAAGTGAATCAGCAATCCTTGAAAAAGCCATTGAGGAGTTGCAAGCCAATCAAAAAATTGCTAAAGCATTAAATGAAAAAGAATATACAGTTGCAACTTATCAAAAAGTAAAGGAAGCCCTTGAATTAGCAGAGGTTATTTTAGAGCAACCAAATGGTAAATTGCAAGATATTGAATTAAGTAATGTGACGTTAATTCAGGCGATGAACAACTTGAAAACAATTAAAGAAGAAGCGAAAGAAGTTGCGCTGCAAAAGTTAATTGATTATGTACAGGCATTAGAAGCCTTAAATGAGTTGAATTACACGTCAGATTCTTTTGCGAAAGTTACTGAGCAAATTAAGTTAGCTAAACAAGTAATAGAAAATCCAATGGTTACTTTAGAAGAATTAGAAGAAACGTTAGGAAATTTGGAAAACAGTGTTAATCAACTTATTTCACTCGAAGAAGCAACATTAACCGAAGCACGTGAAAAACTAACAAAGTTGTTGGAAACTGCGAAAGCGATAGTTGCTAGCGACTATACTACGGACAGCTATAGTGTTTTAACGAAAGCGATGGAAGAGGCTACTGGATTATTATTTTTACGTAAGCCAGCAACTTTAGCTGAAATAGAAGGAGCACATTTAAATCTAGCAACAGCAATTGATCAATTAGTGACACAAGAATCAGTAGATAGAAACGCTTTAAAAATTCAAATTACTGAGCTACTAACAAAAGCTAAAGAGGCTATTTCAAGTGGAAAATATAATGAATTATCTAGTCAAAAATTAGAACAAGTAGTAAATCAAGTCGAAGGAGTAGTAGCTGATCCAGTTGCTACAATCGAAAATTTGGTGGCTGCAAAAACCAATTTAACCAATGCTATCAATGAATTGGTGTTAAAAGAAGAAGTTAAAGCCGAAGTTCCAGCTACTAAACCAGAAAAAGAAACATTAATTCCAAAGGAAACAAATCCAAAAGAACAAGTAGTGTCTACGGGAAATCAAGGAAAGTCTGAATTTCCTCAAACAGGTGAAGCGAATCAAATTAATCGTGGAGCAGTGGGAATTATTAGTTTGTTCGTTAGCTTTTTCATATTAACGAGTAAAATTTGGAAAAGAGTCGTTTAATTTTTTTAATGAAAGCAGTGTAATTAAGACAATAGAACTTGATTGCACTGCTTTATATTTATTATAATTGATCGTTACATAGTTAAAGCCAATAAAAATCATTAAACTTTTATTAAAATGAAATTTTTAGTATATTTAACTACTTTTTTTCTAAAAGATAACGTAAAATAGAGAAGTGGTAGAATTACTGAACCAATGAGCTCCTTGGAGTAAAGAGGTTATTTCGAGGTGGAAAAGAACGCCACATTAAATTTCTCTATTTTTCATTCAATGCGAGCGAGATTAACAAGCTTTTTAATGGGCCTGCTCATCGAGGAAAAGATAAAAATTCGAGATGGTAGAAAACGCCATATCAATTTTTCCTATTTTCTTGCCGGAGTTAACCGGCTTAACGAGCTTTTTATCAGGCTAGCTTTTATGAGCCAGTCCTTCGAGAAAAAGATAAAAATTCGAGATGGCAAAAAGCGCCATATCAATTTTTCCTGTTTTCTTGCCAGGCCTAACCGGCTCAACGAGCTTTTTATCAGGCTAGCTCTTATGAGCCAGTCCTTCGAGAAAAAGATAAAAATTCGAGATGGCAAAAAGCGCCATATCAATTTTTTCTATTTTCTTGCCAGGCCTAACCGGCTCAACGAGCTTTTTATCAGGCTAGCTCTTATGAGTCAGCCTCTCGGAAAAAAGATGTAATTTCGAGGTGGCAAAAAGCGCCACATCAAATTCCCCTATTTTTCTGCCGAGGCTAGACAAACTCAACGAGCTTTTTATATAAGGAGGAACAGTCAGACATGATAGGTAAAGAAATTGGCGAGATGCTACTTGAGAATAAAGAGGGATTTTTAATTCCCGCAGAAATGGTTGCTCATGTACAAGTGAATAATCATTTAGATCATGCGCTATTAGTTTTAACCAAAATTAGATATTCTGTCATACCAGTGCTGGATAATGAATACAAAATTAAAGGCTTAATTTCAATGCCGATGGTTATTGATGCAATCATGGGGCTTGAAGAAATAGATTTTGATAAACTAAGTGATATTTGTGTTCATGAAGTTATGCAAACCGAATTTCCAATTGTTCGTAATCCCTATGATTTAGAGGATGTTTTACATTTGCTTGTGGATAATGCTTTTTTATGTGTTGCGAGTGAAGATGGCAGTTTTACAGGAATTGTGACACGTCGTGAAATTTTAAAAGCTACTAATCGTATTGCTCATGAATTTGAAAATGAATTCGAAGTTGTAAGGAAAGCTGAAAAAAAGGCTTCAAATAAATCTGCAATTCGTTAAAATGGGATGAAACCTTCCATAAAGTTTGATATACTGATAGAGGAATAATGAAAATTAGATTAGAAGGAGTGGTTAATAGATGGATGCAAATGAAATTATTAAATTTATTGCTGAAAGTGAAAAAAAGACACCCGTAAAGGTTTATATTAAAGGAAGTTTAAAGGAAGTTACTTTTCCTGAAACTATTCAAAATTTTACAAATTGTAAATCAGGTGTTTTATTCGGTGATTGGAAAGATGTTGAACCGTTTTTAAAAGAAAATGCTGCTCAAATTATAGATTATGTTGTTGAAAATGATCGTCGTAATTCAGCTGTACCATTGGTTGATACTAAACCGTTAAATGCTCGTATTGAGCCTGGTGCTATTATTCGTGATCGAGTAGAAATTGGCAACCAAGCTGTTATTATGATGGGTGCTCTTATTAATATCGGTGCGATTGTTGGTGATAATACGATGATTGATATGGGTGCTGTTTTAGGCGGTCGTGCAACTGTAGGGAAAAATTGTCATGTTGGAGCAGGGGCTGTCTTGGCAGGTGTTGTTGAACCAGCAAGTGCACAACCTGTTGTCATTGAAGATGATGTTTTAATTGGTGCAAATGCTGTTATATTAGAAGGAATTCGTGTTGGTAAGGGTGCCGTTGTTGCAGCAGGATCAATTGTTGTTAATGATGTTGCGCCGTATACTGTTGTAGCTGGAGTTCCCGCTAAAAAGATTAAAGATATCGATGAAAAAACTAAAAGTAAAACAGGCTTAATTGAAGAATTACGCAAACTTTAAGAATGAAACAATAGAAAATAAAAAGAAAGAGGCTATGGACTTTTGTCCCAGCCTCTTTTTGAAAAATACGGACTAGTTTTTATGAGCCAACTCCTTGAAAAGAAGACAAAATCCCCTCAAAGTAAAAAGATACTTTGTGTGTATTTTCCTATCTTTTTGTCGGAGCTAATCAGCTCAACAAACTTTTTATTCGGCCAGTTCTTATGAGCCAACTCCTCGAAAAGAAGACAAAATCCCCTCAAAGTAAAAAGATACTTTGTGTGTATTTTCCTATCTTTTTGTCGGAGTTAAGCAGCTCAACAAACTTTTTATTTAGGAGTGAAGTAAATGTTAAATGAAAATCCTTTTGTGAAAATTCGTCGGGAGTTGCACTTAATTCCTGAGATTGGTTTAGAGGAATATAAAACCCATGAGTATTTAATGAAAAAAATTATGGATTTGCCACAAGAGCATCTTGAAATAAAAACATGGAATACCGCAATTGTTGTTCGAGTTAAAGGAACGGAAGGCGCTAAAACGATTGGTTGGCGCACCGATATTGACGGCTTGCCTGTGACTGAGGAAACAGGCCTATCTTTTCAATCAATTCATGAAGGTAGAATGCACGCTTGTGGACATGATATGCATATGGCCATTGCACTAGGTCTATTAACTAAGTTTAGTCATCAGCCAGGTAAAGATAATTTTGTTGTGCTTTTTCAACCGGCTGAAGAAAATGAATCAGGTGGAAAATTAGTGTATGATCATGGATTATTAGATGAATGGATGCCAGATGAAATCTATGCGTTACATGTTCAGCCAGATTTACCAGTCGGTACAATTGGTTCGCGTTCTGGAACTTTATTTGCTGGTACTTGTACAATCAGAGCGAAATTTAAAGGGAAAAGTGGTCATGCCGCATACCCTCATAAATCAAATGATATGATTGTAGCTGCTAGTCAGTTTGTTACTCAATTACAAACGATTGTAAGTCGGAGTGTTAACCCTGTAGAAGGTGGCGTGATTACGATTGGTACGTTTAATGCCGGAACGGCTGAAAATATTATTAGCGGTGAAGCGAACTTGAGCGGTACTATCCGAACGTTAACGACTGAGATGAGTCAATTGATGATGGAACGCGTGAGGCAAATTAAAGTTGGCATTGAACAGTCTTATCAATGTGAAATTGAATTGATTTTACAACAAGGTGGCTATTTACCAGTTGTCAACGCAGAAAAAGAAACTAATGAATTTATAGCCTTTATGGAAAATAATCCAGCAGTTGATTTTGTGCTTTCTCCAACTGCAATGATTGGTGAAGATTTTGGTTATTTACTGGATAAGATACCTGGTACAATGTTTTGGTTAGGTGTTAATAGTCCTTTCGAATTGCATCATGCAAAAATGAATCCTAATGAAGCGGCAATTCCATTTGCAATTGAACAAGTCGGAGCCTTTTTAGCGGCAAAATTAAATCAAGTCTAATCTTAAAAAGAACATTTTCTGATTAATAATCGGGAAATGTTCTTTTTTCTTTTGTCTATATATACATAGATTAATTTGGGAATATCTATTAAAAGTTTGACTATTTGATTTTTTTGACGTATAGTAAAAATGAAAAATAGGAGAGGAGATTGGAATGAAAGATTTAGGTTATAACGAAGAGAATGGGATTTATCAGTGTGAATTTTGTCGATTTACAACGGAAAAAGGTCAAGTTTATCCGATTGAAGATGAAAATAAATTTTTTGAAGCATGGCGTTTTATGGAGCACCATATTAAAACAGAACATCATTCTGTTTTAATGGCACTTTTAGCAAAAGGCAAAGAAGAGCATGGTTTGTCTCAACAACAAGTTGAGCTCATTTCGTTGTTTTACCAAGGTAAGAAAGATAGCGATATCCAAAAGGAGCTTGGAATTGCCAGCCTTTCAACTTTACGTAATCACCGCTTCAATCTGCGAAAAAAAGAAAGACAAGCTCAAAATTTTCTTCGGATTATGGCATTTTTAAAAGATGATGAACAACAAAAAAATCCGACAAAATTTACAAAGGAACAAGATTATTTCACGCATAATGGTCAGCTTATTCGTTATCCAAAGGGGAAAAAAGTAGAATTCGTTATTTTAGAAAAAATAAGTCTACATTTTCAAGTTGGAAAAAAATATTCAGAAAAAGAAATCAATCAAGTTTTATCAAAAATTTATCCAGAAGATCACGCATTGCTTAGAAGACGTTTAATTGATATGAATTTTTTACAACGTGATTTGGCAGGAACTTGGTATGAAAAGATAGAAGGAGAAAAGCATCAGATGGATTATAAAAAAGAATTAAAAATGCAAGCCAAAGAGGTGAAAATTGAAGGTGGTATTTATCAAATAAAAAATACTAAGAACGGCAAACGTCTAATTGCTTCCACTCCCAATTTAAAAAGCTTAAACGGTTTGAAATTTTCACTTAAAAATAAAAGTTATATCAATAAGCAGTTACAAGAAGAATGGACAGCCTTTGGCGAAGAAGTTTTTGAATTTAAAGTTTTAGAAGTTGTAACTGAAAAAGAATTAGAAAAAAAACCGATGAAAAAAATATTGGAACAAAAGTTAGAAACATGGTTAGAAAAAGAGCAACCATATGATGAAACAGGATATATAACTAAAAAAGAGTAGATAAAAAACGGATTTCATTTAGAAATCCGTTTTTTTATGATGACTATTTTAAAATATTAAGAGGAGAAGCTGGAATTTCAACACCAGCTTCAGTTAAAGCTTGTACATAATGTTTCAGAAATTCATTTTGAACATGGTATTGATCTCCATTTAAGGTGAAAATGACCACCCGAAAAGCTAATTGCCCATTTCCTAAATCAGTTAAACCTAACAAAGTAGGTCCTTGAACAATTTCTGAATGTTCTGGAACTAGCTCATTATTTACTTTTTCAATGACTTCAGTCACTAAATTAATATCTGCATTAGGAACCATTCTAATGTCAATTAATGCGCGCATATTTCCTCTTGAAAGATTACTAACAATGGTAATATTACGATTTGGAATAAAATTAAGCGTACCATTGACACTTTTTATTTGTGTTGTGCGTAAACCAACAGCAATAACAGTACCTTCAATCGGGTCTAATCGTACATAATCCCCAACATCTAACTGCTTTTCTAAAATAATAAAGAAACCTGTTACTATATCACTGATAAAACCTTGGGCTCCTAAACCAACTGCGATTCCGACAACTCCAGCTCCGGCCAATAGCGTTGCCACTGGAACTCCTAAAATGGATAATAAACCATAGAGAAAGAAGAAAAACATTATATAATAAAAAACATTTAAAGATAAACTAGAGAGAGTATCCATTCTACTTTCAGATACTTGTTTTTTTAGTTTATAATTATTAAAACTTTTTTCAATGAAAACTCGGCCAATTTTATTTAAAATTAAAAACAAAATTGCTAAAATAAGCAACTGAATTCCTTTAGTAATAAAAATGGCAATAATATCGCCCCATTTAATATTATCCCAATAATTAAGCAAAAAATTCGTACTTTTCTCTACTTTTTGAGCGACTTCACTTGTGACAGAACTATCGACGGTGCTACTACTATCCATATCAAAACTCCTTTAAATAGAATCTTCTTCTTATTCTAACAAATATTAAGGAAAATGCAAAAAAAATTATGAAAGTCGTTTCAAATAATTTGAAGAAAATTTCATTTAATGTTATTCTAATATGGTAGAGTAGCAGTAAGTTTATTTTTCTATTTATGGGCATTTGGTTGAAAATAAATGGTCTCAAAAGGGAATCTAAACTGCTAACTGAACGGAAAGTGAGGCGATAAAATGTCAGGTGGAGAGATTGCAGCAATTATTGCAGCAGTTGCGTTTGCAGTGTTGGTAATTTTTATAGTTGTTAATTTAATGAAACTATCAAAAATTGCTGGCGAAATACAGCAAACAGTCAAAGAAGCAAACAATAGTATTAGCGTAATCACAAAAGATGTGGATAGCTTGTCTATTGAAGTGGAAGGGTTACTAAACAAAGCCAACGCATTAGTTGATGATGTAAATGGAAAACTTGGGAAGACAGATCCTCTATTCCAAGCGATTGGTGATCTTGGTGTGACGGTTTCTGATTTAAATCATTCTAGCCGTAATTTAGTTGGACATGTTACAGGTGCAACTAAAAAAACAGCTCAAGTATCTGTGGCATCAAAAATTGGCCGCACAGCGATGGCTATGAATCGTAATCGTAAAGCAAAGAAAACGGCAAAACAGGAATTTTAAAAACAAATAAATAATAGAATGGAGAATGAACATATGAGTAAAAATGGTGGATTTTTATTAGGTGCATTTATTGGAGGAACAGCAGCAGCAATTACGGCTTTATTATTTGCTCCAAAATCAGGTCAAGAATTACGTGAAGATTTAGCAAATAAAACAGAAGAATTCAAAGGTGCAGCTAAAGATTATACAGATTTAGCAGTCGATAAAGGTACAGAAATTAAAAATGCTGCAGTTGATGCAACATCAGATATTAAAATTAACTTAAAAGAAACGGCTAATCAATTTGCTAGCCAATTAAAACAAACTTCTAAAGAAGTGGGTAGTGATTTAGATGATATCCGTGCTGAATTAAAAGACGCTTCAGCTGATGTAGCTGATAGTGCAGCAGATGTTGTGGATGTTGCAACAGATAAAGGTGAAGAAATTAAAGATACCGTGACTGAAACAGCTAAAGATGCGACTAAAGAAGCGAAGTCAGTTGCTAAAGATGCAAAAGAAAAAGCAACAGATGTAAAAGATGAAGCAAAAAAACAAGTTGAAGAAGTTAAATCTGAAGTGAAAAAATAATAAAAAAAACTCAGAATCCATTTGGATTTTGAGTTTTTTTATAAAATTAACCGATAACGGTATATTCTTTAGGGGTGTGAGTAAAGACTTCGCAACCATCTTTTGTTACATATAAGCAGTCTTCAATTCGAACTCCTGCAACTCCAGGTACATAAATACCAGGTTCAATTGAAAAACACATACCTTCTTCGATTACAAGTGGGTTTCCAGCCATGATAGATGGAAATTCATGAACAGAACTACCTAGTCCATGCCCAAGTCGATGATTGAAGTAAGGGCCATAACCAGCATCAGTAATAATATCACGGGCAATTGTATCTAATTCACCAGCTGTAATACCTGGTTTAACTGCATCTAAGGCCGCTTGATGGGCTTTTAGAACAATTGCATAGATTTCCTGCGCCTTTTGACTAGGCTCACCGTAAGCGACAGTTCTAGTCGCGTCACTTGTGTATCCATCGTATACGACACCTAAATCAAATAAAACAAGCTCATCTTTTTGAATTTTCCGTTGCCCTGGGTTTCCGTGCGGGCTAGCAGCATTGTCCCCAGCTAAGACGATAGTCGAGAAACTCATTTGCATAATGCCTTTTTTCTTTAATTGGTATTCAATTTCAGCAACAATTTCTTGCTCCATAACGCCTTCTTTAATTGCATTAAAACCAACATCAAAAGCAAAGTCAGCCCATTTTCCAGCTTCAATCATAGTTTTAATTTCAGTAGGTGTCTTAATTAATTTTAAGCGCTGCATAAAAGAGGTTAAATCTTGTTTAAAAGTGGCTGTTGGAAACTCATTTTGTAAAGCTTCAAAACGAGCTAAGGTTAAAAATTCTTTTTCAACCGCCCAATTAGATACTGTAGGCACAGCTGCTTTTACTTTCTCAGCAATAATTTCCCATGGATTCTCATTGTCCAAGTAACCAAAAACATCGTATTCCCATGCACCATTTCGAGCATCATCCATTTCTAAGGCTGGTGTAAATAAAAATGGATCAGCATCAGGAAAGACAAGTAAAGCGAGCACACGTTCATGTGGATCACTTTCGTAACCTGTTAGATAGGCTACATTGGCGGGGTCATTAATAAAAGCCACATCTCCTTGGTTTTCTTTTAACCAATTTTTTAAATCAATAAGTTGTTTCTTCATAAAATTCCTTCTTTCTTTAAAAGCTAATTCACTCTATATCTTCATTTAATAGTGTACCATTAAATCAACAATATGTTTAGAAAAATGTTAGTCAATAAAAGCATAAAAGCTTTAGTAGAGCTAAAAGAGAGCGCTTTTTGAAAAGTTTTATGAAAATTTCATGAAAACACAATTAAAACGTTTGCAATTTCGTTTATTTTTTGTTAAATTGTAGAAGGATAGGATTGTCAAGAATTAGATTTAAAAAATGAGGGAGATACAATCATGGAAAAACAAACAATTACAATTTATGATGTTGCAAGAGAAGCGAATGTCTCGATGGCAACTGTTTCACGGGTAGTCAACGGCAACCCTAATGTGAAACCAACAACTAGAAAAAAAGTTTTAGAGGTTATTGATCGTTTGGATTACCGTCCAAATGCTGTAGCTCGTGGCCTAGCTAGCAAAAAAACAACAACGGTTGGGGTTATTATACCAGACGTAACAAATCTTTATTTTGCTTCTTTAGCCAGAGGGATTGATGATATTGCAACTATGTACAAATACAATATTATTTTAGCAAACTCTGACCAAAATGATGTCAAAGAAGTTCAAGTTTTAAACACATTACTTGCTAAACAAGTAGATGGAATTATTTACATGGGGCATAAAATTACAGACGAAATGCGTGCTGAATTTTCTCGCTCTAAGACACCAGTTGTACTAGCTGGAACAGTTGATCCAGATGAACAAGTTGGAAGTGTAAATATTGATTATCAAGCAGCAACAGAAAAAGTGATTACTCAATTAATTGCTAAAGGAAATAAACGAGTTGCTTTCATTACAGGATCATTACTAGAGCCAATTAATGGTGTTTATCGTTTGAATGGCTATAAAAATGCCTTGAAAAAAGCAGGTATAAAATTTGACGAAAGTTTGATTTTTGAATCTGAGTATTCATATAAAGCCGGTGAAGCTTTATGGGATAAATTAGCAGGAGCAAAAGCAACTGCTGCATTTGTTGGGGACGATGAATTAGCAATTGGTGTTTTAAATGGAGCTATAGATCATGGCGTGAAAATTCCAGCTAACTTTGAAGTTATCACAAGTAATAACTCAAAATTAACTGAAATGGTACGTCCACGTCTAAGTACTATCACACAACCCTTGTATGATATTGGTGCCGTTTCAATGCGTTTGTTAACTAAACTAATGAACAAAGAAGAAGTTGACGAAAAAACAATTGTTTTACCGTATAACATTGCAGATCGCGATACAACTAAAAAATAATGACTAAAAGCTGTCTCCTTATTTTTCATAAAATAAGGAGACAGCTTTTTTTATTTTATACAAATAAAAAACCACCTAAAAGATGCTCTCTTTTAGGTGGTGAAGGTTAGTTTGCGGGAGGAGGAATGGTTCCAGTACCCGTTCCAGGGGCGGTTCCTTCAGTAGGAGGTTTATTGGCTTCTTCTTCAGCCTTTTTCTTTTCTTCCTCCTCTTTTTTCTTCTTCTCTTCCTCTTCTTTTTTCTTTTTCTCCTCAGAAGCTTTGTCTTCCTCTGATTTTTTCTTGTTTTCTTCTTCTTTTTTCTTTTGTTCTTTATCTTTGGCGTCTTCAATTTTTTTCTTCTCTTCTTCTTCACGAGCTTTCAGATAGGTATCAAACCAAAATGTGTTTAGCTCGGATGGAGTAGCACCAACAGCAAAGTTAAAGACTGTTGTTCCAGGTAAAAAGTTACTATTGAATAAATCAGTTGTCGTAGGTCCAGTGACATCAAGTGTTTTGCCATCAGGTAAAGTCATTTTACCTGGTTTCATACCAGTCTGTGCTAAGACGGTGGATGAAACAATACCATTTGGTCGAACAAAACTTTTGTCAGCCCCCATAATAGTTGGATTGACACTGTAGATTGCGTTGGCTAATTCAGCCCAATAACTTTCATTTGCTCCACTAGCATCAAAATCGGCACCATTATCATAGTATTGTAATTGACGACGTTCATCTCCGTCATTATCGTATCCAATCCAAGAACTTAAAGTTACTTGAGGAGTACTAGCAATGAACCATACATCAATAAAATCATTTGTTGTTCCTGTTTTACCAGCAAGATCAGGTGAAAAGTTTAGCTCATTTAAAATTCCAGCAGCTGTTCCACTTTCCACAACGGAACGCATCATATCAATAGTTAGATAGGCTGTTTGCGGAGTGAAAACAGGTTCTGATTTTGTTTCATGTTCATAAATAATGTTGCCCTTTTTATCTGTAATATTTTCAATCATGTAGCCTTCAACATAATTTCCATTGTTGGCAACAGCAGCAAAAGCATTTGTTTGTTCTAAGACTGTTGGGCCTGTTTCTGTTCCACCCAGCGAAAGGGCAGGGCGTTCATACTCTTCATCTGCAATTGAAGTGAAGCCTAATTTTTTCATATAATCCTTAGGGCTCATTCCAGCAGGTGAGTTTTTCAACATCTCTAAATAAATTTTTGATGTTGGGTTATTGTAAGAACGTTTTAAAGCTTCACGAGCACTGACAAACTTACCACTTATACCACCACCATAGTTAGATGGATTCCAGAGGTTTCCATCAGGCTGAAGGTAGTTAATGACTGTATCTGGAATCATAGTTGTCGGTTGAATCAATCCTTGTTCAAGAGCAGGTGCATAAACTAATAATGGTTTTATGGTTGAACCTGGTTGACGATGAGTACCGAATGCATGATCGACTTGACTAATAGAAAAGTCACGTCCACCAACAAATCCAATAATTTTCCCAGAAGCATTGTCCATCAAGACACTTCCATTTTGGACAGGTTCGGCCTCTTGTACAGGTTCACCAGTTGTTTCATCTAAAACAACAGCACCTGTAAATTCATCTATTTTATTGCGATAATACGTAGTGCCAAAACGGTCACCATAATTAGCAACGACATTTTGCATGGCATCATAAACACCTTTATCGATTGTAGAATGAATTTCATAGCCATTATTTTGTAATTGATCTTGAGCTTCAAAGTAATATTTATTATATAAAGTATCACTGTCTGCAATATCTGCATCCGTTAATTTGTCTTTTTTATAATTTTGTTTCATTAAGAGTAAAGTAGCTTCTTTTAAGACACTATTATAAACAAAAGAATAATCGTGATTATCCACACTTTCAGTAGGTTGGATGAAATCTTTAGCTAAATCATACTTCATTGCTTCATCATAGTCTTTTTTTGTGATGAATTTTTCACGGTACATTCTAAATAAGACAGTATTTTTACGTTCCATACCAGGTTCTAAATTCGTTCTCAGTTCACCTAATTGGTTGTAAGGAGTATATTGAGACGGACTTTGTGGCAAACCAGCAATAAAGGCAGCTTGCGGTAAATTTAATTCACTTGCATGAATCCCAAAAATTCCTAAAGCAGCTTCTTCAACTCCAGCAATATTTTGACCACTACTATTGCGTCCAAAAGTGGAAGTATTTAGATAAGCTTCAAGAATTTCATCTTTAGTAAAGTAATTTTCTAAACGAATAGCAAGTAAAATTTCGTTGGCTTTGCGTTTAAATGAGACTTCACTACTTAAAATTTGTTGCTTAACTAATTGTTGAGTTAGAGTTGACCCACCAGTTTGGTTTTTTGATCCTGTAAACTCTTGAACCAATGCTCGGGCGACAGCTTTTGGAACAACTCCATTATGTTCGTAAAAATATTCATCTTCAGTAGCAACAATAGCAGACTGGAGATATTTTGACATTTCACTTAAAGGAACCACTTTGCGGACTAAATCAGATTGAACGGCACCAATCGGTTGATTATCAGCAAAATACATATTTGAGACTTGCTCTAAATTAGAAATATCTGCTCGCATTTCTTCATAGGTAGGTGGCTTCTCGGTAGAAACAAGATAAGCAAAGTAACCTAACCCGATTCCGCCAGCTAAAGCACCACCAACTAATAAAAGAACCAACAAACTCAAGGCTAAATTTTTAATAACCCCCATTGCAACGTTGAATGTAAAAATTAGTTTTTCTTTTTTATCCTCATTTTCAGAAATGACTTCTTCAGGTTGCGTCGGAATAATAGCTAGTTCGTACTTCATTTCAGTTTCGGCTTCTTTTTCTGTAGGTTCTTTTGGAGCAATATCAGTTAAGGACATTGCGGATTCAGATTCTACAGAGGGAGAATCTTCAACTTTAGAACTTGGAATAGCTGTTTCATCCGTTGGCGTTGGTAAGAGTTTGCTCCAGTGTCTTTTTAAACTATTCCAATTTGCTAAAATAATGACTTGCGTTGCAAATAAAATCGCAATAACTTTATTTTTTGGTTTATCTGTGACACTATCAGAACTCTTTTCTTCTAAGGAAGGCTCTACCTCCTTGGATGCAACAGATTCAGTTGATAAATTTTCATCAAACTGTTTTTTTTCATTGGAATTTTCTTCTTGTAAATCAGTCGTATCAGCAAGTGGTTCAGTTTGCTGAGATGATCCAATAGTATCTATTGTTTCTTTATTAGTATCGACTGGGGTTTGTTCTTCTTCTTCCGTCAAGTTAGGTGAGAGGGTTGTCTCATTCAAATTCGATTTAGTAGAAGCACGTTTATCTTTGAAAGAAATCCATTTTTCTTTCACAGTCCTTAAAATGTGATTGAATCCTTTTTTACAGCGTTCAATAAAGGAAGGACTGTTGTTTTGTGGATCATTCAAATCATGTTCACCTCAATATCAGAGTTTAGTAAAAATCTATATTCTGCATTATTATAACAAAAAGCGCTAGGAAATAACATCATTAATCAAAAATCTTACGAAAAAGTGTGACATTTTTCTGTGAAATTTAACTATTTGTTTCATTAGTAGTCAATTGAGGTCATTTCTTTTAAAATTTTTCTTAGCTCGTCTATAAAAAAATCATTTTCTAAAGGAGTGTAATAGATTAGTTGGACGGGCGTTTTATAATCATTGTAATAGTTTAATAAGGTTAGTTTTTCCTTTTCTGTATCAATCCTTACTGTTATTCTTGGATTATGAAGATAACTCCCACACGAATCTGCCATTAATTGACTAATGCGGTAGATATCTTCCTCGCGTTTAATACGGTAGTAATTGGGGGCTAGATAAATTTTTTGATTGCCATATTTTTTTGATAAAGATAAAATTTGTTTGATTAATAATTGCTCCATAGTTTATGCTCCTTAGAATAAAAAGTTTGTTGAGCCGTTCAGCTCTGGCAAAAAGATAGGAAAATACACACAAAGTATCTTTTTACTTTGAGGGGATTTTCTCTTCTTTTCGAAGAGTTGGCACAAAAGAACTAGCCTAGAATAAAAAGTTTGTTGAGCCGTTCAGCTCAGACAAGAAAATAGGGGAATTTGATGTGGCGTTTTTTGTCACCTCAAAATTCCATCTTTTTCTCGAAGAGTTGGTTCAAAAGAACTAGCCTAGTAAAATTTTTGAACTAAATCTAGAGTATAATTATAGCAAATTTTTCTATTAAAAGAAGGTTAAAATGCTATGATAAAAAAATGTTGACTTCTTACCCAATTTTTACTATACTAAAACCACAACAAATTTAGATTGTGAGGGATTGCTATGTTAAACAGCAACTTACGAAAACCAACACAACTGAATACTTTTTTCTTTAGCTACTTTAGATAGTGTTTGTGTACATGAAAAATCATGGATGCAAACCGAAATGTTTGTGTCTATGGGGCTGAAGGATTTTAACGAGCAAAATTCGCCACATAGATTGATTGATAAAATCTAAGTGGCTTACTAAATTTAACTGACAGAATTTTTGTCAGTCTGAAGACATTCACTTGGATTTTATCAAATTCTTAGTGGATGTCTTTATTTGTTTTCTAAAAAGACGCAAGTAGAGCAAAATAGAATTGGGGAGGAAAGACGAAAAGAAAAAGCTTAATCAACTAAAATAAAAAAGATAAAACGGAGGAAATGAACATGAAAAAATTAACGACGAAAAAATATTTGGTAGCTGGATTGACGGGTGCGTTGGCATTAGGATTATTAGTTGGGTGTGGCAATAAAGAAAAGGATTCAGGAACAGCAACAGATAAAGATGCTGTAAGTGTTGGGATTTTACAATATATGGAGCATAATTCTTTAGATGCTGCCCGTGAAGGATTTTTAGCAGAGTTAAAAGATGCTGGTTATGAGGAAGGCAAAAATTTGAAAGTTGATTCGTTAAACTCGCAAGGAGATCAAGCAAATCTAAAAAGTATGAGCGAACGTTTAGTTAAAGAGAAAAATGATTTGATTTTAACCATTGCAACACCAGCGACTATTTCAGTTGCAAATGAAACAGACAAAATTCCTGTCTTGTTTACAGCAGTAACAGATGCTGTAGCCGCAGATATCGTTAAGAGTAATGAAAAACCAGGCGGAAACATCACGGGAACAAGCGATATGGTTCCAATTGATGATCAAACAAATTTACTTTTATCAATTGTGCCAAAAGCTAAAAAGATTGGCATGATTTATAATTCAAGTGAAGAAAATTCAGTAATTCAAGCTGATTTGGCTAAAAAAGCATTAGAAAAAGCTGGTGTTGAGGTTAAAGTTGCAACTGTGACTTCAACTAATGATGTCCAACAAGTAATGACTTCTTTAGTTAAAGATGTCGATGGAATTTATATTCCAACAGATAATACATTAGCTAATACAATGGAAACAGTTGGAGAAATTGCTAAAAGTAATAAAATTCCTGTAGTAGCTGGTTCAACAGAGCAAGTTGAAGTTGGAGGATTAGCAACATACGGAATTGATTACAATGAACTAGGACGTCAAACAGGTAAACTAGCCGTTAAAATTCTAAAAGGTGAGGCTAAGCCAGGGGATTTAGCTATTGAAACATCAAAGAATTTAAAATTAGTTGTTAATGAAGATATGGCAAAAGCGTTAGACATTGATCCAGCTAGTATTAAAGTCGAAAAATAAATTATTTTCAAAGACTAAGGTAGGGATTCCCTACCTTAGATATAAATTCAGGTGGAAGAATGAAGGGAAGATTGATTTATGGATATTCTATTATCAAGCGTGTCACAAGGATTATTATGGTCGATTATGGCAATTGGAGTGTACTTAACCTATCGGATTTTAGATATTGCTGATTTAACAGCAGAGGCAAGTTTTCCTTTAGGTGCTGCTATTTGTGCGAGTCAGATTGTAGCAGGGATGTCACCTGTATTAGCAACATTATTAGGCTTAGTTGGAGGAATGGTAGCTGGTTTGGTTTCAGGCTTACTCCACACGAAATTAAAAATACCAGCACTTTTAACAGGTATACTAACCATGACAGCTTTATATTCGATTAATTTGAGAATCATGGGGCAAGCAAATGTTTCCCTATTAGGTAAAGAAACAGTGATGCGTATGTTAACGACAATGGGAATGGATAGTCAAATGGCAGTTTTAGCTGTTGGAGGAATATTTGTAGCTATTGTAATTATATTTTTATACCTATTCTTCAGCACTGAAATTGGGTTAGCGATTCATGCAACTGGTGATAACAATGAAATGAGTGAAGCAAACGGAATTAATACCGATACAATGAAAATTATGGGTTATATGATCTCTAATGGTTTAATCGCTTTGTCTGGAGCTTTGATGGCCCAAAATAATGGTTATGCAGATATTAGTATGGGGGTTGGAACAATCGTTATCGGTCTGGCTTCAATTATTATCAGTGAAGTTATTTTCAATAATGTTAGCTTTGTTAAACGTTTGTTTGTGATTATCATCGGATCTATTATTTACCGTTTAATTATTGCGGGTGTTTTAGAATTAGGCGTAGCGCCAACAGATCTGAAATTATTCTCAGCTATTATTTTAACTATTTGTTTAGCTTCTCCATTACTAAGAAGCAAATTACGCGGATTGCTAAAATTAAAATCAAAAACTGCATCAGTTAAGAAAGGGGTTCAATAAGATGGTTAAAATCTTAGAATTAAAAGGAATCCATAAAAGTTTCGAAGTCGGGACTGTCAATGAGAATCATGTGCTAAAAGGAATCGATTTAACATTAGAAGAGGGCGATTTCGTCACAATTATCGGTGGAAACGGAGCTGGAAAATCAACACTCTTAAATAGTGTTGCTGGTAGTTTTGGTGTGGATCAAGGTGAAATACTCTTAGACAACATAAATGTAACCCAACAAAAAACAGCAAAACGAGCAAAATATATTGGACGTGTGTTCCAAGATCCAAGGATGGGTACGGCAACTCGTTTATCAATCGAAGCAAATTTAGCGATTGCTTATAATCGTGGGAAAAAACGTGGCCTATCAAGAGGTGTCAAGGACAAACAACGAGCTGAGTTTAAAGAACAGCTAAAAGAACTGGATTTAGGTTTAGAAAATCGATTAAAAATGGAAGTTGGCTTACTATCTGGTGGTCAAAGACAAGCTTTAACCTTATTAATGGCAACTTTAGTGACACCAAAATTATTATTATTAGATGAGCATACCGCGGCTTTAGATCCTAAGACAAGCCAATCTGTTTTAAACTTAACAGAAAAAATAGTCAATGAAAAAAATCTAACAACTTTAATGATTACTCATAATATGGAAGATGCCATTCGTTATGGAAATCGTCTAATTATGTTATATAATGGCAAGATTGTTGTCGATATTAAAGGGCCAGAAAAGAATAATTTGACGGTTGCTGATTTATTAGCTCTATTCCAAAAAAATAGTGGACAAACGTTAACAGATGATGCTTTAATTTTAGCCTAAATTAAGACTGAAAAAGCCATTACAACAAGATAAAACTTGCTGTAATGGCTTTTATTAATAGATTTAGTTTAAAGTAGGTAATTTCTCATTGATTACGGCTAAACGTTCAGCAACTTCATCTAAACTAAGATTTTGTTCCTTCACATAGCGGTTTTCTGGAGAGACACGACACTCGTGGCTACAGCCACGTAAATATTTAGCTTCATTTTCTTCAGAAACTAAAATTTGACGATTACATTTTGGATCAGCACAGTTCATATAACGTTCACATGGAGTTCCATCAAACCAATCACGACCAACAATGACATGTTCCTTATGATTGATCGGAACACTAATACGACTATCAAATACATACATTTGGCCGTCCCATAAATCGCCTTGAACTTCCGGGTCTTTTCCGTAAGTTGCAATCCCACCATGTAGTTGACCAACATCTTTAAAACCCTCGCGGACAAGCCAACCTGAAAACTTCTCACAACGAATACCGCCAGTACAATAAGTAACAACACGTTTTTCCATAAATTGTTCCTTATTATCACGAATCCATTGAGGTAGCTCTCTAAAGCTACGGATATCGGGTCTAACTGAACCTCTGAAATGACCTAAATCATATTCATAATCATTACGGGCATCAATAACAACGACATCATCATCTAAAATAGCTTCACGGAATTCTTTTGGACTTAAGTACGCACCTGTTAATTCTAATGGGTTTACATCATCTTCAAGATTTAGTGAAACCAATTCTGGACGGTAACGAACATGCATTTTTTTAAAGGCATCTTGATTTTCATCATCAATTTTAAATACAGTCTCAGCGAAATAAGGATCAGCATGCATTTCATCCATATAGCGTTGAGTCGTTTCGAAATCACCAGAAACAGTGCCGTTAATCCCTTCATCAGCGATTAAAATCCGACCTTTTAAACCGATTTCTTGGCAAAAAGCTAAATGATCTTTCGCAAATTGTTCCGCATCTTCAATGGGTACATATTGGTAATACAGTAAAACACGAATATCTTTTGACATATTCTCAATTCCTCCTAGTTAAATGTTCCTTGCAGTGAAAAAAATAGCTAGAATCACTAATAATAGATTTTAACATGTTTAAAAGAAGAAGTACAATACATTTTGATTGTGTTAATAATCACAAAAAGCTTTTGATAACAAGCTTTGAACAAATTATAACGGTTTGTATTTTTTTTGATTCATCTTTGCGAATTCTTTTGGAAAATAAAATAGTTTACATGTATTTTCACACTAAAGATTGTTATACTTAGAGAAACAAGAAGGAGTGAAGAAATGAGACGATGTGATTGGGCAAAATCAGAATTAGATAAGGCGTATCACGACGAAGAATGGGGGAAACCGTTGCATGGTGACGATGCTATTTTTGAGTTGTTGATTTTAGAAACGATGCAAGCAGGTTTAAGTTGGTCAACTGTCCTAGTAAAAAGAGAAAATTTTCGTCAAGCGCTAGACGGTTTTGATTATCATTTGATTGCAACTTACGATGAAAATAAATATACAGAGCTTTTAGAAAATAAAGGACTGATTCGAAATAAATTGAAAATAAAATCGATTATAAATAATGCTAAAGCATTTTTAAACGTTCAAAAAGAATGGGGAAGTTTTGATGATTATTTATGGTCTTTTGTAGATGGTAAACCAATTTTGAATGAATTTAAAGAAATTAGCCAAGTTCCAGCAAAAACGGAATTATCTGAGAAGCTAGCCAAAGATTTAAAAAAACGTGGTTTTTCATTTGTGGGTCCGGTTACTTGTTATGCCTTCATGCAAGCTGCGGGTTTAACAAATGATCATCTAATGGACTGTGATTTTAGAAACTAATTAATAAGCAGATTTTTTTCCTTTTTGGACAAAAAGTTTTATAATATAAAGTATAAATATAAGTCAAAGACAGAATCTTAGCTTATATTCGAGACTCTCTAGTTCCGACCATATCTAGAGAGTCTTTTTTTTATTTGTAAAAAATTGTTCAAGCAATGAAATATAACGATATAAATGAAATTTGATTGTAACCTAAACGATATGCTATTTAAATGTGAGGTATGTTATAATGAACGAACGTTAAGAAAAATTTAAAAACTAAAAAAATGCCTACACTACTTTGGAGGAATGAATAAAATGAATAAAAGACTAGCAACCATAGCCATTATAGGCAGTATGACATTTAGTTCAGTATTATTACCAGCTATTGCAACTGCTGATACAGTGGATTCAAAAATTGAACAACAAGACAATAAAATTAATACTTTAAAAGCGAACTCATCATCTACGCAAGCTGACTTGGAAGCTATTGAAACTTCTATTGCGACAAATGAAACGAGTGCTAAAGAGTTATTAGCTGAAATTAAAGCGGCTAATAATGAAATGCAACAGTTAGATCAAGAAATTGGTGTATTACAAACTAAAATAGAACAACGTAATGAGCAATTACAAAATCAAGCGCGTTCTGTACAAGTAAACGGAGACAGTGCAAACTATGTTGAGTTTGTTATTAATGCGGAATCTGTTACGGATATTATTGGAAGAATTGATGTTGTTAGTAAATTAGTAACAGCTAACCGTGATTTAGTTAAAGAACAAGTTCGTGATCAAGAATCTGTGAAAACGAAAAAAACTGAAACTGAGAAAAAAGTGAATCAACAAAATACATTGGCTGGTCAATTAGAAGCTACTCAAGCTAAATTAGCAAGCCAAAAATTTGAAAAAGAAGCCGTTGTTGCACAATTAGCTTCAGAAACAGCTACTGCTGAAGGCGAAAAAGCTGGATTCCTAGCTCAAAAAGCAGAAGCTGAAAAACAAGCAGCTTTATTAGCAACAGCTAAAGAAGAATCTGCTAAGGCTGTTCAAGTTGCAGCTGCAACTAAAGAAACAGCAACTATAGCAACGAACACAGCTTCTAATCAAGATTCGGCAGCTGACTCAAGCTCATCAGTAGATAGCTCAACACCTGCACCAGTAAATCCAACGCCGGCTCCTAATCCAGGCAATGGTAATAATGCTGGAAACGGTGGTAATGGAGGTAATGTAACACCTCCAGCTAATAAACCAGATCCAACGCCAATCCCAGACCCACCAGCAACAGGTGGTGGTACTTCTTGGAGCAACTTGCAGCCAATTGCTGAATCTCTAATTGGAATCCCTTATCAATGGGGTGGAACAACGACTAGTGGTTTTGACTGTTCTGGATTTACACAGTATGTATTTGCTAAAGCAGGAGTAAGCATTCCACGAGTGGCATCTGCACAATACTCAGCTTCACAAAAAGTGAGTAACCCACGTGCTGGAGATTTAGTATTCTTCTCACAACCTGGTTCAGGTGGTGTGATTGATCATGTTGGAATCTATGTAAATTCTAGTACCTTTATCGGATCACAAAGTACACCAGGAGTTGCTTATGCTTCATATAGCGGATATTGGGGAGCATATATTGTAGGATATGGTCGCTACTAAATCGAATTTTATAAATAATTAAATTAAAAAAGAACTTGAGAAAATTTCTCAAGTTTTTTTTTATGGTGATAAAGGCATATTAAAAATCATTTTGAACCATTTCGCTAAAGAATAAACTCTTAACCTCAAGATTGCTATTAGAGGTTAAGAGTTTATTTTTATTTACTATAAGAATCCGTTAAATCCATAAAGGTTTGAACATCTTGTTCCATAATCTTAATACCTGCAACCCAGAAATCTGGTTTAGTTAAATCAACCCCTAAATGTTTCATTGCTAATTCTTCAGTCGTCATTGAAGCCGTATCTCGTAATAGGGCGATATACTTATCTTCAAATCCAGCACCTTCCTCAATTGAGCGAGCATAGATACCTAAACTGAATAAATAACCAAATGTGTATGGGAAATTATAAAAAGGAACATCTGAAATAAAGAAATGTAATTTGCTAGCCCAGAAATGTGGATGGTAAGATCCTAATGAATCTTGATAAGCTTCTTTTTGAGCAGATTCCATTAATTCAGAAAGACGTTCAAAGGAAACAATCCCTTCTTGACGTTCAGTATAGAAGTTTGTTTCAAATAAGAAACGGGCATGAATATTTAAAAACATTGCTAAAGCGCTAGACATTTTTGTATCTAAAAGAGCAATTTTTTCAGCATCATCTTTAGCTTCTTTAACCGTTGCATCGGCTACAATCATTTCCGCAAAAGTGCTCGCCGTTTCAGCGACGTTCATAGCATATTCTTGTGAAACGCCAGGTAAATCTTTCATAACGTAACTATGAAAGGCATGACCCAATTCATGAGCCAATGTTGAAACCTCACTAGGAGATTCTGAGTACGTCATGAAGATACGCGACTCACCTGATTCTGGTAAAGAGGTACAATAGCCACCAGGACGTTTTCCAGGACGATCTTCAGCTTCAATCCAGCGATTGTCAAAAGCCATTTGCGCAAAATCAGCCATTTTTGGACTAAATTTTTTAAAATTATCAATGATAAATTCAGCACCTTCATCATATGGATAAACCTGTGCTTTAGATCCTGGAATAATAATAGGAGCATCTAAATCTTGCCAATCTAATTTCTCTTTGCCAAATAATTTAGCTTTACGATTTAAATAGTCCACAAAAGCTGTTTTATGTGAAGAGACAGCTTGCCACATTGCATCTAAAGTTTCAGGTTTCATTCGGTTATACTCAAGAGGACGTTTCAAAAAGTCTGTAACACCATGAGCTTTATAGGTTGCTAAACGAAAACCAGCTAAATGATTTAATGTGTCTGCAAAAACAGGCGCTAATTTGCTCCATGTTGCTTCCCATTGGCTAAATAATTGATCGCGAACAAGTGGGTCAGGATCCCCAGTCATTTTATTAAATGCTTGACCTGCTGACAATAAAGTAGTCGTCCCATCTTTTTCCTCAAAAGGAATCTCAATAGTTCCAACTAGCGTATCATAATGTTTACTCCAAGCCTCAAATCCATCAATACTTAAAGCATTAATTAAGGCTTCTTCTGCTTCACTGAGTAACTCTTTCCCGTGTTGTCTATTTTCACTTAGATTAAATTTAATTGGACTAAAATCAGGTAATGCAATTAATTTTTGCCATTCTTCGTCAGGAATTTC
The DNA here is from genome assembly GCF_038003605.1 of Carnobacterium sp. FSL E2-0243. Classification (NCBI taxonomy): domain Bacteria; kingdom Bacillati; phylum Bacillota; class Bacilli; order Lactobacillales; family Carnobacteriaceae; genus Carnobacterium; species Carnobacterium sp. FSL E2-0243. Next base: position 1,383,628 of record NZ_JBBOPM010000001.1, read on the forward strand.
AACCATTTTTTTTATGAAAATAGTTTCTGAAGTAGCAAATTGACTATTCAATTCAAATAACTGTCCAAAGATTGCGCCAGATTGAGTATCTTTAACGTTAGCAGATTGCACAGCATTAATAAAACTAAAAGATTGGGTTAACCCGTATTTGATTTTTTCTTCCTTTTCTAAAATAGTTTTAAGATGTGTGTACGTTGGTTGATCTAGCTGCGGATTCCATGATGTGACCTCAGCAGTATAATCAATTATTTGTTCAGTCATTAGGTTGATTTTTTCTTTTAGAGCAGGTGAGGCGCTTCCGCCTGGGAAAATAGACTCTAAATCCCAATTCATTGTGTACTTCATAGCTAACTCCCTTTCCAATTTAAACTAAATTAATTATAACGCAATTGCGTTAAATAGCAACTAGCTAGCCAAATCGTCAGCCTAAAGTCTGAAGTGAGATTGGTTCTTTTGGCTGTAGGTTAGCGACTTTTATTTCGCTATAATAAAGTTATCAAATAGCTTTTATAGAAAAGAGGAGTAGAAAATGAGTCGTAATTTTAAAGTTTTTTTAGCAATTGAAGGTATTCTGGCATTATCATTTATTCAAGATTTGGTTCGAAATCCAATTTTGGTTACATTACTGATTGGGAGTTTCATTATCATGGCCGTTGCAAATAAAAATAATAATCACGATTTAGGAAAAAAAGCACTTTACCTATGTATTGGTAGCCTATTAGTTGGGTTATTTACATCTGGCGTATTTGCAGCTATGCTAATTGTTGTTTTAATCTGGTGGATTATCTTTGGCTTAGATGAATTAAGCTACCATATCCAAAAAAGAAATTAAATAGTGCTTGGTAGGTAAAAAAGACCTTCATAGGGTCTTTTTATTTTGTCCTTCTGTAGCTATTTTTTAATAAAATGATAAAATTTAAGTTAAAAGGCTGTATTTTTTTTGAAAAAATAGTACGATAGTAGGGCTAGCTCTGATTACTTATGAACTTGAGTGAACTCAATGCGCTTTTTAATAGACTGACTCTTTTGATACAAGAAAGGATTTAAAAAATGAAAATGAAAGCCAGTACCAAAGATAATTTATTTATTGTTTTAGCTATTTTTATGATGGGAGTGCTGTTTTATAGTTCTTCACAACCCTATGGGAAACAATCAGTTACACCTTTATTAGATCAAATTTTGGTTAATCAACCTTTTAAGGAGTTACTAAGTGGTGTGAATTTTCATTATGCTGGAAGTGAAGTTAGCATTGCCGCCCAAGGTTATTCGTCTTTTATTGAATTTTTTATTCGTAAAGGAGCCCACTTTGGTACCTATTTCTTACTAGGTTTGTTTTGGTTTTTAGGATTGAAAAATAAATTAAGTAGTAGTAGTTTAGCCGCTTTAATTGCCTGGCTTTTAGCTGCTGGATATGCTGCTTTTGATGAATTTCACCAAAGTTTTACAGCTGATCGAACACCGCTTTTTCAAGATGTCATTTTAGATAGCGTTGGCGCATTGACAGGGATATTAGTAGCTTTATTATTTATTCAATTATTTACTAAGAAGAAAAGAAAAAAAACTAGACGCTAAATTGTCTAGTTTTCTTTCTAAATATAGGTAGCTGAAAGGAGAAATTAAAATGAATCGAAAAATTATACTTTATATTGCAAGCTCATTAGATGGGTATATTGCTAAGCCTGATGGTGATTTAGATTGGCTTATTAATAGTGAAAACGATGGGGATAATGGTTTGTTTGCGTTTATGGGACAAATTGATACAACGATAATGGGAAGAACAACATATGATGAAGTGCTAGGTTTTGATGTGCCTTTTCCATATGTAGGTTACGAAAATTATGTCTTTACAAACCATCCACCAGTAAATGATGAAAATGGGGTTCATTTTATTAAGGGAGACATTAAAGCGTTTATTTCCACAATTAAAAAAACAGCTGGAAAAGATATCTTTTTAATTGGAGGCAGCCAAATCATTACTGAATTTTTAGCGCTAGATTTAATTGATGAAATTATTTTATCAATTGCTCCTGTTTTAATAGGTAAAGGCATTCCACTTTTTGCTGGTGATTATTTAGAAAAACGCTACAAATTAGACCAAGTTAGACAGTATAAAGAGCTTGTTCAAATTCATTATAAATCCTTATAACGTGAGGCTAAACTAAAGAGGATTTGCCTTTCGTAGTAGATGTTTGGTAAAATGAATGCGTTACCGTTAAAAAATACACACTGAAATGAGGGAATTTGGATGTCAGGACATTCGAAATGGAGTAATATTCAAGGACGAAAAAATGCACAAGATGCCAAAAGAGGTCAAATTTTTCAAAAAATATCAAGAGAAATCTATATGGCTGTTAAGAGTGGTGGACCTGACCCGAGCACCAATCCTCAGCTGCGTATGATGATGGATAAAGCTAAGTCTGCAAATATGCCAAATGATAATGTGAAACGGGCAATTGCGAAGGGTAGTCAAAGTGGTGAAGGTGAAAATTATGAAGAAATCACTTATGAAGGCTATGGTCCTAATGGAATTGCAGTTTTAGTGCACACATTGACAGACAATCGTAATCGGACTGGAACCAATGTCCGAGTAGCGTTTAATAAAAACGGGGGATCACTGGGAGAAACAGGTTCAGTTAGTTATATGTTTGATCGAAAAGGCTATCTGGCAATCGAGCGTCGTGATTTGGCAGTTGATGAAGATACAATGTTAATGAGTGTTTTAGAAGCTGGTGGCGAAGATATGGAGACTAGTGATGAAGTCTTTGAAATTTATACAGAACCAAGTGATTTTATTTCTGTGCGAGATGCTTTAGAAGCCAGTGGATATAAGTTAGCTCAAGCTGAAATTACAATGGTGCCTCAAACTACAAATGAATTGCCAGCTGATAAAAGAGCCTTATTTCAAACGATGCTTGATAAATTGGAAGAGGATGATGACGTATCAGAAATATTTCATAATGCTGAAATGTAAAAAGAAAATAAACTGATTTAGACTTTTTCTTATTTGGAGACAAGAAAGGGGCTTGCAGGAAAGTTGGAGGGGTTAAAATTGAAAAAAGGTGTATTAGTTTATTCAGGAACTCCAATGATGGGAAGAAGTGTTATTCGTTCTTCAGCAGTTGGATTGTTTGATGTAGGAAATCCACAAAAATATGTTGAAAAAATGAAGGCAGTCATTCAAGAAAAAAACCTTGATTGGTCGTTTAAGTTAGATGAAACAGAATCTGATTTGGAAGAATTATTAAAAGAACAGACCGATTTAATTGTGTTATTACCAGGACTTGAAAGAAAATTTAGTCACGGCAATTTTCCTGTAGAAAAATATATTCAATTAAATTCGTTGGATTTCCATAGCTATAATCTTGCACCAGTTCTTGCTTTTATGGAAAAATAAAAGAAGAGAATTGGGATACAGGGGGATATCAAATCATGATTAGAGTAGGAAGGAAAGCTGACGTTTACGAGGTTGTACCTTTAATAGTAGAAATGATTGTCGAAGCTGAGCTGAGTATTTTAGCCACAATGAGTTCTGAGGAATTAACTCAACTATTACAACTTGGCTTCCAACTTGAAGATTATCGATACAGTTATAAGAATGCAATTGTTCTAACGAATAATCTTGATGAGACCGTGGGTGTTGCTTTTGGTTATCCTGGAGAATTGGGACCTATTATAGATCAACCCTTCACTCCAATTCTAGTGAGTCATGGTTTTAGTGAAGAGTTTGTTTTTTTTTCAGACCGAGAAACATTTCAAGAAGAATGGTATCTAGATATTATGATTATTAAAGCCAATCAGCGTGGAAAAGGCTATGGGAAAGAATTATTACAAGCTATTTTAAATTCAAAAAAAGGAACGATTGGGTTAAATTGTGCTCAAAATAACCCTCAGCTTCTTCAGTTTTATGCTTCTTTCAATTTCAAAACAGTAGGATCATTAGTGATTGGTGGACATAGATACAATCATATGCAAGTAGAAGTGTAATCAAATAAAAAAGCAAGTTGAGATCGGTCTCAACTTGCTTTTTTTATTCACTTGTTACTTGTTTAGTAAAACCTTCTCCAACTACACGTTGAACATCATTAATAATAAAGAAAGCTTTTGGATCATATTTATTTACAATCTTAGTCAAATGAAGTAACTGTTGCCGATTGACTACTGTGTACAAAATTTTACGATCTTGTTTTAAGTAATAGCCTTGACCATGAAAAATAGTAATACCACGTTCCAATTCTTTATCAATATCACGGGCAATCAGCTCATATTGGTCAGAAATAATAGTAACGGATTTCTTAGGATTAAAGCCTTCCAAAAGAAAATCAAGAACTTTTGTAGAAACGTATAAAGATAGAACTGTAAAGAGCATGTTTTCTAATCCGATAATAAAAACAGAAGGAATAACAACAATTAGATCGAAGAATAATAAAGCATAACTTGTATTCCAGCCTAAATATTTATTTGCCAATTTTGCTAAAATGGCACTACCAGCAGTTGTTCCACCACCAAGCATAATTAATCCCATTCCACAACCCATCATCGCTCCAGCTGCTAAAGCTGCAACAATCGTTTCATCAGCAGAAAATCCCCAGCCGGTTGTTAAACGTAAAAATATAGAAGTTAAGGCAACGGCGAAAATAGTTAAAAATATCGTAGCTTTATCAAGGTATTTGTAGCCTATAATCAATAAAACACTGTTAAACATTAGATTTGTTAAAGCAGGTGACCAAGTAAATAAATAATACAGCATCATCGTTATTCCGGTAACGCCGCCTTCTCCGAGCTCATTTGGGATTGCAAACATATTGACTGCAAGTGAAAAAATAAAAGCCCCCACAACAATTTTCAAATAATTAAAAATCGTCTTTTTGTCCATCTTAGCACCACTCCTTTTGGTTATAGATAGATTATTTTCAATTTGGTTTAGTTTTGTTCGTTTACAAATCAATTAATTTCAACGGAATAAATTGCAAAAAATAAGACACTGCTTGCTCCATTACTGGGCATTCAGAGTCTTTTATGAAAAAAGAACGAAAACAAAATGTAATCCGATTGATAAACAATCTCTTATGACAAACTAAATTTCTTTTCTACCTAGAAAAATATATCATAAAAGGAGTCGATAGGCAACTGAATTTATATGCGAAGCTCTTTAATGAAAGAAAATAGAAATTAAGGTTACCGCAATTAAAATTTGGCTTACTCCAATTCCCAATCCATAAAGAGCAAAGCGGCTACCTTGTTTAATTAGATCAGCTAAATTCAAACGTAAACCAATACCTGCTAATGCAATAATTTCAAACCAACCACTAGTGTCATGCATAACGTTTTGCAAAAATTCTGGGATAAAACCTAAACTTCCAATCAAACAAATGATGAAGAAACCAATCACATACCATGGAATTTTAACCGATTTTTTTCCTGTTGCTTGTTTGTTAGCTGTTTCGTTTGTTTTATAACGACCAAATAAATAGACAATAACAACTAACATGAGAATTCGCATGATTTTGAAAATCATAGCTGTTGTTAATACCTGACTATTTACCATGCTCCCACTTGCAACAACTTGACCAACAGATTGTAATATCCCACCAATCAGAGCAGAGGTTTTCAGATGCTCATAATTGTAAAGGAAATAACTCAATACAGGTAGCAGTAACATCAAAAGAGTTCCCGTTAAATTAACAATTGTAATAACTAGTCCAACCTCTTCTTCATCGGCATCTAAAACAGGAGCTGTAGCCGCGACTGCTGATGATCCACAAACAGCATTTCCACTTGCCATAAGCAGCGTAATGTTTTCAGAAAATTTCAACTTTCGACCAATAAAGATAGCACATAAAATGGTTCCAGTCATTTGTAAAATAATAAATAAAAATCCGCTAATGCCTAGAACAGAAATTGTTTGAAAAGTAATCGTTCCACCTAACAAGACAACAGAATACTCCAATAATGTACTTTCTGAAAACTTGGTTCCACGACTATATCTTTCATGTTTAAGAAATGTATTTCCAAGAAAAATACCTAAAAAAATTGAAAGTGTTGCTGCCCCTAAAGTGGGGAGAAAAATAGCTAAAATTTTACTTAAAACTGCTACTCCAACACAAATAATGACACCGGGTAAAAATTGCTTTATTTTGTTCATATGATGCTTTCCTTCTTTCTTGAAATCTACTAATTTTATTATTTTTTTCCTTTTTAAAATTAATTTATATATTTAGTATACACTCTATGTTATCATTATTAAAATACGAAAAACTGATGAATTCGATTAGTAAATATAATAGAAAGAGGTTGGAACATGCTTAGATTAATTGAGACATTTAAAGTAGTTTATGAAGAAATGAATTTTACACTTGCCGCAGAGAAACTATTTATTGCACAGCCAACTGTTTCAATGCATATTCAAAAATTAGAAGAAGAATTATCTACGACATTATTTATTCGAGATGGGCGAAAAAAAGTAATCCCTACTCAAAGTGCAGATATACTTTACATTCAGGGGAAAGCAATGTTAACCCTTTGGCAAGAAACCCACGAAAAAATTCAACAAGTACACGGTCAAATTAGACATACATGTAAAATTGGAGCATCAAATACAATTGCTGTTTATGTATTGCCATTGATTTTAAAAGAATTAAAACAGGATTTCCCAATGATTGATTTTGAAATTTATATGAGTAATTCTGATGAAGTTTTAAAGAATGTAAGAAATATGAAATGGGATTTTGGTTTAATTGAAACAACCTTGAACTCTGGTGAGTTAGAACGAATTCAAGTTTTACAAGACGAGTTAGTTTTAGCTGGAAAAACGGAAGAGGACTTTTGGTTATTGAGAGAATCCGGATCTGGAACCCAACATTATACGCATGACTATTTAATGGAGTTTAATTTATTGACACCTAAAAAAATGCTAGTTGAAAGTAACGAAATGATTGTTAAACTGTTAGAAAAAGGCATTGGTAAAAGTATTATTTCTAAACGAGCAGTTGGAAATATACCGTATCAAAGTCTGCCTAGCCACTATCAACGCTCCTTTTATTTAATTAGAAAGAAAGATGAAATTGAGTGGCAACGAGCAGTAAGCAATCAGTTCATTACAAGGTTAAAAGAATTAAAAATAGACTGATGAAGAGAAGCTAACGAGCATTTAATTGTTCTTAGCTTTTTTATTTGGTCTTATTTAAATGATTGCCTTTTGGGATCAGAAAATAAAAAATAATAAATGGTTTTTACATATAGTATAGCTGAGAGGGACGTGGAAAGGAGTTCGAGAATGAAAATTGAGCAAAATGTAATCCAGTTAATGGGAGAAGCAGAAAAGCGGGGTGTGAATGATATTCATCTGCTACCTAGAGAAAATAAGTATCAGATTTATTTTAGAGTTAGTGGTCATTTAGTGGAACACTCAGTTGTTTCTCTTAAGAAAGGGGCTCAATTAATTGCTTATTTAAAATTCCTTTCAAATATGGATGTTGGGGAAAAACGGTTCCCACAAAGTGGCGCAAAAAATATGCTGATAAATGGAAGCAACAAATCTGTACGCTTCTCAACAATTACTGACTTTCTTCATCAAGAATCTCTAGTTATTCGTTTTTTAAATCAAACGCAAAAGCGCAAACTAGTTCAAACCTGTTATTTTCCTAATCAAGTTACAGTGTTAAAGCAGTTAATTGAGGTGAAAAGTGGATTGATTTTATTTTCTGGTCCGGTTGGGTCAGGAAAAACAACCACGATGTTCCAATTAATTAAAGAATTTGTAGGTAAAGAAAATTGCCAGGTTTTTACAATTGAAGATCCTGTAGAAATTCAAGAAACGTTATTTCTCCAAACCCAAGTTAATCCAAAAGCTGGTATTGGTTACGATTTACTTATAAAAGCTAGTTTGCGACATCATCCAGACATCATTGTTGTCGGAGAAATTAGAGATCAAGAAACAGCTAAAATGGTCATTCGAGCTGCACTAACAGGTCATTTAATTGTTAGTAGCATTCATGCTAAAAATGGAGTGGGTGTGGTTAAACGACTACTTGAATTAGGTGTATCAGCTCAACAAATTAAACAAAGTTTAATAGGTGTTATTTCTCAAAAACTAGTTCCACAATATTGTCCGTTTTGTCAGGGTGAATGCCATCTTTACTGTAGTTTTTTAGCAGTATATGCTAAACGGTCAGTCATTTATGAAACGTTAACAGGGCGAGAATTAGAAGGTTTAATGGAAGGTGGAGATGCTCAGATAAATTTAGAAAAACAAACAAAATCTTTTAATTATTATTTAAGGAAGGCGTATAGTTATGGGTTTATTACGAAAAAAAGTTATCGACAATACAAAATCCAATAAAAAGATTAAAGAAACACAGCAATCTTTTTTTTTAACAAAATTAGCCGTATTAGTTGCAGAAGGTTTTTCTTTAAAGGAAAGTTTACTCTTTCTAAAAATTATGCTTCCAAAGCAAGCAGTATGGTTAAATCAAGCATTAAATCAATTAGAAGAAGGTCAAGAATTTTTTCAAGTACTCAATCAGCTAGGATTTTCTGAACGAATTTCAAGTCAAGTGTATTTAGCGCAAATTCATGGTCAATTTAGCCAAGTTTTAGCTGATAGTGGTGCTTTTTTAGAAGCAAATGGGAAACGTAAAAAGAAATTAAAACAACTCTTGCAGTATCCAATGTTACTTGTTATCTTCATGTTTAGTATTTTATTTGGTATTCGTTTGTTACTACTGCCACACTTTAACGACTTAGTTCAACAAAATGGTTCATTTACGTCACTTGTTAGTGGAATAGCAATTGGTTTGATTTATTATTTTCCCTATGTATTTATGGGCTTACTTTTTAGTCTTTTAATCATAAAAATTAGTTTAACTAACTATTTCAAAAAACAAACAGCAATAGCTAAATTGAATTTTATTGTGGCGCTACCTTTCTTTGGAAATTTAATTAAACTATATTATACGTATTATTTTAGCTATGAATGGGCTCAATTATTTAAAAGTGGCTATTCTATGTTGCGGATTATTGAAGTAATGAAAGCCAAAGAAACAACAAAAATAATGCAAGAAGTAGCTAATGAAATGGAAAAAGGAATGAAAAACGGGATAGGATTACATGTCGTTATGAAGCAATTGCCATTTTTGAAAACTGAATTAGGAGCAATTATATTCCATGGTGAACTCACCAGTCAGTTAGCTAGCGAACTAAATTTGTACGGTCAAATTTGTCAAAATGAATTTGTTCAGAAAATCGAAAAATTTATGGGATGGATTCAACCACTCGTTTTTATTCTAGTCGCATTCTTTATTTTATGTATCTATTTAGCTTTATTATTGCCAATGTTTACTATGATGGAGGGGATTTTATGAAAAATAAAAGAGTAAGTCATAAAAAATGGAAATTAAACAATAAGGGCTTTACATTAGTAGAAATGATTTTAGTTTTATTTGTTATTTCTGTATTGTTAATCTTAGTCATTCCAAATGTTGTTCAGCAAAAAAAGAAAATTGATAACCAAGGTACCGAAGCTTTAATGACTGTGATAGAAACTCAAATTGAACTTTTTTTATTGGAAAAAGAGCCAGGAATAGAGGTCAGTTTTGCGGCATTAAAAGCGGATAATTATTTAAAACAAAAACAAATTGATAATGCGATTAACAAAGGGTTAGCGATTGAAAATAACCAGGTTGTCCAGCGATGATCAATGCTCGAGGATTTACTTTAATTGAAACGATTTTAATCTTAAGTATCATCATGGTTTTATTTGGATTACCAACCGTGATTGCCAATAAAACATACGAAAAAGTACAAAAAATGTTGTTTTTTGAGGCTTTTCAAAGCCATTTACTTGCTACACAAAATTATGCATTGTTAGCAAATAAAAAAACGAGTATGACCATATTTAAATCGGGTACGGTTCGATATCAAGTGCTTTCTGAAGCAAAAGGTGTAGTCAATCAAGAATTGAATATTCCGAAAAGCTTAACAGTTGATAACAATAATTCGATTCGTTACGTTGCTAAGACTGGACGTCCTTCATCCTTTAAAACGATTAAATTTAAAAGTTTAGATAAAGGCTACACGTTTAAATTCCAGATGGGAAGTGGACGCTATATTTTTGAAGAAAGCGAGTAAAGAGTCTGGTTATTTAGTGTTAGAAGGGCTCGTGGCATTTGTTTTAATTTTATCTACTATTTCTCTGTATTTTCCACTGCTGACAACTATCCTGCAACGACTTCAGATTGAAAAAGTTAATGTTGAAAAAAACAGGAGAAGATATGAACAAATTCAATTAGGTAGTGACGAATTAAGCGAGATTCAATTGAAAGGAATTGAATGGGATGAAGAATAATTTGAAAATCGTTCATTCTTCAACTAAAAATAATTTTATAGCGGGTTTTACTTTGTTAGAAGCTTTAGTTGCTACCTTTATTTTGTTTATTTGTGTCTCAATCCTTTCTTTAAGTCTTCAAAATTATCAACGAATTAGAGAAGTAACATTTAAAGATCGCCAGTTAGAATGGCATTTATTTTTAAATCAATTTGAAGAAGAAGTGAAAAATACTAGTCTAGTAAAAATAGAAGTAGAAAAAGTTGTTTTCAACAGAGATAACAGTCCTGAAAAAGACCAGTTTTTTTATGAAAAATATCGTAATATGCTGAGAAAACGCACGAATAAAGGGGCTGGTGGTCATCAACCTGTATTAATGAAACTTGAAACAATAAAGTTCAAAAAATTAAATGATTTTTTGGAAATCAAGGTAACTTTTACCAATCAAGAAAGCTACGAAGCACTTGTAAAAGTTAACTATATGGGGGATAGCTAAATGAATCAAAAAGGTGCTATTTTACCAACTGTAATTATGTTTGTTGCATTATTATTGTTGCTTGCGCTGGGAACAATTACGATTTATCAGGGACAGATGCGCCAATTAATGATACTTAATCAGCATTATGAAGCGAAGAGTCTGATGCTGATCGCTAAAAAGCAACTAGAAATAAAAAGAGGTGCAGTAAAAAGGGAAGTTAAGGCGATGAAATTGGAATATTCTACTGGAGATGTAACAATTAAACAAGGACAAGTAGGGGAATTTCAGTTTTTTGTTAAACTACAAAATGACTATATATTGGAAGACGTTTTTACTTTGTCGGATCTTCCGCTAAAAGTAGATACATCTGAGGTGAATAGCGAAAATATTTCTCCATGAAATAAAGTTAGGAAAATGAAAGAAACACAGTATATCCAAAAACTGTGTTCCTACATATAGAAATTTGAACGTGTACGGCAATCAACTATTTAAGCATAGCAAAAGAAATGAAACAGAAGGCAATATTCATTGTAATCAGACGTATTTCACGATATAATAAAATGAATTGTGCAAATTTTCGCAGTAGAAATGATTTTGACTAAATACTTATTTTAGGAGGAACTAAAAATATGAGCCGGATTGAAAAATTACGTAAAGGTATGCAACAAAGAGGATTAGATGCCTTATTGGTAACAAGTCCTTATAATCTTCGCTATGTTTCCAACTTTACTGGAACAACTGGTCTAAGTGTTATTACGCTAACAAATGCTTTTTTTGTAACAGATTTTAGATATACTGAGCAAGTTGCTGAACAAGCTAAAGGGTTCACAGTTGTTCAAAATCATGGTCCTATTTATGATGAGGTTGTCAAAATTGTAACGGAACAAAAAATTGAAGCTCTAGGCTTTGAACAAGATTTTGTGACCTTTAGCATTTTTGATATGTTAGAAGAAATTATTCCTGAAACAACTGATTTAGTTCCAGTATCAGGTTTAATCGAAGGGTTAAGAGAAGTAAAAGAACCAGAAGAAATTGAAACAATCAAAAAAGCTTGTCAAATATCGGATGCAGCTTTTGACTATATATTAGGTGTAATTAAACCAGGTATGTCAGAAATTGAAGTAGCTAATTTGCTTGATTTCCATATGCGTAGTTTAGGTGCAACGGGTGTTTCATTTGATACAATTGTTGCTAGTGGCTTACGTTCAGCAATGCCTCATGGAGTTGCAAGTCAAAAGTTAATTGAAAAAGGCGATTTTGTAACACTTGATTTTGGCTGTTACTACAACGGCTATGTTTCAGATATGACTCGAACATTTGCAGTTGGAGAGCCGATAGCTAAACTTAAAGAAATTTACCAAGTAACACTTGAAGCTCAATTGCGTGTTATTGATGCAGCTAAGCCTGGAATATCAGGAATTGAATTAGATGCTGTTGCTCGTGATTATATTGCTTCTAAGGGTTATGGTGAAGCCTTTGGACATTCAACTGGTCATGGGATTGGATTAGAGATTCATGAAGGTCCAAATGTATCAAAATTAGCAGAAAAAGCCTTCGTTCCAGGAAATGTTATTACTGATGAACCAGGTATCTATTTACCAGGTATTGGTGGAGTACGGATTGAAGATGATTTATTAATTACTGTTGGTGGCAATGAGATTTTGGTTCATTCACCGAAAGAATTAATTATTCTATAATAAATGGTTTAGACCATATCGTTATTGGAAAGATTAAATTTATATGTGAGAATGCTGAAAAAATTGGATGGAATAACAATTTTATAGTAAGAATGCAAAAAAAATGATACACTATAGTGTAAGAACAGAGATGACTCTAGGAGGAAAATGAATGATTTCAGTAAATGATTTTAAAACAGGCTTAACTATTGAATTTGATGGCGGTATCTGGCGTGTTGTTGAATTCCAACATGTAAAACCAGGTAAAGGGGCAGCCTTTGTTCGTTCTAAATTAAAAAATTTACGTACTGGAGCAGCACAAGAAAAAACGTTCCGTGCAGGTGAAAAAGTAGCTAAAGCACAAATCGACAACCGTCGTATGCAATATCTATACGAGAGTGGTGGCGCTCATGTCTTTATGGATAGCGAAACTTACGATCAATTAGAATTACAAGAGTCTCAAATTGAAGATGAACTAAAATATTTAAAAGAAAATATGGAAGTTCAAATCATTATGTATGGTGCTGAAACATTAGGTGTTGAATTGCCAAATACTGTTGAATTACGTGTTGAAGAAACAGACCCAGGTATTCGTGGTGATACATCTTCCGGTGGTTCAAAACCAGCTAAAATGGAAACAGGCGTCTATGTAAACGTACCATTCTTTGTTAACGTGGATGATGTTTTGATTGTGAACACACAAGATGGTTCATACGTCTCTAGAGCTTAATAATGAAACAATTGTATCTTTAAGAAGATACATGAGTGAAAAAATGGAGGGCTGCTTAATGGCTGAAGAAACAAAATTAACTTTACAAGATAATAAAGCAAGTCTTGGTGAAATCGAAATTGCTCCAGAAGTAATTGAAGTGATTTCTGGAATTGCTGCAAGTAAAATTGAGGGTGTCTATGCAATGCATGGCAATCTAACCTCAGGTGTGGTTGAATTATTTGGTCGCACTAGTCATAAAAAAGGGGTTCATTTAACGGTTGATGAATCAGGTTTAAAAATTGATGTTTATTGTTTAATCAATTATGGGGTATCTGTTCCTAAGGTTGCTAGTGAAATGCAAGAAAAAATTCGCCAACAACTTTTATTTATGACAGATATTGAATTAGCTGAAGTAAACATTCATGTCGTAGGTATTGTTCCTGAAAAAACAGTTCCACAAGAACTTTTAGACTTAGATTTAGATGAAGATGGTGAAGATGCGTGAGTTTAACAAGACGCGATATTAGAGAAAAAGCCTTACAAGCTTTATTTCAACTATCAGCTAATGAAGGTTTGACAATTGATCAAGCTATTCAACAAGCATTAACAAGTGAAGATGAGTTGCAAGATGAAGTTGAAGTTGTCGAAGTCCCTAAGTATTTAGATTTAGTTGTGACGGGAGTTCTTCAAAATCAAGCTATTATTGATGAGAAAATTCAAGCAAACCTTGAAAACTGGTCAATGAATCGTTTGGCTAAAACTGATTTAATTATTATGCGTGTCGCTATTTTTGAAATGTTGTATGTTACAGACGTACCAGGCAGAGTTGCTTTAAATGAAGCACTAGAAATAACCAAGCTTTATAGTGATGAAAAATCACGTAAATTTGTCAATGGTGTGTTAGCAAAAATTGTTGATCAAGAAAATTAATTCATACTATTAAGTTAATGATGAAAAAAGAGGCTATTATAGCCTCTTTTTTTAATGTGCTTTTAATTGTTAATGTTCGTTTTTAATTATTCTAATTCATTTTATTCGTGGTAATTATAATTGTAATTACGTTTTTAACGAATGATAACAATCTGAAATTGTATAATAATCGGTTAAAAAGCTTTTTTAATTAAAATAAGCTAGGTAGAAGCTTCTGATTATGTTAAAATGGTCTATGTAATCAACTAAATGAAATGATTGAGGAGTGATTTTAAGTGAGTGCAATAATAATGGATGGAAAAGGACTTGCAGATGAAATGCAAGTAGAAATGTTTAAAACTGTAGAGGGCTTAAAAGAGAAAGGAATTACTCCGGGATTAGTTGTTTTATTGGTAGGAGAAAACCCAGCCAGCCAAACTTATGTAAAAAATAAAGAAAAACGTGCGGTAGCACTAGGTTTTAATTCATTAGTGAAACGCCTACCAGAAAGCATTTCAGAAAAAGAATTAGTTAATGAAATTGAATTCTATAATCAAAATCCAGATTTTCATGGTATACTAGTTCAGTTACCTTTACCAAACCATATTGATGCTGAAACAATTTTAAATACGATTGATCCGAGTAAAGATGTCGATGGTTTCCATCCAGTGAATATGGGGAAACTTCTAATTGGTCAACCGGATATGATTCCTTGCACTCCTTATGGTATTATGAAATTATTAGCGCGTTACAAGATTGATATAGCTGGGAAAAATGCGGTCATTATTGGTCGAAGTAATATTGTTGGAAAACCAATGGCTCAGTTATTATTAATGGAGCACGCGACAGTTACAATAGCGCACTCAAAAACAGCTAATTTAGCTGAACTAGCTAAAACAGCTGATATTTTAGTTGTAGCAATTGGTCGAGGACATTTTGTTACCAAAGAATTTATTAAGTCAGGAGCGGTTGTAATTGATGTAGGCATGAACCGCGATCAAAATGGGAAGTTAATTGGTGATGTTGCTTCTGCGGAAGTTGCGGAAGTTGCAGGATACTTAACTCCAGTACCCAAAGGAGTTGGACCAATGACAATTACCATGTTACTATACCAAACTATCAAAAATGCAGAAAAACAAGTAAAATCGTTCTAAAAGGAGGGCTCTTTTTGTCACCTGAATACTTAACTGTAACGGCATTGACAAAATATATAAAACGAAAATTCGATCATGATCCTTATCTTGAAAGAGTTTATTTAACCGGTGAAATTTCAAATTTTCGAATGCGACCAAATGCTCACCAATATTTTAGTTTAAAGGACAATCAAGCTAAAATTTCAGCGTTAATGTTTAAGGGGGCTTTTCAACAACTAAAATTCACTCCAGAAGAAGGAATGAAGGTCCTTATTATTGGACGCATTTCCCTTTATGAAGCAAGTGGAAATTATCAAATTTATGTTGAACATATGGAACCAGACGGTGTAGGTGCATTGTACCAAGCTTTGGAAGAAATGAAAAAGAAGCTACAGCTTGAAGGATTATTTGATGCTCCAAAACAATTGATTTCCACTTTTCCTAAACGAATTGCTGTAATCACAAGTCCAACAGGTGCAGTTGTGAGAGATATTATGACAACAATTAAACGGCGTTATCCAATTGTTCAGCTGGTCATTTTTCCAACTCTCGTTCAAGGTGAACGAGCGGCGCAAGATATTGTAAAAAGCATTCAGATGGTGGAAGAAAAAGGCGATTTTGATACAATGATCATTGCACGAGGTGGTGGATCAATTGAAGATCTATGGCCATTCAATGAAGAAAGTGTTGCGCGTGCTATATTTGAAGCTACAACACCGACAATTTCTTCGGTTGGACATGAAACGGATACAACAATTGCCGATTTAGTTGCGGATGTGCGAGCACCAACTCCAACTGCAGCGGCGGAATTATCAGTGCCTTTATTAAGAGATGAAATCCTGAAAATTGAACAAATGCGCATGCGTCTAATGAAAAGTTATGCTGGAAAAATCGATGTGTTGAAACAACGCTTAATGAGAAGTTTAGGTTCTTATATTTTCAGACAACCTGAGCGTTTGTATGAAGGCTATGCTCAAAATTTAGATTTAGCGACGGAGCGATTAATCCGAAGTTTAGAGTATCGAATCACTCAACAAAATCATGATTTAACTATGTTAAGCACGAAGCTAAAAGCTTTTGATCCTAGTCAATTAGTTAAACAAAGAAAAGAAGAAGTCCAATTTTTAGAACAACAATTAACCGTACAAATGGAACGTTATATGGCAGATAAAACAAAAGATATTCATAATTTGATGCAGTCATTGGATTATTTGAGTCCGTTAAAAATTATGGATAGAGGTTATAGCTATGTAACTAAAAATGGTGAAGTCATTAAAGAAAGTCAACAAGTTCAATTAGATGATGTTTTGAAAATTCATCTAGGAACTGGACAAATCGAAGCGAAAGTAATTGAGAAAGTTGAGGAAACAACATGAGCGCAAAAGCAAAATTAAAATTTGAAGAAGCCATGCAACAATTGGAAGAAATTGTAACGAATTTAGAACGTGGGGATGTACCTTTGGAGGAAGCTTTGGAACAATTCCAAAAAGGTGTGGGCTTAAGTAAAATTTGTAAAGAAACTTTACAAAATGCAGAAGAAACATTAACTAAAATGGTTGATGAAAAAGGCAATGAAGCTCCATTTGAAAATCCAAGTGAAAATGAATAGAGGGGATTTGTACAAATGGATTTAAATGAATTTAAATCAATTGCATTACCACAACTAGAAGATACTTTGCTAGAAGAACTTGAAATAGGTGTTCCAACAAAAGGTAGCTTGTTTGAGGCAATGACTTATTCCGTTAAAGCTGGTGGAAAAAGGATTCGACCATTATTACTTTTAGCTACAATCCAATCATTAGGTGGAAATATAAAGTCTGGACTTTTAGCCGCATCAGCCCTAGAGTATATCCATACGTACTCTTTAATTCACGATGATTTACCAGCAATGGATGATGATGCTTTACGACGTGGTCAACCCACGAATCATATTATTTATGGGGAAGCATTAGCTATTTTAGCAGGCGATGGTTTGTTGACTTTAGGTTTTGAATTGTTAGCCAAGAGTCCTTTGACAGAAAAGCAAAAAGTCAGGTTAATCTTAGCCTTATCTAAGGCTGCAGGAGCAAATGGAATGGTTGTTGGACAAGTCTCTGATATGGAAGGCGAGAGCCAAAAACTAACTTTAACTGATTTACAGAACATTCACAAAAAGAAAACCGGTGAGTTACTTAAATTTGCAGCTTATGCAGGAGCCGTGATTGTAGATGCAGATCAAGAGACAGAAACACAACTTGTTAAATTTGCTAGCCATTTAGGCTTAGCTTTCCAAATTCGGGATGATATTTTGGATGTTATAGGGACAACTGCTGAACTTGGCAAAGAAACAGGAATGGATGCTGTGCATCAAAAAAGTACCTATCCAGGTTTGTTGACTTTAGCAGGAGCAAAAAAAGAGTTAGCCGAAGAATTAGCGAAAGCTCAAACTAGCTTAGCGAATTTGAACAATAAATCAGTTGCCGATACTCAATTGTTAGAAGATTTTATTACACTATTAGAGATTTAAAGAGAAAGATAGGCGAAGTTATGAAGAAAGAACGAGTAGATGTCCTTTTAGTTGAACAAGGTCTTTTTGAGACGCGTGAGAAAGCTAAAAGAGCAATAATGGCTGGACAAATCTATAATCAAAATGAAGAACGCTTGGATAAACCAGGAGAAAAAATTCCAACAGAAACAAGCTTGAAGATAAAAGGTGAGACCTTACGTTATGTGAGCCGCGGTGGACTCAAGTTAGAAAAAGCATTAGAAGTTTTTGAGGTAACTGTTGAAGATAAAATCATGTTAGATATTGGTTCATCAACAGGTGGATTCACAGATGCAGCTTTACAAAATGGAGCAAAAATGAGCTATGCATTAGATGTTGGATACAATCAATTAGCCTGGAAATTACGACAAGATCCTCGTGTCGAAGTGATGGAACGTGTGAATTTTAGACATAGTACTCCAGAAGACTTCACTAAAGGTCAGCCAACAATTGCTTCAATCGATGTATCTTTTATTTCTTTACGTTTAATTTTACCAGTATTAAAAAATATTCTGGCACCTGGTGGAGATGTGCTGGCTTTAATCAAACCACAATTTGAAGCAGGGCGTGAGGGTGTTGGAAAAAAAGGAATTGTTCGTGATCCAGCCGTTCATAAGCAAGTTTTAGAAGATATGGTCCATTTCGTAATTGGGATCGGCTATGATGTTATGGCTTTGGATTACTCTCCTATTACTGGTGGCGAAGGAAATATTGAATTTTTGATGCATCTAAAATGGAATCAAAAAACAACAGGCACGATTGCTTATACAGTAAATATAGACCATACGCTAGCTAGTGCATATGATACGCTTAAAAGTAAATAAACAGCCGAAGCACCTTGTTTTTTAGCAAGGTGTTTTTTCACTGTATTTTGTTTATTATTTTCTTTTTTATACAATTAATTTGTTATTTTTGGCAATTTTTTGATTTTTATGGCTTAGTTCTTTTATATAAGAGCAAAATGCGGTATGATGGTACTAAATAAATGTATAAATATACTGTTTTAGAAACTGAGGTGTAATCATGAAAAAGAAAGAAAGACATCAATTGTTAAAAGAGTTAATTCAAGAGCATGTAATTGAAAAACAAGAAGATTTTGTTCGAGTGTTAGAGGAAAAAGGCATTGAAGTCACACAAGCGACTATCTCGAGAGATATCAAAGAACTACATTTAGTCAAAGTTCCAGCTCAAACTGGAGGTTATCGCTACAGCTTACCACCTGATATCCAATTTGATACTGCTAAAAAATTAGAACGTTTAATCAAGGATGCCTTTGTTTCTATTGATTATCAAGATTATTTTTTAGTTCTGAAAACGATACCTGGTAACGCATACGCTCTAGGTAAATTGATTGAGTCCTCTAATTTTGATGGAGTTTTTGGCACAATTGCAGGAGATGACACCATCTTAATTATTTGTCGTTCAGCTACAGCAGCCAATCAAATCCAAGACCAACTACTAAGTTTGGTATAATGTATAAAAATTTGTATGATTCATTAAAGAGGTGAAAGTTGTGCTACAAGAGTTAGCAATTAAAAATTTTGCAATCATTCATGATTTGTCTTTAAGCTTTGAAACAGGAATGACCGTTTTAACTGGTGAAACTGGGGCTGGTAAATCGATTATTATTGATGCCGTTGGTTTACTAGCAGGTGGCCGTGCTTCAAGTGATTTTATTCGTCATGGTGAAAATAAATGCGTCTTAGAAGGATTATTTACGTTAAATAAGGATGCTCTTACTTTTGAATTATTAAAAGAATTTGATATTGATTTTGAAGATGAAACCGTCTTAATTCAACGTTATATTCATCGAAATGGTAAAAATGTTTGTCGAATTAATGGTAGACTGGTTACGATTGCGACGTTACGCTTAATTGGAGAAACAATGATTGATATTCATGGTCAGAATGAACATCAAGAACTAATGAATCCTGAGCGACATTTAGATATGTTGGATCAATTCGGTGATCAAGAGTTAGTTCAGCTACTGACGGACTACGATTCTACTTATGTAGAGTATCAAAAAGTAAAAAAAGCCTATGACAAATGGCAAAGTAGTGAACAAGAATTAGCTCAACGAATGGATATGCTTGTGTACCAAACAAACGATATTGAATTAGCTGAGCTCGTTTCTGGAGAAGAAGAAGCACTAATAGAAGAAAAAAATTTATTGGTTAATTATCAGCGAATTGTTGGTGCTTTATCTGTTAGTTACGATGCACTTCAAGGTGAAGAAGGCAGTGGTGTTGATTTAATAGGAACAGCTATGACTGAAATGACCACAATAGATTCTCTAGATGAAAGCTATCGCCAAATTTCAGAAAATATTGCAAACAGTTACTTCCAATTGCAAGAAGCAGCTAGTGAAATTTTAAGGGAAATGGATCAATTAGCTTATGATGAAGAGCGTTTAAATGAAATTGAAAAACGCTTAGACTTTATTCAACAAATGAAGCGTAAGTACGGAGAAAGTGTTCAAGAAGTTCTTGATTATTACGAAAAAATTATTGTTGAATTGGATCAAATTCAAAATCGTGAGACACATATGAATGAACTGATTAGCCAATTAGGAATGCTGTCTAAAAGTTTATCGGAAAAAGCAGAAACTGTTTCGCTTAAAAGACAGGAAATTGCTCGACTTTTAGAAAAAGAAATTCATGAGCAACTAAAAGAGTTATATATGGAAAAAGTAATCTTTGAAGTTCGATTTTTAGCAACTGAAAAAGCTGGTGAAATGAAAACATTTAATGAAAAAGGCCAAGATATCGTGGAATTTTATATTGCAACAAACCCAGGAGAGCCGCTAAAACCTTTAGCAAAAGTTGCCTCTGGTGGAGAACTTTCACGAATGATGTTAGCGATGAAAACTATTTTTTCTAAGTCACAAGGAATTACAAGTATTATATTTGATGAAGTAGATACAGGGGTTAGCGGTAGAGTCGCACAAGCAATTGCCAATAAAATTTACTTGGTGGCAATCCATTCACAGGTTTTATGTATTACACATTTGCCACAGGTTGCGGCAATGGCAGATCATCATTTGTTTATTTCAAAAACACAAGTTGATGAGCGAACTGAAACTCATGTGACGGCATTGCAACAAAAGGAAAAAGTTCAAGAAGTGGCTAGAATGTTAGCTGGAACTGAAATTACAAAGTTAACGATTGAACACGCTAAAGAATTACTAAAATTAGCAAAAACTGAAAAAGAAAAATACAATTCTATCTAAAAATAAGGTTATCTAATGAAGAAATTAGATAACCTTATTTTTTTGAAACCGGAAACAATGTTGCTACATAACTAATTTGAGAAAAATTTAAATTAATTACATAATCATGTCAAAAATGTGACAGAAATTATATGAATTTATGAATTATTAAAAAGTACGGGTTTTTTTGTACAAGTTATTTTATTAAATCGGTATACTGATAGTAAGCTTTTAAGCTTGGAGAAAATAAAAGGACTAAATCAATACAGAGTACCTAGAGGAGGATAAAAAGTGAAAAAGAAGTGGATAGTTGGGATTGTAATTGTCGTTGTTGCTGTCATTGCAATCGTTGTAGCAATAAATATGTCAAAACCTAAGCAACCTGTAAAGAGCCAAAGTAAAGATGATGGGATTGATTACTTTGTCGTTCCAGATGTTGATCAAGTTTATATTAATGGTGCTGTTACACCAGATCAAACAGAATCTTTTACTAAAAAAGAGGCAAATGATTCAGAGCCAGATATCAAAGTAAATAATGGTGATGTTGTCGATGCTGGGACAGTATTGTTTACGTATGAAGATAAGTTAGTCACAAAAGAAATGGAAGAAGGCAACCGAGGGATTAATAAAGGCTATACTCAGAGAGCCAATGCCATTGCGAAGCGTGATCGTGATTTAGCTAATGTTAAGGCTGAAACAATGACTGATCCGGAAACAGGAGAAACAACAACTAGCGATACAACAAAAGAAAAAAATAATATTTCAAGTCAAGCACAAGATACTATTGATAGCATTGACCAGGAAATTCAAGCTTTAAATGAACAAGTTGTCGCTGCTGCTGAGAAGCAGTATATTACTACAACTGCAAAATTTAGAGGTCGAGTGTCAATTCCAGAAGTCAAAGATGCAAGTGCGCCAATTTTACGTTTAACTTCGGAAGGCTTTTATGTAGCTGGAAAAGTAAACGAAAAAGATTTAAGTAAAATTAAATTAGATCAAAAAGCAGATATCAAAGTTGTCTCAAATGGAAATACAGTTACGGGAAAAATTTCATTTATTGATGATAATCCACCAGATGTAGCGTCAAACAATGATGCTTCCGCTGATGCTTCAGGAGGAGCGGCAGCAGGTATGTCTTCTTATTTAGTTAAGTTATCATTGGACTCTTTAGAAGGCATTAAAAATGGCTATCATGTTCAAGCTACAATTAACTTAGGGGATGAATTGATTAAAATCCCAACAGCTGCGATTCGTAAAGATGGTGCAGTAAATTATGTATTAGTTAATGATTTCGGATCGGTAATTCGTCGTGAATTAGTTTTGGGAGAAGAAGATGGGAAAGAAACTACGATTCAATCAGGCTTAGAATCTGCTGATAAAGTTATCGTTTCTTCTAAAAAAGAAATTAAAGAAGGCGATATTTTAGAAGGTGGAGAAGAATCAGTAGATAGTAGCAACAGTGGTGGTCCAGTTGTTACAGCTAACTAGAAGGAGGCGCATTTAAATGACTGAAACAAATGAAAAAGCGCCTTTGATTGTTTTGAAAGATATTAATAAATATTTTCCAGTTGGAAAAGAAAAACTCCGTGTGCTAAAATCGTTGGATTTAACAATTGAAGAAGGCGAATTTATCATGATTATGGGGAAATCTGGTAGTGGGAAAACAACATTAATGAATATTATTGGATTTCTAGACCGGATATCAGAAGGAACATATTTATTTAAAGGCAAAGATGTTTCAACATTATCAGAGAATAAAAAATCTGAGTACCGCAATGAATTTTTTGGGTTCGTTTTTCAACAATTTTTCTTAATTGATTCATTAAATGTTATGCAAAATGTCGAATTGCCAATGGTCTATCAAGGCGTGAAAAAAAGTAGTGAAAAACATGAAAAAGCAAAGAAATATTTGGAACTTGTTGGATTAGGAACAAAAACAAAATCAAAAGCTTCTGAGCTATCTGGTGGTCAACAACAAAGGGTAGCAATTGCCCGAGCGTTAGTCAACGATCCATTGCTAATTATGGCAGATGAACCAACGGGAGCATTAGATAGTGAAACAGGTCGTGAGATTATGGAAACACTAAAAAAATTAAACGAAGAAGGCAAAACCATTGTGATGGTTACCCATGATGCGGATATGACAAAATATGCGACTCGTGTTGTGCATATGAAAGATGGACTCTTTGTTGAGGAAGAGGTGCACCAATGATTATCAATATTTTAATCAGTACTTTTCTGAGCTTAAAAGCACATAAACTCAGAGTTTTCCTAACGATGGTTGGAATTATTATTGGGATTACATCAGTAGTAACTATTTCAACATTAGGTGAAGGGATGAAACAACAAGTTTTATCTGCTACAAGCTCAACAAGTGCGAATAATGTTAAAATCATGTATAGTATGGAACAAGAAGATAACACTGGTATGGGGTATGTTGATTATTCCAATAGTGATTTTAGCTTTTCAATGGTTGATTTAAAAAAAATTAAGGATACCGAAGGATTGGAATCTATTTTTCCTGATTATGGACAACAATTTATGGGCGATTCGATTGACCAAGAATTAGACTACTTTGGAACAAAAGCCTATTTAATGGTGGCGCCAAATACGGGTGGTATCAAGGTGAAATATGGTCGTGATTTTCAACCTAGTGATGCCAATCGAGACCGCATTATTTTAAGTCATACTGTTTTTGATGATTCTATTAGTATGGAGAATCCAGCAGATATGATTAATCAAGCTGTTTCAATTGGTGGCTATATGTATAAAGTGATTGGAATTACAGAGCCAGTTGATTTCGATAGCATGTCAATGACGGATATGATGGGCGGTTTTGATTATATGTCCGCTTATAAAAGCTATATATCAAAAGCTTCGTATAATGAATTGGCAAAATCAAAAGCAATTAGTGGTATTAAGCTAAAGCTGAAGGATGATGTTGATAGGACTCAAGTAATTGGAAGTGTCATTTCTACATTACAAGAACTACATCCAGATGTTAAAGGTATTTTTAAAGAAGATGATTCTAATCAACAAATGCAAAAACAAAATGAAGCTGCAATTGGCGGAATGACTGGATTTTTAATGGCAATTACTGCTATTTCTTTATTAGTTGGTGGGATTGGTGTGATGAATATTATGTATGTTTCGGTGACTGAGCGAAAACGAGAAATTGGGATTCGTCGCGCAATTGGTGCAAAACCTCGCACAATTTTAATTCAGTTTTTGTTAGAAGCTGCATTTATTACTTTATTAGGTGGATTGATTGGGATTGGTTTAGGCTATGGTCTTTCAACGATTGTTGGTGGATTTGTTCAAATCAAACCAGTAATGACCCCACAAATTTTCTTGATTTCTTCGTTAGTATCTATTTTAACAGGGGTTGTTTTTGGGATTATTCCAGCTATCAATGCAGCCAGAATGGATCCAATCAAGGCAATTTATCGATAAATAAACAAGCAAAAAGCCTTTACGCAAGTAAAGGCTTTTTAGTGTTTAGTTTATAAATAAGGTATATAGTACAGTTAGTAAGCCAGAACCAACCATAGCAAATAACATAATCCAAACAACAATTTTAGTTATTTTTTCCATTTTTGTTGGTGCTTTTTTATAAGTAACTTTATTCAAGTCTTTATTTTTCATGAAAATTCCTCACTTTCATCTAAGTCATTAGACCTATTTTACACTTAAACCTGATAAGAATTCAAGAGTTCTTTAAAAAAAATCTTTCTTTTTCAAAAGCCAAACAGTTAAAACACTTGAAATAATCATAATTACCATGATTAGCCAAAATGCACCTGGCGTATCAATAAAGGGAATCTCTACATTCATGCCATAAATCCCACCTAGAATAGTTGGGATAGTAAGAACGATTGTGATAGATGTTAAAATTTTCATAATATTATTTAAATTGTTCGAAACAACTGCAGAAAAAACAGTGCTAACTTGATCAAGTATTTTTTGATACTGGGAAGTCATAATTTGAGCTTGGTTGTTTTCAACAATAACATCATGTAAAAAACTGCGAGTTCGTTCATCTTTACTAAAGCGATCTGTTTCTTTCATAATATCAAAAATCGGACCATTGCTATTAATTGCAGTCGAAAAATAAATCAAACTTTTTTGTAAAGACATTAATGCATACAGCTGTTCGTTTTTTGTAGATTGAGTTAATTGGAGTTCTAAACGTCGTGTTTCAATATCAATTTCTTGTAGAAAACGCATATAAGAAGCCGAAATATACCAAAATAAACGCAAAACAAATTGTTCTTGATGAGTCGTATCTACTGCAAAATTAGGATTATTATGAGTAATTTCAGAGATAAATTGCGGCAAATGTTTACTTGCCGTTATAATTGTATGATCCGTTAAAATAATCGAGATTGGATAGGTCATATATTCCTTATAGCCTAGTTCGCTTTCAATTAGGAACGGATATTGAAGAACGAGTAAAATTGCTGAATTCGTATCTTCTTCCTTTAACATTTCTTGCCTAGAGACTTCATGAGCATCTAAAACGCTGGTAATATAGTCTTTTGGAAATTTAAATTCTTTGACTAATTGATTGACTTCTTCTTCGCTAGGGTCAGACACATGAATCCAACCACCGACATAATCTTCAGAATTAGGAACTAGAACACCTGATTCGTTTGTATGATAACCTTGCCTCATTATGAAAACTCCAATCTATATAAAGTAGCTTATTTATTCTACAAATAGGTCATATAGTATATTCTAACATTATACAACAGAATAGAGAGAAAAGGTTAAGTATAATTTTCTAAAAGTAAATTCTTATATAAAATTTCTAATTGAAAGCTTAATTGCGTATTCTTTACGAATAGCATAGAATAGAGATACTCAATTTAAAGAAAGAAGTGTGAGAACATGTTGGAAGTAAATGAAGATCGTTTAGTAAGCCGGTTTTTGGAATTAATTAAAATCAATTCAGAAACACGTCATGAAGCTTTGATTCAAGAGTATTTAAAAAAAGAGTTTTCTTTATTAGGGCTGACGGTTGAAGAAGATCAAACTAGTGGAGAAACGGGATTTGGTGCAAATAATTTAATTTGTACCCTCAATGGAAATCCTGAAATTGAGCCTTTTTTCTTTTCTTGTCATATGGATACAGTAGCTCCTGGTAATGAAATTAAGCCCGTTATAAAGGATAAGACTATCTATTCAGATGGAACGACGATTTTAGGAGCAGATGATAAGGCTGGAATTGCAATTATGTTTGAAATTATTCACTTATTGAAGGAAAGAAAACTTGCTCATGGAACAATTGAGTTTATCATTTCAGTTGGTGAGGAAAGTGGATTGGTCGGGGCAAATGCATTTGATGTACAACAATTATCTAGTAGTTTTGGGTTTGTTTTAGATACTGGTGGTCCAGTTGGAAGCATTACAGTTGGAAGCCCAACCCAGTATCGCATAGAAGCCATTTTAACTGGTGTTACAGCTCATGCAGGTGTTGCGCCAGAAAAAGGTGTTTCTGCTGCTCAAATAGCAGCTAGTGCGATTCATCAAATGAAATTAGGCAGGATTGATGCTGAAACAACTGCCAATATTGGTTTTATTAATGGTGGGGTGGCAACAAACATTGTGATGGATCGTTTAGAAATTATCGCTGAAGCCCGTTCTGTAAATGCGGACTCCTGCGAAGCTCAGGTGGCACATATGATTGAAACCTTTGAACGGGTAGCAACAGAAATGGGTGGAAAAGCAGCTGTAATTACTGAAAAAAAATATAACGGTTATCGCTTTACGCCAGAAACCAATGTAGTTAAAATAGCTGCAAAAGCTTTAACTAATATAGGTATTAAACCTAACTACCAAGTAAGTGGTGGTGGAAGCGATGCAAATGTATTTAATGGTAAAGGGAAAGAAACGACTAATTTGGCAATTGGTTATGAAAAGATTCATACAGTTCATGAATATTTACCGATTTCTGAGTTTACAAAGGCTGCAGCAATGGCTTATCAAATTGTTGAAGAGATTACTTTAAACTAATTTTGGTAAAAAAGAATTCTATTCTTTTCATTTGGTCAATTATTTGGTAGGATTAGAAGAGCATTAAAAGCACATCAACAAGGTGCAAGATTTGAAGGGAGAGAGTTAGTAATGAGTAAACAAGAAATTGGCGTTATCGGAATGGCCGTAATGGGAAAAAATTTGGCCTTAAATATTGAAAGTCGTGGTTATACTGTTTCGATTTTTAACCGTACTGGTTCAAAAACAGAAGAAGTAATCGCTGAACACCCAGACAAAAAATTAGTTCCAACCTATACAATTGAGGATTTTGTTGCTTCTTTAGAAAAACCACGTCGTATTCTGATCATGGTTAAAGCTGGAGCACCAACAGATAGCACAATTCAAGCATTATTGCCTCACCTAGTTAAAGGCGACATTTTAATTGACGGAGGGAACACATTCTTTGAAGATACAATTCGTCGTAATCAAGAACTAGACCAATCAGGAATTAACTTTATTGGTACTGGTGTTTCTGGTGGAGAAGAAGGCGCATTAAAAGGTCCAGCAATTATGCCTGGAGGCCAAAAAGAAGCCTATGATTTAGTTGCTCCAATTTTAGAAAAAATTGCAGCAGTTGCTAAAGAAGACGGAGAACCTTGTGTCACTTACATTGGCCCTAATGGAGCTGGTCACTATGTGAAGATGGTGCATAACGGGATTGAGTATGGAGATATGCAATTAATTGCTGAATCTTACGCATTATTACGTGATGTTGCAGGCTTGTCAGTTGAAGAAACAGCTGAAGTTTTTGCAGAATGGAATAAAGGCGAGTTAGACAGTTACTTGATGGAGATTACTTCGGATATCTTAACTCGTAAAGACCCTGAAACTGGTAAACCAATCGTTGAAGTTATTTTAGATCGCGCCGGAAATAAAGGAACAGGTAAATGGACTTCACAAAGTGCGTTAGACTTAGGCGTTCCGTTACCACTTATCACAGAGTCTGTTTTTGCTCGCTACATTTCAGCAATGAAAGACGAACGTGTAACAGCTAGCAAAATTTTACCAAAACCAGCTGGCTTTATTTTAGAAGAAGATAAAAAAGAATTTATTGAAAAAGTACGTCAAGCATTGTATTTCAGTAAATTAATGAGTTATGCTCAAGGATTTGCTCAAATGCGTATTGCTAGTGAAGAACACGATTGGGATTTACAATACGGCGATATTGCGAAGATATTCCGTGCTGGTTGTATTATTCGTGCTCGTTTCTTACAAAAAATTACAGATGCATATGTTCGCGAACCTGAATTAAAAAATCTGTTATTAGATGAATACTTTATTGGAATCACTAAAAGTTATCAAGAAGCTGTTCGTGATGTTGTTGGAATCGCAGTTAAAGCTGGTGTTCCAATTCCAACATTCTCATCTGCTATTGCTTACTATGATTCTTACCGTTCAGCTACATTGCCAGCTAATTTAATTCAAGCACAACGCGATTACTTTGGCGCTCATACGTATGAAAGAACAGACAAAGAGGGCGTCTTCCATTATGATTGGTACGGACAAGAAAATAAATAATTTTTAAAAGAAAATACTGAATAAAAACTAGTGGATGCAATAACCTTTCGTGTTGTTTCGTTCACTAGTTTTTTTATTTAATACTAATTATACAAATAACGAAATACTAAAAATGTACAATGGATTGACCATTTGTTTAAAGAAGTAAAAAAGTAAATTAAACTTATGGAATTACTTTTTTGTAAGCGTTTTATTTTAATATATAATAAATGTCAATGTTTTTTAATTTATTTACGAACTTTTTCTGCAAAAATAAAGAATTAGCGATTTAATAGGAAATAACGTTTCTTTTTTATTGGTTTATGGTAAAATAAGATTGATAATTCAATTAGAAAAACATTGTAGTGATACGTCAAACATGTTATTGTACTAAAGGCGTACATTTTAGAGTAAGACCACTGAATGTAAAGGAAAAGGTGATGAGGTATGAATAGAATTTTAATTATTGAAGATGAAAAGAATTTAGCTCGTTTTGTTGAGTTAGAATTAAAACATGAAGGATACGAAACTGAAGTACAAAATAATGGTCGTAAAGGATTGGAAACAGCCCTTGATTCAGATTGGGATGCGATTTTATTAGATTTAATGTTACCAGAATTGAATGGTATAGAAGTTTGTCGTCGTATTCGTCAAGTGAAGAACACTCCGATAATCATGATGACAGCACGAGATTCAGTTATTGATCGCGTTTCTGGTTTAGATCATGGAGCAGATGATTACATTGTTAAACCATTTGCTATTGAAGAGTTATTAGCTCGTTTACGTGCACTTTTACGACGTATTGATATCGAAGGTGAACAAAATGTGACAAAACAAACAACAGTAACGTATCGTGATTTGACGATTGAAAAGGAAAATCGCGTTGTTCGTCGTGGAGATAAAGTGATTGAATTAACTAAACGAGAATATGAATTATTATTAGCTTTAATGGAAAATATTAATGTCGTTTTAGCTCGTGATGTTTTATTAAATAAAGTTTGGGGTTACGAAACAGAAGTTGAAACGAATGTTGTTGATGTTTATATTCGTTATCTACGTAATAAAATTGATGTTCCAGAAGAGGAAAGTTATATTCAAACCGTTCGAGGAACAGGTTATGTGATGCGTTCGTGATTAAAACGACCAAAGAAAGAGAAAAAGAAATTGGTGTAAGGCGCCGTGTTTCTCTCAAATGGAAGTGGACAATTGGAGCAAGTATGGCGATTTTTTTCACCTATACACTTTTTTCTGTCGCAATTTATTTAGGCTTTACTCAGATGATGATTAGTCAAGAAAATAGCAATGTGAATGACATTATGTCAGGTGTAGCAGCAAAATTAAAAGTTGGAAGCAGTAACTTGACAAAAGAAACAGTTAAGAATTCATTGACTCCTAACTACTACGAAATCGACTCAACTGTTGATAATCGCTTTTTGATGACAGAAGGATTAGATACTACAGCAGATGCACTTTTTTCAAAAATTAATGAAATTGGGATAGTTGTTGCTGTGTTTGATCCAAGTGGGTCGAAACTATATGAATCTAGACCTAGTCATGTTACATTTGAAAAAAAACCTAAACCTGAGATTAAAGAGATTAAAATTAACGGTGCTAGGGGCTTAAGTGGTGTCACACCAATAATGTCCTCGCAAAATCAAAATATTATCGGCTATGTTCAAGTAACGAATAATTTAACACGTTACCATGAGATGAGTAATACAGTTTTGTTAGCTATGTTATTAATGGGTTTTCTAGCTCTAGTTGTTAGTGGTGTTTTAGGTTATCTGTTAGCTATTAATTTTTTGCGTCCAATTAAACAAATGACGCAAACGATGAATGATGTTCGCAAAGATACGCAGTCAGATTCTAGAATGATTGTACCAGATAGTAATGATGAACTCAGTCATCTAACTGAGTTATTTAACGATATGTTAGATAAGATGCAGAAATATATTGAACAGCAAAAGCAATTCGTTGAAGATGTTTCCCATGAGTTACGAACTCCCGTTGCGATTATGGAAGGTCATTTAAAACTTTTAGATCGATGGGGTAAAGAAGACCCTGAAATTTTAGAAGAATCTTTGACAGCTTCTTTGCAAGAAATAGAACGAATGAAAAGCTTAGTTCAAGAAATGCTTGATTTATCAAGAGCTGAGCAAGTTGATATTCATTATAAGCATGAATTGACGGATGTTAAAAATATTATTAATCAAGTCTTTAATAATTTCTCAATGATTCATCCTGATTTTGTTTTTAATTTAGATGATGATTTAGCTGGTAATGTGATGGTTCAAATTTACCGGAATCATTTTGAACAAATTTTGATTATACTATTAGATAATGCCGTTAAGTATTCAACAAATCGTAAAGAAATTCATATCTCAGTTGCAGAAGACCTTTATGATATTCAAATTGCAATCCAAGATTTTGGTGAAGGTATTGCGCCAGAGGATCTTCAAAAAATATTTAATCGTTTCTATCGTATTGACAAGGCTAGAAGTCGTGAAAAAGGTGGAAATGGCTTAGGATTAGCTATTGCTAAGGAATTATTGGATGGCTATCAAGGCAATATCACAGTTGAGAGTGTTCTTGATTTTGGAACGATTTTCCGAATTCGTTTACCTATCTATCGAGAGGAAAAATAAACCACAGAAACTGTGGTTTATTTTTTTTGAACAAAAAAAGAGCTCTGATTTCAGAGCTCTTTTAACTTAATTACGACGTTGTTGCTTGCCGTCATTTCGTTTTTTCTTATTGTTAGGGGTACTTTTTTTAGGAGAAGGGCTAACGACTTCGGCCTGTTTAATCGGTGCTGCAGGTTGTACAACAGGTCTGTCTTTTAATTCTTCAGCAATAGCTGCTTTAATTTTAGGTTTGTGGTATAAGTTTGTAATTAATGTTTGGAAACAAGCGAAAACTCCACCCACTAACCAATATAATCCTAATCCAGCAGGAGAAGACCAAGTGAAAACTAAGATCATCACTGGATTCATAAATAACATAGTCCGCATTTGTTTCTTTTGTTCTGGTGAAAGACCAATCATAGAAATAAAGGCTTGGATAACATAAACTAAACCAGCAGCAATTGCTAGATAAGCGTTACGGTCACCTAAATTAATTCCTAAAAAGTTACTTTCTGCAATTTGTGGAGACAAACGAATTGCTTGGAACATAGCTGTAAATACAGGCATCTGAATGAGGATTGGTAGACAACCAATTCCGCCCATCATACTCATATTGTTACGTTTGTAGACATCCATCAATTCTTGTTGTGCAGCTGCTTTTTCTTCAGCTGTTGTTGCTGTTTTTTGTTTTTGTTGAACGACATCAAGCTCAGGTTTGATGAAGGCCATTTTTTCTTGTTGCACCATTGATTTTTTAGATTGGCTTAAGTTTAATGGCAAAATAATGATTCGAACGATTAAAGTAATAAAGATAATCGCCAAGCCATAACTACCATTGAACAAATCAGCTAACCAGATAATCGCATTTCCCGTAGGAACAACTAAATATTCATAGATAAAACCGGTTGGATTTCCTTGCTTATCCATCTTCATACATCCTGAGAGGAATAGGACAAGACTTAAGACTCCACTAGTAAGAACTAGTTTTTTTAATTTATTCATGCTTCACAATCCTTTGTTTAATTTAGTAGGTAACATTCCTACTATACTTTAATTGTGATAAAATTTCAATTGGTTACGGAAAATTTATTTCGAATCATTATGTTAGGATCATCAATAATATCTAAATGATCCACTCTGCCGCTTGGTGAAGGTGATTTTTTAATTTTTTCAATAAATAAATCAATCTCATCTTCGGTACCATTTGCTTCTATATAAACGGATCCGTCATTCTGATTACAAACAATCCCCCCAATTCCGATTTGATCAGCAACCATTTTAGTCATATACCGGAATCCGACACCTTGAACTCTGCCGCTTGCATTCATTTTTATTGTTCTCATAAAGATTCCTCCAGTCAGTTTTTGTTTAGTCTATTTTAACGATGATTATGGTGTTCGTCAAACGTCTTGTTCTCAATCCCGAATTGAGCGCGAAAAGGTGGGCCTATGGTATACTGAAATAGAAATGGAGGGGATCAAATGTATCAAGTGGTGACATTATTTGGCGAATATGAACCTTGGTGGTTCTTTGAAGATTGGAAAGAAGAAATTGTTTCTTTTGAACAGTTTGATTCGTTTTCAGAAGCAAATCAAAACTATCATGAAAAATATATAAAACTAATAGATGATTATGAAAATTATGTCACAAAAAAACATTATTTAACGGCTTTTTGGAATGAAGAAGAAAAGCGTTATTGCGAAGATTGCGAAGATGACATACAATTGTTTCATAGCATCATGCTTTTAAAAGAAGAAAAACCGATGGAAATTAACCATCAGGTAGGTTCAGTTTAGAGAGGAAATCAAATGAAAATTTTAGTTATTGCTGAAAAGCCAAGTGTTGGAAAAGAGCTAGCACGCGTGTTGGGTGCAACACAAAAAAGTAAAAATTATATTGAGGGCAAGGATTATATTGTCACTTGGGCGTTAGGTCATTTGCTAGGACTAAAAATGCCAGAAGATTATAAAAAAGAATGGGCTACTTGGGATATGGAAAGTTTACCTTTAATTCCGCCTAAAATGGCCACAAAACCATTAAAAAATACAGGACATCAATTAAAGGCAATTAAGCAATTAGCGACTCGTAAAGATGTTTCAAGTGCAATAATTGCAACTGATGCAGGACGAGAAGGCGAATTAGTTGCACGTTGGATTTTAGAATATGTGCATTTTAATAAGCCTGTCAAGCGCCTTTGGATTTCATCTCAAACAGACAAGGCGATTAAGGATGGCTTTAAAAATTTAAAACCTAGTCAGGCTTATGACCATTTATATGATTCGGCAATTGCCCGTTCGCAAGCAGATTGGCTAGTTGGTTTGAATGTTACTCGTGCACTAACTGTAAAATATCAAGATAGCTTGTCTGCTGGTCGGGTTCAAACACCGACATTAGCAATGGTGCGTCAGCAGGAAGAGAAAATTGAGAAATTTGTGCCAGAAACGTTCTACACTGTTTCTTTACTTAGCAACGGTGAAAAAGCTCAAGTGACTGAAGGAGCAGCAACTAAATTCAGTGATCGCAAAGAAGCAGAGTCATTAGCAACACGATTAAAAAATCAAGCTGTTAAAGTTGTTGAGGTTAAAGAAAAGCAACAGATTGAGTATGCTCCACTGCCATATGATTTAACTGAATTGCAAAGAGATGCTAATAAACGCTATCAATTTTCAGCTAAAAAAACATTAGGTTTAATGCAAAATTTATATGAACGTCACAAAGTACTGTCTTATCCAAGGACCGATTCGAAGCATTTAACGACGGATATGGCTGCTACAATGAAAGATCGTTTGTTGGCTATTCAAGGATTTGATCCAGAAAGAGTAAAAATAGCCTTGAAAAATGGTGGTAAAGCTACCAATAAAAGTGTCTACAATAATAGTAAAGTTACGGATCATCATGGGATTATTCCAACTGAAGAACGCCCACGAGCAGAAAAAATGGATAATGATGAATTGCGCATTTATCGTATGGTTGTAGAGCGCTTTTTAGGCTTATTCTTACCAGCCTATCAAGCAGTTAAGCACACATACACATTAAGTGTCGATGGAATAAGTTTCAAATTAACGCAAGAGAAGGTCATTGAAAAAGGGTGGAAGGCTGAAGCTGTCGTTAGTAGTCAGACAAGCTATAAAAAAGGGGAAGTCTTAGGCAATCCAAGTTTTACAGTTAATAAACATTTAACAGAAGCGCCGAGTCGTCTGACGGAAGCATCTTTATTACAAAAAATGGAAAAAACCGGACTTGGAACACCAGCAACACGCGCAGAGATTATTGAGAAATTAATTAGCAGCGACTTGATGGAAAGAAATCAAAATAAACTATCCGTTTCGCCAAAAGGGCGTCAATTATTAACTTTGGTTAATCCGGCATTGGTGACTCCTGATTTAACAGCCCAGTGGGAAAAATCTTTAGAAGAAATTGCTAATGGGAAATTAAAAAAAGATCAGTTTATTAAGCAAATTGAATCTGAAACAAGCCGATTAGTGAAGGAAATCAAAACAAGTAACCGCAATTACACAGACCATTCATTAACAAATAAAGTTTGTCCAGAATGTGGTGAAAAACTTAAAGAGAAAAGTGGTCGAGACGGGAAAATTTTAGTCTGTAGTAGTTCTGAATGTTCATACCGTCGTCGTAAAGATCCTAAAGTTTCTATGCATCGATGTTCGCAATGTCATAAAAAAATGGAAGTTCATGAAGGCAAAAATGGAGCTTACTTCAAATGTAAGTACTGTAATATTTCTGAAAAAATAGGCGATAAGAAAAATAAGAAGATGTCTAAGCATGAAGAGAAAAAAATGTTGAAAAAATACAGTCAACCGACCGAAGAAGTTGAAAGTCCATTAGCCTTAGCCTTAAAAGCAGCAATGGCAGACTCTGAGGATTAAATAAATTTATAAATTAAAAGCTAACTTTCTGACGATAAGAGTCTTAAAGTTAGTTTTTATTTTTTTTAGTTAAAAAGAAAAAAATCTTTTCAGTTATAGACAAGAAGACAAGAGTAAGGTACTATTAAAGAGCGCTTATTATTTTATTGGAGGCGTGTTATGGAGATTAAAGTTATTAAAAAGGAAGCAAAAAGTTATTTGAAAGGAAATTGGGGTACGGCAATTGGTAGTATGTTTATCATGGGACTAATAGTGATGGCAATTAACTTTGTTGTATCGATGGTTTCGGGTTTGTCAACAATGTTACAAATGATCCCACTTAGTTATATGGAGAATTCAGAAGAAGCAATGTTAGCCTTAATTCCAGCATTTATTGGAAGCTTGGGAGTTATAATTGTTTTCTCAATCGTAGTAGCTCTTGTTCAGCAATTATTATCAGTGGGTTATAAATGGGCATTATTAGATTTAATTGATGGTAAAAATTATAGTGTTGGTTCATTATTTCAAGGTTTTAACCGCACAAGCTTTAAAACGATTGGCTTAATCATTATGATGGGTATTTTTACTGGATTATGGAGTCTATTGTTTATTGTTCCAGGTATTATTAAAAGCTATAGTTATAGCCAAGCTTTAAATATTTTAAAAGACAATCCTGAAATTGGGATTATGGATGCTATTACAGCTAGCCGAAAATTAATGGATGGCAAAAAAGGGCAATTATTTGTTCTTCAATTAACATTTATTTTATGGTATGTGATTCCAGTTATAGTATTAATTCTCGTTATTGTATTATTAGGTGCATTAGGAGGCAGCAACGAGAGTAACGGCTTCTTTTTAGCGTTTGCATTACTAGGTTATTTTGCCCTTATAATTTATATCTTAGTTATTAACTTCTATATTTATCCTTATCTTACAACTTCAGAGCAAAATTTTTACCGTCACTTAACTGATGTGAAAATTGATGAAAAAGTAGCTGAAATTTAATTTTTAGTTTCTTCTATTTAAAAGTTGTTCATTCGAGAACTGAAATTCTCGAATGAACAACTTTTTTTGTTGCAATCGTTAAAGGAATGCACAAAAAAGGGGACAAATGTTCTCCTTTTTGTGTATAATAGGTAAGGTAGATGAAAGGAGCAAAATCGTGGCACAAAAAAAGAAAAAGAAAAAAAATACAAAAAAACAACAAGGACGCAACCTTTCAATTGAAATTATCGGATTAATATTTATTTGTTCCGCTATTTTAGCAGGAATTAAACTGGGTTTTGTTGGTCGTTTAATGGCTAATTTATTCCGCTTTTTTGTGGGAAATACCTATTTGGTTAGTGTACTTATTTTTGGGTTATATGGCACTTATTTATTAATTCGCGGCAAAGAGCCAGTGTATAAAAACAAAAAAATTATTGGGTTTAGTGTAATTTATACTAGTGTTTTAATCTTATTTCACGCTTTTTTATTCGGTCCAATTATGGATACCAAGGTCAATGTGATTTCTGCAACAATTCGCTATTTCATGACGGATATGTCTGCTAGTACAACAAGTCAATCGCTTGGTGGTGGGATGATTGGTGCATTATTGTATAGTTTGAGTTACTTTTTGTTTTCTCAATGGGGAACTTATTTAATTAGTGGGCTCATTTTTGTAATTGGAATTTTTCTGTTCTTTAATTTATCGTTTAAAGTGGCATTAGAGTATGTTCGCAATTATCTTAGAAAAATGTATGCACTGTTAAAAGAGAAATGGATTGTGTACAAAGAGCAACAAGCGATAAAGAAAACTCAACAAGAAAAGAGTCAAGCAGAAGCAGTTGCTAAAAATAAGGTTAAGCCAATCTCAGCTGGGAAAAAATTGGCTGAGGAAGTGAAGGAACCTGAAAAAGGTGAGGCTCAGCAGTTAAATTTAGAAATCGATAGTTACCAAAGTCGGGTGCAAAAGCCTGAAGTAAAAGTAGAACAAGCAACAGAGGCAATGGATGTAAGTGACGCGAATGAAGAGGGGTTAAGTGAACTAGAATTTGAAATTCAAGCAGAGCCTGAAAATCGTGATTACCAATTGCCACCAACATCACTACTAAATGAAATTGAAGCCTTGGATCAAACCAATGAATACGCGCTGATTAAATTAAACGTGAAAAAGCTAGAGGAAACTTTTGCTAGTTTTGGTGTAGAAGCTAAAGTAACAAAAGCGAATTTGGGTCCAGCAGTAACTAAGTATGAAGTGCAGCCAGCTGTTGGGGTTAAAGTTAGTAAAATTGTTGGATTAAGTGACGATATTGCTCTGGCCTTGGCTGCCAAAGATATTCGAATGGAAGCGCCAATTCCAGGGAAGTCATTTATTGGAATTGAAGTTCCTAATAGTGAAGTGAGTACTGTTGCTTTTCGTGACATTATTGAAGGCCAAACGATTCATCCAGATAAATTATTGGAAGTTCCTTTGGGCAGAGATATTACTGGATCTGTGGCTGTAGCTGACTTAAGCAAAATGCCTCATTTATTAGTTGCGGGTTCAACTGGTAGTGGCAAATCAGTTTGTATTAATGGCATTATTACAAGCATCTTGATGCGCGCTAAACCGAACGAAGTTAAATTGATGATGATTGATCCGAAAATGGTCGAGCTAAATGTATACAATGGAATTCCGCATCTTTTAACGCCAGTTGTGACAAATCCTAAAAAAGCTGCTCAAGCTTTGCAAAAAGTTGTTATCGAGATGGAACAGCGGTATGAAAAATTTGCTGCGACAGGTATGAGAAATATAACCGGTTATAACGCTATGGTGATTGAACACAATTTGGAAAATGGTGAAAATAATCCGACATTGCCTTATATTGTTGTTATTGTCGATGAGTTAGCCGATTTAATGATGGTCGCAAGTAATGAAGTTGAAGAGTCAATTACTCGTTTAGCGCAAATGGCTCGTGCAGCGGGAATTCATATGATCTTAGCTACTCAAAGACCTAGTGTGGATGTTATTACTGGGATTATTAAAGCTAATGTCCCTTCAAGAATAGCTTTCGCTGTTTCTAGTGGAACGGATTCACGAACGATTATTGATGGAAGTGGTGCTGAAAAATTATTGGGCCGTGGAGATATGCTCTTTTTACCAATGGGAGAAAATAAACCTGTTCGTGTTCAAGGGGCCTTCATTTCAGATGCAGAAGTTGAACGCGTTGTTGAATTTGTAACAGAGCAACAAGGAGCGAACTATCAAGAAGAAATGATGCCAACTGAAATTCCTGAAACGGTTAACGGCGAAGTTCAAGACGAATTATACGATGATGCTGTTGCGATGGTTTTAGAGATGCAAACAGCTAGTATATCTTTGTTGCAACGTCGTTTTAGAATTGGGTATAATCGAGCTGCTCGTTTAGTGGATGAAATGGAGATGCGTGGTATTGTAGGTCCTTCTGAAGGAAGTAAACCACGTAAAGTTAATATTACTCATTTACCCCAAAGAGAGTCAGAAGAATCAAATCCAACTTAAAAAAGAGCTTAATATGTAAATCGTTGTTAGCAGGTTAGTTCTGTTGACGACGATTTTTTTATTAATCGAAAGCCAATTCTTAATAAAGAGGCCTTGAAAATGATAATATCATTAAAAAGTGAACGTTTTTTAAGAAAAACGGTTTCATTAATCGCATTAGCAGTTTATTTTCTGAGTGAAAGGTGGTAGAATACAGATGAGTGATGAATTGCTAGTTTTAGCGACTCATTTTCATATAAAAAATGTTGGAGGGGTTCTAAATTGAAAAAACGTAATCTTATGGGTCTACTTGCACTAGGTGTTGGTGTTAGTATGACATTAGCTGCTTGTGGTGGCAACAGTGGAGACAAAGGCAAAGATGGTGGAGATGATAAAAAAACAACTCACACAGCAGCAATGGTAACAGATGTTGGTGGAGTGGATGATAAATCCTTCAACCAATCAGCTTGGGAAGGTTTACAAGCGTGGGGTAAAGAACATGGCCTTAAAAAGGGGAAAGATGGCTTTAACTATTTGCAATCAAACTCTGACTCAGATTTCGTAACAAATTTAAACAGTGCCGTTAAAGGTAATTTTAATACCGTATTTGGAATTGGATATAAAATTGCACCAGCATTAGAAGATGTAGCTAAACAAAATCCTAAAACAAACTTTGCAATCATTGATTCAGTTGTTGAAGGAGATAACGTAGTTTCAATCGTCTTTAAAGATAATGAAGCTGCATTTTTAGCAGGAGTTGCTGCTGCTAAAACAACTGAAACGAAAAAATTAGGTTTCATTGGTGGACAAGAAGGCGAAGTAATTGGCCGTTTTGAAGCTGGATTTATTGCAGGTGTAAAAGCTGTTGATCCTGATATCGATGTAAAAGTTGAATATGCTGGTTCATTTGGTGATCCTGCAAAAGGGAAACAACTAGCAGCTGCAATGTATAACAGTGGCATTGATATTATCTATCAAGCAGCTGGCGATACTGGTAATGGTGTCTTCTCAGAAGCTAAAGATATCATGAAAGCTGATGAGTCTAAAAAAGTTTGGGTTATCGGTGTTGACCGTGATCAAGATGCTGAAGGTGAATATGACGGAGGAAACTTAACATTAACTTCAACCCTTAAAGGTGTAGCTGCAACGGTTATTGATATTTCAAACCGTGCAATGGACGATAAATTCCCTGGTGGCGAAACATTGACTTATGGATTGAAAGAAGATGGCGTTGGTATCACTGAAGGAAATCTTTCTAAAGAAGTTCTGAAAGATGTCGATGATTATAAAGCACAAATTATTGATGGAAAAGTTGAAGTTCCAGAAAAACCTTAATTTCATTCATCTATATAAAAAGACCGAAGCAGCTGCTTCGGTCTTTTTACTTAGTAGAAGTTAATTTAGCACCATATTCTTTTTTCATAATAGATAGTAATACAACTACATGATTGACTTCATAACTTTTAGCTGCAAACAGAAAGGTTAGTGTTTCATGCTGACTTTTTTTGCTAAGCTCTTGCATTTTATTTTTAGCCGTTGTAGAAGAAAATAATTCTTTTCGATAGGCGGCAGCAAATTCAGGCATTTTTTCTTCTTCATGGTTAAACCATTTACGCAATTGTGTAGAAGGTGCGAGTTCTTTTGCCCAATAGTCAAGATGAGCTGAAGTTTTTTTGATTCCTCTTGGCCAAAGTCGATCGACTAGGACGCGTGTCCCATCGGTTGCATCATAGTCTTCATAAATCCGTTTCATAGCTAACATAATTAGGACTTCTTTCTTTTAGATTTTTTATTTGTCTCTATTATTATAACATTCGGAAACGATAACCGTAAAAAATTAGCTGGAATGAATGCTCATTCTTTGATTAAATGTTACTCTTTTTAATGCATACACGAATAAAAAGTGAAAAAATTTATTTATTCTTTCTTTTTTTCATGAAAATAACAGAATACTTTCATTTTTAGCTAGCCCTTTCATTTTAAATAAAGTATAATATACAAGGAAAAACAGCAATTATAAAGAAGGAGTGAGCCAACGTGACAGGGACAGATTATGTAATTGAAATGTCTGGAATAACCAAGCAATTTGGCGATTTCAAGGCCAATGATAACATTAATCTCCAATTAAAAAAGGGTGAGATACATGCTCTTTTAGGTGAAAACGGTGCGGGTAAATCCACACTAATGAATATTCTTTCTGGGCTTCTTGAGCCAACTTCCGGGGATATTAAGATTAATGGAAAAAAAGTAACAATTTCGTCTCCTAGTATGGCTAATAAGTTAGGAATTGGAATGGTTCATCAACACTTCATGTTAGTGAAGAAGTTTACCGTTACTGAAAATATTATTTTAGGTAGCGAACCAAGTAAACTAGGCTTTATTGATAAGCTTGCTGCAAAAAAAATTATTAAGGAACTATCAGGTAAATATGGTCTGGCAGTGGATGCAAATGCTGTTGTAGAAGATATCTCGGTTGGGATGGAGCAACGAGTTGAAATTATTAAAACACTTTATCGTGGTGCGGATATTTTAATTTTAGATGAACCAACGGCTGTGTTAACGCCTCAAGAAATTGGTGAATTAATTGAGATCATGCACGAACTAGTTAAAGAAGGTAAATCCATTATTTTAATTACCCACAAACTAGACGAGATTAAGCAAGTTGCTGATCGTTGTACAGTTATTAGACGTGGACAAAGTATTGGTACTGTAAATGTAAAAGAAACAAGTCAACAACAGTTAGCTGATATGATGGTTGGACGTTCAGTGTCATTTAAAACAACGAAAACGGCCGCAAAACCAAAAGAAGTAGTTTTATCTGTTGAAAACTTGATTGTTAAAGAGTCTCGTGGTTTGGATGCGGTTAAAGATTTAAGTTTAGAAGTTCGAGCCGGTGAAGTTTTAGGAATTGCAGGAATTGACGGAAATGGTCAAAGCGAATTGATTCAAGCGATTACTGGTTTAAGTAAAGTTGAAAAAGGAAAAATTACGTTAAATGGTCGAGAAATTCAAAATCTACCACCACGTAAAATTACTGAGACTGGTTTAGGTCACATTCCTGAAGATCGCCATAAATATGGTTTAGTCTTACCAATGAGTTTAGAAGATAATATTGCGTTACAAACCTACTATCAAAAACCATTAAGTAGCCATGGTTTCCTAAATCAACAAGCAATTAATACCTATGCTAAAAAATTAATTGCTGAATTTGATGTTCGTTGTCACAATGAACGTGTGCCAGCAAGTGCCTTGTCTGGGGGAAATCAACAAAAAGCGATTATT
Source organism: Carnobacterium sp. FSL E2-0243 (assembly GCF_038003605.1). Classification (NCBI taxonomy): domain Bacteria; kingdom Bacillati; phylum Bacillota; class Bacilli; order Lactobacillales; family Carnobacteriaceae; genus Carnobacterium; species Carnobacterium sp. FSL E2-0243. The sequence continues at coordinate 1,425,375 of NZ_JBBOPM010000001.1, forward strand.
GCTCGTGAGTTAGATCGAAATCCGTCACTCTTAATTGCAGCTCAGCCAACTCGTGGTTTAGATGTTGGAGCAATTGAATATATTCACAAACGTTTGATTGAGCAACGAGATAATGATAAAGCTGTTTTATTAATGAGTTTTGAATTAGATGAAATTTTAAATGTTTCAGATCGTATCGCTGTTATGTATGAAGGCAATATTGTCGCAGTGGTAAAACCTGAGGAAACAACGAGGGAAGAGTTAGGCTTATTGATGGCTGGTTCTTCACTTGAAAAAGCCCGTGCAGCAGAGTCTGCTGGAAAGGAGCACTCGATTGAATCATAAAAGTGAACGTCTTATAAATATATTAGTTCCGGTTTTATCTGTTGTTTTAGGTTTGTTATTAGGTGCCATTATTATGTGGTCTTTTGGTTACGATCCAGTTTTAGGTTATACCTCTTTAGTTGAGGGAGCATTTGGTGGGCCTTTTTATATAGGTGAAACATTGCGTCAAGCAACACCATTAATTTTAACTGCATTAGGTTTTGCGGTAGCCAATACGGCAGGATTTTTCAATATTGGTGTTGCCGGTCAAGCACTATTTGGTTGGGTTGGATCGGTTACGATGGCATTAATGATGCCTGATTTACCTAAGCTGCTTTTAGTTCCACTTTGCTTGATCGTTGGTGCTTTATGTGGCGCTATCTGGGCTGGAATTGCTGGTTTTTTACGTGCTTATTTTGATACCAGTGAAGTGATTGTAACGATTATGTTAAACTATACGGCTTTATATATCGCGAATCATATGGTTCGGAATGTATTAACCAAAGGGGACGATGCGACACCGCGGATTTCTGAAAATGCAAGTTTGCGTTCAGAGTGGTTAGCCCAAATTAGTGATAATTCAACGCTCCATTATGGTCTATTATTAGCAATTATTATGTGTGTTGTCGTTTGGATTATGATGCAAAAAACGACTTTGGGTTATGAATTACGTGCCGTTGGATTAAATCCATATGCTTCAGAGTATTCAGGTATGAGTACGAAGAAAAATATTATCTTAGCTATGGTTATTTCTGGTGGTTTAGCTGGTTTAGGTGGTAGTATGGAAGGTTTAGGAAATTTCCAAAATCTATTTGTCCAAGGCAGTATGCCGAGCATTGGCTTTGACGGAATGGCTGTTTCTTTATTAGGAGCAGGAAATCCATTTGGGATATTACTAGCAGGTCTTTTATTTGGAGCATTGAAAATTGGTGGAATTAGCATGCCAATGGGATCAGATGTTCCGACAGAAGTTGTTGATATTGTTATTGCCTCAATTATTTTCTTCGTTGGTTCAAGTTATTTGATTCGTTACTTTATGAATAAGGCAAAACGACCAAATCGTAAAATAGCTGCAACTAACAGCGAAGCTAAGAAAGGGGTGAATTAACGTGGATGCTTTTATTTCAACAGTTTCAATCGTCGTATCATCAGCGTTAATTTATGCTGCTCCATTAATTTTTACCGCATTGGGCGGAACATTTTCTGAACGTGGTGGAATTGTTAACGTTGGGCTAGAAGGAATTATGGTCATGGGCGCTTTTTCTTCAATCGTCTTTAACTTAGCTTTTGCGGAGCAACTAGGTTCTTGGACTCCTTGGATTGCATTGCTAGTTGGTGGGGGTATTGGTGTGATTTTCTCTTTAATTCACGCAGTTGCAACTGTCAATTTACGTGCCAATCATATCGTGTCAGGAACGGTTATTAATATGCTGGCACCAGCTTTAGCAGTCTTTTTAACGCGCGTCCTATTTGAGGGCAAGGGTCAAACAGATATTATTCAACAAAATTTTGGGAAAAGTAGCATTCCTTTATTGAAAGATATTCCTATTATTGGGAAAATGTTCTTTACAAATACATCAGCAATGGCTTTTGTTGCGATGTTTGTGGCTATATTAGCATGGTTTTTACTTTTTAAAACACGTTTTGGTTTACGTTTGCGTTCAGTTGGTGAGCATCCGCAAGCAGCAGATACGTTAGGAATTAATGTCTATCTAATGCGCTATGCAGGTGTGATGATTTCTGGATTATTAGGTGGTATTGGTGGAGCTGTTGCAGCCCAATCAATCTCTTTAAATTTCTCGCATTCAACTATTGCAGGTCAAGGTTTTATTGCCTTAGCAGCAATGATTTTTGGGAAATGGAATCCACTCGGCGCAATGGGTGCAGCCATATTCTTTGGTTTTGCTCAAAGTTTAAGTGTGATTGGAAGTTATATCCCATTAATTAAAGATGTTCCGAGTGTTGTGTTACAAACGGCACCTTACATTTTGACAATTATTGTGTTAGTTGGTGTAATCGGGAAGTCAGAAGCTCCAGCGGCTGACGGCGAAACCTATATTAAATCAAAATAACAATAAGAAATCAGCCTTTTGTCCCTTGTGGAGAAAGGCTGATTTTTTGTATAATAAATGAGTCAGCTTTTATATTAGATTAGAAAAATAACGTCGATGAGTATTTCTAATTGTAATCTTTTCCTAATTCACTTATGATAGAGGAATGGAAGTTTTTAATTGCTTAAGGAGGAAAACGATGACAATTCAACTTGAAGAAGGAGTACATTTACATGTAATCCCAACTAAAAAATATAAAACGGTTCGTTTTGTGCTTAAATTCAGAGCGCCAATAGATGCAGAAACGATTACAAAACGTGCTTTATTATCTAGTATTTTAGAAACAAATAGTAAAAAATATCCCACTCAAACACAGCTAAGAAGCGAGTTGGCTAATTTATATGGTGCTAGCTTTGGTCTATCTGTAACGAAAAAAGGGACTCAACATATTTTTACAGCGGGAATGAATTTGGTAAATGAAAAATATTTGTCAGGTGAACCGGCTGTTTTAATGAACGGCATTGCCCTACTTAAAGAAATTTTGTTAAATCCAAATGCAGCAGATGGCAAGTTTGATGAGGCTACATTTCAACGCGAGAAAGAAAATTTATTTGATTATTATGAATCTATTTTTGATGACAAACAGGCCTATGCGAGCTTAGCATTACAAGCTCTTTATTTTGAAAACGAGGATCAAAAAATGCCTAGTATTGGTACAGCTGAAGAGCTAGAAAAAATCACAGCGACTTCTCTATATACCTATTATCAACAACTTATTAAAGAAGATACTATTGATATTTATGTTTTAGGAGATGTAGATGCTCTTGAAATGAAGGCTGCATTTGCAGACTTTAATTTCACTCCGCGCAAAAAAGCAACTGGATCAATTTACTATAAGGAAACTTTGCGAAATAATAGTAAATCTGAAGTAGAAAAGCAAGAGATTACTCAAGCAAAATACAATTTAGCTTATGAGACAAATGGCTATTACTTGGAAAAAGATTATTTTGCTTTGCAAGTGTTTAATGGTTTATTTGGTGGATATCCGCATTCTAAATTATTTATGAATGTTCGTGAAAAAGAAAGTTTGGCTTACTATGCATCTAGCTCACTAGATACTTTTAGAGGAATGATGACAGTTCAAACTGGAATTGAAAGTAATAAAGTTCAACAAGTTTCTGAAATTATTGCGTTACAACTAGCTGAAATGCAAGAAGGAAATTTTTCAGAAGAAGCGATGAATCAAACAAAAGAAATGTTAAAAAATCAAATTTTACAATCAGAAGATAATTCGGGAGCGTTAATTGAACGGATGTATATCTATGATGTTGTCGATAAAAAGTTATCGGTAGAGGAATGGCAAAATGCTGTTGACGCTGTTAAAAAAGAAGAAATCATTGCAGTTGCCAACCAAGTACATTTAAAAGCGACATTCTTTTTAACTGGGGAGGCGTAACATGGAAAAAAAAGAGTATCAACAACTAGACGAAACACTTTATACAGAGACTTTACCAAATGGCTTAAAGGTAACGTTATTACCCAAAAATGAGTTCCATAAAACGTATGCCTTGTTTACGACGAATTATGGATCAATTGATAACCAATTTATCCCACTAGGAAAATCAGAAATGGTTACAGTCCCTGATGGAATTGCTCATTTTTTAGAGCATAAAATGTTTGAAAAAGAAGATGGAGATATTTTTAATACATTTGGGAAGCAGGGAGCTTCTGCTAATGCTTTTACAAGTTTTACTCGGACGAGCTATTTATTTTCTAGTACTAGTCATGTTTTAGAGAATGTAGCAACCTTGTTAGATTTTGTCCAAGAGCCATATTTTACCAAAGAAACGGTTGATAAGGAGAAAGGCATTATCGCTCAAGAAATTCAAATGTATGATGATGAACCAGACTGGCGCTTATTCTTCGGCATCATTGGCAATATGTATCCATTACACCCGCTCCATATTGATATTGCAGGAACTGTTGATAGTATTATGGATATTACTGCTGAAAATCTGTACGAATCTTATGAAACATTTTATCACCCAAGCAATATGAATTTATTAGTTGTTGGTAAAATGGATCCAACTGAGATGATGGAGTGGATTCGTCAAAATCAAGCCAAGAAAGACTTTCCGCAAGCGACTGAAATAGTGCGCCATTTTCCAACTGAAACTGTTAGTGAAATTAAAGCCTTTGATCAGATTGAAATGCCTGTTAATCGTGCGAAAAGCATTGTTGGGGTTAAAGGTGTAGCGCCAGCGCCCGTTGGTAAGGCCGCTTTAGTTTATAAAACCACAATGAATCTTTTATTAAGTTTATTATTTGGTTCAACATCTGAAAATTATTTGCGTTTGTATAACGAAGGAACCATTGATGATAGTTTTTCCTATGAATTTAATTTAGAAAGAACCTTCCATTTTGTCGATGTTGGCGGAGATGCAAAAGATCCGAAGGCTTTAAGTGACGCAGTAAAAGTGATATTAATCAATGCTAAAACAAGCCCTGAATTAACACAAGAAAATCTAGAAATGGTCAAGAAGCGCATGATTGGTAGTGTTTTACAATCACTGAATTCATTAGAATATATTGCGAATCAATACAGCCAGGAGTCTTATGGGGAAGCTAGTTTATTTGATTTGGTCCCAATAATTGAAGCTATTTCATTAACTGAAGTCGTTCAGTTAGCTGAAAACTTCATGGTACCTGAACATATGAGTGTTTTCCATATTGTTCCTAAAGGAGCGAGTAAAGCGTGAAATTTGCTTTAATTATGGGCGCTAGTGGGGATATTGGAGCTGCAATTGCGCAAGATTTAGCCAAAGCTGGCTGGTCATTATATTTGCATTACCATACTGATTTTTCTAGTGTTGAAAAGCAAGTAAAAGCCTATCAAGTACAGTATCCTCAACAAGATTTTTTTACCCTTCAATTGGATATGACCAATGAAACCGAAATTCCGTCTTTTTTAGATTCTATTTTTCAATTAGATGCTTTTATTATTGCTAGCGGCTTTACTCAGTATCAATTACTAACTGATACTGAGTCACAAGTCATGGATCGGATGTGGCAAGTCCATATCAAAACTCCAATTTTATTAGTGCAAAAGTTGCAAAAAAAATTAGCCGCAAGTGCGAATGGACGAGTGATTTTTATTAGTTCTATATATGGCGAGGTAGGTAGTGCCATGGAGGTTCTTTATTCAACGACTAAAGGAGCTCAGCTAGCTTTTGTTAGGTCTTATAGTAAAGAAGTAGCGAGCCTAGGGATTACCGTAAATGCAATCTCACCAGGAGCCATTGCAACTAAGATGAATCAGTCATTTTCTGAAGCTGAATTCAACGCATTAAAAAGTGAAATTCCACTTGGTAGAATGGGTTCAACTGCTGAGATTAGTTTTTGGGTACAACAATTAGTTGAGCCGTTAAGTCAGTATATGACGGGCCAGTCACTAATTGTCAGCGGTGGATGGTTAAAGTAAAGAAAAAATTAATGTTTTGTTATAGATTCCTATGCTATAATAATATGGATATGAGAAATTAATTCTCTAAATAAGAGATCTAGTGGGTGGTTGGTTTATGAATGAAATAGGTGAAAAATTACAAGAAGCTAGAAAAGCAAAGGGATACACATTAGATGATTTGCAACAAATGACTAAAATTCAAAAACGTTATTTAATTGCAATTGAAGAAGGTAATTTTGATGTGATGCCTGGCAAGTTTTATGCCCGTGCTTTTATAAAACAATATGCTGATACTGTTGGGTTAAATGGTGATCAGTTATTGGAACAATACACAGATGCTGTTCCACAAACACATGATGAAGAATATGTTGAGAAAGTCAATACAAACCAAACACGTTCTGAAAATCATGTAACGAATGAATTGGTAGAGAAGATAAAAAATATGCTACCAACGATTTTGATTGTTCTTTTGGTTTTTGCGATTATCGGTGGAATTTGGTATGCGGCAACTAAAACTGGAAATAAAGACGATGGGTCGATTATTTCAAAAGACGCTGACAGTGTATCCATTACAAGTACGAGTGAATCGAAAGAATCAAGCCAAGAAAAAGAAAGTCAATCTTCTAGTTCTAAAGAACCTGAAAAAGAACCAGAAAAACCTAAACAAGCTGTAGCTGTAGCTTCTTCAACGGGTGCTACAACTGAATATACAGTGACAAATGCAACTGAACCTGGGACTATTACATTAACTGCCCAAGGAGGCGCAAGTTGGGTTGGTGTTGAAGTAAACGGAGCTCCTGCAGATCAAAAAACAATGCAGAGTGGTGAGAGTTTAGAAGTTCCATTACCAGCAGGAACAACTTCTGTTTCGGTTAGAATCGGAAATGCTGCTGCGACTAGTATTACCTTAAACGGTGAAGCCGTAGCCTTTGCACCTGAAGCGGCAGGCGTTATTACGCAAAGTTTAACCTTTACGATTACTCCTGTAGTGGCTCAATAAACTAAAATTTCATTAGCCGGTTTGCTGGCTAATGAAATTTTTTTGTTTGAATAAATTTAGTTTGTATCGGAGGTCAAATATGGAAACGTTATTTTTATTTTTAATTATGATTGTTGGCATTATATTTTCTGCAGTTATTAGTAAATATGTACCGAAAATTCCTTTAGCACTGATTCAAATTTCAATTGGGATTTTAATGGTTCTTTTGCCATTAAATCGAGAAGTACATTTTGAACCAGAAATATTTATGGTCTGTGTAATCGCACCTTTAGTTTTTTATGAAGGTCAAAAAGTTTCTAGAAAAGAATTGTGGGAATTAAAAGGTCCGATTTTATTACTCGCATTTGGTTTAGTCTTACTATCAGTGGTATTAGGTGGAATTGTGATTCACTGGTTGATTCCAAGTATGCCTTTAGCGATTTCGTTTGCTTTAGCCGCAATTATTTCACCAACAGATACCGTCGCTTTAAAATCAATAGTGAAAAATGTGAAGCTACCAACTAATATTATGGGCGTCCTAGAAGGTGAGTCGTTAATCAATGACGCAGCAGGTCTAGTATCGTTTAAGGTTGCCTTAGGTGTTGCTTTAACTGGTGTTTTTTCAGTAAAAGAAGCAAGTGTCAGCTTTGTTGTAGCAGCGATTGGTGGGGTTGTTTTAGGAGCCTTTATTGGGGTGATGTTTGTCAAATTGCGCTTACGTTTAAGGAAAATGGGTTTAGAAGAATCTGAATTGCTGATTCTAATCCAACTAGCCACCCCCTTTGTCATCTATATTTTAGCTGAAAAACTGGAATTTTCTGGCATTTTAGCTGTTGTAGCAGCAGGGATTGTTCATGGTTTTGAGCATGATAAATTACAGAAAACTACAACAAAATTAAAATTAGTATCAAACAATGTTTGGTCTACGTTGGTTTATTTCTTGAACAGTTTAGTATTTTTATTGTTAGGTTCAATATTACCCAGTGTGATACAAGAAATTTGGGATGCGGCAGATGTGCACGTTCTGGATTTAGTATTAGCATCTATTTTGATTATCAGCTTTTTAATGTTTTTACGATTTATATGGGTTTATGTCTTATACAATCATTTTGTTGACCCAAATTACGGTAGTTTTGAAGATTATTTAGCTCAATTAGCTGGAAAAAAATCTGTGGAAAAAGAACCGGAAATTTCTCGTTTCAAGTATGCTTTTATCACGACATTGGCAGGTGTTCATGGAACGATTTCATTAGCGACAGCATTATCTATTCCTTTAATTTTAACTAATGGCGAGGCATTTCCGCTGCGAAACGAACTTCTTTTCATTACTGCCTGTGTCATTCTAATCAGTTTAGTCAGTGCAACCATTTTACTACCTTTAATTTTACCTAAAGAGAAGAATGAACTTATGTTGGTTCCAATTTTAAGTGAGGCCAGTGCCTATCAAAAAGTTTTACAGCAAACGATTGTACGCCTTGAACAAAATAGAACCGATGAAAATCATTATGTTCTAAACGAGATTATAATGGAAATTGGCTCTAAATTGACTGAAATAGAAACAGGTTACGTTCGCGATGAAAATCGTAAGATAATTGCTGAAGTCTTAAAAACAGCTCAAAATGAGGAAAGCCGACAAATTAATGAGTTGTTAGAAAATAACGAAATTTCACCTATGGTTCAACGTTTGTATCAAGTTTATTTAGAAAATTCACGACAATTTTCAGAAACAAATTTCTTTAAGAAAGTCTGGTTTCGTTTGAAAATGGGCTTAATGAAAAAACGACTTAAGAAAATGCAAAAAGAAAAATTTACTGAGCAGTTTACTGAGCGTTTTCAAGCTAGATTTCATGAAAATAGTGAACTGATTCAAGAATTTACTCATTCTCAACGTCTAATAACGGAAAGTGTGATTGGAACGATTCAAAAACAAATTACACCAGAAAATCGCAAAGAATCTTTAATTGTAATGGAACGCTATAATAGACGCTTGAAATTAGCAAAATTAAGCTCAGGAATTTCTAAAAATGAAGTCCGAAGTTATGCAAGTTTAGCCTTGCAGCTTGAACGTGAAGAAATTCAGCGATTACTAGATGTTGGAGAAATTGACTATGCAACAGCTAATCAATTAGGAGAACGGGTAACTTACGATGAATTAAGTGAGCTTAGTATTAATTAAGATTCAGTAGAATGAGATTTTTATTGACGAGAGCTTCTCGTTTGGCTATCATGGAGAATGTGTCTGTGATAAAATAAGAGAGTAAGTTGAGCAATTGCCTACTAATAATTGCTCGTTAGAAACGGAGGAAATTAAAAGTGAATTTACCAAATAAATTAACTGTATTACGAATTTTTATGATTCCTATTTTTATGATTGTTGTATTAGGATCATTTGACTGGGGACAAGTAACTTGGTTAGGCAGTACAATCGAGATTACACAATTAGTTGGTGCAATTATTTTCGCTGTAGCTAGCATTACAGATTGGCTTGATGGCAAAATAGCACGAGCAAGAGGACTTGTGACGAATTTTGGGAAATTTGCCGATCCTTTGGCAGATAAAATGTTAGTTGTGACAGCTTTTATCGTTTTGGTTGGACAAGGTGTTGTTCCATCATGGGTAGTGGCCATTATTATTTGTCGCGAATTAGCCGTAACAGGTTTACGTTTATTATTAGTCGGAGATGGAGAAGTTATGTCAGCAGCGATGCCTGGTAAAATTAAAACAGCAACTCAAATGATTGCGATTATTTTATTATTACTAAATAACTTTCCATTTGCAGGAATGAACTTTCCTTTTGCTATGATTATGTTGTATATCTGTTTATTCTTCACGGTCTATTCAGGAATTGATTATTTTGTTAAAAATAAACACGTTTTTTCTGGACCCATGTAAGAAAGTAGTTAAAAGAGTAGTTGGATATTATTCCACTGCTCTTTTTTTTAGTTTTTAAGAACATGCTTGTGTTAAAATAGAGGAGCAGGACAAAGTGAAAGAAGGGGAAAAATGAAAAAAAAGAAAACTTTGTTGTTGGCTTTAGGAATCTTTTTTCTATTTTTAAGTGGGTGTAGCCAAAAAAATGAAGCAACACAAAAAGGAACTAACCAAATAAGTGAAAGCAACATAAAAAATCAAGTTGTAGAGCCAGGTTTTAAACTCTGGGTCATTACAGATATTCACTATATCTCACCTAGTTTATATGATGATGGTGAGAAGTTTAAATTTATTATTCAAACATCGGCAGGCAAAGATATCATCTACCAAGAAGAAACATTAGAAGCCCTCGTGTATAAAGCACAGCGTGAAAAACCCAATGTTTTAGTTGTAAGTGGCGATTTAACTTTGAATGGTGAGAAACAAAGTGCGATAGAATTAGCTGTATATTTTGCTGAAATCGAAAAAACTGGAACAAACGTTTACGTGATTCCAGGAAATCATGATATTAGTGACGGCTGGGCAAAAAAATATCAGGCTGAGAAAGCGGAGGCGACAGATCAAATTTTACCAAAAGATTTCAGCCGGATTTTTCAAGACTTTGGCTATAATGAAGCGATTAGTGTTGATTCAAATTCTCTCAGCTATTTGGTTGCCCCACGAGAAAATTTATGGATTGCCATGATCGATACAAACAAATATAGTTGGCAAGGATCGACTCGAGGTCCAATTACGAGCGGCAGTCTTAGAGATGAGACTTATCAATGGTTACAGGAATGCTTTACATTGGCTGCTGAAAAAGGTGCCAAAGTGATTCCAGTTATCCATCATAATTTATTGGATCATAACCAGTTGGTCAATCAAGGATTTACATTAGATAATGCTGAAGAAATGCAAAAGCTACTTAGTCAAGAAAAGGTATCATTTACTTTATCTGGTCATATTCATGCTCAAGACATTGCTAGTAAGCAGTTGAATGGAGAACCCATTTATGATATTGTCACAGGTTCTTTTTCCATGTTGTCAAATCCAATTGGAGAATTGACTTTTGAAAATGGTCAAATGGAGTACCAACGTATTTCTACAGATGTAGACATCTGGGCCCAAGCAACAAAAAATAAAAATCCCGATTTACTTAATCACAATGAGTATTTAAGGACACTGATGCAAAAAGATGGAGAAGCCTTTGCAATAAGTCAAATCTATGAAGAACAATGGCCAGATAAAAGTCAGGCTGAAAGTATTGGGAAATTTGTTGGTGAAGCCAATATTCGCTTCTTTGGTGGCCAATCTTTTGTTGAAAAAGCAGAAGTGGAAAAAGTCACACGTGAATTGGAACAAAATCCTGCGTACCAAGCATTACAAAAGCAACCGAAAAGTTCTTTAACTAGTTATATTGAGAGCATTTATATTGATCAAGATACCAATAATATCCAATTGAAAATCCCTTTTCAATTTTTAAAATAAAAGTATTTTTTTCAAAGAGTGTAAAGTAAGTAAGAAGAGATGGAGGAAGAGCAATGAAAGCAGAAATTATCGCAGTTGGAACGGAATTATTATTAGGACAAATCGTTAATAGCAATGCGGCTTTTCTTTCACAAGAGTTGGCTGTATTAGGAATTAATGTGTATCATCATGTTGTGGTTGGAGATAATCCTGAGCGGCTAGATCAAGTATTAACAGAAGCTGAAAAACGTAGTGATTTAATTATTCTTTCAGGAGGCTTAGGGCCCACTAAAGATGATATGACGAAACAAACAATCGCAGCGCACTTAAATCGATCACTTATAACAGATGCAGCAACACTAAAAACAATTGTTGAATATCATGAAAAAACGAAACGACCGATGCCTGAAAATAATAAATTGCAAGCTGTTGTAATAGAAGGTTCAACAGTTTTAAAAAATCCAACAGGTTTAGCAGCAGGAATGTTTATAAAAGAGAATGGAAAAATGTATGTATTGCTACCAGGACCACCTAGCGAATTAAAGCCAATGTTTTTACAAGAAGCAAGACCTTTACTATTAGCAAATAGTGATAAACCTGAACTGCTTGTTTCAAGAGTATTGCGCTTTTTTGGTATAGGTGAATCGAAATTAGTTACGATTTTAGATGACTTAATTGAAAATCAAAAAAACCCAACGATTGCTCCCTATGCTGGAGTTCATGAAGTAACTTTGCGTTTAACAGCAAATGGAGGCTCTGAGAAAGCCTGTAATGAACTTCTAGATAGATTGGAAGCAACGATTCAAGAAAGGGTAGGAACGTATTTTTATGGCTATGGAGACGAAACAACATTAGTTGAAGTGGTTGTTGATTTATTAAAAGAAAAAAAATTGAAGATAACAGCTGCAGAAAGTTTAACAGGAGGAGCTTTTCAAAGTTTACTAGCTAGCGTTTCAGGAGTTTCTGCTACCTTTGATGGAGGCGTAGTCACTTATAGCAATGAGAGTAAAACAAAGGTATTAGGCGTATCTTCCGACACAATTAAGCAGTATGGAGTTGTTAGCGAGGCATGCAGTATTGAAATGGCAGAAGGTGTTAAACAGTTATACGGAACAGATATAGCTATTTCTTTTACAGGAGTGGCAGGTCCAGAGACATTAGAAAATCAGCCAGCAGGAACAGTTTGGATTGGATTAGCGGTAACAGGTCAAAAAACAATTGCGAAATGTTTTCATTTTGGTAGGAATCGAAATGGCAATCGCGAACAAGCCGCATTAAGTGGATTAGAAATGGTTCGTCGCATATTAAAAAATATTCCGCTAGATGAAGAGTGAAAATGTTGATTTAATCGAATTTAATTTCATAAAAAAAATTAAAATAAAAATAGACCGAACTTTTGTTCGTTTTTCTCTTGCTTTTTTTTGGCATAACGATTATGATAGTTTTTGTGAAACAAAATAATAAAAGATAAACGTTAAATAAAATAAGAATGGACAGATTTAATGCTAGTTCTTATGAGCCAACTCTTCGAGAAAAAGATAAAAATTCGAGAGGACAAAAAGAGTCCTATCAATTTTTCCTATTTTCTTATCAGAGTTAAAAGGCTCAACAAACTTTTTTATATCAAGGAGGAATTTTAATGGCAGATGATCGCAAACAAGCCCTAGATGCAGCATTGAAAAAAATTGAAAAGAATTTTGGTAAAGGTTCAGTAATGAAGCTTGGCGAAAAAATTGATACTCAAGTTTTAACAATACCTAGTGGGTCTTTAGCCTTGGATGTAGCGTTAGGAGTAGGCGGGTATCCTAAGGGACGGATTATTGAAGTGTACGGTCCTGAAAGTTCAGGTAAAACAACTGTTTCTTTACATGCTGTAGCAGAAGTTCAAAAACAAGGTGGAATTGCTGCCTTTATTGATGCTGAGCATGCGTTAGATCCTAAATATGCTGCAGCATTAGGAGTAAATATTGATGAGTTATTACTATCTCAACCAGATACAGGTGAGCAGGCCTTGGAAATCGCAGATGCGTTGGTTTCTAGTGGTGCTATCGATATTGTGGTGGTTGATTCGGTAGCTGCTTTAGTGCCTAGAGCAGAGATTGAAGGGGAGATGGGCGATAGCCATGTAGGTTTACAAGCTCGTTTAATGTCTCAAGCTTTACGTAAACTGTCAGGTTCTATCAATAAAACCAAAACGATTGCTTTGTTTATTAACCAAATTCGTGAAAAAGTTGGAGTCATGTTTGGAAATCCAGAAGTAACACCGGGTGGTAGAGCGTTGAAATTTTATGCAACTGTTCGTTTGGAAGTTCGTCGAGCGGAACAAATTAAAAATGGCACAGATGTAGTTGGAAATCGCACTAAAATTAAAGTCGTAAAAAATAAAGTTGCGCCACCATTTAAAGTTGCTGAAGTAGATATTATGTACGGGGAAGGTATTTCTCAAGTAGGAGAATTACTGGATATGGGATCAGAAAAAGATATAGTAAATAAAAGTGGTGCTTGGTATTCATATGAAGGTGAACGTATTGGTCAAGGTCGTGAAAATGCGAAGAAATATTTTATGGAAAACCCAGAATTAAGAGTAGAAATTGAACAAAAGGTTCGAGCAGCTTATGGGATTGGTGAAGAAGTTGTTGAAGAAGAAAAAACAGAACCTGTAAAAAATGAAAAAAAAGCGGTTGAAAAAAAAGTTTCTGAGGCTGAATCGATAGCTGTAGATAAAATAGCTAAAGAAAATGAGAATCAAACAGAAATTGTGTTAGATTTACCTGAAATTGACCCAGAAAAATAAAGCTTCGAAAAGTATTTTATTGATGAAATTCAATAAAATACTTTTTTTTTAGATTTTATTCCCATGAAGGTCGTTATTTTTAAAGAATACGTTAGAAATTAAAATTATTTATTAAATTCTATTTTTATTCAAATTTAAGCAATAAGGCTTTTAAAGTAAGGGGTTTCTTTAGAGAAACTTTTTTTTTTTTAGAAATAAAAGGGAGAAAAAAAGAAAAGGTGGTTCAAAACGTGTTAATTCAGTTGACATGTTGGCGATGTACAATTAAAATTAGAGTTGTGTATTACCTTATTTAAATATACGCGGTGACTTTTTTTGAATAAAATTTAAAAAATTTGCCAAAGAAAAAAATAAATGACAATTAAATACATGATACGGAGGTGGAAGAATGAATACTATTATTATCAGTGTAGCCTTCGCTATTGTTGCTTTAGTTGTTGGTCTAATTGTAGGATATATCGTCCGAAAATCAACCCACGAAAAAGAACTGGCTGGTGCTAGAAACACTGCAACTGGAATTTTGGAGGAAGCAAAAAGAGAAGCAGAAACCTTAAAAAAAGAAGCTTTGTTAGAAGCGAAGGATGAAAACCACAGATATCGAACTGAAATTGAAAGTGAGCTAAAAGAGCGCAGAAGCGATATTTTAAAACAAGAAAATCGGTTGGTCCAACGTGAAGAAAACTTAGATCGTAAAGACGATGGATTAGAAAAACGTGAACGTACTCTTGAAGCAAAAGAAGAAAAATTAAGTTCAAGACAACAACTAATTGACGATCAAGAGCAAAAGGTAACGGCATTAGTTGAAGAGCAACAACTTGAATTAGAACGGGTAGCCGCTCTTTCACGAGATGAAGCGAAAGACATGATTATGAAAGAAACAGAAGAAGATCTCTCCCACGAACTAGCAGTTATGGTGAAAGAATCTGAACAGAAAGCAAAAGAAGAAGCAGATCGAAAAGCGAAAAATTTAATTTCATTAGCGATTCAACGTTGTGCGGCTGATCAAGTTTCTGAAACAACGGTATCCGTTGTAACGCTACCAAGTGATGAAATGAAAGGTCGAATTATTGGACGCGAAGGTCGAAATATTCGTACTTTAGAGACTTTAACAGGAATTGATTTGATTATCGATGATACACCTGAAGCAGTTATTTTAAGCGGGTTTGATCCAATTCGTCGCGAAATTGCACGAATGACACTTGAAAAACTGATTCAAGATGGACGAATTCATCCAGCTCGAATAGAAGAAATGGTTGAAAAATCAAGAAAAGAAATGGATGAACGCATTCGTGAAATTGGTGAACAAGCTACGTTTGATGTAGGAGTCCACTCATTACATCCAGATTTAATTAAGATTTTAGGACGTTTACGTTTTAGAACAAGTTATGGTCAAAATGTGTTAAATCATTCTATTGAAGTAGCTAAATTAGCTGGTATTTTAGCAGCTGAATTAGGTGAAGATGTTACTTTAGCTAAACGCGCTGGATTACTTCACGATATTGGGAAAGCATTAGATCATGAAATTGAAGGTTCTCATGTCGAAATTGGAGAAGAAATTGCCATTAAATACAAAGAAAATGCTACCGTAATTAATGCGATTGCTTCTCATCATGGAGACACGGAAGCTACTTCTGTTATTTCTGTCCTAGTTGCTGCAGCCGATGCACTATCTGCTGCTAGACCAGGCGCACGAAGCGAATCTTTAGAAAATTATATTCGCCGTCTAGAAAAACTAGAAGGAATTTCGAATAGCTTTACTGGTGTTGAACGCAGTTTTGCTATCCAAGCAGGACGTGAAGTTCGGATTATGGTACAACCAGAAATTATTGATGACTTAACGGCAATCACACTAGCACGAGATATTCGTAAACGAATTGAAGATGAACTGGATTACCCAGGACATATTAAAGTGACAGTTATTCGTGAGACCCGAGCGGTTGACTACGCGAAATAAAGGAAAGAACAACAAAGAGCATTCTTTGTTGTTCTTTTTTTGTTCATTGGGATATAAAAAGTTTAATCAAGATAAATACATATTATAGTTGTAAGGCGTGGAGTATTTAAGACAAAACCTTTCATTTTTTGTAAATAATTGTTAAAATAGAGAGAATGGACAAATAGAGAAGAGGCAAAAAAATGAGATTATTATTTGTTGGAGATGTAGTAGGTTCGATGGGTCGAGAGATGGTTCATGACTACCTACCTAAATTAAAACGTAAATACCGTCCTCAAGTGACGATTTTAAATGGTGAAAATGCCGCAGCAGGACGTGGAATTACAGAAAAAATATATAAATCTTTTTTACAAGATGGTGTAGATATTGTCACAATGGGGAATCACACATGGGACAATCGAGAAATTTTTGATTTTATTGACGATGCAAAAAAAATGATTCGTCCAGCTAATTATCCTGAAGATACTACGCCAGGTAAAGGCATGGCTTTCATTAAAGTCAATCAACTTGAGTTGGCAGTTATCAATCTTCATGGTCGTGTATTTATGGCTGATTTAGACGATCCTTTTCGAAAAATTGAAGATTTAGTCGATGAAGCAAGACAACGTACACCCCTTATTTTTGTTGATTTCCATGCTGAAACAACAAGTGAAAAACAAGCAATGGGCTGGTTTTTAGATGGTCAGGTTTCAGCTGTAGTTGGAACTCATACCCATGTTCAAACAAGTGATGCGCGAATTTTACCACAAGGTACGGCTTATTTAACAGATGTTGGGATGACTGGACCGTATGATGAAATTTTAGGTATGGCAAAAGAGCAAGTAATCAATCGTTTTTTAACGCAAATGCCAACCCGATTTGAAGTACCAAAAACAGGTCGTAAAACGCTATCAGCTTGTTATATTGAGCTTGATGATAGTACCGGAGCAGCCAAGAAAATTGAACCTATATTAATCAATGAAGACCATCCTTTTGGAGGAGATTTTGAATGAGAGGGACAAATGAATCTTTATTAGATGAGGCAACTAAAGCTCATTTACAGCGTTTAACAGACTTGCTAAAAGAGAATGAACTGATTCAAGATTATCAAATGATTGAAGAAAAAGCTCAAAATCATGCACATTTAAATCAATTAATTGCAGATATTAAAATTAAGCAAAAAGAGGCTGTTGCTTTTAATCATTATGGAAAGCCAGAAGCTGAAAAAATTGCGATTAAAGAAGCGGAAGCTTTTACTAAAGAATTTAATGAACATATGGTTGTAACAAGCTACCAAGATGCTTTAGTGGAAGCCAACGATATCTTACAACATTTAGTAGCGACTGTTCAAGATGAATTAAAAGAGCAGATTAATCAAACCTTAGAAGACAATCGATAGAAAGAGAGGAATGCTGTCAAATGCCTCAAAAAACTAAACATACCCCAATGATGGAACAATATTTAGCCATTAAGGCCAATTACGAAGATGCTTTTTTGTTTTATCGATTAGGAGATTTCTATGAAATGTTCTACGATGATGCCATTAAAGCCACTCAATTACTAGAAATCACATTAACGGCACGCAATCGTAATGCAGATGAACCCATTCCGATGTGCGGTGTTCCTTACCATGCAGCTAGAGGGTATATTGATATATTAATTGAAAAAGGATATAAAGTCGCTATATGCGAGCAAGTAGAAGACCCTAAAACAGCTAAAGGAATGGTAAAACGAGAAGTCGTTCAACTTATCACGCCTGGAACAGCTATTGAAACGAAAAACATGGATGCAAAAAAGAATAATTATTTATCTGCACTCTTAGTTCAAGAGGGGAATAAATTTGACTTAGCTTATGTTGATTTAAGTACAGGTGAGTTAAAGGCGACTCAATTGGATTCGGTCGAAGATGTCATTAATGAACTTTCAAGTATTCAAACAAAAGAAATTGTATTTAACGGTGAAAGTAATGAGGAATTTCAGCAAGAATTGAAAAATAAGTTAGATGTGATGATTTCCAATCAAAAGGAAATTATTGAAAATGCTGAATTTTCTTATTTAACAAGTGATCTTGAAGAAACGTCAACACTATCCGTTTTAAAATTATTACTTTCTTATTTAAGTGTCACGCAAAAAAGAAGTTTAGCTCATATTCAAAAAGCTGAGACATACGTCCCAACTCATTTCTTGAAAATGGATCATTATTCAAAATATAATCTTGAATTAACAACTTCTATTCGAAATGGACAAAAAAAAGGCACCTTACTTTGGTTGCTTGATGAAACAAAAACAGCAATGGGTGGTCGTTTACTTAAACAGTGGATTGATCGACCATTAATTCAAGAGCAAAAAATAAAAGGCCGCCAAGCGATTGTTGAGAGCCTAATGAATCACTTTTTTGAACGAACAGATTTAAATGAAGCCTTGACACGTGTTTATGATTTAGAACGATTAGCTGGAAGAGTAGCTTTCGGCAATGTAAATGGTAGAGATTTATTGCAATTGAAAACATCTTTACTGCAAATTCCACAACTGATTGAAATCATTGCAATTATTAATGATACTGAATGGGACACTTTGTTAGGCGCTCTAGATCCTGTTACTGAGGTTGTTGATTTAATCGAATTGGCCATTCATGAAGATGCGCCACTTTCTCTAAAGGATGGTGGGGTCATTAAAGATGGCTATCATGAGAAGTTAGACCAATACCGGGATGCAATGAGAAACGGAAAAAAATGGATGGCTCAACTAGAAGCTGAAGAACGAGCGAAAACAGGTATTAAAGGTTTAAAAGTTGGCTACAATCGAATTTTTGGCTATTATATTGAAATCACCAAAGCTAATTTAGCTAACTTGCCTGAGGGAACCTATGAGAGAAAGCAAACATTGGCTAACGCTGAGCGTTTCATAACACCAGCTTTGAAAGAAAAAGAAACGTTAATTCTTGAAGCAGAAGAAAAATCAATGGCTTTAGAATATGAGTTGTTTGCTGAAGTTCGTGAAACAGTCAAAAGCTATATTGAACGTTTGCAACGCTTGGCAAAAAATGTTGCAACAATTGATGTATTGCAAAGTTTTGCTACGGTTAGTGAAAAATATCATTTTATTAAACCGACAATGACAACAGGAAAACACGAAATTAACCTATTAGAAGGTCGTCATCCCGTAGTTGAAAAAGTTTTAGGGCAACAAACGTATGTACCAAATAGTGTGGAAATGACAACTGAAACTGATATTCTTTTAATTACAGGACCAAACATGTCTGGTAAAAGTACCTATATGAGACAATTAGCCTTAACGGTGATTATGGCCCAAATGGGGTGCTTTGTACCAGCTGAAAAAGCTGACCTGCCTATTTTTGATCAGATTTTTACTCGAATTGGTGCAGCTGATGATTTAATTTCAGGTCAAAGTACATTTATGGTTGAAATGATGGAAGCCAATCAAGCTTTGCGTCATGCAACTGATCGTAGTTTAATTCTATTTGATGAAATTGGACGAGGAACTGCAACTTATGATGGGATGGCATTAGCAGAAGCAATCATTGAATATATTCATCAACATGTTCATGCAAAAACGCTATTTTCGACCCATTATCATGAACTAACAGTTTTAGAGGATAGTCTTAAAGGGCTGGAAAATATTCATGTCGGAGCTGTTGAAGAAAATGGAGAGGTTGTTTTCCTTCATAAAATGATGCCTGGACCTGCAGATAAAAGTTATGGAATCCATGTTGCTAAATTAGCAGGTTTACCTGAAGAGTTATTAGAACGAGCAGCAACAATTTTAGAAAAGCTAGAGCAACAAGATACGGTTGTATTAGATTACCAACCAACATATGCAACAGCAGCTCCAAAAATAACAGAAGAAAAAACGAAGCAAACAAATATTGTTGAAGAATCAGATGGACAATTGTCTTTATTTGGTGAACGAAATCCCAATGAAGCTGATGTAATTGATGCGATTAATCAATTAAACTTATTAGCGATGACCCCATTAGATGCCATCAATACACTAAGTCAATTGCAACAAAAACTAAAATAAATAGACACAGATAAAGCTAAGAGCTAGACAAGTTCTTAGCTTTTCCGACAAGATGGAGGACTGAGCATGGGAAAAATAGTAGAACTTTCTGAAAAATTAGCCAATCAAATTGCAGCTGGTGAAGTTATTGAGCGCCCAGCCTCAGTTGTAAAAGAGCTAGTTGAAAATGCTATTGATGCAGGAAGTACACAGATTGATATTCTAATTGAAGAAGCAGGACTTAAAAAAATTCAAATTATTGATAATGGTGCTGGAATAGCTGCTGACGATGTTCGAAATGCGTTTAAGCGCCATGCTACAAGCAAAATTCATTCACGAGATGATCTATTTAGAATACGTACTTTAGGATTTCGTGGCGAGGCTTTACCAAGTATTGCCTCAGTTTCAGAAATTACCTTAGAGACTGCAACAGGTGTTGGGGCTGGAAGTTATTTAGCGTTAAAAGGTGGCGATATTGTCGAAGAGCGAGCAAATCCAGCTCGAAAAGGCACAAGTATTACTGTTGAGAATTTATTTTTCAATACACCTGCGCGCTTAAAATATGTTAAGACGATTCAAACTGAATTAGCTACAATTGGAGATATAGTTAACCGTTTAGCTATGAGTAATACGCAAGTCGCTTTTCGTTTAGTCCATGATGGCAATCAAATGCTACGCACTATGGGAAATGGCGATTTAAAACAAACTTTAGCAGGAATTTATGGTGTATCGGTTGCAAAAAAAATGCGCGAAGTTGAAAAAGAAGATTTAGATTTCAAATTAAAAGGCTACGTGTCTTTACCAGAATTAACGAGAGCTAGCCGTAACTATATGTCAATTATGATTAATGGACGATATATTAAAAATTATTTACTAAATAAAGCGATTGTAGCTGGTTATCGTTCGAAATTAATGGTTGGTCGTTTTCCTTTTGTCTGTTTGGATATTCAAATGGATCCACTTCTAGTAGATGTAAATGTTCACCCAACCAAGCAAGAAGTTCGGATTAGTAAAGAAAAAGAATTGATGGAACTAATTGAGACAGCTATTCATGAATGTTTAAGTCATGAACAATTGATTCCAGAGTCTTTAGAGAATTTTAGTTTTAAACGCCCATATGATGCTTCTAGATTTCAATCTGAACAAACAAAAATTGATTTAACAGCATCTAAAACTAGTTCGGATGAACTTTTTTCAAAGAATCAAGCTGAAGATTCAAAAGAAAATCAAGTACATTCAATTGAAAAGAAAAGTACTGAGGATAAAAATCAAGATTATTTCAAAACAATTCCCTTTAAATCAACACCAAGTCCAATTCCAGCTCAAAGAGAAGCATCTCCATTTGAACGAGGAATTGGATATGAAGCTGCAGAAGGTCAATTTTATTTAAAAAAAGATCGTGTTGAAGAGGAGTTTATTGAAGATCCATTTGCCCCAATTCCAGAAAATTTAATGAATGAAGTAACAGTGGAGACTACACACAATCTACAGTCAGAACCCCCTGAAATAGAATCGAATCAGAATCAAAGTGAGTTGCAAGAATTGCATACGGAATCTCATTTAAAGGCTGCCGAGAAGTTAATTAAAGAAGAAACACAGTTGAAAAATAAAGCCATTGCCCATTTGCCGAATTTAGAATACGTGGGACAAATGCACGGGACGTATTTATTTGCTCAAAATGAAAATGGGTTATATATCTTAGATCAACATGCGGCTCAAGAACGAATTAAATATGAGTTTTTCCGAAAGAAAATTGGGGAAGTTAGCCGTGATTTGCAAGATTTATTGGTTCCAATTATGTTAGACTATCCTAATAGTGATGCGATAAAAATCAAAGAAAATAATGAAGCTTTGGAAGAAATTGGACTTTTTCTTGAGCCATTTGGCCAAAATAGTTTCTTAGTACGTAGCCACCCTGTTTGGTTTAATCGTGGTCAAGAAGAGGAAATCATTAAAGAAATGATTGACTTGTTATTAGAACAAGGCAGTATCAGTGTTGCGAAGTTTAGGGAAGCTACAGCAATTATGATGAGCTGTAAAGGATCAATTAAAGCAAATCATCATTTAAACGATCAAGAAGCCAGAGCTTTATTAGTTGATTTAGCTAAAACAGAAAATCCCTATAATTGCCCTCATGGACGACCAGTGTTGATTCAATTTACCAATAAAGATATGGAAAGAATGTTTAAACGGATTCAAGATCCCCATTAAATCATGACAAAAGAGGTTAGAAAATGAAAGTTATCTTAGCATCAGGTTCCCCAAGACGTAAAGAATTATTAAGTAAAATTATTTCGAATTTTGAAGTCGTTGTTTCAGATGTTGATGAGACAATTGATGAAAGCTTACCTGGAAACGTAATAGTTTCAGAATTAGCAAAACGGAAAGCCTTAGTTGTGGCTAAAAATTTTCCTACTGATTTAGTTATAGGAAGTGATACAATTGTTTATTTAGATGGTCAAGTTTTAGGGAAACCAAGTAGCGAGCAAGAGGCAGCTCAAATGTTAGGTAAGCTTAGTGGCACCAAGCATCATGTTTACACAGCCGTTTATATGACGAATGGTTCCCTCGAAGTGACAGAAGTAGTTGATACAATTGTAACGTTATATCCATTAACTGAGAAAGAAATTACAAACTATATTGCCTCCGGTGAACCAATGGATAAAGCTGGAGCTTATGGTATTCAAGGTTTAGGTGCATTATTGGTTTCTGAAATTCAAGGTGATTTTTATGCAGTCGCAGGTTTTCCAGTCGCAGTCGTATATCGAATGTTAGCTAAATTTGATGGAATAGAAATTGATTTTGCCCGTTAAGCAAAACTGCTACCTAGTTATTAGGTAGCAGTTTTTTCTGTGAAAAATTCAGTAAGTTCCTCTTTACAAAGAAAGAGCCTTAAGTTATGATATGTTTAAGCTATTTTGCATTGCAAGATAGCGATAGAAAAATAGGCAAACTTGTTTTAGAAGATAGATAAAGAGGTGCTTGCTAAATGGAGACAAGTCAAATGCTAAAGGGCTTACTAGAAGGTTGTATTTTAAGCATTATAAAAGATCAAGAAGCCTATGGCTACGAGATGGTAGCTAAATTAGCCGATTATGGGTTAGATATGGTTAGTGAAGGTAGTATTTATCCTGTTTTATTAAAATTACAAAAACAAGATTATGTAAGTAGCCGAATGTTACCCTCAAAGGAAGGTCCAAAACGTAAATATTATTCCATTACAAAACAAGGCCATACTTATTTAGAAGAATTTCAAAAGCAGTGGAGCAAAGTTGCTACAAGTGTAAATGATATCATTGAATTCAGTGCCAATCATGAACGATGATATAATGAGGAGTTAAGAAATAAAAAGGAGGTTGTTGTTATGGAGACAGCTAAATTAAAACAAAGAACGAATCAGCTAAGACAACAACTCAATTCAGAAAATGCACTGGTTTTTGAAGAGGTTGTGGAGTACCTACGTGCTTCACCAGTAAATACGAAAAAAACAGAAGAAATTTTAGCTGAACTATTGGATCATTTAATAGAATTGGAGCAAATTGGAAAAACGAGTAAGGATTTATTTGGCGAGAATGTTCATGGCTATTGTCGTCAACTAGTCAAAGGGTTGCATAAAGATACTTTTATAGAGAAATTAAATTTTGCCTTATTAATTGTGGCATTATCTGCTATTTTTGAACTCGTATTTGCCTTTATTAATGGAGTTATTGATTGGCGATTATCAACGGCACATCTAATTTGTAATTTATTTTTTGCTCAATTAGCTTTCTGGGCCTATCAAAAAATAGATCATAATTCCGAAATACAAAAGAAAGTCTATTATTTTGCTTTTTCAACGTTATTTATTGTTATTTATGTTGCTTTAGGACTTGTCTTAAGTGAGAATAGGTAAAGTGAGCAAAATAACGTTGTTTTATTGTTTTATTTGTTATAATTAAAAGTAGAAAGACAGGGGGATTTGAAATGACTGAAAAAAATAAAGAGGAATTAAAACAAAAATTAACGGATATTCAATATGAAGTCACGCAAAATAACGGAACAGAGCGTCCGTTTACAGGTGAATATGATGATTTTTATGAGAATGGACTCTATGTTGATATTGTCAGTGGTGAACCGTTATTTACTTCTAAAGATAAATATGATGCAGGATGTGGTTGGCCGGCTTTTACAAAACCCGTTTCTGAAAAAGAAATTATTGAAAAGACGGATCAAACTTTTGGTATGAAACGAGTTGAAGTACGAAGCAAAGAAGCAAATTCTCATTTAGGTCATGTGTTTACAGA
Source organism: Carnobacterium sp. FSL E2-0243 (assembly GCF_038003605.1). NCBI lineage: Bacteria > Bacillati > Bacillota > Bacilli > Lactobacillales > Carnobacteriaceae > Carnobacterium > Carnobacterium sp. FSL E2-0243. The sequence continues at coordinate 1,449,578 of NZ_JBBOPM010000001.1, forward strand.
TGGACCGAAAGAATTAGGTGGTTTGCGTTATTGTATTAATTCTGCAGCTTTACGCTTTATTCCTGTTGAAGAATTAGAAGCACAAGGATACGGCGATTATCAGAAATATTTTAAAGAAGAATAATAGCAAAAAAGCATGAAATCCATTTTTACAAATGTTGATTTCATGCTTTTTTTATTTGAGATTGGATTGATTTTTGTCTCAGCCGCTATTTGAGTTTCTGATAGAATACATAAATCTTAAAATTAAAAGGAAAATTAAACCATTTTTTGAAATCTATTGACTAGCCTACAAGAATTATAGAAGTAAATAATAAAATAGCATAGGTTTATTTTGCAAAATTATGTTACGATAAATGGAGAAAAGAATTGATAAAGGAGTCGATAGAGGGATGCAAAAAAAATGGAGTCAACTAATTGAAAACGGTTTAGTAACGATTAAAAATGAAAATGGTGCAACTTTACGATTTTCTACAGAATCAGGGATTGGGATTATTGAAGCGGATGGATATGCTTTTAAAGATTTAAATCGAAATGGTAAGTTACAGCCTTACAAAGATTGGCGTTTACCTATCAGTGAACGAATTGAGGATTTAGCTAATCAATTAACGATATCTGAGATTGCTGGTTTGATGCTTTATAGTGGTCATCAAGCAGTAACATCTAGCAAAAATTCTTTTGCAAGCATGTTTGCTGGTACGTATGATGGGTTAGCTTTAGAAGATAGTACGGCAGTTGTTTCAGATTTAACAGATCAACAAAAAGAATTTTTAACAAAAGATCATTTGCGACATATTTTAGTTACAGTTGTTGAATCGCCTGAAATTTCTGCTACTTGGTCAAATAACTTGCAAGCTTTTGTGGAAGGACTAGGTCATGGAATTCCAGTTAATATTAGCTCGGACCCTCGTCATGGAGCAGATGCTAATTCTGAATACAACGCAGGTGCGGGTGGAGATATTTCAAAATGGCCAGAGGCTCTGGGCCTAGCAGCAACATTTGAGCCAGAATTAGTGAGAGATTTTGGTCATATTGCTGGGAGAGAATATCGTGCATTAGGGATTGCCACTGCACTTTCTCCTCAAGTTGATTTAGCGACTGAACCAAGATGGATGCGATTTAGTGGAACTTTTGGTGAAGGTGTAAAATTAGTTACAGATTTATCGGAAGCATACTGTTCGGGTTTTCAAACTTCAGAAAAGGCAAGTGAGATACATTCAGGATGGGGCTATACAAGTGTCAATGCCATGGTAAAACACTGGCCTGGTGGCGGAAGTGGAGAAGCCGGTCGTGATGCGCATTATGCTTTTGGTAAGTATGCTGTTTATCCAGGTGGAAATTTTAAAGAACATTTGAAGCCATTTACGGAAGGGGCGTTTAAATTAAAAGGTGGGACGGAAAAAGCTGCAGCTGTCATGCCTTACTACACGATTTCAACTAATCAAGATCTTAAAAATAGAGAAAATGTAGGAAATGGCTATAGTCATTATTTAGTCCAAGAATTATTACGTGATGAGTATGGCTATGATGGAGTTGTTTGCACGGATTGGGGAATTACAAAAGACCATCAAGAAATGGATAGTTTTTTATCTGGAAAAGATTGGGGTGTTGAAGAGTTAACGGTTGCTGAAAGGCATTATAAGGTCCTATTAGCGGGTGTGGATCAATTCGGGGGTAACAATGAGGTTGAACCGATTATGGCAGCCTACGAACTAGGAAAAGCTGAATTTGGTAAAGAATTTATTGAAGCTCGTTTTCGTCGTTCAGCCAAACGATTATTGCGTAATCTATTTCAAGTAGGCTTATTTGAGAATCCTTATATTGATAGCGCGAAAACCAAGAAAACAGTTGGTCACCCTGATTTTATGAAAAAAGGATTTGAAGCTCAGCAAAAGTCGATTATTTTATTAAAAAATAAAAATAACGTTTTACCAGTAGCTAAAAAACAAACAGTTTATATTCCTAAAAGACGATTGAAAGCGAGTAAAGATTGGTTCGGCCAAGAAATACCAGCAAGAGAATTCTTGCCTGTTGAAGCAGCTTTAGTTGAAAAGTACTATCATTTAACAACTGATCCCACGCAAGCAGATTTTGCACTATGCTTTATGGAATCTCCCCAAACAAGTGGTTTTAGTTTAGAGGATCTTGCTAAAGGTGGAACGGGTTATGTCCCAATCAGTTTACAATACCGACCTTACACAGCTAGATTAGGGCGTAAGGAAAGTTTAGCTGGTGGTGATCCGTTAGAAGCCTTCTCGAACCGAAGTTATTATGGAAAATCAAATGAAGCTATCAATGAAGCGGATTTGGACATTGTGATAGAAACTCGAGAAAAAATGGGGAATAAACCCCTAATTGCGATTGTAGCGATGAAAAATCCAACCATTCTTCATGAATTTGAAACTCTTGTGGATGGGATTTTAGTTGATTTTGGTGTGCAAACACAAGCCTTGCTTTCTCTATTATCAGGAGAAGTTGAGCCATCAGGTTTACTTCCTTTTCAAATTCCTGATAAGATGGAATCTGTTGAAAAACAATTAGAGGATGTCCCTTTTGATATGACTTGCCATCGCGATGAAAATCATAATAGTTATGATTTTGCATACGGACTAAATTGGACTGGTGTGATAACTGACCAGCGCGTTGAAAAGTATGGTTTGAAAAGCTAAAAGGTAGTGTGGTAAAGGTTGAATATAAGAAGGCTAAACTTTCACTTTACGAAAACGTCTGTTTCTGATATGATAGTTTAAATTTAAAAGCGTTGACAAAGAAAAGTAGAAAAGTTCAGTTATTTCAATAAAATCTAATCAAAGTATAGATTTTTACAGAGAGTCTCGGTTGCTGAAAAGAGATGGAATAAGCCTTTTTGAAACAAGCCTTTGTAGCTGCACATCGGAACATTAGGGATGGTGTGACGGGTTCTTCCGTTACTAAGATAGAGTATAACCAAAGCAATTTTTGGCGTACTTGATAAGAAAATAATGGCAACATTATTTTGAACTAGGATGGCACCGCGATTTTGACTCGCTCCTAAGACTTTGGTCTTGGGGGTGAGTTTTTTTGTCATGCTTCTTGTTACTTTATCATGGTTCTCGTTGCTTTATCATGGTTCTTGTTGCTTTAGCAACTTAGAAACATGATACACATCCATCGAAGATGGACTGTGATCTCAAAATGTTGGTTTACAGAGGTTCTTGTTGCTTTAGCAACTTAGAAACATGATACACATCCATCGAAGATGGACTGTGATCTCAAAATGTTGGTTTACAGAGGTTCTTGTTGCTTTAGCAACTTAGAAACATGATACACATCCATCGAAGATGGACTGTGATCTCAAAATGTTGGTTTGAGCCAATTCCTATGAAGATTCGAAATGGAAAAAAGTATCATATCAATTTTCCCTATTCTTCAGTCGAGCCTGAGCGAACTCAACAAGCTTTTTATATTATCAAAATTGGGGGTGCTAAAGGATGAATAAGAAAAAAATAACAAGTTTATTATTAGCAAGTAGTGGGATTTCTAGTATTGGGGAATGGATTTATTTTATTGCGCTAAACTTAATTGTATTAAATCGTGGGGCAACCCCAGCAGCCGTTGGAGTACTTTATATTCTTCGTCCCTTAGCAACAGTCTTAACGACAAGTATTGTGAGTCATTTTTTAGATGATTTGAAGAAGCGCAAATGGTTGATTATTTTAGACATAACGAGAGCTTGTATGATTGGAAGTTTAGTGATAATCAATGAGTTATGGTGGATTTATTTGATTGTTTTTTTGATTCAAGGAGCCGTTTCAATTCATTCGCCTCTGGTAATTACGTATACAGTATCGCTAATTCCAGCAGAAAAACGAAAAAAATATAACGCACTTAGTAGTTTAGTTCATTCTGGCGGATTCTTATTAGGTCCAGCTATAGCAGGATTACTATTAATGGTAGGAACGCCTAAATTAGCAATTGTAGTCAATAGTACCGCCTTATTTTTATCCACCTATTTTATTTTTTTGTTGCCAAATTGCGAAACGGTCCCCAGGGAGAAAAAGCTAAACACAGGTATCACATTTAGTGAAACCTGGTTTGAGGTTAGAAGTTTTAGTTTAAAGTATGGGAATGAAACGTTAATTTACAGCAGTTTCTTATTATTAATGAGTTTTGCAGCGGGGTTAGATTCGATTGAAGCCTCTTTTGCTAAAGGAATGTTAGATTTGACAGATGGTGAATATGGTTTGTTAGTCAGCATTGCTGGCTTAGGTATTCTATGTGGTTCGGGAATAGTGACTATTTTTAGTGAAAAGTTATCAGTCGCACATCTATTACAAAGTGGATCTTTCTTTTTTGTACTTGGTTATTTTATTTACTCCATATCAACTCATTTTATTTCAGCAGCAGTCGGTTTTTTTCTACTTTCGTTTGCGCTAGCATTTGCAAATACAGGATTTTACACGTTCAGACAAAACTATTTGCCAATCAGTAAAATGGGTCTACTCATTAGCTTTTATGACTTAGTAGAGGCTTTGCTTTCAATTTTTATTGTTGGAGTTGTGAGTTTATTGGCAATTTACGTCCATCTTAGAAAAGTAAGTTTAATTGTTGTATTTTGTATGTGGCTAGTCCTGCTTTTCTTTTACAAAAAGGTGAAGAATGAGAAAGTAGCAAAGAAATTAGTACGTAAGAGGTAAAAATTAGCTTTTTTGAGTAGAAGGCTCCATTTTAATTCAAAAATATGGTAAAATGCATAGGGGAACGAATGTACTATTAATTAGAGTAGCGATTGGGGTAAATAAAAATGTATGAATATATTAAAGGTACGCTGACCTTTGTGGGTCCGGCATATATCGTGATTGAAAATGGTGGCATAGGGTATCAACTATTAATTGCTAATCCATTTCGTTTTTCAAGTAGATTAAATCAAGAAGTTCAAGTATATGTGTATCAAGCTGTTCGTGAAGATGCAATCACGTTATTTGGTTTTAAGGACTTTAGTGAAAAACAACTTTATTTAAAATTAATCAGTGTGTCTGGAATTGGACCAAAAAGTAGCTTAGCTATCTTGGCTAGTGATGATCATGCCGGTCTAGTTCAAGCAATTGAAGGAGACGACGTAGCCTATCTAACTAAATTTCCTGGAGTGGGCAAAAAAACAGCCTCTCAAATTGTCCTTGATTTAAAAGGTAAGTTAGATGATTTAATGACTCCAGCAGATGGTGTTATAAGCGGTGCTTTACAAGAGAAATTAACGTTGCCGACAAATCATGGTCATGTTGAGGAAACTCTTGAAGCATTGGCAGCATTAGGCTATAGTGGGAAAGAAATCAAACGAATTGAACCACAAATACGAAGTTTAAATGAACACTCAACAGATGCTTATTTACGAGCTGCTTTGCGTTTATTGATGAAGAAAAAATAGTAAACAACTAGCTAATTACGGAAAGAAAAGTGGTGAATAAGATGAATGACGAAGAACGCATCCTATCAGGGGAAAGCGAAAGTTACGAAGAGCAATCCTATGAAAAATCCTTACGTCCTCAACGTCTAAATCAATATATTGGCCAGACGAAAGTAAAAAAAGAATTGACTATTTACATTGAAGCGGCTAAAACTCGTGAGGAAGCATTGGATCATGTTTTATTATATGGACCGCCTGGATTAGGTAAAACAACAATGGCTATGGTCATTGCTAATGAAATGGATGTTGGAATCCGCACCACAAGTGGACCTGCTATTGAAAAAGCGGGTGACTTGATTGCTTTATTAAACGAGTTAGAAGCCGGAGACGTTTTATTTATTGATGAGATTCATCGAATGCCGCGCATGGTCGAAGAGATGCTTTATTCCGCAATGGAAGATTTTTTCGTTGATATTATTGTTGGTCAAGGACCGAGTGCTCACCCAGTCCATTTTCCTTTGCCACCATTTACGTTAATTGGAGCAACAACAAGGGCGGGCTTATTATCAGCACCTTTACGAGACCGTTTTGGAATTGTTTCGCATATGGAGTATTATACAGTCAAAGATTTAAGTGATATCGTCTTGCGTTCTGCAGATGTTTTTGAAACTAGAATTGATGGAATGGGTGCTCTTGAAATTGCCAGACGTTCTAGAGGAACACCACGGATTGCCAATCGCTTGTTAAAAAGGGTTCGTGATTTTGCCCAGGTTGAAGGAAATGGGGCTGTTAGTCAAGAGATTGCTGATGAAGCCTTAGCTTTATTACGTGTTGACCAAGCTGGATTAGACTACATTGATCAAAAAATGTTAAAAACAATGATTGAATTATATCGTGGTGGACCGGTGGGGCTCTCAACGATTGCTGCAAATATTGGAGAAGAAACTGAAACTGTCGAAGATATGTATGAACCTTATTTATTACAAATGGGCTTTTTACAACGCACCCCTCGGGGACGAATAGTAACCAAACTAGGCTATGACCATTTAGGTTATCCTTATCAAACTGACTAGTAGGAGAAATGATGTTATGTTAACAACAAAAGATTTTGATTTTGATTTACCAGAAGAATTAATTGCTCAAACACCATTAGAAGATCGCTCAGCATCTAAATTATTAGTGCTAGATCGTGAAACGGGAGCAATCAAAGATAAGCATTTTACAGATATTTTAGATGAGTTATCCGAAGGTGATGCATTGGTTATGAATGATACTCGTGTATTACCGGCACGTTTATATGGCACAAAACCGGAAACGGGCGGTCATCTGGAAGTTTTGTTATTAAAAAATACAACTGGTGATCAGTGGGAAACACTTGTTAAACCAGCCAAAAGAGCAAAAGTTGGAACAGAAATCGAATTTGGTGATGGACGCTTAAAAGCTGTTGTTTTAGAAGAGCTAGAGCATGGTGGAAGAATCATTGAGTTTTCTTATACGGGTATCTTTTTAGAAGTCTTAGAATCACTTGGAGAAATGCCTTTACCACCTTATATTAAAGAACGCTTAGAAGATAGCGAACGCTATCAAACGGTCTATGCTAAAGAGAATGGATCGGCAGCGGCACCAACAGCTGGTTTACATTTCACGGAAGACTTATTAGAGAAAATTAAAGCCAAAGGTGTTGAAATTGTCTTTTTAACCTTACACGTTGGTTTAGGCACATTTAGACCTGTTAGTGTTGATTCAATTGAAGATCATGAAATGCATGCGGAATTCTACCGATTATCAGAAGAAAGTGCAGAAACCTTGAGAAAAGTGAAAGCGAATGGCGGAAGAATTGTTGCTGTTGGAACTACATCAATACGGACACTGGAAACTATCGGGACTAAATTTAATGGAGAAATCGAAGCAGATAGTGGCTGGACAAGTATTTTTATTACACCTGGTTACCAATTTAAAGTAGTCGATGCATTTTCAACTAACTTTCATTTGCCACAATCAACATTAGTGATGTTAATTAGTGCTTTTGCCGGAAGAGAAAAGATTTTAGCTGCTTATCAACACGCTATTGACGAACAGTATCGTTTTTTCAGTTTTGGCGATGCAATGTTTATTAAATAAATAGTCATTATCCTAGAGGCAACTTAAGTGGAAACACTTAGTTGCCTTTTTAGTGAAAAAAGTTAAGATAGTGGCTATAAAAAAATAGCAGTTGGCTTTTCATCGCCAACCGCTATTTTATATGATTCAGAGAGGATACGAATAAACAATAAAGTGAATCTTTGTTGCCTACGCAAGTCTTGAATTTCTTTAAAAAACAAATTCGGTTCTTTTTTACTTCTTCGTGACTATCTTTCACATTTACAAAACACTTGTTAACTGTACTTCATTGAATGAGTTGACAGTTGAATCAGAAAATCTTAAAACACGATACTAAGTTTAACTTGTTCCATCAATCAAAATCTAAACAAATGAGAAATCCTTCTGTTTATTCGTATAATCATCTCTCTTTATAGTTATAATATAGCATAAGAGGAAAGCGTTTGCAAGTTAAAAGGTTTCAACTTTTTTGTTTTAAATTTCCTACTTAAAGTAAAGCTAGTTTGTTTCAAAATGAAAAGGTCATTAAGAGGGACAAAAGTCTGATTGCTCTTGGTATTTGGCTGTGCTATACTATTCTAATGGCAAGTAAATGCTTGTATGAAAAGTAGCTCGATTTGATTAAGTTGAGCAAGAAATTTAACAGAGAAAGCTAGTTAGTTCACAGCTATTTTCTAATTATACAATGGAAGGTGTGAGTCCGATAGATGAGAAAAAAATGACGGGAACGCAGCAACGCATTATTGATGCCGCTTTGCACCTAATTTCTCAAGTTGGATATAAAAGTACAACAACAAAATTAATTGCTCAAGAAGCTGAAGTAAATGAAACAACTATTTTTAAAAATTTCAAATCAAAAGAAGCTTTAATGAATGTAGCCTTCAAACAACATGCGAATCAAATTAAAGAAGAAGTTGATTCTTTCTTTCAACAAGAATTTGAGAATTCACGAGACCTATTAAAGCGAACTGGACATTTTATTCAAGATACGTATGAAAAACATCGATATGTAGTGATTGGTTCGATTAAAGAAGTTGGAAATGAGAAAGCAAAAACGATTTTTAATTACAAACAAGAATATATTAATGCGGCTTTATCAGAGAAGCTACAAGAATTTCCCGATGCGGATCATTTTTGTCAAAAAGACTATGAAACGATTAGTTTTATTTATAATAATGCGATTGTTGCTTTATTATTACAAAAAATTCAGCAGAACGGTGAACAAAAAAAATCAGCCATTACATTGGAAAATATTATTGATATGACCTTGCGTCCTTTTGATGAGGAACAAGTATAAAAGACAAAAAAGTTAGAGTAGGAGAAGAAATCATGACAGAGCCAGCAGTAAAATATCGTTTAATAAAAAAAGAAAAGCATACAGGTGCTCGTTTAGGTGAAATTATTACCCCGCACGGAACTTTTCAAACACCTATGTTTATGCCAGTTGGAACTTTGGCAACTGTCAAAAGTATTGCTCCAGAAGAATTAGATGCAATGGGAGCAGGTATTATTTTAAGTAATACGTACCATTTATGGTTGCGTCCAGGAGAAGATATTGTTGAAGAAGCCGGCGGACTGCATAAATTTATGAATTGGGATAAAGGTATTCTAACGGATTCTGGTGGATTCCAAGTATTCTCACTAAGTGATATGCGTCGGATTGAAGAAGAAGGTGTTCATTTTAGAAATCATTTAAACGGTTCTAAAATGTTTTTATCTCCTGAAAAAGCAATCAATATTCAAAATAAATTAGGTCCAGATATTATGATGAGTTTTGATGAATGCCCACCATTTGATGAAAGTTTTGATTATGTAAAGAAATCAGTCGAGCGGACATCTCGTTGGGCAGAGCGCGGCTTAAAAGCCCATGCAAATCCAGATTATCAAGGCTTATTTGGTATTATCCAAGGTGCTGGTTACCGCGAGCTTAGAGAACAAAGTGCTAGAGACTTAGTTTCAATGGATTTTCCAGGCTACTCAATTGGTGGTTTATCTGTCGGAGAGCCCAAACATTTAATGAATGAGGTGCTTGAATATACGACGCCTTTAATTCCTGAACACAAACCTCGTTACCTAATGGGAGTTGGTTCAGCAGATTCTTTAATTGATGGAGTTATTCGTGGAGTCGACATGTTTGATTGTGTTTTGCCAACTCGAATTGCTAGAAATGGTACGTGTATGACTAGTGCTGGTCGTTTAGTTGTGAAAAATGCCCAATATGAACGTGATTTCCGTCCGTTGGATGAAAAATGTGATTGTCATACATGTAAAAATTACACACGAGCTTATATTCGTCATTTAATTAAAGCAGATGAAACGTTTGGTTTAAGATTAACAAGTTACCATAATTTGTATTTCTTACAAAACTTGATGAAAAATGTTCGTCAGGCTATCATGGACGATAATTTATTAGAATTTAGAGAAGCTTTCTTTGAAGAATATGGTTTTAATAAACCAAATGCAAAAAACTTTTAAGAAATAAATGAAAATCCGCCGAAATAACTAGCTGAAAGCGCAAAAATTTGTTACAGTAAGTAGTGAAACAATTTGCTAAAGTAAAGAAACGGAGTGAATGATATGGGTAACTTAATTGGCTTATTGCCAATGGTCGCTGTAGTTGGAGTTTTTTATTTTCTAATGATGAAACCTCAAAAAAAAGCAGCTGATGAAAAGAAAAAAATGATGAATGCACTAAAAAAAGGGGATAGCATTGTAACAATCGGTGGTTTACACGGTGAAATTGATGAAATCAATGAATCTGATAAAACTGTTGTACTTGATTGTGATGGTATTTATCTAACTTTTGAAAGAGCAGCAATTGCGCGTGTGACAAATTCTGCACCGATGGTAGCTGAAACAATTGTTACAGAAGAAACAGTTATTGAGGCTCCTGCTGATTCAGTAGAAGAAGTAATAGTTGAAGAAAAAACAGAAACAATTGATGAAACAAAATAAATAACAAAACTTGAGGAGAATCATCACGGTTCTCTTCAAGTTTTTTGATTTATATAGATAAAGTCTTTTTATTGTGATTTTTATTAAAAATGATAGCTATTGCTTTATATATTTTGTTAAATTAGCTATGATAGAGTTAGTATATAATAATGAGATAAATGGTTTGAGGTGGTAGAGAATGGATAAAAAATTTAAGAATGTAGTTGCTTGGTTTCAAAAACATTTAACATGGATTAAACTTTTTTTTATTGGCTTTATTTTATTATTTGTTTTATCACAGGTTTTGAAAATTGCTTCGGATATAAATTACCAAGATTTAAAAAATAATTTGTTTTCACAAAGTCCACTAGCAATTATAATTATGCTAGTTGGTGGTTTAATTGCTATTTTACCTATGCTGATATATGATTTTACAATTGTAAAACTTCTACCAGGTGAGTTTACAAAAGAACATATTTTTAAATCAGGTTGGATTACAAATACATTTACAAATATTGGTGGGTTTGGAGGTTTCTTAGGAGCTTCATTACGAGCAACATTCTATGGAAAAAGTGCCAATCATAAAGAAATTGTCTTAGCTGTTTCTAAAATTGCTATTTTTTTATTATCTGGTTTATCAATCTATTCCATGATGGCTTTAGGTAGTTTCACTTTTGGCGACTACGGAATTGTGTTTAGGCGTTACTGGCCTTGGTTATTAGGAGGTTCCCTATATTTTCCGTTAGTTTTTATTTTTACCAAAATAAAAAGCAAAACGCTATTCGAAGATTTACCACTAAGCCGTGAATTACGACTAGTTTTTGCTTCATTATTAGAATGGGGAGCAGCAATGGGCTTTTTCATTTTAATTGGCTACTTATTGAAAGAACCGGTCCATTTAACTGAAGTTTTCCCTATTTTCGTGATTGCTTCAATCGTTGGGATTGTTTCTATGGTTCCAGGTGGTGTGGGAACATTTGATATTTTCATGATTTATGGCTTGGGTCAAATTGGTGTTTCTAAAGAGCTAGCTGTTATTTGGTTATTATTTTACCGGATCTTTTACTATATTATTCCATTCTTTATTGGGATATTATTTTTTGTACATGATGGCGGAAGTAGAATCAATCAATACTTAGATGGGTTACCTAAGATCTTACTACAAAAATTAGCGCATGTTTTCTTAGTTAGTTTTGTTTATTTTTCAGGATTTATGATGATTATTATTTCAACCGTTCCTAACTTAGCTTTTGACAATCCGATATTTGTCAGACTTTATCCTTTTACCTTTTTCTTTCTTACACAGCTAAGTAATGTTATCTTTGGCTTTTTATTATTAGGTTTAGCAAGAGGTATCGAAAGTAAAGTTAAAAAAGCTTATTTACCGACTATTATTATCTTAGGTTTTGGAATTATCAATACCTTGCAGAAAGATTTCTCATGGGGATTGACTATTTTTTTAGGTATTGTCTTAGTAGCGGTTTACGTTTCTCGACATGAATTTAAACGGGTTAAATTAACCTATTCATGGGGAAAAATATTACTTGATGGTGTTGTTATTTTTGGTACATTAGTATTATATATTATTATAGGCTATTTAAATTCACCACGTTTTCATCATCGGAAACCAGTGCCTCATTACTTTTTATTCCCATCACATACTGTTTGGATAGCAGGTTTTATTGGAGTGATTGCTGGAATAGCGAGTTTTATGTTGATTCTTGCTTATTTAAGACGTTCAAAAGAGAAAATTGGGACTTCATTTGATGAAACTCGATTAATGCGTTTGCTGAGTCAATTTGGAGGAAATGAAGTTAGCCATTTAGTATTTTTACGTGATAAGAGATACTATTTTTATCAAGAAGAGAACGAGGATCAAATTGTTTTTCAATACCGAGAAGAAGCAGATAAATTAATTATTATGGGTGAACCGATTGGAAATCAAGCCTTTTTAGAAAAAGCAATTGTTCATTTTATGGATGAAGCTAATCGATTTGGTTTTTCTTTAGTTTTCTATGAAGTCAGTGGATCACTAGTCACAATTTTGCACGAATTAGGTTACGATTTTATGAAAGTTGGAGAAGAAGGCCATGTAAATTTACCAGACTTTACTATATCGGGTAAAAAAAGGCGCGCAGAAAGAGCTTTAATGAATAAATTAGAGCGGGAAAACTTTCATTTTTCTATTTTAGAGCCCCCTTTTACGCAGGATACGTTTACTGAATTAAAAGCTGTCTCAGATAATTGGTTGAATCATAGGCAAGAAAAAGGTTTTTCATTAGGCTTTTTTGATGAGTATTATCTTAATCAAGCAGCGGTTGCAGTTGTGACAAACGAGGCTGGAAATATAGTCGCTTTTGCAAGTATGATGCCGTCAGGAACAGATAAATTAATTTCAATTGATTTAATGCGTCATCATTTGGTTGATGCTCCACCAGGGGTAATGGATTATTTATTTGTTCAACTTTTTGAGTCGAATCGAGAATTAGGTTATGAAAGTTTTAATATGGGGATGGCACCACTATCAAAAGTTGGCGTCACTAGGTATAGTTTTTTAAGTGAACGGATTGCTGGCGTGATTTATCGATACGGAACGAAATTTTATGGTTTCCAAGGATTGCGTAAATACAAAGAAAAGTATGTCACAAATTGGATTCCTAAATATGTCGCATTCCGTAAGAAAAGTTCAATTTTATTTACGATGCTTCAACTTGTTATAGTTGTTGGTAAAAAAAAGAGCCTAACTAATCACTCCAATGATCAAATAGAATAATCAGAAATGTAGTCGGAAAGGAGGAGTTAGTTTGGAGAGTAGGCAAATTTTATCTTATGAACGGATCGAACCATGGCTAACTTTAAAGGTTAAGGAATTTACTAAAGAAGGCTATCCAACCATTACTGAAGATGATTTATGGCGCTTTTTAGTTAGTTTTAGTTGGAAACGAACAACTCCAGAACACTATTATCAACAAATTAAACAAATTGTTCGAATCACTGTGAATGATTATCTTGATTTTGCATCATTAGAAGCGCAAGTCTATCAAGTTGAGTCCCTTAGTGAAATGGACTTAGAGGGTTTATTATAAATAAAAATAAAAGGGAAGCTAAATTCTTTTGTATAGTAAAGAATTTAGCTTTTTTTGGTCTGATTGTGAATTAAGTTCAAGTTTATTTTTTAATAAAAGGTTAAAAATAACTATTTTTTTATAATTTAAACGTTTACATTCAATATTAGTGAAAAAAATCACAAAAAACTATTTACAAAACTTGGAAAACAGGTTATGATGTTCTTGTGAAGTAATTAACAAACAAAATAAGTTTTCCAAATATAGGAGGAAGCAAAACATGGCTAAGACTAAAACAGAAAAAAAAGTAGCAGTGGTAGAAGAAAATGATGTTCAACAAATGATTGATACGTTAGCAGCAAAAGGACAAGCAGCATTAAAAGTATTAGAAACATTTGATCAAGAAAAGATTGACTACATTGTTCACCAAATGGCGATGGCAGGATTAGACCAACATATGCCACTTGCAAAAATGGCTGTTGAAGAAACTGGCCGTGGGATTTACGAAGATAAGTGTATTAAAAATATGTTTGCAACAGAATCAATCTGGAATTCAATTAAACATAACAAAACAGCTGGCGTAATTAGTGATGATCAACAAACACAAATTACAGAAGTTGCAACTCCAGTTGGTGTTGTTTGTGGTGTTACACCTGTAACAAACCCAACTTCAACAACGATGTTTAAAGCAATTATTTCACTTAAAACACGTAATCCAATTATTTTCGCTTTCCATCCATCAGCTCAAAATTGTTCTGCAGCATCTGCTAAAGTTTTGTATGATGCAGCAATCAAAGCAGGTGCTCCTGAAGGCTGTATCCAATGGGTTGAAAAACCTTCAATTGAAGCAACAAATTCACTAATGAATCACCCTGATATTGCGATTGTTTTAGCAACTGGTGGTTCAGCAATGGTTAAATCAGCGTATTCAACTGGAAAACCCGCTCTTGGAGTTGGTCCTGGTAATGTACCAAGTTATATTGAAAAAACAGCAAAAATTAAACGTGCAGTTAATGATGTCATCGCTTCTAAATCATTTGATAATGGTATGATTTGTGCATCAGAACAAGCAGTGATTGTAGATGAAGAAATTTATGATGAAGTTAAAGCAGAATTTGTGAAACATCAAGTTTATGTTGTAAAACAAAAAGAAATTGCTCAATTAGAAGCAGTGGTTATGAATGAAGGTAAATATGCCGTTAATCCAGCAATTGTTGGTAAATCAGCATACGAAATTGCTAAATTAGCAGGAATTGATGTTCCTGAAAGAACAAAAATATTAATCGCTGAAATCGCTGGGGCTGGTGAAAAATATCCATTGTCACGTGAAAAATTATCTCCAGTATTAGCAATGATTAAAGCTACTTCAACTGAACATGCTTTTGAGCTATGTGATACAATGCTTGAATTAGGCGGATTAGGTCACTCAGCAGCGATTCATACATTAAACGATAATTTAGCACGCGAATTTGGAATTCAAATGAAAGCTTGTCGTATTTTAGTAAATTCACCAACAGCACAAGGTGGTATCGGTGATTTATATAATAATATGATTCCTTCATTAACATTAGGTTGTGGTTCATACGGAAAGAACTCAGTTTCTAAAAACGTATCAACAATTAACTTGATGAATGTCAAAACAATCGCGAAACGGAGAAATAATATGCAATGGTTCAGATTACCTTCAAAAATTTACTTTGAAAAAAATTCTTTACAATACTTGCAAAAAATGGAAAATGTTGAACGTGTATTCTTAGTTTGTGATCCTGGAATGGTTCAATTTGGTTATGCAGATTTAGTTATTAAAGAGCTAAATAAACGTAATAATGCGGTTCAAATCGAAGTCTTTTCACAAGTAGAACCAAACCCATCTACAAATACAGTTGAAAAAGGTACAGAAGCTATGTTAGCTTTCAATCCAGATACAATTGTGGCTCTTGGTGGTGGTTCAGCAATGGATGCTGCTAAAGGAATGTGGTTATTCTTTGAAAAACCAGAGACAGAATTCTTTGGAGCAAAACAAAAATTCTTAGATATTCGTAAACGTACGTATAAAATCCCTGCTTTAACAAAAACACAATTTGTTTGTATCCCAACAACATCAGGAACAGGATCTGAAGTAACTCCATTTGCTGTTATTACTGATAGTGAAACACATGTTAAATATCCTTTAGCAGATTACGCATTAACACCAGATGTAGCGATTATTGATCCTCAATTTGTTATGAGTGTGCCAAAATCTGTTACTGCTGATACAGGAATGGATGTACTGACACATGCGATTGAATCTTATGTTTCAGTGATGGCAAGTGATTATACTCGTGGTTTAAGTTTACAAGCGATTAAATTAGTATTTGAAAACTTGAAAAACTCATATGAATTAGCAAATGAAGAAGCAAGAGAAAAAATGCATAATGCTTCAACAATGGCTGGTATGGCTTTTGCTAACGCATTCCTAGGAATTAACCATTCAATCGCTCATAAAATTGGTGGAGAATACAATATTCCTCATGGTCGTACAAACGCAATTCTATTGCCACATGTTATTCGTTACAATGCAAAAGATCCTTCTAAACATGCATTGTTCCCTAAATATGAATTCTTCCGTGCGGATGAAGACTATGCTGATATCGCTCGCTTCATGGGATTCAAAGGAAATACAACAGCTGAATTAGTTGAATCTCTAGTTCAAGAAATTATCAAATTAGGTAAATCATTGAATATTGATATGAGCTTGAAAGGTCAAGGTGTGACGCAAGAAACACTAGATACAACTGTTGATAACATGGCTGAATTAGCCTTTATGGATCAATGTACAACTGCAAATCCTAAAGAACCATTAATCAGTGAATTGCGCCAAATCATTATTGATTCATATATTGGTGAATAAGCGCTAATCATTTGGTAAAATAAATTGAATTAGCCTGTTAAACCTATCAGATGTCATCAAGACGCTGATAGGTTTTTCATTTTACTTAGCTAGAAAAATAAAGAATCAATGAATCCAATAAGAAAAACTTGAAAACAGCTTTGAATTTCGTTATGATTATAGGGAGCAAAAAATAAAAAGGTAATTATAATAAAAAAAGTTTGTTGAACCGTTTAACTCTGGCAGAAAAATAGGGAAATTTGATGTGACGTTTTTTGTCACCTCGAAATTTCATCTTTTTTCCGAAGAGTTGGTTCAAAAGAACTGGCCTAATAAAAAGTTTGTCGAGTCGGGGAGCTTTATTAAAAGCTTGCTGAGTACTACTCAGGGTCGGCTAAAGAATAGGAAAATGGGAGGAATGACGGTTTTTTGTCATTTTTACCATTTATCTTTTTTTCGAAGAGTTGGCTCAAAACAATTGGCCTAATAAAAAGTGTGTTGAGCCGAATAAATTTATAAGAAATAGCTCTATAAGTATGGCTATCTAGGCAAAAGAAAGGTGAGGCATAATGACGCCCAATAAAGAAGACTACCTAAAAATAATTTTTGAACTTGGTGGAGCCCATGCAAAAATTAATAATAAACAAATTGTGACTGGGTTAAACGTCTCGGCTGCTTCGGTTAGTGAAATGATGTCAAAATTATTAAAGGATGGCTATGTAGAACATACTCCTTATCAAGGTGTTCAGTTAACGGATGCTGGACTTTTAAAAGCAGGAATATTAATTAGAAAGCATCGTTTATGGGAAGTCTTTTTAGTAGAGCATTTAGGGTACTCATGGAATCAAGTTCATGATGAAGCCGAAGTTTTAGAACATGTTACTTCCGGAACATTGGCAGACCGCTTGGAAAATTATTTAGAATTTCCTGACATTTGTCCTCATGGTGGTGTGATTCCTGATAAGGATGGCACGATTGTAGAGCAAACATTGCCAACGTTGATTGAAGCCAAAGTGAACGAAATGATTGAATTAAAACGTGTTCTAGATGACCGTGAGTTATTAGATTATTTAGTTGCTGCGGGTTTGAAAATTGGAGACAGATGTAGCGTATATGAAGTTGGTGCGTATGAAGGACCTATTACCTTAATAAAAGATGATGAAAAAATTCAAATTAGTTATAAAGCAGCATGTAATATGTTTATACAAATTTTATAAAATGAAAACTAAATAGAAAGTGATTGCCCTTTTCTATAGTGCAAAAAGAGTTGTGAGTATCTCCAGGATATTTGTAACTCTTTTTTGTTATGTTCAAAATACCGAAAATCCAATAATTTTACAGTATTCAGTAGTATAACGCTTCAAAAGAACTCTTGTTCGTGTTATACTACTACTAAAAGTAGGTCAACTCTTCGGAAAAAAATACCTGGTAAAAATGACAAAAATCGTCATTCTTTACATTTCCTATTTTCTTGCCGAAGTTAACCGACTCAACGAGCTTTTTATTAGGCCAGCTCTTATGAGTCAACTCCTTGAGAAAAAGATAAAAATTCGAGGTGGCAAAGAGCGCCACATCAATTTTTCCTATTTTCTTGTCGGAGTTAACAGACTTAACGAGCTTTTTATTTAGGAGGTGTAGAAAGGATGGATGGTGTAATTCAATTTGCGGAACCTGTAAGAGATACTTCGCGAAAAATTATTCATGTGGATATGGATGCTTTCTATGCCTCTGTAGAGGAACGAGAAAATCCTGATTTAAAAGGTAAGCCTCTGGTTATCGCAAGACATCCAAAAGACAACGGGGGACGAGGTGTAGTGACAACGGCTAATTATGAAGCACGGAAATTTGGGATTCATTCGGCCATGAGTGCACAAAAAGCTTATGAACTTTGTCCACATGCTATTTTTGTTCCTGGTAGACATGAGCTTTATTCAGAAATATCAGCTGAAATTCGTGAAATTTTTAAACATTATACAGACTTAATTGAGCCGCTTTCTTTAGATGAAGCTTATTTAGATGTAACAGAGAATAAAAAAAATCTGAAAAGTGCGACTCAAATCGCCTATTTAATTCAAAAAGAAATATGGGAAACACTGCATTTAACTTGTTCAGCAGGTGTTTCATATAATAAATTTATTGCAAAACTAGCTTCTGATTACAAAAAACCAGCTGGAATCACTGTTATTCCACCAGAGAAGGCTTTAGACTTTTTAAAAGCTTTAGAGATTGGGAAGTTTTATGGAGTTGGGAAAAAAACTGCTGAAAAAATGTATGAACGAAATATTTTTAATGGTGCTGATTTATATAAGCTTAGTGAATTAGAACTCATTCATCTTTTTGGTAAAATGGGCTATTCTTTATATCGTAAGGTACGAGGGATTGATAACTCAGCAGTTCAACCTTCAAGGGAGCGGAAGTCTGTGGGACGTGAACATACTTATGGAACCCCCTTAACGACGGAAGAAGAGGTATTATCAGAACTTCGTTTTTTAGCTGGAAAAGTTCATAGTTCATTAACACGTAACCAAAAACATGGGAAGATTGTCGTTTTGAAGTTACGAAATACGGACTACGAAACAATGACGAAAAGGATTAGTTTGCCTGCTTATGTCAAGGGTAGTGAGGAAATTTTTTTTCACGCTAGAAATTTGTGGGAAGAAGTTGGATCGCTAGACAAAGGAATTCGTTTAGTGGGTATTACCATAACTGGTTTAGATCCAATTACTTTTGAAAATATTATTTTACCTTTGTGGGATAAGAATAAGTTTTATTAGTTTATTTTTTTAGGTTATCTTCTTGTTTTATAAATAACTAAGAGATTGATAAAGTTTAAATTCCTTTATCAATCTCTTAGTTATTTTTTTATTCTGTATGAATCGTATATAGCGACTTGTAATTCAAGAAAAACAACGCTATAATTAATTAATACTAATACAGTTTTAACATTGTATTATAACATACAGGAGGGCTTAAAAATGAAGATATCATGGCATGGACAGTCTTGTATAAGAATTATAACCAATACAGATCAAACAATTTTATTTGATCCTTATATTACAGGAAACCCAACCAGTGATTTAAATGCTGAAACAGTTGAGGCAGACGTCATTATTATAACCCATGCTCATAATGATCATATCGGGGATACAGAAGCCATTGCGAAACGTACGAATGCATTAATTATTGCAAATGTAGAAATAGCCAACTACTTTTCTAACAAAGGCTATCGAACTCACGGAATGCAAATGGGTGGAAAACACCAATTTGATTTTGGTTTGATTAAAATGACCCCTGCGATTCATGGCTCAACTTATGAAATTGATGGACTCCAGTTAACTTTAGGATTAGCAGCTGGAATCATTTTATCAATAGAAAATAAAACATTTTATCATGCTGGTGATACAGCTTTGTTTAGTGATATGCAGCTTATCGGTGCATTTAAGCCAATTGATATCGCTTTTTTACCAATTGGTGATAATTATACGATGGGTCCAGAAGATGCAGCATTAGCTGCCGAATTACTAGCTGCCAAAAAAGTAGTACCCATTCATTACAATACGTTCCCACTTATTCATCAAGACCCTGAGGAATTTACTAAATTATTAGCTAAAGATCAAGGAATCATTTTGGAAGTTGGGGCACAATTAACTCTATAAGAAAAGAAACCGGAGGACAGCAAATGCCTACGAAACATGATCAAATATTAGCCTACATTGAAACACTTCCAGTTGGAGAACGAATTTCAGTTCGACTAATTGCAAAAAATTTACAAGTAAGTGAAGGAACGGCATATCGTGCCATAAAAGAAGCTGAAAACGTTGGTTTAGTCTCTACAATCCAACGAGTTGGAACGATTCGAATTGAACGGAAAATGAAAGAGCATTTTGAAAAATTAACTTTTGGTGAAGTTGTTAAAATCATTGAGGGTGATATTTTAGGTGGGATTGCTGGATTAGATAAAAGCTTAAATAAATTTATCATAGGAGCCATGACGGAAGAAGCTATGCTACGCTACATTACTCCTGGTTCGCTAATGATTGTTGGGAATCGAGTAGGAGCTCAACGTCTAGCCTTAAAAAATGGTGCAGCTGTCTTAATTACTGGTGGATTTGATACCTGTGATGAGATTGTTGAGTTGGCCAACCAATTTGAATTGCCAGTTATTCGTACAACTTATGATTCATTTACAGTTGCAACAATGATCAATCGAGCTATGACAGATCAACTAATAAAAAAAGATATTATGTTAGTTGGAGATATTTATACAAATTTAGAGAAAACGATGTACTTAAATAGTGATGCAACAGTTGCGGATTATCGCAAACTAAATGATAAAAGTCGGCATTCACGTTTCCCAATTGTAAATAAAAAAATGCGCTTAATTGGAATTGTTACAGCGAAAGATGTTGTTGGAAAACCAGATAATTTGGGTATTGACCGTGTGATGACAAAAGATCCATCTTGTGTGAAAACACATATGAGTGTAGCGAGTGTTGGACATTTGATGATTTGGGACGGGTTGGAAGTGATGCCTGTAGTAAAAGATGATTTAACTTTGATGGGGATTGTTTCACGACAAGATATTATGAAGGCCATGCAATTAGCTCAAAGACAACCACAGGTGGGGGACACAATTGCTGATCAGATTGCTGAACAGCTAGAATTAACTAGTGACGACCCAACTCAATGGGATGCAGCCATTCCTTCCTTTAAGTTTAGCGTTAGTCCGCAAATGACGAATAGCGTTGGAACTATTTCTTTTGGTGTTTTAAGTGAGTTGGTAGCTAATGCTTCTCAAAGAACCTTGCTTGCTTATCAAAAGCGCAATGCTGTTATTGAACAAATGAATTTGCACTATTTTAAAATGATCCAATTAGAGAGTGAATTAGAAATAAAACCTCGTGTGTTAGAAATAGGGCGTCGTTCTTCAAAGTTAGATATAGAAGTTTTTATTGAAAATACCTTAGTTGCCAAAGCGATTGTTATTTGCCAATTAATGGAACGCACCTAGTTATCAATTTATGAAAAGAGGAACGAACGATGTCGCAAGAAGTATTTGATCAAATTTTAAATGAAATTAAACACTATAAAACAATTATTGTACACCGTCATAAAAGACCTGATCCAGATGCTTTAGGCTCTCAAGGTGGCTTAGTTGAAATCTTAAAAGCAAGCTTTCCTGATAAACAGATTTTAAAAGCAGGAGGCCCAGTTGAAGGATTACAATTTTTATCAGAAATGGATCCAGTGACTGCAGAAGATTATAAAAATTCTTTGGTAATTGTAACCGACACGGCAAATAGTCCAAGAATTAGTGGCGATGACTATACATTAGGGGAAAAATTAATTAAAATTGATCATCATCCTAATGATGAACCCTATGGAGATATTGTTTTTGTGAATACCAAAGCGAGTAGTTGTAGTGAAATTATTGTTGATTTTTATGATTACCATAAAGCTGAATTAAAGCTAACAGATGAAGGTGCTCGATTGTTATATGCGGGGATTGTTGGAGACACAGGGCGTTTTCTTTATCCTGCGACAACTTCACATACGCTGCAAGTTGCAGCTGAGTTGATGACCTATAATTTTTCAGCAACAGATTTAAATAATGAATTAAATGTGATGAGCCCATCAGTTGCGCTACTATCCGGTTATGTTTTACAAAACATAGAAGTAAATGAGCTAGGTGTCGGTCGTGTTATTTTAACAAAAGAATGCTTAGCTGAATTTGGAGTAGCTGACTCTGAAACTGCAGCAGTCGTTTCTCTGCCTGGTAGTATTGAAGGAGTTTTATTATGGGGGATTTTTGTTGAACAACCAGAAGGCTATTTCCGTTGTCGTTTACGCTCAAAAGGGCCAGTGATTAATGAAATTGCTAAACGTCATCATGGTGGTGGACATCCGTTGGCAAGTGGAGCAAATGCAAAAGATTTAGCCGAAGTCGCTGAAATTATGAGCGAATTTGATGAAGCCGCTAAAAATTGGAATGTCTAAAACATGTTACAAACTTAAAAAAGATAAGTTCCTCGAAGGTGTTATATCCTTCGAGGTTATTTTTATTTTGTTACACTATTGTATTCATATGTAGTTATAAACAAGTGAGTAGTAAAACCATTAGTTTCACTCGGAAACTATTTGAAAAAAAGAGAAATTCCTAAAAAGTAAACCGATAGCTTTCTTGGGATTTCCTATTTTTCTGAAGTGATTAAAACTTCGTATTTAAAATCGTATAAAAGGAGTAGGAAGCTAAATGAAAAAATTTACTGTAAACGTAAAGATTGATCGCCCAATAGGATACAAAGATAAATTTGGGACGGTCTACCCAGTTAATTACGGATTTGTTGAAGGTGTCATTGCGGGAGATGGCGAAGAACAGGACGTTTATATAATTTCTAAAGAAATTAATGAGGAACTAGTAGTTTTTGAAGGTGAAGTAGTCGCTGTTATTTATAGAAAAGATGATATTGAGGATAAATGGGTGGCTACAAAAATAGGAGAGAAACTTTCGCATAAAGAAATTAAAAAAAGTGTTGAGTTTTTGGAGCAATATTTTGATTCTGAAATAAAAATGCTAGAATGATTATTTTCTTTAAGTTTTTATCAAATTATAGCTCTTTTATTTAGTTTAAGGTCATAAAATGCTAAACTAAATAAAATAAGGTAAAAGGGAGCGGTCAGTCAATGCGTATTTTAAGGAAAATCATGTTGTTTTTGGTGATTACAATGGTTTCACTAGGCATTGGCTATTATTATGGAAGTCAAAGCCAGATTGGCTCAGAGAGCAGTAAAACGACACAACCAGTCTCAAATAAAACAACAGAAGATACCAAATCCTTAAAAACGAATGAAGAGATAAATGAAGAAGAGAAAAGTACACCTCCAGACCAGTCAGAATCTGAGTTGGAAATTATAGAGGCTGAGATTCACCGCCTAGTGAACGAGGAAAGAGAAGCGCAAGGAGTGCCTTCTTTGGCTATTAATCCACAGTTAGTAAAAGCTAGTCGTAAACGTTCGGAAGAGATTGTGACAGATTTTTCTCATGAACGTCAAGGTATTTCTAGTTTTTCCATATTTAAGGAGCCTGAATATGAATACATTTATCAAGCTGTAGGTGAAAATATTGTGATGGCAACTTACCAAGGTTCACCGAAGGAAATGGGCGCCTACTTTTTTAAACTTTGGAAAGAAAGTCCAGGGCACTATAAAAATATGATTAGTCCTAACTTTAATGAGGTAGGGACTGGAATTTATAAGCAAGATGGAATCCTATATGGGACCCAGTTATTTGGTACACCTAGAAATTAGTTAGCTAAAAAGCCGGAAATTAAGATGACAAGCATCTTAATTTCCGGCTTTTATGATTATTTTTGTGGGTTCCAAAACCATTTGAAACCATCAGAAGCTAATAGCTGATCGCTACAAACAGGTCCCATTGATCCACTTGGATAATTAGGGAACTCTGGTGTTTCTTGATCCCAGGCTTCACGAATTACATCTACAAAGCGCCATGAACTGGCAACTTCATCCCAATGCGTAAAGTTTGTTGCGTCACCATTTAAACAATCTAAAATTAATTTTTCATAAGCTTCTGGACTATTAGCAGAAGTCTCAGCTGAATTTTTATGTTTTAGATTTAATAGTTCTGTTTCTAAACCTTGGCCAATTTTTTTAGAATTTAATTGAAGTGAGAAGCCTTCAGTTGGTTGAATATAAATAGTTAAAACATTTGGTTCTAATGGCACGCTATGATCGTCATTAAATAAATTTAAAGGCATGTTTTTGAATTGAATATTTATTTGAGTGCCTTTTTCTCTTAACTTTTTACCCGTACGAATGTAGAAAGGAACTCCAGCCCATCTGAAATTATCAATTAAGACTTTTCCAGCCACAAATGTTTCAGTTGTAGAATCATCCGCAACATTTTCTTCTTCACGGTAACCTAAAGAATTTTCTCCGTTCACAGTGCTAGGTCCGTATTGGCCACGAACAAAATAATTTCGGACTTCTTCTGGACTGAAAATACGAAGCGAACGAAGAGCTTTAATTTTTTCATCGCGAATTGCTTCATCTTTTAATTCAGTAGGTGGCTCCATTGCTAGCAACGAAACAACTTGCAGAATATGATTTTGAACCATATCACGTAGGGCACCACTTGTGTCATAGTAGCCACCACGTTCTTCAACGCCCAATGATTCACTTAATGTAATTTGAATGTTATCAATGTAACGATTATTCCACATTGATTCAAAAATAGCATTAGCAAAACGAACTGCAGAAATATTTTGAATCATTTCCTTACCTAGATAGTGATCAATACGGTAAATTTGTTCTTCTTTGAATGAAGAACGGATTTGGTTATTTAATATAGATGCACTCTCATAGTCATGTCCAAAAGGTTTTTCAATAATTAAACGATTGAAGCCTGTGTCATTAATTAATCCTTGGTCTTTTAAATGTTCTGTGATGGTACCAAAAAATTGGGGAGACATCGCTAAGTAATAAATATGATTCTCTTCTAATTTATACTTTTCATTTAGTTTTTGAGACAAAGTTTTTAAAGAAGCATAGTGTTCAGTGTCGGTTACATTATGGGCTTGGTAGTAAAAATGACTAGCAAACTCAATTGCATCCTCTTTTGATTCAGTTATTTCTGCTATCGTATCCAGTACAATTTCACGGTAATACTCATCGGACCATTCTCTTCTAGCTGTTCCAATAACGGCAAACTTTTTATTTAAAAAGCCTTTTTTATATAAACGATAAAGGGACGGATATAGTTTTCTACGAGCTAAGTCTCCGGTTCCTCCAAAAATGGTGAACAATGCAATTTTTTCTTCAATCATCTAAGTTTCCTCACCTTCAAAATCTAAATTCACCGCTAATTAAATAGGGTTATCTTATATATTGTACTGTTTTATTGCCGTTGACGCAATAAATAAAATTTAGATTAGAAAAAACAATGCATTTTATCATTGAAAACACATTAATTTACGCCGTAAGCAAATGAATTTTTTTAAATTTAAAAAATAAAATCATAAATATGCGCCACTTAAAATTGAGAAGAATCATTATTTTTAAGGTTAGAAAAAAATTTAGTGAGGATTGCTAGATAAGGCACTATTGTAGTCGTTTTTATGTTATAATACTAAGGATTGAAATGAGCAAGAAGAGAAACGAGGCGAAAATATGGAACATACATTTGAAAAATTTGGCTTACAACCCTTTTTAATAGACGCAATTCAAGAAATTGGCTTCACTAAACCTACTGAAGTTCAGGAAAAACTTATTCCTGAAATTATGAAATCAGAAAGCGTAATTGGCCATTCACAAACAGGAACTGGGAAAACACATACTTTCCTATTACCGTTATTTAATAATATTGATCCTTTAAAAGAAGAAGTGCAAGTGGTGATTACAACTCCAAGTCGTGAATTGGCTGAGCAGATTTATCAAGCTGCGTTACAATTAGTCAAACATGCACCAAATAAAATTATTGTTCAAAGTTTTGTTGGAGGAACGGATAAAAAACGTCAGCTAACAAAATTAGCAGGAACACAACCGCATGTAGTTATTGGGACACCAGGTCGTATTTTAGATATGATTAATGAGAATGCATTACGCGTTCATACTTCTCCAGTTTTAGTTATCGATGAAGCAGATATGACATTAGACATGGGCTTTTTAACTGAAGTGGATCAAATTGCTAGCCGTTTGCCTAATAATCTGCAAATGTTAGTTTTTTCAGCAACAATTCCAACAAAGTTAAAACCATTTTTAAAAAAATATATGGAAAATCCTCACTACGAGCATATCCAACCTAAATCGGTCATTTCACCAACTATTGAAAATTGGTTGATTTCGACTAAAGGACGCGATCGAGTAGATGTTGTTTATCAACTATTAACAACAGGTACACCATATCTAGCCATTGTTTTTGCAAATACAAAGCAAAAAGTTGATGAGTTAGCAGATGGTTTGAAATCGCGCGGTCTAAAAGTTGCGAAAATCCATGGTGATATTCCTCCTCGTGAGCGTAAACGTGTCATGAAGCAAGTTCAAAATTTAGATTACCAATTTGTTGTAGCGACTGATTTAGCTGCTCGTGGTATTGATATTGAAGGTGTTTCTCATGTTATTAATGCAGAGATTCCACGTGATTTAGATTTCTTTATCCATCGTGTTGGGAGAACTGGAAGAAATGGAATGAAAGGTACTGCAATCACGTTATATGCACCAAGTGATGAAGGGTTGGTCAATGATATTGAAAAATTAGGAATTGAATTTGTTCCTAAAACAATTAAAAATGATGAAATCGTGGATACGTTTGATCGTAATCGTCGAAATCATCGTGACAAAACAACCAAAGAAACATTGAATCCAAGTATGCGTGGAATGGTTCAAAAAGCGAAGAAAAAAGTTAAGCCAGCTTACAAAAAGAAAATGAGCCGGACGATTAAAGAACACAACGAACAAAAGCGTCGTGTTGAACGTCGTAGTCAAGCAAGAGCCATTAAAAAAGCCAATAAAAAGAAATAGCTGAGAAAGTAGTGCCTAGAATTAGGTACTACTTTTTTTTTGCAGGCGAGCTCTTATGAGCCAATTCCTCGATAAAAAGATAAAAATTTGAGTTGGTAAAAAGCACCACATCAATGTTTCCTATTTTCTTATCGGAGCTGAATGGACTCAACGAGCTTTTTTTAGCATTTTGGTAAGACAACAAAAAAACAGCTCCCTTTAGATAGTAAAAGGAACTGCTTTTAGATTATTCAGGTTTTGGTAAAGTTCTTAAGGCCAAATAATAAAGGTACACAGTTACAATCAAACTCAATTCAGTTTGGTAGGCAATTCTAAGGCCAAATAAATTAAAGAGTGTAAAAATAATAGTTGGTAGAGTTGAGGCAAAAAGTGTCATTTTAAATACATGACTGAAAGGTAAGCGACGTCTTGTCAAAGCTGTTACTAAGTTTGCAAAAACGGTATATAAGAAATTAAATAATAAGGTTAAAAATAAGGAAAGTAGGAGCATTAAGATAAAAGCAATAACTAAGATAAAGCCGGTCATGCGCTGCATAGATGCCAAAATATTAACAAAAAATTCTTTGGAAAGACCGTCCATTTGCTGATAAGTTAAGCTAATCGGTTGGCTAGCATTATTAAAATGTAGTCCATCTTTTAAAAAGCCAATGCCAACAAGGTTTTCAGATAAATCTTCTTCTAATTCTGGCTTTGTACCTTCAGGATCAAAGACGAAATTAATAGAATGAGTTTTTTTTGAAAAAGAATCAATCGGTTCGTCAGTGATAAATTCTCCATTTTTAATACTAAACTCAGGCATTTCCGAGATGATTGTCTGACCATCACGATTAAAATCAGTTAAAAGTTGATAACTTTGCAGAAATGCAGGAATCGCTGAAATAAATGCGATGAAAAGGAAGTAAAGAAAGACTTTTCCTTTTTTTAAATTAGCTGCTGCAGTCAGCTGTTCTGGTTTGCTTAATGAAGCGATAAATAATTTAGTTAATTGAATAATGCTCACTCCCATAGTTTCGAATTGACTTGTGGTTATTGCGTTTAAAAAACGAAGTCATCTTTACTATTGTAAACTTTTGGTGAAGGAAACTCAACAGTATTTGGTATGAAAGTTAATGCAAGGAGTCTGATCAAAAACTAAATTCATTTTTTTAGAAGAAATGAAGCAGAAACTTTGAAATTTCACTTAAGACGTGATACATTTAGAGGGTAGTCGCCAAGTAAGTGATTACATAAAAAACTTTTATTGGAGGAAGATACAAATGACTTATACAGTTCCAGAATTACCTTATGCTTATGATGCACTAGAACCAAATATTGATGCAGAAACTATGCATTTACATCATGATAAACATCATGTAACTTACGTAACCAATTTAAATGCGGCAATTGAAAAACACCCTGAATTAGGTGAAAAAACAATTGAAGATTTAGTTAGCAACTTAGATGCAATTCCTGAAGATATTCGTACTGCTGTACGTAATAACGGTGGAGGACACGCAAACCATTCATTCTTCTGGGAAATCTTATCACCAACAGGTGGTGGAGAACCAACTGGTGAGGTTAAAGACGCTATTGACGCTACTTTTGGTAGCTTTGCAAAATTCCAAGAAGATTTTGCAGCAGCAGCAACAACTCGTTTTGGTTCAGGTTGGGCTTGGTTAGTTTTAGATGGTGGCAAATTAGCAATCACTTCAACTCCAAACCAAGATACACCATTATCAGAAGGTAAAACACCTATTTTAGGCTTAGATGTATGGGAACATGCTTATTACCTAAATTACAAAAATGTACGTCCAGCTTATATTAAAGCATTTTGGAACCTAGTAAACTGGGAACAAGTTGCTAAACACTATGCAGCTGCTAAATAGATTGAATGAAACTTTCTTACCTATTTTAGGTAAGAAAGTTTTTTTGTATAGAGGTAATCTAGCCAGTGATAAAAATAAGGTGTAGTTAGATTTGTGAAAAAGTTAGAATTTTCATGATAAAAAAATAAGTGTTAATGATTTTCAGTCATTAACACTTATTTTTATTTAATTATTTAATAAAATTTCAGGAGATATTTACACCTAAAGCAGCAACTAGAACTAATGATTGTTGAGGGTTAATTGTGCAACCTTTCAGCAAATCAAAGGATAGAGCTATCTTTTCAAAAATTGAAGTACTAAAATCTAACCCTCGTAAATCAGTGTTCATAAAATTAGCACCATCTAAATTACATTGATCAAATTGTAATTTTTGCCATTTGACTTCAAAAAAATCACTTTCAATTAACGAAGTTGCTTCAAAAACAACACGTTTAAATGTGGTATAACTAAAAAAGCTGTAGTTTCCAAAACAGTCCTCAAAAGAAGTATCCAGGACCATCCCTTCTGAGAAGTTACATCCAACAAATTTACTGCCTTTTAAAAGGCTTCGATGTAGAATAACCCCAATCATTTCCGTATTGCTGATATTGCATTTATGAAACTCAACATCCAATAATTCTAATTGATGGAAAGTCATATTTTCAAATGTCACGTTGATAAAGCGACTATGTTTAAAGCATACCTTATCTAATTGGCGATTAGATAAAGTACAATTTTCAAATAAACAGTTTTCATAAAAAGCTTCGTCTTCAATTTCATCAAAATCAGCTAGAATTAATTGCTTTGGAATTCTAGGTAACTCTTTTTTTATGGGCTTCATTTCGGTTTTGTCTCCTTTAATTGAACTTGATTGTGACTATGTTTCCCTTTGGTAAAAAATAGGTGCGAGGCAATCAGAAGCCCGCCACTAAGCAAACTAATAATTACGGCTTCTTTAAAATACGGTGTACGGTAACGCATTTCAACTTGGTGTTTGCCTTTAGAAATAGGCACAGCCATTAATGTATCTAAGACTTTTTTTGATTTCACTGGTTTACCATCAATTTTAACGGTCCATCCAGGACTATCAGGGATCGTCGTCATTAGAATTTGATTGTCGTTTTGGATTGTTACATGACCTTTAAAGTAGGTTTCTCCGTAACTATCTATAGTTAATTGATTCGCTTTTAAATTAGTTATAACAGATTGAAAAGCCGCTTCGTTAAAACGATAAAGATGAAAATTATCAAGCCATAATGTATCTTCTAAGAGTTCGAAGGAAATAGTAATAGTTTCACCTTTTTGTCGACTTGCAACGTTGATTACAATTGAATCACGGTAGGTCTTATACTGATTCAATACTTTCCCATTTAAATAAATGGTGGCATTCTTTTCTTTAATACTTGGACCTAGCGTAATATAGTACGGATCATCTGTTTGAGGTGTAAATTGAAAATCAACCGTTGCTTTTTTATTTGCAACTTGTTTTTTATAGGTAATATTTTGCATATTGCCATTTGAAGTCACATTTTGAAAAACAGTACTATTGAAAGCTAAAGGTGTGAAGTAACGAATTCGTTCATCTTTTTGGTCCATACTTTGGAGTAAATTTTCTTGTAATTGAATCGGTTGGCCAATTAATAACTTTTCTTGGAGCAACTGTTCATCGGCCCCAAAGGCTATTGGTAGCGCATTTGGGTTTTTAAAAATTGAAATAAATTCATGGCTATTTTGTTTTAAATAGTAGCGTAAATCAGGTTTGTTAGACATCACATTTAAGGTTAAGTCTTGCTTCGTTAAGTTGCTTTCCGATTTAGTAAAATTCTCTAGTACATTTTCATTTAAAGGATTATCAGGTAAAGAATCTGTTGCTAATTCCGATGATGAGTCTAGATAATTTCCTGGAAGTTGATAAAGAGTATTATTTTCACTAGCAAAATATTTAATGCCAAAAAATGCATCTGTAAACAATGTTCCGTTAGAATAAGTGACAAAACCATTCCCGACTGGAAAGCCTAAATTGCCAAAAAGTGTGGGGATTTCTTTTTCAAAAGTCGAACTGAAATGAGTCACACTTGGATAACCAAATTGAAAACTATCATTTTTTGAACGTAAAAAAGTTTTTTCAATTCGATAAAAATCAGAATCATTTTCTTGAATTTGATTGATGGCAGAGCCAACTTCTTTTTTATAATCTAAGAAACTGGAATTTGTTACATAACTTAATCTAGATAGATCAACAGTGGCATTAATGGTCATTTCAGCAACACTAACGAGAAAAAAGGCTAAAGGCAACCAAAAATAATTTTGTGCTTTTAGAATTAAAAGCAAGACAATCAGAACAACAAAGAGAGAAGTTAAAATAATCTGCGCTTCGTAAATGAAATCAAACTGAGCCTTCAAAAGATAAACAGAGGCAAGTGCAGTTAAAGAAAGTGTTAGGATAATGCCCCAAATAGGTATTTTTTTCAACTGCATAAAACTTCTAAAACCTAATAAAATCATAAAAAAGCAGAAAACAAATGAAAAGCGATAAGGGTACCAAATAGGATATTGCATCCCATGCCACATTAAATTAAGTGCTTTGATATTCATGGATAGAATTAAAAATATACTGACTAATAATGCGCCAAAACGTTCACGAATTGGAAAAGCCCGATTAAAAAAGAAGCAACCAAATGAAATAAGCGCTAAACTGCCAATAAAAACATTGGGTGTTCCATCAGGCATCTGATCAAAATTAAAGGCGCCTAGATAGAATTTAGCTATAATTTCTTGAATAGGATAATTGAAATTCCAATCTAATTTGAAATTTGTGTAACTTGCCTTACTAGCTAACAAAGCATTGAAGGTTGGGATCAATAAGAAGGCTGAGAGTCCACCAGCTAATAAAGAATACCAAGCAAACCGTAAAAAAGTTGTGAAAAAATAAATAATTTTCTTTTTTAAAGCAATTTTGTTAGGAAAATGAATACCTGTTAAACGGAAGAAAAAATAGACAACAGTGAAAATACAAATCATATAGGCAATGTAGTAATTTGCTACCAGCATAATAGCTAAAAAGAGGGTATAAAAACTACCTTTTTTTGTAATAAGTAATTTCTCAATTCCTAAAATAACCATGGGTAGAAAAACAAGTCCATCTAACCACATAATATTTAATTGATTGACAATCGTATAGCCCATTAATGCATAGCTAATCGAAAAGGCGGCCAAAATAAATCCTTTGCCATCGAATGCTTTTTTTAGAAGAATACCAAAAGTTAGTCCAGCAGTACTAATTTTTATTAACGTTAAAGTAGTAACGGCTAAAGTAATTAATTTGGGTGGAAAAAGGATTAAAATTAAATTAAAAGGACTGGTTAAATAATAAGCCCAAAGCCCAATCATATCGCCACCAATTGCTTTAGAAAAAGAATAAAAAAAGCTTAAAGGATTGTGGAGCAAGGTTTCACGATAATAAGCATAAAAATCAACATATTGTTGACCGAGATCAACCGTTAATAAGGTGCTATTTCCAAAGGGATAAACGCCTTGGAATCCATAAATTGTGGCCATAATAATAAAAGGACCAAAAAACGCTAGTAAAAGTGGCCAATGACTTTGGAAAAATTTTTTAATGGCTTGAAGCAAATTTGACATAGTTCACATGCACTCCTTAGAAAAACACTTTGAACTCTAAATTTTTTTTAAGAATTCAAGTTTTTGTTACTATATTTAGTATCTTGTTATAGAATAGCATAGAACGGGTTGAAATTAACTGAAAATTATTTAATATTGGTGAAACTTTAATAAATTTGTTACAATCAAATAGAATCAGTAAATGAACAGGATGGTGGAATAGTGGCAGAATCAAATGGTAGTATGAAAAAGAAAAAATCCCATATTCCTTTTCGTTTAAATTTGTTATTTTTTATTGTCTTTCTTTTATTTGCAAGTTTAATTGTTCGATTAGGTTATTTGCAAATTGTTAAGGGAGAAGAATTTGAAGCAGAAGTTAAGCGAACGGAAATGACAACGGCAACCGGAACGGTTCCCCGTGGGATGATTTATGACAGTCAAGGACGTCAATTAGTTGGTAATACAGCTCTACAAGCAATTACCTATACTAGAGGTGCGCAAGTTAGTGGGAAAGATATGATGAAAATCGCGACTAAACTCGGTACCTTTATTCAGATGACACCAGATAGCATAGAGGATTTAAATGAGCGGGATTTACAAGACTATTGGGCAATTGTCCATGAAAAAGAATTAAATAAACGTTTAAGTAAAAAAGAACTTGAATTAAAAGGATCTGAGTTATATCAAGTTCAATTATCAAAAATTACGCCTGAAGATCTTGCACCGATTACAGAACAAGAAAAGCAAGTGGCAGCTATTTTTAAAAGAATGAACGGTGCGTATGCATTAACAACAACGTATATTAAAAGTAAAGATGTTTCTGATACGGAAATTGCAGCAATTAGTGAGAATTTAGTTGATTTACCAGGTGTTGATACGTCGACAGACTGGCAACGTGTTTATCCTGAAGGTGAAATGTTACGAAGTATTTTAGGGAGTGTAACCACTGAAAAAGTTGGTTTACCCGAGGATCAAGCAAGTGCGCTGTTAGCTAAAGGTTATGCTAGAAATGATCGTGTTGGGAATAGTTATTTAGAAAAACAATACGAAACAGTGTTAAGTGGTTCAAAATCAAAATCAGAAACAGAAACGAATGCAAATGGTGATATTATCAATACGATTGCCAAGTACGAAGGTTCTAAAGGCGATAACTTAGTTTTAACCATTGATATTGAGTTTCAAAAACAAGTTGAAGAAATCACTAAAAATGCTCTTAATGGAATTTTAGGTGGTTTGACAGATAGAATGTATGTCATGGCCTCTGACCCTCATACAGGGGAAATATTAGCGATGACCGGCCAGAAATATAATTTCGAAACCAATCAAATTGAAGATGATGCATTAGGTGTCATGAATAGTCAATACACGATGGGATCTTCTGTCAAAGGGGCGACTGTCTTGGCTGGCTATATGGATGGTGTCATTAGCTTAGATAATAACATGATTCTAGATCAACCTTTGCTATTTAAAGGAACAGCATTAAAAAGTTCGTGGTTTAACCGAAACGGCAGCAACGAATTAATGTCAGATGAAACAGCCTTAGAAGTTTCTTCTAACTCGTATATGATGCAAATAGCTATGCGAATGGGTGGTCAAAACAATTATGTTCCTAATGGAAGCCTGGATATTGATATGAACTTAGTTTTTTCAAAATTAAGATCGTATTATGCGCAATTTGGATTAGGAGTCCCAACTGGAATTGACTTGCCAGGTGAATCAACTGGTTTGCCAGGCGAACAATCCAATGCAGGGTTAGCTCTCGATTTCGCTTATGGTCAATTTGACACCTATACAACGCTTCAACTAAATCAGTATATTTCAACAATTGCCAATGGTGGAAATCGAATTGCACCGCGTGTTGTGAAGGAAATTCGAGAAACAGATGAGGATGGCAAGTTAGGTGCGCTTCAAACTGAGCTACAGCCAAATATTCTTAACCGAGTGAATGTAGGAAATGAAGAAATTAAACGGGTTCAAACAGGGATGTACAATGTGGTTCATGGTAGCCATAGAAATAAAACAGGTACCGGAAGTTTAGTAGCATCACCTAACAACATTGCTGGTAAAACAGGTACAGCAGAGGCCTTTTATTATGGGCCTCAAACAGCAATGAATGGTACTTCCGTATACAATCTAACATTTGTTGGGTATGCGCCAGCTGACAACCCAGAAATTGCAGTGACTGTCGTTGTGCCATTTATGCCAAATGATAAAAATACGATCAATAAAGATGTAGCTAGTGCTGTTTTTAATGCCTATTTTGATATGAAAAAATAAATAATGAAAAACGATAAGAAAAACATCTCCTTAACTGGTAATGTTTTTCCTATCGTTTTTATTTAGACAAAAAATATAAAAACCCAAGAAACTAAGATAGATAGTTTCTTGGGTTTAATTTCTATTTAACGGTGTGTAATGATTTTTGCAATTTGTTCGTAAGACATTGAGCTGTTCACTTCATAAGAACCATCACGGATATACATTTCATAATCATTAGCAGACAAGAATTGAGTAAATTCATTTGCGTCTTTAATGATTCCTTGGCTAGCTAATTGATCAACAGCGGCACTAGTTGGATCACCTTGACCAATAACTAAAGTATATTTTTTGACTTTATCTTCTTCAGCCTTTTTCTTCGCTGCTTCTTCATCAGCTTTCTTTTTAGCGGCTGCAGCTGCAGCGTCAGTTGCTTTCTTATCATCAGCTGTTTTAGAACTAGAATCAGTTTTAGAGCTATCAGTTGAGCTACTATCACCAGTTACTTTTTCAAGTTCAACTTTAGTTAGAAGCTCTTCATATTTTTCTTTATAAGACTTTTCATCTGCAGACAAAGTTTTTTCTTTCTTAGCTGTTTCACTACTTTTTGCAGTTGAAGTTGAAGGTTCATACAGAAAGAGACGATAACCTGAAAGAACCAAGGCAGAAACTAAAAAGCCGACTGCTAAAAAGCGTAATGCAGGTCTATTCATTTATAATTCTCCTTTGAATTTTAATTTTGTTCAACGTACTCATTTACAACAACTTGAACAGTTGCAAGTGATAATTGTGTTTGTGACGCAATATTTTCAAGAGATACGCCTTGTGTGTATAAGGTAACCACATGATTTTTCAATACATCGTGAATTTTCATTGAAGAAGAAGTTTCTTCTGATTGAATATTCAGTTCATTTTCAAGCGCTGCTACGCGATTTTTTAAATGATAAATATCTTGCATCAATTGCAAAGATAATTCTTCAAATTCTTCTTGTACTTTTTCTCCATTGTCCTTTTTGTAGAAAGACCATACAATCAATGCGACTGAAATAATCAATAGGATAATAACGATCCACCAAATGTCCATTTTTTAAATCACCTCTTTCATTAAATCTCATTAGTTAGTGTACCATATTTGACCGTCTAAAAGTATTTTGTAAAATAAATTTAATATTTAAATGAACAAAACTTAAGAGTTTTAAATGTAGGAAAATAGTTTAAATTCCTTGTAAAGTAAAAAAACTTTACAAAGTATAAAAAAAAGCTAGCAACTTTTGCAAAAAAATGATATGATATTCAAGTCCGAAGATAACAAAAATGTTTCTTCAAATATGGTTGAATGCTTGGAGGGAAGAACATGCGTGTAAACATTACATTGGAATGTACTGAGTGTAAAGAACGTAATTACCACTCAAAGAAAAACAAACGTAACAATCCAGATCGTGTAGAATTTAAAAAATATTGTCCGCGTGAACGTCGTATGACATTACATCGTGAAACAAAATAACAACAGGAATCCTGTTGTTTTTTTTGTATTCAAAATGTAATAAATTTCACATGTATTGATAGGCTAACGTAGATAATTAGAAATAAAGTTAGAGGGTGGGGGAGCTAATGGATAAAAGTATAGTAAGAGTTGAGTTAATTGAAAGATTAGAAAAACTCTCTGAGGTTGAGAAGGCTAAAATTGAAAAAAGACTTGTTGAAAAATTACTTGCTCATAGTTGGTGGGAAAATGCCTCCACAATTGGATTAACTTTAGCTCAAGCGCTTGAAATTGACACAAAGCCTCTGATTAAAGCAGCTTGGCAATCGGATAAAAAGGTAGTTGTTCCTAGAACTAAAAAAGCGGGACAAATGGATTTTGTCTATTATACGCCAGAAACAAAAATGGAAAGGTCTTCATTTGGCATTTTAGAGCCGATAAAATCATTACCAGCTGTCCCAAAAGAGCAAATTCAATTACTGATAGTTCCGGGGGTAGGTTTTAATTCAGCTGGTTATCGAATTGGTTTTGGAGCTGGTTATTATGATCGGTATTTGGCAGATTATCAAGGGAAAACAATTTCTTTAGCGCTTCCTCAACAACTAACAAATGATTGGACTGTAGATTCATACGACATTCCTGTTCAGTTAATTTTGACTTAAGTTTGCTGAAAATAGACTAGAAAATAATGTGGGAGTTCGCTATAATAAGAAAGATAAAATGAAAATGAGGTGAAGTATTGAATTATCAAACTGAAATGAAATTAAAACGTTTCTCAAATAAACCTTTTATGACATATACTTTCTTAACGATTCAAATTATACTTTTTTTACTAATGACGCTTTTTTTGGGCGGTAGTGAAAATACGTATACACTGATTCTTTTTGGAGCGAAATTTAACCCCTTAATTGTAATGGGTGATTGGTGGCGTTTGATCACACCAATGTTTCTGCATATCGGTTGGTTGCATCTGGCGGTTAACTCGGTATGTGTGTATTATATTGGAACACATTTAGAGAAAATTATGGGGCATTGGCGTTTCGCGTTAATTTATTTATTGAGTGGTGTTGCTGGAAATGTAGCTAGTTTTGCGTTTAGTGATTCAGTATCTGCTGGTGCAAGTACATCAATATTTGGCTTATTTGCTACAACTTTAATGTTGGCAGAAACCTTTAAAGGAAATGCTTATTATCGTGAAATTGCCAAGACTTTTGGAATTCTAATTGTATTTAACTTTATTACAGGATTTCTTTCAATAGGAGATGGGAATGTAGATAATGCTGGGCATGCTGGTGGCTTGGTAGGTGGCTTTTTAATTGCAACAGCTATCTCTGTTCCTAATGCTCCTGTAGATTTAAAAACGAAACGGATTATTGCAGGAGTTGCTTATACGATAGCGCTATTATTTTTTATCGCAATCGGTTTCAAAAGAACAACAATTGGAGTATAATTATGAGGATGTGGCAATGTGAGAACGTTGTATGATGTTCAACAACTAT
Source organism: Carnobacterium sp. FSL E2-0243 (assembly GCF_038003605.1). Taxonomy (NCBI): domain Bacteria; kingdom Bacillati; phylum Bacillota; class Bacilli; order Lactobacillales; family Carnobacteriaceae; genus Carnobacterium; species Carnobacterium sp. FSL E2-0243. The sequence goes on from NZ_JBBOPM010000001.1 coordinate 1,487,171, forward strand.
TAAGAAGATTTGGTATTTATGTTTATGTGGGAAAACGTTTGTGGGACATCGAATTAATGCAAATCGAGTTAAAAAGTTTAAATGATGAAGGATTGATTCCCAATGAAACCTACATTGCAGCAGTTTTAGTTTTAAAACAGGAGCATCGTATTGAAGAAGGAAAAGAAAAATAAGTGATTTGGAGGAAATAGCAGTGTCTAAAAAACTGATTGGAATTGACTTAGGTGGTACAACTGTTAAATTTGCTATTCTAACGGAAGCAGGCGAAGTTCAACAAAAATGGAGTATTGAAACAGATAGTGATGATGAAGGTTCTAAGATTGTGCCGAGCATTGTTGCATCTATTAATCAACACTTGGAACGTTATAATATGACGAAAGCTGATTTTATTGGAATTGGAATGGGTTCACCAGGAACGGTTGATCGTGAAAAAGGAACTGTTATTGGAGCGTACAATTTAAATTGGAAAACACTGCAGTTTGTTAAAAAGGATATCGAAGAAGGAACGGGTATCCCATTTGCTATTGATAATGATGCCAATGTTGCCGCTTTAGGTGAACGTTGGAAAGGTGCTGGAGAAAACGGGGATGATGTAACCTTTATTACATTGGGTACAGGTGTCGGTGGAGGTATTATTGCTGAAGGTCACTTGTTACACGGTATTGTGGGGGCTGCTGGAGAAATTGGGCATATTACCGTTGATCCAGAAGGTTACGAATGTACTTGTGGGAAAAAAGGGTGTTTAGAAACCGTTGCAAGTGCCACTGGAGTAGTGCGTGTTGCCAGAGATTATGCAGATAATTTTTCTGGTGATTCTCGTCTGAAATATATGATTGATGATGGACAACAAGTAACGGCTAAAACGGTTTTCGATTTAGCTAAAGATGGGGATGTTCTTGCTATTAAAGTCATTGATAAAGTTTCTTTCTATCTAGGTTTAGCTTGTGGAAATATTGGGAATATGTTAAATCCGTCAGATATTGTTATTGGTGGTGGAGTTTCAGCGGCTGGTGAGTTTTTATTGGACCAAGTTCGTCATTATTTTGAACAATTCTCTTTTCCGCAAGTTCGTCAGAGCACACGGATTAAACTGGCTCAACTAGGAAATGATGCAGGTATCATTGGAGCTAGCTCGTTAGCTCGTCAGTTTAGTAAAAAATAATAGCTATAAAAATTAAGGCTGAGCAAAACTGCGCAGCTTTTTTTTTGAATTTTTAAAACTTAAATGCCTCTTGGATGCTAAAGATTTCATGCTATGCTATACTTTATTAATAAACAAAAACTAAATTTAGAATAATTGGGTGATGGCATGAAATGGACAAAACAAGCTCTATATGGAACTATAATTCTGGTTTTCCTCTCAATTATTGGTTTAGGTGGGTGTGGGAAAACGGTAGAAAATCATGAAGAAAAAAAAGAAGAGACCGCAATAAGTTATAAAAAGATTCCAATTGAGCTAGATAGTATCAAAAAAGTGATGGGATGGTTATCTAATGAAGAAGTTTTAGTTCATTGCGGACATGATTTTAAAGATGTTTTATATAAATTTAATGTTGTTACTGGTGAGTTAAAAATTTTATATAAACCAAATGCACTTATTTTAACTTCTGCAATCTCGCCAGATAGCAAGAAAATTTTCATCCAATTAGCTGAAGAACAAAAAAGTAAATTGCAAGTAATTGATTTAGAAGGGAAAATTTTAAAAGAAAATACTGTTGATACACAAGGGTATTTGAATGTTAGTTGGAATGGTTCAAATAATGCGGAACTGTTTTTAGCTTATTATGAAACCGAAAATGTGTTGAAAGTTTTAGACTGGAAAGTTTCGGAGAATACATTGAAAGATGTGCCTAATGATTCTTTGACTCCGGTTTGGTATTCAGATAACTTGTATGTGTATGTGGATAATTTAGGTGAGTTTTTATTGACAAAAGGTGAGTTGTATCTGGGAGATGTTCGCACGGGTAAAAAAACTTATTTACGTAATCAAGTATCAGGCTTTTATCTAAATAATGATGCATTAATTACTTTTTCGCCGTCAGACTTCAATGAGTACGAGTTGCTTTTAAGTTATCAATATCCTTTTATGGTAGATAAAGGATTTTTGGAAGTCCCTAAAATGTCAATGAATGACCGTTTATTGTTTCCCTATCTTTCTCAAGCTCAGCGAAAAGCCCCTATTTATGGAGTGTTGCCAAAAAAAGCGGTGCATCTGGAGTTAGAGATGGGAGAGTATCAATTAGCTGAATTAGACTTTGAAGAGCGTAAAATCATACCGATATTAGATTTGCCTGATAATGCCCCAATCCAGGTAAGTCCAAATGGGAAGCGCGTTTTATATGGTTGGCGGTTTGAAAATGTAGCTGATTTAAAGACGAAAAAGATTTACCCACTTTTGAATATTCCGGAAAAGACACCAAAATCGTGATTAGCTTGTTTGTTTTTTAAAAAACTCTAGCAAATTTTGTCATTCTTGTGTACAATTGTTCATTGTAGGCGATAGATGAAAGGGGCAAATGAAGTTGAGTGGAAATTTAATTGTAAATATTTTATTAGCACTAGTTTTATTAGGTATGATCGGGTATGAAGTCTATGGTTATTTTAATAGAAAACGTGCAGCTGTTGAACTATCTGAAGAGGATTTCAAAAAAGACATGCGTAAAGTTCAAGTGATTGATGTTCGTGAAAAAGCAGAATTTGATGCTGGACATATCCTTGGAGCTCGTAACATTCCGTATTCAGCATTTAAAACCCGAATGGTCGAAATTAGAAAAGATATTCCAGTTTATTTATATGACCAAAAAAAGGCAATGAGTGGCCGTGCGGCTGTTCGTTTGAAAAAAGCGGGTTATACAGAAATTTATCGTCTGAAAAATGGTTACCAAGGTTGGACAGGCAAAGTTAAAAAGAAATCATAAAAATAAAAAGCATCTAAAATTGTTAGTCGATTTTAGATGCTTTTTCTATGTTTAATGGGTAATGAACGTGTAACTATGGATTAGTCTTCATCTTTTATATCAATATCTTCTGGGATAGGTTCAGCTAAATAATCTTCTAGCTCTTTTTTTGCTTTTTCCATTTCTTTAATAAAGAGGTTAAATTGTTCTTTATAAATTAACAGTGTTTCACCATCAGATAAGGTTCGAATTTGTTTTTCTCGAATCAAGCGCTCGATATCACTGATAGGTAAGTTTAAATATTCAGCCGTTTCTTCAATTGTTAAATACATTATGGGCACACTCCTTTGTTTTATTTTACGTTATTTTTAAGAAAAAGACGAGCTATGTTAGCTAGAAAAATAAATCTTTAAAAAAATAATTGAAACAATCTTGAATATAGCTATTTTTTAGCAGAAAATAAATGGTTTCATGGTACAATAGGGATATTGAAATTAAACTTACTACGTGGAGAAAATAAATGAAAACAAAAATAATTGCCCATCGAGGAAGTAAAAGTACAAGACCTGAAAATACACTAACTGCCTTTCGCGAAGCATTACATGTTGGAAGTGATGGAATTGAATTAGATGTTCATTTAAGTTCGGATGGTGAAGTCGTAGTCATTCACGATGAGACAGTTGATCGAACAACGAATGGCACTGGTTTAGTAAGCGAGTTGACCTTGCAAGAGTTAAAGTCGTTAGATGCTGGAAGCTGGTTTGATCCTTTATATTCTAAAGTGACTATTCCGACTTTAAAGGAAGTATTGGATATGTTAGTAACTGAGGGGTTTTGTGGGCTTCTGAATATTGAATTAAAGACAGATAAAATTGTTTATCCTGAGATGAGTCGAAAAGTATATAGCTTAGTTCAAGAAACAGCACCCGCCTATGATATTGTCTACTCTAGTTTTAATTATGATACATTAATTGAGATGAAAAAAATAAATGATAAGAATCAGGTGGCCTTACTATTTAAAAAAGTTGGTCGTGCCCAGACGCGTTTAAATGGGGAGTACTCTGTGGAAGCTTGGCATGTGCCGGTGGACTGGGCTAAGGCTAGACTTATACTTGGTAAACCGCGCTTGCCACTTCGAGTTTGGACAGTGAATGAAAAATCAAGTATACAGTATTTTATTCGTAAAAAAGTAGCTGCAATTATTACAGATTATCCAGAGATAGCATTAATGATACGTAATCACTGGGATAAAGGAGAATAGAATGACTGATAAAACAAAAATTGTGATTATTGTTGGACCAACTGCGGTTGGAAAAACGAATTTAAGCATCTCGTTGGCACAGGCAATTGATGGTGAGATTATTAGTGGGGACTCTATGCAGATTTATCGCCGACTGGATATTGGAACTGCAAAAGTGACGAAAGACGAACAGGCAGGCATACCGCATCATTTAATTGACTGTGTAGATGTAACTCAAGGATATTCGGTTTCTGATTTTCAAAAAGATGCTCGAAAAGCGATTTCAGCTATCGAAGCTCGTGGAAAAGTGCCAATTATTGTAGGTGGAACAGGCTTGTATATTGAAGCACTGCTTTATGATTTGTCTTTTGGAGGAACAGTTGAAGAGACTGATCTGGCCTATCGCCATTTAAAGGAATCAGAGGCACGAGAAAAAGGGAATCTCGCTTTATGGTCCGAATTACAAATGAATGACCCTAAAGCAGCAGAAAATATCCATCCTAATAATGTGAAACGAGTGATTCGAGCTTTAGAGGTCTATCATTTGACGGGTAAACCTTTTTCTAGCTTCCAGAAAGAGCATACAATAAAGGAACCCTTCTACGATGCTAAGATTATAGGATTAACAACAGATCGTGAGGTTCTTTATCAGCGAATAAATGAACGTGTTCTAAACATGTTCGAAATGGGTTTATTGGAAGAAGCGCATTGGCTTTATCAGCAAAATATTCCTAATTCTCAGGCGGCATTAGGGATTGGCTATAAAGAGTTAACGGCTTATTTTAACGGAAAAATAAATTTGGAAGAAGCTCAAAAACAAATACAACAAAATTCTAGGCGGTATGCAAAACGGCAATTGACATGGTTTCGCAATCGTTGGGCAGTTGTTGAATGGTGGGATTTAATTAAAAATCCAAATCAAAAAGCTACCTTAATTGAAACAATCAAGACATTTCTTAGTAATCAAAAATAAAAAAGTAGGTGGTTGTATGAATACCAAAGAAGCCCGTGAACGTGTGATTATAGTCGGAGTACAAACAACAGAATCAGATCAAGCCTTCGTTTATTCGTTAAAAGAATTGGCGCAGTTAACAGAAACTGCAAAAGGTGAGGTTGTTGCTGAATTAACGCAAAAACGCCCAAGAATGGATAGTAAAACATACTTAGGTAAAGGGAAGTTACAAGAATTAGTTCGGTTAGCTGAAGAAACTGAAGCGGATGTGATTATTTTTAACCACGGGTTAACTCCTGGTCAAACGCGCAATATTCAAGCAGAAATCGATCTTAAAGTGATTGACAGAGTTCAATTGATTTTAGATATTTTTGCAATGCGGGCACAAAGTAAAGAGGGCAAGTTGCAAGTGGGATTAGCTCAATTGCACTATTTATTGCCACGTTTAGCTGGGCAAGGTAAAAATCTTTCTAAATTGGGGGGCGGAATTGGGACAAGAGGACCTGGTGAAACCAAATTGGAAACAGATCGGCGCCATATTCGGGACCAAATTACAGATATTAAACGTACCTTGAAAGAAACGGAGGCACATCGTGAAAGAAGTCGTGAACGACGAAATGATGGAACAACCTTCCAGATTGGGTTAATGGGTTATACAAATGCTGGGAAATCAACATTACTAAATCAATTAACCCATGCAGAAACGTATGAACAAAATCAACTATTTGCAACGTTAGACCCGTTGACTCGTAAATTAGTTTTACCGACAGGAATGAATGTGACTTTAACGGATACAGTTGGTTTTATTCAAGATTTACCTACACAGCTTATCGATGCCTTCCATTCCACTTTAGAGGAAACTAAAAATGTTGATTTGTTACTCCATGTTGTAGATGCAGCGGCTGAAGATATGCTCGGGCATGAAAAAACGGTTTTAGAATTATTGAAAGAACTTAAGATGGATAGAATTCCTATGTTGACGGTCTATAACAAACGAGATTTGATTACGGGTTCATTTTTACCTGATTTATTTCCAAGTGTGCTGATATCTGCCCGTAATGACGACGATATTGCTGAATTGTATCATAAGATTATGGAAATTATGAAAGAGACGCTAGTACCTTATCAATTTGAAATAGCCGCAGATCAAGGTGGGGCGCTAGTTAAGTTGAAGAAAGAAACGCTAATTATTTCAGAAGAATATAACGAAGAGAAAAATAGTTATTTTGTAAAAGGGTATGCAAAAGAGCAATCAAAATGGATTGGAGAGCGAGAATTAGAATGAGTTGGAAAAGTCCATACACAATAGAATTAAAACAAAAGATTCAAGAGGTTGAAGAAAAAATTAAACCTTTACATGATTTGGTTCATCAAATAGCCTTAGAGAATCAGAATAAGGTTTTAAGTAGTTTTAGAGAAAATCAGGTTTCTGATCAACATTTTAATCCGACAACCGGTTATGGGTATGATGATTTTGGCCGAGATACATTAGAAAAAGTCTATGCGGATGTATTTAAAGCGGAAGCGGGATTAGTGCGACCACAGATCATTTCTGGGACACATGCTATTTCTACAGCATTATTTGGTGTATTGCGTCCAGGAGATGACTTGTTATATATAACTGGGGCACCTTATGATACGCTTTTAGAGATTGTTGGGGAAACGGGAAATGGAATTGGTTCTTTAAAAGAGTACCAAATTGGGTACCAACATGTCGATCTATTAGTAGATGGTGAAGTCGATTTTGATGCTGTGAAAAATTGTATTACCCCGAAAACAAAAATGATTGCGATTCAACGTTCAAGAGGCTATGCAAGTCGTCCTTCCTTTACGATTGAAAAAATTGAAGCAATGATTCAGACTGTACGTCAATGGGCTCCAGAAGCTGTTATTTTTGTCGATAACTGCTATGGAGAGTTTGTTGAAGAAAGAGAGCCAATCGAAGTTGGGGCTGATCTAATAGCAGGTTCTCTAATTAAGAATCCAGGTGGCGGTTTAGCTAAAATTGGAGGCTATATTGTTGGGCGTGAAGATTTAATCGAAGCTTGTGGCTATCGTCTGACTTCACCAGGGATTGGTCGAGAAGCAGGAGCCTCTCTGTATAGTCTTCAGGAAATGTACCAAGGATTCTTTTTAGCGCCTCATGTAGTTGGTGAAGCTGTTAAGGGAGCTATCTATACGGCCGCTTTGTTAGCTGAATGCCAGATTGAAAGTACCCCTAAATGGGACGATCCAAGAACGGATCTCATTCAAATGATTTCATTAAATGATCCTGAGAAAATGGTTCGTTTTGCACAAACAATTCAAAAATATTCACCTATAAATGCTCATGTAATGCCAATTGGGGCTTATATGCCCGGGTATGAAGATGATGTTATTATGGCTGCTGGAACTTTTATTCAAGGCGCAAGCTTAGAATTGACTGCAGATGGCCCTATTCGTTCGCCTTATACACTCTATGTTCAAGGTGGTTTAACTTATGAACATGTTAAGTTAGCTGTTACGGCAGCTGTTTCAGAGTTGTTTTTTTAGCAATAAAAAGGAATAATAGACTTAGAGTTTGAATTCAGCCAGAGTTTTTGGCGAATTCACTCTAGGTCTATTTTATTTAGTTGGAATTAGTAATCAATAAAAAATAGAGTGGTCTATATGTAATTTTTTTATTTAATCCAAACTAAAAATCCGTATATATAATGGATCATTCGTTAAACGGTGTTAGATAATCTGACATTTGGTCTTTTTTTTGTTGACAAGTGAATTAAACACTGGTATTCTAATAAAGTAATTGAAAGGAGGGCAAAAATGAAAGAGAAAGAACTTCGTAGATCAATGTCGGTTTTTCCAATTGGTACAGTTATGAAATTAACAGATTTAACAGCAAGGCAAATTCGGTATTATGAAGAACAGGATCTAATTCACCCCGAGCGCAATGAAGGGAACAGAAGGATGTATTCTCTAAATGACATTGATGTTCTCTTAGAGATTAAAGATTACTTATCTGATGGAATCAATATGGCAGGGATTAAAAGAATTTATGAATTAAAACAACAAGAAAAAGAAAAGAAACGAATTGAGCAAAAAAGAGTAATGACAGATGACGATGTTCGTCGAATTTTACATGCTGAATTTTTATCTGTCAGTGGTCTTAATGCAAATGGTCCACATCAGTCTGTTGATCCTAAGCGAATGATTTAGGATTTAATTATATAGAGCCATTTTAACTTTTTATGGTTAAAAAAAGTAAAAAATTACTAACCTATAACGGGGGGAAAAGGAAATGCCAGAATTTACAAAAGAAGAAATTAAACGTATTGCTAAAGAAGAAGATGTTCGTTTTTTACGATTAATGTTTACTGATATTATGGGAATCATCAAAAATGTTGAGGTTCCGATTAGTCAATTAGAAAAAGTATTGAGCAATAAAATGATGTTTGACGGTTCTTCGATCGAAGGTTTTGTTCGGATTGAAGAAAGTGATATGTATTTACGTCCAGATTTAGATTCTTGGTTGATTTTTCCTTGGGGAACTGGAAAAGGAAAAATTGCTCGTTTAATTTGTGATATTTATAATCCTGGCGGAACTCCTTTTGCTGGTGATCCACGAAATAACTTAAAACGTGTCCTTAAAGAAATGGAAGAATTTGGTTTTACTGAATTTAACTTAGGGCCTGAGCCTGAGTTTTTCTTATTCAAACTAGATGAAAATGGGGAACCTACTCTTGAGTTAAATGATAAAGGTGGCTACTTTGATTTTGCGCCTACTGACTTAGGTGAAAATTGTCGTCGTGAAATTGTTTTACAATTAGAAGAAATGGGATTTGAAATTGAAGCTAGCCATCATGAAGTAGCTCCAGGACAACACGAGATTGATTGGAAATATGCCAATGCGATTGATGCGTGTGATTATATTCAAACCTTCAAGTTAGTTGTGAAAACAGTTGCTCGTCAGCATGGTCTTCATGCTACGTTTATGCCAAAACCGTTATTTGGAGTAAATGGATCTGGTATGCATTTTAATATGTCTTTATTCAATAAAGATGGCAATGCTTTCTATGATGAAGAGGGAGAAATGCAATTAAGTGAAACTGCTCGTCAATTTATGGCTGGAATTTTAAAACACGCCAGAGCCTATACAGCAATTTGTAACCCGACAGTCAATTCTTATAAGCGTTTGGTTCCTGGTTATGAAGCGCCCGTTTATGTTGCTTGGAGTGGACGTAATCGTTCTCCATTAGTCCGTGTTCCTGAATCTCGTGGGCTATCAACACGAATCGAACTTAGAAGCGTAGATCCAACTGCTAATCCGTACTTGGCAATGGCAGTCCTTTTAAAATCTGGACTAGATGGTATTAAAAATCAAATGAAAGTTCCGGATCCAGTCGATCGTAATATTTATGTGATGACTGAAGAAGAGCGCCATGAACGAGGTATTAATGATTTACCTTCAACCTTACACAATGCAATTAAGTATTTACGTCAAGATGAAGTTGTAAAAGAAGCTTTGGGTTCTCATATTTACAATAACTTTGTTGAAGCAAAACGAATTGAGTGGGCGGCGTTCCGTCAACAAGTTTCTGAATGGGAACGTGAGCAATACATGGAACTTTATTAAAACAACAAGAAGGAATCCTTTGATTAGGGTTTCTTTTTTTTGTCTATCAGTTAATAAATTGAAAAGAGTTTTTTTATTATATGAATTATTTTTTAATAAATAGTAAAACAAAAATAGTTAAGTACAACTGAATAGTATGACGCTTTTATAGAAGGAGTTTTTTCGGTTTTTTTGAAAAATTAATATTTGATGAGGAAATACTGCTGTAATTGTCAGATAATTAATGCTATAATAAATTTTAATTACCATTCGTGCTAAAAATAGTGAGAAGTAATTAGTGTTGGACTTAAAGGAAAAGGAGTGAATTGATGGGAAATATCGGGGGGAAAATCAAAGCGTTACGTATTCAAAAAGAAATGCGACAAAAAGAGTTTGCTAAAGGAATTTGTTCAAATGTAACATTAAGTAATATTGAAAATAATAAACAAAATCCATCAATGGAAATTCTAATAAAAATTTGTGATAAATTAGAAATTGCTTTACAAGATTTATATGGTGAACCTATTGATACAGAAGAAGTTAAGAATTTAACGGCTAATTTCGATCAATTGCAATGGCTATGTGGCAATCATAGACATCGGGAGGCATACATTTTGCTGATGGAGGAGATTGCAGAAGAACAGTTGATTACTATTTGTTTCCAAAAAAAATATTACTATTTTTTAGGTTTAACTCAAGTTATTCATTTGGAGAAACCTGATGAAGCGATATTTAATTTTAGTCGTACATTAAATACTGAGAATGAAGCTAAAACGGAAACAATTGAAGATGTACTAGCATTAAATGGGTTGGGTATTGCTTATACTTTTAAAGGGGAAATGGATAAAGCTGAATTTTACTTTATGAAATCATTGGAGCATATGAAAAAATTTGAGACAGAGGTTTTATCTGAGCAAAAAGAGATGGGGAAAATTGCTTTTAATACAGCTAAACATTACTCAGATAAAAAGGAGTATAAAAAAGCTGTTGATTTGTGTTTAGAGGCATTATCGATTTTAATTAATTTAGATTCGCGTTACCATTTGAGTGCCTTGTATTTTTTGTTAGGATATAATTTATTTGAGCTTGGTGATAGGGTAAATAGTTCAAAAAATTATTTTATTGCCAAGGCTTTAGCGTATGTGGACAATAATCAACACGTACTTGATGCAGTGGATGAAGAATTGGAAAAGCACAAAATCGTTTTCGATGCACTTATATAGTTGATAGCGTTAGGGTGGTTAAGTAAGAGGGTTTTAGTGGGCTGTAGCTGACTAAAACCCTTTTTTATTTGTTAAAGGGGAGAGCCTTACATAGAAAATGATTTGAATCCATCTAATGATTTTTATAAATGAATTGAAAAGTACTGAATAATAGAGTATCTTAAAGAAGCATATATAGATAAATACGAATAAAGTTTGAGGTGGAATTCTATGGCATTAATTAAAAATACCGACAAAAATATCCAACTATCGCTGAAGTTGCTAAATAATAAATTCTTAGAAATAAAAGAAAGTAGTCATGAGTCGTGGATTCCTTTTGCGTTAAAGTTAGATGTAGCCGGAGATTGTTATGAGTATGAAGCTAAAAGAGGAGCTGTCTTTACTTTATATGAAATTAATCGTTTGATTGGGGAGCTTGAGAAAAATTTAGGTACCAAAGAAGCTGTCAATACATTTGAAGAAATTGAATTTTATTCTTCTCAAGCTTATTTTGGGATGATTTTTATCGATCCTTTGGAAGCTGATTTAGTGGAAGTTGAATTTTGGTTTAATATGGATGTACTTTCTCAATCAGAGACTAAAGGATATGATCAAGGATATCGGTTTGCAGTTGAGGTTACTGATCTGAAGAGCTTTATCGCTGAAATAAAGCACGAATTAAAAGAGATTCTAATTAAGGAAGGCTAAAGTGGTATGCTGAGAATAGCCTCTATCTAGTAATGATAGGGGCTGCGTGTTTTATTTGTTTGTCGACATTTTAAAGGTTTGGATTTGTGAAGTATGAATTTGATAATGGACACTGGCGTAAAAAATTTCTACAAATGGTGTATCAAAAAGAAAATCAGGATGTTGTTTTAACCATAAATCTGGATGTATTCCATCAATGCGTGCATTAGGATCTAAGTTAAGACATGTCCATTCGCCAATTAGGTTAGCGTAAAGGTAGTACATAGTATCAGCTCTCTTTTAAGTAAATTCGTTAATAATAAGATAATACCATAGGATAGTTTAAAAGACTATGTCTAATAATTATGCAAAACGAGAAAAAATAAGGAATTTTAACAGTTGGTAGTATGTCTAATTTTCAATAGATTTACCGGATTGGCTGGTTTTTTCTGCATTGTGTAGCTTTTAGGCTATTTGTTTAAATGAAGTTTTCGGTGAATGATTATGAGAAGTAGATTAATTTAGTAAATAGTATTGACTTTTTATTCAATTTTGTCTATAATAAATCTTGTCGTTATAACTAGTCTCAATAGCTCAGCTGGATAGAGCATCCGCCTTCTAAGCGGACGGTCGGGAGTTCGAATCTCTCTTGAGACGTAATCTTAAAAATGCATAAATATCGAATTTGCTTCCAATTCCTTTTATAACAAGGAGTTGGGAGTTTTTTTGTTGTACTTAAGCTAGTATTAAAACAGGTGCAATGCAAAATGTTATGAGTTGTACCTATTTTCTATACATGACCATAAAAAGTTAAAAGTAAAATATGAGACTGAATAAAAAAATATTATTTATACAGCTCTTGCATAATCTGCTCCATTTCATTATGAACTAGTTCTTTCAATGCCTGAGAGTAGCTCCCTTGGATATTGTAGTGCTATCTGAGTATTCAAGGCGGGGTTTGTTAGAAATAGCAAGACTTAGGCGTTAGCAAGTCTTAAAGCATCAAAAGTGATAGCCCAATCAGTAGTTCATACCGAATATTTTTCCTGTTTTCTTATTTAGGCGAAGAAGGAGACAAATTAGAATAGAAAAAAGCTTCTTGTGCAGCAGCTTGCTTATAAAATTTAGCTTAGTTTTTATTATAGCAAGGTTCATTGTGTGGGTTTGGTGAAAATTGATAATTTAGTTTGCCTGAGTTAAAAGTCATCCCTCTATTTTTTTAGGTTTATTTTTTAGTTATCTAAATTAGTGTGATTTGACGTAGTTTGGAAAAAATTGTATAATTTAAATGAAGTAATGTTAAATGGACGATTATATTAAATTGAGGTGCTTTTTGTGAGTGGAGTCGTATCTAAATAGGCTGAATTAAATAAGCTAAATAGACTAAAAAATTCTGAGGAAGAATTGGTTTATTTAGGTTACCTATGAAGATACCTGTCTTACTTTATGTAAAAGCCACTTTCTAATCAGCAAATTTGTTTGATTAATATAGAGTGAATTACTAAAGCTGTGGGTTTCCACGGCTTTTTTTGTTGCATAAACGTTCAATAAAATAAAGTGATTGTCCATTAACTAACTATGGGTATCTTCGTGATTTCTAAAAACGAGGAGAAGAGAAGATGAATTTAACAACAATTGAAAAAATTCAATTTAACCAAGTGAAAGAACAAATAGAACGACATTGTGTCAGTTCATTAGGAAAGAAACGCTTTAAAAAATTACAGCTTAATGCTAAACCAGTGGTTGTTACAACTAGGTATAACGAAACTGAAGAAGCGCGGGCGTTATTAGATGCTAAGTTGACGATGCCATTTATGGGACTATCAAGCATTGATGTTTTTATGGAGCAGTTAGAAAAGGGTTTGCTCTTAGAGGCTAGTAGTCTAATTGACGTAGCTGATTTCTTACGCAGTGGTCGCATGATTCGACGCTTCATGGAAAAACATGAATCATTAGCCCCGACATTAACAATGTACGCAAGATCTATCACTGAGTTCACTGAAATTGAAGATGAAATCTATTTTTCGATTAAAAATGGGCAAGTAGCTGATGAAGCTAGTAAAGAGTTAAGACGCATTCGGAGGTTAATTGCTGAGAAGGAAAGTAAAATAGAGGAGCGTTTAAGTAAATTTCTTAAAAATAAAGACAACCAAAAACAAATTCAAGAATTTTTTGTAAGCAAGAAAAATGAACGATTTACAATTCCAATAAAGGCTGCTTATAAAAATCAAGTTGCTGGCACAATTATTGAAACTTCTTCGAAAGGTACAACTGTCTTTATTGAGCCAACTGCAGTTACCAAATTAAATGATGAATTGGCAATGCTAAAGGTTGAAGAAAGTACGGAAATTTATCAAATACTTGCAACACTATCTGGTTTAATTTTGGAAAATTTAGTTCCTATTCAATTAAATTTAGAGACCATCGCAGAATATGATATGATTTTTGCTCGTGGGAAATATAGTCGGCTAATTCAAGGTGTGACACCTAAATTAAATCAAAGAGGTTACATTCATTTAGTGAATGCGGTACACCCTTTAATAGAAGCAAACGCTGTGCCGTTAAATTTTACAGTTGGTGAAGACTATCGTGGATTAATTATTACCGGGCCCAATGCAGGAGGTAAAACGGTTGTGTTAAAGACCGTTGGTTTGTTAGCTTTAATGACTTTGTTAGGTATTCAATTACCAGCTGATGAAGGAACAGAGATGGGTTTATTTGAAGGTATATTTGTTGATATTGGAGATAGTCAAAGTTTAGAAAATGCTTTAAGTACCTTTTCTTCACATATTCAAAATATAGCCGATATTATGCAAGTAGCACCCCGAAATAGTTTAGTTCTATTTGATGAAATCGGTAGTGGTACTGAACCCAATGAAGGGGCAGCTTTAGCGATAGCTATATTAGAGGAGTTTTATCAGCGCGGAAATATCGTCGTGGCAACCACTCATTATGGCGAAATTAAGCGTTACTCAGAAATACATCCAGATTTTATTAATGCTGCAATGGCATTCGATCAAGCGACCTTAACACCATTGTATCAATTATTAATGGGGGAATCAGGTGAAAGTAATGCCTTGTGGATTGCTAAAAAAATGAATTTAAAAGAGCATGTCATTCAACAAGCACAACGATATATGGAGGATAAAGATTACTCTTTAACAAAAGCTTCAATTCCAAAAAATAAAACGATGATCGATAGTCAAACAGAGAGAGCAGAAAGTGTCTCATTATTAAAAAAAGGCGATCGTGTCTTGCTTTTAGACTATAATGAGAATGGTTTAGTTTTTGAAGATAATCCATTGCGGGAAACGGTGACTGTTTTTTATAGAAATGACTATCATGAAGTAGTTCCTAAGCGGTTGAAATTAGAAGTTTTAGCTACTGATTTGTATCCGCCTGATTATGATTTATCTACCTTATTTACGAGCTATACAGAGCGTAAGCTAGATCATGACATCAATAGGGGATCTAAAAAAGCGTTGAAAAAAATTCATCGTGAGATAAAACAACAGGATAGGTAAGATTCGGTAAATTTTATACTAAAAAATAGAAAAAAGTGAGGCTAAAGAATTTTCTCTTTAGTCTCACTTTTTTTATTAAGCTTAAAAATAAGCTACTTTTAAACTGTATATAACCGACCATCTTCAATTCGTAAGACACGGTCAACTAGATCTAAGACACGTTCATCATGAGTAACCATGACAGCAGCTTTATTCTTTTTATGGACTTCAGCAGCAATCATTTTTACAACTTGATAGCCTCGCTCAGAATCAAGGCTCGCTGTTGGTTCGTCTGCTAAAATAATATCAGGTTCATTCATTAATGCTCGAGCAATCGCAACTCGTTGTCGCTCCCCACCTGATAATTTTTCAGGATATTGGGTTAAGCGATGAGACAATCCCAAATCTTCCAATAAGTCCAATGCTTTTTGGCGATTCTGTTTTTTTGTACCATTTAGTTCTGGAATCAATAAGAGTTGATCTAGGACATTTAAATAAGGAATTAAATTGCCACTCTGGAAAATAAAGCCAATTTTTTCTAAGCGCAATTGTGTCCATTTTTTTTGAGATAAAGAGTTTAGGCTCGTTCCACCAATCTGGATATTTCCAGAAGAAGGGGAAAGTAAGGCGCCAGCAATTGATAGGAATGTACTTTTACCAGCACCACTTGGTCCAACTATCGCAACGAATTCTCCTTCTGCCACGCTTAAGGAAAGATTTTTAAGGACTTCGATTTGTTCAGAGCCGTCTTGATAATATTTTGATACATCTTCTAAAATAAGTTTAGCTGTCATTAGTTTGTTCCTCCAATCGCTTCAATAGCATCGACTTTTGCCACTTTATAGAGAGATAATAAGGCACCAATTAAAGCGACTGCTAGGAAAAGAATCGAAGAAAGAAGGGCAGTCGTGCCAGTTAATTTAAAAGGCATGCTAGCAGGTAAGATTGCTGCTGTACCATAAGTTAGTCCATTCCCAATTAAAAGACTGAAAATAGAAATCAGGGTAATTTGCATAAATAAACTTCTACCTAAATAGCTTGTTTTTGCTCCAATTGCTTTTAACATACCAAATTGGTCCATTTTTTGAAGAGTAATTACATAAAAGAAAACAGTTAAAACAAAGGCTGCAATAATGTATAAAAAGGCAATCATCATGGTTAAAGAACCTTGTTCTTCCGAATATCCTGGAATATTTTGAACAATATCATTTTGTGGGACGACATCTAGACCTTTAAAGGATAAAGTTTCTGCTTTACTTTTAGAAATATCTAAGGCAATTGCATTATACGTAATCGCATCAGTTTTTTGCGGCTGTTTAATTGATTTCCATTGTTCAGGAGATAAGAAAACTACACCTGTATGGCTATAGGTTTGATTTTTAGTGAAGCCACTGATAGTAAAAACAGTTTCACTCACGGTATCTTTAATTGAGTCACCGATTTTATACCCATTTCGTTGCAATTTTTCATCAACAATAACTTTTTTAGGATCTGTTTTTTGAAATTTTCCAGAACTTAGTTGAGGTTCTTGGAAACTACTTGGTTCTAAAAGGAAATAAGAAATATCTGTTTTTTCTTCTCCTTTTGAGTTACTAATCGTACTCATTTGGATGCTGAGTGGAGTTGCATCAGCCTTTAATTTTTGCTGAATCATTTGCCATTCATCAGATGTAACTGTCGAACGAGCAAATCGATTATCAGCACCTTTTTCCAAAACATAATAGGAAGCTGGACTCTCTTTAATTGCCGAAGCATTATCACTAGCCAAACCATTTGCCAGACCTGTTACGAATAGTACAAGCCAAATAATGAGAATCATAATGAAACCGATTAAGGCATAGCGTACTTTTGTGTGTTTTATTTCTCGCCAAGCTAAAAACATTGTGTTCACACTCCATTTCTTTGATAGCACTATCTTATAATGGAAGTATGAACTGAATATGAACACAAGTTTACAAATGAGCTTTTGGCAATTGGACACTAAATAAAACACCTTTAGGATGCGTTTTGTTGAGTACAGAAATAGTTCCATTGTGTAAGTGAACAATCTTTTCTGTAATTGCTAGACCTAAACCACTGGTTCCATTCTGTCGAGTTCGGTTTTTATCTACTTGGTAGAATCGTTCAAATAAGTGGTCTATATCAGAGTCAGGGATAGTAGGACCGCTATTAAAAATAGTTATTCTGAAATTTTCAGTGGTATCTTCGATTTTAATCTGGATTTCTCCGTATTCAGGCGTATAATTTAAAGCGTTGTTGATGAGGTTTTGCCAAATTTGGTATAAAAAATTTTCATTTCCATTAATAAAAGCTGGGATTAATTCGACCGATAAATAAATGTTTTTTTCTTGCCAGTTCCATTGAGTAAATTGAATATAATGCCGGATTTGAGCAGCAATATCAACTGATTTTTTTTGAACCAATTGATTCTCGTTGTCTAAATAGGACAGGGCTAATAATTGTTTGGTTAGATCAGACAAGCGCGCAGTCTCGCTTTCAATGATTGTCAAGTAATTAAAATTTTCTTCCAAGCTATGCTGATTGGTCTTTAAGATACTTGTATACCCTTGAATAGTCGTTAAAGGTGATTGAATTTCATGAGAGACGTTTGCGACAAATTCTTGTCGAGCTTTTTCAGATTTATTAATTTCAGTGGCCATTGTTGCAAAAGAATTTGTTAACTGACCAATTTCATCTTGCCTACTAGTCGAGTTAATTTCAGTGAATTGCCCACTAATTAGTTGTTTAGTTGATTCTGTTAATTTTTTGATGGGCTTAACTATAAAAGAACTGCTTAAAAAAATAAAACAAAATCCGATTAAAACGGTTAGCAATAAAAGTAGTGCAAAGTAAATGCGTAACTCACCAAATTGCTGAGTAGGGTCAGGTCGAATAAAAATAGCTTCTGTTGAATTAGCTGTTTTGATAGGTACTCCAATTGTATTTCTTAAGTCGTTATCAAAAAAGCCCGTGATTAAAATGTTTTGTGGAAAATTAGCAATTCCATGATAAATTTCTCCAGAACGAACTAAATCAATCGATTCTTGGGGTAAAGAGGTTTTTCTAAAAGAATCTCCATAAGCAGTTTCTTCTCCATTTTCTGAAACTTGATACACTTCATACCCTAATGAAGTAATATGAGTTAAGTACGAGGTTAAATCAAGTTCTGTATTCTTAGCGAAGTAATCCCGCATTTCTTCCGCTATTTTTGTCACTTTGCTGTCATTAATGGGTTTTAAATGAGTTTGATAGTACAGATTTGAAAGTAAGAAAGCCAGAAAAAAACTGCAAACTAATACTAAAAAAGTTGCACCTACAATTTTTTTATATAATGTTTTCATAGTTGCACCTCAAGTCGATAACCTAGTCCTCTAATTGTTGAAATTTTAAC
Source organism: Carnobacterium sp. FSL E2-0243 (assembly GCF_038003605.1). Lineage (NCBI taxonomy): Bacteria > Bacillati > Bacillota > Bacilli > Lactobacillales > Carnobacteriaceae > Carnobacterium > Carnobacterium sp. FSL E2-0243. The sequence goes on from NZ_JBBOPM010000001.1 coordinate 1,505,634, forward strand.
ACCAGATTCTGGTGTTAAATGTTCTCTTAGGCGCTTAATATGAACGTCAACAGTTCGGTCATTACCTTCATAATCGAATCCCCAAATGGAGTCAATTAGTTGGTCACGAGTAAATGTTTTTTTTGGATAAGAAGCTAATTTATGCAGGACTTCAAATTCTTTTAATGGTAAGTAAAGTTCTTTTTTTCCTAATGTAACCAAGTAGTTTTGTGAATCGATTTTTAATTGCCCAATCTGAATGACTGTTTCATTTGGGGTTTGAGAACGTCGTAAGAGTGCGTTAACTCTGAAAAGCAATTCCTTTAATTCGAAAGGTTTCGTAATATAGTCATCAGTTCCCGCTTGGAATCCGGCTTCTTTGTCCACCATTTCACCTCTAGCAGTTAGTAAAATAACTGGAATAGAAGAATTTTCTCGAATCTGTTGGCAAACTTGATAGCCTGTTTTCCCTGGCATCATAACGTCAAGGATAGCTAAATCAATCTGATTTTTTGTGATTATTTCTAAAGCTTCGTCTCCATCACTAGCCGTCAATACGTTAAATCCCTCTGAAGTTAAAAAAAAGTGAACCATATTTTTGATAAGTTGATCGTCATCGGCAACTAAAATTGTCTTCATAAAATTCCATCCTTTTAAATTTAATCATCATAATGTCTATGATCCTTGTAACGTTTTAAATGAGTGATTTTTATTCTAAGTGATTAACTATAGTTTAAATCGATTAAAAAGTATGTCTTCTTAATACTAGTTTATCAGAAAAGGAAGATTTTTGTTTGAAGTCAGCAAGGTTATTCGCTGATAAGTAAATTAAAATCTTTAATCGATTATTTTAGCATAATTTTATTGAATAAAAAAGAGTGAATTAAAAAATAAAAGATAAATGTAACAATTAAGGATGAAAATATGTTATAATAGGATATTGAACGTTATGGTGATTTTGATTTTACGTTTTTAAGAACCAAAGAAATGAGGGGATTTGTGTGGGATTTAAAATAACCGATGAGATTCAGTCAGTTGTTGAGATTGAGCTTCGAAAAGGTGCTAGCAAGTCAAGAATTGCAACGCTTTTAGGTGTTAATTACGATGAGGCTTTAGTGATTATTGACGAAGTAAAAGAGTCATTTAGACCAGATGTAGGAGATGAAATTCGCTTTACATTTCGTGATGAAAAAATGGCTGGAGTGATTCAAAAACTGTTAACAAATAGTGCTGTAGTCGAAATTTTCTGGGAACAATCTTCATCTATTATGAAAGATGTTTGTGAAGATAAAACAATTGTCAATTTCAAAGATATCATTGAAGTCACTAATTTAAATGTCGTATCATAACAAGTTACTATCTTTATGCTTTTAATTGAATGGATACAGAATAATTCAAAAATCAACTCAGAAATTTCTTCTGAAGTTGATTTTTTTTATCTTAATCGGATTAAATACTTTGATGTTCAAAATATTTTTAAGTTTTATAAATCCAGATTTCATGGGGTTTTTAGAAGTTTTTTCACTAATTTTGTAAAAACTTACTTGACAGTTTAGCAAAAAAATAATATAGTTTGATGGTCAAACAATTTGAACTTCAAAGTAAGTTTGGAAAGAGTTGATAAATGAATCGAAAGGGAGGAGTTGGTGTTGCCAAACTCATTTGAAACGATTAACGATTATTTAGTCGATGTGTTTAATGAAATTCTGACAATTGAAGAAACAGCTTTGCAAAATAGTAGTTTTGAAGATGTTTCAATTAAAGAAATGCATACAGTTGAAGCAATCGGCATGTATCAGAGACGTACGACTTCAGAAGTCGCTAAGAAACTTCAAATTACTGTGGGTACATTAACTGTTGCAGTCAATAATTTAGTCCGAAAGGGCTATGTAGAAAGAATTCGAAGCGAAGATGATCGACGAGTTGTGAAATTAGGTTTAACCAAACGTGGTCGCTTATTATTTCGACTACACGATAAATTTCATAAGGAAATGGTAAAAGAAACAATTGAGGATATGCAACCTGAAGAGATTGATATTTTAATTAAAGGTTTGCGAAACTTACATGGTTTCTTAGATAAAACACAAAAAAAATTGAAAGAACAGGGCTGAACTCTATGGGAACAAAAATTGTTAGTACTGGGAGTTACGTTCCAAAAAAACAAGTTTCCAATGAAATGTTGGAAAGTTTTATGGAAACAAATGACGAATGGATTAAGACACGAACTGGGATTCATCATCGGCATTTAGCTGAAGGTGAGAACACTTCTGTTTTATGTGGCAAGGCTGCTAAAGCGATGTTAGATAAGGCGGATGTTGAAGCGTCTGAAATTGATTTGATTATTGTAGCAACCATGACACCCGATTATTTAAGCCCATCAACAGCTTGTTTAGTTCAAGAATACATCGGTGCAAATAAAGCGATGGCTTTTGATTTAAATGCAGCTTGTTCAGGTTTTGTGTATGCACTGTCGGTGGCTGAAAAAATGATGGCTAGTGGCAAATTTCATTATGCTTTAGTAATAGGCGGTGAAGTTATGTCAAAAGTTATTGATTGGACAGATCGAAGCACAGCGGTTCTTTTTGGAGATGGAGCAGGCGGGGTATTATTAGAAGCAAATTCTGAAAAAAATACTTTTATTGCCGAAGATCTTCATGCAGATGGCGGTCGTGCTTTATCTTTAACAGCAGGTTCGATGGCTGTCAATAATCCTTACCATAAAACAGAAGAAACAAACGGGTACTACTTGAAAATGGATGGGCGAGGTATTTTTGATTTTGCCATACGTAGTGTTCCAAAAAGTGTTCGTCAAGTTGTTGAAAATGCTGGATTAGAGTTGGAAGATATTGATTATATTCTTCCGCATCAAGCAAATTATCGGATTGTTGAAGCTATTGCTAAAAAGCTGAAGTTACCGATGACTAAGTTTAAAACAAATATGGCTGAATACGGCAATACTTCTGGAGCTAGTATCGGAATTTTATTAGACGAATTAGTCTCTAACAATGAATTAGTCTTAGGAAGTAATGAAAAAGTTATTTTAACTGGTTTTGGTGGGGGCCTAACATGGGGTTCCATTTTAATCGAGTTATAAAATAAATGCAGTGTTTTCGAACGCAGCAATCAAACAAAAATAAAACCAATAATGGAGGAAATAACAATGACATTCGAAAAAATTCAAGCAATTATCGTGGACCAATTAGACAAAGAGGAAGCTGAAGTACAATTAACTACTAATTTCCGTGAGGATTTAGAAGCAGATAGTTTAGATTTATTCCAAATCATTAACGATATTGAAGATGAATTTGATATTAAAATTGAAACTGAAGAAGGCTTAAATACAGTTCAAGATATTGTTAACTTTGTTGAAGCAGAATTAAAAAATAAATAAATCAAGAAGAAAGAGGGAACCTGCATGCAATCAAATATATGCGAAAAACTAGGGATTGACTATCCCATTATTCAAGGAGCGATGGCATGGGTAGCAAATGCTGAATTGGCAAGTGCTGTTTCAAATGCTGGCGGGTTAGGTATTATTGCCTCAGGACATGCTCCAGAAGAAGTTGTTCGCGATCAAATTAGGCAGGCAAAAGAAAAAACGAATCGTCCATTTGGTGTGAATATTATGCTTTTATCTCCACATGTAGATGCAGTTGTAAAAGCTGTTTGTGAAGAGGGTGTGAAGGTTGTTACAACTGGAGCAGGAAGCCCTGGGAAGTATATGAAGCTTTTTAAAGAACATGGCATTACAGTTATACCTGTAGTCGCTTCTGTTGCTTTAGCTAAACGAATGGAAAAAGATGGTGCAGATGCAATTATTATTGAAGGAATGGAAGCCGGAGGTCATATTGGCAAGTTAACGACGATGGTATTAGTTCCTCAAATTGTAGATGCTGTTTCGATTCCTGTGATTGCTGCAGGTGGTATAGGAGATGGGCGTGGTATGGCAGCAGCGTTTATGCTAGGAGCTTCAGCTGTACAACTAGGAACGCGTTTCTTAGTTGCTCATGAGTGTACCATCCATCAAAACTTTAAAGATGCCGTTTTAAAAGCTAGAGATATTGATACAACTGTTACTGGTCAAATTACAGGACATCCAGTTCGCACTATTCGCAATAAATTAACACGAATTTATGATCAAGCCGAAAAAGAAGAGACTAGTAAAGATAAACCTGATTTTGAGCGTTTAGAAGAACTTGGCAAAGGCACATTACGTTTGGCCGTTGTTGAAGGGGATATCAAAAATGGTTCAATGATGTCAGGTCAAATTGCTGGATTAGTTAGTAGAGAGCAGAGTTGTAGCGATATTATTTTAGAATTGATGACGGAATACCAAACTGTAATTAAAGAAAAAGCTCAGGCTTTGTAAGTAGTTCAGGGTGGCAATAGAATAGAAATAAAACGAGCCTTTTAAGGCTTGTTTTTATAAGGATTTAGTTTTAGGCGGCAATAGTTTGTTTCATTAAAGAATGAGTAGGAACTTAATTCTGTGGTCAAATCTATTGAGCTTTTAACTTTTAAAAAGGAGTTAATCCAATGAAGATTGCTTTTGTATACAGTGGGCAAGGTGCTCAATATCAAGGTATGGGTCAAGAATTTTATGAAGCGAATCAAACGGTACGAGAGTTGTTTGATGAGGCGACAGAAGTACTAGGCTTCGATATGGCTGCATTATGCTTTAATGAAAATGACAAATTAAATGAAACAACTTATACACAACCTGCTATATTAACAGTTAGTGTCGCGATTGATACCCTCTTAAAAGAGCATGGTATTGAGCCAGAAGTTGTTGCAGGTTTAAGTTTAGGTGAATATAGTGCTTTGGTAAAAGCAGGAGTTTTGGATTTTAAAGAAGCTCTTCTATTAGTTAAAAAACGTGGACAATTTATGACAGAGGCTGTTCCGTCTGGTGCAGGTGCAATGAGTGCCATTATGGGATTAGATCGTGAAACGGTTAAAGCTGCTTGTCTAGAGGCTAGTCAACTAGGTGTTGTGACACCAGCTAATTATAATATGCCTGGTCAAATTGTTATTGCTGGAATGAAAGCAGCAGTGGAACGTGCAGGTGAGATTCTAACAGAAAAGGGTGCTAAACGTGTTATTCCACTACAAGTAAGTGGTCCTTTTCATACAGCATTATTAGAACCTGCTGCTAAACAGTTAGAAAAAGCTCTTGAGAACGTATCCATTCATGAGCCAAAGCTTCCTATTATAAGTAATACTGAAGCAAAGGTGATTGGAAATCAAGCTGAGATAGCACCGTTATTGGTACGTCAAGTGATGTCTCCTGTTTTATGGGAGGATAGCGTTCGAACAATGATTGATGATCTTGGGGTAACAACATTTATAGAGGTCGGACCAGGTAAAGCATTAAGTAGCTTTATTAAAAAAATTGATCGATCAGTGACCGTATTAAATGTTGAAAACCAAAAATCTCTTGAAAAAACCTTAGAAAAATTAAAAGCTGAGTAAATTTAAACAAGAATAAAATACAATTAAAGGAATGAGCAAATGACTTTAAAGGGGAAAACAGTGATTGTTACTGGTAGTTCGCGGGGGATTGGAAAAGCTATTGCTATCGAATTTGCTAAAGAAGGAGCCAATATTGTTTTAAATGGTCGCAAGCCGATTTCAGAAGAGTTAATTGCTGAAATTGAAGGGTTTGACGTGAAATGTCATACAATTCTTGGTGATGTAAGCAATTTTGATATGGCAAAACAGTTAATAGATGAAACGAAAGAGGTCTTTGGGAGTGTAGATGTCTTGGTCAACAATGCTGGGATTACCAATGATAAATTACTCATGCGCATGTCAGAAGAAGACTTTGATGCAACACTTAATATAAATTTAAAAGGAACATTTAATACGATTCGTCATGCAACAGGAATTATGTTAAAACAGCGTAGTGGATCGATTATTAATCTATCAAGTATTGTCGGTCAGATTGGAAATGTTGGACAAGCTAATTATGCAGCAAGTAAAGCGGGCGTAATTGGATTAACTAAATCGGCAGCTCGTGAATTAGCAGCCCGTGGTATTACCGTAAATGCGATTGCACCAGGGTTTATTGAAACGGATATGACAGATGAATTAAGTGATAAAAATAAAGATTTAATGAAGCAACAAATTCCATTAAGTCGTTTTGGTCAAGTTGAAGATGTTGCAAAAGCAGCGGTCTTTTTAAGTCAAAATAGCTATATTACAGGCCAAGTTATCAATGTTGATGGCGGCATGGTAATGAATGGATAATGAGAGGAGTTTATAAAATGAATCGAGTAGTTATTACAGGTATGGGTGCTGTTACACCAGTAGGAAATACAGTTGAGACTTATTGGGATAGCTTAAAAAATGGTAAGAGCGGAATCGCAGAAATTAAACGATTTGATGCTTCAGAAACAGGAATTACTCTTGCAGCTGAATTGAAAGATTTTGATGCAACTTTATATATGCCAAGAAAAGAAACGAAAAGAACAGATTTGTTTTCTCAATATGGGATTGCAGCAGCTGTTCAAGCAATGGATGATAGTCAATTAGATACAGAAAAAATAGATGTAGATCGCTTTGGCGTGATTGTTAGTTCTGGAATTGGTGGAATGAATACAATTCAAGAACAAGTCATTAAAATGCATGAAAAAGGTCCAAAGCGCGTTGCACCATTCTTTGTTCCAATGGTTATTGGAAATATGGCAGCAGGAAATATTGCGATTCGAGTAGGAGCAAAAGGATTATGTACTTCGATTGTAACAGCATGTGCATCTGGAACAAACTCTATTGGCGAAGCTTTTCGTTCAATTAAACATGGTTACTCAGATGTAATCTTAGCAGGTGGAACAGAAGCAACTATTTGTGAAATCGGCATTGCTGGTTTTGGAGCGTTGACTGCCTTAAGCAAATCAACAGACCCCGCACGTGGTTCAGTTCCGTTTGATAAAGAACGTAATGGATTTGTTATGGGTGAAGGTGCCGGCGTTTTAGTTTTAGAAGAACTGCAACATGCTTTAGACCGTGGCGCTAAAATTTATGGCGAGGTTGTTGGCTATGGCTCTACATGTGATGCTGGTCATATGACGGCTCCGTCTATTGATGGTAGTGGAGCAGGAAAAGCGATGATTCAAGCCATGAAAGAAGCGGGTATTTCTGCAAGTGATGTAGATTATATTAATGCTCATGGAACAAGCACCCCTGCAAATGATAGTGCTGAAACAACAGCTATCAAATATGCAATGGGCGAAGAAATTGCTAAACAAGTGCCAATTTCTAGTACGAAGAGTATGGTTGGTCATTTGCTTGGCGCAGCTGGTGCTATTGAAGGGATTGCTTGTGTTAAAGCTTTACAAGATGGATTTTTACCACCAACTATTGGCTATCAAGTAGTTGATGAAGCCTGTGATTTAGATTACATTCCAAATGTAGGTCGTGCAGCAACAGAAGCTAAATATGCTTTAAGTAACTCATTAGGTTTTGGCGGACATAACGCCGTTGTCTGCTTTAAAAAATGGGAGGACGCGTAATGAATATTGCTGAAGTTAAAGAATTACTAACCATCGTAAATGACTCTAAATTGACAGAGTTTGATTTACAAATGGATAATGTTGTGTTGCATATGAGTAAAAACACACATCAAGCACCTAAAGAAATGGCGGCACCACAAGCTCAAACCCAACAAGCGACAGCAGTATCAGCAGTTCCGCAAACTGCAACTGAGGTACAAGTTGAAGAAGTCGTGAAAACTACGGTAAGTGAAGAAGGAAATTTAATTAAAGCTCCGATAGTTGGAGTCGTTTATTTAGCGGCTTCCCCTGATAAGCCTAACTTTAAAAAAGTTGGTGATACAGTAGAAGTAGGCGAAACTTTATGTATCGTTGAGGCAATGAAATTAATGAATGAAATTACTAGCGATGTCGCTGGGACAGTTACTGAAGTTTTAATTGAAAATGAAGAAGTTGTAGAATATAACCAACCACTATTTAGAATCGTCTAAAAGTGAATTATTAGGAGGAAATGAAATGAGCGTTTTAACAGCACAAGAAGTAATGGAGTTAATCCCAAATAGATACCCAATCTTTTTTATTGATTATGTAGATGAATTAATCCCTGGGGAGCATGTTGTAGCCACTAAAAATGTAACAATTAATGAAGACTTTTTCCAAGGGCATTTTCCTGGGAACCCAACAATGCCAGGTGTTTTAATTTTAGAAAGTTTAGCGCAAGCAGGATCTATTCCATTATTAAAATTAGACAAATTCCAAGGACAAACAGCTTACTTAGGTGGAATGAACAAAGTTAAATTCCGTAAAAAAGTTGTTCCTGGTGATGTTTTGAAATTACATGTAGACATCATTAAATTAAAAGATTACGCTGGAATTGGTAAAGCTGTTGCTTATGTTGATGGGAAAAAGGTTTGTGAAGCTGAATTAACCTTCATCATTGGTAGATAAGCCTATGTTTACAAAAATATTAGTAGCAAATCGTGGTGAGATTGCAGTTCGAATTATCCGAGCATGTAAAGAACTTGGAATTCGAACTGTCGCGGTTTACTCAGAAGCAGATAAAGATGCCCTTCATATGCAATTGGCAGATGAAGCCATCTGTATTGGACCAGCTAAAGCTACTGATTCTTATTTAAATATGCAGAGCATTTTAAGTGCTGCTGTTGTTACTAAAGCCCAGGCGATTCATCCTGGGTTTGGCTTTTTATCTGAGAACAGTGTTTTTGCAACTATGTGTGGGGAATGTAATATTACCTTTATTGGGCCAGATGCAGAAACTATTGATATGATGGGGAATAAGGCGAATGCCAGAGCATTAATGATTGAAGCAGATGTTCCAGTTATTCCTGGTAGTGATGGGTTTGTTACAAGTGTGGAAATGGCGGTTGAAATAGCTGATCAACTCGGTTATCCAGTTATGTTAAAAGCAGCTGCTGGTGGTGGTGGAAAAGGGATTCGTAAAGTGATGAAGCCTGAAGAATTAGAAGCCGCCTATTTGAGTGCTAGTAGTGAAGCTGGAGCTGCATTTGGCGATGACCGCATGTATATGGAACGAATTATCCAACATGCTAGACATATTGAAGTTCAAATTTTAGCGGATAACTATGGTCATGTGATACACTTGGGAGAACGTGATTGTTCTTTACAACGAAATAATCAGAAAATTATTGAAGAATCCCCTTCAGTTGCTATAAGTGATAAAGAACGACAAATTCTTGGAGAAACAGCTGTGCGAGCAGCGAAACATGTGGGCTATAAAAATGCTGGGACCATTGAATTTTTAGTGGATCAAAACGGTTTTTATTTTATGGAGATGAATACGCGTATTCAAGTCGAGCATCCTGTAACTGAGATGGCGACAGGGATTGATATTGTCAAAGAGCAACTGTTAATTGCCAGTGGGAAAAAAATGACGTTAGAGCAATCTGATATTCATTTAACTGGCCATACAATTGAATGTCGTATTAATGCCGAAAATCCAGCTTTCCATTTTGCTCCGTCACCAGGTAGAATTGATTATTTATTACTACCAAGTGGTGGATTAGGTTTACGTGTGGACAGTGCAATGTTTGCAGGTTATGAAATTCCGCCTTATTACGATGCTATGATTGCAAAGATTATCACTAAAGGTGAAAATCGTAGTGAAGCTATTGCAAAAATGAAGCGTGCGTTAAGTGAATTAGTTATTGATGGTATTGTAACCAATCAATTTTTCCAAGAAGATTTGTTACAAGACGAGCGTTTTGTAAACGGTGAGTACGATACAAACTTTTTACAAGACACCTATCTGCCTGAGTGGACATTAAAAAATAGCTAATCCACGTTTAAAAGATGTTAAAGAGGTGATAAAGTGAGACTTTTTAAAAAGCGGGAATATATTCCGATTGATCCAAATCGACAAAGAATTCAAGCTGAGGAAAAAAATGACCCTAAAGTTCCAGATGGTATGTGGGAAAAATGTCCTAGTTGTAAAAAAGCCATCTATACGAAAGATTTAGGGGAAGAGCGAATTTGTCCAAGTTGTGGTTATTGTTTCAGAATTGGAGCATTAGAACGGATTCAATTAACTGTTGATGAAGGTAGCTTCGAGGAATGGGATCGAGGGATTGAAAATAAAAATTTAATGGATTTTCCTGGATATCCTGAAAAAATAGCTAGTTTGCAACAAAAAACAGGTTTAGATGAAGCTGTTGTGACAGGTAAGGCATTGATTGATGGACAACCTTTAGTTATTGGCGTAATGGATGCTAGCTTTATTATGGGAAGCATGGGGACTGTTGTTGGTGAAAAAATCACTCGAGCTTTTGAAAAAGCAACAAAAGAAAAATTACCTGTCTTGATTTTTACAGCATCTGGCGGCGCTCGAATGCAAGAAGGCATCTTATCCTTGATGCAAATGGCCAAAATTAGTGGAGCTGTTGCTAAACATAGTGCTGCTGGACTGTTGTATGTTGTTGTCCTAACAGATCCAACAACTGGTGGAGTATCGGCTAGTTTTGCGATGCAAGGAGATATTATTTTAGCTGAACCGCAAGCTTTAATTGGTTTTGCTGGTCGCCGAGTTATTGAGCAAACAATTAATGAAGCTTTGCCAGATGATTTTCAAAAAGCAGAATCATTGCTAGAACATGGCTTCGTTGATAAAATAGTTCCTCGTCCAGAATTAAGAAACACATTAAGCTTATTGTTACGTTTACATTAAAGAGACTGCAACAAAGAAGGTGAAAAGGTTGAAGAATGCGAGTGAAATTGTCGCCTTGTCGCGTAAAACGACACGGTTAACGGCATTAGAGTATATGAACTTTCTTTTTAAGGATTTTATTGAGTTTCATGGAGATCGTTCTTATCGTGATGATAAAGCTGTTGTTGGTGGTATTGCGACTTTAAATGCACAACCAGTAACGGTTATAGGAATTCAAAAAGGCCATACTTTAGAAGAAAACATGTTGCGTAATTTCGGTTCCCCTCATCCAGAAGGCTATCGTAAAGCATTACGTTTAATGAAACAAGCTGAAAAATTTAATCGTCCTATTGTGACGTTTATTAATACTGCTGGGGCGTATTGTGGAGTTGAGGCAGAAGAAAGAGGACAGGGTGAAGCGATTGCTCGTAACTTGATGGAAATGAGTCAATTAAAAGTTCCGATTATCTCGATTATCATTGGTGAAGGCGGAAGTGGGGGAGCTTTGGCTTTGGCTTTAGGAAATCAAGTATGGATGATGGAACATACGATGTATGCCATTTTATCCCCAGAAGGTTTCTCTTCAATTTTATGGAAAGATGCTTCACGCTCTAAAGAAGCAGCAGAACTTATGAAATTGACAGCGAGTGACTTACTAGGGTTAGATGTTATTGATTTATTGATTCCTGAGACCAAAGAAGGTGTTTTGTTAGCTCAAGAGACAATTGCTAAGGAAATGCAGTTGCAGCTGATAGAGGCGCTAGAAACCTTAAATAAACTTACTCCAGAAGAGTTAATTGAAGATCGTTACAATCGTTTTAGAAAATATTAAAGAAATAATCAAAAAGCGAAATCAGAAAGAGTTTTCTTTCTGATTTCGCTTTTTTTGTTTAAGAAACCTATTAAATTTGAGATGATCCAGTTTTTTAATCACGATCACGAAGAACATAAGATGGTATTTTTACCGTTGAGGATTGATATAAATATTTGTCATCATTTGTTTCTATTAATATTGAAAAGTGGTTTTCGTTAAGTAATAAATCCCCAATCTTCTCACGTGTGTAGATTCGACCTAATGGAATATCTGCTGGTAAAGGGACTTGAATAGTTTTTAATTCATAAAAACCGTTCACAATTGTTTCAACAAAAATTAAGTCTGAAATAGTTTGTAGCTCTATTTGATCCTCTTTAGAAAGATCTCTTACATATCCTTGATTCAACAGCAATTTCCTCCTTGTTATAGCCTTGAAATAGGTCATAACGTTTTAGACTCACTATTAATTGTACCATTATTTATTTAAAAAAAATAGAAAAGTCGATAGAAAAAAGTGTTAAATAGTTAACAAAGTTCGTAAATTTGTCAAAATTTAATAGTATCTTTTTTCTTTTTGGCGGCATCGGCAAGTTGTTTAGCTTCGCAACCGCTACTGCAGGCACTGCAAGTACCCTGTTTTGAATTCTTGAAAAGTTGGATTAGCTGATAAAATGTCCAACCAAAAATTAAAATTCCTAAGCTAATTGTAACTAATAGTGAAAAAATTGACATATAGATTCCTCCTATTTCCGAAGAGTTGGTCCAAAAGGGCTAGACGAATAAAAAATTTTATTTGATTTATTCAGACGAGAATTTCTATTTTTTCTGAGTTTAGTCAAAGGATTTAGCTGAATAAAAGTCCAATTTGGTAGACTAAAAATGAAAAAAGATAAGCAATCCCTAAACTTGAAAAAGCAGAATATACTGCCCATTTATATGAGCCAGTTTCTGCTTTTATGGCGCCTAAAACAGCAAAGCAAGGAATGTAAAGTAAGACAAAAACTAAGAAACTATAGGCAGCTAGTGGAGTGAAAACAGAGGATAACTCACTAATTAATGCTGTTTCACCACTCACATGAAAAAGAATAATCATTGTCGAGCCTACAACTTCCTTTGCTAAAACACCAGCCATAATAGCACTAATTGCTTGCCAACTAGCAAAGCCTAGAGGAGCAAAAAATGGAACTAATGAATGTCCTATGACAGCCATAAAACTAGTGTCAATAGAAGGAGCGATGCCAGTAGGTCCCGTGTAACTTAACAGCCAAATAATGACTGTCCCACAAAAAATAACTGTTCCTGCTTTTTTGACAAAACCTTTGCCTTTGTCCCAAGTACTATGCCATAGGACATTTAATTTTGGAAGGTTATACTCTGGTAAATCAACAATGAAAACAGAAGAATCCTTTGTTTTAAAAATAAGTGAATAAACTTTCGCAAGAAGAATAGCAACAAAAATTCCAAGTAAGTATAAGGATAAGACAATTAAAGCTCTATGTTCATCAAAAAATGCCGCGATAAACAAACTGTAAACAGGCAGACGAGCTGAGCAACTCATAAAGGGTGAAATTAAAGTTGTGATTAGCCGTTCATTATTTTGCTCGATAGTCCTAGCAGCCATGATTCCAGGAACGTTACATCCAAAACCAATTAATAAAGGAATAAAAGCTTTGCCATTTAAGCCCACACTTTCCATTAAACGATCCATTACAAGCGCTGCTCGTGACATATAACCAGAGTCTTCTAAAAACGAAATGCAAGCAAAGAGGACAAAAATTTGTGGAATAAAGACTAAAACGCCACCAACTCCAGCAATTAATCCATCAACAATTAAAGAATGAATAAAAGGGGCAACTCCTAAATAAGTTAGGATTCCATCTATCCCTTCTGAAATGGGACCACTTAAAAGTGTATCTAAGAAATCGGAGAGAGGACCGCCAACCCAATCAAAGGTCAACTTGAACATAAAAAAGAAAATAGTTAAGAACAATGGAATCCCTAAAAATGGGTGAGTTGTTATTTTGTCAATTCTTTGTGTTAGTTTTGTGATTTTTTGATTGGCTTCTTTCGTAATTGCTTTATTCAAAGTTTCTTCAATAAATAGTAGTTTGACAGAATAAATAGCATCCTCAGCATCTTTGTATGCTGTTTTCTCTGAAGCTTTCTGCTTTAAGTTGTCTAACAAAGTAAAGTTATTTGCGTGGATAAATTCGTCAATCATTTTATTTCCAGCAAAAAACTGAATCATAAACCACCTAGAAATTTCAGGGTTAAACTGATAGTGTTGACTTAAAATATCTTGTCCATTTTTGATTAATCCCTCTATAACTGGTCCATAATCAAGAAAAAAAGAGTTGTTTTTTAATGGTTGGTTTTCATGTTCTAACAGCTCTTGACGTACTTCAGGTAATCCTTGATTTGTTCTCGCATCGGATGCCAAAACTTTTGTTTGTAAGGCGTGTTCGAGTAGTTTAAGGTCTAACTCTACCCCTTGCTTTTTGACAATATCCATCATATTTAGAATGAGGGTTACAGGTTTTCCATATTCCAATAGTTCGATAGTGAGCAAAAGGTTTCGTTTTAATTGAGCTGCGTTAGCAATATTGAGTATTTCTGAAAAAGATTCTTTGAGTAAAAAAGAAGTGGCGACAGATTCATCTTTAGTTAAGGGGTTTAATGAATAAACTCCTGGCAAATCGACAATTTTTATCTTGGAGTTTTGAATTTTTCCGATTTTCTTTTCAACAGTAACCCCATTCCAGTTCCCTACATAAGCATAAGAATCGGTTAGATGGTTAAATACTGTTGTTTTACCAGTATTTGGATTTCCTAAAAGAGCAATTTTCATAAGACTAAATCTCCAAAAATGAAGTCCAGTGTGTGTTTGCGGATTCCTACGCGTTGACCATCACTTTCAATCATACATGGACCGCCAAAAGGATAGCGACGCTTAATTTCAACAATTGATCCTTCAGTTATCCCGACATCTTTTAATCTGCGTCTCGTTAATTGGTCAAGCTGTGATAAATCTTTGATGGTTAGTAATTCATGTAAGTTAATTTTACTAAATGAAGTCATTTTAGTCCTCCTCTGATTAATATGTATTCTTTTTTATCTAATTGATAGTGATTCTCATTCTTGTTTAGTTCATCATATCACAAAGAAGAGTCGAACTAAACTATTTTTTTAAAAATAAAAGAAATACACAAAAATGCTGATTTTTGTGAAGATAATCTGCTATGATAGTAGTAGATTAAGTGAGCATCAAAATTATAGATTGGTTGTGACATTAATATGGGAGAAAAAATTATTTTTCCTAAGAATTATGAACAGTATGTAAAAAAGGCGGTCGCCGCTTTCCAGTTAGGTCGGATGGAGGAGTCTCTTCCATACTTTAAAGAAGCGTATCAATTAAAGCAGGAAGAAAAAATAAATACTTTTTATGCAACGGCTCTATACCAAGTGGGGCGTTATCAAGAAGCTAAAGAAGTGGTAGAGGATCAATTGGCTTTCTATGAAAAGGAAAATCAATTATACGCATTTTATGTCTCTATTTTAATTCGTTCTCACTATTTTTTACAGGCGGAGGCGATTATTAAAAAGCAGTTGATGCGTAAAGGGAACGATTCTGAAAAAATCACGTGGCAAAGTCTATTGGGCTTTTCTAAAGAAGAGCAAAAAAACAAACAAGTTAGTCAAGAAAAAAAGATAGCAGATATAGGAAAACGTGTCCTATCAATGATGGATAAGTCTTATCAAGAACAATCAGATTTAATGAAGGAAATGGACACAATCCCATTTCAATCTTACTTGAAATTAGCGAAACTATTACTACAAAATCCTTTCGTTAGTGGATTAATCAAAGCAACGATTATTGAACGGCTTGTTAATGAGCAACTAGATGAAGCGATTGAAATTACCTGGTTCGACCAAGAGCGCATTATTAGACCCAAAGAATTGACCTCAATTGAGGAGAATGCCACAGTTAGACAGGTACAGCAATTGCTAGAAGAAAAGATTGGCTTAAATGATCCAACTTTATTTGCTAGCGTTAGTCAAGAGGCACAACTGCATTTTATATTCTTATATCCTTTCATTGAAGAAGTAATTACCTCTCCAGAAACTTGGGTTGAGCTTTATCGTCAGCAATATGAATTAGATTACATTGGGCAAACAGAAAAATTGCCCCATTTTGATGATTTAAAGCTTTGGCAAAATCGTTTAAATGAGTTGATTTTAGAATTAATGAGCTAATTAAGCGAATAATAGGAATAAGTCTTAAAAATAAAAAGCTTTTATTAGTGCTTTATATAGAAAAGACAACAAAAACTTGAAACTTTTTTAATGTATTGTTGTCTTTGTATTTACAAAGTTTTCACGATAGTGTACTATTAGTGAGTGTGCAATTGCAATTAAGATTGCGAAAAATCAGTGTGTCGGAGGGAATATTAATGACTGCAAAATGGGAAAAGAAAGGCACTAATGATGGTGTCTTAAAATTTGAAATTAAAGAAGAAAAAATTAAAGAAGGTTTAGAAAAAGCTTTTAACAAAGTGAAAAAAAACCTTAATGTACCAGGATTCCGTAAAGGGAAAGTTTCACGTCAAGTGTTTAACAAAATGTATGGTGAAGAATCTTTATTTGAAGATGCACTAAACATTCTTTTACCAGAAGCTTATACAATTGCTTTGGAAGAATCTGGAATTGATCCAGTTGACCAACCAAAAATTGATGTTGAAAGCATGGAAAAAGGCCAACCTTGGATTATTACTGCAGAAGTAACTGTAAAACCAGAAGTTAAATTAGGTGAATACAAAAACTTAACAGTTGAAAAACAAGATCGCGAAGTAACAGATGAAGATGTTGCTGCAAAAATTAAAGAAAAACAAGAAGCACAAGCTGAATTAGTTTTAAAAGAAGATGCAATTGTTAATGGCGATACTGCTGTCATTGATTTCGAAGGATTCAAAGACGGTGTTGCATTTGAAGGCGGTAAAGGCGAAAATACTTCTTTAGAAATTGGATCTAATTCATTTATTCCAGGATTTGAAGAGCAATTAATTGGAGCTAAGGCTGGCGATACAGTTGAAGTGAAAGTTACTTTCCCAGAAGAATATCATTCTGAAGATTTAAAAGGCGCAGATGCTGTCTTTAACGTAACAATCCATGAAGTTAAAGCTAAAGAATTACCAGAATTAGATGATGAATTTGCTAAAGATGTTGATGAAGAAGTTGAAACATTGGCAGAATTAGAAGCTAAAATTAAAGCTGAGCTAGTTGAAGCTAAAACAGCAGCAGCTGAGGAAGCTGTTCAAGAAGCTGCTATTCGTCAAGCTGTTGATAATGCTGAAATCGTTGAATTGCCACATGTAATGGTACATGATGAAGTTCATCGTCAAATGGATCAATTCTTAAATGACATGCAACGTCAAGGTGTTTCTCCAGAAATGTATTATCAATTAACAAACACAACTGAAGAAGACTTGCATAAACAAATGGAAGAAGATGCTGATATCCGTACTCGTACGAATCTAGTTCTTGAAGCAATTGTTGCTGCTGAAGGCTTTGATCCATCTGAAGAAGAAGTTGAAAAAGAAATTAAAGAACTTGCTGAACAATACAACATGGAAGAAAAAGCTGTTCGTGCTGCTTTAAGTGTTGATATGTTAAAACATGACATTTCAATGAAAAAAGCAATCGACGCTATTACTGAAACAGCAGTTGAAAAATAAGAAGTAAATTTTGTATCCTATCACTAAAAATTTAAAGTGATAGGATACTTTTTAATTAGTAAAAAAATATTTTTTAAGCATCATAGGACTATTTGTCTTTGTACAAATAGCTTAGGTTGCTTTGTTTAGTTAAAAGAGTATACTTAAGGTAGGTTCAATGAGGCAATGTATCCTATTTTTAAGCGCTTTTTTTTATTTGGTCTATTTTTACAGAGTATCAAATTTTATGTCTCATCAGTCATTTTAGTAACAAAAAAGATAACTAATATTATTTTTTTAGATTGATTAATTTATATATTGAAGCATTAATTAAATTTGAACAGGAGGCAATTTATTGAGTACACAAGCTAAGGGAGATAAAAAAACAATGAAAAAAGCCACTGATAAATTTATTTTAAAGCACAAATTAAAAGCAATGGTTCATATTGATGAAGTAACAAAAGAGTTAGCCTTACCCAATCATTTAACTGTTGAAGAAATCGACACATTGATTCAACGGATTGAGGATGCTGGGGTAAGTGTTGTTGGTGATGATGGTGGTCCGACTGAGCGTCAATTATTGGTTCCAGCAATTGAAAAAATAGAAATAAAAAAAGCTGATTTAGCTCCACCAGCGGGTGTACCCATGGACGACCCTGTTCGCATGTATTTAAAAGAGATTGGTCAGGTTGATCTATTAACAGGTGCTGAGGAAGTGACTTTGGCAGAGCAAGTTTTAGAAGGGAATCAAGATGCTAGAAATCATTTAGCAGAAGCCAATTTAAGACTAGTTGTAAGTATTGCCAAACGTTATATGGGTCGAGGCATGCAATTCTTAGATTTAATTCAAGAGGGAAACTTAGGTCTAATGAAAGCTGTTGAAAAATTTGATCATACTAAAGGCTTTAAATTTTCAACGTATGCGACTTGGTGGATTCGCCAATCTATTACACGTTCTATTGCGGATCAGGCGAGAACAATCCGTATTCCGGTTCATATGATTGAGACAATCAATAAGCTTGTTCGAATTCAACGACAATTAATCCAAGACTTAGGTCGTGAAGCGACTCCTGAAGAATTAGGTGCTGAAATGGATTTATCAACGGAACGTATTCGAGAAATATTAAAAATTTCTCAAGAACCAGTTTCGTTAGAAACGCCAATTGGAGAAGAAGATGATTCTCAACTAGGTGATTTTATTGAAGATCACGGAGCAGCTGATCCAGAAGAACAAGCTTCTTATGAGCTTTTAAAGCTACAAATAGAAGATGCATTGGATACACTAACAGATAGGGAAGAAAATGTCTTACGCCTTCGATTTGGACTAGACGATGGTCGTATTCGGACGTTGGAAGAAGTGGGTAAGGTTTTTGGCGTAACGAGAGAACGAATTCGACAAATTGAAGCAAAAGCTTTGCGTAAATTACGTCATCCAAGTCGTTCTAAGCAATTAAAAGATTATTTATAAAGAAGTAACGTAAATTAAATTTAAAAGTGATTCCTTGGTGCTTTTGATTGAGAACTCTATTTTTTGCTCATTAAGGGCATAAGAATAGGGTTTTTGCACGTATAAAAAATGCATTCTAGTAGGAATGAAATAAAAATGTTTTAAATTTAGAGAACTTTATGCTAAGATAGTATGGATGTAGAGAATCCCTTGTATGTTGAGGGATAAATCTGATACTATTAAAGTGGTATGAATGAGAATAGAGGTGGATGAAGCAATGTTTAATGATGAAGAAACAAAGGGCCCGGTTAATTGTTCTTTTTGTGGCAAATCACAAGATCAAGTTAAAAAAATTGTTGCTGGACCTGGCGTGTTTATTTGTAATGAGTGTATTGAATTATGTAAGGAAATTATTGATGAAGAATTCAATGAAGCTGGCTATGGTGAGTTCTTAGATGTGCCTAAACCGCAAGAAATTAGAAGTATATTAAATGACTACGTTATCGGTCAAGATCAAGCGAAGAAAGCTTTATCTGTTGCTGTATACAATCATTATAAACGTGTGAATCAATTAAATGGTCAAGAAGATGAAGTTGAATTACAAAAAAGTAATATTTCATTAATCGGACCTACTGGTTCAGGAAAGACATTCTTGGCTCAAAGTCTAGCTAGAATTTTAAACGTTCCATTTGCAATAGCAGATGCAACAAGTTTAACAGAAGCAGGCTATGTGGGAGAAGATGTAGAAAATATTCTTTTAAAATTAATGCAAGCAGCTGACTATGATGTAGAAAAAGCTGAAAAAGGGATTATTTATATTGATGAAATTGATAAAATTGCTCGTAAAAGTGAAAATGTATCAATTACCCGTGATGTAAGTGGTGAAGGTGTTCAACAAGCATTATTGAAAATTCTTGAAGGTACAGTTGCAAACGTTCCGCCTCAAGGAGGGCGTAAGCATCCGCATCAAGAGTTTGTCCAATTAGATACAAGTAATATTCTATTTATTGTCGGTGGAGCTTTCGATGGCATTGAAGAGATTGTTAAAAATCGAATGGGCGAAAAAGTAATTGGTTTTGGTACCAACACGAAAAAAATTGATGAGAGTCAAAGTCTAATGCAACAAATTATTCCAGAAGATTTATTGAAATTTGGTTTAATACCAGAGTTTATTGGACGCTTGCCTGTTATGGCAGCTTTAGAAAAGCTAACAGAAGAGGATTTAGTCCATATCTTAACTGAGCCAAAAAATTCATTAGTGAAGCAATATAAAAAATTGTTTGACTTAGATGATGTTGAATTGGTTTTTGAAGATCAGGCTTTACGAGAAATTGCTAAAAAAGCGATTGAACGAAATACTGGTGCTCGTGGATTGCGTTCCATTATAGAAAGTATTATGTTAGAAATTATGTTCGATTTACCAAGTCGTCCTGAAATTACCAAATGCGTGATTACTGAAGATACGGTTATTGGTTCTGGAAAGCCTGAACTATATGATACTGAAGGTTCAGCAGTTGTATAAATTAAAAGAGTTAAAGGTAACCTATACCTTAAAAAAATCAGTTGATAAAGTTCAAAGAAAGCCTTATATTGTTGACTTTCAATTGATTAAAATAAAAAAATAAAAAAACTTCAATTACTCATTTTGGGTAATTGAAGTTTTTTTTTGTTGCTTATCGAACAAATGTTCGTTACAATGGAAATAGAAATAAAGAGATAACCTCTAATCTCAATATGATGAAGTGGTGATAAAATGGGAGAAGTTTATGTAAAGCAACAAAGTAAAAAATTGGTTGATGAGCGTTTAAGAAATATCCCCAAACTAACGGCAATGGTTAAGCTCTCTGAACGAGTAATTGCTGAACCGGCGTTAAAAAAGCGTTTGGAAGAAGCTAAGCTTGAGCTAGAGACAATTAAGGCAACGATATCTTCGTTGCCAGATGAACTGCAAAAAGATATTTTAACCAAGCGTTACATTGTTCAAAACAAGTATGAAACAGACATTCAAGTTTACATGGAGTTGAATATGAGTGAATCTTATTACTATCGCTTAAAAAAAGATGCATTTGAATTATTAAGTTTTTTATGGGGGTTTTAAACCTAAAAGTGTTACTTAGTTTAATGGGAAAATTGATTAAATAAAAAAGAGTTATTTTGATTTTACTTTCAGAATAGCTCTTTTTTGCTGTTTAATAAATAGAATTAGAATTTTAGATAGGGAATCACAAGTTATTTGAAACAGTCTTTTAGACAGTATTAAAAGGAAGTCGAAAGAAGACTGACAGAGATTATAAAGATTGAAAGAAGGAAAAATGACGAAACAAGAGGGAACGTTCGTTCGTTTAGGTTGTATACTAAGGATGTTGAAAGGCAAGTAAGACTTCCTAACAACAAAGATTTATAATCTAAAAAAAAGAAAGAAGGAATGTAAAATGACAGTACAACCAATTGAAGGGAAGAAAGTAGTTTATTTAGTCCAAGCAACAAACGCAGCAAAAGGAGCAAAAGCATTACTTCCTGGTTTCCAGACAGAAGGAACATGGACACGTGAACATGAGGCTTTAGATGAACAAACAAAGTCAGGACGTATTTTAGGATATGGGGCAAAGACTGAAACGTTTGAATTAACTCTTTATTCAGCACCAGGGGATGCAGGGCAAGAAGCAATTGCCAATGCATATGACAATGAAGAACAAGTTAAAGTTTGGCGCGTTGAATTACAGCAAAATACTGATGGTTCATATCCTGCTCGTTTTGGTTATTCAATTATTCAAAGTGTGGCAATTTCAGATGCAGATAGTTTTGCAGAGTTAACAGTTACTTTACCAGTAATTGGAAAAACCCAACCAGGAACGTTAACGGATATTCCAGAAGAATTAATTAATCTAGCTTTATATGGTTTTGAAAATCCAGGAGAAAAAACTGGTGAGCTAGGTGAAGAAGCAGCAAAAGAATAGTACTGAGTATCTCGACTAGTAGGATACGTATGTTTCTACTAGTCAAATTAAAAGTTAGCAACTAGAAAGAAGGAATTAGATGTTTACCATTGATATTAATGAAAAAGCTTATGAGGTTAAGGGGAATTTACGTTTTGCTCGAGACATTGAGACGTATTTATCAACTAAGAAAGATGGCATCAATCAGCTAAATGGTTTGGCACTATTATATATGGGACTACAAAGTGATTCAATTAATGCCTTGTTAAATTTTCTATATTACGGCATTAAAACGTCAGAAAGACCCAGCATGGATCAAATTGAAACAGCACTTGATAAGCTGCTAGAACAAGATGAGGAAGCGCTAGATGTGCTGTTTTTAAAAGCAGTAGGTGTCATGGAACTAAGCGGTTTTTTCGCAAAAACAAGAAAAACAGTAATGGAAAATTTGAAGAAGGAAGCCAGCAACAAAGAACTAGTAAAACAGATGGAACAAAAACGCAAGAAAGCCATTTCTCTACTCTCAAAATTATAGAAACTTGTTTTCAATATGGAGTAAGTTCTATCGATGATATTTTAGAATTAAGTATTGCTGAATATGAAGCTGCAATTAAAGGAATGCAACTCAGAGTCATAGATAGTTATGAGATGATGGCTAAATCAGCTATGGCCAATCGCTATGCCCATCATGCAAAGCAAGCGAAGGAGCGTAAAATTTTCGATAAAGAAAAAGCTCTGAGAAGTCTAAGTGTAGGAAGTCATGAAAATAAACTTAATCCAAATTTAATCAGTAATGCAAGTCGTGCTTTGAAATACTATGAGGTGAAATTTATAGCAGATGCACAAGTATAAAAACTAGAAAGGAGGAACAGTATGGATATGAATTTATCTGGTATGTCAGGTAATTTAAATGATATCTTAGGAACTGTCGGACTTATTCAAGATGATTTTTCCGCATTGTCAGGTACTATAGGGCAATTAATGGAACCGTTCGGAGCTGTCCATTCTGCGGTTGAAGATATTAAAAATTCTGCCGGTTCAATTGGGGATATTTTTAGTGGAGATATTGGAATTATCGATGGATTGTCAGGAGCATTTAGTGGTGTTGTCAGTAGTGCTGAGAATATATCAGGTGCTCTATCAGGTTTTTCGGAGATTAAAGGGACCTTTACAGATCTTCAAGAGATGTTGAGTGTGACGGGAGCAGATTTTAGTGATTTAGGCGGTTTAATGTCATCTATTCCCAAGCCAAATTTTTCAGCGATTTTACCTTTATTAAGCACGCTTGGAACTGGAGCAATGGCAGCAGCTGCAAGTGTCTGGGCATTAATTGCACCATTTTTGGCGATTGCATTGCCAATCATTGCAGTCGTTGCAGGAGTGGCATTGCTAATGAATCACTTAGGAATATTTTCAGATATTAGCAAAGTATTTAGTGGAGATATGTCATTAGGAGAATTTTTTATTACCTTAAAAGATAAATTGTTTGGTTTTGTTTCAGGGATTATTGAAGCAGTTCCACAAATTATAGAAAATGGAAAAAATTTAATTATAGGCTTTATTAAAGGGCTTTCCGAGAAGATTCCGGAAGTTATTCAATCTGGTATTGAAATGTTAACTAATTTTGTTAATACAATCATTTCAGCAGTTCCAGGGTTAATTCAAGCAGGAATTACGCTATTAACAAATTTTATAAGTGGGTTAGTGACGATTATTCCGACTATTTTAGCGACAGCATTAAGTTTGATGGTTGGTTTTGTTGCGATGGTTATTAGTGCAATTCCAAACTTGATTGCTGCAGGTATTCAGATTTTAATCGCTTTAATTGGAGGGATTACTTCTATGATTGGAAATTTATTGAAAATTGGTGGCGATTTTATTTCTACGATTATTTCAGGGATTGCAACTGTTATCGGGCAACTTAAAGATAAAGGTGCTGAAATATTCAACAAGTTAAAAGATGGTATTGTTGAAAAAATGGCAGGCATGTTGGATATAGGAAAAAATATTATTCAAGGTTTAATAGATGGTGTGGGAGCTATGAAAAATGCTGTGGTTAACAAAATTAAAGAAATTGGAAATAGTATGTTAGATGGAATTAAAGGTCTTTTTGGTATTAAATCACCTTCGAGAGTAATGAAAGGTATTGGAGGATATATGTCGATTGGATTAGCAAACGGGATTGAGAGTGAGTCTGATAAAGTTAAACGTGCTACTGATCATTTAGCAGAAGCAGCAATGATAGATCCAAAAGATCTTAAAATGAAGATGTCAGATATGCGCAGCTTATCTAAACCTTTGTCTTTTTCAAATATGATTGATACTCAAGGGTTAGAGGCAAGCAATAGTAACCGTAAAATGATTAGCAATCAGCAAACGATTCAATTTAATCAGCCTATTGCAAGACCTTCTGAATTGCTGCGTAAAATGCGTCAAGCGAATCAAGAAATGGGGTGGAACATGTAGTGGAGTGTGAAATTTATAATCAAGTACTTGGTCAAAAATTAATGATTAAGGACTATATAACTGAAACTTTTGCCACTGATGGCAATCCGAAAGGGAACTATTTTTTATTAAAACTAGATGGATTGGGTGAAGTTCAAGCAGATCGACATACGATGGATGCTCATGGAGACGGAAGTATCTATATCAATTCTAATTTGGCAGAGCGAGAACTTCAAATCGAATTAGTTATTTTAGCTGATGAAAGTAAAAATATGGAAGAATTACGTCGAGAAATCAGTAAAATAGTCAATCCAAAAGCTGGTTTACTAGAGTTAAGATATAAAGAAGAGCAAAAGACGTATCGAATCAATGTTGCTAGTGACCATGTTCCAACCTTTACAACTGAAGATTATTTAGGAAAAAAAAGACAACGAGTGACACTAACATTAGTTGCCTCAGATCCTTTCTGGTATGCAGAAAATTCTGAGGTTCATTATTTATCTAATTGGCAACCCAATTTAGAGTGGGAGCTAGAATTTCCATTAACTGAAAATAAAGACTTAGGTATCGAGTTAGAAACCTTTCTAAAAGATGGACTAGTTACCTTAGAAAATGATGGTGATGAGTTCACGGGTGCAATTTTTTTGTTAAGCGCTAGTGGTGATGTGTTGAATCCTGAAATCATTCGTATCATGCCAGATGGGTCAAGTACGCAGAAAATGAAATTACTGACGAGTATGAAAGCTGGTGATAGAATCCGAATTTCAACTATTTCGGGTCAAAAACGAGTTGAAAAGTGGTCAGATGATAGGCAAAAATGGCTAAATATTTTTAATACATTAACTATGGATAGTACTTTTATACAATTAGGTGTTGGAGAGAATTATCTACGTTCTACAGCCGCGACTCATAGCGATCAATTAGAAATTAAGGTTCAGTATGAATCACGTTACGTGGGGGTATAAATATGATTTTATGGGTATTAAATCAAGAGTTGGAGCGTATTAATGGAATTGAACAATTTAGTAGTTTTGTTCTAACAAAGCGATATTCAGTACCAAGTGAATTTGAGTTACATCTGCCAATGACGGAAGAAAATCTGCAATTAATTCAAGATAACCAATTATCATTAGGAAATATTTTAATGAAAGAGTCAGAATTAGTTGGTTATTTAATTGAAGAAATGAATTCAAATTTTGAAAAAAATGGTGGAGAGATTGTTATAAAAGGGCGCGATTTAAGGGCTTATTTAGATCGAAGGATTATTCTAGGTGAAAAAGCTTATTTTGGAACACCTCAAAAATTAATACATGATTGGTTGGAGAGTTGTGTCATAAACCCTAAAGATAATCAACGCAAAATGAAGCAGTTTAAATTGGGCGATTTTCCAAATTCGACACGAACAATGTCGGTGGAATTAAAATATACGAATTTATTAGAATCTATTTCAACGTTGTGCCAAGAATTAGAATGGGGTTTTTCTGTTGAGATAGAATTGAGTACTAAGCAATTAGTTCTAACAATATATGAAGGTGTAGATCGTACTAATGGCCAATCAAAAAACATAAAAGTTTTATTTTCACAGGATTTTGAAAACATTTTAACCCAATCAGTTATAGTTAATAATTTGAATTTAAAAACGACAGCTTTAGTAGAATCACAATGGGAAGAGCAGAAATATTTATTAGAAGTAGCAAATTCCACATCAGACATTTTGCGAAGAGAAATCTATGTTGATGCTAAAAATATTGGACAACCTACAGGCGAAGATAAATTAACTGAAACGCAACAAAAAGAGTTAGTCAAACAAGTAGGAACGAAAGAGTTGTTAGACTTCCAGATCATTCAAACCGTTGAAGCAGATGTTGTAATGAATGGGTCTACTCGTTATCAAGAGGACTTCATGTTAGGCGATCGAGTCACAATTCTATCAGAGAGTTTAGGCTTAGAACTAGATACAAGGATTGAGACTGTAGAAGAAGTTTACGAAGAACGAGGATTGGAAATTCGATTGTCATTCGGCAATCAAGTACCGACATTGGTTGATAAAATTAGAAAGAAAGTGAAGTGATTGAGAGATGGAACAAGGCTTATTTTTCCCTTCTAAAAACGGGGATCGTAAATACAAAGCAAGTGATTTTACGGGCTATTTTTCCCATTTATTTTCAAACGGTGTATTTAGTAATAATAGTGAAAATTTACAGGTACTAGCTTCTAAAACAAATGGATTAGCAGTAGTCGTTGGAGCTGGTTACGGAAATATTAACGGTTATCTGTATCAATTGACAGAAGCTAAAACGATTGTCTTTAAAGTAGCCGATGTTTCTGGAACGGCTAAAAAAGGTGCAGTTGTCTTACGAATGGATTTAAATGAACGTTTAATGAGTGTGGAGACAAAAGGAACGACTGAGTTGACGCGAACAAATTCGATTTATGAATTGATGTTAGCGGAAGTAGCGATTCCTGGTGGTGGTTTGCCAATTACTCAGAGCATGATCAAGGATACGAGAGGGAATGGTGAATTATGTGGCTATGTTAGCTCGCTAATTGATATTGATCCAACAACTTTATGGCTACAGTTTGAAGCAGACTGGAAAAAATGGTATGAAAATAAACAAAATGAAATGAACTTGAATACAGAGGAACTAAAAAAATATCTAGTTGAAGCAAAAAAAGAATTTAGAGATTGGTTCAACTATTTAAAAGAAATGTTAGATGAAAATACTGCAACTAATTTACAAAATCAATTAAATGAACTTATTGCGGACAAAAAAGAATTAAAAGCAACAGAAGTAGTTTTGACCATTGAGCATAATTTAAAAGAATTTCCTCAGATATCTGTTTTAGCATGGAGATATGGAATTGGCACAGTTCCTTTAAATACTCAACCTAACGATATTAATTTTGATGGAACCGATGTATCCAGCATAGTGGCTGAGGTGCGTTATTATAGTCGAAATAAGCTATCTGTCTTAGTACCTAAAAATTATAGTATGGAACATCCTACTATTATTAAACTAACATCAAATAAATATTTGTTAATTGAAGATATCAATTCATTGGAAATTAGGATTAATGATAACGTTAATAATATAAAGTGATATATTAAAAAAATGGTGCAACATGGAGTAAGTTTTCAAGGCATATAATGGTTAAAAAGTTTAGAAATACTATAAATTAAAAATAAAAAATGAGGAGTTATAATATAATGGCAAAATTAGAAGAAATTTATGATGGTATGAAAAAAGCAGGGACAGTAATTGATGAAAATTTCAAAAAATTGGAAATAGCAATATATGATAGTGGCTGGGTTGATGTTACTGGACCTGTAAAAGGGATTCAGGTACGAAGAATTGGAAAGGAGGTCAAATTAAAAGGAACAAGCATTGTAAATGAAAGTACTAGTGCAACTGTTTTTGTTTTGCCAAAAGGGTTAAGGCCCAGCGATGGTTTTGCTTATGATTTAGGGTTTCAAGAGTCATCTACGGGACATAGATGTATTTTGTTTTTTAATAAGGACGGAAATGTGGTTGTTTTATATAATGTTAAAGACAATGCGCCAGTTATTTTTAACGGAATATCATGGTTTACAGACGAAGAATTGCCAGTATAGGTTAATGAAATAACTGGAAATTTTCTTTAATCACGAAAAATCTTTAAATAATGAATTGTCCTTTGTGAGTTTTGTATATTAGTCAAATTACTAATTTACAAACAGAATTAAATCAAAAAGAAGCTAAAGTTAGTGATTCTGGTTGGATAAAAGCGATAACTTCTGGAGTGACGCATAATGCCAATCAACCATTTTCTTACCGTAAAATTGGGAATAGAGTTGAGTTTCGTGGTGGTGGTAATTTTCCAATTGCAGGTGGTTATACCTTTTTGATTATGCCGAGTGGTTTTTATCCAAGTTAAGAATATAGAGCGTCAGCTACAGTACAAGATAGTGATACAACGAAAAAATTTATTTTCCAAGTATTAACAAATGGAACTTGTAAGATAATTCATAATACGGTTTCTTCAAATATAGTTTGGATGGATGGGCAACACTATTATGTTGATTAATAAAATATGTTTTAGTCTTAATAAATAACAAAAATGGAATTACCACTAAATAGATGGTAATTCTGTTTTTTGTTTATGTTTTTTTATTTTTATGAAAGAATATCTTATCTTGTTTTTTTATGTTAAAATGGTAAAAGAATTTAGAATAGAGATGGAGATTAAAAAAATGGATGTGCATAAAGCCGATATCGTAATAAGTGCAGTCGCACCTGCTCAATACCCAAGCACAGGTTTGCCAGAGATTGCTTTAGCAGGTCGTTCTAATGTAGGGAAATCATCGTTTATTAACCGAATGATTAATCGAAAAGGATTAGCTCGGACGTCTAGTAAGCCTGGGAAAACACAAACTTTAAACTTTTATATTATTCAAGATCAATTTTATTTTGTTGATGTACCTGGTTATGGTTATGCTAAAGTATCAAAAACTGAACGTGCTAAATGGGGGCAAATGTTAGAAACCTATTTAACAAAACGTGACACATTGAAAGCCGTATTATCTGTTGTTGATTTGCGACATGCTCCAAGTAAGGAAGATGTCCAAATGTATCAATTTTTGAAATATTATGATTTGCCTGTAATTGTAGTTGCTACAAAAGCCGATAAAATTCCACGCAGTAAATGGAACAAGCATATCAAGATTGTCAAAGATACGTTAGAGTTTGATAAAAACGATGAATTTGTGATGTTCTCATCAGAAACTGGCGAAGGAAAAGATGAGGCTTGGCGTTTGATTGAGAAGTATTTAGCTTTATAAAAAGTTGACTAGCCAATAATCAAAGGTCAGGAAAGATTAGAAAAACAATTAAGATTTTTCTTAGTTGTTTTTTTCTGGTATTTAACTTAAAAATACAGCGGGTTACAGTAGCTAGTCATAGGAGTGAGTAAAGTTGAAAATTTTATTGTATGGCGTAAGTCATCAAACAACACCGATAGAAATAAGAGAACGGTATACAATTAAAGAGGACGATGTGCCAAAACAATTAACCGAAATTAAAGCTTTTAATGGGGTTAGCGAAGTAGTTATTTTAACGACATGTAACCGCACTGAATATTATTTATATATAGATCAAACTGAATTTATGCATGGTGACATGTTGCGTTATATTGGAGAGTATACTGGTTATGACGTATCTGATGTGATCTCAACAAGTTATGGAAAGTCAAATAGCGATGTGGCAACTCATATTTTTAAAGTTGCAACAGGTCTAGATTCATTAATGGTTGGGGAAACGCAAATATTAAGTCAAGTCAAATTTGCTTTAAAAAATGCACAGGAAGTGGCAACAGCAGGTCCAATTCTAAGCTCGCTTTTTAACAAGGCTGTTTCATTTTCTAAACGAGTACATACTCACACGAAAATTGATCAACTTTCTTTTAATCCGAGTACGGCAGCAGTAGAGCTCTTAAAATTAGAGTGGGAAAATTTAAAAGAAAAAAGAATTTTACTTTTAGGTGCGGGTAAAATGATTCGTTTGGCAGCAAAATCATTGTTGGAAAATGGAGCACAGCATATCACGGTAGTTTCGAGAAATAGTTTGAAAGCAGAGGCGTTTGCCCATGATATGAATGAATGGGTCCAAACTAACTATCATCCTGAAAAGTTAAAGCGTTATGTATATTCCGCTGAATATGAAAATTTACCCATGGCTTTAGCTGGAGCAGATGGTGTAATTGTAGCAACGAAAGCGTCAGAATATATTGTTACAACAGAGAGTATTATTAAAATGCAGGCGATTAGAAGTGGCTCAGTTAAAGAATTATGTCTGATTGATTTAGCGGTTCCAAGGAACGTTGACCCTGACCTAAATTTAGTTAAAGGGATTCGTATTTTTGACATGGATCAAATAGCTGTGCAAATTGATCATTTTAAAGAAGAGCGGGAAAAAATAATTAAAGGTATTTTAGCGGATATTGATGAAGCTGTAATTAAGTTTAATCGTTGGTATCAAGAGCGCCGCGCAGTTCCTTACATTTATCAAATTAGAAAAGATACGATGGCAATTAGAGAGAAGACAATTGATAGTTTAGCTAAGAAATTACCTGATTTAGATGCTAGAGAAATGAAGTTGATAGATAAACATATGCAAAGTGTTGTGAATCAATTGATTAAAACTCCGATTCAATCGATGAAAGAGTTTGCTCGAATGAACCCAAGTAAGGATATGAATGATGCACTGGAACTATTTGTTCGTTCAATTGGTTTAAAACAAAGTGAAGAACAGACAGAAGTCCCAATCGAAGACTTACAACTGTTAGAAAAGGAGGGCGATTTATGAGGTCGACAGAACATTCAGAAGCGATTTTTAGTGAAGCTGTTGAATTAATGCCGGGAGGGGTGAGTAGTCCTGTCCGAGCGTTTAAATCCGTAGATGTGCCCCCAATCGTCATGGATCATGGAAAAGGTAGTCGAATTGTGGATGTTGATGGAAATAGTTATATTGATTATGTATTATCATGGGGTCCACTGATTTTAGGCCATGCAGAGCCACATGTTGTTGCTGCTATTCAACAAACAGCTAGCTTAGGAACGAGTTTTGGAGCACCAACGTTAATGGAAAATAAGTTGGCTAAATTAGTCATTGAACGAGTCCCCTCAATCGAGATGATTCGCTTTGTTAATTCTGGAACAGAAGCAACTATGAGTGCTTTACGTTTGGCTCGTGGTTACACTGGTCGAGATAAGATTTTAAAACTTGAAGGAAGTTATCATGGACATGATGATGCTCTCCTAGTAAAGGTTGGTTCAGGGGTAGCAACATTAGGTTTGCCAGATTCTCCAGGTGTTCCGAAAAGTACAACAAGCAATACGTTAGTGGCGCCTTATAATGACAGTGAAGCTGTTAGAAGGATTTTTAAAGAGTATCAAGGCCAAATTGCTGCTGTAATTGTTGAGCCGGTAGCAGGCAATATGGGAGTTATTCCACCTGTTCCTGGTTTCTTAGAAACAGTCCGAGAGGTAACGACAAAAGATGGTGCATTGCTTATTTTTGATGAAGTAATGTCGGGTTTTCGAGTTGGGTATTATTCTGCGCAAGGGCATTATTCTGTTACCCCAGATTTAACCTGTTTAGGAAAGGTGATTGGTGGTGGAGTTCCTGTTGGTGCATATGGCGGACGACGTGATATTATGGAACATATGGCGCCAGCTGGAAGTGTTTATCAAGCGGGGACGTTATCGGGAAATCCTTTAGCCATGGCAGCAGGTTATGCAACTTTAAGTAATTTATACGAAGCCGATTATACTCATTTTGAGAAATTAGGAGATGCGTTAGAAACAGGAATTGCTAAACTCAGTTTGAAATATAACCTGCCAATTACAGTTAATCGTGCGGGCAGTATGATTGGTTTGTTTTTTAATTCAGGACCTGTCTCTAATTATCAAGAAAGTAAAGCGAGTGATACTGAATTTTTCGGGAATTACTATCGTGAAATGGCTAATCGTGGCATCTTTTTACCTCCTTCTCAGTTTGAAGGTTTGTTCTTGTCTAAGGCACATACGCTTTCGGATATTGAAGAGACACTGGTAGCAATGGATGAAAGTTTTACTGCATTAATTATGAATAAATAGCTTGATTGGAAAAGGAGTTAGATTAATATGGAGTTTAATGATTATCAAAAATTAGCAAATAGAACCTTGTATGGCAATGAACAGGTGTTGACAAATTGTGCATTGGGAGTTGCTAGTGAAACTGGTGAAGTTGTTGACTTAATTAAAAAATATACGTTTCATGGGCATGATTTAGATAAAAAGGCGTTAACGAAAGAATTGGGAGATGTTCTTTGGTATTTATCACAAATTGCTGAATGGGCTGATATCCCATTTGAAAATGTTGCAACCCAAAATATTGAAAAACTAGAAAAGCGTTATCCAAATGGTTTTTCAAAAGAAGCGAGCCAAAATCGAGTAGACGATTAATATGTTCTTATTTGCTTAGCAAAGTTGTGTAATCACTTTGCTAAGCTTTTTCTTGTTTAGAAAAATGAATCATGCTAAGATAATAGAAATATACATTGGGAGTGAATTACCATGTTAAGTGAAAAAGAATTTTTTAAAAAGCAAAAAATTTATCAAACAAGTCGTTTGAAGTTGAGGCAATTTAAGGTCGATGATGCTGACTCAATGTATACATATACAAGTAATCCTAATGTTGCAAAATATTGTAGTTGGCCTGTATATCAAACGATTGAAGAAGCTCAGAAATATATCCAATTTATATTAACTTGTTATGAAAAACAAGTTCTAGCGCCTTGGGCAATTGAAATTGTAGAAACAGGCGAAATGATTGGAGCAATTGATTTTGTCAGTTGGTCAGATATGCATGAAAATGTTGAGGTTGGCTATGTGATTGCCGAAGAACACTGGGGAAAAGGCTATGTTACTGAAGCTTTTAGCAAGTTAATCCAAATTGCTTTTGAAGAGATTAACGTGCATCGACTAACAGCTAAATGTTGTTCTGTAAATCAAGCTTCTGCAGCGGTAATGAAGAAAAATGGTCTCTTTTTTGAAGGTAAAACGCGAGAATCTTTTTACAAAGATCAGCAATTTTATGATATGGATCATTATGGAATGGTGCGAAATGACTATTTTGCTAGAATATAAACACAAACGAACTGAAAGTAACAGAAGTCTAGCTACTTTCAGTTCGTTTGTGTTATTTTTTTTTATCTTCTGTTTTTTTAGCCTTAGTTTTTTTATCATCATCTTTTTCGTCGTCGTCGTCTTCCTTACGTTTTTCAGGTTCAGGCTCGACTGCAAAGCGACTAAATAAATCATCTAAGTTTGTTTCAGTTTTATGTGTTAATCCCATCGGTATATCCCCTTTCATCTTTCTTTTATCTTAGCTGATTTTAAGTGAAAAAGCTAGCAGGATATTTTGATGTAGCATGAAGAATACTTGACAAAAACAGATTACAGTTGTAAACTCTAAGTAGATTACTTATGTAAACGAAAAGAGGGATTAAATGACAACTGCTGAAAAAGTCAAGATTAGTGATGCTGAATGGGAAATTATGCGCGTAGTTTGGTCAAAAAAACAAGCTTCTAGCCAAGAAATTGTTTCGGTGTTGGCAACAAAAATGGATTGGAAACCGGCGACGATAAAAACCTTAATTGGGCGTTTAGTGAAAAAAGAATTGTTAACAACAGAGGCAGATGGAAATCGTTTTATATATCGAGCTAATGTTTCTGAAACGGAAAGTGTAAAATCAGCAACAGAAAGCCTATTTGCTCACGTATGTAGTAAAAAAGTAGGATCAACGATTGGGAATTTAATTGAAGAAGCACAATTGTCTAAGTCAGATATACAAATGTTGGAAAAACTAATTCAATCAAAAAAAGCAACAGCAGTAGAAGAGATTGTTTGCAATTGTGTGCCGGGTCAGTGTGAGTGCCAGGAGCACCAAAATGTCACTATCTAAAATGATAAAAATCGGAGTGTGTGTATAATGGAAACGATTAAATTAAAAGTAACTGGAATGAGTTGCGAACATTGTGTGAAAAGAGTAGAAGAATCGGTTTTAACAATTAATGGCGTTGAAAAAGTGAAGGTTCATTTAAAAAAAGGAATCGCTAAAGTGAAATACAATCAGCAACTTGCTACCCCAGCTAAAATTAATGATGCAGTGATTGCTGCTGGTTATGAAGCATCGATAGTTGAATAAAAAAGTTGGATCAAAGGTACAATCCTTGGTCCAATTTTTTTATTCGCTTTTTTTATACATTTATTTTTGTATGCAAACGCTATATGTGCATAAAAAGTAAAAAAAATGGGTTTTTTTGGCTTTTATATAGCATAAATATTCTTTTTCTGCTATTATTTATACAAGATAGAAATTAGACGAGACTAATAATAGTAAGATGCACTTATATTTTTTTAAAGAAGAGGAGTAATTAAGATGAAGCAAAAAAAATGGATTAATTTAATTCTGTTTCTCTGTGTGAGTTTAAGTATTTGGGGAGGAACAAAAACGGTTGAAGCGGCGGAAACTTCTTTAGCTGATGTGAAAAGTAGTGGAAAGTTGGTTATTGGAACAAGTGCGGATTATCCGCCCTATGAATTCCATGCAAAACTAGATGGAAAAGATCAAATCGTAGGTATGGATATTTTAATTGCTGAAAAAATTGCAAAAGATATCGGTGTCAGTTTAGTTATTCGTGATATGGATTATGATAGTTTATTACCTGCTTTAGAAGCTGGTAAGGTGGATATGGTCATTGCAGGAATGAATCCAACGGATGAAAGACGTAAGAGTGTAGATTTTTCAGATATCTACTATCAAGGTGGACAATTTATTATTATCAGAAATGAAGATAAAGATATTTTTACTCAAAAAAGTGATTTTTCTGGTAAAATATTAGGTGTTCAAAAAGGCACAATGCAAGAAACTGTTGCGAAAGAACAAATTGAAGACGTAAAAATGATGGGTTTAACTAAGATTCCTGATTTGATATTAGCGTTAACAACTAAGAAAATTGATGGGATTGTGTTAGAAGAACCTAGTGCTTTAGCCTATGTTTCAAATGATAAAAATTTGGCTTTTATTGATGGGAAATTTGACTTAGATGCAAATGAGCAAGGTTCCGCTATTGCTTTTAGAAAAGGCTCTGAATCATTAGTAACTGCAGTTAATCAAAGTATTGCTGAGATTAAGGAGCAAAACTTAATTCCACAATTTATCAAAAAAGCGGGAGAACAACTTATTGAGGGACAAGGTGGTAATGAAGAAGGCGATGTTAAACCAATCTTTTCATTCTGGGAATATTTTGCCAAAGGAACGGGTTATACAATCTTTATTGCTTTTATTAGTGTTATTATAGGGATTATTTTAGGGGCAGTATTAGCATTAATGCGTCTTTCTAAAAGTAAAATTTCAAGAGGAATAGCCGGAGTATATGTAGAATTTGTTCGTGGAACTCCAATGATGATTCAAGTGATGTTTATCTATTTTGCTTTAGGGGTCGTCATTAATATTCCAGCTTTACTTGCAGGAATTATTGCGGTATCTTTAAACAGTGGTGCCTATATTTGTGAAATCATTCGTTCAGGCTTAAATTCTGTTTCAAAAGGGCAAATGGAAGCGGCTAGAAGTTTAGGCATGGGTAAGGTTGACACTATGCGCTATATTATCTTCCCACAAGCCCTTAAAAATATTTGGCCAGCTTTAGGGAATGAATTTATTACAGTTATTAAAGAAAGTTCAATCGTTTCTATTATTGGAGTGGGAGATTTAATTTATCAAACAAAAGTTGTTACAGCGATTACTTATCGCCCTGTTGCTCCATTAGCAGTTACTTTAATTATCTACTTTATTTTAACATTTAGCTTAACAAAACTACTAAATTATTATGAAGGGAAGATGAATCATGATTAAAATTGCACATTTAAAGAAGTCATTTGGTGACGTTGAGGTTTTAAAAGATATCAATGAAGAAGTTAATAAAGGCGAAGTAGTAGTAATTATTGGGCCTTCTGGTTCAGGTAAAAGTACACTATTACGTTGTTTAAACTTGCTTGAAGAACCAACAAGTGGAGATATTATTTTTGAAGATACGACGATTACAAAGGTTGGACAAGACAAATTGAACCAACTTCGCGAGAAAATGGGAATGGTTTTTCAAAGTTTTAATTTGTTTCCACATATGACTGTTGTTGAAAACTTAAAAATAGCTCCAATGAAAGTTAAAGGTTTAACTGCAACAGAGGCAGAGGAAAAAGCTAAAGATTTATTAGCAAAAGTTGGTTTAGCTGATAAAGCTGACGCCTATCCAGCTAGCCTATCAGGTGGTCAACAACAACGGGTTGCGATTGCGAGAGCGTTAGCGATGGATCCAGATGTGATGCTATTTGATGAACCAACTTCAGCCTTAGATCCAGAAATGGTAGGAGAAGTTCTTAAGGTAATGAAAGACTTGGCAGAATCAGGAATGACGATGGTGGTTGTCACTCACGAAATGGGATTTGCAAAAGAAGTATCCGATCGCGTACTATTTATGGATGCTGGTTATATTGTAGAACAAGGAACACCAACTGAAGTTTTTGAACATCCAAAGAATGAAAGAACACAAGATTTTCTAGCAAAAGTATTATAAAAAAAGTAGCACAGCAAACGGCTGTGCTACTTTTTTAGTATAAAATAGAATGATTTTTACATTGTAACCTTTAAAATTAATTCTCATTTAGACTAGATTTAAGTTACTTTAAATGTTAAAATAATAAGAGTAATAAAATTAAATTAAGAAGAATGTGTACTTAGTATAAGAAGAAAACCAAGTGGTTTTTTATTGAGCTAAATGTATGGAATCTTGATAACTAAAGTTGTTTTCTGAGAGTATCTTTTAAAAACGTGAAAATAAGACAGATGTAGAGGAGGATAAAGATATGAGCTATAAAATTAATCAAGTTGCTCAAAAAATTGGGGTTAAGCCGCAAATTATTCGTTATTATGAACATGAGGGAATGTTAAGTAATATTTCACGTAATCCAAATGGCTATCGTTCCTATTCAGAAGAGGATATCAGTTATATTCGTTTTCTAGAATCTGTAAAAAAATTAAAAAGAAGTGGATTGCCATTAATTGATTTAAGAGAGTATGCAAAATTAATTAATAGCGAGAATAAAGAGTGTACGGTTGAAAAAAAAGCACTTGAAGATGAGTATGAGAAAATAAATACTTATATTGAAAATTTGGTTGAAGCTAAGGAATATATCAAAAAAAAATTAAAAAAATAAAAAGAGAAAATTTGGATTGTCCATCAAAGATTGTCCAAATTTTCTCTTTTTTATTTTTCTGTATAGCGAGTTAAGAAATGAGATAGTTTTTCTAAGCCAGTAAGTAAAGTCTCTGTGTGCGTACAGTATCCTAAACGAGCATGTTGTTCTAAATCAAATCTTGAACCAGGAACTAGTAAAACTCCTGTTTCCTCTAATAGTTGAATACAAAATTCTTCTGAGTTAAGCGGAATATCAAGTTTAATAAAAGATGTAGAGACTGATTTTGGAAGAATAACAGAAACTAAAGGTTCATTAGCAACCCATTTTTCTAAAATAGCTAGATTTTTAGAAACAATTTTTTTATTTCTATTTAAGACCAGCTTTTTATTTTTTAGTGTATGAACAGCTAAAGCATCATCAATGACACCCGCACAAATCATCGTATAATCACGATATTTTCTGAATAAGTTCGCTGTTTCATGATTACTTGCTGTCCAGCCAATTCGAATCCCAGGTACGGAATAAGTTTTTGAGAGACTATTTGTTGCAATACCTTTTTCGTATAAATCAACAATTGATGGAATTGAATGAGCATCATCCAATGGTTTATATACCTCATCAACTAAAATATAAGCATCAACTGATTTAGCAATTTCAATAATTTTTTGTAAGAATTCTTCACTTAACAAGGTTCCTGTGGGGTTATTAGCATTATTTAAACAAATTAATTTTGTATCTGTTCGAATTAGTTTTTTTAAATCAGCTAATTGGGGTTGCCAAGCATTTTCTGCCTTTATTTCCCAAAAAGAAACGTCTGCTCCAAGTGATTTTGGGATATCATATAACTGTTGGTAACTTGGGTGCATCGCAATTACATGATCATTAGGTTCAACTAAAGCATATAAAGCTAAAAGATTGGCACCTGTTGCGCCATTTGTTTGTAAAATATTATCAACAGGCATATTTTTATACAGCTTACTCACTTCATTTTTAAATTCGGGTGATCCCTCAATCCATCCATAATTCATTTTTTTAGGTAATAATTCTGAAAAAAAATCTTGTGGCTGAGTACCATCAATTGAAATAATTTCTTCTAAAGTAAACGAAGCAATTGAACTGCCTGCTAAATCATATATTGCTGATTTTTCTCTTTCATTTAACCACTCTTCAACACCAAAATGTGCAATTTTCATTTTTATTCTCCTTTTAATTAACTTTAAGCGCGTATTTCTCTCTATTTTACTTTACTGTAAAATGGGCAATAAATAAACAATAAGTTACAAAAATTTAAAGTGCTTTCGATTGACTTCTCAGTCAAAAGGGCGTATGCTCTTGTTTGACTAGTAAGTCAATTAGTGTGTAATAGATTGGGGGAGTGAGTAAAATGAAAGCAATCGAGATTAATGGATTGACTAAAATGTACAAAGACAAGGCTGCTGTTAAAAATGTTCATTTAGAGGTAAATGAGGGAGAAATATTTGGTTTTATTGGACCTAATGGAGCAGGGAAGTCAACGACAATTAAAGCTCTTTTAAATTTCATTTATCCAACTAGTGGGAGTGCGAAAATTTTAGGGTTAGATAGTGTGAAAGATTCCAAGGCTATAAAAAGAGAAGTCAGTTATGTGTCTAGTGATGTACGCTTTTATCCAGCGATGACGGCTTCTGAAATTATTGGCTATGCTGCAGAATTTCATCAAATTAAAGATGCCGAAGCTAAAATAAAGCATTAT
Organism: Carnobacterium sp. FSL E2-0243; assembly: GCF_038003605.1. Lineage (NCBI taxonomy): Bacteria > Bacillati > Bacillota > Bacilli > Lactobacillales > Carnobacteriaceae > Carnobacterium > Carnobacterium sp. FSL E2-0243. The sequence goes on from NZ_JBBOPM010000001.1 coordinate 1,544,145, forward strand.
TATGACCGCTTTGAAATTGAATCGAATAAGAAATTAGGGGATATGTCGCTAGGAAATAAGAAAAAAGTGGCAATTGTTGCTGGTTTAATTGCTGAACCTAAATTAATGATTTTAGATGAACCTTCAAGTGGCTTAGATCCATTAATGCAGCATCGTTTATTTGAAATTTTAACTGAGAGGAATAAAGCGGGGATGACTGTATTTTTATCTAGCCATGATTTAATGGAAGTTCAAAATTATTGCAGTAAGGCTGCTTTTATTAAAGATGGTGAGCTTATTCGAATTGAAGACATTGATAAAGATAAAGCAGATGGTAAGGTAGTCCAATTAAGAGGAAAGAACCTGAATGGAACAGAGTTTATTAAAAAAGGCGCTACAATTATAGAATCAACAACGTCTAGTCTCAAGTTTATTTATAATGGAGATTTACAGCTGATTTTACCGTTATTCGTAAATTCGTCAATTACTGATATTATTATTAAAAATCAAGATTTAGAAGATAAGTTTATGGCGATGTATGAGGGAGGTAAAAAAGCATGACAATTTTTAAAATTGAATGGAAAACACAATATAAAAGTGTTCTTGCTTGGTGTGGTGTCATTGTGCTTATTTTAAGTTTATTTATGGCTGTTTTTCCAACAATGCAGAGTGCAGGAATGACAGATATCGTTAACACGAAACTTAGTGCAATGCCGCAAGATGTTTTGAAAATATTTAATTTAAATGATGGATCTAGTTTATTGGAAGTGATGGGTTATTTTGCTTATGTTTTTCAATATGTCTTTATTGCTTCTGCTATCTATGCCGTTCTTATAGGCGCGCAAGCTTTAATTAAAGAAGAATCAGATGGAACGATTGAATTTTTATATGCTCAGCCAATGACTAGAAAAGAATTAGTAGGTTTTAAAATGGTTGCTAATTTAGCAATACTTGCTACTTTTTGGGTGATAACTTTTATTTTTGCAGCAATAATTATTTTGATTTTTAGAAACGAAACAGATAAATTAGGTGATATATTTTTTAAGTTGATTCAATTATTTTTAAATGATGGTTTAATTTTGATAGCTTTATTAGGTATTGGTTTCTTTTTTTCAACAATTATTAAATCAAGTAAACAAGCGACAGGTTTAGCTTTAGGATTTGTTTTTGGAACATATGTGATTGGGATTTTATCTGAGTTAAATGATAAAGTTAGTTTTCTTAAATATATTTCACTATTACATTATGGCGTTCCTGCTAATTTACTAAAAGAGTGGATGGGTTGGACTTATTTAATTATTTTAATAGTAGTGATAACTGTTTTTAGTTTATTGAGTATTTTTATGTATCAAAAGAAGGATTTGAAAATATGAAAGAAGAGCGTGAACAACGTATTTTAGATGCCGCTATGAGTGAATTTGCTACTCATAGTTACTATGAAGCCAAGACGGATCGAATTGCGGAAATTGCCAAAGTATCAAAAGGGTTAATTTTTCATTATTTTGGATCAAAAGAAAAATTATATTTACAAACAGTCCAAGCGGCTTTGACTATCTTGATTAATGCCGTGGATTTAGATCAAGCGCCTAAAAAAGATTTAGTTCAGTTAGTTGTTTGGTCAACAACCAAAAAGATTTTTTTAAGTCAGGAATATCCATTGGCTTTTCGTCTGGTTTTACAATCCTACGGAAATGCTCCTAAAAAACTGCAAAGTCAACTTCAGGAGTTTTATCAAGAACAGCAAAAGAAATCTTATGAAGTGATCGAGCATGTATTGAATCAAATGACTTTGAAACCTGAGGTATCTAAGGAGGTTGCTGTTAGTTTAATTCAAAGTGTTTTTGAAAATATCCAGATTGAAGCACAACGCTATTTGAAAGCTAACCCAGAAGCAACTGCCACAGATTTTGAGTTTTTATTTACCAGAACAAAAGAAATGCTGTATTTTATTCAATATGGCATGTGTGAAGTAAATTAACTAGTTCAAAGAGATAGGACTAATTTTTAAAGAGCGATGACTTTATACCGGAGTATACCCGGTGTATGGTTGTCGTTTTTGCATATAGCAAAGAGTACTAAAAAGTGTTATGTAAATTTGATTCGCTATAAAAAGCTCTCGCTAATCGTTTATGGATAGATCCAAGAACAAGTAGCAAGAGCTGATATGCAAATTATACTAAAGTTTATAACATAGGATTTAGTCGATTAAATCAACTGGTTTACGCCAAATACCTAAAATCAAGGCAGATATAACTGTTCCGATAGCGAGTGAAGCTAGGAATAGCAATGCATGATTTGCTAGAGTAATAACAAAAATTCCACCATGAGGGGCTGGTATACTAATTCCCCAGAATTGCGTTAAACCTCCGGCGATAATCGCTCCAATAACAGAAGAACCAATAACTCGAATCGGATCCGTTGCTGCAAAAGGAATTGCACCTTCTGTGATAAATGATAAACCTAAAATATAGTTTGTTAAACCAGATTTTCTTTCATCTGCAGTAAATTTATTTTTAAAAATAGTTGAAGCTAATGCAATTGCTAAAGGAGGAACCATTCCGCCTGCCATAACAGCTGCCATTAATTTTCCATCACCAGTATCAGTAAAGACGCCAATTGAAAAGGTATAGGCAGCTTTATTAAAAGGACCACCCATATCAAATGCCATCATTCCACCTAGTAAAGCACCAAGTAAAACGGCATTTCCAGTTCCAAGATTTTCTAAGAAATTTAGCATTGCTGTATTAATTGAACCAAAGATAGGGTCAATGATAAAGAACATTACTGCACCAATAATTAAAAGCCCAAAGACAGGGTACAATAAAATTGGTTTGATACCATCAAGTGATTTTGGAAGCCCACTAAAGAGCTTTCTTAAGCCTAAGATAATATATCCGGCAATAAAACCAGCAGCTAAACCACCAAGGAATCCAGCACCACTTTCAACTGCCATAAATCCACCAACCATACCAGGCATTAAACCTGGTCGATCACCGATACTCATTGCAATAAATCCAGCTAAAATCGGAATTAAAAAGCTAAAAGCATTTCCACCAATTGAGTTTAAGAATTGAAAGGCTTGACTTTTATCTCCCATCGTATTTTCAACTAGGAAAGAAATAGCCATTAAAATTCCGCCACCAACCACAAAAGGTAACATGTGCGAAACACCATTCATTAAATCTTTATAAATCTTACTCCAAATAGAGCCACCAGATTTTTCATTCGTCTCAGAACTTTTTTCACCACTAGCATGATAAATAGGTGCATCACTGGCAACTGCTTTACGAATCAACTCTTCTGATTTACGAATACCATCGCTAACTGGTCGTTCTAGAACAGCTTTTCCTGCAAAACGATTCATTTCTACATTTTTATCTGCAGCAACAATGACACCAGCTGCGCGAGCAATTTCATCATCTGTTAATTTATTTTTAATTCCTTCAGATCCATTAGTTTCAACACGAATATCAACACCCATTTCAGCTGCTTTTTTCTTTAATGCATCTTCCGCCATGTAAGTGTGAGCAATACCGGTGGGACAAGCTGTTACGGCCACGACAAAGGGTTTATCTTCACTGGGTACTGAGTTTTTACTAGCTTCTAGCTCAGCTTTTTCAGCTTCAGCATAAGCAATTTCAGCTTGAGCAACCAGTTCTTCAACTTCATCAGGTGAAGTTGCTTCTTTTAATGAGGCTACAAAATCAGGATTAATGAGTAATTTTGAAAGTCCTGCTAGTGCTTGTAAGTGAGTATCATTTGCGCCTTCTGGAGCAGCAATCATAAAGAATAGAAAGGCAGGTTGTCCGTCTAGTGAGTCATAATCTACCCCTTGGGCACTTTTAGCAAATAACACAGTTGCTTGATTAACCGCTTTGTTTTTTGCATGTGGCATAGCAATTCCATCACCTAAACCAGTTGATGTTTGAGCTTCCCGTTTCATAATGCCTTCTTTATAAATTTCTGCATCGCTAATTCTTCCACTAGCTGCTAGTTTTGCAATCATTTCATCAATCGCAGCTTCTTTGGTCGTTGCTTTTAAATCCATAATCATTACATCTTTGACTAATAGGTCTTTTATATTCATAATAATTCCTCCAATTTATTTTAGTATTGTTGAGTAATTTTTACATCGTTCACTAAGGCTAAAATGTTTTCCTTCGTAGCTAAGTCATCTGAAAATGCTGTCGCGCTTCCTGTTGCTACACCCATTTGAAAAGCTTTAATGGGATCATTTGTTGCAACGTATGTCCCAATAAATCCTGCAATCATTGAATCACCGGCACCAACTGAATTTTTGACTGTGCCTTTAGGAACAGTTGACGTATAAATTACATCAGGCGTGAAGAAGAGTGCGCCGTCGCCAGCCATTGAAATTAGAGCATATTGTGCACCTAATTCGATTAATTTTTTGCCAAAAGGTAACATCTCTTCAACACTTGAAAAAGTCACATTAAACAACTCTGCAAGCTCGTGATGATTTGGTTTAACTAAAAGTGGATGGTAGGGTAGAGCATTCATTAAATCAGTACCTGTTGTATCAATAACAAATTCAGCACCCGATTTAGTAATCAACTCAATCATTTTATGATAATAGTCATCCGGTAAAGAAGGAGGTTTGCTCCCTGATAAAATAACGACATCATCTGATGTTAGTTGATCTAATTGAGTTAATAATGCCGAAGCTTCTTTAGATGTAATAGTCGGTCCTAAACCATTGACCTCAGTTTCAGAAATCGCTTTTAATTTTATGTTAATTCTAGTATCATCTTGAATGGATATGAAATTAGTCTTCACACCTTCTTTTACTAACCAATCGCTAATAAAATGACCCGTAAATCCTCCAATAAAACCAAGAGTGGTTGTGTCATGATCTAACTGATGCAAGACGCGGGAAACGTTAATTCCTTTTCCACCAGGTAATTTAAGATCGCTATCCATTCTATTTAGTTCACCTAGTTCAATTTTTTCTAAATGAACAATGTAATCAATAGATGGATTTAATGTAACCGTATAAATCATATTTTCACCTCTATAATTTTTGTTTTTGTAAAGTAGGATTGATAATCAATCTGGTTAAGCGTTTCAGTCAAGATAGTTGCTGATTCAATTAAAGCCACTTGAGTAAAATTAACCTTATCAAATTTACTTTTATCAAGTAAGATAAAAGTTTCAAATCCTTGTTTAAGCGCCATGGATTTTAATGAAGCTTCTTCAGGATCAGGTGTTGTATAACCGTATTTAGGATGTACACCATTCATGCCAAGGAATGTTTTATCGAACTGGTAACGAGCTAACTCGGCAATGCTTGTTGAACCTATGATTGCTTTAGTTGTATTTTTCAACTGACCACCAATTAAAATTGTATTGATTTTATAATCAGCTAAAAGTGAGGCATGTTGCACGCCATTGGTGACCACGGTAATATTTTTTTGAGTTAGAAAGGGAATCATCTCGATTGTTGTTGAGCCAGCATCAATGTAGATAGTATCATTATTATGAACTAGAGAAGCTGCTAATTGAGCAATAGCTTTTTTTTGAACAATATTCTTAGCCGATTTTTCAACGATATCTAATTCTTCGTCGAGGTGATAATTTCTTTTGGCACCACCGTGGACTCGGATTAGTTCGCCACTTTCTTCAAGTAAGGCTAAGTCTCTTCTGATTGTTGATTCAGAACAATTTAATTCCATCATTAAATCTTGGGACTTAACAATATCCGATTCAGTTAATTTCTTGATAATAAACGCATGCCTTTCCTCGGTTAACATAGTATTCCTCCTATCCTAAATAATGAGAGCTAAAAAAGAAATTTCTAACCTAAAAATATCAAGACTACATTATTCAATGAAATTGCCTCATACAAATTAAATTTCCTTAATTCTTTATGATAAAAGAAGTGTACCATCAAAAACGGTCAAAAACAATCAAAAGGTGTCAAAGTTTTAAAAAAAGTGAAATTAATTTGTAGCGCTACCAATTTTAGATTAACTAGAAATTAGTGTAAGTATTGGTAGTGATTGGTTTTGGCTGATTTGTCAGGATACTAAATTAAGTAGTCAAAAACCGTCAAATAGTAGTTCTTTTAATACAACATTATTTTTAAAAATAGATATTTCAATTATTTATTCGTAGTTGAAGAAAAAATAAATAATGGAATGATCGTTATTGTTGCTGTTTGATTTCTTTAGGGATACAATTATGTTGCGAATAGATTTCTTGGTAGTATCTAAGGAGGAGAAAAGATGAAAAAAATTCTAATAGTAGGATTTGTATGTATTTCATTAATGGTATTGGGTGGATGTGGAACAAAAAATGAAGATGTAAAAAAAGAAAGTACAAGTGAAATGAGTGCTATTTCTAGTGAAGAGAAAAAAGACAAAAATTCAAAAAATGAAACAAATAGTGAATCTAGTTCGGAAGTTTCTTCAGAAGTAAGTAGTAGTATTGTAGAGGAAGAATCATCATCAGAGGTAGTTGTGGAAGAAGTTGAAACTAAGATAACTGATGCGAAGTCTGCAACTGAATATTTATTAAAACAATTAAATATGGGACCAGACATTCAAGGTAGCGGTGAAGAAAATAGTGTTACTGAACTTGAAAAAGATGATAAAGGCGATTTTTATACGATTCGCTTAGTTTCATTGGAATTGAAAAATAATGGTGGAAGTGGAACAATAGGCAGATATAAAGTTTATCTAGATGGAAACTATGAACTTTTAAATTAATAATTAAATTCTGTTTAAAACAAATAGTTATACTGAGAAAATTGAGTAACCGTTTTGTAGATAGATTTAAAAATAAGAGATTGGCAAGAAAACTAATTTTAGTTTTTCTGCCAATCTCTTATTTATTTACTTTTCATCTACTTCAGCGCTAGATACACTATTGAAAACTTTTTTTAGAAGGCTTTTATGCTCATCTAACTCATTCCAATTTAGAACTGGAATGGCATTACGTCCTAATGTTTTATAAAGCAAATCAGCAACAGATTGTTTAGCTAAGTATTGACTCCATAATGAATCTGCTTGTTCAAAGGTCTCAGCCAATACGACTTCTCCTTGATTGGCAGCTACTTGCATATCTTGAAAAACGACGTCGATTAATCCTGAGTTTGGATAGGTACTTACTTTTCCTTCAACCGCTTCAACAATTTGTAAAATTGAAATATCATCGGGGGAGTGAACTAAAGTAAAACCTCCATTGTTTCCAGAAACTGAGGTAACTAAATTATTAACTACCAGCTTACGCATTAATTTTTTTATATACGTTGGAGATCCATTTAAACGATGGTTAATTACACTAGAAGTAACAGGGATGGCTTTATCTTGTGTCGCAAGCAGAGTAATAATACAAATCGCCTGTTCTAAGCTTTTATTTAATTTCATTCGATACCTTCTTTCAACTTTTGAGTGTTTCTCATTAAGACTAGTATAGCATATTCTTTTTAACAGGCTACTATTTTGAAATAGAAACAGTCACTTTTTTTATTTTATCTTTATATTTAGTAAAAAAACTCCTAACCAAGGAAAGGTTAGGAGTAGAAATTATTCTTTTTCAATAGGTGCTTCTGTTTTTTCTGGTTCAACAGCAACTTCTTTAGCAAAGTAATTATCGCGAACTTTTTTCTCAATTTCAGCATATAGCTCAGGGTTATCTAATAGATATTTTTTAGCATTTTCACGGCCTTGACCAATGCGTTCTCCATTATATGAATACCATGCGCCAGCCTTGTCGATAATATCACTATCAGAAGCCATATCCACTAATTCACCAGCACGTGAGATACCTTCACCGTACATAATATCTACCTCAGCAATTTTAAAAGGTGGAGCTACTTTATTTTTTACAACTTTTAGTTTTGTTCTATTTCCTAAAATGTCAGTACCAGTTTTAATTTGTTCAGCACGACGAACTTCTAACCGAATGGTTGCATAGAATTTAAGCGCACGTCCACCAGGAGTTACTTCAGGATTCCCAAACATGACGCCAACTTTCTCACGAATTTGGTTAATAAAGATACAAATAGTTTTTGTATTATTAATTGATCCTGATAATTTACGAAGAGCTTGTGACATAAGTCTAGCTTGAAGACCAACATGACTTTGTCCCATTTCACCTTCGATTTCGGCACGAGGAACAAGAGCAGCAACTGAATCGACAACCAAAATATCTACGGCACCACTGGATACTAATGCATCAGCAATTTCAAGTGCTTGCTCACCAGTGTCAGGCTGTGATAGAAGTAAATCATCAATATTAACGCCTAATGCGGCTGCATATTTTGGGTCTAAAGCATGTTCGGCATCAATAAAGGCTGCAGTTCCACCAGCTTTTTGGGCTTCTGCAATAGCATGTAAAGCCATAGTTGTTTTACCAGAACTTTCAGGACCATAGACTTCAAGGATCCGTCCTTTAGGATAACCACCTACTCCTAATGCCACATCTAAAGCGATTGAGCCGCTTGAAATTGTTTCAATTTTCATTGATGTTTTTTCGCCTAATTTCATAATGGCGCCTTTACCAAAATCTTTTTCAATTTTACTAAGAGCTTTGCTTAATGCAGCTTGTTTGCCGTCGCCCATTTTTTGTGATATATCTCTTGGAGCCATTTTTTCTTTTGCCATCTTTTTTTTCCTCCTCTAAACTTTCTCTCTTTTTCTATTATACGAACAATTGTTCGATAAGTAAAGAACTATTCGTTAAAATAAGAGACTATTTTAAATTATAACGTATTTTTATAAGAACTGCATGTTTTAAAACACTAAATCCTCCTTTAGATGCTCTCTTATTAAGATTATATGTAAAAGATAGGAAAAGGATTTAATTTTATTTTTTTGTTCGTTCTAGTTGTAATAGAACATGGTTGGTGTTATAGTTTGTGTATAACGAAAATAGGTTTAGGAGATGAGAGTAAAATGAATACAGATTTTAGTCAAATAAGTCAAATTGATTTAAGACCCTTTATTCCAATTATTGTATTAGCTACCTTACTCAGTGTTGTTGCATTAATTGATCTGATTCGTTACCGCAAAGAACGTAAGAATTTTTGGATATGGTTTATTATTATTTTATTTGTCAATACAATAGGTTCGATACTTTATTTTATTTTCGGCAGAAAGGATAAATACTATGGAAATTAGCATTGAGAATATATCAAAAAAGTTTAAACAAAAAAAAGCAGTCGTGGATTTTTCCTTAAAGATACAGGCTAATGAGTGTGTGGCATTGATTGGACCAAACGGGGCTGGCAAAACAACTTTACTAAAAATTATTGTTGGGATTTTAGAAGCCTCTGAAGGAACTATTTATTTAAATGATCAAAAAAGTACGACTCAAAAGAAAAAAATTGGATATTTGCCTCAAACACCTCAATTTTTTCAATGGATGACTGCAGAAGAGACTTTATTTTTTATGGGATCTTTATCAAATATGAGTGCAATTGAGCTTGATAGGGAGATTCCCTTAGTCCTAAAAAAAGTTGGATTACACGATAGCGGGAAAATAAAAATCAGTCAATTTTCTGGCGGTATGAAACAACGTTTAGGTATTGCACAAGCGATTTTGCATAAACCAAGCTTTCTAGTTATGGATGAACCTGTTTCAGCATTAGATCCTATCGGTAGAAGAGAAGTAATTGCTATTTTAAATGAGATCAAGAAAGAAACAGCAATTATTTTTTCAACCCATATTTTAAATGATGCAAGCGAAATATGTGATCGTTTTTGCTTAATAAAAAAAGGACATAAAGTATTAGACACTACATTAGATGAATTATATGATGCTAATTCTAAAAACCAATTTGTCGTCAAGTATAAAGGCGATGGGTCAAGGTGGTTAGAACATGTTCGGCAATTGTCGTTTGTCATAGAAGTGAGTGAAAAAAAACAAGAAGCAATTATTTCTGTTACAGATAGCGCACAAAATAAGATCAAGATTTTATCTAGTGTAGTAGAAGTTAATCTTGATGTAATCTCATTTGAAGTGAGACAAGAAAGTATTGAAGATATCTTTTTTAAGGAGGTTTTAGCAGAATGAAAGGTTTACTTGTTTTGTTAAAAAAGGAATATCAGCAATCTTACAAAGAATTTAAATTATTTTGGTTGCCAATTGTCTTTTTATTTTTAGGTATTAGTCAACCTATTACTTTATATTTTTTACCAGAGATACTAAAAAAATTAGGTGGTACTGAGGGTATTTCGATTATTCCTATTCAGCAATCTGGAAGTGAAGTTTTATCAGCAACCTTAAGTTCACAGTTTGATCAACTGGGTATGATGGTAGTGGTCGTTGCGACAATGGGCACAATTTTATCTGAAAAAAATAATGGAATGTTGGATTTCATCTTAACGAAACCAGTTTCAGAATGGAATTATATAATAAGTAAATGGTTGGCCAATTTTTCAATAGTAGCAATAGGGATTATTTTAGGCTACTATGCCTCTATTTATTATACGATGATTTATTATTCAGCAGTGCCTTTGATAACCAGTTTTTGGGCATTAATCTGCTTCTTACTTTGGGTAGGGTGGATAATTTCACTGATTTTATTTTGTAGTACTTTTTTTAAAAGCCAAGGAATGGTTGCCTTGATTACTTTAGGTGTTTTTTTTCTTTTAAAATTAGTAGCTAGCTTTGATTTAGCTATAAATATAATCAACCCTGCAATGTTGAGTCAACAAGCAATCAATTTTTTAGTAACAGAAAAATGGAATGCAACGGTTACTGGATCACTTATTTTTTTAATTAGTACAGCAGCTATTTTGATTTATAGTAGTGTTATATGGATTAAACATAGAAAATATACAATCCATGCATAGATAGGAGGGAATCAAATGTTTATTCGTATTCAGCCAGAAAGTCAGACACCAATTTATACGCAATTGATTTACCAAATAAAGCGAGGCATCTTAAAAAAAGAATTACTTCCAGGTGAAGGTTTACCCAGTGTTCGAAGCTTAGCAGGAGATATTGGTATTAATATGCATACTGTAAATAAGGCCTATAAGTTATTAGTCGAAGAAGGTGTTTTAGTTCAACAAAAAAAAGGTTTTATGGTGAATCCAACGATGAAAATAAAGATGCAAGAAAAAGAATTAGCACTTTATCGTGAACGTTTAGAAGAGCTGATAATTGATACGCATATATTTAGTATTAGTGAGGAAGAAATTGAAAAAATGCGAGAAAGTATAGAAAAAATGTTGAAAGAGAGTGAACAGATATGATTTTATTTATTTGGATAATGTTTGGAACCATTTTTATGTTGGGAATCATTAATGGAATAACGCCTTATTTCAGTCGTCGAAGCAGTCAATTTGGGGTTAGTATACCAGTTGAATATCAAGATGATCCATTTATTAAGAAGCAACAACGCTTCTTTTTAAGCATGAATGTAAGTTTAAGTTTTATTTTAGGATTGCCCATTTTGTATGCAATGAGACTTGACGTTTCTGAACAAATTGCTCAATTTATTTCTTTTTACTTACTTTTTGCACTAGTAGCTTTCATGGGAATTGTTGGACTATTATTTTTAAAAATTCGTAAAAATATTATAGAATTTAAATCTACGATACCAAAAGAAATAGTAGCAGATGAGAGCCATGATATCGTAGTTGATACCACCTATCGTCAAAGAAGGTTGATTGTACCAAGCTATTTTATTATCATCTCTAATTTAATTATTATTTTAGCTGTTGTCGGAATAACATTAATAAACTATGAACAAATGCCAGACAGAATTATTACGAACTGGGATATTAATATGAAACCTAGTGTAACAGTTGCTAAAAGATATACAAGTGCTTTGGCTTTACCAGTGATGCAATTATTTATGATGGGAACAATGTATGTCGCAAATCTATCTTTTCAAAAAGCTAAGCAAAAAGTAGATCCACGTAATCCAGCAGTATCGATTGAAAAGAATCGAGCTTTTCGTTATGCTTGGTCCATTTATGGATTAGTGATGTCGATTTTACTTCAGCTTTTGCTAGGTGGATTGCAATTAATTATGATTTTTGACTGGATGAATAAAGTCAATTTTCCGCTCATGATTATTATTTTTGTTGTTTTAACAATTGGAGGAACATTAATCTTGTCTCTTAAATATGGTCAAGGGGGAGAACGTCTAAAATTAAAAGGCAGCAAAGGTGATAAAATTGAAACCGTCGCAGGTTACGATGACGACATAAGTTGGAAATTAGGTGTGATTTACTTTAATTCAAAAGATCCCTCAATTTGGGTAGAAAAACGATTTGGCGTTGGAAATACAATGAACATGGCACGTTGGCAAAGTTGGGCGTTTCTAATTGCTATTTTAGCAATTCCTCTTTTAATAGGTATTTTATTCAATTAAAGTAAAAAAAGTTCAAATAAATTACAACTTAAATAGAACTTAAGATTATTGATATCACAAAAATAAAAGTTTATAATTATTTTTGTTCCCATAATTTTTTGAAGTAATATAAATTGAGCTGAGGGGTGAGATGATGAAAGAAAATAAGTATGATAATCCGAAGTTTTTTGAACAATACAGTCAAATGAGTCGTTCTGTTGAAGGACTTAAAGGAGCGGGAGAATGGCATGAATTAAAAAAAATGTTACCTGATTTCAAAGGGAAACGAGTTTTAGATTTAGGTTGTGGATTTGGTTGGCATTGTATTTATGCTGCTGAGCATGGCGCATCCTCAGTGATTGGAATTGATTTATCAGAAAGAATGTTAGCTGAGGCAAAAAAGAAAACATCGTTTCCGCAGATACAGTATATTCAACAAGGAATTGAAGAGTATGAGTATCCTAAAGATAGCTTTGACGTAGTTATTAGCTCATTAGCTTTCCACTACATTGAGTCTTTTGAACAAATTTGTAAAAATGTTAGACAATGTTTAGTTTCTGGTGGGGATTTTGTCTTTTCTGTTGAGCATCCTATTTTTACAGCACAAGGAATGCAAGATTGGTCCTACGATGAAGCTGGTAATCGACTTCATTGGCCTGTGGATCGTTATTTTGATGAAGATCAACGTAGCAGTATATTTTTAGGTGAAGAAGTAATAAAATATCATAAAACATTGACAAGTTATTTGAATACTTTATTAAAAAATAATTTTGAAATTATGAGTATTGTTGAGCCAGAACCTGCTGAAGAACTGCTAGATATTCCTTATATGCAGGATGAATTACGCAGACCAATGATGCTATTAATTGCTGCTAAGAAAAAAAATTCAGTGTAATGCTGAATTTTTTTTCTTTACAAATAATACCCCTATAGGTATAATACGTTTATACCTATAGGGGTATTATTTGAGAGGTTTTGGATAAATTAGGTTTACAGAAAGGGGAAATTATGTTTTTATTTAAAAAAATTCCTTCTATTTCAATTAAGGAATTAGAACGTAAGTTAACTGAAAAGATTGTTCTCATTGATGTTAGGGAACCAAATGAGTTTAGAAATGGACATATTCTTAGTGCAAAAAATATCCCACTAAATAAAATTGGCAATTATAAACCAAAGACAGAGGTATATGTTATTTGTCAATCAGGTATGCGTAGCAAAGCAGCCACAAAAAAATTAATCAATGCAGGATACGATGCGATCAATGTTAAAGGCGGTATGTTAGCATGGAATGGTAGTATTAAAGGAGGAAACTAAAGATGAAAATTGTAATTATTGGTGGAGTTGCAGGAGGAATGTCTGCTGCTACACGATTAAGAAGGTTAAATGAACAAGCTGAAATTATTGTACTGGAAAAAGGTCCTTATGTGTCTTTTGCTAATTGTGGATTGCCTTATTATGTGGCAGGGGAGATTGAAAACCGTTCTGATTTGCTTGTGCAAACTCCTGAACAGTTAAAAGCTAGATTTCGATTAGATGTCCGTCCAAATAGTGAAGCCATTAAAGTTGATACGGTGGGTAAGGAAATAGTGGTAGCTTCAGAAAGTGATACCTATACATTAGCATACGACAAACTTATCTTGTCGCCAGGTGCGAAACCATTTATTCCACCAATTAAAGGATTGGAAATGGCAAAAAATAGTTTTACTTTACGGAATGTGCCAGATGTTGATGAAGTTATGACTTATATTGAGTCACACAATCCTAAGAAGGCAGTTATTATTGGTGCGGGATTTATAGGGCTAGAAATGGCTGAGAGTTTAGTCAACAGAGGAATTCATGTAACAATTGTTGAAAAAGCACCACATGTATTGCCGACTATTGATGAAGAGATGGCTGCTTTTATTACGAAAGAATTAAGTAAGAATCAAATCAATGTAATAACTGGTACCTCTGTTATTGGAATCGAAAATGAGGGTCGCAGTGTCATAATAGAAAATGGAGCTAAGATTGAAACTGATTTTATTTTATTATCTGTGGGAGTTCAGCCAGAAAGTCGTTTGGCAGTAGATTCAGGTATCCAAACTGGGCTACGAGGTGGTATAGTAGTAGATGATAATTATCAAACAAGTGCTAAAGATGTGTACGCTGTTGGGGATGCTATTTTAGTAAAGCAATATAGCACTCAAAAAGATACTTTAATTTCACTTGCTTCTCCTGCTAATCGTCAAGGAAGACAAGTTGCCGATATTTTATCAGGGTTAAAGAGAAAGAATTTAGGTAGCTTAGGAACGGCAATTGTGCGCGTGTTTGATCAAACAATTGCTTCAACAGGATTAACTGAACAGCAGTTGAAGAGTGAAGAAAAAAATTATCAAGTGGTCCATATTCAAGGTAAGAATCATGCAGGCTATTACCCAAATGCTTCTATGATTCTGCTTAAACTATTATTTAATCCGATATCTGGAGAAATTTATGGAGCCCAAGCTGTTGGAAAAGAGGGTGTTGATAAGCGAATCGATATTTTGGCTACAGCAATTAAAGGTAATCTGACAGTTGAAGATTTACCAGAATTGGAGTTTACTTATGCGCCACCATTTGGCTCGGCAAAAGATCCTGTAAATATGGCTGGTTATGCAGCGTTAAATAGTATGGAAGGTATCACTGAATCCATTCAGTGGTATGAACTCCAAAGTTATTTAGAAAAGGGTGCATTGCTGTTAGATGTTCGCGGAGAAAAAGAAATTGCTGCTAATGGGTATTTTCCTAATGCTTTAAGGATTCCTTTAGATAGTTTACGTGAAAGAATGAATGAACTTCCACAAGATAAAGAATTTATCGTTAGTTGTCAAAGTGGTTTACGGAGTTATATAGCGGAAAGAATTTTAAAACAAAATGGTTTCCGAGTGAAAAATTTAGACGGGGCTTTTAGCCTGTATTCAACGGTTCGACCTGAGGAGGTTAAGTAAAAATGTTTGAAACGATTTCTATGCCTGAATTTGAGCAATTAATTAAAAAGAAATCTGTATCAATAATTGATGTCAGAGAAGCTCATGAATATGAACAAGGACATATTGCGGATGTATTATTTATACCGATGCAATCTATTCCAGAAAAATTAGATACGTTAGATTATGATGAAAATTATTATCTTGTTTGTCATAGTGGAGTACGTTCAAATGCCGTTTGTCAGTATCTTGCTCAAGAAGGGTACCATGTTACGAATGTAATGGGAGGTATGTCAGCTTGGAAGGGAGAAAGTGTCTATGGAATGTGATAAAAAAATCTTAAATCGTTTGAAGCGCTCAGAAGGACAGATGCGTGGCATTTTAAAAATGATGGAAGATGGAAAAGAGTGTAAAGAAATCATTGTACAATTATCAGCTGTTCGTTCCAGTATCGATAAAGTCATGGGATTAATGGTTGCTGAAAATTTGATTCAATCAATTGAGTATGAAAATGGCACAAATCCCGAAAAGGATGAAGCTGTGAGAGAAGCAGTAGAGTTAATTGTGAAAACAATGTAATAGCAATAAAAGGATGGGCTAATCTATTTTTAGAGAAGCTCATCCTTTGTTGTTTTGAAAATTTATTAACAGTCTCTAAATTTTAGTAAAGGCCAAGTTTTTTGCCAGTCTTTTTCCTCTAATCGTTCTTGATAAATACTATAGTGTTGTGAATTTAGTTTATAGTAAGGTGTTGGCGAAACGATTAAGTTCATTAATTCTTTTATTCCCCATGGTGCAGCAATCAGGAGTTGACCATCTTGAGTCAACTTAACTCCAATAGCGGTAGGAAGTTCTGGAAAATGAGCAATTCCATCTTGTGAAGACTTAAATGGTGGGAAGCCAGCTTTATGGTGCATTCGAGCTTGGTTTTTTACAGACCAAGGCATGGTAGAATCTAGAACATGTAATTTTTTATTCAAATTTTCTTCTGTTTCAATACTCGTATCTACTGGATCAAAATAAATAATATCGATATCATTTAAAGGAGTATCTGAAGGGTAACCGTGCAGAACATCCCAGATTTTATTGCGAATGAAACCAGCACAAATCCACCAATCTGGTAAATTTAAACTTTTTACTATTTTTAGGATGCGTAGCATTTCTTGATCATTTTGAATGATAGCTTTTAACTCTGCTTCTTCTGCCATTCTATTCACTCCAATCTGATTATTATGTATAAAAAAACTGCGAAGAGAGACTCTTGCGCAGTTTTTTCAGTTTACTTTGCTTCTTGAATCACGTTAATTTTTTCGATTTTGATATCTTCTTTTGGTTTATCACTTTGTCCAACTTCGACAGCAGCGATTTTATCGACAACATCCATGCCTTCAATTACTTGGCCAAAGACTGTATATCCTCCATCTAAACTTGGATATCCACCATTTTTATAAGCTTCAATAATTTTTTCAGGAGTTGTACTTGAAGATAATCCAGCACTCATATCAGCCGGATTTTGAACAACATAAAATTGACTGCCGATTGAAATGGGTTGATTTGTTTTAGCCATAGCTAAAGCACCGCGAATATGATAAAGTTCTGGTGAAATTTCTACACCAAATGGTTTACCCCAGATACTTTCGCCACCCATGCCAGTACCGTCGGGATCGCCACCTTGAATCATAAAGTCTTCAATGACGCGATGGAAGATTGTACCATCATAGTAGCCATCTTTGCTGTGAGTAATAAAGTTTTCAACAGCTTTAGGAGCGAATTCTGGGAATAGTTTTGCTTTAATCGTTCCCATTGTTGTTACAATCTCAACAACAGCTTCGTTTTCTGTGACTTCATTTGAAAGCTGAGGAAGTGTCAATTTTGAAAAATCAACAGGTGCTTCAGCTTCGCTACTACTTTCAATTTGTTCACTAGATGAAGAATTTTCTGTTTTTACATCATCTTTTTTGTCTTTGTTGACATAGTTGATTCCAAAAATAATTGCTACAATTGCAACAATTAAAAGTAAAATTCCTAAAATTAATTTTTTGTTTTTCATTTTTTTACCACACTTTCATTCTATTTTATTAGCCAACGTTTATTTTACCTTAAAATGAGCAAATATGGAATAGAAGTCATTGGATTTGTTCGTTTCTTTCTTTTCTTCATCAGATTGAAAATAAACAAAAAATTAAATGGTGTATACCAGTTTTTTTAAAGAAACTTTTCAACTAGGGGCAATCGTTTGTTTTTTTACGTACCAATTAATTGGTGGTTAAGTTGTGTAAGTTTTATCGGAAATAAGCCTAGATGAAACAGTTTTCATTTGTTATAATGTTTATGGTAGCGTATTCGTTTAAGTAAAATAGATGCGTTAAAATAGAGTATGGGGGTAGGAATAAACGATGGGAAAATTAGGTGTTTCGATTTATCCAGAACGTTCAACATTTGAAAAGGACCAAGCTTATTTAGATTTAGCACACAAACATGGGTACACACGAGTTTTTACTAGTTTGTTAGAAATTGACGGCGATGCTGATCAAGTTTTAGGTAGTTTTAATAAAGTTGTAGCCTATGCAAATAGTTTAGGCATGGAAGTGATGGTTGATATCAACCCAGGTTTATTTACACAATTAAATATTTCTTATGATGATTTATCGTTCTTCCATAAAATGGGAGCATATGGCATTCGCTTAGATATTGGATTTACTGGCCAAGAAGAAGCGCGTATGACACGTAATCCTTATGGCATTAAAATAGAAGTTAATATGAGTTCTGGAACAAAGTATGTAGATAGTATTATGGCATTTTCACCAAATCGTGAAAATTTATTAGGCTCACATAATTTTTACCCACATCGTTATTCTGGTTTAGAATATAATCATTTTGTTTATTGTTCAAACCAATATCGTAACCATAACTTAAATACAGCAGCCTTTGTGAATTCGCATGAAGCGACTTTTGGACCTTGGCCAACACAGGATGGACTTTGTTCATTAGAAGATCATCGCGATTTAGAGATTGCGACTCAAGTCAAACACTTAGTACTAACAGATTTAATTGATGATATCATTATTGGAAATGCGTATGCATCAGAAGCTGAAATTATTGCCATGGCAGAAGCTTTTAATGCAGATTATCCATCTGTTAAAGTAGACTTAGATCAAGAGATTAGTGATGTTGAAAGAAAAGTTGTGTTAGATGAGTTACACAGTTACCGTGGTGACCGTTCGGCTTATATTTTACGTTCAACAATGACTAGAATAAAATATAAAAATGAAGAGTTTCCACCTCATAATACAATCGATATTAAACGCGGCGATTTATTAGTCGACAACGTTGATTTTGGTCAGTATAAAGGGGAGATGCAAATTGCTTTGAAGGAAATGGAAAATATCGGTCGTGTCAATGTAGTTGGACGAATTAGTGACGACGAATTATTTTTACTAGACTTCTTAAAACCATGGTCAAACTTTAAATTAATTGAAAATAAATAAGGTTACATTAGTGGCAGTTGCACCAATTTTCTGGTGCAACTGCTATTTTTAATTTGTTTATAAATTGGATACTCGGTTATATATATAACCGAGTATAAAAGCTATTATTAAAATTTCTTTAGTTCAAGAAGAAAAAAGAAAGAGAGAGACGTGCGTTTTTAGACATAAACACGTATAATAGAAATATAACAATTTGATACATAGCAAGTTGGTAGAATGGAGGAGTGTTTAACAATGAAAAGTTCAACATTATTAGGAGTGATTGTATTAGGAACAATTGGACTAGGCTTAGCTGCTACGGCAGTTGCTTCATTTGCTGATTTAGGCGGATCGAGTCCAGAAAGTCAAGTTAATGTGTCATCATCTTCTAAAAGTAGTAGCGAAGCATCTACAACTAAAAATAATGACAGCCAAAATAAAAATTCAAAAACGGATTCAGAAGAAGTGAGTTCAAGTGAAGAAAAAGAATCATCTTCGAGTCTAGCTAGTAACTCAAGTGAGGTTGATTCATCTAACAAAGAGTCAACTTCGAGTTTAGATAGTAGTTCTAGCGAAAAAAATGCACCAACGAAAGAGGAATCATCATCAAGTATAGCTGACGTCTCCAATGGAAATACTGATTTAGAAGATTCGACTTCTTCTGGAAATAATCTTAATAATGCAGTTTCAGAACAAAATCCGGGCACACAAGCGGAACAGGAAGCAACTATTGAAACTCCAGCAGTTAATCCGCCAGCAGCGGATGCTAATAATAGTGAAAACAAAGTAATGGATGAAGTTACTTATGTAACAGATGTGTTTCCACAAACTGGGGAACAAAAAAGTCAGCTACCTTTAATTATGGGGATAATATTAGTCATTTTAGTGATTTTATTTTTAGTGTTTATGCGTAAAAAGAATAAGGATGAACAAAATAAAAAAAATTAAGCTACAGTTTAGAAGTTGTTTTTTCTTAATAAATGATGGAATGAGGAATGTTAGATGAAATTAATTGTCAATGCAGATGATTTTGGATTATCTAAAGGAGTTAATTACGGAATTATAGAGGCCCATCGTTCAGGAATTGTTACATCAACAACGTTAATGGTCAACATGCCTGGATTTTCTTCGGCAGTTGCATTAGCCAAAGAAAACCCAAGTCTAGGAGTTGGAATTCATTTGGTGTTGACAGCGGGGCAGCCTATTGCTGAAAATGTCTCATCATTAACGGATCAAAAGACGAACAATTTTTATAAAAAAGAAGACTATAGTGAAAAAGTACTTGTTACAGAAGTGGAAAAGGAATGGGAAGCGCAAATACAACAATTTAAACAGACTGGATTATCTATGACGCATATAGACAGTCATCATCATGTTCATATGAATCCGAGTTTATTGCCTCTTGTTTTGAAATTAGCTGAAAAGTACCAAGTGCCTTTGAGACAAAGTCACCACGACCTTAATACAGGCGCAAAAATTGAAGAATTGACGCCAACAGTTCGACACACAACGAATTTTGACGCTGGATTTTATGCTTCTGAAGCAACAGTTGAAAAACTCAATCAATTATTGCAAAGCTACCAAGCAGTTGAATCTTTAGAAATTGCCACTCATCCGGCTTTTATTGACAATGATTTATTAGCCCTAAGTTCGTATACAAAGAAAAGGCTAGATGAATTAGATATCTTAACTTCTAATGAAGTTAAAAATAAAATTGCTTCTTTAGGGATTGAACGAATCAATTATAGCCAATTGACATAAAAATAAGTTGCTACAAACTTTTGCTAGAAACTTAAGTTTGTGGTATTTTTTATTTTAGCTCAGTAAATTCCTAGAATTCAGAGTGAGAATTTACAATTTCAACTAAAATTACATTAAATATCGAGTATCTTTATAGACAAACTAGCAATTGACAAGTACAATAGAGAATGGATTAAGTGGGGCAGACTGAACATGCCTCAATTAAATGGCGAATGTGTTTTGGGAATTCGCATCTTAAATTACATCTTGGAACAAGTGTAACACTTAGAATAGTCGCAGTAATCCAAAGAGTAGCTTAATGAATTAAATAAATGAATGAAGTTAAATTCTCACAAACTCAGACTTTAATGAGGAGGAAGAAAAAGATGTCAATGTTTTTAGATCAAGTGACAATTAATGTTAAAGCCGGTTCCGGTGGGAATGGTATGGTGGCTTTTCGTCGAGAAAAATATGTTCCTGATGGTGGACCTGCAGGTGGAGATGGTGGAGACGGTGGAGATATCGTTTTTGTTGTAGATGAAGGTCTGCGTACACTCTTAGATTTCCGTTTTACTCGTCACTTTAAAGCTCAAGAAGGCGAAAAAGGAATGAGCAAAGGCATGCATGGTCGTGGTGCTGGTGATACAATTATTAAAGTTCCGCCAGGTACAACGATTAAAGATACAGATTCTGGAATGGTATTAGGTGATTTAGTTTATCATGACCAAGAATTAGTAGTTGCTAAAGGTGGTCGTGGTGGACGTGGGAATATCCGTTTTGCTTCTGCTAGAAATCCAGCGCCAGAGATTGCTGAAAATGGTGAACCAGGTCAAGAACGTAATTTAGAATTAGAATTAAAAGTCTTAGCTGATGTTGGTTTAGTAGGATTTCCTTCAGTAGGAAAATCAACAATCTTATCTATCGTTTCAAAAGCGCGTCCCAAAATTGGTGCGTATCACTTCACAACCTTGGTTCCTAATTTAGGCATGGTTCAAGCAGAAGATGGTCGTAGCTTTGTTATGGCTGATTTACCCGGCTTAATTGAAGGGGCTTCTCAAGGAATAGGCTTAGGAACACAATTTTTACGTCATATTGAACGTACTCGTGTTATTTTACATGTGATTGATATGAGTGGGAGTGAAGGTCGAGATCCTTTTGATGATTATCTAGCAATTAATAAAGAGTTAGAAACGTATAACCTACGTTTAATGGAACGTCCGCAATTAATTGTAGCCAATAAAATGGATATGCCTGAAGCTGAAGAGAATCTGAAAATTTTCAGAGAGAAATTAAATGCAGGGAAAACGGATGAGTTTACTGACGATATTCCGGTCTTTCCAATATCTGCCATTAGCCATAAAGGAATGAATAATGTGTTGAGTGCAACAGCTGATGTTTTAGATGTTACATCAGAATTCCCACTTTATGAATTAGTTGATGAAGATGAAACTGTTTTATACAAACATACACCAGAAGAAAAAGGTTTTGAAATTACTCGTGATCCTGATGCTGCTTGGGTTCTTAGTGGCGACAAGCTTGAGAAAACCTTTAAAATGACGAACTTTGAACATGATGAAAGTATCATGCGTTTTGCTAGACAATTACGTGCGATGGGTGTCGATGAAGAGATGCGTGCTCGTGGTGCGAAAGATGGCGATATTGTTCGTATTATGAAATATGAATTTGAATTTGTTGAATAATAGAAAATCAATTATTCTCTAATTTTAAAATAACCTAAAACGAAAATTCGTTTTAGGTTATTTTTTATGAAAACAAGCTTTATTTTTTGCTTTTTTTATAAATTTTAAGAATAATTAGAATGAAACAGTCAATCAGTGTCGCATATTTCAACTAACTTTGTTACACTAAAGAAAAGAAACTTAAAGAAAAAGTAACAGAGTTTAAAGGAGATTGGAACAAATGGAGAAAGCTAAAAGACTAAAAAGTAGTCGATATATGTCTGGTTTAGATGGTTTAAGAGCATTAGCAGTAATTGGCGTCATATTTTATCATTTAACACCTCATATATTGCCAGGAGGTTTTCTAGGGGTTCCCATTTTTTTCGTTTTATCTGGTTATTTAATTAGTGATTTATTGATTCAAGAATTTGAACAAAATGGCAAAATTAGTTTGAAACAATTTTGGAAACGACGTTTAAATCGTCTTTATCCTGCTTTAGTGACTATGTTGATTTTAGTCACCGGGTGGATTACAATTTTTGAGCGTAGTTTGTTATTAAATATTCGAAATATGATTTTAACTAGTTTAGTTTATTTAAATAATTGGTGGCAAATTAGCCAAGGTGCTTCTTACTTTGATCGATTTACAACACCTTCACCATTTGTCCACTTATGGTCGTTGGCAATTGAAGGACAATTTTACTTGATTTGGCCTGTGATAGTCGTTTTTGCGATTGTCTTTATTAAACGAAATGATTGGATTTTCTATACTTTTATTGGTGTTTCAATCTTATCGGCTTTGTTAATGGCTATTTTATATGTTCCAGGAGCAGATCCTAGTCGTGTTTATTATGGAACTGACACACGTGCATTTTCTTTATTAATTGGATCAGCATTAGCTTTTATCTGGCCAAGTACGAAACTGAAAAAAAACTTGCCAAATGCAGGTAGAGTAACATTAGATGCTGTTGGTGTGTTGTCATTAGGTCTTTTAATCTGGTTAATGGTTCAATTGATGGATAGTGATCCATTTACGTATTATGGCGGCATTTTTATTTTTAGTCTCATCAGTGGCATTTTAGTGGCAGTAGTTGCTCACCCAGCGACATGGCTAGCTAAATTATTAAGTCTTCAACCGTTAAAATGGATTGGTCAACGGAGTTATGGCTTGTACCTATGGCAGTATCCAGTGATGATTTTATATGAAGTCAAAGTAGGTGATACAAGTTTACATCCACTGCGCCATTTAATTATCCAAATTACGTTGATTATTCTGATTTCAGAGGCTTCATATCGATTCGTTGAGATGCCATTCAAGAAACTAAACATTCGTGAAGTTTTGAATTGGAATGTGATTGTAGACCATGGGAAATCTTTATGGAGAAATCAAACTATAACAGGAAAGATGCATAAAGTAGGGATTGTGCTATTGAGCTTGATCTTGATTATTTCATTAGTAGGTTTTACAGTAGCGCCAGTTGGGGATAGCCCTGGCAAAATAAGATTAGCTGCACAGTTAAAGGCAAATCAAACTAAAATTGATAAGCAAAAACAAGATTTGATTGAACAAAAAAATAAAGAAGTAGAAGAATCAGCTGTAAGAGAACCGCTATTTGGTCTGACTCCAGAGCAAATGGAAGAAGCTGGTGAACTGAAAGTAACCTTAATTGGCGATTCTGTGATGTTAAGTGTCGTCAATCCTGTTGAACAACTATTTCCAAAAGCAGTGATTGATGGTGTGATTGGAAGACAACTTTATCAAACAGTTCCAGTAGTAGAAAGCTTGAAGCAAGAGGATAAATTAGGCAATCCAGTCGTGATAGCATTAGGAACAAATGGAGCCTTTACAGATAAACAAATGGATGATTTATTGGCAGCTGTTGGCGATTCTAAAAAAGTTTATCTAGTTAATACTCAAGTGCCAAAGAATTGGAAAAACAGTGTGAATCAAGGCATAAGTAGTGCTGCTAAGCGACATTCTAATGTTGAAGTAATTGACTGGAATAGCTACAGTCAAAATCATAGTGACTGGTTTTATGAAGATGGAGTTCATCCGAATGAAGCTGGAGCGGAAGAATATACGAAGTTGATTGCTACAAGCGTTTTGAAGAATTAAATAGAGTAAAAATAAATTTAGCCAGAATCAATTATTTCTTAGTCAAAGTTTCCGTTTTCTGCTAAAATAAAGAAGATGAAAGAATAAGATATAGATAGGACATGAATATATGGAGTTATTATTTTTAGGTACTGGAGCAGGTGTCCCTGCGAAACATCGTAATGTAACAAGCATTGCATTAAAATTATTAGAAGAACGTAATAGTATCTGGTTATTTGATTGCGGTGAAGGAACACAGCAGCAAATTCTTCATACAACGCTTAAACCGAGAAAAATAGAGAAAATTTTTATCACACATTTGCATGGAGATCATATTTTTGGCTTACCTGGTTTGCTGAGTAGTCGTTCATTTCAAGGTGGAGACGAACCACTCGTTGTCTATGGTCCAAAAGGAATTCGTGAATATGTGTTAACTAGTTTAAAAGTTTCAGGAACTCATTTGAAATATGCTTTGAGCTTTCATGAAATTACTGAAGAAGGGGTTTTATTTCAAGATCAGAAATTTAAAGTTACCTGTTTAGAGCTCGATCATGGAATTCAGTCGTTTGGTTACCGAATTGAAGAAAGCGATCACCAAGGTATGCTCCAAGTTGAAGCGTTGAAAGCCGTTGGCGTTCCTTTTGGACCAATGTATGGTAGAATCAAAAATGGAGAGACAGTCACCTTAGAAAATGGACAAGTAATTGATGGTCGGGATTTTGTGGGAGAAGATCAAAAAGGTCGAATTGTAACCATATTAGGTGATACAAGAAAGCATCCTAATAGTGTTTTATTGGCTCAAAATGCCGATGTATTAGTCCATGAAAGTACATTTGATGGAGCAGATCGAAAAATTGCTCGTGATTATCACCATTCAACTAGCTTAGATGCTGCAGAAGTGGCTAAAGAGGCCAATGCCAAACGTTTATTGCTTACACACATCAGTGCTAGATATTTAGGGAAAGAAGCATACGCCCTTGAAAAGGAAGCTCAGAGCATTTTTAAAAAGTCACACATCGTCAAAGATTTTGAAGAAATTGAGATTCAGTTGGTGCGAACCGATAAATAAAGTTAACTAAAATAAGGGAGCTGAAATTTATGTTAGATAATCGTCGAGACTTAACGGATAAAGTAGTAGTGATTACAGGTGGTTCAGGTGGTTTGGGAGAACAGATAGCGTATGCTTGTGCTCGCCAAAATGCTAGAGTAGTTGTTTGCGCAAGACGAATTGATAAACTGGGTAAGGTGAAGCAAAATTGTGAAGCAATTTCGGGTAAAGAAGCTTATGCTTTTCAACTTGATATAGCGAATCCAGAAATTATTAAAGAAGTTGTTGAGCGTATCTATGATGAAGTTGGAACTGTGGATGTTTTAGTTAACAATGCTGGATTTGGTTTCTTTGAAGAAGCTTTGAAATTCGATATGGATCTTGCTGAAAAAATGTTCCGCGTCAATGTATTGGGAATGATGTATATGACTCAATTAGTGGCCTTACAAATGGCAGAACGCAAAGTAGGGCACATCATTAATGTTGCTTCTCAAGCTGGTAAAATGGCTACTCCTAAATCATCCGTATACTCAGCAACTAAATTTGCTGTACTAGGATACTCCAATGCATTACGTTTGGAATTAAAACCTTTAGGTATTTATGTAACAACAGTTAATCCAGGGCCAATTGCTACAAACTTTTTTGATATTGCAGATAAAGAGGGGGGCTATTTGGATAAAGTAGACCGTCTAGTGCTTGATTCTGAAGTAGTTGCCAATCGTATTGTTGGTGTTATGGGGATTCCTCGTCGAGAATTAAATTTACCTGTGTTACTTGAAGTCGCCAGCAAATTTTATACATTATTTCCGCATATTGGAGATTATATCGCCGGAAATGTATTTAATAATAAATAAACACATAAAAAGCTAAGAATTTTTTCTTAGCTTTTTCTATTTGAAAATTATTAAATTTAGTAGAAAATATTAGACAAGAAAATAAAAAAAAGGTATGCTTAAGTGGTAGATGAATTAAATCTGAATTTAAATTTAGATAGAAAGCTAGGTTGATGTTGTTGGACTCTCAAGAAAAAGATAAATTAAGCTAAAGGAAAAAAACACTTTTCGCATAATTTCCTATTTTCTTATCGGAGTTGGCCAGCTCAACAAAAATTTTAATCAGGCTAGTTCTTATGAGTCAGTCCTAATCGGCTCAACAAACTTTTATTATAAGGAGTGTTAGGGATGAAAAATCAATGGCGTTTAGTAGTTGGTATTATTTTAGTGTTAATTATCGTTTTATTTGCAATTTTTAATGTAGATGCAGTTCCTGTGAATTTTGGCTTTATTAAAGTTGATTGGCCTTTAATTATGATTATTTTAGGTTCTTTGTTTATTGGGGCTATCGCAACAGTTTTAGTTTCTACTAGTTCAAGTATTCAAGTAAAAAAAGAATTAAAAAAAGTGAAAAAAGAATTGGATGATAAAGATAATCAAACTAAAGAACAACTTTCTAAGGTTCAAGCAGAGTATGAGCAAGAGTTACTTGAAAAAGAAGTAGAAATCGAAGCAAAACAAAAGAAAATTAATAGTTTAGAAGATGAGCTAGTCAGTAAAATGACAAATCCAATCGTTTAAAACCATCTATTATTAAAAAGCCTAGCCAATAATATTTTGGCTAGCTTTTTTTATATTATTTACATATGGAAAAATACTAGAAAAGGTGAATTAAGAAATTAAGATAGATGGTTTCGCTTTCATTAAAAAACAGTGGCTACCTATTATTAAGGGATGATGACAAGGGATAAAATTAGATTGACGAGTGCTCTATAACGTGTTATTTTAGTACGAGTTGATAATTTTATTTTTAAAGGAGCACATACAGAAATGGAAAAAAAGTATTATGAAGTAAAGACAGTCACGATTGATCCGACTGCAATTGGTCTTTTTGGATTAGCAATCGTTACATTAGTAGCATCTTCACAAAAATTAGGTTGGACTGAAGGAACAAGCGGGGTTATTCCTTGGGCGATTTTCTTAGGTGGGGTAGCACAATTAATTGCTTCGGCATATGATGCTAAGCATAACAATCTTTTTGGAGCAACAGCATTTGCGGCATACGGATTATTTTGGTTAGGTACTGGCATGAGCTGGATGATTCAAAGTGGCTTGTTTGGAACAGCTTTACAAGAGTCATTTGATGTGAAAGATTTAGGTTTTGCATTTATTGGTTATTTTATCTTTACTGTCTTTATGACAATTGGAGCGCTTGAAACAAACAAAGTTCTATTTATTATTTTCTTTTTAATTGATTTTCTATTCCTAGGACTATTTATGTCAACATTAGGCATTGCACCTGAGTTTTTCCATATGATGGCAGCTATTGCAGAATTTTTAATCGCTGTATTCTCATTCTATGGTTGTGGAGCAGCTGTTTTAAATGGACATTTTGGGTATACCTTCTTACCAATTGGAAAACCATTTGGCATTATTACAAAACCAAAATCTACAAAGAAAAAGAAATAAATCATAAAATGAAAAAGCATTGTGGATCTGAAGAATCAGATTCTCAATGCTTTTTTTGATTTGAAAAAACTAAACTTGGCGCAACATATCTATATGTGGAATATCATCTTCTAAATAGATTTCAGAAATCGGTAGAAAACCAAAACTGCCATAAAATTTTTCTAAATAAGCTTGGGCTTGGATTTCAATTTCGCGGTTAGGAAATTTTTCTTCAATGGTTTTTAAAATAGTTGAAAGAAGTTCTTTACCTAGTCCAGTTTTTCGATATTTTTGAGCAACAATAATTCGACCGAAATGGAGTCGCGGATCTTGCGCAATTATTCGTCCATAAGCCATAATTTCACCAGACTCACTTTGTTTAAAGACATGAAGACTCGTTAAATCTAATTCGTCAATATCCTGATAAGGACAATTTTGTTCAACAACAAATATTTTAATCCGTTGTTGATAGATATAAAAGAGTTCAGTAGTTGTTAATTCATTAAAATTTTTCACTTTCCAAGTCATGGCTAAAACCTCCTAAATGTTACAAAAAAAAGAATATCTCTAGTATAAAGTTAAACGAATCAAGATACAACAAAAATAAAAAATAACATTGAAAGAGTTGCTACTCTATTGAGAGATAATTTGGTATAATAAATAGGTTAGGAGTGATTTGATTGTTGAAATCTCGAATGAACTGGAAATTAATAAATCAAGTAGTTGAACATAATAAAATAACTGAATTAAGTGAATCATTGTCTAGCTCGCCATTATTCGCAGGGCTATTGCTAAACAGAGGGCTAGATACGAAGGAAAAGGCCGAAGCTTTTCTAACCCCTGATGAAAGTTGGATTCATGATCCGTTTTTATTATTTGATATGGATAAAGTAGTAGAACGGATTACGACTGCTATTGAAGCTGGCGAAAAAATTGTTGTCTACGGAGATTATGATGCTGATGGTGTCACAAGTACCTCTGTTTTAAAAGAAACGCTGGAAATGTTAGGGGCTGAAGTTGATTTTTATATCCCTAATCGTTTTACGGATGGATATGGACCGAATGTTCGTGTCTTTGAGGAACTAATTGAAGAGGGAGCAGGTTTAATTTTAACTTGTGATAACGGTGTTTCCGGACATGAAGCAATTCAAAAAGCCAATGAATTGGGTATTGATGTGATTGTAACAGATCACCACGAGTTACCAGAAACTTTACCAGAGGCCTATGGAATTATCCATCCACGACATCCAGCAGGTGCTTATCCATTTGGTGATTTAGCGGGAGTAGGTGTCGCATTTAAACTAGCAACAGCTCTTCTTGGAGAATTTCCAGTTGAGTTATTGGATTTAGTTGCGATTGGGACAATTGCTGATTTGGTTTCATTGACTGGTGAAAACCGTGCTTTAGTCAAGCAAGGACTAGCAGTATTAAAATCATCTGAAAGAATTGGATTAAGTGCTTTAATTAAAGCGGCAGGAGTAACTCAAGAAACTGTTACAGAAGAAACAGTTGGTTTTGCTTTAGCACCACGTTTAAATGCTGTTGGACGTCTTGGAGAAGCCAAGCCAGCTGTTGAATTACTAACTACTTTTGATGAAGAAGAAGCCGATAGTTTAGCAACTTTTATAAATAAGAAGAATGAAGAACGTCAAGCATATGTAGCTGAAATTACAGAAGAAGCTTTTCAAATGATTGCAGATTTAACCGAAGAGCCATCAGTCTATATTTTAGCACGTCAGAACTGGCATGAAGGTGTATTAGGTATCGTTGCTAGTAAAGTTGTTGAAAAAACGGGGAAACCGGCACTTGTTTTGAATATAGATGAAACAGGAAGTTATGTAAAAGGCTCTGGTCGAAGTATTTCATCGTATCATTTATATGAGTCGATTAATGAGGTGCGAGGTTTAACTACTAGCTTCGGAGGACATCATATGGCTGTGGGTATCACGTTGCCAATGGAAAATATCGAATTACTGCAAGAACAGTTAAATCTATTTTGGGAGCGCCAAAATAATACTTCTGTTGCTGGTATTGAACTTTCAATTGATGAAAAAATCACATTATCAGAAATTACGATTGCTACAATTGATGAAATTGATCGATTGGCGCCATTTGGAACGGGAAATCCGAAACCTAGTTTCTTAATTGAACATGTCTCAGGCCAAGATATTCGAAAAATTGGCGGCAACAATGCCCATTTAAAAATGAAAGCTGTCGATAAAGAAACATCATTGGATGTAATTGGCTTTCAATTTGGTCCAGTTGCTGATGAGATGAATAAAGATGCCGAGGTTTCATTGGTTGGAAAACTCAGCGTGAATGAGTGGAATGGCAATAAAAAACCACAATTAATGTTAGAGGATATTGCTGTTGAGGGTCTTCAAATTTTTGATATGCGTGGTACTCATATTTCACCAACAATTTGGCAAGAGGATGCTTGTTTTGTCTTTTTCAATAAAAAAATACAAGAAAAGCAACAAACAAATATTCCGGCGGGCAGTCAAGTCGAATTCATTGAGAATTTAGCTGAAGCAAGTGCTGTTACAACTACAAAAGAAAAAATTGTTTTTGTAGATTGTCCTAATCAAACAGAACTAGTAACTGAAATTCTTCGTAATACACAAGCTGAAAAAATAATCGCTTGTTTTTACAGTGGAGACGACTCATACTTGAATGGCATGCCTAGTCGCCAACAGTTTGGTCAATTATTTAAATTTGCAGCAAGTCATCGTGATGTTGACATTCGTCACAAACTAAAAGTTCTATCAGATTATTTAAAAATTAAAGAAAATAATTTAATTTTTATGATTAACGTGTTTTTTGAAGTTGGATTTGTTACAATAGAAAACGGCATAATGAATTTTGTTGAAAATGCACCAAAAAGTGAATTGAGTGAAGCAGTGGTTTATAAAAACCGTTTAGAAAAAATAGAAGCTGAAAAATTGCTAGTCTATAGTCACTTTGCTGAACTTGAGACATGGTTAAAAGCACAATTAACAAACGAAGATTGAATGGAGGATTTTTGAAGATGGATTTAAAAAAATATATAGCTGATGTACCTGATTTCCCTGAAAAAGGAATTATTTTTCGTGATATTTCACCTTTAATGGCTGATGGGGATGCATATCGTTATGCAACCAATCAAATTACTCAATATGCAAAAGACAAAGGTGTAGAAATGATTGTTGGGCCTGAAGCTCGTGGGTTTATTGTAGGATGTCCAGTCGCATATGAATTGGGAATTGGTTTTGCACCCGTTCGTAAAAAAGGAAAGCTCCCTCGTGAAACAATTGAGGTTAGCTATGGTCTTGAATACGGTTCTGATATTTTACAAGTTCATAAAGATGCGATTAAACCAGGGCAAAAAGTTTTAGTTTGTGATGATTTATTAGCAACTGGTGGAACAATCGCAGCAACTATTGAATTAATTGAAAAATTAGGTGGAGTAGTAGTTGGAACTGCCTTCTTTATTGAATTAACAGATTTAAATGGCCGAGATAAAATTAAAGGTTATGATATCTTTAATTTGATGGAATATTAAGACTAGTAGCATTTTAGGCTTATTTAAAAGCGATTTTAAAATTTTGTTTGAAAAAATGTAAATATTATTTTTAAATAAACAATTTTTTTGAACTAGTAGGTGAAGTTTTCATTAATTCAGTGGGTGAGTGTGTATCATTATCATTTGATACTAGATAGAATTACTCCTATTGAAAACGAATGAAATTTATTATTTAAATCTAGACAAAATCCAGTTGTTTTGTTATAATTATCAAACAGTGAACATTACAAGTAGACGTAGGAACCATCTGAACAGATGGGATTCTGCGTCTTTTTTTGTTCTCTGAAAAAAAGATAGGAGATTGACAATGAAACATGATTTACGTTTACCCCAAAGTAGTAAAGAAGGACTTTTATATGGTATGATTATTTGTGGAATTACAGCATTTTTAATGACTTTTCTAAATATTTACCTCCAATTCTATACAGTAAATAAAGAGGTGCTATTTATTATTTTAAAAGCTTTTCCTTTATTTTTTATTGTGGCGATGTTACTGGAAAATTTTGTTATTAGTCGTTTTGCAAATAAACTAGTAGAAAAATATTCAGCAACTCAAGATAGCTTTAACGCTCACATTCTCTTTTCCATCTTCTTTACTGTGGTTGGAATGTCGTTTTGTATGACACTGATAGGCGATTTTATTGGACATGGATTTGTACTTGAGAAAGGGATTGTAGCTAGATTTTTAATGGCTTGGCCTAGAAACTTTGGTGTTGTTCTATTTATTGAACTATTGATTGCGCAACCACTAGCTCGAAAAGTAATGTCTACTATTCATCGTGAGAAATCTGAGAGCAACTTAGCTTAAGGTGGAAAATGCGAATGAATAGTAAAAAAGATAAATTTTAGAATAGTTTAAGAGCAATAGAAAACCCATTAGATAGTTAGATATTGTTGTATAATCAATTATTTCCTAGTTTGATTCATGGCTAATATATTATTGGTAGTTATTTCAGCATTCATTATGAGAAAAGAATCAAAAGTAAAATAAGTAAATTTTTTCAATAAATAAAACAATTAAAATTTTAGAATGTGAATCAAAAAAAGTTGCTGTACTAAGAATTTTAGTCAGCAACTTTTTTTATGTTCACAATAAATAGTTGGAATTACAATTATATCGATTTTTTTAAGGATAATAGCTTATCCGACTGGTTATCTTTTTGGTGCTCGGTAGCCAGCAGCAACAGCTTCTTCAATGGTATTGAACCATTGGACAACATTTGTCGTACGATCATAATAGGTGCTACCAGGAGTGTGATAAATGCCACTTTCGCTTCCTTTTATTAGTCCTTGTCCAGTTTCAACTTCTGCTGCTGTTTGAGCTTGTTGCTGTTCTTGTTCTTGAGCTATCCTAGCTTGTTCATCAGCAATTCTTTTTTCTTCCAGAGCTTTTTGTTCTTCTGCAATTTTACGTTCGGCCTCTAATTTTTCATTTGCAATTCTTTCTTTTTCTTTACTTTCAGATTCAGCTTTTTTTTGAGCTAGAGCTTCATTTGCTTCAACTGTATCCATTATTTTTATTAACCGGTTAGATAATTCTTTATTTTCATTAGTTAAAGCAACGACCAGAGTGTTCGCTTTATCGTAGCTAGCTCTAGTAGGTTTCCTTTCGGCTAATTTGACTGCATTAGTGGCAGTTTTTAATTCTTTAGCAAGTTTTTCTTTCTTTATTTTTTTAGCTTCTGCTTCTAATTTTTTTTGCTCAGCCTCTTTTTTTGAATAGGGCTTAACAGAAACTTTTTTAGAGTAGGTTTCTCCGTTTATTTTAACTTTTAAAGTGAATGCTTTTTTTTCTTTTGTTTTATTTTTTAAAGTTAGCGTAAATTTTCCTTTACTATCTGATTTTTCAGATTTAAACTTACCATAGTTGACTTTAGTCTTTTTCTTTGTAGTTCCAGATACTTTTGCTTCACCATTTTTGTTTGCTATTACAGTTGATTTTTCCACTGTAATAAAGTCATTTTTTGCTTCATCCGCATTGACAAAAGCAGGGAATAGTGAACCATTTAACAAGAATAGAAATACCAATACAACTTTTACATTTTTCACTTACATATCCTCCAATATTTTTAAGTGTAGTCTTTATTAGTTAAAGGCTCTAAAATATAGCATATCATAATAATGATTCCTATGCTAATGAATTTTTATTTATTTTTTAATTTCATATGTATTTAAAGAGTTCACATAAAAAAAAGCAAAAACCCACGAAAGGTTTTTGCTACAAGTTAATTAAATTAGGCTGTTTTTGTTTTAGGTTCGCGACCTAAGATAAATTCTAGTACAGTTAGTATGGCAAGTATACCAACAATGATGATAAACCAACTGGATGTTGTTACACCGAAGTCCCATGTATTATAAATCCAAATTACGACCAAGCTGTAAATCATTGATAGAATATTTAAAGCACCAAAAGCCCATAAATTTCCATTTTCTTTGTTGTTTAGATACATAGCACAAAGACCTACGCTTAAAACAATCCAAGCTACTTGTACTAATAAACTAAACCAATAAAACATAAATGCAACCATTAATAATTCCTCCTTAATAATAAAAATTTTGTTGAGCCGTCTAGGCCTGGCAGAAAAATAGGGAAATTTGATGTGACGCTTTTTGTCACCTCGAAATTTCATCTTTTTTCCGAAGGCCTGGTTCAAAAGAACTAGCCTTGATAAAAAGTTTGTTGAGCCGATTAGCTCTGGCAAAAAGATAGGAAAATACACACAAAGTATCTTTTTGCTTTGAGGGGATTTTATCTTCTTTTCGAAGAGTTGGTTCAAAAGAACTAGCCTTTATCTACACCATAAATTTTAGCACAAATACAAGAAGATACAAATGAAACGAATTGAAAACAAAAAAATAAAGCAAAAAGTGTGAGCTTTTTGCTTTATTTAGTGACTACATAGATTTAAGAAATATGGCTACGGTATAAACCGACAACTTTACCTAAAATACTAACTTCATTCAGGATAATTGGCTCTAAAGCATCATTTTCAGGTTGCAGACGATAGTGTGTTTTTTCTTTGTAGAATCGTTTGCATGTTGCTTCATCTTCATTGGTCATAGCAATAACAATATCACCATTATCTGCATTTGTTTGCTTACGAACAATGACATCATCTCCATCAAGTATGCCTGCATTAATCATACTTTCTCCACGAATTTTTAACATAAATAAAGATTCGGGATCATAACTCAGATGAGGTGGAATTGGAAAATAATCAATGGCTTCCTCAACTGCTAAAATTGGTTCACCAGCAGTAACAGTTCCTAATAAAGGAATTTTATCAGATGGAACACCTAATTTTGAAAGGCCTAAACTGGTTAATTCAATTGCACGAGGTTTACTAGGATCTCGTTGGATGTAACCATTTTTTTCTAAACGTGATAGATGTCCATGGACAGTAGATGTAGAAGAAAGTGAGACTGCAGTACCAATTTCACGAACAGTCGGTGGATAACCTTTTAACTGCACTTGTTCATGTATGTACTGTAGTACCTCGATTTGTCTTGATTCTGGTGTTTTACGCATAAAATAGTGCACCCCTTTTCTTTCTTAATTTCTTATCTATAGAATACCATAGATTGAAATGAAATTCAAACAGATGTTCGCTTTTGTGGAGAATTAAGCAAAGGAATATATTTTTTTGGTTTTTTTTGGTATAGTATGAAGAGAAGATAAGAGAGATGGAGTGATTAAAGTGTTAGAAAAAAATAAAATGAGTCGAATTAATGAACTAGCTAATAAAGCTAAAAAGGAAGGTTTGACTATAACTGAACAAGCAGAGCAAAAACAGTTACGTGAAGAATATTTAACAGCATTTCGCGGTGGGATGCGCCATCATATCGAAGGAATGAAGGTTGTTGATGATGAAGGAAATGATGTAACTCCTGAGAAGTTAAAAGATATTCAAAAAGAAAAAGGACTTCATGGTCGTTAATCCCTTGTTGTCTATTTGTATTTTTAAAAGAATTCAGATTGTTTTCTGAGTTCTTTTTTCTGTTTAAACAATAAATGGTTAATTTAATTTTATAAGCAGTGCTGTAATTTAATGATTTTTTAAATTAGCCAAAATTTACTTAAACGATAAAAAGCGGATTAAAGAAATCTAGGAAATAAATAGAGCAATGGCATGTATCGAAATTAAAAGAATCTAAAGAATAAGAAATATAAAATGCTTAATAGTAGTGAAAAATACCTAAATAAATTTTTGGACAAAATAAAGTGTTGTGAGAATTTTAAAACTAAATAGGAGCCAAATAGACCAATTGATTAAAATCTTCACATAAAAATAAAAAATAATATAAGTGAAAAATACCTAAAAATGAACGTTTAGTTGTTATTAAACGAAAAAACGATTAAATTCTTTGTAGAAAGCGTTGCACAAATACAAATAAAACAGTAGAATAAAGATATTAAAACCGAGAGGATGATTTAATTGTTCGATACAACTGACCAACTTGCAGTAAATACGATTAGAACACTTAGTATGGATGGAATTCAAAAAGCTAATTCTGGACACCCAGGCTTACCAATGGGGGCAGCTCCAATGGCCTATACACTTTGGACAAAGCATTTGAAAGTCAACCCTAAGAATTCAAGCTGGACGGATCGTGATCGTTTTGTGTTATCCGCTGGACATGGATCAATGCTTTTATATAGCATGTTACATCTATCTGGTTATGCGGTTACTATGGATGATTTAAAAAACTTCCGCCAATGGGATAGCAAAACACCAGGACATCCAGAAGTTCATCATACAGATGGTGTTGAAGCAACAACAGGACCACTTGGTCAAGGAATTGCTAATGCTGTAGGTATGGCAATGGCAGAAGCCCATATTGCAGCTACGTATAATAAAGAGGGACATACAATCGTTGATCATTTCACCTACGCTTTATGTGGAGATGGTGATTTAATGGAAGGTGTTTCTGCTGAAGCAGCAAGTATGGCAGGGCATTTAGAATTAGGTAAATTAGTCGTTCTTTATGATTCAAATGATATTTCATTAGATGGACCAACTTCTAAAGCATTTACAGAGAATGTTGGAAAACGTTTTGAAGCATATAATTGGCAACATATTTTAGTAAAAGATGGCAACGACTTAGCTGAGATTGAAGCAGCTATTGAAGCAGCTAAAGCTGAAACAAAAAAACCAACATTAATTGAGGTTAAGACTGTTATCGGATTTGGTGCTCCAAATGCCGGAACATCTAAAGTTCATGGTGCTCCACTTGGTGTTGATGGAATTGAAGCAGCTAAAAAAGCGTACGGTTGGGATTATCCAGCATTTACAGTACCAACTGCTGTTGCAGAGCGTTTTGAAGAAACGATGATTCAAAAAGGAGCTGAAGCTGAAGCTGCTTGGAATGAGAAATTTGCAGCATACAAAACAGCTTACCCTGAATTAGCAGCACAATTTGAAAAAATTATTTCTGGCGATTTACCAAGTGATTGGAATAGTGAATTACCTGTTTACGAAGTTGGGCAAAGTGCAGCATCTCGTGTGACAAGTAGCGAAACTATCCAAGCATTATCGAAACGTTTACCAGGCTTCTGGGGCGGGTCAGCAGATTTATCAGCATCAAATAATACAATGGTCGCTGGTGAAAAAGATTTTGAACCAGGACAATATGAAGGACGCAATATCTGGTACGGTGTTCGTGAATTTGCAATGGCAGCAGCAATGAACGGAATTGCTCTACACGGCGGATCAAGAATATATGGCGGAACATTCTTTGTCTTTACAGATTATTTACGTGCTGCTATTCGTTTAGCTGCTATTTCTAAAGCGCCAGTAACGTATGTATTTACTCATGATTCAATTGCAGTTGGAGAAGATGGACCAACTCATGAACCAGTAGAACAGTTATCAAGTTTACGAGGAATGCCAAATCTTTCAGTGATTCGTCCGGCTGATGGAAATGAAGTTGTTGCTGCTTGGGAACAAGCTATTACATCAACAGATCATCCAACTATCCTTGTCTTAACTCGTCAAAATTTACCAGTTTTACCTGGAACAAAAGAAAATGCTCGTAAAAATGTAGCTAAAGGAGCATATGTAATTTCTCCTCAAGCCGGTGAAAAACCAGCTGGTATTTTAATTGCAACAGGTTCTGAAGTAGCTCTAGCAATTGAAGCTCAAAAAGCGTTACAAGCAGAAGGTCAAGATGTTTCTGTTGTTTCAATGCCTAGCTTTGATTTATTTGCGAAACAAGACAAAGCTTATCAAGAAAGTGTCTTACCAAATGATGTTCGCAAACGAGTGTCAATTGAAATGGGCGCAACTTTTGGTTGGGAACGTTTTGTTGGACTTGATGGAGCTATGATTGGAATCGACAAATACGGTGCAAGTGCTCCTGGCGATATTGTTATTGAAAAATATGGTTTTACAGTTGAAAATGTAGTTCAAACATTTAAAAATTTATAAAATAATGTCACATCAAAGTAGTAAAAAGGAGACTGGGATTGAGAAATCTCAGCTCCTTTTTGCATGTTTATTCAAAAGAATAGTCAAATTAAGCTATAAAACTGCTAAATTAAGAAATAAATCAACTTTTTTTAATATTCTTTTGAGTAGCTATTTATTTTTAAGTGATAATCTAGTACAATTGATAAATGAGAAGTCTGGAAAGGAGTGAATTGAGATGAACATGGGAATTGCTATTTTATTAATCGTTCTTGCTTTAGTAGGAGGATTAGTTGGTGGATATTTTATTGCAAGAAAATACATGATGGATTATTTTAAAAAGAATCCTCCCGTTAATGAGGATATGCTACGTATGTTAATGATGCAAATGGGTCAAAAACCGTCTGAAAAGAAAATTAAACAGATGATGGCTTCAATGCAAGTTCAAACAGAAAAAGCGAATAAAAAGAAATAATTTAATAAATTAGGGGACTGATTTTTTATTTTGATTCTTTCAAAAAAAACGGGCAGATTATTCTGCTCGTCTTTTTTGTTTTTAATAGCTGATTTTGGCTATTGTTTTGAAATCATGTATAAATAAACAGGCTTCTAATAGAGTGGTCAAAATAAAAATAAAAAGTAGGTGTAAGAAACAGTTATGGGTATTTTTAAAAAGTTAGGTTGGTTTTTTAAGCAAGAAAAAAAATCATATATCACAGGTATCTTTTTCCTTATTTTAGTTGCACTAGTTCAACTAGTACCTCCACGGGTTATCGGAGTAGTTGTGGATGAAATTGCGGCTGGGAAAATGACGGGGGCTTCTCTTAGTCGTTGGCTCCTTATTTTAGTTGCCGCTGGAATCGGTCAATATACTTTTCGCTACATTTGGCGATTAAATATTTGGGGTGGCGCTGCAAAATTAGAGCAAACGCTACGAAATAATTTATTTAAACATTTTACCCAGATGGATCATAGCTTTTTCCAAAAATATCGAACTGGGGATTTGATGGCACATGCTACGAATGACTTATCTGCAATTCAAATGGTTGCAGGTGGTGGAATTTTAACCTTAGCAGATTCAATGATTACTGGTGGAGCAACAATTATCGCAATGGCTATTTTTATTGATTGGCGTTTAACGTTAATAGCGCTCATTCCTTTGCCACTTTTAGCAGTGGCTTCCCGGGTTTTAGGGTCCAAACTACATGAACGTTTTAGAGGTGCTCAAGCTGCCTTTTCTTCTATGAACGATAAAACACAAGAAAGTATTAGTGGGATTAAGGTTATTAAGACGTTTGGAGAAGAAGCCGCAGATGTGGCAGATTTTAAAGAACAGACAGATAAAGTTGTTGCCAAAAATAAACGTGTGTATCTGATTGATTCCCTATTTGACCCGGCGATTACATTTATCATGGGAATTTCTTATGTGCTTACCATTATTATTGGTGGGAGTTATGTAATGTCCGGGACAATTTCAATTGGGCAACTGATTTCGTTTATCAGCTATATTGCAATGCTAATTTGGCCAATGTTTGCAATTGGTCGTTTATTTAATATTTTAGAACGTGGGAGTGCGAGTTATAACCGAGTTGAGGAATTATTAAGCGAAAGTTCATCAATTATTGAAAATCCAAATGCTGTTCAAGAGCTAGTTAATGGCAGACTTGATTATCGAATTGATGAGTTTCATTATCCTGAGGATGATCGAGTAGCGCTTAATCACGTACATTTTACCATTAAACAGGGGGATACTTTGGGTATCGTTGGTAAAACTGGAGCAGGCAAAACGACTTTGTTTAAATTATTATTGAGAGAATATGATGAGTATGCAGGAAGTATTCGATTTGGAGGTCACGATATTCGTGATTATTCATTAAATGCATTACTTCATGGTATTGGCTATGTTCCTCAAGATCAATTTTTATTTTCAACAACAATTCGTGAAAATATCCGGTTTGCAAACCCCAATTTAACGGAAGAAGACGTAATCAATGCAGCTAAATTAACAGCTATTCATGATGATATTTTGGGATTGCCGAATGGCTATGACACTTTAGTTGGTGAGCGTGGTGTTTCCTTATCAGGTGGGCAAAAGCAAAGAATTTCTATTGCTCGCGCATTAATTACAAATCCAGAGTTATTAATTTTAGATGATGCCCTTTCTGCAGTTGATGCAAAAACAGAAGAAGCCATTTTATCGGCTTTGAAAGCCCAACGTCTAGACCAAACTACAATTATTGCGGCACATCGAATTAGTAGTGTCATGCATGCAGAAGAGATTATTGTGTTAGACGATGCTGAAATTATTGAACGAGGAAATCATCAAGAATTAATAGAAATTGACGGCTGGTATCAAGATATGTTCGATCGCCAACAACTAGAAGACAAGCTTGAAGGGGGTGCGAACTAGTGGAAGAAAATAAATCAGAGTGGTTAAAGTCAATTCCAGTCAAAGAACAAGTCGCCATTGTAAAAAGAATGTTTGTTTTTGCTAAACCATTTAAGAAACAGTTTTTTATTGCTATCTTTTTCGGAGTTATTTTAGCGATTATTAACATTTTATTGCCTCGTATTTTACAAATTTTTATGGATAGTTATTTAACGCCAAGAAAAGCTACAACAGAGATAATTATTACTTTTGCAAGCATTTATTTTGCAGTAACTTTAGCAAAAATAGTTGTTTGGTTTTGTCAGATGTATATTTTTAATATGGCAGCTGAAAAAACAGTTCAAAATATTCGTAATCAATTATTTGAAAAACTGCATACACTAGGAATGCGTTATTTTGATCAAACTCCAGCAGGATCAATTGTTTCAAGAGTAACAAATGACACTGAAACGATTAAAGAATTTTGGGCGGTCTTTTTAACAGTATTACAAGGTCTATTTGCTATTATTTCCGCATTTACAGCGATGTTCTTGTTGAATAGTCAAATTGCTATGTGGTGCTTACTTTTCTTGCCAATTTTAATGGTAGTTGTATGGTATTACCAACATTTTAGTTCGAAAGTATATCGTGGTATGCGTGAAAAATTAAGCCAATTAAATACAAAATTAAATGAGTCTATTTCAGGCATGGGAATTATTCAGCAGTTTCGTCAGGAAAAAAGACTACAAGCTGAATTTAATGAAACGAATAACGACTATTTTCAATCAAGGATTTCGATGGTAAAAATTAACGCGTTGTTACTAGGACCAATTATTAGCTTGCTTTATACGTTTTCTCTTGCAGTTATTCTAGGATTTTTTGGATATAATGCATTGACAGAACCTGTTAGTATTGGTGTGATTTATGCATTTATTTCATATACTCAAAGTTTTTTTAATCCAATGACAAATATGATGGATTATTTAAGCATTTTTCAAGATGGGATTGTTTCAAGTAGCCGTGTGTTAAAAGTAATGGATGAAACAAGCCTAACTCCTCAACAAGACTCACTCGCTACAGGTGAAATTCAGGATGCTGAGATTGAATTTAAGCATGTGAGTTTTTCATATGACGGCGAGCACGATGTGTTAACAGATATTAGTTTTACAGCAAAACCTGGTGAAACGGTCGCTTTAGTCGGTCATACTGGGAGTGGAAAAAGCTCGATAATTAATGTATTATTACGCTTTTATGAATTTAATCGAGGAGATATTTTAATTGATGGAAAATCCATTAAAGAGTATCCGATTACAGAAATACGTGAAAAAATGGGCTTAGTATTACAAGATTCTTTCTTGTTTTATGGAGATATTAAACGTAATATTCGCTTAATGAATCAAACGATTACGGACTATCAAATTGAAGAGGCTGCTCGTTTTGTTCAAGCAGATAGTTTTATAGAAGAGTTGCCCGGACAATACAATGCAAAAGTTATTGAGCGTGGTGCCAGTTATTCTAGTGGTCAACGTCAGCTGATTTCATTTGCCAGAACAATTGTAACGGATCCGAAAATTTTAGTATTGGATGAAGCAACGGCTAATATTGATACGGAGACCGAAACATTAATTCAAGAAGGCCTTAAAAAAATGCGACAAGGTCGGACTACGATTGCGATTGCTCATCGTCTGTCAACAATTCGCGATGCAAATTTAATTCTTGTTTTAGATCATGGAAAAATTATTGAACGTGGAACACATGAAGAACTAATTGAATTAGGTGGTATATATTATGATATGTATCGCTTGCAAAATAGTGAAAATGCAACTGGTTAATTCATTTAAATAGACAATACGGAAGCTACTTATATGTTGCTTCCGTATTGTTTTTTAGCTCAGTTCTTATGAGCCAACTTTTCGATAAAAAATAAAAATTCGAGAGGACAAAAAGCGTAATATCCATTTTCCTGTTTTCTTGTGGGAGCTAACCAGTTCAACGAACTTTTTTAGTTGACAAATAATTTTTTTAGCGAGATAGTATAGAAAAACTTATCCGAAAGTAGGGGCGAAAAGTATGGTGAATTTAGATCATTCATTTTCAATTAAAGGGTTAACCTTAAAAAATAGAATTGTTATGGCTCCAATGTGTCAATATTCAGTCGAAAAAGAAGATGGTAAACCAAATGACTGGCATTTTGTGCATTATGTTTCTCGTGCTGTTGGTGGTGTCGGCTTAATTTTGATAGAAATGACGGATGTTGAACCTAATGGTCGAATTACAAATAATGATTTAGGTTTATGGACAGATGAACAGATACCAGCTTTCAAAAAAATAATTGATGACGTCCATCGTCAAGGAGCTAAAATTGGTATTCAAATTGCCCACGCAGGTCGTAAGGCACAAGATACAGAGGAACCTGTTGGAGCAACTAATCAACCAATCGAAGATGGTGTCTCTCGACGTGGTGTACCTAGAGCATTAACAACTGAAGAGGTTGGTGCTATGGTGGATAAATACAAAGATGCAGCTAGAAGAGCCGTTGAAGCTGGGGTAGATACGATTGAAATTCATGGAGCTCATGGTTACTTAATTCATCAGTTTATCTCGCCTTTGGTGAATACCCGTGAGGATCAATACGGGCAGGACTTAGCTAGATTTCCAGTTGAAATTATTAAGGCTGTCAAAAGTGTTATGCCAGATGATATGCCATTGCTTATGCGTCTTTCAGCAATTGAGTACGTTGAAAATGGCTACGATATTCAACACTCTCTTGAAATAGCTAAAAAATGTCAAGAAGCGGGTGTTGATGTATTTCATATTTCAAGTGGTGGAGAAGGGACTCCAGGAACTTTAAAACCAGGTAATTATCCAGGTTACCAAGTTCCAATGGCTAGGAAATATCGTGAAATGCTAAATGTACCTGTGATTGCGGTAGGAAAATTAGAGAGTCCTGAACTTGCTGAAGCGGTTATTGCCAATCAAGATGCTGATTTAGTTGCGATTGGAAGAGGTTTGCTAGATGATCCTTACTGGGGAATCCATGCTTTGAAAAAAATAGGCAAATCAGTTGTACCTCCTAAACAGTATGAACGTGGTATTCGCTAATTAAAAAGCTCGAGGTGCTGGCTTTAAAAGAACTAGCCTAAAAAAATAGAACCAATTAGCGAGAAAACTAATTGGTTCTATTTTATTTAGCTTCATATTTATAGTTTGGATCAATTTCTGCATCTAACTGATCAAAAGCTGCTTGCATTTGATCTTCAATGTCTTTCAGTGTTTCTTTAGTTAATTTTACTTTCTTATCTAAATAAATAGGTTCACCAAAATTGACAGTTACACGTTTTCTAGAAAGTAGTCCTTTAATGGTTAAGGGACCTTGGAATACAGCTGGAACGATTGGAGCACCACTTAGCTTAGCAATTGTTGCAGCTCCACCTTTCAAATCGTTTGAATGGCGTGTTCCACTTGGGAACATAATTAAGCTTAGATTGCCCTCTTTTAAAAACTTAACTGGTTTTTTGATTACACTTGGTCCTGGATTTTCTCGATCGACAGGGAAAGCATTGGCATGGACCAAAATCCAACGTAAAATGGGATTCTTAAATAATTCTTGTTTGGCCATAAATGAAAAAATAGTTGGAGTTCCTGCTAAGGCAAAATAGATTGGATCAAACCAAGTTCTATGGGGACCAACTAAAATATAAGCTTCTTCTTTAGGTAGGCGCTCTTTATTCGTGTAGCGTGCATTTCCATTAAGGAGAAAAACTACAAATCGAGCTACCTGACGTATAAATCGATAGAACACGTTAACTCAACCTCTCTAGTTTAAAATTCAAATGTAACTATTTTCTTACTTAACAGTATGCAAGATTATTACGTATTTAGCAAGAAAATTTTCTTATTCCTACACATAAAAAAGAATTTGCTAAAAAAGCACTAGGAAGCATCTTAATTTTTTACAATTTGTTATAATAGAAGCAGAAGCTAAAATTCGGAGGTTAAAAAATGAAATTTATTCATACTGCAGATTGGCATATTGGAAAGAAAATTCATGGTTTTCAATTGTTAAAAGAGCAACGCGAAGTTTTTGAGCAAATGCTAGAAGTGGCTATACGTGAGGAAGTAGATGCTATTGTTGTAGCAGGTGATTTGTATGATCGTGCGGTTCCACCTAGTGAAGCAGTGGCATTGTTAAATCAATTATTTGTTGAACTAAATATTGAAAATCGTTTCCCTATTTTAGCTATTTCTGGAAATCATGATAGCCCAACCCGATTAGAAACTGGAGGACCATGGTACCAAACCCTAAATTTTCATCTTCATACAAAAATTAGTCAGAGCCTCAAACCAATTGTGATTGGGAATACTCAGTTTTTTTTATTGCCTTACTTTGAACCTATAGATGCTCGTCTCTATTTTAAAGATGAGACACTAGTTACTCATGAATTAGCGGCTAAACGGGTCGTTG
This sequence comes from Carnobacterium sp. FSL E2-0243, assembly GCF_038003605.1. Taxonomy (NCBI): domain Bacteria; kingdom Bacillati; phylum Bacillota; class Bacilli; order Lactobacillales; family Carnobacteriaceae; genus Carnobacterium; species Carnobacterium sp. FSL E2-0243. The sequence continues at coordinate 1,588,672 of NZ_JBBOPM010000001.1, forward strand.
AAGAAATGGAGAAGCAGTTTAATTCGGAGTATAATCAGGTATTGGTGGCGCATTTATTTGTGGCTGGGAGTTTACGGACAGAATCTGAAACTGAAGTGATGGTTGGGGGATTGGATCAAGTATCTGCAAGTATTTTTAATGCTTTTGACTACGTTGCCCTCGGACATTTACATGATCCAAATGCAACTAGACATGCTAAATTACAATATTCGGGTACCTTGTTAAAGTTTTCAATCTCGGAAGCGAATCAGCAAAAAGGCTTCAAATTAATTGAACTTTCCGATGAGGGTGAACTGACCAATCAATTTTTCCCTGTTTCTCCTGAAAAAGAACTTCGAGTACTTGAAGGTTTTTTTGCTGATTTGATTGAACCAACCTATTATGAAGCACAAAAAAGAGATGATTTTATTTATGTTCAGCTAAAAGATACAAAAATGATTCCTGATGCAATGAATCGTTTGCGGGAAATTTATCCGAATGTATTAGGAATGGAACGTTTGGACCGCAGTGGTTTAATGGCAACTATGAATTTGACTACTCGTGAAAAATTAAAAACAAAGGATCCAAGTGAACTATTTAAAGACTACTATGAAGAAGTAATGGGTGAAGCACTATCAAGTAAGCAGGAAACCTTATTAAACGAGTTGTTACAAAATTTAGATGTGACAAACAAAGGAGGAAGAAATTGAAACCAATAAAATTAAATTTGCAGGCTTTCGGCCCATACTTAAATGAAACGATTGATTTTAGTTCCTTTTATGAACATCATATTTTTCTGATTGCTGGTAAAACTGGTGCAGGTAAAACAACCCTTTTTGATGCAATGAGTTATGCTTTATTTGGTAAAACGAATGGTTTAAATCGTGAGCCAAAAGAAATGCGATCAACTTTTGCAAAACCAAGTGAAGAAACGAAAGTTGCTTTTACTTTTTCGGCACAAAATAAAGTGTATCAAATAGAACGAATTCCTGAACAAGTCCTAGCCAAAAAACGCGGTGATGGAGTCAGGGAAGTTAAAGCTAAAGCCACAATTACAATTTTTGATGAATTTGGCAAAGAGCTAAACCATTTTACTAAGACTACAGAAGTCAATCAAATTGTTGAAGAAGTTGTTCAATTAGAAGATGAGCAATTTCGACAAATTATTATGTTGCCTCAAGGTGATTTCAGACGCTTTTTAAATGCGAATAGTAATGAAAAAGAAAAAATTCTACGCAAATTATTTGGTACAGAACCTTATCGTTTATTTAGTGAGAAATTAAAAGAACAAAAAAAATTAATTAGTGTTGCTATTAAAGATCAAGAGAAAGAATTAATTACTACTTTACAACATGCTCGTTGGGTCACCGAGTTACCTGAAATTCTTGAGCTTGGACAAGCGCGAGGTAAAAAAGAGTTATCCTACTTAAAAGAACAGCAAGAGAATATGCATAATCAATTGCAAAAAAATGAAAAAAGAATTCAATTGCTAAAAGAAGAAGAAAATAAGAGGCAACTTGAGCTACAAAAAGTTCAAGCAGAAATCTTATTGTTTAACGAAAGGGAACAGCTATATTCTCAACAAACTATACACAAATCAGCAACAGAAAGAATAATGACTTTAAAAGAGAAATTAAATAAACTTAAGGAAGCAGAACTCATTCAACCATTATTAGTTCGACAATTAGAACTGAAAAATGAAATGGCTGAGTTAGCGACGGAAGTACATTCTCTTGAGAATCAAAAAAAACTAGCTGAAAAAGAGCAAAATTATTGGGAAACTCTGTATCAAGAAAAGCTAGCTGAAAGTCCAGAACAAGAACGTCGTGAAATGAAGCTGATTGAATTGAAACAACAAAAAATAGTACTGGATGGTTATAGTCGAGTGCGACAAGAGGCTGAAAGATTAGCTGAAAAAATTAACTTATTAGATAGAGAAAAAGTAGCTTGTGGTAACCAGTTACAAGAAAAACAAAAACAAGAAATGGCGATTGTTCAAAAATTAGATCAATTAAAAGAAGTTGAACAACAGCTGAATCAGTTGGATAAAGAACAGACAAGGGTACAAACCATTGATCAAAAACTGGTTGAATTTAGTCAAATAGAAGAGAAAATTCAGCAGTTAAAAAACCAAGAAATAACGGTTAGAGACTCACTATTATTGGCTGAGGAAAAAGTAGCGAAAACAGAAAAAAATTATTTGAAAGCCAAAAGTGATTGGGCTAAAATTCAAATTAGGCGACTCGCTTTAGACTTAGAAGATGGTGCTCCTTGTCCAGTATGTGGGTCGGTGGAACATCCGTATTTACACAGCCAAGTTGAAGATATGGATGAATTTGAAACAATGAGCCAGGCAGAAAATCAATTGGATTTTTGGGAAAATGAATTAACAACAGTTAAAGAAACGGTTGCTAGTTTTAAAACCCGAATTGAAGGGCTACACGAGCAACTTGCTGATTCAGAAAGTCAATTAGAAAAACGAATGGAAAATGACCCACTTGCGACTAGATTGGAAAAAAGTAGTCTAGATCAACTAAAAAAAGAAGTTAAAGTGCAATTAGAGAAAATAGAAACACAGATAATGGAATTAAAGCAACAGCATTCAAAAGAAACAGAATTGTTAGAAGAGCAAAATAAATTAAAAAGTTTTATTGAGAAAAAATCTGCAGAATTAAATATAATAGAGCAGGATTATCAAAATGTATGGCAAGAGCAACTGGAGAAAAAGGGAGAATTAACCCAAATAAAACAACAATTACCTTTAGAATTACTAGATGAAACGATTTTTAAAGGGCGATTATCTCAATTGGAATTGGAAGTTGCAGCATTTAAGCAAGAACTTTCAGAACGTGAACTAAAAAAAGTAGCAGCACAAGATCAATTAAAAGAAATTATAAGTAATCAAGTTCATTTAAAAAAACAATCAGCCAAGGCTGAAAAATTAGAACTTGAGTTAACAGAAAAATTGAATGATGCGATTAGTCAGTCAAGTTTTGAAAACCAAAAGTCGATTGAAGCAACCTTGACTGAATTGGAAGAAGTAGTTGATTGGGAAAAGGAAGTTCAACAATACGAAAAAGAAGAGTATCGCATCACTCAACGGATAGCTGAATTAGAAAACCAGTTACTTTCTGTTGAAAAGCCAAATGTTGAGATTGCAGAATCGCGTCTTAAGGAAGTGGCTATTAAACGAGAAACTATGCAAGAAGAGCAGACGAGGAATCAACAAATTCACATGCAAAATAAAAAAATTTTAAAAGAAGCGACTGAAATTATTCATTCTATTCAAGAACAATGGGATTTATTAGATGAAGTAACGAATTTATCAGCAGTGGCTAATGGTGACGGTGATCAAAGTAAAATGGGCTTTGAGCGCTATGTTTTGACTTATTTTTTAGAAGAAGTCTTAACGATTGCTAACGGCCGATTACAACAATTATCAAATAATCGTTATTTATTTGATTTAAATCGTGAAGAAGGGTCAAGAAAAACGGATACAGGTTTAGAAATTAATATCTATGATGATAATGCTGGTGGTTTACGCAATGTCCGCACCCTGTCTGGTGGAGAAAGCTTTATTGCGGCATTAGCATTGTCGCTGTCACTATCTGAAGTTGTGCAACAGCATGCTGGTGGGATTCAAATCGAAACGATGTTTATTGATGAAGGTTTTGGTTCCTTAGATGAAGATGCATTGGAAGAAGCGATGGATGCCTTATTGCAAATTGAAGGTAGTGGGAGATTAGTCGGAATTATTAGCCATGTTAAAGAGCTTAAAGAACGGATTCCAGACAAGCTATTAGTTGAATCTAATGGTACCGGTAAGAGTAAAATTAAAATTAGTCATGGTTAACAAATTTAAAGGAAAGTATCCAGTCAGTTAATTCTATCGTTCAATCAAAAATTATCATGAAGTTAGTGTAATTTTTTCAAGAATAGCGTACAATGGTGAGATAGATAAAATAAAAATAAGCTGAGAATTTGATGGATTGTTGGAAGAAAGTGGGAGAATTTTGAATGAAGTGGAGCATACCTGAACGAGTTATTGATCGCGCCAGAATATACGTAGCCGAAAAAAGGGTTCTTGTTATTACGCCTTTTTTAGAAAAGAAAATTTGGACTGCGGAAGTAATGGGCAGCGAAATCTATCATGTAGAGCTAGATGGGACAACAAGAGAATCAGATTTTTGCGAATGCCCTTATTGGAAAGACCATGGGTACTGTAAACATACAGTTGCAGTGGAATTAGCACTAAAAGAACAAGGTGTTAGTCGTGTGATGACAGCTGAAAATGCTGAGAAAATGACTGCTGTCTTACCTGATCCAGGACAAGAACTAACGGAATCCTTCACTCGTGTTTTTTTGAAAGAAAACCGTGAGATTTTTTTAGAAGTTGAGGATAAGCTTGAATTAATGATGGAATATAAAGTTGAGATAAAATCAACGAGCAATTCATTAATTAGAAATAATGATGAAGTCCTTGCTTTACGTTTAAGAGCAGGCTTAGATAAATTATATATTGTTAAAGATGTCGCCAGTTTTTTTGAAAGCTATCACAATCAAGGAACTTTTGACTTAAATACAAATCAGACATTAGATTTTAAGCAAATCAAAATTTCAGCTGAAGATAGCTTGATTTTAGATTTTTTAGGGCAACAAGCAGCTTCTAATGAAATGATGGGCGTCGGCAGTAAAGAACCAAAATCAATTTATAGCAATAAACGTTATTTAGTTATTTCCCCAATTTTAGCAGAAGAAACCATTCAATTGATTCAAGAAAATGGTAAGCTACAATTTTTTGTTGGCGAAAACAAACATAAACGTATGATTTTTGTGCCCAATCAATTGCCAATCTCATTCGAACTATTTCAGCAAAACCAAAAGATTTCATTATATATTAATAACCAAACGGATGCGAGATTAAAAGCCTATCATTGGTTTATTGCGAAGCATGCCATTTTCCAACCCTCAAAAGAACAATTGAGAGCATATCAACCTTTACAAAATTTTTTACAGCGATATGATGGGAAAGAAGTGGTCATTGATCCAGTTAATATGCCTGATTTCACAGCCTATGTACTGCCTTTACTAGCAAAAATTGGTGAAGTTTCAATTGATGAAGCTATTCAAGATACCTTTATTCAAGAACCTTTAAAAACAAAAATTTATTTTACCTATCACCAAGATGCGGTTCATGCAGTTGTTGATTTCAGCTATAAAAACTTAGTATTATCAACAGATGAAAAAAACAATCAACTAGGCGATTCAGGTGTTCAAGTGATTCGAGATAGCCAACAAGAGTTGAAAATTTTAAATTCATTTAAACAATTTGACTATCATCGTGATGAAACAAGTTATGCGAAACGCATGGTTAGAGATGATGACTTTTATACATTATTTACCAAAGAAATACCTTTTTTGGAAATGGATGCAGAAGTTTATGTAGATGATTTATTAGATAGTATGTTTTTAGATCAAATTGATCCAGAAACATCAATTGATGTTCAAAATGAAGGTTCACTTTTAGATGTTAGATTTGATATCAAAGGTATCACTCCAGACGAAGTTGATCAAGTGTTGAAAAGCTTAGTTGAAAAACGTTCTTTTCACAAATTGGACAATGGTGTATTGCTTTCATTAGAAACAGATGCATTTAAGCATGTTAGTGATGTTTTAGCCGAATTACGCATTACAAAGGATTTTCAAAATGGAAAAATCACATTACCAAGTTATCGTGGACTTGAAGTACAAGAGACAATTGGTTTAGAAGAAAGCAATAAACGCAAGCTTTCAAGAAAATTTAAAAATCTAATTGAAGATTTAAATGACCCTGCTCACTTTGAGGCGGAAGTTCCTAAAAATCTAGAAGCTGAATTACGACCTTACCAAATAACAGGATTTAAATGGCTAAAAATGTTAGCTAAATACGGCTTTGGTGGGATTTTAGCAGATGACATGGGATTAGGGAAAACAATTCAAGTGATTACATTTATTTTATCTGAAATTGAGGATTATGGAAAAAACGAGCCATTCTTAATTGTTTCTCCAGCTTCACTAACCTATAACTGGCATCATGAAATCAAAAAATTTGCTCCTAGTTTAGAAAGCTTTGTCGTTTCGGGCACAGCAGAAGAGCGTCAAAAACGGATTGAAGAAGTTGGACCAAATCAAATTCTAATTACATCTTATCCTAGTTTTAGACAGGATGTAGAATTTTATAAAAAGAAAAAATTCAGTACATTAGTTTTAGATGAATCGCAAATGGTGAAAAATTACCATACGAAAACAGCACAAGCATTGCGAGAGTTAACAATTCGTAAACGTTTTGCCCTTAGTGGAACACCTATTGAGAATAAAATTGAAGAATTATGGGCGATATTCCAACTAATTATGCCAGGGTTTTTCCCGCCAATGAAACAATTTAAAACGATGCCGTATCCGCAAATTGCACGAATGATTCAACCTTTTGTTTTAAGACGTATCAAAAAAGACGTGCTTAAAGAGTTACCAGATAAAATTGAAACAGATTTATATAGCTCGATGACGAAAGAACAAAAAACGGTTTATTTAGCTTATCTACAACGAATTCAAGATAGTGTCAGAAGTATGAGCGGTGATGACTTTAAGCGCAATCGAATTGAAATTTTAGCAGGCTTAACTAGATTGCGCCAAATTTGTTGTGACCCCCGCTTATTTGTTGATAATTATACAGGAGACTCTGGTAAACTTGAGCAATTGAAAGAATTGCTACAAACGGCCAAAGAAAATGGACAGCGTGTCTTGCTCTTTTCTCAATTTACATCAATGCTGTCTATTATTGAAGAAGAACTGGCTCAAGAAGGAATTGAGACCTTCTACTTAAGCGGTCAAACGAAACCTAAAGAACGGATCGAGATGGTTGATCGATTTAATGCAGGTGAAAAAGAAGTATTCTTGATTTCACTAAAAGCCGGAGGTACTGGCTTGAATTTAACTGGAGCAGATACCGTTATTCTTTATGACTTATGGTGGAATCCAGCCGTTGAAGAACAGGCCGCTGGTAGAGCACATCGTCTAGGTCAGAAGAAAGTGGTTCAAGTCTGGCGCTTAATTGCGGAAGGTACAATTGAAGAGAAGATTAGCCAATTGCAACAAGAAAAGAAGGCTTTATTTGATCAAGTGATTACATCTGAAGCAACAGATACGAAACAATTGACTCAATTAACCGAATCTGATATTCGTGAGATTTTAAATATTGGGGTTTAAGAGTCAGTTAAACAAAAGCTAGAAAACTGGAGTATATAAAAACAAGGAATGTGGACAGTTGAAAACTGCCGCATTCCTTGTTTTTTTACTCTGATTAATCAAGTAAACTCAATACTTTTGAGGAAAATTCATGAAATTCAGTAATTTCTTCATCACAAGACCATAGACTAACAGGTTTTTCACGTTTCCGATGATTGAACCAGAAAGCTTGCCAACCAGCTTCCTTGGCTCCATTAACATCATTATCATAATTATCGCCAATGTAGAGAGTAGTGCTAGGCTCAAATTTAAATTGTCTAGCGGCCAAATCAAAGATACGTCGATCAGGCTTTGCAAATCCTGAACTCTCTGAAATAATCATTTTTTCTGCTGGAATCCATTGTTCTAGTTGTAGTTGTTGAATCTTCTTAGATTGATGATCAGTAGGGCCATTGGTAATAATCCCAATTTGAATATCACTTTTTGAAGCTAACGCATTTAGCAATTCTTTAGCTTCAGGTAATAATTGGATGGAGTTCAGTTCCGTTTCATAGTTTTCTTGAAAGAGTAGTCCCTGATCCTCAGTTAGTGAGTAACCTTGTTCTTTTAATACTTCGCGAATTCGGTAAAAACGCATATAATTTAAAGTCCATTCTCCAGAAATATACTTGCAGAAAGTCTCATCACTATGGTAACGAAAACGGAGATAAGCTCTAGTTAAATCTAAAGAACCAAAGTATGCAGGGAAACAATTGGCAATAGCATTTTTAAAAGGTGCTTGTTGGTCATATAATGTATCATCAACATCAAAAACAATTGCATTAATCAAAATCGGACAAATCCTTCCATCAAGTTACTTTTTTCACACAATTTCTAGTATAGCAAAAAGCTTCTTATTTAAAAAGGCGTTCTTAGTAGTTCTATGTATATTTTCATGAAATATTTCTTGAAAAATTAGAAAGTCTATTTTTTAAATGGCAAAAGCGCCTAAATGGTCGAGGAAAAGATAAAATCAGCTCTAACTGCATTTCATGTAAAATACGATTAGAGCTGATTTTTCAATTAATAAATCTTTATTTTGAAATCGTTACATTTCTAAAGGTGAAGTCGGAACCTAACAGATGACTTTCTAATCCTTTAACTGTTGAGCGTTGTAAATAATTGGTAGTTCTTTGATATAAGGGTTCAAATGCCGCATCCTCAAATAAAATTTTCTCAGCAGCTAAGAATTTTTCATACCGTTTTTCGGGATTATTAGCATCAATAGTTTTAGAATCAGTAATTAATTGTTGGAATTTATCATTTTTATATTTTCCATAGTTATAGGCACCATCGGTTTCAAATAAAACGAAAAATCCAGTGGGATCAATATCACCAGCAATCCAACCCGCAGTTGCTAAATCAAAATTACCTGCACGACGTTCTTCTAAGGCTACATTTTTTGGTACACTACGAATTTTAATTGTAATTCCTTTAAGGTTTTCACTAATTGTACTTTGGATATACTCGCCTAATTTTTTCTCCATCGCATCATCTGAAGTTACTAATTCCAATTCTAACTGTTCTCCAACATCTTTTTTAGCTAAATCCCATTCTTTTTTAGCTTCTTTTAGGTCATAATCTAAAAATGAACCATTTTCTTTTCGGAAATCTTCGCCAGATTCAGGGTTCTTAGCTAACTTAGTTGGAATCAGTCCACCCAATGGATCTGAACCGTTGGCTACGATGTTATCTGTAATAGCAGAACGATCAATTGCAAGAGAGAGTGCTTTTCTTAAATGAGTATTTGCTAGTGGGCTGCCTTCAACTGTATTATAGCTCAGATATTGCAAAGCCAATTCTTGTTTTCGTACTAAATCAGGGTTGTCTTCATTTTCTTTAGCATAGTCGCCAACTAATGTTGTGACATCTAATTCATTGGCTTCATAAAGTTGAACACCAGTTGAAGTTTCTTTAACTACAGAGATATCAACTTTATCTAAAGAAACATTTTTTTGATCATGATAGCTTTTATTTTTTTCATAGCTCCAATTTGTAGCGCCATCTTTCCAATCTGTTAAAGTAAAAGGACCGTTATACAAAATCTTGCTTGTATCCATAGCGTAGCCCTCGCCTTGTTCTTCAACAAATTTTTGGTTTTGCGGATAGAACCAACCAATGGCCACTAAACTAAGGAAAGAGGGCTGCGGCAATTCTAAATTCACCTCTAGCTCATAGTCTGAAGTAGCTTTAACGCCTAATTCAGCTAATTCTTTTTCACCAGCTGTAATGGCTTTTGCATTTTTTATATTAGCAAATAAGTAGGCATTTGGTGCAGCACTAGCAGGATTTACAATCTTGCTCCAAGCATAGACGAAATCATTGGCAGTAACAGGTTCCCCATTGGACCACTTTGCATCTTCTTTCAATTTAAATGTATAAGTTAATCCATCGTCACTAATTTTTGCCGGCTCTTTTGCTAAGGCCAATTCAAGTTCATTATCACCGTTAAAGCGATACAAGCCTTCAAAAATTTGTTCGATAACTGTAAAAGTATTTCGATCTGTAGCTTTAGTTGTATCTAATGTAGTAATCTCTGCCGGCACGCTAGCACGCAGAACTTGTGCCACATTTGCTGATTTATTTGTATCTGATTCTTTCGTTGCAGCTGTATCTTTACCGTTAGAACCCCCACATGCTGCTAAGATGCTAGCAGTTATAACCAAACTTAAACCTAGTTTCCATTTTTTCATTTTCTCCCAATCCCCTTTATAGTAAAATTTATTTTTTTAATGACGAATGAAGCTATCTTTAATGAGAAAGAATCGAGTATATAAAAAAACGCCATCCATAACTAGTTAAAAAACTAGAAAGGACGAGCGTTTAAACGTCGTGTTACCACCTTAATTTATAAGAATCTCAAGATTCCTATCTCAAACAGTTCTTGAATCAAATTCGATTCGTTAAACTGTTGCACGATAACAGGTGCACCTGTAACAATCTAAAGGCCAAAGCTGTTCGATCGTTAAACTCAAAGGCCATTTTCGATAAAACATCAGCTGCCCTTTTTCAGCAAATGAGGGCTCTCTAAAAGCTTATTTATATCTACTTTCCTTCTCAAAGTTGTTAGTTATTCATTTATTTCTCATTAAAAAAACATCTATTTCTAATCTATGGATGAATCATAACAAATTCTTTAGGTGCTTGTCAATAGACAATTTTAAAATGATTTAAAGCAACTAAATAGAATGGATTCATGAGTCTTTTTTAGGTATACTAATTAAAAGTGAAAAACAAATGAGAGCGCAATAGCGAGAAATGAGGAAGTATATGTATCCCGATTTGGTTCAACGTTTTATGACCTATGTAAAAAAAGAAACCCGTTCAGATCCAACAAGTTCGACAGTCCCTACAACAACATCACAAACAGATTTTGCTAAAGATTTAGTTGTAGAATTAACGAATTTAGGTTTGAGAGATGTTCAGTTGAATGTCAAAAATGGCTTTGTAACAGCAACTTTACCTAGTACAACTAGCTATAAAGTACCAACTATTGGTTTTATTGCCCATATTGATACGGCCGATTTTAATGCAGTAAATATTCAACCACAAATACATCCTAATTACGATGGGAAAGAGCTAATACTCCATTCAGATTTGGATATTAAATTGAAGCCCACTGATTTTCCAAATTTAAAAAATTATATTGGGGAAACGTTAATTACGACAGACGGCACCACTCTTTTAGGAGCAGATGATAAAGCTGGAATAGCTGAGATTGTGACAGCAATAGATTACTTTATTCAAAATCCGGAAATTGAGCATGGAATGATTAAAGTTGCGTTTGGTCCCGATGAAGAAATAGGCAGGGGAGCAGACTTATTTGATGTAGTTAATTTCGGTGCGGATTTTGCTTATACAATTGATAGTGGCACGGTCGGACGTTTAGAGTATGAAACCTTTAATGCCGCTGAGGCTAAAATTGTAATTAAAGGAAAGAGTGTACACCCAGGTGTTGCTAAAAATACGTTGATTAATGCATTGAAAATAGCTTTAGAGTTTGATGCGGCATTGCCACAAAATGAAGTTCCTGAAAGAACAGCGGGTTATGAAGGTTTTTATTTACTAAATAACTTGAGTGGAGATGTAGAAGATGCTCAGTTAACGTATATTATTCGTGATCATGATCAGCAAAAATTTAGTGAACGTAAACAATTTTTTGAAAACTTAGTCGATAGAATGAATCTAGATTTAGGTTATGAAGCTATCAGCTTAGTTTTGAAAGATCAATATTATAATATGGGTGAAATAATTCAAAAAAAACCTGAAATTATTCAATTGGCAATTGAGGCGATGAAAAATATTGGTATTAAAGCCATTGTGGAACCTTTCAGAGGCGGAACAGATGGTTCTAAAATTTCTTATTTAGGGTTACCATGCCCTAACTTATTTACAGGTGGAGAAAATTTTCATGGTCGCTATGAATTTATTAGTGTTGAAAGCATGGAAAAAGCCACAGCAACGATAATAGAAATTAGTCAGTTAAATGTGACAAAAAATAAAAATAGTCAACTTTAAAAAAGTTATATCCTCATTTTTTAATTAAATTTTAGCTTGGTTATGTTAAAGTTACGATTGATAAATTAATCAATAGAAGAGGGATATAATGAAAACAGAAATAAGAAGGGTTACAAAAGAAAATTGGCGAGAAATTGTTCAACTCAAGGTAGCTAAGGGGCAAGAAAATTTTATTGAAAGCAATGCTGAGTCCCTTTTAGAAGCTGTATTTGAAGGAGAAGATTGGGTTCCAGTAGGTTTATATAGTGAAAATCAATTAGTGGGTTTTGCTATGTATGGTTGTTATGATTCAACTAACCGCTCAATTTGGTTAGACCGTTTTATGATTGGTGAAGCCAGTCAAAGTCATGGCCTCGGTAAACTATTTTTAGAAAAAATTTGTCAATACTTACCAACTGAATATGAACTGAAGCAAATCCTTTTAAGTTTCTATCCTGAAAATCAAAACGCTAGAAAATTTTATGAAGCGTACGGATTTATCACTACAACTAAAGTTGATGAAAATGGGGAAGAGATTTATTATTTGGACGTATCCCATTGAAAGACTTGTTGAGCCATAAGTTTTATCAAAAGTGCTAGATATAAGAAAACTCTTGCAAAGTATTCGTCTGTGTAGTAAAATTATAAACGGTGTAAAAACCAACTAATTTCACACCTTGAAGGATGTAAAGGAATGGTGCTTGAGCAACTCAAGTCTCCTTACAGTTGAATTCGAGGGAGGAAAATAAAAAACCATATTGGAGGAAAATCATCATGGCAGTAATCTCAATGAAACAATTGCTAGAAGCAGGTGTTCATTTCGGTCACCAAACACGTCGTTGGAACCCTAAAATGAAACGCTACATCTTTACAGAAAGAAACGGAATCTACATTATTGACTTGCAAAAAACAGTTAAATTAGTAGACGAAGCTTACAACTACATGAAAGATGTTGCTGAAAATGGCGGAATCGCGCTATTCGTAGGAACTAAAAAACAAGCTCAAGAAGCTGTTAAAGACGAAGCAATTCGTTCAGGTCAATACTTTGTAAATCACCGTTGGTTAGGTGGAACTTTAACTAACTGGGATACAATCCAAAAACGTATCAAACGTTTGAAAGAGATCAACAAAATGGAAGAAGACGGAACTTTCGAAGTTCTTCCAAAGAAAGAAGTTGGAATCTTAGTTAAACAACGCGAACGTTTACAAAAATTCTTAGGCGGTATCGAAGATATGCCTAGAATCCCAGATGTAATGTTTATTGTTGACCCTCGTAAAGAACGTATTGCTGTTCAAGAAGCTCACAAATTAAACATTCCTATCGTAGGTATCGTTGATACTAACTGTGATCCAGACGAGATTGACGTAGTTATTCCAGCGAATGACGATGCAATTCGTGCCGTTAAATTATTGACAGCTAAAATGGCTGATGCAATGATTGAAGGTCGTCAAGGTGAAGATGAAGTTGTTGAAGAAACTTTTGTTGCTGAAGTTGTAGCAGAAGAAGGTACTGAAACTGCATCAATCGAAGAAATCGTTGAAGTAGTTGAAGGCGACAACGCTGAATAATCAACCAATATAAAACTTTTAGGCTGTCTCGAGTAAAGAGAGAAGTGAGAGCGACTTTTTACGAAGCGGCATCATTTCTCTTTTAGAGATAGCCTAATTTTTATTTATGGAGTTTTCTATAAATAAATTGAAAATCAAACATTATCTATTAGGAGGAAATATAAAAATGACACAAGTAACTGCAGCTTTAGTTAAAAAATTACGTGATATGACCGGTGTTGGAATGATGGATGCGAAAAGAGCATTAGTAGCCGTAGAAGGTGACATTGATAAAGCCGTTGACCATTTGAGAGAAAACGGAATGGCAAAAGCTGCTAAAAAAGCAGACCGTGTAGCTGCTGAAGGTTTAGCAAGTGTTTTTGTTGAAGGAAATACTGCTGCAATCGTAGAAATTAATTCAGAAACAGATTTCGTTTCTAAAAATGATCAATTCCAAACATTAGTTGCAGAAGTAACTCGCCAAGTAGCTGAAGCAAATCCAGCAACTCTTGAAGAAGCTTTAGAAATCAAAACTGCTAGTGGTACAATTAGCTCTGAAATCATGGAAGCAACGACTGTAATTGGTGAAAAAATCAGCTTCCGTCGTTTCGAACGTTTAACTAAAGATGACAACTCTGCTTTTGGTGCATACTTGCATATGGGTGGACGTATTGCTGTTTTAACTTTAATCGAAGGAACAACTGATGAAGAAATTGCTAAAGATGTTGCTATGCACATTGCTGCAATCAATCCTAAATATGTTTCACGTGACCAAGTTTCACAAGATGAAATTGCTCATGAAACAAAAATTCTAACTGAACAAGCATTAAACGAAGGAAAACCAGCTAATATCGTTGAAAAAATGATTCAAGGTCGTTTGAATAAATATTTAGCTGAAATCAGTTTAGTTGACCAACCATTCGTTAAAGATCCAGACCAAACTGTTGGACAATTTTTAGCATCTAAAGGCGCATCTGTGAAAACATTTGTCCGCTTTGAAGTTGGAGACGGAATTGAAAAACGCGAAGATAACTTTGTTGAAGAAGTAATGAGTCAAGTAAATAAATAATCAAACCTGAGACTTTAATGAGAAAGGGAACGCATCGTATTGAGCGCTCCCTTTTTTCTTGCAATTATGTTAAAATAGAAGAGTAATGAAGCCAATGGAGGGAAGCTAACATGAACAAACCAAAATACAAACGTATTGTCTTAAAAATAAGCGGAGAAGCTTTAGCTGGAGAAGAAGGATTCGGTATTAAACCGCCAACAATTAGAGAGATTGCGAAAGAAATTAAAGAAGTGCATGATCTTGGTGTTGAAATCGCTATTGTTGTTGGTGGTGGAAATATTTGGCGTGGACAAGTTGGTTCTCAAATGGGAATGGACCGTGCTCAAGCAGACTATATGGGAATGCTAGCAACCGTTATGAATGCTTTAGCGTTACAAGATAATTTAGAAACTGTTGGCGTTCCAACACGAGTTCAAACATCAATTGAAATGCGTCAAATTGCAGAACCTTATATTCGTCGCAAAGCTATGCGCCATTTAGAAAAAGGGCGTGTTGTTATTTTTGCAGGTGGAACAGGGAATCCTTATTTTTCAACAGATACAACTGCTGCATTGCGTGCTGCTGAAATTGATGCGGATGTTATTTTGATGGCTAAAAACAATGTTGATGGAGTCTACTCAGCAGATCCAAAAGTCGACGTTACAGCTACTAAATTTGAAGAATTAACTCATTTAGAAATTATTAATAAAGGGTTACAGGTTATGGATACAACAGCAAGTTCATTAAGTATGGACAATGATATTCCATTGGTGGTCTTTAACTTAAATGAAACGGGCAATATTAAACGTGTTGCGCTGGGAGAAACAATCGGTACAACAGTGAGGGGGAAATAAAATGAGTCAAGTATTATTAAATGAAGCAAAAGAAAAAATGACAAAGGCTGAACAAGCTTTACAACGTGAATTAGGTTCTATCCGTGCTGGTCGCGCAAATGCGAGTATTTTAGATCGTATTCAAGTAGAGTATTATGGAGCACCAACTCCATTAAACCAATTGGCTTCAATCACGATTCCAGAAGCACGAGTTTTAATGGTATCACCATTTGATAAAACATCTTTACAAGATATCGAACGTGCATTAATGCAAAGTGATGTTGGAATTACCCCAACAAACGACGGAAATGTGATTCGTTTAGTGATTCCAATGTTAACAGAAGAGCGTCGTAAAGAATTAGCGAAAAGAGTTAAAAAAGAAGCTGAAAATTCTAAAGTAACTGTTCGAAATATTCGTCGTGATTTAATTGATGAGTTGAAAAAAGCAGAGAAAAATAAAGAAATGACTGAAGATGAATTACGCAACTATGAAACAGAAGCTCAAAAATTGACAGATGATAGTGTTAAAAATCTTGATAAGATTGCAGCAGATAAAGAAAAAGAACTCTTAGAAGTATAAGAGCAATCAGTTAAAAAAGAGGTTAAGGATTTTTGATCCTTAGCCTCTTTTTTTCATGGTTATTGTTGCTTTAGCAACTTAGAACCAAGATACACATCCATCAAAGATGGACTGTGGTCCTTAAATGTTGGTTTATTTTAATCTGAAAAAATTTATGTTGAAATATTAGGGTTGTTTTGGACGAACAAAGCTATTATATTCGCTTAAAAATTCATCTGCTTCAGCTTTGTTGTAACGTTCGTAATGAGTCGCATCATGCAAGATTTTTTTGATTTCATAAACGGCTTTTTTTTGTTCATACCAAGCTTTTAATTTGTTATCTGTTCCTTTAAGTTCTTCTAAAATAGTATCTAGACGGTCAACGGTATCTGCAATTTCTTGTAGCGCTGCTACTTTTTTCGTTTCGCTATCTGTGAACTCTGTAAAATCATCCATATCGATTCCTTCTTTCTCTATTAGATAAAATAAGCATACTAAAGCAACCAAACCTAGTCAAATGATAACCCTTTCAAATGAGCAGGTTTTAATAGACTATTAGAGCTAATTAACTAAAATTTAACACAAATAAAGTAGTCAAGCGGTCTTATATCCTTTAAAATAGAAAAGAAGTTTAACGAACAAATATAAATCATGTGAAAAATGTAGGATTTTTTGCAAAACTAATAGGAATGTCTTTAACTTTTTGCTACAATAGATTAAGTTGAGTACAGAAATTGGAGGGAACTACTTGAAACATTTATTTAAGCGAAAAGGAAAACAACAAGCTGGAACAAATCCGCATCCTTTTCAAGAAAATGAAGTAATCCCCAATCATATTGCTATCATCATGGATGGCAATGGACGCTGGGCACAAAAAAAATTCCTGCCACGAGTTGCAGGACACCGAGAAGGCATGAATACAGTAAAAAAAATTACTAAACATGCAAATAAACTAGGCGTTAAAGTTTTAACGCTCTATGCGTTTTCAACAGAAAACTGGAAGCGCCCAACCGATGAAGTCAGTTTTTTAATGCAGCTGCCTGTTGATTTTTTCGATACATTTGTTCCCGACTTAATTAAAGAAAATGTCAAAGTGAATGTCATGGGATTTGTTGATCAATTGCCTGATCACACAAAAAAAGCAGTTGAAAAAGCCATTGAAGATACGAAGCACAATACTGGTATGATTTTGAATTTTGCCTTAAATTATGGCAGTCGTAGTGAAATGCTTGAGGCTACAAAGATAGTTGCTGAAAAAGTTCAAAATAATCAATTGAAACTTGATGAAATTACAGAGGAAGTTTATGCAGAGGCCTTAATGACGCATACATTGGGTGACTACCAAGATCCAGATTTATTGGTTCGAACTAGTGGTGAGGAACGGGTTAGCAATTTTTTACTATGGCAAGTGGCATATAGTGAATTCTATTTCTCAAAAGTTTTATGGCCAGACTTTGATGAAGACGTCCTAGAAACAGCTATCGGAGTATATCAAACTCGTCATCGGAGATTCGGTGGCTTATAATTTATTAGGTGGTTATTTTTGAGTTTGATAGGATGTAAAAAATAGGTGACTAGAGGCGACGAAAAGTTCGTATCAAATGTCTTTAGTATTTTGTTTAGTACTGAAATTATTAAACGAGCTTTTTATCAAGGCTAGCTCTTTTGAGCCAACTCTTCGAGAAAAAGATAAAAATTCGAGAGGACAAAAAGCGTCCTATCAATTTTTCCTATTTTCTTGTCAGAGCTAAACCGACTCAACGAGCTTTTTATCAAGGCTAGCTCTTTTGAGTCAACTCTTCGAGAAAAAGATAAAAATTCGAGAGGACAAGAAGCGTCCTATCAATTTTTCCTATTTTCTTGTCAGAGCTAACCGATTCAACGAGCTTTTTATTAAAGGAGGAACGTAAAGTGAAACAACGTGTTATTACAGCAGTAGTTGCTTTAGTATTTTTTATCCCTGTTCTTTATATTGGATCATGGACTTTAGAAATTGTGGCAGCTGCGATGGGTTTAGTAGGCTTGTTTGAATTATTTAGAATGAAAGGTAACTCATTTTTTACAATAGAGGGGTTATTAGCTAGTATCGGTATGTTGCTACTATTAGTACCAACGGAACGTCTGAGTTTTTTACCAAGTAATTATTCCCCGCTTTATTTATTTTATATTTGCGGAATTTTATTATTAGTTTGTACTGTGTTCTCGAAAAATAGCTTTTCTTTTGATGATGCAGGTGTGGCTATTCTAGGTGCTTTGTATATTGGATATGGCTTCCATTATTTTATTGCTACTCGCGCTGCAGGCTTAGATTTGTTAATGTATATTCTTTTTGTTGTCTGGGCAACAGATATCGGCGCCTATATGTTTGGTAGAAAAATTGGGAAGCATAAATTAGCTCCAGCAATTAGTCCGAATAAAACGATTGAAGGATCATTAGGTGGTATTTTATCAGCTCTAGTAGTAGCAGCTCTATATTTAACATTTTATCCACAAGATTACTCAATGGGCATCATGTTAGCTTTAACGGTTCTATTTTCTATTTTCGGTCAATTAGGTGATTTAGTGGAGTCCGCTTTTAAACGTCATTATGATGTTAAGGATTCAGGTAAGATTTTACCCGGACATGGTGGAATTTTAGACCGCTTTGATAGTCTATTATTTGTTTTACCAATGCTTCATTTAGTTGCACTTATTTAATTTGTTGAAAGGGAGTGGGAAAGTAGTTGTCAGCCTTTGATAGCTACTTTTAATCTAATATGAAAAAAATATGCTTGTTAGGTGCAACAGGGTCTGTTGGTGAAAACACAGTAGCTGTTGTTACTGCCCATCCAGATCAATTTCAAATAGTCGCCTTTTCTTTCTACCAAAATAAGGAAAAAGGGCGCAAGCTGATTCAAAAACTGCAACCCAAACTTGTTTCAGTAGCTACGAAAGAGGATGCAGCTGGACTTTCATTAGAATTTCCCGAAATTCGCTTTACTTATGGTATAGAAGGATTATCAGAAGTTGTTGCTGACTCAGAAGTTCAATTAGTAGTAACAGCCTTAAGTGGTAGTGTGGGTTTATTGCCAACACTGACAGCTATTGAACTTGGTAAAACTGTCGCCATCGCTAATAAGGAAACGTTAGTCATGGCAGGTGCTCTGGTTATGAATTTAGCGAAAGAAAAAAATGTTAAGTTACTGCCTGTTGATAGTGAGCATTCAGCTATTTTTCAATGTCTACAAGGTGAAAATATTAGCGAAGTAGAAGAACTAATTATTACAGCATCTGGTGGTAGTTTTCGAGAGTTAAGTCGTAAAGAGTTAGTTAATGTAACTTTATCAGATGCTTTAAACCATCCAAATTGGGCAATGGGTCAGAAAATTACGATTGATTCTGCGACAATGATGAACAAAGGTTTGGAAGTTATCGAAGCACATTGGTTATTTGGTCTGACTTATGATAAAATTAAAGTTGTTTTACACAAAGAAAGCATTGTACATTCAATGGTCAGTTTTGTCGATGGAGCCGTTATGGCCCAAATGGGAGCTAGTGACATGCGTGAGCCGATTCAGTATGCATTGTCTTATCCAAAGCGCATTCCAATGATTCAGCCAAAACCCTTTGATTTAGCAAAGATTGGCGCTTTACATTTTGCTGAAATGGATTTTGAACGTTTTCCATTGTTAGCCCTAGCCTATGAGACTGGTAAAATGGGTGGTACCGCACCAACCATGATGAATGCAGCGAATGAAATAGCTGTTGCAGCGTTTATAAAAGGGCAAATTTCCTTTTTGGAGATTGAGAACTATGTAGAAAAAGCGATTAAACTGGATAATTATGTAAAAAATCCAGATTTGGAAACCATTCTTAATGTTGACAAAGAAACAAGAAAATTAGTCACAAGTTGGCTATAAAGGAGCGAATTCTATGGTAACAACGATTATCACATTTTTGATTGTTTTTAGTATTTTAGTAGTCGTACATGAATACGGACATTACTATTTTGCTAAAAAATCGGGAATCCTCGTACGCGAATTCGCGATTGGATTTGGACCGAAAATTTTTTCTTATCGTAAAAATGGAACAACCTATACGATTAGAATTTTACCAATTGGTGGCTATGTACGTATGGCTGGTTACGGGGAAGATGAAACCGAAATTAAACCCGGTATGCCGATTGGTTTAATTATTAATTCTGAAGGTATTGTGACAACGATTAATACCTCTAAGAAAACCCAATTGATGGAAGCTGTTCCAATGGAAGTCGTTTCAATTGATTTGGAAAAGGATTTACACGTTGAAGGATATCTAGCAGGAAATGAAGACGAGTTAGTTCGCTATCCTGTCCTACATGATGCGACTATTATTGAAGAAGACGGTACAGAGGTTCAGATTGCTCCGATTGATGTTCAATTTCAATCTGCAAGCTTACCTAAACGAATGATGACAAACTTTGCAGGACCTATGAATAATTTTATTTTAGCAATTTTAGCCTTTACCGTGATTGCTTTTATGCAAGGCGGGGTTGTGAGTCATAGTACGCAATTAGGTGAGATAGCCTCTGACAGCGTAGCGGCTAAAGCTGGACTTGTTCAAGGCGATACTATTTTAGCAGTTGACGGAAAAAAAATGTCAGATTGGACAATGTTAGCAACAACGATTCAAGCTCATCCAGCCAAAGAAATTAAATTGGATGTTGAAACAAAAGCTGGCAAAAAAGAAACAATCAATGTAACACCTAAATCTGTAAAAGTTGAAGATAAAAAAATTGGTCAGATTGGAATTGGACCAGCAATTGATACTTCATTTGGAGCGAAGATTGCATACGGATTTACCCAAACATGGTTTATTATGGTTCAAATCGTAACAGTTTTAGGCTCTATTTTTACCAAAGGGTTTAATATTGGAATGTTCTCAGGTCCAGTAGGGATTTATGCAGCAACAGAGCAAGTCGTTCAAATTGGTTTTATGGGCGTGTTTAATTTCCTAGCTGTTTTGAGTATTAATTTAGGTATTGTTAATTTACTTCCCATACCAGCTTTAGATGGTGGAAAGTTATTGTTAAATATTATAGAAGGCATCAGACGCAAACCTTTAGATCCAGATAAAGAAGGTATCATTACAATGGTTGGTTTTGGTTTAATGATGTTGTTGATGATTTTAGTGACTTGGAACGATATCCAACGCTATTTCTTTTAGTCTAGAAAGCTTATAATTAAGTAATGTAAAAGTCGAACCGCACATATTCTATCTTGTCTTTTAGAGTAAACTTTTGGAGAAGTCTGATAGAGGGATAGAATGAAGTGCATAAAGGAGAAGAAGAATGAAACAATCAAAATTATTTGTCCCAACATTAAGGGAAGTTCCAAACGATGCTGAGGTTATCAGTCATCAAATGTTATTAAGAGCTGGATACATCCGTCAAATTTCAAGTGGCGTATACAGCTATTTACCATTAGCTAATCTAGTAATTGAAAAGTTAAAAACAATTATTCGTGAAGAATTTGAAAAAATAGATGCAGTTGAAATGTTAATGCCTTCATTACTACCTAAAGAATTATGGGAAGAATCTGGTCGTTACGAAACATACGGACCAAATTTAATGCGTTTAAAAGACCGTAATGGACGTGATTTCTTATTAGGACCAACTCATGAAGAAGCTTTTACAACCTTAATTCGTGATGAAATTAATTCATATAAACGTTTGCCATTATCACTTTACCAAATTCAAACAAAATTCCGTGATGAAAAACGTCCGCGTTTTGGTTTATTACGTGGTCGCGAATTTATTATGAATGATGCCTATTCTTTCCACGATAGCGATGAAAGTTTAGATGTAGGGTATCGTCAATTTGAACAAGCATATAATCGTATTTTTGAACGTTGTGGTTTAGAGTTCCGTAGCATCATCGGTGACGGTGGAGCAATGGGCGGTAGTGATTCAAAAGAGTTTATGGCGATTTCAGATATTGGTGAAGATACAATTTGTTATTCTGATGCCAGTGACTATGCAGCAAACTTAGAAATGGCGACAAATTTTTACATGCGCAAAAAATCCCACGAGATTGAAAAAGAACTGGAAAAAGTTGCAACTCCAGGTGTGAAAACAGTCGAAGAAGTTGCGAATTTATTAGAAGTTGAAGAAAGCCGTGTGATTAAGAGTATTTTATTTATTGCCGATGAAAAACCTGTTTTAGTTGTTGTTCGTGGAGATCATGAAATCAATGATGTGAAATTGAAAAATCATTTAAATGCAGACTTCTTAGAAATGGCAACCGATGAACAAGCTTCTGAGTTGTTAGGTGCTAGTTTTGGTTCTCTTGGACCAATTAATGTTCCAGAAGAAATCCAAGTGATTGCTGATCGTTATGTACAAGATTTAGGAAATGCTGTTTGTGGCGCAAATGAAGAAGGTTTCCATTTCATCAACGTGAATCCAGATCGTGATTTAAAAGTTGAAGAGTACCTTGATTTACGTTTTGTTTTAGAAGGGGAATTATCGCCTGATGGACAAGGTGTCATTAAGTTCACTAAAGGAATTGAAATTGGACATATTTTCAAATTAGGTACTCGCTACAGTGAATCAATGAATGCGACAATCTTAGATCAAAATGGTCGTTCTATTCCAGTTATTATGGGGTGTTACGGTATTGGCGTTAGTCGTTTACTTTCAGCTATTGTTGAACAGCAAGCAGATGACCGTGGTGTAAACTGGCCACGTAACATTGCACCATATGAAGTTCATTTAATTCCTGTTAATATGAAGGCAGAAGATCAAACAAGCTTGTCAGACGATTTATACACTGAATTAAAACAAGCCGGATTATCTGTTTTAATGGATGATCGTAACGAGCGTGTCGGTGTTAAATTTGCAGATTCTGATTTAATTGGTTTACCAGTACGAATCACAGTTGGTAAAAAAGCGAGTGAAGGTATCGTGGAAATTAAATTACGCAAAACAAGTGAAACGATTGAAGTTAAAAAAGAAGAACTAATTGATACCTTAAATATTTTATTAAACGCAAACTAGTAAAACTATGATACAATAATAGAAGTAAAATCAGAAGGCACCTTTTTAGGAAGTGTGCCTTTTTTCAAGTGTAAAGCAGGAAATACCGTCAAAGAATTATGACGAAAGGGGTATCCTATGAGTTTAAGTCAAGAAGAATTATTTCAAAAATTATTGGAGCAAATTAATTTGCATCAAGAATTAGACTACCAACCTTATTTTGAAAAAGCGAGTATACGTAAAGTAACAGTGCATAAACAGTCAAAGTTATGGCATTTTGATTTTTATTTTCAAGATATTTTGCCATTTGAAATCTACCAAAATTTTTCAGAGAAATTGCAGATTGCTTTTCGTTCGATAGCCGCAATTTCTTTTTCTATTGAAACCGAAAATCCAGAATTAACGATTGAAAAATTAGAACATTATTGGCCAGAAGCGGTTAAGCGTAGTGGTGTTTCTTCACCAATTATCAATCAACTATTTCGCCAACAGTTACCTGTTCTGAATCTAAAAAAAGTGCAACTTTATGTTGAAAATGAAGTAGTTAAAGGTCATTTGACGAATCAGTACCTGCCTCCAGTTGAAGAGCACTATCAAAAACTCGGCTTTCCTAAATTTAGGATTGAACCTGTGATTGATGAAGAAGCGAATACTGCGAAATTGGCTGAATTTAAAGCTAAAAAAGAAGAAGCCGAGCAACTTTTAGCTGAACGTGCAGCGGATAATTTACAAAAAGCTGAAGAAGAAAGAAAACGTAATGGCGGTGACAATAAAGTTGCCAATCTTCCAAAAGGAAAATTAGTCTTAGGAAGAGCAATCAATGATAAAGAAGAAATTAAGCCAATGGCTGAAATTATTGAAGAAGAACGTCGTGTGACAATTGAAGGATATGTCTTTGATGTAGAAGTGCGAGTATTGCGTTCCGAACGCCAAATCTTAATTTTAAAAATTACGGACTACACTTCATCTTTTGCGGTTAAAATGTTTTCGAATTCGCCAGAAGATGAGGCTGTCTTTGCAGCTTTGAAAAAAGGTATGTGGGTTCGAGCTAGAGGAGCTGTACAAGAAGATAACTTTATGCGTGATTTAGTGATGAGCGCACGAGATATCACCGAAGTCAGTCGAGAGTTAAGAAAAGATAAAGCTGATGAAGATAAAAAACGAGTTGAACTCCATTTGCACAGCAATATGAGCCAAATGGATGCAACAAACAATATTACCGATTTAGTTGAACAAGCAGCTAAATGGGGACATCCAGCAGTAGCTATTACAGATCATAGTGGCGCACAATCTTTTCCAGATGCTTATCATGCCGGGAAGAAAAATGGGGTTAAGATTTTATATGGTATTGAAGCGAATATTGTCGATGATGGTGTTCCAATTGCTTATAATCCAAAACATATTGCTTTAAGCGAAGCAACCTATGTTGTTTTTGATGTGGAGACAACCGGTCTTTCGGCAGTCTATGATACGATTATTGAATTGGCTGCAGTAAAAATGTATAAAGGCAATATTATTGAAACTTTTGAACAGTTTATTGATCCAGGTCACCCGTTGTCCCAAACAACCATTAATTTAACAGGAATTACTGATGATATGGTTCGTGGCTCAAAATCTGAAGAAGAAGTTTTACGGCTGTTTAAAGAGTTTTCTGGTGATGATATTTTAGTAGCCCATAATGCTAGTTTTGATATGGGATTCTTAAATACAAGCTATGGCAAATATGATATAGCAGAAGCCGAAAACCCAGTTATTGATACGTTAGAAATGTCACGTTTCTTACATCCGCAATTAAAAAGTCATCGTTTAAATACGTTAGCAAAACGCTATGGTGTAAATTTAGAACAGCATCACAGAGCCATTTATGATTCGGAATCAACGGGTCAATTATGCTGGATATTTATTAAAGAAGCTAGAGAAGAACATGATATGCATTATCATGATGAATTAAATATGCACATTGGTGAAGGGGATTCCTATAAACGAGCGCGACCTTTCCACGCCACTATTATAGCGACAACCCAAGATGGATTGAAAAATTTATTCAAACTTGTTTCGATGTCAATGGTCAATTATTTTTATCGGACACCACGAATTCCAAGGTCAAAACTAACTGAATATCGTGAAGGACTTATTGTTGGATCTGCATGTAGCTCAGGCGAAGTTTTTGAAGCAATGATGCAGAAAGGCTACGATGAAGCAAAAAATCGTGCCAAATTTTATGACTATTTAGAAGTCATGCCTAAACCAGTCTATGCACCATTAATTGAGCGTGAACTAGTAAAAAGTGAAAAAGATTTAGAAGAAATTATTCGAAATATGGTACGAATGGGTGATGAATTAGGTAAGTTAGTAGTGGCAACTGGAAATGTTCATTATTTAAATCCAGAAGACTCCACTTATCGCAAGATTTTGATTCATTCTCAAGGTGGTGCTAATCCGCTTAATCGTAGTATTTTGCCAGAAGTTCATTTTAGGACAACTGATGAGATGCTAAAAGAATTTAGCTTTTTAGGGAAAGAAATGGCTGAGCGAATCGTCGTGGAAAACACGCACAAAGTTGCAGATTTAGTCGCAGATGATATTACGCCAGTTAAAACAGATTTATATACACCTAAAATTGAAGGTTCTGAAGATGAAATTAGAAAATTAAGTTATGATGAAGCTCATCGATTATATGGCGAAGTGCTTCCCGAAATAGTTGAAAAACGGATTGAAAAAGAATTAAAAAGTATTATTGGAAATGGTTTCTCCGTAATTTATTTAATTTCCCAAAAACTAGTACACAAAAGTGTCAGCGAGGGCTATTTGGTTGGGTCACGTGGTTCCGTTGGGTCCAGTTTTGTTGCAACAATGACGGGAATTACCGAAGTAAATCCAATGCCACCTCATTATCGTTGTCCAGAATGTCAATATTCTGAGTTTTTCGAAGATGGCTCCGTTGGTTCAGGATATGACTTGCCAGAAAAAGCTTGTCCAAAATGTGGTGCTCGTTTGTTTAAAGACGGTCATGATATTCCCTTTGAAACCTTCTTAGGATTTCACGGCGATAAAGTCCCCGATATTGATTTAAACTTTTCGGGTGATTATCAAGCTAAAGCCCATGATTATACCAAAGTTTTATTTGGTGAAGATTATGTGTTCCGGGCTGGTACAATTGGAACGGTTGCCGATCGAACCGCCTATGGTTTTGTAAAAGGCTATGAACGAGATATGAATTTAAATTTCCGAGCAGCTGAAGTTGATCGCTTAGCTAAAGGCTCGACAGGCGTGAAACGAACAACTGGACAGCATCCTGGGGGAATTATTGTTATTCCTGATTATATGGATGTCTATGATTTCACACCGATTCAATTTCCGGCAGATGCCCAAGATTCTGAGTGGAAAACAACCCATTTTGATTTCCATTCCATTCACGATAATGTTTTAAAACTTGATATTCTAGGTCACGATGATCCAACTGTGATTCGGATGCTACAAGATTTATCAGGGATCGATCCAAAAACGATTCCAACAGACGATCCGGATGTAATGCAAATTTTTGGTGGGACTGAAATCTTAGGTGTGACTCCTAAGCAAATTGAATCAAATACTGGAACGCTTGGCATTCCTGAGTTTGGAACAAGATTTGTTCGAGGGATGTTGGAACAAACGAAGCCAACTACCTTTGCAGAGTTACTCCAAATCTCTGGGTTATCACATGGTACCGATGTTTGGTTAGGGAATGCCGAAGAGCTAATCCGAACAAAAGATATTCCGCTTTCTCAAGTAATTGGTTGCCGGGATGATATTATGGTCTACTTGATTCATAATGGTTTAGATGATGGATTAGCCTTTAAAATCATGGAAAGTGTGCGTAAAGGTAAAGGAATTCCAGAAGATTGGCAAAAATCAATGCGAGATGAAAAAATACCAACTTGGTATATTGATTCTTGCTTGAAAATTAAGTATATGTTCCCTAAAGCCCATGCGGCAGCTTACGTTCTAATGGCTTTACGAGTGGCATATTATAAAGTCCATTTTCCAATTCTTTACTATGCAGCGTTTCTATCAGTTCGTGCAGCTGATTTTGATTTAGTCGCAATGAGCCAAGGAAAAGAAGCGTTAAAAGCTAAAATGAAAGAAATAAATGATAAGGGCCTTGATGCCTCAACCAAAGAAAAGAATTTACTAACAATACTAGAAATTTGTAATGAAATGGTTGAGCGTGGCTTTGAAATAAAAATGATTGATCTATATAAATCAGATGCAAATGATTTTATTATCGAAGGCAACGCTTTAATTGCTCCTTTCAGAGCAGTACCAAGTTTGGGAGCCAATGTGGCGAAGCAAATTTGTATTGCCCGTGAAGAGAAGAAATTCTTATCTAAAGAAGATTTAGCGAAGCGTGGTAAAGTTTCTAAAACATTGATTGAGTATATGACTGAGAACAATGTTTTGAAAGACTTACCAGACGAAAATCAATTATCTTTATTTGATATGATGTAAAAAA
Source organism: Carnobacterium sp. FSL E2-0243 (assembly GCF_038003605.1). Lineage (NCBI taxonomy): Bacteria > Bacillati > Bacillota > Bacilli > Lactobacillales > Carnobacteriaceae > Carnobacterium > Carnobacterium sp. FSL E2-0243. The sequence goes on from NZ_JBBOPM010000001.1 coordinate 1,615,885, forward strand.
ATAGGAACAAGCCGAATTATAGGCTTTGTTCCTATTTTTATTTTTAGTATGGATAATAGAAATAAATGAGAATTAATCCAATACTAACTAGTGGCAAACCAAAGTAGAGAAAGGGCAATGTTAAACCATCCCAGGCTTTTTTATTTAGAAAAGCACGCCAACGGTAGCACATTCCTGATAAACTTAATGAAAAAGCACCTGTGAAAAAGACAATAATCCCACACATAAATAAAAAATCTTGATCCATAAACGTTCCTCCTGACACTAATTTTTTTAATCCGGTTTAGTCTGTTAATGAAAAATAAGGAGGTTTCATGTGGCGTGTTTTTGTCACCTCAACATTCATTTTATCAGCATTAAAAACAATCTACCATTGGAGTATCTAACAATCTTATAACAAAAATGTAAGGTACTTGATAGCGATAATAAGTATCTTTTAAAAGTTTTTATAAAGCATCTTGAAAGGGTTCATTAAACAGAATAAATACACCCATGGCAAAAAAAATATGGACAAATAGCACTAAATAATTTTGTAATTAGATTAACTAAGAAAGTTGAGTTTTTTTATTTGATAGTAAAACCTTTATTACACCACAAAATGATTCGATAAACTACCTGACTTTAGTTGCAAACACTGTAAAAACGTGGTATTATAGTTAATGTATTTAGATATCCTGTAGAGAGTGAGCGGCGACGCTCACTCTTTTTCGGCAGTCAGGTGAAAAGTGTCTAAAGGAGGCGATGAGATTGAGTAATGTGGTTGATACGGTCAAGACTATTGTTCAACCAATCGTTGACGAATTTAATTTTGAATTGGTTGACGTGGAATTTGTAAAAGAAGGTAAAAGTTGGTTTTTAAGAATGTACATTGATAAGCCCGGTGGAATTGACATTGAAGACTGTGCGTTAGTGAGTGAAAAGATTAGTGAAAAAATGGATGCTATTAATCCAGATCCAATCCCTCAAGCGTATTTCTTAGAAGTTTCTTCTCCAGGAGCAGAAAGACCTTTGAAGAAAGAACAGGATTATCAAAATGCAGTTGGTTCTTATGTGAATATTTCATTGTATGAACCTGTTGATGGCGAAAAAATGTATGAAGGCACTTTAGAAGAAGTGAATGAAGACAGTTTGATTTTAACAATTCGAATAAAAACTAGAGAGAAAAAGATGGAATTCGATCGCAAGAAAATTGCGAAAGCAAGGTTAGCGATCAAGTTTTAAATTTATGATACGTAGATAGGAGAGAAGTGAATAATGAGCAAAGAAATGTTAAATGCTCTTGATGCTTTAGAAACAGAAAAAGGTATTGCAAAAGAAATCGTGATTGAAGCGTTGGAGGCTGCCTTAGTTTCTGCTTACAAACGGAATTATAGTCAAGCGCAAAATGTTGAAGTCGAGTTTGATATGAAAAAGGGAAATATCCACGTTTATGCCGTTAAAGAAGTCGTTGAAGTTGTTTTTGATTCTCGTTTAGAAGTGAGTATTGAAGATGCTTTAGAGCTCAACAAAGCATATGAAATTGGCGATAAAATCCGTTTTGAAGTAACTCCTAAAGACTTTGGACGTATTGCTGCACAGACAGCTAAACAAGTCATTATGCAACGTGTTCGTGAAGCTGAACGCAGTATTATTTATAATGAGTTTGTCGCTTATGAGAATGATATCATGCAAGGAATTGTTGAACGTCAAGACAATCGTTACATTTATGTAAACCTTGGCAAGATTGAGGCTGTTCTATCTAAGCAAGAACAAATTCCAAATGAAACCTATAAAGCCCATGATCGTATTAAAGTTTATGTGACTAAAGTAGAAAATACTTCAAAAGGCCCACAAATTTTTGTTAGCCGTAGTCATCCAGATTTATTAAAACGTTTATTCGAGCAAGAAGTTCCTGAAATTTATGATGGAACAGTTGAAATTGTCTCTATCGCTCGTGAAGCTGGCGATCGTGCTAAAGTAGCTGTTATGTCAAGAGATGCTAATATTGATCCTGTCGGAACCTGCGTAGGTCCTAAAGGTCAACGTGTTCAAGCCATTGTCAATGAATTGAAAGGCGAAAACATGGATATTGTTGAATGGAATGAAAATCCAGCAACTTATATTGCAAATGCATTGAACCCAGCACAAGTAGTTGATGTAACCTTTAACGAAGCACAAGGAAGTTGTGTAGTTGTCGTTCCAGATTATCAATTGTCACTTGCTATTGGGAAACGTGGTCAAAATGCGCGATTAGCTGCCAAATTAACTGGCTTTAAAATCGATATTAAATCAGAATCTGATATGGCTGCATTAGCAGAAGTAAAAGAAGAAACTGATTTAGAGACGGTTGCTGAGTATGTTGAGGCTGTAGAAGAAAATATGGCAGTTGAAGCTGAAAATGATGCTGAAGAAGTTCTTGAAAGCATAGAAGATTTAGAAGAGTCTCGTGAAGTTTCAGAATTGGATTCTGAAACAGAAGAAGATATTTTAAATCCAGAAGATGCAGAAGAGTTAATCGAATTAGCAGAAGAACAAGACGGAGTCGACGAGTAAGCAGGAGGTTGTTTAGATGCAAAAGCGAAAAGTACCAATGCGTAAATGTGTTGTAACTAACGAGATGAAGCCTAAGAAAGAAATGATTCGAATTGTTAGAAACAAAGAAGGCGTTGTCGCCATTGATCCAACTGGAAAAATGCCTGGACGTGGAGCTTATGTTTCTATTGAACCGACAGTTGTTCAAACGGCTTGGGACAAACATGTCCTTGATCGTCATTTAGAAGCAACCATTAACGATGAATTTTACCAAGAATTATTGGATTATGTAACCCATCAGAAAGCACGGATGAGTTTATGAATAATGATCAAAAGGTGCTTAATCTTCTTGGAATGGCGCAGCGTGCCGGAAAGCTCGTCTCTGGAGAAGACTTAAGTTTGAAAGAAATCAGAAATGGCACTGCTAAATTAGTCATTGTAGCAGTGGATGCAAGTGAAAATACACGAAAAAAAATATCCGATAAAGGTCAGCATTATGAAGTCCTTGTAGCAGTTCATTTCACAAAAATGGAATTGAGCCATGCGATTGGGAAAGAACGGACCATTTGTACGATTATCGATAAAGGCTTCGCAAAGAAATTTCGTGAGTTATTATCAATATAATTGGAGGGTGATTACATGGGGAAAAAACGTGTTCATGAGTATGCTAAAGAGCATGATATGTCTAGTAAGCGTGTAATTGAAAAAGCAAAAGAACTGGGAATTGAATTAGGCAATCATATGTCTACTATCGATGAAAATCAAATTCAAAAATTAAATCAAGTTTTTACAAAAAAAGAAGCAGGAACAAAGGTTGCTGCTAATACTAAAAAATCAGACCGTCCACACTCAAGTGGACAAGGGGGTAACACTACGAACTCTAAAGAAGATAATCAGAAGCGTCCAGCTCAAAGTGGTGGACAAAATGCAGGTAAACCAACTCAAACAGGGAAGCCAGCACAAAATAAAACAACAAATACTCGTCCAGCTACTAAACCTAGCCAAGGACAATCAAATAATACAAATCGTCCAGCTGCTAAAACAGGTCAAGGACAATCAAGCAATACAAACCGTCCAGCTGCTAAAACAGGTCAAGGACAATCAAACAACACAAATCGCCCAGCAGCTAAAACTAGTCAAGGGCAATCAAGTAACACTAGTCGTCCAGCGGCTCAAGGCCAAGGAACAACAAGTGGAAATAATGCTCAAGGAGCAAATCGTGGAAGCGGCGGAGGACAAGGCGGTTATCAAGGTAACCGTGGTGGACAAGGCGGCAATCGTGGTGGCTATCAAGGCGGTTATAACAATCGCAATAATTTCAGAAAGAAAAAACGTCGTAGTGGCGAAACAAAACCAGTAGCACCACCAGTGCCACGTAAATTTAAAGAATTACCAGAAGTATTAGTTTATTCTGATGGTATGACAGTTGCGGATATTTCTAAAAAGATTTACCGTGAACCAGCAGAGATTATTAAGAAGTTATTCCTATTAGGCGTAATGGCTACTTTAAATCAATCTTTAAGCAAAGAAGCAATTGAATTATTAGCAACAGATTATGGTATTGAAGCTGAAGAAAAAATCGAATTAGATGTATCTGATTTAGATGTCTACTTTGACCAAGAGACCAACGAAGAGGCTTTAGTTACTCGTCCACCAGTTGTTACAATTATGGGTCACGTTGACCATGGTAAAACAACACTTCTAGATTCATTACGTAATACAAAAGTAAGTTTAGGAGAAGCAGGCGGAATCACACAACATATTGGAGCTTATCAAATTGATGTTGACGGAAAACCAATCACATTCTTAGATACACCAGGACATGCGGCCTTTACAACGATGCGTGCTCGTGGAGCAGGTATCACAGATATTACTGTATTAGTTGTAGCAGCAGATGATGGTGTTATGCCACAAACTGTCGAAGCAATTAACCATGCTAAAGCAGCAGAAGTACCGATTATTGTTGCAGTTAATAAAGTTGACAAGCCTGGTGCAAATCCAGAGCGTGTGATGCAAGAATTAACTGAGCATGGATTGGTTCCTGAATCATGGGGTGGAGAAACAATTTTTGTTGAGATTTCTGCTAAATTCCAACAAAACTTAGAAGAACTGCTTGAAATGATTTTATTAGTTGCTGAAGTTCAAGAATTAAAAGCTGATCCAACTCGTTTGGCTATTGGAACAGTGATTGAAGCTCGTTTAGATAAGAGTAAAGGTCCAGTTGCAACGCTATTAGTTCAAGAAGGAACACTAAAAGTTGGAGATCCAATTGTTGTTGGAAACACATTTGGTCGGGTTCGTGTAATGTCTAACGAAACTGGTCGTCGTGTGAAAACAGCCGGTCCAGCTGCACCAGTTGAAATTACTGGATTAAACAATGCTCCACAAGCTGGCGATCGTTTTGTTGTCTTTGAAGATGAAAAAACTGCTCGTTCAGCAGGTGAAGATCGTGCGAAACGTGCTGCTGTTGAGCAACGTTCTGTTACGAATCGTGTAACATTAGATAACTTGTTTGATAGCTTACAAGAAGGCGAATTAAAAGAAGTTAACGTGATTATCAAAGCAGATGTACAAGGATCTGTTGAAGCTTTAGCAGCAAGCTTACAAAAAATTGAAGTTGAAGGCGTTCGTGTTAAAATCATTCATACGGCAGTTGGAGCTATTAATGAAAGTGATATTACTTTAGCTGCAGCAAGTAATGCAATTGTGATTGGATTTAACGTTCGTCCAACACCTCAAGCTAAACAACAAGCTGAACAAGAAGCCGTTGATATTCGCTTACACCGCATTATTTATAATGCTATCGATGAAATTGAAACAGCAATGAAAGGGATGTTAGATCCTGAATTTGAAGAGAAAATCACTGGGCAAGCAATTGTTCGTGAGACCTTCAAAGTGTCTAAAGTTGGAACAATCGCAGGTGGTTATGTAACTGAAGGCTTTATCACACGTAACAGTAGCATTCGTTTAATCCGTGATAGCATTGTTATTTTTGAAGGCGAATTAGCTAGTTTGAAACGCTTTAAAGATGATGTTAAGGAAGTTAAACTTGGATTTGAATTTGGTTTCATGATTAAAGATTACAATGAAGTTCAAATGGATGATGTTATTGAAGCATACCAAATGGTAGAAATTAAACGTAAATAAATAAAATCTTAATGGAAAAGCGAGGGATATATCATGGCAAATCATAGACTAGGTCGTGTCACTCAAGAAGTCCAAAGAGAAGTAAATGACATTTTAAAAAAACGTGTTCGTGATCCACGCGTTCAAGATGTAAATATTACAGATGTACGTGTTACAGGAGACTTACAACAAGCGACTATTTATTATAGTATCTTATCTGATAAAGCAAGCGATATTGAAAAGGCTCAAGCAGGTCTTGAAAAAGCCGCTGGTTTAATTAGAAAAGAATTAGGTCAACGTTTAACACTTTACAAAACGCCAGAACTTAGTTTTGCGCGCGATGAGTCTGTAGCTTACGGAAATCGGATTGATGAGTTATTACGTGATTTAAATAAAGAATAACAAAAAAGAACCAATTGCTGAAAAGTGATTGGTTCTTTTTTTGTATTCTTAAATTAGAAACAAATAAGCCTTTTAACTATAGGTATTTCTTTAGAAGTTTGTTATACTAATACGAGATAAATTAAAAAGGGGCTAAGTTTAAATGAGTTTATATTCTTATATTGGAACAGAAAAAAAGATGCCAGTAGCTGAACCGCCAGCTGAAAATATTGTCGCAATGATTGCTCGGGATACTTTAGATAAAGGTGTAACCGATGAAATGGTACTAAGTTATTTACAAAACCAGACTGGTGATAATAGTTTAACTTTAGATCAAATTGCTTTTTTTGATACAGAAAAAGAAATTGTTGGAGGATTTGAAATCCTAAATTTGACTAACTCAACAGATATAAAAAAACATTTCACCACAAAATTTGTTTATGAATGTTCTGACTTTCCAGTCTGGGAACCAATAGAAAATGAAACCAATACTGGTGATGAATATACCTTTGAGCAAATTACGCAATACCAACAAATGATGGATGAAGCACGTGCTGTTAACGCTGTTCAACAAACTAGTTTTATGGATGTGTTAGAAAAATGTTTTGAAGATACAGATAAAGTCGAGCTGTATACATGTTGGATGGGTGAGGAAGGTGTGAGAGAAGCACAACGCCGCGTCGAAAAATGGGATATAGTTAAAGCCAATCCACTATTGTTGGACTTAGGAGAAAAAGAATTTTTAGTGATTGAAAAATAGTTTTAAAACCTGAATGATTAGGATAGGAGGGGAACTAGTATGATGCCTTTTTCTTATTTAGCTACGGAGAAACCTCTGAAATTATCAAAAATTTTAGATCCAAGTCGTTGCATCATTGCAGAACGTGAAAATATGCCGGCAGATTTATCTGAGGAAGATTTTTACACTGAAATGAAAAAGAGTAATCCAGTACTAAAAAGGGAAGAAGTTAGGATTATTGAAAAAGGCGATAGCAGACCACTATTTAATGTATTTAGTATCTTACAGCAAGTTACTGATCCGCTGATTCTTTCTATGTTTACCTTACCTTATGTCTATGAAGTTACGGATTTTCCTTTCGCTGAAACTGAAATCTATCATTTAACACTAACTGAATCTCAGCTAAATGATAACGTACTTTTATCAAAAATGGAGAAGATTTATTTCGCACAATTAACTAGTTGTGAAGAGTATTTTCAAACTCTTTTTATAAGAAATAAAAAAGTAGAATGTTTACTATACTGGGATCCAATTAGAGATCATCGTGATAATGGGAAATCAAGACCCTATTCTTTTTTACCTTGTGGTTTGTATATTACGGGCTTAAATGCAGAGGATTGCTTTCAAGGGGTTGAAAAACACCTAGCGACAAATGATTTTTTTAGAGAATTTGAAGCAATCAACTTAAAAATCAATCAAAAATTAATTATTAGTAAAAAAGACAACGCTAGGTAAACTTAGCGTTGTCTTTTGCATTAAGGAGCTAAAACTTGAATGTGTCCTTCTAAAACTTGCATATTTAAGGGCAATTTTTCAGATGGATCACCATCTATACGTGAGCGGATTTCCTTTTTTGCTCCTTCAATTGTCATTTTTTTTGTTTTAAAATAAGTCACATCAGGAATTTTTTTGGCTTTTCCACTAATAAAATACGGTAAAAAACGTAAAGAGCCAGTAAAAGATAATTCTGGAACGATAAAGACATGAAAATAACCATCATCAACGGCTGCATCGGGATCTAAATAAGGAAATCCGCCAGCTGAATTGGTCATCGTTACCAGTAATAATTGTGCTGAACCACGCCATTTTCCTTCATCATGCTGGATTTTTAAGTGGTAGTGTTTGTGCTGAACAAGAATTTTACTTCCTTTAAAAATAAAGGCGAACGGTCCAAACTTTTGTTTTTCCTGTTGGCTGACCTCTAAAGCGGCATCAGCTAAAACTCCTAAGGTTAGAGTACTAATCATATAAGAATCATTGACTTGACCAACATCAAGAGGAGTTAAATCACCTGTAACTAAATTTTCAATAGCTGCGGGAATATCAAGTGGTATTTCTAACACTCGGGCTAAATTATTAACCGTTCCAGCTGGGATAATTCCTAGTTTAGGTCGATGTTCAAAAGGAGATAGTCCAGAAACTACATCACTGATTGTGCCATCTCCACCAATTGAAACGACTAAATCAAATTTATTTTCAGCGGCTTCCTTAGCGAATTTAGTGGCATCTGTTTCACTTTTAGTTCCCATTTGTTTTACCTGATAAGCTGAGTCTTGTTCTTCTAAATAATCTTGAACTTGTTGTGCAATTTTTTTAGATTGACTTTTACCAGATGAGGGATTGAAAATAATCATTACTTTTTTTACCATATTATTTCATCAACTTTCTTTATTTGCATTTAATTTTTAATGAGTGAGGTACATAACCGAAAAAGCATCTTTTCCAGCATGGGTCATAATACTTGGACTTGCATATGCAATATGGTATTCCGCACTTGGAAATTGCTGTTTAAAATTAGCAATCAACTCTTCAGTAAAAGGGGTTAAACCAATATGCGTAATTCCAATGGCTTTAATCCCAGCAGTTTTTTTCATATCTTCAATCATTTTATCGACTCGTTTTTGCATAGAACGCATACCCCGACCTTTTGTATCTGGTTCCAAACCATCTTTTGTTAGACGAAGCATTAATTTAATATTCAGGAAATTAGAAATTTTCCCCATTGTGTGCCCAATTCTGCCGCCTTTAATTAGGTTATCTAGATGAACAACACAGATAAATAAATCCGTTTTACTACGAATAGCATCTAGTTTTTCAGAAATCTCAGCTATTGAATGCCCTTTTTGTGCCATCTTAGCCGCAGCAATTACTTGGAAAGCCATTGCCCGATCAATAAACTTCGAATCTATAACGGTTACATTCCCTTTAATTAAATTTGAAGCTTGATGCGCCGCTTGAACAGTTCCACTTAAAACTTCAGTAACATGAATCGATAATACATCACTACCATCAGCAGTTAGATCACGATAAGTGTCAACAAACGAACCAATAGCTGGTTGTGAAGTTTTTGGGAGTTCAGTTGCAGCATTCATTTTTTCAAGGAACTCTTCCTTTGTAATTGTTTTTTCATCAATATAAACTGTACTATCAATCATGGCCGTTAGGGGAACAATAGTAATGTCATATTTTTCTATTTCTTCCTTGGATAATTGAACGGTAGAATCCGTTACAATTTTGATGTTTTTCATAAAGTTGCCTCCTCAGATAGATGGAAATTAGGAAAAGGAACTTCCTACTTACTAAGAATAACAAATTTCACACGAAAAAGACATAGTAATTACCTGAATCACTGTGAACATTAAGGAATTTTAAGAATCAAAAGTTTAATGATTCTCAGAAATATGCTATAATTATCAAGTTATGAAAAGAAAGTAGGGATGCTTTGTGGAGGGAATTCTCCCATTGTGGAAAGAACGCGGTATGACAAGTCATGACTGTGTCTTTAAACTAAGAAAAATTTTACAAACAAAAAAAATTGGACATACTGGAACCTTAGATCCAGACGTAGACGGTGTGTTGCCAATCTGCGTTGGACGAGCAACTAAAGTTGTTGAATATATGATGGAAACTGGGAAAGCCTACGTTGGTGAAATTACGCTAGGTTTTTCAACAACTACAGAAGATAGTAGTGGTGAAGTAGTTGAAACGAAAAAAGTTAGTGAAGTCCCAACAATAGCAGAAATTGATGAATTAATGAAAAAATTTGAAGGGATAATCACACAAGTCCCACCAATGTATTCAGCTGTTAAAGTTAACGGAAAGCGGTTATATGAATATGCTAGAAACGGTGAAACTGTAGAGCGCCCAGAAAGACAAGCCACTATCAAAAAATTTATTCGTTCATCAGAGCCTGTGTTTAATGAAAACGCTGGAACGGTGTCTTGGCGCTTTGAAGTTGAATGTGGCAAGGGCACCTATGTCCGAACTTTGGCTGTTGATTTAGGTGAAGCATTAGGTTATCCAGCTCATATGTCAGATTTAACTCGGATTTTAAGCGGGACTTTTAAAGCTAGTGATTGTGTGACTCTTGCTCAAGTTCAAGAAGCAGTCGATCAAGCTGAAATTGATCAAAAACTTTTTCCATTAGAGTTTGGTTTAAAAGACATACCGGCAGTTGAAATTTCAAAAGATGTCTGGGAAAAAGTTAAGGATGGAGCAGTCTTAGCAAAAAGTGACTACCAAGATGTAACAAGCTTTCCTTTTGTCGTCATGTATCAAGATAGGGCTTGTAGTATTTACGATGTTCATCCGACTAAACCAACATTGTTAAAACCAGTCAAAGTTTTACGAAATCAAGAAAGCTAAAGGGGTATTCTGATTATGAAAGTTATCAACATTCACCATCCATACGAAGCAAGTCAAATTCCAAATGAGGATGTTGTCTTAGCGTTAGGTTTTTTTGACGGCGTTCATTTAGGTCATCAAGAAGTCATTGAAAGAGCAAAAAAAATAGCAGATGAAAAAAAGTTGAAATTAGCTGTTATGACTTTTAATCAGCATCCATCAATTGTTTTTCAAAAAATTAATCCAGAACAAATGAAATATTTATCGACTATCGAACGTAAAAAATGTTTAATGGAAGACTTAGGGGTCGATTATTTATACATTATCGAATTTACGTCACACTTTGCGAGTTTAGCGCCATTAGATTTTGTTGATCAGTACATGGTTGATTTACATGCTAAGGTTGTTGTTGCAGGCTTTGACTACACTTATGGACCAAAAGAAATAGCTGATATGGCTCATTTACCAGAATATGCGGCGGAACGCTTTGATGTCGTAGTTGTAGATAAACAAACAACGGATAATAAAAAAATAAGTTCGACTAGAATTAGAGAAAAGTTAGCAGAAGGTGAAATGGAGAAAGTTAATGCCTTATTAGGCTATGCATATCAAACGCCGGGACGTGTAGTTCATGGCGACGCTAGGGGAAGATTGTTAGGTTTTCCAACGGCTAATATTGAAGTTACCTCTGGGGTTCGTCTGCCGCAACCAGGTATTTATGCAGTTAAAATTAAAGTTGGCCAAAATTGGCATCTTGGCATGGCTTCAATTGGCTACAATGTCACTTTTGGTGACGATCGAGATTTAACAGTCGAAGTCTATATTTTAGATTTCAATCAAGATATATACGGGGAACAAGTTGAAGTTGCTTGGTATCATTATTTACGAAGTGAGTTGAAATTTGACTCAGTTGAACAATTGATTGCCCAATTAAAACAAGATGAAATTGATACTGCTACTTTTTTCAATGAGAGCAAGTAATCTGTTTGAAAGGAGTCGCGCAAAATGACTGCAGCATATATTCATATTCCTTTTTGTGAGCATATTTGTTTTTATTGTGATTTTAATAAAGTTTTCTTAGAAGGTCAACCAGTTGATGAATACGTGGATTTACTGGTTAGGGAAATGAAATTAACAATGGAACAACAAGGAGAAACTGAAATCGAAACGATTTATGTTGGTGGTGGGACTCCAACAACATTAAATGAAAAACAATTAGATCGTTTATTAATTGGAATCAAGGAAAATTTACCTTTTAAAATTGGGAATGAATTTACTTTTGAAGCGAATCCTGGTGATTTGTCAGTTGAAAAATTACAAGTTTTACATGATCATGGAGTCAATCGTTTAAGTATGGGCGTTCAATCATTTAATGATGACTTACTAAAAAAGATTGGACGAATCCACCGTGTTTCCGATGTCTATCAATCTATTAGTAACGCCAGACAAGTCGGTTTTGAAAACATCAGCATTGATCTTATTTATCGCTTGCCAGGTCAAACTGAGGCTGATTTTGAATCAAGTTTAAAAAAAGCTTTAGAGCTAGATTTACCTCATTATTCTACCTATTCGTTAATTTTAGAGAACAAGACGATTTTCTATAATTTAATGCGGCAAGGGAAGCTGCCTTTACCGACGGAAGATGCTGAGGCTAATATGTATCAAATGGCTATTGATCAAATGGCGGACAAAGGTCGTAAGCAATACGAAATTAGTAACTATGCTTTGCCAGGTTATGAGTCTAAACATAACTTGATTTATTGGAAAAATGAAAAATATTATGGTTTTGGTGCGGGGGCTCATGGCTATTTAGGTGGACATCGTTACCAAAATAATGGTCCAATCCAACAATATTTAAAGCCTTTAAGAGAGCATAAATTGCCAGTTTTAAGAAGTCAAAAATTATCACTTGAGGAAAAAATAGAAGAAGAATTATTCTTAGGTTTGCGCAAGTTGCAAGGTGTTAGCATTGAACACTTTTTCGACAAATTTCAAGTTTCTGTTTTTGATATCTATCAAGAAACGATTGAAGAATTAGTTGAAGCTGGTTTGTTAGAAGTCAGCCAACAATGGTTACGTTTAACTCCTAGAGGGAAATTTCTAGGAAACGAAGTTTTTCAAGCGTTCTTATTGAGCGATGGAAAAAATAAATAGATGAGGAAAGGATGATTATATTGACAAGAGAGAGCCATGAGTTTTACTTAAAACGGTGTATCGAACTATCGCAAAGTGCAAGAGACAATGGAAATACACCTTTTGGAGCATTGTTAGTGGATGCAGAAGGAAGCATTTTGCTTGAACAAGAAAACATTGAGATCACAGAACATATTTGTACTGGGCACGCAGAAACGTCTTTAGCAGCTCGTGCGTCACAAAAATATGATAAAGACTTTTTATGGGAATGTACCTTATACACAACAGCTGAACCTTGTGCAATGTGTACAGGAGCTATTTACTGGGGGAACATTGGAACTATTGTTTTTGCCATGACTGAAAAGCGTCTATTAGAGCTAACAGGCGATAATGATCAAAACCCAACATTTAATTTACCTAGTAGTGAAATTATTGCTCGTGGTCAAAAAGATATCCAAATTATTGGACCTTTTCCAAGCGTTGAAGTGGAAGCTGCGGCTGTCCATGAAGGATACTGGGATTAAGTAATTAACTGATAAAAAGAGTTGAGGCAATTGTCTTAACTCTTTTTATTTTGCATAAAATATATTAATATACATAAAAAAGCTGTATATAGTGTTTTAAATACAAATAATTGTATAAAAATCCGTTTTTAATCTTGTTTTAATTTTTCTTTAATGTTATGATACAACCAGATTAACTTTAAGGAAATGTAGAAAAGGGGAGAACAAGGATGACAAAGGAAAAAATTGTATTAGCTTATTCTGGCGGATTAGATACCTCGGTGGCCATCAAATGGTTACTAGAAGAAGGTTATGATGTAATAGCATGTTGTTTAGATGTCGGTGAAAGAAAAAATCTTGATTTTATTAAAGAAAAAGCTTTAACAATGGGAGCCTCCGCATCATATACCATTGATGCTAAAGAAGAATTTGCCAATGATTTTGCTTTAATCGCTCTACAAGCTCATGCTTATTATGAAGGGAAATATCCATTGATTTCTGCTCTTTCTCGTCCTTTGATTGCGAAAAAATTAGTAGAAGTCGCAGAAAAAGAAGGGGCAACAGCTATTGCCCATGGTTGTACTGGCAAAGGAAATGACCAAGTACGTTTTGAAGTTGCCATTCATTCTCTGGCTCCATCGATGAAAGTTATTGCCCCTGTCCGTGAATGGAAATGGTCACGGGAAGAAGAAATTGCTTATGCTCAAAAACATGAGATACCAGTTCCAATTGATTTAGATAATCCCTTTTCAATTGATCAAAATCTATGGGGGAGAAGTAATGAATGTGGTATTTTAGAAAATCCGTGGATTGCACCACCAGAAGTTGCGTATGAATTAACGAATAGTTTAGAAACAACACCTGATACACCTGATACAATTGAAATCGAATTTTTAGCTGGCGTTCCGGTGGCTTTGAATGGAGTATCCTTGTCATTATCTGAATTAATTATTCAGTTAAATACGTTAGCAGGCAAACATGGAGTTGGCCGGATTGACCATATTGAAAACCGTTTAGTCGGAATCAAATCCCGTGAAGTTTATGAAGCGCCAGGCGCAGTTACATTAATCACTGCACACAAAGAATTAGAAGATTTAACCTTTGTTCGTGACATTGCACATTTTAAACCTCTGATTGAGCAAAAAATTACTGAAATGATTTATAATGGCTTATGGTTTAACCCACTAACAGAAGCTTTAGTAGCCTTTTTAAAAACAACGCAGCAATATGTAAATGGAACTGTACGGGTAAAACTATTTAAAGGTCATGCGATTGTTGAAGGTAGAAAATCACCAAACTCTCTGTATGATGAAGAACTGGCAACCTATACATCGGCCGACACATTTGATCAAGAAGCAGCAGTGGGCTTCATTAAATTATGGGGTTTACCAACGCAAGTTAGTGCAGAAGTTCTAAAAAAGTAAAAAAGTTAATGGAGGTGCATACGTAAATGAGCGAAAAATTATGGGGTGGTCGATTTGAAGAAAAGAGTGAAGCTTGGGTAGATCAATTTGGAGCGTCCATTGAATTTGATCAGAAACTGGCCAAAGAAGATTTATTAGTCAGTTTAGCTCACGTACAAATGCTAGGAAAATGTAAAATTATTCCACAAGAAGAGGTAGAGACAATTGTTGGTGGATTAAATAAACTAGTAGAAAAATTAGCCGAAAATAAATTGCATTTTACCAGTGTAAATGAAGACATCCATTTAAATATGGAAAAGTTACTTCACGATGAGATTGGCCCAGTAGCTGGGAAGCTGCATACGGCTAGAAGTCGTAATGATCAAGTAGCGACAGATATGCACTTGTACTTAAAAAATCAAGTAGCTGAAATTATTCATGCGGTAAATGATTTATTGGACATCTTAATTGAAAAAGCTGAGAGCAATATTCAAACAATTATGCCTGGTTATACTCATTTGCAACACGCTCAACCTATCTCGTTAGCCCATCATTTATTGGCTTACCACAGTATGTTTAAACGCGATCTGGAACGTTTAGAGGAAAGTCTAAAACGAATTGATATATCGCCACTTGGCTGTGCAGCTTTAGCTGGTACCACTTTCCCCATTGATCGTCATTATGCAGCTGATTTACTTGGATTCTCTAAGATTTATAGCAATAGCCTTGATGGCGTCAGTGATCGAGATTTTATTCTTGAATTTTTAAGTAATAGCAGTATCTTAATGATGCATCTTTCCAGATTTTGCGAAGAAATTATTTTATGGACGAGTCATGAATTTCAGTTTGCTACATTAACAGATGCTTTTTCAACAGGAAGTTCGATTATGCCTCAGAAAAAAAATCCTGATATGGCGGAATTGATTCGTGGCAAAACGGGTAGAGTTTATGGCAATCTATTTAGCTTATTAACAGTCCTAAAAGGCCTACCTTTAGCCTACAATAAAGATTTACAAGAAGATAAAGAAGGCATGTTCGACACAGTAGAGACTGTTCTTCAAAGTTTACGCATTTTTACAGGAATGATTGCTACAATTCAATTTCATTCAGAAACAATGAAAAAAGCAACTCAAAAAGATTTTTCAAATGCGACTGAATTAGCAGATTATTTAGCTACAAAAGGGATTCCATTTAGAGAAGCTCACGAAATTGTTGGGAAATTAGTTTTAGCATGTACTAAAAAAGGCATTTATTTACAAGATGTATCGCTAGCAGAGTATCAAAAAGTTGCTCCAATTATAGAAGCAGATATTTATTATTTTCTAGAGTCTGATACTGCCGTTGCAAGACGAACATCTGCTGGCGGAACAGCCTTTTCAGAAATAGAAGCAGCGATTGCTAAAGCTAAATTAAGTTAATTAAAAACCATTTTATTCCATTTATTGGATAAGATGGTTTGTTTTTGTACATAATAAGAGTAAAATAGAATTAGAATTCAATCGCAAAAAGTTAGGAGTTTACGCTAGTGACAGAGTTTAAAAGAACCATTCACGAGATACAAAAAGAGTGGGGACAATTCAAATATTTAGTTATGGCCCATTCTCAACAGCATTATAATCAAATTCGGTTATTGTTTAAAGAGAGTTGCAATCTAGTAGAGAGCTATGTTGACTTTAAACGGTTAGTGGGAGAAGCACTAGCCGTTGAGCAAACTATTGGCTCATTTAGCAATGCGGTGAAGCATGTTTGGGGATATTTCAAAAAAATTGCAACAAATGAGGAAAAGCTGACCTTTCAACGAAAACTTTTTGATTATCAAGCAGGAATGGCATCTTCAAAAATACTCGTGACGTATTTAAGAAAGCTTACAATTCATTACGAAATCCCTTATTTATTAAGCTCATTTTTTTTATTCCCTCAAGATTCATAGTAAAGAAAGAAGGTTCTAAAGTGCAGATATATACATTGTGTTTTCTAAAAAAAGAAAATGAAATTCTATTACTAAATCGTCAAAAAAATCCTTGGATGGGGCGTTGGAATGGTGTTGGAGGAAAAATTGAAGTTGGAGAAACCCCATTAGAGTGCGCTTTACGAGAAATTAAAGAAGAAACCGACATTTCATTGGACCATGCGCACTATGGCGGGCAAATGGATTGGTATGAAGATGGAGTGTTGCGAGGTGGATTAGAATTATACTTAGCAGAATTACCAGCTGATTTTCACTACCTAACTCCAAAAGGAACACGTGAAGGGATTTTGGATTTTAAAAAAATTGACTGGATATTTGCAGAAAAAAACCAAGGCATGCCAGATAATATTCCCTTTATATTAAATCATTTATTAACAAGCCCTGATAAACAGTACTTTAGTTGCTTTTTTGAAAGTGGAGCACTACAAAAAGTAATAAAAGTGGAGAAATGATTCATACAATTTCCATTTTTAAAAAAATAAAATAATAATCTATTAATAAAAAATAAAAATACAACTAAGTACCTAGAAATATCTACATACTTAGTTGGATTTTTAGAAAAATACATAAAAAAAGCAAAAAAATCATAAAAAATTAGTAGTATATCGTTGACAAGTACGGGGGAATTTGGTAAATTAATACTTGTATTAGCACTCGTGCTTGTTAAGTGCTAAAAAGAGGTGAGATAATGTTAACAGAAAGGCAGATTTTAATTCTTACAACAATCATTCGATTGTACACAGATTATGGAAATGCTGTCGGATCGAAGACATTAATGAATGAGGCTGGATTGAACTACAGTTCTGCTACCATTCGTAATGAAATGGGACGTTTGGAAGAGCTTGGTTTTATTCAAAAAACCCATTCTTCATCAGGTCGTATTCCATCGATTAAAGGCTATCGGTTTTATGTGGATCACTTAGTTCATCCTGATAAAGTAACCTCAAAAGATATTGCGATTATCAAATCTTCTTTTGGAAATGAATTCCATGAGTTAGATGAGATTGTGGCAGAATCAGCTGAGGTACTCTCACAATTAACTAGTTATACAGCAATAACATTAGGTCCGGAACTAAAAGATAGTCGCTTAACTGGATTTCGCTTAGTGCCATTAAGTGATTTTCAAGTAATGGTTATTCTAGTAACGGATAAAGGGCATGTTGAAAATCAAATTTTTAATTTGCCAAAAAGCATCAATGGGTATGAATTGGAAAAAATTGTGCGTATTTTTAATGATCAATTAGTGGGTTATCCATTAGTTGAGGTGTATCAGAAATTAAAAAATGATATTCCCCAACTTCTGCAAAAATATGTTCGTACTCCAATTGGCATCATTGATGTGGTAGACAATATTATCACTCGAGCAGCGCAAGATCGCATTTTTGTTAGAGGTAGAATGAATATTCTTGATTTTAATGAAGCGATGGATGTTGAAAAGTTTAAATCTATATACAATCTGATGGATGGAAATACAAGTTTGACTAGTTTAATTAATCAAAGCCATGAAGGAATTGAAGTGAAGATTGGGCAAGAATTACAAAATGAATTATTCCAAGACTTCAGTTTGATTACAGCTAGTTACGATGTAGTCGGACATGGTTCAGGTATGATTGCTTTACTAGGACCAACGAGCATGCCTTATTCAAAAATGATTGGTTTAGTTGATGTTTTTCGAAATGAACTTTCGCAAAAGATGATTGAGTACTATCGTTCAATGGAAGACTAATGAAAAGGAGATTTTAATGTGGCTAAAGAAGAGAAGCAAGATTTAAACGAAGAATTAAAAAATAAGACAGAAGAAGTTGAGGAATCAACAGACACTGAAGTAGAAGAGTTAATTGAAGTTGATGAATTAACTGAAACTAAAGTTGCTTTAGATGAAATGGAAGATCGCTATTTACGTTTACAAGCTGAATTGGCGAATATCCGTAAAAGAAATCAAAAAGAGCGTGAAGATGCTGCAAAATATCGTGCACAAAACTTAGCAACAGAGCTTTTACCAGTTATTGATAATTTGGAACGAGCAATGGCATCACAAGTTAGTGATGAAGAAAGCGAAGGCTTGAAAAAAGGGTTAGAAATGGTTATGACGACTTTCAGAACGGCTTTGAAAAATGAAGGGATTGAAGAAATTAATCCTGTCAACGAAGCTTTTGATCCGAATTTCCATCAAGCTGTTCAAACGCAACCAGTTGAAGAAGGTCAAGAATCAGATACTGTCGTTACCGTTTTACAAAAAGGTTATGTATTAAAAGACCGTGTATTACGACCAGCAATGGTGATTGTTGCTCAATAATTATTGAGTAGTCGATGGTTTTCTTTAGATAATTTCTAGCATTAGGCTTATACTAAAGCTAGAGGCAAAAAATAAGTATTCACTGAGTAATCAGTATGAATCAATAAATGTTTAAAAACGAAAAAAAAAATAAATTGTAAAGAGGGAATTAACTATGAGTAAAATTATTGGTATTGACTTAGGAACTACAAACTCTGCAGTTGCAGTATTAGAAGGCGGAGAAGCAAAAATTATTGCGAATCCAGAAGGTAACCGTACAACACCATCAGTTGTTTCATTTAAAAATGGTGAAATCCAAGTTGGTGAAGTAGCTAAACGTCAAGCAGTAACAAATCCAAATACAATCAGCTCTGTAAAACGCCACATTGGTGAAGCTGGTTTCAGTATTGAAATGGAAGGCAAAAAATATACAGCTCAAGAAATCTCAGCAATGATTTTACAATATCTAAAAGGTTTTGCTGAAGAATATTTAGGCGAAAAAGTTGAAAAAGCTGTTATTACAGTTCCTGCTTACTTTAACGATGCACAACGTCAAGCAACAAAAGACGCTGGTAAAATTGCTGGTTTAGAAGTAGAACGTATTGTTAACGAGCCAACTGCTGCAGCATTAGCATATGGTTTAGACAAAACAGATAAAGATGAAAAAGTTTTAGTATTTGACTTAGGTGGCGGTACTTTTGACGTATCTATCTTAGAATTAGGCGACGGTGTATTTGATGTACTAGCAACAGCTGGGGACAACAAATTAGGTGGAGATGACTTTGATAACAAAATCATCGACTACATGGTAGCTGAATTCAAAAAAGAAAATGCTATCGATTTATCTAAAGATAAAATGGCTGTTCAACGTTTGAAAGATGCTGCTGAAAAAGCTAAAAAAGACTTATCAGGTGTAACTTCAACTCAAATTAGCTTACCATTTATCACTGCTGGGGAAGCTGGTCCATTACACTTAGAAATGAATTTAACTCGTGCTAAATTTGACGAATTAACTCATGACTTAGTTGATCGTACAAAAGTTCCAGTTCGTCAAGCATTAAAAGATGCTGGTTTAACAGCTTCTGATATTGATGAAGTTATCTTAGTTGGTGGATCTACTCGTATTCCAGCAGTTGTTGAAGCTGTTAAAAAAGAAACAAACCAAGAACCAAACAAATCAGTAAACCCAGATGAAGTTGTAGCAATGGGTGCTGCAATTCAAGGTGGAGTTATTACTGGAGATGTTAAAGACATCGTTTTACTTGATGTAACACCATTATCATTAGGAATTGAAACAATGGGTGGCGTATTTACAAAACTTATTGACCGTAACACAACAATTCCAACAAGTAAATCACAAGTCTTCTCAACAGCTGCAGATAACCAACCTGCTGTAGATGTGCATGTATTACAAGGTGAACGTCCAATGGCTGCAGATAACAAAACATTAGGTCGTTTCCAATTAACTGATATTCCAGCTGCTCCACGTGGTGTTCCACAAATCGAAGTATCATTTGATATCGACAAAAATGGGATTGTAAATGTTCGTGCGAAAGATTTAGGTACTCAAAAAGAACAAACAATTACTATCAAATCTTCATCAGGCTTATCAGACGAAGAAATCGAACGCATGGTTAAAGATGCCGAAGCGAATGCTGAAGCAGATAAAACACGTAAAGAAGAAGTTGACTTACGTAACGATGTGGATCAATTGTTATTCTCAGTTGATAAAACATTAGCTGAATTAGAAGGAAAAGTTGATGCAGATGAAGTTAAAAAAGCTGAAGAAGCTCGTGAAGAGTTGAAAGCTGCTGTTGAAGCAAATGACTTAGAAGCTATGAAAACAAAACGCGATGCATTGAATGAAATCGTTCAAGCATTGACAGTAAAATTATATGAACAAGCTGCTCAACAACAAGCTGAAGAAAATCCAGAAGCAGCTCAAGCAGGTGCAGATGATGTAGTTGATGCAGAGTTTGAAGAAGTTGAAAAAGACGAAGACAAATAATCTATAACTAATTTAAATGTTCTAGGAGGGAGAAGCCAAGGCAAAATGCTTTTGGCTTTTTCTTCTAGGATGTGGTATGCTTTTAAAGGATAATCGAGAGGTAGCGAATGTGACTTAATTTGCATACGTAACGATGGAGGGAATTAGATGGCAAAAAGAGATTATTATGAAGCACTTGGTGTAGCCAAAGGTGCAAGTGACGATGAAATAAAAAAAGCTTATCGTAAGCTTTCAAAGAAGTATCATCCAGATATTAACCAAGAAGCTGGTGCAGAAGATAAGTTTAAAGAAATTGCTGAAGCCTATGAAGTTCTTAGCGATGCACAAAAACGTGCAGCCTATGATCAATACGGTCATGCGAGTACAGATCCAAACTTTGGCGGTGGCGGTTTCGGTGGCGGCGGATTTGGTGGTTTTGGCGGAAGTAGCGCAGGTTTTGGTGGCGGATTTGAAGATATTTTTGAATCTTTCTTTGGTGGCGGCGGTCGTTCGCAAAATCCAAATGCACCAAGACAAGGTGATGACTTACAATATACATTAAATCTTAAGTTTGAAGAAGCTGTTTTTGGGAAAGAAACATCGATTACTTATAACCGTGAAGATACTTGTGAAACGTGTCATGGGAATGGTGCTAAACCAGGAACAGACCCAGTAACTTGTTCGAAATGTCATGGTTCAGGTACATTGAATGTTGAGCGTAATACACCACTTGGTCGTGTTATGACACGCCAAACTTGTGACGTTTGTCATGGAACTGGCCAAGAAATTAAAGAAAAATGTCCAACCTGTCATGGTGCTGGACATGTGAAAGAACGCCATACTGTTAAAGTAACCGTTCCTGCTGGTGTTGAAGATGGACAACAAATGCGTTTACAAGGTCAAGGTGAAGCTGGTATGAATGGCGGACCTCATGGCGATTTATTTGTTGTATTCCGCGTTGAGGAAAGTGATTTGTTTGATCGTGATGGTTCTGAAATTTATTACGATTTACCAATTAGTTTTGTCCAAGCAGCTCTTGGAGATGAAATTGAAGTTCCAACGGTTCATGGTAAGATTAAATTAAAAGTACCAGCTGGAACCCAAACAGGAACTAATTTCCGTCTAAGAGGTAAAGGTGCGCCTAAACTTCGTGGGAATGGAACGGGTGATCAACACGTTAAAGTTCAAGTGATTACACCTAAAAACCTTTCTGAGAAACAAGCCAAAGCAATGCGTGATTTTGCTGAAGCAAGTGGTATAGAAGTTAGTGAACAAGAAGGCAACATTTTTGATAAAGTCAAAGATGCCTTTAAATCAGATGGCAAAAAAAAACGTAAATAAAAAATAAGAAGTTGGATAACTTGAGGATTGTTCTTCAAGTTATCTTTTTTTATGTAAACTTTTACTTGGAAATTGGTTTACTTGTGCTTTTTTACATTGAGTAAGCTCCTTAACTGTAACTTTTCTTGTATTTAAGCTATTTCATTGGTATAATTTACAATGACACTTTTGATTAAATAAAGGAAAGTAGGCAATAAATTAGATGGACAAAAATGAAATGAAAATTCGTCAATCGCGAATCCGAAACTTTTCGATTATCGCCCATATTGACCATGGAAAATCTACGTTAGCCGATCGTATTTTAGAAAAAACGGATACGGTAGCTAATCGTGATATGCAAGCACAATTGTTAGATTCTATGGACTTAGAAAGAGAACGTGGGATTACAATTAAATTAAATGCAGTTGAACTAACGTACACAGCTAAAGATGGAATTGATTATACATTCCATTTAATTGACACTCCTGGACACGTCGATTTTACCTACGAGGTTTCTAGAAGTTTAGCAGCCTGCGAAGGAGCTATTTTAGTGGTTGATGCTGCCCAAGGAATTGAAGCACAAACACTGGCCAATGTTTATTTAGCCTTAGATAATGATTTAGAAATTATTCCAGTTATTAATAAAATAGATTTACCCGCCGCCGATCCAGAGCGCGTTCGTGGAGAAATTGAAGATGTGATTGGAATTGATGCCAGTGATGCCGTTTTAGCGAGTGCTAAAGCTGGTATTGGGATTGAAGATATTTTAGAACAGATTGTTGAAAAAGTTCCAGCACCAACTGGCGATTTAGATGCTCCATTACAAGCTTTAATCTTTGATTCAGTCTATGATTCTTACCGTGGAGTTATTTTAAATGTCCGCATTATGTCGGGTGTGGTTAAATCTGGCGATAAGATTCAAATGATGAGCAATGGAGCGACATTTGAAGTTGCTGATGTGGGGATTTTCTCACCAAAACCAATTAAACGTGATTTCTTAATGGTCGGGGATGTTGGTTATATTACGGCTAGTATAAAAACTGTGCAAGACACTCGAGTTGGGGATACCATTACACTTGCAAATAATCCAGCAACAGAAGCCTTGCCGGGTTATCGTAAAATGAATCCAATGGTTTATTGCGGCTTGTATCCAATTGATTCTTCCCGTTACAATGAATTACGTGAAGCATTAGAACGCCTGCAACTAAACGATGCGGCTTTGCAGTTTGAAGCTGAGACTTCTCAAGCATTAGGTTTTGGTTTCCGTTGTGGTTTCCTAGGACTCTTGCATATGGACGTTATTCAGGAACGTTTAGAGCGTGAATTTGATTTAGATTTGATTACAACTGCTCCGTCAGTAATTTATCATGTGAATCTGACTGATGGTTCAGAAGTTGTGGTGGACAATCCGGCAGAAATGCCTGAACAAGGGGTTATTGACTCTGTTGAAGAGCCTTATGTTAAAGCGAGTATTATGGTACCAAATGACTACGTTGGAGCTGTAATGGAGATTGCACAGCGTAAGCGTGGAGAATTTATTACAATGGACTATTTAGATGAGTTCCGTGTCAATGTAATCTATGAAATTCCGTTATCTGAGATTGTTTATGATTTCTTTGATAAATTAAAATCTAGTACAAAAGGCTATGCTTCTTTAGATTATGATTTGATTGGCTACCGTCCAAGTAAATTGGTTAAGATGGAAATCATGTTAAATTCTGAAAAAGTAGATGCACTAAGCTTTATTGTTCATCGTGATTTTGCTTACGAACGTGGTAAAATTATTGTTGAGAAATTAAGATCATTAATTCCACGTCAGCAGTTTGAAGTTCCAATTCAAGCAGCGATTGGAAATAAAATTCTTTCACGTTCAACAATTAAAGCTTTGCGTAAAAACGTATTAGCAAAATGTTATGGTGGAGATATTTCACGTAAACGTAAATTGCTTGAGAAACAAAAAGAAGGTAAAAAACGCATGAAACAAATCGGTTCGGTTGAAGTACCTCAGGATGCCTTCATGGCTGTTCTGAAAATGGACGAAGACCAACCTAAGAAATAAAATTTATATCATGTTCCCACGAGAGATTAAACTCGTGGGAATTTTTTTATATGAAAAAAGCTAACTTACCTTATTAGGGTAAATCAGCTTGCTAAATACAGATTCAACTTATATCAATGCTCTAATTAGAACTAAAACGATAAGATGAAGAGGATAGAATAGGTAGAAGCCCCATTTAATCCAGCTAGGAGAATAGCCACGTTGTCCATTATAATTAAGCAATAATGGGATTGTCATAAGCACACCTAAAGTTGAAAACATTTCATACCAAGGGACTGAACTTGGTTCAACCAGATAACCAATTAACATAATTAAGAATAAAAAAGCGGTTGTATAAACTGGAGGAATTATTTTTTTCAACTTGTCATTTTTGATCACGTAAAATCCAAAAATCATTAATATTCCAAATAAATTCCAATCTGACATAAATGTGGCTAAAGTAAAAATAATAACTAATCCGATGTGAACGAATTGATTGTTGGTTTTTTCATATAGAACGAGTAAGATAAGCCCTATTAAAAGAGTAAAGAAGATATTATTCACCAATTCAATCAAGTCGAATGGCGAGTTTGGATAATGCAACATGTGAAATGGATAAATTGAAATAATCCAAAAAAAAGCTAATCGAAAAGCATATTTCCTTACATTTTTTGTATAATGAAATCCCTCAACAAGTAAAAAGGCCATTATTGGAAAGGTTAATTTTCCAATAAATTCCGTGAAAAAAAATAATGATTCTGAATACACAAATAATCTGAAACCACTCCCAATGTGATTAATTAGCATTGCAATAATGGCAAAGACTTTCAAATGAAAACTGTTTAATTTATTTTCCAAGCAAACTACCTCCTCATGTGTAACTTAATTTTACCATTTAGAAAAAGTTGTTAAATCACACATAAGTACTAATTTAGGTTAATACTAAAGGGGGATTGTTTTTGTGTGTTTTATATGTCTCAAATATAAAAAGTATAATCAGTAGCATCCTATAACTGACGAAGATCAAATACTAATAAAGAATAAAAATCAGTTGCGGATTAGTCCTATGAGACATATGCACTAGTGTCATAATTTATTTAGAGTAAGCTTTGTTATCTATATATTTATGTATATCGAAATGATATAATTAAATTTATTATATTTAGGAGGTTATGGATAAATGAAAAAGAAAAGTTTAGTGTTAATGATGTTTTTGTTTCTAGCAGTTGGATTAATCGCTTGTGGGAATGCAGATTCTAAGGTACCAAAAAAAGAAGCTTTAACTTTTGAAAATTTTGAAAAAGCTTTAAAGAAGGAAAAATATGATCTTGGTGAACGTGAAGAAAAAATGGCAGAATTTATTGGGGCTAAAGAAGGTTTTGCATTACCAGTAAATAATAAAAATATTGAAATTTATCAATTTGAAAAAAATGATAAAAAGCTTAAAGAAATCACTAAAAATAAAGAGTTTGAAATTGAAGGAATTGCTAAAATCCCAGTTGAAGTCAACGGTAATTTTATATTAATTGCTTCTGAACATCCAGATAAAGATAAAATTATTGAAATTTTTAATAATTTTGATGGCAGTAAATAAGAATAATAAGCTAGAAATTCTTTGACTGTGTTACTTAAGATGCCCTACGAGAAAATAACCTCGTGGGCATTTTTATTTTTAAGTAAAGTTTAGTGATCTATAAAATGATTATTTGACTCAATTCGTTCTTCATCCGGACGTTTTGGTAAAACAGAATCATTATAAAAAATCCAATTTTCTTGATCTTTTTTTGGATTAAGGAACTTAGGTAAAGCATCCAGTACAAGCAAACTGTATTCTAAATCAAAGGCAGGGCAATACAGATAAAATTGGGCTTGTTCTAACATTCTTTTTTTCAAAGCTATTTTATCAATTACCCAATTTTTTTCATCGTTATAACGCCCAAATGACCACCAAGGATGGTTTCCAACACTAATTTTTAAACGGTGGCAACCAAAAGGATTATTCGTATAAGCACTTGCACCAAAACAGAAACCATTATTGTTCGATTTCAACTTGTCTCCATAACAATAATTTAAACCGCCAACTATTGATCGTTCTATGGGGACATGTTGAATTTTAATTGAAGTGGATTTCCATAAACCTACTATCTCATATAGCTCAATAAATCTCAGATAATGTTCCTTTGTATAACTGGCTTGAAAGCTTTTTTTATTATCCAGCATGTCTTCTTCATAATAAGTGGCAGTTTTTTTGGCTAGTTCTACAGCTAGTGATAATTTTTTAGAGCTAGATTGACCAAAACATAAAGTAATCAACCAATTTTCTTTGGCTGACTGGTTAGTTTCTAAGGCTTTACGTTCTGCCTCAGAATTTTCGTTTTTTTCTAAAGTAGCTTGTTTAATTGTGTATGCTGGCAGCAATTTAGTTAAACAAATAATAAATTCTTCTATTACGGGTGAATCAATTTGATAAAGTTGGTGATTGATTGTTAGGGTCAAATGACTATAGTACAAGCCAGATTGACTACTTAATTTAGTCATTGTTTTTAAAGGGAATTTTTGGTCCAACAGTTTTTCAGAAGTATCTAAAGCAATCAAATAATCAGCTGTTAATACATAGATAAAAAAGCCTTCATGTTGATAAGGATTCAGCCGTTTTTGAAAGCCGGAAAATGAGAATAAAATAACGTCACTTGGAATTGTATAGTGAAATATTCTATGGTAAATAGAAATATATTTTTCAATAGAGAGTCCAGTTAAAGTTTTCTTTCTTACATAGTAATGGGCAAGTTCTTCAGCAGATTTCATAGGGTAGTCTCCTTAAAGAGTGGGAGTGGTATTGAATTATATTTAGTGCTTTCTGAAATTATTTTATAGTGGATAATAATCATATCATTCGCCATTTTTTTAATTTTATGCTATATTAAATAACTGAGGAAGGGCTGGTATCTTGTTTCGAAAAACGAATTATATAAACCAATGTGACGTTGCTTTAAACTATATAAAATTACATGCAATTGAAAATGTTAAAGTAACTGAAATGAACTTGGTAATTGAAAAAAATGACCGAATTTCTGTGATCACGATTCCTAAAAATGCAGAAATGTTAATCAAAATATTAGACAATGTTAAAGAAAGACAAGAACAAATGAACTGATATAAAATGAGTTCCTAGTCAGGAATGATAAGAAAAGGTGCCGCTATTTTAATTAAAAGCCGCATCTTTTTTTATGTGGACAGAATAAGCAACAAAAATAACTTAAGAATCAATTTAGTTGTCAATCAAAATATTCCTGAGCATAAAAAAGAGCCGCTTAATAAGTAATAGTCTCATCATTAAGTGAAATTTTCCCAGTCTTTTAAAGTTTCAAAAATTTAGCTTGGTTAAGTTGATTTAACCAGTCATTTTTAGTGGAAGTAGTTGGCTTAAAATAAAGATCCGTAGACATTAAGATTAACCTTTCTATATCGGAAGAATCAAGAGTAGAAGCATCATGCTCTTGGTTTAAATAGTAATAAAGAATTGTATAAAGAGTAGCATCTAGTTTAATAATTTGATTTGCTCGCTCTTGAAATGTTAAATTAGCTTCCATAATAGTTGTCGCTTGAGCAGCGTAGTGATGGAATAAAGCAATCAATTTGTGTTTAAAACCGATGGGGTCAAAAAAGAATTCTTCTTCTGAATCGCCATTCCAATCGGCAGGCGGCAATAAGATTGTTTTTCCTTTAGGATAGTCATGCATTGCTTCTAGGACAGCACCTTCTGCTCCAAAAGGCAATTCTTCAATTTTTATTTTCCAAAGATAATTTAAATCAGTCAAGATAGTATTCCCCCAGTTTCTTTAGTAGGTTTATTGTATCAAATAAACGGATAGAATGTTATGATTTTTACTATTTTTAATTTTTTAGTAAGTAAGCTATAATGAAAAGACGATACTACATATTAAGGGGGAAATTAGATATGTTAAACTATCCGATTTTAAAAAGAAATGGAACAATTGGCATAACAGCTCCATCATCTGGAGTAAAAAAAGAGCTCCATCCAATTTTGAAAGAAGCAATTGAACGTATGGAGGCAAGAGGTTTTGCTGTTCAGTGTGGGGAAACTCCTTGGATGCACAGCAAATTGAAATCTGCACCAGCCTATCAAAGAGCCGAAGAGTTAAATCGGATGCTGACTGATCCAAATATTGATTTAATTATTCCTCCATGGGGCGGAGAATTGCTCTTGGAAATTATTGATTTGATCGATTATTCAGCTGTTCAACCTAAATGGATTTTAGGCTATTCAGACACAAGCATGTTACTACTTGCTATTACATTAAATACTGGAATTGCAACTGCGCATGGTACTAATTTAATCGATTTAAGAGGGGAGAGAACGGATAACACAACTGGAAAATGGCTAGAAGTTTTAGGAACTAAAGTCAACCAAACCGTTCAGCAATTTTCTTCTGAAAGGTATCAAAAAGACTGGAATTTTGAAGAACCGACAGAAATGATTTTTGATTTAACACATAAAACGCAATGGAAGTTAGTGTCGGGAACGAAAAAAACTTTAAATGGACGTTTATTAGGTGGGTGTGTAGATGTCATTCGGAGTTTAATTGGAACTCCATACGGCGATGTAAAAAAATTCCAAAAAGAGCAACTTTTAGATGAACCCATCTTATGGTATTTAGAAAATTGCGAATTAACTTTACCAGATTTAAGAAGAAGTTTGCTTCAAATGAAGTTAGCTGGTTGGTTTGATTCAATTAGCGGAATTTTATTTGGGCGTAGTGACGCCAATTTACCGCAAGATGGTTATACAGTAGAGGAATTGTATCAGGATCTGGAAAAAGAACTTGGCGTTCCAATTGTGTATGATGTTGACTGCGGCCATGTCCCACCACAAATTACATGGATAAATGGTGCGCGTGCAACCGTTGAAATTAAAGATGGAAAAGCGACTGTCTGCCAATTATTTAAAACGTAAGATAAATAGGATTAGTAAAAAAGGCTAAAATCCAGAGATTGTAAACTCTGAATTTTAGCCTTTTTTAATTTGTAATGTGAATGGTCGTTTGTTGATTTGCCCAATTATCATTGGAAATAATTAAATCAAACTCTTTTTTTTCGGCGATGTTTGCAGGAACCGAAAAAGCAACCGAACGTGTCAAAGTTGTCTTTGGTTTAATCACTTCAGAATTGAAAGTCTCTTTATCAGTCAAACCCGACATATTTCCAGTAAAATGGGTCCCCCCTTGGACTAATGTAAAATCATTATCTGAAAAAGTACTATCTTTTTTACTATTGTTTGTAATTGTGAGATCGAAAACAATCACTTTATTTTGATTATTTGTCTCATTGTTGTCTACTATCTGCTTTGTTGAAATTTCAAAAGAATTCTCTTTAAAAGTAGAAATCCTTGATGGAGCTGAAAGAGTCTTTTTTTGTTGATCTTTTTCCACAAAAACAACTGGAGATTGGAAAACTATTGTTTGGTTCTTGATTGTGGTCTTATAAAAATAAAAGCTCATTAAAACTAAAATAAGCAAAATACATATAAGTAAAGTAGTTTTAATTTTTGTGAATTTTTTCTTCTTTCTAGGATATAAATAACTTTTAGCCATAGCACTTTCCCCCTTTTTTCAATTAGGTAATCTAAAACACCTATAAGGATATTGTAATATAAAGAGTCGTAAATAAATAGTTAATTTACTACTAAATAATTATGAGTAAAAAATTGCTTTTAAAACTGCTTTTTTGAGTTGAAGAAGTTTGTGAAAAAAACAGAAGATTTTCTAAGAGCTGTTAGAAATGCTTATATACCATAGTGTTAATACTAGTTGATAGGGATTTGTCACAAATGTCTGTGACAAAATTGCCTCTTCTATTTATTGGAAACGCGTTCATTTGGCTTTATGATGAGGCAGTAAGAAACGAATGGTTTTCTAATTTAGGTCAGCTTTTATGAGCCAACTCTTCGGAAAGAAGAGAAAATCCCTACAAAGTCAAAAGATACTTTGCGTGTATTTTATTTTCTTAACTTTCTGCTAGCGTTAACTGGCTCAAGAAGCTTTCTAATTTAAAAAGGAGGAAAAACAAATGGCACAGAAGCATGGAGAAAAAAAAGGAATTAAAGCAATTATTCAGAAAATGGGAAGCTATTTAAGTGGAATGGTTATGCCGAATATTGGAGCTTTCATTGCATGGGGAATTATTACAGCTTTATTTATTGAAACGGGCTGGTGGCCAAATGCAGAGTTAGCTAACATGGTTGGTCCAATGTTAACGTATTTATTGCCGTTATTGATTGGGTATACAGGAGGAAATATGGTTTACGGTCAAAGAGGAGCCGTTGTTGGAGCAATTGCCACAATGGGAGTCATTGTTGGTTCGGAAATCCCAATGTTTATTGGTGCCATGTTATTAGGTCCTTTGGGCGGGTATTGCGCGAAAAAATTTGATGATGTCTTTCAGGCTAAAATTAAACCAGGTTTTGAAATGTTGGTAAATAATTTTTCAAGTGGAATTATTGGATTTATTTTAGCTATTATTGCCTATTTTGGAGTTGGTCCAATCGTAACAGCACTAAGTCAAGCAATGGCCAATGGTGTTGAAGTGATTGTTAATGCTGGCTTATTGCCGCTAGCTAATATCTTTATTGAACCAGCAAAAGTTTTATTCTTAAACAATGCGATAAATCATGGTATTTTAACACCTTTAGGGGTCGAACAAGCAGCTGAAACAGGGAAATCAATTTTATTTCTGTTAGAAGCAAACCCAGGGCCAGGTCTTGGTATTTTAGTCGCATATATGTTTTTTGGCAAAGGTTCTGCTCGCGCTTCAGCATCAGGCGCAGCAGTCATTCAATTTGTTGGAGGTATTCATGAAATTTACTTCCCGTATATTTTGATGAAACCGCTACTATTTTTTGCAGCAATTGCAGGTGGCGTAGCGGGAACCTTTACATTCTCAATTTTAGGCGCAGGTTTAGTCGCTGCAGCTTCACCAGGTTCCATTTTAGCTGTGTTGGCAATGACGCCAAGAGATGGCTATTTCCCAGTAATTGCTGGGGTAGCAGTTGGCGCAATTGTTTCATTCCTAGTAGCAATGGTTATTTTAAAAGCAGATAAAACAACAGATGAAGATGATTTTGAAGGACAAGTTGCAGCTACTCAAGCTTTAAAAGCTGAATCTAAAGGTCAAACAATCGAAACTATTTCTGATTTAGTTGAAACTGATGTAAGTGTTGGAACAATTAAACGTATTATTTTTGCTTGTGATGCTGGGATGGGTTCAAGTGCTATGGGTGCATCTATTTTACGCAATAAAGTTAAGAGAGCAGGTTTAGATATGTCTGTTACTAACTCGGCGATTAATAATTTAGTTGATGAAGAGGGTGTACTAATCATCACTCAAGAAGAATTGGCAGAACGCGCAAAAGTTAAGACACCGCAAGCAATTCATGTATCGGTTGAGAACTTTTTAAATAGTCCAAGATACGACGAAATTGTCGATAAATTAAAAAAATAAGGTGTTCCAAATCAAGTAGCAGTTGATTCTCAGCTGTTGCTTGATAGTTGGTTTTAGCATAGAAAGGGTGAAGTAGTGATGTATTTCTCAGCTAGAGAGAAACGTATAGTTGAAATACTCTTACACAATCCACTAGGGGTGCAGATTGATTATTTATGTGAAGAGTTCAAAGTCAGTAAGCGAACTATTTATCGTGAATTATCGAGTCTTGAAGGCACTTTAGCGCAGTATCAAATGAAATTGATTAAAGAAAAAGGTGCTGGGTATAAATTAATAGGCAATGAGGTTTTATTGGCTGAATTAAAAATGAAACTGAGTAAAATCAAAAATGAATTTGATCCGAAACAAAGACAAAGTGCGATAACTTGTCTTCTTTTAACGACAGATGAAGAAATGAAGATGGAAGCGATGGCGCTTGATTTTGGAGTAAGTATCGGCACAATCCAAGCTGACTTAGCCTCCATTGAAGAAATTTTAAGCGGATTTACGATTCAAGTGCAACGAAAAAAATCAATTGGAATTAGTGTTAAAGCACCAGAAAGTGAACGTCGTCAAATTTTAAGTGGCGTCATTAATAGTGAGCTTAATGAGTATGATTTTTTTGAGTTTTTAAAACGATTAGAAAGAGAGCAATTGCTAGATACATTAGATAATTATTTTATGAAATACATCGATAATGAGTCTTTATATATAGCAAATCATGCGATTCAGAGCATTCAAAAAAGGTTCTTTGAAAAAGTAACAGATAGTCAGTTACAACAATTAATTATTTTATTGGCTATTTCAATTCATAGATTGAAGTTAGGCAAGGAAATCACAGACATTCAATACTCAATTAAAGAAACGGATATTCATCAGCCTATTGAAATTGCTAGTGAATTATTTGCTGATATAGAAAAGTTAATCGAAGTCAACGTCACAGATCATGAAATTTATTTTTTAGCACTACAAATTAGAGGAATGAATGGTCATATTCAAAGAGATATTTTTCTGGAGAATTATGATGTAGAACTATCTTTCAAAATAAAAGAGTTAATTCATCTTGTTTCAACACGAATAGAATGGGATTTTAGTCATGATACTACCTTGTTTTATGATTTAATGGCGCATTTATCTGCGGCATTAAAACGTTCTGTTGCCCCAATCCCACAAATGAATAATCCTTTATTAGAAAAAATAAAAATTAAATATACTGAACTTTATCAAATTTTAGAGGAATCTTTAGCCAGTGTATTTCCTGAAACAGTCTTTCTGTTAAATGAGGTCGCTTATATCGTCATTCACTTTGCTTCAACGTATGAAAAAAAGTCGAAAACAAAAAAACTTTCGGTTTTAGTTATTTGTTCAAGTGGCATTGGAACCGCTAAGATCTTGGAAAATCGACTAAAGAAAAATATACCGGAAATTAATGAGGTGCTTATTTCTAGAATTGCACAATTGGATTCTTTGGAGTTAGGCTCATTTGATTTGATACTATCAACAATTTTTTTGTCGGGTTTTAGAGCGGAGTATAAAGTGATTACACCGTTGTTACTAGAAGAGGAAATCCGTGATATTCAGCTCTATATTAAAAGTAACTTTACTAGTACAACCTTTTTAACTAAAGATACTCGTCAGCAGATAAACACTACAAATGATCAAATAGAAAGTTTTCAAGAAGTCTA
Organism: Carnobacterium sp. FSL E2-0243; assembly: GCF_038003605.1. Classification (NCBI taxonomy): domain Bacteria; kingdom Bacillati; phylum Bacillota; class Bacilli; order Lactobacillales; family Carnobacteriaceae; genus Carnobacterium; species Carnobacterium sp. FSL E2-0243. Next base: position 1,649,076 of record NZ_JBBOPM010000001.1, read on the forward strand.
CAAAGGAATGAAAGTAGCAAATCAAATTTTAGAAAATTTCGATATAAAAGCCGTACGCTATAGTCAAACTTTGGAAAGTACAATTAATGAAATTTGTCAGTCTTTAGAAGGACTTATTTTAACAGATGCAAAAGTTGTTGCCGCTAAACTAATGGGACGTCTAAAACAGGCGCCAATTGGTATACCAGAAACTAATTTGGCATTATTCCATTGTATTTCTAGTGAAATTAAGTTTCCCTACTTTTCAATTTATGAAATCAAAGAGCCACTAAGTATTATTGGCATGGATCGAACATCGATAAAGATGAAGCGAATTTTGTTGCTGCTAGGCCCTGAGCCTTTGTCTGATTATGATCAGAAAGTTTTAGGTGAAATTAGCGCATCTATTATAGAAAGTAACTTAAATATGGAATTGTATAATTCCGGTGCACGAGATGAGATTTATCGTCTATTAAGTAAATTATTTCTCATAGAATTAACTAAATATAAATGAAAAGGATGTTTGAAGATGGATATATTAACAATTGAAAATATCAAATTAAACCAACATTTTACGACGAAAGAAAGTGCCATTCGAGCTGCAGGAGAAGTCCTTGTTCTTGCTGGATATGTTGAAGCTGACTATGTTGATGCTATGGTACAACGTGAAAATGACGTGACAACTTACATGGGAAATTTTATTGCCATTCCCCATGGAACAGATGAGGCCAAAAAATACATTAAAAAATCAGGTATTTCTATTATTCAAGTTCCTAATGGTGTTGATTTTGGTACTCCAGAAGAAGAAAAAATGGTAACCGTTCTTTTTGGGATAGCAGGAGTCGAAAACGAACACTTGGATATTTTGTCACAAATTGCTATTTTTTGTTCTGATATTGACAATGTTGTCGAATTGGCTAGTGCACAAACGGCAGAAGAAATCGTGGCTTTACTTCAGGAGGTGGATTAAATGAAAGCTGTTCATTTTGGTGGAGGAAATATTGGTAGAGGATTTATCGGTGAAGTGTTGTCTCAAAATGGCTTTGACATTATCTTTGTTGATGTCAATACAGAAATTATAAATGCTTTAAATACATTCGGAAGTTATAAAATAGAATTAGCGGCAGCTGGAAAAGAACAAATTACTGTTAAAAATGTATCTGGCATTAATAACCAACTGAATCCAGAAGAGGTTGTCGCAGCACTTATTCAGGCTGATATTATTACAACAGCAATTGGGCCGAATATTTTGCCGTTGATTGCGCCATTGATTGCAGCAGGAATCAAGCGTAGATTTGAGGCAAATATAACAACACCGATTGATGTGATTGCCTGTGAAAATATGATTGGCGGTAGTGACTATTTAAAAGAAGAAGTTGAAAAACACTTATCAGAAAATGAAAAAAAATATTTGACTACTTATATCGGTTTTCCAAATGCTGCAGTAGACCGAATTGTACCGATTCAGCATCATGAAGATAAGTTATTTGTTTCAGTTGAACCTTTTAAAGAGTGGGTTGTTGATGCAACAACTCTTAAAAATGAAGCAATCCAATTAAAAGGAGTTCAGTATGTAGAAAACTTATTGCCTTTTATTGAGCGTAAACTATTCACAGTCAATACAGGTCATGCAACAACAGCGTATGCTGGGAAATATCATGGATTTGAAACGATTGAAGAAGCAATTAAAGACCCAACTGTAAAAAATCAAGTCCAAGCAGTCTTAAAAGAAACGGGAGATTTATTGATTACCAAATGGAAATTTAATCCAACCGAGCACCAAGCCTATATTAATAAAATTCTTTCTCGTTTCGAAAATCCATATATTTCAGATGAAATTAGTCGAGTAGCTAGAACACCTCTCCGTAAATTAGGGTACGACGAACGCTTTATTCGCCCAATTCGAGAAACAAATGACTCTCATTTAAAGAATGAAGCATTAATAAAAACCGTTGCAATGATTTTAACCTATCGGGACGAGAAAGATCCAGAAAGTATCGAGTTAGCTCGTTTAATTGAAAATGCATCTATTAGTGAAGTGATTTCTACTGTCACAAATTTAACAAACTCAGATTTAATAGCAATAATTAAACATAACTATGAAAATTTAGCAGAAGAAAAAAGCATAGTGAGGTAAGTTCTATCTTCAAATTCAGTCTTTAAGATAATAACAAAAAGCATCCTTCTAAAAATAGAGGGATGCTTTTTTATAAATAAATAAATAAATGCTAGTTTCTAAAAGTAGTATTGCTAACTTTCCAATTTTCTAACTTGATTGATACCCAAAAGCCATAGATCCCAAACGTAATAATTGTTAATAATAGCCATTTAATCCAGTGACCAAACAAGCCAACAGCAGATCCATTAAATTGCAAGCGGCGTCCTTCGATAACAGAATGATTAATTTTCCAACCATAAACCATGGTAATTGCCCATGGTGCGCAAATGCCAAGTGTGAAAATTGTAATCAATGTACCTAAAATATTCCAACCAATTAATTCAAACAAACCACCATCAAAATAAGAATTTTCTCTATTTTTCATTTCCCGACTCCAATCTATGAATACTCTGAGAGAGTTCCATCTATAATTTTTACAACAAATTGTATTCTAGCATAGAATAAAGTCAGATGCGATAAAAAAATTAATTTTATTTTGTATGAAAAATAAATATTGTTTGTAATTTATTTATTGCTAAGCTTTTTACAAATGAACTAAAAAACTAAGTAGAAAATTTGGTCAAAGAAATCAACTAATTTTTATAACAGAAAAGCTTATTTTAAGGTATACTAGTAGATGGATAAATAAGTGGCATTTCGGGAGTTAGGAGGTGCAAGATGAATCCTTGGTTTGATTCAAAAAAAACAACAGAAGAAATCGCGCAAGAGTTATTAGGTATGCTAGTTGTAAAAGAAACCGATGCTGGAATTGTCTCTGGTTGGATTGTTGAAACAGAAGCGTATCTAGGTGAAATTGATCAAGCTGCACATAGTTACAAGTTGAAAAAAACACCACGATTGAATTCTATGTATCAAGAAGCAGGAACTATTTATATTTATAGTATGCACACACATCATATGTTAAATCTAGTTGTACAAGCTAAAGGTATACCAGAAGCTGTTTTAATTAGAGGGATAGAACCATTTGAAGGGCTCGCTATAATGGAAGAACGAAGAGCTCAAACCGGCTTCGCTGTTACGGACGGACCAGGCAAGTTAACTAAAGCAATGGGCATCGATAAAAGTGATGATGGAAGTTCGATGCTAGTACCACCTTTAACAATTTCACAAAAAGAGCGTCGGTATCCTCAAGAAGTTGAGCTTTCTAAACGAATTGGGATTCCAAATAAAGGTACATGGACAGAAGCTTTCTTACGTTATAGTGTTAAAGGAAATCCTTATGTTTCTAAATTAAAAGGAACGATAGAACCTGATTATGGATGGAAAAAATAAGAAAAGAGGGATTTTAATGGCAAAAGAAGAATTACTTGATTATATTAATGAAACATTTGAAGCAGCTAATTTTGAATTTGATTGGTTGGTACAATGGAATAAACGTCAGCATGGAATTGAAGTCTTTTTCACACTTTTTGTTGAAACGGATAGTTCAACTGTAATTGAAGATGTTGATGGAACAGTGGCAGAAAATGATATTATTGAATTTGAAGATGGAATTGTTTTTTACGATCCCTTGAAATCAAAACTAAATTTAGACGATTATTTAGTTGGAATCCCATTTGATAGTAAAAAAGGAATTGAAAAGGGTGTAATTGAAGCTGCTGCAAAATATTTACGCATTGTCGTGACTGAAGGACAAGCTGACCTATTAGATTTTGCAACGGATCCAACAATTGAAACCTTTGAAATGCATTGGAATGACAATGATTTTGCAGGAACAATTGCAACATTAAAAGAAACAGGACGTTATGAGGACACATTAATAGCTTATCCTAAATACTAGGCTAGTTTTTATGAGCTAGTCCTTCGAGAAAAAGATAAAAATTCGAGAGGACAAAAAACGTCCTATCAATTTTTCCTATTTTCTGTCGAAGTTAAACAGCTCAACAAACTTTTTATCAGGTTAGTTTTTATCATACAAGGAGGAAACAGAATGAAATGGACAGAAGTAAGTGTTTTAACCGCAAGTGAAGCCGTAGAGGCAATCTCAAATATACTAGTTGAGGCCGGAACAAGTGGTGTTTCAATTGAAGATATGTTTGATTTTGATCATACACCAGATGATGGATTTGGTGAAATTTGGGCTTTAGATAAAGAGGATTTTCCAGAAAATGGTGTTATTATTAAAGCTTATTTTCCAGAGACCGTTTTTTTACCAGAAATTTTACCAGGGATTAAACAACGAATTTTAGAATTGGAAACTTTTGGATTGGATATTGGAGCGAATCAGGTTGAAACAACGGAGGTCAGCGATACGAGTTGGGCAACAGCTTGGAAAAAATATTATCATCCACTACAAGTCACACGTTTTATGACTGTTGTACCTAGTTGGGAAGACTATACACCAAAGTTTAGCGATGAACGGATTATTCGCTTAGATCCAGGTTTGGCTTTTGGAACAGGAACGCATCCAACGACTCGTTTATCTATGCAAGCGTTGGAAACCAGTATTACTGGCGGAGAAACCTTGTTAGATGTCGGAACAGGTTCAGGTGTGTTAAGTATTGCCAGTAAAGCTTTAGGTGCAGGTGATGTTTTTGCCTACGATTTAGATGAAGTAGCTGTTCGAGCGGCGAAAGAAAATATGGCTTTAAATGACTACGCTAAAGATGTGCCTGTTAAAGCCAATGATTTATTAAAAGGTATCACAATCGAAGCGGATATTGTCATGGCTAATATTCTAGCTGAAATTATTCTTTTATTAATTGAAGATGCTTGGCGTGTTTTAAAACCAAACGGCTTATTTATTACTTCAGGTATTATTGATAGCAAACGTGATGAAGTCTTAGAACATTTAGTTGCACAAGGATTTGAAATTGAACAAATTTTACAAATGAAAGATTGGTTCGCGATTATTGCTAGAAAACCGGCGGAGGAAGAGTAAATGCAACGTTACTTTTTAAAGGAAATGATAGATGACTATCAAAATCAGCTGATTTCCATTGAAGGAGATCAATATCATCACATGGTTCGTGTGATGCGGATGAAAGTTGAAGATAAGGTTTTTTTAGTTTTACCCAACAGTCAGGCTTTTATTGCCGAAATTCAAACAATTGAAAATGATTATTTAGATTTAAAATGGATTGCGGATGAGCATCAAAATAAAGAATTACCTGTAGAAGTAACCATAGTTAGTGGGTTGCCTAAGGGCGATAAACTAGAATTAATTGTTCAAAAAGGAACAGAATTAGGTGCAAGTCATTTTATCCCATTTGCTGCTAAATTTTCGATTACAAAATGGGATGAAAAAAAAGGACTGAAAAAAATCCAACGTTTAGAAAAGATTGCACTTGAAGCAGCAGAACAAGCACAGCGTCATGTTGTTCCTACAGTCGAAGCTGTTCACTCACTGAGTCAGTTGATTGAAACGAGTCAGGTGTATGATAGATTATTAGTTGCTTATGAAGAAAGTGCTAAGGTTGGAGAGGACCAGAACTTTGCCAAAGTCTTGAAAAATCTGGAGACAGGTGAAAAAGTATTAGTTGTTTTTGGTCCAGAAGGCGGATTATCCGAAAAAGAAATTTCAAGTTTGACGGATGCGGGTTTTATTTGTTGTGCATTGGGACCACGGATTTTAAGAACTGAAACAGCACCTTTATATGTTTTATCTGCGTTATCTTATCAATTAGAATTAAATCAATCTAAATAAGTGAAACGGCTATGTCCTAAGAGCAAGAAGTAGGGTATAATGAAGATACTAAATAATTATGAGAAGGTAGGAAGAAAAAACATGAGTGAAAACTTAAATAAATACATTGACCATACGTTATTAAAACCAGAGGCAACGGAGGAACAAATTACTATTCTTTGCCAAGAAGCTGCAAAATACAATTTTATGTCAGTTTGTATTAATCCAACATGGGTTAGTAAAGCAGCTGCTTTATTAGCAGAATCAGATGTTAAAGTTTGTACAGTAATTGGTTTTCCATTAGGTGCAAACACGCCAGAAGTCAAAGCATATGAAGCGAATGATGCCATTAAAAACGGTGCAAATGAAGTGGATATGGTTATTAACATTGGTGCTTTAAAAGGCAAAGATGATGAATTAGTTGAGCGTGATATGCGTGGCGTTGTTGAAGCTGCTAAAAATCGTGCAGTTTCTAAAGTGATTATTGAAACAGCCTTGTTAACTGAAGAAGAGAAAATCAGAGCTTGTGAAATTGCTAAAAAAGTTGGAGCTGATTTTGTTAAAACATCAACAGGCTTTTCAACAGGTGGGGCAACAGTTGAAGATGTGAAATTAATGCGTGCAACAGTTGGACCAGAAATGGGAGTTAAGGCTAGTGGAGGCGTGCGTAGCTTAGAAGATGCTTTGGCATTTATTGAAGCTGGTGCAACTCGTTTAGGTGCTTCTAGTGGCGTTGCCATTATGGAAGGTCAAACAGCTAAAAACGATTATTAATCAGAAATGAAGCAATAGGCCTAGGGTGATTATTATCCTAGGCCTATTTTGAGATTAATTATATGTCAAGTAAAGTCCCTCAAGTCATTCAAATGTCATCTAACTGTTAACAGAACGTCATATTTAAAAAAAGTGATGTGTTATAATTTGGATGAGTTTAATACAAGAATGTAAAGGGGAACCCATAAAATGCGTTTTTTTTCCAATAAATTAACACTAGTCATAACCGTTGCTATCTTACTTAGCCCTATTTTTTTTCAAACGGATACTGCTTATGCGATAACAGATGCTGAAATTGTCGATGTACATACTCAAGTGAGTCAAATAGAAGCCAAAATCAAAGAACTAGACGAAGCCATGACGCAATCAGATGTGAGTATAGGTAAATTTAATAGCCAAATAAAGGCATTAGAAACAAAAATTAAAGAGCAAGAAATTAAAATAAAAGAAGGACTAGTTGCTGTAAAAAAATTTGAAAGTCAAAAAGATAATTTAAAACCTTTATTAGCAGAAAAAGGAGCTACTTGGTCAGATCAAAAACGTCTAACAGTAAATGATTCAACTCCTCCTGAAAAAGAAGAAATTCATTTTTCTGAAGAAGCTAAATTTCCAATGATTCAAGAGCAGATTAAGGTAACTACACAACAAAAAAAATTATTAGCAGCAGAATTAGTTCAAAAAAAGCTTGAGTTAAAACGTGCGAATCTAAAAAAAGAGTATGTTGTCTTAGAAGCTGCAGCGACTAAACCAGATTCTGGTATCGCTACTGAACAAATTGAAGCCGTTAAAAATTCCTATCAACAACAAAATGTGTTGTGGGATAAAAGAGCAACTCAAATTTCTCAAGATATAGCTGTATTTTCACAATCAGAAAGTACTGAACTACCATCTATTCAATTTGGCTTTGAAGCGCCAGTTAAAGATCCGATATCATCTACTTTTGGTTTACGATCTGGTTATGATACAAATGGTTTCCATAAAGGGCTTGATTTTGCCTCAGCTATTGGAACAGAAATCCATCCAGTGATGGCTGGTGAAGTCGTTGTCGCCCAAGAAGATGGACCTATGTACGAGGGATATGGAAATGTCGTTGTGATTCGACATGATAATGGAACATGGACGTTGTACGCTCATCAGTCTGAACTCCTTGTAAAAGTTGGTGATCGAGTAGAAACAAAAACGGTGATTGGAAAAGTTGGTCAAACAGGTCAATCAGATGGACCGCATTTACATTTAGAAGTCCGGACTAGTCCAGAAGGTGGAGTTGGACATGTAGTCGATCCAGCCCCTTTAATTGATAATTTAAATTTAGGTCAAGAAGGTTAATAAAAGAAAAGTAGTCCAAAATAATAGAACGGTTAAAACGCAATCTAATTATTTAATTAGTTTTAAATAGTTAGATTGTGTTTTTTTAGAACATTTAAATGAACGGATAAATAACTGGACTGAATGTCAAAAAAGGTTTGCTCTTTGAGACGTAGTTTTTCCAGCTGCTTTTACCTATTAAAGCTATTCAATAGAAAATAATAAAGATGAATTAACCAAAATTAAAATATTTTTATTTTTGTATCAATACTTCCTACATTTATTTTTGAATTGATATAATATAAAAAAGAAAGGAGAGAAATAGTTTGTCGAATAAAATTTCAAAACAAGAAGAAGTTTATATTCGCCTATTCAATAAATCAGAAGATTATATTGAACAGCATCTTAATGAAGCCATTTTACTATCAAATTTAGCCAACTATTCTAATTTTTCTGACTATCATTTTCATAGAATATTTAAAAAATATTCTAATATAACCTTAAAAAAATTTATTACTCGATTTAAGTTAGAGCGAGCTGCTATTTTTATGTCTGTTAATCGATCCTTATCATTAACAATTATTGCTTCAAAATATGGTTATAACGATTCTAGTTCTTTTAGTAGAGCATTTAAGCGTCATTTCGGGTGTAGCCCTTCTATTTATCGAAGAGAGCAAGAAATGACAAGAAATATTAAAAATAATATGACATAATTGGCCTATATTAGGAAATGGAGGCTATAAAAATGATTAAACCAATTAGCATTACTACAGAAATTTTAGAACATCAAAAGATTATTTATGTTCGTTTTAGAGGAAGTTACACGGAATTTAGGAAAAATAGTCGTAAACTATTTAAAGAATTATTTGACTTTGCTACTACAAATAATTTAATCATTCCAGATATCACAAAAATTTTAACAATTTATGATGATAATCCATACATTACACAAGAGAAAGACTTGCGGACAAGTGTTGCTATGACGATTTCAAATAGTATTAACGTTATTGAGAAGGGAAACATTTGTGTTTCTAGTATTTCGGGTAAATTTGGTGTAGGTCATTTTGAACTATCTGCAAAAGAATATGAAGAAGCTTGGCAATATATGTATCAAGAATGGCTATTTAAAGAAGAAGGCAAAGCAAGAGATGCAGTACCTTTTGAATTATATGTAACAGAACCACCAAAAAGTTTAAAAGATAAAAGTTATACTGATATCTATATTCCCATCATTTAACTCAAGGGTATAAAAGTAAAAAGCAAAATTATTTGAAAATAGTGTAGATACAATGTAAATCAATAAAAATCCCCAATCTTTTTAAGTTATTTTTAAATTAAATGAAGAAAACCTAATGATTCACGACTTTTCTGTTTGAATTAAAAGGCGAGAGAAGTTATAATTAATTTAAAGTGTATGAAGAAACAGCACTCGATGACGGGTGCTGTTTTTTATAAAGTCAGATTGATGTCATAAGATGCAATCTCAATTTAGCCTAGCGAGAACAGTTATCGCTAAGGACACGCCAATAAATTAATGAAAAGAGGGTGACCTTATGCCAAAAAATAAAAATTATTCTGCTGGAGAAGTAATCGCTTTAACTTCAACTTATATGAACAGTGAACATGTAGCATTTGTAAAAAAAGCTTGCGAATACGCGACCAAGGCACATGAGGGTCAATTTAGAAAATCTGGTGAAGAATATATTATTCACCCTATCCAAGTGGCAGCAATTTTAGCTGAATTAAAAATGGATCCAGCAACTGTTGCAACTGGATTTTTGCATGATGTTGTCGAAGATACCGAGATGACTCTTGAAGATATCGCTAAAGAATTTTCACCTGAGGTAGCAATGCTTGTTGATGGCGTGACAAAATTAGGGAAAATTAAATATAAATCTCATGAAGAACAGCAAGCTGAAAATCATCGGAAGATGTTATTAGCTATGGCGCAAGATTTACGGGTTATTATGGTTAAGTTAGCGGACCGTTTGCATAATTTAAGAACATTAAAACATCATCGTGCGGATAAACAGCGCCGTATTGCCAATGAAACTTTAGAAATTTATGCACCGTTAGCTCATAGATTAGGGATTAGTCGAATTAAATGGGAATTGGAAGATACTTCATTACGTTATTTAAATCCGCAACAGTATTACCGGATTGTTCATTTAATGAATTCAAAACGTGAAGAGCGTGAAGCTTATATTGCAGATTCGATTGATAAAATTCAAGAATCCGTTGATGAATTAAAATTAAAAGCAGAGATTTATGGTCGCCCAAAACATATTTACTCGATTTATCGTAAAATGAAAGACCAGAAAAAACAATTTAATGAAATTTATGATTTATTAGCGATTCGGGTTATGGTGGATTCAATTAAAGATTGTTATGCTGTTTTAGGTGCAATCCATACCAGATGGAAACCAATGCCAGGGCGTTTTAAAGACTATATCGCGATGCCTAAAGCTAACATGTATCAATCAATTCATACAACAGTGATCGGGCCAAGAGGCAACCCCGTTGAGGTTCAAATTCGTACATTTGAAATGCATGAAGTCGCTGAGTTTGGGGTGGCCGCACATTGGGCATACAAAGAGGGTATCACGAAGAAAATTGAAAATGATGCTGTAGGGACGAAATTAAGCTGGTTTAGAGATATTATTGAGTTACAAGATGAGGCTAATGATGCTAGTGACTTTATGGAAAGTGTTAAAGAGGACATTTTTAAAGATAAAGTGTATGTCTTTACTCCTAAAGGGGACGTGAGTGAATTACCTTCAGGCGCTGGTCCCTTAGATTTTGCTTTTAATATCCATACAGAAATTGGCAATAAAACCATTGGTGCTAAAGTAAACGGGAAAATTGTGCCTCTCAATTATAAATTGAAAAATGGGGATATTGTTGATGTGATGACATCGCCAAATTCATTTGGACCAAGTCGTGACTGGATTAATCTTGTTTCTACAAGTAAAGCTAAAAATAAGATTAAGCGTTTCTTCAAACTACAAGATCGTGATGTAAATATTGAAAAAGGCAAAGATATGATTGAAAAACAATTAATTGAGATGCAATTTGCACCAAAAGATTTTTTAACCAAACAACATATCAAAGAACTACTAGAACGCTTTAATTTTACTAATGAGGATGATTTATATGCGGCAGTCGGCTATGGAGAATTAACAGCGTTGATTATTGCAAATCGCTTGACGGAAAAAGAACGTCGTGAACGTGATAAAGAAAAAGAGAATCAATCACTTGATACAATCGAAAAGAAAAATGATAAAAAACCAGAAAAAATGAAAGTTCGTCATGAAGGCGGAATTGTCATTCAGGGAGTCGATAATCTTTTAGTGCGTATTAGTCGTTGCTGTAGTCCAGTACCTGGTGATAAAATCGTTGGGTATATCACAAAAGGGCGTGGAATATCGATTCATCGTGAAGACTGTCCAAATATTAAAGGCGCAGATGATACAGAAAATCGTTTAATTGAAGTTGAGTGGGAAGATGCGGCATCAAAAGGGCAAGATTATGACGCTGAACTTCAAGTTGAAGGGTATAATCGCACGGGTCTTTTAAATGAAGTTTTACAAGTAGTGAACAGCATGACCCGTAATTTAACTAGTGTAAATGGCAAAGTAGATAACAATAAAATGGCAACAATTACTTTAACTGTCGGGATTCAAAATCTGAATCAGTTAGAAAAAATTGTTGATAAAATTAAAACAATTCCAGATGTTTATAGCGTACGCAGAATAACATCTTAATAAAAAACAGATGATGCTAGTCATCGTCTGTTTTTTTCTGGGAAGAGAAAGGAATGGATAAATTTGAAAGTAGTTGTTCAAAGGAGTTTAGCAGCATCCGTAAAAATTAACGAGAAAATAGTCGGTGAAATTGACAAGGGTTTTGTATTATTGGTTGGTGTAACAGAAACAGATTCTGAAGTTGATGTTGATTATTTAGTCGGGAAAATTAGCAAAATGCGTGTCTTTGAAGACGATGCAGGAAAAATGAATCTTTCCATTGAACAAATCGGTGGGAAAATTCTCTCTATTTCTCAGTTTACCTTATATGCAGATACTAAAAAAGGAAACCGACCAAGCTTTATAAAAGCGGCGGGAGCAGAACAAGCGACAGCTTTATACGATTCCTTAAACAACAAGTTACGGAAAAGTGGTTTAATTGTAGAAACCGGTGAGTTTGGTGCAGATATGGCCGTTTCTTTAGTAAATGATGGTCCAGTTACCATCATTTTGGATAGTCAAAATAAATAAAAAAACCCCCAGTTTAAAACAGTTCGAACTGTTTTAAACTGGGAATTTTTATTTATTAAAGTAATTTGTCAAGGCATCGACAATGTGGTTTGACATTGTTTGTTGATAGGATTTTGTTGTAATTAACGCACTATCCGTATCGTTGTTAACATAGCCCATTTCTAACAATAGAGCAGGTTGAGCATTTTCACGAGTGACTTGATGATCACCGAAGCGGTACCCATTATTTGGTAAAGGTCCTTTGCTAAGCCCATTATTAACGGCTTTAGCTAAGGCTTTATTGCTATCACTGTAGTAATAAGTTGTGGTTCCACTACCTTCATTTGGATTCGGAGTTGAATCATAATGAATACTGATGAAAACATCTGCTTTTGCTTGATTACTGATATAAGCTCGATCGCGAAGTCCAACATCTGTGTCAGTTGTTCGAGTTAAAATAACATTGGCTCCAGATTGTCTTAGACGATCTGCTAAAATTTCAGCTGTACTTAATGTGATTTCACTTTCGTAGTAATTTGACCCTTCAGCTCCTGGATCACTGCCTCCATGACCTGGATCAATGACAATCGTTGCTTCCGAAAGGGAAGAGATTTGTGCAGTAGGAGCGGCTTCTGCAGTTGCTGATAAATCAACTAACCAGTTTGCTACATATCCTTCTGTTCCATCACTCGCTTTAACATGATACCAATCGCCTTCTGTGCCAATGTAACTAAAACTTTGGCCTTGAGAAGCTGTCAGCACCACTTTACTATCCGTAGAAGGGCTAGTTCGAATGCGCGTACCTTCTGTTCGAATGCTAATTGTTTGAACATCAGCGTTTGAATTGTCTTTTGTAGCCACGGTTTGAGGCGCCTCTTGAACAGCAGCAGCTTTCACTTCAATAAAATTAGAATTAACCCAAGCAACTTGTTGATTGTATTGAACTTGAGTCCAACCATTTTCTTGGAAAAGTACTGTTAATTCTGTCCCTTTAACGACAGAACCAATGATTTCAGCTTGTTCATTACTTTCACTACGAACATTAATTTTCTCACCTGTAATTGTTCCGACGGTATTTGTTGCTGCACTAATTTCGGTATTATTTACTAACCAACTGGCAACCCAACCAATCCGATCATTACTTAAGCGAACTTTATACCATTCATTTTTTTCTTCTAGAACATTGACTGTGTCTCCTGCACCAACTTGACTCATAACATCGTAAGACAGTCCAGGTCCAGTTCGAACATTCACTACAGCAGCATCAACCTTGATCGTACTAAAATTAGCCAAAGCAACTGTTGCAAAGATGGTTAAACTGAGTAAGACGATAAAGAAAAGTAAAAAATATTTTTTATGTTGTTGAGGTATGTTTTTTGATTTCATCACCGAGTTCACTACTTTCTATTAGCCAAATAAACCGAGTTTGTATAAAAATTGGTTTCATAGTTGATTATAGCAATAAATTGTTCTATTTAGCAATTATAGAATCATAAAAACCACTAAAAATTTAAATTTTTCACATTATTTTATCGATTTTCTATGAATATAGGATGTAAAGAAGCCTTTTAACAAAAAATATAAAAGTTATTTTATCAAATGGATTTAAAGATAAAAGCACTACTATATTTCAATCTAAATCGCAGATTAAAAAGGTGGAAAATAATTATAGTATCTTTTATTATTATGAACAATCTAAAACAACCGGTCATTTATTTGATTTTTCTCATTTAATATCTTGACTTTAGGCGTTATTTCTTGTAATCTAGTACTTAATCTAATAGAAATATCCGATGAAAGAGCGAGTAAATAATGGATAATGTGTAGATAGAGAGAATTAGCGTGGCTGAAACTAATTCCCATTTGTATTATTGAAAGACACTCTGGAGGACTAGCAATACAAAGTTGCTACGTTACGAGCGTTAATCGTTGAGGAAAGCATGAAGCTTTCAAAAAAAGGTGGTACCACGGTCTATTCATATGCACTCGTCCTTATTCTTACAAAGAATAGGGACGAGTTTTTTTATTTTTAAAAAGAAAGTTGACCATTGAAAAGCAAGAGTAATGAACAAAAATAGATTGAAAAGGAGCGTGTCTGAAAATGGCATTTCAAAAACCAAAAGGAACCGTGGATATTCTTCCAGGTGTTTCAAAAAAATGGCAGTATGTGGAAGAAATTTCAAGAATGGTGATGGGGGATTATCAATTCCATGAAATGAGAACCCCAATTTTCGAAAGTTATGAGTTGTTTTCTAGAGGAGTAGGAGAAACAAGTGATATTGTTTCAAAAGAAATGTATGACTTTATGGATAAAGGTGATCGTCGATTAGCTTTAAGACCAGAAGGAACAGCCGCAATTGTGCGTGCATATGTTGAAAATAAATTATTTGGACCTGAGCATAGCAACCCTTATAAAGTCTATTATATGGGACCTATGTTTCGTTATGAACGCCCACAAGGTGGAAGACAACGTCAATTCCACCAGTTAGGTGTTGAAGTTTTTGGTAGCAATAATCCAGCGACGGATGTTGAAACAATGGCTTTAGCAATGGATCTTTTTCACCAATTTGGTTTAAAAGAATTTAAATTAGTGATTAATTCGTTAGGTGATAAAACGAGCCGTGATGCCTATCGTGCCGCTTTAATTGCGTACCTTGAACCACATTTTGATGAACTAAGTCATGATTCGCAAGTTCGTTTACACAAAAATCCATTACGTGTTTTAGACAGCAAAGATAAAAAAGATAATGAAATTGTAAAAAATGCGCCTTCTATTTTAGATTTCTTAAATGAAGAGTCTAGTAAACACTTTGAAACAGTGAAAACAATGTTAGAAGCGTTAGAGATTCCATTTGAAATAGATCATAAAATGGTCCGCGGACTAGATTACTATAATCACACTATTTTTGAAATAATGAGTGATGCAGATGGTTTTGGTTCATTAACAACCCTATGTGCAGGTGGTCGTTACAATGGATTGGTGGAAGAAATCGGTGGACCAGAAACACCTGGTTTTGGTTTCGGAATGGGATTAGAAAGATTAATGATTGCACTTGACTCTGAAAACGTTGAAATTCCTGAATTGAATGAATTAGATGTCTATGTTGTTGGTTTAGGAGATGAAACCAATATTGAAACATTGAAACTAGTTCAAAACATTCGAGAATTCGGTTTTTCTGCTGAACGAGATTATCTAAATCGTAAAGCAAAAGCGCAGTTCAAAACAGCAGCTAAATTAAATGCTAAAGTTGTACTAACAGTTGGTGAATCAGAATTAGAAAACCAAGTAGTTAACTTTAAAGTAATGAAAACTGGTAAACAAGAAACGGTTTCAATGAAAGAAATCTATCAAAATTTTGATAAAGTCTTTAATTTGCAAACAACAGATATGACAGCATTTAATGACTTTTTCAACAAGGAAGACTAAGAATTAATTAGACTAGGAGTGAAGAAATAGATGGCAAAACGGACTATATATGCAGGGCAAGTATCAGAAGAATTAGTTGGACAAGAAATTACTTTAAAAGGATGGGTACAAAAGAGAAGAAATCATGGAGATCTAATTTTTATTGATCTACGTGATCGTGAAGGACTCGTGCAAATTGTGTTTAATCCAACTTTTTCAAAAGAGGCACTAGAAATTGCTGAAAAAGTTAGAAGTGAATACGTAATTGAAGTAACTGGTAAAGTTGTTAAACGCGAGGCGGATGCAATCAATCCAAATCTTGCTACAGGAGCAGTCGAACTTGAAGCAACAAAATTAACCGTTCTAAATAAAGCCAAGACAACCCCATTTTATATTGAAGATGGCGTTAGTGTTTCAGATGAAAAACGTTTGGAATATCGCTATTTAGATTTACGTCGTCCTGAAATGGCTAAAAGCATTATTATGCGTCACGGAATTACAAAATCAATTCGTGATTATTTAGACCATGATGGTTTTATTGATATTGAAACACCTTATATGACAAAATCAACACCTGAAGGAGCTAGAGATTATCTAGTCCCATCTCGTGTTCATCCAGGTCATTTTTATGCTTTGCCACAATCGCCACAGTTATTTAAACAATTACTGATGGGTGCTGGATTCGATCGTTATTACCAAATCGTTCGTTGTTTCCGTGATGAAGATTTACGTGGTGATCGTCAACCTGAGTTTACTCAAATTGATATCGAAACGAGCTTTTTAGAAGCGGAAGAAATTCAAGATTTAACAGAAGGTTTACTGAAAAAAGTGATGGAAGATGTTAAAGGCGTTAAGATAGATTTGCCATTACCTCGTATGGACTATGATGAAGCGATTAGTCGTTATGGTAGCGACAAGCCAGATGTTCGTTTTGGTTTAGAACTTGTTCAACTTAGTGAAGCAATGAAAGACTCAAGTTTCAAAGTATTTAGTGGAGCAATTGCTACCGGTGGAGAAGTTAAAGGAATTAACGTTAAAGGTGCTGCAACAAAATTCACTCGTAAAGAAATCGATGAATTAGGTACATTTGCAAGTGTTTATGGCGCTAAAGGTTTGGCGTGGTTAAAAGTAGAAGAAACAGGACTTACTGGACCAATTGCGCGTTTCTTTACAGAAGATAGCGAGACAATTATTCAGGCAATGGATGCAGAAGCAGGTGATTTATTATTATTTGTCGCTGATAAGAAATCTGTCGTTGCAGATACTTTAGGAGCGCTTCGTTTGAAATTAGGTAAAGAGTTGGATTTAATTGATGAATCACAATTTGCTTTCCTATGGGTTGTAAACTGGCCATTGCTTGAATTTGATGAAGAAAATAATCGTTATACTTCAGCTCACCATCCATTTACTATGCCGAAAGAGTCAGATATTGAGTTGTTGACAACAGATCCAAGTAAAGTTTATGCAGAAGCCTATGATATTGTTTTAAATGGGTATGAATTAGGTGGTGGATCATTACGTATCCATTCTCGTGATATTCAAGAAAAAATGTTCACAGCATTAGGTTTTACTAAAAAAGCTGCAGAGGAACAATTTGGTTTCTTGCTAGAAGCTTTAGATTATGGATTTCCACCACATGGCGGAATCGCATTAGGTTTAGATCGTCTAGCAATGCTTTTAGCAGGAAAAGAAAATATTCGTGAAGTCATTGCTTTTCCTAAAAATGGAAAAGCAGTTGATCCGCTGACTGCTGCACCAAGTATTGTTAGCCCAGCCCAACTGGATGAGTTATCAATTAAGACAACTCGTATTGAAGCAGAAGAAGAAACAGAATAAATTAGGTAAAAGCAGGGTAGATTGAGCAGTTAAATCAGGATTTCAAACTCTTGATTTAACTGCTCTTTATTATTTATTTTTTATGTCCCAAATAGATTACTAAAAAAATAAAGCATTAATTGGATACAGCTTGCAATATCAGTTGTTTTTTGCCAAAATAGAGATGGGTTGAATGAATAAAAATGGAACAAGAGGAGGAGATACAAAATGAATAAAAAGAGATGGACAGCAATTGGAATCGCTGTAGGGTTGTTTCTGTTATCCTTTGCTTCGACTTATATGATGGGCGTTGTAAAAAAAGAAAAAGATCAAACGGATTCTTTAACAGGAACCTACCAGTCCTTATTTGGCGAAGATCAAGTTTCTAAAACGATTATTGAAGACGGTTCGACCGATAAACAAATTGCTGTTTTAACTGTTGATGGAACGATTGTATCCGGAGGCACTTCAGGACTTTTTGGTAGTGCGGGTTACGATCATGCTGCTTTTATGCAGCAATTACAATGGATTGAAGAAGATAAAGCAGTAAAAGGAATCGTTTTAGTGGTGAATTCACCAGGTGGTGGTACCTTTGAAAGTGCTCAAATAAAAGATAAACTAGTTGAAATTAAAAATAAAACGAAGAAGCCTTTGTATGTTTCGATGCAAAATATGGCTGCTAGTGGTGGCTACTATATCTCCGCCAACGCAGATAAAATTTTTGCAACCGAAGAAACCATGACTGGCTCAATTGGTGTAATTATGTCTGGCTTAAATTATAGCGGGCTTTATGACAAATTAGGTATTAGTGATACCACAATCAAAAGTGGCGAATATAAAGATATTATGTCACAATCAAGACCAGTAACAGATGGCGATAAAGCCATTTTACAAACCATGATTGATGATTCCTATGCTCGTTTTGTAAATGTTATTGTAGAAGGACGAGAAATGGATGAGGCTCGTGTTCGAGAATTGGCAGATGGGCGTATTTACGATGGTGCTCAAGCTAAAAGTGTGGGTTTAGTTGATGAAATTGGCTATAAAGAAGATGCGATTAACGCATTGAAAAAGGATTTTAATTTAAAAAATGCACAAGTTTTTGAATATCAAGCAGCTAGTTTTCCCTTGAGTAGTCTACTATTCTCTAAAGCCAGTAGTGCACTTGCACCAGAAAAAAACACTGTTTCAGAGCTGAATCGCTTAATTGAAAAATTCGGAACCGTAGAATCACCTAAAATGATGTATTTGTACGGAGGTGAATGAGATGGATAGAGAATTTTTAAATAAAAAAATTGACTCCGAAGAAGAAAAAAAATCTTCAACTAGACAATTTAGTAAAGAGGAATTTCAAGCAGAGATGGTGAAAGAAGAATTAAGTAGTAAAGAGCCTTCTTTTGAAACACAGGGCATAAAATTATCAAGTAACATACCTACTAGTCAAGAAAAATTAAGTTCGCCAAGTGCAGAGGAAAAAGAGTCCCCTCTTGAAAATACCCTCAGCACGAGAGAAATAAGAAGGCAATATTGGCAAGAGAAGCAAGTGAAAGAAGATTTAGAAAATCGCCCGTTCCATCGCTATCCTGATTATTTTTATGGAGGTTTATGGTTGAGATTGTTTGCCTACCTTGTTGATTTAATCGTTATTCAAAGTATTGGTCGAATCGCCGTTAATAATATGTTTACAGCATTCAATTTGCCGAAGGATACTGCAAGTTTTAGCTACTATACATTAGCTCATTTGGCTGTTTATTTACTTTATTTTATTCTAATGACAAAATTTACCAATGGACAAACTGTTGGGAAAATGATTTTTGGATTGCGAGTAGTCTGTTTTAAAGAGCAAAATTTAAGTTGGAGCACAGTTCTTGTTCGTGAAGGATTCTGTCGCTATTTTTTAAATCTAAGTGTTCTAAGAGCGCTATATTTAGTATTGCTCTTTACACCTCAAAAACAACATGTCGGGGATTTGCTTTCCGATACCTCAGTTGTGTCTGAGAATTTATTGAAAGCCAGCCAACTAGATCCTGTTTAACTTAAAAAGGTCCTTCTAAGTGCAGAAGGACCTTTTTTCGTATAGCTAATACTTTAGCAAGTTTTGTGCATGAATCATTTCTAATAATTTCATCCGTCCAGGGTGTTTTAAATCCATACTTTTAGTCGCTTGATTTGTAAAACTATCAATGCGAGTATTTGCATTTCTTAAATCATAGTACTCTGTTACAACTGAATCGTAGTCTGCTAAAGCTTCCTGAGGTTCACTTTGAACCTTGTAAGTATTTTCATGATAAATATGAGCCATTGGCAAACGTGGTTTTAATTGTGGTTCTTGGTCAGGATAGCCAACAGCTAAACCAACGACAGGGAACGTTTGAGTAGGTAATTCTAAAATTTCAATAACTTTTTCTGCATTGTTCAAAAGGCTTCCTAAGAATACACCCCCAAGTCCGAGACTTTCTGCAGCTAATAAAGTTGTTTGAGCAGCTAAACTAGCATCTGTAAAACCTACTAAGAAACGATCAGTGGACTCTAAAACAGTCGTATCTTTTTCATTTTTTTCAGCAATTTGTTTATTGCGGTTTAAATCAGCAACAAAAACGAAAAGATGACCTGCTTCAGCAATGTAAGGTTGATTGCCAACTTCGGCTAGTTGTTGTTTTTTTATAGGATCTGTGACACCAATAATAGAATAAGATTGCATAAAACTACTAGTTGATGTATGTTGAGCTGCTGTTACTAGAAGTTCAACTTGCTCCTTACTTAAAGGAGTTTCTTTAAATTTTCGAATACTTTTATGTTTGATAATTGTTTCAATAACTGGATTCATAGTTCATTCCTCACTTCATTATATTCTACTCTTTATTGTAACGTTAATTTATCATTTTGCAATAAATTATTTGTACTTTTAGACAATTTCACATACAATAGAGGAGATACTGCTAAAGAGAGAAAGAGGAGATAAATAATGGTTTTAATAGGAAGTCATGTTTCGATGAGTGGAAAAAAAATGTTGCTTGGTGCGGCTGAAGAAGCAGCGAGCTACAATGCTGATACATTTATGATTTATACAGGTGCTCCTCAAAATACACGTCGAAAAGCAATTGAAGAGATGAATATTCCAGCTGGCGAAGCGTTTATGAAAGAACACAAACTATCAAATATTGTTGTTCATGCCCCTTATATTATCAATTTAGGTAATACAATTAAACCAGAAAATTTTGGTTTTGCTACTCAATTTTTACGAGAAGAAATTGTTCGTTCTGAGGCTTTGGGAGCTAAACAGATAACTATGCATCCAGGTGCTCATGTTGGAGCAGGAGCAGATGCTGCAATTGCTCAAATTGTTAAAGGATTAAATGAAGTTCTAACGAAAGATCAAACGGCTCAAATTGCTCTTGAAACAATGGCTGGAAAAGGTACTGAGATTGGCCGTACTTTTGAAGAATTAGCTAAAATCATTGAAGGAGTAACACTAAATGAGAAATTATCTGTAACATTGGATACTTGTCATATCAATGATGCAGGCTACAATGTCCGAGAAGATTTTGATGGTGTATTGGAAGAGTTTGACCGAATTATTGGATTAGACCGTTTGAAAGTTATCCATGTTAATGATTCTAAAAATCCACAAGGTAGCCACAAAGATCGCCATGCAAATATTGGATTTGGAACAATTGGGTTTGAAGCCTTAAATAAAGTTGTTCATCATCCGAAATTATCAGATCTAGCTAAGATATTAGAAACGCCTTATGTTGGGGAAGACAAGAAAGATAAAAAGGCACCATACGGCTATGAAATAAAAATGTTTAGAGAACAGAAATTTAATCCTAATTTGATTGAAGATATTTTAAATCAAGTTGGATTTGAATAAGATTATTATTGAACACCTGATTAAGTGATTGAAGACTTAATCAGGTGTTTTCTTGCTTGATTAAAACGAATTCATTGGTTTAATAGAACTAAATGTGGCATAATATAATTATATATATTATGTTAAGGTGGGATGAGAAATGAAGAAAAAGTTGGTTGGATTAGTTGTATTGTTGTTGGCTTTAGGTTCATTTGACATGTTGGCACTAGCTGATGGTAGTTATGAAATAACGAGTTACGATGTCAATGTTGATTTACAAAAAGACGGTAGTGGAGAATTCAAAGAAGAAATAACCTATGATTTTGATGGGTCGTTTAATGGAGTATTTTATAATCTAGATCGAACAGGTATTAAAGATGTAACAAACATTGAAGTAACTGTTAAAGGGAAAGATGGGCAAGAATCAGCTCCTTTTACTCAAAATGATTCAGAAAAAGTTGGGACATATCAGCTAACAGAAGAGAATAACTTTTTGAAATTTAAAGTTTTTCAAAAAGCGAATGATGAACAAAAAACAGTCGTTTATCGATACAAAATTCCAGAAGTAGTAACTAATTATACGGATACAGCAGAGTTTAATGGACGATTAATTGGTGCGGGTTGGGAAGATCCAATTGATAATATTATCATTCATATCAATTTACCCCAAGCAGCTGAAAAAGGCACTTTACGAGCATGGGCTCATGGCGATTTAAGTGGGAAAATTGCTGTGATAAAGGATAAAAAAGTTCAACTTGAGGTTCCAAATAATCCAAGCAATACCTTTGTTGAAGCTCGAGTCATTTTTCCAACGGCTGTGACTCCAGATAATCCAAATGTTAAAAATGAAAAGCGCTTAGCTAAAATTATGGCTGAAGAAAAAGAAATGGCTGAGGCAGCTAATAGAAAAAGACAAACAATTATGTGGATTTTTATTATTATAGCTGTGATTTCAGTTGTGGTGGCAGTTGTTGGCTCTATTTGGGGTAGAAAAATAGCTCAAAAAAATAAATTCAAAGACCTTTTTGTTCCAGAACATTTATATGAATTGCCAGAAGATATGACGCCGGCAGTTATGTACAGTGCTACGAAGAATAAAGCGCCAAGGACTACTGAGATTACAGCGACTTTAATGGATTTAGTTCGAAAAAAACAAGTTACGATTGATGAGATTGAGATTGGTAAGTCGAAAAAAGGAAAAACAACATTTTTGTTAAAAAAAGTGTCTAATCCACCAGAGTTAACTTTACTGAGTCATGAGAAATATTTAATGAAATGGTTGTTTGACCAAGTTGGAAATGGCGAAGCAGTCACTTTGAAAATGATTGAAGACTATGGAAAGAAAGAACAAAAGAAGGCGAAAAAATTTACTGATTCATATAAAAAATGGCAAGATAAAGTCAAATTAGCTGCAGATGAGAAAGGGTATATTTCAAAGACTAATACAAAAGCACTGACTTTTATTAGTGTTTATAGTATTTTCTTATTTATTTTATTAATTGTGACCTTAATTCTGATGGGTACGCTAAATGCTTTTTATCCACTTATAATGATTCTGCTTTTTGTAGTTTCAGTTATAAATGCAGTACAATGGATTGGTTTTTTCCCTGTCCGCACACTAGAAGGAGAAACAGCCGTTCGTCAATGGCAAGCCTTCTCTGATATGTTACGCGATGTTAGCAATCTAAAAATGGCTGATGTTGGTTCATTAATTATTTGGGATCACTTTTTGGTTTATGCTATCTCATTAGGTGTTTCGACAGAAGTAATCAAAGCTTTGGCACTTCAATTTCCTGCTGAAGCATTAGACTCAATGACGATTGGCCATTATTATCTTTACGGAGCAATGTTCCATTCTAATTTTGGATCAAGTGTTAATTCTGGTTTTGAAACTAGCTTTAATAATGCAATGGGCAATGCAGTCTCAAATGCAAGTAGCGCTAGCGGTACTGGCGGAGGCTTTAGTGGTGGTTCATCAGGAGGTTTTGGTGGCGGATCAGGCGGCGGAGCCTTTTAGAAAAAAGCAGTGTATATCCTTTTAATTAAGGATGTACACTGCTTTTTAATTAGCCAAAATCTACTCTTTCATTGCAAGCTTAATTGAGATAGCTAATTGCTGATTTTGCAAACGAGCATCGATTTCGCCACCCATTTGTATGACAAGTTCTTTCACGATTGTTAATCCTAAACCGGTATTTTGACCACTACGCATGCGGTCGGCTGTATAAAAGCGATTGAAAATTTGTTTCACATCTTCTGGAGATAAATTAGGTGCATGATTTTTGAATGTTAATAAGACAGTTTGTTTTTCAGGTTGTTCTTCTAATGAAAGGCAGACGCTAGAAGCATTATGTTTTAACATATTTTGTAAAAGATTATTAAAAACGCGACGTAAGGCTTCTTTATCCCCCATACCCCAAACAGGATGCTCTGGAATCGTAATTGTTGGAATCGTTTGTTTTTGAATGAAATCTTCATAGTAGCTAGCTAAAATCTCTTGGATAATACTTGTTAAATCAACAGGTTCCTTAACAACGACTAGAATTTTAGATTCGATGCGTGATAGTTCAAAAAATTGCTCAATAAGATAATTTAAATTGATTGTTTTACTTTTTACTACCGCTAAGTAGCGTTTATTTTCTGCTGGAGTAATAGTGTCTTTTTCTGCTAATTTTAAATACCCTAAAATCGAGGTTAAGGGAGTTCGTAAATCGTGAGACATATTAGTCATTGCTTGTCGTAACAAAAGAAATTCTTCATCGATTAAGAGACGAGTTTGTTGCTCTTTTTCTAATTGAAGATTAATTTGTTTTACTAACTTTTTGATTTCTTTTTGACCGGAGCTAATTCGAAGTCGTTCATTTGTCGAACGTTTAGTAATTGTTTTTAAATTCGTAGTCATTGTTTTAAGCTGCTGATTAATAAAAAAACGAAAAGATACAGATCCAACTAAAATACCTAAAACAAAAATAAACAAATATGTCATAATAAGTCCTTTCAATTCATTTTATTTAATAATTAAAAATTATTTTTCTAGATTGTAATTTTTAAATCCTATCCAACCTAATGTTAAGAAGACCAGACTATACAAAGAAAAAATAATTAAATTTAAAGCATATCGGTCGAGAGAATGATTTTCCCAACTACCTATTTTTCCAATACTAGAAAGAATTTTGAAGCGATCAATCATTGGAACCGCATCTGGGAAAAATTTTGCTAGCTTCATTTGAATTGGAATCAAAATAAGTGAACCACCAAAAATAATTCCATAGATTTTAAGTTTGCTTTTAAGTAGATATACAAAACCAAAGCAAACGGCATAAATAGCAAAAAATAAAGGTAGTTGCATCAAAACAACTTGTACAGTTCGTGAAAAGTAATCAAAAAAAGAATCCGTAATATTAAATAATAAGCAGTTAATAATTAAAGAAGAAAAGTGATAGAAGCTAGTGATAATAGTTATGGCTAATAAACCGAAAAAATATTTTCCTAAATAGATTTGTTTCCTGGAGATGCCAAAGGAGAGATTATTTTTGTGAATACGAGAGTTGAAATCTTCCACCAAAAAGTTAATACTAACAAAAATAACTAAAAGGACTACCCAAAAAGTATTCCCACCAGTCACTTTAAGAAAAGTTGGAGCATTAGCTTCTTGCACTTCGCGCCTAATCGTTTCACCTTCCTGGATAGTTTCTATGTCAAGTGGCTCTTCTGTATTACTAACGGCAATCGAATCTAGCAGTAGAGGAATATAATAATAAGTTGCAATACTTGTTATTGAAATAACCAAGAGTGTAGCAAAAAGTCCAATCCATTTTTTGCCTCTAGTGTACCGATAAAAATCAGCTTTAATTAATAGCCACATCACAGGCCATCCTTTCGTTGTTGTTCTTTTAATAAGTGCGTGAAATATTGTTCCAATGTTGGTTTGATTTCATAAATTTCTTTAATATAAAGTTGTTCATTAAAAAAGAATAAGCTCAATTCTTCAACAGATATTTTATCTGAGCGAACAACAATGACATTATGCGGCAAAACTTCAAAATCATCTGAATCAACCATCGTTTCTAACAAGACGATGGTTTTCTCAATATCAGATGGAATAATTTTAATTTTTGGGCTAAGCTTTTCAGCTAAAGTTTGTTGATCTAATTCTTCAATCAAGGCGCCATTATGAATAAAACCATATTTAGTCGCAATCGTTTCTAATTCTGATAGCAAATGACTCGCAATTAGAAAAGTTACTTGATATTTTTGATTTAATTCCAAGATTAAGTTTCTTAAAGTTGTAATGGAAGAAGCATCCAGTCCATTTGTTGGTTCATCTAAGATAATCAAATCGGCTGGATGTATAAATACATAGGCAAGCCCTAAGCGTTGTTTCATACCTAAAGAAAAAGAGCGAGCTTTTTTCTTATCACAAGGATCTAATCCCATTTTTAATAATGTTTTATCAATCAATTCTGTTTCTACGATTCCGTGTTGTGAACAAAAATAAGTCAAATTTTCTTTTGCAGTTAGCTTAGGGAAATAGGCTGGTTCACCAACAAGAACGGCCATACGTTTCATTTCTCGTCTTTTTTTGACTTTTTCGTGTACGCCAAAAAGTTCTATTTCTCCAGAATCGGGTTCAATAAGGGCAGAAAGCATCTCAAGTGTAGTTGTTTTACCAGCCCCATTTTTCCCAACAAATCCGTAGATATCGCCTTTATTGATTCGTAAAGAAACCTGTTTTACAACGGCTTCTTTTTTAAAATATTTACTTAAATTATAAGTCACTAAGACAGGTTCCAGCATAAAAGTTCTCCTTTGCATAAAAAGTTTGTTGAGCCGGTTAGGCCTGGCAAGAAAATAGGGAAATTTGAGGTGGCATTTTTTGCCACCTCGAAATGTCATCTTTTTCTCGAAGGACTGGCTCAAAAGAACTAGCCTAATAAAATTGAAGCAACAACAGTTTAAGTTTAAAAGATAAACTGTAAGAAACTAATAAGCTTTGTTAGTCAAGAAACTAATCATCATTCATTTTAAAGCCAATACCCCAAACAGTGTCAATATAAACAATATCAGGGCTTACTTTTGCAAATTTAGTCCGTAAATGACTAATATGAACACTGACAGTCCCATCATCGCCAACCAAAGATTCTTCCTGCCAAACACTTTCAAAAATATTACTTTTAGTAAATACTTTTTTCGGATTAGACATTAAAAGAGCTAAAATATCAAATTCAAAGTTTGTTAGTTTCAATAACTGTTCATTTAAATATACTTTGCGACTATCTGGTTGTAGAAGAATCCCTTTATGCGTTAACTCCATGTTTTTTGTATCAATAGGAAGAGTGTTGCTTCTGCGCAAATTGGTTTCAATTCTTGCAGAAAGAATATCTAAATCAAAAGGTTTTGAAACAAAGTCATCTGCACCTGATTTTAGAACATCTATTTTAGATTGCTTATCAGATTTAGCTGAAATCACGATGATGGGAGTTTGGTTTGTTTGACGAATTTCTTGAATAATCTCTTCACCATTGATTCCAGGTAGCATCAAATCTAAAAGGATTAAATCAAATTGAGTTTGTTTTGTATAAAATTGAACTTCTGTGCCTGAAAAAGCTGATTGTGTCTCATATCCTTCAGCAGATAAAAATTCAGATAAAAGTTTGTTAATGTCATTATCATCTTCAACAATTAATATTTTTTTCATTTTAGTTCCTCCAATTATAGAATAGTAGGTTCAATCAGATTCGAATTTTCAGTTTTTTTGAAAAAACAGAATACTAAAATAGCCACACTAAGTAAGTATAGGTTGAAAATTCAGATAATCCTAGTAAAAACCATGCAAATAAGTTCTTTAAAAACTATTATACCAAGTTTTAATTAAAATAGTGTGGTTTTTATCGGAATAAAGAAATACTTTACATTTAGTAAGAAATTTAAATAAAATGAGAAAATTAAACATTATTTCTTTTTATTTTCCTAAAAAAAAGTTATGATAAACTATACCCAAAAAGAAATGAGTGAGCAAGATGGAATTTAATGAGAATAAATATACCTTAAAAATAGCTAAATTCTTAAGATTGTTACTAAATGTTGCGTTATCTATTTTAGGTTTAGTTTTAGCCTATTGTTTAGCCAAAGAGATTGTCTATATTTTCTTAATGATTACCCAAAATGGATTTCATGACTATTATGAATTGATTCAAGAAATATTAGTTTTCTTCTTGTACTTCGAGTTTATTTCCCTCGTTGTGAAATATTTTGAATCCAACTATCATTTTCCTTTGGATTATTTCATTTATATTGGCATTACAGCGGTAATTAGAATCATTATTACTAATCATGGCCAACCAATTGACACATTAATTTTATCAGCTGGAATTGTCGTTCTATTAGTAGCGTTAGTGATTGTCAAAAGGAATAATCTAGATACAAAATAAAGATACACCTTTAGATGGATTCTTTCAGATTGTGCATATTGTATAATTAAGTTACATTTTTAATTTAAATAATTATAGAAAGTAGGAATGAAAATGAAAAATTGGATGAAAGCTGTTATTGGAGTGGTGGTGGTTTTAGCTCTACTAGCTATTCCATTTATTACCTCATACAATTCATTGGTAAATGCCGAGAGTGCTGTCGATTCTCAGTGGGCAAATGTCGAATCAAAATTACAAAGAAGATATGATTTAATTCCCAATTTGGTCAATTCTGTTAAAGGAAGTATGACACAAGAGAAGGAAGTTTTTGGTGCAATTGCTGATGCGCGTTCTAAGTTAAGTGGAGCAAAGACAGTAGATGATAAGGTTAAAGCCAATAATGAACTAGAATCAGCTGTTTCAAGATTATTAGTTGTTGTTGAAAATTACCCTGATTTAAAATCAAATCAAAATGTACAGGGATTAATGGATGAATTAGCAGGAACTGAAAATAGAATTTCTGTTGAGCGTGATCGCTATAATAAAGCTGTTCAAACGTATAATAATAAAGTCAAAAGATTCCCAGGCTCAATTATTGCGAACATGACTGGCTTTGAACCTCGAGCATTCTTTACTGCAGTAGATGGAGCCGATAAAGCTCCATCAGTTAATTTTGATTAAAAAGAATTTATGAGTGAAAAGAGCCTAGGAGCTGAAGAAAATGCAAATTAAAAATAAACAATTGTCTTTGTATCTGAGCGTAATTGTCGTTAGTTTAATGGCCCTGTTCTTTTTTCCACAAACAATAAAAGCAGCGCCTACTTTTCCAGCGGCGACCTCTAATTATTATGTGGACGACGCAAAAATTCTATCCTCAACTACTGAGCAATTTATTCAATCAGTGAATAATAACTATCAACAAACCACAGAGAAACCTCAAATTGCTGTTGCAGCTGTAAAAAATATGCAGGGGTTAACGCGGGAGGACTATGCCAATCAATTATTTGAAAAATGGCAAATTGGCAATAAAAAATTGGATAACGGAGTGCTAATTTTATTTTCACTTGAAGAGCGCCAAATTTGGATTGAAGTTGGATATGGTCTTGAAGGAGCATTAACAGATAGTGGTACAGGTGCAATTTTGGATCGGAATATAGACTTGTTAAAAGCCGATAAATTTGACGAAGCTTTAAAGAGTATCTTTACAGAAGTAGCAGTTAAAATAAATGGTGAATACGATTTTAAGAATGAGGAAATTTTCTCTGGATACGAAGTTGATGCTGAGAAATATTCAGATAGCGATGATTCTGGAATACTAAGTGTTTTTATTTTGATTGGAATCATTGTTGTAGTCAGTATATTTTTTGGTGGAGGCGGTTCTAATGGCCCAGGTGGACGTAGACGTAGAGGAAACATTTCACCACTATTATTTGGCTTATCTAGCGGAATTTTCAGAGGTGGCAGTGGTTCAGGAGGTTCTGGCGGCTTTGGTGGTGGAGGCTCCTTTGGCGGTGGCGGTTCTAGCGGCGGAGGCGGAGCTGGCAGGAGTTTTTAAGAATAGTATCAAAGAAATCTAAAATTAAAAACTGTTAAGTACGAAATGCAATTCGTGCTTAACAGTTTTTTTAATAACAACTATTTATTTGAGGGTTCTTTTATTGAATAAAGATAGAGGAAATGAATTTAAAAAAAGCACTTTTAAAAAAATTGTTAAAAAATAAAAAAAATAGCAATGTTATCTAAAATGAATACCAAAAACAAAGGATAACATTGAGATGGCAATGAAATTTCAAATAAAAAAATAACTTTTTATATTTTTTTGTGTTATCTATTTCAAGAAAAAATAACTTTTTATATAATAACGGTTGACAAAATATTTAAAGCTGATAGTATTGGTAGTGGCTTTGAAAGAGATTCCTTTAACACCAGTCTTAAGGAAAGGTAGCTGGGAAATTTAATCAGCCAACAGCGTACATACAGGGACGATTTTATTGCTTTAAACAGTTAGTTGTTTTTTTTTGCAAAAAAAAGAATCACCCGGATGTGTGGACCTAGTATGAAAGAATTTAGGAAGGGGGAAATTAAATGCCTACAATTAATCAATTAGTTCGTAAGCGTCGTAAGTCAACAAAATCAATGTCAGATTCACCAGCATTGAACAAAGGCTACAACAGTTTTAAGAAACGTCAAACAGACACTAAATCACCTCAAAAACGTGGTGTATGTACTCGTGTGGGAACAATGACGCCTAAAAAACCTAACTCAGCGTTACGTAAGTATGCTCGTGTGCGTTTGTCTAACTTATTAGAAGTGACTGCTTATATCCCAGGAATTGGGCACAACTTACAAGAACATAGTGTCGTTCTTATTCGTGGTGGACGTGTAAAAGATTTACCAGGAGTTCGTTATCATATTGTTCGTGGTGCTTTAGATACAGCTGGAGTGACAGATCGTAAACAAAGCCGTTCAAAATATGGTGCGAAAAGACCAAAAGCTTAAATTTTAGATGAAATTGTTAAACTTAAAAAATATACTCTTTGAAAGGAGGAATTTGGATGCCTCGTAAAGGTCCGATTACAAAACGTGATGTCTTACCTGATCCAATTTATAATTCAAAATTAGTAACACGTTTAGTTAACCGTATTATGGTTGATGGAAAACGTGGAAAAGCAGCTACAATTCTTTATAGTTCATTTGAAATGATCAAAGAGGAAACTGGCAATGATCCAATGGAAGTATTTGAACAAGCAATGAAAAATATCATGCCTGTGCTAGAAGTTAAAGCTCGTCGTGTTGGGGGTTCTAACTATCAAGTTCCAGTTGAAGTTCGTGCCGATCGTCGTACAGCGCTTGGTTTACGTTGGTTAGTAAGCTATTCACGTTTACGTGGAGAAGACACTATGGAACAACGTCTTGCAAAAGAAATCATGGATGCTGCTAACAATACTGGTTCAGCTGTTAAAAAACGTGAAGATACTCATAAAATGGCAGAAGCCAATAAAGCTTTTGCTCATTATCGTTGGTAATACAGCTTAAATTTTAACCAAAAGAGAGGTGTACGAAACTAATGTCAAAAAGAGAGTTTTCTCTAGAAAAAACACGTAATATTGGAATTATGGCGCATATTGATGCTGGTAAAACAACAACAACAGAGCGTGTCCTTTATTACACAGGTAAAATTCATAAAATTGGTGAGACGCATGATGGTGGAGCACAAATGGACTGGATGGATCAAGAGCAAGAACGTGGAATTACGATTACATCTGCAGCAACAACAGCAGAATGGAATGGCTACCGCGTGAATATTATTGATACTCCTGGTCACGTTGATTTCACTGTTGAAGTAGAACGTTCACTGCGCGTGTTAGATGGAGCTGTTGCTTTACTTGATGCACAATCAGGTGTAGAACCACAAACAGAAACCGTTTGGCGTCAAGCTACAACATATGGCGTACCTCGTATTGTTTTTGTGAATAAAATGGATAAAACAGGAGCTGATTTCTTATATTCTGTTGGAACAATCCATGATCGTTTACAGGCAAATGCACATCCAATTCAATTGCCAATAGGTGCTGAAGATAATTTTACTGGAATTATTGATTTAATCAAAATGAAGGCTGAAATTTATGAAGATGATCTAGGTAATAATATTCGTGAGGAAGATATTCCTGCAGACTATCAAGAACTGGCTAATGAGTGGCGTGATAAATTAATCGAAGCCGTTGCTGAAACAGACGAAGACTTAATGATGAAATATTTAGAAGGCGAAGAGCTGACTAATGACGAAATCGTTAACGCTATCCGTGAAGCGACTGTCAAAGCTGAATTTTATCCTGTATTATGTGGATCAGCCTTTAAAAATAAAGGGGTTCAATTAATGCTTGATGCAGTTATTGATTATTTGCCGTCACCATTGGATGTACCTGCAATTACTGGAACGGTTCCTGGAACTGAAGAAGTTGTTGCTCGTCCAGCTGATGATGATGCCCCTTTTGCTGCCTTAGCATTTAAAGTTATGACAGATCCATTCGTTGGACGTTTAACTTTCTTCCGAGTATATTCTGGAACATTAAATGGTGGTTCTTATGTAAAAAATGCGACTAAAGGCAAACGTGAACGAATCGGTCGTATTTTACAAATGCACGCGAATTCACGTAATGAAATTCCTGTCGTTTATTCAGGAGATATTGCAGCGGCAGTTGGCCTTAAAGATACAACAACTGGTGACACATTATGTGATGAAAAACAAGAAGTTATCTTAGAATCGATGATTTTCCCAGAACCTGTTATCCAAGTAGCGATTGAGCCAAAATCAAAAGCTGATCAAGATAAAATGGGTATTGCTTTACAAAAGCTTGCTGAAGAAGATCCAACTTTCCGGGCTGAAACAGACCAAGAAACTGGCGAAACAATTATCGCTGGGATGGGAGAGTTACACTTAGATATTATTGTTGATCGTATGCGTCGCGAGTTTAATGTAGAAGCTAGCGTAGGTGCTCCTCAAGTATCTTATCGTGAAACCTTCCGTGGTTCGACTGAAGCCGAAGGTAAATTCGTTCGACAATCGGGTGGTAAAGGTCAATACGGTCACGTATGGATTGAATTTACACCGAATGAAGAAGGTAAAGGGTTTGAATTTGAAAATGCGATTGTTGGTGGGGTTGTTCCTCGTGAATATATCCCAGCTGTTAAGGCCGGTTTGGAAGGCGCATTAGAAAATGGCGTTTTAGCTGGCTATCCATTAGTGGATATTAAAGCGAAACTGTATGATGGATCGTATCATGATGTCGATTCAAATGAGATGGCCTTTAAGGTAGCTGCTTCAATGGCACTTAAAAATGCGGCTAAAAAAGCAAATCCTGTTATTCTTGAACCAATTATGGCGGTTGAAATTACAGTACCAGAAGATTATTTAGGTGATGTTATGGGACATGTTACAGCTCGTCGAGGTCGAATTGAAGGAACTGAAACACGTGGTAATGCTCAAATCGTTCAAAGTATGATTCCTTTATCAGAAATGTTTGGTTATGCAACAACATTGCGTTCAGCTTCACAAGGACGTGGTACATTCTCAATGACATTTGATCATTATGAAGATGTTCCAAAATCAATTTCAGAAGAAATTATTAAAAAAAATGGCGGAGAAGTTTAATTTAAACGAGCCAATTCTAAATAAAATAAAAAAGATGTAATTATAAGGAGGAAATAATAAAATGGCAAAAGCAACATTTGATCGTTCAAAAAGTCACGTTAACATTGGTACTATCGGACACGTTGACCATGGTAAAACAACTTTAACAGCTGCAATCGCAACTGTATTATCTAAACATGGTGGCGGTTCTGCGCAAAACTATGCAGATATCGATAACGCTCCAGAAGAAAAAGAACGTGGTATTACAATCAATACTTCACACATCGAGTATGAAACAGAAACTCGTCACTACGCACACGTAGATTGCCCAGGTCACGCGGATTACGTTAAAAATATGATCACTGGTGCTGCACAAATGGATGGTGCTATCTTAGTAGTATCTGCTGCAGATGGTCCAATGCCACAAACTCGTGAGCATATCTTACTTTCTCGTCAAGTTGGTGTTCCATACATCGTTGTCTTCTTAAACAAAGTAGACATGGTTGATGATGAAGAATTATTAGAATTAGTCGAAATGGAAGTTCGTGATCTATTATCAGAATACGATTTCCCAGGTGATGATACTCCAGTTATCGCTGGTTCAGCTCTTAAAGCTCTAGAAGGCGAAGCTTCATACGAAGAAAAAGTTCTAGAATTAATGGCTGCAGTTGATGAGTATATTCCTACTCCACAACGTGATACTGAAAAACCATTCATGATGCCAGTTGAGGATGTATTCTCAATCACTGGACGTGGAACTGTTGCAACAGGACGTGTTGAACGTGGTGAAGTACGTGTTGGTGAAGAAGTTGAAATTGTTGGGATCAACGAAGCCCCTACAAAAACAATTGTAACTGGTGTTGAAATGTTCCGTAAATTATTAGATTACGCACAAGCTGGAGATAACATTGGCGCATTACTACGTGGTGTAGCTCGTGAAGATATCGAACGTGGACAAGTACTTGCTAAACCAGGTACAATCACTCCACACACAAAGTTTAAAGCTGAAATCTATGTATTATCAAAAGAAGAGGGTGGACGTCACACTCCATTCTTCACAAACTACCGTCCACAGTTCTACTTCCGTACAACTGATGTAACTGGTGTTTGTGAGTTACCAGAAGGCGTTGAAATGGTAATGCCTGGCGATAACGTTACAATTGAAGTAACTCTTATCAACCCAATCGCTATCGAAGCAGGAACTAACTTCTCTATCCGTGAGGGTGGACGTACAGTTGGAGCCGGCGTTGTAGCTGAAATCCAAGCTTAATTTAACCTTTAAAAGAACAATCAAATAATCAGACATTAGTGAAGGTAACTAATGCGTGTCCAGGCGAAAAAAGCGTATTCTCAAAAGAGAATACGCTTTTTTATTAACGATTAATTATCATAGCTCATATCGTCTAATTGAAGGGTGTCCAAAATAATGGCAGCTGTTTCTTCAATTGATTTCGTGGCAACATTAATGACTAGGCAGCCTAATTTCTCATAGAGATTTTGCGCAAATTCTAATTCTTCATTAATACGATCTCTATCAGAATAAGTCGTATCTGGATTTAATCCATAAGCAATCATGCGTTCACGTCGGATAGAGTTTAATAGTTCTGGATCATTTGTTAACCCCACAATTTTTTTAGGATTGACTTTCCATAACTGATCTGGAATATGTGATTCTGGGATTAATGGCAGATTTGCCACTTTTAAGTTTTTATTAGCTAAAAACATACTCAAAGGTGTTTTAGACGTACGAGATACGCCTAAAATAACAATATCAGCCTCTAGGAAGCCTTTTGGATCTTTTCCATCGTCGTACTTAACGGCAAACTCAATCGCACCGATACGGTGGAAATAATTGTCGTTTAATTGATGTAGGGCACCAGGTTCTTTACTAGGAGTAGATCCAGTCCGTTTAACAATTTCGTCTACCATTGGGTTTAACAAGTCAAAACAAAATAAATTATGTTTCTGACAAAAATCACACGCAATTTTACTTAGACCATCCGTGATTAAGGTGTGAACAATCATCGCATTTTCATTCTTAGCTTGTTCTAAAATTGAAAGTAATGTTCCTTCTCCACGTACAAAAGGGTAACGAGAAACATTGAAATCGGTTGTTGGAAATTGAGACATGGCTGCCTGACTTAATTTATTGGCAGTTTCGCCAACTGAATCTGAAATAATGTAAACAAATTGATCTGTTTGATTCTCCATAAAAAAAGCTCCTTTAATAATTTCTATTGTTTCTTTTATTATAGCGTATTTAACAAGTGAAGCAACTCAAATTTAAGGTAGAAAAAAAGACTTGCCCTGAGGAGGCAAGTCAAAAGGTTTAGGAGACACAAAAATGAGGTTTTTTATGCCTAAAGGTATCGAATATATTGTACTCCATATGGAGGGACAAACGTAATTAGGGTAGTTCACAAATTAGAGCAGCTGTTTCTTCAATAGCTCGATGTTCAACATCAATAACTTTAATGCCAAGCTGACTGTAAAGCTTAGCTGAATAAGCTAATTCTTCAATAACTCGTTCTTTACTAGAGTAGCTAGAATCTTCATTTAGACCTAACGATTTTAGGCGAGAGGTTCTGATTTTCATAAGAGCTTCTGGACTACTTGTTAGACCGATAATCTTCGCAGGATCAATTTCAAATAATTCTTTTGGCAAACTTGCTTCTGGAATCAAAGGTAAATTTGCAACTTTATAATTTTTGTTAGCTAAATACATACTTAGCGGTGTTTTAGAGGTACGTGAAATGCCTAAAATAACATAATCTGCCAATAAAAAACTTCTAGGATCTTTACCATCATCAAATTTTACGGCAAACTCAATTGCGGAGACACGTCTAAAATAATGTTCGTCAAGCTTGTGAAGGGCGCCAGGTTCTTCTTTTGGAGCAATTCCTGTTTTAGCATGGAGAACTTTAGTTAAAGGACTCATCACATCAACAAAAGAAAGTCCCGTATCTTGGCAAAAATTAGTCACTAAATCTACAAATTCAGCGGTCACTAAAGTATGTACGATTACGCCATTTTCTTTTAAGGCTTCATTTAAGATTTCGTTTAACATCATCTTATCTTCAATAAAAGGATGGCGGCGAATATCTGTAATTTTTAAAGTTGGAAATTGAACAAGAACAGCAGAGACCACTTTTTGAGCAGTTTCTCCAATCGAATCAGATAAAACATAAATAACAGGATTTGTATTCATAACCTAAACTCCTTCTATAGCTGTTTAAGGGATTAAATAAAATTATCTATTTAAATGTAATGCTTCGTTTATAAAATGTTTTAGTACAACAGTTTTTGAAATTTTCCCAATTACCTTTAGAGGATTTTGTGTATCAACAACTGGAATAGAATCAATTTCATGTTGAATAATTTTGTAACCTGCATCAAGAATACGTTCATTTTCTTGAATTGTAATAACATTTGGCATCCTAGTCATAATCATAGCTACTGGGATAGTATGCGTATCAGTACTTGAAATCGTACTACGTAACAAATCTTTTCGTGAAATAACACCTAACAATTCATCATTTTCAACGACATATAAAGTGCCGACATCATGCATGAAAAGCATGGTTACAGCGTCACTAACTGTAGTTTCCTTTTTCACATTAATAGGGGGAACCATGATTTCTGTAATTTTCTTTTCATATAAATCATCGAAAAGCAGCGGGTCAAAATTTTGTCCAGAAAAGAAGTAACCAACTTTAGGACGAGCATCTAAAATGCCAGTCATCGTTAAAATAGCTAAATCACTTCTTAATGTTGGTTTGGATAAACTTAATTGTTTCGCAATATTATCGGCACTAATCGGTTCATCTGTTTTAACAATTTGAATGATTTTCTTTTGTCTTGTTGTTAACTCCATTGTTACACCTCAATTGCAGTCATTTCTTTAAAAAATAGTATATAATACATACTATAAAAATGCAATAAGACGTATTAAATAGAAAAAAGACCTATTAAAAATGTTTATATTGAAGTAAATAGTACTCTATTCTGTTTTTTTGCTTATAATAAGTAAGCATAGTTGCTTAAAAGAAGAGGAATCGTTATAATAGAGGATAGAGAAATTAATCGAATAAAGGGGGTAAATAAGCGTGACAGCAGTTGAACAAGCAATTCAAAAACTAAAAGAAAATGGGTATAAGTACACTGACAAGCGTGAAAATATGCTCCTATTATTTGCAAACGAAAATCGTTACTTGACTGCAAAGGAAGTTCAAATTTGTTTAAAAGATAAGTATCCTAATTTAAGTTATGATACTATCTATCGAAATATATACACTTTTGTAGAAATGAATATTCTAGAAGAAACAGAACTAAATGGTGAAAAAATATTTCGTTTTGGATGCATGCATACAGGACATCATCATCATTTTATCTGTACAATATGTGGAAATACGAGAGAAATTAACATGTGTCCAATGAATTTTTTTGAAGATCAATTAACAGGTTGTGAAATTGAAAGCCATCGATTTGAAATATTTGGAAAATGTGAAAAATGTGTAGCCATTTAATAGGAAGTATTTTAGGATTTTTTAGTTGGGATTCTAAAATACTTTTTTTGATTTATACACTTATTTTAAGAGATAAACAAAAAAATGGATGACATTTTTAATTAAATGTTAAGGCAAAATGAGAGTCCTTAAAAAAAATAGGTCTCACTAAGCTTATATACCAACAAATAAATAAAAAATTTGAAGTTTTTCGTAAGAATTTCAAATGTTTTATTGACGTAATTTTATTCATTCGCTATAATGTAGAAGGACAGTTATTATTTATGACAAACTTAAGTTGGTTGCATAATGAAAAACGGTTACTTTTATAAGCTCGGAGGGAGGGAATTTAATATGTCAAAAACAGTCGTTCGTAAAAACGAATCTCTTGATGATGCTCTTCGTCGCTTCAAACGTACCGTTTCTAAAACAGGTACTTTACAAGAAGCTCGCAAACGCGAATTCTATGAAAAACCAAGTGTGAAGCGTAAGAAAAAATCTGAAGCTGCTAGAAAGCGTAAATTCTAACAACAGTTTCACTAATACTGAGGGGGGACACCAATGTCACTTCTAACAACTTTGAATGAAGATATGAAAACAGCAATGCGTGCAAAAGACAAAGAAACTTTGTCTGTAGTTCGAATGCTTAAGGCTTCATTACAAAATGAACAAATTAAATTAGGTGAAGAATTGAATGCAGATCAAGAATTAACTATTCTTGCGCGTGAAATGAAACAACGTCGTGATTCAGTTGCAGAGTTTAAAAAAGCTGATCGTCAAGATTTAGTTGATAAAACTCAAGCTGAGATTGAAATTGTTGAAAAATATATGCCTAAACAACTTTCTGAGGATGAGATTAAAACAATTGTTAGTGCCGCAATTGCTAAAGTTGGAGCTTCTTCTATGAAGGACTTTGGCCAAGTAATGGGTGCTGTGATGCCTGAAACAAAAGGTAAAGCAGATGGCAATGAAGTTAATCGGATTGTCAAAGAGTTATTAAACTAAAACTTTAAAGAGTGTGGTAGAAGAAATTCTACTAGACTCTTTTTTGTTATGCTTTCGTTCCTTGACTTTATTTGTTAAGCAGTATATGTTTTAATAAGTCAACTAAATGAGGAGGAATTAAATGAAAGAAGAACTCATTAATCATGTGTTAAGTACGTTAAGTGAGATACAAAAGAATACCACTGACTTTAATACCATTTTTACTTCGTCAAGCGCTTCGGATTTATCTGAAAGTCAAATGATTGTCCTAGTCACACTTTCAATCAAATCAGACGTTAAAATTACGGATATTTCAAAAATGTTTGCTATGACACCGGGAGCAGCTACCGCGATGTGCGATAAATTAGAAGAAAAAGGGTATCTTTTTCGTACTCGTTCTAAGAAAGATAGGCGTGTAGTACTAATTGAAAATACAAAAAAAGCAACAGAAATTGTTGAAAAACTGTTTGCTGATTTTGATTTAAATCAGCTAGAAGAAATGAATACAACACTAATTAAAATTAACCAATTATTTATCGAGTTATCTGGCATCATTAAACCGCAAGAATCTAAAAAAGAGGAAAAGTAACCGTTACTTTTCTTCTTTTTTTACATATTATTAGTAGTTGACAATTTAGTTCAAAAGGTATATGTTTTAATAAGTGAAACAAATTTTTTGAGGAAGAATACGAGGGAGGCTATTAAAATGGAAAAATTTATTAGAAATACGACAAAAAAAAGTTTTGAAATTACAAGGAATTTAGTTGATACAACGGAAAATTTAACAGATAAAGCGTTAGACCCTGTTATAATGAGGAAAGGCTTTAAGGTGAATACTTTAGTAAACGGTCTATTGTTGACGGTCCCAGTCGGTCAATTAGTTCTCAATCAAAAATTAAACGGATGGGGTCTTGGGATAGGGGTATTAAGCACAACATCGCTTTTAATTAATCTCTATTTAAAAAGAAATCAAAAATAAGTAATTACTAAAAACTACTATTAAAATAGTTAAATTGGGTTTTCTATAAACTTGATTTAACTATTTTTATTATTCTGTTTTAACTGTAGAAGAATGTTTCTTTCTCTAGCGAAAGTCAATACTTCTTTTTAAGGCTAAAATATGCTATCATTTTAAGTGAAACCATTCAGAATCGTAACTGGAAAAGGAGGGTCACTAGTTTGACCAAATCAGATGAAGTAACGAAAGAACTCCAGATAAATAATGGCGATATTGCTGTTGCATTATTTGGAAATCATGATAAAAACTTAACTTTACTAGAAGAATCATTAAATGTAACAATTAATAGCCGAGGCGAAAAGATAGATGTTAGTGGTCAAGAAAAAAACGTAGATACAACAGTTTCTATTTTAAGACAATTACAAGAACTATTAAAAAAAGGGATTTCAATTGGTACGCCTGATATTATAGGTGCTCTTAAAATGGCGGATCGTGGTACTCTTGATTATTTTAGCTCTATGTATGATGAAGAGATTGGGAAAGATCGTGAAGGGAAACCCATTCGAGTTAAAAATTTTGGGCAAAGACAATATGTAGCAGCTGTAAAAAAGAACGATATTACTTTTGGAATTGGTCCAGCAGGAACTGGAAAAACTTATTTAGCTGTTGTTATGGCAGTCGATGCCTTAAAAAAAGGCGAAGTCAAAAAATTAATTCTAACTAGACCGGCAGTTGAAGCCGGAGAAAAACTAGGATTTTTACCAGGTGATTTGAAAGAAAAAGTAGATCCCTATTTACGTCCCATTTATGATGCCTTAAACAGTGTCTTTGGTTCCGAGCATACAAGTCGTTTAATGGATCGTGGTGTAATTGAAATTGCACCGTTGGCTTATATGCGTGGTCGAACGCTAGAAGATGCTTTTGTTATTCTAGACGAGGCCCAAAATGCAACAGCCGCTCAAATGAAGATGTTTTTAACTCGTTTAGGTTTTGGTTCTAAAATGATTGTCAATGGTGATAAAACGCAAATTGATTTGCCCAGAGGCGCATCCAGTGGATTAGTTCATGCAGAACGGACGCTCCAAGGGATTAAAGGAATTGGCTTTG
Organism: Carnobacterium sp. FSL E2-0243; assembly: GCF_038003605.1. NCBI lineage: Bacteria > Bacillati > Bacillota > Bacilli > Lactobacillales > Carnobacteriaceae > Carnobacterium > Carnobacterium sp. FSL E2-0243. The sequence goes on from NZ_JBBOPM010000001.1 coordinate 1,689,357, forward strand.
TTACGTTTGACTCCAATGATGTTGTTCGTCACCCAGTTGTTGCCAGCATTATAGAAGCCTATGACCAAGAGACGAAACAACAATTTAATGAACCAGAATAGGAAGTGAAGGAATGAAACGAGCGATAGAACGAATACAAAAGAAGATGGGAAAATATTATATACCTACATTACTAATCCTATTTTCTGTTGTTCTTTTCTTAATTATGTTTCATAGTGTGCAACCCCGATCACTAGATGTAAAACTTTACCAGGTTGCAGAGGAAACGGTTCGAGCAAATGCAACGGTCGAAGACAGAGAGAAAACATTAGAATCTCAAAATTTAGCAAAAGAAAATGTCACGCCGGTATATCGTTTTAACTCAACGATCGCAACGACGAAAATTTCAAATATTAACTTTTTATTTGCAACAATTGATGAGGTGAAAAGTCAATTAGCTGAAAGAAAAAAAGCAGAGGCACCTAATGCAACTGCAGAAACATCTGAGGCTAGCTCCAAAGAAAAAATAAGTTTGATTCATGAAAAAATGAAAAACACAAATGATCAAGCTGAGGAATTCATTACTGCTTTGCCAGATTGGGCTTTGGTTCATTTAGTAGATACAGAAAGTTCTACATTAAAAACGATTAAAGAAAATGTCTTGAAATTAGTTAAAGAGGCAATGGAAAATCCTATTCGTGCTGAGGCTTTAGCTGATGTTAAACAAAAAGCTAAAGATCAATTAGATTATACAAACTTAACAGGAAACAATCAACGAGTTAGTGTACTATTAATTGAAAATAGTATTGTCGAAAATGATATCTATGATAAAAAAGCTACAGAACTAGCGAAAGCGGAAGCTGTTGAAAGAGTTCAACCAGCATTGATTTTACAAGGACAAGTGATTGTACAAGAAGGTCATATAGTTGATTCTAATGTGATGCATCAATTAAAATTATTAGGGCTATTAGATAAGAAAACTTCTTACCAACCAATGTACGGTTTAGTGATTATGCTGATAGCTCAAGCGTTGGTATTGTATTTCTTAGAGTTGACGCAACGCGAAAAAATGGTCCAACGTGGAAAAAATTTAACTTTATATGCCTTTATGATGATCATGGGGATTGGAGTAATGAAAGGCCTGCAATTAATTCAAGATGTTGGAGCTGATTTCTTAGCAATGTTTTATCCGGCGGCATTAGTTCCGTTGTTGCTAACGATCTTTTTATCTAGGCGTTTCGGTATAATTGCGAATGCTTTTCTTGCCGCTTTTTCTATCTTTATTTATATTTCAGATACTGGAACGAGTTTTAGCATTATTATTACATTATTTTACTTACTAAGTGGAGCGATGGGAACGATGTTAAGTCGGAACCGAGTGCGTAGAAAAATGTATATTAGTTTTATTTGGTTAACTATTTTCAATATACTCTTTTTATTCGCGTTTATCTTCTATTTAAATATTCAAATTGCGTCTCAAGAAGGAATAATGATTATTGTTTATGGGTCGTTGAGTGGGTTACTATCTTATTTAATGGCTTTATTATTAAATCCTTATATTGAAGTTTTATTTGAAGACAATGCGGTTATGACGATGAATGAATTAGCTAATCCAAACCAAGAATTGTTAAAAGAGCTTTTAACAAGAGCTCCAGGCACCTACCATCACAGTCTAATGGTAGCGAACCTTAGTGCCAATGCAGTTGGAGCAATTGGTGGGAATTCTATGTTTGCTAGGGTAGCTAGTTATTACCATGATGTAGGTAAGATTAGGCATCCGTTCTTTTTCGTTGAAAATCTTCCTGTAGGCATGGATAATCCGCATAATATGTTAACTCCTGAAGAGAGTAAAGAAATTATCTTTAATCATGTAACTGAAGGTGTTAAAATGTTAGAGGAGGCTAAGATGCCTCAGAGTATTATTGATATATGTGCACAGCACCACGGAACAACTTTAATGAAGTTTTTTTATGTGAAAGCTAAAGAGCACGATGATACGGTTAAAGAGTCTGATTTCCGCTATCCAGGACCAAAGCCACAAACTAAAGAAGCAGCAGTTATTAATATTGCCGATAGCGCTGAAGCTGCAGTTCGAGCAATGTCAAATCCAACCAAAGAAAAAATTGCTGATTTTATTCACAATTTAATTAATGGCCGAATTATTGACGGACAGTTTGACGAATGTGAAATTACCTTAAAAGAGCTCAAAATTATTGAAAAATCAATTTGTGAAGGTCTAAATGGAACATTTCACTCAAGAATAGAATACCCTAGCTTAAAAAAAGATAAAGCGACTGAAAAATAGGGTGAAAGGAAGGCCGACAATGGAATTAGATTTATTTGACGAAACAGGAAAAATTACAGAAGAACAAACGAAAATGGTGAAAACTCTCTTAGAATTTGCGGGATCACATATAAATTTGCCAGAAGATACAGAAATGTCTGTAACTTTTGTTGATAATGCTGCAATACAAGTCATCAATCGGGACTATCGAGGAAAAGACCAACCGACTGATGTAATTAGCTTTGCAATGGAGGATGAAGTTCCTGATGAAGTTGCAATCAATTTTGATTTATTAGATGAAAAAATGCCTAGAAACATTGGCGATATTATTATTTCGGTTGATAAAACAGCAGAGCAAGCATCTGACTATGGACATAGTTTTGACCGCGAACTTGGTTTCCTAGCCCTTCATGGTTTCCTTCATTTAAATGGGTATGACCATATGGAAGAAGCGGAAGAAAAAGTGATGTTTGACTTGCAGAAAGAGATATTGGATGCCTATGGACTGGAACGATGAAAGAGAAGCTCAAGACAAAAAAGAATTTGATGAACGATGTGAAAAAAATAAAAATTTTTTGGAGTCATTTAAGCATGCCTGTGATGGGGTTGTAACGGTCTATAAAGAAGAATTAAACATGAAAATTCATCTTTTACTTGGTGCTCTTGTTTTGCTCTTAAGCTGGTATTTGAATATTAGTAAAAATGAATGGTTATGGATGCTGTTGACTATTTTTCTTGTAATTGTGATGGAAATATGGAATACTGTGATAGAAAATGTTGTTGATTTAGCCACGAATAAAGAGTTTCATCCTTTAGCAAAAAAAGCTAAAGATATGGCAGCGGCAGCCGTTTTAGTGACAGCGAGTTTTTCTGTTGTTGTTGGAGCTATTATTTTTATTCCCAAATTAATTCAACTATTCTTTTAAAGGGGTAACTAGTTATGACAAAGCACGACGTCCAAAAACAACTTTGGATTCAAAAAGCCAACGAAATGTTAACTAAAGCTTATGTTCCATACTCGCATTTTCCTGTGGGTGCTGCTTTAGTAACAACAGATGGTAAGATTTATTCAGGATGTAATATTGAGAATGCTTCCTATGGTTTATCAAATTGTGCTGAACGTACAGCTATTTTTAAGGCGATTTCAGAGGGCGAAAGAGAGTTTAGTTACTTAGTGATTACAGGCGATACAGATGGTCCTATTGCACCATGCGGAGCTTGTCGACAAGTAATAGCTGAATTTTGTCCGTCTACTATGCCGATCTTATTAACAAATAAAAAGGGTGACCAAATGGAAACGACGATTGCAAGTCTTTTACCTGGCGCTTTTACACCGGAGGATTTAATTACATGAGCGAACACAAATCAGGTTTTGTTGCCATTATTGGCCGTCCTAACGTTGGAAAATCAACTTTACTAAACCGCGTAGTAGGGCAAAAAATTGCAATTATGAGTGACAAAGCACAAACGACTAGAAATAAAATTCAAGGGATTTATACAACACCAGAAGCACAGATGATCTTTATTGATACTCCAGGTATTCATAAACCAAAACATCGCTTAGGTGATTTTATGGTGGATTCAGCTTTAAGTACTTTAAGAGAAGTAGATGTTATTATCTTAATGGTAAATGCAGAAGAAAAACGTGGCCCTGGTGATAATTTTATTATTGAAAAATTGCAAGGAAATAAGACACCAATTTTCTTAGTTATTAATAAAATTGACAAAGTACAACCTGAAAAATTATTGGAAATTATTGATAATTATCGGGAATTATTACCTTTTGAACAAATTGTGCCGATTTCTGCTACAGAAGGGAATAATGTTGAAACACTATTGAATGAGTTGTTACGTTATCTTCCTGCTGGACCACAATTTTACCCAGAAGACCAAGTAACAGATCATCCTGAGTACTTTATTGTCTCTGAGTTAATTCGTGAGAAGGTTTTAGAGTTGACTCGTGAGGAAATCCCTCATTCAGTTGCAGTAGTAGTAGAAGGTATGAAACGCAATGAAAATGATAAAGTTCAAGTTCAAGCGACGATTATCGTGGAACGCTCTTCGCAAAAAGGGATTATTATTGGTAAGGGCGGGAAAATGTTGAAAGACATCGGAATTAAAGCTCGTCGAGATATTGAAGTAATGCTAGGAGATAAGATTTATTTAGAATTGTGGGTTAAAGTTCAAAAAGATTGGCGCGATAAACAAAACTATTTAACCGATTATGGTTACCGTAAAGATAACTATTAAACCAGATTTTAGAAGAGCTGAGATTAATTTCTCGGCTTTTCTTGATTTTAAATACTAGTTGTAGGAGGGAGCGATAGGATGTCTCAATTAGAAGAAGTGGATGGAATCATTTTATCTGTCCGAAATCATCGTGAAAATGATCGGTTGGTTAAAATATTTACCAATCGTTTTGGAAAACGAATGTTTTTCGTGAAAGGAACAAGAAAACCAAATAGCAAATTAAAATCTGCTATTTTACCTTTTACAAAAGCTCAATATATTGCCGATATTCGTGAGTCAGGGCTTTGTTTTTTAAGAGATGCAAAAGAAGTTCATCATTATTCTTCTATGCAAAAAGATATCTTTTTAAATGCATATGCAACGTATGTCTTAGGATTAGCTGATGCAGCATTGGAAGATGGTATTGTCGATCCAACTCTGTTTCATAAAATTGAAATGACCTTAACAGATATCGACGAAGGTTATGACCCTGAAATCATGCTGAATATTTTTGAAGTTCAACTTTTACCTTATTTTGGTGTTGCTCCTGAACTTAGAGGTTGTGTTGCTTGCGGTACAACGGAAGGGATTTTTGATTACTCTTCTAGCTATGGTGGGTTACTCTGTCAAAAAGATTGGCATTTAGATGTACATCGTTACCATGCTACGCCAAGAGCTATTCATTTTTTACGCATTTTTTCAAGAATTGATTTAGAGCAACTAGGTGAAATTAAGGTAAAAGGGGAAACAAAGACGGAGTTGCGACGGTTACTAGATATGATTTATGACGAATCGGTTGGAATTAAATTAAAAAGTAAAAGCTTTATTGATCAAATGCATACTTGGGGTGACATGCTTTTACCGAAAAAGAAACCAATAGAATAATGTTGGTTTCTTTTTTTTTAGCAATTTCTTTTTTCTAAAAAAGAAATAATTAACTTGCTAATTTATCAGAAAAACAAAATATACATAATTGTTATATTATATTAGCTTTTTTCCTGAATAAGCTTACATAGATATTTATTTTATATTCCCAGTTTTTAAAATTACCGTTATTTAATAAAAATAAAAATTCACATGTTGTTCACATTAACAAAGTCGAGGTTTTTATTTAAAAAATACAATTGAAATTTAAAGTGCACATTGATAACATTATAAATGTATCCATAAGATACTATAAGAAAAAAGGATTCTAGGAGGAAGAAAATGAAGAATAGTTTTAAAAATAATTTAGTTAAAGGTATTGTAGTTAGTAGTTTAGTTTTAGGAGTAGGTGTAACCGCTATTTTATCTCCAATTGCAGCAAATGCAGCAACAATTACTGCAAGTAAAGAAAAAGATTCAGGAAATGAGTATTCGGCTTACTATGATCAAACAATAGCGTTAGATGATACTTATTCAATTGGATTTAAACACACATCAGAAACTGGTTTTTTCTGGGCTGCATTTGAAAATACTGATCCAAATTCTGCTGTAGCAAATGGAAGCGGTACTATTGGTACTGAATTTACATTCACGATCACAAATGGGGAAGATACCTTTCCGTTTACAGTGACGTTGACTGAAGAAGAGAAAGAAGTGGGCCAATATATCGGTGACTTCACATTATTGTTTGGTGGAGCTGAATTTTCTGAAAATAATTTTCCACTAATTAATTTAGGTTCAACATTTAATCCATTAGATAAAATCACTTTTGTAAATGCTGATGGGGAAGCTTTTCTTGGAACAATTACTGCTGATGTTAGTTCTCTAGATACAACTAAGCTGGGTATCTATCCAGTTCAGTATACAGTTAACGAAACTCGCGAAGCATCAGCTGGAAAATCAACAAAAGCAACAACAACAGAATTACAAACTGCAAGTTTTACAGTTCCAGTTGCAGTTGTTAATGAAATATTCCAAACATATAAAGAGGAAACAACTTTAACTATTGATTCAGCTAAAAACAATGTAGACAATAAAGCGTCGTATACTGCTAAAGATGACACATTGCGTTTTGATGTTTGGAATACAGGTGGAACCAACTATACATTAAATGTAGTTGATTTACTTACAGAAGGACAGCCAGTTGTTAAAGAATTTAATTTCTCTTCTAATACAACAATTGGCTACGTTTTAGATGTAACCTATGAAGATATTTTCAAACAATTAGATCAATATACGATTAATTTTGCTTTTACAACTAGTACTGGTGGAACAGATGTTGGTACTGGTTCTGTTGCAGCTAATACAGGTAACACAGTCGCACCTACAGTTAGTGCTCCAGTTGCTAAATCTCCAGGTGCTAAAGCAAACAAACCAACTAAATTAGCACAAACTAATGCTGGATTAGGTATGCTACCTGCAGTGGGTGGTTTGACAGCAGTGGGTGGTTCAATTGGTGCTATCTTTAAAAGCCGTCGTAAAAAATAATAAATAAACACTAAAAATTATAACTTCATCATAAATAAAAACCAAGCACGACTTATTTTATAATGTTCGTGTTTGGGAGTATTTATGATGGATACATAGGTACATTGTTGCGTATAATACTTAGTTTCTAAATGAATACAAGGGTGGAAAACATGGCTAAAGATAAATTAAATCAAGAAAATATAGAGGTCAATCAATCAAAAGAGAGTGGGACAAAAGTAACATCAGAAAAAGCAACTATTTTTTCATACTTGTCAGATATAAATAGAATTAAAGTAGATTATACAAAAGAACCTTTAAAAATAAAATATAAATGGGCTAGTACTCATTTTATTTTTCCAACTCAGGATAGCTTTGATTTGGAGGGACAAAAATTAGCACTAAGATTAGAAGGAAAAATTGAAGAAGCTTTTTCATTGAACCAATCAATAAGTCCAAAAGAAAGAACAAATCAAAAGAAATGGCGCATTTTAGCAGTGGTTCTATTAATTATTGGGATTGGTGGACTTTCAGCCAATAGCATTTATGGAACTTACTTGGCTCGTAAAATTGAGCAAAACACGCAAATAACTATGGAAAAAATAAAAAAAGTCAATCCTGCGAAGAGTGAAGATGAAAAACAAGAGCGCAGTGCTTTTAAAGAGCAACCTTACCAACCGATTGAAACCTATTTAGATGATTCAGATATCGAGACTTATCTAGGGAGTATAGCGATTCCAGATGTAAATTTAAATTTGCCCATCGTTAAAGGTGTTGGAGAACAAAATCTCTATCGTGGAGCAGCTACTAACAAAATAGGGCAACAAATGGGGAAAGGTAATTATCCAATGGCTGCGCATAAAGTTCCAGGGAATGACACTTCTTTATTTGGTCCCTTATTTCAGGTGACTCCAGGTATGAAGATTTATCTTTCTGATAATCAAAACATCTATATTTATACTGCGAGAGAAAGTTATGTTGTTGAACCTGAACGTGTGGATATTTTAGATGATGTGATTGGACAGACGTTACTAACCTTATACACATGTAGCACGGATGCTGGGGTTGAGCGTCTAGTGGTCCAAGCGGATTTTGAGAAACAATTAAAAATGACAGATGCATCTCCAGAGGGACAAGCTATTTTTGCTAGAGAGTAAGGAAATGCTAAAATGAGTTGACAAAGGACTTAGATTAACGCTATTATAGTAACAAGTAAATACTAATGAAGTGATGAAGGAAAGTAGTAAGAATTCTAATTTTAGTATAGCGAGTTTGGGATAGTGGAAGCCAAATGTAAAAGGAATTTTGAAGGCGTTCTGGAGCTTATTCAATGAAGATGCTAGTTTTTTTAACTAGAATTAGGGTGGAACCGCGATAATATCGTCCCTATACTGACAGGAATCTCTTGTTAGTATAGGGATTTTTTGTTGTATTTTAAATGAATCTAGGAGGAATAAAAAAGCTAGAAAATAAGACTGTAAGTGAGAATACATTAAAAAAAGGGAGCGATAAAAATGAGTAAAAAATTAACGATTCAAGAGATGATTTTAACATTACAAAATTTTTGGTCAAATCAAGGTTGTATGTTAATGCAATCTTATGATACAGAAAAAGGGGCCGGAACAATGAGCCCATATACTTTCTTAAGAGCAATTGGTCCAGAGCCTTGGAACGCAGCCTATGTGGAACCATCTAGAAGACCAGCTGATGGACGTTATGGAGAAAATCCAAATCGCTTATACCAACACCATCAATTCCAAGTTGTAATGAAGCCCTCACCAGATAATATTCAAGAGCTTTATTTGGAAAGTTTGAAATTATTAGGAATTAATCCATTAGAGCACGATATTCGTTTTGTTGAGGATAACTGGGAAAATCCTTCAATGGGGTGTGCTGGTTTAGGTTGGGAAGTTTGGTTAGATGGAATGGAAATTACTCAGTTCACCTATTTTCAACAAGTTGGTGGTCTAGAATGTAAACCTGTCACAAGTGAAATCACATACGGTATTGAGCGTTTAGCTTCTTATATGCAAGAAGTTGATAGTGTTTATGATTTAGAGTGGACAAATGGTGTTCGTTATGGAGAAATTTTCTTTGAACCAGAATATGAACATTCTAAATATGCATTTGAAACAAGCAATCAAGAGTTATTACTAACTTTATTTGATGCTTATGAGAAGGAAGCACAAGTTCAAATTGAACATGGCTTAGTGCATCCTGCCTATGATTATGTGTTGAAATGTAGTCATACGTTTAACTTGTTAGACGCTCGTGGAGCGGTATCAGTAACAGAGCGAGCTGGATATTTAGCTAGAATTAGAAATATGGCACGAGCATTAGCCAAAGCTTTTGTAGCTGAGCGTGAGAAATTAGGCTTCCCATTACTACAAAAAAATAATGATGTGTTAGTAAAGGAGGAAAATTAAGATGGCGAAAGACTTATTATTAGAAATTGGGTTAGAAGAAATTCCGGCTAAATATGTCACACCAAGTAGCCAACAATTGGTTAAACGTGTTTCCGACTTTTTAACCGAAAATAAATTAACTTTTGGAGAGATAGTGCCTTTTTCAACACCAAGAAGACTAGCAGTCATTGTTAAATCAGTAGCAGATAAACAAGAAGATACAGCTGAAATTGTCAAAGGACCAGCCAAAAAAATTGCTCTTGATGCTGAAGGAAATTGGAGCAAAGCGGCACAAGGTTTTGTTCGTGGTCAAGGAGCAACGGTTGAGGATATCACGTTTAAAGAAATTAAAGGTGTGGAGTATGTTCACATTGATAAGTTTACCGCTGGAAAACCAGCAATGGATATTTTAACAAAATTAGATCAAGTCATCACTGGAATGACTTTTCCAGTCAGCATGAGTTGGGGGAACCATTCATTCAAATATATCAGACCGATTCATTGGATTACAGCTATGCTTGATGAAACAATCATCCCCTTTAAAATTTTAGATATTGAAACGAGCAATACAAGTCGTGGGCATCGTTTTCTTGGAGAAGATACAAGTTTTGCAGGTGCTAGTGATTATGAAAGTAAATTGGAAAAAGAATTTGTTATTTCAGATAGCCAAAAACGTAAAGCAATGATTGTTGATCAAATTCAAAAAATTGCTTCTGAAAAACAATGGCAGGTTGAATTAGACGCGGATTTACTAGAAGAAGTGACTAATTTAGTTGAATATCCAACAGCCTTTGCAGGTAGTTTTGAAGAAAAATATTTAAGTATTCCAGAAGAAGTATTGGTTACGTCTATGAAAGAGCACCAACGCTATTTTGAAGTTCGTGATGAAAAGGGTGCACTTGCTCCTTATTTTATTTCTGTCCGAAATGGAAATGCAATTCATATTGAAAACGTCATTAAAGGAAATGAAAAAGTGCTAACTGCACGTTTAGAAGATGGTGAATTTTTCTACCAAGAAGATCAACAAATTAAAATCGCAGATGCAGTTGAACGTTTAAAATTGGTTACATTCCATGAGAAAATTGGAAGTATTTATGAAAAAATGCAACGTGTTTCTTATTTTGCTGAGACAATCGGAAAAGTGGTTGGTCTGACAAATGAAGAATTAAGTGATTTACAAAGAGCAAGCGAAATTTATAAATTTGATTTAGTGACAAACATGGTAGGCGAATTTCCTGAGTTACAAGGGATTATGGGTGAAAAATACGCATTGATGCAAGGTGAAAAACCTTCTGTGGCGACTGCAATCAGAGAGCATTATTTACCAACAAGCAGTGATGGGGTCTTACCAGTTACTAATGTTGGGGCTGTATTAGCAATTGCCGATAAATTAGATAGTGTTATGAGCTTTTTTGCAGTTGGAATGATTCCAACAGGTTCTAATGATCCATATGCTTTACGTCGTCAAGCATATGGTGTCGTTCGAATCGTTGAAAACAAAGGTTGGTACTTCCCTATTGAAACATTGCGTGGAGAGATGATAAGTGCAGCAATCCAACATCAAGGTAAATTAAGTGATCAGTTAGAAGCGAGTACTCCAGAAGTTATTGATTTTATCAAAGCTAGAGTACGTCAACATTTGCTTAGTCAAAAAATCCGTTATGATATTATCGATGCTGTTTTAAAATCTGAACAAGAAGATTTAATCAAAATGGCTGAGACAGCCTTAGTTTTAGAAAAACATATTCAAGAAGCAACCTTTAAGCCTACAATTGAAGCTTTAACGCGCGTTATGAACTTAGCTAAAAAAGGACAAGAGCTTCTTTCAGAAAGCCAATTAGAGGTCAAACCAGAGTTGTTTGAAACTGAATCAGAAAAAGCTCTTTTTGAAGCTATTCTTGTAGCGAAAGAAGCCTTCTCAGGGGAGAATATGGAATTGAATTATTTAGCTCTAGAAACATTAGGGCCTAAAGTTGAAGCTTTCTTTGAAGACAATATGGTTATGACAGATGATGAAAAAATTCGTAATAATCGTTTAGCTTTATTAGTTCAATTGGGTAACTTGGCATTATCTTTTGCAAGTATTGACCAATTGATCGTCAAATAAGTAAAAATAAAAATTAGCAGTAATCTCTTAGAAAGTTGTTTCTGAGAGGTTACTTTTTATTAAGGCTAGTTCTTATGAGTCATCTCCTATGAAAAAAGATGAACTCCCAAAAAAGTAAAGAGACACTTTTCTTGGAATTCCCTATTTTTCTGCCGGAGCTAAGCGACTCAACGAACTTTTTATTTGGGGGAGGAAAAGATGTTAAAAAGATTTTTTAGTTATTATCGGCCTTATCGTAAGTTATTTATTTTAGATTTTTCTTGTGCAATTGTTGCTGCTATTTTAGAGTTGGCTTTTCCAATCGTGGTTAATCAAGTCATTGATAAGCTTCTTCCCACTGGAAATTGGTCATTAATCGTTACCGCTGCATTATCATTATTATTTTTTTACGTTGTAAATACAGCTTTGCAGTATGTTGTTGTTTATTTCGGTCATATGCTAGGAGTTAATATCGAAACGGATATGCGGAGAGAACTTTATGCTCATTTGCAATCACAGCCTTTCAGCTATTATGATAATCAAAAAACGGGTAAGCTAATGAGTCGTTTAACAACAGACTTATTCGAGATATCAGAAGTAGCGCATCACGGACCTGAAGATGTATTCATTACCATTATGTCTTTAGTTGGTTCATTTGCTTTAATGCTTTCTATCCATGTTAAATTAGCGTTAGCTACCTTTATTATGATACCTTTCATTACATTGGCACTTGTCTTTTTTAATAAGCGAATGACAAAAGTGAATACCCAAATTTATCGTGACTTAGGTGAGTTTAATGCAGGTGTTGAAGCTTCTGTTAGTGGTGTGAGAGTTGTCCAAGCCTTTTCAAATGAGGCTCATGAACAAGAACGTTTTGAAGGGTTAAACCAAGCGTACAGAAAATCAAAAGTTTTATTTTATAAAATGATGGGAATTAGCGCAGCTTATAATTATTTATTGATGCGCCTAATTAACTTATTTGCCTTATTTTTTGGAGCATACTTTACGATTACTAACGAGATTACCTATGGTCAGTTTGTTGGGTTTATTTTGTTAACTAATGTTTTTGTTCGACCAATTGAAAAGGTAAATAATATGATTGAAAGTTATCCAAAAGGAATTGCTGGTTTTAAACGCTTTACTGAAGAAATTGATAAAGAACCTGCGATTCAAGATGTACCCAATGCTCGTGACGATATTGTTTTAACTGGAGATATTGAATATAAAGAGGTTTCTTTTTGGTATGATGATTCTAAGAAGGTTTTAGATAAAATAAATCTGTCAATTAAAGAAGGCGAGACAGTTGCTTTTGTTGGACCAAGCGGCGCTGGAAAAACAACTATTTGTAATTTATTACCGCGCTTTTATGAAGTGAATGAAGGTGCTGTTTTAGTGGATGGGTATACTATTGACGCATTGACAATGAGTAGTCTTCGAAGTCAAATTGGTGTTGTACAGCAAGATGTCTTTTTATTCCCAGGTTCAATTAAGGAAAATGTGGCTTACGGGAAACTTGACGCTACGGAAGACGAAATTAATCATGCGATTAGATTGGCACATTTAGAACAAGTCGTAGCAGAAATGCCAGATGGGTTAGAAACGATTATTGGAGAACGTGGAGTGAAGTTATCTGGAGGCCAAAAGCAACGTTTAGCTATTGCTCGAATGTTCTTGAAAAATCCTCCAATCTTAATTTTAGATGAAGCGACTTCTGCGTTGGATACTGAAACTGAACAAGTCATTCAAGAATCTTTAAATTCACTATCTGAAGGAAGAACAACTTTAATTATTGCGCATCGCTTAGCGACGATTAAGCACGCGAATCGAATTGTGGTCGTAAATGAAGAGGGAATTGCAGAAGAAGGAACCCATGATGATTTAATGGCTCGAAATGGCGCTTATAAACGATTATATGACGCACAATTTAAAGATTAACTGAACAAAAAGTCGTGAATAAAGCTTAATGCTGATTTCATGACTTTTTTAATAATAAACTTGTTAAAATTCTACAATTTCCACGCTGTAAAATAAGCTTTTTTTATTGTTAGAATGGGGATTATATGTTATACTGCAAAATGTATAGTTATGTCACCAAATAGTTTTAATTAAGATCCTCAGTCAGTTTTATGTGGATCTTTAACTAATTATGACTAACTAATTTTTCTTGATCGTCCAAAGAGGTGATGTATGTGGCTATGATGATACCAGAGGAAACAGTCAATCGAATTAGACAGGAAACAAATATTGTTGATGTGGTTAGCCAATACGTTCAATTGAAAAAAAGTGGGAAAAATCTTTTTGGATTCTGCCCGTTTCATGAAGAACGAACGCCGTCATTTTCAGTAGCGGAAGATAAACAAATTTTTCATTGTTTTAGTTGCGGAAAAGGTGGAAATGTATTTACGTTTTTAATGGAAGTGGATGGCTTAAGTTTTCCAGAAGCTGTTTTTAAAACAGCCGAAATGAGTCAAATAAAACTGGATGATACACTATTAAACAATAGATCTCATCAAAACCAAGAGAGTGACTCTAAACGGGATAAGCTAATTCAAGCACATGAAGAAACGGCTGACTTATTTCAACACGTTTTGTTAAATACTAAAGTTGGTGAAGAAGCCTATCATTATTTATTAAATCGTGGATTAACCAAGGAATTAATTGAAACATTTAAAATTGGTTTCGCCCCAAGGGAACGAACGATGCTCCACCAATATTTATTAGGCAAAGAATACACAGACGAGGTATTAAACGAGACTGGATTGTTTGTTGAAAGAGATAACGGTGAACTCATTGATCGTTTTTATAATCGAATTATGTTTCCAATTCGTAATCAACAAGGAAAGACAATTGCGTTTTCAGGAAGAATTTTTCAGCAAGAAACCGAAGATAAAGCCGGACCCAAATATTTAAATAGTCCTGAAACCTATTTATTTAATAAACGAAATGTCCTATTTAACTTTGATATGGCTCGTGGAGCAATTCGAAGAGAAAAAGAGGTTGTTTTATTTGAAGGTTTTATGGATGTGATTGCAGCTTGGAATGCAGGCGTTAAAAATGGTGTTGCTTCGATGGGGACGAGTTTAACAAATGAACAGATCCATATGTTAGATCGAGTGACAGATCGAGTTTTAATTGCTTATGATGGTGACAATGCTGGAATCGAAGCAACCAAACGTGGTGTTGACTTATTGACAACTGAGACAGCCTTTGATGTTGAAGTTGTTAGCTTCACGGAAGGTTTGGATCCAGACGACTTTATAAAAAAATATGGAGCGAGTGCATTTGTTGAGTTATTAGCTCATGGACGAGATACTTTATTTGCATTTAAAATGCGTTATCATCGAAAAGGGTTAAATTTACAAAACGAAAATGAGCGGTTGAGTTATCTAGATTTAATTTTAACGGATATGCTCACTATCACTTCTGCTGTTGAAAGAGAGATGTACCTTAAACAGTTATCGTCTGAATTTGATATTTCGTTAGATTCTTTAAATGAACAGTATCAACAACTTTTTAAAGAAAAGCGAGCTCAGCGCAAAGAGGTAAAAAATCAATTTAATTTTGGACCAGAACCTGAAATAGAACCTTATTTTCCAGAAGAGGAAATGGTCGTTCAAGTCGATACTCAAAAAAGGAAGCTTGATTTAATTGAGCAAACAGAACGTTATTTGCTAAATCGCTTATTTCACTTTGAAGAGGCCTGGATTCAAGTTCAGAGTCAAGTTGAAGACTACCACTTTATTCATGACGACTATCAGACTTTGTATCTTTTGTTTGAGAGTTTCAAAGATACTGTAGGGGAATATGGATCAATTGATGCATTTATTGATTTTGTAAAAGAACCTCCATTAAAAAACTTATTAGTGGAAATTGAAATGCTTTCTTTAAGTGAAGAAATGACTGCTAAAGAAATAGATGATTATTTGGATGTAATTGTCCGGAAATCAAGTTTATCAGAACAGTTAAAGCACAAACAAGCAGCAATGAAAGAAGCTCAACGAATTGGGGATCAAGTTGTTTTACAACAATTAATGTTAGAAATTGTT
This sequence comes from Carnobacterium sp. FSL E2-0243, assembly GCF_038003605.1. Lineage (NCBI taxonomy): Bacteria > Bacillati > Bacillota > Bacilli > Lactobacillales > Carnobacteriaceae > Carnobacterium > Carnobacterium sp. FSL E2-0243. The sequence goes on from NZ_JBBOPM010000001.1 coordinate 1,704,777, forward strand.
GACTTGTCACGCCAGTTGAAGAATAAATGAATGAATTTTATAGGATTGATTAAAGGAGGCTTTTTTAATGGCTAAAAAAGAAGAAGTAAAAAACAACACGGTAACATTATTAGAACAAGCAATAAAAAAAGTAATCAAGGATAACAAACTGAAAGGTTCAATTCATTACGATGAATTAACAAATTTAGTTGTTACACCATATGAATTAGATGCGGATCAAATTGATGATGTGATCATGCAAGTTGAAGATGGTGGCGTAAGTGTTGTAGGAGATGATGGTGGTCCAACTGACCGTCAAATTTTAGCCAAAGAAAAAGATAAAAAAGCTGCTGAAGAGCAAGAAGATTTAACTGCTCCAGCGGGTGTTAAAATTAATGATCCAGTTCGAATGTATTTAAAGGAAATTGGACGTGTTCCACTTTTAAATGCTCAAGAAGAAGTAGCCTTAGCTTTATTGATTGAACAAGGAGATCAAGAAGCTAAACAACGTCTAGCAGAAGCAAACTTGCGTTTAGTTGTAAGTATTGCTAAGCGTTATGTTGGACGTGGCATGCAATTTCTAGATTTAATCCAAGAGGGAAATATGGGATTAATGAAAGCTGTTGAAAAATTTGATTATCAAAAAGGCTTTAAATTTTCTACCTACGCTACATGGTGGATTCGCCAAGCAATTACCCGTGCAATTGCCGATCAAGCTAGAACAATCCGTATTCCAGTGCACATGGTTGAAACAATTAACAAGTTAATTCGTATTCAACGTCAGTTACTCCAAGATTTAGGTAGAGAACCAACACCAGAAGAAATCGGAGCTGAAATGGATTTACCAACTGAAAAAGTTCGTGAAATATTGAAAATTGCTCAGGAACCGGTATCGTTAGAAACACCAATCGGTGAAGAAGACGATTCACATCTAGGTGATTTCATTGAAGACCAAGATGCAACAAGCCCAGCAGAGCATGCTGCTTATGAATTATTAAAAGAGCAATTAGAGGACGTTCTTGATACCTTAACGGATAGAGAAGAAAATGTTCTGCGTTTACGTTTTGGATTAGATGATGGACGTACGAGAACGCTTGAAGAAGTGGGTAAAGTATTTGGTGTAACGAGAGAACGTATTCGTCAAATCGAAGCCAAAGCTTTACGTAAATTACGTCATCCAAGTCGTTCTAAACAATTAAAGGACTTTTTGGAATAAAAGTAAATTTGAGAAGGGTAAGATTAAATTCTTACTCTTCTTTTTTGCGTTAAGTTTAAAAAATAGTAAAGACAGAGGATTATATTTGCAATTCTTTTTAAATTCTAAGATACTAGTAGTAGTGATACAGATGATATTTAGGAGGAATTAACAATGAAAAAAAAGAAACTAGCTTTTAGTTTAGTAGTTGCTATTTTAGTTGTAGTTGCAGTAGGATGTGGAAATGCTGCAGATAAAAAAACAGAATCAAGTAGTTCAATAACCTCTGACTCTGAAAAAGAAGCAGAGACATCTTCAACTGCACCCGCTGTAGAAGAGCCAATTGTGTATACTGCTGTTGTCAAACAAGATAGTAATAGTGAAACTGGACAGGTATGGGTAGAAAGTTTATTACCGGTTGACTCCAATAAGGAAACACCCCCAATTTTCAAAGAAGAAGTTGTTTTATTAACAGATGGAAGTAATGTTTTTGATGGAAAAACAAATGAAAAAATTTCCTTAGATGAAATTAAAGCTGGGACTAATCTTGAAGTTACATTAGCAGCCGAACCTGTTTCAACAATGTCAATTCCACCTCAAATCCCTGGTAAAGATGTTCATAAAATAGTTGTTAAATAAAGCTTAACTGGACTGGAATTCGTTTTCCAGTCTTTTAATTTGCGTGAAATTTGCTTATATAGTCGTGTTTGTTATAATGAAGTATCAATTTAAAAAGGTGGGAAAATCCGATGTCAGAATGCTTGGTTAGTTTAAGTGATGGTGAAAAGGTAATCCTTAAAATTTCAGAAAAAGAACTTTTTTCAAAAATATCAAATGGTGATGGATTTTTGAGAAGCCGCTTAATCCGTTTTTACAATGATCAAGAAGATGCCATTTATATTAATCCAGTTCAAATTGTTAAGATTACTTTTAGTTCAGGAAACAGTGACAATGCTTTGGAAATTGATACGCGTTATCAATAAATGAATATAGGGAAGAGAGGTGGTTTTAATGAAAAAAAAAGAAAAATGTATAATATGTCATAAAGATTATAGTGAAACTGACGGACTTCATTTAACTACACTAAGTAAAGAACTAAGGGAATTAATTTTATCAGAGCATCCAGATTTTTCTGAAGAAGCCTTTATTTGTATGGATGATTTGATGGATTATCGTTTGCATTACATCAAAGATATGATTAAAACTGACTCTGAAAATATTGAGTCTTTGAATAAAAATGTGTTAGATAGTATTAAAGAGGGAATGCCCATAGCAAAAAATACAAATGAAGATGTAACAACAAACCTAACTTTAGGTGAAAAAGTAGCTGATGGAATCGCTAAATTTGGTGGTAGTTGGGGCTTTATATTCTTGTTTTTATTTGTACTAGTTGCATGGATTATTATTAATTCAATTGCATTATTTACGAAACCTTTTGATCCATATCCATTTATTTTATTAAATCTAATTTTATCGTGTTTAGCAGCAATTCAAGCTCCTGTTATTATGATGAGTCAAAATCGTCAGGAAAAAAGAGATAGACAACAATCAGATAGTGATTACCAAGTGAATCTGAAATCTGAAATTGAAATTAGGTTACTACATGAAAAAATGGATCACATGTTGACGGAACAATGGGAACATTTAGTTAATATTCAAAATATACAAGTTGACTTATTAAACGAATTACAAGAGAGAATGGAAGTATTAGAAAAAAAAGTCTAATTTAAAATTTGGGCTTTTTTTATTTAACCGAAGCGTAAATCTCCTAGATGTAATTTGAAAATAGTAAAGTGTTCAAATTTCCTTCAAATATGGAAAAAAAAGAAAGGAGTTTATGTGCTTAAATAGAAGAAATTGTGTTATAATTAATAACATAAGTAAAAAAGTATTAATTGAGTGATTTAGATAAGAACATGTACATAACTTGTTTTTAAAAAATTGAAAAATTGAAGGAGTGCAGCAGTTGTTATGACAGAAAATTTGCGCGAGCAAGTTAGCTTATTAGAGAAAGAAAATCGTAGAATTCGTCAAAAATTAAGACACTCCTATGAGGCTTATAAAGCTATGGAGCTAGAAAAAAATCAAATTCAAGAAGAGTCATTTAAGGAAAAAGCTTTACCTGCACATTATCAAGATGTTGAAGAAAAGTTAGAATACTATAAAAAGATGGTAGATTCCCTAGCTTCTGAAAATCAAGTGTTACAAAATAAACTTGATACAACCCCAAGTTATAATGAAGTAGTGAAAGAGGATTCTACAAGATTTGCTCAAGATGAATTATTGGAAAAGATAAAATTACAAGAAATTCAAATTGAAACACTAATTGGAGAAAAGAATCAAATTAAGCTTGAATTAAAAAATTCAAAAGCTGAAATTGCTGAAGTTTTAATTGATGCTAAAATGCGCGCTCGCAAAATTGTTGAAACAGCAGATGAAGAAGTGGTAGGTTATAAAAATAAAGCTGCCATTGAATTGGCTTTATTTCAAAAAAAATTGCAAGAAACGCAACAAACTATTTTAAGAACAAAATTAGACGTGACAAATCTATTTGAAGATATTGATACAAAGATAAACTCAATTTCACAAATTGATGTGACTACTATGGGAGGAAATGAAAATGATGAAAAGTAGAAATGAACGAATTGCTGAACTGAAAAAAACAAACCAGAAAAAAATGATTCGTAAAAGTGCTGGAATTGTGAATACATCTATTATAATGGCATCTTTAGCAATTCCAACTTTTTCTGTTTTAGCTAGTGCAGAAGAAAATGCAACGACTAGTGAACGCGTTATTAAAGCAGTTGCTGATAGCTCAAATTCTGCTAGTGATACAGCCACAGAAATAGCTCCAACACCGGTACCGGTAGATCCTGAGACACCAATTGAGGAAACGCCAGAGATACCTAAAGAAGAGGTTGAAGTACCTGAGACAAAACCAGAGACGCCTGAAACAAAACCGGAAGTAAAGCCAGAAACACCTGGAACGAAACCCGTGGCACCGATAGTTGAAACAAAACCTACGCCTAAAGTGGAAGTAGAAACGACTCGTCCTTTCTCTAAAGAAGAAGTATCACAACAAAATATTGCTGAGGTTCAAGTACCAGAAGCCAATCATTCAGAAGCAGAAAAAATTATGTTTGTTAAAAATCAGAGCACGCAAGAATTTATTGATAAGATTTCTGAATCTGCTGCTGAAATTGGCGCAGAAAAAGATTTATATGCATCTGTTATGATTGCCCAAGCAATTCTAGAAAGTGGATCGGGAAATAGCTCGTTATCTAGTGAGCCTAATTATAATTTATTTGGAATCAAAGGAACTTTCGAAAATCAATCTGTGGCATTATTAACGTTAGAAGATGATGGTAGTGGAAATTATTATCAAATTACAGGAGAATTTAGAAAATATCCTTCTTACAAAGAATCATTAGAAGATTACTCTAAGTTGTTAACTGGTGGAACGTCATTTAATGCAAGTTTTTATTCAGGTACTTGGAAATCAAACACAACATCTTACAAAGATGCAACAGCTTTTTTAACTGGAAAATATGCGACAGATACTAGGTATGCTGAAAAGCTAGATCAATTAATTGAGACCTATGATTTGACACAATATGATGACGGTGTGGAAAAGGTTTCGGAAACTGAAGTTCAACAAGATGTTATGCATACTATTGTTAGTGGCGATACATTATGGGATTTAGGAAATACATTTGGTGTGAGTGTTCAAGAATTGATGGAATGGAATCAATTAACTAGCGATTTAATTTTTGTGAATCAAGAATTGATTGTTAAAAAGGCTCCAGTTGCTCCACCAGTGGTAGCACCAGTTGAAAATGTATCTGCTGCTGCAACAGATACAAAAAAAGTAGAAGATACTAATACTAATTTAACTGGCTTCCAACAAAAACAAAATGGCACGTTGGCATTTGATGAAACAACATCAGATTTAAACCAAGGGAGTGTTAAAGAAGAATACCAAGTAGCAGAAGGTGATTCACTTTACACAATTTCTAAAAAATTCAATGTTTCACCACTTGAAATTAAACATTGGAACGATATGAAGCATAATTTATTATTTATTGGACAAACGTTGACAATTCATACAGTGTAGTCTTAAAAAGCTAGCAAGGGATTTTTATTTCTTGCTAGCTTTTTTGTCTGTTTTATCTGTTAAATGAATTGGATTAGTAAGGAATTTTTTTGTCATTTAGTGTATAATAGATAAGAATCATAAAAGGAGTGGACAGTTAGTTTATGGATGAAAAGCAGTTATCATTACGTTTGGAAAAAGCAAGTAATTATGTACCAAATAATAGTAAATTAGCTGATATAGGTTCGGACCATGCTTATTTACCATGTGCGTTAGTTTATCAAAAAAAAATTCAATTTGCAGTAGCAGGAGAAGTAGTTGAAGGTCCTTTTTTAACTGCAAAAGAGCAAGTTAAGCGTTTAGGTTTTCAAGCAATGATTGATGTTCGTCTAGGAAATGGTCTTGCCGTTATTGATTTAGCAGACCAAATTACAGCGATTACAATTTGTGGAATGGGTGGTACGTTAATTGCCTCGATTTTAGATGATGGGTTCCATGCGGGAAAATTAACAGGTGGAGAACGTTTGATTTTACAACCTAATATTGGTGAAGAAAATGTTCGCAGATGGTTAATGGATCACGATTATCAAATTATTGCAGAAGAGCTATTAGAAGAAGATGCTAAATTATATGAAATTATTGTCGCTGAAAAAAGCATCGTACAGCCAAGCTATAGTCAGTCCGAATTAAAATTTGGTTTGGAATTAAAAGAAAATTATCCTGACTTATTTATAAAAAAATGGCAACGTCAGCTAGAAAAAGAATATACTATTTTAGCAAGCCTTGAGGCAGCTACTAGTGACCAAAAAGAAAAAATAGCTCTATTTAAAACTAAAATTGCAGAAATTGAGGAGTTAATCCAATGAAAAAAATTCTAGGAAATGAATTTATTCAAAAATTCGAAGAATTTGCGCCAAAGTCCTTAGCTGAAAATGGTGATCCAGTTGGTTTACAAATCGGGACATTAAATAAAACTATTAAACGCATTCTAGTTACACTTGATGTCCGACCAGAAGTTGTAGCGGAAGCAATTGAACAAAATGTTGATTTAATCTTTGCACATCATCCGCCAATTTTCCGTGGTGCTAAAAATCTGGTGATCGACAATCCACAAAATAAGATGTATGCAGAACTGTTAAAACATGATATAGCCGTATATGCAGCGCATACAAATCTAGATGTAGCCACAAACGGGTTAAATGATTGGTTAGGACAAGCGATTGGATTAGACAATACAGAAATTATGTCTATTTCTAAGCAAGAAAGCTATAAAAAAATGGCAGGCTATGTTCCTAAATCTCATGAAAAGCAAGTTAGAGAAGCTTTAACAGCTGCTGGTGCTGGGAAAATCGGTCCTAATTATGCGCAGTGTAGCTATACTTTAGATGGTGTTGGTCGTTTCACACCTATTAATAATGCACTTCCAGCAATTGGTGAATTAAATCAAGCAGAGGAAGTAAATGAAGCTAAAGTTGAAGTTATTTTCCCGCAACGTCTAACAGAATCAGTCGAACGGGCTTTATTTAGTAGTCACCCGTATGAAGAACCTGCTTACGATTTATATACAATTGAAAATTTTGTTGATAGCTATGGTTTTGGACGAGTAGGAAATTTAGCAGAACCAATTACAGTCTTAGATTTTGCAACGAAGTTAAAAACAATTTTTTCTGTTTCAGGTTTACGAGTTGTGACAGCAACACCGGAAAAAATGATCCAGCGGGTAGCTATTTGTGGTGGATCTGCAGGTGATTATTATTTAGATGCAAAAAAACATGGAGCGGATGTATATATCACAGGTGATGTCTATTATCATACTGCCCATGACATGTTGGCTTCAGGCATGACTGTAATTGATCCGGGACACCACATTGAAAGTATTTGCATTGCGGAACTAGCAGATTTATTTACTGAATGGTCTCAAACCAATCATTGGGATATAGAGATTGTACAGTCAACACTAAATACCGATCCATTTACATTTATTTAAACAACTAATTTAGGAAAACTGAAAGGATGTATTCAATATGTATGAAAATTTAATTCCACGTTTTTTACGCTATGTTAAAACAGAAACACGTTCAGATGCAACAAGTAAGACTGTTCCTTCGACGCAAAGTCAAGTAGAGTTTGCCCAAACATTAAAAGAAGAGTTGGCTGATTTAGGGATGTCACAAGTTTCATATAATGAAAAAAATGGTTTTGTTACAGCAACATTGCCAAGTAATTGTGATAAAGAAGTGCCAACAATCGGATTTATTGCCCATATGGATACGGCTGACTTTAATGCAGTAAACGTGAATCCGCAGTTCCATGAGAATTACAATGGTGAAGAAATTATTTTGAGTGCAACGGAAAATATTCGTTTAGCCCCAAATGATTTTCCTAATTTAAAAAATTATATCGGTCAAACGCTGATTACAACCGACGGCACGACCTTACTTGGCGCAGATGACAAAGCGGGAATTGCTGAAATTATGACAGCGATGGAAATACTCTTAAAAGATAAAACAATTAAACACGGAACGATAAAAGTTGCTTTTGGTCCAGATGAAGAAATCGGGATTGGAGCAGATTTATTTGATGTTGCTAATTTTGGAGCTGATTTTGCTTATACAATGGATGGCGGACCTGTTGGTGAATTAGAATATGAGAGTTTCAATGCTGCCCAAGCTGAAATTAAAATCCAAGGGAAAAATGTTCATCCAGGAACAGCTAAAAATACGATGGTAAATGCTTTGAAATTAGCTTTAAAAATTGATGCTGCATTGCCGCAAGATGAAGTTCCAGAAAAAACAGATGGGCGTGAAGGTTTCTTTCACTTAGTTTCAATGAGTGGAGAAGTTGAAGAAGCCCAAATGACGTATATTATTCGAGATCATGATCATGATAAATTTATAGCAAGAAAAAATCAATTACAAGATATCGCTAACAAAATCAATGAAGAGTCTGGTTCAGAGCGAGTAAATGTAACTTTATTTGATCAATACTATAATATGAAAGATATTATTGAGAAAGATTTATCAATTGTTGATTTAGCTGAAAAAGCTATGATTAATTTAGGAATTAAACCTATAATTGAACCTATTCGTGGAGGAACGGATGGTTCTAAGCTTTCATTTATGGGATTACCAACACCAAATATTTTTGCAGGTGGAGAAAATTTTCATGGACGTTATGAGTTTGTAGCCGTTGAAAGTATGAGAAAAGCAACAGATGTGATTGTTGAAATCGCTAAGTTGAATGTGGAAAGATAATTGTCGGATACAATTATAGCATGTCTTTATTTTGTTAGTGTGAATAGTTTATTGTTTATTTTAATGGGAGTGGACAAGTATCGAGCTAAAAAAAGATTGTGGCGAATTCCAGAAAAAACATTATTGTCCTTTGGTATTTTAGGTGGTGGATTAGGTGGTTTAATAGGTATGACCTTATTTCATCATAAAACACGTGTACCAAAATTTAAGGTTATTTATTCTTTAGGAACGATTTTAATGCTCGGAATTCTCTATTTTTTATTTTAGTATGTTAGGTAAAAAGCGCAACTTATTCAGGAATTTATTCCGTAGGTCTGCGCTTTTTTGCTAGTTACAATTTTGGGAGGTAATTTATGGAGAGCTATGTTGTATTATTAAGAGGGATAAATGTTGGTAAGAATCATCTTTTAGCCATGTCAGATTTAAAAAAGCTGCTAGAATCACTTAACTTTACTCAAGTTACAACCTATATTCGTAGCGGGAATGCTGTTATGGTTGGTAAAAATATAGATACAGCAGCATTGGCTAAAGAGATTCAGTTGAAATTAAGTCAATTGGCAGGTTTTTTAATTCCAATCGTGATTTATACGGGTAGTGAATTTAAAGAAATAGTTGAGAAAAATCTTTCGATTGCAAGCAGATTGCGTGATGATCAACAACTGATTCTAGCCTATCAACAAGAAGAAATAGTTGACATAGAGGCATTAACTTTAAGCAATGATGTTGAATCAGGCTGGATAGTCAAAAAAGCTGTTTGTATGCAAATCACTGGTCCGCAATTAGAATCAAAGTTGTTGAAAGACTATCAGAAATTATTTAAAAAAAATGATTGGACCCTTCGCAACTGGAAAACATCATTGAAATTAGTTGAACTGGTCAAAGCTTTGGATACAAGATAAAAACCAAGAGTAATAACTAAAAGCGTTATCCCCTTGGTTTTCTACTAAGTTTATTTCAAATAATTGTTATAGTGTCATTTTCAAATAGAATGACTTGTTCATCCGTAATGGGAATAAGCTCGAGTTTATCTTGATAGCATTTTATTATTTCGTTCATTTCCTTGCCTAGAAAAGCACTGTTAAGATGAGGTACAGGGTAGCCAGTTAGTTGATTTAATCCAGTATAATCACTTAAATTAGCTGCTTTATCGGAATTATCTGCTAGTGCTATATACGCAATATTTGGAGACATAATAACTGAACCAGCTGATTCTCCAATATATATTTTACCTTTATTAATTTCTGAAAGTAAAATAGTATCAACTGCTTTGTTTTTTAATTCTTGTAAAAGATAAAAAGTATTTCCACCTGAAACGTAAATATACTGATTTTTTTTAATGGTTTTTTCGATAGATTCCCGATTCTGTCTAGATATATCTAATCTTTCGATGAGCATTCCTAATTGATTAAAAGCATCAATAGCTGAATCAACATAATGAGTCATTTCTTCTACTAGACTTGCTGTATCAATAAAAGTAACGGTCTTTCCTCGTAATTCTTCCTTGGCAAATGCTTCTAGGTAATGGAAGCTATCTTTAAATGATGAAGTTAAAAACATTTTTTTCATTTTATATCTTCCCCTTTCGTTTGATTAAATTTATTCTACCACTGAAAGGTGTCAAAATAAGAGACCTTTAATTTATTTTATTGAGTGAAAATTAAAGCCCGAAAAGTCTAAACTATGTTAAAATAGCAATGAGTCAACTTTAGAAAGGTTGTGGGAAAATGGGTTTGCAATTTGTCTTAGGACGTGGAAATACAGACAAAAGAGCAATAATGCTAGAAGAAATTGCCACTACAATCACAAATAACAAGCAGGCAATGATTTTTTATTTAGTTCCAGATCATATTCAATTTGAAGCGGAAGTTTCAGTCTTAAAGAGGTTAGCTGATTTGCCTCCTTTTAATGAACAAAAAATAATGGGTGCTATGCGTCTTCAAGTATTTAGTTTTAGTCGATTGGCTTGGTATTTTTTACAAGATAGTGATCTTTTCATTAAACCACAATTAACAAATGCTGGGCTGGCTATGTTAATTCGTAAATTACTTTTGGAGCATGAAGAAGAATTAACTATTTATCGTGGTGAGGTCCGGAAGTCAGGATTCGTGCAACAGTTGACGGAGTTGTTTTTAGAACTTCGTAGTGGCAGAATCAATGAAGCTGATGTTGCAGAAATTATTGCAAAGCAAGGTGACAGTCTTAAAGAAGCTGATTTCAAATTAAAATTACAAGATATTTTATTATTATACCGTGGTTTTGAAAGAAATTTAATTGGTTCTTATATTGAAAAAGAAGATATTTTAACGGCATTAACAAAAAAAATTGAAACGCTTGATTTTAGTCAAACAACGATTTATATCGAAAGTTACCAAAGTTTTAACGCTCAGGAACAGGAACTAATTGGAGCACTTTTAAAAAAATGTAAAGATGTCACAATCGCACTTAATTTAGATCAAGGCTATCCAGTTGAAAAACCAGCTTTACATGAACTTTTTTATGCAACAGGTGAAACCTACTATCAACTCTATCAATTAGCTCGTAATGGGAATATTCCAGTGAAACAGGATTGTATCATTTCTGAAAAATCAGCTGAGTATTCAGAAGAATTAAATCAATTGGAAGATTTTTGGTTGACAAGTAGCCGCCTGTTACCCAGTAATTATAGTGAAGCTAAAGAGCTTATTTCAGTCAATGAAGGCATTGAAGTTTGGGCAGCAAGCGATAAGCAAGCAGAAGTGACTCATGTAGCAAAAGAAATTCGACGATTAGTGGAATCTGGTAAGTATCGTTATCAAGATGTATTGGTTTTAACCCGTCATTTAAATGACTATCGGGCACTTGTGAATCCAATCTTTAAAGAAAATGATATAGAGCTATTTAACGATCAAGCTGAAACGATGAATCATCATCCTTTAGTTGAATTTGTACTAGCACTTCTAGCTATCAAAAAATATAATTGGCGTTACCAAGATATTATGCGGTTACTTAGAACAGAGTTACTTATTCCTGTAAGCGATTCTGAGTTATCTGATGATCGAAAAATACGTGTCGCAGTCAGGCAACAACAAGTGAATAAATTTAGAAGTCAAATCGACATTGCTGAAAATGTTATTTTAGCTTATGGCTATGAAGGGTATCATTGGACCTCTAATAAACCATGGCATTATACTAAATTTGTTCATGAAGAGAATGCTGGACAAACAACAGAAGATCAACGAATTGAAGAAATTTCTAATAGTGTCCGTCTTTTTCTAAAAAATTTGCTTGAGCCATTGTTTAAAAAATTAGATCAAGCAAAGAATGGGTTAGCTGCTGCAGAAATCGTTTATACCTTTTTAGAAAGTAGTGGCGTATCGGACCAAATCGCTTTTTGGCGTGATCAAGCCATTGAATCTGGTGATCTAGAGACTTCTAAAGAGCACGAGCAAGCTTGGGATACATTTTTACAATTGTTAGATGAATATGTTGAGGTTTTAGGGAAAACATCTTTTGACTTAGACGCTTTTTATGAAATTATCATGACTGGTTTTGAACAAGCCACTTACAGTATGATTCCTCCAAGTATTGATCAAGTTACTTTCTCTAGTATTGAAAGTACACGAATCGGTACAACTAAAGTTACCTTTATTTTAGGTATGACAGAAGTAAATTTGCCAGCTAAGAGTGAAAATGCAAGTGTTTTAACCGAAACAGATCGCGAACTATTTTCTGCATTTTTAGAGGAAGGGAAGTATTTAAGGCCTTCGATTGAAGCGCAAACGGCTAATGAACCTTACTTAGCTTATCTAGCCTATTTAGCCTCAACAGAAAAGCTGATTTTTAGTTATCCAGTGGCAGATGATTCAAAAGAGGGTCCAAAATTATCCCCTTATGTTCAACGAATAGTTGCGGGATTAGAAATTATAATTCAAGAAAAAGTTGGAACAGTCGCCGATTTAGCACCAACAGCCTCTATTGAAGAACAACTGGAATTTATTGGAACAAAACGAAGTACGTTAACACAATTATTAGTTTTATTGCGTCAAAGAAAAGAAAATGGTGAAGAGATACCTCCATTTTGGCTAAGTTTATATCACCGAATCAAAATGGATGGCACTAAAACAGGAGCGTTATTAGAAAGGCTTAAAAGTAGTTTACAGCATAAAAACGTTCCGATTCAATTGAAGCCTGAAATTGTTGAGGAGCTATATGGTAAGGATCTTTACACCTCTGTATCACGAATGGAAAATTTTTATTCTTGTCATTTTAAACATTATGCAACTTATGGTTTAGGCTTAAAAGAACGAGATGTTTTTGAGTTATCTTCCGCCGGTACAGGTGAATTTTTCCATGATGCTCTGGATCAATTATTTAAATCGTTAAAAGAACGCAACTTACAATTAGAAAATTTAGACGAAGCTTCTTTAAAGAATGTCGCAAACGATGTTTTAGAAGTTTTATATGGAAAACCAAAATATCTGATTTTGTCGACATCTAATCGAATGAATTATATTCGTTTTCAGTTAGGAAATACAATTAAGCGTGTGGCGTGGGCTTTAGCCAATCAAAGTCGACGTAGCGGGATGACGACAGTTGAAACTGAAGTTTTATTTGGTCAGATAGCCAGTCAAAAAGGCATTGATGGGCTGGTTCTGCCTTTAGAAAACCAAGGACAACTTTATGTACGAGGCAAAATTGACCGAGTAGACACGATGGAAGTTGCTGGGGAACAGTATTTAAGTGTCATTGATTATAAATCAAGCGCACATACTTTTGATTACCGTGATGCTTATTATGGTTTAGCGATGCAAATGATTACCTATTTGGATACAGCTTTAATGAATTCTGAAACATTAATTGGAGGAAAGGCTAAACCTTCAGGTGCTTTTTATTTACATGTTAAAAATCCATTTATTTCAAATGATAAAATCAGTAATGAAGAAAATTATCAAGAAGAGCTATTAAAACCTTTCAAGTTAGATGGAATTTTACTTGAAGATGAAGCAATGTTGCGGCAACTTGATAAAAGTTTAGAACCAACTAAAAGCTCGATTGTTTATCCTTACCGCGAATTAAAAAATGAAAGTTTAAAATCAGCTAAATTTGTGAATGAATCAGAAATGAATGCTTTGAGATCCCACAATCAAGAATTATTTACGAAAGCTGGGAATAAAATCATGGCAGGAGCAACTGATTTAAATCCATATTATAAAGATAAACAAAGAATTGCCTGTGGCATGTGTCCATTTCGTTCGGTTTGTGAATTTGATGTGATGTTGCCAGAAAATAATTATCATCGAGTGGAACCGATTGATCCAAAAGAAGTTTTACGTCGCATGGCTAGTAAGGAGGGAGAAACCGAATGATGGAATTGCCTATTAAACCACAGAATAGTCGCTTTACAGACGGACAATGGCAGGCTGTCTACGAAGAAGGGCATAATATTTTAGTTTCTGCTTCGGCTGGTTCTGGTAAAACAACGGTCTTAGTTCAGCGTGTGATTGAAAAAATTAAAGCAGGTGTAAATGTTGATGAATTGTTAATTGTCACGTATACAGAAGCCGCTGCACGCGAAATGAAAGCTCGAATTCAAGTTGCGATTCAAAAAGCAATCACTGGCGAGGGCGACGTAGCAATGAAACAACACTTAGTCAAACAAGTCCCTTTATTGCCACAAGCTTCGATTAGTACATTACATGCTTTTTGTTTGCAAGTGATTCGTCGTTATTACTATTTAATTGATTTAGATCCGGTCTTTCGTTTATTGACAGATGAAACGGAAATGCTGTTATTGAAAGAAGATGTTTGGAGTGATTTAAGAGAAGAGCTTTATGGTACGGATGATAATGATTTTTATGCTTTAACGGCCACCTATTCAAATGATCGCAATGATGATGGTTTAACACGATTAATTTTTTCTCTATATGAATTTTCTAGAGCAAACCCAAATCCTCGTTTATGGTTAGAACATTTATCGGATTTATATCGAGTGGATTCTGGTGATTTAGCAGATACCAAATTATTTAAAGAGCTTTTAAAACCGCAAATAATAGAGAGTTTATATGGATTAATTGCAACAGGGCAAAAAGCTAGCAGTATCGCGGAAGGAACTGAAGAATTAACCAAACAACATGAGCTTGTTTTCAGTGAAACCTTATTTTTTGAAGAATTATTGGAATCAATTATGGGAAATCACTATGAAACAGCCTATAATCAACTAAGTGCTTTTAAATTTGAGCGCATAGCTACAGTAAAAAAAGCCGCAGATGAGAGCATTAAAGAAGCTGGAGCTGAATTAAAAGCATTACGAAACCAATACAAAGAACGATACAATCAACTTGTGACAGATTATTTTACTACTTCTCCGCAAGAAATGAGCGCAATCATGGAAAAAGCGACACCTTTAGTGGACGAGATGGCACGGGTAACACAGTTATTTACAGAAGCTTATTCTAAAGAAAAACGTCGTCAAAATGTGCTGGATTTTAATGATTTAGAGCATTTAACCTTAGAAATTTTAGCGAATTTTGAAGGAAACACATGGTCACCAACAGAAGCTTCTAACTACTATCGAGAAAAATTTAGTGAAGTACTAGTGGATGAATATCAAGATGTCAATCAATTACAAGAAAATATTATTCGTTGGCTAAGTAGTGAAGATTCTGTAAATGGAAACCTATTTATGGTGGGGGATGTCAAACAATCTATATATTCTTTTCGCTTAGCTGATCCGAGTTTATTTTTAACAAAATATGAAAAATTTGGTCAACATATTGATGGCGAACGGATCATTTTAGCTGAAAATTTCCGCTCCCGAGGGGAAGTCTTACATTTTACCAATTTAATTTTTGAACAATTAATGGATAAATCTGTTGGTCAACTATTTTATGATGAAGATGCGAAGTTAATTCATGGTTTTCCTGATTTTCCAGAAACCAATTGCCACCAACCAGAGCTGTTGATTTACGAAAAAGGCTCTAATGAGGATACTGACTCTGAAGAAGTTGAATCGGTTGAGTGGGACATGCGGATTGATGATAAAACAGAAGGTGAGTTATTAATGGTCGCTCAGCGTATTCAACAATTAATTGCTGAGAAATTTCCCATTTATGATAAAGATAAAAAGGTTAATCGACCGATTTCATATCGAGATATTGTCTTACTAACTCCAACTAAAAAAAATAATTTGATTTTACTGGATGTTTTTAAACGGATGTCTGTACCAATTCATGTTAGTGATACGCAAAATTATTTTCAAACTACAGAAATCAAAATTATGATGGCACTTTTGAAAATTATTGATAATCCTTATCAAGATATTCCGTTAGCTGCTGTGCTACGTTCGCCGATTGTTGCATTAGATGAAAATCAACTAGCTTCAATTAGAATTACGAAAAAAACGGGTGATTATTACGCAGCACTAGAAAATTTTTATAAAACTTATCAAGGTCAAGCAAAAGCCAGTCATTTTGATACGATTCTATTTGAAAAAGTTAAACGATTTATGGAGCAATTAGAGAACTGGCGCAGAATCGCTAGACGTGAACAATTAGTGACCTTAATATGGACGATTTATGAAGATACAGGCTTTTTAGACTACGTTGGTGGAATGAGCTCAGGAAAACAGCGTCAAGCCAATTTGCATGCTTTGTATCAACGAGCAGAGAGTTATGAAGTCAGTAGCTTTAAAGGATTGTTCCAGTTTGTTCGTTTTATTGAGAAAATGCAAGAAAAAGATAAAGATTTGGCTGAACCTACAGCAATCTCAGCGTCTGAAGATGCCGTACGTGTGATGACTATTCATGGAAGTAAGGGTTTAGAATTTCCAGTGGTCTTTGTTTTAGATTTGACTAAGCGCTTTAATTTACAAGATATTCAAAAAAGTTATTTATTTAATGAAGATTACGGTGTTGGAACGAGTTTTAAAGATTTAGAGCGAAGAATTAGTTATACAACATTGCCAGAGGTTGCTTTAAAAATAGAAAAAAAGAAAAAATTATTATCTGAAGAAATGCGTAAGTTATATGTAGCTGTCACAAGAGCGGAAGAAAAATTATTTTTAGTCGGATCGTATAAAAATGAAGAATCCGCTTGGTTAGAATGGGGCCAAACGGCACATTATAGTGAAGCTATTTTACCAAGTAGTGAACGTTTTAATGCCTCTAGCTTAATGAAATGGATTGGAATGTCATTAGTCAGACATCCAGATGGGAAAAATGATTATCTAGAAATTCCAGCAAAAATTGGCAGTATTTGGCAACATCCAGCTCGTTTTAAGATTTCATTTCACAACGAGAGCTCAATACGTGAAAATATACAAACTATCGACTTGGATGAAGACTCAACCTGGTTAGAAAATTTAGAAGTACAAGCTAAAAATAATGACAAACATCAAAATGATGAAGCTTTTCAACTAGCTGTTAAGCGCATGGAGTATGAGTATACTCACGAAAGTGCGACACGGACTACTAGTTATCAGTCGGTGTCAGAAATTAAGCGGCTGTTTGAAGAGCCTGAAAATGCTCGAATGGTTAAAATTGATGTAAATAAACCTCGAAATCGATTTGTTTCTGAAAAATTATCTCGTCCTAAATTTATGAGTGATGAAAGTGAACCATCAGCTGCCGAAATTGGAACAGCTACGCATTTAATCATGCAAAATATAGATTTAACACAGATTCCAACAAAAGAAAGTGTTAAAGATTTAATTGCTACATTCGTTGCAAAAGGTTTATTAACAGATAAGTTAGCTACAAAGATCCAAGTGGATGCGATATTAGTTTTTTTTACAACGGAATTAGGTGAATTAATGTTGAAAAAGCCTAAATTAGTCACTCGCGAAGCGCCATTTTCATTATTGATGGATGCTGAAAAAATATTTACGGATATGCATGAAGATGCCAGTGATAAGCTATTGATTCATGGAATCATTGATGGCTTTCTTGAAGAAGAAGATGGGTTGATTTTATATGATTTTAAAACGGATTATGTAGATCAAAACTCTACAATAGCAATTGAAAAAATTAGTAAGAACTATCGTGGACAAATGAATTTATATCGAGAAGCCCTTGAAAATATCAGTGGCAAACCTGTTAAAGCAGCTTATTTATGTTTGTTAAGTATTGGCAAGACTTTATTAATTGAGAAATAAAAAAAAACTGACTTAAGTTGCTCCTGGATACAGAGGGAGACTGCTTAAGTCAGTTTTTTAATTATTGAAAAGCGAAATCGCTTGAGAGCCCATTTGCTCAAAAGCAGCTATAAAATTTTCTTTATCCATAGAAGCATCTTTTTCACCATAAGGGTCATTAAAATAAATTGATTCAGAATCATAGCCAGTTACCACAACACTGTGCATGCTGTATGTTACATCAATCTTACCAGTTGTTGTTTCCCAAGTAACAAAATCATCTACAGGAGAAAATGTTGCTGTGGTGATAATCCAAACAGGGTTACCAGCGGCAACTTGTGCCATAACATCGGTAAAATCAGAACCAGTGCTATCAAGTACATTCTCATTTCCAACGTATTCTTTAGCTAAATTAGCAATAGGACCATGATAAACACCTAAACCAGGTGAATCATTCCCGCTAACATCTCCAACGAAAGCTTGATTAGGATTACCCATATAGCCATCATCCTCCATTAAAGGAACACTAACAAGATTATCTGCTAATTCATTTTTTGTAACTGTTGATCCGTAAAACTGAATTAGCATTGCTAAGGAAGTAACTTCACAGCCATTATAAAGACTTGGTTCGTCAAATTGATAGAGTAAGGGTACATCCAATTGAGCCGAAATAGGTAAGTCAGAGGTTTTCGTCTTTTTCTTAGGAGTGACCGCTGGTTCAGTTGATGAGATGACTGGATTTTTTTTATCAGCTTTAATATAATGCTCATTAATAAAGAACATTAAGCATACGGATAGGCTGATCAAAAATAGTAACTTTAAATAATCTTTTCTATTCTTCATTTTGATCCACCTTTTCTACACTTTTACTATCCTTTACTATAACATGAATCTATCCAACTGCCTAAGAATTAAGCCGAAGCTTAATGGATTATTTATAATTTGTTAAAATTGTCATTAAACTGTAAAAAAAAAATTAGTATACAGTAATTTTATTATGTAAACTATATTGTTTAAAAGGTGACATTCAGTTGTCTGGTTTTGTTTGTTATACTAAATTAAATTGAAAAGGTAGGGATTCTAATTATGGAAAATAAAAAAAGGAAGTTAGATAATAATCCACAGCTTACTGAAGCTTCTATTCATCCGGATTTAATCGTAACTACAGAAGAAGTTTTTCGTTATTTTGACTGGAATCAATTAGATTGGGAGGTTGAAAAACAAAATAGTGAGTATGGGGCTTATTTAATTAAGCTCGATCATTTATTGATTAGATTCAGAGTAGCGAAAACCACACCAACAAAAGTAGGCCAGTTTGTTACTTTATGGAAAAGAAATGTGAAAGGAATAATTGAGCCGTACACAAGTCAAGATAAAATGGATTTTGTCGTGATTAATACAAGATTAGGTGAGCATATCGGTCAATTTGTTTTTCCGAAAAAAGTGTTAATTGAAAAAGGGATTTTATCAGTCAATGGGGTAGGTGGAAAAAGAGGGTTTCGAGTTTATCCATTGTGGGATCAGCCGGATAATCCACAAGCAATCCAAACGCAAAAATGGCAGTTGAATTATTTTTTAGATTTAACTCAAGGTAGTCAGCAGCTAAATGCTAAATCGATTCAGCGACTATATAACATATAAGATTAAAAAAAGACAAAAAAATAATCCTCTTCTTTTACATAGAAGGGATGACTGTTTATTTTATATGAATAAAAGTAGGTTGCTACCCTCATGGACGAGCTGCAATAACCTACTCTTAGGCGATTACTAGAAGGTTTTCTTCTGCATCGCGGGAACTTTTGTAAAGTTCGAAATCTGATTGGTTCCAACCAAATTCTTGGTTGATTTGATAGTTTGGCGAATCTTCATTTAAAACGATATAGCGTAACTGAACACGATTTCCACTATCTTCTAGTTCTAACGCAAGTTGATAATCTTCATTTTTAAATAGTAAGCCTTGAATTGCCCAAACTTTTTCAATATTTGTTGTTATCATCTTTAATTTGTCACTCCTTTCTGTTGTGTTACCATCATTATACGTCAATTTACTATTTTGTCTAGCGTAAAACACAAAGTTGACATAAACTTAATATTTAAGCCGCTTAGATAGTTAATTTTAATAGTTATTTTACAAAGAAAACCATTCTAAAAGACCTGGAAATAAGGACCTTTAGAATGGTTTTCATTTATTACTTAATTCAAGCCTTGCATTAACGTTTTTATTTTTGAATTCATCAGAGATAATAGTAAACCAACAGCAATTGTAAATCCGCCGACAATCGCAAAATACATAACTTCATTTTCCGGTGAGTAAAGGGAAACGATTTGAGCATTGATTGCTTGTGCGGCTGCATCCCCTAAAAACCAGACGCTCATCATTTGAGATTGGAAAGCTCTTGGCGCGAGTTTTGTTGTGGCACTTAATCCAACAGGGGACAAACACATTTCACCAACGATAACTAGGAAAAAGCTTAGAACTAACCACCATGGGCTAACTAAAGTATCCACACCATTTAATAACGCTGGGATGACTAATATAACAAAAGAAAGACCAGCAAAGACAATTCCTATTGAAAACTTAATGGTTGTTGAAGGCTGACGTTCGCCAAGTTTCGTCCAAAGCCAAGCAAACATTGTTGACATCAGAATAACAAATAAGGGGTTGAGTGACTGGAACCAACTTGGAATTAGGTGAAAACCCATAAAATCTAAATTTGTTCGTTCATCAGCATAGATAGCTAAGACAACTGACCCTTGTTCTTCAATCGACCAGAAAAAGATACTTGCAATAAAAAGGGGAATATAAGCCCATATTCTAGAACGTTCCATATCATTTACATCTTTACTACGAATCATTTTAGTAAAATAATAAACAGGTAATGCTACCCCTAAAATACTTAGTAGGAAAATAACAAATTCAATCGTTAATTTTCCAAGTAATGCCGCACCTAAAATAACTATTGCGAGAAGCCCTATACCCTTGATTAAATTTTTATAGACTGCACTTTTTTCAGTTTCTGAAATCGGATTAGTAGGTTCAAGACCTACAGTACCTAAATATTTTTTCCCTTGGAAATAGTATTGAATTAAACCAGCTAACATCCCAAAGGCTGCGATAGAAAAACCGACATGATAGTTGTATTCTTTTTGAACAGCTCCTAATATAATTGGAGCTAAGAATGAACCAATATTAATTCCCATTACAAAAATACTAAAACCAGAATCTCGCCTTAAATCATTTTTATGATATAATCCACCAACAATTTCTGAAACATTTGGTTTTAGCATCCCTGTTCCTAATACGATAATAGCAATTGAAGCAAATAGTGCAGGTGCTCCAAAAGGGGTAGCTAAAATAATATGTCCAATCATAATTAAAATCCCGCCATAAAAGATTGTCTTTCGACTACCTAAAACGCGATCACTTAGCCAACCGCCAATGACGCTGGACATGTAAACCATTGAACCATAAATTGCCATAATCGAAGCGGCTAAGGATTTTGAATATCCAAGTCCACCATTTGCAACTGAATCATAGATATAATAAATTAAAATAGCACGCATTCCATAGTAACTAAATCTTTCCCACATTTCAGTAAAAAAGAGGGTCGATAATCCTCTAGGTTGACCGAAAAAGGTTTTTTCTTTTTTCACAGTTTTTCGTCCTCCAATATTGAATTACTTCATATAAATATACAGAGAGTATTCTCTATTAGAAATTATACTCCTAATTGACATAAATTCCATGTATCTTAAATATTTCCACATTAAAACCTAATAGATATTTAATAATTTTTTATAGAAAAAAACGAACTACTTATCTTTTAGAGAAGTAATCCGTTTTTATAAATCAGTCCTTAGAAAGCCATTCGATTAATTTTTGATAGGTCATTTGAGCTTCTTTAATGTTCGGGTCTTTATCAAAATCATGAGCTAGACCTTCAATTGTTATAAACTCTTTATTTAAAATATGTTGATTTAAATAAGCTCCAATTGAATAGGGAACATCTTGATCTGCAGTACTTTGAGCAATAAAAGTTGGAGGTAACATTTTCAGCTCTTCATTAGTTAAGGAATAGTTGGAATAGTTTTGTTGGTGTTGTAAAATTAAATCAATCCATCGGCCGGTTTGTCGTGCATACATGTAAATAGCGTACCTAGTCTCTAATGGCCCAGAAACAAGAGGCTTTGTTTGAATTAATGCCTTTTTTGTTTCTTCAGAAATTTTAGGATAGCGAAGATAAAATGAACTAGGTCTTAAATAAAAAGCTTCATTGATACTGTGATAACCATAAAAACTGATGAATTTTTTTGGCTGAACGGCTAGGACGTTTTTTTGATATAAAAATCCAAGGTAAGCCCCGGCTGAACGACCAAATAAAATAAATTCATTACTTTTTAATTCTAAGCTCTGATTAGCTTGATTTAAAAACCAGTTAATTCCAGTTTGAATGGCAGCTTCAATCTCAGGAAGTTCTACTTCTGGCGCCAAAGGGTAGTCTAATGTTAAAAAGTGATAACCAGCTGATAAAAATAATTGAATATATTCTTCAGGTAAATCAAATCGTGAACCCCATATTAACCCTCCGCCATGGAGATAGATGATGGTTTGATTTAAAGGGGAGCCTGTTGGCTGATAAAGTGATGCTTCTAATTGGTATTTTTCAGTTGTATGAAAAATAAAATCTTTGTATAAGAGCATGAAATCCCTCCAAGAGTTGGTACATTCTAAAAAAAGTAGTCTGTACGTTTAATTTAATTTTAGTATAACGAAAAGTAGACTAAAGTACCAGAGCAAAAGGAACGAATTGATTAAAGCGATTTGGCTGTTATGGACAAAGAGTTGCACATGGATTTAGCTTATTTGGACAATGCTATCTTAATGAATAGCGCTTACAATTATAAGTGTAGTAAAGACCTATAGTTGAATCAATTTTATCCAAGAAAGGAAGAAAAAAATGACTCATTTAGATTTAGATAAGGAAGTACTAGAAAGTGTTAAATGGCTTTCTAATATTGGCGCAGATCCTACAGGCGGAACAACACGTTTATTGTACTCTGATTCATGGTTAGAAGCTCAAAATGGCGTCAAGGCTAAATTAGAGGAAATTGGCATGACAACTAAATTTGATGCTATTGGCAATTTATTTGGTCGTTTAGAAGGTTCTAAATATCCAGAAGAAACTATTTTATCTGGTTCGCACATTGATACCGTTGTTAACGGTGGGAAGTTAGATGGGCAATTCGGAGTGTTATCGGCCTATTTAGCAGTTAAATTATTAAAAGAAAAGTATGGTCAACCATTACGTAGTTTAGAAGTTATTTCAATGGCTGAAGAAGAAGGTAGCCGTTTTCCTTATGCATTTTGGGGAAGTAAAAACCTGTTTAATGAAGCGAAAAAAGAAGATGTTATTGATATTTCAGATTTTAACGGCATAAAATTTGTCGATGCTATGCATAATGTAGGTTTTGATTTTAAAGATGAGTCTGAACCAATTCGTGATGATATTAAAGCATTTGTTGAAATTCATATTGAACAAGGAAATGTTTTAGAGCTTGAAGGCAAATCAGTTGGAGTTGTGACAAGCATTGTTGGACAAAAACGCTATACAATTGTGTTAAAAGGTCAGGCAAATCATGCTGGAACGACACCAATGAAATACCGTAAAGATGCAGTTTACGCGTTTAGTAAAATATGTGCTCAATCAATTGATAAGGCTCGTGAGGTTGGAGAACCATTAGTGTTAACTTTTGGAAAAGTTGAACCAAAACCAAATACAGTTAATGTTGTTCCAGGAGAAGTTCTATTCACAATGGATTGTCGTCATACCAATCAAGCTGAATTAGATGCTTTTACAGCTGGAATTGAAGCAGATATGAAGAGAATAGCTGAGGAAATGGGAATGGAGATTGAGATTGATCTTTGGATGAATGAGCCTCCAGTTCCAATGGACGAAAAAATTATCAATGTGTTAAAAGAAGTTTCTGAAGCTGAGGGAATTAATTATCGAATGATGCATAGTGGAGCGGGTCATGATTCACAAATTATTGCACCTCATATTCCAACTGCTATGATTTTTGTACCAAGTATTGGTGGAATTAGCCATAACCCAGCTGAAGATACTAAAAACGAGGATTTAGTTGAGGGTGTTCGAACAATGGCAGCGGCACTTTATAAGTTAGCTTATGTAGACTAGTTAATCAGAAAATTTTAATTGACCCAAATGCGATAAATTAGTGAGTTATTTGGGTCAATTTTTTATTAAGGCTAGTTTTTTTGAGCCTACTCCTCGAGAAAAAGATAAAAATTCGAGATGGCAAAAAACGCCATATCAATTTTTCCTATTTTCTTGCCGGAGCTAACAGGCTCAACAAACTTTTTATTAAGGCCAGTTCTTTTGAGCCAGTCCTTCGGAAAAAAGATGAAATTTCGAGGTGGCAAAAAGCGCCACATCAAATTTCCCTATTTTTCTGCCAGGCCTAACCGGCTCAACAAACTTTTTATTATAGGAGGAATTATTAATGGAGAATCAGCAAGTTGCAAAGAAAAAAGGCTTGGAATATTGGCAACAGATTATTATTATGTTGTGTTTAGGTTGGACAGTTATTTGGATTTATCGTTCAGCTTTGTCGCCAATTTTTCCAGAGTTAAACCTATCTTTAGGTGGCGGAATTAGTGATAGTTCTTTAGGGGCTATTGCCAGCTTTTATTTCTTTGGTTATACAGGGATGCAAATTCCAGCAGGTATTTTAGTTGATAAATTTGGGAAGAAAATGGTTTTAATTCCTGGTTTTACATTGTTTGCTTTAGCTGCAATCGTCATTGCAAATGCTAATGGTATTACTATGGTTTATGCAGGAAGTTTAATGGCTGGTATTGGATGTGGATCTTATTATGGTTCTGCCTATTCATTATCATCTGAAAGTATTCCGCAAGAACGTCGTGGACTTTCAACAGCAATTATTAATAGTGGTTCCGCAGTGGGTATGGGGATCGGTCTTATTTTATCAAGTTTACTAGTAAAACAATTAGGATTGCCTTGGCAAATTATGATGTATTTAGTAGCAATCTTAGTTGTCTTAATCATGATTGTCTTTATAAAAGTTATTCGTACGACTCCAGATGCTGTTGTGAATCATCCAACGGCTAAAGCAAAACATGATCCTGAGGATAAAGTTTCAATGAGCACTTTATTTGCTCCACATATGATTGCTTCCTATGTTCTTTATTTCGCAACATGTTATGGCTATTATATGGTTGTTACATGGTTGCCATCATTTTTACAGCAAGAACGTGGATTTGAAGGGGTTGCAATTGGTTTTTCTTCTGCCTTAGTTGCTTTTTCAGCTATTCCTGGAGCGTTGTTCTTTAGTCGTTTATCTGATAAGTTTCAAGACAAAAAAATTCAATTTATTGTTGTACTAGAATTATTAGCTGCAGCAATGCTTGTTTTAACTGTTATGGCTCCTACATCTGGTGTCTTACTTGTTGGGTTAGTGTTATATGGATTATTAGGAAAATTAGCTGTTGAACCAATTATCATTTCTTATATCGGGGATACTGCACCGAAAAAAGGCTATGGAACAACTTTTGGAGTATTCAATTTCTTTGGTATGAGTTCCTCAGTATTGGCACCTTGGGTTACAGGAGTGATCTCTGATGCTACAGGTTCAAAAGTTAATGGATTCTTTTTATCAGCTATTATCATGGTTGTTGGGACCGTTCTATTTTTAGGAGCCAACATTATGATGAAAAATAAAAAAGCTAAAGCGGAATAAGTATTTTTAGCAAATAGATTGGGAATGTAGGCTGAGACTTTCTCAGCCTCATTTCAACCAATAAAACAGAAGAAAATTAAAGTGAGGGATTTTTAAATGGGTTATAGAAATAAAAATACAGGTTACAATGATGATTTATTAGCGTCACGTTCAATTATAAGAAGAGGCAACTTTGCTTTGATTCCACCAGATGGTTTAGTGAATAATACAATTCCAGGTTTTGAAAATTGTGAACTATCAATTCTTTCATCACCTAAATTAGGTGCAAGCTTTGTTGATTATTTGGTTACATTGTTACCAAATGGGAAAAATACACGTGGATTCGGTGAACCAGGAGTTGAGACTTTTGTCTATGTACTTTCTGGAAAAGTTAAAATAAGTGATGGTGAAAACGAATACATTCATACGGATGGAGGCTATGTCTACTTACCCGCTGGAAAAAAAATGTATTTAGAAAATATTTATGGCGAAAATAGTGAACTCTTCCTATATAAAAAACGCTATGAAGCAATTGATGGATATGAAGCTCATGTAGTTTCTGGAAATACAAATGACATTCAAGCTGAAGAGTATGAAGGTATGAGCGATGTTCTTTTAACTGATTTACTACCTAAAGGTTTAGGGTTTGATATGAATTTCCATATTCTATCTTTTAAACCTGGAGCTAGCCATGGTTATATTGAAACCCATGTCCAAGAACACGGTGCTTATATGTTGTCGGGTGCTGGAGTCTATGTACTAGATAATGAATGGTTACCAATTAAAAAGGGAGACTATTTATTTATGGGAGCATACGTTCCTCAAGCAACTTATGCAGTTGGACGTGATGAAAGCTTTAGTTATTTATACTCTAAAGATTGTAACCGAGATGCACAAATATAAATTTTATTCGTAGAAAGCGAGTTTTTAGTCATGACAGAATTAGAAATGGTTCGAGTAACCGAATCCGAATTACATGAATTAATTCAAAAAAAATTAGAAAAAGCAGGTTTATCAAGTTTACATGCAAATACTGTAGCTGAAACCTTAGCTTTTGCCGATGCAAGAGGTATTCATTCTCATGGAGCTGTTCGGGTTGATTATTATGCTGAAAGAATCGCTAAAGGTGGAAGTAATTTAACACCTAATTTTAAATTCAATCAAACTGGACCAAGTACAGGGATTTTTGAAGCCGATAATGGAGTTGGGCATTATACGTCCAATGAAGCTTTGAAAGAGGCTATTCGTTTGGCTAAGGAGACTGGAATTGGCGTTGTAGGTGTTCACCAAATGGGGCACAGTGGGGCTTTAGCTTATTTTGTTAAACAAGCAGCCGAAGCTGATATGATTGCTTTATCAGTTTGTCAGTCAGATCCAATGGTCGTACCTTTTGGTGGTGCGGAACCTTATTTCGGAACCAATCCAATTGCCTTTGCTGCTCCTAGGAAAGATCATACTCCTGTTGTTTTTGATATGGCAACAACGGTTCAAGCTTGGGGCAAAATTTTAGATGCTCGTGCTCGCAATGTTGATATACCAGATACGTGGGCCGTTGATGGTTCAGGCAATCCAACAACTAATCCTCATGAGGTAAAAGCATTGTTACCAATCGCTGGTCCAAAAGGCTATGGTTTAATGATGATGGTCGATATCTTATCTGGAACCTTATTAGGCTTACCATTTGGGAAACATGTTTCTTCCATGTATACTGATATTACAGCTGGTCGTAATTTAGGACAGTTACACATTATTATTAATCCAAGCTTCTTTACTGATTTAGATAAATTTAAAGCAGATGTGAATCAAATGGTGGAAGAGCTTCATAAAACGAAGCCAGCATCAGGGTTTGATCAAGTTTTATATCCAGGGGAACTATCTGAAATTGTTTCTGAAAAATATAAAAAAGAGGGTATTCCAATAGTGAAAGAAATCTATGACTATTTAGTTAGTGAAACGATTCATTTTAATCGCTATGACAAGGCTAGTGCTTTTGGGGAGCAAGACTAGTCACTAAAATTGAAAATTAGGTTGATTTATCAAATGAGAAGTTAAATTAACCAGATATAAATAGTAGTTTGGGGAAGAATAGACAAATTTATTTTAGAGGGAGGAAGACTATGAAAATACCAAAGAAACAATTGCATAAACTTATTGAAACAAAAATCGAAGCGGCAGGATTGACGAAAGAACATGCTGAAATTGTAAGTGATGTTTTGACTTTTGCAGATGCAAGAGGCATTCATTCTCATGGTGCTGTTCGAGTTGAATATTATTCTGAGCGAATTGCAAAGGGTGGCATTACAAATCGTCCAGAATTTAGTTTTAAAAAAACAGCTCCGAGTTGTGGTGTGTTTGAAGCTGATAATGGTTCCGGCCACGTTGCTGCAAAGTTGGCGATGGATGAGGCAATCAAAATGGCTAAAGAAACAGGTTTAGCAGTTGTCGGAGTACGAAATATGTCACATAGTGGAGCTTTAGCCTACTTTGTTGAAATGGCTGCTGAAAATGACTTAGTTGGGATCTCTGTCTGTCAATCAGATCCAATGGTCGTGCCTTTTGGTGGAAGTGAAGCCTATTTTGGAACCAATCCAATTGCCTTTGCTGCTCCAAGCCATGATGATCGGATGATTACTTTTGATATGGCGACAACGGTTCAAGCCTGGGGTAAAGTTCTTCATGCTCGTTCACGGAATGAAGCTATTCCTGATACGTGGGCAGTTGATGAAAACGGAAATCCAACCACTGATTCAACCAAAGTAAGTGCTTTAGTTCCAATTGCAGGACCAAAAGGTTATGGCTTAATGATGATGGTAGATATTTTGTCAGGCATGTTATTGGGTTTACCATTCGGCAAACATGTCAGCTCTATGTACCATGATTTATCAGCTGGTCGTGAGCTTGGACAATTACACATCGTTATTAATCCAGCATTTTTTACAGATTTAGACCTCTTTAAAGAAAACATCAGTCAAATGCTAGATGAGCTCAAAGAAATTAAACCTAGTGAAGGATTTTCAGAAGTTAACTATCCTGGTGAGCGTGGTCGAATGCGTGAGAAGAAGTATGAAGAAACTGGCATTGAGATTGTTGATGACATCTATAATTATCTGATTGGTGATGCCATTCATTTTGATCGATACGATCACAAAAATAAATTTGCTGAATAAAAATTAAAAAAAGAATGTGAGGAATTTCAATGTTGCACACAATTATTAAAGAAAATGCCTACCAAGACTCAGTTGTTTTAATGCTTTTAACCAATAAAATTAGTACGATGGACGGTGTAAATCGAGTTTCTATTATGATGGGAACACCTGCTAATAAAGATATTATGGGCGGTAGTGGATTACGCACACCAGAATTAGAAAAAGCGTCAGCTAATGATTTAGCAATTGTTTTAGATACAGAAGATGCTTCTATTATTGATGGAGTTTTAGTTGAAGTGGACGAATTTTTAACTTCTCAAGCTACATCAGACAATGAAGTTGCAGATGAAACGGTTCGCACTTGGGATAAAGCGATGAAAATGGGCGCAGATGCTAATTTAGCTTTACTATCTATTCCTGGAACATACGCAGCTTTAGAAGCTGAAAAAGCCCTTGATGAAGGATTAAATGCCTTTATATTTAGTGATAACATGACAATTGAAGATGAATTACATTTGAAACAAAAAGCACATGAAAAAGGCTTGTTAGTAATGGGACCTGACTGTGGAACTGGAATTATAAATGGCGTTCCTATGGCATTTACAAATATTGTTCGACCTGGAAAAATAGGGATTGTTGGTGCTTCTGGCACTGGAATTCAAGAAGTTTCAACAATTATTGATAAATTGGGTGCAGGAGTGACGAATGCAATTGGAACTGGCGGTCGCGATTTATCTGAAAAAATTGGTGGAATTACAATGTTGGATAGTATTGCAGCTTTGGAAAAAGATCCTCAAACAGAAGTCATTGTTGTGATTTCTAAGCCACCTGCAAAAGTTGTTCGTGACAAAGTTGTGGCTCTATTAAGAGAAGTTTCAAAACCAGTTGTTGCAATTTTCTTAGGTGAAAAACCAACCCATCATGAAAAAAATCTATATTTTGCTTATACGCTTGAAGAGGCTGCAAAATTGGCTGTTGATGTTTTAAATGGTAAGGAAGTAACAGCGCTTGATGAATCAATTACAATTCCAGAAGTAAGCTTACAACCAAATCAAAAACATTTAAAAGGCTACTATTCAGGAGGAACTTTAGCGAGTGAAGCAGGTATGTTAATTGCTGATGCTCTTCAATTAAAAGACGGTTTAATTAAACAGGATGGCTTTGTTTTAAAAACAGATGGCAATGAAATCATTGATTTAGGGGATGATATGTATACTCAAGGAAAACCTCATCCAATGATTGATCCAGAAAAGCGTATTGAAATGATTAAGCATGCTGCAGATGATGCTGAAACGGCGATTATCTTATTAGATGTTGTTTTAGGTTATGGCGCGCATATGGATATGGCAAGCGAATTAGCACCAGCAATTCAAGAAGTTAAAGCTAAAGCCCATGCAGCAGGTCGCGAATTAGTTGTTCTAGGAACGGTTGTTGGAACAACTAGTGACCCTCAAAACTTGATGCGTCAAAAAGAAATTTTAGAAGAAGCTGGCGTAATTGTTTGCGAAAGTAATAATAAAGCTGTTCGCACAGGGTTAGGTATTTTAGGCTATCAAGTAACGGACACTGAGAAAAAAGTGGAAGCAGCGGATGCAACTGAATCTGTTGCAATTCCAGAAGTATCTGAAAAAGTGTCAGCTCTATTAACGACTCAGCCTTATGTAATTAACCTTGGTCTAAAAAGCTTTTCAGAAGCAATCCGTGAAACGGGTGGGAAAGCTGTCCAATTTGATTGGCGTCCAGCTGCAGGCGGAGATGTAAGATTGCAAAAAGTCTTATATTTCTTGAACAATTATCAAACTAAATAGAGCATTTTAAAATTATTAGGAGGCCATACCAATGACATACAAAACAATTGATGAAGCAAACAAAGCGGTAGCAGCTAAAGTAGTTGCATCTTCACCCTTTTTATTAGATGTAGTTCCTGCCAAAGAAGCTATTCCAGTGCTAGAAGGAAAAGTCTTACTTCATGCAGGTCCACCTATCAAGTGGGAAAACATGCCTGATCCAATGAAAGGCTCATGTATTGGAGCAGTATTATTTGAAGAATGGGAAACAGATGAAGAAAGTGCTCGTGCCTTATTAGAGAGTGGCAAAGTTGAATTTATGCCATGTCATCATTTCGATGCAGTCGGACCAATGGGCGGAATTACTTCTGGCAATATGCCTGTTTTTATTGTTGAAAATAAAACAGATGGTAACTTTGCTTATTGTACTATGAATGAAGGTATTGGAGCAGTTTTACGTTTTGGGGCTTATTCAGAAGAAGTTGTAAATCGTTTACGTTGGATGCGCGATGTTTTAGGACCAACACTAAGCCAAGCTTTAAAAACAATTGAAAATGGTTTGAACTTAAATGTTTTAATTGCTAAAGCAATTGCAATGGGAGATGAATTCCATCAACGTAACATTGCTGCATCATTAGCATTCTTAAAAGAAATGGCACCTATTATTGTTGGTTTAGATATGGATGATACGAATCGTCAAGCTGTAATTAAATTTTTAGCTGATACAGATCAATTCTTCTTAAATATTATGATGGCTGCAACTAAAGCTGTTATGGATGGAGCACGAATGATTGAAGAAGGAACGATTGTCACAGCAATGTGTCGCAATGGAGAAAACTTTGGTATCCGTATTAGTGGGATGGGTGACGAATGGTTCACAGGCCCTGTAAATACGCCTCAAGGACTGTACTTTACAGGATTTACAGGAGAAGATGCTAGCCCGGATATGGGAGACAGTGCGATTACTGAAACCTTTGGTGTTGGAGGAATGGCTATGATAGCTGCACCTGCAGTTACTCGTTTTATCGGAACAGGTGGTTTCCAAGATGCATTAGCGATCAGCAATGAAATGTTAGAAATTGTGATTGATCAAAACCCTAATTTCACAGTTCCAACTTGGGATTTCCAAGGGATTTGTTTAGGAATTGATGCTCGTAAAGTCGTTGAAACTGGAATTACTCCAGTAATCAATACAGGAATTGCGAATAAAAAAGCTGGAGCAGGACAAATTGGAGCAGGAACCGTCCATCCACCAATTGAATGTTTTGAAAAAGCGATTGTTGCTTATGCAAAAAAATTAGGAATGGATAGTTAAGTATAAGGTTTGTAAAAAGCTGTTTTGCTTTGATTAATAGTTTAATTCACGAAAGGAGGTTGTCAAATGATTGAGGTCTGGAAATACCCCATTGAGCGAATCAACGAGTTAATACCAGATAGTATTTGGCAACTTCATAGTGAATTTACAAATGGTGTGAATTTAGTAGATGAGGCTGGGAATTTATTATTTATTGGAACAGATAAAAATGGTGAATTGCCATTTGGTCTTCATTTGACGTTTCGAAATTTAGTTCATTTTAAAGCAGAACTAAATAAAAACACTCGATTTCATTATCATAATTTAACATTTGTTAATCAAGAAAATCTAGAATATAGCCTATCCTTAAAAAATAGTACTCCTTATTCTGTGGCTCTAGAAAAAAAAGGTCAGCTAAATAGTGACGCAGTTGATTCTTTATTTAAATGGGCAAGTAAGGAAGAAAAAAAGCGAAATGGATTGGGTGAATACTTGCCTACGACTGAATTCATATTGGACAATTGGATGATCGAAAACAAACAAGCTATTGGTTATTTATTTTCAGAAAACCCAGTTGAAATTCAACATGGATTACACTACTTTATTGGTCGAGGACAAGGATTAACTCCATCAGGTGATGATTTTTTAGTTGGTTTGTTAAGCCTTGAAAAAGGTTTTTCTATAGTAGATAATCAATTTGAAATTATATTAGAGACATTCGTTTCATCAGAAAAATTAACAACAGATATTAGTGAGGCATATTTGCAAGCTGCTTTAAAAGGGCGGTTTAGCACATCAATCAACCAACTAATCGATGTTTTAGCTGGCACAAAAAATAAGACTGCTTTACCAGATATTCTTACAAAAATAATTCAAAATGGCCATACATCTGGGATAGATACCTTAACAGGGATTTTGGTCGGATTATTAATTGGAACAAAAGACATAAAAAAAGGGGCAAGTTAACTATGGGAAAACGCGTAGTCATTGCGCTTGGAGGAAATGCTATTTTACGTCCAAACCAAGAGGCAACATTTGAAAATCAATTAGCAAACGTTAAAACTAGCACAGATTTAATAGCAGAAGTAAAAAAAGCCGGTCATAAAGTAGTTGTTACTCATGGCAATGGTCCGCAAGTAGGAAATATTTTACGTCAAAATGAAGAAGCTAAAGCTTTTGTTCCGCCTCTACCTATTGATGTTTGTAGTGCTGAATCACAAGGCTTCATTGGCTACATGATGGAACAAACTTTGAAAAACGCTTTGAAATTAGCAGATGTAAAAGGAGAAGTTGTCACTTTATTAACGGAAACTGAAGTAGATGCTAAAGATCCTGCTTTTCTTGAACCGACAAAACCAATTGGGGTTTTCTTTACTGAAGAAGAAGCTAATGAATTAGAAAAATCAAAAGGTTGGGTAATGGCAGAGGATGCTGGACGTGGTTATCGCCGTGTTGTTCCATCGCCACAACCAGTTAAAATTCATGGAGTATCTGCAATTAAAGCGTTAATTGAAATGGATACTGTTGTAATCTCAACAGGTGGCGGAGGTATTCCTGTTGTAGCAGATGAAAAAGGCTTTTTGAAAGGCGTGGAAGCTGTTATTGATAAAGATCGCTCAGCTTTACGTTTATCAGAGCAAGTAGATGCAGATGTTTTTATGATTTTAACAGATGTTCCAAATGTATATTTAAATTATGGTCAACCAGATCAGTTGAAGTTAGAAGGAATTTCGTTAGCAGATGCTAATAAATATATGGCAGAAGGTCATTTTGCTGATGGCAGTATGGGACCTAAAATGGAAGCTGCGATTGCTTTTGCAGCACAAGGGAAAGAATCCATTATCTGTTCCTTAGATGAAGCTGTTGCTGCTCTTCGTGGCGAAGCTGGGACACGTGTATTACCCGCTTAATTGATAGCATTAAACCCACTTACTTTTTTACATAAAAAGTAAGTGGGTTTTAGTTAAATTTGGTCCTCTGTATCAGATAGTACTAATGCTAATCGTAGGTTTAATGATAGTTTTGGATCATTAATCGGAGATTCAAATAATTCTTCGCATTTTGCGATTCGATATTTCACTGTATTACGATGGATAAACAATTTTTTTGCTGTGATAGTGATTTCACATTGTGATTCAAGATAAACTTTTAGTGTGCGCCTCAATTCACGATTCATTTCACTGCGAGGAAAAGCCAGACTTTTTAAATTTACCAAACAAAAGTGCTCAATATCTTCTTTTGGTACATAATCGATTAACTTGTTTAAACCTTTTGATTGAAAGAAAGTAACAACTGGTTGAACATCTTCTTTTAAGCTAATATCAAGGGCATCCATAGCTTCTCTAAAAGAAAAATGAATACTTGCAGGGTCCGTTACTTCATTCCCAATTGAAAAATTTAAGGAGATTGGGAGTTGATCTATCAATCCATTATGAATCGCTACTAACTTATCAGCAAGCAAATTAGTTGATTTTTGCAAAAGCAATGCGTAATAATGGGTATGTTTGATAGGAAATAAAAGTGCCTTTTTAAAATGCAGGTTTATTTGTTTTTCTAGCCATTCATAACTTAAATAAGAACGATCATCAGAAAGTTGCTGATTCGTTTGATCAAGTAAGGTTTCTTCAAAATTAATTATAATAACACGATAATACGAGGATTTAATTATTCCGTAATCTTTACCATAATCTAACCAATTGATTAATTTTGCTTCTGCAGGTAGTTTTTTTTCACTTAATTGATAGAAAAAATCTTTCTTTTGATTTAAAAGATTTTCTGTTAATTTCAAGTTTTTATATAAAGTATAGGATAAGACAGTATTTGCTTGTTCAATAGCAAACTGTGAAAAAGGATAGGGAATTTGATCGGCTTTAAAAATAACTAGTAAATATGGGAAATAGGCACTGCTCATAATTGGAAAAACAGAAACTAATAGTGGGTTTTCTTCCTCGTCTTCTAAAAGAAAAGAATACTCTTTGCCTGAAGATTGGGCTTCTCTCAATTTAGGCTTTATTTTTTCAATGGTGGTATTTGAAAATTTAGGATCATTTTGAAGATGACGAGATTCTGCAACGACTTCAAGAAAAGGATTAATAAGTAATACAGGTCTTTTTAAAATACTTCCAAGATGTCTGGTTAAAGATGTTAAAGTTGCTCCTTTAATCATCATATTTGAAAATTTTTGTTGAATATCTAGTGCGAAATTTAATTTTTCAGTTTCTGTGTCCCATAAATAGGATAATAATTGATGGGAAGTGGTACCCAAAGTAACGGTTGAGGGAATTTGAAGTACAGGAAAGCCTAATTCATCAGCAACAGCTAAAACCATTGGATCTAGCTCGTTAATGAAACGTCCTAACTTTATGCCGATTCCTGCTGCGGGTAGTGCATTTAATGACCGAAGCATATCACATAATCCTTTAGGGTCATCTTTGAAAACCATAGCTGTTGTCAGTAAAAAAACATTTTTAGGTAAATATGCGGCCACATCAGGAGTTTCAGAAATTTCAATTGTATCCACTATTTTAGTTAAATCTGCATGGCTGTTTAGAACTTGAATATTTGAAAAACGTGGAATTTGTAATAACTCGCCAATTGTTGTCATGAAAAATTCTCCTATCTCTTTGGTATTATTCTCCTATCTTACCGTTTTTTTTAAGTTAAAGCAATCTGAATTTAGTTAGTTTGAACGAATATAGTTTGTTTTATTGTTTGTATTGAACAAAGATTCACAAGTTGATTTCGATTAAAATAGTAGTGAGAACATGTCATTTAATTGCTAAATAGGCATTAAATTTTATGGAATTACGTTTAGTTTATACAAAAAAACAAATTTAATGAATACAATCAATCTATTTAGCTAGAAATTATTTAATTGGAGGAAAAAAATATGATTAAACAACTTTCAGTGCCAACGCGTACAATTATGACACCAGGTCCAGTAGAAGTTGAGCCTCGTGTTTTAAAAGCGCTATCTACACCGATTATTGGGCAGTACGATCCAGAATTTTTTAGAGTAATGGGGGAAGTATCCACCCTGTTAAAAACACCTTTTGAAACAACAAATGCACAGGCTTTTGTTGTAGATGGTACATCTCGTTCAGGTTTGGAAGCGGCTATGTTGGGTTTAGTTGAAAAAGGTGATCGTGTTTTAGTCCCTGCATATGGACGCTTTGGTTATTTATTTGTGGAATTAGCAGAGCGAGCGGGTGGTGAAGTTAAATTAATTGAAAAAACTTGGGGCGAAACATTCTCGCCAGAGGAAGTTATTGCAGCAATTAAAGAATTCAACCCAAAAGTAGTTGCTTTAGTTCATGGTGAAACATCAACCGGACAAATTCAAGAACTTAAAGAAATTGGTCAATATTGCCAAGAAAATGGTCATTTATTTTTAGTGGATGCAGTAGCTACTTTTTGTGGTGCACCTGTTAAAGTTGATGAATGGGGGATTGATATAGCTGTTGGTGGAACTCAAAAATGTTTAAGTGTTCCTTCCGGTATGTCACCAATTACCTACAATAAAAAAGTAGAAGATATTTTAACTTCACGTTATCAAATGGAATTAGGCCTGTCAGACGAACATCGCAACTCTGACTTTATTAAAAGTAACTACCTAGATTTAAGCCAAATTCAACGTTATTGGGGACCAGAACATATTAATCATCATACTGAAATGACTTCAATGATTTATGGGATCCATGAAGGGTTACGTATTGTTGAAGAAGAAACTTTAGAGGTGCGTTATGCACGTCATTCTTTAAATGAGAAGGCTATGATGGCTGGTATCAAGGCCATGGGTCTTAATTTATTTGGTAACCCTAAATCTAAAATGGTGACTGTTACATGTGTTGAAATCCCAAAAGGTGTGGATGGAGAAGCCGTTCGAAGCACTCTTTTAAACGAGTTTGGCGTAGAAATTGCAAGCTCATTTGGTTCGTTAAAAGGAAAAATTTGGCGGATTGGAAATATGGGCTATAGTAGTCGAAAAGAAAATGTACTTCATACGCTTGGCGCATTGGAAGCGGCAATTCTTTACCATGGTGGAGAAATTATTAAAGGTGAAGCAACGTTAGCTGCAATGAAAGTCTATGATAGTCAAAAATAAATAGTTTACTAAAAAGCTTCAGAAATTTGGAATTTTCTGGAGCTTTTTTAGTTATGTTCGATTAAGCATCTAAATCTAGAATAAGAAATTGAAAAAAAGTAGAAGGTACGGTATAATTGTAACTGTAGTTATATTTAAAGGTTTAGAAAGGATTAGATGATGTCTTTTAAAAAAATAGCAATTATAGTTAGTAGTATAGCTTTATTAATAGTTATAGGAATATATACAGGAAAAGCATTAACGTATCAAACCAAATTTTTACCAAAAACAATGATAAACGATATGGATATTTCTAATAAAACTGTTTTTCAAGTAAACAAAGAGCTACAAAAATCATATCGGGGAAAAACTTTTGTTGCCACGGAAGGTGGAATGGAATTATTTAAATTCACTGGGTCTGACGTAGGAATCACAGATGATTTTACTGAAAGTTTAACGCTGATAAAAGATCAACAAGATCAGTGGAGTTGGCCAATTCGAATCTTGAAAAATAAAGTTCAAAAAGAAAAACTCGAAAAAACCACTTACAATAAAGAAACTTTTGCTGGATTTTTCGCCGGATTGCCATTAGTGAGTGCTAATCGTATCAAGCCAGAGAATGCCAAAATAGAAAAAAACGAAAGTAATTTTAACTTAAAGCCTGAAGTTATGGGGAATACATTTGATCTAGATAAAGTGAAAGCTTCGTTGATTACGACGATCGAATCAGAAGAAACTCGGATTAGTTTAGATGATTATTATCAAAAACCAACTATTTATAAAGATAATCCTGAGCTAATCAAAATAACAAATGAAGCAAATAGCCTTAGTAAATTAGACATATCTTATTTAATTGTTGACCAAAAAGAAACTATTTCGGCAGAACGTTTATTTCAGTGGATTAGTTTAGATGCTGAAAATAATATTGTGATTGATGAAGATAAAGTTACAAGTTATTTGACAGAATTGGCAACTAAATATAGCACTAAAACTAA
The DNA here is from genome assembly GCF_038003605.1 of Carnobacterium sp. FSL E2-0243. Classification (NCBI taxonomy): domain Bacteria; kingdom Bacillati; phylum Bacillota; class Bacilli; order Lactobacillales; family Carnobacteriaceae; genus Carnobacterium; species Carnobacterium sp. FSL E2-0243. Next base: position 1,742,470 of record NZ_JBBOPM010000001.1, read on the forward strand.
ATCTCGTAAGTTTGTTAGTACAAAAAAGGGCATAGTTGATGTGCCGCCAGGAATTTATGGATGGACGTTTTTAGTTAATGATGAGGTCAATTCATTAGTTGCTGATATACGAACAAAAACGAATTTACAAGATAGAGAGCCGAAACATGAAGGTAGTGGGTATGGAGTTGATATTGGGAAAACTTATGTAGAGGTTGATTTAACAAATCAACATATGTGGTTTTACAAAGATGGTGTAGTGGCTCTAGAGACAGACGTTGTAACAGGTAAGCCAACTACTCCCACTCCACCAGGTGCTTTCTATATTTGGAATCGTGAACCAAATGCTATCTTGCGCGGTGTCGATTACGAAACACCAGTCAAATATTGGATGCCGATTGATTGGGATGGAGTAGGAATTCATGACTCAAATTGGCAATCAGCGTACGGGGGAAACTTATACTTAACAGTAGGATCTCATGGTTGTATTAATACACCACCTGGAGTTATGGAAAAACTATTTGCTATTGCTCCTGTAGGAACCTCAGTTTTAGTCTTTTAAATGTAATAAACCATCTGAGGGTAGATGGTTTTTTCATTTTAGAAAAATAAATAGGCTAAGAATTTGTTATCATTAATAAAATTAACCTGTTTATTCTACTAAATTCTAAATCTAGGAATAAAAAGCTATCCTTACGTCCACTATTATTGTAGAATAAGAGGTAGAAGATTTTTATCAAGGCTAGTTCTTTTGAGCCAACTCTTCTAGAAAAAGATGAAATTTTGAGATGGCAAAAAACGCCATATCAAATTTCCCTATTTTCTTGCCAGAGCTAATCGGCTCCACAAACTTTTTATTAGGCTAGTTTTTATGAGCCAACTCTTCTAGAAAAAGATGAAATTTCGAGATGGCAAAAAACGCCATATCAAATTTCCCTATTTTCTTGCCAGAGCTGACCGGCTCCACAAACTTTTTATTCAAGGAGGTATATAATGATTGTTTATTATGCACTTGCGGCTGTAATTCTAGTTATAGATCAAATTACAAAGTATGTAGTCGTGAACAATATTGATTTATATGAAGTTAAAGAAGTAATTCCTGGAATTTTATCATGGATGTATATTCGTAATACGGGTGCTGCATGGAGTATTTTAGAGGGTCAGATGTGGTTTTTCTACATTATAACCTTTGCAGTAGTAATTGCTGTTATCTATATTATGCAAAAATACGCAAAAGGCAATTGGTTATTTTCTTTGGGCTTGTCATTAATATTAGCAGGTGCTTTGGGTAACTTTATTGATCGCTTACGTTTAGGGTATGTTGTAGATATGATTCGTTTAGATTTTATGAATTTCCCGATTTTTAATGTTGCGGATATGTCCTTAAGTATTGGAGTTGCCGTAATTATTCTCTATGTATTGTTAGATGAAAAAAATAAAAAGCTGTCTTAACAGAAGAAGGATTTGAAAAAATGAGAACCACTGATGAACATAATTTTACAGTAAATGAAGAAAAAGGACGTTTAGATAAGGTTTTAACTGAACTTTTACCTGGTAAAAGCCGTTCACAACTTCAGCAATGGATTAAAGAAGGCGATGCTTTAGTAAATAATGAACCGTCAAAAGCGAATTACAAAGTTCAACAAGGTGATAAGATATCAATTATTGAACCAGAAGCCGTTCCTTTAGAAATTGTGGCAGAAAACATTCCCCTTGAGATTGTCTATGAGGATCAAGATGTATTAGTTGTTAACAAACCTCAAGGAATGGTTGTGCATCCATCTGTAGGTCATATGACTGGAACACTGGTCAATGCATTAATGTATCATATTAAAGATTTATCTGGTATTAATGGCGTTGTTCGTCCAGGAATAGTACACCGTATTGATAAGGACACCTCTGGATTATTAATGGTTGCTAAAAATGACCAAGCACATGAAAAGTTAGCAGCTCAATTAAAAGATAAAACATCTTTACGTGAATATGTTGCGCTTGTTCATGGTGAAATTCCTCATGAAAAAGGAACAATTGATGCACCGATTGGACGTGCTAAGGAAGATCGTAAAAAACAAGCAATTATTGATGATGGTCGTCCAGCGGTCACTCATTTTAAAGTAATTGAGGGATTGAAAGATTACACAGTTGTTTCATTACAACTAGAGACTGGCAGAACCCATCAAATTCGTGTTCATATGCGTTATATTGGATTTCCAATTGTGGGCGACCCAACTTATGGTCCTAAAAAAACGATTAAAGGTCATGGTCAATTTTTACACGCTAAAGTATTGGGCTTCAAACACCCAACGACTGGTGAATTTCTGACTTTTGAAGCACCAATTCCAGAAATTTTCGAAGAAACTTTAACCGAATTAAGAAATAATGATTGACATTAAACCCTTAATTAGGTATATTTAATTCAGTAAAAAAATTAAATATTTCCTTTAACAATAGTCCTGTGAGGCTAAGAAGGAGCATGCACAAAAGTTAAGCTTGGAATAGGCTAAGACTTTTGTAAAAGATAGACTAACTGTGCCCTCTTACCTTAAACTAGGTGAGAGGTTTTTTTGTGGAAATGAGCCAATACCAAATTTGAGAGGAGTTTAAACATGACGGAAAGAAAAGAAATCGAAGTAGTTGATGCTGCCGCGATGAAACGTGCTTTAACTCGAATCACTTATGAAATTATCGAGAGAAACAAAGGGATTGAAGATTTAGTTTTAGTCGGAATTAAAACCAGAGGCATTTATATTGCTCGAAGAATTGCTGATCGTTTGAAACAATTAGAAAGTGTTGATATCCCAGTTGGTGAGTTAGATATTTCTTTATACCGTGATGATGTTCATACAAGCGATGGACGTGAGCCTGAAATCAACGGGTCAAATATCCCAGTTTCAATTGAAGGAAAGCAAGTTATTTTAGTTGATGATGTGTTATATACGGGTAGAACAATTCGTGCTGCGTTAGACGCTCTGATGGATATTGCTAGACCTCGTAAGATTTCTCTAGCAGTATTAGTTGATCGCGGTCACCGTGAATTGCCAATTCGTGCTGATTTTGTTGGGAAAAATATCCCAACTTCATTAGATGAGCAAATTAAAGTCGAAGTTGAAGAATTAGATGGGCTTGATAAAGTAAGTATACAAAAAATTAAATAAAGTGAAACTTTAACTGAGTCCAGAGAGGCACAGAAGGTCACACTATGCTATGTTTAGAGGCTTAACTCTATGCATAAATTAGAAGAACCTAGCAGTCTCACTCAGACACTAGGTTCTTTTTTTGTAAGCTAGTTCGTATGAGCGAACTCACAGAGCTTTTTATAAAAAAATATAATGAAAACGAGTAGGGAGTAATTTGTTTATGTCGCAAGAAAAGTTTAGAAATGAAAATGTTGTTTTAGATATTCATGAGAAGCCGGGCACTATCCATTGGTTTGGGTTAAGCCTGCAGCATCTTTTTACCATGTTTGGAGCAACAGTCTTAGTTCCAATTTTAGTTGGTTTGAATCCTGGTATCGCCTTAGTGACATCTGGTATCGGTACACTTCTTTATATAGCAATCACAAAAGGTAAAATACCAGCTTATCTGGGAAGTAGCTTTGCTTTTATTACACCGATGATTCTTGTCATCGAAAAAGGTGGCTATCCAGCGGCATTCCAAGGTGCTTTGTATGCAGGGCTAGTTTACTGGGTTGTAGCATTGGTGATTAAATTAATTGGATCTGATTGGTTAGATAAAGTGCTACCTCCAATTGTTGTTGGTCCGGTTGTAATGGTAATTGGTCTTAGTTTATCAGGAACAGCAGCAACACAAGCAATGTATGAACACGCAACAGCCGCACCAGAAAATTACAATGTGACATATATTTTAATCGCTTTAGCAACATTAGCCATTACAATTGTTTGCAACATGTATTTAAAAGGATTCTTAAGCTTAATTCCAATTTTAATTGGCATAGTTGGAGGATATATTCTTTCATTAGCCTTTGGAATCGTTGATTTATCAGGTGTTCAAGAAGCAGCTTGGTTCCAGGTTCCGAAATTTGAAATTCCGTTTTTATCCTATAAACCAGCCTTTTCACTAGCAGCTTTGGCGACAATGGCACCAATCGCATTTGTCACAATGAGTGAACATATCGGTCATCTGATGGTCTTAAATAAAATTACAGAGCGTAATTTCTTTAAGAAACCAGGTCTATCAAGAACTCTTTTCGCTGATGGAGCCGCTACAGTTGTTGCTTCCTTATTAGGAGGACCACCTGCAACTAGTTATGGTGAAAATATTGGCGTCTTAGCTTTAACAAAAGTTCATAGTGTTTTTGTCATCGGAGGTGCTGCAACATTAGCCATCTTGTTCGGTTTCGTTGGAAAAGTTAGTGCAGTCATCTTAAGTATTCCAGGTCCTGTTATTGGGGGAATTAGCTTCCTGTTATTCGGAGTTATTGCTTCAAGCGGTTTAAGAATTCTAATTGATAATAAAATAAATTTTGATGAAAAACGTAACTTAATTATCGCTTCAGTTATCTTAGTGATTGGAATTGGTGGTGCATATTTCCAATTTGGATCGTTAACCCTATCAGGGATGAGTTTAGCAACAGTTGTAGGAATTGTTTTAAATCTAATCCTACCAAAAAAAGCACAAAGTGAAATTGAACACGAAGCAAAAGTATAAACAAAATAAGATTCAAGGATATAGTCAAGCCTGATTCTGTAAGTTCAACATACTAAGGAGGAATTACCATGACAGCAACGATTCAAAAATTACAATTAGACCATCTAGTTTCAGTTGAAGCATTAAGCAATGAAGAAGTCATGACTTTAATCAAACGTGCGCAAGAATTCAAAAATGGAGCAAGTTATCATCCTAAGCATCCAAAATATGCAGTGAATTTATTTTTTGAGAATAGCACAAGAACCCATAAAAGTTTTGAAATGGCTGAGAAAAAATTAGGTTTGGATATTATTGATTTTGAAGTTGCTACTAGTAGTGTGAAAAAAGGTGAGACACTTTACGACACGGTCTTAACGATGTCTGCTTTAGGTGTTGATGTAGCTGTCATCCGTCATGGTGATGAAGCTTATTATGAAGAGTTAATTGCAAGTACTGGGATTAAACTAGCTGTTGTAAACGGTGGAGATGGTAGCGGCCAACATCCTAGCCAATCTTTATTAGATTTAATGACAATTTATGAAGAATTTGGCAAATTTGAAGGATTGAAAGTCGCAATTGTGGGTGATTTAACTCATTCTAGAGTGGCCAATTCAAATATGCAATTATTAAATCGATTAGGAGCAGAAGTTTTCTTTTCTGGACCAGAAGAGTGGTTTGATGCAAGTTACAATGAATTTGGTACGTATTTGCCATTAGACGAGTTAGTTGAAGAAGTTGATGTTATGATGATGCTACGAGTTCAGCATGAACGTCATGAATATTACGGAAATTTCTCAAAAGAAAAATATTTAGCTACCTATGGATTAACTGAAGAGCGAGAAAGTAAAATGAAACCAGATGCAATCATTATGCATCCTGCTCCAGTAAATCGAGATGTTGAACTAGAAGGGTCATTAGTTGAGTGCCCACGCTCTAGAATTGTTCAACAAATGTCCAACGGTGTTTATACACGTATGGCTATCTTGGAAGCTGTTTTAGAATAGAAAAACTAGGTCAGTAAAAATAGGGATAGTAGCTATCTACTGAAACTATTTTTGCTGATTTTTCTAAGGTGTGAGAAAAGCTGGTCTAATTCAATAAAATTTAAAAATAAAAACTTGGAGGCAACTAAATGTATACTTGGATTAAAAATGTAAAAATGGTGAACCATCGTAATGAGTTAGAGGCAATTGAATTAATGATTAAGGATGATAAAATTGAAGCAATTGGGACGGATTTAAGTTTGATTGGAATCCAAGCTGAAAAAACAATTGATGGTCAAGATGCTTTGATTACCCCCGGTTTAGTTGATGTTCATGTACATTTAAGAGAGCCTGGTTTCACATATAAAGAAACGATTCAAACAGGTAGTGAAGCTGCCGCACGAGGTGGATTTACTACAATTTGTGCGATGCCTAATACAAATCCTGTTCCTGATACTGTTGAAAAATTTGAGGAATTACAAGCACTCATTAAAAAAGATGCTGTTGTTAAAGTTTTACATTATGCACCTATTACAACAGGCTTAAAAAGTGATGAACTAGTTAATCAACCAGGCTTACTAGCTGCAGGTGCATTTGCATTTACAAACGATGGTGTGGGTGTTCAACCAGCTGGAACGATGTATTTAGCCATGGTAGAGGCAGCTAAAAATAATACAGCCATTGTTGCTCATACAGAAGATGACTCCTTACTTTTTGGGGGAGTGATGCATAAAGGTAAAATATCAGAAAAGTTAAACTTACCAGGTATTTTAAGCATTACTGAAGCCTCTCAAATTGCGCGAGATGTTTTGTTAAGTGAAGCAACTGGTGCTCATTACCATGTGTGCCATGTCTCAACAAAAGAAAGTGTGCGAGTTATCCGCGATGCGAAAAAAGCTGGTATTCATGTCACTGCTGAAGTAACACCTCATCATTTGTTGCTTTCCGAAGAAGATATTCCAAGTGATACAGCCATTTATAAAATGAATCCACCATTAAGAGGGACTGATGATCGCGAAGCATTGATTGAAGGACTACTAGACGGCACAATTGATTTTATTGCAACAGACCACGCTCCCCACAGCGCAGAAGAAAAATCAGGAAGCATGGTTGGCGCACCATTTGGCATTGTTGGAAGTGAAACGGCCTTTCAACTGTTGTATACCCACTTTGTAAAAACTGGGAAATTCACTTTGCTACAACTGATTGATTGGATGAGTACAAAACCGGCTGAAGTTTTCAATTTAAATGCAGGTAGTTTAGAAGTAGGCGCACCAGCAGATCTGGCATTATTCAATTTAACTGAAGAAGAAGAAATAGATGCAAAAGATTTTAAATCACTATCAAGTAATACGCCATTTATTGGTTGGAAGGTAGTTGGAAATACAGTTATGACGCTAGTTGATGGAAAAGTAGTTTATTCATAGGAGGCTTGATAGGATGGATCGTTTATTACTATTAGAAGATGGGACAATATTTAAAGGTAAAGGTTTCGGCGCTCCAATTGAAGTAACTGGAGAAGTTGTTTTTACCACTGGAATGACTGGTTACCAAGAAACCATAACAGATCAATCCTATAATGGTCAGATGATTGTTTTCACTTACCCATTAGTTGGAAATTATGGCATCAACCGTGATGATTTTGAGTCAATTGAGCCAACGTGTAAAGGTGTTATTGTAAAAGAACATGCAAGAGTGGCTTCAAACTGGCGAAGCCAAATTACTTTGGATGAGTTTTTAAAGCGTAAGAATATTCCAGGAATTTCTGGTATTGATACAAGGCAATTAACTAAACTATTGCGCGAAAAAGGAACAATTAAAGGGATGATTACAGGTGCAAATGAAAATCTGGAACATGCTTTCGATCAATTAAGAGCGACTGTTTTACCAACAAACCAAGTTGCTCAAGTGTCTACTTCTAGACCGTATCCAAGTCCTGGGAGCGGCAGAAATGTTGTTGTCATTGATTTTGGTTTAAAACACAGTATTTTAAGAGAATTAAGTAACCGAAATTGTAATTTAACTATTTTACCGTATAATACAACAGCTCAAACGATTTTAGAGTTAGATCCAGATGGTGTTATGTTGACCAACGGGCCTGGTGATCCAAAGGATGTACCAGAGGCTTTGGAAATGATTCGTGGAATCCAAGGGAAACTACCTATTTTCGGCATTTGTTTGGGACATCAATTGATTTCTTTGGCAAATGGAGCTGATACATTCAAACTTAAATTTGGACATCGAGGTTTTAATCACCCTGTACGAGAAATTGCAACAGGACGGATTGATTTCACGTCACAAAATCATGGCTATGCAGTAGATGAAAAAAGCATTGATAAGAATGAATTAATTGTCACTCATATTGAACTAAATGACGGAACAGTTGAAGGAATTAAACATCGTCATCACCCAGTTTTCAGCGTTCAATTTCATCCAGATGCAGCTCCTGGTCCACATGATGCAGGACATTTGTTTGATCAATTTATGGAATTAATGGATGCTGGAAAGGAGCGCAAAGCCAATGCCTAAAAGAACAGATATAAAAAAAATTATGGTGATTGGTTCTGGTCCTATTATTATTGGCCAGGCCGCGGAATTTGATTATGCAGGGACGCAAGCATGCTTAGCATTGCGAGAAGAAGGGTACGAGGTTGTCTTAGTCAACTCAAATCCAGCAACAATTATGACAGATAAAGAGATTGCAGATAAAGTTTATATCGAACCAATTACACTAGAGTTTGTTTCAAGAATTTTAAGAAAAGAATTACCCGATGCAATTGTGCCAACTTTAGGTGGGCAAACTGGTTTAAATATGGCAATGGAATTAGCAGCTTCTGGCATTTTAGACGAACTTGAAATCGAATTACTTGGAACTAAATTAAGTGCTATTGACCAAGCAGAAGATCGTGATTTATTTAGACAGTTGATGCATGATTTAAATGAGCCTGTTCCAGAATCAGATATTGTTCATACTGTTGAAGAAGCAGTTGCCTTTTCTGAAAAAATTGGTTTTCCATTAATTGTTCGACCTGCCTTTACTTTAGGTGGGACTGGTGGCGGAATTTGTAACAACTTAAAAGAATTAAAAGAAATTGTCACGAATGGCTTAAAACTTTCACCAGCGACACAATGTTTAGTAGAAATGAGTATCGCCGGCTACAAAGAAATCGAGTATGAAGTTATGCGAGATAGTGCTGATAATGCCATGGTTGTTTGTAATATGGAAAATATTGATCCGGTTGGGATTCATACAGGTGACTCGATTGTTGTCGCACCAAGTCAAACTCTCTCTGATTATGAGTATCAACTTTTACGTGATTCTTCGTTGAAAATTATTCGCGCGTTAGGAATTGAAGGGGGCTGTAACGTTCAACTAGCTCTTGATCCAAATAGTTTTAATTATTATATTATTGAAGTAAACCCTCGTGTTAGCCGCTCATCAGCGCTAGCCAGTAAAGCAACGGGTTATCCAATTGCTAAATTAGCAGCCAAGATTGCAGTTGGATTGACTTTAGATGAAATGAAAAATCCGGTAACTGGAACAACTTATGCGCAATTTGAACCGGCACTGGATTATGTAGTAGCTAAAATTCCACGCTGGCCTTTTGATAAATTTGAACATGGGGAACGCAAATTAGGAACGCAAATGAAAGCGACTGGAGAAGTCATGTCAATTGGTCGAAATATTGAAGAGGCGCTTTTAAAAGCCGTCCGTTCTTTAGAAATTGGGACAATTCACATTGAAACACCAGAAGCTAATGCAGTAAGTGATGAAGATCTTGTTGGGAAAATTATTAATGCTCAGGATGACCGTTTATTTTATTTAATTGAAGGTATCAGACGAGGGTATAGTATCCAAGATTTGGCTGAACTGACTAAAATTGATTTATTTTTCTTAGATAAGCTTTTGCATATTGTTGAAATTGAACAAGATTTAAAAGATCATCCTTATGACCTTACTAGCTTAGAAAATGCCAAGAAAAATGGTTTTTCAGATGTTGCAGTTGCTAAGTTTTGGGAAACAGATGCCTTACGCATTCGCGAAATTAGAAAAGAAAATGGATTGGTTCCAGTCTACAAGATGGTGGATACTTGCGCTGGTGAATTCGAATCAAAAACACCTTATTTTTATAGTACGTATGAGCAAGAAAACGAGAGTATTGTCAGTAAAAAAGAATCCGTATTAGTCTTAGGTTCAGGTCCAATTAGAATTGGCCAAGGAGTCGAATTTGATTACGCAACGGTTCATTCTGTTAAAGCAATACAAAAATGTGGGTATGAAGCGATTATTATGAATAGCAATCCAGAAACAGTCTCAACTGACTTTTCGATTTCTGATAAACTTTATTTTGAACCTTTAACTTTAGAAGATGTCATGCATGTGATTGATTTAGAACAGCCAAAAGGCGTAATTGTTCAGTTTGGAGGACAAACTGCAATCAATTTAGCCGAACCGTTAACTAAATTAGGTGTTCCGATTTTGGGAACAACCGTCGAAGATTTGGATCGTGCAGAAAATCGTGATTTATTTGAGCAAGCATTGAAATCAATTGATATTCCGCAGCCTTTAGGAGACACAGCTAGAAGTGAAGCTGAAGCAGTAACAATAGCCAATCGCATTGGTTATCCAGTTTTAGTTAGACCTAGTTATGTTTTAGGCGGTCGGGCAATGGAAATTGTCGAGAATCAAAAAGATTTAGAAAATTACATGCGCAATGCCGTTAAAGCTTCGCCAGAACATCCGGTCCTAGTTGATCGCTACTTGTTAGGCAAAGAATGTGAAGTTGATGCAATCAGTGACGGAACAGATGTCTTAATTCCAGGAATTATGGAGCATATTGAACGAGCTGGAGTGCATTCTGGTGACTCTATGGCCGTTTATCCACCGCAAAATTTATCTCAAAAAATCCAAGATACAATTGCAGATTACACAAAACGCTTAGCGCTTGGGTTAAATTGTATCGGTATGATGAACGTCCAGTTCGTTATTTTCGAAGAGCAAGTTTATGTGATTGAAGTCAATCCACGAGCTAGCCGTACGGCGCCGTTCTTAAGTAAAGTAACGGGTATTCCAATGGCTCAAGTAGCAACAAATGTCATCTTAGGGAAGTCTTTAAAAGAACAAGGGTACAAAGATGGATTATATCCAGAGTCAACAAAAGTTCATGTTAAAGCACCGGTCTTTTCTTTTGCTAAATTGTTGAGTGTTGATACTAATTTAGGACCAGAGATGAAATCAACTGGCGAAGTTATGGGAACTGATTCAACTCTAGAAAAAGCTTTATACAAAGCTTTTGAAGGAAGCAATATGCATTTAGCCGATCATGGTACAGCATTATTTACGATTGCAGATGAAGATAAAGTTGAGTCTGGCGAACTTGCTAAACGCTTCTTGGCTATTGGGTACCAATTAGTTGCGACGAGTGGAACAGCTAAGTACTTGAAGCAGGAAGGTATTCTTGTTAAAGAAATTAATAAGATTACTGAGGATGAAGAACTGACTGTGCTAGATGTTATTCGTGAAGGTAAAGTTCAAGTTGTAGTGAATACGATGGGACGAGATAAAGAAGTACAAAGTGATGGCTTCCAAATCCGTCGCGAAGCTGTTGAACAAGGAGTCCCGTTATTTACTTCACTAGATACGACTAGTGCTATCTTAAAAGTGTTAGAATCACGTTCATTTGATACACTTGCTTTATAAATGCTAAAATAGAATTAAGCTTGATTTTTATTTAAGAGATTTACCTACTTTGGAAGTCTCTTAAATAAAAAAAGAGTATACTTAATCTGAAAATATCGATTAAAAATCTCATCATACTGGAGGAAACTATGTTACAAGAAATCATGACAGTCGTCAGTCAAGAACAATTAGCACCTAAAATTTTTGAAATGCGTTTAACAGGTGAACTTGTGAAAGAAATGCAGACTCCGGATCAGTTTTTACATTTATTAGTTCCTCGTAAGGATTTAATCTTACGTCGTCCTATCAGTATTGCTGAAATTATTCCAGAACGTCAAGAATGTGTCATTATTTATCGAGTTGATGGTGATGGAACGGCAGCAATGAGCGAACTAATGGCTGGAGATAAAATTGATGTAATGGGACCTTTAGGAAACGGTTATCCTTTAGACAAAGTTAAGCCTGGAGAAAAAGCGCTTATTATTGGTGGCGGAATTGGTGTTCCACCACTCTATGAACTATCTAAGCAGTTAGTTGCAATGGGCGTTAAAGTTCAACATGTTTTTGGATTTGCTACCCAAGAGGTTATTTTTTATGAAGAAAAATTCAAAAAATTAGGAGATGTTCTCTACTCGACTGATGATGGTTCTTATGGTCTACATGGTCATGTTGGAATGGCCTTAGATACACTTGATTCAGATTATGTACCTGACGTTGTTTATGCTTGTGGTTCTAGAGGTTTATTAATGGCTGTTGAAAATCGATATGAAAATAGCAATGCGTATTTCTCTTTGGAAGCTCGAATGGCTTGCGGGATGGGGGCCTGTTATGCCTGCGTCTGTCACAAAAAGGATGATCCTACTGGAGCAACGAGTATGAAGGTTTGTGACGAAGGACCAGTCTTTAAAGTCGGGGAGGTTGTGCTATAATGAATCGTTTAGCAGTAAAATTACCAGGTCTTGATTTAAAAAATCCAATTATGCCAGCAAGTGGTTGTTTTGGTTTTGGAGAAGAGTATGCTAAATACTTTGATTTAAACGTCTTAGGCTCTATGATGGTTAAAGCCGCTACTTTAGAACCTAGATTTGGAAATGCAACTCCCAGAGTAGCTGAAACACCAAGTGGAATGTTAAATGCCATTGGATTACAAAACCCTGGTTTAGATGTTATTATGCGAGACAAACTGCCTAAATTAGAAAAATATAATGTACCGATTATTGCAAATGTAGCCGGTTCAACAAAAGAAGATTATGTCACAGTTTGCGAAAAAATCAGTTTGGCCCCTAATGTCCATGCAATTGAGTTAAATGTTTCTTGTCCGAATGTAAAACATGGTGGAATCGCCTTTGGAACAGACCCAGAAGTGATTTATGATTTAACAAAAGCTGTTAAGGAAGTTTCAAGTGTTCCTATCTATGTTAAATTATCACCAAATGTCACAGACATTGTCCCAATTGCTAAAGCTGTTGAGGCTGCAGGAGCAGATGGCATTACGATGATCAATACTTTGCTTGGGATGCGGATTGATTTGAAAACAAAGAAGCCTATTTTAGCCAATCAAACAGGTGGATTATCGGGACCAGCAATTAAACCTGTAGCCATTCGAATGATTCATCAAGTGAGTCATGCAGTTGACATACCAATTATCGGTATGGGCGGAGTCTACACAGTTGATGATGTTTTAGAGATGTTTATGGCAGGTGCTAGTGCTGTGGCTATTGGAACAGCTAATTTTACAGATCCAACCATTTGTCCTAAATTAATTCAAGAATTACCAAAAAGAATGGATGAACTGGGAATTTCAACACTTAGTGAACTGATTAAAGAAGTACGGGAAGGAAGATAACATGCAATCGAAACCAATTATCGCATTGGATTTTTCAACTAGCGAAGAAATAAAGCAATTTTTAGCTCATTTTAAAGAGGAACAATTATTTGTTAAAGTCGGAATGGAATTATATTATCAAAATGGACCTGAAGTTGTAAAATTAATGAAAAGTTTAGGTCATCAAATTTTTCTTGACTTAAAGCTACATGATATCCCCAATACAGTTGAACGGTCAATGAAAGGTCTGGCAGCTTTGGATGTAGATATGATTAATGTTCATGCTGCAGGCGGTAAACAGATGATGGAAGCTGCAATGAACGGCATTATTTCTGGTACTCCTGCTGGAAGTCAACGTCCAGAATTGATTGCAGTAACGCAATTAACTTCTACAACACAAGAAGCTATGAGAACGGAACAATTAATTCAGGTTCCATTGTTACAAAGTGTGATCCACTATGCAAAACTAACACAAAGTGCTGGTTTAGATGGTGTCGTTTGCTCGGCTTTAGAAGCGCAGTTAATTAAAGAAAATACAGCTTCTGATTTCTTATGTGTGACACCTGGAATTCGTCCAGCCGGAGATGAAAAAGGCGACCAAAAACGAGTAGCTACACCAGCTCGAGCTCGAGCGGCGGGTTCAAGTTTTATTGTTGTAGGTCGTCCAATTACATTAGCAGCAGATCCTGTAAAAGCGTATCATACAATTAAAAATCAATGGAATGGAGTCGAAGATTAAATGACATTAGAAAAAACGATTGCAAAAGATTTATTAACGATTGAGGCAGTTAGCCTAAGCCCGAATGCACCTTTCACATGGGCTAGTGGAATTAAAAGTCCTATTTATTGTGATAATCGGATTACGATGAGTTACCCAAAGGTCCGACGTGAAATTGCTCAAGGACTAGCAGATTTAATTAAAACCAATTATCCAGATGCAGAAGTGATTGCCGGAACAGCAACAGCAGGGATTCCTCATGCAGCTTGGGTCGCTGACTTATTGGATTTACCGATGGTTTATATTCGTGGCAAAGCGAAAGAACATGGCAAAGGCAATCAAATAGAGGGACGAATCAATCCCAATCAAAAAATGGTTATTATTGAAGATTTAATTTCAACAGGTGGCAGTGTGATTGAAGCTGCGGTTGCTGCTAAAAATGAAGGTGCAGACGTGATTGGAACAGCTGCTATCTTTACGTATGAATTACCTAAAGGTTTAGCCAACTTTAAAGAAAATAAATTATCTTTCCATACATTAACCAATTATTCAACTTTAATTGATGTTGCTTTAGAAATGGGTTCAATTAAAGCGGAAGATATCACATTATTAAAAGAATGGAAAAAAGATCCTGCTAGTTGGGGGAAATAAAGAAACAAGGTTGAGAATGAAAATTTCTTAACCTTGTTTTTTTTAACCGATATAAAATGGCATACTTCTTTGTATTTTTCCCTAAATAGTGTAAAATAAGATAATCATTAGAATGGGATTAAAAAAAGGAGTGAATTGAGTATGGTTGAGGTACATTTGAACGTGACGCCAGAAATTTTACAATTAACCGCATTATGTGTGCATAATAGTCAAATCGATTCTGATTTATATCAAAAACTAGATGTAAAAAAAGGATTGCGAGATATTAACGGAAAAGGTGTCTTGGCTGGACTAACCAATATTTCAACTGTCCAACCACAAACTGTAAAAAATGGTGAAGTTGTTTCGCCAGATGGACTTTTAGAATATCGAGGAATCAATATCAAAGAGTTAACAACTGGTTATATGCATGACAATCGTTTTGGTTTTGAAGAAGTCACTTATTTATTATTGTTTGGCATTTTACCAACAAAGGCAGAATTAGCAGATTTCCAAAAAATTCTAGCACAAAAAAGAACACTGCCAACCAATTTTGTGAGGGATGTTGTCATGAAAGCCTCTAGTCGGGATATCATGAACGCTTTATCTAGAAGTGTTTTAACTCTGGCTTCTTATGATAAACAAGCTGATGACATTTCTTTGGCTAACGTATTGAATCAAAGCTTGATGTTAATTAGTGTTTTTCCATTATTATCAGTCTACGCCTACCATGCTTTTAATCATTATGAACGTGGTGAAAGTTTATATATTCATTATCCTGATGAGACCCTGTCTACTGCAGAAAATTTATTACGGATGCTTCGTCCAAATAAAGAATATACAGAGTCGGAAGCCTTAATTTTAGACTTAGCGCTAGTCTTGCATATGGAACATGGCGGAGGGAATAATTCTAGCTTCACAACGCATGTTGTTACGTCTTCTGGCACAGATACCTATTCAACAATTGCAGCAGCTCTAGGGTCTTTAAAAGGTCCTAAACATGGTGGAGCAAATATTAAAGTAGTGGAAATGTTTGAAGATTTAAAACAAAATGTAGCAGATTATCAGGATGAAAAGCAAGTCGCTAGTTATTTGCGGAAGTTATTAAATAAGGAAGCTTTTGATAAAAAAGGCCTAATTTATGGAATGGGACATGCAGTTTATTCGATTTCAGATCCCAGAGCTGAGATATTTAAAGGTTTTGTCCAGCAATTAGCTGAAGAAAAAGGGCGCATAGATGAATTTGAGCTCTATTCATTAGTTGAGCAGCTAGCTCCTAAAATTATTGGCGAAGAACGACATATTTACAAAGGAGTTAGTGCCAATGTTGATTTCTTTAGTGGGTTTGTTTACAGCATGCTAGGGTTGCCGACGGAACTTTATACGCCTGTGTTTGCAATTGCTCGGATTGTTGGTTGGAGTGCGCATCGTTTGGAAGAGCTAATCAACACCAACAAAATTATCCGACCTGCCTACGATAGCATTCTAGCTTCGACTTCGTATGTACCACTTGATGCACGTTAAAACAAAAATCGAAAGTTCTTGAAAACAAGAATTTTCGATTTTTTTGTTACGAAATTTTTTTATGTGGGTAACCAGTATCTTGATAAGCTGCGGCTGAATGAAAAGATAAGCCTTTTTTATCAAGAGTATAGTTGACTAAGACTAATTGCATTCTATCATTAATTCGTGCTTCAAAAGTTAGAAAGGTGCCTTCTTCGACTTCATAAACGAAATCGTACGCTAACATGCCTGAAATAAGGCAGTTAAACGAGCGACCATCAGCTTCGAATGTGAATCTACAAAGGGGGGCACCACTGCTTAAATTAATGATTTTAACTTCTGAAATAACGGCCCCAGTTAATGCTACAAAATTCATAATAAACGCTTCCTTTCTCTTTTTATTTAGGCACCTTCAGGAAGTGCTAATTCCGGTAAAATACCTTCATTTGTCGTATATTCTAAAAATTTAGGATACAGTTCATAGGTCGTATCTAATAAACGAACACTTTGCTTTACTCCTTCAAAATAAAAGGCATAGACGCTGCTATCTAGACTTTTCTTTTTTTCAATTAAATCCGTTAAAATGGCAACTACATTCGTATCAGTTTGGGTCATTTTTATTCCTCCTTTAACTTTTTGAAATAGTAATTAGATCGGTAAGTTTTGAATACATTCTCATTATACGAACAAACGTTCGAAAAGTAAAGGCGAACAGATTAAAAAAATTAAAATTGTTTTTGATAAAAAAAAAGCTCCTTCAATAAGCATGCTTTAGCTTATTGAGGGAGTGTAGTTCATTTACTAGAGATTGTTTCAATAAATAGAGCTCTAAATTTTTCACGATCTTCATTTGTAAAAGCTTTAGGTCCTTTGGTTCGTTTGCCACTTTTTCTTTGCATAGCGCTTAAATAGCGGGATTGCAACAATTGATCGATATTTTCAGTTGAATAACGGAATCCAGTTTGATGAAGGACAATAGCTCCTTTTGCAAGAGCAAGAGAGGCTAAACCGTAGTCTTGAGTTACGAGAACATCGTCTTTTTTTATTAAACGCATAATGCGATAATCGGCTGCTTCGGCACCATTGTCAACATAAATAGTATCCACACCAGCAGGTTGGAGAACAGTTGAAAAATGAGAAAAACTTGTGACAATCGTAACAGCTAATAAGCGTTGAGTTGCTTCAGAAATAATAATGTCTTTAACTGGACAAGCATCAGCGTCAATATAAATATGCACATCTTTACCTACTTTCTTATACTAATTCTAGTTTAACAGATAACATCCGAAATAAAAACTAGATTGAATCGAATTAATTTAACTCAGGCTTTATTTAAATTAAATAGTTAAATAAATCACAAATAGTGATTGTAATCTTGTCTGAATTTGGCTATAATATGTAATTGAGAACAATTCTCAATTAAGGGTTGGGTTTAACGATTTTATTCAGTCAGTTTCACTCGGGTAATGATTATTCCGAGTTTAGCATACTAGACGAGTTCTTATGAGCCAGCTCCTCGAGAAAAAGATGAAAATTCGAGATGGCAAAAAAACGCCATATCAATTTTCCCTATTTTCTTATCGGAGCTACCCGGCTCAACAAACTTTTTATTTAGGAGGAGGAAAAAATGAAACATTTATTTACAGGTAAAAAGATAGTATTTATTACCATCGTCAGTTCTTTACTATTTGTGATTGGCTGTGGTAATGCCAGTAACAACGGGGAAAATACAGAAGAAGATACACGTCAAATTAAAACAGAATTGGGCGAGGTAAAAGTTCCCAAGTCACCAAAACGTGTGATTGTCCAATATATCACTGGAGATGTTTTAGCGTTAGGAATTGAGCCGATAGGTATGTCAGAAGTGTATGATTCTGCTGCTTATGAAGACAAAGTTAAAGACGTAAAAGATTTAGGTCAGTGGGCTGAATGGGATGAGGAAGAAATGATGGACTTAGATCCGGATTTGATTTTGACTATCGATAAAGCCACCTATGAACGCTTCAGTAAAATTGCGCCGACAGTTTATGTCCCTTATGGTGAAATGACAACTACTGAACGTGTGACCTTTATTGGGGATGTTTTAAATAAATCAAGTCAAGCTGAAAAAGTATTAAAAGAGTATAATGATAACATTATTGATTCACAAAAAAAATTAAAAGATGTTGGTTTTGATCAATCAACAGTTTCTATCTTTGAAGGTGGATTAAAAGAAATGATGGTTATTGGCCAAAAATTTGGAACAGGATTAGTTGCCTATGATAATCTGAAATTAATTGCACCAGAAAAAATCCAAAAAGAAGTCCTAGATAAGGATGAATTTACGGTTTCGTTATCACTGGAAGTCTTACCAGAATATGCAGGAGATTACATTATTCGCAATACCTATGACGGAATGGATAATATGAATGATAGTGCAATCTGGAAAGCTTTGCCCGCTATCGAAAATAAACACCTAATCGAAATACCATTTGGTTTAAGCTACTATACGGATATTTTATCTGCTAATGCGCAAATCGACTTTATCCGCGATCAACTAATTGAAAAAGCAACGACTAATTAAAAATGGAGGAATAGACATGGAGAATGATGAATTATACGATATAACGATTATTGGAGCTGGCCCAGCTGGTTTATTCAGTGCTTTTTATAGTGGATTGCGGGAAATGAAAACTAAAGTGCTTGAATGTCATCCTATATTAGGTGGCAAACTCAATTTATATACGGAAAAAATGATTTGGGATGTGGGTGGATTACCGCCTTTACCTGGTGGAAAATTAGTAGAACATCTTGTTCAGCAAGCAAAAACCTTTCATCCCACAATAAAAACCAATGAAAAAATTGTGTCTATTGATAAAAATGAGGCCGGTCATTTTATTTTAACGGCTGAAAACGGTGCAATACACTACTCAAAAACAGTGGTATTAGCCATCGGTTGGGGAATTCTAAAGCCTAAAAAAATCGAACTCACTGATGTTGAAAAATTTGAAAAAACTAATTTAAATTACACCATTCAAAATCCCCAAAGCTTAAAAGGCAAACAAGTCTTATTGTCTGGTGGCGGTAACTCAGCTGTGGATTGGGCCAATTTATTAGAGCCGATTGCGGATTCTGTTCACTTAGTTTATCGTAAAGACGAGTTAAAAGGACACGAAGCAGAAGTCAGTAAACTACTAGCTAGCAAAGTGAAATGCCATTTTAATCAAACGATTGAGGCTTTTATTCCAGATGAGTCAGACACGAAAATTGCAAAAGTTCAATTAACAGATTCACAATCTGGAGCTACTCAATTTATTGAAATTGATGAAGTAGTCATCAATCATGGGTATGAGGAAGAAAGTACCATTTTTAAACAAAATACGGTTGGGCTCAAACAAAAAGATAATTACTATATTGAAATCAGCCCAGCTGGTATTTCTAATGTTCCAGGTATTTTTGCGGCAGGGGATGTGGTTCATCATGAAGGGAAGTTGCACCTAATTGCTGGAGCATTCCAAGATGCTGCGAATGCAGTTAACCAAGCCAAGCTTTATTTAGATCCAACGGCTCATTCTCATGCAGCAGTTTCTTCACACAATGATAAATTTACTGATCAAAATAAAGTTCTAGTTGAAGAATTTTTTTACAATGAATGAGAAGGGTGTTTTAAATGAACAGTTCAACCAAAAATAAATACCCGTTTTCTTACTCAATCTTTATCTTAATTGGTCTTGTTTTATTGCTGATTCTATTTATCTTATCGATTTCTTTTGGTGCAGCAAAAATAGAAGTCAACACAGCCTGGCAAGCTGTTTTTTCTTATCATGAGAATGAAATGGACCATAAAATTATTCGCACATTACGTTTACCTAGAACAATTGCTGATTTAATTGTTGGAGCAAGCTTGGCTGTTACGGGAGCTATTATGCAAGGGACAACCCGTAATCCAATGGCCGATTCAGGATTATTAGGCATTAGTTCTGGGGCAGCTTTCGCTGTCGCTTTATGTTTAGCCTTTGTTCCTGAATACACCTACTGGCAAATGCTTTTATATTCATGTTTAGGTGCTGCTTTCACAACAACGATTACTTATGGTATGGCAGCCTTTGGGAAAAAAGGTCTTACGCCCCAACGGTTACTTTTATCTGGAATTGCCGTTTCAATGTTATTTGGAGCACTAAGTACATTAATTGCCATTCAATTTAAATTAGGCAAAGCAATGGTTTATTGGTCTGCTGGTGGAACCGCGAGTGCCAATTGGACTGATTTAAAAGTCTTGACCCCAGTATTTATAATCGGAGTAATTGGTTCTATTTTTCTTTCGCCTAAAATAACTATTCTTCAATTAGGTGAAGATATAGCTGTCGGATTGGGTCTTAAAGCAAGTTGGATTAAAGTGAATTCAGTTTTAATCGTTCTAATTTTAACTGGATTATCCGTTATTCTTGTTGGACCAATTAGTTTTGTTGGTTTAATTGTTCCTCATATTGTCCGATTTTTTGTGGGTGTTGACTACCGTCGCATTATTCCAGCAAGTTTGATTTATGGAGCTGTATTTTTGATTGCAGCAGACCTACTGGGACGCCTAATCAATCAGCCTAAAGAAACACCTTTGGGAATTATTTTTGCTATTATTGGAGTTCCTTTCTTCTTGTTTCTTTCACGACAACAGGGGAGGGATTTTAATTGAAAAAACGAAAAAATCCGCTTTTTATTTTGCTTTTACTTAGTCTATTTTTAATAGGTCTCATTATTTGGAGTTTAAATACCGGGAAAATGGCATTAACACCAAATGAAATCATGCAAATCATACTAGGAAATGGAACTGCTAAAGCACATTTAATTATTTTTGAATTTCGATTGCCCAAAATTCTGCTAGGTATTTTTGTTGGTATTGGAATGGGTATTTCTGGGTGCCTAATGCAAAGTTTGCTTAAAAATGATATGGCTAGCCCGGGAACGCTAGGGATTAGCTCTGGATCAGGGGTATTCGTTATTTTTGCTTTAATGATGGGGATGCGTGAAGTATCGCCTTTAATGCTGCCGATTATGGCTTTTATTGGTGGGTTATTAGCTGCTGGGCTGATTTTTATTTTTTCCTATCAACGAGGAAAACAACTGTCACCATTAACGTTGATCTTAACTGGAGTTGCCTTAGCTACAGGCTACGATGCATTAACCTTATTATTTTCTTTAAGGATGGATACGGATAAATTTGAGTTTGCTCAAAGATGGATGGCAGGTAGTTTATGGGGGGATCAATGGTCTTATTTACTTTTTTTAATTCCGTGTATTTTAATACTTTCCCTATGGGCCTATTTTCATTCAATTCATCTAAATGCGTTACATCTAGGGAACGAATCAGCGATTGGTTTAGGTGTTTCAGTAAAAAAAGAATTTTTATTGATGGCATTTGTTAGTATTTTATTGTCTTCGGTAAGTGTCGCAATTGGAGGTAATTTCTTCTTTGTAGGAATGATTAGTCCCCATATTGCCAAAAAAATGGTCGGAGTGAATCATAAATATTCTATTCCAGCCTCAGGTTTAGTCGGCGGAATTATTATTTTACTTTCAGATACACTCCTACGTGCCAGTCATTTAAGTGGAACTATTCCAGTGGGGTTATTAATTACAATTATCAGTACCCCTTATTTTTTATATTTATTAGCAAGAAGTCGTTAGGAGAGTGAGAAAATGGCAACAATTGAGACTAAGGAATTATCCATTGCCTATGAAAAGAAATTAATTGTTGAAAAATTAAATTTAACGATTCCAACGGGGAAGATTACAAGTATAATTGGGGCAAATGGCTGCGGTAAATCAACTGTCATTAAGACGATTGGACGCGTATTGAAACAGAAAATGGGTAGTGTATATTTAAATGGTGAGGATATTCAGAAACTTCCAACTAAAGAGATTGCTCAACAAATGGCTGTTTTGCCTCAAGAACAGCAAGCCCCAAGTGGTATGACCGTTGAAGAATTGGTTATTTATGGACGCTTTCCTCATCAAAAAGGCTTTGGAAAATTAACTACCTATGATAAAGAGATTGTTGCTAAAGCCATTCAGCAAACAAAACTTACAGAGTATAAAAACCGTGAAGTAGATAGTTTATCTGGTGGACAACGCCAAAAAGTTTGGATTGCGATGGCTTTGGCACAAGAAACAGAGTTAATTTTACTAGATGAACCAACAACATACTTGGACTTAGCTCATCAATTAGAAATTTTAGAGTTACTTGAACAATTAAATCAAAAAGAACAACGAACTATTGTAATGGTGCTTCATGATATTAATTTAGCTGCACGTTTTTCTGATTTTATGGTGGCGATTAATGGCGGGACTATTATTGAAAAAGGTAGCCCGAAAGAAGTCATGACAACTGAAATATTAAAAAAGACGTTTCAAATTGATGCCTTGATTACAGAAGATCCACGAACTAAAAAACCATTATGTCTAACTTACAATTTACTTAGCTAATGGCCAAAAAGAAAAAGTTGACTCCTGATTGCTTTGAAAAACGCTCAAAGTAATTAGGGGTCAACTTTTTTGAATCAATTGCTTAACCTAGTGCTACATCTAAAATCATCATAATCAAAAAACCAACCATCACCCCAAAAGTAGCATAATGAGCGCCTTTGGCTGTTTGTTTTTGTTGAGCCTCAGGAATTAATTCTTCGACAACAACATAAATCATTGCTCCAGCTGCAAATGCTAGTGCATAAGGTAAGACTGAACTGACATAGGTCACTAAAATAGCCCCAATTACGCCAGCTATCGGTTCAACAATTCCAGAAGCTTGTCCATATAAGAACGCTTTTGTCCGACTTAATCCTTCTTGTCTAAGTGGTATGGAAACAGCCGCACCTTCAGGAAAATTTTGAATCCCAATTCCAATTGCTACTGCTAAGGCTGCCGCAATCCCAGCTTCTGGACTACCAGACACCTGGTTTGCTGCTCCAAAAGCAACTCCTACAGCTAGACCCTCGGGAATATTGTGCAGGGTAATTGAGAAAACTAGTAAAATTGTCCGGCGTAAGTTACTAGGCAAACCTTCCACTTCATGGTTTTCACCGAAATGCATATGAGGCAATAATTTATCCGCTAGATAAAGAAAAAGTCCTCCCACAGCAAAACCAATTCCCACGACTAACCACGGAATTGAGCCATTTGCTTCCGCCATATCTAATGCTGGGTCTAACAATGACCAAAAACTTGCGGCAATCATAACCCCAGAAGCGAAACCTAGCATTAGGTTAAAAACATCGCGGTTAATATCTTTAAAGAAAAAAACTAATGCGGATCCTAAAGCAGTTAGTCCCCAAGTAAATAACGTACCAATCAGTGCTTGTTGCCACGGTTCAAACTGCATTAAAAATTGAATCATGTCTACATTCCTTTCTATAAATAGAACGAGCTCTATTTTTCGGGATACCTAACTAAATCATACCATAGAATGGATGTTTTTCAACTATTTACCTAGACTAAAGAATGATTTCAAGGAACAGAAAGACTTCTTTTTAAATCGGCTTTCTGTTCAGCATTTTTTATCCGTTCTAAATAGGAGCTGGAAAGTGTGGCAGGTTTGATTGTTTGTTGCAGAACAGTAGCTGTACTTGAGTCATCGGTAATTACAGCCTCAATATTTTTATGCATAAATAATTCTATTTCAGCAGGTTGATCTAAGGTCCATAAAAAAATGGGACGCTTTTCTTTAACTTGAGAGTCTAATAAATTTTGGTTTGCTAGTTTATATTTTAAGGACAGAAATTGAAAATCTGAAAAATCTTTTGATGGCAATGCCGTAATAATAAGTCCAACTTGAATTTGAGGATTTATTTGTTTTACGCGCTTTAAAAAATTTTCGTCTTGTGATTGGATTAAATAATAGTTTTGAACTTTATATTTCGTTAATAAATCGACGAGTTGTTGCGGGAAATCTAGACTGTCAGTTGGGTTTGTTTTAATATCTAGAAGTAAAGGTTGTTGCTCCTGTTGAGCTAATTGAATAGCTTCTTCAAGAGTCGGAATTTGGCCAACAAATCCATTTTGTTTCAATTTCACTTTTTTCAACTCTTTTAAAGTCGAATTTCGAATCTTTCTTTTTTTATTTGCTAGTCTTTTTAAACTACGGTCATGAATCACAACCATCTCATCATCTTTAGTTTGTTGGATATCAATTTCAACATAAGCTGGCTCAAAATGCGCGGCAGCTTCAATTGCTTCTAACGTATTTTCGACACCACCTTGTTTGTACCCTCGATGAGAAATTACCTTAGATGAAGATTTGGGAAAATTTAGTTGTTTGATTGGGTACTGCCATTCAGGGATAAAGATGTCCTTAACAGGCTTACTTTGTTGATAGAACATCCAACCAATGGAGCAAATAATAAGTAAAATTAATAAAAAAACAAGTCCAATTATTTTATAACTAATTCTTTTTGATTGTTTTCTTTTCAATGGACATGCTCCTAACTCTAATTCATTTCTGTTCTTAGTGTAACAAATTACTCCTCAAAAAAATATCTTTCTTTTTATTTAAAAGGAAAGTTTTTATTAAACGGGAGCCTTAAAGCCATAATTATAGAAAAATTTCCTTTTTTAAAGATTAGTTTAAATCTATGCTAAAATGGAAAAATAGGGCTTGTGAAAAGGAAACCCAACAAACAGGTTCGTTTTTGCTTGTTTTAATCTTAAGTGACTATTGATATACTAATAAGTAAAGTTGCTACTTATTACAATAAAATACTTAAAATTTACGAAGAAAGTTGAGAAAATATGAACCCTGAAGAGAATCGATTTAAAGTTAATTTAGGTGGAATGATTGAGATCCTATCCAATCATTTATATAGTCAAAAAGATGTGTACATCCGGGAATTGTTGCAAAATGCAACGGATGCTATTCGCGGTCGAAAGTTAATCAGCGAAGATAATTTTGTTGGTGAAATCCATGTTGATCTAACAATACATAGGTCAGGATCTAGTACATTGTTTTTTGAAGATAATGGAATTGGACTAACAGAAGATGAGATTCATCAATTTTTAGCAACCATAGCTAGTTCATCAAAAGGCGAAAAAAACTTTGAAGAGAAACAAGATTTTATTGGACGATTTGGAATTGGTCTACTTTCTTGTTTTATTGTTGCAGATGAAATCGTGATGGTGACAACTAGTGCTAAAACACGGGAAAGTTTTCAATGGCAAGGAAATGCTGATGGGACTTATGAGATAAAGAAATTAAGCCAGTCGTTAGAAGAGCCTGGCACTAAAATTTATCTAACGAGTAAAGCTTTGAAAAATCACGAAGAGCATACTAACTTTATTCTAGAAGATTTGGCTGATGCATTAGTTAAATACGGTCGCTGTTTGGAAGTTCCAATTTTTTTAACTTGCGATAAAGGGGAAAAAATTGTGAATCAAGAAACGATGGGATTAGGAAAATCCGATACGCTTGAATCCCTTTCTCGTGATCAAATTCTCAAATTAGGACAAAAAATATTACAAGAAGATTTCCAAGATTATTTGTTGATTGAAACAGCTAATGGAAGAACGAAAGGTATTGCTTATATTATTCCTCATACGGTGAGGATGAATGCTAAAAAGCGAAATACTATTTACTTAAATCAAATGTTTGTTTCTGATGAAATTGATTCACTCTTACCTTCATGGGCCTTTTTTACTCGTTGTATTCTCTGGACAGATGAGTTGCAACCAGTTGCTTCAAGAGAAGATTTTTATAAAAATAAACGGCTAAAGACTGTTGCTAAAGAATTAGGTAGCTCTTTAAAACAAGGAATAGAAATGCTAGAAAGCAGTGCGTTAGAAAAGTTAATTGCGGCACATTATTTATCCTTCAAATCTTTGGCGAGTGAAGACCCTGATTTTCTAAAAATGGTCTACACATTCTTACCTTTTAGAACATTAAATGGAGAAGAAAAATTTGCCGATATTTTAAGTCAAAATGAAACGATTTATTATGCATTGTCTGTGGATGATTTCAGACAAATTGCCGATTTAGCTAGAAATCAAGGGTTAATTGTCATCAATGGTGGCTATTCCTATGACAGTCAGCTTTTAACTGAAATTAGTCAAATTTTAGAAGATTTTCCTTTTAATAAATTGAAAATTATCCAGCCAGAAGATTTCCAACATACATTTCAACCGTTGTCATTTTTTGAAAGTACTCATTTACAAGAAAAACTAAAAGAGATCAATCAGCAATTTGAAGAATTAAATTTACTGGTCATTGTTAAACATTTTGATCCCAGCTCAATGCCAATGGTGCTATTGTCCAATCATCTAACTCAGAATCAACGCGAGCTAGAACGAACAGCCGAAGAAAGCAATCAATTATTTGGTGGTATCTTGGAAGATTTAATGTTAGAAGCGGACCAGTTGCCACCAGCGAAGCTTTATTTAAATTATGACAATCCCTTAGTTAAACGTATTTTCGAGAAAAAACAACCTGCAGGAATTAAAAATATCATTGAGGTATTATATATTCAGGCCTTACTATTAGGACATTATCCGTTAAAGAAGAAAGAATTAAACTTACTAAATAGCAGTTTATTAGGATTGTTAGATCAATTTATTTAAACTGGAATGATGCATAGAAAGAGGAAATTATATGAATTATTTAAATCTATTGGAAGAAGCATACGAATTAGATGAGATGTCAGAAGCTCGTCTACCCTTGCTGGAAGAAGTGATTAGAGAAGCAGATCTAGCTAGGGATATTGAAACTGCTGTTGAAGCTCGTTGGCTGTTAATTGATACCTGTCTGTATGTCGGCTTTCCTAAAAAACAATTAATCGCATTTTCGTGGTTAATTAATTTGTACGAGTCAAGTGAAGGAAAAGTCGACGTCTTCGATTTATTGTGGCACTATAAATGGATTGCAGAACATATTGTGCGCTTTCCAGAAGTTTCTTTATCCAAAATAAATGCATTAACTGAAGATATGCAGAAGAAATTTAAAGAATATAATTACTCCTTACGTCCCTATTACAAAGTGAAAACACTTCAAGCTATTTCAATGGGAAATAGAGCTATGGCAAATGAATTTTTCCCGTTATGGCAGGGGACAAAAAGTGATTTTATGAATGATTGTCTTGCCTGTGAAACAACTGAAATTGTTGCTTATTACCATTTTATTGGGGATTATCAAGCCGCCATTAAAGCCGCCGCACCAATCCTAGCTGGTAGACAAGCTTGCGCAGAAGTACCACATTTAACCTATGGACATACCGCGCTGTCTTATTACCACTTAGATAAGAGAGAAGAAGCTCAAAATTCTTTTGAATTGGGTTACCCGATGGTGAAAAAACGCGTATCTTTATTGACAACAGTCAGTCAATTTATAACTTATCTATTGTTGATAGATAACCAAGAGGAAGCGGTACAAGTTTATCAAGAGAATCAAAAAATTGCCTCTGAGTTGGAAGGTGATTTGAGTACCTTGCATTTTTATCTAGCATCAGCAGGGCTAAAGCACGAGAAACAAGAAGATTGTTTGGCGCAAGCTACAACTTTGGCGCAAAAATTTGATGAACGGAATCAAAACACGTATTACCAAGACATACTAGCAAAAATGCAGTAAAAAATAAACAAATCAAAATCCGCCGAAAAATAGATAAAAGGGGATTATTTGATGGAAAAAATTGGAAATAAAATTAGAAAATACCGGTTAGAGAAAAATATGACACAAAGCCAACTAGCTGATGGCATTTGTACACAGGCGACAATTAGCAACCTAGAAAACAATAGTTCATTGCCTTCAATCGCTAATTTACTTTTGATAGCCGAACGTCTATCGATTAAACATACTGACTTATATGAAGCTATTCTTGTAAATAGTAGTGGGTATATAGATACCTTTAATAAAGTTAAAAGTTTGCAAAGAGAAAACAACTATATTGAAGCAAATCAACTATTAAAAAACGCGATTGATTACTCAGATCTAGCATCTATCTATGAAAAAAAGGAATATTTTTATTATTTTGGAGTGAGTAGTTTAAGAGGGCTACATGATTTTTCAGATGCTCACTATCATTTTAATCAATGTCTCGCATTGTCGGAAGTTGATGACTTAAAAACGCTTGATTTATTAGCAACCATGGGAATTGCAGAAGCCTATTATATGTGTCATCAGTTTGATAAAGCTGATACCTATTTTATCAAAGCCATTAATCAGTTAGAGCAGGTTAGCTCATGGAAAAAATCACCTCATGATCGACTCGATATTCTTGAAGCCTATAAAAAAGCTGCAACATTTTATTTGAAAATTGCTCAGTATTCATTAGCATTAAGTTTAAGTGCAGCCGGAATTAATTTTTATGCCACTGAGAATATCAATCAAGGCTTAGAAGATTTATTGGACATCAAAGCACAAAGTTTATTTTATTTGGGAGATGTCGAGTTAGCAGAAGAATATTATTTTTATGCGATGGCTTTAGCAAAATTAAATAAAAATGACAAGCAAATTCAGTTGCTTAGAGAACAAATTATCAAACATGGTCTTAAGCAGTATGACTATTTAAATAACTAGTATTTAGACAAGCAATTATTTCGCATAAGTAGCTGTTATTTAGTATACTCGATATATAAATAATGTTCCTTAGGAGGAAATATGGATTTAACAACTATAATGAACCGTTTAGCAGAACTAGGCGATGAGCAAACAAAAAAAACATTTATGAGACATGGTGCTACAGAGCCACTTTTTGGTGTGAAAATTGGTGACTTAAAAAAATACCTAGTCAAAGAACTTAAAAATAATAATGAATTAGCCTTGGCTTTATTTAATACAGGAAATTCAGATGCTCAATATTTAGCTGGTTTAATTATTAATCCTAAAAAAGTCACTAAAGAACAACTTCAAACCTGGGTTACACAATCTAACTGGTCAATGATTTCTGAATCTATCGTGGCTAGCGTAGCAGCTGAAAGTCCTTATGCAGTAGAATTAGCCACTGAATGGATGAAATCAGAAAAAGAACTAATTCAAGATGCTGGCTGGGCAGCCTATGCCAATTTCATTTCAATTACTCCAGATAGTTTGCTTAACGAGAATGAAATTTTAGAGTTATTAAAAATTGTTGAAACCACCATTCATTCTGCTAAAAATAGAGTTCGCTATTCTATGAATCAATTCGTTATTTGTGTGGGGAGTTATTATGCTCCCTTAGTTGAAGAAGCTGCACAAGTTGCTGATATTATTGGAAAAGTTTCTGTTAATGTTGGAAATACAGCGTGTAAAGTTCCTATTGCAACTGAAACTATTGAAAAGATCATTAAATTAGATCGCGTGGGTAAAAAAAGAAAGAACGCTGTTTGTTAATAAAATGGAGCTTTGTACAGTTACTTGTGCGAAGCTCCATTTTATTTAAATAACTCAAGGGATATTATTTGCTATAAAGAACGAATGTTTGTATACTTTGAAAGTAATAACTAAAAAATTAGTAGGAGTGATTCATTTGGCCAAAATTTATCCATATCTAGCATTTGATTCTGCAAAAGAAGCCTTAGACTATTATACTGAAGTTTTTGGAGCAACGGACATTATACGTTTACCAGTCAGTCCTGAACAAGTAACTCAATTTGGGATTTCAGCTGAAAAGTTAGCTGACACAACTATGCACGCTAGCTTTGCTGTTTTAGGAGCACCTTTATTTTGCGCTGACAATTTTATGGGACCCGTACAATCATCAAATCAAGTTTCCATTATGTTAGATATCAATAGCGAAGATGCTCAGGCAGCACATGAAGCCGATGCTTTTTATCAAAAAATAGCTGCATCAGGTCAAGCCAAAATCACAATGCCGTTTGAAGAACAATTTTGGGGCGGAAAGATGGGGCAACTTGTTGATAAATATGGCATAACATGGATGCTACACTCTCAACCATATTCAAAAATAAACTTGAACACTAAATAAGTAACTGAAAGAGGGATCGTATTGAAAAAATTATTTGATGAAACACATGAGCATGAGACTGGTGACTTTAGAACAATTTGGTATGGTTATATAACAGAAACTCCGGATACCGAATTACAAAACAAACTACTAACCATTATAAAAGAAGATTTAACGAAGGAAAAGAAACATGTAAACACAGTTACTCATTGGGTATTTTATCATGAGAAAACAAGTGGAGATGCGATAGGAGATACTGTTAGAGCTGCCTTTATGGTGCGCGAAAAAGATGGCAATTTTGTTGCAAATTATACGATGAGTGACTTCGATTTTGTAATATCCTTTGATGCCTTGAATCAATTTAAAGTCGATATGGAAGCAAGTTTAAATCAAAAGTAACACCGCGTCTAATGAAAAAAAAGAGCAATGTTATTTTAGATGTTACGCCAAATAATAACAGAATTAAGGTTACAATGTAGCAAAGAGACTTGAGCAAAAGTCATAAAAAAAAAGCATGAAATCCATTTTTACAAATGTTGATTTCATGCTTTTTCTTATTTAGTATTAGACTGACTTTTACTCGAAAATGGAGTTTTGTCCTGGTCTCTTTTTGGAATAAAAGAATTATTTTGATACCTATTTATTAAGAAAAAATTAATTAAGGTTGTTTTTTATAGAACAATTGTGGTTTAATTAAATTATACAGTCGGGAGGAATCAAATGGAAGCAATTCAAACGCATACGGTTCAAGCTGATGCACATGCAGCAGCATTAAAAAAAGCAGTTAAAGGGGCTAAATTCCCATCTAAAACAGCACCAACAATAAACTATTCAGAATGGAATAAAAAAAAGGTTACTAAGATTATAAATATAACAACTATGATACAATATAGAGAGAAAGAAAAATTAGAAGTTAGAAAGTAGGAATAGAAATGGGAATTATTGTTCAAAATACTGAATCAGAGAAGTATTTAGTAGAAAAGAAAGGTCCAATTAATTTAACAGTGAAATCGAAAGAAAATGCCACCATTTTTAAAAATGAAATTGATGCTAAAAAAGAAGCTTCTAATTTTAATCCATACAGACTAATTAAATTATAAAATTCAGTTTGAGGGTCCCAATCACGCAAGGGGAATTTGTATCGATAAGGTAATTTTTTAAGAATTACTTCGTTATTTTATCCAATTAGAATCAATTTGATTAGTGCTTTAAACAACAGTCTATGATACTTTTAAAGACCCATTGAATCCAGACTGTTTTATTTTCAGCTCCAAAACTCATTCTAATATCAAATTCGAGCTTAAGAATCATTGATTTAAAGATCTTATGCAAGTCTTATCAATACAAATTACCCATAAGCGCTTGAACCCTCGCTTAAAAAAAATGGCTAGGAGTGAATAAATTGGATTCAATGCTAGAACGTAATCGTCATATTGTTAAATATTTAGATAGCTATGTTAGAAATAAAAAGACTAAATTTGCAGTAATGTTAAATGGGGAGTGGGGAACTGGTAAAAGTTACTTTATTGAAAAGTATGTTGAAAGAAAAAATGAATATGAAGAATGTGAAAATTTTAAAGGTACTAAAGTAGATATGTACACAATATCAGCATTTGGACTAAGTGAAATTTCAGAATTAGAAAATTTGATTGTGGAAGCAATAGCAGGAGAATCAGGAATTTTTAATAAAGCAATTGGTTTACTTGAAAAGAAAACTAATTTTATTGTACCAAATACGGTAGTTCGAAGAACAAAAAAAGTAAGTAAAAATTTTTTTAGAAACACGAGTTTTAATATTGGTATAGCAACATTGAATACAGCTGAATTGATAGATAGTAATAAAAAAAATGTCACAGAACTAATTAATAAAAAGAGAGAATTAGTAATAATTGTTGAAGATTTTGAAAGGACAAACATAGAATTTGTTCAAGTTCTTGGTCTCTGCTCTAGGTTGATTTTTGAAAGTGGGATAAAAATAATTTTGGTTTGCAATGAATCAAAAATGATTGAAGAGAACCAGCAATACATGGATTTTAAAGAAAAAGTAATCGGAAAAGAATTTTTACTGTCTCCGGATATAGAAACAGCAATTACTTTATACAGTGAAGATTTAAAATATACATGTAAAGATAGGAATAGCTTTAAAAGTAAAATGCTAAAAGAAACGATTAATAAATTTAATGAAGGAATGCTACTTGTATTCCCTAATGTAATATTTAATTTAAGGATGTATCAATATGCTTTTAGTGACTTGGTATATTTTATTGAAGAAATTTATAGTAATTCGGATATAAATGATGAGTACGTTCAAAAATATAATGATTATTTCGAGAAAGTAATATATTTAAAACTATTAGCATATCTTTGGGAAAATAATTTCTTTAAATCAAAAAATGTTGAGGATACGACCAATGAATCTATAACTTTTCAGCGAGTAATACAGGATTTTTTCTTCGAACTTGATTTGGGAAGTAGTGTTCCTATAGTTGATTCATGGACTGAAATACACAAAAATAACGACTTTAGCTCCTATTCATATACTATTATAAATGACATAAAAATTATGGAAATTCAAAATGGCTTAGCCGATTCCGTTTGGAGAAAAATAGTACATTTTTTAGAACATTTGTATGACTTAGAGATTAATGGAATTGAAGGAACAGATGATATTAGAAATAAACTAATTAGCAGTGATTATTATGATGCTGGTGAGGTGTTTCATTATTTATGTATAATTGGCTTTTTAAAGGAACGAAGTTTAACAGATTTAGTTTTAGAAGATGAATTTAATAGGTTTGTTAAAAATGGAAAACCATTTAGGTCAAGAGCAAACTTTAACTATAACTTGACCGGATACGGTCAATATACATTTTTAATGCCAGATAAAGGAGAAGAAGCACTGCTAGCAATGAAACAAAAATTAGTTGAGCGTAATTCAAATTTTATTGGTATAGAAAAAATTGATTTATTAGATAAGAGTTCAAATATTCAAAATTTAACTACTACTATAGAGATGATTAAAAATGATGAGCTAGTAGAAGGAATAGATATAAGCACAATCCTTGACGATTCACATGAAAATTTTTCACCATTCAAAATAGTAAGTGAACTGATGGAAATTGAGTACTTAATTGGACAGAAATTTATATTGTTATTAGTTTCGTTAGGTAATAGGTGGAATACTCTGCCTTTACTTACAAGCATAAATAGTGAACTCAATAAATATAAAAAAGATAATCTAAAATCATTAAATGTAATAAAAATTGATGCATTAGTGAAAGACATTGGTATTTCGTGAAATTATCTAATGCTTTTTAATTTGAAACAAATGACAATAGGGTATACCGCTGTGTCATCTATTTTCAATCCATTTCACGCTAATTGTGGAGTGCATTTAGGGTGGTCACTATAAATTAATGTTCTAGAAAAACCAATAGGGTGTAATCCATTTGTTGATTATTTAGTCTAAGTGATTTGTGTTGGTTTGCATACCACGATTTGCATTTATTGAAAATCATTTTAATCAGTAAGGAGAGACAACCATGAAAAAAGACTTTAAGATAGCAAAACAAGAAATGAAAGAAAAGTGTGCCCCTTATCAAACATATCAAATTTATATAGGTATTCCAATTTATGGTGTAGCTGTCTATGTATTATCATTTCTAAATGTGACATTGGGTAATACAGGAATCCTAATTTTGATAATTACCATCTTAGGCAATAAAGGTGCTAGTAAATTAACCTTATTATCGAAAAGAAAGTATGTTGCTCCCATATTAATGTATATAACTAACGTATTAGTTATATTATTTGTTATTCCGATTATTATCGAAATATCTAACGGTGGGACAGGAGATATAGTTTTAGGACTAGCTAATTTGATTGCACTTCCTGTTCAAATCGTAGCATTCATATTCTTTTTTATTACGGCAAATGATATAAAAAAAGCTTATCCTGACATGAAGCAAGTTTCAACTGAAGCGCGCCAAGAGTATTTATCTTTAAAAAGAGAAGCAAAGATTGATTGATTTATCCTAAGTAGTTTCTGTTAGTTTACATGCCACCATTAAAGTGCGCCATAATAAAATTACTAGTAACAATAAAAAAGGCGTGAGGTTGAGACAAAAAGTCATAAAATAGCAGAAACCGCATGAAATCCATTTTTGAAAATGTTGATTTCATGCGGTTTCTTAGTTTTGATTAGACTGAATTTCACTCAAAAATGGAGTTTTGTCCCAGTCACGTTTTTGTCTTATTTTGATACTTTTAAACGTGCGACTAACTCTTTATCTGGTGTTACATAAACCGTTCGTTGTCCTTCATAAATAACATAACCGGGTTTAGCACCATTCGGTTTACGAATCAATTTTACTGGGACTAAATCAACTGGAACAGAGGCAGATAATTGGGATTTTGAAAAATAAGCAGCAATATTGGCAGCTTCTAAAATCGTTTCCTCAGATGGATCAGCATCTTGAATAATGACATGGGATCCGGGAATATTTTTAGTATGCAACCAAATATCTGATTTTCTAGCCGTTTTTAACGTCAATTGGTCATTTTGCAAATTATTTTTACCAACTAAAATGGTGGTTCCATCACTAGATAAATAGGTATCAGGTTTACTTTGTTGAGCTTTCATTTGTTTCTTTTTCGTTTTTTTCTTTTTTAAATAGCCTTCTTGCATTAATTCTTCTTTGATTTCAGCAACATCTTTTGGTGTAGCTAATGAAAGTTGAGTAGCAACAGACTCTAGATAGTCAATTTCACTTAACGTTAATTCAATTTGTTCACCAACGAAAGCCACAGCATTACGTAATTTTTGGTACTTAGCAAAATATTTTTGAGCATTTTGAGAAGGATTTTTACGCACATCTAGTGTAATTAAAAGTGGTTTTTCTTCATCATAAAAGTTAGGTAACGTAACTTCCTTTTGACCTTTTTCAAATTCATGTAAATAGGCAGTTAAAATTTCACCTTTAACACGATAATCATCTGCATATTCAGTTTCAACTAACGTTTTTTCTAATTTTTTTAGTTTTTTAACATTTCGCTGCAATTCAACGTTAACTAGACGAATCAACTCTGACCCTTGTTGATTCACCCGATCTTTTTCAGCTTTTCCACTATAATAAGCATCTAACAACTGGCTTAAACTAGGAAATAGTTTCTTTTCTCCCGTTAAACTTAAGAATGGAGTCGGTGTGAAATGTTCTTTTTTATTATTTCCCGTTAATGTTGGAGTGTATTTCCCGTCCGAAACTTCACTAATAAAAGCCTGAAATACAGCAGGAAGTTCGGCAGGATTGCTTTCACTACGATAAACTAACTCTGCTGCCGTATCGCCACCTAAACCTTGGTAAGCCGTTTGGAGTTGTTTTTGCATCGTTGTTTCAGGATCTGGTGTAACTACTTGGGCAATCTCAGCTTCAGTTGTAGCAAATGGATTCAATTTATCTTGATGGGGTGGTGAAATATAGGTTGCCCCAGGCATCACAGAACGATACGTATTCATACTCGTTGGCACATGCTTAATACAGTCTACGATTCTTTTTGTATCTTGTTCAATTAAAAAGATATTACTGTGACGTCCCATTAATTCAACAATTAAAACAACATTACGCACATCACCAATTTCATCACGACTTTTAAAAGTAAAATGAATCACTCGGTCATTGCCAATTTGTTCAATATTTTCTAGTATCGCGCCTTCAAGTTGTTTGCGCATCATCATGCAGAAATTTGGCGGAGTATTTGGGTTTTCATATGGGATTTCGGTAATTTGGATACGAGCATAGCTTGGATGAGCAGAAAGTAATACTTTATGATTTTTCCCGTTGGCACGCATCACTAAGATAATTTCGCTTTGGTAGGGTTGATGAACTTTTGAAATACGTCCATTGCTTAGCAATTCTTTTAACTCATCAACCATTGTATGGGTAAAAATACCATCAAATGACATGGAATCCCCTCGCTTTCTTTTATTAACTAATTTCTTTAGTCTTCTTAAAAACCAATAGCTTAATTATAACGTTTAATAGGCAAATAAGAAAGTGGCAATTCATTCTTGTACGTTAAAGGTATTGGACAAGTCAGCTGATAAAGAGAGCTGCTTTAGACAAAGAATAAAAACAATATTGTATCTTTGAGTTCACTTTTTAGGGCTGTTTACACTACTTTGAAAAGCATAAGTGCTAAAACCAACAAATCTCATTTCCAATACTAGTTTCAGCTGATATAGTTTTAAATAAAAAACAAATGAAGGAGAATTTATGAAAAATAGATTACGTAAGTGGCAACAGATAAGTCTGTTAATTTTAACAGGAATCATGGTGAGTTCTTTTACCCCCGAGGGAATAATCATTGCCTCAGAATCAAATGAACCACAATCTCAAACACTGGTGATAAAAGATAGCTCTGTGCCTCAAGAAGCCATTGCTAGTCCTGAAGATTCAGAGATAGCGCCACCAACTGAAAACAGTGAAAAACCTCAAGATTCATCAAATTCTTTGAGTGAATCAGCAACAGAAATAGAAAGTACGTTTACCGTGGAAGACTATAAAAAAAGTGATGCCTCTGAATTAGCAGTTGCTGTCAGGAATAAACAGGTGAGCAGTGTCCAATTAGTTCAGTTTGCTTTTCAGGTTATTGAAGAAAACGACAAAATATACAATGCAATGATTTCACTACGCAAAGAAGAGGCCTTAAAAGAAGCTAGTAACTTGCAAGATACCGGACAACCTTTTTTAGGAGTTCCTCTTGTGGTAAAAGGCTTGGGACACACTATTAGTGGTGGCTATAATTCGAACGGATTATTATTTGGAAAAGATAGTATTTCAAAATCAACGAGTACTTTTGTCAAAGCATTTCAAAATGCTGGTTTTATCGTGATTGGACAAACAAACTTTCCAGAGATGGGGCTTAAAAATATCACGAATTCGAAGCTTTACGGGCCAACTGGTAGTGCATGGAATCCAGATTACCAAGCAGGTGGCTCATCTGGGGGTTCGGCAACGGCAGTAGCTGCTGGATATACACCCATTGGAACTGGAAGCGATGCTGGAGGGTCTATTCGAATCCCTGCTTCTTGGAATGGAATTATCGGATTCAAACCTTCTCGTGGTGTTTTAGTTGGGAATTCAGCTAGCGAAAGAGGACAAACAAGTCATTTTGCAGAAACAAAGACTATGGCAGATACACGCGCTTTGTTTGATGCCTTAAAAAACAAAGAGTTACCCCAAAATACCTTCACAAAAAATGTAAAAATTGGATATTCGGTAAAATCACCAGTCAATACGCAAGTTGATCCCGAAGCTATCCAAGCAGTAGAGAGTGCGGTGGATTTTTTACGTGAGGAAGGGTTTCAAGTTGAAGAAGTTGACTCTCCCTACGATGGAGTAGAATTAATGAAAAATTATTATACTATTGGAGCTAGTTCTATGGGGATTATTGACTATTTAGCGAAGCAACAAGCAAAACGACCAGTAGAAATAGCGGATGTAGACTGGACTACCTGGGCTTTATTTCAAGCAAGCAAAGACTTAACTAAACTAGATCTTGACCAAGCTTGGGAAAATGTGCGTAAAATTACAGATGAGTTAGTCACTTTTCAAAATGACTATCCTTTATTTTTAACACCGACAACTGCTACAACCGCACCACTACTAAACGATACGGCTATGCTCCCAGAACATATTGAACAAATTAAAAATATGGAAAATAGACCAAAAGAAGAAAAATTAAACCTTGTTTATGAACAATGGTTAGCAGGGTTGACCCATACACCTTTTACTCAAATTTCAAATTTAACAGGCACGCCAGCCATAAGTTTACCGACTTATGTTTCCCAAGAAGGCCTACCATTAGGCATTCAATTTACAACCTCAGCCGATAATGATTATTTATTATTAGATGTGGGAGATTATTTTGAAAATCATTATGGCTTTAATCGTATCGCTGCTGAAATACCGGAAATACCAATTGATAAAGAAACTCCAATTCCAAATGAATCAGCGGTGACTGAAGATGCTGAAATAACTAACAACGGTGAAGAAACAAAAGTTGAACCTATTCCTGATAGTGGAAATCAAGAATTATCTAAGCCTAATTTAACTCTTAAACAGCAATTAAGTGCTAACAATCTAGTAATCGAAGAAACAAAAATTGACTTACAAAAAAACTTTCCTAAAACCAGCGAAAAAGTCTCTCCGACATTCTTATTAATCGGAAGTTTTATTCTTATGACGACGAGTGGAGGAATCTGTTTAAAGTTTATCATGCAAAAGAAAGCTGAAACCTCTAGAACAGGTAAGAGAAGCAAAACTTATTGTTAAAGTTGAAGTTGTTTTGATTGACATTTTTTTTGTAGAAAAGGTACACTAAAAAATAGGGAAAAAGTGTTAGTTGCTAGACAAGAATTTTACAGCAAGGGTGATGGGGATGGATTGGTATTATCAGGGTGATCGCGGCCCGGAAAAATGGAAAGATATTTGTGCTATTTTTAAAGAGGCAGAAGAAGGCAGCTTACAATCGCCAATTTGCTTAAATCAAAAGGATGTAACGAACTGGATTGCTTCTGGCTTACTCCAATTTGATTATCATCCAACGACTTTTGAAACATCTTACTATAACCATACGCTGCATTTAGCGCCGATAGCCAATGAAAGCATTAATCATGTAGTCTTCAATCATAAGCGCTATGTTTTAGAAGATATTCACTTTCACTTACCAAGTGAACATTTGATAGATGAAAAAAGTTTTCCGTTAGAGTTTCATATGGTGCATCGCTCACCTAAAAATGAATTATTGGTAATTGGAATTATGGCAGAGCCAACAATGGTTCCTTTAAATGAAAAAATGGCGAATCTAGATCGTAAAGCTTTGAATCCTAGAAATTCAGCTCGTGGATTATTGGTT
Organism: Carnobacterium sp. FSL E2-0243; assembly: GCF_038003605.1. Classification (NCBI taxonomy): domain Bacteria; kingdom Bacillati; phylum Bacillota; class Bacilli; order Lactobacillales; family Carnobacteriaceae; genus Carnobacterium; species Carnobacterium sp. FSL E2-0243. Next base: position 1,781,243 of record NZ_JBBOPM010000001.1, read on the forward strand.
CCAATTGATTTAATGCAATTATTACCAGATGAATTAGGCTTTTTTCATTATTCAGGCTCATTAACGACTCCACCAACATCAGGCCCGGTCAATTGGGTTGTATTTAAGTCACCAGTTTATATGCGTCAAGGTTTATTGGAGGCTTTTAAAGAACAAATAGGAAAAACAAACCGACCCGTTCAGCCAAGAAAAAATCGACCGATTTATTTATCAAAATAAAAAGGCTTGACATCTGGTATGGACTAGGTTAAATTAGTATTTAATTAGAGAAAGATTAAAGCGCAACGAAAAAGAGTAAGTAGCATTAGAAAACGTAACAAGAGAGTTGTCGGTTGGTGGGAGACAATTACGTGGGTAGTGTGAATGGACTTTTGAGCGTTGAACCCGAACCATTTTATGCAGTAGGGGGATCGATTAGGCCTTATCGTTATACAAGGCATCCACTTCATTTGTAACAATGAATGAGTTGGACTAAGTGAATCAGTAAGCTGATTAATCAAGGTGGCACCACGAGTTTATCGTCCTTGTCTATTTATTTAGACATGGAGATAGGCTCTTTTTTTATCAAAAAAATTGCATAAATGAAATCGTTACGTAAGGATGAGTAGCTTAGCTTAATTTTTCTGTAGAGAGTCAGTGGTTGGTGAAAACTGATGTTAAATGAGTAAGTGAATGGCCCTTATAGTGTTGCTTTGAACCCTAATTTGAAAGTAGGAGCAAACGTCTTCTCACGTTACTGAGATAGAGTATCTAATGTACTCGAAATGAGATAAAAAGACTTGTTTATTCGTCTTTTTAATAGAGGTGGTACCGCGAATTTTCGCCCTCTAAATTCTAGTGATACAACTGGAATTTAGAGGGCTTTTTCTATTTTTTAACTTAGAGGAGGATTTATTTTATGAAAAAAATGACAGTATTAAAAAAAGATAGTCACTCTATCAATCAACTTTATCGGGCACTAACGGGTGAAAAGAAGGTATTACTAGAATCGTATGACAACAATACTTCTAAAGGACGATTTTCGATTATTGCCCGTAATCCGCTACACGAATTAAAAGTCTATCAAAAGAATTTTTATTTTGATGGGTTAAAAAGTGTAGAAGCAGATCCTTTTGCTAAAATTCAACACTTTATCTCGCGTAATCATGGAGAGAATCAGCTAGATTTACCCTTTCAGGGCGGAGGAATTGGTTATGTAGGTTATGACACTTTAGCTATCTATGAAAATCTCGGTCCACTGCCACCTGAGACACGAGACATTCCTGATTGCTGCTTTTACATTTATGAGTCGTTTATGATTTTTGATCATCAAAAAAAACAGTTAACACTAGTAGAAGATAATACGTATTCTGGTAGAAGTGCAGAGCAGCTAACAAATGATTTAGCAAAAGTAAAAAAAGAAATCAGCCTTTTTTTAAGACAAGATAATCCTAAAAAGGCAACTCAAAAATTTAATTTAGACTATCAAAGTAATTTAGATAAAGAAACCTTTATCAACTTAGTCAATCAAGCAAAAAGGAAAATTCATGAAGGAGATTGTTTCCAAATCGTTTTATCCCAACGCCTTACAGCGCCTTTTACTGGGGATTCGTTTAGCTACTATGAAGAGCTCCGACTTTTGAATAAAACCCCTTATCTCTATTATTTAGATTTTGGTGAAACAAAAATTATCGGCTCATCTCCTGAAAGTTTAGTTAAAGTTGAAGGACAATTAGTCACAACTAATCCAATTGCTGGAACTAGAAAACGTGGAAAAACAAGCGGAGAGGATGAGTATTTAGCGAAAGAACTGTTGCTTGATGAAAAAGAATTGGCTGAACATCGCATGCTCGTTGACTTAGGTCGGAATGATATTGGCAAAGTAGCTGAAATCGGCTCGGTTAGTGTTCCTGTTTATTTAACCATTGAACGATTCCGTTATGTGATGCATATTGTTTCAGTGGTTTCTGGAAAATTAAAAACCAACCTTACAGCATTAGACGCTTTAAAATCTGTTTTACCAGCAGGAACAGTCAGTGGTGCACCTAAATTAAGAGCAATGGAACGCATTTATCAATGGGAAAATGTGCGCCGAGGTATCTATGGGGGTGCAGTTGGCTATCTGAGTAACAATGGCGATTGCGATTTTGCTTTAGCAATTCGAACAATGATTTTGCATAAAGAACAAGCCTATGTGCAAGCTGGTGCAGGAATTGTTTTTGATTCCGTTCCAGAATCGGAGTATCTAGAAACATTACAAAAAGCCAAAGCTTTACTGGAGGTAGGAAAATGATTTTATTAGTCGATAATTACGATTCATTTACGTATAATCTAGCCCAATATATTGGTGAATTTGCTCATGAAGTCGTCATCAAACGAAATGATGCATCTGATCTTTTTGATAGTGCGACACAAGCTGATGGAATTATTCTTTCACCTGGTCCAGGCACACCAAGCACTGCCGGTAACATGCAGGAATTAATTCGAATTTTCCATCAAACAAAGCCTATTCTAGGTATTTGTTTAGGACACGAAGGCATTGGTCAGTTTTTTGGCGCTAAGTTAGTTATTGCTGAGTCTGTTATGCATGGAAAGGTCTCAAAAATTTCTCAAAATGGCGAAGCTATTTTTCAACATTTGCCGGATGAATTAACCGTTATGAGATATCATTCACTCGTTTTATTAAAAGAACATTTCCCTGAAACACTAAACATTCTAGCCACTTCAATGGATGATCATGAAATTATGGCTTTAAAAGTCAAGGATTATCCAGTTTATGGTCTGCAATTTCATCCAGAATCAATTGGAACACCCTACGGTAAAAAAATGATCGAGAATTTTATTAAAGAAACTAGAAAGGAGACGAAAGTAAATGATTGAAACATTATTGCAAAAAATTTATCGAAAAGAGAATTTATCGATTTCCGAAACGCGTTTGATTGGAAGCTATATGCTTAGCGGGACAGCTTCATCTATTGAAATTACAGCTTTCTTAACCGCTTTAAAAATGAAAGGTGAAACAATTGATGAGATGGTAGGAATGGTTGAGGCAATTAAAAGTTTAGGAGCATCTGTTCAAGAAGAATCAGCAACAGCCATGGATAATTGCGGCACAGGGGGGGATGCTTCTGAAAGTTTTAATATTAGTACAACCTCAGCTTTTGTTTTAGCCGCAGCTGGAATTCCCATTGCCAAACACGGCAATCGTAGTATTTCTAGCCGTTCTGGAAGTTCAGATGTTTGCCAAGAACTAGGGATTGAATTAAATTTATCTATTGAAGAAGCAACGCAAGCTTTAAAAACAGTTGGAATTACCTTTATATTTGCGCCATATGTACACCCGAATATGAGATATGTTAGTAGTATTCGTAAAGAATTAAAAACTCCAACTATTTTTAATTTAATTGGTCCGCTAACAAATCCTGTTCCTCTTGAAACACAGTTAGTGGGTATTTATCGGCGGGATTTAATTGAAAATGTGGCTTTAACCTTACAACAATTAGGGAGAAAACGAGGAATTGTGGTTAATGGAGCTGACTTTATGGATGAAGCTTCTCTAAGTGGCATTAATCATTATGCACTGCTAGAAGATGGAATAGTCAGTCTCCATACTGTTACACCGGAAGAAGTCGGCTTGAAAACCTATCAACTAGCTGATATTAAAGGTGGCGATGCCAAAGAAAATGCGGCAATCTTACTAAGTGTACTACGAGGAGAATCAAGTGCCTATTATGATACGGTTTTATTAAATAGTGGATTGGGGCTTTATGCCAATGGAAAAGTCAGCTCAATTAAAGCCGGAGTCGAAATGGCAAATAAAGTAATCCAGTCAGGTTTAGCCTTACAAAAATTAGAGGAAATCAAACTATTTACCCAAGGAGTGAAACAATTATGAGTTTTTTAGAAGAAATTATTGCAGTAAAAAATAAAGAAGTCGCTAGTATGCAAATAGAAGAAATCAAAAAAATTAAGAAACGTCCTTCTTTTTATCAATTTTTAAAAGAGCACCCTCAGCACATGCAACTTATTGCTGAAATTAAACGAGCTTCCCCTTCTAAAGGAGCCATTGCTACAGATATAGATCCATTAAACCAAGCTAAGTTGTATGAAAAAGCTGGTGCAGGAGCAATTTCTGTTTTAACGGATGAACAATTTTTTAAAGGCTCCATTACTGATTTACAACGAGTAGCAGAAGTAGTAAATGTGCCGTTATTATGCAAAGACTTCATTATTTCAAAAAAACAATTGATTCGAGCTTCAAATGCTGGAGCATCGATTGTCTTGTTAATTGTTGCCGCTTTGTCTGTTAAACAGTTAACTGAGTTGTATCAAGCTGCTGAAGAATTAGGGCTAGAGGTATTAGTTGAAGTTCATGATTTAGCAGAATTAAAAATTGCTGAAAATTTAGGAGCCAAATTAATTGGAGTCAATAACCGTAATTTAAAAACGTTTGAAGTCAGCATCGCAGTTAGTGAAATCTTAGCGAAAGAGCTGTCTTTAAAAGGCTCAACTTGCTACATTAGCGAAAGTGGTTTTAAAGAAAAAGCAGATGTTCAGCGTGTTGCCAAAGACTATCAAGCTGTTTTAGTTGGAGAAGCATTGATGCGTGAACAATCACCAGAACAAGCTGCTAGAAATTTGAGGATTAAGCGATGAAAGTAAAAATATGTGGCTTAAAAGAAGTCAAGGATGTAGAGACAGCTATTGAAGCTGGCGCTGATTTTATTGGATTTGTTTTTGCGCCCAGTAAAAGACAAATCACAAAAAAACATGCTCATGAACTTGCGAAAAAAATTCCAAAACGAGTAAAAATTGTGGGTGTATTTGTAGATGCGCCCTTAAAGGAAGTCCTAGATTTTATTAAAAGTGTCCCATTGGATTTGGTTCAATGTCATGGCAATGAATCTGTAGCGTATCTAAATCAGCTACCAGTTCCAGCAATTAAAGCCTTTGGGGTTCAATCTGACTTTGCTTTGGAAAAATTAAAACCATATGCAGACCATTATTTGTTGTTAGATGCACCAATTGCTGGCAATGGTGAAACCTTTGAATGGAAAAATTTAGCTATACCTGTTGATTATCGAAAGCAGCTATTTTTAGCAGGTGGATTAACCGCTAGCAATGTTCAATCGGCGATTCGCTATTTTCACCCTTTAGTAGTTGATGTTTCCTCAGGTGTTGAAACAAACCAGCAAAAAGACCCTCAAAAAATTAAAGAATTTATAAAAAAAGCAAAGGAAGTGGCGTAATATGACTTATCAAGCCCCAGACAAAAATGGATTTTATGGAAATTATGGCGGACGTTTTGTTCCTGAAACCTTAATGGAAGCCGTTAAAGAATTAGAACTAGCCTATGAAGCATCAAAAACAGATGAAGTTTTTCAAAAAGAATTGGCTTACTATTTGACGGAATATGTTGGACGTAAAAGTCCGTTGTATTTCGCTGAACAATTAACAAAATATGCTGGTGGTGCAAAAATTTATTTAAAAAGAGAAGACTTAAATCATACAGGAGCACACAAAATCAATAATACCATTGGGCAAGCTTTGTTAACCAAAAAGATGGGCAAGCGGAAAATTGTAGCCGAAACAGGGGCTGGACAACATGGTGTTGCGACAGCGACTGTTGCAGCCTTGTTCAATATGGACTGTATTATTTTCATGGGGGAAGAAGATGTGAAACGTCAAGCTTTAAATGTCTTCCGGATGGAGTTACTAGGCGCAACAGTGGTAACCGTAACCTCTGGCGGAAAAACCTTAAAAGATGCCGTTAATGAAGCTCTACGCTATTGGGTTGCACATGTCGAAGACACTCACTATGTAATGGGATCCGTTTTGGGTCCACATCCATTTCCGCAAATTGTTCGTGATTACCAAAGTGTAATTGGGTTGGAAGCTAAAGAACAACATTTAGAAAAAGAAAATCGTTTACCTGAAGCTATTGTGGCTTGTGTTGGTGGAGGTAGTAATGCTATGGGTTTATTTTATCCATTTATTAATGATGAATCTGTCAAAATGTACGGCGTTGAGGCTACTGGGATGGGAATTGAGACTACTTTACATGCAGCTTCGATGGCAAAAGGGGAAGTCGGTGTGCTTCATGGTTCTATGATGCACGTTTTACAAGATAAATTTGGTCAAATCACGGAACCTTATTCGATTTCTGCAGGCTTAGATTATCCAGGTGTCGGACCAGAGCACAGTTTTTTCCGTGACTTAGGACGAGCAACGTATCACGGTGTAACAGATAAAGAAGCGATAGCTGCTTTTCAACTACTCTGCCAAGTTGAAGGGATTATTCCAGCTTTGGAAAGCTCACATGCGATTGCTTATGCTATTAAGTTAGCAAAAGAAATGCAGCCTGAAGAAAGTATGATTGTGTGTTTATCAGGCCGTGGCGATAAAGACGTAGATCAAATTAGAACGTACTTAAAAGGAGGAAGCTCTCATGACTAAAAAGACCTTAGAGAAAGCTATTAGACAAGCTAAAGTACCGGTAGTTACCTATATTATGGCCGGCGACGGAGGTCTGGATCAATTAGAAAAAGATTTACAGTTACTGGAAGAATCGGGTGTTGCAGCAATCGAATTAGGGATTCCTTTCTCTGATCCTGTTGCTGATGGACCAGTTATTCAAGCTGCTGGATTAAGAGCCCTAAATGATGGGGTGTCGTTGGAAGGGATTTTAACAAAATTATCAACAAGTAAAGTCAAGGTTCCCTTAGTGATTATGAGTTATTTTAATCCAATCATGCAAATAGGAATTGAGCATTTTGTTCATTTAGCTCAAAAAACGTTCATCAAAGGGCTAATTATTCCTGATTTGCCCTATGAACATCAAGAATTGATTCAACCTTACCTATCAGGAACAGATATTGCCTTAGTTCCCTTAGTTTCTTTAACAAGCCCCTTAGAACGAATTAAAACTCTTGTCAGCGAAGCTGAGGGGTTCGTCTACGCTGTAACTGTTAATGGCACAACTGGTGAGCGCCAATTATTCAATGCGGATTTGGATCGACATTTGGAGACTATTAAAGCATTGAGTCCTGTTCCAGTTTTAGCTGGCTTTGGAATTTCTAACTTAGAGCAAGTCAAACATTTTAACCAAGTATGTGATGGCGTTATTATCGGAAGCAAAATTGTTGATATGCTACACAGGAAAAAAAGAATGGAATTGGAAGGCTTTTTAAAACAAGCAACCGAGACAAAAAGCGCGGCTGAAAGATAAATTTTTCTCTTTAAACGAGCAATAAACTTCTTTTCCAATATTCGCTTGACAGTTTAAGAAACCCATAGTAAGATGGATTTACAGAATTAAAAACAAAGGAGATCATTTTTATGTATACTTATTCTATTCGTATTCAAACACAACTGAATAGTAGCTGGCAAAGCCAAAATAGATAGGTTGATTGAAATGAGATTCTCATGGATACAGCCTTCAGAAATCTGAACGTGTATCTATGTTGGTTTATTTGAGAATTCAAATTAAAAGTACACCACATAGAAAGAGATAGTCTTATTCTATGTGGTTTTTGTTTACCTAAAAACAGTAACCACGAAGCATGTTTAGTCGTTGGTTACTGTTTTTTTGCTTTTAAATTATACCGAAATTAACTGAGAAATTGGAGGAACTAAAATGAAAAAAATGATTGGATTTATCACTGTATTAGCCCTTATTTTAAGTTACGCTTTTGTCACAGAATCAAAAAAAGAGGATCAGAAAAAATCAGCTATTCCTGTGGTTGGTGTTTTACAATTAACAAGTCATCCAGCCCTAGATAAAATTTATGAGGGAATTGTTGATGCTCTTAAAGAAGATGGGTTTATCGATGGCAAAACTATGGTTTTAGATTTTCAAAATGCTCAAGGCGACCAAAGTAATTTAAAAACCATGAGCGAGCGCTTTATGACTAAAAAAGCAGATATTATGGTCGGAATCGCGACTCCTTCTGCTCAAGCACTAGCCAATGTTTCCAGCGAAGTTCCAATTGTTTTAGGAGCTGTTACGGATCCTAAAGGTGCAGGCTTAGTTAAAGACAATCAACACCCAGGAGGAAACATTACTGGCGTCAGCGATCAAACACCTGTTGAGGATCAATTTAATTTGATTAAAACCTTAGTCCCTGAAGCGAAGAAAATTGGAATTATCTATTCTTCAAGTGAAGATAACTCAATTATTCAAGGGAAGCAAGCTGCTGAAGCGGCTAAAAAATTAGGCATAGAAACGATTACTGCTACAGTTGCCTCAACAAATGATGTGTCTCAAATTGCGACTAATTTAGCCACCCAAGTTGATGCCATCTATGTCCCAGCTGATAATACAGTTGCTAGTGCTATGAGTACCTTAGTTAATATCACGGATGCTGCGAAAATACCTGTTTTTCCAGCAGTAGATACCATGGTAGAAGAAGGTGGTTTAGCTACAGTTGGTCTCAATCAATATGAATTAGGCAAAATGACGGGGAAAATGACTGCTCGTATTTTAAAAGGTGAAAGTAAGCCTGCAACAACACCAATTGAATATTTAAAAACCGGGGATAAAATCGTTAATCCTAAAAAAGCTCAAGAATTGGGCATTACAATTCCACAAGATATTTTAGATTCAGCCATTATTATCAAATAAAGAATGACGTAGGAGGAAATCAGTATGAACTTAATTGTAACGGCAACATCCCAAGGATTGTTGTGGGGAATTATGGCATTAGGAATTTTTATTACTTTTCGAATTTTAGACTTACCAGATATGACGGCAGAGGGATCATTTCCGTTAGGAGCAGCTGTCTGTGTGAAATTGATTATTATGGGGATTCATCCCATTGTAGCAACCTTAATTGCTTTTGTAACTGGGATGTTGGCAGGGGCAGTCACAGGGATTTTAATTACAAAATTTAATATACCTGGTTTACTAGCTGGAATTTTAACTATGACTGGTTTGTACTCGATTAATTTAAGAGTGATGGGGCGTGCGAATCTAAGTTTACTTGGTAAACCAACAATTGATAATCTCTTACAAAAATTTAATCTACCAAGTCAATTTGATACCATTTTTATTGGATTATTTATCGCAGTTTTTGTTATTAGTGCATTAGTTTTATTCTTTCGAACTGAACTGGGCCAAGCCTTAATTGCAACTGGTGACAATGAAATTATGGCCCGTTCATTAGGGATTTCAACAAACAAGACTAAAATTCTTGGTTTAATGCTTTCCAATGGGCTAATTGCCTTTGCGGGTGCTTTAATCGCGCAAGATGACGGTTATGCAGATATTAGTAAAGGGGTTGGAACTATCGTCATTGGTTTAGCTTCTGTGATTATTGGAGAGGTTGTTTTTGGTAATCTATCCTTTAAAAATCGCTTAGTATGTGTTATTTTAGGTTCCATTATTTATCGTTTAATTATTATGTTCGTCTTATTTATTGGCTTAGAATCAAATGATTTAAAACTTATTTCAGCCTTTATTTTAGCTATTTGTTTAGCAATGCCAAGTTTAAGAACAAAACTCAATTTAAATTTCTTTACTACAAATAAGGAGGCCAGATAATGATGACACTACCATCTGTTTTATCCATTAAAGGTATTAAGAAAACATTTTATCCTGGAACAGCTAATCAAAATGAAGTTCTAAAAGGGCTAGACCTAGAAGTCAAAGCTGGTGATTTTGTCACAATTATTGGTGGAAATGGTGCAGGTAAATCAACCTTATTAAATAGTATTGCGGGAAATTTTATCATTGATTCTGGTTCAATCAAAATTAATGATAAAGACATCACTAAACTTAAAGAAGATCAGCGCGCGGGCTTGATTGGCAGAGTTTTTCAAGATCCTCGCTTAGGAACAGCACCTAGAATGACCGTTGGAGAAAATATGGCAATGGCTTATCGACGTGGGGCTAAAAGAGGGCTGAGAAAAGGTACTTCAGCCAAAGAACAAGACTTCTTTAAAGAACAACTTAGCCGTCTAGATTTAGGCTTAGAAGATCGTTTAGCTACAGAAATGGGGCTATTATCTGGTGGTCAACGGCAAGCAATTACCTTATTAATGGCTACAATGAAACGGCCAGAGTTACTCCTATTAGATGAACATACTGCAGCCTTAGATCCTAAAACGGCTAAAGTCGTGTTAGCCTTAACAGATGAACGCATTAAAGCGGATAACTTAACAGCCTTAATGATTACTCATAATATGCAAGATGCTTTAACCTATGGCAATCGCTTAATAATGTTAGATTATGGTAAAGTTGTTGTCGATTTAAACTCTTCAGAAAAAGCAAATTTAACTGTGCCTGAAGTAATGAACTTATTCCAATCTGCTACGAAGGATGGACAGATTAAAGATGAAATGATTCTTTAATCAAATTAAAAAAACTTGATTAAATCAGCCTTTTAGCATATAGTTGCACTATACAACTAATTAGTTGCGTGGTGCAACTATGTGCTTTTTTTATTGACTTTAACAGAATAATCATAGAACTAGGAGAACTTACGATGGGGATTGAATCTGGATTATTAGAACAAATAAATACTTTTTATCAAGAACTTTCTGAACTAAAAAAACAAGTTTTAAAACAACATCGAATCAACGAAGCACAACTAAAAATTTTAACAGAATTAAAAATAGAAGCTTTATCTTTGAAGAAATTAGCTCTTAGTTTAACTACCGAAAAATCAACACTTAGCCGGCAAGTTGCTTCTCTGGTCAAATCTGGTTGGCTCATTAAAGATCAATCCGCCGATAAACGAATGCAATTCATTTCTTTAACGGTTTTTGGTAAAGAATCTTTAACAAAAATAGAAGAGCAGTTGGAACAACCATGGACTAGCCTTTTTCATACGTGGTCTGAAGAAGAAAAACAATTGCTTTCAATTTTACTTGGAAGAGTGGCAAGAAGCTTGCATCAACAGAAAAAGGTGGAGGAGTAGAAAGAGGAATTGATAAATTTTTTCTATTCTTTAGTTATGATGAAGGGAAATAATAAACCAACTACTTTGGAACAATTCCTATTTTCTTGCCAGAGTTAACCAGTCCAACAAGCTTTTTATCTATCTTAAGAATGATTTACTTTTCCTTATTAAATACTTAATTATTTTGTGGTTAAATTAAGATGAGTTTATTATGCGTTGCATAAAAAAGGACTAAATTAAATTGAGTTTTAGAAAGAAGGACTTGTACATGAGAAATCAACATCGAAAAAAGAAACATTTTTTTAGAAATTTTATTTTAATCATTTGTGTCATTTTAATTGGAATTGGTGGGTGGGCTTTTGCTAGTTACCGTGGCAGCCTAAAAGAAGCGTTAAAGGATCAAAATTTACCTTCTGAATCAGATATTACGTTTAATGGGGAAAAAGCCAAAGACGCTAATGATGTAAACATTTTATTTATTGGGAGTGACTCGCGCGGCGAGGATCGTGGGCGTTCTGATTCTCTAATGATTGCTCACTACGATTCAAAAGCGAAACAACCTAAACTAGTCTCTGTTATGCGGGATATGTATGTCGATATTCCTGGTAATGGAAAAGATAAAATTAACGCAGCGTATTCTTACGGCGGTGCTGAATTAGTTCGTCAAACAATCTCCGAAGATTTTGGTATTAATATTCAATATTATGCAATTGTTGACTTTGAAAGCTTCCCTAAAATTGTCGATACGCTTTTACCAGAAGGTGTTGAGATTGATGCAGAAAAAGATATGTCCGAATACATTGATGTAGCTATCTCAGCTGGACCACAAAAAATGGATGGCCAAACATTACTTCAATACGCTCGCTTCCGTCATGATGAAGAAAGTGATTTTGGACGTGTTAGACGCCAACAACAAGCTTTAAATGCTTTAGCTGAACAAGGAGCACAATTTAATAAGATTACAAAATTACCAAGCATTTTAGGAAAAGTTGAAGGCTATACCGTAACCAATTTGCCTAATAGTTTACTGTTATCTGTTGCTAAAGATTTTATCTTAGGTGATACAAAACCTATGGAAACATTAACTCTACCTGTTGAAGGTTCTTGGGAAAATGCTACTTATGAGGGTAGTGGGAGTGTCTTAGATATCAATGTCGAACAAAATCGTGAAGCACTTGCGAAGTTTTTAGAAGATTAGAGTACTATTTTAAGCATATACATTTACAGTTCCTATCAACTCTTGTTACACTAAAGAGAGTTTAAAAGATGGAGGCATTCAAATGACACATACAAATAGAAAAATAATCGCTTTAGTTAGTGATGATTTTGAAGATTTAGAATTATGGTATCCAGTATTGCGATTACGAGAAGCAGGATTCACGGTAGATTTAGTTGCTGAAAAAGCTCAAACTGTTTATCACGGAAAATATGGAGTTCCTGTAACTTCTGATTACAGCTTTACGGATATTAAGGTTGCTGACTATGCAGGTATTTTAGTTCCTGGCGGCTGGTCACCTGACAAATTAAGACGTTTTCCAGAAGTCTTAGAAATGGTGCGCTACTTTGATACACAAAAATTACCGATTGGTCAAATTTGCCATGCGGGATGGGTTTTAATTTCTGCGGGAATTTTAGATGGTGTTAATGTAACAAGTACACCTGGTATTAAAGATGATATGACTAATGCTGGAGCTATTTGGCATGATACACCGGCTATCACAGATGGTCATATTATTTCAAGCCGTCGCCCACCTGATTTACCTGAATATATGCAACATTATTTAGCAGCATTAGAAAAATAATGGGAAAGAGTCGCTTGCGGCTCTTTTTTTTCGTTCTCTTAAATTTCAAAAGTTAGGGAATCTATGTTAAACTGAGATTATCTAACTGGATGAAAAAGCGATTCATAATAAAGAGAAGATTCGTATACATAACGAAAATTCTGATCCCAAAGTGAGCACAACCTGTATATTTAGCACTAGAATGAACATGGAGGAATTGTATGAAAGTCAAAATAAAGACCCTTTTTATTGTTATAGGTATAATTCTAATTGGTTTACTAGGTTATTTACTCTGGAACAAATTTGCACCCGATATCGAAATGTTTTTTAACCCAGATGTAAGTAAAGAAATTTTAATGAATAAAGTACGCTCCCATGGAATAAGTACAGGCGTCCTTTTAGTTTTACTAACAAGCATTATGTGTGCCATTCCGGGACTGCCAACTTCAATTATAGGTGTCTTGATTGGAATCTGTTACGGCCCATTAGTTGGAAGTATGTTAAATATTATTGGCAACACATTAGGGAATATTCTTTCTATTTTTTTAATTAGAAAATTTAAGTTTATAGACAAATCTAAAACGTCAAATCATTGGGTTAAAACTATTTCTAGAGCAAAACATCCTGATATTGGGATTACTTTTGCCTATATGATTCCGGTAATACCTTCTTTTTTAGTTAATTATACGACTACAATTATGAACGTGAAAGCCAAACGCTTAATTTGGATGGTACTTTTCGGTGCATTGCCGTCTTCAGTCCTATACGCTTTTGGTGGAGATGCTTTTTTCAAAGGAAACCATGAAAAAGCGATTTTATTAGTCGCCAGTGTGCTTATTTTAATTTTATTAGTTTTCCTAATCGAAAAAGATGCGAAATCGGATCATTCCAAAATAAAAAAATAAAGAATCATTGCGACTCGTCGCATAAAAGGAGTAGGATAATATGGCTGATAAATCTCATTCGGTATTGCTTGTTGTGGATGTGCAAAAGGCATTTAATGATGTAAGTTGGGGTGAAAGAAGTAATCAAACTGCTGAGAGTCATATAGCCGAACTCATCACACTATTTCGTCAGAATGAAATAGATGTTATCCATATTAAACATCAATCAAATAATCCAGAATCATTATTTTATCCGGAGCACATAACCTCGGAATTTAAATCTGAAGCAACTCCATTAAAAGATGAACTTATTTTGAGTAAGACGGTTAATAGTGCTTTTATAGGGACAAATTTAGAAGAAATACTTCATGAAAAAGGCATAACAAAGATATATATTGTCGGATTAACTACACCTCATTGTATCTCTACAACAACAAGAATGGCAGCAAATCTAGGATTCAAATGCTATTTGGTTGAGGATGCGACAGCGTCGTTTGAACTGATTGGCCATACTGGAATAAAATATTCTGCTAATGAAGTTCAAGAACTAACTGTAGTTACACTGAATGAAGAGTTTGCTGAAATCTTGTCAACAAGTCAAGTACAAGAACAGTTTGAGTAAGAGACAAGTATTCAACAATCAAATAAACAGAAAGAACAGTCTCTAAAGATGCTCTTTCTGTTTATTTTTATTCTGGTTTAGCTGCTAGAATCTCAATTTCTATTTTAATTTCTGGAAGTCCTAGAGCAGTTACATATGCGATTGTCATTGATGGGTTGACGGAAAATAATTTGCCCCACATATCATAAAAATGGTCCCAATTGATTTCATCAACAGACCAGACATTTACTTTAATAATATTATCTGATGTTAGCTCTTCAGATAGTAAGGCTCGTTCAATATTTTTGAACGTATCCTCAACTTGTTTTTCATGATCTTCAGAAATAAATCCAGACAGATCAGTTCCAATTTGACCAGAAAAAGTATACAATGTACTATTTTTTGGTACAATAGTTACATGGCTGTATTCGCCTACTGGAGCAGGCATAGTCCTTGGGTTTTTTCGAATAATTGTGTTCATTTGATTTCCTCTATTCTTTTAGTTTAGTCTAACTTTGGGCTATATCAATAGAGTGCTAACCTGTTTTATGATTTAATTCCAACAGATTCCACCCTAAATTAGACTTTTTTAGAAGAAAACAGCTGTAGAATAACCAATTCCCAGTGATAAAAAACATAAAATTTTCTTTTTCATTGATTAATCCCTCACTTTCTCATTTATTATACATAAATAGGGGGATTTTGTAAATTAAGGCTCATGACATCCTTTTAAATTAGTAAAATAAACAAATGAGGTGGAAACATGTTAAAAAAAGGAGATACAATCGGCATTATTGCTTGCTCTAACGGAAAAAAACTAAGTCAAAAAAAGAAGATTAACGAACTTATTAACTTATTAGAAACGCAATTTTCTTTGACTGTTATTGAGGCTGCTACAATTTATGAAAAAAATGAGTTCCCTTTTAGTGGAACACCCGCGGAAAGAGCTCAGGCATTAATGCAGCTTTATCTAAATCCCTCTGTTGTCATGATTTTTGATATTTCAGGAGGGAATGTAGCCAATGAAATTTTGCCTTATTTGGATTTTAAACAGATTGAAAAGCAGCGAAAATTATTTGTTGGATATAGTGACTTAACTGTGATTTTAAATGCATTATATACTAAAACTACATGTAGCGGAATTAATTATCAACTCCTTAACTTAGTTGGAGAAGAACAGAGTTCTCAATTAGCGTATTTCAATGATTATTTTTTTCATAATAAAAGACAAACATCAATAACGGCCCAATGGCTTAGCTCTTCGAGTCCAATCACAAATATAATAAAAGGAACCCTAATAGGAGGGAATATTCGTTGCTTACTTAAACTTGCTGGAACCGACTATTTACCTAATTGTCAAAATAAATTACTTTTTTTAGAAGCAAACAGTGGGGATATCACAGCTATGGCAACTTACCTGGCTCAATTGGATCAAATTGGTTATTTGCAACAATGCCAAGCTGTGATACTAGGTCAGTTTACAGAGATTGAAGCACAAAAACAAACTACAGCTTTTTATAAACTTGTGTCTTCTTATTTAATGAATTATCAAAAACCTATTCTAATGACACATGAAATTGGGCATAGTGCATCTTCAAAAGCCTTATCGATTGGGGAAATTGTTTATTTTGATGAAGACCATGGTAAATTAAGAATGACTCTAGCTGATGATAAATAAAGCAACCAATTATTGGTCATTTTAATAGAAGTAACTCTTTAATATTGTTTATTCTTTGAAAAAGTGCTATTCTTTTAAAAATAAGAAACTTACTAAGTTAAAGAAAGTAGGACCTTTTATGGGTAGAGACAAAAATAATACCTATCGAATTGCCATTTTAGGCATGCTAACAGCAATTATATTGATTCAAAATTTTGTACCAGTGATGGGATATATTCCAATTCCTCCACTAAACCCAACCATCATTCATATTACAGTAATTATCGCTGCTATCACATTAGGCTATAAAGACGGTATGATTCTAGGTGGTATTTGGGGTGTTGCCTGTATTATCAGAGCGTTTACGTTTCCAACTACACCACTAGATTTATTGTTATTTACGAATCCAGTGATCGCAATTGTTCCGAGAATTCTAGTAGGTTTGGTAGCAGGATATGTGTATCAAATACTAAAAAGAACAGCAGTAAAAGATACATTTGCTATGATAATTTCAGCAATACTAGGCTCTTTAACGAATACTATTTTAGTTTTAACCTTCATTTATATCTTTTATCGCCAAGAATATGCGGCATTTGTTCAAGTTGATGTGGGCAGTTTATTAGTTGTTTTAGGAACAGTAGTCATCACTAGCGGATTGGCTGAAGCAATTGCAGCAGCTGTGATTGTGCCTCTTGTAGCTAAGCCTTTAAAGCATTTTGTTTTGAAATGAAAAGGGCACGTAATTTCAAAAATTAAATTGTCAAAGTTCACAAAAAATGCTATTCTTGAGAAGCTTAGCTTAAGCCTTAGAACTTATTTGTAAAACGGAGTGTGGGTCAATTGAACAATACAAAAAATAAAACATATAGAATTGCAATTTTAGGTATTTTAACCGCTATTATTTTCATTCAAAGCTTTGTTCCAATGTTAGGGTATATTCCTATTCCACCATTAAATCCAACGATTATTCATATTATTGTTATTATTGCGGCTTTGTCATTGGGAACGAAAGAAGGAGTCATTCTTGGTGGTGTGTGGGGCTTAACTCGTTGGGCAAAGGTCTTTTTAATGCCTGGTCCGTTAGATCCGATTATCTTTATTAATCCTATTATTACAATTTTACCAAGAATTTTAGTAGGTTTTATTGCAGGATATGCTTTTTATTTACTAAGAAGAAAATTAAAAGAAAGTTCAGCGATGGTCATAGCCTCTGTATTAGCTTCTTTAACCAACACTATTTTAGTTTTATTCTTTATTTATATCTTTAATGGTGCAGATTATGCGGCAGCTATGAAAGTTGATGTTAGTGGGTTACTGAAAGTATTAGGGACAGTCGTTTTAACAAATGGTCTCGCAGAAGCTCTCGCAGCAGGTATTATTGCACCTATCGTGGCTCGAACCTTAAAAAAAATTGTTCACTAATTTTTATCTATCTGGAAAAAACCAACAACTTCTTTAATTGTTGGTTTTTTCGTTCTAAGTTAACGAGCTTTTTATTTAGGCTAGCTCTTTTGAGCCAACTCTTCGGAAAAAAGATGAACTTTCGAGGTGACACAAAACGTCACATCAAATTTCCCTATTTTTCTGACAGAGCTGAACGGCTCAACGAGCTTTTTATTTAAGGGAGGTATATTAAAATATGCGTAGTGAAGAAGAGATGTATCATCTGATTTTGCAAAAAGCACAATTAGATGAACGTATTAGAGGGGTCTTATTAAACGGGTCCCGTGCGAATAAACACGTGAAACCAGATAGGCTACAGGACTTTGATATTATGTATGTTGTTACAGAATTAACTAGTTTTATAGAGGATAGTCGATGGGTTGATTATTTTGGACCGCGGCTAATTATGCAATTACCAGATGAATCTGCACTTTTCCCAAACGATACCAGCAAAGAAACTTTTGCTTACTTAATGCAGTTTGAAGATGGAAATCGAATTGATCTGACTTTGATATCTAGTGAAACAGTGAAAAAACAAACCAAATTAGACAGTTTAACAAAAGTCTTATTAGATAAAGATCAATTATTTACTAACTTACCTGAATCAGATGCGACTGATTATCTCGTCTCTCTTCCTAGTGAAGCTGAATTTAATGACTGTATAAATGAATTTTGGTGGGTATCTACTTATGTTGCTAAAGGGCTTGCTCGAAAAGAAATAACCTATGCTAAAGCAATGCTTGATGGTCCAGTTCGTGATATGTTTTTATTAGCATTAAACTGGAAGCTTGTAGCTCAGTCAAACCAGCCCTTAAATTTAGGCAAAAATGGTAAATTTTTACAAAGCTATTTAACTACAGAAGAGTGGAGAGCACTATTAACAACCTATTCAAATGGCGAAATTCAATCGACTTGGGAAGCATTATTTAATATGTGTGCCTTTTTCATGGCTATATCTGATTATATTGAACTGAAATTAGAGTATAAAAATAAAACTAAGCAGGAAAAAATTCTTACTTACTTGGAGAAACTGAAGAATAACCAATAGAAAAACCAGATACTCACTGAGAAGTGAGCATCTGGTTTTTAGTTAACCTAAATCTTGTCCTGTAATCAAAATATAGCCGACTAAAAAGACATTTAATGCAATAATCACTACAGTTGCTATCCAAGCTAATATTTTGATCCAAGTTGGATTCACAAATTCACCCATTTTTTTCTTATCACTTGTATAAAGGACCAATGGAACAACGGCGAATGGCAATTGCAAACTTAAGATAACTTGACTCCAAAGTAATAGCTGTGCGGTTCCGCCTTCACCTAGTAACCAAGTGCAGATAAATACTGGAACTACAGCAATTAATCGGGTAATCACACGACGTAACCAAGGAGCGACACGTAGATGGATAAACCCTTCCATGACAATTTGTCCGCTTAAGGTTCCTGTTATCGTTGAATTTTGCCCTGAAGCCAGTAAAGCAACAGCAAACAAGGTACTAGCAGCTGCAACTCCAACAGTTGGACTTAATAATTTATAAGCATCTTGAATTTCAGCCACGACACTGCCTGTCCCGTGAAAAGCAGAAGCTCCTAAAATCAAAATCAATGAGTTAATCACAAATGCTCCAGTTAAAGAGAATACAGAGTCTATTTTTGCAAATTTAACGGCTTCTTTACGTCCTTCTAGTGTCCGTTCATATTGTCTAGTCTGGATAATAGAAGAGTGTAGATACAAATTATGAGGCATGACTGTCGCGCCCAAAATACCTAATGCGATAAATAGCATACTAGGATCCGTCACGATTTGTGAACTTGGAATATAGCCCGATAATAAGGCTGCCATATCAGGTCTAGTCAAAATAACTTCAAAAAGGAAGACAATAAAAATTGTAAACATTAAAACAATAACGATTGATTCAATAATTCTGAACCCTTTCTTCTGAAGTAGCAACAACACGAGTACATCTAATGTCGTAATCGCGACACCAACTAGTAAGGGAATATTAAATAATAAATTCAAGGCAATAGCCGAACCGATTACTTCAGCAATATCTGTAGCAACAATAGCTAATTCAGTTAAAATCCATAAAACAATAGCTGGTTTTTTCCCAACTGAATTCCGAGTCGCCTGGGCCAAATCCATGTCTGTAGCTATTCCTAAACGTGCCGACATCTCTTGTAAAAGCATCGCAATTAAATTAGAAATTAGGATGACACTTAATAATGTATAACCAAACTTTGAACCCCCAGCAATTGAGGTTGCCCAGTTACCAGGATCGACATAACCTACAGCAACTAACGCTCCTGGCCCCATAAAAGCAAAAAGCTTACGCCAAAAGCCCGCATTTTGGGGAATTTTAACGGTATTATTGACTTCTTCTAAACTAATATTATGGGATTTTCTTAACCAACCGGTGGACTGGTGTTTTTCTTTTAACTCTTCTTTACGACTCATTCAAATCCACTCCTATAGTAACATTTATCTTGTTATAATTATTTTATAACCTTATTATAGAACTTTTTTAAGGAATGTCAATTTATTTTTTCGGGACACCTAAAAATATGGAGTGGTAAATAAAAATAAGACAGATTTTTAATTTGCAAATCTGTCTTATTTTCACGTTTATCCGTGGCTAAGATCGCCAAATGGAGATAACGGTGAAGTGATAGAAATTAAAATAGCTTCTTCTGTACTCATTGAATTAACCTCCCTTCAAAAAAAGATTAAATAATGATAATAATATTTGTAGAATTTACCTAAAGTACTATCTTAATGATATTACTTAATGTATGATTAATCAATATAACAAGTAGAATTAGGAGAGAATTCTAATGAAAATATTAGGAAATAAAATAAAAAACGCCCGTTTAACGGCTGGTTTAAGCCAAAAAGAATTAGCTGCAGGGATTTGTAACCAGTCCACCATTAGTAACTTAGAACAAGGAATTTCAATTCCTTCGCTTTTAACTTTAATGATTATTTCAGAGCGTTTAAACATAGATTTCGATGAAATTTATCAATATACCACTAAAAAGAAAGATAGCTATGCAGATATTTTTCAACAAGTTCGCGTTTTATGTGCGCAAATTAAGCATAAAGACGCCTATGATTTAATCAAGGAAAAAATTGATTTTAACCGTTTAGAAACACCTTATGAATTAAAGCAGTACTATTATTATCTGGGTATTACAAGTTTAATTGGCAATAAAAATAGCTCCGATGGCATTTATTATTTCAATTTGGCTTTAACGACTGAATCTGGTAAAAATGTAGAATTTCTAGATATACTTGCTACTAGCGGTATGGCAACTGTTTATGACATTAGAAATGAAGATAATAAAGCCTTAACTTACTTTGAAAAAGTGATGAATCAACTGGATCAACTAACCTGTTCTACACCAAGAATCGAAGATGGTATTGAAGTTGCAAAAATTTATTACAACATGGCTAAGTTTTATTCTAAAATTAAAGATTATAAATTAGCTGTTCATTTAAGTACATTAGGAATAAACCTTATTCAGGAACAACATATTTCTTATTATTTAGACTTTTTACTTTACGAAAAAGGCTTTAATTTAATGAAATTAGGTCAAGTTGAAGAAGCCGAGAGGTATTATTTTTATGCTGCAGCAATGGCTAACTTAAATGATAACCAGCACGCTGTGGACGGCATAAAAAGAAATATGAAAGACTACAATCTAAAAGGGTATAATTATTGGGAATAGAAGTGGGGGAACTGTAATGGAGTTAAATCAAGTCATGAAGACTCTTGAGCGATTAGGGACCGAACAAACAAAAAAAACATTTTTACGTCATGGCGCACCAGGTCCATTATTTGGTGTGAAAATTGGTGATTTAAAAAAAGAGTTATTAAAAGACGTTAAAAAAGATCAACAATTAGCCTTGGACTTATTTGAAACTGGGAATTCAGATGCTCAATATTTAGCCGGACTAGCTATTAATCCTAAGCTGATTGAAAAAAAACAATTAACACATTGGGCCAACTATTCAAATTGGTCTGCAATCAGTGAATTCGTTGTTGCTGGCGTTGCCTCAGAGAGTCCTTATGCTGTTGAATTAGCTAAAGAGTGGATGACATCTGATCAAGAATTGATTGAAGATACAGGTTGGAGCTGCTATGGGAAATTTTTAAGCTTTGCTCCAGATACAAGCATTGATCAAGAAGAAGTACTTGCACTTTTGAAAATTGTTGAAAATACAATCCATCAAGCTAAAAACAGTGTTCGATATACCATGAACCAGTTTGTGATTAACACCGGATGCTACTACACACCCTTGTTAAAGGAAGCCCAACAAGTTGCCGAAACAATTGGCCCAGTTCAAGTTACCTTAGGAAGTAAAGACTGCAAAGTTCCTCTTGCTAGCGAAGCGATTGAAAAAGCGATTCGCCTTGAACGAATTGGAAAGAAACGTAAAAAAGTTATCTGTTAATGTTAATATAGAACGTCACTTGATAAAAAATCAAGTGGCTTTTTTATCTAAACTCTACATAAACTACAGAAAAAATTCATTTAAACTACAGTTAGCGATGCTAATCTTGATTTAACGGTAGGAGGTGAATGAAATGATTCCAAAAAATAGACTAAAACAGCTAACAACAATAATCGCACTAATTCTTGTATCAGTTGCTTTAACTGCGTGTGGTGGGAACTCAAAAAAAGAAGAGATCACCCCTGGAAAAGAATCAAAAGTAAAAATTGATGGAAAAGAGTATGATGTAAAAACAACTGAAGAGGGGGCTGCAATTAAAATGGGCGAGTAAATTTTAAGTCTCTTAAAAGAAGAAAAATCAAAGCTAAGTTACATATACTCTAGTAACTTAGCTTTGATTTCTTTTTTCAAATGCACTCCATTTGATTTCAGTGTATAAACTAATGTTTCTGATTTCTTCATAGGCTATATGAGTGTTATCGATCCAAATCCCACTATCCTCATAACCTTCAATTTTTCCAGTAATATCCGGTAAATAATTCCCATCTGTATCTATTTCTTCAAGCTGAATAGATACAGCTTGATTTTTAATTAGGGCACTATCTAGTATTGTCGCTATTTCAAGAAAATTCATCTGCTTTTTTTGCAAAATTTTTAAACTTCGACTACTTTTATCCGCATCCATAGAAGCCGTATGTTCAGATAGATACATGCCAAGCCATTTAATTGTTCCACGATCTTGGTAACGTTCATTAAATTTATTTAACATCTTTTTCATCCTTTCCGGAGGCATGTCCACCGACTAAATGACTGCGTTTAATCGCTGTTGCGCCTGTCATTAAACTGCTAGCATGAACGAGAGAGGTGAAGCCGTATTTATCCCGAATAGAATCAACAATAAAATCAAGACCAGCATCTGCTTCGACTTCCTCAGATTCTCTAAATAAATCCAATTGGATATCCGTGCTATAAACTATCTTAGAGCAACCGACGCCAATTTGCCGTATTGTTTCACCACGATAATGTTGACGAAATAATTGTAGACAAAAATCCGTTAATTTTTTCGTATTATTTGTTGCAGAAATTTTCATTTGATGATTGAAACCTTTCGTTGATTCGTACATCGAATGTCCAATAAAAAGACTGATACATTGTGTCTGACATTGCTTTTGTCTTAGCCTAGTAGCAACTTGATCAGCCATCTCTTTAATCACCAACTCAATCTCCGAGGCTAGTGTGTAATCACGTGGCAGTATTTGTGCATTGCTATACGATTTTTCAAGAGGAGTATACTTTTTAGCAATATCACTGCGATCGATTCCCCAGGCATGTGCATATAACTGTTCGCCAATGACACCCATTTTTTCTTTTAGCAAATGGTAGTCATAGCGGGCTAAATCGTACACTGATTTGATATTCATTAATTCAAATTTTTTAGCCGTTCGCCTACCAATTCCCCACATATCCGTCAAAGGAGAAATCCGCCAAACCTTCTCCTGAACATCTTCATAGCGCCATTCAGCCTTAAAGTCTTTCGCGTTTTTTGCCTCATTATCCAAAGCTAATTTAGCTAGCAGGGGATT
This sequence comes from Carnobacterium sp. FSL E2-0243, assembly GCF_038003605.1. Taxonomy (NCBI): domain Bacteria; kingdom Bacillati; phylum Bacillota; class Bacilli; order Lactobacillales; family Carnobacteriaceae; genus Carnobacterium; species Carnobacterium sp. FSL E2-0243. Next base: position 1,804,525 of record NZ_JBBOPM010000001.1, read on the forward strand.
GTCTCCAATTCCAACCGTCGAATACAAGCCTAATGTATGATAAATATCTTGCTGAATTAAACGTGCTATTTCGTATGCCGTTGCTTTCAATAGTTTTTTAATAGGAGTCACTTTGATAAACGCTTCATCGATTGAATAAATAAGAATATCATCTTCAATAGCATACTTACGAAATATCTCAATAATTTCTTTATTTTTATCAATGTACAAGGCCATTCTAGGTGGTACGATTAATAAATCTTTATGTGTAGGCAAATCAAATTTTCGCATCACGTTAGAAATTCCAAGCCTTTGTTTAGCAGCGGGGGAGCTAGCTAAAATTAAACCTCCAGCATTTTCAGCATTAGACATTACTACTAACATCGTCGTTAGAGGATTTAAGTTCCGCTCCACGCATTCAACAGAAGCATAAAAACTTTTTACATCAATACATAAAATATCTGAGCGAGGTTCATTCGTATAATCAAGTTCTAATTCCATAACTATTCACTCCAGTAGTTGATAAACACATTATACGAACAAACGTTCGAAAAGTAAAGCTATAAAAATGAATAACATTTAATCTTTAATTATTTTTTAGAAAGGGTAATTGAGGATATAAAATTAGCTGGAGAATCAATTTCCTAAATGCTCAGAAAAATCGCTAAACTATCTATTCCATCTTTAACAAAACAGATAGTTGCCTTGATAAGCAAACTTGTTCCTTATTATGTTATAAACGTTAATTCAAATTGTTGCAAATGCGACAATAAAATGTTAATGTACCCTTAGGAGGTGTTACTATGGTCGAGATACTGAGAGATATTGGAACAATAGCAAGAGCTCTTGATTCTATTGCTAATGTTGAATTTAAAAATTATAAACTATCAAAAGGACAATATCTATACATTGTTCGTATTTATGAAAATCCTGGCATCATTCCAGATAAGTTAGCAGAGTTAGTCAAAGTTGATAGAACTACAGCTGCAAGGTCTATTAATAAGCTTGTAGAGAATGGCTTGATTAAAAAAATGACTGATCCTGCTAATAAAAAAATTCGCAGACTATACGTCACCTCAAAAGGAATAGAGGTAGTGCCTATCATTCAAAAAGAAAACGACTACTCTAACACTGTAGCATTACAAGGATTTACAGAAGAAGAAGCCCTGCAGTTTTCAAGCATGTTAAAAAAAATTAGTACTAATATTGATAGTGATTGGAAAATTGTAAAAAAAGGGCACAAAAGAAACTATTTGAAAGGAAATGATAGTAATGAAGGTTGAAATCAAAAAATGTGAATTAAAAGATTTGGATTGTATTCGCAAAATTAGTATTCGTACATTTAAAGACACTTTTGAAAAGTACAATACAGAACAAGATTTAATAAATTATATAGATACTGCCTATAACAAAAATAAATTACGCATAGAGTTATTAAACCCTAATTCAATATTCTATTTTATATTTTCAGATGATGATTTAGCTGGTTATATGAAACTCAATAGTAAAGAAGCACAAACTGAAAATACATTTTCTAACTCATTAGAAATTGAAAGAATATATATTCTTCCAGCACATAAAAGAAAAGGTTTAGGCAAAAAATTAATACATTTTGCTAGTCAATATGGGAAAGATACTGGTGTAGAGACAATTTGGTTAGGAGTATGGGAAAAGAATGAGCCTGCTTTACATTTTTATAAAAATTTAGGTTTTTGCATTACAGGCGAACACTCATTCATGTTAGGACAAGATAAACAAACAGATTATCTAATGACTAAACAAATATAAAGTGGAAAATAGTACTAATTTAGAAAATATGTTTCATTCTCAATTTACAGATGAAGGATATGGGAAATTTATAAATGAAACGGCTATGTATTATGTTACAACAACACAAGATGCTGAATTTATAACAAAAGTTAAAGATGTTTACGTTACCCAAAATAAGGAGGATGAACTTAGGTATACCTTTACTGCTACAATTAATTATACTGATAATAATAATGAATCAGGAACTACAAAGATTAGTGGAAATGCTGAATTTAAAGAAAAAGGGAAACTAACTATATTCAAAATAACAACCAATGATCTGCTAGAAAAAATGAAAAAGATTGCAAACGAAGTTAAAATTCCGAAAGAGTAGGGATGCTGTGTTTATACAGATACACAGAAAAAACGTAATAAAGATAAACAAATCAAATTTGACTATGTAGTGACCCAAAAAAGTTAGACTTTCTACAGAGTAGATTTTTTCTACTCTGTTTTTTTATGCAGTGAAACTCATTATAAGGAAGAATTAAATCAATTTATCACTGATTATTTAGAAGTCACGTTCAGTTATGGCAGCAATGAGACTGTTTGCCTCTGGTAAATACTAATCAATATAACTCAGATACACCGACTCAGTCAATATTCATTGATAGAAAAATCTATGAGATTTCGGAAGATAGGAGTAAAGCTATTGTAAAACTGACTTACTCTTATGGAGTTTTAGATGTAACACCGAATAAGTATGAAATGTTAGTAAGTTAGTCTATTAACAAAAATTCCGCTGAAGCCTATCAAATTGACTCGCAAGAAAATGAAGCAATCCATTATCAAACTCAGACAAAAGAATAGTAAAAGGGAGTTTGTTAATTATATTTTAGAAATTAATTTTTTAGTTGACAATACATAGACAAATGTCTATATTATAAATAGATGTTTGTCTATGTATGAAAGGTGGAATAATAATGGATTATAAATTAATAGCAAAAATATTCAAAGCCTTAGGTGATTCCAATAGAGTTCAAATTGTTGATTTGTTGTCTTGCGGTGAATTGTGCGCCTGTGATTTGTTAGAACATTTTAATTTTACACAGCCAACACTATCGCATCATATGAAAGTATTAATAAGTGCAGAGATTGTACAAACGAGAAAATCGGGGATTTGGCATAACTACTCCCTAAATGAGGAGAACATGACATTTATTTCTGATGTCATTCAAAGTCTTGTCAAAAATAATGAGAATTGTATCTGTCATTCAATTGAGAACGGAGAATGTTCTTGTAACAATGATTAACTAGTAAATAGTAGTAACTCTACTTATTTAAAATAATGTTGAACTTCCTACTTAGAGTCGAACAGTAAGAAGTTTTCATATTAATAATAAATCTTAATTATGGAGATGTTAATTATGGAAAGTGTAACGAAAAAATTGTCATTATTAGATCGGTATTTAACTCTTTGGATTTTCCTTGCAATGGGAATTGGTGTAGGGCTAGGTTATTTTGTACCTGATATTGCAACTGGAATAAACAAATTAGAAATTGGAACAACATCTATTCCAATTGCAATCGGGTTGATACTAATGATGTATCCACCATTAGCTAAAGTTAAATATGAAGAAATGTGGCGCGTATTTAAAGATTGGAAAGTACTTTTGCTATCATTATTTCAAAATTGGATTATTGGACCAATTTTAATGTTTGTTTTAGCTGTTTTGTTTTTACATGATTACCCTGAATACATGGTAGGATTGATTATGATTGGCTTAGCTAGGTGTATTGCAATGGTTATTGTATGGAGTAATTTAGCTCAAGCCGATAATGAATACACAGCTGGTTTAGTTGCATTCAACTCTATTTTCCAGATTGTCTTTTATTCTGTTTTTGCTTATATATTTGTAACTGTTATTCCAGGTTGGTTAGGATTAGAAACTCATTCTATTTCGATTGGCATGGGAGAAATTGCTACAAGTGTCTTCATTTATCTAGGCATTCCCTTTATTGCAGGTTTTCTAACTAGGAAAATTTTAGTTAAAAGAAAAGGCATTACATGGTATGAAGAAAAATTCATTCCTAAAATCAGCCCAATTACACTGATTGCTTTGCTATTTACAATTATTGTGATGTTTTCTGTTAAAGGCGAAAAAGTGATTGAATTACCAATGGATGTTATTCGAATAGCGATTCCTTTGTTAATTTACTTTGTTCTAATGTTTTTTGTTTCGTTCTTTATTTCTAAAAAGATGGGAACAACGTATCCAATCGCTGCTTCACTATCCTTTACAGCAGCAAGTAATAATTTTGAGTTAGCTATTGCTGTAGCAGTTGGAGTATTTGGTATCAATTCTGGAGAAGCATTTGCTGCAGTTATTGGACCGTTAGTTGAAGTACCTGTCTTGATTGCGCTCGTAAATGTAGCCTTGAAATTCAAACAAAAATATTATAAAACTAACAAAAATAATAGAAATGAGGCAAAAGAATGAAAATAGTGATTATTGGTTCGGTAGCGGCAGGAACAAGTGTGGCAGCAAAAGCAAGAAGAAATACAGAGGATGCAGAAATTTGTGTTTATGATCAAGATAAGGATATTTCGTACTCTATTTGCGGTATTCCTTATTATATCGGAGAAGAAGTTGAGGATTTAGATAAATTAACACCACGCAATGCTGCATGGTTTAAAAAGCGTTATAATGTAGACATTTTTACAGAACATCGAGTGACGGCAATAAATACTGAAAAACAAACACTTGAAATACAAAATCTTCAAACTGGCGAGATCTTTATTGATAGTTACGATGAATTGGTGCTAGCTACAGGAGCAAAACCGATTGTTCCAGAGGTGTTTTTAAACCAACAATCAAAACAAAATATTTTTCATGTACGAAATATTCAGGATGCACGCTCGATTCATGAGTTTATACAAAATGGAAAAATTAATACGGCAACAATTATTGGAGCTGGATTTATTGGGTTAGAGATGGCTGAACAATTAGCTCATAAAGGAATTGAAGTTACACTTATCCAACGTGGTCAACAAATTATGAAACAGATGGACTCAGATATGGCATTTCGAGCACAAAAAGAACTCGAAACAAATAATGTGGATGTTCTCTTAAATACAACTATTACCAAAGTTATTGGTAAGGAAGAGTTTATTACTGAATTGGTGACGAATCAAGGAAAAACAATCAAATCTGATTTAGTTATACTGGCAGCTGGAGTTGAACCAAATACGTCCTTAACGCAAGCTACAAAAATTAAGTTAGGTACATCTGGAGCGATTGCTGTAACTAAAAAAATGGAAACTTCCGTACCACATATTTACGCTGTAGGTGATGTTGCTGAAAGTTTTTCAGTAATCACCAAGAAACCTATCTATCGCCCACTAGGATCAACCGCGAATAAGATGGGAAGAATTGCTGGCGATGTGATTACAGGCGGAACCTTAGAACATCGGGGTATATTAGGTACTGGTATTGTTCGAGCTTTTGATTTAACCATTGGTTATACTGGATTAAGTGAAAAAGAAGCTCTAGCTGAAGGTATTGATGTAGCAATTCTTTATAACATTAAACCGGATCATGCAGATTATCTTGGTGGGAAAGAATTAACAATAAAAGCGTTAGCAGATAAAAGTACCGGAAAAATTCTAGGTGCGCAAATCATAGGGAGACAGGGCGTTGACAAACGTATTGACGTTCTAGCGACAGCTATTTCTTTTGGAGCAGTAGCTGAAGATTTATTCCATCTAGACCTTGCTTATGCACCACCATTTGCGACAACAAAAGACCCAATTCTATATACAGGAATGGCACTGGATAATGCTGTAAAAAAAGGAACACCATTAATGACTCCAAATGAATTAATGAAAAGACAAGTAAATGAGGAAAAACTTCAAATTATAGATACACGATCTAAGAAGCAATATGAAAAATCTAGTGTAGAGGGAGCCATTCATATTCCATTAACAGAATTACGTAAAAGGCAGTCAGAATTAGATAAAGATTTAGTAACCATCACGTATTGTAACAAAGGAGTAAGTGGGAATGCAGCTCAAAATATTCTGATAAATAAAGGTTTTAAAGAGGTTTATAATTTATCCGGAGGTAATAAAAACTATCAAGTCATAGTGGAAATGGAAAATCACAATGATTAAGATTCAGTATTTCAAGAAATTTACCGCAAATGCAGGATTAATTGCAAAGGAATCTCTAAATGAACTCAAAAAAAGAGTGTACAGAAATTGAAGTGAGACCCAATAGTTAGACCAAAACCCGACCGAAGAAATTTGGTCGGGTTTTTATGCGGTCATCCGTTCGCGATATTGAACAGGACTGCAGCCAAGTTTCGTTTTGATTCGATGGTGATTATAGTAATTAATCTACTCATTAATTGCCCGCTTCAACCCTTCAAAGCTTGTATAAATCACACCATGATACATTTCTTGCTTTAATAGTCCAAAGAAGTTCTCCATCGGAGAGTTGTCGAGACAATTTCTTTTTCGTGACATGCTCTGGAATATCTTTTTATCTGCTAATGGCTTTCGATAGCTCTTCATCTGGTAAGTCCAACCTTGATCAGAATGGAAAGTCCGACGATAAGGGCAGTCCACTGTGTATACTATGGCTTCTTTCTGAGCGTCAAGAACGGCCTTTACCTTTGGTTTTCTGATATTCGATAGGACAGAATCTCTCCGTTAAACAAATCCAGGAACGGGTCTAAAAAAAGCTTCTTGATGACAGGTTTTCCGTCTGTACCTTGTTCGTAATACTTAAACTCCGAAGTATCCGTCGTAATCTTATGGTGTGGAACCGAAGTGGTGAAACGTCGGTGAATTCGATTCTTTGCCGCTCGTCCAACAGTTCCTTTGTAGGAGTTGTACTTACGTGATTTACGCGTAAATTTTTAGCCCTTCAGTCCAAACTTACGCATGATTCGGCGAATTTTCTTCTGATTCACCTTTATTCCAAGTTCGTTTTTAGCCACTATAAAAAGCCCCCTAAGTTAGATTTTTTGGTCTAACTTAGGGAGCTCACTTCAAATTAATTAATTTCTGTACACTCTTTTTTTTTAATTTAGAAAATATCTTCTAAAAATGTTAACAGCTCAGTTTTTTTTTGAGTAGGCATTTTCTTCACAGTTGTAATTAGTTTTTTTTCAACAGGAGTAAGATCTGTTGAAAAAAATTCAGATAAAGAAACTCCTAGAATATCGCATATGTGTTTTAAAGTTGCTAATGACAATTTAGTTGAATTATTTTCAATTGCTGAAATAAAAGAAGGGGATACCTCAGTTCTTTGTGCTAATTCTTTTGCAGTCATATTATTTATTTTTCTAAGTTCTTGTATTTTTTCACCAACATTAGTTACCATACTTATTACCTACCTTTCTTTTCTCTACTCTTTAATAGTATCTATTAATTTGTAGGAATGCAATATGTAGGTTGAAATATAAGGTAATAACTATTTTATTTACTCATGTATGTATATATTCGTCGTATTTTTAACTCAGTGGTGAATTTTTGTTGGAAAATTGACTACACTATGCTACTATTAACTGAGTCATTCATTACTAAAAGGAAATGGGGAAAGAAGAATGAAAAAAATCGTACTTGCGTTTGATGGGTCCACCCATGCAGTAAATGCTGTCAATGAAGCTAAAAAATTGATGCAAGGTTTTCCAGGTGTCAGTTTAACAATTTTAGAAGTTCTTGACATCGCTAAAGCTAAGGACCAAGCACTTGATCTATCAAAAAACTATGAGGAAAGAAAAAATGTACGAATAGATGAAGTGAAACAACAATTAGCCGGGTTAGTAGATACTTTTGAAGTTTCAATTCTCATTGGAGACCCAGCTTCAGAGATTATTAAACATGTTAAAAAAAATAACTATGATTTGCTTATTATGGGAAGCAGAGGATTAAATCTTCTTCAAGAATTTGTTATGGGAAGCGTAAGCCACAAAGTAATGAAATATGTGCCTATTCCTGTGTTGATTGTTAAATAAACAGAAAGGAGTTTTATTTATTTATGTTAATTAGTTTAAAAAAAGAGGAATGGTTTGGAAATATAAAAAATGATGTTTTAGGAGGTTTAGTTACCTCAATTGCACTTATTCCAGAAGTTATCGGATTTGCAATTATCGCAGGAGTTAATCCTATTACTGCCTTATTTGCGTCAGTTACTACAGCCATTGTCACTTCGATTACTGGTGGACGTCCTGCTATGGTTTCGGCCGCAGCGGGGTCAATGGCTCTAGTTATGGTTACCTTAATAAAAACTCACGGGATTGAATATATGGTTGCTGCAACTATTTTAACAGGAATCCTTCAGTTATCTCTTGGTTACTTAGGAATTCATAAATTAATGAAGTTTATTTCAAAACCAGTTATGCTAGGCTTTGTGAATGCATTAGCCATTTTAATTTTTCTTGCTCAAGTTCAACAATTAGGAAGTAAGAATATCTTTACTTACGCAATGGTTGGAGTGACCATTGTGCTGATGTATATCATCCCTAAATTATCTAAAGCAATTCCCCCAGCCTTAATAGTGATTATTGTGATGACCCTGCTTTCCTTATTTCCACAATTTGGACTTCAAACTGTAGGTGATTTAGGAGATATGTCAGGAAAGTTACCTTTCCCAAGTTTGCCAATGGTTCCCTTCACATTCGAAACAGTAGTCATTATTTTCCCAACAGCTTTGGCGTTATCGATGGTCGGATTGATTGAATCTTTGTTAACTTTACCATTAATTAACGATATGACTGAGTCAAAGGGTGATAATAAACGAGAAGTTAAAGCTCAAGGTTTAGCCAATGTTGTTACTGGTTTTTTTGGAGGACCAGCTGGCTGTGCTATGATTGGTCAAGCGGTCATCAATGTCAAATCTGGCGGTAGAAAAAGACTCTCCACTCTTACGGCAGGATTAGCTTTACTTTTCTTAATTGTTGCGCTAAAAGAAGTAATGATTCAAATACCAACAGCTGCTCTAATTGGAATTATGATTACAGTAGCATTTGAAACATTTGATTGGGAAAGCGCAAGAAACTTAAAAAAAGCTCCATTAACAGAAACCTTAATCATGTTAATTACCATTGCAATAGTTGTCTATACTCATAATTTAGCAATTGGTATTTTAGTAGGTGTGTTGTTAAGTATTTTTGTTTTCATCGCGAAAATATCAAAATTGAAATTTAACAAAGCAAATGAAACGATTTATATTAGTGGTCAATTATTTTTTGCGTCAGCCAATTCTCTAACAGAGTATTTTGAAAAACAAGATCCGCAAGAAAAGATTATAATAGACTTATCAAACGTTCATATATGGGATGAATCTGGCATAGAAGCTCTAACAGCTACTTTGGATATTTTAGAGAAAAGATTTTATTCCTATAAAATAGTCGGACTTCAAACAACAAATGCGAAATTAAATGCAAGGATAGGTTCAATAAATTTGCTCTAAGAAATAATTTTTATTCCTTCTAAGACATTTTTAACTTATTTGAAATAAATAATTTTCTATGATAAAAAGTGAATTTTAAGGTTATAAAAATTTAGTCTTTTTAAATGTATGTTCCGTGTGTTTTTAATTTTTTTTAATTCATACTTGTTTAGAAGTTATCCATTTTTTCTTTTATAATAATAAAAATAGATAAATTATGCTTTAAAAACGCGCAATTTATCCGTTGACTTTACAAGTCAAATCCGTTTTAAAAGAGTGTTATGTTTAAATTTGACAAAAAAAATATATTGTGATAAATTTATCACAATATATTATAATTTAAATCGGTTGGGCGCAAGCTTTCAAGGTGGTTTCTTCAGGGGTGAGAAGAATAACTTAGAAGTGTGCGCTTTTTTTATTTATTTCAAATAAAGAGTAAAGAGGCTATAAAATTTAATTAGGAGGGATTTTGTTATAAACAAGGAAGTTTCTAAAACGCAGGAACGTATAATTAATGCTGCAATATATCTTGTTTCTCAAGGAGGGTACAAAAGTGCAACAACAAAATTAATTGCTGAAGAAGCATTAGTGAACGAGACAACAATATTTAAAAATTTCAAGTCAAAGAATGCCTTGTTAGCTATAGCATTTGAGCAACATACCAATCGAATTAAGGAAGAAGCAACGTTGTTCTTTTTGTCTGATTTTGAAAATCAACAAGACTTACTAAGACAAACTGGATATTTTATTCAAAGATTATTTCAAAAAAATCGTTATTTAATTGTTGCTTCTATTAAAGAAATTGGTAATAAGGAACTAGATAATTTTTTTAGATGTAGACAAGAATATGTTGATTTGATTTTATCAAACAAGCTAAGAGAATTTCATGATAAAGAGCAAAGTGAAGACCAATATTATAAAACAATTAGTTTTATTTTTAACAATGCACTCATAGCTTTGCTATTAAAAGACATTGGCTATAGTAGTGAGGAAGATCATAAAAAAATCACGGTGGAGGATGTTATTGGTATTGCTTTATTGTTTTTAAATACTGTAGATAATAAATTTATGCTAGATGAAAAAAGTTCCATCAAAAATATAATTAGGATGGAAGATATATGACTACTATGGATTCTATATTAATCAGATTCATAAGAACGTAATTTAGTATCACAATTAAAAAAATACATGAGACATAAAGTATCACTTTATATATATACTAGTTTAAATGGAAATATAATGTAATTTTTTCAACAATATTTTAAGATTTCTATGCCAAAATTGACAAAAAAAAAGTGGTATGTTAAATTTAAGATAACTTAAATTTAACATAGATAAAATCGGTTGGGCGCAAGCTTTCAAGGTAATTTCTTCAGGGGTGAGAAGAATATATTGGAATCTTGCGCCTTTTTGTAGTTAAAAAATAGAGTAGAGGTGAAAAAAATGAGTAAAAGTTCTATTGAGTTTGTGATAAGTCAAGAAAAAAAGGCGGAGAAGATAGAAAGAGAGTCAAAAAAATTCAATGAAGAGTTGCTGTCCAAAACCAATAAAATACTTGAGGAAAAAAAAAGAATATTAGCTAAAGATATAGAGGATTATAAAAAAGAAAAAGAACGAAACTATCAATTAAAATTCGAGGAAAATCAACAAATTATGTTAGAAAAACTCGAGTCAAATAGCCAGATGATTAAAAATAAAGTCAGCTTGAATCAAGAAGAGGTCATTGAAGATATCGTGAGGGAGGTTGTGAGTCAGTATGGCCATAGCTGAAATGAAAAAAATCACCCTAATTGGACAACATTCTGAAAAAGAACAACTAATAAAATCTACGCAAGAATTACAGAATCTAGAGTTAGTTAACATAACAAAGTTACAAGAAAAAGAGAGTTTTTTACACTATTATAATATGGATATGGCAGTAAACAATCAAAAGGAAATAGAAAGTACGTTGCGGTTGATAGAGGAATCCTACGCTTTTATTCAGAAATTCAAGCTAAAAGCAAAAGGATTCTCTAATTACAGAATAGGTCGCAAACAATATGAATTCAATGAAATAGAGCAAATGGTTGAGAGTAGTGAACTACTAGAACTCTGTGAAGGACTTAAAATAGTTGAAAAAGAATTGCATCATCTAGATCAATTGCGTAAAAATAAAAACAATGAATTAGATTTCTTTACTCGTTGGAAGAAACTAACGTTTAATCCAAAGATACGCGAAGAATTGAATTATTTTATTATTTTAATTGGTACCGTTTCAGTGGATAATGGAATGAAATTAAAAACGAACCTTGCTGAAGAAAAGGATGTATATTTAGAAGAAATTTATCAAACTAGAGATGACATGGGCCTTGTTCTTTATTTTGATAAATTAGATTCCGCTAAAGTGGAAAAAATTACTCAAAGCCATCACTTTTCATCCCTAATCTATGATTATCCTAATGAACCAGTAGTTGAGTTGGAAAAATGTCAGCTTAATATTGCTGCGATTATAGAAAAACAAAATAAATTAAAAAATAAAGTTAGTGAATACGTTAATCAAGCAGAGCTTTTAGAGTTAGGAATAGAGTACTATGTAAACCTTTTAGAAAGAGAAAAAGGAAAATCACTAGTAATGAATGGGCAGCATCTTTTTATTTTGAGCGGGTGGCTAGAGTCAACAAAAATAGAAGAATTTAAAACATTATTATCTCTCGATATAGGTGAAGAGTCGTATGCTTTAATTGCGGAAGAAATTAACCCAGCTGAAGTAAGCAAGGTACCAATTGTACTCACTAATAACGCAATTGTAGAACCTTTTGAAACCTTGACGGAGATGTATAGTATGCCTAAGTATGATGATGTAGACCCGACTCCTCTTTTGATGCCTTTTTATATGGTCTTTTTCGGGATGATGGTTGCGGATGTAGGATACGGTTTATTATTACTAATTGTTACCTTTCTAATACAACATTTTTTAAATTTAGATAGAGGGATCGCGAAGAACATCCGCTTTTTCTATTTGCTTTCCTTTCCTACAATTTTATGGGGAGCAGTATACGGTTCATTTTTTGGTTATACACTGCCGTTTCAGCTGTTAAACCCGCAAAAAGATGTGAATACAATCTTAATTACTTCTGTCGTTTTTGGCTTCATTCAACTAATCTTTGGGCTATGTGTAAACGGCACAGTTTTGTGGAGAAAAAAGCAAATCAGAAATGGATATGTAGAGTCGTTTTCATGGGTTGGAATTTTATGTGGGATTGCTTTGATTACGCTAGAGCTATTAGTGTTTCCAAGTTATGCAGTATTCTTAATTGGGGCTAGTTTAATTGGGATTAATGTTTTTGGATTGCTACTATTTTCCACTTTAGGATCTAAAAATAAATTAGTAGGATTCGGGAGCGGCTTATATTCCTTATACGGAATTACGGGCTATGTAGGTGATTTAGTGAGCTACACAAGATTAATGGCACTAGGAATAGCGGGTGGAAGTATTGCTCAGGCTTTCAATTTAATCATTGACTTATTGCCACCAATTGCCAAATTTACCGTTGGAATATTACTATTTGCATTACTACACTCTATTAATATTTTCTTAAGTTTCTTAAGCGCCTATGTGCATGGTGCGCGGTTACAATATGTTGAATTTTTTGGTAAATTTTATCAAGGTGGAGGAAGAGCTTTACAGCCTTTAAAGACCTATGAAAAATATATTTATTTAAAGAAACGTGAAATGAAATCAAAATAAAGTATCTATTGTCTTAATTGAATAGATTAAAAAAAAGATATGGAGGAATTGGATCATATGAATAATTGGTTAACTTTTTTTATGGAAAATAATGGTGGAATTGGATTTGCAGGGTTAGGGATGGCGGTAGCAATGATTTTTGCAGGAATTGGCTCAGCTAAAGGAGTTGGTATGACCGGGGAGGCAGCGGCAGCATTATTAACGGAACAACCTGAAAAATTTGGTAAGTCTTTAATTCTTCAATTACTACCAGGAACGCAGGGACTGTATGGTTTCGTTATTGCATTTATGATTTTTATTCAAGCTGATGCGGATTTAAGTCTGACTAAGGGGATTTATTTCTTTGTCGCTGCATTACCAGTCGCGTTTACAGGATTATTTTCAGGGATTTATCAAGGTCGTGTTGCAACAGCAGCGATCCAAATTTTAGCCAAAAGACCAGAACACGTGATGAAGGGTGTTATATACGCAGCAATGGTAGAGACATATGCAATTTTAGGTTTTGTTATTTCGTTTATTCTAGTTTTTAATTAATTAACTGTTTTGAATAAAAGGAGTGAAAAAAATGTCAGATTTAACAAAACTTACAGAAAAAATGTTAAAGCGAATAGAGAATGAATCTGAAGAAAAAACTGCAAAAGCAAAAATTCAAGCTAAAGAGTTGTTATCTTCAGGAGAACGGCAATTAATGGATCAGTCTCATAGTGAAAAAGCAAAAATTGATGCAACTATTTTGAAGGATTATAACTTGAATTTAAATTCATATAAAATAAAATTACGAAATAGATTGCTAGCTGAAAAACAACAAATTATTGAAGAAACATTTGAACAGGCATTGAAAAAAATGAAGGATTGGAATTCTACTGAGTTTCAAGACTTTCTAGAACATGCAATTAAGCAGTTTAGTACAGAAAAGAAAATTGAAGTTATATTAGGCAACAAATCCAGTGGCTATATTTCACAAGAATTTCTTCACGAGTTAGAAATAAAATCTAGTTTTTTAATAGTACTTTCGCAGGAAAAAATTGCTAATAAATCAGGTTTTATTTTAAGAATGGCTGGAATTGATTATAATTTTTGCTTTGAAGATATTATAAAGACAAAAAAAGAAGATTTAATGCCTATGGTTTCAACTAAACTATTTAATTAGAAGGACGGAGGTCAGTTATGAAAGCTACGGATTATGCTGGAACGAATGCGTTAATTCGTGTGTATGAAACACGCCTTTTAAGAAATGAACAGTTCGAAACGATGCTTCAGGCAAGCAGTTTTGAAGAGGCCGTCAATGTTTTGAAAGATAGCTCATATCGACAGGATGTAGAAAAAATAAAAGAAAATAAAGACTATGAACTGTTAATAGACAATGAAATGCAACGAACATTTAAAGAATTATTTGAGATCAGTCCAGAACCACGTTTAATTGAGTTTTTTTCTTTACGATACTCTTATCATAATTTGAAAATTTTATTGAAGGCTAAGTTAGTAGGGGAGAATTTTGATTATTTATTACTAGATATTGGCAAAGAGCCGCTTTCAGCTTTACGTCACGTTGTTGAGGCGGGGAAATCTGAAGTACTTCACCCAATTATTATAGAAGCTTTGGAAGATGCGCTTGATTATTATGAAGAGTATCATAATATACAGGCGATAGATATCATTTTAGATCGTTTTTATTTTAGACATATTAAAGCGTTATCTCTAGAATTAAACGAACCAAAAATTATTAAATTAGCAAATCTATTTATCGATTTTAACAACCTTTCAATTCTATGTAGAGCGATTGATCAAAAACAAACACGAAATTTTCTTCATGCTGTCTTATCAAGTTCTGGTGAGGTTTCTAAAGCAACTTTGATTGAGCTAGCTTCTGAGGATTTAGGGAGTTTGTCAAAAAAATTAATGAAATTGCCTTATAAGACTATTATTCAAGCAGCTACTAATTCGGAAACCAGACAAATATCGCCAATTAAAATTGACTTAGAGACTGATAATTCGCTAATGAAGTTTTTTCAAATGGCGAAATTTGAAGTTTTTGGCCCTATGCCTATATTAGCCTATCTTTATGCAAAACAAACCGAGGTAAGAAACCTAAGACTTATTTTAGTTGGGAAAAAAAATCAAATCCCGCAAGATTCTTTGAGAGAAAGGATGCGGTTGAACTATGGTGCATAAAATTGGAGTAATTGGAGACAAAGATTCAATCTTACCGTTTAAAATTCTTGGTTTTGATGTTTTTTATGCAGAAGATGCAGCTTCCGTTAGAATAATTATTCCTAAGCTGGCAGAAGATAATTATGGAATTATCTATTTAACTGAGCAACTTGGAGCGTTAATACCAGAAACAATTAAACGTTATGATGAAAAAATTACTCCAGCTATTATTTTAATCCCCAATCATTTAGGTGTTTTAAATATTGGAAAAAATCGAATTCAAGAAAATGTAGAAAAAGCAGTTGGAAAAAATATTTTATAGTAGGGGGATATTGGTTTGAAAAAAGGTGAAATCATTAAAGTCTCAGGTCCTTTAATTATGGCTAAAGGTATGGAAGAAGCGAATATTCAAGATATTTGTCAAGTCGGTAAAATTGGATTAATTGGTGAAATTATTGAAATGCGAGGAGATGTCGCCTCTATTCAAGTCTATGAAGAAACGTCAGGGGTAGGTCCAGGCGAACCCGTCACGACAACTGGTAATGCGTTATCTGTTGAATTGGGCCCTGGTTTAATTGCTCAAATGTTTGATGGAATCCAACGTCCTTTAAAAGAATTTATGGAAGTGACAAAAAGTGATTTTTTAGTTCGTGGTATTTCAATCGAAGCATTAGACCATGAAAAAAAATGGTTGTTTGAACCAGTTTTAGAACTAGGAATGGATGTTTCTAGCGGAGATGTTATTGGAATCGTTCAAGAAACTAAAGTGATTGTGCATAAAATAATGGTTCCTAATGGAATAAGTGGAAAAATAGTTGCATTAGAAGCTGGACATTTCAATTTAAAGGAAACAGTCTATACCCTTGAAACTCTCAGTGGATTAAAAGAATTTACAATGATGCAAAAATGGCCCGTTCGACGTGCCCGACCGATTGCTAAGAAATTAAACCCAACAGAACCGATGACAACAGGGCAAAGAGTTATTGATACTTTTTTTCCAGTAGTTAAGGGTGGAGCTGCAGCGGTTCCGGGACCATTTGGTGCTGGGAAAACAGTTGTACAGCATCAAATAGCTAAGTGGAGCGATGTAGAAATTGTTGTGTATGTTGGGTGTGGAGAACGTGGGAATGAAATGACTGATGTAATAAATGAATTCCCAGAGTTGATTGATCCTAATACTGGAGAGTCTTTGATGGAACGGACGATTCTCATAGCCAATACCTCCAATATGCCAGTAGCTGCCAGAGAAGCTTCTATTTATACTGGTATTACAATTGCTGAATATTTTCGAGACATGGGCTACAGTGTGGCAATTATGGCAGATTCTACTTCGCGTTGGGCAGAGGCATTACGTGAAATGTCTGGTCGTTTAGAAGAAATGCCTGGAGATGAAGGGTATCCTGCATACTTAGGTAGTCGAATAGCAGAATACTATGAGCGAGCAGGTTTAGCTATTGCTTTGGGTTCAGAGAAACGTCAAGGGAGTATTACCGCTATTGGAGCTGTATCTCCACCAGGAGGAGATATTTCAGAGCCAGTTACTCAAAATACGTTACGGATTGTTAAAGTCTTTTGGGGATTAGATTCAATTTTAGCTCAAAAACGTCATTTTCCCTCCATTAACTGGTTAAGTTCTTATTCGCTGTATTTGCCAGAAGTTGGTAAGTTTAATAATCAAGCATTAAATATGGGTTGGAGTGAGATGGTTACAAATGCTATGAGTATTTTACAAGAGGAATCTCAGTTAGAAGAGATTGTTCGTTTAGTTGGACTAGATTCATTGTCAGAAAAAGATCGTCTTACTTTAAGCATTGCAAAATCTATACGTGAAGATTATCTCCAACAAAATGCATTTGATGACGTAGATACTTATACCTCGCGTCAAAAACAAGCCTATATGTTGGAACTTATTTTATATTTTGGAGAAGAAGCACGAAATGCACTGAATCTAGGGGCTTACCTGTCAGAAATATTGGAAGGGACGCTTCAATTGAGAGATAAGATTTCTCGTAGCAAATATATATCAGAATCTGAATTAACAAAGTTTGATTTAATCAAAACTGAAATAAAACGAGTGCTTAAAGAAATTGTAGCTAATGGAGGGATGGACAATCATGCTTAAAGAGTACAGAACAATAAATGAAATAGTCGGTCCTTTGATGGCGGTTGAAAAAGTTAACGGAGTAAAATATGATGAATTAGTTGAAATTCAGATGCAAAATGGTGAGGTTAGACACGGACAAGTGTTAGAGGTTGATGGAGATACAGCTATGGTTCAAATATTTGAAGGCTCTGATGGAATTAACTTAAAAAATTCAAAGGTCCGATTTTTGGGGCGTCCTCTTTCGTTAGCTGTTTCTGAAGACATGGTTGGCCGTGTTTTTGATGGTATGGGGCGTGTGAAGGATGAAGGTCCAGATTTGATTCCAGAAAAACGTTTAGATGTAAATGGCGAGGCAATCAACCCTATGGCACGAGATTATCCGAATGAGTTTATTCAAACTGGAATTTCTGCTATTGATCATTTAAATACATTAGTCCGCGGTCAAAAATTGCCAGTTTTTTCAGGTTCGGGGTTGCCTCATAAAGAATTAGCAGCTCAAATAGCTAGGCAGGCAACAGTACCAAATAGTGAAGATACATTTGCAGTTGTATTTGCAGCAATTGGAATCACTTTTGAGGAAGCAGAATATTTTATGGAAGATTTTCGTAAAACTGGGGCAATTGATCGATCAGTTATGTTTATTAATTTGGCCAATGATCCTGCTATTGAACGTATCGCAACACCCAAAATGGCTTTGACAGCGGCAGAGTATTTAGCCTATGAAAAAGGGATGCAAGTTTTGGTTATTATGACAGATATGACGAATTATTGTGAAGCCTTGAGAGAAATTTCTGCTGCACGTCGTGAAGTACCAGGGCGTCGAGGGTATCCAGGGTATTTATATACAAATTTAGCAACATTATATGAACGTGCTGGGCGGTTGAAGGGGAAAAAAGGTTCTGTTACCCAAATACCAATTTTAACTATGCCAGAGGATGATAAGACACATCCCATTCCTGATTTAACAGGATATATAACCGAAGGTCAAATTATTTTATCTCGTGAGTTATATAAAAGTGGTATACAACCTCCTATTGATGTATTGCCTTCTTTATCACGTTTGAAGGATAAAGGAACAGGAGAAGGGAAAACACGTCACGATCATGCCGCCACAATGAATCAATTATTTGCTGCATATGCAGAAGGAAAGCAAGCCAAAGAATTAGCTGTTGTACTTGGTGAATCGGCACTTTCCAAAGTTGATAAATTATATGCACTTTTTGCTGAACGCTTTGAAAAAGAATACATTAATCAAGGTTTTACTACAAATAGAACAATTGAAGAGACGTTGGACTTAGGATGGGAACTGCTGTCAATTTTACCAAGAACAGAATTGAAGAGAATTAAAGATGAGTTGCTAGATCAATTTTTATTAAAGGGAGAGTGAAACTACTGTGGTACGTTTAAATGTAAATCCTACACGTATGGAGCTTTCAAAATTAAAAAAAAGATTAACAACGGCAACGAGAGGGCATAAGCTGCTTAAAGATAAGCAAGATGAATTAATGCGTCGTTTTATTATTTTAGTCAGACAAAATAACCTGTTAAGAAGCGATGTTGAAAATTCCTTAATTACAAGTATGCAATCGTTTGTTATGGCAAAGGCTCTTTTGAATGAAAAGTTTATTGAAGGATTAGTAGTAGTTCCTGCAAGAAAAGTAATCGTAGATATTTATGAAAAAAACATAATGAATGTAGAAGTACCTGTGATGAATTTTTCTTATCCAGAGGCTGAAAAAGAGTTACCCTATGGTTATCTAAACTCGAATAGTGAATTAGATCAATCAATTGATGAGCTATCGCAAATTTTACCGAAATTACTGGAGTTAGCAGAGATAGAGAAAACATGTCAATTACTTGCTGACGAAATAGAAAAAACTAGACGACGAGTAAATGCGTTAGAGTATATGACGATTCCTAAACTAAAAGAAACAATTCGTTATATACAAATGAAACTTGAAGAAAATGAACGCGCAAATATTACACGGTTAATGAAAGTAAAAGATATGGGAATAAAATAGGAGTATTCAAAAATAAATTCCAGCTACATTATGCGATTGATTTGTTATGATAATGAGCATAAAAACGTAGCAAAGCATGATGGGAATTTAGAACACAGCTAAACCTTTAATTAGTGACAAACAAAATATTATAGAGGATCAGAGAAGTAATAAAGGTTATAGAAATACCATGAAAAGTGATTTAATTAAATTTTAAATTTTAATTTTTCAGGATAGTCCAATTAATTATTCAAGGAGGTAACATGGGTAAATTTCAATTCATAAAAAAAGTAGAACAAATGATTACGCCAAAAGATACTGCAACTCTACAGGTCATGGCACCTTTAAGTAAGTTAATACCAAAAAGATTTCAAAATGCAGTCATGAACTATTCTGCACAGAAAAATCCTTATATGGGTTTTGTTGTGGAGCCATACAGTACATTTTTGTGCTATGAAATTTTAGATTTGAAATGGGCAGAAAGTCTTATACCAGATGATTTTGAATTGATAAAAACAAAAATTTTTTCCGATGGTGAACCAAAGTATTATATGATTTTTGGAACGTTTAATGTTCATACAAGTACTTTTTGGGGCACACGTTTAGAGGTGAATATTATTGCGAAAAATAATAAGACTAATTTATTAAGTTGGGTTATTATTGATTATGATACGAACACGTTGAGTCATGATAAATTAAACGGTGTTGTTGAATCAACGACTGAAAAAGTTGTTTTTACAACAGATTATGAAGGTACTATTATTGCGGATATTGAAAATAAAGAAAAAGAGCGTTCTTTGATATTTGATTTAAGTACACAAAATTCAACAGAAAAATTATTAGATAGTCGCTTATGGTTGGAAGGAAACTTGTCTGTTGCATACGGGCGTGATATTTCTCAAAATACCAATGAAGCCTTTTCATTAAAATTCAACCAAAAAGAAGTTGAAAAAGGGTACCGTGTTCCGCTAAAGCAAGTGAATATTATAAAAAATAATTGGTTTGGAGGGTTGTGTCAGAATGAGCCAGATGAAGTTGTTTATTTTCCATATGCACAACACTATCTATCAGATAGTCCAGGGTATTATAGTGATATTCGCAGTCAAGAGCAGATGGTTGAAGCTTATGAAAACTTGGATTTAGATAGTATACCTGATTATTCCTCAGAAATTCATAGAAAGACAATTAAAGTAGCTGTTGTTTTTAATGTTTTTTTTGTATCGACATTGATATTCTTACTTTTAAAAAAAAGAAATGATTAATCGAATCATCAGTTGAATGCTGTCTTTATGATGACATTGTAGCAGAGAGCACTGATGGCATTGGTCTATAGTATTTATTATGTGTCATGAATTTAAGGAGCTAGAATATTGTACCTGTGTGTTTCGTCTGGATTGTTTTTTTATACCATTTTGTAACGTACACAAAATATTTAAAACTCCCAAAAAAGATTGTCACAACTTTTTTGGGAGTTATTTTAAATCGTTCCGAGGATGGATTAACTCTGCTTAAAAGTCTAATAGATAATGTATTAGACTTTTATCATTTTATAAAAATTAAAGAAACCTAAGTTTGTAGTTAGGGGTTGGTAAGGGAAAGATTAACCTGTATCAGAAGTATATGCGATAGATAAATATTTAGTTTCAAAGTAGATTCCTTCTAAGCAATTAATTAAGTAAGATACTGCAACTACTACTCTTGAAAATATGAGTTTAAAAAAATTTAGAAGAGTGGGTACAGAGAATGAAACAGCTGAACCAGTTATTATTTTTATCCAGTCGTTTACTTAGAGAATTTATAGCAGTTATATATAAATGATGGTTTATGATAGTTGTTCTATTAGAAGTATCAATTTTTGTAACAAGTATTAGGTATTGATGAATAATAGTTAATGCTTATAAAAGATTATCCCAATAATAGAATTAATCTTTTTGAGCATTGCAATGTATCTGTTTGTTGAACTAACTAATTTTTTATAGAAATAAATGTAAATATTATGTTTACAAAAAATAATCTTATTAAATACTAGATTAGGAATTAATCATATGAAATCATTTATAAATACAGGTTGCATGTGATTTTAATTTTTCAATTTCATACTTTTTAAAATCTACTAATGTTTTTCTACATAAGAGGACAATAGCAAAATAATACTTTGAAAACTATTGACAAAAAAAAGGTAGTATGTTAAGTTTTTAAAATTATATATTAAGAAAAATAAGGAGTGATTTGAGTGAATTTTTTTTTTAATAGAAGAACATTGAGAAAAATACTAGCATTCTACTTTATCGTAGAAAATAATGGAAATGTCGATTTGAATAACGTTAGTGAGTATTTAAAATGTACAGTAAGAACGACCAAAGATGTACTGGATGAATTAGAAAATGATGTAAAACAATGGGATAGCGAAGTATATTTACAACAAAAGTCTGATGGTTATTTATATGTTTATATTCCTTCAGACCTTTCAATTCATGGTATCTATTTATACTACTTAGAGGACAATATTAATTTTAATTGGATGAAGCAATATTTTTTTGAAAATACTGTGGAAATAAATGAATATGCCTTAGATCACTATGTTTCGTATTCTACGATGTATAAAAATATGAAGGTAATTGATAGAAATATTCTTTCTCGATACAAGTTACAATTTAATACTAATGTTAATGCAACGATTTTAGGCGATGAAAAGCAAAAGAGACTATTCTTTTTTGATTTTTTTTGGTATTCATATAGTGGTTTGAAATGGCCTTTTTATAATGTTGAAAAAAAAAAGTTCGATATCTTTTTTAAGTATATAGAAAAAATTAGGGTTCGAAATATTGGACTTTCAGAAAAAGAAATTTTACGTTATTATTTTGCAATAATCTTTCATAGAATAGAAATAGGTGAGACTTGTGACGAGTCTATTTTGAAAAATCAATTGCTAGATGATAGTAAACACTACACTATACTTAAAGAAAGCTTGTTCCCAATCTATAAAAGTATATTTCCAAAGTTGATGAAAAAAGATATTGAATCTGAAATAGCATTTCTTTATCTTACTATTTTTGGACTTGAATTCCATTTAGAAGATAATGCGATTGTATCAGAAATGTTAGTTTACGTGCAAACACATGACATCAATGTAGTAGAATACACAAATTTTTGGATGAAAGAGTTCTTTCTTTATTTTGATATTAAATTAAATGCTAGAGAATATAGTATTTTATATTCTAATTTAATTCATATTCATTCTAGAGCTTCATTATTTGAGGGTATTGACAGTATCTCTGAAGATATCCCAGGCATTTTAAAATCCAAGGGGCCACTTACACATATAGTAAATAAATTTTATGAAATATTAGTTGAGAAATCAACATTTGAAAATCCTCTTTTTGAAAACAGAGTATTTTTAATCAATAAGTATTCAGTTTTGATAGAAAAATATGCAGGGAAAAAATATTTAATTAATCACATAAAAATTTGCCTGTTATCAATTTACGGGGGTGAAACTAGTAAAGATTTTAATGATTTACTAAGAATGAATGATCTAGATCAAATTGTTGATGTAACAATATCTCTAAGTAATGATGTTGATTTAATTATTACAGATAGAGTTTATGATGAGTTAAAAGACACTGAAATAGAAATGTTATTATGGGAAGTAAATCCATCTGATAGGTCAAAAAATAGAATTATACATCGTATTAAGGAAATCGTTGATAAAAGAATTAGATAGTATACAAGCTAAATAAAACTTACTGTAAAGGAATAATATCTAGTTTAAAATATAAGTAAAATTGATTTAGCACTTATTTTTATTTTTTTGTCAAAAAAAAATAAAAAATAAAAAAATAGTAAGTAAAAAAGGATGAAAATTAAGTCGAGAAAAAAGAAAAAAGGATGAAATGCTTTATTAAAGGCATTTCTTCCTTTTTTTTTCTGTAATAAGAACTACATTTAAAAAAAAGTATTACAAGAAGTGACTTGTTATAATAAAAACTGTCTTAACAACTAAGGATGATACATATAGGTTAATAAGAATATATTTTTTAAATATTGTTTAAAAACAATAGAATTATCGTGGTAAGGACATCCATGTGAAATATAAAACTATACACTATTTAAAAAATGCTCCTTATAGTGATGATTTTTATCGAGAAAGGTTGTTATGAAAGATATAACTACTTTGTATTAACACTTCTTAGGTTTTTGGTGATCCTTTTACAATAAGAAAACCATAAAAATAATTTTTAGTGGAGGTGGAAATGAAGGTGAAAATATTTTTGAGTATTATTTTTGTAGTTTTTATGGGCAGTTTTATTTTGTATGAAGAAGTTTTTGCAATGGATGATAATACAAGTCAAGCAGGTATTAGTTTTTCAGAAAATGAAAATACAGATAATAACGATTCCATAAAGGGTGGTCAGACTGAAAACAAAAAAGTTTCAAGTTTGGAGTATGGCACAAAGAAAGAAAATATCTACTTACCTTCTACAGGTCAATTTCAAAAAAAGTATGGTTTAATAAGTTTTGCTTTTTTGGTAAGTGCTTTAGGTCTTTTTTTATTGAATAAAAAAGAATATCGCAACAAATTTAACATGAATGGAGAAAATTATGAAAAAATTAACGAAAATAAGTATGGTTGGATTAGGTTTGATAATGACTACTAGTATTGGAAATACAGCTTTCGCTGCTGAAGCAGACGGGTTTAAAACGACAGCTGACTTTACATTGGAAGGAGGAACTGAAGACAATAAGCCAACTAATCCCATTATTCCAATTGATCCTCCTACGAATCATACGGGTAATTTAGTAATTGATGCAGTATCAGATTTCACCTTTGAAAACGGAAAAATTGAAAGTAAGACAGTTACTTATAATGCTGTAATACCAACAGATAAAACGTTAGGAACACAGGTTACAGATATGCGAGGAACTGGTGCAGGTTGGGACTTAACAGCTAAAATTTCAGATTTTGAGAATGCAGATAAGACAAAAGTCTTAAAAGGGGCACAGCTATTAATCCCAGAAGGAAATGTCTCAACTACAAGTGTGTCTAAAGATAATCCAGCTATTTCAAAATCTGTAACATTGAATGCAACGGAGCAATCTATTTTCTCTGCGAGTCAAGACTCTGGTATGGGTACATGGTCAACAGATTTTGAGGGGAAGGGAAACCATGTCTCTATAGTGGTACCTGATGGGAACTATGCAGATAGTTATTCTGCCGAAATTGTGTGGTCTTTACAAGATGCACCAAAATAAAAAAATTAATTTAGGAGGAGATAAAATGAAGAAGATTGAATTATATCTAGTTTGTGTGGGCTTACTTACTGTAGGGGCAGGATTTACAAATACTCAAGTACTTGCTGCAGAAATTGATACACAACAGAGTACTACTGCGGTAGAAATTGAAGCCGGTGGAAATGAACAAAATCCTATTATTGATGGAGTACAACCAGGAACAGGTCATACAGGTTCTTTAGTAATAGATGCTGTATCAAATTTTAATTTTGGAAAAGTCAAATTAGGTGTGACAACGCAAAATGCTATTCCGGTAGAAGGAGAAACTTTAGGTGCCCAAGTAACAGATGTTAGAGGTACCGGTGCAGGCTGGAGCTTAATGGCAAGCATTACTGAATTCTCAAATTCAGATGAAACAAAAAAACTGAAAGCGCAATTAACAATTCCATCAGGTAAAGTAAAAGGAACTGATGCTAATAGTTTGACTCCTGCAATTGCTTCAGGTGCAACTTTGAATGAATCTCCATCAAAGATACTTTATGCAGAGCAAAATTCTGGAATGGGTACGTGGTCAAATGCTTTTGAGGGGAATTCTGGAAAAGTTAATTTACTTATTCCAACAGATAGTTATATTGATTCGTATAGTGCAATAATCAACTGGTCATTGCAAGATGCACCAGCATAAAAAAATAAATTATATTTAGGAGAAAATATGAAAAACAAATTATTAATTTCGTACGTTGCTTTAACTAGTTCTGCTTTGTTAGTAAATCTAACTGAGGTGGAAGCAAGTACCACTAGCCAAGAAACGAGTGAAAATATTATCACTTTCGTTGGAGGTGGGGAAGATATTACAGGACCAGTAAATCCAGAAGATCCGGATTTACCAATTGTAATCGATCCAGCTGATCCCAACAATCCTGGTACAGATAATCCAGGTCCCTTATCTCTGGATTTTGTATCAAATATACAGTTTGGTGAAAAGAAAGTAAGTGGTAAAGATCAAGTATATAGCGCGCTTAATAAAGCTCCTTATGTACAGGTTACAGATGTTAGAGGTACGAATGTTGGGTGGAGCCTCTCTGTTACAGCTAGTGAATTTGTAGCAACGAATGATCCCACAGAAGTTTTAAAAGGTGCTGAACTTTCTTTTAAAAATCCAACTGTGAAAGCTGCAAGTAAAGGAAATGTTTCAACTCCTCCTACGAGTAATGATGTAACATTATTAAATACAGAGACGCAAACAGTAATGAATGCGCATGTAAATCAAGGTAGTGGTACATGGCTGACTACTTGGACAACAGGTACAGATTCAAATGACAATGTACAATTAAAAGTATACGCTGGATCTGCAAAAGCCAACACAACGTATACTGCAGATCTAAAGTGGGCGCTCTCTGACGCTCCAAAATAGAATTAAAATAGGGCAACAAGAAGCTCATTTCTTGTTGCCTCTTTTGAAATAGGAGGCACCGATTTGAAAAAAAAATTTTTAATAATCTGTATATTTATATGCAGCATTCTATTAATTAGTACTAACGTAGATGCTGCATCAATGGGGTATTCAGTTAAAGCAAATATCCCAGAAAATCAAATTGATAAAGACAAGTCATATTTTGATTTAAAAATGAAACCGAGTGAAGAACAAACAATTACTTTAACAGTAAGCAATAGTTCTGAAGAAAAGATAGAGTTAAATATTGTCCCAAACAATGCAAAAACTAACCAAAATGGAGTTATCGATTATAGTGAAGAAAACCTCAAGAAAGATAATTCTCAAGTATATTCATTAACCGATATCATTTCTGGTAAGCAAAAAATAGCATTAAATCCAGGAGAAACAAAAGAAGTAAGTTTTCAGTTGAAAATGCCTAGCGAAGAAATTGACGGGATAGTGTTAGGAGGTTTTTATATCTATAAGGAGGACACGGATTCAAAAAATACAAGCGAGAATGTTCAAATAAGAAATTCTTATTCTTATGTAATTGGAATTCAATTATCTGAAAATGACACAATTGTTGAACCAGTTGTCAATCTTAATAAAATAAAACCTGCTCTTCAAAATTATCGTACTGCGATTACTGCAAATATTCAAAATAGTAAACCAACTATTATAAATAATTTAGTAATAAATGCTAAAGTAACCGAAAAAAATAAAACTGAAGTTCTACATGAAACGGTAAAACAAAGTATGTCAATGGCTCCTAATTCAAATTTCGATTTTCCTATTAGTTGGGATAATGAGCCGTTAGAAGCAGGCGATTATACTCTCCATTTAAAAATTAATACAGGTGAAAAGGAATGGAGCTTTGATAAAAATTTTTCAATTGGTAAAGAAGATACAAAAAAATTAAATGATGAAGCAGTAGACATTAATAAAAAAGAAATAAATTGGAACATAGTAGCATTATTAATTTTTCTACTTATAGCGAGCTGTTGCATTGTGATTACTGGTTTACTGATTAGACGTAAAAAGAAAATTGAAAGAGAAAAAAAATTAAAAGCTGCCAGAATTAAAAAAAGAAGGAAGGTAAAAAATAGTGAAAGAAATAAGAAAAAAATCACATAAAAGAAATTTTTTCCTTTTGGTATTTGAATTTATTCTATTAGGTTTGTTACTATTCATTAAGCCACAGTCATCTAGTGCATATTCTGCATTTGAAGTCCCTACTGGAACCATATCATTATATATAGTTGGTACGGGGATATTTCCAGATATTGATAGCAATGGTTTAGTATACGGATACAGAGATACTAGTTTAATAACTGATAGATATTGGTACTCAAAAAAATTATCAAATGGACAATTTATTTTCACCTCAATGAAGGCCCCTAATAAGTTATTAACAATAAACTCTGATAACAGTATATCGGTTGTTCAGTATACGCAAGATATTTATACAGATGAAAGTAAAATTCCTACTAATTCTAGATTCTATGCCAAGTATGTAGGGATTTCATCAAATCGATATAGTTTTACAGTATCAACAAGTAGTAACTTTGACTATGCGATGGGTTTTGACTTTTATAATGATTATTATTTTTCATACAGACCTACAAACTCGAATACAACAGCTGATGGACGATGGTTAATGTCATTTGGACAACTATATACTACTACAAATATGCTGAATCTTAAAGTAGATAGTGTTGTAGGAAAAAAATATATAAATTCAGATATCCATATAACTGGATCATTAAATGTATCTGGAGTAGATACATCAAAACTCACATTAAACATAGGTAATAATGTTTATTCAATTAAAGATATGGATGTTACTTATATAAATGGAAAAGCAACATTTGATGTTCCAGTTCCTTTGACTTATGACAAATTTCAAGAAGGAAAAAGTTATTCTATTGAAGTTTCTGCCAATACTGGCTTTTTAGATTCGTATGACAATAGTCAAAGTTTTACTGTTGATTATTCAGTGATGACAGGTAGCAGCACCAATAAAAGGTTGAAGCCGGAACTGATTTTAGTAAATTAAATCCTGCAGATTTTATAACAGATTTAAAAGATAGTGCAGGAAATACTGTTAAAATAAATAAATTTGTAAATATTCCAGATAATAAAAAGGTCGGTAAAAAAAATATTGGTATTGAGGTTACTAATGGCATAAGTACAGATACAATAACAGTTGAATTTGAAGTGGTTGATACAGTAAATCCAACAGCAACTGCGGTTCCACAAAAAATCCAAAAAAATTCAACTTTCACCTCTAATGCTTCATCTTTAATTACGAATGTAGCTGATAATGGTGGAGCAGATAGTGTTACCTATTCAATAACAAAAATTCCATCAACTGATAAAGTTGGATACTTTACCGCTGAAGTTACGTTAAATGATCAATCAAATAATCAAAGTGTAATTGAAATTCCTGTAACAGTTTATGATGAGACTACACCGATAGTAGGAAATAGTATTTTAACTGGTAATGATTTTAACATAACTATAGAGGACTTAAAAAAAGGTGTAAGTAATTCAAATTTAACCAATTTAATTTTAGAGAAATCTGATTCTAAGGCTTGGGATATTGTAACGGGCAAAGAAATTGAAACGATTAGTGTTGCACAAAATGATTTAGATTTTTCTAAAGGAAGCTATAGTGCTCTAATAAGAGCGCAAGATTCCAATAATAAAATAGTAGAAAAGACTATAAAAATAACAGTAATAGATGGCTATCTTGAATTTAGTTCAGTAGATACTAACTTAGACTTTGGTAAAATTAGCGTATCAAGTACTGAAAAAATTTATAATTTATATACAGATTCTAATATAGCTATTGAAGATTCAAGAGGAATAGATTCTGATAATTGGAAGTTGACGGCGAAAATTGTAACTCCGTTGACATATGAAAATAGTGAGCTGAAAGAAACCTTATACTATGTAGATAATTCAAATAATACATTTATTTTTAATAATGAGGAGAGCACAATAATAGAGCAAAGTGCCGTTGACAAGTATAAAATAACCAATCTAGAGCTGAAAAATGATAATAGTTCAGGTTTACATTTAAAAATGTTGCCAGGTCAAGGTAAAGTTGGAAATTATAGTGGCGTTATTCAATGGTCATTAAAAAATGCTCCATAAATTATATAAATTCTAAACTTTAGGGAGGAATAGTTATTAGTAAAGTAGAAGAACATTGGGATGATAAAATTATTTATTATGTAGTTTTTAAAGCTAAGATAAAAATAGGAGGTATTGAAAAAATAGAAAAATTTTCTAAAACTCTAATATTAGATCCAAACTTAGATAGAAAACAGATAAAAAATATTATACACAAAAAATTGTATAATATTGTAGAAATAGTCCATATAGATCAATTGGAAGATTGTATTTGTTTAAAAACTACTTAAAACATTTATGAAACTGAATCAATAAAAATTGAAAAAAAGTAGTATCAAAATTATATATAGTTAGCTTATATTATAGAAATAAACTAACCAAATTAAAATAAAATTTGGTTAGTTTATTTTTTACGTCCAATTAGCATTATCATAGGCGAAATTGTAGGGATTTGAGTAGTTATACTTATTTTTTGTGAAACGTGTTGATATTAACAAGAATCAAAAAAGAGAGTATTTAGAGTATCTATTGCTAACGTGTAAAAAAAAACACTGTAATGTCATATGTTAGCGATTTAAGAAATTTTTACGATGTTTTAATTACTTTTTACGATTTTAAATTATAAAACCACGGTATTAGAGTTACTGAGTGTTCTGATATTAGGATTAATGACATTGATTTAAAAGATAGGGTGATAAGAGTACGAGGGAAGGGAGGTAAAGAGAGGTTGGTTCTTTATGGAAAATGTTTAGAACCCTATCTAATTGACTACTTAAATTTCAGGTTATACCTCTTAAAATTCAATAAACAATCACATTTTTATTTAATGGTTGACATGAGAACGCCTAAAAAACTCAGCTTTAATAGAATTTATAGTGAAATTTCTAATGTTGGGAAAAAGTTGCATATCAGCATAAATCCACATAAATTAAGGCATTCGTTTGATACACATTTACTCCAAAATGGCGCTGATATTAGGACTATACATGAACTACTAGCTCATTCTAGCATATCATCAACAAAGATTATACTCATGTCCAGTATAAAGAAAAGCAAAAAGCTATAAAAAATATTTATTTAGGTAGTTAGTGATTTAAACAGATCGTTTATATACTATATTTAGAGAAAATTAAGCGTTTTGTGAGGTGAGGTGCGGTGCAAACAATTGAATGTTATACCCATCAAACGAAATTATTAAACAACAAATTGTAGCGCAATTGAATGAATATGTATTAACTCAGCAACAAGTTTGTGACTATCTAAATGTATTCTAGTTATTTGAGCAAATTAATTAAACAAAAAAACTTGAAGCATTTCATATTTTAGAAAATGGTAAAATGAATTTGAATTTATTTTTCAATCTGATGTTGATAAATACAAAAAAATATTTAAAATTCCGTCCCAAGGTGCGTATAGTAAAGGTACGATATGAGTGGAACAAGTTTATTTAAATCGAAACAGGGTAGTCGCAACATTCGCTGCCTTGTAAAAGATTTTATATTCTAGTTTACATAATATATAGATGTATAGCATTTATTGGTTTATGGAAATAAGAATTAAATGCAGAGATCGAAAACATATCTAAATGATATGTTTTTTTTATATCAAAAAATGCCCTTTGACAAAAAAATAGCCGAACATTGCAAGACAATGAACGACCACTATAATATTTCCTAGACAGCTATATTATAGTATGAAATTTAATAATATGCAATGAGGAGTGATTAAGCAACGACTGACAGTTGCAAGGGTCGATGTTGGTTAAAGTCCAACCGAATCCCTAATGATAGTAAATTAATTTGAGTTTTCAATTAAAAACTTTACTCAATCTATCCATAATAGTAACTTTCTATTCGTGTCGTACTAATCAGTTTACTACGTTACAGGGAACTGATTTGATAATCATAATTGATTTGCTTCGCTGTAAAGAACAGCTACTAGGTAACCAATTTGGGTACTGATAAGCGCCATGAAACTAATTTTAGTGTAGCGATAAAATTTTAAGAATTGAGGAATTAAGCTATCTCGAAATTGAGGTAGCTTTTTACATACAAAAAATTGGAGGATGAGGAATCTTGAAAAGTAGCAATTCGAAAATTATAAAAAAGGTAAAAGGTTTGTTGGCAATAGCTAGAGACGAAAAGAATGATGAAGAAAGCCAATCAGCATTTATCCTAGCTCAAAAATTAA
This sequence comes from Carnobacterium sp. FSL E2-0243, assembly GCF_038003605.1. Taxonomy (NCBI): domain Bacteria; kingdom Bacillati; phylum Bacillota; class Bacilli; order Lactobacillales; family Carnobacteriaceae; genus Carnobacterium; species Carnobacterium sp. FSL E2-0243. The sequence goes on from NZ_JBBOPM010000001.1 coordinate 1,835,690, forward strand.
TGATCCAATATTCAATTTCAAAACATGAAGTTGAAGATTACGACCTATTAAATGAATCAGATAAAATTAATGAAGAATCGGTAACAATTTATAAACGCTTGTATTGGTGGGAACACTATTTATCACAATTAATTGCTAAGAATTTCAGAGTGAAAGAATATTCAAGTGGTCGGTATATTGACAAAGGAAAGCAAAGAAAGAAAAAGATTGTTTTTTACGGATACGGTCGTGATTTAGAACTCGCTAAAGAAATGTATATTTTAGCTTATGATGTCATTTTATTTCATACAAAGCAATATATTAACGAAAGCTACAACAACTATCAAGAAAAGCGAAGTAGATATGTAACAGAAAGTATTAAATCTAGCTATATTAAAGGGTTCTTAGATGGGCTGTCTGAACGATTTGAAGAACAGCTGTCTGTGTTGAGAGAATCTTACGAAGTGATGGTTCTTGTGCCTAGAGAGGTAGAAGAATCCTTTCAAGAGATGTCTGCGGATTGGGGAACATCCAATATTGCCCCTCCTCCTGTAGAAATTTCAGGAGCTTATCAAGAGGGTTTTAGAAATGCTAAAGATGTTGATTTTACTAGAAGGACAATTAATGCAAGCTAATTTAAAAGTAATATTAATTTTTACAAAAAATAACAATAGTGTATAATAAAATAATATTATGCATTTAATTAAAAGGAGAATGAAAATGGAAAAATTAAATGAATTAAAAGTGTTGGTATTGAAATATAAGAAACAAGTGATTATTGGTTTATCTGTGTTGCTTGTGGCTGTTTCTTCATTTGTTATTGTTGGTAGTGCAAGTAAGCAAACGAAAAACGAAAAAGAAGAAATTAAAGTAGTTTCCAATACTGGCATTAAGACGAAAGAGAAAAAAACGCCAGTAGAAAAAAAGAAAGTGGAAATTGAAGCAGAAAAAAAGAAAAAGGCTGAATCTGAAAAAGTAGCTAAAGCAAAAGTTGAAAGTGAAACTAAGGCAAAGGTAGAAGCGGAAAGTAGTGCTAAAGCTGAAAGCGAAAAGGCAGAGCAAGTAAAAATTGAAGCTGAACAACAAGTTGCAGCGGCTGAAACTCCAGTGCAACAAGTAGTGGAACAGCCAGTTCAAGAATCACAATATGTAGCTCCAGCTGCTGAAACACCTGTTAATCCAGTTGCGCCAGTACAACCAGTAGCCCCATCTAATCCAACACCACCAGCACAACCGAGTGCACCTGTTCAACCGCAACAACCAAGTACGCCAGAACCACCAACGCCAGCGCCAGAACAACCGCAACAACCAACTGGACCACCTGCTGGTTGGATGTCTCCGCCGTATCCAATTGGTAGTGGAGAATTAATGGATTGGTTAATGGATAGCGGTTATTATGGTTATGATATTTCAGGAGCATATATTCGACCATACTAATAATATGAAAAAAAGTAACTTTCAAATTTGAAGGTTGCTTTTTTATTTGAAAAGAGGTGAAATAATATGGTTAGAAGTAGAGAACCTCCCATTTTTCTAAATTGTTGAAAGAAGAAAATATAAACAATTGGGAGGAAAATATGAAAAAATTCAAGTTCAGTAAAAATATGAAAAAAATTGTGACAGGTATTTTGGTTATGGGGCAAGTTGTTGTTTCTTCTTTAGTACCTATAGTTGCAAAAGCAGATGTAAATTTTCCTAAAGAAATAACACTAGAGTACAATTTAGATCAGTTGTATTCAATGACAGGTACATTTTCTGATGGACGAGTGTTTAACACGCATACTTTACCGCTGTATGCTCAATATGATGGCATTAAACAGGCTCTATTTTGCACTGAACCGGGCGTACCTATAAATAATCCTAATACACCGGGCTATACTTCTAATCCGTTGCCTGAAATTGCAAATAAGCCACGAGCGAAGTTTATCTCTGTTTTGTGGAAATATGTTGGTACTGATGCTGATACACAAATGGTAGCGCAAGCTATGTTTTGGAAAGAAGTAAATGGTTTGACAATCACAGATATTAATAAACCTGATGGAACGCCGCTTTCTAACTATCAAGCGATTAAAGATAAAATTAATCAAATCGTAACTGATTACGAAAAGAGACCTAGTTTCCACAATCAAAAAATTAAAATTAATTTAGGCGAATCTGTAACATTAACAGATTTAGATAATGTGGGATTATCAAGATTTGATACATTAAGTCCTAAAAGTGATGCAAATGTTGATTGGAAAATTAATGGAAATAATCTAGTGATTACACCTAAAAAAGATTCTAAAATCGATGGTTTTTTAAGATTTATTAAATCTGTAGATGTTGGTACTCCTGTAGTTTATAAAAAAGCAGGTCAACAAACCGTAATGGCGGGCGCAATTGATGATCCAAATGGTTATCAAATTAATCTAGAAATCATTAAAACTGGCGAAGTGAAAATTACTAAACTGGATAAAGGAACTGGTAAAGTCGTTCCGGGTACTAAATTTGATGTTACTTTTGACGGAAAAACTCAATCTGTAACAACTGATTCAAAAGGGGAAGCTATTGTAAAAGATGTTCCACACGAATCTAAAGTCAATGTAACTGAAAAATTTGTACCAGCGCCATATATTTTAGATACAAATAATACGAAAGAAGTAGTGGTTCAAGCTGGGAAAACAGCCAGTGTTGAGTTTAAAAATGAACGTGCAACAGGGAAAACAACGTTAGTGAAACAAGATGCTACTACAAAATCAAAAGAAGCGTTGAATCCAACGTATCCTCTTGCTGGAGCTAAGTATGGCTTGTTTAAGAAAGATGGTACTCTATTAAAAGAATTTACCTTAGCTGCTGATTTAACCGCTTCTGTAGATAAACTAGAACTTGGTTCATACTATTGGGGTGAAACACTAGCTCCAACTGGTTACACGTTAGATAAAACAAAACATGTTGTGGAGTTGACGTATAAAGACCAAGTGACACCAGTAGTTGTAAAAGATGCTGCAAGCAATGAAGATGTAATCCGTATGAATTTAGATGGTCAAAAATTGATTCAAAATGATACGAACGAAATCTTTAAAAATGGGGTTGAGTTTACTCTAACGAATAAACGTACCCAAGAAACAAAAGTAATCACAACGTCAACTGTAGACGGTAAAAAAGGGTATTTCAACTATGCTGATTTAGCAATTGATGATTATGTCCTTACTGAAACTAAAGGCGTTGAGGGATATAAAAACGTTGATCCTATCGAAATTCTACACTCGTATGATAAAGAATCTAATTCTTTTACCTTTACAGTGAAAGACCAAAAATCAGGAAATATTTTAAATGAAGAAACGCTCACTCAACTAGAACTTTCACAAGGACAAAATGTGGACTTGGGAACCTATACGTTGAAAGACAAAGCGGTTGTTGTTGAAAAACCAGTTGTTGGAATTTCAACGCAAGCACATACTGGAGACGGAAAAACTCAAACCTTTATATGGGGTGAAGAATTAAAAGCGTATGATGATGTGAATCTTACTCATAAAAATATTCCGGTAGGTACAGATCGTGCTTATGAAACAATTCAAGTTGCGGTATATCCTGATGGTACAGAAAAAGACGTGTGGTCAACTGAAAAAGTTGATTATAAAGTAGCAGATAAAGAAACAACAGAACGTGTTTTATCTGAATACGATTATAAGAAAGACCCTAAGGGAACACGTTATTACTTTAAAGAAATTGGCTACAATAAACCTTCTGAAAAAGAGTATGTTGAAGATGTAAAACATAACTTTGACGGAAAAGAAAAAACGCAAGACCTTACACCAATTATTAAAGAAGAGCCTGTGGTAGAGCCTAAAAAGGAAACTCCTAAAGAAGAGCCTAAACAAGAAGAACCAAAGGCAGCTATTCTAAAATTATTCCCTCAAACAGGGGAAGAAGTTAAAACTGCAAGTATGATCGTTGGGCTAGTAGTAATTGCTGGTGCTGCTTGTGTGATTTATTTCCAAAATAAAAAGAAGAAAGAAGCCAGTCAAGAAACAAGTAATGAAGATGAATAGTTTTGTAGGAAAGCGTGCGAATCTGTAGGCTTATTTTTTATGCCAAAATGAGGGGGTGAATGATTTTGAAACATGGTAAAAAACCAAATAGGGTTCAGAAAAACTTAATTTGTTCAAAGAATTTGAACCCTCATAATTGGCTAGTGGTAAAGAATTTTAGTTATGAAATTCATATGAAGCACAGAGCCACTAAGTCGTACAGAGTGCTTAAATATTAAGTCGCTGTTGAAAGTGAACGAATGAAAGTATCTTTAGAACATTTCTTTTATTCAGAAATTTAAAGGAGCTGGAATGTATGGATCATGCGTTTTACTGCTATGAATTGATGTCAGAGTTAAATGAAATTTTGTCAGAATTACGATCAGTTAGCGAAAAAATTGAAAATAAGAAAAATAAATCCATTGGTTTTTCGAAAGTTGGAGCTTTACTTAAAGAAGCAGACGATGCTATTTGTAATGCAACTAGTGCTTTATCTGTTCTTGAGGAAAATGATTAAAATTTAATGATTGTAAGGTGAAAGTAATGTTACATCCAATAGAAGAAGCTTTGGGAACTTTAGGGTATGCGAATATGCACTATACTAGTGTTTCTAACAATGAAGAAAAATATGCAGATCGAATTGCTGCAGAAGGTTCTGATTTGGAACAAAAAGATGAAGAACTAGCAAAAGAACAAATTGCCTTAATGGAAAAGTATGATGAATTAAGGAAAAAAGATTCTAGTTTAATCAAAAAAATCAGTGAATTAACTGAGGAAATATCGAATGATATGTACAAAGAAAGAGAAGCTTTATAATTGTCCAAATGGTTTAAAAAAAAAATAAATTTAAATAAAGGGGTAAAATTATCATGTCGAATACAATTACGCAAATTCCACTAAAAGCTGGAGCATTAGGAAAAATCATCACTCTAACGGAGGATGTAAAGGTACGAGTGCAAGGCATGCAAAATGAAGTTATTAAATATGCAGCTACATCTGAAGCAATTTCAGAGTTAGAAATTTTTGTTCAAAATCCTAAAAAAGGAAAACATTCAGAAGCTATGCAAGAGTTAGAAGTGGGTGACCTGAAAATTATGCCTATGCTGCCACAACAAAGAGGTGGCTTCCAACAAAATTCCATTTCTTTTGTTAAATTAGTTCTTTTAGCCGATAAAGTAGACGTAAAAGGTGCAGCAGATATAAATAATTTTAATGTTCAGGAAAACAGTATTACCGACATTAAAACAAATGCGGGATCTAAATTAGAATTTATTTCAAAGCATGTGGATTATGAAAAGATGCTCGGAGATATTCGATTTGTAAATGCAGTTGCGAAAGAAGAGTATTTCGATGGTCAAAAGACTGGAGAATATGAAGGGTATGAAGTGACTGTCTCTTCGGATAAATTAAATGCAACCTTTACCTTCTTAGTATCTGATTTAGAAACAGATTATACTCAATTCCGCCCACTAGTTGATTTAGTTGAATTTGTTGATCCGCAAATCTCTAGCTTGTTTGAAGATGTCTCTAGTGTAGAACGTGGTGGTATTAACATTAGTCTAAAAGCTGATACAGTTCGTAAAAAAGTAAATGCTGCTGCTAAACCTGAACATGCTCAACCAGAAAAACAAGCAGATTCACCACATGATAAAGGCAACCAAAAACCTGAAAAAAAGCCTAACAATTAATAACAAAAAGAAGGACTAAATTAGTTCTCTTTTTTAGGGAGGGAAGAAACAATGGGTAATTATTCAGATGTAGAAATTTATTTAGTAAATATTGAAAAAAACCTCAACGAAATTAGAGACAGTAATAAAAATGCTAATGGTAAAAGATTTTTCACTGAGTATGAGGAGAAAATGGAAGAATTTAAAAAAAGATTTTCAAGTTTTGAAGAAGAAATTGGAGAACTTGATAGTCATGTTATTCAATTAAAGAGTTATATTGAGGAAGGTAGTTTTTAATTGAAAAAAACAATTATTGAGAGGGCTATTCTTTAGCTCTCTTTTTTTATAATAAAGAAGGAGTTGAAATGATGTATTTTGATTTAGAATTAAAAAGTTTTCTTTCTGATTTTAAAGAACAATCAAAAAATAAAAATGTAGATAGTGAACGATTAATAGGAAGTTTACGAGAAATTGCTCGAATTTGTAAAAATGATGGAAGTTTTACTATAACGCTAATTGAGAGTGAACAAATTCATAATGAACGTACCATTTTTGCGTTTGTTATTGAAGAAAATGAAGATGGAAGAAATGTTATTCGGTATGAAGGGCATAATTAAATCTGATCTAAAGGTGGTCTGAAAGACTATGCAGTATTTTTCTATGAGTAATGCCATGAGAGGTATGGGATTTATGGTACTTTCTAAAAAAACGGAACAATGTTTTTTATTAGATTATGGTAAAAATCTTTCATTGGTTGTAGAAAGTATGAAAAGAGATAATCCTAAAGATACCTCAAAAATAAAATATGAATTTTATAAGCTTCAAATGAACAAAAAACAATCTCACATTTTAAAAGTTTACTGTACAGAAGTTACTGCCATTGCATGTGTAACGAAAGTTGCTAGGCACTTGCTCTTTATGATGAATAAAGGATATTTAGAAGGTGGTCAAAAAATTTACAATGAAGCTTTAAAATACAGAGATTTAAAGAGGTGAAAATTTTGTTTGGATCGAATGTGATGCTTTTTTTCTTTATTTGTTCTGTGTTTGGAATAGGTTGGTTATGGAGTATTAGTGAAAAAAAGGATATTCAAAAGTTAAATGTAATGAGTAGGTACTATTTAGAAAAATCAAATAGAGTTATTATCCTAAAACAATCTTACTATGACCGTAGTCGACGAAAGAAACATATAGAATATGTTAGCAGCTTGCTATATGAAGGGAAAAAAGGAGAGTATCTGTTGCGTGTTAGTGATATTCGACTAGACATGGTTTTTATTTTAGATGATTCAGCTTACTATGATTTGCGGGAGCTTTTGTTTGATTTAAAAGAAAATAACTATCAGAAATTTATTAAGTCAGAAAATCAAGGTGAGGATTGATGTTAAAAAAATTAATTGTCTATCGTGGTCAACGTTTGAAAATGCGACATACAAAATTGTTGAGGAATTACGGCATATTGATGATGGTTCCAGTCATAGTCTTATTAGGCTTTTATTATTATTTCAGACTATATCCGCTCTTTTCAAAAGGGATGGATTTAAAGGATTATACGGTCTATATAGAGCCTGTTAGCGTAACGCTAGGGGCTTTTATTATTGGTGTGATTGGTTCGTTATTTTTAATAAGAACGAGCGTGTTAAGGCAAGGGTTCTTTTTTAATCGCAAGAAAAAACAAATGCTTGCTCGCTTTTTAAAAGGGAATAACTTTGTTGAAAAGATAGAAAAGAAAACAGAAAAAGGGAAAAAAGTAACGGAAAAGTTTACCAAAGTTTATTATCGGTCTAAAAAAGAATTGGATGTTTTTACGTTTGAAATCGGCAACAAGTTTCAACGGAATTTTCTTGAAATTAGTAAAGATTTAGAAAATTTATTTTTGGCGGATTTAATTAATATTGAACGAGAAATGGGCTTTGTTTCCTTTTCTTACTTAATTGATAATATCCAAAAACGATTAAACTTTGAAAATGTGAAAGCTGAAAATGGTCGAATTACCATTATGAAGGGAATTGAATGGTTTTATAAAAAGCTCCCACATATGTTAATTGCTGGAGGTACTGGTGGCGGGAAAACCATGTTCATTTATGCTTTAATCAATGCATTTGGTCAAGTTGGCAGAGTGCACATTGCCGATCCAAAAAAGAGCGATTTATCCCAATTAGCACATTTCCCAGCCTTCGAGGGTTTGGTAGTATCTGAAACGATAGATATATTTGAAATGCTCGAAGAAGCCAACGAGCTGATGGATAAGCGTTATCTGTATATGTTGAATCATCCTGATTTTGTTATTGGTGAAGATTTTGAGTATTACGGATTAAAACCTGAGTTCTATATTATTGATGAATTCGCAGCGTTAATGAGTGAGTTAGAAAATAGTAAAGAAAAAGGCTATCAATGGTGGGATTTTTATGGCTTATTAACGCCTTTGGTATTAAAAGCAAGGCAAGCGGGTATCTTCTTAATTATAGCCACTCAGCGTGCTGGAACTGACGTCATTAAGGGGATTATTAGAGACAATCTTTCCTGCAAAGTATCACTTGGGATTTTATCAGAAGATGGGTATGGTATGTTATTCGGTAACGAAAATAAAAACAAAGCTTTTGTGAATAAACCTAAGTTAATTGGGCGAGGGTATATAAATGTTGGGACAGGTGTTCCTGTAGAACTTTATGCTCCGTTCTTTCAAAAAAGTTTTAATCCTAATGAGTTTTGGAAAGCTTTTCCAGCTATGCCTTTTTCTGATTTATCGGAAGTTAGGGTAAATGAAACGGATAAAGAACTATTAAAAGAATTAGAACCTTCCTTAATTTCTGAGGAAGCCCAATTGATTGAACGAAATAAACAAGCTGTTTTGCTTCAGGAAAAAGAACAGAAACAAGCTTTAGCTGAGGAATTGGCGAAAAAAGCTGGTTTAGATTATTAATTGAAAAGGGGCGAAAAAAATGAGTACAAGCGAACAAGATAATATTGAAGTAGTAAAAGAAAAGGTAAGAGAGCTTTTAAATGAAAAGGGCTATATTGTGGATGGTTCGTTTGAGGGAGATTTCACTACATGGGTAGGTGTCTATGCTCGTCCTAGAAATAGACCAACTTATCTTGATCCTTCTGATTCGGAAGAGGCTGCATTTCAAGATAAGTTTAGCATAAATGGGGTTAAGCAAGATTTTTCAGAATGGTTCGAGTGGAAAATTAAAGGAAATGAATTAGTAGAGTTTTAATTAAGGATTCTCAATTGGCTTAAATTTTTATCTTTAATATAAAGTGGTTGAGATTGTAATATGGAATTGAAAAAAAGTGGAGGTGATTTAATGAATCAAGAGTTAACTTATACAGTGAGTGAGGCAGTGGCTGCATTATCTGATCCAATTAAAACTCAAACGCTTTATTCTTGGGTGCGTAAGATTGAAAAATATACACCTAAATACTTTTTGCGCCGAATAGATAAAGATAATCCCTATTTTGTTCATGGAGAGCCTACTCCTCAATTGTTGATTCGTGAAAAAGAAATTTTACAATTTGAGGAAATAATTCAATTAAGAAAACGTGGAGTACGATTGGAAAAAGCAATTTTTGAAGTATTTTTACGCAAAGATGATTATGAGTTTTTGAGAGAAAATAATTGGAATTACAAGCTTTTGAAAGAGAAAGTGCTTGCGAATTATAAAGACAAGGAGGTTCAATGATTATGAACGCAACAGACTATTTAGAAATTGGTGTCCTTGTCTTTTTAGTATTTTTCTCTATTTTTATGAAAAAGATAGCGTAAATATAACCACTAAAATTTTATGTATAAATTAGATGACATTTGTGATAAAATTAAATATATCATAAATAGAATCGAGGTTAATTTATGGCAACATTTCAAAGTGATCTAAATAAAGCGAGTGCATTAGCAACTCGTTTATCCAATTCAGTAGCACCATTGAACCAAGGAAAGAAAATTCAAACAGCGACATTAACTACTTTACAAGGGAACGGCAAATCCGTATCTTTAACAGAAAAACAACAGGGACTAAAGAATTCATTTGCAGCAGCATTAACACGAGATATTGAAAATATTCATAGTGTCGCAAGCGATTTTGAGGTGATGAATAAAGAATTAGAAAATTTAATGACTCCTGCAGCATTTGGAGGTAAAGCCAAATGATAAATAAAACCGTTGAAGAAGCAACTTATGAACTAAGACAGATTACAGAGCAATTAGATGATAATAGACGTGCTTTTACAGAACATTATCGTAAAAAAGATGATGTTTCTAGTATTTTCAAAGAAGTTACTGATTCTTTTCACGAGGACAAAGAGATTTGGAAAGAGGGAGAAATGAGGTATAAATCTGATTCTATTTTTGATGAGGTTTCTAGTTGTCAAAGTAAATTTTGGAATCAATACGAGGATGATTTAGATGAACTTGAACGTGAACATAGTTATCTTTATCAGAAAGAAACGGATTTAATGACTGAAAAAAAAGAGCTATTAGAAAAGGAAACGACTAAATGAGTATTAATATGTATGTAGGAGAAGTTCGTCAACAAGTTCAGTCTATTAATTCTAATTGTCAGTCAACCGTAGCAACAATGGAACAAATCCAACAAGCCTTAAGTGCGATTATTATAGAGCCTGGCTTAAAAGGGGCAACTTACGATTCAATGAAGAATTATTTCAATACCGTATATATGCCTGTTACAAAAGGGTTTATCTTGGTATGCGAACGAATGATAGAAACGAATCAACAGTTCCTAAATCGGTATTTAGATCAAGTTGATGTTAATAGTTTACAAGAATCTGTTTTAGAAGAACGTATTCGACAATATAATCGGTTGAGCGAAATGTTAGATTCCATAGTTGATCCAATTGGGTTTAATGCAAGAATGATTGATGGGTTGCAAGACATGCGCCAAGAAACAGTCCGAAAATTAGATGCTTTAAGAGAATATGATTATTTTTCTATTCAAATTTTTGATGAATTAGAATCCCAATTGGCAACATTAGAAGCTGGTGTCACTATTTTATCCGAAGGGAAAGCTTGGAATCAATCTACAGGTACCTTTTCGACTATGGGGTTAAACTTAGATTGGGCTGGAGATATTAATAATTCGTGGAAAGATCATCAAAAGAAAAAAGACAAAGATTATGAAGCAAAGCTGTTAAGTGAATTGAAAAACGCTAATATTCAATATACTGACAATAATGGAAAGAAAGTATGGTATATAATAAAAGATGGTAAACGTTTAGATGCTAGTAGGTATAGTCAATTATTAGATGCACAGGGTGAAAGTCTCGTTGGAAAAGGATATAATATTAAAGAAATGAAAATTTCAAAAGATATTGTGATTGTTCCATACAGGGGAGCTGTAGGGAGCACTTCATCAATTTTTGGTGGTGGATTTGCTTTAAGGAATGCACAAGATATAGGAAGTACGATTATAGGAGCAAGCCTATTAACTGAACAACTTTTGAGTATTCAAGTTTCTAAGACTAAGGAACAGGCTGATTTTGAAAAAGCAATTGAAGAAGGTAAACCTAGTGAAAATCACAAAACGCAACCGTATAGTAAAGATAAAAATGGTTTGGAATCAGAAGGTGAACCCAATTCATCACAAGATTTATTAAATCCAGATGGTAGTGTAAAACAAAGAAGATATTATGATAAAAATGGAGACATATTAGAAGATATAGACTATAATCATACTGACAACGGAACACATACTTTTCCGCATAGACACAAATGGGACTGGAATAAACAACCACCTAGACAACCTGAATCAAAATATTAATTATAAAGTGAGGTAACACAATGAAAATGCATGATAATGAAGTTATTTCTTATGAAATAAATCTAAAAGAACAAACAATAAATATAAAAACTCAAACACCTAACGAAAAAGAAGAATGTTTGTGTTTTACTGATGTATTTGCATATCATTTTGAAAACCAATTATTAGGGAGTACTATTCTTGATTTATTTGAAGAGCCAATAGAAAAATTTATTGGAGATAATGAAAATTTGCTAATTGAAGGAAGAAAACATGCTTGGCCTATGCACTATAAAGATATTTCTCAACTGGATGCAAAATTAAATAAAGAGAACTTAAAGTATTACATTATAGCTTCTTCATATGGATTTAGAGGTTGGGTTTTAGCCAAAAACTTGACTATTGAAAAATAGTTGACTTTAAAAAAAGATAATTGATTATAATAATGAACCATAAAGATGAATAATGGCTTGTACAAGTCTCATGTTGTGCATAAAATGCACGTTGAACTACGCTTAAAGCGTAAAGCAACGTGCGTTTTTTGTGTACAAAAATGAACGCAGTAATTGTCAGGGGCGTAAGCCCCTGACAATCCTAATGTCCCCGTTTAGTAACACGGGGTATTAAAATTTGATATTCATGTGGAAAACGTTATGCGAATGTTGCTGGAATAAGATTTGTAGCACTAAAAAAGTTGTTAACAAAAATAGAGGTTTTGTTAACAAGAAAAATAGTTTGAATAATCGTCTAAAATACAGTGTTTAAGTTTTGGATATAGTAAAAAATAGCGGATTTGCTGAAAGGTTGCTGAAATGACAGGAGAAGAGCTGAAAAAACTCAGGAAAAAATTAGGTTATTCCCTTCGAGATTTTGGAGAAAAGGTTGGTTTAAGCCATGTTCTTATTTCGTATTATGAAAAAGGAACTCGTTTTATTTCAGAAAATAAAGAAAAACAAATGTTGACCGCTTTGGGAAGGTCTTTTGAAGAAAAAGGGGAATATGATTTACATGTTCACCTTGATTATCTGCGTTTTACTTTTTTTGATTCTGAGGTATCTATCATTATGAATCATGTATTAGGTATTCAGAAAGGCTATTTTACGTTTCAACCTTCAAATGCTAAAAACTATCAAGGGATTTATAGCTGTGGGGCTATTAAAATTTATGTTAGTACCGTAATGAAACAAGGTCTTTTATTAGAATTAAGTGGTCAAGGTTTAATGGAATTGGAGGAACATTTAGAAGAATATGGGTTAACTTTGGATGACTGGCTGCTAAGAGTGACAAATGAAGAATATTATTTAAAAAAAGGATTGTATTCGAGGATTCAATCCTCTAGGTTAGATACCGCGATTGATGAATTATATAGTGAAGAAAAGGGAAATTATGATCTTCACGAGTTGAAATCGAAAATGGAACATCCAGAAAAAGAATTAATTTCCACGCAATTGGCAGCCGATAAAAATATCGAAGCTAATTTTCATGGAGAACCTCAAGGTTTAACTTTATATTGGGGTTCTGCTAATGGTCATTTTCTAATTCGGATGTATGAAAAAGCGAAGGAGCGTGCAAAAAAAGAACGGAAAGATTATGATATGGTGCTGGAAGAATATGGCGTGGTGAACCGTTATGAATTGCAGTTGAGAGAACATTATGCCGAATTTGTGATTGAAGAATTGGCTAGGGGCGTACCTTTACAAAAGATTTCAATTGACCTATTGCTTTCTAAAATCGAAGTATATGACGAAATCAAAAAAAATAATAAAGTTGAATATACTTTTTCAGAACGGTTTTATGCTGTTTTTGGTCAATTTCAAAAAATAAAGGTTAATGGGAAAAAGACAGAGACAAGCATAGAGCGATCTATGCGCTGGGTTGAAACACAAGTGATTGGTACGTTAAAAATGTTGCGAGAAATCTTTGGTGAAAAGTGGCTTTATGAATGGTTAGAACTTTGTATGTCGAAAATCGAATTTTCTGAAAAACAAGAAAATGTAATCAATGGTGAACTGGCACGTCTCGATAAAAATGAGAATAGTGCCTTTTTGTATTGGAGTAAAGAAATAGCAGAAGAAAAAGAGAAAGAAAGAGTATATTAAAAAACAGAATTAAAAATAAATGAGGTGATGAAATGTATCATAGAAAGGTTGCCCAATTTATTGAACGTTTAGATGAAATTGAACATGAATTGAAGTCGCCTGAAAGTATGAAAATGTCGGACATAAATTCGTGGTGTCGAAAAATTCTATCCTATGAAGAAAAAATTCCAATTATGAAAAAACATGTTTTTCAAGTGGATTTAGACTTTTATGAGAAAAAAGTAAATGAATCTGATTTTTCAATGCACACAAATCGTTTTTTACAAGAAATGGATTTACAAGAACAAGCTGAAAGTAGGTTATATCACTTTTGCTTGTTTATTGATGAAAAAATAAATGTGGCCAAAACGTATGTGTTAGATTTTGAAAAAAGTTTAGATGAGTATCATGAGTTAAAAAGTAATGTTCTTAAACTCAGCGAAATGCATTGGCTGCATGACCGAGTTTGATTATTAAATAAAAATAGAAATGGAGTGTTTGGGATGAAATGTAAAATTACAAATCTAGCGATTTTAAGAGAAAACGGTTTACGTCCAGCGACTATCTATGATTTAAAAATTATAAGAGGGTATTTAGAAGATGGGATTGAGGTATATTACGAATCGAATAATTTACAAGTATACGATGAATTTGATAATCATACTGCTGATTTAGAAAAATGTTAAAAAAATAATTCATTATTTTGGGAAGGGGGATAAAAATGGAAGTTCAACAATTAAATACTCTATTAAATTTATTGAATGAATTTAATATGGAAAATAGCGTAGATATGGACTCTGTTGATAGCACGATTGAAGCTGTTAAACTAGCTATTCGTGAGAGTGAAGAAAATTAAAAAAGTGACTAATAAACCTTTCCAAGGAGGAACCTATGAAATTTACAAAGAAAGAAAAGAAAGTGAAATCTCCGAAACTAAAACAAGTCTCGCAGAAAAAAGCCAATATGGTTATTGTGTTTGCTGCGATTCTTTTTGTAGGAGTGCTTGCTGTTGGAACAATTAAAAATCTATCTTCTGTTACAGCCATTGAAAAATTGAATAAAGAAATGGTGACGTTGAAAAAGGATAATTTAAGTACAGAAACAGAAATTACTCAAATTGATTATCCTCTTGTTGAACGTTATATGGGTGGATTTGTTTCTGCCTATATGAATGTGGATTTATCAAAAGATGAAATCGTACAGCAGCGTTTAAAAAATCTTGAAAAATATTTTGCTTTTGATGTTTCTAAATTAAATGACAATCTGGATAAAAAAACAACTAGAAAATTAACGTCTCTAAACTTGTTAAGTGTTCAAGCGATGAAGCAGTATGATCTTGCGAAATATAAAGTCGAGTATGAAATTACTGAAATGAGCCTCAATGAAAAAACGAAAAAAGAGGAAAAGCGTAGCTCAAAAGTGACAAGTATTTTATGTATTCCTTATGTACAGTCTGATGGACTGATTACTGTAGTGAGCCTACCTTATTTTTCAAGCGAACAAGATGTGTATGGAAAAGCTCCAGCTCTTGAAATGTCTGAAAGCTCGGACACTACCGAAGAAATGGCAAAAGTGAAGCCTTCCATTGAAAAATATTTGCCAACGTTCTTTAAAAAATATGCTGAAAGTAATAAAGCGGATTTAACGCTGCTGATGAAAAAAGTAGAATTGATGGGTGGTAATTATGAGTTAGATAAAGTAGATGTTTCGCAAGCTCGTTATTCCTTTGTTGGAGAAAATGTTCTTGTTCAAGTCTATGTGTCCTTTAAAAATAAAGAAACGGATTTCGTTCATACGGAACCTTTCACACTTCAATTAGCGAAACAAGAAAAATCTTGGTTCGTTGTGGATATGCAACATGTCTTTATTAAATAAAAAAAATAAATGAAATGAGGGTTTAAGTATGAGTTTTGCAAATTTAGGTAGTTTTATGAGTAATGATTTTCCGATTCTGGTGGGTGCGCTGTTTTGTTTTTTTGCTTTACAAGCTTGGAAAAAACAAGATTGGTTAAAATTTGCTGGATCGTTAATTTTTGCAGCAGTAATTATCGCTGTAGCCAAAGGCTCTGATATTTGGTCGTTTGTTAATGGAATTTTAAAATGGTTCGGATTAAATTTATAGGAGGATCGTATGGACGAAAAATTTTATGATTATTCAGTTGGACTGAATACTCCCTATTGGATTCAAGAAATAAGGGACGGAAAAGGGCGGTTATTGTGGTGGTTTTCAACACCAATGGAACTGTCTTTTTTTGTAACCTTTTTCCTTGTTTTTCTACTGTGCTTACTTTTTGCGCCTGTGATCCAATTAATCGCAAATTATTCATTTGGATTGGGTATGTTGATTTATTTATATGCGCCTTACCGCTTAGCACGGCTTTATTGTGAGTTTGAGCCAGATGGTAAAAAAATGCATATGTATCTATCAGATGTATTTCAATATGGCATTGATTTTTTGTTAAATAAAACAATTATTTACCAGGGCGAACGAGTAGAGGTAGAAGAGGAAGAAATTGTGTTTGAAAAAATAAAACTATAACGAGTAAAGGCGGAGGGATTTCCTTCTGTCTTTATTTTTTAAGGAGCTGAAAAGAAGTGAAGAAAAAATTTGAGTATCCTGTGCAGAAAATGCAAGGAAATTTAGTTTTAACGAAAGAAAATGAAGCAATCGCTTATTTTAGCGTTCCAAGTATTTCTGTAGCGATTACGGATGATGAAAAGAAGAAAAAAACAAAACAAGATGTGGCGAAAGTATTGAAACGCTTGTTTCCACAAAAATGGTTTGAAATTGCGCTTGTACCAAAAGATTACCGTTTGTTTGAAAAAATGAAAGATGTGGAATCCACTCTTGCAACAGAAAGTAGACCGTTAGGAGTGCAAGTTCTAAATAAGACGGTTTCAGGCTTAACAAAAGAAATGGAAATCCCTTATCAATATGAATGGGTGATTGGGGTTCCGCTCAATAAAAATGATAGCTCATTAGACTTAAAGAAAGCGTTGGCAGATGGGTTTAACCATGTGAGTGAAACCGTAATGGAGAAATTTGGGTATGAGGTAGCTGTGAAAGAAGATTGGTTTGACGACTGGAGAACAGAAGAAGCAGAGGTGTATCAAACTCTTAGCTCTATTCGAGCGAAACGTCTTTCAGAAGAAGAATTGTATTACCACCAACGGTATCAGTTTTTATGGTACATGCCCCATACACAAGAAGAAGTGGTGGCAAATCGCGGAATTGAGAATGTGACAGATACACAAATTACCAGTAAATTAGGGCATTTACGATTGAGTACAGAATACGGACAAAGTTATGTCGATGTGTTGCCAATTGGAAAAATTCCAACCTTAATGAATTTTCAACACATTGGAGAGATTGTACAGAACTTTAATTTCCAAGTGGGTTTAAGAATAAAAGCAGAATTTACAGACGTGAATGGTTCTATGGGTGTACGTGCTAAAATGGAGCGTTCTAGGACACGTACGTCTAACATTATTAAAGAAGCCCACAATACAGGAAGTACACAACAAGACCGTATTATAGAAGGCAAAATTGCTCTTGATGATTTATCTAAAAAGATTGGAAATAAGGAACCTTATGTGGAATATGGAATGTATCTGATTGTAGCAGCTAAAACAAAAGGACAATTGAAGCAACGAAGAAAAACAGTGTTAAGTGCCTTTCAAAATATACACATACACGTTAGTCGTGCGACATTTGACACACCTTACTTGTTCCAAAGTGTCCTTTTTGGAAATAAATTAGAGAAAACAACTCGTAAATGGATTCATAGTTCTACAGCTAGAGGGTTGAGTGAACAAATGTTGTTTACAACGACTTTTGGTGGAACAAATTCAGGATTCTATTTAGGCCGAGTAGATAATGTGTATAACAAATGGGACAGTTTGTCAGAAGCCATTCAAGCTTCACGAAATATCGTTCTATTTAACCCAACGATAGCCAATAAAGAAGGCATTGCTGGAAAGGTCACTAAAAATCCACATATTATTATGACAGGTGCAACAGGTAGTGGAAAATCAGTAGCGGCTCAGGATATATTTTTCCAAATGTCTCTTACGAATGTGAAATTGTTATATGTTGATCCTAAGAAAGAATTGAAAGCTCATTATTTAGCTTTGTGTAATGATCCTATTTTCCGCAATAAAAATCCAGAGCTCGTCAAACATATTGAATCGTTTAATTTTGTTACGCTGGATGTTCGGGATAAAAAGAATTATGGCGTACTAGACCCAATTGTCATTTTAGAACCAACCGATGCAATAGAAACTGCAAAATCCATGATTGACTATTTAGGGAATGGCGAATGGGAAATGACCCAAAAAACAGCAATTAGTAAAGCTGTTAAGAAAATTGTCAACATGCGAAGTCAAGGTGAAAAGGTTGGATTTAAACATGTTATTGAAGAGCTGCGAAGAAATAAAGAAAAAGAAATCCAAGAAGCTGGAGAATATCTATTTGAAATGATTGACGGAACAATCTTAGATTTAGCATTTAGTGATGGTTCAACTAAAGGATTAAATTATGATGATCGTGTCACTATTTTGGAAGTCGCTGATCTAACGTTACCAAAAGAAAAATCCACTAAAATTTCTGAACATGAGCGAAATTCTATTGTCTTGATGTTTGCGTTAGGAAACTTCTGTAAACGTTTTGGTGAAAAAAATCGTCATGAAGAAACAATGGAATTTTTCGATGAGAGCTGGATTTTAACAGCTAGCTTAGAAGGACAGAAGGTTATTAAATCTATGAGACGTGTTGGTCGTTCTCAAAATAATACACTTGTGTTAATCACTCAATCTGTAAATGATGCCAAGAGTGATGATGATACAACAGGATTTGGGACGATTCTAGCCTTTTATGAAGAAAGTGAACGAGAACAAATATTAGAACATGTTGGTCTTAAAGTGAATGATCGTAATTTAAAATGGATTGACAATATGAGTTCAGGGCAATGTTTATTGAAGGATGTATTTGGAAATGTGAATCGTATCTCTATTCATATTTTCTTAGAAAGCTGGTTAGAGTTATTCTCTCCTATGAAGGATACCGTAGCTAGTTCTATTGAAAATAAATATGCTCGTGCGTCGTAGGGGGTGAGTAAATGAATTATGATGAGTATAAACTGTTTCTTGAACCGACTGGCTCGTTAGATGTAATGGGGAAAGTATTTAGTGTGATGCAAACCTTTTTTATTGAAATTCCATTTGCTTTTTTAAGAATAATAACGTCATGTATTACCTTTGTATTAGACTTGTTGGATGTTTCAGCAAAGATTAAAGGTGAACGTTCCGTTTTTTTTGAACAGTCAAAAGATATTTATTTAAAATTTATTGGGGGTTCGAATGGTCGGATTTCAACAGGATCACTTGGTTTTATCCTTTTGATGATGGCTCTTATGTATCTGACATGGCAATTTTTCTTTGGAAAAGGAGGATTTGCGAAAAAAGCCTTACATGTCATTGTTGTGGTTTGTTTAGGATTTGCTTATTTTGGTAATTTCACTGCTCAAGGAACCCAAACGAGTGGGGGCATGTATTTATTTAATACGGTAGATAATGTGTCTGAACAACTAAAATCTCAAATGATTACAACTTTTTCAGTTGGAAAATCAGATGAAAGTCTGACCAGTCAAGATGGGTATGGGGAGTATTATAAGAACTATATCATTTTGAATACATTCAATTATATTAATTCAGGAAACACAAATGGAGAATATGTAACGGGTGAAAAATTAGATCATTCAAAATTAATCCCAGCCGAAAACCTTTCTACAAAAGACAAGAAAAGCTTTTATAAAGAGCGTGAGGGATATTTGAAAGAAATTGCGGAGGAAAATCCATATGTTCAAAACAACGCTGATAAACTCGTTGATAAGATGGTGATGGTCGCGTTGAGTTATGCCAATGCAGTGACATTAGGTTTTCCAATTGTATATGCCAATGTGACACTGAGCGCCTTTCAATTTATTTTTCTAGTCTTGATTTTGTTGTTTCCGTTAGCGCTGTTGTTGTCTTTTATTCCGTTCTTTAGAAACGCAGCAATGCGCATTTTAAAAATGATGCTTGGAATCTTGTTTATGCCTGTTTTAATTGGCTTTATGTTAGGCATTTTCTTTTATTTAAATGGGGTTGTAGATAATTTTATTCTCTCTAAAGCAGCGGATGTTTTAGGTGTGCCTGTAGCAATGGCTGCTTTAGGTGGAACGAGTTTAATTGTGGTGATGTTGGTTTTAATTGTCACTAAAGCCGTATTGTTTACACTTATTTGGAAAAATAAAGGAAAACTTCTGAAATTAGTTTCGGATAATAAGATAGATGACACCGTTGTAAATGCGCCTATGAATAAAATTGAAGAAGTTGGGGAGAAAGCGGTAGATACAGGAACGAATGTTGTAGAAACTGTTGCGGGTGCTTATACAGGAAATCCTCAAATGATGTTATCAGGTGTTGGCGGTTTAATGGATGATGGCGGTGGCACTGCTCCGTCACTAGAGAACGATCCGTTTATGAACGAAAAAAAATCTCTTGATGATGAGGATACTGAGGACGAACTTATTAATGAAGATAAGTCGGTTCTGCCTACTTCACTAGATAAATTTATGGGAGAAGAACCTGAACTTGACGAAAAGGACGAAATTCAAGATGTCCATGTAATGAATAGCGATGATTTGGTTTCTGATAATGAATTAGAAGATAAGATGGAAGAAGATGTCAACGTTCAACTGAACGATTTAGATGGGGATGATTTCACTGAGGAGTCTCATTCAGTTTTACCTGAAACGTCTGATTCTGATGGCATTCAGGGAGAAGATTTCGTGGAAACAATCGAAAGTGAAAAGAATGAAATGTTAGGACAATCTGATGAATTAGTTGGGCATCCACTTTTTTATGATTCTATTCCAGATGATTCATTGTTTACCGTACAAGAGATTCCTGATCCTGAACAATTTCAGCAAAACGATAATGAAGGAACAATGGAGTTAAATGATTCAGATGGTTTCTATCAAGAAGCGTTTAATTCAGCTCAATAATTAATAACGAAATGTGAAGCCTTTGATTCAGTGAAGGCTTTTTTATCTTTTTTTAGGAGGTGCGAAATGAAAAAAATCATTCTATTTGGAATTTTTCTGATTCTATTGCCAATTGTGATGGTGCTTACGATTGTGTCCTCCGTTTTTATTATGGGGGATGTGTCAACAACTACCATAGATTCAGGAAATACGACAAACATTGGCTTATCGCCAGAAGTTTTGTCTTATAAACCTTTGGTAGAAAAATATTGTAAGATTGAAAATATTCCAGATCAAGTGAATCTTATCTTAGCGATTATGATGCAAGAATCAGGTGGTCGTGTACCAGACGTTATGCAGTCCTCTGAGAGCTTAGGATTGCCAGTGAATACCTTGCAACCCGAAGAAAGTATCGCACAAGGAGTGAAGTATTATGCCAGTCTGTTAAAGGGTACGAAAGATGAAGATACTGCTATTCAAAGCTATAACTATGGTGGTGGGTTTATTGGTTGGTTAGCAGATAAAGGCGGGAAATACAGTAAAGATTTAGCGGTCCAATTTAGCACAATCATGGCTGCAAAAATGGGCTGGAGCAATTATGGAGATAAAGAGTATGTCCCTCATGTTAGGCGGTATATAGGGAATACCAATCCTACGTTGGATTCAGAATTTCCGAATAAAGTAATGGAAGAAGCGTTGAAATATCAAGGCTTGCCTTATACTTTTGGTGGTGTCCCTCCGTTGGCGTTTGATTGTAGTTCCTTAACGCAATGGTGTTATAGTGCGGCTGGTGTTTCATTACCACGTACCGCACAAATGCAGTACGACACAATGACTATTGTTACGAATGAATCAGAAGCGCAATCTGGGGATTTAGTCTTTTTTAAAGATACCTATGATACGCCTGATTTTATAACTCATGTGGGCATTTATTTAGGAAATGGAAAAATGTTCCATGCGGGCGATCCGATTGGATATGCGGATATTACAACTCAGTTTTGGCAAAGTCATTTTGTTGGATATGGTAGAGCAAAATAAGGGGGAAAACAAGTATGGATAATAGAGTTAAAATGATGACATTCGTCGTACTACTCGCACTAATTATAGGTTGCGGTATCGGATTGGTTTCTTATACTAAACAACAAGCTGTTTCTGTGAGTGGGATAGATAAACGTATAGAAAAGTTAAAGAAAGAGAATGATGCTTTAAAATTACAAAAAGAGCAGCTAGAGGAAGAACAATCGGAATTAATTAATGAAGCGGTGGATTCCTCTGAAAATAGTAGTTCAGTTACAGAAGAAACTAGTCCGAATCAGGAAGAACTGAAGCAATTTATCACTGATTATTTAGAAGTCATGTTCACTTATGGCAGCAATGCAGAACGTAATAAAGCAGTGAGACCTTTTGCTTCTGATAAATACTTTGACTTTATTACTCAGTATAATTCAGATACACCAATTCAATCAACCTATATTGATAGTAAAATCTATGAGGTTTCGGAAGATGGGAGTAGAGCTGTTGTAAGGTTGACTTACTCTTATGGAGTTATAGATATAACACCGAATAAGTATGAAATACTTGTGAGCTTATCTATTAGTAAAAATTCCTCTGGAGCCTATCAAATTGATTCGCAAGAAAATGAAGTGATCCAATACCAAACTCAAACGAAAAAGTGGTGAAAGTTGTGATAATTCACGAATACAAAAATTGCAACTTGTTACTATGAGAAAATCGTAAGCTATAGAAAAACGTTCGAAATTCGGAAAAAGAATAAGGATTTTTCAAGTCGGAGATAGAGTCCTTTTGTAGGAATATGTAAAAGGAGAATATATCCAGATATTATAAAAAAGGCGAAATAAATATGTATTTGTAAAACAAATGGAGGAAGAAAAATGACAATAAAAGAAATAATAGAAGTTCTTAGTTTTGATAAAGCAGATTTAAAAAAGAAAAAACAAGTAAAAATTATGGTAGCTGGTGCTGCTGTCTGAAGGAGAGACGTTTGATTACTCTCAATCGACATTTGCTGATTGGAAAAATTCATTGTCATTTTAATATTTGAGTTGCTTTTTAAAGGTGTATTTTTAAAGTAAGCAAGAAAAAGAGGAATCGAATGAATGATTTCAAAAAAGCAGCACTGTTGTATAGGAGATGCTATTAAACTGTAGAAAAACCATTAGAAGATTGGGTACAGGAACAAAAGAAGAAATAGTAACCAAAAACATCGCTAAATTTAAATTTAGTGATGTTTTTGGTTTTGAAATTTTTTTCAAATTTTAAATACTGATATAAAGCTAAGTTAAATCCCACTAATTCTCATAGTTTAAGATATCATTTTAAAAAGTAGTATATCCTTAAATTTATATTTTCTTTCAGGCATGATTTGTCTTAAGTATATTTTAGGGATACAATATGAAGGTAAAAACATGTGAAAATTCATTTAAAGCATCCAATTGGATATGAAAATTAAAAAAATAAACCCGTCACTTTTAAAATAAGAGACGGGTTTATATACAATAATCAGAGAAAATATTTTTCTTTTCTATTAGGTTACTGGCGTTCAATTATCCATAAGGAATATTTCCGTATGGAGAAAAAACTGTTAAATCTGAAGATAGGTTCATAATATCGTCAATGGTCATGCAAGTGGCCTCCTTTTTGAAAGTTAACTATTTATTACTATATTAATCATAACGTTTAGGGTACAATTAATCAATACTAGTTAATCATAGAAGATAGGGAGTTTAACGATGGAAACATTAGGGGAAGTCATTAAAGAAAAACGTTTAGCAAAAGGACTCAAACAAGGTGAGTTAGCTGAAGGGATTTGTACGCAAGCTACTATCAGTAATTTAGAGAACAAGTCGGGAATGCCGAATTTGCCAATATTAATAGCCATTGCGAACAGACTTGATATTGAATTTAGTGAGATATCTGATTACACGATAATGAATTCTAACTACAATGCAGCTATCTTTAACCAGGTAAAACAATTATGTGCAACGTATAAACATAAAGAGGCGCATGATTTATTAGTAAAAGAAATAGATGTAAAAAAATTAGAAAAATGCTATGAAATTAAGAAGTATCACTATTACTTAGGACTGACGGAGTTAATTGCCAATAAAAATTTTACTGAAGCTCACTACTACTTTAATTTGGTATTGTCTGATAAATCTGAATCACACATAGAGTTGATTGACGTTTTAGCAACAAATGGTGTTGGAATTGCGTACGTACTTAATTCTGATTTAGATAAAGCATTGACCTACTATGAAAAAGCACTTAGTCAATTAGAGGAATTGATAGAAAATCTAGGGGAAATAAGGGATAGTGTTGATATTACTAGTGTTTATTTTAATAGTGCAAAATTTTATTCTCAAATTGAACATTATGAGAAGGCGGTTGATCTCTGTAATTTAGGTATTGCGCTACAACAAATGAATCATACAAATTTCGAGTTAGATCGATTGTTTTATGAAAAAGCATTTAACCTGGCAAAACTAGGAAAAATGAAAGAAGCAGAAGAATTTTACTTCCATGCAGCATCGGCTGCTATTTTAAACAAAAATAAAATTGTCACTGAAGCAATAGCAATTGATATGTCTGATTTTAAGTTGAATAGGTATAACTATTGATAATGACATAAGTAAAAAATTAAATAATGGCAATGTGAATATGCGATTTTAAAGTCTTACATTTTAAAATGAGGAGGAAATAAGTTGAAAATAAAAAGAAAATTAAAAGTGTTTATAAGTTCCAAAATTGGAGATACAAATTCGGATCAAAAATACATGCTTGCAAGAGCGGCAGTAAAAAATATATTGGAATCAACTGGGTTATTTGAAGTGTATGCTTTTGAAAACGAAGGTGCTTCAGTAAGTAGTGCAATTGAACATTTTGAATTTAATTTAAAGGATAGCGATAGCTGCATTTTTTTAATAGATAATAAAGATGGAGTTCCTGAAGGTGTTAAATTAGAGATTGAAACTGTAGAAAAATATAAAATTCCGTCATTGTATTACTTTTGTAATGGAGAAAAAAAGGACAAAACTCAAATACAGATTGATTTGGAACGACCAGATTTACCGAAACATGTAAACATTGAATCTTTTTCCAATTTTATTGAAGATTGTGCTTCTGACTTAATTAATGATCTTATTATGAACTATAAAAGGCCATTTAAAGAATTAGATTCAATTGGAGAACCTGATACGGAAACTATTGAAAATATGTTACCTAATCCAGAAGATATCTTAGTATCGAATATTTTACAAAAAAAACAATATAAGAATGAAATTTGTAGAAATTACTTTGGAAATCTTTTATTTGGATATCCAATGAAAGTATACGAAAAAAAAGATTTTGATTATTATTCTTTTCAATATTTAGCTGTTATGTTTGATGGGAGTAGTATTGAAAACTTTAATTTAAGTCTGTTTTTGGATTCTTTAGAAAATTTATTACCAAATAAATATTTTGAAATAATTTCTAAGCGATGGCAATCAATTCAAAAATATTCTATTGGAAAATATGATGAATCTATTACACTATTGGAAGAAGCGTTAAATCTTGCAACCAAAGAAAAATATGGCATAGTAGAGTGGCTGGTTCAAGATATTTTAATTGATTTAAGAAATAAGTATCAAGAAATAGCTGAAATGAAAAATGAATATTTAACTGAAAATCCAGCACAAAAACAATTAATTGAACGGCAAGAAAAACTATATTACCCCTTAAACGATAGAAATGAATTAAATCTCTTGGAATGGATTGAAAAAGAAAGGCAAAAAAAAGAAACGATGTCGTATTCTACACAAAGTTGGTACGGCGATCTTTCCTCAGTTAGTAATTATATTGCAGATATATTTTATCAAAACATGATGTTTGGCTCAGCGTCACACATGGATCAAATATATTCGTTGATACAGAAATTAAGCTTTCAGTTATGTTCATATGATAATTATTGGCATTGGTTTATGCTAGTTATAAAGAATTCGATAATTTCATCTAATAGAAAAGAAGTTCATAATTTGACTAAACACTTTGATAAATTATTAGAAAAAATGAATGCTGCAGACGCTAAAGAAATTTATGAATACACTAATAATATTAAATTTGAATCTAAAAGATTTAGTAGAAATTTACTTGCCATTTCTGAAATTGGTTATTTTTTAAGCGATGAGGATTTTAAGCAATATTGGGATGAATTGTCAAAAAAAATACTGCTATGGGTAGAAGATGAAAATAGTTCAGTTTTTTTGCAGCCTTATATATTTGATTGTATTAAAAGAATTAACAATAGAGTCAATGATGAATTTATTATTGATTTTTCGATGAATTTGCTAAAATCTTCAAAAGTTAGGTATTATGATGATGTATTTAGCTTGTTAGGAGGTAATTTTATAGAATATTCTGCAGTTAATAGTATAAAGGTAGATGAGCTGTTTGTTATATTAAAAAATTATGTTCAAGAAAATAAAAATTCAAGTGACATAACGTCCGTAAAAAATATTTTTTGTATTATAGGTCAAATTGATTTTTCAAAAAAAATAGAACTTAATAAATTTGTAAATGAAAGTTGGCCAAAATTTTATCGACAAGAATATTTACTGGAAACATCCGATGGTATTGAATATGTAGATTGTTTTCTGAAAAATAAGATATCTGAAATTAGTCGTAATAATAAAACGCAAGGAACTAATGGTGTTTATGCAGGATATTCAAGAAATAGCTTTGGTGAAACATTAAATGTTCTTGCTGAAAAAAAACATTATGAAAACGTCAATTTGCTTGATCAATTGTTTGAAGTAACTTCTGAAACAATTTTATGCTCTAATCAGCTCATTGAGGATAAATTTAATGCATACACGTTACTGATATTTCTTTGTAAATACGATTTAGAAATTATAAGAAGAAATGTAGGCTGTGTCGAAAATTTAATTCATTACAATAAAATTGACGATGCATATGAAACCATGACTAGTTATTTAGAAAAATCTGTACTCTTTTTTTCTCACTTTCTTCTTTTAGAGTGTTTTAAAAAAAATAAATATAAGGACATAATAAATATTATGCCAACTTTCAGATCCGTAGGGAGCCAAATTCAAGTATGTAAAATATTAAAAGTCTTCTTTTTCAATTATGACAATGTTAAGGTTCGATTTGAGTTAGAAAATTTGGTTTTACAATATGCGTTAATATGGATGAATTCTGAATCAGTAGATTTGAGATGGCATGCAGTTCATCTACTCATAAAAATGTTTGATAAGAAAAAAAATAGAAAGATAATTGGACTTCAAATAAGGAATACTATGGATACAGACAATGCCTTAATAAAAAGCCAAATTGTTCATAAATACAAAAAAATTAACAGCTTAGAAAAAAAATTAGGTAAGTATATAGAAAGTAAATCTTTGGAAGACAATAATTTTGTATTAAGAAAAATTATGTTTGAATTAACATCGAAGAATTTAGAATAACAAGATGATATGATTGAAGAAACCAAAAAGTTGAAGGATAAGAATAGTAGCTCATTTGAAAGTGCGAGTAATCAAATTACTGCAGTAAAAGATGAATCACACAATTGTTTTAAAGGAACAGCAGGCAGCAAGTACCGGGTGAAAGTAACGAATAAGAATAAAACGATTATTGGTGTGAAAAATGATCATAATAGTTTAGTGAAGTTGAGTGGTAGAAGAGTAAGTTTATAGATGATGTGAATATCTAAATAGAAAATTGCAGGAAATTAATATTAGTACTATAAAGACTAAATTATAAGGAGGAAAAAAATGAAATATAGTGTTATCGAAACTATTGACTTATCAAATAAATATCCAGAAGGAGTATATTTGATAAAAAACGGATGGGATGATTGGTTCACTTATAGAATTACCTATACTGTTTTGTTTTCTTATTCGGTTAATTCAAATGTTATTAATCTAGGTAGTGTAAAAATTGGAGATTTTGAAAACACTAAGCCATGTAAAGCCTTACCGTCAACATTTAATCAATTAAGTAATGATTACTTTTCAATGGGAACTGATGAGTCATTCTATGCGGAATTAAACAGAAAAGAAGTGAAAGACCATAGAGAAGCAATTTTATATGGATTAAATGATATAGCGTTAGATGTTGAATTATATGAAAAAGCAAAAAAAACTGACGTATTTAGAGTCTCAATTTCACGCGGTATTGGGTATGATACAATGGAATCACAATTTCGAAAAATGGCTTCCGGAGACGCAGAACTTACTGATTATCATTTTAGATATTCAACAGACCATATAGAGTCTAAACGCTCAAAAATTAGCTTAGATTTTAATATAGAGAATCAAAATCATATACCTACTAATATTCATGCAATAATTGGAAGAAATGGTGTTGGTAAATCTTTCTTGCTATCAAGTATGATTAAATCTTTAGTTGAAGTTGAGAAGGATGGGGGGTTTGAGATTTTTGGTCAAATGGATTCTCTTTCATTCTTTTCGAAGTTAGTTACAATTAATTTTAGTTCTTTTGAGGATAAAAAAATATATAAAGATAATCTTGATTCAAATAATTCGATGATTTATCATCATATAGGTTCCACTATGATGATGAAAGATAAAGAAACCAATGATTACTTACCAAAATATATGTCTCCAGATGATTTAATGAGCCAATTTGTAGAAAGTGTTACAAAATGTATTGAAAATAAGCCAACAAGATGGACTGAATGCATGGATATGCTAAATAGTGATCCAGTTTTTGAGGGAATAAAGGTAAGACGTTTAATATTTAATTTCTATGCAGATAAGTCTCCTGGAAAAAATGAATATATAAATCAAGCACAAAAATTATATAAAAACTTAAGTTCAGGACATAAAATAGTTATTTTAACAGTATGTAAATTGGTGGAACTTGCCACTGAAAGAACTTTAATAATTATGGATGAACCTGAATTACATTTACACCCTCCACTTTTATCAAGTTTAATCCGGACTATATCATTTTTATTAAGAAAAGTAAATGGTGCTGCAATAATGGCGACACATTCTCCTATTGTTTTACAAGAAATTCCAACTAGTTGTATATGGAAATTAGAATTATTTGGTGATAATTTATCGGCTGAAAGATTTGATATGTCAACATTTGGAGAAAATATTTCAACATTAAATCGTGAAGTGTTTTCCTATGAGGTAACCCAATCGGGCTTTCATAATTTGCTAAAAGAAGCAGTTAGAGATTATCCAACTAAATCTTTTAACGACTTCATCGAATTTTTCAACGATGAACTAGGTATTGAAGCAATGGGGATATTAAGAGTATTAGTTAGGAAACGAGATGAAAATTTATGAGAGCTCTCGATCCTTTAGATAATAAAATTGAAGATTTTTATGAAGAAATAATTACTAAAAGCAGAAAGAAAGTTGACTATTTAGAAATCTCACAATATATAATAGATAACGAGGCAGAATATAAGAATAAAGGAAATACTGGAAGTCTATATGAATTTGAAGCTAATTATGCTCACCCTAATTCTATTATTATTTGCCAGTTAAGTAAAAAAGATGTTATTAATATTTATACTTCGTATATGGTAGGTCCAGCTAATGATACATTAGGGAGATGTATATATAACAATATTCGAAGCATAACTCAAAATAGTAAATGTCCATATTGTGGACATAGAAATGTTTCTACAGTAGACCACTATTTACCTAAATCAAACTATCCATTTTTGTGTGTGGTTATGGAAAATCTCGTTCCGTCGTGTAAGGATTGCAATACAGATAAAAAAGATAAAAATATTACAAGCAATGGAGATTTAATTATTCATCCTTATTTTGATAGAGAAATTGATAATTATCAATGGTTATTCTGTAAGATAGATCTAATTGATTGGAAAGAAGACAATATATTATTATCTTTTAATGTTAAATCTGTTGATGATTTTAGCCAGAGTTTAAATGAAAGAATCACTAATCATTTTGATGTATTGAATCTTGATAATCTTTATTCTATAGAGGCAAAAGAAGAATTTCAAAATCAAATGGAAAGTTTTAAGGAAGCTATAGAACCAATGGCTAACGATTTAGAAAGATATGAACATTTTTCTGTTCTGGAAAATAAGTATACTAGAAGGTATAAAAATAGCTGGCAGAGAGCATTCTATCAAGGCTTAGCAAATTATTATTTACAAGTCTAAATTACAATAATTAATTTCTATCAAAAATATTTAATATCTTAGCTCATCTTAAAAGATGTGCCTAAATTAAAAATGAGTATGACATTTATTGAAATAACTATTTTTAAAGAATAATTAATAAAAGAGATTGGTCGTGTGTAATGTGGATCCATTATTGGAACGAAATAATCATATTGTTAAGTATTTAGACAGATATATAGTAAATAAAAAAAATAAATTTGCTGTAATGATTGATGGTGAATGGGGCACGGGAAAAAGTTACTTTGTAAAAAAATATATTGAATTGCAAAATGAATCTGAAAGAAAAATATTTACTATATCAGCTTTTGGGTTAAACGAAATTATTGAATTAGAAAACCTTATTATCGACTCAATATCTGGTGAGTCTGGTATCATAAAAAAAGCAATTAGAAAGTTTGCTGGTAATACAAATTTAGATATAAATTTAGGATTTGTTGGAACAAAAATAAGTGGAGAGGAATTATTAGAAAATTTCAAAAAAAGCATAGAAACTGAAGTGAAAAAAAATGGAGATTCTCTAATAATAATAGATGATTTTGAAAGGACAAATATTAATTTTTCTGAAATTCTAGGATTTTGTTCGCGTTTAATATTTGAAAATGATATGAAAGTTGTTCTTGTTTGTAATGAGTCAAAATTAAGAATTAAAAAAGAGGATAACACAGAAAACAATAATAATAATTTGTATTTTGAATTTAAAGAAAAAGTTATTGGGAAAACATTTATTTTAGATTCTGATGTCGATACAGCATTTAAAGCTTTTTCTGATGAAATAATAGTAGAATGCAAAATTGAAAGCTCTGAAAAAAAAGACTTAGTTTATAATTCAATGGATAAGGTAAATGAAAGGATTAAGGAAGTTGTTGTGAATAAGAACAACAATTTAAGGGTTTATCAATATGCACTAAGTGATATGATATATTTTATTGAAGAAGTATTCAACCACGCTTATATTACGGAAGATTTTATTAGAGAAAATCACGAATACTTTGAAAAAATTATTTACATGAAAATGGTAACTTACCTCGCAGATAATGGTTTTTTCTACCTTAAAATGGCAAATGGAGAAAAATCAAAATTAAATAGTACTAATTTTATTAATAAGTTTTTTGTTACTCTGGGTATGGACGCAAGTATTCCACTAATGGAGAAATGGGACTCGATAAATTTAGGAGGTGATTTTAGCAAGTACGCTGATCTAATAAAAAATGAGATAGAGGTTAGGAAAAGCGAAACAATAGCTGAAAATTCACCCATGAGCCAAATAAAATATTTTTTAGACAATTTGTATGATCTGGTAATTTGTGGTATTACTGACATTGCTCATATAAAAGAAAATATTTTAAGAAGTGATTTCTATGATATCGGCGAAATGTATCATTATTTGTGTATTGTAGCTTTTTTAAAAGAAAAAGATTTAATTAATTTGAATGTAACGGAAGAATTTAATGAGTTTTTGGGAAAGAACAAAAAATTTAGAACAAGATCTACTTTTGATAATAATACTACAGGATATCTGGGTTATGCTTTTCTATTACCAAATGTGCAGATGAGCGAATTACTTAGAGTTAAAGAGACATTAATTATTGAGAACGCTACTTTTTATCAGAAAAATGAAGAAACTTTACTGAAAAGTTGTGAATCTATAGTTGATATTAGTAATATAATTGAAGAATTAAAAACTAAAAGCATTCCTTTAGTGATAAATATAAGTTCAATCTTCGATGATAGAAACTTGATTCTTCCACCAAAAAAAATTGTAGAAGAACTTATTAATACTAAATATTCAATCAGTGAAAATTTTTTAAATTTACTCAATCAATCCCAAGTAATGAATACACTGCCATTGCTACATGTAATAAAGAACGAATTAACAATTATTAAAGGTGAAAATCCTAAGTCATTTAATGACATTAAGATTGACAAGTTAATAATAGACACTCGCATTTTTGAAAAAGAATTTGAATGAGGTATGTGTGGTGATGACTGCTGTTGTTTTTAGTATAACCTTGAGCGGTCAAATACTATGTTTTGAAATTTAATAAAAATTAAAATAAGATCAACTAATATTTACTAGTGGATCTTTGGAATACCAAAATTTATTAATATTAATAATGTGTTTTACAGTTTGACAAAACAGTTTTTGAGACTGTCATATCTTACCTAAAAAAATAACCGTATTTTTAATGATAGGCAAAAACATTTGTTTATGCCTGTTTTGAAAAGTTAACTAAAAGAGAATATTTTTAGGTTTAGATGTTGGCAATACTTGCAGCAAAATAAAATTGGCATTAGATGATATTTTTCATTCTAACAAATGACAATAGGGTATACTTTATTGTCATTTTCTTTTGAGCTTATTTTAAGACCGTTCTAGAGTGTAGTTAGGGTGGTCATTAACAAAATTTTTTTGGTATATATGTTATACTTGACTTTGTAAACTACAATTACTAAACAGATTCAATAAAAACTTAGTTAAAGATAAGTTAATCAAATTTAATCAGTATAAAAATGATTGTCGTGGAATATGAGCTGTAAAGTTATAAATACTCTTAAATGCAACCAGTTAATTAATGAAGAACTAATTGAACATAGTGTACTTGATATTGCTTATTTTTAAGTATCGTTTTAAATTTAATGTCTCTTCATAATTGGACATGAAAAAAGATAAACTAATCAAATTTGACTAGTTTATCTTTTTTTCATGTCCAATTAGCATTTCCAAATGGCGAAATTGTAGGGATTTTTGAGGTGATATTTGCTATTTGATTTTGAAAATCATTCATTTTTTCACCTCCAAATAATAATTTTTCTTTATATTAGTTGTTCTACTTCTATTATTTATTATTATATAGTAATATAGGAATAATACAATATAATAAAAGGGGTGCAGGTTGAAAAAATTAGGGGATTTTATAAAAACTACGAGAATTAAAAATGGTTTAACACAACATCAATTAGCGAAAAACATATGTACTCAATCTACAATTAGCAATATTGAGAATGGAATTACAATGCCTAACTTTATTACACTGGAGTTACTTGCTGAGCGACTAAAAATTAGATTAGATGAATTCTATATAACTGATGAAGCTGCAATGACAAATGAATTATTCACAGAAGTGAATAGGTTAATTGAACTAAATCAACATAAAAAAGGGTATTACCTACTGAGAGAAAAATCAAGTGAAATTGATTTAACTTCAATTCAAGAAAAAAAACTTTTCTATTACTATTTGGGAATTACTGAACTAATCGGATTTTTCCGCTATGAAGAAGCTGAAAAAAATTTTAATTTAGTATTAAATATGAAGCTCGAGCAAGATTTTATTAATGTTTTGACTTTTTGTGGACTTGGTATCAGTTCATATATGCAAAATAATTTAAAAATGGCTATGTCATACTTTGATGTAACTGTAAACCAAGCTAAAGACTTTTCAGATATCAAAGAGCTTGCTAAGGTATATTATAATTCAGCAAAGTTTTATAGCTCTCAAAATGACTGCTACAAAGCAATTAATTTAAGTGAACGAGGGATTCAAGTTATCAGAAATTTAGATATAAAGTATCATGCTTCATACTTATACTATGAATTAGCAAATAATTTAGCCAGAATAGGTAACTTTGAAGATGCAGCACTAAATTATTTCTATGCTTCATCATATGCCATAGAAAGCAATATAATGACAGTAAAAAAAGCAATAATTGAGGATATAAAAGAATTCAATTTACAACAATTTGATTATATAAAGAAATTAGAACAAGATATTTAGCATATTTTGTTCTTTTTATTTGATAATATATCATATCTCAATAAATTATTTTTAAAGCGATATTCAATTTTAAAAAAACTCACCTAATGTTAAACTTTACTTATTATTCAATTTATTATTTTCTATATCATTTTTGATTAAGGGGGAGTCCAATATGTTTAACAATGATGAGTGCGTTAATTTGTATATTGATTATTTAAAAGCTAAAAATTTGAGTTCTAAAACAATTACCAAAAGAAAAAGCACTTTAAAAAGATACTTATTTTTTGTGAAATGTGTTGATATTAACAAGAATCAAAAAAGAGAGTATTTAGAATATCTATTGCTAACATGTAAAAAAAACACTGTAATGTCATATGTTAGCGATTTAAGAAATTTTTACGATGTTTTAATTACTTTTTACGATTTTAAATTAGAAAACCACTTCAAAGAAATTAATATGAAAACTGGTTTTAGAAACGTAGAATTCTTTTATAAAGAAGAAATAGAAAAAATAGTATTGGATATGGAGCAATCAAAAAATGTAACAATGTTCCAACGATTTATTTTTGAATTATTATACGACACTGGCATTAGAGTTACTGAGTGTTCTGATATTAGGATTAATGACATTGATTTAAAAGATAGGGTGATAAGAGTACGAGGGAAGGGAGGTAAAGAGAGGTTGGTTCTTTATGGAAAATGTTTAGAACCCTATCTAATTGACTACTTAAATTTCAGGTTATACCTCTTAAAATTCAATAAAAAATCACATTCTTATTTAATGGTTGACATGAGAACCGCTAAAAAACTAAGCTCTAATAGAATTTATAGTGAAATTTCTAATGTTGGGAAAAAGTTGCATATCAGCATAAATCCACATAAATTAAGGCATTCGTTTGCTACACATTTACTCCAAAATGGCGCTGATATACGGACCATACAAGAACTACTAGGACATTCTAGCATTTCATCAACTAAGATTTATACACACGTTCAGTATAAAGAAAAACAAAAAGCCATAAAAAAATATTTATTTAGGTAGTTAATGATTTAAACAGATCGTTTATATGCTATAATTAGAGCAAATTAAGCGTTTTGTGAGGTGCAAATAAATAAATGTTATATCTATCAGATGAAATCATTAAACAGCAAATTATAGCCCAATTGAATGAATATGTTATGACTCAGCAACAAGTTTCTGAATATCTTAATGTTAAAACTACTAATTTAAGTAAATTATCTAAAGATAGAAAATTAGAACCATTTCATAAACTACCAAATGGAAAGCAACATTTAAATTTGTACTACAAATCAGATGTCGATAAATATAAAAAATACCTTGATACTATTAGGGAAAATAGAAATAATTGATTTTATCAATAAAAACACTTGACATATCTTCGTAGAATATGTAAGATGTAATCAAGATATGAATTTTAACGATTTCTGAAAATCGAAACAGGGTAGCCGCAACATTCGCTGCCTTGTAAAAGATTTTATATTCTAGTTTACATAATATATATTATACAAAGTAGACTGTCCATTAAAAATATTAATTTATAGCATTTAACTTGCCCTTTAACTATGAATCACATCCTTTTTTTAGTACGTAATCTTTATTTGAGGCTTAATTTAACTGTTTTATGTAAAATAACTTGTTAATCCAATAAAAAATTAAAACAAGTTCATAGGAGCTTATTTTAATTTTGAATACTTCCTGGCTTACTATCAGCTTTATTCTAATTTATAACTTTACAATACAACCTGTTATCCTAGTCTATACAAACAGGTTCTGTTATAATTATAATTAAAGTAACAATCGATTACTGTTTCTAAACCACCCTCACCTAACGAATTTCCAACTTCATTGCGACATAAATTTTTTTAATAGTTTTTGTCTTTGTAACAGTTTCTATTGTAGTTATACTAAAATTTAAGGAGTGATTATGATGTGTACGTCTTTAATTTACCAATCTAAGGATCAATCAAATTTTTTATCAAGAACAATGGATTTTGCATTCGAACTAGATGCCTCTCCTGTATATTTACCAAGAGGTTACGTGTTTAAAAGTAATATTGTGTCTAATGTCACATATAAAAGCAAGTATGCTTTTTTAGGTGCTGGGCGTAAGTTAGAAGACTATTTTTTTGCTGATGGTTTAAATGAAAAGGGGCTTTCAGTTTGCGCTCTCTATTTCAGTGACTATGCTGAATACAATCCTTCACAAGAACCAGGAAAAGTAAGCATAGCCCCTCACGAGCTAGTATCTTGGCTTTTAGGAAACATTGCATCAATAGATGAGTTAAAAAAAGAAGCATCTAATATAAATGTTGTTTCTGCTAAAAATAATTTATTAGATGTTGTTGTACCACTGCATTGGATTGTCGCAGATCAAACAGGCAGTTCAATCATTATAGAAATTACTAAGTCTGGAATGTCAATCTATGATAATAAAGTTAGAGTTATGACTAATTCCCCAGACTATCCATGGCATTTGGCCAATTTAAATCATTATTCTTTTTTAAGTAATCAATTAAAACCAGCTAGTCATTTTTATAAATTTAAACCTAATTCAGGTGAGCTTGGTAATGGTGCTTTTGGTATGCCAGGTGACTATACATCTGAATCCCGTTTTATAAGAACTGTTTTCAATGCTGAATTTACAGAACCTGGCAAAGATAAGATTTCAGCTATCAATAGTTTATTTCACATTCTCTCATCAGTGTCTATTCCGAAAGGGGTTAAAGTAAAAGAAGATGGTACACTTGATTACACACAATATACAGCAATAATGGACGTGACAAATTTAGATTACTATATGTCATCTTACGAAGATACTTATCCATTAAAAATTTCTTTAAATTCTAACTTAATAAGTCAGACCGAACCAATTGTGTTTGAGTCAAGTAAAGTTCAACAATTTAATGTACTAACACCCTAATACTATGGAAAATTCCCATTAAAAATCTTATTTAAATGACTAGAAACAAATACAGCCAACAACGTATATGTTGTTGGCTGTATTTGTTTTGCTGACTGAAAATCAAACCATCTTAACTTATAAGTTATAATCCGATAAATACAGCAAATGCTGGAACAACAATTACCGTAACTACACCAACTACCACCACGGCGATACTTGCCATTGCTGCTTCGACTTCGCCTAATTCAATTCCGACAGCAACTCCTAAGGCATGACCGCTTGCTCCTAACGCTAGTCCTCTAGCAATTGGATTTTTAATCTTGAATTTTTCTAATAAAAATCGTCCTAAAGCATAAATTATCACAGCATTGAAAATCACAGCAAATGAAGTGATTGCAGCAATACCACCAATGGATTCAGACAGCGGAACTGCTATAGCGGTTGTTGATGCTTCAGGTAATAAGGATGCCATAATCGATTGATCTACATGGATTATTCCTGATAAAATATAAACAACTGCGACTGATCCAATTGATCCGACAATAATAGCTGAAACAATTTGTACCCAATATTTTTTCAAGACATCTACCTGTTTATATAATGGAATTGCAAATGCTATTGTGGCAGGTTCTAGAAAAAAACTAATCATTTTGCCGCCACTACTGTATTCAGTATAACTAAAATGGCCTACTTTTAAAAAGATAATCCCTAAAACCATTGCCACAAATAAGGGTGTAAATAGGAAGAAACCGTTTGATTTCTTAAAAAGAAACGTACCAATTCCAAATGCTACCATTGAAACAATAATCCCAAAATATGGAGTCATATCACTTCACCTCGTCTAATTTTTTATGTGTTCTCTTAATAGAAAAAAGCGATTTCAATCCATCCCAAGAGAAAGATTGATTCTTTTTTAAGTTTAAGAGTGCTGTTGCTGTCCAACCAGTAATAGCAAGTAATATAATTGTGGCAATAATAATAATCAAAACAATTTGCACACCATATTGTCCCATAATCCCTAATGAATTCATAACCGAAATACCTGACGGAACAAATAGAAAACTAATTAGTCCTGTTAAACTATTTCCCAAGGATTCTACTTGTTCTAACTTAACTATTTTTAAGCATAATGCGATGAATAATAAAATTAAACCCATGACTGAAGCTGGCATTGGAAATGGTAAAATACCTACAATCAGATTAGCTAGTAACATAATAAAGGCAAAAACAAATGCTTGTTGTAAAAACGTATAAATTTTCTTTGTTTCCATAGAATATCGCTCCCTTAATATCTTTTGATACTCTTATTATACTATCCTCCCCTTTTTTTATACGCTTTCAACGTTGGAATGACAGAATATTCAGCTGAGTTGCCAAAATCATCTGGTGAGTGACCTTATTCAATATAAAAATCCACTAGAGAAATCAATTTTGACTTCTCTAGTGGATTAATTTAGTCCTATTTCTTCTTTAAGCTGTTTGACATAAGAACGGCTAACGGGAATTTTATCCCCATTTTTAACAGTAACTTGATAGGTATGATTAAACCAAGGTTGAACTTCTTGGATGGCTTCGCGATTTACAATAAAACTACGATGAGTTTTAAAGAAAAGCGTTGAATTTAATCTGCTTTCTAGATGAGTCAATGTTTCATTCGTATCAATTTGTTGCTGCTTCGTAATGATATGGCTTGCACCGTTATCGACACTTATATATAAAATATCGCTTAGTGTAATCACAAAAATTCGTTCATCAGCTTGAATAGCAATCTTCCCATTTATTTCTCTAGCCAGGTTTGTTGTTTCTTCACTTGTGCTTAGATGAGAAATAGCAGAATGGCTTTTTTCAACTGCTTGTCTCACCCGCTCTTCCTCAAATGGTTTTAAAATATAATCAATTGCATCAACTTCAAAAGCTTTTAATGCGTATTCATCATAAGCTGTAGCAAAAACAATTTTTGGGGGATGGTTCATTTTCTTGAATTTATCTGCTAAATCAAACCCGCTTTCATCTGTTAAATGAATATCAAGAAAGACTAAATCAGGTTTTTGATTGACCATTTTTTCTAATGCTTCTTCAATTGACTCTGCTTTATCAACAGAGATTACATTGGGATGCGTTTCAACTAGATAAGCCAACTCATCACGAGCTAAGGGTTCATCGTCAACAATTAAAATATGCATATCACCCCTCCTCCCTATCTAGTGGTATTTTTAATAACACAGTTGTTCCACCCGTTTTATTTTGAATAAAATGTAAACTAGCTTCTAAACCAAATAAACCAACTAAACGTTTATTTAAATTTTCTAATGCAGTCCCTGTCCCTTTTTCAGACTCAATGACTTCTTTCCCAACCTTTTCTACACGATCTAGTGGGATTCCAATTCCGTTATCTGAAACTTGAACAAGCACAAAATTTTCTTTCTGTTCCAATTGGACAACAATCTGATTATCTGTTTTACGATTTCCAAACGCATGGCGAATGGCATTTTCTACTAAAACCTGAAGTAAAAATGGTGGCAATAATAAAGTTTCTAAATTTGGATCAATATTGAAGGTTACTTGAAAACGTTGTGGAAAGCGTGCTTGTTCTAATGATAAATAGGCTTCTACATGTTTTAACTCAGCAGTTAAAGGAATTAACACCTGACGTGCACCTTGTAAGTTAGCTCTAAAATAAGTACTTAACTGAAGCAATAACGTACGCGCTTGTTCAGCATTTTGTCGCATTAAAGCCGATATAGTATTCATTGCATTAAAGAAGAAATGTGGATTCACTTGAGCTTGCAAGGATTTAATCTCGGCATCCTTTAATAACTTTGATTGAATTTCCGCTTCACCTAACTCTAATTGACTTGAAAAAATAGTACCTAGTCCTTCTGCTAATTGTTCTTCTACGTGGGTCAATTTTGTTGGATCTGTAAAATACATTTTTAATGTCCCAACGACTTGGTTCTTTGATATCAATGGAATCACAATTGCTGCACTTAATTGACAAGTAGGATTGCTACATCCAATTTGATTTTTAGACTTTGCAATAGCCAATTGGCCATTTTGCAACACATCTTTGGAAAGTTCAGTAATCACTTCTAATTCAGGAA
Organism: Carnobacterium sp. FSL E2-0243; assembly: GCF_038003605.1. Taxonomy (NCBI): domain Bacteria; kingdom Bacillati; phylum Bacillota; class Bacilli; order Lactobacillales; family Carnobacteriaceae; genus Carnobacterium; species Carnobacterium sp. FSL E2-0243. The sequence goes on from NZ_JBBOPM010000001.1 coordinate 1,875,193, forward strand.
TATGATGGTCACTTCCAGCTCCAACATGGGCTAATATTTGGTGGGTATCTGTCATACTAATAGCTGCAACTTTAGTATATTGTTGAATGATTTTTGCAACTTGGCGACAAGAACTTTCTGTTAGACCTTCCCTAAAATAAGGTAGGGTTTTTGCTGCTAAGTCTAGCACGTCATGGGTTTGGACAGCGCGCATTTGTTCTTCTTGTTTAAGCGTCGATGTAATAATTGATAAGAAGATAAACGTTCCGATACTGTTTAATAATATCATTGGAAAAGCAATAAATTTGACCAATAGCCAACCTTCTAAAAGTGTCCCACTAAACAAAAATACAAATAACATCTGCACTAACTCCATTAAAGCTCCGATGCCTGCTGCCTGAATAGGTGATGGAAACTGCTTTTTCCTAGCAAATCTAGCGCCAGCTAAGCCAGAAAGAATCCCGACAAAACTAGATGAAAACAAATAAAATAAAGAGGTTCCTCCACCTTGAATTACACGATGCATACCCGCAAGTAAACCCACTCCTAAACCAACAAAAGGGCCACCAATTAGTCCTGAAACACCTATAGTTAACGTTCGAGTATTAGCAATTGAAGCATTGTCTGATAAGACTGTCAAAAAATCTGTTGAAATAATTTTATTTGCTGTAAGTTCAACCCCAGTAAAATTAGAAATAATTGCAAACAAACCAAAAACAGCCATTAATTGTAATTTAGAACTTAAACGTTCGCGATTTAATAAAATAGTTTTGAAATAAGTCACATTAACTAACAAGTAAGCTAATAAAATAATTAAGCCAACTCGTTCCATCATCATAATAAATAAACTAAACATTCGTTACGTCCTTTCCAAAAAGTACTCTATTTAGTTTACCATGGTTTATAAGAAATAAACAATTGTATGATTAATTTTATCTTCTTATTTAAAATAAAAATCACCTGAAATCATTATTTTCAAATGAATCCCAGATGATTTTATCTTTAAAGTTGTTTAGCTTAAAGCTTCTGTTAATTGAGGAACGACTTGTTTCTTACGTGAAACAACCCCTTTTAGTAGTGCTTTATTATCTGTCAATGTTACGTTGAAAGCTTCTTCAACAGCAGTGATTGGATTCCCTAAAGCTAAAATAACGGAATCACTATCTAAAATATTTGTTACAACTAAAATAAATAAATCAAAGTTATTTTCTGCCATCTCTTTAAGCATAGTTGCTTCAATTGCAGCTTGTTTGTTAAAGACATCCTCAATAGCTACTGTGTTGACTTGAGCAACACGGACATTTTTAGCTCCCATTGGGAAACTTTTAGCATCCATATTTAATAACTGTTCAGGCGTTTTATCTGCTAAATTTGTACCAGCTTTCAATAAATCTAAACCATATACGGCTAAATCAATTTCACTCATGATAGCAAGCTCTTTAGCGGCTTTTACATCCTCTTCCGTACAAGTAGGTGATTTAAATAATAAACTGTCTGAAACGATAGCAGATGCCATTAATCCAGCAATTTCTTTAGGAATCTCGATGCCATGTTCTTTGTACAATTTCAAAATAATTGTATTTGTACAACCAACAGGTTCAGCACGGTAATATAAAGGATTTGCTGTTTCAAAATTAGCGATTCTGTGGTGATCTACAACAGCTAAAACTTCAACTTCACGAATATCTGCCACACTTTGTTGGAACTCATTATGATCAACTAACATAACTTGCTTAGTTTCATTCGCAACTGTTTCGACAATTCTTGGTGCAGGTACATTAAAATAATCCAGAGCAAATGCTGTTTCTTCACTGATTTCACCTAATGAAACAGCTTCTGCATCTACTCCTAATTGTTTTTGTAAATACGCAAAAGAAATAGCTGAAGTGATCGCATCTGTATCCGGGTTTAAATGTCCAAAAATTAATACTTTACTCATTAAAAAAACTCCTTCAAAATTTAAATTTTATGATTTTAAGCGGGAAATATAATCTGACTCACTCATATAAGCATCAAATGACTGTAAGAAGTTAGCGATGCGTGGAATTTGATCTTTGTCGCTTCGGAAAACAAATGACATTGTAAATTTAATTGCTGGCTCAAAAGGAATGGCTTTTAGCTCAGCTTCTTTTTCATGGGCCTTGATAAATGAATTTGGTAACGCCGTATAACACTCAGTTGCGTTACTAAATTTATATAATTGTGCTGGAGTCGTATAGTTTCCAGCTACGACCGGTAAGTCTGCCATTTGATTTTTAAAACTTTCTTTCAATACTTCATTGATATAATAACTATCTGGATAGGTCACCCAACGTTTACCAGTTGTATCTTTCATTTTAATTTTTTTCTTTTTATCTAAATTTTCATCATGGTGTAAAAATAAAATTTCTTCATCCATAATTTTTTTAGATTTATAAGGTTTCCAATTTTTGATACTTTCATCTGGTAAGTACATAATCGCTAAATCAATTTTGTTATTCTCTAATTTTTCCCAAATTTCATTGCGTGGCAACATCATTAATGCAATTTCAACGTCAGGAAATTTGTTAAAATAATTAATAATAAAATCAGTAAATACTTTATCTTCAATTGAAGATAATAAGCCAATTCTGATTTTTCCAATAGTTGCACTGGTTGTTTGTTGAATTTCATCTGTGGCAGCATTTAAAATGTCATAGACTTCATGAGTCGTACGTAACATTGTTTTACCTGCATCAGATAAATGTAATTTTTTTCCAACAGAATAAAATAAAGGCGCACCAGCAATTCGTTCTAATTTTTTTATTTGTTGAGTTAATGCTGGTTGCGTAATCCCTAACAATTGAGCCGCTTGTGTATAATTCATTGTATCAGCTAACTGTAAAAAATAATTTAACGTTTTAGATGAAAAAATATTGTCTGACTTTGTTTTCATACAATTGACTCCTTTTTATAATAAAATTCCACTAATACTATGATAATCAATAAACAGAAAAAGAGCAACAAAAAGTTGCTCTCTTCATTAATTTTTTCTTATATACTAATTTAAATATCCTGTATAGTCAGCTGTTTGTAGGATTTTTTTCGCATTATTTACACGTTCAGTCGATGGCGTTTCAATTCCCTCTAAAGGATAAGGAATACCCATTTCTTGATACTTATATAATCCCATTGTATGGTAAGGCAATACTTCAACTTTCTTAACATTATTCAGTGTTTTAATGAAATCAGATAGGCGAATTAAATACTCATCATAATCGGTTCTCTGTGGGACTAGAACGTGTCTAATCCAAACAGGTTGATTGATTTCAGATAAATACTTAGCCATTTCTAGAATATTAGAATTACCTAAACTAGTTAAAACTTTATGTTGTTCATCATCAATATGCTTAATATCAAATAGAATCAAATCTGTATATTTCATCAATTCTTCAAATTGACTAAAGAAAGGTTCTTCACGTGTAAATGGTTTGCCACAAGAATCAAGGGTTGTATGCACACCTGCTGCTTTGGCCTTTTTAAATAAATCAATTAAAAACTCCATTTGCAATAAAGGTTCTCCACCACTGACTGTTATACCACCATCTTTACCCCAATACGTTTTATAACGTAAGGCTTCTGCTAGTATATCATCTGTTGAACGTTCTTTTCCGCCACCGATTTTCCAAGTATCTGGATTGTGACAAAATTGACAACGCATCCGGCATCCTTGTGTAAAGACGATAAAACGAACTCCTGGTCCATCTACCGTGCCAAAATTTTCAGTTGAGTGAATTGTACCGATTACAGGTTGTGACATAATTGCTCCTCATTTCTTTGAATAAAAAGAGATGACCGGAGCCACCTCTCTTATCTAATTTTTTAATTATAAACGATCATGTGAAGTTCTAGCAATAACATCTGCTTGTTGTTCAGGTGTCAAGTCACGGAATTTAACTGCGTAACCAGATACACGAATTGTTAAGTTAGGATATTTTTCTGGATGTGCTTGAGCATCAAGCAATAACTCATTTGTAAAGACGTTGACGTTTAAGTGGTACCCACTATTATCAAAGTAACCGTCCATCACGTTTCTTAAGTTATCAATTCTTGTTTCTTCATCTTTACCTAAACCAGTAGGATTGATTGTTTGAGTATTTGAAATTCCATCTAATGCACAACCGTAGTTTAAGCGAGCAGTTGAATTAAGTGAAGCTAATAATCCATTCTTTTCACCTAAGAACGCGCCATCTTGATAACTTGGGTTTGCTCCTGGTGCTAAAGGTTTACCTGCACGACGACCATCTGGTGTATTACCAGTAGCTTTACCATAAACAACGTTTGACGTAATTGTCAATAGAGATGTTGTTGGTGTTGAATTACGGTATGTGTGTTGACGTTTAATTTGTGTCATAAAGTAATCAAGAATCCAGTTTGCTGTTTCATCTGCTTCTTCTTGATCGTTTCCGTAAGTTGGGAACTCATTAGTTGGTTTGTAATCAATTGCTAAACCATTTTCGTCACGAATAACTTCTACATTCCCGTGTTTAATTGCCATCAAGCTATCAGCAGCATGAGAAATACCTGCAATACCAGTTGCAAAAGTACGTTTCAAGTCACTGTCCATCAAAGCTAATTGTGGTGCTTCATAAGCATATTTATCATGCATGTAGTGGATTACATTTAATGTATTTACATACAATTCTGCTAACCAATCCATGATATCTTTGTAGCGTGAAATAAATTCCTTGTAATCTAGTGTATCACCAGTCATTGGTCTGAATTTAGGACCAACTTGTGCTTTAGTCATTTCATCAACACCACCGTTGATTGCATAAAGAACGGCTTTAGCTAAGTTCGCACGAGCACCAAAGAATTGCATGTCTTTACCAACTACAGTTGCAGATACACAACAAGCAATTGCACAGTCATCAGATCCCCAATTAGCGCGTAATAAATCATCATTTTCAAACTGGATAGAAGAACTTTCTTTCGCAATTTTAGCAGCAAATGTTCTGAAACCAGTTGGTTCTTTAGAAGAATATAAAACAGTTAAGTTTGGCTCTGGAGAAGGTCCCATATTTGTTAGTGTATGCAGAATACGGAAATCATTTTTAGTTACTAATGAACGACCATCTAATCCCATACCAGCAATTGATAAAGTTGCCCAAATTGGGTAACCAGAGAATAATTGATTATAGTCTGGCGTACGTGCAAATTTAACCATGCGTAATTTCATAATTAAATGATCAATCATTTCTTGAGCATCAAATTCAGTAATCAAGCCAGCTTCTAAATCACGTTGGATATAGATATCTAAGAAAGCAGAGATACGACCAATTGACATAGCTGCTCCATTTTGTGATTTGATTGCTGCTAGATAACCAAAGTATAACCATTGGATTGCTTCTTTAGCTGTTTCTGCTGGTTGAGAAATATCAAAACCGTATGAAGCAGCCATTTCTTTAATTTGACCTAAAGCTCTATATTGTTCAGAAATTTCTTCACGTAAACGAATAACGTCATCAGTCATGACTTTATTCCCAGTGTTTGCATGGTCTTTCGCTTTTTGTTTCATTAAGAAATCAACACCGTATAAAGCAATACGACGATAATCACCAATGATACGGCCACGACCATAAGCATCTGGTAAACCTGTAATGATTTTATTTTTACGAGCTGCACGCATTTCAGGAGTATAAGCATCAAAAACACCTTGGTTATGTGTTTTACGCCAGTCCGTAAAGATGCTTGTCATTTCGTCATCTACTTCAAAACCATTTGCTGTCAATGCATTGTTTGCCATGTTAATTCCGCCAAATGGCATGAAAGCTTGTTTCAATGGAACGTCTGTTTGCAAACCAACAATAGTTTCTTCTTCTTTAATTAAATAGCCTGGTTTATGAGAAGTGATTGTTGCAGGAATATTGTTATCCATATCATAAACGCCATTTTTTTCATGTTGAACGTCAAATAATTCTTGTAGTTTAGTCCATAATTTATCTGTACTTGGTGCAATAGGTTCTAAAAATGAATCGTCACCTGTGTATTCTGTGTAGTTTGCTTGGATAAAATCTCTTGTGTTAACCGATGTTCTCCATTTTTCGCCTTTGAATCCATTCCATTGTTTCATAATAAAATGAGCCTCCCGATAACTGTTTTTTTGTTTTTAATTGAACTTTTAATTTAATGTAACAGCTCTTACAAACATAGTATAACACGTCATAAAAATAAAACAAGGATTTTTTACGAATTTTTCGTACAATCTTTTGTTTTAATAACGAAAAAACGGTACAAACGTTGATAAATAAGTATAATAAGTATGTGAAATTATTATCCAACTTAGAAGTAGAACGGATATTTTTTTCTAATAACAGCTTTTCTGTTATATTAAAAACGATTAAACTGTACTACAATAGATTAGTTTAAGCATGAAAAATTGCACAAAAAGTAATACAGAATCACGAATCAAGTTCAACATTGAACTTGATTCGTTAGAAAACTGTCGCCTATTAGTGTTAATTGCAAACAAAAAAAGTTTAGAAACAGTCATTCCTGTTTCTAAACTTTAAAAATTAATTTTTCCCATTATCCTTTACAATTACAGGATAAGGTAAAATGATTTGACAATCTTGTGGCTCGCCATCTGTTGTTTCGTCTAAAATAAAGGAACCATTTGAATAACGATCACTAACTTGATAGCTATCTGTATTCACAATAAATTCTTTGCCTTTAGTGGTGACAACGTTAATGGTTGTATCTTTCTCCACTGCCTGCATGAAAATCATACGGTGCGGATTTTTTTTCAATTCTCTCAAGACAAGTAATCCACGTTTAGCACGTCCTAAAATATCAAACTCACTTACGTTCATCTTCTTAACAGCACCACGTTGAGTTAACATCACAACGTTTGTTCTTGTCGAGTCTGTAGCCATTAAAATGCCATTGACAACATAATCATGCTCTTTCAGGTTAATCGCTTTGACACCGGCAGCTTTAGTGCCTACTACTGGGACTTCCGATAACGGATAACGTAAACCAAATCCACGATTCGTTACTAAAAAGACATCTTTATTAGCAGGATTTTCAGAATAAACAACTTCAATCAGATGATCATCTTCTTGCTTCAACTTCATCGCAACGGTTGCTCTCGTCTTATATCCACGACCAGCAACAAAATCGGCAACTGCCGTTTGCTTAATCATGCCGGCTTTCGTAATAAAGGTAAAGGTCGCCTCTGGTAAATAATCAACTAAGCCAATTGTTTTAACAATTGTTTCATCCATCGCTAATCCGATAGTTTGGGAAATATGCTCGCCAATATCTTTCCATCGTAAGTCTGCAATTTCATGAACAGGACGATAAATTAAGTTACCATTGCTTGTAAACATTAATAGATGATTTAATGTGTTCATCTGTTTAACAAAAATTGGTAAGTCTCCGTCTTTCAATCCAATCTCTTCTGGTTTAGAAGCACTATAAGAACGCAAACTACTGCGTTTTAAGTAGCCTTCACGCGTCACTGACACAATTACTTCTTCTTGTGAAACAAGAACCTCAGTGTCGATTTTAAGCTCTTCTATTGCATCTTGAATAATGGTTCTACGAGGAGTTCTGAATTTTTCTTGAATCTCCTTCAATTCATTTTTCAAGACACGCGCCATTTCTTTTGGACTATCTAAAATTTTACGATAAGAAGAAATGCTGGCTGCCAATTCTTTGGCTTCTTTTTCCAACGCAGTAATATCCGTATTAGTTAAACGATATAGTTGTAAAGAAACAATGGCTTCTGCTTGAGGTTCTGTAAAAGCAAACTCTTTAATTAAATTTTCTTTCGCATTTTTCTTATCTTTACTACTTCTGATAGCCGCAATCACTTTATCTAAAATCGACAAAGCTTTAATTAAACCTTCAACAATATGTTGTCTCGACTCTGCTTTAAATAAATTAAAGTTAGTCCGACGAGTAATAACCTCACGCTGATGTTCAATATATGCAGATAACATTCGCACAATACCGACTTGTTCAGGGCGTTTTTTATCAATCGCAACCATATTAAAGTTATACGAAACTTGTAAGTCTGTATTTTTTAACAAATACGTTAAGATACCTTCAGCATTTGCGTCTTTTTTCAATTCAACAACAATTTGTAAACCTGTTCGATCAGATTCATCACGAACTTCAGCGATTCCATCAATTTTTTTGTTTAGACGAATTTCATCCATACGCTTAACCATCACTGATTTGTTCACTTCAAAAGGAATTTCAGTAATCACTATTTGTTGTTTTCCACCACGTAAATCTTCAATGTGTGTTTTAGAGCGAACGATAACTTTGCCTTTACCTGTTTTATAGGCTTGGCGAATGCCATCGATTCCTTGCAAAATACCACCAGTTGGGAAATCCGGTCCTTTCAAGTGGTGCATCAATTCTTCAACCGTAGCTTCAGGATTATCAATTAAATGAATTGTCGCATCAATTACCTCACTTAGATTATGTGGGGGAATATCTGTTGCATAACCAGCTGAGATCCCTGTTGCCCCATTTACAAGTAAATTAGGGAATTTTGCAGGTAATACAGTTGGCTCTTTGTCTGTATCATCAAAGTTTAATACGAAATCAACCGTTTCTTTTTCAATATCACGTAGTAATTCAGCTGAAATTTTTGATAAACGTGCTTCTGTATAACGCATTGCAGCAGGTGGATCTCCATCCATACTCCCATTGTTTCCATGCATTTCCACTAGAACTTCACGTAATTTCCAATCTTGACTAATCCGTACCATAGCTTCATAGACACTTGAGTCTCCATGAGGATGATAGTTACCAATTACGTTTCCGACTGTTTTGGCTGATTTTCTAAAGCCTTTTTCTGATGTGTTTCCCTCAACATTCATCGCATATAAAATACGGCGTTGAACAGGTTTTAAACCGTCACGAATATCTGGAAGTGCCCGCTCTTGAATAATATATTTAGAGTATCGTCCAAAACGATCACCCATTACTTCTTCAAGGGTCAGTTCCTGAATATCAGATCTAATTTCCATCTTCAACACTTCCTTCTGTTTCAAATAACGCTACTTGTTCATTGCTCGCTTCCATCATTTGGCTATTTTCTAAAATACTACCACCGTCTTCTAACGAGAACTCAACATGGGATTCAATCCATTTACGACGAGGTTCAACTTTATCCCCCATCAAGGTAGAAACACGACGCTCTGCTTGTGCAGCATCATCAATTCGCACTCGAATCAACGTTCTTGTTTCAGGATCCATTGTCGTTTCCCATAGTTGATCGGCGTTCATTTCCCCAAGACCTTTATAACGCTGTAAAATGTAGCCTTTTCCAACTTTTTTTGTTTTCGCTTCTAGCTCGTCATCTGTCCAAGCATATTCAATTACTTCTTTTTTGCCAATGCCTTTTGAAATTTTATATAAAGGCGGCAAAGCAATATAAACTTTCCCTGCTTCAATAAGAGGTTTCATATAACGGTAGAAGAAAGTCAGCAACAGAACTTGAATATGTGCTCCATCTGTATCGGCATCGGTCATGATAATAACTTTATCGTAATTACAGTCAGCTAAATCGAATTCAGCACCAACACCTGCACCGATAGTATAAATCATTGTATTGATCTCTTCATTTTTTAAAATATCTTGTAGTTTAGCTTTTTCAGTATTAATTACTTTCCCACGTAATGGCAAAATAGCTTGGAATTTCCGATCGCGTCCTTGTTTAGCAGAACCACCAGCGGAATCTCCTTCGACTAAATAAATCTCATTCCGTTTAGGATTACGACTTTGAGCCGGAGTTAGTTTACCAGATAGTAAAGATTCGTTTTTCTTGCGCTTCTTGCCATTTCGGCTTTCTTCACGTGCTTTACGAGCAGCGTCTCTAGCTTCACGCGCTTTTAAAGCTTTACGAACCAACATTTGGCTAGTTTCTCCATTTTCAATTAAATAGAAACCAAGTTGCTCCCCTACAACAGCATCAACTGCAGCACGTGCTTGTGGTGTACCTAATTTCCCTTTGGTTTGTCCTTCGAATTGAAGTAAATCTTCGGGGATACGTACTGAAATAATTGCCGCAAGTCCTTCACGGAAATCACTACCTTCAAGATTCTTATCTTTTTCTTTTAACAAATTGACTTTACGCGCATATTCATTGAAAGCTTTTGTTAATGATGTTTTCATCCCAGATTCGTGTGTTCCACCATCTTTAGTCCGGACATTATTAACAAATGATAAAATATTCTCTGAATATCCATCGTTGTATTGAAAAGCAAATTCAATTTCAATTTGATTGTTTTCACCAGAAAAATAGGCAACAGGATTTAAATGATCTTTTTCTTCATTTAAATACTCAACAAATTCTTTAATTCCTTCTTCATAATGAAAAATCTCACTTTTTTCTGTACGTTCATCAATTAATTCAATCTTTAGTCCTTTTAAGAGAAAAGCAGATTCTCTTAAACGTTCAGATAAAATATCATACGAATAGTTGACGGTCGAAAAAATAGTTGTATCTGGCTTGAAATGCACAGTTGTTCCATTTTTTTCTTTTGTATTTCGAATTTTTTTCAGTGTGTCAACTGGAATTCCGCCATTTTTAAAGCGTTGTTCATAAACGACACCATCTCTCACAATTGTAACAACTAGCCATTCAGAAAGAGCATTTACAACACTTGCTCCAACCCCGTGTAAGCCTCCTGAGGTTTTATAGCCACCTTGACCAAATTTACCCCCAGCATGCAGGACAGTAAAAATAACTTGAGCAGTGGGAATTCCAGACGCATGCATACCAACGGGCATACCACGACCATTATCTTTCACACTGACGCTAGTATCTTTGTGTAGCGTAACAGTAATTTCTGTACCATAACCTGATAAAGCCTCATCAACTGAATTATCAACAATTTCATAAACTAAGTGATGTAACCCACGGCTATCAGTTGATCCAATGTACATTCCTGGACGTTTTCTAACGGCCTCAAGTCCTTCAAGAACTTGGATGGCTTCATCGTTATATTCCATATTTATTTTTTTCGGCATCTTCAAAACTCCTTAGACGATAGAAACTAGCGCTAATAGTTAGCGCATCTATACAATGATACTCTATCTTTTTGATAATGAAAAGTCAAATCCTTTATTTTAATTGAAAAAACTAACATTCTTTCACATTTTCAGCTAAATTTAAGTAAAAATGACTGTTTTGTACTTAGATTCTTATTTATTTTTTTATTTATGAATCATTAACATACTCTTCGCCATTCTAAATTCATTCCTTTTTTCTATTTAAATCGTATAAATAGCTAGCCAATACCCATGTAAAATGCTAAAATATGGCGGAACGCAATTTTTTATTTAAGGAGCGAGTTAATTTGCTTGAAATCTGTATTATGTTAGTCATCGCCTACTTATTAGGCTCGATTCCTTCAGGTGTTTGGATTGGAAAAATTTTCTATCACAAAGATATTCGCAACTTTGGTAGTGGGAACTCTGGAACAACAAATACGTACCGAGTTTTAGGAAAAAAAGCAGGAACAGCTGTGTTACTAATGGATATTTTAAAAGGAACCTTAGCAGCAAGTTTACCTTTCTTTTTCCACAGTGATGTCAATCCTTTAATCATTGGCTTAGGAGCCATTGTTGGACACACATATCCTATCTTTGCTCAATTCAAGGGTGGAAAAGCTGTTGCTACAAGTGCTGGGGCATTATTAGCCTATAATCCTCAATTTTTCGTTTTTTGTGCCTTACTCTTTATCACGCTAATCTACGTGACTAGAATGGTTAGCTTAGCTAGCATTATTGCGGTTTTGATTATTGCACCTGCTAGTTGGTATTATCATGATCCAATCTTAACCACCATCGCTTCAATCTTGATGGTCTTTATCATTTTAAGGCATCGTGGCAATATTACTAGAATCTTAGATGGAACTGAAAACAAAGTCCCCTTTGGACTGGGCTACAAAAAAAGTAAAAAAACTGAATAATAATGAATAAAAAACCTTTTATCAACAATTTTTTACGTTGATAGAAGGCTTTTTTAGTCGAATCGTTTGTCTAACTAACGGTAATATCAAATTCGGCATCAAACTGTTGAGTCGGTTCTAAGCTTTGAATACCTAATTTTTCTTTTAGATTTCCGTTGGCATCAAATGTATCTGCAATTCCAAACCAGGGTTCAATACATACAAAAGGCGCATCCGTTTTGGGTGGTGACCACACACCAACATACGGGAAGTCAGTAAATTTAACAGACACACTATGAGGTGTTTTTTCAGACTTAATTGTAAAAATATTTTCGCCTTTTACTTCATATATCAAGGCATCATTATCAAATAAATGACGACTAAGTGCAATATCCGTATTTGTTTGAGCTAATGTTTTAGCTGGCGTATTTAGATAAGCCCCTGTCAAAGGAATGGTTGTTCTTGTTTTTCTAGGTGAAAAACTCAAGAAATAATCTTCAAACACCGTCTCTTTTGTCAAAGGGATATTAAAGCCTGGATGAGCACCAATTGAAAAATAAAGTTTTTCAGTCGAGCTTGGATTTTCAACCGTATAGTGAGTTGTAACTGTTTCTCCCACTAGGCGATGCTGAATCTTTAACTTAAAGTCAAAAGGATAAACACGTTTTGTTTCAGTTGTTGCACCTAACTCTAATGTTACAGATGAATCATCTTGTTCAACTATTTCGAAGTCCCCATCACGTGCAAAACCATGCTGATTCATTGGATAGCTTTTCCCATCAACTTGATAGCTATCTTCCTTTAAACGACCGACAACAGGGAATAAAACCGGTGCATGTCGTCCCCAATAGGTTGGATCCGCTTGCCATAAATATTCAATTCCTGTCTCTTTATTTTTAATGCTAGCTAATTCAGCACCTTTAGTTAAAATAGTGACACTAATTCGTTCATTTTCTAGTTGAATCGTCATTTTTTTGCCTCCTTTTTCATAGGTACATGTACTTTCTAGTCGCAAAATAGTCATTAAGTTCATACAATTAAAATTGATTATAGCACAAAATGAGTAATTAAACATGACAGGTTTTGGAATTATCTTGATAGAATAAAAAGTTATCTTGGTTTAAAGACAAGATAACTTTTTACGGGTAACCTCTTAATAAATTTGTTCTTTAGCTAATTCTTGAATAAATTTAGAGTTATTGACTCGGATGTAAGTTCCCTTCATACCCAATGAACGAGAATCGATAATCCCACCTGATTCTAACTTTCTTAATGCATTAACAATAACTGAACGAGTAATACCAATCTTATCAGCAATTGTGGAAGCAACTAAACGCCCTTCCGTTCCATCTAACTCTTCAAAAATAGCTTTAACAGCTTTTAATTCGCTATAAGACAATGTTTTGATTGCCATCTGAACAATTGCTAAGCTTCTTGTTTCTTCCTCAATTTGATTCGATTTTTGATTAAGGATTTCCATTCCCACAATTGTCGCACTATATTCAGCTAAAATTAAATCACTATCTGTAAATTCACGTGATATTCGAGCTAATATAATCGTACCTAATCGCTCTCCAGCAGCATAAATTGGCACTAAAGTTGTTAAACCATCCGCAACTAAATCACGATTCTCAATTGGAAAAGCCGTATAATCACTTTCAATCCCAATATTCGCCTTGGTTTCAGTAATGCTTAACATACTTGTTGTATAGTCTTGTGGAAATTTCTTATCTTGCAACATTTGTTTCACACGTTCATTATTAATCTCATGCTTTTCATTAAAACCTAATAACCGACCTTTTTCACTAATCAAGTAGGTATTAGCATCTAATGAATTGCCTAAAATCTCCACCATGCTGTTAAAAGGTAAGGAGCCAGATTTAGCGACTTTAGCTGAATCAATGCCACCTTCTTGTTGTAGCATGCTGTTAATTTGACGCATTTTCAAAAGTAATTCGTTCATTTTCATTCCTCCATCAATCAACTTATAAAATGTAACGACTTAAATCTTTATCTGCAACAATATGTTCTATTTTATCATTTACATAGCTTTCTGTAATGGTAATATCCCCCATGTGCATATCTGGTGCTTCAAATAATAAATCTTCTAATAATTTTTCAAGAATCGTGTGCAAGCGTCTAGCACCGATATTATCTGTTTCATGGTTCACTTGATAGGCAATTTCAGCTAAACGTTCGATTGCTTCAAAAGTAAAGGTCACGTTGATATTCTCAGTACCCAGCATCGCCACATATTGTTTAACCAACGCATTATTTGGTTCAGTTAAAATTTTAACAAAATCACTAGCATCTAAATCATCAAGTTCCACTCGGATTGGAAAACGTCCTTGTAATTCTGGAATTAAATCGCTTGGTTTCGAAACATGGAACGCACCAGAAGCTACGAATAAGATATGATCTGTTTGAATCGTGCCATATTTTGTACTAACTTGTGAGCCTTCAACAATAGGTAAAATATCACGTTGTACACCTTCACGAGAAACTTCACCACTTTGCCCAGCTTTAGATGTAATCTTATCAATCTCATCAATAAAAATAATCCCAGTATTTTGAGCTAATCGAATCGCTTCTGAATGAATATCTTCTGGATTTACTAACTTAGATGATTCTTCTTGAATAAACAATTCCAAAGCTTCTTTCACCGTTACTGTCCGCTTTACTTTACGTTTTGGTGTTAAAGCACCTAAAGTATCGTTTAAATCAATACCCATCTGCTCTAAACCAGCATTCATTGGTGAGTTAACTGTTTTCTTACGTTCCTCAACCTCTACAGTCAATTCACGTTGGTCTAGCAATCCATCACGAATTTGTTGCGCAATAACCTTGCGATTGGTTGAAATCTGTTCAGTGACTTCCTCTTCAGGCTCCTCTGCCATTTGGTTCATATTCATTCCCATATTATTCATCATGCTTTCAAAAGGATTGGTTGATTCAGCTTTTTTCTTCTCCTTTTTAATACCAGGAACTAACAATTTAGCCAAACGTTCGACAGCTTTGTTCTCAGCTTTAGTATATACATTTGAATATTGTTGTTTTTCAACAATTTTAATTGCATTTTCAACTAAATCTCGTACCATTGACTCTACATCGCGACCAACATACCCAACTTCAGTAAATTTAGTAGCCTCAACTTTTACAAAAGGGGCTTGAACTAATTGCGCCAAACGACGAGCAATTTCAGTTTTACCAACACCAGTTGGCCCAATCATCAACATATTTTTAGGTGTTACTTCTCGTTGCATTTCTTCATCCAATTGCATTCGACGGTAACGATTACGTAGCGCAACTGCGACTGATTTTTTAGCTTGATGTTGCCCAATAATGTATTTATCCAATTCAGCAACTATTTCTTTTGGAGTCATTTGCATATTTGTATTCATCATAAATTCAGCACACCCTTCTTATAATTCTTCAACAACAATATTATGATTTGTAAAGACACAGATATCCGCAGCAACCGTTAAACTTTCCTGCGCAATTTCTTGAGCAGAAAGATGTTTGCCGTGTTTTTTCAATGCTCTACCAGCAGATAAAGCGTAATTTCCGCCAGAACCGATAGCTAAAATACCATCATCCGGTTCAATGACCTCACCGCCACCACTGACCATTAACATTTCATCTTTATTCATAACAATTAATAGAGCTTCTAACTTTTGCATAGCCCGATCCGTGCGCCACTCTTGAGCCAATTCAACTGCAGCACGTTTTAAATTTCCTTTATATTCATTTAACTTACCTTCAAATTTCTCTTCCAAGGTAAAAGCATCCGCTACACTTCCAGCAAATCCAACTAAAACTTCGCCATTATAAATACGGCGAACCTTTCTAGCAGTGCCTTTCATAATAACAGATTCACCCATTGTCACTTGGCCATCACCAGCCATTGCTGATTTACCGTTGTGCTTAATTGCAAATATCGTTGTTGCATGAAAAGTTGTCATTGTATTTCCTCCTTATATAAAAAGCTTGTTGAGTCGATTAGCTCCGGCAAGAAAATAGGAAAAATTGATATGGCGATTTTTGCCATCTCGAATTTTTATCTTTTTCTCGAGGAGTTGACTCATAAGAGCTAGCCTGGATAAAAAGCTTGTTGAGCCGATTAGACCTGGCAGAAAAATAGGAAAATTTGATGTGGCGTTTTTTGCCACCTCGAAATTTCATCTTTTTTCCGAAGGTCTGGCTCATAAAAACCGTGCTAAACCCTTTTAACTCGAACTTCAAGTTTTCACCTTATGCTCGTGGATGAAAAGCTCGGTAATCTTTTTGTAAATGTTCTTTTGTAACATGTGCATATATTTGAGTTGAAGATAAACTTGCATGACCTAACAACTCTTGGACTGTCCGCATATCTGCTCCATTATTCAACAAATGTGTTGCAAATGTATGCCGCAGCATATGTGGGTGGATTTCAGAAGTCAGACTACTTTTTTTAATGACTTGATTGAGAACATATTCCACACCTGTTGCTGTAATACCATCTCCATGATGATTAATAAATAAATAGTCATGCTGTTTTCCATATTTTGTCATTAAAACCTCTCGGCCAAGCTTTAGATAAGTTCGAATCGCCTCTTCTGCATAATGACCAAAAGGAACGTAACGTTCTTTATTCCCTTTCCCGTGTACTAACAATATTCCTAATTCAAAATCAATATCCTTTAAGCAAATGCCACAGCATTCACTGACTCGAATTCCTGTTCCGTACAATACTTCAAGAAGTGCTTCGTTCCGAAAATCCAGTGGTTCGTCTCCTTTAACAGCCTCAAACAAACTTTCCATTTCTTTTTCGTAAAAAAAACGTGGCAAACGTAAGGATTTTTTCTTTAAGTGAATATACGAAAAAGGATTTTCTTCAACGACTTCATTTTTTAAAAGAAATTGATAAAAAGCACGTAAACTCGATATTTTTCGGGAAACGGTATTACGGCTGTATTGTTTTTCGTTTAAAACACCTAAATAGATGCGAACATCAGCTAACTCAACAGCCAAAAAAGAAGCCTCTCCGGTTTCAGCCAAAAAATCATGAAAATCAGAGATATCTTCATCATAGGCTTTTCTAGTTAATTCAGAATAGTGGCGCTCAATGATTAAATACTGTAAAAAAGTTTTTTTCCACTGATCTTCTTTCAAAAAAATCCCCCCTATTCATAGACAAAATTACTTTATCATATCAACAAAGAGAATACAATCAATAGATTACTGAATTGAGCGAATTTTCTTTAAATTTGCAACTATTTCTAATGAACGTTCTGCATACGCTGTATTTCGTAGGTTTTTATCGCGAATTCTTTCGGGTAAAGGTGGAAATAAACCAAAATTGGCATTCATTGGTTGAAAATAACGTGCATCGGCATGAGTAATGTAATGAGCCATACTTCCCATCGTTGTTTCAGTTGGTAAAACAAGTAATTCCTCACCTTTGATTAACTTAGCTGCATTGATACCAGCCAATAATCCACTTGCGGCACTCTCAACATAGCCTTCTACACCTGTCATTTGACCTGCAAAGAATAAATCTGAACGTTTTTTAGATTGATAAGTCTGTTTTAATAAATCAGGCGATTTCATAAAAGTATTGCGATGCATCACACCGTAGCGTACGATTTCAGCTTGTTCTAAACCTGGAATCATTTGTAAAATCCGTTTTTGTTCCCCCCATTTTAAATGAGTTTGGAAACCAACTAAATTATATAACGACCCTGCAGCATCATCTTGGCGCAGTTGGACCACGGCATAAGGCCTGCGTCCTGTTTTAGGATCTTCCAACCCGACAGGTTTCATTGGACCAAATAATAATGTTTTCCGACCTCTTTGAGCCATTACTTCTACAGGCATGCATCCTTCAAAAAACTTTTCTTTTTCAAAAGATTTCAAAGGAGCAACTTCAGCTTCCACCAAAGCATCATAAAACCGATTAAATTCTGTTTCTGTCATTGGGCAGTTAAGGTATGCTGCCTCACCTTTATCATAGCGTGATTTTAAATAGACTTTATCCATATCGATGGTGTTTTTATCTACAATTGGAGCTGCTGCATCATAAAAATAAAGTCCCTCAGATTCAGTAAATGCAGAAATTTCCTTGGCTAACGCCTCTGAAGTTAAAGGACCTGTTGCAATGATAGTGGGACCTTCTGGTAAGGTCGTGACTTCTTCCGAATAAACCGTAATATTAGGATGGTTTTTCAAACAATCCGTTACTTTTTTTGAAAATGTATCTCGATCCACAGCTAAAGCCCCACCTGCTGGAATCGCAGTAGCATCAGCTGCTGCGATAATTAATGAATTGAATTGGCGCATTTCTTCTTTCAATAAGCCTGCAGCATTGGTTAGTTGATTGGCTCTTAACGAATTGGTACAGACTAGCTCTGCAAAATTAGGGCTGTGATGTGCTTCAGTATTTTTTACTGGCCGCATTTCATATAAGTGGACCTTCACGCCTCTTTCTGCAATTTGAAAAGCAGCTTCACTTCCTGCTAATCCTGCTCCAATCACATTAATAAATTGTGCATTATTCATTTATACTATCCCTTCTTTCCAAAACTAGACACCATTTATCTTTTTTTAAAAGTTAACCCTAACTATTCATTTAGATAGCGTTTTCTACTTATACAATTATACACTTTTTTGCATAAAAGTTAAATCGGAAATTCTGTAAAGTTGACAGCTTAATAAAAATTTTAACTCTTTTCAACTAAAAAATGAATAAAACTATAAAAACACCCTTAGGAGCAGAGTTTCCTCTAGCTTCTAAGGATGTCTTGATAATTATTTCTGAACTGCTTCTTTATAATCACAGTCACTACATACGACTTGTTTACCGCCCTTAAGTTTCTTCTCAACTAAATAATGTTGACACTTAGGACAATCTCTTCCAACTGGTTTATCCCATGAAACAAACTCACATTCAGGGTATTTATCACAGCCATAAAAGATTCGATTCTTTTTAGATTTACGTTCAATAACTTGTCCTTCTTTACAGACTGGACAAGTAACACCGATTTCTTTCACAATAGCTTTAGTATTACGACACTCTGGGAAGTTACTACATGCATAAAATTTTCCATAACGTCCTAACTTAATCACCATTGGATGGCCACATAAATCACAATCAAATCCAGCGGGTTCATCTTTGATTTGAATTTTTTCAATACCTTCTTCAGCTTTAGCAACTTCTATTTCAAAAGGTTTATAGAATCGGTCGATAACTCCAACCCAGTTTTCTTTTCCTTCTTCAACAAAATCGAGTTGTTGTTCCATATCTGCTGTAAAATGAATATCAACAATTTGAGGGAAGAATTCAACAATAATTGTATTCACGATCCCGCCAAGTTCTGTTGGTTCAAATCGTTTACTTTGTAACTTCACATAGTAACGTCTTTGAATTGTTTCTAATGTTGGAGCATATGTTGATGGGCGTCCAACACCATTTTCTTCTAGGGAACGAATTAAGGTAGCTTCTGTAAATCGAGCAGGGGGTTGAGTAAAATGTTGTTTTGGCTCAATATCTACTGATTTAACTAAATCGCCTTTTTCCATATCAGGTAAAATATTATCTTTTTCCTCAGTACCTTCATCATTGCCCTCAATATAAACTTTTGTAAATCCTGGGAATTTTATTTTTTGACCATTGGCTCTAAACATAACCCCGTTTTGTAACAAATCAACGCGCATCGTATCAAAGACAGCGGGTGTCATTTGGCTAGCAACTAATCTCGACCAAATGAGTTTATATAATTTTAATTGATCTTTCGTTAAATACTTTTCAATTTCAGCGGGTGTTCGTAAAACACTTGAAGGACGAATCGCTTCATGGGCATCTTGAGAGCCCTGTGCATTTTTGGTTTTCTTAAAGGTTGTCGCAGAATACTCTTTTCCGTACTCTTTAACAATAAATTCTGCCGCTTCAGCCTTCGCACTGTCAGCAATCCTAGTTGAATCAGTTCTCATATAAGTAATTAAACCAACTGCACCACCACGGCCTAATGAAATTCCTTCGTATAATTGTTGAGCAACCATCATTGTCTTCCGCGTTCTGAAATTCAATTTACGTGCAGCTTCTTGTTGCAAGCTACTCGTTGTAAATGGAACGGCTGGATTACGTTTACGTTCTTTTTTTGTCACATTTGTTACTTCAAAATCTTTGGACGTTAATTTTTTTATAACTGCTTGTACATCATCCGTATTTTTTAATTCTTTTTTCTTGCCATCAATACCATAAAAATTGGCTTTAAATTTTTTAGCCGCTTTTTTAAAATTACCACCAATCGTCCAATATTCTTCTGGCTTAAAAGCAGTAATTTCATTTTCTCGATCAATGATTAACTTCAGCGCAACAGATTGAACTCGACCTGCACTTAAGCCTTTTTTGACTTTCTTCCATAAAATTGGACTAATTGTATAACCTACCAAACGATCTAAAATTCGGCGTGCTTGTTGTGAATCAACTAAATCCATGTTAATTGACCGTGGTTCTTTAAAAGCACCTTTTACTGCTTCTTTAGTAATTTCATTAAATACAACACGATTTTTATCCTCGATATCTAAACCGAGTAAGAAAGAAAGATGCCAAGCAATGGCTTCCCCCTCCCTATCTGGATCGGCTGCGAGAAAAACTTTTTCAGCTTTTTTAGCGTGCTTTTTCAAGTCTTTAATAATATCGCCTTTACCACGAATAGAGATGTAATGAGGTTCATAATTATTTTCTACATCAACCCCCATTTTACTTTTTGGCAAGTCACGAATATGTCCTAAACTTGCTAGAACCTTATAATTTTTTCCTAGATATTTTTCAATTGTCTTTGCTTTAGCTGGTGATTCTACTATGACTAAATATTTATAGGCCAAAGAAATGCTCCTTTCATTGAGCTTTTAATAGTTTTCTTTTTTTAAATTGAAATCGTAATTCATCTTATGCTATTTTTAGGTACTTTGTCAACTAAGTAACGTATTAGTTTATTATATATAATAGAAGAAAAAATAAAAAACAATCGATATTCATTTGAATT
Source organism: Carnobacterium sp. FSL E2-0243 (assembly GCF_038003605.1). NCBI lineage: Bacteria > Bacillati > Bacillota > Bacilli > Lactobacillales > Carnobacteriaceae > Carnobacterium > Carnobacterium sp. FSL E2-0243. Next base: position 1,896,131 of record NZ_JBBOPM010000001.1, read on the forward strand.
TGTCTTACTAAAAATTCGATTTACTGATAAAATTCTTCTAAAATATCTTCCGTTTTTGTCACACATTTTGCTCCTTTGGCAATCAATTCATTCGTTCCAGCAGACAAACTACTTGTAATATTACCTGGTAGAGCAAAAACTTCTCGCCCTTCTGCTAAAGCTAAATTTGCCGTAATCAAACTTCCACTTCTTGCAGCAGCTTCTATCACTAGTGTCCCAATTGCTAAACCCGAAATAATCCGATTTCGCATTGGGAAATGTTGTTTTAAAGGCTTTGTACCAAGTGGATATTCTGATAGAACCAGGTGTTCTTTAGCGAGTTTCTTTTGTAAATCCTGATTTTCCTTAGGATAACACAAATCAAGTCCTGTGCCAACGACTCCGATTGTTTCACCAGAAAGTTCTAGTGTTAATTTATGGGCTTCGAAGTCAATACCCGTAGCTAAACCACTGACAATTAAAAAATCTGAGGCGATCAAACCAGGTAAAATTTGTTTTAAAGCTCGTACTCCATATAAAGTGTTTTTTCGTGCTCCAACAACAGCCAACATTTTTTTTCGTAATAACTCTTTATTTCCCTGATAGAATAAAACTGCTGGCGGATTGTAAATATGCTTTAAATAATCTGGATAATCGTCATCTAAAATAGTTACCCAACCGATATGCATTTTTTGATAGAGTTTTTTTATTTCTTCAAAATTAATTTTATGATAGCTTGTAATAAAAGCGGTTCTTTTAGATGCTGATAATCCAACTAGTTGACTCAACTCATACAGTGAACTAGTTGGTTGATCAATTAAAGCCGCTATCATTTGGATGCTTGCCGTAGCACCGATGCCTTGACAGAGTGTAAAGTGAACTAATTGGTCTCGTAATGTTTCTTTTTTCATTTATTCCAACCCCTCAAATTTTAGTCTTCTCGTCATAATATCCACTAAAAGAACTAAAAACTTTTAAAGTGAGGCGGACTAACTAAAAAAACTGCAAGAAATACAATTTGCAGTTTCTAGTCAGGCTATTCAGTTGTTTCTAACACCAGCTCTTTCACTGGTGAAAAAGATTTACGATGAATAGGTGTAATACCTTGTGCATCTAAACCAGCTAAATGAACTTTTGTTCCATATCCCGCATTCTTTTCAAAACCATAACCAGGATACATTTTAGCGTATTCTTTCATCATCCGATCACGTGTAACTTTCGCAATAATACTTGCTGCAGCAATGGATAAACTTTTCGTGTCCCCTTTAATAATTTTACTTTGCGGGATTGGTAAATCAAGGACCATCGCATCAATAAGCAAATGTTCTGGATCAATTGTTAGATTTTCAACAGCTTCAATCATTGCTAATTTTGTTGCTTCATAAATGTTGACTTGATCAATAATTCCTTCGTCTTTTATGCCTATACCAATGGCTAAAGCTGAGTCTTTAATTTTATCAAATAACTCATCACGTTTACTTTCTGAAAGCTGTTTTGAATCATTGATTTCTAATACATGAAAATCATGAGGCAAAATAACAGCTGCCGCCACAACTGGACCTGCTAATGGACCACGTCCAACCTCATCAATTCCAGCAATATAATTCCGACCATCTTGCCAAATAGCTAGCTCATAAGCCAGCATCTCTTGATGTTTAACTTCAAGAGCAACTAGTTTATTTTGTGCTTTTTCCCAACTTTTAATCGCATTAATAGTTCCTTTGCGTTCATCATTTTTCAACTCGATTAAACGAGGATCATTTGCATCCGTAATGCTAGCTAAAATGGTTTTAATTTCTTTAATTGTTTGCTTTTTTTCCATTACTCATTTTCCAATCCTTCTGTTGGCAATGTAACTGGCGCTTGATCTAATGTGTAGCGCCCCAATCGACCGCTTCTAATTTCAAAAACAATCATTTCACTTGCTCTAGAATAATCTTCTCTAAAGCCACGCTTCTCACTAATTAAAATCAATAACTCTGGCAACTCTAAAACCAATTCTTCCTTTGTCAAACTATAACGTTTAGCAAGTTGGTTTGGGTAATACGTTCGCATTACATCTAATCCAAATAAGGCAATATCATCCATTTGTAAAAGGGTATCTTTTATTGCACCTGTCAAAGCTAATTTTTTTCCGATTTCTGGGTCTTCAAATTTAGGCCATAAAATTCCAGGAGTATCTAATAGCTCAAGCTCTTTGCCTAATTTCAACCATTGTTGCCCTTTAGTTACGCCAGGTTTATTTCCTGTCTTCGCAATATTTCTTTTGATAAAACGATTAATTAATGTTGATTTCCCAACGTTTGGAATGCCTATACTCATCGCTCGTATTGCTCGAGGGTTAATGCCTTTACTACGCATACGGTCAAATTTTTCTTTTAATAGTAACTTGGCCTCAGACATCACATTTTGCATACCTTTACCTTCTTGGGCTACGATTGGTACAGCTGAGATTCCTTGTTCCTTAAAATAATTTACCCAGGCTTTTGTTTGACGCTCATCAGCTAAATCACTTTTATTCAAAATAATGACACGAGGCTTCTCTCCGATTAATTCATCTAAAATTGGATTACGACTTGATAAAGGAATGCGTGCATCCACCAATTCAAAAACAATATCCACTAATTTTAATTTTTCTGAAACCTCACGTCGTGCTTTTGCCATATGTCCTGGAAACCATTGAATTGTCATTTACTTTTTCTCCTATTCTCACTAAAAAAGAATGGCAATAATAACTGCCACCCTTTTCAATTTTTATTCTTATTTTTCACGAGCCTTAATAAAGCCAAAATCAGTCAATGGCCATATTCTAAATTCGGCTGTTCCATCTATTTTATCAGCATGGACAAAACCAAAAATCCGACTATCTTTTGAATTGGAGCGATTATCCCCCATCACAAAATATTCACCTTCAGGAACCTTAGATTCCCCAGTTTTACCCATTAAAGTGAAATCGCCTGTTAACAATTGGTTCTCTTTTAATTTAGCTTTAAATACATCTAAATAAGGTTCATCTACTTTTTTACCATTAATGTACAAAATGTCATCTTGAATAGTGATTTCATCCCCAGGCAAACCAATAACACGTTTAATATACAATCTTGATGGATCATCCGGCCCTGGAAATACAACGATATCAAAGCGGTCAATTTTTTCGAATTTATTTAAAACAATTCGATCGCCATCTTTTAAAGTTGGCATCATTGATTCCCCATCTACACTGACTGGAGCAAATAAAAATTGTCTAACTAATAAAGCAATGACTAAAGCTACAATAATGTAACCAAAGGTACTAACAATTTCATTGCGTTTATTTTTCTTCCCTTTTTTATTTTTTCCACTTTGTTTAGAAGGATACTTTCTACTTCTTGGTTCAAAATTTTCGATTTCATCAAAACTAGTGTCTGAATAATTTGTTTTTGCCATATGCGTTCCTACTTTCCTTAAACTTTCACATTTTAGAGTTCATTTGCTATAACTAGAATCAATTAATAAAACCGGCTCGTTTCATAGGATAGTAAATAAAATTTGTTTTACCAATAATATCCTTTTCATCTACAAAGCCAAATGCTCGACTATCATTACTTGATCTACGATTATCACCTAAAACAAAATAACTATTCTTAGGTATTTTATTTGTGCCTGTTAATTGTTCTAAATCAAAATCGGATGTCCAAGTTTCACCAGCTTTTTCAACTAAGCTATTTTTCAAGAAAGGTTCACTTACTTTTTTGTCATTGACATATAGCTGATCCTCTTTATAGACAATTGTGTCTCCTGGTAAACCAATAATTCGTTTAACTAATGTGCGATTAGAAGAATCTTGAAAAACAATGACATCAAAACGTCTCATTTTAGATATTGATTCAACAATCATTTGGTCCCCTTGGTGCAATGTTGGAATCATTGATGATCCTTGTACCGTGATTGGCAATAGAATGAAATAGCGCAACGCAACGGCCACACAAACAGCTAAAAGGAATGCTTTAAACCAATCCCACAGATGGTCTCGCCAAATTTTATTTTCCATGCACTTCACTCCAAACTACTAAACTTATTAATCCTCTTCTATCATACAAGATTATCCCTAAAATAACTATTAATTTACAACAAATTAATGATGTTTTTTCAAATTTTTCTCCCTTCTACTTAAATAAAGCGCTTCCCTAGATAATCATTATAAAAAAAAGCACTAATTAAATAAAAAAAGCCATCAAAGGAATAACTTCCCTTGATGGCTTTTCCAACTCGTTACTTTTCTTGTAAATAAGAAACGGCTTTTTCATATTGTGTATCATTTTCTTTAATTAATTTAACTAAATCAGCAACTAATGCATCTGCTGTTTTTCCTGTAACAATCCCATCAACTGGGAGTTCATGTGCTGTTTGGAATGCATTCACAGCTTCGGTAGTTGAGGCATCAAAATAACCATCTGTATTATCAAGTGTGTAACCTAAAGCTTTCAAAATAGCTTGCAGATTTTTAACTTGATCAGATAAATCACCTGCTTGGTATTTTTTGGAAGAATCCACGCGTAATAAATGCACATAATCTGGCAAATCTACAGTGATGGTTGGTTCCAAGCCTTTTTTATGAATCCATTGCCCTTCTGGTGTTAACCATTTAGCAATTGTCAATTTCAACTCACTCTTATCTGATAAGTTCGCTACTGTTTGAACAGTTCCTTTACCAAAAGTTTTCGTTCCAATAACTGTCACATTTCCAGATTCTTTCATAGCACCTGCTAAGATTTCAGAAGCACTAGCACTACCTTCGTCCACTAACAATGTCACAGGTTCAGTCACTTTAAAGTCACCTAATGAAGCATCAGCTTTAATAACTTGTGGCTCTTGTCCTCTTTCTTGTGTTTGCATTAGAATTTTACCTTCATCAACAAACATATTAGATAATTGTAAGGCTTGGTCCAGTAAACCACCTGGATTTTGTCTGACATCAAAAATGAAAGATTTCGCGCCATCTTTTCGTAATTGTTCAACGGCTTCTGTAACTTCTTTATACGTTGGAGTAGCAAAACTGGTGATTTGAATATAACCAATCGTTGGATCATTTTCATCTAAACGACTCTTAACCGTTTCAACTGGAATCGTATCCCTAGTCACAGTCACATCGAAAACTTGATCTCCACGTTTAATTGTTAACACTACTTTTGTGCCTTTTTCGCCACGAATAAAGGAAACAGCCTTTGTCAAACTAAGCCCTGTTAATTCTTTATCATCGGCTTTTAAAATAATATCGTTTGTTTTCAACCCTGCTTTTTCAGCAGGAGATCCGACAATCGGTGCAGAAATTGTAATTGCGTCGTCTTGATTCATAACTTCTGCGCCAATGCCCTCAAAAGAAGAAGAAATACTATCATTTAAGGCCGTTGCTTCTTCCGCATTTAAATATTGTGAATAAGGATCATCTAAAGAATTTACCATCCCGGTAATTGCTCCTTCAATCAACTTGTTGCTATCCGTTTTTTGGAAAAAACGAGTCGTTAACTGTTGATAAACCTCTTGTAATTTAGCAAATTCCTGTTCAGTTTTTGCTCCACTATTAGTAGCTGATTGGCTAGTAGCATTTTCATTAAGTTGCTTTGTAACAAAATACGTCCCACCAGCAGCAATTAGCGCAACCAGTAACAATGAAACAATATAAGCTGGTAAACCAATTTTAGTTTTTCTTTTGGAGCTATTTAGCTGAGTTTCTTTTTCCTCTGATTCATTATTCATATGGCGCCCCCAAAATTATTTTTGTTTTAACCCTGTTTCTAGTGCAACAATCATCATATCTGTAAATGTGCGCTCTCGTTCATCAGAAGAGGTTTCTTCTCCAGTAAAAATATGGTCACTAATGGTTAAAATAGCTAATGCTTTACGGTTGTGTTTCGCGGCTAAACTGTATAATCCAGCTGCTTCCATTTCAACTGCTAAAATTCCATAATTAGCCAATTTAACTTTATCTAATTCAGCATTATAAAAGCGATCAGCCGATAAAACATTGCCGACTTTTAAAGAAAGACCTTTTTCTGTACCTATATCGTAGGCTGTTTTCAATAAATCAAAATCAGCGATTGGTGCAAAATCAACTTGACCACCAAAAGTATTTCGATTAATACTTGAATCAGTTGTTGCTGCTTGCGCTAATACAACATCGCGAACTTTTACATCTTTTTGCATTCCGCCAGCAGTCCCTACGCGAATTAAATTTTGAACATTGTATTCCGTTATTAATTCTTCTGCATAAATCATCATTGAAGGTAAGCCCATACCTGTTCCTTGTACAGAGATACGCTCACCTTTATAAAGCCCTGTATAGCCAAACATATTCCGAACTCGATTGTATTGTTCCACTTCTGTTAAGAATGTTTCTGCAATATACTTTGCTCGCAATGGATCACCTGGCAATAAAACTGTTTCTGCAATTTGACCTTTTTGTGCTTCAATATGAATACTCATGTTTGATTTCCTCCAAATTAAGTTCATTTTTATTTGTTAATTCATTTTCTCAATGTATCGTTCCCACGCCTCATCAAAAATGCGCATAGAGGGTAAATACTCTCCATTCATTTCTAGGTAATGACTAATATCATGATAACTCTCTGATTGCTTTGGAAAAGCGATGTCTAAAAAGGCATCATTAGCAAATTGACTGACTTCATCTCGTTTATGTGGATTTCGTTCAGTCATTAAAAAGTGATAGAAAGATTGTCTCATCACACACCATCCCTTCTATTTTCTTTTTCATACGCTTGTCGTTCTTGCTGTTCAGCTTCGTAGCGAGCAGGATTTTTCTTATAAAAATTTTGATGATACTCTTCGGCTGGATAAAAAACACTCGCTTCTTCAATCATTGTAACAATTGGCTTTTTATATTTTCCACTTGCTTCAAGCTGGCTTTTAGAGTGTTCAGCAATTTCTCGTTGTTTCTCACCTGTAACAAAAATAACTGGACGATAATTATCCCCACGATCTTGAAATTGGCCCATAGCATCTGTTGGATCCGTTTGTTGCCAGTAAATATCAACAAGCTCTTGATAAGAAATAATAGTTGGATCAAAAGTTATCTCAACAGCTTCTGTATGTCCCGTCTTATGACTCATAACGTCTTCATAAGTAGGATTTACTGTTTGCCCACCAGTATAACCAGAAAGAACTTGCTGAATACCTGGTTGTTCATCAAATGGCGCTACCATACACCAAAAACAGCCACCAGCAAAAATTGCTATTTCCTTCATTTTTCCACCTACTTTTTATTTTTTAATTTCTTTTAAAGGAACTGAAATTGTGAAACGAATATCATCATTTTTCAAATCAAATTTTTTCGCCTTGATTGTCATTCCAGTATCCGTTTTGTACTCGTTTAAGTTTAAAACAATTAATTGTTTTTTGCTATCAATTTGTACCCATTCCGGTATTTTAAGTTGCTTAGCAAGCAAGTTCATGACAGAAGTTATTGGTAAATTCAGCTCCCCAACTGAGAGATTAGTAGCTTTCAGCTGAACATTTCCATTTTCCATCACATATGGTAATAGATATAAATAAAATTGAACATCATGCCCAAATAATTTAAACGTACCAATCAGTTCCGCTTCATCATTTAAAACTAATTCATATTTAATGCCATCATCTTCAATAAATTCATTTAAAGAATGAGCAACCAGTCGATTAATTTCTGCTTTTTCAGCAGCTACTTCAAAAGAGACATCTTTTTTATTTTTGGATGCAGTTGTATCGGTAATCGTATTAACTGGTACAGTTATCTTAGTAAATCCCCAGATGCCTAAACCTAAAATAATCGCAATTAAGCCTAAAAATGCCCATTTCCAAGGATTATCAATTCTAATTTTCTTAAGCGACTTTAGCCAATTTGTTAATTTTGTTTTCATAAAGTCAATCGACTTCCTTTACATTTTATTTTTTTACCACTCTTTACGACTAGCCATCATTTCATCAAAAAGTGATTGAGCCATCAGTTCGTACCCGCTATCATTTGGATGGAAGTTATCTTCCTCAAAAAGTAAATCATTAAATACTTTGCTTTCTTTCTTATCTTTTACACTAGAATCAATTGTATCTTTTTGATCTTCAGACAGTTCTGGTTGGTTTCCACCTTTATATAAAATATCATTAATTGGAATAAAGTGAGCCTTTTGCTCCTCTTCAACAACACTTTGCGTCGTTTCATTCCAAGAGTCAACAATATCTTGCATTTCAGTTATTTCTGAAAAGTATAAATAAAATGGATTATAGATACCAAAAACATAAATTGGAGCATCTGAATTTAACGAACGTAGCTCTTTAAAAGTTTCTTCAATTCGTTCTTTATATTCCTTTTGAGGTTTGATGAAACTATCTTCTTTGACTTTTAATAACGTTGAACGAACAACTTTCATTAAATCATTGCCACCAACTGTCAAAACAATCACATCAGCCTTTTTAACATCATTTTGCAATTTCTCATCTTTTTTTATCCGCTTCAAAATTTGATCGCTACGATTCCCTGATATCCCATAATTACTTGTTGATACGGTTTCAATTTCGTCTTTGCTTTCAAGTAATTCTGCAACTAGCGGGACATAACCACCTCGCCCAGTACTATCGCCGATACCTTCTGTTAAAGAATCGCCAATTGCGACTAAGTTCAACTCTTTTGTTTTGATTTGCTCGGAACTGATTTCTTTGCCCTTATTTTCTATTATAGTAGTCTTACTGTTATCTTTTGAAATAAACATCATTACTTGAAAGACAATCAGAGCTACCACTCCTAAAAAAAGGATGATTCCTAAAAAGGAACGTATTCTCTTCATTCTGATCCCCCACTTTATTTTTAGTGAGTTTAAAAAGAACAGATCAAGTTTAATTGATCTGTTCATCAAAATCACTTTGCTTTAGTCTGTATAATACATAATCGCAAATGCACCTTTTCCAGCATGAGTAGAAATAATTGGACTCGTTAACTTCACACGCATTGGTGTATCTGGCAAAATTGCTTGAAATTCATTTTTTAAATTTTCTAAATACACTTCGTCATCCGCAAATGAAAAAGACATCGCATTTAAATTAGGCGTATTTTTCAGTGTTTCTTGTAATTCAGCAATCCATTTATTGATTGGCTTCATACCGCGTCCTCGAACACAAACTTCAAGTTGACCATTGACTAATTCCATCATCACTTTAATATTTAAGAAACTTGAGAGAGCACCGGCTAATTTCCCGATTCGCCCACCTTTGACTAAGTTTTCTAAAGTCACGACACAAATATAAAGTTTTGTATGTTCCTTAACATGTTCAATTCGCTTAAGAATCGTTTCTTTATCTGCCCCTTCTTGAGCTAATTTCGCAGCTTCAAGAACTTGGAATGACAGTCCACGATCCGTAAAATCACTATCAATAACGGTCACATCAGTTTTAGATAATTGAGCGGCTTGGTGCGCAGCATTAACTGTTCCACTTAACTTTTCAGTCATATGGATGGAGATAACCTCACTACCATCGGCCCCTAGTTCATCATAAAGCTCAACAAAATAACCGATTGGTGGTTGACTTGTCTTTGGTAAATCCTTAGCTTCAGCCATCATGCCCATAAAGTCTTCTTTTTTAATGGTTACACCATCTGTATATAACACATCATCAATCATCACCGTTAATGGCAAGACATGGATTCCTAAACTTTCAATTTCATCTGAGCCTAACTCGGCGGAAGAGTCCGTCACAATTTTAATTTTCTTCATTTTTTATTAACCCCACACTTTCTTTATGCAAAAATTGACTTGTTCGTGCTATAATAATAAAAAGCAGATAAAAAAGGCTTCTTCATTAAACACGTTTAAATTTTTAACTTCTGTAATGTAGTATAACAGATTCTTGAATTTTCGTACACTAGAGATACGAAAACTTCTGTTGAAATCTGAATAAAAATCCAATAAATTTGTTTAAGTGCGAAAAATAGACTATTTTTCAACATATCTAAGTAAATTATCAACTCTGGAGGGTCGTCAACTATGAAAGAAACACTTAATAATCAAACTCATTTTTCAAAAAGTTACTTAATTGTCAATGAAGTTTTTAATGCTGTAACACATGGTATTGCTACTGGATTAAGTATCGCAGGTCTCGTCATCTTATTAATTAAAGGCGCTCAATCAGGTTCCGTTCTCGAAACAGTTTCTTACGCAATTTATGGCTCAACCTTAATTTTACTTTACCTAGCCTCAACCTTGTTTCACAGTTTAATTTTCACAAGAGCTAAGCGTGTTTTTCAGATTTTTGACCATAGTAGCATTTATCTACTTATTGCTGGAACGTACACTCCTTACTGTCTAGTCACAATTGGTGGAGCATTAGGTTGGACACTATTTGGCATCATTTGGTTTATGGCTATTTTAGGTGTTATCTACAAATGTATTTGGTTAGATAAATACCAAAACGCATCAACCATTATTTATATCATTATGGGTTGGTTATGTATTCTCGCAATGAAGCCTTTGTACGATGGATTAGGACCTGTTGGCTTCTGGTTATTAGTTGCCGGTGGGGTATCCTTTACAGTAGGTGCACTAATCTATAGCATGCGCAGCGTTAAATTTATGCATGTTTTATGGCACTTGTTCGTTATGTTAGGAACTGGATTTATGTATTTTTCAATTTTATTATATGTTTAAAGATAAAAAGCTTGTTGAGTCGGTCAACTCTGGCAAGAAAATAGGAAAAATTGATGTGGCGCTTTTTGACACCTCGAATTTTTATCTTTTTCTCGAAGAGTTGGCTCAAAAGAGCTGGCCTTGACAAAAATCTCAATGAGTTCAATCAAAAAATAAGAATCTTCGCTAAAGTATTTTCACTACTTTAGCGAAGATTTTTTTCTTTCTAACACACTATGTAATGGATATTCCCGTACTCTTCAACGTAGTCAATATCTTTTAACGCCTAATTAAACAAAAATTCACTTGACAAAAATATTATATAACTTTATATTATAAGTACACTTACTAAAAAGGAGCTATCTACTATGAAATTTAGTTTTGAAACTGAAACGCAGCTACTACCTGAACAAATTTGGCCATTATATGCAACTACTGATAATTGGTTTTTATGGGAAGATGATTTAGAAGCTATTTCTTTAAATGGAAATTTTGAAACCGGAACTACAGGTAACATGAAATTAAAAGGACAACCCTCTTTATCCTTTATTCTAACTTCTGCTGAAAAAAATCAAGAATTTACTGATAAAACATCTATTCCAAATGTTGCAGATATCTATTTCCAACATGAACTAAAACAGTTAAATGGCATGACACTTATTAAACATTCTGTTGAATTTATTCCAGAAAAACAACCTCCTACTAGGGAAGATTTAAACTTTGCAGCTCAAATATTTTCTGATGTTCCCACTTCTGTTTTTAAATTAATTGAGGCCGCAAAATGAGTGAATTCCCTTCGCATTACAAAAGTGATGCCACTCAATCTATTGGACTTTCTTTTATAAAAGTTTACAATTTATGGCACAAAAAAATCAAAGAACAATTAAAAAATATCAATTTGACCCACCCTCAATTTGTCGTTTTGGCTTCATTAGGTCACCTAAATCAAAAAAATTCTGAGGTTAACCAAGTTGATATTTCAAAACAATCCGATATTGATGTAATGACCGTTTCTACTATTATTAGAAATTTAGAAAAACAAAAACTAGTCATTCGCCAGAATTCACTAATAGACACTAGAGCAAAATCAGTACAATTAACGAAACATGGTCAGAAAACTTTAACTAAAGCATTGCCTGTAGTTGAAGCTGTCGATCAAGAATTTTTTGAAAAGCTTGGAACTAAAAAAGAACAACTGAACCTGTTATTACTCAAGTTATTGGAGGAATAAATATGATAAAATATTGGATTGGTGTTGCATCTAAAGAACATGTTCTATTAGGAGTAAACGGAGGGTTTTGTCAACTCTCTCATGGTAAAAAAGCACCATTAACTCGCATGAAAAAAGGGGATAAAATACTGTATTATGCCCCTAAAATATCTATGAATATACCAAATCCTTATCAAAAAATCGTTGCTGTTGGAACCATTGCAGATGACAGCATTTACGAATTTGAAATGGCTCCTAATTTTATTACATTTAGACGGAATGTCCTTTTTGAAAAAATAGAAAAAGAAGTTACCTTACAGGATTTACGTAAATTTCCTGAATGGAATCAGATGAGCTCAAAATTAAGGTTTGGTCATTTTGAAATTTCTCAAAATCTTTATCAAATGATTTATGATAAATTAAAGTGACTAGGACAAAACTCCATTTTTGAGTAAAATCCAGTCTAATCAAAACTAAAAAACCGCATGAAATCAACATTTGTAAAAATCGATTTCATGCGGTTTCTGCTATTTTATGACTTTTGTCTCAACCTCTTTTTCACTTGCGTTTATAAGCTTCAAAAACATGTGGATAGCGATTTCTTTCATCTAAAATTCCAGGATCAGCTGAAATTATTTCCCATTCAGACCAATCGAGTTCTGGAAAAATTGTATCTCCTTCAAACGTCCCCTTAATCATTGTACGGTAGAGAATATCTGCATCATCAATAAAAGCATTAAAGACACCTGTGCCACCAGTAATAAATGTATCCTTCTCGTAATTTTTAGCAAAATCAAGAATTTCTTCTCGAGTGTGCATCACAGTTACGCCCTCTGCTTCGTACCCAAGATCCGTAGTTAGTACGATATTAATTCTATTTGGTAATGGTCTTTTACCCATACCTTCAAAGGTTTTTCGTCCCATTACAATCGCATTTCCAGTTGTCATCTCTTTAAAATATTTCAAATCATTTGGTAAACTCCAAGGCAAGGTTCCTTTGTTGCCAATCACGCCTTGCTCATCTTGCGCCCATAAATATGCAATCATCACTATTCATCCTTTCATGCTTCTTTCTATACAGCAATTGGTGCTTTAATTGCTGGATGAGGATCGTACCCTTCAATTTTTATATCTGCGACATCAAAATCGAAAATACTTTCTTTGTCAGGATTTAATTTCAACGTTGGAAACTCTCTAATATCTCGTGACAATTGTTCAGTCATCTGTTCCATATGATTAGAATATAAATGTGCATCACCTAGCGTATGAACAAATTCTCCAACCTCTAAGCCAGTTTCATGAGCAATTAAATGTGTTAATAAAGCATAGCTAGCAATATTAAAAGGAACACCTAGAAAAATATCTGCACTACGTTGATACAATTGACAACTTAATTTTCCATCTGCTACGTAAAACTGGAATAGTGTATGACATGGAGGCAAAGCCATTGAAGGAACATCTTCTGGATTCCAAGCTGAAACAATTAAACGTCTTGAATCTGGTGTTTTTTTAATCATTTCAATGACATCTTTCAGCTGATCAATCGTTTCCCCTTGGGTTGTTTTCCAATTACGCCATTGGGACCCATAGATATTTCCTAATTCACCATAAATGGCAGCAAAAGCTTCATCTTCTAAAATGCGAGTACAAAACTTTTCCAACTCAACTTGATAAATTGCATTAAAATCAGGATCAGTTACTGCACGACGTCCAAAATTAGTCATATCTGGACCTACATAATCTGAACTTTTAATGTATCGCTCAAAAGCCCATTCATCCCAGATATGGTTATTATGTTGGAGTAAATAACGGATATTTGTATCGCCTTTAATGAACCAAAGCAACTCACTTTTAATTAAACCCATTGGTACGCGCTTTGTTGTTAACAAAGGAAAACCTTTGGCTAAATCAAAACGCATTTGGTAACCAAAGAGACTTTTAGTTCCTGTTCCTGTTCGATCAGTCTTAACAGCCCCAGTTTCCATTACTTTTTTTCCTAATGCTAAATATTCTTTTTCCACATTATTTCCCTCCGTTAATCCGTTACAAATTGACCTAAATAGTCCCAACGATTCATTTTATTCTCTAAATCTTCTTCTAATTTTTGCATTTTCACCTGTAGTTCTTGCAGAGTTGTAAAATCACTTCCTGATTCAGCCATAGCAACTTTCACATCTTCAATCTCTGATTCTAAAGATTCAAGTTCTTCTTCTATAGTTTCCCATTCTTTTAATTCTGTAAAAGTTAGTTTCACTTTTTCTTTTTTTATTTCCGAATCCTTTGCATTTGCTGCTGCAACTGGATCAATCGCTTTTTTATTTTCATGAGTTTCAGGTGTATCTTTATTTAGAGCAATATATTCTGTAATACTCCCTAAATAAGGTGTGATAATACCATTTCCTTCAAAAATCAGTAAACGTTCCACTGTTTTATCTAAAAAGTAACGATCATGTGAAACAGAAATAACAGCTCCTGGGAAGGTCTCAATGTAATCCTCCAACACAGTTAATGTCGCAATATCTAAATCATTGGTTGGCTCATCTAATAACAAAACATTTGGACGTTCCATAAGCAGTTTTAGTAAAAATAACCGTCTTTTCTCACCACCAGAAAGTTTACTGATAAGCGCACCATGCATGTGACGGTCAAATAGAAACTGTTCTAATAATTCCGTTACACTTACTCGAGTTCCATTGGTTGTCTCAATTTCTTCACCAACTTCTTGCAAATATTGAATAACACGTTTGGTTGGATCCATATCTTCAGTCATTTGGGTATAATACGCAATCTTAACAGTTTCTCCAACAATCATTTCACCACTATCTAAAATAAAACGACCGGCTAACGTATTTAATAGTGTCGACTTACCAGCACCATTTAACCCACTAATTCCAATACGATCTCGCGTTTGAACAAGTAAATTGAATTCGTTTAAAATAACATGATCATCTAAAGTTAAACTAGCATCTTTTAATTCAAAAACACGTTTTCCTAAACGACTACCGTCCATATTTATCTCAACTTTTCCATCGCTTTTCGCTTGGTTAAGATTGCCTTCTAAATCATGAAAACGATCAATTCGTGCTTGTTGTTTGGTAGTTCGAGCTTTTGCACCAGCTCGCATCCAATCTAACTCTTTTAAATAGAGTTGTTTACGTTTTTGATCCTGTTTTTCAGCTTCTAATTGGCGTTCTGCACGCTCTCTAACATAGCTTTCATAATTTCCTGTATAACTTGTTAGTTTTCCATAAGATAGCTCTAACATGCGATTGACAACACGATCTAAGAAATAACGATCATGTGTTACTAATAATAACGCGCCACGATAACTACTTAGGTATTTTTCCAACCAACTAATTGTAGCAAAGTCTAAATGGTTGGTCGGTTCATCTAAAATCAATAAATCCGGAGCTTGAATTAAGACTTGAGCTAACCCAACCCGCTTACGTTGTCCACCAGATAAAGTTGCAACAGATTGTTCTAAATCTTTTACACCCAGTTGATTTAAGATCATTTTAGCATTTGTATCGGCAATCCAAGCATCGTGACGATTCATTTCTTGTTCAGCTTGGCTATATTGATTTTGATAATTCTCATTCATAGGGTCTAAAGTTAAGCGCTCTAAGGCTTTTTCATAGCCACGAACGGCTACTAAAATTGGCGTATCTCCATCAAACACCGCGTCGAAAACCGTTTGTTCAGGATTTAAATCTGGATGCTGTTTTAAATAACCAATTCGATAATCTTTTGCTGTTTGAATATCGCCTTTTTCAGCCCCATCAATTCCGGTTAATACATTCAACAAGCTTGTCTTACCAGTCCCATTAGTTCCGATTAAACCAACTCGTTCGCCTTCATTTATTGTAAAAGAAATGTCGTCAAACAATGTTTTTTCGCCATATGTTTTCGTCAGATTCAGTACTTTTATATCTTTCATCTTGAATACACCACTTCCTTTTATCTAAAACTATATCCTCCCTATTTTAACATGGATTCCCTCAGACGAGTATGCTTTTTGAAAATTAGTTTGAAACTCCGAACTATCTCTCATTTTTTGATTGAATAAGTTTTTTAAATAGCAGTAAGTCAGCTTGAATTTTTTCATTTAATTGACGATTATAAAAAATAGACGCTGGGTGAAAAGTTGGAAAAATTGCATATTCTTTTTCAGTCCATTCATATCCATCTAAACCATTATTTTTTAATTTAAGAATAGGGCTGATAATTAATTCGCCATGGACCTGTCCAACTTTTTTATCCTTTCCAAGCAAACGTTGCAAGCCTATATTTCCCATCGTTAAAATGAAAGGTGGTTGAATCTGATCAATTTCGTAGTCTATCAATGGAGCGTGGGCCAACAATTCTTTTTTATTTGGGGCCCGATTGTATTTCCGAGATGTTATTTCACCAGTTTTTCGATCCAGTTTTTCTTTTATTTTATAAGGTCTACTTCGAAAAGGACTTGTGATATAAACATCCTCTCTAGTTACTTCTAATAAATCAAAAAAACGCATTAATTCCTTGCCCGCTCGTCCAGAAAAAGGCACACCTGTTTCCATCGCTTCAACTTCTCCTGGAGCTTCCCCAATCAGCATAAACTTAGGATTTTTAGGACCTTGTCCAGCTAAAAATCCTTCAACTACGTATTTCTCCGTTTTTCTTTTAGCTTCTTCAATCATCTTTTTAGTCAAAATTGTATCCACTAACTCACTACCTTTCAAAATCGCTTAAAACTCTTCTTGTTGCTCTTTCAAACTATGTTCACAATAATTTAAATAGTCTTCATTAATCAAAAAATATTTTGGCAAAAATAAACCAATCGTCTGAATTAGAAATGAAGAGTGCGCTATTTTAGGATTTAACATCATATGCTCTGCATTTTTAATCACCTTAACTTGTAAGGAAGCATTGGCAATTTTCTGTGAATAAATACGTTTTGTTTCATCAGAATCAACATTTTGATCCTTTTCTGCAAGAACCAGATAAATCTTTGAACGGACTCCCTCTAAATCTTTCGACGCATCAGAATTTATATTTCTTTGAATAAACCCATAACGATCCTCTGACAAATCATACTCTCCGCCACTTTTTAAATAGTCTTGATAGCTGTTATTCTTTTTTATCAATTCAGACTCTGCATCAAAATCAACACCTGCTTTTTGAAGTTCTTGCTCTGATTTTCCAGCTGCTCTTAGTTCCTCCATAGTGTTGTATTTCCCTTGGCTCTGCCAATTAATTGCTGGCGCTACAAGGATAGAGAAAGCTATATCTTCTTGACTATTCAATACTTTGGGAATGACCCATCCTGCTTGGCTAGCTCCCCATAACCCAATTTTATCTACCATTTCCGGTTTGTTCTCTTTCAACCATTTAATGACTTGTTCCACTTCTTTTGCACGATCATCCATCGATTGGCTTAACCAATTTCCACTTGATTGACCTACGCCTAACTTATCCCAAGAAATAGATGCATATCCTTGTTTTGCAAAACGTTCCATCAAGGGTTTATACCCACCCTCTTGCGTGGCTTCTTGAGGTCCATCACCATGAACAAATACGACAACACCGTTAATTTTTTGCTTTTTTGGTGCTGTAATCACAGCTGATAATGTGCCACCAGTTGTTGGAATGCTAACCCTTTGTTCTTTCATTTGGTAATCATTCCCTACAAGAAAAACAGCAAGTATTGCGATTAAAACTAAACTAAGGCTTAAAACAATTTTTTTAATCATCAGAACTGTCCTTTCTATAGCGCATAAACGACCATTTAGAAACTCCCATAATATACTCACTTACTCTGCTATAAATAATCTTTTCTAAATGAAATTCTTTCTTTTTGTATAAATAGTATGCGGCTTTGTTTTTATTCGCTACATAAAGAGTCAACGTTTTATCTATAGCTAATCTATTTTGTGCCTCTTCAATTAATCTATTCCCAAATCCTCTACCTTGATCAATTGAACGAACAACGAGCATTTCAATATAGCATTCTGACTTTGCCACCCGATGGCTTAACAGCATCACTAAAAAAAGCGCACGAAAACAATCAGCTATTCCCAATGAATACTCAAAAAAATGCCGTAATAGGTGAGTTATTTTGACATTCTGATTCGATAAAACAATACATCCGCAAACCTCTTCACCCTCTAAAATGAAAATAATTTGCGCGTTAGCGTAATAATAATTTGCTAGAGCACGACTAAAATGTTCTACTGAGTGCTTAGCATACAACTTATGGGTGAATTTTTCGTTAAATCCTTCTAAAATTAGGTTTGAAAAGACGGAGTCATCAATATCCCCTTCTTTTAAATCATGCAATTTAAATGTCATTTCACTCTCACCTCTATAGAATAAACCATTTCATCTGAATACCCCAAAGATAAATAACTATTCTCATGTATATAAAGATCATTAGTAGCTACAAAGCCTAATAAAAATAGAGAATCTTTCATAAAAGCAGCTACTTCTTCTTCAAACTTTTGTTCACTATTCGCTAAAAAATGTTTAACTGCATAGTTTCCAGCTTCTAACTTTTTATCATAAGAACTAGAGGAACCTTCATAGTACGAAAGAGTTTCGCCAGTAGTTTTATGATACATATAATAAAGTTCAGCACTTAGATCAAAATCGCTCTGTTTTAACTTACTTAACGTTTGATAGTCAAGTTGAAACATACCTACTTGATAGGATTCTGGTAGTTTTTTTAAATACCTATCTGAACAAAAAACAACTTCAGTTTTTCCTATTGTAATAGATTTTTTTATTTCTTTTAATTTTAATAGTTTGTCCTTTATAGCTTCTAGTTCATCAATTTGATCTTTTGTTCGATTATAAATTTCATCAAAATGATCTCCAAAATAATCAACCCTAAAACTAGTTCGAATTTCCTCAATTGAAAAACCAATCGTCCGTAACATTTTTATTTGAAAAACCATATAAAGATCTTTCTCCGTAAAAAAATGATACCCATTCTCATTTGAAACAGACGGTGTTACCAATTCTTTGTCTACATAATGCCTTAATGTAGATTTAGAAATGTTAGTTAATTGCGCTACTTGTCCACTTGTTAATTTAATCATGTTTCCCACCTCCTTGCTTTAGCATAAACTATGTGGTAACCACACAGTCAACAATTTATTTTTTATTTCGTTTACCTCAAAAATAATTCCCGTCTAAAACACCTTTTATTTGACCATTTCATTAAAAATAGAGAAACAAAAGATTTTCATCTATGTTTCTCTGCATTTATCTATTTAAAATAAGCCTGATACTGTTCCGTCTTCTGCAACATCCATATTCAAAGCTGCAGGTTGTTTAGGCAAACCAGGCATCGTCATTACATCACCCGTTAAAGCAACAATAAATCCAGCTCCTAATTTTGGAACAAATTCTCTAATTGTCACGATAAAGTCGGATGGACACCCCAATAAACTGGGATCATCCGAAAGAGAATATTGGGTTTTAGCCATACAAATAGGTAAATTACCCCAACCATTTTCTTCGAAATTTTTCATTTGTGTTAAGGCTTTTTTAGAAAAGGCAACACCCTTTCCACCATATATTTTTTGAACAATTTTCGTAACTTTGGTTTCAATAGTTTCATTGTCAGTATCATACAAAGGAGAAAAAACCTGTGTATGGTCTATCTCTGCTAAAACAGCCTCTGCTAAAGCTACACCACCTTCAGAACCTTTCTCCCAAACTGAAGTTAATGCAGCTTCAACACCTAATGCTAGACATTTTTCTTTTACCATTTGGACCTCAGCAACAGTATCACTGACAAATTCATTAATTGCCACAACTACTGGCAATCCATAGCTTTGCATATTTTCAATATGTTTTTGTAAATTTGAAAATCCAATTTCAACGGCTTCCACATCTTCACTAGCTAAATTAGATTTAGGAACGCCACCATGCATTTTTAACGCGCGAATAGTCGCCACAACAACGACTACATCAGGAGCTTTTTTCAACTGTGGGACTTTTATATCAAGGAATTTTTCAGCGCCTAAATCTGCACCAAATCCAGCTTCAGTCACAGTGTAATCTGCTAAATGTAACGCTGTTCGGGTTGCTAAGACACTATTACATCCATGCGCGATGTTAGCAAATGGGCCACCATGAACTAAAGCAGGTGTATGTTCTAATGTTTGAACTAAATTAGGTTTGATCGCATCTTTTAGAAGCAATGTTAAAGCACCTTCAACTTTTAGATCCTTGACAGTAACTGGCTGACGTTGATAGGTATAGCCAACTACAATTTTTGATAATCTTTTTTTCAAATCCTTTAAACTTGTAGCTAAACATAATATTGCCATAATCTCACTCGCTACCGTAATATCAAAACCATCTTCGCGAGGTACCCCTTGTAAAGGACCACCAAGACCGATTGTCACATGTCGTAAGGCACGATCGTTTAAATCAACAACCCGTTTCCAAATAACGCGACGAGAATCAATCAATAATTCATTTCCTTGAAAAATATGGTTATCAATTAAAGCAGATAACGCGTTATTTGCTGCAGTAATCGCATGCATATCGCCAGTAAAATGCAAATTAATATCTTCCATCGGAACAACTTGAGCATATCCGCCACCAGCAGCACCACCTTTGATTCCCATTGTAGGACCTAAAGAAGGCTCTCTTAATGCAATCATAGTGGATTTACCAAGACGACTTAGAGCATCTGCTAAACCAATTGTAACCGTTGATTTCCCTTCGCCAGCTGGAGTTGGATTGATTGCTGTCACCAAAATTAATTTACCCGTTGAGCCTTCTTGACTCTTTTCAAGTGTTTCAAAATCTATTTTTGCTTTATACTTCCCATAAAGCTCTAAGTGATCACTCTCTAAATTTATTTTCTGCGCAATTTTTTCAATTGGTTCCATTTCTGTTTGTTGTGCAATTTCAATATCTGATAAAGTCATTCAAAATCTCCCCCGTTTTCCAAACTAATCGTGATTAGTTTCAATCTATCTGGGTCAATTATACAATACAACCTTGGTAAAAAGGAACCCGATTGTATAAATCAGTATTTATTTTATAATTATCAGCGATTATAATTGACGTGGGAGCGGAATCTTTCTATAATGAAGGTAGCCAGACAATAACTCTTTTGAATGGTCACTACCATTACGAGTATAGGGGGACATGTACATATGGAAAATGGAACAGTCAAGTGGTTCAGTACTGAAAAAGGGTACGGATTTATTGAATATAATGATGGTGAAGATTTGTTTGTCCATTTTACCGGAATCGAAGGAGAAGGTTTTAAGACTCTTTCAGAAGGACAGCATGTCAGTTTTGTTGTACTTGAAGGCACCCGTGGTTTACAAGCTACCCAAGTGAATGTTTTAGAAAAAGAATAATTATTGAATAAAAAGCTCATAGAAAAATCCCCGCAAAGTAAAAAATACTTTGTGGGGATTTTATCTTTTTCCGCTTTCAAAAAGTTCTTCTTTAATAATATTTATCAATACCTCCGTAGCCTTTAATTTGGCTTCCTTGTTTCGTCTTTCGAATGAAATTATTCAATCTTTTATGAAATTCATCTGGTCGTTTCCGCGCAGCATCAATATAAGCAATTCGAATACGTTTATAGGGATCTGAAAATGTTTGATAATTTTCCCAAACTTCTTGATCTTCTTTTAAGAGGCACAGAATATCTTCTGGAAAAACAAATGTTTCTGAAAGAACTTTTGACACCTCATCTAGAATAGTTGGATGAATGAGTTGGTTAGCCATTAACCAATGTAGTCTTTCTTTATTTGCTTGGGAATAGGTGCTCTTAGGATTTCTTCGAGAAAACCTTTGAACTTTAAACTCTTCATTGAATGATCTTACCGTACTATCTATCCAGCCAAAACATAAAGCTTCTTCTACGGCATCGTTGTAGGAAACCCCACTTTTATGTGATGCTTTTAGAGGAAATAAAAACCAAATTTCAGTACATTTATCCGCATTCGTTAGCAGCCAATGCCGCCATTCTTCTCGATTTTCAAAATAAATTGGATTCACTTTTGACTCCATATTCCTATGCTCCTTATTCCACCTATTATTTTTTTCGGGTTTATCATAAGAATTTTCTACTCATTTTTAACAATAAACCTATTATAACACAAGAAAAATGATGAAAACTAAAAAATAAAACTCAAACCATTTATCAGGTTTGAGTTTTATTAATTTGTAGCTTTTTTTACAGTATCCATTCTATTTTCCACGGTTGCTCCATGAATATAAGAAACTGTGTCTTCATCTTTAGTCACAGAAACTTCCGGGTACATTTCAAGAAATTTTTTCCAAAATAATTGCTTATTCTTTTTATTGAAAAAATAAAGCACAACTGAGTGTTCATCGTTTTTCATCTCTAAGTCTTGTCCCCAACGATAAACTGTCGCATGTCCAATCTCATCAATCGAAATATCTGTCTTTTTAATTCCTCTTAAATAATTCAAATAAATTTTATTTTGTTGGATAATCAAATGTGAGCCCATCCCTAAATAAACACTAGTGACAAATAAAAGAGCAAAAATAATACTAATCGCATTTGCACGCTGTATTTCTAAAATTCCAATTAAGCTAATAGAAAATAGGATTGAACTTACAGACCAATAAATAACTTGATACGCAGGCTCTAAGGAAAGTCGATAATTTTTTTTATCTTCATTTTTCAAAACTGTGCTCACTCCTTTTTGCGTTACTCCACTGTTTACATAGTATCACAGATTAAAAGAGGATGCCATTAAGAAAATCATAAACCAATAATCTTAAGAATAAATTATGTAAAAAAACAAAGGAAGTAAGTATTATTTTGGATAAATACGTAAACAAAATCTTTTATTTATATAAATAAAAGATAAAACACTAGCTTTTCTTTCATGAAACTTTTACACTTGTCTTATTAAACTTATTTAAAAGGAGCTAACTATGTTAAAACTATATACTGATGCTTCCACTAAAGGGAACCCTGGCCCAAGCGGCGCTGGAGTTGTCGTGATTGGGGAAAATATTTATGATCAACTTGCTTTTCCATTAACAAACTTATTAGACAATCATGAAGCTGAATTTGAAGCCTTAATTTGTGGTTTAACCTATTTAAAAGAACAAAATATGCAAGCTGGCACATTAATGATCTATACAGATAGCCAAATTGTAGCTAGAGCCGTTGAGCGCAATTACGCAAAAAAAGCAAATTATCAACTATACTTAAGTCAAATCCGTTCTCTTTTAGCTCCTTTTGAATTAACTTTTATTAATTGGGTAGCTGAAAATCAAAATAAAGGTGCAGATCATATGGCTCGTCAAGCTTTACAAGAAAGGTTAAAATCAATTGAACAAAAAAGCTCAATTGATTGAATTTTTATGAATAAACAGTATACTAAAACTAAGGAATAGTTCATTTGCTTATGTTGGCTCTTCCAGTTTAAAACAATAAAGGAGTTGTTCTAATTATGATAGTCCTATTAACAGCTAGATCAGCCTCTGATAATGCAGGTATTGCTATGTTGCTACTAACTTCACTGATTCTTTTTATTTTAGGTCGTTTGATTTATAAAGGCAAAATGCTTTGGATTTTAGCCAAAGAACCAAAAGGGAATCCTAGCAAATTAAAAATTCAACAACAATTTAGATTAGCTAGACGAGTTGGTTCTAGTGCAATTTGGGCCGCAGTAGTCACTTTATTTGGTGGTTTAAGTTCAATTAGAGTTTCTTCGGATAGCCTTCACACTCTTTTCTTTTCTGCCTTTATCTTTTCAATAGTTGGTCCAACTATTTATTTAACACAAAAAACAAATAGATCATAATTTGGCTACAAAAGATTGAAAAAAAGGCTAAGAATTCTCTTAACTGAGAATTCTTAGCCTTTTAATTTGCTTAATAGTGATAAACTTCTTGGTAAATCTTATCTTGCAATGCCAATAAATAACGAGGATTTAAAGGTTCGCCTGTTGCATTCTTAATTAATTCATTTGGTTCTTTAAGAGAACCATATTGATGAATATTATCCGTTAACCATTGACGGATTGGTTCATAGTTACCCGTTTTATAGATAGCTGCCAAGTCTATTTCTTGAGCCATAGAATGTTGTAATTGAGCTGCATACATAAAGCCTAAAGCATACGATGGGAAATAGCCAAAACTGCCACCACTCCAATGCACATCTTGTAGAATACCAACTGTATCATTTTCAGGTGTAATCCCTAGATACTCTTGATATTTTTCATTCCAAATTTGCGGCAAGTCAGAAACAGACACCCCTTCATTAAAAATCAGCTTTTCAATCTCATAACGGATAATAATATGCAATGGATAGGTTAACGTATCTGCTTCAATTCGAATCAAAGATGGCGCTGTTTTATGAAGACCTTTATAGAATGTCTCAAAATCAATGTCATCTAGTTTTCCTACACTATATGATTGAAGCAATTCATAGTTGTCCTGCCAAAAATTCTTATCACTACCCATCACAATTTCGTAAAATAATGACTGCGATTCGTGAATCCCCATTGATACTCCTCCTCGCAAAGGAGTGTAATCAAAACGTTCAGCAATATTTTGTTCATATATACCATGACCAGCTTCATGAATAATGCCAAATACAGCCATTTTAAAATTATGTTCATCCCATCTTGTTGTGATTCGTGCATCATTTCGGTTCATACTTTCCATAAAAGGATGTGTCGTATCATCTAAACGACCCGCGGTAAAGCGATAACCCATTTTTTCAATCACTTTTATACTAAAAGCTCGTTGATTTTCAATACTGATATACCGACTTAAAAAATCAGTTGTTGGAGTTGTTCCTTTTTCGTTGATTTTTTTTACTATTTCTTGAATCCCCTCACGAAGTTCAGTAAAAACAGCATCTAAAATCTCGACAGTCATCCCTGGCTCATATTGGTTTAATAAAACATCATAAGGCGTCTTTTCATCCTTATGCCAATACTCAATGAATTTCTTTTTAAAAGCAATAATTTTAGCTAATGAAGGTTCAAAAATAGTGAAATCTTGTGCATCACGAGCTTTGCGCCAAGAGCTATCTGCTTGAGAAATAACTTTAATAAATTCTTGGTACTCAGCTTGTGGAATCTTATGATTTAAATCATAGTTCTTTTGAACAATTTCAACCATTTTTTTCAAATCAGAGTTCAGGTCTTCTTGATGTTGGCTTAAATAAGTCAAGTAATCGGCCATACTTTTAGAAACTGATTTTTCAAAAGCTAAACCAGCGATATAGCTAGTTACTTCTGAGCGGTGCTCACTAGAATCTTCTGGCATACCTGTTAATGCATCCCAACCTAATAAAGCATCTGTTTCTTCTAGCAATGAAATTTCTTTTAATAAACCTAAAAATCCCTGTATTTGTTGTTCTAATTCTGTCATATTTAGTCCTCCTGTTTACGCGGTGCACGAGGTGGACGTTCTCCCCAATATTGGAAGAAATCGGTTCTTAAAGCACCGTTGTATAATTTACGTTTTTTAGTTGCACGTTCGCCATAAAAACTTTCAAAAGTTAAATCACTTGTTAAAATATACTTACTCCACGTTTTTAGTGGACGATAAGTCGTACCCATTTGACGATAAAGAGTATGAACAGCTTCCTCTTCACCTAAACGTTCACCATATGGTGGATTTGCAATAATTACTCCATATTTTTTATCGGTAGTAAAATCACTTAACTGCATTTGTTTAAAGGTAATGCTATCTCCTAAACCAGCTTCAATAGCATTTTCTTGTGCGATTTCAATCATATAGCCATCGATATCTGTCCCTACAATATCTAATTCAACGTCATAATCCGCTAAACCTTCAGCTTCTGTACGTACTTCAGACCAAATCTCTTTATCAAACCATTCCCACTCTTCTGCCGCAAAACTACGGTTAAAGCCTGGTGCAATATTGTGCCCAATCAAGGCTGCTTCAATTGGAATCGTTCCAGAACCACATACAGGATCATATAGAGGGCGGTCTTTTCTCCAACTTGTTAACATAACTAACGCCGCTGCCATATTTTCTTTTAGCGGAGCGCCACCTTTAGAGGTACGGTAGCCACGTTTAAACAAACTTGGTCCAGTAGTATCTAAAGTCAAGGTAACTTTATCTTTTAACAAAGCCACTTCTAATTGATACAAGGCACCTGTTTCAGGCAAACGAGTATTCCGATGGTAGACATCACTTAACCGGTCA
Organism: Carnobacterium sp. FSL E2-0243; assembly: GCF_038003605.1. Classification (NCBI taxonomy): domain Bacteria; kingdom Bacillati; phylum Bacillota; class Bacilli; order Lactobacillales; family Carnobacteriaceae; genus Carnobacterium; species Carnobacterium sp. FSL E2-0243. The sequence goes on from NZ_JBBOPM010000001.1 coordinate 1,922,153, forward strand.
ACAATCGCTTTTTTTACAATCGCTTGGCAATCTGAAACACTATATAGTTTTGATTTAATCGATTTTCCAGCTACAGGAAAATGCGCATCCATCGGCAATAAATCTTCCCACGGTAGAGCTTTCGTTTTTTCAAATAATTCATCAAATTCGTACGCATCAAATTCTCCAACAATAATTTTAACTCGATCTGCTGTGCGTAACCATAAATTGGTTTTAGCAATGTCACGTTCTGTTCCTTTAAAAAAGACCTTACCGTTCTCTACTTGACACTCATACCCTAAATCTTTAATTTCTTTCCCGACAAGAGCTTCAATCCCACTAGCTGCCGTTGCAACAAGTTGAAAATTTTTCATTTAAATTCCTCACTTCTATTTTGATTACTTGATCAAAATAAGTTTATTTCATTCCTCTATCTACAAAAAACTTATTTATAAACAGTTCTTTCCTATTGTAGCACTTTTTAGATGCGATTTCACAAAAATTTGATCGGTTGATACAAACTAAACTAAATAAAAAAGCGCCACCTTCAAAAGAAGATGGAGCCTTCCTGAATTTGTAAATTTCTGTAAGCCATGTTCTGTCTCAGATAAAAAGTCAGGGTCTCTTTTATCCGGAGGTAATTATCTGTCTGCAATTACTTGCCTCTTTCTCTCGTTGAATTCCTTAGAAAGAGTGCCCCTACCAAAGTTTGGGTTGCTCGCTCGAGGGGTTTACCGCGTTCCACCATTAGCGTTTCCACTAATGCTTCGTCACTGTGGCACTTTTCAAGAATACTCAGGCATAGTTACAAGTAACCTTAGCACTTTTTTTCTGCCGTTACTTTATATTTCTATAAAGGCCTTAGCTTATTTTTTCGCTAAGCACGAACACTACAAGCATCTCAGCTTGTGCGAGCATGGACTTTCCTCAGCCTAGTCTAGCTAGACCGCAATTACCCAAAATTTACAAATTTTATTGAATTTTTTATTCATTTAACTAAATTTAAACTTATAATTCATCTGTATCGTCTAATTTTGAACCAAATACGTGTCTTTCTAAGTTAGAAAGGCGTTTTAAAATATCAAAATTAGTTACTGTTGTATTCGGTTGTGCTGAATACGCTGGTTTTGCAACAGTCGCTTGTTTAGTTAATTCGTCAACTTTACTAAGTAAACGCTCATTTTCAGCTTTCAGTTGCGTTAATTCTTTGTTGTACGATTCGTAATCGCGGATTACATTATCCAAAAACTCATCAACTTCCGCTGGACTATAGCCGCGCATTGCTGTTTTAAATTCTTTTTGTAAAATATCTTTTGTGGTTAAATTTCTATTTGCCATGGTTACACCTCATTTTTTCATACTCTCACAAATTGATTATAACACAATTTTGTAACTTAATGCTATTGTACCAAAAATAACAGTAAAAAAAAACTAATTTTACAAATCACTACTACTATTTTGCAATTGATCAAAGTCAATCAAGGAACAAGGATAGTTAACTTGATCTGCTTTACGTTGAATTGCTTCATATAAGTATTTTGTTTTCCCTTCAAATTCGGGGTCATAAACTAATAAAGCTTCATCACTATGGTCTAATAAAAATTGTTGATGCGCTCTTAATTGGAGCGGATTTTCATATGGTTTATGCGAAGTGCTATCTGTATAATCTGCGTATCCTTTAATTTTTTCTAATTTCATTCGATTTTGTTCGTTCCAGTTAGAGCCAAACTCATAAAACGGAAAAATAACCCCTAGTTTGATTTCTGGATAATCAGATTTCAATTCATTGACTACTTCTGCACTCCATTGTTCTACGCCAGATTGTCCACCAACTAAAATCCATTCAACCCCATTTTCAATCAAGTTTATTAAATTTTCTTTTAAACATTTTTTTATGACTATTATTTTAGGATCATCCTCTTTAAATACACCTAATTCAAAAGAACGATATCCACTGATTATTAAATTTGACATAAGCTACCAGCCTTCTACTTTTCTTTACCGCCTATAATTTGATATAATAGAAAAAGGAGTGTGATTATTTGTGGCTATTAAATATCCAAACGGTAAGAGCTATACTAATAGTGCCGAATTTAGCAAAAAAAAGCAAGCCCCGAAAAAAGATCATTCTTTTGCCAAACGTGGAATGACCTTGGAAGAGGATATAAATGCTAGCAATGAAAGCTATCTAGCTTTTGGAAAAGCGGTTATCCATAAAAAACCAACACCTGTTCAAATCGTGCAAGTGGATTATCCAAAAAGAAGCGCTGCGGTAATTAAAGAAGCTTATTTTAGACAAGCTTCTACAACAGATTATAATGGGGTATATAAAGGTTTTTATTTAGATTTCGAAGCGAAGGAAACGAAAAACAAACAATCTTTTCCTTTGAAAAATTTCCATGAGCACCAAATAACTCATATGAAACAATGTATCGAGCAACAAGCCATTTGTTTTGTTCTCTTGCGTTTTTCATTATCTAATCGGCTCTTTTTGCTTGAGGCAACCAAGCTAATTTCATTCTGGGACTTACAAAATAATGAAGGTCGCAAGTCAATTCCATTAGAAGAACTTGAAAAATCTGGCTATGAATTGTATTATGGGTTATCCCCTCGCATCCCGTATTTAGATGCAGTTGATTTAATTATTGAAAAAGCGGACGAATAATCGTCTTTTGAAGGAGTAGATAAATGATGGACAATAACAATGACGAGATGTCACGAGTTGCACAGAAACAAAAGAAAACAACAACTAAAGTTAAAAAAAATGGAAAACCTAAAATGAAACTTTGGAAAAAAATCATTTTAAGTATTGTTGGTATCGGCGTTATCGGACTAGCATCTGGCGTAGCATTATTTGCTTATTATGCTTCTTCTGCCCCAACGTTAACTGAAAAAGATTTACGTGGCGTGATTTCATCTAAAATCTTAGATAGTAAGGGTCAGGTTATTAAAGAAATTGGAAGTGAAAATCGTGAAGTCGCTGAAGGGGATGAGATTCCTCAACAACTTAAAGACGCCATTACTTCCATTGAGGATCGCCGTTTTTATAAACATTTCGGTATTGATCCCATTCGAATTGGCGGGGCTGTCGTTGCCAATTTAACTGGTGGATTTGCTTCCGAAGGTGGAAGTACATTAACCCAACAATTAGTTAAACTTTCAGTCTTTTCCACAAAAGCCTCAGATCAAACCTTAAAAAGAAAAGCTCAAGAAGCTTGGCTTGCTATTCAATTAGAGCGCAAATTTTCAAAGGAACAAATCCTTGAATTTTATATTAATAAAATCTATCTTGCTAATAATAATTACGGTATGGCCAAAGCTAGTACCTATTATTTTGGAAAACCTTTAACTGAATTAAGTTTAGCTCAGGTGGCTTTATTAGCTGGTATGCCACAAGCTCCTAACACCTATGATCCTTACACGAATCCTGAGGAAGCAACTAAACGTCGCAACTTGGTCTTAGACGCTATGTATGACAATAAAAAAATTACAGCAAGTGAGCGTGATGCGGCTAAAGCAGAAGATGTAACGACGGGTCTTGTGGAACATCAAGCCGATAGTTCAGATGATTTAGTGATTGATGCTTATTTAGAACAGGTTATTGAAGAGGTTACGAAAAAAACAGATTTAGATGTCTTCACTGATGGATTAACTGTTTATACAAACTTAGATATGGATGCGCAAAAACATCTTTATGATACCTTAAATACAGAAGACTATATTGCTTATCCAGATGATCAATTGCAAGCTGGTGTCTCAATGGTAGACGTAAATACTGGACAAATTAAAGCGTTAGGTGGAAGTCGCAAACAAACTGCTCAACGTGGCTTAAATCGCGCTACTGATTTAAAACGTAGTGTTGGTTCAACAATGAAACCTTTATCTGCCTACGGGCCAGCAATTGACTATTTAAATTATTCAACCTATCAACAAGTAATTGACGGACCTTACACTTATTCTGATGGAACGCCAATTGCCAATTATGACAAACGCTATCGAGGTCAAATGTCCATTCGAACAGCGTTAGAAGATTCGAGAAATATTCCAGCATTAAAAACCTTGCAAGAAGTCGGTTTAGATAAATCGAATACATTCTTACAAGGATTAGGAATCGATATTAAGCAACCTGATGGAGTTACCAACGGCTTAGTCGAATCTAATGCTATTGGTGGTGAGGTTACCCCTCTTCAATTATCTGCGGCATATGCAGCCTTTGCCAATGGTGGGACGTATTATGAACCTTATGCAGTTAGCAAAGTTGTCTTACAAAATGACTCTGAAATTGATTTAAAAACCAAAGGTACAGAAGCAATGAAAGATTCAACTGCTTACATGATGACTGATATGCTGAAAGATGTCATTAAAAGCGGAACGGGAACAAACGCACAAATTCCAAACTTACCACAAGCTGGTAAAACCGGAACAACTAATTACGATGATACAATTGCGGCTAAGTTCCCTGATTCTTCTGCTCCAGATGCTTGGTTCAGCGGATATACAACAAATTACTCAATTTCTGTTTGGGTAGGATATGATGATCCAAATGCAGATAATCATGATCTAAATCCGACTTCACAAAAATTACCAGGCTTAATTTATAAAGAATTAATGTCCCACGTTTCAGCAAATATCGAAACAAAAGATTGGAAAAAGCCAAGTACAGTTGTCTCTTCCGCTGTAGAAAACGGTTCTAATCCTGCTAAAAAGCCAGGACCAAACACACCACAAAGTAGTATTGTTAATGAACTTTTTGTCAAAGGGTTTGCTCCTACAGAAACATCAATTTCTTACGGGGAAGCATTAACTGCTCCAACAGGATTAACGGCTAGCTACGATAAAGCGAAGAACAGCATTTCAATTTCTTGGGATGCATACAAGTTACAAGCTTCAGGTACACCAAGTTATGTTCTAACAGTCGGTGGACAAAGTTATACAACCAGTGATTTAAATTATACGGTCTTATCACCTCCTGAAGGTGAAGTAAGTATTAGCCTTTCTGTTAGCGCAAATGGAAAAACTGGACCTGCAGCATCCACTTCAGTTCAAGTACCAAAAACAACTGAAGAACCGCCAGCAAAAGATTCTTCTAGTGATAGTTCTAGTCAAAGCAGTTCGTCTAGTTCAAGCAGTAGCAGTTCATCTGCTACATCTTCTTCATCAGAACCAGAAAGTAGCAGTTCTAGCAGTAGCAGTGAGGAAGTTCCTGACCCAGAGGGCACACCGCCTCCTGGAGGGACCGCAAGAAATACCAACGCTAAAAGTGGCAGTAAAGAAACCATTCCATTTTTAGCTGGACTGACTAGTTTTGTTAAAAATTGGTTTTAATCATTGAATAAAAAAAGTTCTCTCTCAAAATAGTTTTATTTTGAGAGAGAACTTTTTATTTATTTTTAAATACCCATCCGTTGTTTGCCTTCACGACATTCTTCTAATAACGGACAAATATCACATTTAGGACTCCTAGCTGTACAATGATAACGACCAAAAAAAATAAGACGGTGATGGGCTTCAACCCACATTGATTCGGGTAATTTTTTCATTAATGTTGCTTCCACTTCACCCACCGAATCTTTTAAGCGGCATATCCCTAAGCGTTTTGTTACTCGTTCAACATGGGTATCAACAGCTATAGCAGGTACACCAAAAGCATCTCCTAGTACAACATTGGCCGTCTTGATACCTACACCTGGTAAAGAAGTAAGCTCTTTTCTCGTTTTTGGCACCTCACCGTTAAACTCCTCAATCAACTTACGACAGCATCCCTGTATATGTCTAGCTTTATTACGAAATAGACCAATCGTCTTAATATCATCCATGATTGCTTCCACTGGAACAGCCAAAAAGGCTTCTGGAGTTGGATATTTTTCAAATAGATGCGGTGTGACTTTATTAACTGAAATATCTGTTGCTTGCGCACTTAGCATCACCGCAATTAATAATTCAAAGGGATTTTTATGTGTCAATTCACATTTAGCATTAGGGAACATCTCCCCCATCACTTCAATAGCATGAATTGTTTTAGCTTTTGAGAACAAACTTCTACCTCCTCTACTGACTACTCATTTTTCAACCAATTATGCAAAGGTACTTGCATGGTAGATTCATTTTTTGCTGCTTTTTTTACTTGATTCGCTGGTGCTGAATTTTGTCTGAATTTTTCAGACTCTTTTAATACTTGATCTTTTGTCCGTATATTTTTGCGTTCCCAGCTTAACAAAATTCGATCAACATATTTCAAGCTATAAACTTGGCTCAAAACAGCTTCTCGTAAAGCCAACTCGATTAATTCCAACGCATAATGATCTTCATCTAGCCACATTCCAATCGTTTCAATTTCAATCGGCGATAACGGTCTGCCAAATTCTGCTTCAAATTGTTCATATAAATTCTTTTCTTGATCAATCGAATCAGATTGTTTTTTTATTTGCTCTTCTTGATGGATATAAATGACTAATTTATCCCAAAGTAAGGTTAAACTATAATAATCCTGACTTTTCCCATCAGGGCTTGTTTCCGTTTCGATAGTTAAGACTTGTTTCTTTATCAACTCATGGATACCTTGAAAAACTTGGTCTGTTGAGCTGCCCATTCGATCTGCAATTTGTTTGGTATCGGGAAATAAACTCCCTTGATCGATCATCGCTTTTAATTGGATAATTAAAACAAGCTCTTCATTGCTTAGACCTATTTGACGGTAATAGGTTAATAGAACATTAGAAACCGTTGTGTCTCCCGCTTTTAACCATTTTTGTAACACTTGATTATTCATCTTCATCAAACTCCTTACTTCATTATCTTACGCTATTTTTTGTGGTAAAACAACTGATCAATGAAAAGAAAAGATGTTACCTAATAAATAGGTAACATCTGCTTTCATATTAAGGATAGATACGATTTAATAGACGTGGGAATGGAATTGACTCACGAATATGTTCTGTACCACTAATCCAAGTTACCGCTCTTTCAAGACCTAAGCCAAAACCAGAATGCGGAACTGTTCCATATTTACGTAAATCTAAATACCAAGCGTAATCTTCTTCTGTTAAACCGAATTTTTTAATTGCAGCTGATAGATTATCAAAATCAACTTCACGTTCACTACCACCAATGATTTCTCCATAACCTTCTGGAGCAATCATATCTGCACATAAAACAACATCATCACGATCAGGATGTGGCTTCATATAGAATGGTTTAATCGCTTTAGGATAGTTCAAAATAAAGACTGGTTTATCAAATGAACTAGCAATAAAGGTTTCGTGAGGTGAACCAAAGTCATCTCCCCATTTAACATCATCAAAGCCATTTTCATTTAATAACTTAACAGCATCATCATATGAAATTCTTGGGAATGGCAACTCTGTATATTTTTTCAATAATTCTTTATCACGTTCTAAGACATTTAATGCATAATCACAATTATCTAAAACACTTTGGACTAAATAAGCAACGTATTGTTCTTGGACTTCTAAGCTTTGATCTTGATCCATAAAGGCCATTTCTGGTTCAATCATCCAAAATTCAATCAAATGACGACGAGTTTTAGATTTTTCAGCTCTAAATGTTGGACCAAATGAAAAGACTTTACCAAAAGCCATTGCAGCTGCTTCCATATACAATTGACCACTTTGAGAAAGATAAGCTTCTTCATCAAAATACTCAGTATGGAATAATTCTGTTGTATCTTCAGCAGCACTTGCTGTTAAAATAGGTGGATCAATTTTCATAAATCCTTCTTTATTAAAGAATTCGTATGTTGCACGAATCAATTCATTTCTAATTTGCATAATTGCATGTTGTTTTGAAGAACGTAACCAAAGATGACGATGGTCCATTAAAAATTCAGTTCCATGTTCTTTAGGAGTAATTGGATAGTCATGACTTTCACCAATAACTTCAACACCACTGACAACAATTTCGTAACCGAATTTTGAGCGGCTATCTTCTTGAATCGTTCCTTTAACCATAATTGATGTTTCTTGATTTAAACCTTTTGCTAATTGAAAAACATCATCGCCAACTTCACTTTTTACTACGATTCCTTGGAAAAAAGCTGTTCCATCTCGTAATTGTAAAAAGGCAATTTTACCACTTGAGCGTTTATTTGCCACCCATGCTCCAATCTCTACTTCTTCACCAACATAATTTTTTGCTTCATTAATCGTAATTCTCTTCACGTCTGCTTGCTCCTTTAGTTCAACTGAATTTTTTAGTCATTCATTTTTTCTAGTACATACTGATTTATTCGCTCAATCCCTTTAGTTAATGTTACTAAATCTGTTGCATAACTAATTCTAAAATTATCTGGTGCACCAAACCCAGAACCTTGGACGACCGCTACATGAGCTTCCATTAAAAGTTCATCGACAAATTCATCAACAGATGAGAACCCACAAGCCATCGCTGCTTTTTTGACATTAGGAAATAAATAAAAAGCTCCTTGTGGCTTTTTGACATCAAATCCAGGAATAGCTGACAATAGTGAATAAGCTACATTTAATCGTTCTTCAAAAGCTTGACGCATCGTTTCAACAATCTCTTGATCGCCACTTAATGCTTCAATCGCTGCATATTGACTCGCTGCTGTTGGATTACTAGTTGAATGACTTGCCACATCAATCATGGCTTTAATAATCTTCGCATTCCCCAAAGCGTATCCAATCCGCCACCCTGTCATTGCATAAGTCTTTGAAACACCATTCACTAAAATAGTTTGAGCTTTAATTTCATCAGATATCGTCGCAATCGAAATGAACTCATGTCCATTATAAATCAGTTTGCCATAAATTTCATCTGAAACAATTAAAATATTATTTTTAACTGCCCAATTTCCAATTGCCGCCAACTCTTCTTTTGTATAAATCATCCCAGTTGGGTTCGAAGGAGAATTCAGTAAAAGGGCTTTTGTTTTGGAAGATAGCTGTGCTTCAAGTTGCGCCACAGTTACCTTATAATCATTTTCAGGTTGTGTTTCAATCACAACAGGTTGTCCTGCCGCTAATTTCACTTGTTCTGTATAGCTAACCCAGTAAGGTGCTAAAATTAAAACTTCATCACCTTCATTTAAAATAGCTTGAAACAAATTATATAACACATTTTTAGCACCGTCTGCGACGATAACTTCATTGTCTTCATAAACAAGTCCTTCATCTTCTAAAACGCGCTGTAACACCGCTTTACGCAACTCTGGTAAACCAGCCGTTGCAGTGTAGTAACTAGCACTTCCGTTTTCAATAGATCGAATCGCTGCTTTTTTGATTGAATCCGCAGTCTGAAAATCAGGTTCCCCAACCCCTAAGCCAATAATATCAATGCCTTCAGCAAGTAATTTTTTAGCTTTTGCACTTGTTGCTAAAGTAATCGATGGTGATACATTTTTCATTCTCTCAGAAATTAAATCCATTCTTCCACGCCCCCATTATTTACTACTTAAATATTGCCAATATCACGAACATACTCTCCGTCTTTTAGCGTAATAATATGATAACCTAGTCGTCCATTTTCTTCTTTATAAGCAACTTCCCAAATTGGGACTCCTTTTTCCATCCCAATTCTTGTTTCTAAAATTTTCTTAGGATTTTTGGCTTCACGAGTTAACTTACGAGCTTCGCTTTCAGAAATTGTATCGCTTTGTTGAATAATTTGCGTTTTTGCTCCTTTTTTTGCAATAATCACGATAATATTTTCTTTTTTATCATTTTTTCCAGTTACAGTAAAATAAGTTTCAGTTCCATTATACCAGAAAAATTGATCCATTTCTTTTAATCCTGCATGTTCTTCAGCGATTTCTACAGCTTCTTTTCGTGCTTTCGCCATCGGTTGATGCCCAACATAATACACATACCCCGCTCCAATGACAATAATGGACATCACAATCGTTAAGGTTAAAATAATTCCTTTTTTCATTCGTTCACCTACTTTAATGAGTTTATAATTAATTTCACACGATTAGTTTTATTCTAACTCTTCTAGTATATCAAATTTCCAGCGCTTTTTTTACACGAAATTCTTATATTTAACGTAAGAATTTTTTGGTTTCAGCCGAAATTTCTTTAATCGTTAATGACTCTTTAGGCAATTCTTTAGGTAATGCTTGCAGCATATGCTTACCGTAATTAGTTTTAAATAAACGATCGTCTAAAATTAATAGAATCCCTTTGTCCTGCTCTGACCGAATTAAGCGCCCTAATCCCTGTCTTAAACGTAAAGTTGCTTTTGGTAAAGCATCTACTGAAAAAGGATTTAACTGTTGCTGGGCAAGTAATTGGTATTTCGCTTTTGTATAGGGCTGTTCTGGTGAATCAAAAGGCAAACGCGTAATCACAATCATCCGCAAGGCTTTGCCTGGTAAATCGACACCTTCCCAAAAACTATCTGCACCTAACAAAATCCCACCATTGGCATGAAAAAAACGTTTTAACATCCGCTCTCTACTGCCAGAAATCCCTTGAGCTAAAATTTCTCTTTCTGTAAATAAAGCTTTTTGTTGAATGCCTCGATAAACATCTTGCAAGGTCTCTAATGAATTAAATAGCACGAGCATATTTTCTACATTTTCTGTCGCTAATTGTTCTAAATGGCTGATAATGTCTGTAACATATTGTTTCTTCGATAAGCTCTTAATTGGTTTCATATCTGTTGAAAAATAAAGTCGTGCTTGCTTGGCATAGTTATACGGTGAGGGTAGTACTAAAGTAGTTAATTCAGCTTCACCAATTTGCTCTGTGAAATAAGAAAAACTTTCTTTAATTTCTAATGTTGCGCCTGTATAAACTATTTTAGAAATCTTTTCAACCAAATTCGTTTGTAAGAAACTACCACTATCTAATTTTGAACGTTTTATTTTAAAACTATTTTTCGGACTTTTTTCATTGTAAGTAAACCAAGTCACATCTTTTTTTTCAGACAATTGGAAAACTTCCGTAAACACTACATGGTTCTTAGCTATGCCCTTAAGCAATTGGTTAAACTCTTCTACAAAATAAATTTCGGATAATCCTAGTTGTTCTTTTTCATTTAAACAATTAGCTACGATTTGTTCTCCAATAAAATTAATTTCAACAAATAAAGCATGAATATCTTTAATCGCTTTTTTTATTTCTAAAGGCCAAATCGTTTCGGGATCCACTAAAATTTCTGTATATTCTTGACGTTTTTGTGAACCTTCTTTTAAAGAGTAGCTCCAAGTTAATAAATAATCAATAAAATCAGATAATTGCTCATCCAAAGATAAAATACTCATTTCTAAACTCGTCAGTTGATACATTTTAATCGCTTTTATTCGTTTTCCTAATTGACAAAATTGTTGTAAAAAACTTGAGTCCGCTTCAATTTTACCCAATGTTCGGAAAGCTTGAATTAAACTGTAGTAATTAAATAGTTCGCTAGAAGCACTAATAGCAACATCAGAAAGATGGTGAGCTTCATCAACGACTAAGGTTTCAACACATGGTAATTCTCGTTCTTCTCTTTGCAAATCGTGACATAAAAAAGCATGGTTCGTCACAATTAAACTGGCTTTTTCTGCTTGTTTTTTAGCAAATAAGTAAAAATCTTCGTCTTTCCATGCATCTTCCTTGGCGTCTACCAACCAACCTCGATGGCGCACTTTTTGCCAAAAAGGTTGATTTAAATTAGCTAAATTTAACTCATCAATATCTCCCGTTTTAGTTATAGTTAACCAAGTTAAAATTCGCATTTTAATTAAAGCTTCGTTTTTATGTGTTGTTTCTTTTTTTAATTCTGCTTCATATTTGGCTAGATGTAGATAATGGCTTTTGCTTTTAATAATAGCAGCAGAAAGTTTAAATGGCAGTAGTTGATTCAACTGCGCAATGTCTTTTTCCATCAGTTGCTTTTGCAATAATGTTGTATAGGTACTTACCATTACCGGTTTTTCTGGTGTTCCATGATAAGCCAATGGAATTAAATAGCCTAATGTTTTCCCAACACCCGTCGCAGCTTCTATCGCCATATGTTTTTTAGAATCCCCAGAAAAATAAGTATTTAAGGTATCCATCATGGTTATTTGAGCTTCACGTACTGTCAATTTATCTTTAAATAAAGTCGTTTTCTCATCTGTACCGAGTGGATAATCAGATTGCTCCCGATAAGAACGGCTTTCAATTACAACTTCTTTCTTTTGAAGCGCAATGCCATTTTTTATAAGTAGATTTTCTGGTAACGGTGGCAAACTACTTTTAAGTTCCTCTAAACGATCACTAAAAAATTCAGCGGTATCCATTGAACAATGTTGAGCCAAAGGAACCAATTTTTCTAACGTTACTAGGGGCAATTCTTTGGCTTTTTCTTTTAGGAGTAAAAAAAGTTGCCCAGTAACATACGCATCACTATCTGCTTGATGCGGATTCTCATGTTTAAAATTAAATTGCGTAGCTAAATCCGTTAATCGAAAACTTGGTGCTGTGGGTAGTAGAATTTGAGCTAACTCAACAGTATCCATCCCTTTTAGTTTAAGCGGCGGCAAGCCACTTTGTTTTAATTCTCCATTTAAAAATTGATAATCAAATTGAATGTTATGAGCGACAAATATACAATCTGCTAAAAGATTATATATTGTAGTAGCAACATCTTCAAAATAGGGCGCATTTGCAACTTGTTTCGTTGTAATACCCGTTAAATATTCAATTTGCTTTGGAATACGCATTAATGGATTAATGTCTGTCGCAAATTTTTGAACAATTTCGCCATCTTCAATTAATACACAGCCAAATTGGATCATTTTATCGCCATTTTCAACATTTCCACCAGTCGTCTCAATGTCAACAACTGCGTATGTTTCTGTCTTTTTCAAAATCGTCACCTAATTCTTGTTTCGTCATGTTTTTCATCACTATACATCATACTATGAAGTGGCTAAAAATACAAAAAAACCTTACGAAACAACCAAAAAATCTGGAAATTTCGTAAGGTTATACTATTAGAATTTTTCTGGATATAAATCTTTCACTGTTTTAGTTGGATCAATCACAATATATAAATGATTGTCCTTAACATGAGAGCTTTGGTACTCATTGTCATTACCATCTGAATCTGTCGCTTTATATGGGAAATACACGCGGTCTTTATCCACAATTACGTCAGATTTAGGATGATTTGCATCTTTGTATAAAATATCCATCATTTCGATATCTGGATATTGTGTTGCACGTTCAAACATACCTAATTCTAATCCACCTAAGTTAATATCATCTGTATGAACATGATCTGCTTCTTGAGCAATTTCAATTCTTAAAGACTCACAAGGATAAATTTCTTGAAAATCACTTGTTCCAATTCTACCAAAACTTTTCGTAATTTGTTTAATCCATAAATCACCGATATGCTCTTTTCCAATTGTCCATGTTTCACCATTTCTGAAAAAGAATTTTAGTCCTACTACTTCTCTTTTCATGTGTATGATCTCCTTCGCAGTGTATTCTTTAGAATTTGGTGTTAGCGCTAACGAATTAACCTAACCCACACATACAGTTTACCATACTCTAAAATAAAATGCTTAAATTTAATCAGATTTTTAATCCATTTTGGAAACCCTCTCAAGTAATTAGACGTTAGATGCTATTATTTTCGCCAAGGGTCATGACAAGTAAAGCTTTTTGCCCGTGAAGTCTATTTCCCGCTTGTTGATAAATTAAGGAGTGTGGTCCATCGATGATTTCGCTAGTGACTTCTTCCTCACGATGGGCAGGTAAGCAATGTAAAAAATGATAGTCTGGTTTTGCATACGCTACTAATTTCGCGTTTACTTGATACTCTTCGGCAAAATCTTTTAATCGACTATCATTTTCTGCTTCTTGTCCCATACTTGTCCATACATCTGTATAAATAAAATCAGCATCTGTTACAGCCTCAATTGGACTTTCAGTTATGGATATAACGGCACCTGTTGATTCGGCAATATCTTGGGCTATTTTTAAAATAACCGGATCAACTGCGTATCCTTGAGGAATTCCACAATGAATCGTTAACCCGACCAAAGCACTTGCTAGTAACAATGAATGACAGACATTATTTCCATCGCCTAAATACGCCAATTTAACGCCCTCAAAAGTCCCCTTGACTTCATAAATAGTCAGCAAATCAGCGATTGCTTGACAAGGATGATGCTCATCTGTCAAACCATTAATAATTGGCATCGTCCCGTATTCAGCAAGTTGCTCCACAGTTTTATGGGCAAATGTCCGAATCATTAACCCATCTAGGTATTCGGATAGAACCTTTGCGGTATCTATGATTGGTTCGCCACGACCAATTTGCAAATCACGAGAAAACAGCACAATAGCAGAACCACCTAACTGCAACATTCCAGCTTCAAATGATACTCTTGTACGAGTAGAAGCTTTGTCAAAAATCATGCCTAATATTTTGCCTTTTAAAGCTTCTTGATATTTTTCAGGCTTGCCTTTGATATCAATGGCTAATTCAATCATGGATAGTAATTCCTCTGAGCTCCATTCCAATAATGTTAATGTATCTTTTTTAGTTGTCTGCATTAAAATCCTCCTATTTATAATAAGTTTGTTGAGCCGTTTAGACCTATCAAAAACTAGTTCCCTTACAATTTAGCTAACACTTTAAACGATTACTTCTTGAATCATTTGGCTTGCCTGTTCCAATTCTGGTTTTGCCACTGTTAAAGGTGGTAAAATGCGCAGTACTTTTTCACCAGCACCAAGTACAAGTAAACCGTTAGTTCTTAATTTTTCAACAATTTCTACAACTGGGATTGTCAGTTCAATGCCAATCATCAATCCTATACCTCTGATAGCTACAACTTGCTTCTTAGCTGCTAACTGTTCATTTAGTATTTGTTTAAAAAACAAACTTTTATTGGTTACATCTGCTAAAAATGATTCTTCATTAATAATTTCAATTGTTTTACTAGCAACAGCCATCGCTAATTTATTGCCTCCAAAAGTTGAACCGTGAACTCCAGCGCCAAAACTCTTAGCTAATTCTTTTTTTCCTAACATTGCTCCAACTGGAAAACCACTACCTAAACCTTTTGCAAGTGTGATAATATCTGGTTCAAAATCATAATGCTGATAACAAAAAAAGTTCCCTGTCCGACCAATTCCTGTCTGGACTTCATCAACAATCACTAAAACACCCATTTTATGACACAAAGCAACTAAATCCGTAATATACTCCTTTTCAGCAGGAATCACGCCACCTTCACCTTGAACTAATTCCAACATAACCGCTGCTGTCTCTTCATCAATAGCTGCCTCTAATGCAGAAAAATCGTTATAGGCCACATAATCAAAGGTTGGCAATAATGAGCCAAATCCTTCATGAATTTTAGCTTGTCCTGTTGCGCTCATAGTGGCAAAAGTCCGACCATGAAATGAATTTTTGCACGTTATAATTTTTTCTTTCCCAGTATGTCTACGGGCTAATTTCAGCGCAGCTTCATTGGCTTCTGCACCACTATTCGCAAAAAATGCTACATAATTAACTCCACATAAAGCTTCAGCCACCTCTTCTTGCAAACTATTTTCAAACAAATTTGATGTGTGCCAAATTTTATGACTTTGTTCTTCTAGGACACTCACCAGTTGCGGATGACAGTGACCTAAGTTACAAACCGCTATTCCAGAGGTGAAATCTAAATAACTTTTCCCTTCTTGATCAAAAACGGTAGTTCCAAGTCCACGAACCAATTCAATCGGTACTTTTGTATAATTTTGAAACAAAGAGCTCACCATTAACTTCCCTCCCCAATCATTTTAGTTCCTTGCACCGTTAGTCCTAATGTAACCCGAACTTGTTTCACTCCATTTCGCAAAGCGTAATGAGCACACTTTAATTTAGGAATCATCCCACCAGAAACCGTCCCGTTTTCAATAAACAAATCCAGTTCCTGATAAGATAAGCTTTTAAGAATTTTCCCTTCTTTTTTAACGCCTAAAACCTCGGTCATTAAAATCAATTCCTCAGCTTTCATGGCTTCTGCAATTTTACTAGCAGTATCATCTGCATTAATATTCAACCATTGACCATTATCGTCAACCCCTAATGGTGCCACAATAGCAATATAGCCTTGATCTAGGACATCTTTAAGTAACTCAGTATTTACTGTTTTTATTTCTCCAACAAACCCCAAACTACCTTGTTGAACTTGACTAGCAGATAGTAACTTGTTATTAGCAGCATTCAACCCTAAACACTTTATTTTTTGCCGAGCAAATTGTTGCAATAGGCTTGGCTGAACTTCCCCTAATAAAACCATTTTTGTCACTGCCAAAGCTTTTTCATTTGTGACACGTAAACCATTTTTTATTTCAACAGGGATAGCCAAATTTTCCATCCAATGTGTAATAGCTTTACCACCACCATGAACAATGATAATTTCTTTGCCTTGCTGCTGTAATTTTTTTAGATCTAAAAAAAATGTATCATCTAGCTCTTCACAAGAAACGCCGCCAATTTTAATCACAATCCGATTTGTTCCACTCATTTAATTTCCTCCTTATATAAAAAGTTTGTTGAGTCGATTAGACCTGGCAGAAAAATAGGAAATTCCAAGAAAAGTGTCTCTTTACTTTTTTGGGAATTTATCTTTTTTCCGAAGGTCTGGCTCAAAAGAACTGGCCTGAATAAAAAGTTTGTTGAGTCGATTAGACCTGGCAGAAAAATAGGAAATTCCAAGAAAAGTGTCTCTTTGCTTTTTTGGGAATTTATCTTTTTTCCGAAGGTCTGACTCAAAAGAACTGGCCTGAATAAAAAGTTTGTTGAGTCGATTAGCTCCGGCAAGAAAATAAGAAAAATTGAAATGGCACTTTTTGCCATTTCGAATTTTTATCTTTTGTTGAAGTACTGACTCATAAAAGCTAACTTTATTAAGTATGGTAACAAGCATTTATTTTGACGTATTCATAGCTTAAATCACATCCCCAAGCTACACCATTCTCATTGCCAACACCAACATCTACAGTGATTCGAATGACCTCATTTTGAAGATACTCTCGTAGTGCATTTGCATCATATAAGACCGCTTTTGTTCGATTTAATACTTCAATCGGTCCAATTTCAATGTTGATATTCTCTGGATTTAATGTACCTTCGCTATAGCCTAAAGCACATATAATTCGCCCCCAATTAGGGTCTTCGCCAAACATCGCTGTTTTTACCAAACTAGAGGAAACAATTGTTTTAGCAATCATTCGTGCTTCTAAAACAGATTTAGCTGATGCAACCGTTACTTCAATTAATTTTGTTGCTCCCTCACCGTCCTGAGCAATTTTTTTGGCTAAGTGCTGACAAACAGCATCAAAAGCATTTTTAAAAATAACATAATCTGACGTATCACTTTTTAGTTCGTCATTTTTAGCTGCTCCGTTTGCCATAACTAAAACCATATCATTCGTAGAGGTGTCCCCATCAACTGTAATTTGATTGAATGTTTGATTCACACTTTGACGCAATGTTTGGTCTAATAACTTTGCGTCAATAGCTGCATCTGTTGTGATGAATGCTAACATAGTCGCCATATTGGGATGAATCATACCTGAACCTTTTGCCACACCTGAAATAGTCACCTTTTTTTTATTCAAGAGAACTTCCACCACAATCAACTTTTCACAGGTGTCCGTTGTCAAAATACTTTCGTGAAAATCACTTGGCTCTCCTTTTGAATAATCAAGCGCCGTTATCCCAGCTGTAATTTTGTCCATAGGCATTGGTTCGCCGATAATCCCTGTTGAAGCTACCGCAATTTCGGTTGCCGGAATACCTAATTTATCCGCTGTTAATTGCCGCATTTGGTAAGCATCCTCTATCCCTTGATCCCCATTACAAGCATTTGCATTTCCACTATTCACTATAACTGCTTGTAATGTTTGGCCATTCTTCAAGCTATCTTTCGTTATATTAATTGGTGCAGCTTGAAACTGATTCGTTGTATAAACAGCTGCAGCTTGGGCTGGGAAAGTTGAATAAATTAACCCAATATCTTTCTTTTTATATTTTAATTTACCGTGTACACCCGCTGCAAAAAAACCAATTGGTGAAGCAATCGTTCCTTCGATATTTTTCATTTATTCATTGCTCCTTTTCTAAAATTACTTATGGAAAAATCGGGCTAAATTTTAAACCATCATTAGGTGCGAAACCAAAACTCTGATTTAAATTTTGGACTGCTTGACCAGCGGCTCCCTTGACTAAATTATCAATCGCCGAAACGATAATGACTTGATTTGTAGTAGGATTTACTGTCATTCCTATATCGCAAAAATTTGATCCCACAACTTGTTTAATGGTTGGCAATTTGTTTGGTGCTTGAATTCGAACAAACGGTTTATCGTTATAATGACTCGTATAAAAAGCGTTTAACTCCTCTGTTGTTAATCTGCTCTTTAACTTAGCATATATCGTGGTACTTATCCCTCGCGTAACTGGAATTAAGGAAGTTGAAAATTGAATGGTCTCAACTCCTGACTGCCATTTTTTTAATTGCTGAATGATCTCAGGGATATGTTGATGTTGATTCATTTTATAGATTGTTAAATTATCATTGATTTCCGTGTACATGCTTGTTGTTTGCATTGATTTTCCGGCGCCAGATAAACCTGATTTGGCATCGACAACAATCGAATCTAGCTCAATAAGGTCTTCTATTACCAAAGGGGCTAAAGCAAGTAAGGTTGCTGTTGCGTAACATCCTGGATTTGAAATTAATTTTTGCTTTTTAACATCAGCCCATTCACTTAAACCGTAAATAGCTTGATCCAATAGCCCTTTTTCAGCTGCTGGAAAATGATACCAAGTTGGATAATCGTCAGGATTTTTCAAACGTAAATCTCCTGATAAATCAATAACCGTCAAACCTGCCTCAAGAAACGGTGCCACTTGATCCTTTGCTATTCCTGAAGGAGCTGCAAAAAAAACAACTTGGCTATGTTGACAAATACGTGAAACATCAATTGGTTCTAATGGTAATTCGCAAATCCCTTTTAAATGCGGATATAAATATGCAACATTTTCTGAATAATTAGAATAACTATGCAAAGAAAAAATCTCTACTTTTGAATGTGATTCTAATAAACGAATTAATTCTAACCCACTATATCCCGTTGCCCCAATAATAGAAACCTTCAAAAAACCACTCCTTATTTGAATATAAAGCTTATTATAGTCAAAGACATTCTAGAAGTCAACTTGTTTAACGCACTTTTTCTAATCTTTTTCTAATCTTTGTATAAATGCATAAACAATGTATAAAAACACCCCGAGATATTCACTTATACTAACTAAAAAAAGAGCTAGAAATGATCATGGAATTGTCATTTCTAGCTCTTTTTTTAGGAAGTCTCATAGATTCTCTTCGATTCATCACATTAGTTAACTAGTTTTGACCAACTCTTTTAAACTAGCTCTTCGAAATTTCGAAGGAACAAAAATACTTTAGCAAATCATCTCTAATTCAATTCTGCATAATTTAAACACATTTTTCACTCTCAAAAAAACCCTTATTTCCAAAGAAATAAGGGTTTAACAATTCATCTAATTAATTAGTTGAATACACGGAATCTTGCTGCATCATCCATATATTCTTTTTCGCCAGCTTCTGCTACGATTGAACCAAAAGGCATTTGTGCTCTTAAATTCCAAGCTGCTGGTAAATCCCACTCTGCTTTAACTGCATCGTCAATAAGTGGATTGTAATGTTGTAAACTTGCACCAATATTTTCTTCTGCTAAAGCTGTCCAAACAGAATGTTGTGCGATTCCGCTTGATTGCTCTGACCAAACTGGGAAATTATCTGCATATAATTCAAATTGGTTTTGTAAGTTTTTCACGATATCTGTATCTTCAAAGAATAAAATTGTTCCATATCCAGCACGGAATGAATTCAATTTAGCTAAAGTTGGCTCAAATGCATCTGCAGGAACTTCTTTTCTCAGCGCATCTTCAACAATACTCCATAATTTATTATGAGATTCGTTAAATAATACTACAACTCGAGATGTTTGTGAGTTGAATGATGCTGGGCTTTCTTTAACTGCTTCTTTTACCAATGACACGATTGCATCATCTGCTAATGTTACATCTTTACCAATTCCATAGATAGAACGACGATTTTTTAATAATTCAATATATTTGTTTGACATGTTGTTTTCCTCCTCTAATTTGCTTACAAACAATATATTACCATCTTTCTTTTAGTAAGTAAACCTTTTTTACTTACTTTTTTAAAGTTTTATACAAAACAGGCTATTTGTGCACTTTCACTCCACTAACAAATAGATTTTACCCCTTATTGTTCTTCTAACATTCCACTTCCTAAGTAGTTTTTTAAAATTTCTCAGTCCATACTTCCCTCAGCTAAATAGCTCTGCTTGACATTAGATTCGCATTAATCTATATTTAACATAGATATCTATCTATATATAGAAGTAGATTCTATAAGATAGCTTTCACATACTGATAGCTATTGATCCATATAATTTATATCAATAAAAGGAGCGTTTATTAAATGACCTATGCACTTGAATTAACAGATTTAAAAAAAGTCTATGCAACAGGCGTGGAAGCTTTGCGAGGCATCAATTTAGTCGTAGAAGAAGGTGATTTTTATGCATTATTGGGTCCAAATGGTGCTGGAAAATCAACAACAATCGGCATTATTACATCACTTGTTAACAAAACTTCTGGAAAAGTAAAAGTTTTTGATTATGACATTGATACAGACTTAGTTCGCGCAAAACAGCAGATTGGTCTCGTCCCTCAAGAATTCAACTTTAATCCATTTGAAACAGTGGAACAAATAGTTGTCAATCAAGCAGGCTATTATGGTGTCCCTCGAAATGAAGCGCTGAAACGTAGCGAAAAATACCTAAAACAATCTAATTTGTGGGAAAAACGCCACGAGCGCGCACGTATGCTCTCTGGAGGAATGAAACGTCGCTTAATGATTGCACGAGCGTTGATGCATGAACCGCGTCTACTAATTTTAGATGAACCGACCGCCGGTGTTGATATTGAATTAAGACGAGAAATGTGGACATTCCTAAGAGAATTGAATGAGAATGGCACCTCTATTATCTTGACAACCCATTATCTAGAAGAAGCCGAGATGCTTTGCCGTAATATTGGTATCATTCAATCTGGTGAATTAATTGAAAATACAAGTATGAAAACTTTGTTAGCAAAATTAGAGTTTGAAACCTTTATATTTGATTTAGCTCCTTACGACAAAAAGCCAGCAATTAACGGCTATCAAAGCTTTTTTGAAGATGACTTGACGCTAGCAGTTGAAGTTGAGCGCAATCAAGGGTTGAATAACTTATTTGAGCAACTGACCAAACAAAATATAAGTGTGCTCTCCATGCGCAACAAATCCAATCGACTGGAAGAACTATTTCTAAAAATCACGGAGGAAAAACATGTATAAATTATATTTTACAGCACTGAAAAGCTTAGCAGCAAAAGAAACCAACCGCTATCTACGAATTTGGATCCAAACCTTAGTTCCGCCTGTTATTACAACTTCGCTTTATTTTGTCATTTTTGGAAATCTAATTGGAGGAAGAATCGGCGAAATAGAAGGATTTTCTTACATGGAGTTTATCGTACCAGGACTCATTATGATGTCTGTTATTACAAGTTCGTATTCAAATGTCGCTTCTTCTTTTTTCTCACAGAAATTGCAAAAGAATATTGAAGAATTATTAATTGCGCCTGTTCCCACACATGTTATCATTTGGGGATTCGTCATTGGCGGACTCGGTAGAAGTATCTTAGTTGGCACACTCGTTACAATCATCTCATTGTTTTTTGTTCCACTTCATGTTTACTCATGGTTCATTGTTATCGTTACACTCCTTATGACGGCCATTTTATTTTCATTAGCTGGTCTACTGAATGGTGTTTTCGCTAAGTCTTATGATGATGTCTCAATTGTCCCTACTTTTGTTTTACAGCCACTAACTTATCTTGGTGGTGTGTTTTATGCTATTTCAATGTTGCCGCCATTTTGGCAAGCAGTTTCTAAAATTAACCCAATTGTTTATATGGTTTCTGGATTCCGTTATGGCTTCCTTGGACAAACGGATGTCCCAATCGCATTCTCTTTATCTATCCTTGTTCTCTTTACCATCATTTTATATAGTGTTTGCTGGTATTTAATTAATAAAGGTCGAGGTTTAAGAAGCTAGGCCTTTATTTCGAACTTTAAAAGCCGAAAAGATACTGTCTTTTCGGCTTTTTTCTCTACATAATAAGAGCATCTGTAATTAATACTTAAATGACTAAAAATTAAATTTTACACAACATAATCAGTTCACCGTCATCATCTGTTTCTCCAGAATCAATAAAACCAAACTCTTCATATAAGTGAATAGCTAGCTTATTATTCAAATCAACACCTAACGCAACCGCATTTGTAAGACCATATGCTTTTTCCCGAATGTTATACATTACCGCTCTCATCGCTTTTTTTCCATAACCATAACCTTGATATTTCGCATCAATTAAAAAATGCCAGATATTATACATCTGATCATTTTCATCAAAAACAAGTGAAACGTATCCAATTAGTTGTTCCTCTTCATATATTCCGTAAGGACTTACTGCATCTCTGGATACATAAGCATATGCTAGACTTTTACTCGTAGTTGCAACGAAACTTTTTTGACTTTCCTTAACTTGTAGTTGTAAAATATCTTCAATATTCTCTTTAGTGACCTCTTTCAAGCTAATTTGATTCATTTTTTCTCTCCTAATCCTTCAATTAGTCAAGTAAATATAATCCATTCAACACGTAAAAGCAATCACTTGACCAAGATTCCTTTTATTATTTAAATTACTCATTTTTATCATAGTAATCACTCCTTCATTTATAATTATGAAAATAGTATAACACGCGGTTTAAAACAATGCAAAGCTAGGTTGATCGAGAGATTTGGAACATACTACATAACTCATTGATGCTCATTTTCCCTTTCATACTATTTGCTAAGTCTATAAATATTTTTGGTTCCGCATCCCTTCCAATTTTTCGTACTTTTTTTTAATTTCTATTTGTTGATTTAAAAATCTGTTTTCAATTCTCAATTGTTCAACTTCAGACTCGTATTCAGGACCTTTACCAAACGTATATTGTTTCCCTAAAGGCTGAAGAAACCTATGAGTTTCCCCATTTCTATGCCAACGCCACCAAGTCTCAACTTGTGTCTTATTTTTAATAGTCAAAGCACTCATAATTTCTTTTGTTGTTTTTCCATCTAACTTCATTTTTATAGCTTTTTGCTTTACTTCAATTGGATAAGAAACTCTTGTCCCCATATGAAAAACACCTCCTGTTAAATTCATTTTACTTGATTTCAACAAGAAGTGCTTTTTTTATTGTGTCTCATTTCTTTGGGTCAGTTATCTTCTAGTCAGCACCCTTTTTTCTTTTACCTAGCAATAATTTTCATTTTTTTACTTAACTCAGAATCAAGCTTATCCGTTATTAAAACAACTTCGTTTAAATCAAATGATTTCACTGCAGAAGTCTTATGAAATTTAGAACTATCACATAATAAAAAGGCTTCTTTCGTATAATCTATTACCGTTTTCTTTTTGGTTGCTTCAACTAAATTAGGTGTCGTAACACCGAATTTTAAATCTATGCCATTTGCTCCTAAAAAAGCTTTGTCAAATACGTATTTTTTTATGTTTGCTTCGGTTAAGGGTCCACTTAATGACGATATTTTAGGATCATAGGTTCCGCCTAAAATTGTGATTTCAGCATCAAAATTACCTGTCAATCTAAGTACATCCGTATTCGTAGTGATAATCCGAATATCTTTTTTTAGTAATTCCTTTAACAATACTGTACATGTGGAACCTGAATCTAAATAAATCGTTTCTCCAACACTGACTTCACGAGCAGCCAATTCTGCTATATAATGTTTTTCTTTTGTTTGTAAACTAGATTTTGTTGCCATAGGTAATTCTGAAACACTTGAACAAATCTTGACAGCTCCCCCTGACAATATCTGAACTTTATTTACATTTTCTAGTTCTTTTAAATCACGTCTAAGAGTAGAAATTGAAACTTCCGGAATAAATTTTTGTAATTCTTCAATTTTAATTAATTCTTTGTTTGCTAATATCTCTATAATTTTTTCTTGTCGCACATATGGAATCATAAGAAACTCCTTTCAATTTTTCATTACTTATACTTTCAAGAAAAGCCCCATTCTTAAAATACCATAAATAGACATAAATAGTAATGAAATAAGTATATTTGAAAGAAGTTCTTTTTATTTTTAAGACAACGCTTCTTCTCTATCAGTAAACATATAAGCTAAAATAGCAGATACAACCAACGAAATTCCTAGTCCAATCATTGCTTGAATAAAGTTTGAAGATTTATCTGTTACAAATGCAGGAAAAGTTGTCACACTGCCAAATACAAACGCGTTCGTTACGACTTTGGTTAGTCCTAAATAAGCACCACCTACAGCTCCACCAATGATTTGTGCTAAAAAAAGCTTTTTATTCTTTACTAATAACCCAAATAGAACAGGTTCAATAATAGCTGAAAGTGCGATTGTTACTAGTCCTGTTGCTGCAAAATTACGCAACTTTTTATTTCTTGCTTTCAAATACACACCAATTGTAGTACCAATAACTGCAAAGTTACACGCAAATGTAAAAGGAACAATATAATCAAATCCATAAGTTGAAACATTATTAATCATGATTGGATTGACAGCCCAATGGATACCCAAACTTACTAAAACACTCCAGCCACCACCAATTAACACGCCTGTCAAAATACTACTACGCTCAATCAACCAATTAACAACTTGTGCAACAGCTTCACCACTATATACACCAAGCGGGCCAATCACAATAACAGTCAGAGGAATCATTACAGATAAAGAAATCAACGGAATAACAACCAATTTCAATGTTTCAGGAACAGTTCTATCTAGAAATTTATAAAGATAAGAAAATGCCCAGATGGAAAGAATGATTGGAACAACTGTAGAATTGTAGTTCATTAAAACCACAGGTATTTTCAGAAAACTAGTCATAGCACCATTTCCGGTATTTCCCATTAACGCAATAAATTCCGGATTTAATAATGCCGCTCCAATTAAAGCTGATAAATAAGGACTAGCTCCAAATCTTCTAGCAGAAGTAAACGCTAACAATATTGGCAAGAAATAAAAAACACTCATTGATGCAACATTCAAAATACTATATGTTCCACTATTTTCAGATAAAATACCCGTTTGCACAGCTAAAATCAAGAGCCCGCGTAAAATACCAGAACCAGCTAACGCAGGTAATAACGGAGCAAATATTGCAGAAATTGCTGAAAAAATAGAACTTATAATAGTGCCAGAATTTTCATCGCTAGTATTCAAATGGACACTTCCATCACCACCTGTAACTAATGCTTCAAATTCATCGTATAGCTTTGGTACTTCAGTCCCAATTAATAATTGATATTGTCCAGCTTTATTCACAATACCAACTACACCATCAATCTCTTTTATTGATTCATTATTTGCCTTAGAAGAGTCTTTTAATGTTAATCTTAAACGTGTAGCACAATGCGTCATATTCACCAAATTATCCTTGCCACCTACATGTTCTAATATTTCTTTTGCAGCCAATTGAAAATTCATTCTCATCCACTCCCCTTATTATTTTTATTACTATCATTTAGTACTAGAAATCTTATGCTAAGATCTCTAGTACTAAATCACTAACTTTCACTCCACTATTTTCTTTGATGACGCCTGAAATATAGTCCATACCTAATTTATCTATAACAGAATCAATTTTTTTAATCATTTTGATATTTCGTTTACATTCTGCTATAGGATCTTCAATCACAGGAAATGTATCGAAGTAAAAAGCATGTTCGTAACTGTGTAATTTTGTGTAGTAAATAAATTCAATTGTTTTAATCAGACTGTTTGTTCCAATCATTAAACCATCATCATTTAACCCATATCCATCATTTAAATGGACTCCAAATAACTTTTTCCGACTTCCTAATATACTTGCTCCATAGGCAGGATTCTCATGTTTCATTAACATATGACAATAATCTAGAGTAATGCCTAAATTTTCACGTCCTACTTCATGAATCATTGACAACGACACTCCAAAACTATCTAAAAAAGCATAGGCTCTCGGTTGGAAAGGTTTGTATTCAATACTAATTTTAAGATCCGGTGCATAATCTGCAATTTGGATTAAACAGTCCTTGATTTGATTCCAAACCTTCTCGTAATCTATCTGAAATGAGTAATCAAAACCATCAAAGCCTAACCAAATAGTTACAACTTCGCCTCCTATATCACGACAATAATCACATGCCTCTTTACACAATTCTACTGCACGATCAGAAATAGCTGAATCCGCATTACCTAATTCTCCATTGATAAATTCATCTCTAAAACGAAGTGCTACACCATTCACAAGTAAATTATTTTCTTGAACTATTTCTTTCATCTTTGTTGCAGAAATATCGATTACATGTTCTGGATAATTAAAATCAACATGAGTGAGGCCTAACTGATTAAACTCTTGCAAGACTTCTTCTACACTATTATTAAATTTTGGCAAAAATGAGTTAATTCTTGTTGCTAATTTCATTTTTTATTCCCCCTTTTCTCTTCTACGAGTCAATCATAGCATTTATCTTTTTCATTTTCAATCATTATTTTTCATTTATTTTCATAAAAGTTCATAAAATTCCAAAAAAAACTCATTTTTTATTTTTCTATTTGATGAATCATTTCAATTCGATGCGCATGTCTCCCTTCTTCAAAAAGTGCATTTAACCATTCTTTTACAATCATTTTTGCTAGTTCGCTTCCGACTACTCGAGAACCAAAAGCTAAAATATTTGTATTGTTATGTTCTTTAGAAAGCTTGGCCGAATAAGGCTCACTGCAAACAACAGCTCGAATTCCATTTACTTTATTTGCAGAAATAGAAATACCTACTCCAGTACCACAAATTAAAATACCAGCATCAAAATTTCCAGATGCAACTTCTTCTGCAACTTTTTTCCCATATTGAGGATAATCCGTTCTTTCTGATGAAAAAGTCCCTAAATCTTCAATTTCATGACCTAGTTCTCTTACATATTCTATAATAATTGGTTTCAATTCAAACCCTACATGGTCGCTTCCTATTGCTAATTTCATCTTTAAATTCCTCCTATTACTTATACTAGAACTCGTACTACATTCTTAATTTAGCTATCGTTTCAGAATATGTTTCAGGTTTGCCAAACAATGCTGATGTACCTAATACAAATCCAGTCACGCCCACTTCACTAAGTTTTATAACTTTTTTAGGTGAAATGGCTCCGTCCACCATCACTTTGTAATCACTATTTTTCGATAACGCTACCAACTTTTCTATTTTAGGATACGTATATTCTAAATACTGCTGGCCAGAAAAACCTGGATGAACAGTCATGACCATTACATAATCTACTAATGCTAATAAGTCTTGAATCATCTCAACAGACGTACTTGGATTAATTGCAATTCCAGCTCTTTTACCCTTTTGATGAATCGCATCCAACGTTCGGGCAGGTTGCTGATCTGCTTCTGGATGAATATAAATAATATCGGCACCCAAATCAGCAAATTTTTCAACATATCTGTAGGGTTCTTGAATCATTAAATGAACATCCAAGGGTTTATCTGTAACAGAACGAACTAATTCAAAATCTTGCAACCCCATACCAAAATTTGGAACAAAACTACCATCCATAAAATCCATATGGAAAATGTCACTACCTGCCTGATCAAGCTCTTCAACATTTTTCTTTAAATTAGAAAAATCTGCACACATCATTGATGGACATAATAATTTCTTCATATCTATTTTTCCTCCTTTGAGATAACGATTACCCAAAAACAAAAATCACAAGTGAGTAATCGTTTACCTTGATTACGGATAATATATCATCAATATTTTAGTCTGTCAACTCAAAAAGAATTTAAAAGTTTGTATTACACTCATTTATGTGAGAAAATACAAAAGAAGATGAAAGAAAAAAAAGATGACTCAAGAGGATACTATATATGAAAAATTATTCTATTAAAGACATTGCTGAAATAGCCGGTGTTTCAGTAGCAACTGTTTCTAGAGTTATTAACGATAATGGACGTTTTTCTGAAGAAACTAGAAAAAAAGTACTGCGAATTATCGAAGAAACAGGTTATAAAATGAACTACAGTGCAAAAAATTTACGAATGAAAAAATCTTTCACTATTGGAATCTTAGTACCAGACATAAGCAACTCCTTCTTTTCTGAAGTTGTTCAACAATTAGAAGAAATTTTATTTGCTAAAGGGTATTCGACTATTATTTGTAATACTTCTAGAAGTTCAGAAAAAGAACTGGCATATCTTCGCATTTTAGAAGGAAAAGGCATTGATGGTCTCATTGTGATTTCTGGAGCAGAAAAATTTGAATTTGATTCTTCTAGCTCTGAAAAAACAATTCCATATGTTTGTATTGATCGCGAACCTAAAAATCAAAAAGACACTATTTTCATTTCGTCTAATCACTATCAAGGGGCTTTAGAAAGTACTGAAGAGTTAATCCGCAAGGGATGTCAACAGCCTGTTATTGCTATACACAATCAAAAATCTACTAGTGCAAAAGAACGTCTGAAAGGATTTAAAGATGCTTTAAAAAATAATCATATTTCTTTCAGTAACGAACAAAATTTGCTTTATGTAGAGATTGGAAATTCTAATTTTGAAAAAAGTTTACTCTCATTTCTTGCTAAGCATCCAGCTACAGATGGTATTTTCTCAATAAATGATTTAATAGCATTAGAATTAATGCTTTATCTCAAAAAAAACCATATTGATGTTCCTAAAAAAATAAAAATAATAGGATTTGATAACACTAATTCTGGTAAATACACGACTCCTAGCCTCTCATCCGTTAAACAGAATACAGATTTAATTGCTTCTCATGCAGTTAACTCTCTATTGTCTTTAATTAATAATAATGTCGAATTAGGTAAGAAAATTTTGGTTCCTATTTCATTAATTTTGAGAGAATCTAGCCAGTAAAAGTAATGGAAAAATTACACTTTTAGATTTTTAATGACATCCAAGGAGGATTCTTTCCACAAACTAAAAAATAGAAGACTGAAAATCATTTTACGATTTTCGGTCTTCTATTTTGTTTATCTTAGAACTTATGTTCCAAGCTCTTTTTTTTATCTAAATAGTGAGAGCATCTGTATTTAATTTTTACTTAAGATAATCAATTTCTTTCAAACATAGAATTAAATTATATCATCTTAACAACTACATTGATTTCACGCTTACATCCAATATAATATCCTTTACTCATTTTCATAATTCTCTAAGTAAGATTCTATTATATGTCTATTAGCTATAAAAAAAGGGTCGTCAGTATCTCTATTACTATTATGGATAAAGGATAGTCCACCTAGACCATGTAAGAATTCACAGAAATCTATTTTATGTTTATTGTCCTGTTTCAAAATGTTGATATCTGTTAAAGAATCGTAACCCTTAGCAAATTCTAACCAATAGTTATTTCCTATCTTTGATAACTCTGTTCGAATTTTTGGGAAATCAAGAAATGGATCTGTGAATTTAACTGATTCAAAATCAATTACTTGTACAGTTTCTTTTGCATCAACGATAATGTTTCCCAGTCGGAAGTCCATATGCGTGATTTTCGTCAATGAATGAGCCGAAGTGTTATTTAATGCGATTTTTCTAATCAAGTTTTGTTTTTCTATTGAAAAATATTGTAATGATTTAGTTGACCATTTCATATAAATATCTCCTAAACTTTCTTTGAAAAAATCAGGAGCTTCAACAGAATGAAACTTAGCTAGTAATTGACCCAACTTAAAGCATACATTTAAATGATTTTCTAAATAGCTACTTGAAAGAATATTTCCCTCAATATAATTTCTAATAATGTAGTAAACACCCTCCCAATTTCCAGCAAAAGATATTTCATAAAGACTCTCATCGGACAAAGCTTGAATAACTTCGAACTCCCTTTCATAATCATATTTATCTGGGAAAATCTTCATTATTTTGTTTTCAGAGTTACTATTAACTATTTTATATACCTTTGAAGTGTAATTATCTAAATATTTTTTTTCAATTTGAAAATCAGTATCAAGAGAATTTAAAATTTTTTCAACTATTTGAACATCATTCATTTTTATACTCTCCATTTTTTGAACTTTTTAGCAATAGTTTATTCACCTTATTTACCATTAAGTAACATTCAATTTTATTGTAATTTAAAAATCTGATTTGTGAGTTTTTGAAATTCTGCAATATTCTCTGATAGCAGAGAATAATAATGCCATTTACCTTCTTTACGAGCGGACACAATCCCAGCATCTATCAAGACTTTCATATGATGTGAAAGCGTTGGCTGTGTAAAGTTAAAATCATCTAAAATATCACAAGCACATTTTTCACCCGTAGAAATCTTATCTACTATCTGTAATCGATTTGGCTCAGCAATAGCTTTCATCATTTTTGATACTCTTAAATAGTCCACTATCCCACCTCCACATAGATATCTATCTATGTTTAATATAGGGGTTTATTCCTATTTTGTCAAATCCTACTTTCTCTAAAGGCTATTGCTGCTTCTGATGCTTCCCACAAACATAAAAAAACCAACAATAATAAATGACCTATTGTTGGTTCCAATACTTGTTATTTGGCTAGTTTAGCCATAAATTTTTCGCTATTTACGATGGCTCTTTGATGCGTTCCTTCAGCAATAATTGATTCTCCTGCGAAAGCCTTTAAAGTAAAGCGCAAAATATTTTTTGTTTGCTCAATCAACTCAGCCTCACATTGAATTTCTTCACTAATCCTACTCGGACGCACATGCTTCAAGTTCACTTCAATTCCTACAGTTGTTTCTCCTTCAGTAAGCAACTCTAAGATGCTGTCTTTGGCTGTTTCTTCTAGCATTGCAACTAAGGCTGGTGTTGCTAAAACAGCTAAATCACCAGATTTCATTTCTATAGCTGTTTGTTTTTCTTTAACAATAAACGTTTTACTTAGTTTAGTTATCATACTATCAGGATTCCTTTCAGAGCTCATTAAATTTCTCGTTCTTTAGCCCAACTTAAAATAGCCTCCGTTTGATTAGAAAGT
The DNA here is from genome assembly GCF_038003605.1 of Carnobacterium sp. FSL E2-0243. Taxonomy (NCBI): domain Bacteria; kingdom Bacillati; phylum Bacillota; class Bacilli; order Lactobacillales; family Carnobacteriaceae; genus Carnobacterium; species Carnobacterium sp. FSL E2-0243. The sequence continues at coordinate 1,953,316 of NZ_JBBOPM010000001.1, forward strand.
CGTCCAATAAGTACTTCTCTTTCTATTTCAACTAATAATTCACCTAACCAAATACCTGGTTGGCGATTTAAAGTAGCTATCAGCTCGTTTCCCGTCACTTTTAACTGTTTCTTATTATGGATAGGCAAGTTTTTATAGTGCGTTTCTAACGCAGCTAGGTCACTTTCACCAGTTAACAAGGCGTGCATTTTTTCAACGGCTACTGCTATTTCTAAACCGGTATGATAGAGCAGTTCTTTTGACCAGTCTGTAGTCAAACGGAAATCTAACGCTCTTTTGGCTACTTCAACTTCTTGAATCGCTTTTTTTGAGCATTTCCACTCGCGCATAAAAGCATCAATAGATTGATTGTCTAATTGAATAAAATAAACAAGCAAGGTCCATGCAGTCAAACTATCAGGAAGTTCTCCACTTAAATCTGCATAGCGATATAAACCTTCTCCATGCTTTCTTAAACCAGGACAGTACTGATATAGTTCGGTTTCAATTAATTTAATCGTTGCTTGACTACGCCCTTTACCTAACAGTAGCTTAATAAATTCTACTTGTACGCGTTCTACTGCAATCTTTTCTAAAAGAGCATGGTGCTCCATAATTGCAGCTTCTGTCTTCGCTTCTAAAGTAAAGTCCAATTGGCTAACAAAACGAACACCACGCATCATTCTAAGAGCATCTTCATGAAAACGTTCCGTAGCGGAGCCAACAGCTTTAATGATACCCTTATTTAAATCTACTAAGCCATCAAAATAATCAATAATCTCGCCATCACGACTCATTGCTAATGCATTTACCGTAAAATCACGCCGTTTTAGGTCTTCTTCTAAAGATCGCACAAAAGTGACTTCATCTGGTCTTCTAAAATCTTGATAGGTCGATTCCGTTCTGAACGTAGTAATTTCATACTCTTCTTTTTGCCATAAAACCATAACGGTCCCATGCTCAATGCCCACATCAACCGTTCTAGGAAAAATAGCTTTAATTTCTTCTGGAAAAGCACTTGTTGCAATATCAACATCTGAGATAGGTTTCTTAAGAATCGTATCTCGGACACTTCCACCAACAAAATAAGCAACAAATCCAGCTTCTTCAATTTTTTGAATAACAGGAAGTGCTTCTTCAAATTCTGGAGCTAATTGCATCATAACAAATTTTCCAACCCATAAACCAATTGATTTAGTTCCATAACTTTTTCGCATCCCAATGCTACCCCAGTCATAAAGGAAGCCCGGTCATAAGAATCGTGACGTATTGTCAAACCTTCTCCAACACTACCAAATTGTACTTGTTGGTGAGCAACCAAACCTGGTAAACGGACACTGTGAATCTTCATTCCTTCGAAGTCAGCGCCACGTGCCCCTTTGATTATTTCTTTTTCTTCAGGATTTCCTTGTTGATGGTAGCCACGGGCTTCAGCAATCATTTCAGCTGTTTTAATGGCCGTGCCACTTGGAGCATCTAATTTTTGGTCATGATGCAATTCCATAATTTCAACATCAGGAAAATAGTGCGCTGCTTTTTGAGCAAATTGCATCATCAAAATCGCACCAATTGCAAAGTTAGGTGCAATTAAGCCACCAATTTGTTTTTCGCTTGATTCAGCAATTAATTCTTGAACCTGGGTATCTGTGAATCCAGTTGTCCCTACGACCGGACGAATCCCGTGCTCAATCGCAAACTTCGTATTTTCATAGGCTACTTTTGGAATTGTAAAATCAATCCAAACATCTGGTGAAATTTGGCTAGCTAATGCTTCTTTTGTCGTAAAAACAGGCACATTTTCTTCACTAAAAAGCGCTAACTGATTGATATTTTCTTCTTTTGCAAATGGATCTAAAACCCCAACTAATTCAAATTCTTTTTTATCTAAAACCATCTTAGTGGCTGTTAAACCCATCTTACCCTTAAATCCGGCTACAACTATTTTAATCATTTTTTCCATCGTTCCTTTCAAAACGGAATTTATCCCGTTGATTAAATTTTTTCATAACTAAATCAAAAGCTTCAGTCATGTCTATATCTAAAGAATTTGCCATTGATAAAACAACAAAAAGCACATCGCCTAGTTCTTCCGCTACTTCTTTGGCTGGTTCACTGGTTTTTTTTAATTTTTCACCATGATGGTGATTAATTTCCCGTGCCAGTTCCCCTACTTCTTCAGTTAAACGAGCCATTTGACCCAACGGCGAAAAGTACCCAGTCTTAAATTGATTGATATAATCATCGACCTCTACTTGCATATCTTGTAAACTTTTTTTCAAATGACTGTCCTCCTTGCTATGTTTCTCTTACTTAGTATACAATTTCTTCTCATTTGATGCTAGTCAGAAAAAGGATATTCCTTTAATAAATAATAAAAGCTCATTGAGACGATTAACACTTTCAAAAGCTTATTGAGTTTGCTAAGGATCGAATAAAGGCCGGAAAAATTTGATGTGACGCTTTTTGTCATCACGAAATTTCATAGAAATCGGATCAAACTAACAAGAACCTCAGTAAACCAATAGTTTAAGATCACAGTCCATCTTCGATGGATGTGTATCATGGTTCTAAGTTGCTAAAGCAACAAGAACCATGACAAAAAAAGTGCTAGAGAGGAAACTCTCTAACACTTTTTGGCTATAATTTTTCAAATTCAACCATTAACTGGTTCCATTCTTTGGATAATTCGTCAAACAATGCTCGGTTTCCTTCTTCTAATGCTTTATTAATTTTTGGCGTTAATTCTGCTTTTTTTCGTTCTAAGTCAAATTTAACTAATGCTTCATCAACTTCTTGTTTCACTTCATCACTAACACTGTCGTTCCAACGATGATACGGGTTGTCTTCTAAAACAGCCACATATTCTGGTGATTTCCATTGATCATTGAAAAACAATTCAACATACAGTTGATCTGCCCAATTTAACCGAATCTCATGAAAACCTTGTTCAGGATCTTCAAAAACTGCGCCTTCCTTAAAGAAACGAAACGGCTCTTCCTCAGTACCAATAGCCGATAAAGCCATACCTCTAGGAGTTGTTCGAACAGCTTCAACAAAATGAACTTTATTTAGAACTGTTTCATGAGTCATTAAATAGTTTAAAATCCACATAGCTTCTCTTCTTTTTAGTTGGTGGTAATCTAAAAACCAACTTAAAAACTCTTTTTTTGTTTCTAAAGATATTTTAGTGCTCATCTCAACCCCCCCAATCTCGGCTTACACATATCATGATCTATCTAATCCACTAATCTAAATTAATTATAGCCTATTTTATTAAATATCGCTATTAATTTCATCTAAGATGGCAATCATCTCTTCATCTGAGGATTCTATTTCAAGATACTTCTCGATAACTTCCTTGGTTAATTCTAACGCTCCTTCTTCTCTTAAGAATAAGGCATATGCTTTTAAGAAGTCTTTATTACGCGTAAAACTTGGGTACGCTGTTTGGTATGCTTCAGCAGCTTTAGCATAATTTTCCAATCTTTCTTGCGCCAAAGCTAAGCTCCAGTAAAACTGTGCATCTGCTTCTTCATTTTCCAGCGCTGTCTCAATTTTTACAACAGCTTCACTAAACCGCTCTTGTTTTAAATATAAATTAATCAGCGCTAGTTGCACTGTTTCGTTATCAGGATTCAACTCCAAAGATTCTTGATAGTAATATTCTCCTTGTTCTTCATCGCCTAATTTCAAGAATAAATCAGCAGCATAATAGAATAATTCTGGATTGTATTGATCTGCTCTTAGTCCCTCACGAATAACCTCGGTAGCACGGTCTAATTGATTCTCTTCTTCTAAGCTTTTAGCTAAATAAGGGTAAAGAGACGTATAACTAGGATCTAACTCTTTTAATTTAAATAACGTTTCGCTTGCCCGTCGATACTCTTTATTTTGCAAATAAGTAAAACCAAGTTCAAATAATAAATCAGTCGTTTCATTTTCTTTTTCTGCTAACTCTAAATATGGTATTGCTTGTTCAAAGTCTCCAACAGCGCTATATGCGCTCCCTATTCGTTGTGCCAGGTTAATTCCACTAATCTCACCTAAACCTGCTTCAGAGAGCTCCTCGTAGCCATAAATAGCCTGGGCATATTTTCCCATTACAAAATACAATTCAGCTAGTGCAAACGTTAAAATAGGCTCATCTGGTAAAAGTTCTTTAGCTAATAATAATTTTTGTTCACTAACTTCATACAATCCTTGAACTTGATATAAATCAGCAGAAACTAATAAGGCTTGCGGGTAAGCCGGACTCTCTTCTTCAATTGCCATTAACCAATCCATCGCCCCATCAATATCATCTTCTTCAATTGCAATTTCTGCCAAACCAATCTTCAATTCATCATCATGGCTAAAATCAATAAGTAAATGCTCATAGATGGCTTTTGTTTCTGCTAAAAAACCAAGCTGATAGAGTGTATCTGCTAGGACATATAATTCTTCGGGTTGATCTTTTTCTAAAGCCTCGATAAATAATTCTTGCGCTTCTTCTAAAGCATTATTTTGTAAAGCCTCAATCATTTGTTCTCCATAATTCATAGTTCTATCTCCTAACGTATATAGTCTCATTTTTTTATAAGTTGATACTCTTCGATCGCTTCTGCCACAGTTAAAACCGGCACAGCTACTTGCTTCAATTTACCAAAGCTATCTAATAATACCATTAAAATCGTTTTTTTACCTAAATCATTTTGCGTTAATTTTGCTAAAAGATCTGTTATGAACCAACTTTTAGGTAAATTCAAATCATAATTTAAATCTGCTAACCATTTAAACCAACCATCCAAGTCAAGTGATGCTCCCATATACCTCGCCGAAATAAGTAAAGAAAAACTGAGTCCAATAGCTAAACTGTTACTTGACATAGATTCTTCTGTTGAATTTAGGGTAATCGCTAGATGAAATTCCGAACCAAAGTAGCGCGCTAGCCCATCTGATTTCACTTTATTGCTCGTTTCAATCAAATTTAAGTAAGAAGTGACATAAGGAACGACACTTTTTATTTCTAGCTCTTTACTAGTTGGAAATTGCTCCTTCAATAAATCATAAAAAACCGAATCTAAAGTTACAGCTAACTGTAGCCAGCAACTGAACCCCTCTTGCAACTCACTCAATTGATTATCTTGGAGAAACCTTGCTTCAAAAAAAATTGCTGAGACAGTTTGCTGAGTAGCGAGAATATCTAGATTTCTCTGATGATTTAAGGCTACTTGATGTAGCAAACTTATTTCTAAGCCCATTAAAGTTGTCGGAATATCAATCAGCGACACACCACCTAGGTATAAACTAGCAAAAAAACCAGCTAATCGACTGACGCCTTCATCTCCAAAAGCTATGACACTAATGGAACTTGTTAGTTCCATTTCCTCACAATAGGCAAGCACACTAGAAAATTCAGCTAGATTGGCACTTTGTTGACCATTTGGACACACATACCAAAATTGATTGAATTCATTTCCAATCGCTAACCGTAATTTTTCATAATAACGATCATAGCTAGTTTGATTTGTAATAATTAAATACTTATTGGTTTCCTGCAATAAAAATTTATTTTCAGCTACTAATTTAGAAATGGGGGCTGCAAAATAAAAAGGGACAACTTGTTGATTCCTAGTTAGACTTATTTTCATCTTTAGACCTCCAATCCTCTTTCTAATTCAACTTATTTTACCATAATTCTTAACTCAATATGTACGATAATCAACTTTACGTTATTACTAAGAAAAGGTTGCTGCACAAAAGTGCAACAACCTTTTTTAAACGTCTTATTTAACTGCGTCTTTAAGAGCTTTACCTGGTTTGAATGCAGGTACTTTGCTTGCAGCGATTTGGATTTCTTCCCCTGTTTGAGGGTTACGACCTTTACGTGCAGCACGTTCGCGCACTTCAAAGTTACCAAAACCGATTAATTGAACTTTTTCTCCAGAACTTAAAGTAGTTTGGATTGTTTCAAATACTGCATCAACTGCTGCAGTTGCATCTTTTTTAGTTAAACCTGTTGAAGTTGCAACGCTTTCGATTAATTCTGCTTTGTTAGCCATGTGTATTTCACCTCCCTCGAAAAGAAGAATATATGCTTTGTTTGAATAAGCAAATATACATCGATAATACCATTTTTGAGTGGTCCAAAAATGGTTTGAATGAAATTGTAGCCTGTAGTAACCACAAACAACATTTCATCTAAAAGATATCATAGAAATGCTTATACTGCAATGCTTTTTACTCTTTTTCAGTAAAAATTTAATCTTTTTCGCATTTTTTTTCATATTATTTGAAAAGCGCAAACAAATGTGTTAAAATGCCTATTTTCTTTGTCTAGCAATAATTCGAATCGGCGTACCTTCAAAGGTGAAAGCGTCTCGAATACGATTTTCTAAAAAGCGCGAGTAAGAGAAATGAAGCATCTCTGGTTCGTTAACAAAAATAACGAAAGTTGGTGGTTTAATTGCCACTTGAGTTGCATAATAAATCTTCAAACGTTTGCCTTTATCAGTCGGAGTTGGATTCATTGCTACAGCATCCATAATTACATCATTTAAGACTGCAGATTGAATTCTTAGATTTTGACTCATGCTAACACGTTGAATCACATCTGGTAACGTATTTAAACGTTGTTTCGTTTTCGCTGAAACATAGACAATTGGTGCATAACTTAAATAAGCAAAGGATTCACGAATATCTTCTTCGAATTTCTTCATTGTGCTATTGTCTTTTTCTAACGTATCCCATTTGTTTACAACGATAATAATACCGCGTCCTGCTTCATGAGCATAACCCGCAACCTTCTTATCTTGCTCTCTAATCCCTGTTTCAGCATCTAGTACAACTAAGACAACGTCAGAACGTTCAATCGCTCGTAAAGCTCTTAAAACACTATATTTTTCAGTTGTTTCATAAACTTTTCCACGTTTTCGCATTCCAGCAGTATCAATCATAACAAATTCAGTTCCATCAGCTGATACAAACTCAGTATCAATTGCGTCCCTAGTCGTTCCAGCAATATCTGAAACAATAACACGTTCCTCGCCTAGAATAGCATTTACTAATGAAGATTTCCCAACATTTGGACGACCAATTAAACTAAATTTAATGACAGAATCATCATATTCTTCTTCAGTTTCTTCTGGGAAATGCCCAATAGCTGCATCTAATAAATCACCTAAACCTAAACCGTGACTTCCTGAAATTGGATAAGGCTCTCCTAATCCTAATGAGTAAAAATCAAAAACATCATTACGCATTTCTGGATTGTCGATCTTATTAACGGCTAATAAAACCGGTTTTTTAGTTCTGTATAACATTTTAGCAACATTTTCATCTGCATCCGTAACACTTTCACGGCCACTAGTAATAAAAATGATCACGTCAGCCTCATCCATTGCAATTTCAGCTTGTTGCTTAATTTGCTCTAAAAACGGCTCGTCTCCAATATCAATACCACCTGTATCAATAATATTAAATTCTTTTCCTAACCACTCACCATCTGCATAAATACGATCTCTGGTGACTCCTGATACGTCTTCTACAATTGAAATTCTTTCCCCAACAATTCGGTTAAAAATAGTTGATTTTCCAACATTTGGACGACCTACAATGGCGATAACTGGTTTTGCCATGGTTTTAGCCTCCTTCTTTTAGTTTATCTGAAACTTTATTCATTAAGTTTCTAAATTGTCAAAAACATGTTTCCCACAATTGCCAAATAAAAAATCATTTTATTAGTATTTCATTTTCATTATTCAGACTACTAACTGGTTTCAATTTTCCTTTTAGACGAAACATCTTTTTAGATTTCTTGTTCCTCTTAGTAGTTTATAGAATAAACGTTCAAGTTGCAAGCTTTCCGTCCAATTTATTAGAAGAAATTAAGATGCTTTAGAACGAATGTCCAAAAAAACAGAAAATGAGGCTGGGACAGATGTCCTTAGCCTCATCATCGCATAAACAATCTTACTTAAATCTAAGTAAAATTCGTTTTATTTTTTATTCATCGTCCTCTGAAGTCATATCTGAAAGTTGTTCACCTAAAATATCACCTAAAGTAAAACCTGAATCTTCTTCTGGTAATGTATAATCAACAACATCTTCTTTTTCAGATTTTTCTGAAGCTGGTTTTTCTTCCAACGCTTTAATACTTAAAGATAAACGTTGATCAGTTGGATTCACTTCAAGAACTTTAACCTTAATTTCGTCACCTTCATGTAAAACTTCATGAGGCGTTGCAATATGGTTGTGAGAAATTTGAGAAATATGAACTAATCCTTCTACGCCAGGATAAACTTCCACAAATGCACCAAAGCTAGTTAGACGTTTAACGATTCCTGATAAAGTCGAACCTACAGCAGCACGTTCTTCAATATTTTCCCAAGGTCCTGGTTGAGTATCTTTGATTGATAAAGAAATTCTACCAGTTTCTTCATTGATTGACAAAATTTTAACTTGAACTTCTTCGCCAACTGTTAAAACATCACCTGGTGCTTTCACATGATTGTATGAAATTTGAGAAATATGAACAAGTCCGTCTACTCCACCAAGATCAATAAATGCACCAAAATTAGTTAAACGAGCAACAGTACCTGTGACTGTATCACCCTCAACAAGTTTTGTCATAATTTCTTTTTTAGCTACTTCTTTTTCAGCTTCAACAACAGCTTTATGTGATAAAATCAAACGGTTTTCACTTGGTTCAATTTCAACAATTTTAAAGCCTAATGTTTGACCTTTATAAACAGAAAAATCATCAACGAAGTGTGCATCTACCATTGAAGCTGGTACAAATCCACGAATCCCAACATCAACAACTAAGCCACCCTTAACAACATCTGTGACAGGCGCTTGGATAATCGTACCTGCTTCAAAGTCTTTTTGGATTCCTTCCCAAACTTTTTTAGCGTCAATACGACGTTTTGAAAGTAAGAAACTTCCATTTTCTTTATCTTTAATAGGTTTAATTACAACTAAATCGACTACATCTCCAACATTTACCACATCGGTTACGTTTTCAAAGGGAGTAGATGATAATTCATTAAAAGGAATCACACCTTCTACACCACCGCCAACAATCCCAACAATTGCTTGTTTGTTATCTTGAATGGTTAAAATTTCACCTTGAACGATATCGCCAATATTTACATCTTGGACACTGTTCATGGCATCCATCATTGTTTCTTGATTTTCTACGTTTTCAGTCATTTTTTAGTCCTCCTTAACAGCCTTTTAAGTCTACATTCTCTATTTTAGCGAATATTCGGAAATATTGCTACAAAAAGATTCATGAAATTGAAAAAAACGCTATTTTTTTACAGTTTCTTCAATAATACTTTTAATTTTCGCAACAACACCTTCAATGGATAAGCTCGTGGTATCAACTAAAATAGCATCCTCCGCTTGTAGCAATGGTGAGACTTTACGTGTTGAATCTTTATAATCACGATCTGCAATTTCTTGTTGTAAGACTTCTAACGCAGTCGTAATCCCCTTCGTCTGATTCTCTTTAAAACGTCTTTCTGCTCGCTCTGTGACACTAGCCACTAAAAATATTTTAATTTCAGCATCAGGTAACACTGCTGTTCCAATATCGCGACCATCCATGACAATACCGCCAGCCTTAGCGATTTCTTGCTGACGCTTGACTAATTCTACTCGCACAGCCTGATGAGCCGAGACCGCTGATACACCATTGGTCACATCACTTTGACGAATTTCATCCGTCACTTCTTTTCCATTGACAAAAACTTTTTGAATTTCCGCACTTGGATCAAAAGTTATCGTCATATCCTGTAACAACTGAACTAACCCTGCTTCGTCATCAACTGAAATATTATTTTCCATCGCCATATAAGTTAATGCACGGTACATCGCTCCTGTATCACAGTAGATATAGCCCAAATCTTTTGCTAAAATTTTAGCTACTGTGCTTTTACCTGCTGATGCTGGACCATCAATTGCTATTCTTAATCGTTTTTCTGTCATTATTACGCCTTCTTTCTGAACTTTAACTTCTCACACAGATAAAAAACCGTCAAGAGCTGACGGCTTTTTATCCTTTTTTCTAACTTAATTTATTTTTAAAACTTGCCCAACAGATACCGTATCAGAACTTAAACCATTTAACTGTTTAATTTGATCTAATGTCATACCGTTATTTACAGCGATTCTATATAAGTTATCCCCGGATTTTACTGTATACGTATTTGTTACTGGCGGCTCTTCAACTGGTGGAGGGGTTTCCTCAACTGGTGGTGTTGGTTCAACAGGAGCTGGCGTTTCTTCAACTGGCGCACTAAAAGATGAAACAGCTGATGAACTTTCTGCCGGTTTTGACTCACTGCTACTTTCTTTACTACTAGAACTACTACTTTCTTTGCTACTACTGCTACTATTCATTGTTACTTGGTCATTAGCAGACCCAGTATCTTCTACATCTTTATTGTTTGAATACCACCAAACGACTGAAATCGGTAAAATAATTAATAATGCCAAAAACACACATAATGTTGTTAGAATAGGAGAGATTCCTCCCTTAGCTTTCTTGCGAGCTGTTCTTGAATAGTTCCCTTCAGAGAAACCACCTTCATCGTCAAATTTACGTGACCATGCTTCTTCTTTTTGCTGATCATCAATTCTTTTTTTACTCATCTGGTATTCCTCCTAAAAATATTTCGACTTAATTGTACCATACTCCTCAGATGTTTGTCTTTTAAAAATTTCTTATGAATAGACTACTAGATTAATTGATACCTTTAATGTACCATTTTTTTGCTTATCTAGCCATTTTTAGAATCTTTATCTAGCTTAAATAAATAGGTTATTTTTTCTAACCATTTTAGTTCTTTATTTTCTTCTGCAATCTCAGGTTCCTTTTCTTTAGCTAAATAAGGTTCGTACGCTATTCCACAGTTGCTACAACAATTACTAATCTTTGTTGCCTGACTTTCTTCAAAGTAGTGAAGCATTACCGCTCTTTTACAACTAGTCGTTTCCGCATAATCAGTCATATACTTTAATTGAGCATTTTTTTGGTAGCTTCTATTTTTTAATTGAGCTTTGGCTTCATGTAATGGGATGTTTAAATTTAAATAACTTTCGAGTAAACGGTACTGACTCTCACTACAACTTCCCGGTACAATGCTTCCTTTGCGATACACATATTCGAGCATTGATTCTGTTGGCAAATCATTTTCTTGAAGACGCATCTGAATATAGACGTCACTTTTTTCATATAACAAAACAGCTAGGCTAGGTAAGCCATCACGTCCACAACGACCTATTTCTTGTAAATAACTTTCCATACTGCTTGGGATATGATAATGAATTACAAAGCGAATATTCGGTTTATTAATGCCCATTCCAAATGCATTGGTTGCACAAATAATGTCTATTTTATTATGAATAAACTGTTGTTGCAGACGGATTCTATCCGCCGATTCAACTTCTGAATGGTAGCTTTCTGCAGAATAAGGTGTCATCTTTCGGATCATTTCAGCAATTTCATCTGCTAGTTTTCGACTTGAAAAATAAATAATACCCGGCTTTTCTAGTTTAGTCACATAGTCCATTAGTTGCTCATTTTTATTTTTATAACACTCAACCACTTCCAGTGCGATGTTTGGTCGATCTACAGAATGAATAATTTGAGTAGTTTCTTCTGGAATCAACTGGAGAGCCGCAAAAATATCTTCTTTGACACGTTGATTGGCTGTTGCTGTTAATGCCATTGTTAAAGGCGAATTTAGTTCCTTCAAAACAGAACCTAACGTTAAATAATCTGGGCGAAAATCCATTCCCCATTGTGAGATACAGTGAGCTTCGTCTATGGCAAATAAAGCAATCGTACTTTTTTTCAGTGCATTTAAAACACGCTCTTGTTGCAGCATTTCTGGTGATAAAAATAAAAATTTCAATTCATTGAACTGCTGGAAAATATAAGCTTTTTCACTATAATCTAGTAGGCTAGTTAATGCCGCAACTTTTTTTTCACCCTTTTGTCGGAGCTGCTCAACTTGATCTTGCATTAGTGATAATAACGGTGATACAATCACAACCAATCCCTCACTCAAATAGCCAGTCAGTTGATAACAAATCGATTTTCCAGTTCCTGTTGGTAGTAAAACTAATGTATTTTCACCACTTAAAGCTGCTGATATGGCTTCGTATTGTCCTGAGCGTAATTGTCGATAGCCAAAATGTTCGAATAATGCCTCTTCTATAATTTGTTGTTTAGTTCGCATTTTTTTCACGCCACCTTTCAATTTGCATGAGACGATACACGTAAAAAGGTACTTCTGGGAAAAATTCTTTTATATCAGAAAATGAACTCATAGGCTGATTTTCTAATTGTTGTTTAACTTCCAAAAAAGGTTGTTCCTTAATTAAACTGTGAACATTAAATTTTTTATCTATCAAACTTAATTCAATCACATGTTCAGAAACAGTACTTAATTTTAATTGCCTAATTTTAGCAATTTCAATTAAATCCAAGCCTTCCATTAAATTTTTCTGCGTTTGTCTCACACTTTGGCTCACAGCTCCATGCGTTTCCAGTAAATCCGTAAAAATGCTGAAAAAAATTGGGAATGTCTCTGGTTGTTCGGTAACTTCATGAATTAACTTACTTAGTCCATCTAACAAAATTATTCTAACCTCAACAGCTTCTTTTAAAAATGCCGTTGCTAATTGCATGGTTGTTTGTCCGTAATAATCATGACCAGTTAGAAAACCAATCATAATCTCAGCACTTATTTTTGATTGGTTTCTAGCTAGTTGAAGCCACTCTATTCCAAAGGCTTCGGCTAATTCCTCACGGCTCTCAGACTTGCTTTTTACCCATTTTTTTACCCATACTTGGAGACTCCATTCTTTTTCTATTGGAATATAGGATTGATTTTTATAACGAATTTCCGATAAAACTTGGCTTACAAAAACTAATCTACGCCAATAAACATGAATCCAACGACCATTCTGCAAAAAGTTTAATTCCGTCGGATAATACTGTTTTTCAAAGTAAGCAGTAATTTCTTTTTGCCCCATTTCCGTCAAACAATAATAGTCATTTTCTTCTTTTTTTAGAATTTTTAAAGCTATTCCTTTTTTTAAGCTATGCTGATAATGCTCTTTTTTCAACTTATTAAAGAGGCTAAAATAAGCAGATAATCGATAAATTTCTGCCTGATATAAAATCGAAGCTGTCCGTTTGCCTGATATAATATGGAAAACAGTCATGGCTTTTCGAGGTTCACTAGTTGAAAAAAAACTAAATAAAAGGTAATCTAAGTATGAAAGTTCATCCATTTACGCGCGCTCCTTATCTATAAATAAACTAAAAAGAGGTTAAATCATGCCTAAATTCTACACAAAAGTCGATCAAGAAAAATGTATTGCTTGTGGCTTATGCCAAATAAAAGCGCCACAAATTTATGAGTATACAGAAGATGGCTTGGCCTATAATCTCATTGATCAAAATACTGGTCAAATGCCATTGCCTGATGCACTTATTTCTGAATTTAAACTAGCTTATACAGCTTGTCCAACTAACGCTATTTTACGGAAATCAGAACCATTTAATGCTAGTCCTTCTATCATAACAAATAACTAGCTATCTGGCACGAGTTATCTAAGTCAATTCTAAAACTAAAAAAACAAGGCTTAAAAGGACATCCTTTTAAGCCTTGTTTTTATTCATTTATATGTGTAGCTTGGTTTTTAATAATCCAAGGTTGCAATTTAGTAAACATAAAGATAAATACACTACTTACTAATAGTCCTTTAATAATGTTAAAAGGTAAAACACCTAAAAGTACGAACTCTTTGATAGGTCCAACGCTGAACCCCATGACAGCTAAATACAAAGGTGTGATGATTAGCCAGTTGGCAAGTGACATGATAGTTGCTAAAGAAATGACTCCCGTCACATTAGCTACAAGCGTATTTGACATTGTTAATGTTCCTTTTTTCATGTGTTTGCTCATGATAAAATAAATTGGGTAACTATAAACAATACTTGCGATAAAACTAGCAATATCTCCGATTGGGTAGCCCATATCACCTGATGTTTGAAGGTAATGTAATACCGTACGAACAAGTGCAATTAAAACTCCACCAACAGGTCCATACAAAAACATTCCTAACAAAATTGGAATATCACTGAAATCGACCTTCATAAATGAAGCACTGGGTAAAATAGGAAAAGCAAAGAACATCAATACATAGGCGATTGCACCAAACATTGCAATCCCAACTAATCTTTTTGTGTTACTGGTTTTCATAAAAAATCCTCCTAAAAGGATTCATCTAGAGCGATTATGGAATTATTTAAATCTAAACAAAAGCGCGTCCCTTTATCGAACGTTCTCAAAAAAATGCTCCGCCTAACTTCTTTCTCTTCAGAAAAAAATCAAACAGAGCATTTGAATAGATTCAAATAAGCCCCATCTTCTTTATCCAGACTTTACTGTCGGTACTGGAATTACACCAGTTCAGCTAAATGGCGAACCAAATAGGTCGTGGACTATACCACCGGTCGGGAATTTCACCCTGCCCCTGAAGACGAATCATTAAATTATTTTTGACACAGCGCTGTGTACTATTCTATTATACCTTTTTTACTTAATTTTGCAACAAAAACTTACTATTTGTTAGTGAATTATACTTTTCCCTCTCTAACTAATGGCTTTAGATGCCAAAAAAAGCAAACAGGAAATTTCAGCCTGCTTGCCTTTCGATACTAAAATTAGTTAATTGACCTTATCTCTGTATGGCAAATGAATAATAAAACTTGTTGAGATATCTTCGATACTTTGGACTTCCATATAGCCTTCATGCTCTTCGACAATGCTTTTGACAATCGATAAGCCAATTCCAGTACCACTCTTATTTTCTTTATTCATTACTCTAGATTTATCAGCTTTATAAAAACGTTCAAAAATAAATGGTAGGTCCTTCTTAGGAATTCCAGTTCCATTATCCTTAACTTCAATCAGTAACTCATCCATTACTTCATCTAAATGAACCAATATCTCTACTTGCCCATTTTTTTTATGAGCCATTGTTGTATGTCTAATCGCATTATTAATCAAGTTAAACAAGACTTGGCTCATTTTATCTTCATCCATGTAATATGTTTCCATATCTGGTTGAATCTCAAATGACAGTTTCACTTCACTCGATTGGGCAATTTGATTGAAACGTGAAGTTAAATCTCGCACAAAACTATATAAATCAACTTCAGTACGCTGCAATTCAATATAGCCAGCTTCCATTCGTGATAAATCTAACATTTCATTAACCATTCGGCTCATTCTTTCTGATTCTTCCCAGATTATTTTCGCCATCTCATGTTTATCCTCACGCGTTTCGGCCACATCATCTAGAATTGCTTCACTATAGCCACGAATCATAACAAGAGGCGTTCTGAGCTCGTGTGAAACATTATTAATGAAGTCGACCCTCATTGTATCTAAACGTCGCTCCTTAGTCATATCTTGGACAGAAGCTAATACACCCCGAACTGTTACCATATCTTCACTATATAATGGAACCAGATTAATTTTATAATAGTAATCATCTAACTGTAGCTCGAATATAAGATCAACCGTATTTTCAATGACATCATTAATTTTTTGGTCTAAGATATAAGGCATGCGCTCAACATCAGAATATTGAGCACTCCGACGCCACTGCTGTAGAAATTCTTCGCCATTAGGATTTGACATTAATAAATCCTTATCTCGGTTATAAAATAGAACTCCAGTTGTCATTGAAGACAAAATATGTGCGAGTAACTCCTTTTCTTGCCTTGTAGCCATCCCGATTGACTCCAGCGACTTACCCATTTTATTCATTGCTAATGCAAGTTGCGAGAGTTCATCTCTCGATCTAATTGGGGTCTGTCTTGTAAAATCATTTTTTGCATATTCAAAAGCAATGTCGCGCATTCTTGATAAAGGATTGCCAATTCGTAATTTTAAATAATAGTAAAATAAAACAGATAGAATTAGCAACATAATAAAAATGAAAGCTGTCCATTGATTCATTTTCTTAGCAATCGACGTTAAAAAAGATAAATCTGCATAAGAATACAGCGTTCCTTTTTTTCCATCATAACTAAAGTGTTTAATATTTAATATAAATTCCGAATTGTTTTTCCCACCCATATTGCCACGGATTTCTCTATCTTCAGTTGCTTTAGCAGCCTCTTGAACATCTTTTCGAGTCATGATTTTATCTGCATAAGTAGTAGACAACGTTTCATAGTGCTCATTAAAAAAAGATTCTTTTTTTCCATCATACTCAATTAAAAAAAAGAGATGCGCATCAAAAGGATCAAATTTTTCAGGATTATTCAATAAAAAAACTGGATTTTTAACAACCAGCTTTTCGACACTCGAAATTGATTTATTAAAATCAGTTACATATATTTCTTCAACTGTTCGTTGATAAATTGTTGAATAGATTAGTGTACTACTAATCAAACAAAAGGCGACAATTACCATTGTCACCAGCCATGTTCGAAAAACGATACTATTTAATTTTGTCATACTCCACTACTCCTTAGAGTCATAGTGAGAATTGAATTTGTAGCCTAAACCCCATACAGTCACAATCATTTTAGCTGCTTTATCTGACTGTTGAGCTAATTTTTCACGTAATCGTTTTACGTGCGTATCAACAGTGCGTAAATCACCAAAAAATTCATACTTCCATACTTCACGTAATAATTGTTCGCGGCCAAATATTTGGTCTGGTGCTTGAGCTAAATACAATAATAAATCATATTCTTTTGGAGTTAAATTAACCGGCTTACCATCCGCTAGAACACGATGGGCTTGATTATCAACTTCAATATGCGGGAATACGATTAAATCAGGATTTTCTGGAGTAATAGGTTTCGCACTTTGAGTTCTTTTCAAAATAGCGGCTACACGTAAGACAACTTCTCTTGGACTAAAGGGTTTTACAATGTAATCATCTGCTCCAACTTCAAAACCTTGAACCCGATTTGTTTCTTCGCCTTTAGCCGTCAACAT
Organism: Carnobacterium sp. FSL E2-0243; assembly: GCF_038003605.1. Lineage (NCBI taxonomy): Bacteria > Bacillati > Bacillota > Bacilli > Lactobacillales > Carnobacteriaceae > Carnobacterium > Carnobacterium sp. FSL E2-0243. The sequence goes on from NZ_JBBOPM010000001.1 coordinate 1,970,319, forward strand.
CATGATTGGTGTATCTTTTGTTTCTCTTAAATTTTTAGCTACATCAATTCCATCCATTTTAGGTAACATTAAATCTAACAGAATCAAATCGTAATCATTCTCTAAAGCTAAAGAGAGAGCGTCTTCTCCATTATCCGTTTCAGTTATAATAAAATTTTCTCGCTCTAGATACATTTTTAATAAGCGACGAATCCGCTCTTCGTCATCTACAATCAATATATTTATTGCATCAGTTTTCATCTAAGCTACCTTCTTTCTCCAAGTAAATCCACTATCTTCTCAATTATACACAAGAAACCTTGATTTTTTCAACCAATAACCTTTTTAGCGTTTATCTTTTTGGTTTTGAGATTCTTTTGCTAAATTGCGTAAGCTATTCACTTCAAATGATTTCAACTCACGCCATTCACCCGGTTTTAAACCTTCTAAATTTAAAGAACCATAGGTTTCGCGCTTTAATTTTTGAACTGGAAAACCTAATGCCATAAACATATTTTTAACTTGGCGATTACGACCTTCATAGATAGTCAACTCAACAATAGACGTTTGTTTTACACGATCTGCTGAAATTAAATTAGCTTTAGCAGGAGCTGTTTTTTTGCCATCTATTTTGATTCCACGTTCTAATTTTTTGATTGACATTGGATCTACCATTCCTTTTACCTTCGCTACATAAGTTTTTGGAATGTGGTACTTAGGATGCATCAGTTGTTGCGATAGTTCACCGTCGTTTGTCATGATTAAAACACCAGTTGTATCATAATCTAATCTTCCAACTGGATAAATACGTTGTGAAACTCCACCAAAGAAATCAGTCACAACACGACGCTCTTTGTCATCTGATACTGCAGAAATAGTATTTCGTGGTTTGTATAGTAAGAAATAAACAGGTTGCTCACGATCAATGGGAACACCATCAACTTCAACAACATCAGAATTTCCAATTTGAATACCCATTTCTTTAACAGTTAGCCCGTTCACCTTAACATGACCTGTAGCAATTAATTCTTCAGCTTTACGTCTTGACGCAACACCTGCGTGTGCAATAACTTTTTGTAATCGTTCCATAATAATAATTCCCCTTTTTTCAACATTTATTCTTCTTGCGATTGAAATTGTTGATTGAATTTTTCAAAAAACAAATCAGATTCAACTTCTTCTTGATCTTGTTCTAATTCATCAATTGCTGGCAGTTCTTTAATATTCTTTAAACCAAAATAATCCATAAAATAATTCGTAGTCCCATATAAAATCGCCCGTCCTGGGCCATTTACACGACCTTTATCTTCAATTAATCCTCTAAGTAATAGTTTTTGTAAGGCTCCACTTGTTTGGACACCACGAATTTCATCGATTTCCATTCTCGTTAAAGGTTGCTTATACGCAATAATTGCCAACGTTTCTAAGGCTGCCTGAGATAAATTTGTTGATAAGGGTGAGACAGCATATTTTTTTATAATTCCAGCATATTCTTTTTTTGTTGCTAACTGATAATGATTCCCTACTTCAAGCAGCATTAAACCACTCGCCTTAGAAGACTCATAATTTTTTTGTAGCTGTGTTAATAATTGAAAAGCAAATTGCGTTGTACATTCTAAAACAGTCGCAATTTCTTCTAAAGAAAGCCCCTCATCTCCTGCCACAAAAAGTAACGTTTCTACAGCACCAATTTCATTCATCATCATTCTACTCCTTGAGTTGTTTCATTTTCATCTTGAGATCCGTAAACTAAAATATCTCCACAAATTTCTTCTTGATTGATCCAAATCGCTCCTTCTTTAATTAACTCTAAAAGAGCCATAAAAGTTGTGACCATTTCTGATTTAGTTGGATCTTGAAAGAAATCATCAAATAAAATAGCTTCATCTTTTTTTAAGCGTTTTAATCGTTTGACAATTGTCTTCATCTTTTCATCAATTGTAATTTCCTCTGACGAAATCTTCGTTTGCATGGGTATTTTTTGTTGTTTTTTTGTAATCATTTGATGAAAAGCAGTAAATAAATCAATTGTCGTTACCTGCAATGGCTGCAAAGGAACATCAATCTGTAAATCTTGCAAATTCATTGGTGTTTTTGTGTAATATTGGCTCCGCTCTTCTTCTTTATCTTTGAGTAGGTCTGCCGCATATTTGTATTTACGATACTCTAGTAACTGATCAACTAAGGCATCTCGAGGATCTTCTCCCTCTTCATAAAAGCCTTCTTCGTCCTCGTCTACTTCCAATTCTTGCTTTGGTAAAAGCATTTTACTTTTTATCGCCATCAAAGTTGCTGCCATTACTAAATAATCACCTGCTATATCTAACTCTAGCTCCTTCATAGTATGGAGATAGGCTAGATACTGGGCAGTGATTTCAGCCATCGGAATATCATAAATATCTAATTCCAACTGTTGAATTAAGTGTAACAATAAATCTAGAGGTCCTTCGAAAACATCAATTTTAACAGTGATATCTGCCATTATTTTTTCAACCTCTTTCTTTAAGTTAGCTCGTTCGGTTTCTCAGAATTTTCTTTATAATGCTCCCATTTAGCAATGATAGGCGCTGTTTCTAATGTTCCAATTATTTTTCTTTCTGGTAACTTCTCATCTAGTTCCTGCAGCATTCGAAAACTGATGCCTTCTTTACGAAAAGATGGATTAATCGAAATATGACGTAGTAAAACCATTTCCGGCTCAATTTCAATGCCTAACATTCCAATAAAATCGGTAGTTTCCTCGTTGCTCCACAAATATAAGCGTCGATTTTCTTCTGCTTGATACCAATTAATCTCTGCTTTTAAACGTGAAACCTCTTTTAAATCAGGCACAAAAGAGAGTAACCCCATCATAATTTTTTCATAATCATTCTTGTAGTTAATTAACATCAAATATCCTCCTACTTTACTCTTAACCCTTCGGTAAGGAGCGGTCTAATCTCATTAGATCAGCATAGCTTTCTCTTTCAACGACTAGATAGTCCGTTCCGTTTTCCACAAATACAACTGGAGGTCTTGGAATACGATTATAGTTATTAGCCATCGAATATCCGTAGGCACCTGTACTAAAAACAGCTAAAATATCATTACGCTCTGCTTTTGGTAACGGTAAATCCCAAATTAACATATCCCCAGATTCACAACATTTTCCTGCTATCGAATAAGTTTCTGTAACTGGATCATTTCCACGATTGGCTAAAATCCCAGTATACTCAGCATCATAGAGTGCCGGACGAATGTTATCAGACATTCCACCATCCACAGCTAAATAGTTGCGCACATTTGGTACTTCTTTTTCGGATCCTGTTTGATACAACGTAATACCTGCGTCTCCAACGATACTGCGTCCTGGCTCAATCCAAATTTCAGGCATCGTAATTCCATACTCTGTGGTTTTAGCAATTACTTCAGCGATAATTCTATCAACATATTCTGAAATGGCTAAAGGTTTGTCACTTTCGATATAACGAATGCCAAATCCACCGCCAAGATTAAGAACTTCCAAATCAAAAGCTGTTGCTTTTTGCCATTCCTTAACAGAAGCGAGCAACTTGTCAATCGCCATTATAAATCCTTCTGTCTCGAAAATTTGCGAGCCGATATGGCTGTGTAACCCAATCAGTTTCATGTAAGGCATTGTTAACGCTAAATCAACTGCCGATTTAGCTTGACCATTTAAGAGATCAAACCCAAATTTAGAATCTTCTTGTCCCGTTGAAATATACTCATGAGTATGAGCTTCTACGCCAGGTGTAACACGTAGTAAGATGTTGACTTCTTGTTTCCGTTCAGTGGTCAACTTATGCAACAAATGCAACTCACTAAAATTATCAACGACAAAACAACCGATTTTATAGTTTAAGGCTTCGATCAATTCACTTTCTGTTTTATTATTTCCATGAAAATGTATTTTTTCAGGTGGATAATCAGCTTGAATGGCTGTATATAATTCACCACCAGAAACGACATCGACAGAAAGACCCTCTTGCGCCATTAATTGATACATAGCTAGACATGCAAAGGCTTTGCTTGCATAGGCTACTTGAGCTGTTATATTTTGTGCCGAAAAAGCTTGTTTAAAAGCTCTTGCTTGCTTTTTTATTTGAAAAACATCATATACATAAACAGGCGTTCCATATTTCTTCACTAGTTTAACTGTGTCTACCCCACCAATTTCTAAATGGTTTTCTTGATTAATTTTCATAGTCCCCGTTAATAAAGAATTCTCCATATTTTCTCCCCGTTTCAATCCTTACTAATTTATTCTATTTACTTTAACACACTCTTTTTATATACTCAAATATTGTTCTAATTTAATAGATAAATCAATATTTTAAAACAGACTGGCGTCAGGCCAATTGTTTTGACGCGGAACAAAAACGAGCCACTTTAAAGTGAAGTGCCTCTTTTTGTCTTTTTATCCAGTAACGCTATGATACCACTATTTCCGCTTAATTAAAATGAAAAAAAGCGTAATTCATGGAATTCACAGATTAAATAGCTGCTAAGGTGTTTTTAACCAAAGCTTTAAAGGTACCTTTTACACGTTGAGTCGTCTCAACAACCTCATCATGGTTCAAGCTTTCTTGCATTCCGGCAGCTAAGTTCGTGATACATGAGATACCAATAACTCTCAGCCCTGCATGTGCAGCTACAATCACTTCCGGAACCGTAGACATCCCTACTGCGTCAGCTCCCATTATTCTTGACATTTTGATTTCAGCTGGTGTTTCATACGTAGGACCTGTATAGCCAATATAAACACCCTCTTTTAAATCTAAACTCATTTCCTTGGCAACTTCTCGAACTATTTGTTGGTAAGCAACATCGTAAGCTTGACTCATATCAGTAAATCGTGGTCCCATAGCAGGATCATTGGGTCCCATCAAAGGATTTACGCCCGTATAATTAATATGGTCAGTAATCAGCATTAATTCACCTTGAGCAAAGCTTGTATTGATACCACCAGCGGCATTTGTTACGATTACTGAATGAATGCCAAGCTCTTTCATCACGCGAATTGGAAATGTAACTTCTTCTAAAGTATAGCCTTCATAAAAATGAAAACGACCTTGCATAGCTAAAACTTTTTTCCCACCTAGTTGTCCATAAACAAGCTGGCCTGCATGACCTTCAACTGTTGAAACTGGAAAATGAGGAATTTGATCATATTTAATCTTTTTAGCTTCTCCAACCTCATCACCAAGTTCACCGAGTCCTGAACCTAAAATCAAGCCAATTTCTACATCTTCAATACCTTGTTTTTTGATAAATTCTGCTGCCTCTGTTATTTTTTCTTGTAATTTTGTAGTCATTATTATTCTCCTTTAGTTCAATAACTTAGATTAATTCTTTTAAAAAGCTTGTTCCAAATCCTGTTCCATCCACCTTGAAATTTTCAGCAATTGTTGCTCCAATATCAGCAAAATGGCCTTGAGGAATTTTACCATGTCCACTTAGTTTCGGTGAATAGGCCAACAAAGGAACATATTCTCTTGTATGGTCTGTACCAGGAGCAGTAGGGTCATTGCCATGATCTGCAGTAATTAAGAGCAAATCATCTGATCGTAATTCTGCTAAAACTTCAGGTAATCGTTGGTCAAATTCTTCAATTGCTTCTGCGTATCCTTTAACATCACGACGATGGCCAAACAAAGCATCAAAATCAACAAGATTTAGAAAGCTCAAACCATTGAAATCTTGAGTCATCACTTTTAATAGTTGATCGACTCCATCCATGTTGCTTGTCGTACGGACAGATTCTGTAATCCCTGATCCATTAAAAATATCATTGATTTTCCCAATTGCAATAACGTCATTTCCTGCTTCAGATAAATCATTTAAAACTGTTTTACCAAAAGGATTAAGCGCATAATCATGTCGATTACTCGTTCTTTTAAATGCACCTGGTGTTCCTAAATAGGGACGAGCAATAATCCGACCAATCATATAAGGATCATCTAACGTAATATCACGGACATATTGACAAATTTTGTATAATTCTTCTAGTGGAATAATTTCTTCATGCGCCGCAATCTGCAAGACAGGATCTGCAGAAGTATAAATGATTAAATCACCAGTTTTCATTTGATGTTCACCAAAGTCTTCTAAAACTTCAGTTCCGCTGTAAGGCAAATTACAAACTATTTTACGTCCTGAAAATGCCTCGATTTTTTCTAAAAGTTCTTGTGGAAATCCGTTCGGAAAAACTCTAAATGGGGTTTGAATGTTTAAACCAGTAATTTCCCAATGTCCGGTCATTGTATCTTTTCCTACCGAGATTTCTTCTAACTTTGTATAATAACCCTGATTATCGATACGTTCTGCAATACCTTTTAGAGGACGAATATTTCCTAAACCTAATTTTTCTAAATTTGGAATCGTCAAGCCAGCCTCTTCAGCAATATGACCCAGAGTATCACTACCTATATCTCCGAAAACTGCAGCATCCGGGGCTTCCCCGATTCCAACTGAGTCCATTACGATTAAATGAATTCTTTTAAATACCATTTTATTCATCCTCCTACTTATTTATTCATCTAGTTAATTATAGTAAAAAAAAACATGAAATACTAGAAAAACACCTAAATTTCCATCTATTTTAAGCACGCGGATGATAGGTTTTATACACTTCTGTCATCCGTTTTTTAGTGATATGTGTGTAAATTTGAGTCGTCGAAATATCAACATGCCCCAAAAGCTCTTGTACGACTCGCAAATCAGCTCCATTTTCTAATAAATGAGTTGCAAATGAATGCCTTAAAGTATGTGGTGTGACCTCTTTTTCAATTCCTGCTAAGAGAACTAATTTTTTCAAATTTTTCCAAACACCTTGTCTAGTTAAACCGCCACCATGATGATTTAAAAACAAATAAGGCGTTCGCTTACCTGATTTTTCTAATTTTACCCGACTATAACGTAAATATTTTTCAATCCATTCAATGGCTAAATCACCTAACGGAATAATTCGCTCCTTATCTCCTTTTCCAATTGTTTGAATCAATCCTAAAGATAAATGCAAATCGGTTAACCTTAATTCCGTTAATTCAGTTACACGCAACCCCGTCGCATACATCACTTCTAGCATGGCCCGATCTCTCAGTCCTAAGGTAGTATTTGTGTCAGGAGTTTCAATTAACTTTTCAACTTCCTTCATTGATAAAATTTTAGGGAGTGTTTGCGCTTTTTTAGGAGTATCAATGTGTAACATTGGGTCGATTTCACTTAAGCGCTCTTGTTTTAAAAATTGATGGAATTTTCGCAAACTAGAAACCATCCGAATAATCGTACCTGCAGCTTTCTCTTCATCTTTAAGCTGTTGCAAAAAACTCAGCACAAAATAACGATCTAATTCATTCCAACTAGCTATTTGATGCTCGTTTAAATAATCTAAGTAATGAACTAAGTCTCGGCGATAACTTTCAATTGTATTTTTTGAAAGACCACGCTCGATGGTTAAAAAATGAAGATACTCTTTTAAATCATCTTCCATTTTACTCTTCCCTCTTTTCTACAAAATTTACAAAGAAAAGGAGCAGTGAACACTAACTAAAATGATCATTGCTCCTTTTTTATTAGACTATTCCGAGTCTTTTTTTCCTTTTTCCTGACACTCTTTACAAATGCCGTGAAATGTTAACCGATGATCTTTAACAATAAAATGAAAACGGCTTTCTACCACACGCTCGATATCTTCCAATAAATCATCATGAACTTCTTCAATACTCCCACATTCAATACACAGTAGGTGATGATGAAAATGTTTAGCGCCTTCTTTACGAACATCATAACGGGCCAAACCATCATTAAAACTTATTTTATTCACAATATTTAATTCTGTCAAAATCTCTAGCGTTCGATAGACTGTTGCTAGACCGATGTCTGGACTTTTTTCTTTCACTAGCATATAAACTTCTTCAGCACTTAAATGATCTTTTTCTTTTTCCAATAACACTCCAACTGTGGCCTCACGCTGAGGGGTTAATTTAAATCCAGCTGAATGTAATTGATTTTTAATTTTTAGTAATGGAGATTCAGTTGTTTTCAATGTACTAGCCTCGCTTATTGATAATTATTATAAACAGTGGTACCTTATTTTCTTCTTTAGTTTATAGATATTACAATGTAATTGCAATGAGTTTCCCTTGTTATATTAAGTTTTATTAGTAAAATCTTATTTTTCATTCTCATTTAGAGCTTCAACTAAAATGGTTTCTCCATCTTTTTGAACTATTTTACGTTGTTTCATTAAGTTTCCTAATGCACGTTTAAATTGACCTTTACTAATACCAAAACGCTCTTGAATAGCTTCAGGATCACTTTTATCTGTATAAGGGAAACTACCTGTTTGTGTTCTTTCTAAAATAGCTAATAACATACCAGCATCATCATCAATAGCTTCAAAAGCTCGAGGCATTAAAGAAATATTTAATAAGCCATCTGGACGAACACCTATAACGCGTCCTTGAATCACTTCACCTAAACGAGGTTCGTCTTTTCTTTCTGAAGGATGAATAAAACCTAAATAAAAGTCTTCCGTAATCAAGTACGTTCCAACTAATTTCAAACGGAATGCTGTCCCAGTTATATTTTTATTTTTTAATTCTTCAATTTTCCCTTTACGAGCAATTGATTGAAATACAGATTCTTCTGCTAAAGTTCCCCACATACGATCTTTTTGGTCAACTTTAATAGCAATCATCAATTGATCACCTTTTTTTGGCCATAGACGCTTTTCTGTTGGCAATTCGTCTAGCGAAACAACCATTTCTTTATCAGGTAAACCGATGTCTACAAAAACACCTAAATCTTTTCTTGTATCCACAACTGTTCCCCAAGCATAATGTCCCACACGGGCTTTAGGTATTTCTTGTGTCATCACAAAGTCTTTATTCATAGCAATATAGGCAAATCCTTCAACGGGGTCACCTAATTGATAGTTCATTGTTTCAGTTTTATTTAGGCGGTAAGTAACGCCCTCTTTTTGGATAAAATAAGCTTTCTCATTCTCATCTGTCACAATACCTGTGACGATTTTCCCTAAGGATTCATTCATTTTTTGTTCCTCCGTCTTTTTCGTTCATCTTATTATAGCTTAGAATACGAGCTTTGCCTATAAATTTTCATTTAAGTTAGAAAAACTCTTCTATAGTAGTCTAGTGGAATTACTTATCCAATTGAAATAATTGTAAAATACAATAAGTTAAACCTGCCGCTATCACAGGTCCTGCTGCCAATCCTTCAAGTAAAACAACGCCCATAATCGTTCCAAATACTAACGCAACCGTTACTTCTGGGCTTCCAGCTAACAAACCAACGCCTTTACTTGATAATAAGGAAACACCAATCCCACAAAGAACTGCAATCCATCCAACAGGTGTCTTAAAAGCATTTACCAAGTCTTTAAACCCGATTTGACCTGTTGCAATCGGAATTAGAATAGACACTGTAATCACCGTTACTCCCCAGTTAATCCCTTTTGATTGGATCAGTGTCATCCATTTATCGGTTTGAGGAATTAATTTTAAGATTAAAACAACCACAGTTGCAATAATTAAAGATTGATTTTTAGCAATTAAAGCAATTCCTAATATAACACCTAAAAACAGCCAACTTTCTATCATCATTTATTCGCTCCTTTTCCATCCTCTTTATTCTAACGAAAAACCAACTGAAATAAAAGGGCAATCTAGTATTTAATGGACTACATCAACTTTTCAAGACCATTCAAGCATGTAACCTTTTCCCCAAACTGTTTTGATATATTGGGGTTTCGAGGGAAAAGTTTCAATTTTTTTCTTCAAATTACAGATATGGACATTAATACTATTTTCACCTTCATGATAGTCTTCTTGCCAGATAGAACGATAAATTCGTTCTTTTGTTACGACTTGATTAGGATGTTGCATCAAGTACTTGAGAATATTAAATTCAGTCGTCGTTAATTCAATTTCGACTGTTTCTTTTTTAACGAGCATTTTTTCTATATTTACGACTAAATCACCTATTCTAGTGCCACTAAATTGATTTTGATTATTAAGAGTGTTGCTAGATTGGTGACCTACAAGATTACAAATTTGTTTAATTAAATCATTTATTTCAAAAGGACTAGTTATGTACGCTTCTTTTTTCACACCTAATAGCCTTAAAACTTTTTCTTGAGATTCTTTATTCGTTATAACTAGAACAGGTACTACATTTTTTTGACCTTTTTTTAGTAGAGCACCTAGTTCTTGTTGAGTAATTGAACAACTGTCAATCAACAGCAAATCTGGAGTTTGTTTCTTAAGCTCTTCATCTACTGTCTCACTACTGTTTGCAAGTCGAATATGATAGCCTGATGCAAATAATTCTTCTGCAATTTTTTGATTTGCTTCTTGCTTGTTTTCAACAATTAACACTGTATAGTTCATATTATCCCTACCTTTAACTTTACATAAACAGCACCTTTTTATTATACCTAAAACACTAGACTGACTTAAGTTAATTCTTCATTATTAAGAAAAACTTTACAAACCATTAAGGTCCTTTGGGTACAAAAAAAGTCTTGACCTAAACAAATGTTTAAGGTCAAGACTCGTCTTATTTTTTAATTAAATTGCTGTTGTAGCACCGCGGTAAATAATACCACGACGAGAATCAACAGTAATTAATTCATCGTCTTTAATTAATGAAGTTGCATTTGCAGCTCCAACAATTACTGGAATGCTCATAGCAATTCCCACGACAGCAGCATGACTTGTTAAGCCGCCTTCTTCAACAACGATTGCTGCTGATTTTTCGATTGCTGGCAAGTACTCTTTGTCTGTTGTTGGAACAACTAAAATTCCGCCTTCAATAGCATTTGCATTTGCTTCTTCTGCATTTTTAGCAACGACTGCTTTACCAATGACAGAAGTTCTACCAATACCGTGACCACTTGTTAATTGTGATCCGATTAATTGAATCTTCATTAAGTTTGTTGTACCACGTTCACCAACTGGAACACCAGCAGTAATAATAATTAAATCGCCTTCTTTAGCAAAACCTGTTTCTTGAGAAACACGAGTTGCTAAATTGAACATATCATCAGTTGAAACTGGTTTTTCAGCAACTTGAGGATAAACACCCCATGAAAGTGCTAAACCACGCATTTGACGTTCAGAGAATGTAATCGCAAGGATATGTGATTTAGGACGGTACTTAGAAATCATACGTGCAGTGTGACCAGATTCAGTCGCTGCAACGATTGTTTGAATACCTAAGTTACGAGCTGTGTGTCCCACTGATTGACCAATAGCTTCAGTCATGTCTGTTTTGCTGTATGCTTTCAAAGCAAAAGCATCTTGATTAACTAGAGCTTCTTCAGTACGGATAGCAATGCTATTCATTGTTTGAACGGCTTCAACAGGATAATCCCCAGCAGCTGTTTCACCAGAAAGCATAATTGCATCTGTTCCATCAAAAATTGCGTTGGCAACATCACTTGCTTCTGCGCGAGTTGGACGTGGATTTTTTTGCATAGAATCCAACATTTGAGTTGCTGTAATAACTGGTTTACCTAATTCATTACATTTTCTGATTAAAGATTTTTGAACGATAGGAACATCTTCAGTTGGAATTTCAACTCCAAGATCGCCACGAGCAACCATTAAACCATCAGAAATTTTCAAGATTTCATCGATATTATCGACACCTTCTTGGTTTTCAATCTTAGGAATGATTTGGATGTGTGTTGCATTGTGTTTTTCTAAGATTTCAGTAATTTCTAAAACATCACTAGGACGACGAACGAAACTAGCTGCAATATAATCCACATCATTTTCAATTCCGAAAATAATATCAGCTGCATCTTTCTCAGTAATTCCTGGCAAGTTAATTGAAACATTTGGCACGTTAACGCCTTTTTTATTTTTTAATGTACCTGAGTTTTTAACTACTGTTACGATTTCATTCGCAGCACGATCAATATCAGTTACTTCTAAGTCAATTAGGCCATCATCTAAAAGGATGTGTGAACCTGGATTAACATCATTAATTAATTCTGGATAAGATACAGAGAATCTTGTATTATCGCCTTCAACTTCAGTCATTGAAATACGTTCAACATCTCCAGTAGTAAATTCAACTTTACCGTCTTTCATGTTGTGTGTTCTAATTTCAGGACCTTTAGTATCTAAAAGAATAGCTACCATTTTACCAGTAATTTTTGATGCTTCACGGATGTTTTTAATGCGTGCACCGTGCTCTTCAAAATCACCATGTGAAAAGTTTAAACGACAAACGTTCATTCCAGCTTCGATCAATTTCACCAAAGTTTCTACTGATTCACTTGCTGGACCGATTGTACATACAATTTTCGTTTTTTTCATGTTTTATAATCTCTCCCAAAAATATATTTTTAAGCCTTAAATCTCAATTATTTGATTCTTTTTAATAAGAAATCTCTTTATTCAATTGATATAGGGATAAATCAGCTTTATGCTTACCTTTTTCAAGTGTTTCAACAATATCATTTTCAACAATCTTGTTATCGCGAATCCCAACGCATAAACCGCCACGACCTACTTTTAACAAATCAACAGCATGAGCACCGAAGTTACTTGCTAAAACACGATCGCGAGCTGATGGAGAACCACCACGTTGTACGTGACCTAAAACTGTTACACGAGCATGGTAATCGCCGTGTTCAGCTAGCTTCTCAGCAAACTCATTTCCGCCCATAACGCCTTCTGCAACCACAATTAAACTATGTTTTTTACCGCGGTCACGGCCTTTTTGGATTGTTTTTGCAACTTCTGCCATATCAAATTCTTTTTCAGGAATAATAATTTGTTCTGCTCCACCAGCAATACCAGCCCAAAGAGCGATATCCCCAGCATCTCTACCCATTACTTCAATAATAAAAGTCCGAACATGACTAGTAGCCGTATCACGAATTCTATCAATTGATTCTAAAACCGTATTGATTGCTGTATCAAATCCAATACAAAAATCTGTTCCAGGAATATCATTGTCGATTGTTCCAGGTAGACCTACAGCTGGATAGCCATGTTTTGTTAGAGCCATTGCACCGTGGTACGAACCGTCTCCGCCAATAACAACTAATCCTTCAATACCAAATTTTTTCAATTGCTCAATCCCTTTTAATTGGCCTTCCTCAGTGGCAAATTCAGGATAACGAGCTGAGTATAAGAATGTTCCTCCTCGTTGGATCATATCTCCTACATCACTAATTGATAATTTACGGATATCCCCAGCAACTAAACCGGCAAAACCGTAGTTGATTCCGTAAACTTCCATACCTTCGTAAATTCCTTTACGAACAACTGCGCGAACGGCAGCATTCATACCAGGAGCGTCCCCGCCACTTGTTAAAACAGCGATACGTTTCATATACCTCTCACCTCATAGAATTATTATCGTAAAAATAACTTTTTTCTTTCAAAAAAGAATTTTTACGTCTTCCTAAACCTTTTTCTAAGCCGTCGTTGAAACAAATCAAACAATAGCATCGTAAAAAGCTCACATGGCTATTCTAACACTTTTCAGAGCAATTGTCTTTTCAAAATAGCGATTTTGCAAAAAAAGAACGTTATTTGTGCAATATGAACCAGAGATTCAACTTTTAACTCCCTTTTTGAAGCACAACATTGCCTTTTCCGACTAATTCTTCTAATTTTAGAATGAGTTTTTCTGAACCATTTACCCATTCAGATTCATTGAGCACCATTTTTTTATTGGTGGCAACATAATATAGAATAACCGGAATATTCCCATGCTCTTCTTGCAGCATCTGATTCATTTTTTTTAAAATTTCAGGTGAGTCCAATTCAGATTGAATCCGAATAAAGCACTTATCTTTACTACTTTCACTTCCAAGAACAACCGCATCTAGAATTTGATTGACTAAAATTTGTTTTTCCTCTTGCTGACCTTCTTCAACTTTACCTTCTATATAGATAATTTTATTTTTCTCAATTAAACGTCCAAATTGACGTAACTTTTGCGGAAATAAAGTAATGGAACACTCAGCCGATTGATCATTAACTTGGACAAAAGCCATTTGTTCACCTTTTTTTGTTCTAATTTTACGAACACTTTTTACCAGACCAATAATCCGAGCATTGGTCCCAGCTTGTAAATCTTTGATATAGCCCGCTTGTTTTAAAAACCGAATATTCTCAAAACTTTCGACTGGATGTCCTGATAAATAGGCGCCTAATGTTTGCTCTTCCATCTCTAATCGTTCTTCCATACTTAGATCAGCTGTATGAGTTTCATATTTTGGCGCTAAAATATCAAATAAACCAACATTATTCCCACTAAATTTGACACTTGTTAAAATCCCATCTAAAGAAGCAACTAGCACTCCACGGCTGTATCCAAAACAATCAAATGCTCCAGCATAGATAAATGGACGAATAATCTCATCTTTCAGCCATTTTTGATCTATTCTCCGTAAAAAATCAACTAAATCCTTAAATGGTCCATGCTCTTTTCTCGAAGCAATAATCTCTTTGACTAAATCACGACGTAAGCCTTTGATACTAATTAGTCCAAATTGGATTTTACCTTCCTTCAAAGAAAACATATACAAACTTTGATTAATATCTGGTGGTAAAACCGTTATTTTTCGTTTTTTAGCTTCCAATAAATATTCTTTGATTCTTGTTGGATTGTTGATAGCTGAATTCAACAAGGCAGCAAAAAAAGCATGGGGATAGTGAGCTTTTAAAAAGGCCAGTTGATACGCAATAAAGGCATAACCAAAGGCATGCGCTCGATTAAATCCATAGTTAGCAAAACGTTCAATGTAAGAATAGACAGTTGTAGCAACTTCAGATGTATACCCTTTTTCTAGCGCACCTTCAACAAAATGTTTACGCTCTTCGTCAATAATATTTTTCTGCTTCTTACTCATAGCACGACGTAAGATATCCGCCTGCCCTAGACTAAAACCACCCATTTTAGAAGCCACTTGCATAACTTGTTCTTGATAAACCATAACCCCGTAAGTAACACCTAGAATTTCTTTCAAGCTATCATGAGGGTATTCAATTGGAACTTGCCCTTTTTTTCGATCGATAAACAAATCAATTTGCTCCATCGGACCTGGTCTATATAAAGCATTAACCGCAGCTACATCTTCAATTGATGTTGGACCAAGCTTCCGCAAAACATTCTTAATACCAGATGACTCGAACTGAAAAACACCAGAAGTGTCCGCTTTTCTAAATATTTCTAAAGCCGCTTGATCATCCATTGGAATTTTATGAATATCTACATCTGTTCCGTTTTCACGTTTTACTAGTTGTAAGGCGTTATCTAATATCTGTAAATTACGAAGTCCAAGAAAGTCCATTTTCAATAAACCAATCTCTTCCACATTACCCATGGCATATTGCGTCAAATGAATTCCATTACTGCCGTGTTGCAACGGAATTAACGAAACTAGTGGTTGATCACTGATTACAACCCCAGCCGCATGAGTGGAAACATGACGTGGCAAACCTTCTATGCGTTTAGCTGTATCAAATAAAAGTTTATTTTTTTCAGTTTCATTCACTAATTTTTTTAAACTACTTGATGTTTTAAAAGCTTCTTCAAGAGTAATCCCTAGTACCGTAGGAATAGCTTTCGACCAAACATTCGCTTCATTTTGGCTCAAACCAAAGACACGGGCTACATCTCGTAAAGCCATTTTGGCTGCGAGAGTTCCAAATGTCGCGATTTGTGCCACATGGTCCTGTCCATATTTATTTTTAACATAGATTAACATTTCTTCTCGTCTGTTATCCGGAAAATCTAAATCAATATCCGGCATCGTAAAACGTTCTTCGTTTAAGAAACGTTCAAAAAGCAAATCATACTCAATTGGATCTACATCCGTAATTTCAAGCACGTAAGAAACCAATGAACCTGCAGCTGAACCCCTACCCGCTCCTGTTAAAATCTTCGTTTTATGAGCATAGGCCATTAAGTCCCAAACAATTAAGAAATAATCTGAAAAACCCATCTTCTGAATGACACTTAATTCATAATTTAAACGTTTTTGATAACGCTCATCTGCATTAGGAACACGTTTTTGTAACCCTTTAAAACATTGTTCTGCTAAATAATCTTCTGTTTTAGCATCTGTTGGAACAGGGTATCTCGGAAGCAAATGTTGGTGCAATAAGATTTCTGGTTGAATTCGATTAGCTAATTTTACAGTTTCCTCAACTTCTTTTTCTAAACCAGCTGTTGCGAATCGTTCTCGTATTCCAGACATTTCAGGTAAATAGAAAGGGCCACTGGTAGACTCGATAGCTAAATCAATTTTTTCACCTGCATCAATAGCACGCAGCACCTTTGTACTGAAATCATCATTTGGATCTAAATAGCGTATATCATGTAATGCGACAGTTTTCAAATGTTTTGTTTCAGCTAATGCCTTCAAATTTGACTGAATTGGTTGTAACTTTTGATGGATTTGAACACCTAAATAAAAATTTTCTTTTTTAAATAAGTCCAACCATTTCGTCGTAATATCATCAGCTAGTTGGGGATTTTTATTAAGCAAAGCCTGTTCGATTTCCCCAGTTTCACCGGGTGTAACTGCAATGACATGTGCAGAGTATGGTTTTATATATTGAAAATCAAGCCGTTCCCCATCAGGTAAAAGCTGTTTTTCAGTAGACAAAGCCATCAAATTTTGATATCCTTCTAAATTTTCAGCTAATAAAACTATCGGATAATTATTCCCACTATCCATTACCCCTGCAATATCTAGTGTTAAACCTAAAATAGGTTTAATGTTATGCTTTAAACAACATTTATAAAAATCCACGACCCCGTATAGTACGTTGTGATCCGTTAAAGCTATTGCACTATACCCTTTATTTTTAGCAGAAATAACCAACTTTTCAATTGAAGTTGTACTTTTTAAAAGACTAAAGGCACTGATTACTTGTAAGTGTACAAAAGTCATACTGTTGGTCACCCCCATCGTTATTTATCTACTACTAGTTAAAACCAATCATCTTTCCTATTATAACCTGTTTTCTGCCTACTTAGCAAACGAACATTCCCCTTTATTTTTTAAAGATTTTAATCATTTTTTTTAAACCTAATTTTTTTAGACGATTCTTATAAATAAATCAGGTTTAGGCTTTACAAAACACTAAAATATGATAAAATATAAGCGAATGAGAAGAGGTGCAAATAATGAAATATGTAGCAACTATATTTTGGGCATTTTGTGTTGGACAAGCCACTTATTATATTGGAAGTGCCCTTGGAAATAGTACGTATGATTTTAAATTAGCAACACTACTTGGTTTAGCTGGCGGCGTACTTTGTATCGCTATCGGAGAATTACTAGCTAGTGATTCAAAAAAAGCTAAAATTGAAACAACAACAGATTAATTAATTGAATGTTCAAAAAGAAAAGTATCGCTTTTTAGCTGGTACTTTTTTTATTTCCATTCTATTTTATTTTTCTAAATCTGTTGCTGAAAAGCATTTGCTCACAATTGAACAATTACGCATTTTATACATGCGCAGCTATTCACAAATGTATATTTAGTTAAATACATAAAAAAACCTTGAATCAACTCCGCGTCAATTCAAGGTTTCTCACTAATTTTTTTATACATCTTCACTTAAATCAATATTCTCAAAAACCAAACGGTCACCGAGTAATGTCACAATGACTTTTGTTTTTGGTAGGACACGACCAGCAATCATTTCTTTTGCTAGCGGTGTTTCAACTTCTTTTGTTAAGAAGCGTTTTAATGGACGAGCTCCATAAATTGGATCATAAGCATTTTCAGCAATCCACGTTTTAGCTTCATCAGAAATCTCTAAGACAATTTCTTGATCCACTAATCTTTCGCTTAGTGAAGCTGTCATTTTAACAATAATCCCTTTAACATCTTCTAAACTCAATGGTGTGAACAAAACAGTGTCATCGATTCGATTTAAAAATTCTGGTTTAAATGAACCTTTTAGTAAATTCATAACTTGATCCTCAACAGCTGGATCAACTTGACCATCAGCATCTGTTCCATCTAGTAATAAACTAGAACCAATATTACTTGTCATAATTAAAACAGTGTTTTTAAAATCAACAATTCGGCCTTTAGAATCTGTTAAACGACCATCATCTAAGACTTGCAATAAAATATTGAAGACATCTGGATGAGCTTTTTCAATTTCATCCAAAAGTACAATTGTATATGGACTGCGACGAACTGCTTCTGTCAATTGACCGCCCTCTTCGTAACCAACATATCCTGGAGGCGCACCAACTAGACGAGAAACACTGTGTTTTTCCATATACTCACTCATATCAATTCGAACCATATGCTCTTCAGAGTCAAATAAGTTTTCAGCTAACGCTTTGGCTAATTCTGTCTTCCCTACTCCAGTTGGTCCTAGGAACAAGAATGATCCCAATGGTTTTGATGGATCTTGTAGTCCTGCCCGAGCACGAATAACAGCATCCGTTACACTATCAACTGCTTCTTCTTGACCGATTACACGTTTATGCAAGGTTTCGCCTAGTTTCAATAATTTTTCGCGGTCGCCTTCAACCAATTTGCTAACAGGAATACCTGTCATTCGACCGATAACCGTCGCAATTTCATTTTCAGTTACCGCTTCTTGAACAAGACGATTATCGCCTTTAATTTTTTCTTCATTCTCAGCTTCTAAAGCTTCAATTTCTTTTTCTAATTCTGGAATTTGACCATGGCGTAGCACTGCTGCACGTTCCAAGTCATAATTTGATTCTGCTTCTTCTAGTTCACGACGTGCTTGTTCAATTTCAGCCCGTTTATCCCGAATTTTAGAAACCTCTTCTTTTTCAGTTTCCCACTTCATTTTCAATTGATTCGCTTGTTCTCTTAATTCAGAAAGCTCTTCTTGTAATAAATTCAAGCGTTTCTTACTTGCATCGTCGCTTTCTTTTTTCAAAGCAGCTTCTTCAATTTCTAACTGCATTAAACGTCTTGTGACTTGGTCTAGCTCTGTTGGCATTGAATTCATTTCAACACGAATAGTTGCACAGGCTTCATCGATCAAATCAATCGCTTTATCTGGTAAATAGCGGTCTGTAATATAACGGTTCGATAATGTTGCTGCTGCTACTAATGCATTGTCATGAATATTGACACTATGGTGAATTTCAAAGCGCTCTTTCAGTCCACGTAAAATACTAATTGTATCCTCAACAGTTGGTTCATTGACTAAAACTCGTTGGAAACGTCTTTCTAAGGCTTTATCTTTTTCCATATATTGACGATATTCGTCCAAAGTTGTTGCCCCAATACAATGCAATTCACCACGAGCTAGCATTGGTTTTAAAAGATTCCCTGCATCCATGCTACCTTCTGTTTTTCCAGCACCGACAATTGTGTGAATTTCATCAATAAAGAGAATAATTCGACCGTCACTTTTCTTAACTTCCTTCAAGACTGCTTTTAATCGTTCTTCAAATTCACCCCGGAATTTTGCTCCAGCAATCAAAGCACCCATATCTAAAGAAAAGATAGTTTTATCTTTTAGATTTTCAGGAACATCTTTCCGCACAATCCGTTGAGCCAATCCTTCAATAATTGCGGTTTTACCAACACCTGGTTCCCCAATTAAAACAGGATTATTTTTTGTTTTCCGAGACAAAATTCGGATTACATCGCGAATTTCTTCATCACGACCGATGACCGGATCTTGCTTTCCACTTTTAACTGCCTGAATCAAATCAGTACCATATTTTTCTAATGCTTGGTATTGTTCTTCTTGATTTTGTGATGTCACACGATCTCCTCCTCGCATTTTTTCAATTAATTCACGCAAGGTTTTTTCATTTAAACCTTGCTCTTTTAGATATCTAGTTAAGCTATAATTCTTTAATTTCATTAAAGCAAGCACAACTGTTTCTGTTGCCATATATTCATCTTTAAAAGATTCTCTAATTTTATCTGCTTCTAATAATAAATTGTACAAATTTTGGCTCATACCTTGCCCGTATTGAACATTGCCACCTTCAACAGATGGATAGCGATCTAATTCACGATCAACTTCTTGTTCAAATGCGGCGGTATCAATTCCGCTTTCTTGATACAAACCTCGAGCAAAATGATCAGGAGTTAAAAATATTTTCCAAAGATGGACAATATCGATATCCTGATTATGGCGAGTCACGGCGATTTGTTGCGCATCACCTAATGCTTGTTGCATCGTTGAAGTTAATTTTTCTAATTCCATAAAAATTCCTCCTATAATAAAAAGTTTGTTGAGCCGTTTAGCTCTGGCAAAAAGATAGGAAAATACACACAAAGTATCTTTTTACTTTGAGGGGATTTTATCTTCTTTTCGAAGAGCTGGCTCATAAGAACTAGCCTTGATAAAAAGTTTGTTGAGCCGATTAGGCCTGATAAGAAAATAAGGAAATTCGATGTGGCGTTCTTTGCCATCTCGAAATTTCATCTTTTTCTCGAAGGACTGGCTCATAAGAACTAGCCTTGATAAAAAGTTTGTTGAGCCGATTAGGCCTGGTAAGAAAATAGGGAAATTCGATGTGGCGTTCTTTGCCATCTCGAAATTTCATCTTTTTCTCGAAGGACTGGCTCATAAAAACTGGTCAAGACAAAAAGTTTTTTGAATTCTTTTAGGCTCATTTAAGAGCAATTTCCAACATGATTTTTATTTATTTAATTACTTTCTATTAGTATTATATCTAATTGGTCAAAAAAGGTCAAACAAAATCTATTTATTTTTTCGCAAAAAATACCCATTAAATTCACATCAAAGCATCGCTGTGTTTTCAATAGGTATTTTGACCAATCTTTGTTTTTTCTATTCAGAAATTTCATCTCTTACTACTAACACATCACAAGCAGCATGTGTAATAACATAACTTGCTACCGAACCTACTAACACACGCTCAATTGCATTTAAGCCAGTTGCACCGACAATAATTAAATCAATTTTTTCTTTTTTAGGAATTGTTTTAGCAATTAATTTTTTAGGATTGCCAAATTCGATAATAGATTGCACCGACTCAACACCTTGTTCTTTTGCATAAAGCAGTAAAGTATCAAGCTTTTCTTTTGATTCTTTGGTTTCATTTGCAATTAATTGATTCAAATCAATCCCTGCATATCCATAACTGAAAACTGAATCACTATCATTAATCACATGCAAACTAATTAGTGCAGCTTTGTTTCTTTTCGCCACTTGAACGGCTTTTTTAAAGGCTAAATCAGATTCTTTTGATCCGTCAATGGCTACCAATACTCGTTGATATTCTTGAGGCATAGTTCATCATCTCCTTTTCTTTAGTATAATACAACTGAAGCAAAACTTGAACTGATACCCCTTTTAATTTAGGTAGAAAAATACTAAATTTTGAAATAAAATCATCAAGTTTACCATAATTTTATTATGTATTCTTTATAACTTTTCTTACTAACACAAAAGAGAACGGTAGATTTTATGTAAAAAAATGAAGAAGAAAGACAAAATGCCTTTCTTCTTCATTTTCACAGTGGAGAAATTTCTTGACCTTTTTCATCGCCTTTACTGGTTGCTTCTAACCAATTCATGACTAATATTTTGAGAATTGCGGCTACTGGAACCGATAAAAACATTCCCAATACTCCGAAATAAGCCCCACCAACTGTAATCGATAAAATAATTAAAATTGGGTTTAAATTCAGTGCCCCTCCCATAATACGAGGTCCGATGATATTACCGTCAATTTGTTGCAGGATTAGTAACGAAATGATCGTAGCTATTGCTAAGCTTAGTCCGCCAGTGAAAAAGGTAATAATCATCGTCACAATCGAAGCGAAAATGGAGCCGAAATAAGGAATCATATTACAAATACCTAATAATATTCCTAGTGTTACTGCAAATTTCACACCTAATAGGGATAAAATAATTGTTGATAGCACTCCTAAAATACACGCATCAATAAACTGACAAATGATAAATTTATAAAATATTTCATTCGTTCTTTGCACCAATGTTTTACTGCGCTTAAATGTTTTTTCTGATAAAATTTTCTTAGAAACTTGTGCAAAAAAACCAAGTAAAGAATCTTTGAAAATCAACGCATAAATTGAAATAACGAAAGCTAAGAACGTATTTAGTACACCCACAGAAATATTTTTGGCAAAAATTCCTAATGAAGCTAAAGACGCCGTACTTTGCATTAATATTTTTTCAGGCGTGTAACTAGATGTAAATGATTTAAAGAAGTCTTCTAACTTAATTAACTCAATAATGCCTTTATCTTCTAACCCAGTCGCAAACTCTAATAAAGAGCTATAAAAAGCTGGCAACAAATGGATGACATCGATAATATTTTGAATAATTAAAGGCACAAGATAATTCAGAATTAAAAAGATTAAGAAGAGACTAACAGTATATAAAATCAACACACTTATTGCTCGACTGCGCTTTTGTATAAGAGGGACATTAATTTTTTTAACAAGAATTTCTATTTTTTTCTGAGCACCATTTAATAAATAAGCTACTATAAAGCCAAATATAAAAGGTGATAAGACACCTAAAAATCGCCCTATTCCATCCATTACAATTTGAAAATTTGTTATGAATATAAAACCAAGTATAACTACAACTACGAATAAAAATCGTACAATCCAATAATTCCAATCAATTTCTATTTTTTTCATAATTTATCGGGTTCCCCACACCACTTTCTTAGTTATTTAAATAATAATAGCTCATTATACCATTTTTAACTATACGTTGCTATATGAAAGAATCATAAATCCCACCACATTAAGCAAATAAAACTTATAAAAAAGCTAGCTCACTTTTTAGACAAAGTAAGCTAGCTTTTAAAAATTCACTCATTTTTAACGAATCCCCAAAGCAATTCGTGCATATCTTGACATTCTATCAGTTGTCCACGCAGGATACCAAACAAGTTCCACTTTTGTTTCTGAAACTTCTGGTACTTCTTTTAGCGCTTGGATAATGTGCTCAGTAATCACATCTGCCAATGGGCATCCCATAGTTGTTAGGGTCATTTTAATGACACATTGTCCACCATTATATAATTCCACTTCATAGACTAGTCCTAGGTTCACAATATCAATCCCTAATTCTGGATCAATAACTTGTTCCAAAGCAGCTACGATATGTTCTTTAATTGCATTAATTTCATCTTCGGTCCAAACTGTTTCTTTATCAGTCATGTATCATACTACCTCCAGTTAAGTTCTGACATAATCATACCTTTTTTTAGATGAAAAGTAAATCTTTCTTAGCTTCTATTTAGATATGCTCAGCAAAAAAATCGGCCATTTCGACTGAAGTTAAATAGGGAACTTTATGCCCGACTCCTTCTGTTGTCGTAAAACTAACATTCTTAGCAAAATTTTCTTCTTTTATTTTTTGATAAAAATCAAAAGTTGGTTGATAAGGTACCATTGTATCACTTGTACCATGCCAAAAATGAACGGGTCGGCCTGCAATTTTTTCCGGTTGACAACTTAAATCAATGGGTTCTAATTCTTGTAATTTGGTTAAATATTTTTCAGGCACACTCAGTCCTTCTGCCCAAGATGAGCTTAGTAACCAATGTGAAAACTGAATGGGTTCAGGACTTCCCATTAAACAAACAGCGGCTTTAATCCATGGATAGCACGTCAATGCTCCACAAGTTGTAATACCTCCCATTGATAGACCCGTTACGCCAAACCGATTAGGGTCCGATAGGCCTGCTTCTACATAATAGTCTCTAATTCCAGGCAACTCTTTTAAATTATGGGTCACAATGTTCCAAAATTCACTATAAGCTTCCTCAACTAATGGCATTTCCATTCGCTCGCCATGTAAGTATGCATCTGGAAGTAATGCTCTCATTCCCCGCTTTGCTAATTCATAGCCATTTACTAAGACACTTTCTTTATAGTTGGTCCAGCCATGATAAAATACTACTGTCGGTAATTGCTCCGTCGCCTTGTCTTGTGACACTACTTCTAATAATGGATTGCCATCAATGACCACTCGTTTAATTGTAATCATTCTTTTTCCTTCTTTCCTAGTGGGTACAAATCCCCTTTTTTTTATGGTACACTATTTGTATAGCCTTAAAAATAGTGTACCATAAAAGGTTGAATTTGTAAGAAAAGAACCACTTGGAGGTATTTATGGAAAAGAAACTTATTGCAATCGATTTAGATGGCACAACTTTAAATAATGAGTCAAAAATTTCGTTAAAAACGAAGGATGTTTTTAAAAAGGTACGTGATGCTGGCCACACAGTTTCCATCGTTACAGGACGCCCCTACCGAATTAGTAAACAGTTTTACCAAGAACTAGGATTAGATTCACCAATTGTCAATTTCAATGGTGCTCTATGTCACATGCCTGCAAATAGAAATTGGGAATCTCAATATCATATGACTTTAGAACGTGATGTCGCTTTAGATATTCTAAGCTTAAAGCAACATATAGATATTCATATGATTTGTGCTGAAGTCAAAGATTCATTTTACGCAGATACTTTTTATGAACCAAATCAACATTTTTTCCCAGAAGGAAAAAATAGTTTTACAGCGTTAACTCCACAAAATTTAAAAGATAATCCAACTTCAGTTTGTTTATTTACAACTGCTGAAAACCAAAAACCGATTACAAATGAATTAATTGCTCGCTATGGTGATTCCATTGAAGTTCGAACTTGGGGTGGCAACACACCTTGTTTAGAAGTTGTTTCTGCTGGTGTTCAAAAAGCACTTGGTGTTGAGCGAATTGCCGATGTCTACGGCTTTAAACAAAAAGATATTATTGCTTTTGGTGATGAAGATAATGATTATGAAATGATTCAGTATGCTGGTCATGGAGTTGTGATGCAAAATGGGATTGAAGCGTTAAAAAACATTTCAAATGACATTACGCGTCATACAAATGATGAAGATGGCTTGGCACTTTATTTAGAGAATTACTTGAATTTAGCTTAATAAAAAACGAGACAGAAAATTCTGTCTCGTTTTTTATTTATCTATTTTCTTGACTTCTTTTTGTTTCTTCACGATGAGATTTTTGTCTATCACTATCCCAAAATTCACCAATCACGCGGTTTGTTTGCAAAATATTTACAAAAGCAAACGGATCCGTCTCTTTAACAGCTTGTTCTAAATCATATAGTTCATAGCGTGTTACCACAACCATTAAAACCGAGCTATCTGCGCCTGAAAATCCGCCTTTTGCTGGTAAAAGTGTAATCCCACGAATTAACTTTTCTTTAATCGCTGTTGTCATTTCAGCAGAGTGTTGAGTCACAATCATCGCTGTAACCTTTTGATGACTGGTGTGAATCGTATCGACTACTTTTGTTAAGACATAGATAGACAATAGCGTATATAAAGCATATTCCCAGCCATAAGCAAAACCTGCCAGTGAAATGACGATGAAATTGATACCAAACATTAAGGTACCAATAGAACGACCTGTCGTTTTAGCTAAAACCATTGAAACAATATCCATTCCACCTGTTGAAAATCCATATTTTAAAGAAAGTCCAACACCAACTCCACTAATAACTCCACCAACAATCGCATTCATAATCGGGTCATTTGTGACCTCTTGAATGGGTAAAATCATTGAAAATATAGACATTAAAGCAACTGTCAAAAAACTAAATAATGTAAAATCACGCCCGACTTTATACCAGCCTAATAAGGCAATTGGGATGTTGAAAAGCATAATTAAAAGTCCTGTACTAATTTCTATATGACTGAAATCGAATAAAAAGGAAGATAATAGCTGTGAAACTCCATTTAACCCAGCTCCATAAACACGAGCAGGAATTAAAAAATTATTTAATGCAATCGCATTAGTAATTGCCGCAAAAAATACAAAAAATATTTTTTTTGCCAATTCTGAATAAAAACTAGGCGTTTTTAATTGTGCCATTTAAGTTCCTCCTATTTATTTTATATCGGTAATGCATCGTCATTTATTATAAAAATAACCCTCTTGGATTATACGTTATAACAAGCTCTATTACAACATTCCTAGACTAAGTTTAATACAATTGTAATTGGCAGAATAGTCTCATAAAACAAACTATTTCTAAAGTAGCTGATCTTATTAAATTTAAAGAGAGTTCAGAATTTTGATAAAATGTGGTAAACTGAAATTATTAACTAAATTAAATGAAGGAGTGTTTATATTATGGCTAAAGAAGCAAGTTTTGACATTGTTTCAGAGATTAATCATGAAGAAGTCAAAAATGCCGTTGCAATTGCATTAAAAGAAATAAAAAATCGTTTTGATTTTAAAGGTTCTATTAGTGATATTAAAATAGAAAACAATCAACTTGTGCTTATTTCTGAAGATGACTATAAAATTGGACAAGTAAAAGATGTTCTAACCAGTAAATTAATTAAGCGTGGTGTTCCGACTAAAAATATCCATTACGGTGAAAGTGAAAAAGCCTTTGGCGGAAATGTTCGACAACATGCGGAGTTAATCAGCGGGATTGACAAAGAAAATGCTAAGAAAATTAATACTTTGATTAAACAATCTGGTATTAAAGTAAAAAGTACGATTCAAGATGATCAAATCCGCGTGACTGGTAAAAGCCGTGATGACTTGCAACAAGTGATCTCTTTATTAAGAGGAGCTAATTTACCTGTTGATTTACAATTCTCAAATTACAGATAAATAAAAACGTATGAACTCTTCCAAATTAATTGGAGTTCATACGTTTTTTTTAATCTAAATCCGCTACTGCGTGCATGACAACTGTCTCACTACCGGCAAGTAACTTGGAGATTGGGCATCTTAGGTCTGCAGCTTCAGCTACTTTTTGGCTTGCCTCTATCGATAGTTCATCAATCCAAACCAAAGCTTCAACATTAAAATGATAGCCAATCTCTTCAGGAATTAAATCAACATTTATTTGAACGCGACTTAAATTACTTTTCCCTTGTTCTTTCAACACTGCTTGAATCGTTGCATTCAAACACGTACTATAGGCTAATCCTAACAATTCTTCTGGATTTGATCCTTCTTCTGAACTTAAAGGACTAGAAACTTGAACAGATAAACCATTATTTTTTACATAAGCAAAACCTGTCCCACCATCTTGATTCACAACTTCAGTATGATAAATACTCTTTTCCATCTGAATGCCTCGCTCCTTCCACTACGAAATAGCCTATTTTAAAAGGGCTTCAATCTTATTGATGATTTGTTGCGCAATCCCTGATCCTGTAATTAACATTTCATAAATCGGCGTTACTTCATTTGTAGTACGAGTCAGCAATCGTAAATACACTTCTCCATCACCGGCTAAACAAATTCGGTAATAAGCTGTTTCAGCTTCATTTAATTGGTTAAATAGCTCCAACAGCTCTGCTTTTTTTTGATAGTTTGAAATCATTGCTAATTTTGAATAGACAATCTCTACATCGCTAATTCCATCTGCTGATTGAAAAGCGACATGAAATGGTAACGTTTTAGTTGGTGTTAACTGAAAACTTCCACTATAAAAAGTTTGTTTTTGCTCATCAATTGATTTAGCTAATGGAACTTGTTTCTCACGTAAAATCCCCTCGAAACTTGCTGTTATATTTGGCATTATTATTCCCTACCTCTCATAAATCTTTTTCCTCTTAATTATAAACTATTTACTGAGTAAAGAATAGATAATAAAAAAAAGCTGAAATCGATTAAGGCTCTTGTAAAGTCAGATTTTCCCTCTACTTTACAGACTATCCCTTAATCATTCAGCTTTTACTACTAGTTAACTAATTATCGATTGATTAGACTGATTTTACTTATCCAACAACCGTTTCTTCTTTTAATAGATGAACATGTTCCATCCCAGCAAACCAATCTTTAATAGTATTGCATTTTTGGATTTTATTTTTATTTTTTCCTTCAATAAAGCTAATTGCAATCACTGTTTTGTACTCTTTATGCTCAGGATATTGCCAGTCTTTACCAAAATAATTTTCTTTGATTAGCATTTGATCCGCATATTTTCCAGAATAGTTCATACAGTCACCTACAATACAATCTCCGTGTTTATTAAATTCCAAATCATAACGCTCACGTAAATCATTCTCAACAACTGCGATGCATTTGTCACTGCCATATTCTAAAAAATAATAATTTCTCATCTCATTTAGCTCCCTTTTTACTAAAACTACTATAAAAAAATAACTGAAATATTTTAACCTATTATAGCACCATCAAGATACAATAACCAGCTTTTAGATTGGATCTTTATCCTTAGATCAACAACACTATTCTTCAGTTGAAAACTATATCAATTTAACATAATACATCGATAAATGCAAGCTTATTTGAATATAATTTTTATAGCATTTAAAAAAGGGAATATGTTTTTATTTTTAAATTTTACAGCTCCTAATTTCAAAAAATTTAGGCTTGCTTAGTTGATAATATGGTCATTTCTGTAATACCAACTGATTCTGGTTGTGAAATAGCAAAAACCTTGAATATATTCGTCGTAGCCACATGCTTTTTTTGTTCATTAGAATTCGTTAATTTTTCTTAATACACTCATACTTATTCTATAAGTCCTTCATTTTTAAGTGACTCTTAATTTGAATACTAACTGCTCCTATCGCTAAAAGAAACATAATCAACCCTTCTGTGAAAAAAATGCCTGAGCTGTCTTTAAATGGAATGATCCTTTCTAGGAGTGCAATTGACATCGGCGTAAAGGCTGCCCCTAAATTAAAACCTATCAATAAAAGAGCTGTATCTCTTTCTGAATTTCCCGCTTGATTTTGATTCACTTCATTAAATAGATAAGGAACAAATGTGCGAAAAGAAAAACCGCAGAAAATAGATGCAATAGAAATCCAGATTATCGTTTGAGAATAGGCGATGATGAATAAAGAAATGCCTAAGCCTAAAAAAGAAATAGCTACTGTCCAGTTTTTGGTAAATGTGAGCGTTCGACCAAATAAAAAGCCAGCTAACATTGAACCTAAACCAACTAAGGCTAACAAGTTACTTCCATCTGTTGCTGTACCAATTCCTTTTTCTAGTAATAGCGCGGTACTTTTTATCGAAAATGACATATAAATTGTGACAACTAAAATCAATAATATAAAGTAACCATAAATTGTATTCGTTGATTTTACTTTTTTTAGCTTATTTTTTTCTTTTTCAATAATAGGAGTAACCTTCGGAACAAAGCTAGTGAAAAGTAAAAGAATAGGCAAGGCGATTAGATATGCTAAAAATGATAACCGCCAGTTCGTAATTAATAATTGACCTACAGAAAAGGTTATCAGCATTCCACCAATTCCTTCACAAGCACTTTGTAAACCAATTACTGAAGATAATTCCTGACCTTTATATAATTGAGTTGCAAAAGAAAATAATAAAGGATTTATTAAACCAATGCCCACTCCAAATAGCACCCTACTCATAAAAAGGAGCCCGAAAGAATGGACAAAAATCGGAGCTATTCCCGCTGTTAAAACCATAAATACACCTATTTGTACTGTTAATTTATAACCAATTTTCCGAGCAATTTTATGGCTGATAGGTACAGTTAAAATAATAAATAAGGACGGCATTGTCGTAATAAACTCCACTAGTGTTTTAGGGACCAGTGGATATGCCAAGGATATCGCTGGAATATTTGCTGCAATTGCGCCAGCAGACACTATAAGTAATGAAACAGACAACAAAGAAATTTTTATCAGCTTGTGCATTGAATTCTCTCCTAAAATTAATTTAGTCCACTAATCCATTATTTCTATATCTTTCATTTTTAGCTTACTTTTTTAATTGACTGTACTCTTCATCTGAAACAGGCTCTAACCATTCTGGTACTCCAGCTGTAATCGCAATATGTTCAAACCAACTATCTTTTGTTGCACCATGCCAATGCTTGATTCCATCATGTGTCACAATCACATCTCCAACTTGTAAAAACTGAGAAGCTTTTCCTGCTTCTTGATACCATCCTTCTCCTCCGGTAACTAATAAAAGTTGGAAGCCTTCGTGATGAATGTGCCAATTATTTCTACATCCAGGTTCAAAGGTTACATTGGCTACACCAACATTCACTGCTGAATCTGCAATCAAGGTTTTTAAATAACTTTGCCCAATAAAATAATTTGCGTAGGCCTCATTTTTTTCACCAATTGGAAAAATAATACCTTTTTTTACTTCTTCAAATTTTGCCATTTGTTCTTCCCCCAATTTTTAGTATATCTAAGAAAAAAGTTGTATGATTTACTATTAATAAGTAAATCATACAACTAATAATCACAACCGTCTAACGCTTAAAAAATTCTTTACTATGCTTCAAAAGCATGATGAAATCGTTGAATCAATTCTTTCACAACTGGAGATTGAATTCGATTTTTCTTCCAAACCAATACACAATTTGTTTTTATTTCAGGAAATAGTGGTACAAAAGTAAATTCAGATGCATTTCGATTTAAGGTAGCTCCTTCAATCGTTAAAGCTGATCCTACACGATTTTCGACTAAAGAAAAAATATTAAAAATCAAATTATAGGTTCCTATAATGTGTAAAGAATCAAGTGGTTTGTTTAGCCAATCTTCTAACATCGATTGAATTGCTACTCGATTTGAACAAAGAAGCGGTATGCCTTCTAAATCAACAGGTTCTATTTGATTCTTTTTAGCGAGAAAAGAATTTTTGGACACCAGTAAGCCCCATCGCTCTTCTCTAGGCAAAATAATCTTTCCAAAATCGTTTACAGTGGTAGGTTCCAATAAAATTGCCAAATCAAGAATGCCTTTTTCAAGCTTGTCGCTAATATCGTCACTTGTACCTGAAACAATATTAAACGCTACTTCAGGATAATCATGAAGTAATTCTTCCAGCATCATTGCCATAGTGTCTGAATTATCAGCCTCCACACAGCCAATCGAAAAATAGCCACCATTAATCTTATTTGCTTGGTTGCGAAATTCGCGTTCTGTGCTTTCTGCTAGAGACAAAATTTCAATTGCCCGTTCTTTTAAAAAATAGCCTTCTTCAGTTAACCTTAACTGTTTTTTTTCGCGGCTGAAAAGGGCTGTACCAAGCTCTTCTTCCAATTCTTTAATTTGGCGACTAAGCGTTGGCTGAGTAATATGCAGTACTTTAGCAGCCTTTGAAATGTTTTTTTCCTCAGCAACTGTCCAAAAATAACGAAGTAATCTTAATTCCATAGATACTCTCCTTTTTTGTATTCCTTTATAGTTTACATTAAAATACAAAAAACTGCTAAAAGAATTCATTCCAAATTACAGTTTATTAAAGTGTTTCCATATCAATAACAAATCGATATTTAACATCGCTATTTAAGACTCGTTCATAAGCTTCTGGGATTTGGTCAGCTGTAATCAACTCAATTTTAGGCAAAATATTATTTTCTGCTGCAAACTGAATCATTTCTTGTGTCATAGGAATTCCACCAACATTTGATGCTGTAATAATCGCTTGTTTCCCAAATAATTTTCCAACATGGAAACTTTGCGCTTCTGTAGCTAATCCAACATAAACCATAGCACCGTTAATTTTTAGTAAACTAATATATGCATCAACATCTAAGCTCACAGCTACTGTATTCAAAATGAAATCAAATTGACCCGCTAACTTTTCAAATGTCTCTGGATCACTTGTTAGATAATAATGATCTGCACCAAATTGCTGAGCTTCATTCTTTTTACTTTCAGAATGACCTAACACGGCTACATCCGCACCTAAAGCATGAGCAAATTGAACAGCAATGTGACCTAGACCACCCATTCCAATAATGGCGACCTTCTTACCCGGTCCAACATTCCAGTGTTTCATTGGGGAAAAAGTAGTGATCCCAGCACATAATAAAGGACTTGCTTCAGCTAAATCAAGTGTATCAGGGATTTGAATTACAAATTTATCTTTTACAACAATGTTTTGACTGTAACCACCGTATGTTTTGCTTCCATCATAATTAGTAGAATTAAAAACGACAACAACTCCTTTGGTACAAAATTGCTCTTCGCCTTGGAGACAGTAATCACACTCACCGCAAGAATCGACAAAGCAACCCACTCCTACTCGATCCCCTACTTTAAAACTTGTGACCTGATCGCCAACTGCTGATACGATTCCGGTTATTTCGTGACCTGGAACCATAGGATAAACTCCACGCCCAAAATCATTATCAACTTGATGAATATCAGAATGACAAATTCCACAATATTTTATATCTATTGCTACATCATCTGGTTTTAATGCACGACGTTCAATGAAGCCTCGTTCAAATGATGAATAATTTTTGTCTACTGCCTGGAATACTTTTGTTTGACAACTTTCACACATAAAAAAACTCCTTTAGTTATCTGATAATTTATTTGTTTCGTTGTGCTGTTTTTCAAGTTCGCAATCAATACGCAGTTTAGCTTTTTCTAATAATACGATTTGCTCTTGAAGTTGCATTTTTTGCTCTGTTAAAATCTCAATTCTTGCTTGATCCGTTGCATTATCCTGAACAACCAAAGTTGCGTAGTCAATTAAGCCTTCAATTGAAAGATTTACTTCCATCATTTGTTTAACGAAGAGAATCCATTTTAGATCCTCTTCATCAAACCAACGAATGCCAGCGTTTGTTCTTTTTATAACCGGAATTAAACCCATTCTTTCATAATAACGAATCGTATTTTCTGAAGTATTTGTTTTTTTACTTACTTCTTTAATATTCATTTTAGCTTCCTACTTTAATAAAAAGATAGTTTTATCAACTTAGCGGTTTAGTTAGCCCCAACAATCGCATGTGGAAGATAAGGTTCCTCTAAAAATTTAATTTCTTCCTCTGTTAAAACTAAATCCAACGCTGGCATTGCTTTCAATAAATGACTTTCTTTTGTAGCCCCGATAATCGGTGCCACAACTTGCTCTTTTTGAAGCAACCAAGCTAAGGTAACTTCCACGCGTTCAATTCCGCGTTTTTCAGCAATTTTTGCTACTCGTTCAACAATCAAACGATCTTGTTCCTCCGTTTTATCATATTTTGACATCGCGGTTTTATCTGTTTCAAAACGCTTAGTTGATGCACCCCAATCCCTTGTCAAACGTCCAGCTGCTAATGGGCTGTAAGGTGTCACAGCAATCTTTTGATCTGCACAAAGAGGAAGCATTTCTCTTTCTTCTTCACGATAAAGAAGATTTAAATGGTTTTGCATCGAAACAAATTTTGTCCAACCATTCTTATCCGCAACCGCTTGGGCTTTAGCAAATTGCCAAGCAGCCATCGCAGAAGCACCAATGTATCTAACTTTCCCTGATTTAACCACGTCGTGCAAAGCTTCCATTGTTTCTTCAATAGGTGTGTTGTAGTCCCAACGATGAATAATATATAAATCAACATAATCCATTCCTAAGCGTTCTAAGCTTTGATCAAGTTGATGGAAAATTTCTTTTCTTGATAATCCACCACTATTTGGTGCTTTTTTCATTGTTGAAAAAAGTTTTGTCGCAACTACAATTTCATCACGATTCGCATACTCATTTAAAGCTTTACCGAGGATGCGCTCACTTGCTCCATAAGAATAAATATTGGCTGTATCAAAAAAATTAATCCCTAAATCTAACGCTTTTTTAATTACAACTTTACTTTCTTCTTCTTCTAAAACCCATTCATGAAAACCACTATTTGGGTCTCCAAATCCCATTGCTCCAAGACATAATTGTGAAACGTCCATTCCAGTGTTGCCAAATTTTACATACTTCATTTTACATTCTCCATTTCTGATAGTTTATTTTTTTCTGGTAAAATTTCATTGATACAAGTTAATGCGGTTAAGGTTCTGGGATAACCAATAAAAGGTAACAAAATCGTGATAGTTTCAATCAAACGTTCTTTTTTATTGCCTATCCGATCATTATTGCGAATGTGCCCTTTTAATTGCACATCTGCGCCGCCCATTGAAGCCAGCATAGCAACTATTAGAAGTTCACGTTCTTGAGCGGTTAAGCCTTCTCGTGTAAAGTAGTCACCAAAACAATTATCTGCTAAAAATGTTGCTAAATGCTTCTGATTTGACGGCATTGTTTCTAACATTTTATCCACTGCATCATCTGCAACTTGCCTGACAACTTCCAAGCCTTTTTGATAGCGATTTTCGACTGTTGTGGTGCCTTTTTTCTCTAGAGGAAGCTTAATTCCCCTCTCTAGTAGAACTTCATTTGTAGCATGTAAAAAATCAAAAACTTTACCTAGTCCTGCATAGGGTACAGCTTGATAAACAATTTCTTTGATTTCTACTGGAGAAACACCCACATTAAGTGCACCGACCATCATTGCTTTGTACTCATTGACCGACTGCATCGCAATTAATGAAGCCAAAGTGAGTTTCATTCGTAACTTCACATCGATTGTTGAATACTGAAGAACTTCATCGAAAGTAAAGTTATCAAACAGTTCAATAAATTCTGGATCGGTTTCGACTAGAACGGACTGGTGATTTGGAAAAAGTTCATCGTGGTTCTTTTGTGCAGTTTTACTAATAGCCATATTCACCCTCCTTTTCTGATCTACAAATATAGTCTATCTCTTGGAGTGCACTCCAAGTCAAGCGCTTTCTTTTAAAAAATAAAAAAATCTTCAAAAATAGTTGGTTTAATCTAGATTTTTCTGATTAAACCAACTATTTAGAAGTTTTTATTTTTATTTATTTTCATTAAAGCTACGTAATGAATTTTCTGTGACTAACATATGCTCATCATAATTTTCTAATTTAAATTCCAAGCGATCAATTGCACCATTAAGAGCTTCTGCTTTTTCTTTTAATTCTGAAATTTGATTGGCAATAATTTCTTTTCTCGCTGGGACTGTTTCATTTCCTATTTGGAACAAGGTTAGATACTCAACTAATGATTCAATCGAAAGTCCAGCATTTCTCATTTGTCGACTAAATGTAATCCAACGCAAATCTTCTTCATCAAATTCGCGAATGCCATTTGCAGCTCTTTTAACTGGAGGGATTAACCCGATTCGCTCATAATACCTGATTGTATCTGCTGAAACACCACTTAATTCACTAATTTTTTTAATATTCATTGGTTGTTCCTCCTTTGTATAAAAAGCTCGTAGAATGAATAAGGGAATGATTGTATCGCCTTCACTCTTCTATTATAGAGGATAATTCGTCTATTTTACAAATTTTTTATTGGCTAGGAGTTGCAAGTACTAAGAGGAGTAAACATAAATTCCTTAAAACTTCTTTTTTATAAATCAAAAAAATCTCAAAAATATTTTTTTCTCTAAACATAAACCTCTTGAATATTCAAAAAGTTCCCAACTTTCCTTACAGACGAGCTTCTTTACTCGCTAAATTTCAGATTTTTTAGCTTTATGACCTTAATAAGATTTCAATACTTACCATTGTACATTATTTATTTCTCAACATCTTATACAAGTCTTTTGCAATAAGCGTATACACTAATTTGAAATAAGAATCATCTTTACTAAAGAGTTTTTCATACGCTTGTTGACCTTTCTGATATTCATTCATCACCTTAGCTTCAAATATGTCTTTGAATAATGTTTTTTCAAACATCTGTGCATCATTATTTTTTGCCATATTTATTAGTTTTTTATCTGGTTCATCAACAAATGAACGATACAATTCTTCCAATAAGACCTTGTCTTTTTCTGTAAAGTCATTTAGAAAACGTTCATTAACTTTAAAAATAATGTCTTTTAAAAAATCGCGGTCATCTAATGGCTTTATTCCAGCATTTATTTGTTTAGGATTTGTAAACATGCCATAATCAGGATCTTCTGAAACCAAGAAAATTTCACCTTCAAAATCTTTTTGAATTTTATAATATTCCATACTAATTTTATCTTTGATGTCAATTTTTTCTTGTTGTTCTCTAGGAATAAACTTCAATAGATAATTAGTAAAAATACTTTCTTCTAACAACTCCATATCAAAAGTACGGTCAATTTGAGAAATATAATTATACCACTTACCAAAGTTGCGAAGACTGACTCTAAATTCATACTTTAGTGCATCGGATAATTCTTCATAACGTTGTAGAATCGGTTTAAACTGGCTGGATATTTTACCTAACAAGCGCTCATCTTGCTTTTTTTGTGCTTGTTTCACTAACTTAATCACACTATCTATGTCAATTTGATTATATACATTATACTTTCTCAATTTTGCCTGTGTATCATAAATCAAGTTAATATTGATTTCTTCATTTAATCGTGTTTCTTCATAGAATGGTTGAAAAGCTTCTTGTATTTCTTCATTAGTATTTACAAAATCCAAAATGAATGTATCCTTTTTTCCTGGTATAGTTCGGTTCAGTCTAGACAAAGTTTGAACTGCTTTTACTCCTCGTAACTTTTTATCTACAAACATTGTCTGAAGTAATGGTTCATCAAATCCTGTTTGATATTTTTCTGCAACAATGAGAATATTAAACTCTTCTGAATGGAAAGCCTTTTTCAATTGACTTTCTTTAATCTGTTCGCCTATTTTATTACGATTAAGCGATGTTTCTGTATACTCATTTTCATCATCAGTTACTTTTCCTGAAAATGCGACTAAAACATTTAAATTTTTATAACCTTTTTCTCGAATATAATCTTTAAATTCTCGCATATATCTAACAGCATGTAAACGAGATGAAGTCACCACCATCGCTTTTCCACGACCACCTATCGCTTTCTTTGACACTTCTCTAAACTGTTCTACCATAATCTCTGTTTTTTGGCGTAAGACCCAAGGATGAAAAGCTTGATATCTTGCAATAGCTCTTACAGCCTCTGTTGTTGGTAATTTTGGATTTTCTTCAATCTCTTTTGCTAAACGATAAGAAGTTTTATAAGTCATATAATTTTTTAATACATCAAGAATAAATCCTTCTTCGATAGCTTGACGCATGCTATATACATTAAAGGGAGTTTTTGTTCCGTCTTCTTGAAGCGTTCCAAACATATCAATCGTTTTCTCTTTTGGTGTCGCTGTAAAAGCAAAGAAACTTAAATTACTATGTTTTCCTTGAGAAATTAGTGTTTTTACTAACTCATCTTGTCCATCCAATTCTTGATTTTCAATCTCTGTCTCAATTTCTTGGTACTCTTGTAGAGTAGCTTGTTTATCTGCCAATGCGGTTTTTAACTTTTGAGCACTGTTGCCTGTTTGTGAAGAATGGGCCTCATCAACAATGATTGCAAAACACCTTCCTACAACC
The DNA here is from genome assembly GCF_038003605.1 of Carnobacterium sp. FSL E2-0243. Classification (NCBI taxonomy): domain Bacteria; kingdom Bacillati; phylum Bacillota; class Bacilli; order Lactobacillales; family Carnobacteriaceae; genus Carnobacterium; species Carnobacterium sp. FSL E2-0243. The sequence goes on from NZ_JBBOPM010000001.1 coordinate 2,007,507, forward strand.
TCATCTACTTCCTTGTAAATTACAGGAAATTTTTGTAATGTCGTAATGATTATTTTCTTTCCATCGTTAATCGCCATCTTTAAATCCTCTGACGATTTTTTATCATCAATTGTTTCCACTTGACCACCAGTATGTTCAAAGCTCATGATAGTATCTTGCAATTGTCGATCAAGAACAGTTCGATCCGTGACAATGATAATTGAAGAAAAAATTGGATAGTTATTTTTATCATGTATTGAAGCTAGATGATAGGCCAACCAAGCAATACTGTTTGATTTACCAGACCCAGCACTATGTTGTACTAGGTAGTTTTCACCGCTACCATTACTTTTTACATCGCTAACTAGTTTGCGAACAACATCTAGTTGATGAAAACGAGGAAAAATTAACGTTTTCTTTGTAATTTCTTGTTCACCATTTTTTTCCTTCTTTATTTCTAAGTTCATAAACTTTTGAATGATATCCATTAAACTATCGGTTGTCAAAACTTGTTCCCACAAATATGAGGTTGGATATCCTTCATTATTCTCAGGGTTTCCTGCTCCTCCAACATTACCAGGTCCATTTGACCCTTGATTAAATGGTAAGAAGTAGGTCTTGTTCCCAGCTAGTTTAGTAGTCATATATACATCAAAATGATCCACAGCAAAATAAACCAAAAAGCGTTTATTAAATCCGAAAACCATTTCTTTAGGATTACGATTTTTTTGAAATTGAATTTTAGCATTTTCAACTGATTGTCCAGTATATTGATTTTTTAATTCTAAAGCAACCAAAGGGATACCATTTACTGACAAAACCATATCAATAGTATTCTGATTATTTGAACTATAAGCAAATTGACGAATACAGGCAAAATGATTAGCTTCATATTGTTGTTGAGTTAATTCATTTAGGCCAGATACAGGCTTAAAATAGATTACTTTTAAAGTAACACCACGATCTTTGATACCATTTTTCAATACGTGAAGCAACCCGTGCGTACTTACTTCTTCGTTAAAACGTTTTAAAAATTTCTCTCGAGACTTCTCTCGATAAATCTTTTGATACCTAGTCCATTGTTTTTGTTGAGTTGTCTCAACAAATGAGAGCAACTGATCTAAATCAAGACCAATAGTAGTATCATAATTTGATTGAAGAAATGATAATTTTTGCCAACCACTATCATTAGTTAAACTGGTTTCAATATCCTGCTCAAAACGTCTCTCTTTATTTTCTATCAACAAACTCCCCTCCTAAAACTTCTTTTTTTCCAGTGATATATTCATAAATCAATGTTTTTTTATAACATAGATATTCTTTTATAATCTGCTCTTTATTAGCAATCAATTCCTCCACTATCTGGATTTTAGTATCAAGTAACTTTATAATTTTTTTCTGATCAGCTGCATCTGGTAATGGAAAAGAAAAATTCTGAAATTGACCTTGGTACAGATGTTTTATAGTACTAGAACCGATATCATTAGAACCATACCATCTCCAAAAGACATCAGAAATTAACACATAATATATATATTTTTTTTTAACGACATTATTCTTTCGTTCTCGCATTAACATTACCCCACTATTTAACGAAACATTCTCTGGAGTATTTTTTGAAATAGCTACCTTACCAATAGTTCCGTCTTTTGTAATTAATAAATCATTATCTCGAACATGAATTTCTGGAGCTTCATTATATCTTTCCTCACTAATCCTAACCGTGGTAGCCCAGTTAATTTTGCCACTATTAAAATCCGTCCCTGTAATTAAATGTGCTCCTTCTGTTTGATATTCCTTAGATGTGAGTCCCTGCCAGCCTATTCTGCCTCTTAAAAAAAATAAGTTTTTCACCCTTGCTTTGGTCCAATGTTTAGGTATACAACCTATCCATTCAATCTCACTATCTTTCATTTCAACATCTTTATCTAATCCCTTTATTACTGTCTCTGTAATTAAAGATTGTTTGTATTTTTTCAGCTCAATGATGGATTCCTTAGTTTCAGATATAATCCTATCCACTGATTCCATTTTCAGCTTCAGCTCTTTAACAATCTTCTTTTGCATTTCCAGACTTGGAAAACTAAAAGGTAAGTTAAGAAAATCATCACTTTTAATAGTATTCCTTAAAGATTTTGTAATTGGGACAATAATCTTATCATTATCTAATAATAAGAGATAATGATACACAAATTCTGTATCAAAACTATTAATGATTTTAAATTGTGTGTACGCTGGGCTAATTAATCCGTCATCTCTTGCTATACCAACACACCTTGGGGTTACATCAATATCAAATAAGCATTCAATTATATTTCCAGATTTTATTTCTTGATACCCATCAAAAGTTGTCGGCATCTTACCTTTTGGATTAGCTATATCTCTAACAATAACACCATTCATAGTGAGTGATAATATTCGCTGTCCTTCATGCTTATTAACTATATTTTTTTCTTTTCTAAGACATGTTTTCAATCTTCGCATTTCCCATTTTTCAGGTATCTCCCCTATCCACTCAACACCTGAATCTTTCATTCTTCTAGTCAACGTTAGACACACCCTTCCCTGATAGGATCTCGAAGTTTGATACAATTGATTCTTCAAGATTTTGGATACGTTCAGCAATGACTTCTGACGGTTCTGGCGCAGTATATTTATAAAATAAACGAGTAAATGGGATTTCATATCCGACCTTGTCTTTTTTACGATCTATCCATGCATCTGGATTAAATGGGATAACCTCACGTTCAAAATAACTTTTTATATCTTCTTTTAATGGAATATCTTCTGTATCACGTAATTTTGTATCAGCAACAGGTTTCCCTTTATTTAGAACGAACGTTCCATCGTCATTTCTTTGAGGACTTTCAACAGTAATCTTTGTAAAACCAAACTCGTCATTGTCAAAGACCTTTGATTCAACTATTCGTTCTTCCTGCTGATATACTTTTCTAGAAAATTCTCCATAGGCCTGAATAATTAAATTTCGACATTTTTCTGTAATATCTACTTTCTTTTCACCAATATTTTTACGCCTTTTTTCAAAACATTTTGATGCATCAATTAATTGAACTTTTCCTTGACGTTCAGCTGATTTATTTTTTGTAATCAACCAGACATAAGTTGAAATACCAGTATTATAAAATAACCCTGAAGGCAATTGGACAATTGCTTCTAACCAATCATTCTCAATAACATATTGGCGAATCGCACTTTCTCCTCCACCAGCATTGCCAGAAAACAAAGCGGAGCCATTATGGACAATTGCCATTCGTCCTGTCTCTTTCAGCTTAGAAATACCATTCAACTGAAATAATAATTGTCCATCACTAATTTTTGGAAGCCCTATACCAAATCGACCATTCTCCCCATGTTTATGCTCCGCATCTACAGCTTTTTTATCCTTCTTCCAATCAATTCCAAATGGCGGATTAGAAATACAATAATCAAAAGTAAAATCTGTAAACTGATCATTTGATAGCGTGCTTCCCAACTTCATTTGATCAGCATCCCCACCACGAATCATTGTGTCAGCCTTCGCAATTGCATATGTTTCTGGATTAAGCTCTTGTCCAAATGTTTTTACATCTGCATCCTTATTAAAATATTGAATACGTTCCATCATTGCTGACAGCATTTGAGATGTTCCCATTGTTTGGTCGTATACTGTTTTTACTACGTCTTTTCCTGCTAACGTATCCCGATCTTCAGCCAATAGTAAATCGGTCATCAGGTAGATAATATCTCTACTTGTAAAGTGAGCGCCAGCTTCTTCATTATAACTTTCTGAAAATTTACGAACCAATTCCTCAAAAATATAGCCCATATCAGTACTAGTAACTCTATCTGGGCCTAAATAAGAGTCTTTCTTATTAAATTCTTGGATAACATAGAATAGCGCATCATTATCTGCCATATTAGTAATCTCAACATCAAATTTGAAGTTTGATAAAATATCCTGCATATTGTTTGAGAAACCATTTAAATACGCTCTGAAATTTTCTTCAATATTATCAGGATCTGATAGTAATGTTTCAAATGTATAAAGATTGGTATTATAAAAAGAATAGCCTGATGCTTGTTCTAAGAAACGAGTCCGCATTGTATCATTCATATCTTTTGTTTTTATGGAAGCTTCTAGCACTGCTTCTTTAGTAGGTAATAGTGTATCATGTAGTCTTTTTATTACCGTCATTGGTAAAATTACTTTTCCATATTCATGAGGCTTGTATAAACCTCGTAATATATCTGCAACATTCCATATTAAATTAGCCTGTTTTTGTACATTAATAGTTGTTTGCTCGTATCTATGCTGTTCGTTAATCATTAATCAATCATTCCTTTTGTTTTTTAATTGTTCAACCATTTAATCTATTATATCATGAAGATTGTTAGTTTAACTATATTCTCAGTAAATGAAGTGATAATTTTTTCAATATAAGAAATAAATTCTATTAAATTATATTTCAGATCAAAACATACTTGGCTTCATTTTTGTATATAGCCAATTAAACAAAAAAACCCTTGAATAATCAAGGGTTCCTAAGCTTATCTTAACGACGAGCTTCTTTAATACGAGCTGCTTTACCATGTAGAGCACGTAAGTAGTACAATTTAGCACGACGAACTTTACCAAAGCGAACAACTTCAATTTGTGCAACACGTGGAGTGTGGATTGGGAACGTACGTTCAACACCAACACCGCCTGATAATTTACGAACAGTATAAGTTTCGCTGATTCCAGCTCCACGGCGTTTGATTACAACACCTTCGAAAAGTTGGATACGCTCTCTAGTACCTTCGACTACGCGTGCGTGAACACGAACTGTATCTCCTGGGCGGAAAGCCGGGATATCAGAACGTAATTGTTCATTTGTGATTGATTCCATTAATTGACTCATGTTTTTTTCTCCTTCCAACAAACATTCATATACCTCCATTCGGGCATAGCGGAATATCGTTAATCGAGTAGATTTTCTCTACTCACCTAAAATAGTTTAACATATCTCAAAATGACTGTAAAGGTCTTTTCCTTGATATCTGACATTATTCTTCAGAATCATCTTCCTCGGCTTGAATTTCTTTCAACCAATTCTTCTGTTCCTTAGATAATTCAACTTCTTCTAACATATCTGGACGTCGTTGATACGTGCGACGTAAAGACTCTTTTTCCTGCCACTCACGAATTAATTTGTGGTTTCCATTGGTTAAGACATGCGGAACTTCCATGCCTCTAAATTCAGCAGGTCTAGTGTACTGTGGGTGCTCCAGGAGCCCTGTTGAATGTGAATCTGTCATAGCAGAGGACTGATTGCCTAAAACGTCTGGTAATAGCCGTACAGTTGCATCCACAATCACCATCGCCCCTAATTCTCCACCTGTTAGGACATAATCGCCTAGCGAAATTTCATCTGTGACTAATTCACGAATACGTTCATCGTATCCTTCATAATGCCCACAAATAAAAATTAAATGCTCTTCTTCAGCTAACTCTTCTGCAACTGATTGAGTAAAAGGAACACCTGCTGGATCTAAAAGAATAACGCGTTTTTTAGTCTCAGGTACCTCAGCTTCAATCGCTTCAACAGCTCCAAAAATCGGTTGAGCCATCAATAACATTCCTGCACCACCACCATAAGGATAATCATCCACATTTTGATGACGATGAGTCGAAAATTCTCGGAAATTTATTGCGTTGAACTCTAGCAATTTTTTTTCAATGGCTTTCCCAATAATCGATTCCTTCATTGGCCCATCAAACATGCGCGGAAATAAAGTTAGCACATCAATTCTCATTAGTCTAACAATCCTTCCATAATATGAATTGTGACTACCCCTTCAGCGATATCGACTTTTTTCACCACTTCTTCAATGTACGGAATCAATAAATCTTTTTGTTGAACACGCTGAATCACCCAGACATCATTTGCTCCTGGTGATAAGACTTCTTTGATTTTACCAATCTCTTCGCCTTCTTCATCAATCACCTTTAAGCCAATGATTTCATGCAAGTAAAATTCATTCTCAGGCAAATCATGCATTTGATCTGAAGTAATTTGCAACATTCCATCACGGTATTTTTCAACATCATTGATTGACGGATGATCTTTAAAACTTAGAATATCAAAATTTTTGTGCTTACGATGACTCGCTACAACTAATTCTATTAAAGGTTTTCCCTCTTGTTCTAAAAGTAACGTATTCCCTTTTTTATAACGTTCATCTGGAAAATCAGTTCGAGAAATGACACGCACTTCTCCTTTTAATCCTTGTGTATTTACAATTTTACCTACATTAAATAATTCAGCCACAATATCCCTCATTTATTATTATTTTGTCGTCATTATTGTACCATAAAATCAAGATAAACTCTGCCTAAATACTGAAATTCATCTTAAATAAAGCAATTCTAAGGTAAATAAAAAAACCATCTCTAAGTTAGAAATGGTTTTCTTCGTTATTAAATGGGATTAACCATCGACAATTGATAAACGTACACGCTTTGGTCCTTTGACCCTCACGCTGTACACAATCGTACGAATTGCTTTTGCTACGCGACCTTGTTTCCCAATTACCCGTCCAATATCATCAGGATGAACCGACAATTGATAGTCAAGATACTCGTTAGTTTCCTCAATTACAATTCCCAATTCATCAGGATGAGTAACAAGAGGACGAACAATGGTAAGAATTAATTCTTTAACGTCAGCCATAGAAAACATCCTTTTTATTTAACGTTTTTTGAATCATGGAATTTTTTCATAATGCCTTCTTTTGAAAGGATATTACGAACTGTATCAGAAGGTTGTGCACCATTAGCTAACCAGCCAAGTACTTTTTCTTCTTCCACTTTTACTGCAGCTGGTTGTACAACTGGATTGTAAGTTCCAACTACTTCGATATAACGTCCATCACGAGGAGAACGTGAATCTGCAACTACCATACGGTAAAATGGATTCTTTTTAGAGCCCATACGTTTTAAACGGATTTTTACTGCCATGTTTATTTACACCTCCAATTACTTATCTCACAATTACATATATTACCAGTAAATTGCCCCCCTGTAAAGTGTTTTTTCTTTACAGGGCATTTTTTTTTATTTACAGAACCAAAAACATTGATTTAACTGGATTTATGGCTCTATTTTTTCATAAATTTTTTTCGTTCATTTTAAAAAAAATACGCTTATTGTCTATTTTTTCTTTTTATTTTTCTTTCTTAATTTCTTTTTATTTTTGCGAACCATAGAATTCATCGCCATTTTACCTAATTTTCCACCTACGCCACTACCAAACATACCGTCCATGCCGTTAAAGTTTCCTTTTGACATCTGACTCATCATTTTTTTAGACTCATTAAATTGCTTGATCATGCGGTTGACTTCAGCAATTGGACGACCTGAACCACGAGCAATTCGACGACGGCGACTTTGTGACAATAAATCTGGATTTTCACGTTCTTGAGGTGTCATTGATAACACAATCGCCTTCATACGAGCCGTATCTTTAGGGTCAATTTGCATTTTGTCAAGACCAGGTACATTGTTCATGCCTGGAATCATTTTTAAAATATCTTCAATTGGTCCCATGTTATTTAGCTGATCCATTTGCTCAATAAAATCATTGAAATCAAAGCTATTATCTTGCATTTTTTGGGTCATTTCTTCAGCTTTTTTCTCATCAAAATCTTGTTGTGCTTTTTCAATCAGTGTTAGCATGTCTCCCATACCTAAAATACGGCTAGCCATACGATCTGGATAGAAAGGTTCTAAGTCTTCTAATTTTTCACCTTGACCTGTAAATTTGATTGGTTTACCAGTTACAGAACGAATTGAAAGTGCAGCTCCACCACGGGTATCTCCATCTAATTTCGTTAAAATGACCCCAGTAATATCTAGTTGTTCATTAAAGGATTCCGCAACGTTAACTGCATCTTGTCCAGTCATTGCATCGACAACTAAGAAGATTTCTGTTGGGTTGGTCACAGCTTTAATATCTGTTAACTCGGTCATCAGGGTTTCATCAATATGCAAACGACCTGCCGTATCGATGATTACAAAATCTAAATGCTCTTCTTTCGCTTTTTCAATTCCCATTTTTGCAATTTCAACTGGGCTAACTTGATCTCCCATTGAAAAAACAGGAATATCTAATTGCTCCCCTAAGGTTTCCAATTGTTGAATCGCTGCTGGACGGTAAATATCGGCTGCTACAAGCAACGGACGGCGATTTTGCTTCTTACGTAAGAAGTTCGCTAACTTACCTGCAGTCGTCGTTTTACCTGCCCCTTGTAAACCTACCATCATAATAACAGTTGGTGATTTCGGTGCAGATTGAATGGTGGATTGTTCCCCACCCATTAAGGCTGTCAATTCTTCATCGACAATTTTGACAATTTGTTGTGCTGGCGATAAACTTTCTAAAACTTCTGAACCGATTGCTCGATCACTTACTGTTTTAACAAATTCTTTAACAACTTTAAAGTTTACATCGGCTTCTAGTAATGCAAGGCGAACCTCGCGCATCATTTCTTTAACATCAGCTTCAGAGATTTTACCTTTACGGCGCATCTTATTCATTGCTGCTTGGAGACGTTCTGATAATCCTTCAAATGCCATTTATTTTCACCGTTCCTTATTCATTATCTTTTTCTGTTTGTAAGGCTTCAATCAACTTAATTAAGGTTTGATCCAATGGATAGTTTTCCTTGACATAGTTCGTCAATTCTTCAATAACTGCTTCACTTTCGACAAAGTTTGCAACATTATGCAGTTTACGCTCATATTCTTTAAGGATATGCTCAGTCCGTTTAATGTTGTCATAAACAGCTTGTCGACTGACACCAAACTCTTCCGCAATCTCGCCTAGTGAAAAATCATCTGCGTAATACAGTTGCATATAATTTTGTTGCTTTTCGGTCAGTAAGGATTCATAAAATTCAAACAAAGCATTCATTTGATTTGTTTTTTCTAATTCCATTTAAACCCCTTCTTTCATCTTTGACATCTGTCAAGTGATTTCTGTTTACACACTTGTTTAGCGTACCTATTTTTCACCCTATAGTCAATAGATAATTCCTATAAAAGCAAAAAAATATGAATTAAAGAAGCCTATCTTATTAAAAGATAGACTCCAATTCATTAATTTTCTTTGTTAATCAATTGACTAAATAATCCAAAGACGTATTCATTAGGATCAAAGACTTGTAAATCATCCATTCCTTCGCCTAATCCTACATATTTAACAGGGATATTTAACTCGTTCCGGATGGCCAACACAATTCCACCTTTGGCTGTTCCGTCAAGTTTGGTTAACACTAGCCCGGTTACATCTGTTGTTTCTTTAAATTGCTTCGCTTGCAACATAGCATTTTGCCCAGTCGTTGCATCTAGTACTAATAATACTTCAAGCGGAGTATCTGGCAATTCACGATCAATGACACGTTTCATTTTTTCTAATTCATTCATTAAATTAACTTTATTTTGTAAACGCCCAGCTGTATCAACCATTAAAATATCGGCTTGTTGATTTTTGGCTTGCTTAACTGCATCAAATACAACTGCTGCTGGATCTCCACCTGCCGGCCCACTAACAACCTCGACATTGACGCGCTCGCCCCAAACTTTTAGCTGATCAATCGCACCCGCTCTAAAAGTATCTCCTGCTGCTAGTAACACTTTTTTACCAGCAACTTGATATTGATGAGCCATTTTACCAATCGTTGTAGTTTTCCCAACACCATTCACTCCAACAAACAAAATAACCGTTAACCCAGTTGGATTTAATTTAATTTCAGGAATTTCTGTATCGCCACGTTCATATAGTTCAACTAATTTTTCAATAATCGCTTCTTGGACTTCATTTTGATTCTTAGCATTACGCAATTTTACTTCTTGTCGTAAAGCGTCGGTAATCTCCATTGTTGTTTCAAATCCAACATCTGATCCAATTAAAACTTCTTCTAATTCATCAAAGAAATCCTCATCTACTGTTCTAAAATTAGCAAAAAGCTCATTCATGCGTTCAGAAAATGATTTACGCGTTTTTTCTAACCCTTTTTCATATTTTTCAGTGACTTCTGTTTTTTCAACTTCTTCACCTGTAAATGCTTTTTTTATCTTATCAAAAAATCCCATAGTCTACCTTCTTTCTCAGACAATATATTCTATTATACCACATAATTATGCATTTGAATGACTGTTAAAAGTTTCCTCATTCAAAACAAATTTTTCAACTGCGTAGGCAACACCATTTTCATGATTACTTTTCGTCACAAATTGAGCAACCTTTTTGACTTCTTCAGTTGCATTGCCCATCGCTACGCCTAATCCGGCAAATTGAATCATCGCTAAGTCATTCTCTTCATCGCCAAGAGCCATGACTTCTTCTGGTTTGATGTCTAATAAATCACATAAAACTGCCAAACCTCGACCTTTATCCACTTCTTTGTTTAGTACTTCTAATAACACTGGACGTGATTTCATCATTGTATATTTCTCTGTAAATTCAACCGGTATTTTTGCAATTGCCTCATCTAAAATAGCAACATCCACTGCAATTACAGCTTTATTAAATTCAGCATCCTCAGGTAAGTCGGCCATTGTCGTTGGGACCATTGGCAAAGCTTTCATAATGCCTCCGTATAAAGATTCACGATTTTCAGGATACGGTGGTGCATAAACTTGAACTAAATCAATAAAGTTAAGTGGCACTTGTAATTCATTGGTTAATTGATACAATTCTTCTATTTGAGCCTTAGTTAATGTTTTTTGTGAAAGAACTTCGCCCGTCTGAGTCTTTTGAACAAGGCCACCATTATAAGTAATGCCATAATCGCCTTCTTCTTTTAAGTTTAACTCTTCTAAAAAATGAGCCATGCCTAATAATGGACGTCCAGTACAAAGTACCACTTTGACACCCTTCGCTTTTGCTTTTGTTAAGGCCTCTTTTGTTTCTGGTGTAATTTCTTTATTCTCATTAAGTAATGTTCCATCTAAATCAATCGCAATTAATTTAATCATTTTGTCTCGTTCCTCCTAGTCTAGTTGGGTCGGATCTGGTAACTATAAGCTCAACTATTCTTCTCGTATTTCCTTCTTAAGTATACGGTTTAATTCTTAAATTGTGAATACCTATTTGAAGAAAAGGCTTTACCTAGTGTAATCAATCCACTCAACGCCAAATAAAAGGCTGCATCACAATGATAGACAACCTTTTATTTCATTTTTATCCTTTAACTAATCCTTTTTCTTCCACTTCTTCTAAACGCACAGATACAATTTTCGAAATGCCTGATTCTTGCATAGTAACGCCATAGAGAACGTCTGCTTCTTCCATGGTTCCTTTTCTATGAGTAATCACAATGAACTGTGTATCCCCTTCAAATTGGCTTAAATAACGCCCAAAACGAGCAACGTTGGCTTCATCTAAAGCAGCTTCAACCTCATCTAAAATACAGAAAGGTACCGGTCGGACTTGAATGATGGAGAATAATAAAGCAATCGCTGTAAACGCGCGCTCTCCACCAGATAATAAGCTTAAATTTTGCAATTTTTTCCCTGGTGGTTGAGCGATAATATCAATTCCTGTATTCAATAAATCCTCAGGATCTGTTAAACGTAACTCAGCGTAACCTCCACCAAACATTTGTGGAAAGACAATTGAAAATTTATCCCGGATGGCAAAGAAAACCTCTGAAAAGCGTTTTTTAACTTCTTCATCCATTTCATCCATCGTTTCAAACAGACTAGCCTTCGCTGTCAATAAATCATCTCGTTGTTCTGTTAAGAAACTGTAACGTTCATTCACACGTTCAAACTCATCAATCGCCCCTAAGTTAACCGAACCTAACTCTTCAATACCACGTTTTAGTAATTTTACTTTTTGACGCGCATCTTCTAAAGAAAGCTCTAACACATGATTCACTTTGGCAAAATCAAAGCTTAAACCGTATTCCTCACTTAAATGTCCCAGTCGATTTTCAATTTCAACATCGTGACGATTCATCGCAACTTCCGCTTTAGAACGTTGTTCCAACAAGATGTGCTGTTGATTATTTTTAGCCGCAACCGTTCGATCAAATTCATCAATACGTTCTTCTAATGTGTAGCGCTCTTCTTTCATCGATAAAATAGTTTCTTCAAAGGCAGTCTTTTCGACTTCAATTTCAGCCAGTTTCTCTTCTAAATCACCTTTAGTCAATTGGTGGCTTCCATCACTATTAATCATTAGTTCTAATTGCTCAACCAAACTCGCAAGATTTTCTTTTTCAACTTGTAAAGAATCCTCTAAACGTTTTTGTTCCTTCACTAAACTTGTCACTTGTTCTTTGGCAACAGCCAGTTGAGCCGTGACTTCATGAACACGCTGATTCGCCGACGCTTGTAATTGAGTTCGTTTATCATTTTCAGAAGAAATCAAGTCGATTTGGCGATTAATATTTTCCATTTCAGTTGAAATTTCAGACATTTCAGCCGTAATCTCAGCCGTTCGTTGATGGTAATGCTCTGTCTCTTCCTTTGCTTCTTGAAACTCAAAAGTATAAGCTTTCAATTCACGAGTCAAACGTTTTTCTTTTTCCTCGTAAAGTTCAACATCATTCTTTAATTGTTGCTCTTTCAGCCGTTCTTTTTCACCAAGAACACGTAATTCTTCTAATTCGAGTTCTTGTTTTTTTACTTGTTGTTTCAAAGCACGAACATCAATTTCCTTCGCTTCTAGAGTTGATTCCATCGAACTAATTTGTTGATTTAAATTACTTAATTCATTCTTTCTAGCAAAAATACTCCCTTGGTTGCCTTTTTTACTGGCACCACCAGTCATTGAGCCACCTGCATTCATAATATCGCCTTCAAGAGTGACCACTCGATATTTAAATTGAATACTTCGAGCAATTTGATTGGCTGAAGTTAAATCACGAGCGACTATTGTCGTCCCTAATAGATTTTCAATCACTGTCGCTACTTTTTCTGGATAACGCACTAATTGACTCGCAATCCCTAGATAACCTTCATTCCCTTTGACTGTTTGGACAACATTACTTGGTAAATAACGTGGTTTAATTGTTGTTAAAGGTAAAAAAGTTGCTCGTCCTAAACGTTTCTGTTTTAAATAAGTAATTCCTTTACGGCCACTTTCCTCATCTTCTACAACCACATTTTGACTTGCTGCTCCTAAGGCAATATCAATAGCAACTTCTGTTTCTTTTGGTACATCAATTAATTCAGCTACTGCACCAACAACGCCACCTATTTCACGTTTGCGTTTTAAAATTTCTTTTACCCCTTGATAAAACCCAGCGTAATCTTCATTTAAATCTGCTAAACTATCTCTTTTAGCTTTAGCTTGCTGCATCAAACGTAAGGCTTCGTACATTTTTTGTTCATTGGTTTCTAAATCATAACGATTTTTTTGCAAATCAGCTTGAATCTCTTGATGACCTAACAGTTTTGTTGCTAGGTTTTTTTGAACGGTACTTAAATCTAGTTGTTTTTCTTGAACTTTGGCTTTAGCCAATGCACTATCGCTTTCCAACGCCCGAACAGTCGCATCTGACTTCATATTTTTTTGTGATGCTTGTAAAAATGTTTTTTCTAAATATCCTTGTTCATTTCGTAAAGTTGTCTGTTTTTGCATCAAATCAACATAGTCATCGCGTAAACTTTCAACTGTAACCGAACTATTTTGATTAAACATTTTTTGCTCTTTTTCAGCTGCTGCTAAAGTTCCACGCAGTTCTCTTTCATGAGCTTGTTTTTCCGTTAAATCTTTTGTTAAATCAGCTAATTGCTGGTCCAGTTCTTGGATTTTAACTTCTAACTTAGCTTTAGATTGTTCAAACTGTTCACGATTTTCTTTGGTATTTTTACTCCGCTCAGATAAGACTTTTTTCTGGGCTTCCGTTTGTTCGTATGTTTTAACTAATTCAACTAAGCGAGCCTGACTTTCATCCAGTTGAGCATCCATTTTTTGACGTTTTTCCCGCAAGTCTGCTACAGTAGTTTCAGCCGTTTGTAGCTCTTGGCGTGCTTCGCTAATTTCTGTCGCTAAAGTTTCTGCTTGATTTTTATTTGCTAACCATTTTTCTTTTAACATCTCAACTTCAACAACGGTTAAAGCAATTTCCACTTCACTTAACTGTTCTTTTTGCATCACATAATCTTTGGCAATACTACTTTGTTCCCTTAATGGTTCAATTTGATCTTCCAATTCATACACGATATCTTGAACACGATTTAAATTATCCTCTGTTTCAAATAACTTCTGCTCCGCTTTCTTTTTACGGGTTTTGTATTTTAAGACGCCTGCTGCTTCTTCAAAAATTGAACGACGATCCTCTGGTTTGCTGTTAAAAATAGCTTCAACTTTCCCTTGTGAAATAATTGAAAAAGATTCTTTACCTAAACCTGAATCCATAAACAAATCGACAATATCTTTTAAACGACAAGACTGCTTATTCAGATAAAACTCACTATCCCCATTACGGTGCAATCGTCTTGTGATACTAATTTCGCTAAAATCTAATGGTAAAAAATGATCTTCATTTTCTAAAACTAATGTAACTTCGGCAAGATTTAATTGTTTTCTAGATTCTGATCCTGCAAAAATCACATCGTTCATTCGACCACCACGCAAACTTTTTGCAGACTGCTCGCCTAAAACCCAACGAATAGCTTCAGTAATATTACTTTTCCCACTACCATTAGGTCCCACAACAGCAGTGACTCCATTAACAAATTCAATTGTTGTCTTATCTGCAAAAGATTTAAATCCAGCAATTTCAATTTTCTTTAAATACACTGTGGACGTGGCTCCTTTCTACTCTTACTTTGTTTTAATAATAAATAACGCATTTTCAGCCGCTGCTTGTTCTGCTGCTTTCTTAGTCTTACCTTGACCTTTACCTAAGACTTTCCCCTCAGCACTAACCTCAACAATAAATTCTTTCTCATGGGCAGGGCCAACTTCATCAAGTAAATTATATTCAATGACTATTTCGCCATTTTGTTGGAGCCATTCTTGTAAATTTGTTTTGTGATCCATCACATGTGAGAAAGCACCGGTTGCAATTTTAGGAAAGATGGTTTGGCGTAGAAAATCTAAAACTGCCTCTATTCCTTGATCCAAATATAATGCACCAATAAAAGATTCAAATAAATCACATAACAATGCTGGACGATTCCGTCCATTCATTCGTTCTTCTCCACGACCTAAGCGAATATACGTATCAAAACCATATTCCTTAGCAAATTGGCTTAAACTAGCTTCACAAACAATTGTTGCACGTAATCTAGTTAATTTGCCTTCTGGTAGATCTGGATAATGATCGAATAAATAACGAGAAACGGTCAATTCTAATACTGCGTCTCCTAAAAATTCAATTCGCTCATTATCTTGAATGTGACAATCCCTGTGCTCATTCACATATGATGAATGGGTAAATGCTTCTTCTAAATACGATAAATTTCGAAAGGTAATTCCAAATTTATCTTTTAATTCTTTTAAAAATAGTTCGTTCATTATGTCGCTCCTTTCAATCAGTCATTCAGACTTCTCCTATTATACTCGCTTTTAGCTAAAAAATAAAATTTTTCACTAAAAAAGACTCCATACTTAACAAACACTGCTACTAAAACAAATCCTAAGTGTAGTTATTATGTATTTATTAAAACCTTAATCTTGTCTATTATATCACGTTCCTATTCTTTCCTCTATCCTATTTAGAACAAAAAACAGATAGCTAGAATCAACTAAGACTCTGCTATCTGATCGTTTCTTTTTTATTAATTAGTTAAGATGAGCATCAATATATTTGACTGCATCGCCAACTGTTGTAATTTGTTCTGCATCTTCATCAGAGATTTCAGTACCAAAAACATCTTCTAACTCCATTACAAGTTCAACGATGTCTAAAGAATCAGCTCCTAAATCATCTTTAAAAGTTAATTCAGTTGTAACTTTATCTTCATCCACACCAAAACGTTCAACAATAATTTTAGCTACTTTATCAAAAGTTTCATTTTGAGACAACTTCTACACCTCCGCGAGTTCATTTTAAAATACAGTTATTAAAATTGATAGTCAGTATCACAATTATTTTACTGATAAGCAGAGCATTTGTCCACCTTTTTTTCTTTTTAGTTAAAAAAAGCCAGCTTTTACTCTGTTTCTTTTTTAGATTCAACTAAAATAGCTTCTGCTTCTGCCTTTGATTCAAAATAAGTGACTAAATCATCAATAACATGAGAATTTAGCATTTCATGGATTTGACGGATTGTAAAATAGACAGATTCTTTTTCAGTTGACCCGTGGGTTTTAACAACAGGTGCTTTCACGCCAAATAATACAGCTCCACCATATCTTGAATAGTCTAATTTATCTTTCATTTCAGAAAGATTGTCTTTCAATAAAGCTCCGCCTAATTTCCCTTTAATTCCACTATCATAAACAGCATTTTTCAATAGTTTCATCATAGACATAGCCGTTCCTTCAATTGTTTTCAAGACTGCATTTCCAGTAAATCCATCTGTTACAACGACATCAGCCACACCATTTAATAGTTCACGAGCTTCAACATTGCCAATAAAATTAATTTCTTTTTCTGCTGCTAATAGTGCATAAGCACGTTTAGTTACATCGTTCCCTTTGTTCTCTTCAGTTCCATTATTCAATAAACCGACAGATGGGTTTTCTACACCACGAACAAATTTCGCATAGTAACTAGCTAAAATCGCATACTGAAGAATATTTTCTGGTTTTGTATCGGCATTTGCTCCAACGTCCATTAAGTTAAACACTTGATCTGCTCCTGTAACAACGGGTAACGTCGGCATCAAACCTGGACGGTCGATTCCTTTAATACGTCCAATAATTAATAAACCTGCTGTTAATAAAGCCCCTGTATTTCCTGCTGAAAAGAGAGCATCCGCTTCTTTATTTTTAACTGCCTGAGCGGCTAAAATCATAGAAGCATTTTTTTTACGTCTAACTGCTCTAACTGGATCATCATCACTATTAATTTTTTCATCTGTATGGACAATTTTAATATTCGTTTCATCTGTTAGATACGTACGAATCGCGTCTTCTTTACCAAATAAAATAAATTCTACATCGTGAAATTCTTTGGCTGCCATCATGACACCTTCAACGATTGCTTGAGGAGCGTTATCGCCACCCATTGCGTCTACTGCAATTCTCACTTTTTTTGCCTCCTAATCTCTCACTTACTCTTCTATTATCGCATATTTTCAAATGATGTGAAACCTAAAAAATGCAAATCAAGGTTTCGCTACTCTCTGTTAGTCAAAATCTAATGCGCTCATATTTTCTAAACCAACTTCACGTCGCAAAGCAGCATAGTTAGGATTATCAAAGAAGTCAGTTTGATTAATTAAAGCAGCGGCCTCTTTTCTAGCAGCTTCTAATGCTCCAAAATCTCCCACTATATCGCCGACTTTAAAATCAGGTAAACCCGATTGTTTGTTCCCAAATAAATCACCTGGTCCACGCAATTCTAAATCTTTTTCACTTAAAACAAAACCATCTGTTGTTTCTGTCATAATTTTCATCCGCTCAATCCCAGTGTCATTTTTAGGATTAGCAACTAAGATACAATAAGATTCTTTCGATCCTCGTCCAACACGTCCACGTAATTGATGGAGTTGAGAGAGTCCAAAGCGATCCGCATCATAAATGACCATCGTTGTTGCATTTGGTACATTTACCCCTACTTCAATGACGGTTGTCGAAACAAGAACTTGTATCTCATTATTTTTAAACGATTCCATAATCGCATCTTTTTCTGCAGCCTTCATCTTACCGTGAAGCAACCCGACAGTAAAATTTTTCGGGCCATAATAAAGGCACAATTTTTCGTAAATATCCGTAGCATTTTTTACATCAAGACTTTCTGATTCTTCAATTAATGGACAAATCACATAAGCTTGAGAACCTTTATGAAGTTGGGTTTCAATGAAGGATAAGGTGTGCTCAAAGTTTTTCGGTCTCGTCCATGTTGTTTCAATTGGAATCCTGCCAGCGGGTAACTCATCAATAATAGAAACATCCATCTCACCATAAGCTGTAATCGCCAATGTCCGAGGAATCGGTGTCGCAGTCATAAATAAGACATCTGGATGCGTCCCTTTTTCACGAAGTATTTTCCGCTGATTGACTCCAAAGCGATGTTGCTCGTCTGTAATCACTAAACCTAATTTAGCAAAATGGACATCTTCTTGAATCAAAGCATGGGTTCCAATAATAACATCAAGCTCACCTGAAGCTAGTTGCTCTAAAATTTCTCGTCGTTCCTTAGTTTTTGTCGCCCCAGTTAAAAGCGCGACTTTCACCTCTAGAGGATCAAATAGTTGATCTAAACTTTCCATGTGCTGCTCTGCTAAAATACCGGTTGGCACCATTAAAGCCCCTTGGAATCCAGCATTGACTGTTGCAAATAAAGCAATAGCTGCGACAATCGTCTTTCCACTCCCCACATCACCTTGTAATAAGCGATGCATATGTAAAGACTGTCGCAAATCACTACAAATTTCATTGACTACACGCTTTTGAGCCTTGGTTAATTCAAAGGGCAGACTTTGAATAAAACGTCTTAAATCAGCAACCTCATATAAAATCGCTGTCCCTCGACCACTAGCTTTTTCTTGCTTTCGTAAGACTTGCATTTTCATTTGGAAAACTAAGAATTCCTCAAAAACAACTTCTCGTCTCGCCTGAATTGTTTGCTCTTCCGCTGTTGGGAAATGCATCGCATAAATAGCTTCTCGATGACTAATTAAACGATATTTCTCTCTCAAATAGTTTGGAATAATATCTGGAATAACATCTTGATAGCGTTCGTAAGCCTGTTCAACTAATTGAAAAATTGTTTTTTGTTTTATCCCTTTATTTCCATTATAGATGGACTCAAAGTTACTGGCTTCCTGCTCTGTTGCAACACCTAGTATTTTAATTCCAGTTAGGCTTTTCCGCTTGCCATCCCATTTTCCAAAAACGGCAAGCTCCTCTCCAGCAACTATTTTATTTTTCAAATAGGGCTGATTAAAAAAAGAAACCGCAATAACAGCGTGGTCAATCACTAAACGGAATACTAGACGATTTTTTTTCGGTCCAAAACGTGTCAATACAGCCTCGGAAACCACATCACCTTTTAATGTAACTTTTTCTTGGTCTTCAATCTCCGTCAAATCCTTGACTTGAATATCTTCATAACGAAACGGATAGTGAGACAAGATATCTAAAATTGTATAAATGCCTAATTGATGTAACGCTTCTAATCGTTTTGGTCCGACTTGCGGTAAAAGCTCAATTGGATCATAAATTGATTTTCCCATTTATCTATACAGATTGACCAAAGATACGCATTTTAATTTCACGTCCTGTTGGCGTATCTGCCAACCCTCCTTCTGCCGTTTCTTTAAAGATGCTAGGCATTTGTCTGCCAACTTTATACATTGCCTCAATGACTTCATCAGTTGGAATGACACTGGTGATTCCAGCTAAAGCCATATCCGCCGATATCATAGCTTGAGAAGCACCTAATGCATTTCGTTTTACACAGGGAACTTCAACTAAACCGGCAACAGGGTCACAAATAAGCCCCATCATATTTTTTAATACCATCGCAATCGCTGCGCTACACATTTCTGGAGTTCCTCCTGCAGCATCCACAAGAGCTGCACTGGCAATCGCACTGGCACTACCAATTTCAGCCTGACAGCCACCTTCTGCCCCACTAATAGAAGCATTATTCGCAATTACTAAACCAAATGCACCCGCTACAAATAAAAAACGCACCATTGCATCACGATCTAAATCTAAACGATCTTTAGCCGCAAACAAGACTCCAGGTACAACTCCAGCACTACCAGCAGTTGGTGTCGCACAAATTAACCCCATTGCCGCATTCACTTCATTCGTAGCAATCGCATTTTGAACGGCAATTAAAATCGTTTCTCCACTTAAAAAATTCCCCTTGGCTAAGTAAGCTTCTAATTTAGTCGCATCTCCACCTGTTAAACCAGTAGCCGAGGTAACCCCAGCAGTGCCTTTTTTAGCAGCATTTTCCATGACACTTAGTTGTTGTTCCATTTTTTTGATGACTTCGTGGCGTGGCATTCTTGTTGTTTGACATTCTAATTGAATCATCACCTCAGCAATACTTCCAACTTGATTCGCTTCTGTAACTAATTCACTGACTGATTGAAACATCTTTCATTTCTCCTTTATGATAAAACGAACGTATCCGTTGTCTATTTACTTTTTGATTTCTTTAGAGAAATTATATCTTCTTTTCCAAAATTATCCTAGTCTAGTTGTCTAAATTCAAGACTTTCTTTTCAAACTCTCATTCTTTATGAGTATAGCTAAAAAGCGAAACAAAATTAGACTTTGCTCCGCTTTCTATCTGCTTATTTAAAGAAACTAGCCTGCTTAATATGCTCAACTTGTTTTAATTCAGCTAAGGTTTCTCCAACTTCATATTGGTCTACCTCAATCATCATGATTGCTTGTTGCCCTTTTGATTCTCTAGAAACTGTCATAGTTCCAATATTAATTGCCTTTTCAGCTAAAATATTTGAAACTTGAGCAATCATTCCAGGAACATCTTGATGCACAATTAAAAAGGTTGGTTGGTTTTCTTCCAATTGAATTTTGAACCCATTAACTTCCGAAATTTGAATTTTTCCTCCTCCAATTGAAATACCAACAACAGACAAAGATTTTTCTGGAGTTGATACGACCAATTTGACAGAGTTTGGATGTTCAGCTTTCTCGTTTGTGGGAATGAAATTGATTTCAATGCCTAATTCTTTGGCAATCTCAATGGAATCCGCTAACCGTTCATCTGCTGGATCCATCCCTAAAAGTCCACCAACTAAAGCTATATCAGTGCCGTGACCTCGATAGGTTTTTGCAAAAGATTCATACAAAAAAATGTCAACTTTAGCTGGTGTGGCACCAAATATTTTCTGAACGACTTTTCCAATTCTGGCTGCTCCAGCAGTATGAGAACTGCTAGGACCAACCATTACTGGACCAATAATATCAAAAACACTGTGATAACGTTGTGCCATTTATTTTCCTACTTTCTAAAAACCATTTACGCCTTAGACTTTACTCAACAGATAAGATATATGGGTAAACGGGTTGATTGCCTTCATGAATTTCAACTTCAACATCTTCAAATTCAGCTTCAATCGTTTCTGCAACTTCTTTAGCTTCATTCATGTCTCCATCTTCACCAAGAATAATGGTTACAATTTCACTATCCTCAGAAATCATCGCTTGTAAAGTTTCAACTGCAACCTGTTTGCGACTTGTTTCTGAGAATTTAATTTTGCCTTCAATAATTCCCATGTAGTCATCTTTTTTAATCGTCACACCATCAATTGCTGTGTCTCGAACTGCAATTGTAACTTGTCCACTAACAACATTATCTAATTCAGCTGTCATTTCTGCTTTGTTTGTTTCCAAATCATTGCTACTATTAAAGGCTAACATCGCTGTCATCCCTTGAGAAATAGTTTTACTTGGCACCACAACAACTGGAGTATCACTAACTTCTGCTGCTTGATCTGCAGCCATGAAGATATTTTTATTATTTGGTAAAATAATTACTTTTTCTGCATGAACTTCAGCAACTGCTTTTAAAATATCTTCTGTGCTAGGGTTCATTGTTTGTCCACCACTAATAACATAGTGAGCACCTAAACTCTTAAATAGTTCTTGAACACCTTCACCAGCAGCAATCGCAATAATACCATAAGGGATTTTCTCAACTGGCTTCGCTTCTTTTTCATGGTCTAAAATAGTTTCATGTTGAAGACGCATATTATCCACTTTAATTTTCATTAATGAACCAAATTTTTGGCCATAATTCATTACTTCACCTGGATGCTCTGTATGAACATGAACTTTAATAATTTCATCATCAGCAACAACTAATAAAGAATCGCCAATATCATTTAAATGGTTACGGAAAGTATCGTAGTCAAATTCACTATCAACTGTTTCACCATCGCCAATATGAACCATAATTTCAGTACAATAGCCATATTTAATATCTTCAGTTGCAATATGATTTGAAACGCTGCGATGATGTTCTGCATTGACCATTTCTGTCATTTGCTTTTCATTTGGCTGTTGATAATCTTCTTCAACAATATTTCCAGATAACGCTTCTAAAAAGCCTTCATAGACAAATAAAAGTCCTTGCCCACCACTATCTACAACGCCAACTTCCTTAAGTACAGGGAGCAAATCAGGTGTTTTAGCTAATGACTTTTTAGCGCCTCGAACAACAGCTTCCATTACTACAACTAAATCATCTGTATCTTTAGCTTTCTTCTCACCAGCTTTAGCAGATTCACGAGCAACGGTTAAAATAGTTCCTTCAACAGGTTTCATAACCGCTTTATAAGCCGTTTCAACTCCACTTGTAAAAGCTGCAGCAAATTCTTTTGCTGTTAATGTTTCCTTGCCTACTATTGATTTAGAAAATCCTCTAAATAATTGCGACAAAATAACACCAGAATTCCCACGTGCTCCCATTAATAAACCTTTAGATAGAGCATTAGCTAATTCTCCTACGCTATCTGATGTTGAAGAATTTACTGCTTTTGCTCCACTTGTCATAGATAAGTTCATATTTGTTCCAGTATCGCCGTCTGGCACTGGGAATACATTTAATGAATTGACAAACTCAGCATTTTTAGTTAAACGTTTGGCACCAATTGCCACCATTGCCTGAAATTGGTTACCTTCTAATTTTGTTACTTCCACCGATATTTTCCTCCTTGGTCACTCTATTTAGCTGAGTGACAATGACTATTGTTTTTAATTAGTCTTGCATGACGCGAACGCCTTGAACATATACATTAACAGTATTTGCAGAAACGCCTAACATTGTTTCCAAATTGTATTTTACTTTTTCTTGCACGTTACGGCAAACTTCAGAAATTTTTGTTCCATAGCTAACAATAATAAAAACATCAACAGCTACGCCATTTTCTTCTTGTCTTACAACTGCCCCCCGTGAATAGTTTTCTTTTTTTAGTATATCGTTTAAATTATCACGAATTTGGTTTTTACTTGCCATTCCTACAATACCGTAAATATCTGTTGCTGCGCCACCAACAACGGTTGCAATGACGTCATTTGTAATATCGATTGTTCCAAATTGTGTTTTGATTTTAACTGCCATGTTAAAAATCCTCCTTTTGACTCATAGGCCATAAATTACTATTCTATATTTTATCATAGCTATCTGGTTTTTAAAAGGATAATCGCCGAAACAACTCGATACTCTTATCTTTTTGTCATTTTACTTCAAACTATGTAAATAGAAAAAGATTATTTCCAATCCATTATTTATCTGTTTTCTTCTATTATTATAATCTCTATCTTAATCTGGCTACTTCTAGAGAATGCAAAAAAAGCTGTCAAGTAAAAATACTTGAAAGAAAACTATTGCAAAGTTACGCTAATTATGATAAATTATTGAAGTATGAGTATTGAAGCTTTGCTTCGAGATATCGGCAAAGGAGGAAAGAATAATGGCAAAAGAATGTGTAATTACTGGCCGTAAGAGTAAAAGTGGAAACCGTCGCTCTCACGCAATGAACGCTAACAAACGTACTTGGAAAGCTAACTTACAAAAAGTTCGTATTTTAGTTGACGGCAAACCTAAAAAAGTTTGGGTTTCTGCTCGCGCACTTAAATCAGGTAAAGTTGAACGTGTTTAATCTAAATAAATGAGGAACCTGGTCTTTTATAAACTAGGTTCTTTTTTTATTAAAAAAGAGTTCACTCTAAGTATTTTCATACTTAAAGTGAACTCTTTTTAGTTTAATCAGTACTTTGAATGACAGCGATCACACCACTAGTAAAAGAAAAATGCCCCGTTTCACCAATAAATTCATTACTTGCTAACGAGGTTGGATAAAGGAAGTCAGCTTCGTCTAATCTATATTTTTGATCAACTAACGAAAGCTTTGTGACAGGCGTTAAACAAACAAAAGCTAAATAGCGCTTATCAGCTTCTTTTATTAACTCATAACTGCCTGGTAAATAAAATGATAGACTGTTCTGGCAATCGACCATTTTTATTTTAGCTGCATGTTTAATAAACCTTGGTTGAAGCACCATCCATAAATTAGCTAAAAAATGATCCAGTCGACCAGCAGTCCCACCATAAATAACAACTTCATCCGCTTTTAACTCATTTAAAGCTAAAGCAACAGCCATTTCTGTATCTGTTTCATCTTTTTCTGCTGGTGAAATACGGACATCTGCAATTCGCTCTTTTAGAACAGCTAAATCAGCAGTTGAGATGGAATCAAAATCACCGACAGCCATTCGTGGAACAAGGCCTTTTTCGATTAAACGTAATGCGCCTCGATCCACACCAATCCATTTCGTTTCTTGGTTTTCCAGCTGCATAAAATCTGGAATCATGTTTTCTGGTCCACCAACTAACAAAGCTACCCGTGTAGTCATTTATTTTAACGCATCCTTCAAGTTTTGAATTTGTTCTAATGGATTTTCAGCATTATAGACATAAGAACCTGCTACAAATACATCAGCTCCTGCTAATTTACATTTTGCGGCCGTTTCTGGCACGATTCCACCATCCACTTCAATTTCATAATGGTAATTTTTAATTTCTTTTAACGCACTTAATTCAGTAATTTTCTCTAGTGTTTCTTCAATAAAACTTTGCCCACCAAAACCTGGATTTACAGTCATTACTAAAACTAGATCACACTCAGCTAAGACATACTTCACAGCTTCGACAGGTGTCCCTGGATTCAACACAACCCCTGCTTTAACACCAGCAGCTTTAATCATTTGGATAGCACGGTGAATATGAGGTGTACTTTCAACATGAACTGTAATAATATCAGCTCCTGCTTTAGCAAAATCTTCAATGTAATTCTCTGGATTTTCAATCATTAGGTGACAATCTAATGGCAATTTAGTTACTGGACGAATTGCCGAAACAATATTAGCTCCAAGAGTAATATTAGGAACAAAATGACCGTCCATAACATCAACATGAATATAGTCTGCCCCGCCACTTTCAACTAATCGAACATCTCTTTCTAAATTGGCAAAATCAGCGCTTAAAATAGATGGTGCAATTTTCATAATAAATTCCTCACTTTTTTTAGTTTTTCTTCCCATATTTAGGTTTACGATTTTCAACTTCTTCTAAGAATTGTAAATAGTGCTTATAACGGGATGCTAAAATAGTTCCCTCTTCAACGTCTTTTTTGACTTGACAACCAGGTTCTTCACGATGTTTACACCCTCTAAAACGGCACTCATGCTGTACCTCCACAAAATCTGGAAATAATTCTGGAAGTTCATCTGCTTCTACTTCTAAAAATTCAATCGAACTGAACCCTGGCGTATCAGCTACCAACCCACCATATAAAGGCAATAATTCAACATGGCGTGTCGTATGCTTACCACGACCTAAGGCATTAGAAATCACTCCAGTTTTCAAAGCTAAATCTGGTGCAATTTGATTTAATAAAGTTGACTTACCTGCCCCAGATTGTCCCATAAAAACAGTTATCTTCTCTTTAAAATAAGGAGTTAACTCTTCAATCGGTTCATGGTCCATCTCTCTCTTAGGCAAAATAACTGGATAGCCAATTTTTTCATAAGCTACTTTGATTTGTTCCATTTCTTGATACTGTTCTTGATCTAATAAATCAATCTTGGTCAGATAAATAAGGGATTTAATTTTTTTGCTTTCTAATGTAACTAAGAAACGATCTAGCAAGTTAGAAGAGAAGTTAGGTTCAACTGCTGACATCACAATCACACCTAAATCAACATTAGCAACCGTTGGGCGTACTAGTTCATTTTTACGTGGTAAAAGTTCCTTCAAGATGCCTTCATCTTGATTTCCACTTTCAAAAATAACTTCGTCCCCAACTAAAGGGGTTAAGTTTCGTTTTCTAAAATTGCCTCTTCCTCTAGTTTGATAGGTTTCACCTTCACAATAGACATAATAAAAACCACTTAACGCTTTTCTTATTTGACCTCTTGGCAAAAAATCCACTCCTTCTTAACTATTCTCTCTTCTACTGTACTTAATCAAAAGTCAGATTGCAACTATTTTCTGTTCTCTTTAACTGATTTTCTACTGAACCAATCATTCAATGACAAACCAAAGAGAGTTAGAGAAATCATTCTCTAACTCTCACCTATTCCTTAAGGTCGAACCTCTTCATTAATAATTGTTTCACCATCGCGAACTACTTTATAACGAGCGACTCCACCTTCTTTAATTTTAAAGGTTAAGTCAATCGACTCGGTAGCAAGAATTGATTTAGTTACAACTGGTGTATTAAAGTTATTTTCCTCGTCTTCAATATAAACCTCAAACTTATTAGCTACTGGTTCAGTGATTGAGCTAACTGAACTAATGCTTTCTTCAGAACTACTAGAATTTGCAGATTGATTACTACTATCTGTTGTAGAAGCCGGTTTGTTGATTGTTTTCGCTAAATATTCAAGTGTGATTTTTTTTGTAACACTTACAACTGGTATTTCTTTTGGTCCTTTTGATAATGTGACAGTAATCGAATCATTACGGAAAACTGTTTCTCCAGCTCCTGGTGTTTGTGCCATTACCAATCCAGCAGTCACTGTATCAGAATAATCCGAATTGTACGTAACTTTTAATCCTTGGGCAGAGGCAATATCATCGACATCTTTTTTACCATAATTCAACATATCTGGCATGATAAAACCTTCTTCCCCTTTACTAATTGTAAAGACGACCTGAGTTTCGCTAGGGACAACTTCTTGGCCCTTTTCGATACTTTGTTCAATAATTTGGCCTTTAGGAACGCTTGGGCTAAAGACTTCAATTGGTGTTTTCACATCATATTTCAAATTGGTTAATTTAGCTTTTACAACTTGGAAATCTTCACCAACAAAATTCCCAAATTTTTCAGTCGCTTTACCCGTACTAATAAATAAATTCACTTTTGTGTTTTCTTTGACAGTCCGATCAGTTTTAGGATCTGAACGAATAACTTGGCCTTCTTCGACTTCTGGGTTAGCTTCTTCCGTTACATCCCCCACTTTTAATTTTGCATTTATTAATTCACTTTTAGCTTCTGCTTCTGACAAACCCGTTAAATCAGGAATTTTTACATCTTTTGGACCGCTCATTGCAATCGCAAAAAAGCCAATCACAAAAAGTAAAATCACACCAATAATCGAAAATAGAATAATTTTTTTCTTTTTACTCTTTTTCTTTTGATCTTTAACCGGCTTTTGTTCATCCTCTTCTTTAACTTCTTCCGCTTCTACAGACTCTGTTTCTAATAAGTCTCCTGGGATAGGGGTTAACACTTTTGTTTCTTCCATCATACTAGCCGGTTCAAATTTAGGCTCTCCCGCCCGTTGCGGAGAAAGCGCAGTTGCTATATCTGTTGCCATTTCTTCTGCTGATTGGTAGCGATCACTAGCTTCCTTCGCGGTTGCTTTTAAGACAACATTTTCTAAAGGTTGCGGAATACGACCATCAAAATCTTTTACAGAAGGAACCGTTTCTTGAAAGTGTTTTAATGCAATCGAAACTGCAGATTCTCCTTCAAACGGTACATTTCCAGTTAGCAACTCATATAAGATAATTCCCAATGCATAAATATCAGATTGTTTCGTTGCCATACTGCCACGAGCTTGTTCAGGTGATAAATAATGAACAGAGCCTAACAAAGAGTTTGTCTGAGTAATTGACGTTTCTGATAATGCCACAGCAATTCCAAAATCTGTAATTTTTACTAGACCTGTTTCATCAATTAAAACATTCTGTGGTTTCAAATCTCGATGAATGATCCGGTTTCTATGGGCGTCTGCTACTGCAGATAGGATTTGTTCCATAATATCAATGACTTTTTGATACGGAATCGGAAAATGATTTCCAATATATTTTTTCAAATCCGTGCCCTTCACATATTCCATCACAATATACTGGAAATTATCTTCTTCACCTACATCATAAACACTGACAATGTTCGGATGAACTAGTTCAGTTGCTGACAATGCTTCTCTTTGAAAACGACGAATAATATCTTTGTCTTCTCTAAAGTCATAGCGTAATACTTTAACAGCTACATCTCGATCCAGAATTAAATCATGAGCTAAGTATACATTAGCCATTCCGCCGCCACCGACAGTTCCAATAATTTTATAGCGTCCACTTAATTTTTTTCCTATTTCCATAAATGCTAGGACTCCTCTCTCGCGGCGAAATCAGCTAATAATACCGTAATATTATCAGCCCCACCTTTTTCATTGGCTAAAGACACTAGCGCATTTACTTTTTCTTCAATGGATATATCTTGGCTTAAAATTTCTGAAATGGCACTATCTTCAACCATATTAGTTAGACCATCTGAACAAAGCAATAAAATGTCATCTTTTAAAATAGAAAAAATCGTAATATCAATATCAATTTCAGAGGAAACGCCTAATGAACGTGTTAAGACATTTTTTCTAGGGTGATTTGCTGCTGCTTCTGAAGTGATTTCCCCACTTTTTAACAACTCATTAACTAATGAATGATCTTCTGTTAGTTGAACTAATTTTTTATTTGAATACAAATACCCTCGACTATCGCCAATATTAGCTATGACAAGTTCTTCTTCAAATAAAACTGCTGCAACCAAGGTTGTTCCCATGCCATCTAAATCAGAAAATTGAGTAGATTTTCCAACAATACGCTCATTTTCAAGCGTGATTTGTTTTAACATCCATTGTGTGACTTCTTCTGCAGTTGCATAGTTGGTCTCTTCCCAAGCATGACCTAGATGAGAAACAGCCATTTCACTAGCAACATCGCCAGCTTTATGTCCTCCCATACCATCACAAACTACTACTAAACGAAGTCCTGCTTGATTGTCAAATTGTCCAGCACAATCTTGATTATTTTTCCTTGTTTTTCCGATATCACTTTGAAATACAACCTGCATTTCTCCACCTCTTTAAACTCTTCATGACTTTTAGTTGATTTTTTTCAAACAACTGATGAAAAAACCATCTGTTTCAAAATCATGAGGATAAATTTGTATGAATTCATTTTTAAGACAAGGTTGAAGAGTTTCTCCAACTAAGACTGTCGTTTTTTCAAATTCAGGATGTAACGCTAAAAACTGTTCAACTGTTTTTTCGTTTTCTTCTTCTGTTATGGTACAAGTACTGTAAACCATTATACCGTATTTTTTCAGTTTTGGCGCTACACTTTCTAAGATTTCTAATTGA
Organism: Carnobacterium sp. FSL E2-0243; assembly: GCF_038003605.1. Classification (NCBI taxonomy): domain Bacteria; kingdom Bacillati; phylum Bacillota; class Bacilli; order Lactobacillales; family Carnobacteriaceae; genus Carnobacterium; species Carnobacterium sp. FSL E2-0243. Next base: position 2,036,792 of record NZ_JBBOPM010000001.1, read on the forward strand.
ATTTTTTGTAAATTTAATAAATCACGCTCTTTTTTTGTATATTTTATATCTGGTTTACGGCGCATTAAGCCTAAACCTGAACACGGCGCATCAACTAGAATACGATCAAAGCTTTCATCTGGGAAAACTTCATCAACTTTTCGTGCATCTAAAACAAGACCTTCAACAACATCATCGACATGTAAACGTGCCGCATTTTCTTTCACTAATTTTACTTTATGCTTGTGTAAATCTAATGCAACAACTTTTCCCCCTGCTTCATGAGATAAAAAGGAAGCGATATGAGTTGTTTTTCCGCCAGGAGCTGCACACGCATCTAAAACTTGGTGGTGAGGTTCAATCTGCAGAGCTGGAGCAACCAACATCGATGTTTCATCTTGAATCGTTAATTGACCTGAAGTAAATAAGGGCGACGAGGCAAAATGCCCACCATCACTAATGACAGCATCTGGCGTAATTTCACTTCGACGAACAGCAAAACCTTCTTCCTCTAACGCATACAATGCTTCTTCAACTGTTAAATAACGTTGATTTACTCGAGCACTTGCTCGACTTGGAATTAATAAAGACTCTCCCAAAGCTTTGGTTTCAGAATACCCAATTTGATTAATAAACTTTTCAACTAACCATAAAGGCATACTAATTTCCAGACTAAGGCGCTCAGCATCATCTTTAATATCTGTTAAATCCTTGAATCCGCGACGCTCAGCATTCCGTAAAACGCCATTAACAAATTTACTAATTCCTACATGACCTTTCTTTTTAGCAATCTCAGCTGCTTCAAAAAGAATGGCATGTTGCGGAATTTTATCTAAATAAATCATTTGATAAATAGACAAACGTAATAAGTTACGAACCCAAGAATCAATTTTTTTGGATTCATCTAAGAAGTCAGCCAAATAAAAATCTAAGGTTAAACGACGTTGCAAAACGCCATAAACTAATTCTGTTAAAAGTCCTGCATCTGCAGAACTTAAATTATTTTTTTGAATGGACTCATTTAATAATAAATTAGAATAAGCACCATTTTTTTCAGTTTTATCTAAAATTTCCATCGCTAAATAGCGACTTGTTTTTTTCGTATTACGTTTTTGAACTTCTTTTTTTGGTTCTATTTGTTCTTTAGACATCTTGTCCCACCATTTCTCCAACAGTTAATTGACTGCCGATTCCTCGTAAAAACTCGCCAGCAGTCAATTGACCTTTTCCTGCTGGTTGAATTTTGTTTAATTGTAAAATTGTCTGATCTCCGCATGCAACCCAAATAGCTTCTTTACCTAGTTGAATGATCGTTCCCGGAGTTTCAGTTGTTGTTTCTTCAGTAATCGGTGTTACATCCCATAATTTCAAACGATTACTTGCCAATAAAGTATATGCTACTGGCCAAGGACGCATTCCTCTAACCTGATAGTCAATTTGTTGAGCCGTTTTGTCCCAATTAATTCGTTCTTCTTCACGAGAAATATTTGGTGAATAGGTAACTAACGCTTCATCTTGCTTCACTGGTACAATTTTACCAGCTAACAAATCTGGCAAAGTGTCCATTAATAAGTCACGACCTAAAATACTTAACCGCTCAAATAAAGTTCCGACATCATCTTTTTCAGTAATGGCTAATTTTCGTTGACTTAAAATATCGCCCGCGTCCATTTTCTTTTCCATATACATAATTGTCACACCAGTCTCACTGTCGCCATTCATTAAAGCATAATGAACAGGTGCTCCACCGCGATATTTTGGCAATAAAGAGGCATGAACATTAATCGCACCTAACTTAGGCACATTTAATAATTTTTGTGGTAAAAATTGACCAAAAGCTGCTGTTACAATTAAATCAGGCGCTAAAGCTTCAATTTCAGTCATTTCTTTTGAACCTGTTATTTTTTCAGGTTGTAAAACCGGGATATTATGTTTTAAGGCTGCTACCTTAACAGGTGTTGGTGTTAACGTTTTTTTACGGCCCACTGGTCTATCTGGCTGTGTAACCACTGCTTGAATATCGTAACCAGCACGGACTAATTCATCTAAAATTGGTACTGAAAAAGCGGGAGTTCCCATAAATATAATTTTTGTCATTCGCCATGCTCCTCCATATAGGATTCTAAATCTTGTGGATCAATATGTTCGATAATTTTATCTGTAAAGAGTTTACCATCTAAATGTTCAATTTCATGTTGGAATGCTCTAGCTAAATAACCGTCTGCTTCGACCTCATATTCATCACCAAAACGATCGGTAAAGCGGACGACAATATAATCAGCACGATCAACGGTCCCATACACGCCTGGAAAACTTAAACATCCTTCGACATCAATCGAAGAACCTTCTTGGCTGATAATTTCTGGATTAATCATTTCAAATAATCCTGATTCTTCATCTAATTCTACAATAGCAATTCGCAAAGAATGGTTTACTTGTGGAGCAGCAATGCCGATACCATCATTTTCAACCATCGTTTGATACATATCTGCTAATAATTGTAACGTTTCGTCTGTGATTTCAGTCACCTCAGATGCTGGAGTTTCAAGAATATCATCTGGATACTGAACAATTGGCAATAGTGCCATATTAAAACCTTCTCTCTGTCGTTTGTCTCGTTAAATAAAATGCATAGGTTCTGAATCAATTGTTACTTGTAAGCCTTTTGCCATTTCTTTTTGTGAGTTGATTAATAACTCGTGAAGCTTAGAAAACAGCAAGGGTTCATGTTTATACTTAATAATTGTTTGGTAATAATAACGGTTATTAACGCGAGCGACTGCTTTTGGTGTCGGTCCTAAAATAATTGTTTCTGGCTGCATCTCAGGTCGAATAAATTGAACAATTTCTTGCATTTTTTTAGCCGCTTGAAGTTCTTCCTCGTGGCTTGTTGTCAAAAGAATCGTATAATAATATGGTGGATAACTTCCCCGTCTACGCAACAACATCTCATGTTGATAAAAATGATCATAATCATGTTGTTGAGCCAATACAATTGCATAATGATCTGGATTGTACGTTTGAACAATAACTTCACCGGTTAACTCAGCTCGTCCTGCACGACCACTAACTTGAGTTAGTAATTGAAACGTTCGCTCACTAGCTCTAAAATCTGGTAATCCCAAAGCAGTATCGGCATTTAAAACGCCCACAAGAGTAATATTAGGAAAATCTAACCCTTTCGCAATCATTTGAGTCCCCAATAAAATATCTGCTTCACCATTTCCAAATGCTGTCAGCAATTTTTCATGGGCTCCTTTTTTGCGTGTCGTGTCAACATCCATACGAATAATCTTAGCTTCAGGAATGAGAGCATGTAACTCTTCTTCAATTTTTTGTGTTCCGGTTCCGTAATAGCGAATTTTATGTCCTTTACAACTTGGACAAGTATGTGGAATAGCCTCTTCATGGCCACAGTAATGACATTTCATTGTCTTTGTATCCATGTGTAATGTCAAGGAAATATCACAATTAGGACACGGCAAAACGAAGCCACAATCACGACACATAACAAATGAAGAATATCCTCGTCGATTCAATAATAAAACAATTTGTTCTTTCTTAGCTATTCGTTCACGTATTTTTTCTTGTAAGACCAATGAAAAACTTGAGCGATTCTGTTTTTTTAATTCATCACGCATATCTACCACTTCAACTTCAGGCAAAGCTTTGCGATTGGCCCGTTCGGTTAATTCTAATAATGTATATACCTTTTTCTGAGCACGAGCACGCGACTCTAAAGAAGGCGTTGCACTTCCTAAAATAACTGGACATTGATGATATAAACTACGCCATAAAGCCATATCTCTAGCATGATAACGGGGACTTTCATCTTGTTTATAACTACCTTCATGTTCTTCATCGATGATAATGACCCCGATATTTGTCACAGGAGCAAAAATAGAAGACCTTGCGCCAACCACTACTTTCGCTTCACCTCGTTGAATTTTACGCCATTCATCATACTTTTCTCCCACGGATAAACCACTGTGTAAGACAGCTACTTCATTTCCAAATCGACCTTTAAAATGATTGACCATTTGCGGAGTTAAGGCAATTTCAGGAACAAGCATTAGAGCACTTTTCCCATCTTTTAAGGTTTCAGCAATAGTTTGCAAATACACTTCTGTTTTTCCACTTCCAGTGATTCCTTTCAGTAAAAAAGTCTCAGCTCTGTTTTCTTTAGTGGCTGCTAAAATTGGAGTAATAGCAGCTGTTTGACTGGCATTTAAGGTAAACGCTTCTGTCTGTTTAAATTCATGATTTTCAAAAGGATCACGATAGGTTTCCTCTTCAAAAAAAGTTAACCAACCTTTTGTTTCGGCCTCTTTTAAATTGGCTGCTGTTATCGTTGTATTTTTAGTTACTTCAGAAACGCTTCTAACATCATTCTCCATAGCTTGTAAATAACTAATTAAAATCTGCTGTTTAGGAGCACGTTTGCCTAATCCTATTTTTGCTTCTTCTAATTGTTCAAAAGAAAGCAGTCGTTTAATCATCCTTTTTTTCTTAGTTCTTGCTTTATCTTTGACTTCATAAACAACTTCAACAGTTTCATGCTTTTTTAATTCCATTAATTTAGGTAATAATTCTCGTTCTTCTGCTTCTTCCCAACTAATCTCATTCCGTCCCTTAAAAATCGACGTAAAAATAGATTCAGAAACTTCATCAATTAAACGAATTTTCTTTTCATATTTGGCACGCATAACACTAGGCAACATTGTTTGTAAACATGTTATTTGAAAGGCAAAAGTTGTTTCAGCCATTTCTTTACCTAAAGCCAGCATTTCTTCATTTAGGACTGGATTCAAATCCATTAAACTCGCAATATATTTAAGTTCACCAGTATAATCTGTTGAGTGGACAATATCAACGACAAAACCTTGCACACGTCTCCCACCACGTCCAAATGGTACCTCAACCCGCATGCCCTTCATTAAAGTTTCTACAAATTCAGGAGGGATCCCATAATCATAGGGTTGATTGGTTTGCATAGTTGGAACATCAACAATCACTTTCGCAATAGAAACCATTCATTTTCACACCCTTTATTTAATTTGAACATTCTCTAACTTATTTGACTTAACGCTACGTTTAAAATTTCTTTTGCTATCTCTAATTTACTGCGAACAGAAATCTCAATTGGTTCGCTTACTTCTGAATAAATAGTGACTGCATTCGTCTCCTTATTAAAACCAGCATCTGGTTTAGAGACATCATTTGCCACAATCAAATTGGCTTTTTTCTTTTTCAACTTGCCAAGGGCATATTCTTCAACATTATTGGTCTCTGCCGCAAATCCAATTAAAAATTGATGGGTTTTCTTTTGGCCCAATTCAGCCAAAATATCTGTTGTTTTAGTTAAATTTAAAATCAGTTTATCTTCGTCTTTTTTTATTTTTTCTTTAATTTCAATCGCTGGTTTATAATCAGATACAGCGGCAGCCATAATAACTATATCGGCTGCATCGAACTCTGCTAAGACAGCTTTTTCCATATCGGCTGCCGTTTGAACGTTAACGACACGAACACCCTTAGGCGCTTCTATAAGAGTTGTAGCTGAAATCAAATGGACTTCTGCACCTAAATCTCGTGCAGCAATGGCCAGACTGTATCCCATTTTACCAGAAGAATCATTCGTGATAAAACGTACTGGATCAATGCGTTCCTTTGTACCACCAGCCGTCACGACTATTTTCTTTCCACTTAAAGGCAGATTTTTTTGCTGTTTAAGGAGGCTTAATTCAATTTCGTTAAGAATATCTGCAGGTTCAAGCATACGCCCTCTCCCTTCATATCCCTCTGCTAAGAAACCAGTTGCTGGTTCAATAATGTAACGACCGTCTGCAGTAATTGTTTTTAGATTTCTAACGGTTGCAGGATTTTCCAACATATGCTGATTCATCGCTGGAACTACATAAATAGGCGCAGTTGTTGCTAATAATGCTGTTGAAACAAAATCATCTGCAATCCCATTAGCTAACTTAGCGATACTATTAGCAGTAGCTGGAGCGATTACCGCCATATCAGACCAATCTGCCAAATGGATATGGGCAACTTCTTGACTGACTTTTTCATCAAATGTATCTAAATAAACATCATTTTTACTTAAAACTTGAAAAGTTAACGGCGTTACAAATTTCGTTGCTGACGCTGTCATCGCCACCTTCACTTCAGCTCCCGATTTTATGAGCTTTCGCACTAAGTCACAGACTTTATAAATAGCAATGCCTCCAGTTACATACAAGGCAATTTTCTTTCCTTTTAACATACCAAAAGTCTCCCTTCACTACATAGACTGCTTTTGTTTTCGTTGAAAAAAGAAGCTTCTTCATTTATTTGAAATTTTTCACTTTAGTTTCATTTTATTCATCTAATCTATTCTACTAGAAAAATTGCTTTTTGTCTTGATTTTTAACGAATTCATGATGTGTTTTAATGTCTTTCTATTTTTTAAATCGAAAATAGTTTCATTTTAAGGCCCTTACTAAAAAAATATGTAAAAAGAAGCAGAAAATGCCAAACAAAAAAATCTTTTTGTTTGGCATTCTTTATTTTTTTATTCTTCTGGTCCAACTGTTGTTGGGTCAATAACTAAATCCCCAGCATTAATTTCTTCTAGTGCTTTACCAACGTTTTTATATGAATCATACGATTCTAATAAGTGCATTTCTTTCGCATGCAATTGGTGCGCACGTTTACTTGCAATAATCACCAACGAATATTTTGAATCAATTTTTTCTAGTAAGTTATCAATAGACGGTTCTAACATCATATTATTTACAGCTCCTCAATCATTTTTTTATAACGGTGAATCACTCGCGATACACGCAAATGTTCACTTTCAATAATTTGTTTGACATTTCTAACAGCATTTTCAACTTGGTCATTGACAACAGCATAGTCGTACAAACGCATCATTTCGATCTCTTCGATCGCTTTTTCCATACGTTCTTCAATCACAGCCATTTCATCCGTCCCACGTCCAATGATTCGCGACTTAAGTTCAACTAAATCAGGTGGCGTCAAGAAAATAAAAACTCCTTCAGGCATTTTTTCTCGTACCTGCAGGGCTCCTTGAACTTCGATTTCTAAAAAAACATCTTTTCCACTCGCTAAAGTCTCTTCTACGTAAGCCAAAGGAGTGCCGTAGTAATTTCCTACATACTCAGCATACTCTAATAAGCCACCATTTTCAATTAAAGTTTCAAATTCTTCCTTTGTTCTGAAAAAATAATCCACTCCATCAGTTTCCCCAACACGTTTTTTTCTAGTTGTCATTGAGATAGAATAATCAAAATTGGTTCCATCATTTTCAAAAATTGCTTGCCTAACTGTTCCTTTTCCAACACCAGAAGGTCCGGAAAGGACAATTAAAAGTCCACGGTCTGTCATTCTTTAAAACCCTTTCTAAACGATACTTTTTTATTCAATATTTTGTACTTGCTCTCGAATTTTCTCTAATTGCGTTTTCATCAGAATTACAGTATCAGACAGCTTCAATTGATTGGCTTTAGAGCCAATTGTATTCACTTCCCGATTCATTTCTTGAATTAAAAAATCTAATTCTCGTCCGACAGGTTCTGGCTTTTCGACTAACTGTCGAAAATGAACAATATGACTATCTAAACGTTCCAATTCTTCATGGATATCGGCTTTTTCTAACATTATTGCTAATTCAGTTAATAAGCGAGGTTCGTCAATGAAATTTCCTACTACTTCTTGTAATCGATCTTCTAAACGCGTTCGATAATGTTCTTCAAACAACTCCGATAAATCTGTAATTTGATGAATCGCTAGTTGAAATTGTTCTAAATGATTGAGGACATGTTCCTTTAGGCGCAACCCTTCAGATAGTCGGCTCGCAACCAATTCTTTTAAAGCTTTTTCAGTTGCCTCTCTAACAAGTGGTTCAATTATTTCTTCACCCACTTCTTTTTCTTCAACTGTTAAAAAATCAGAAGAAGCAATCAACTCCATTAAATCAGATTTAAAATCTAAGCCAGGAATTTGATCGTATTTACGACTTGCTTCTGTAGCAAATGCTACAGCTTCGTCAACTAATGACCAATTGATCACTAATTTTTTTTGGCTATCAGCACTTTTCTTCAAATTTAAAAAAATTTCAACCCGTCCGCGCTTCAACTGAGCACTAACTTGTTTTTTTATGGGCAATTCCATAAAATTTAATTCTTTAGGTATTCGGCTAACCACTTCTAGAAAACGATGGTTGACCGATTTCATTTCAATATCAACTTGGACCATTTCTTGACTTGTCGAAGCTCGACCGAAACCAGTCATGCTTTTCATAAGCTCCCTACTTTCTTAAAGGCTGACATTTTCTAAGGCTATTTTCAAAGCTTTAACTTCATCATTAGATAACGTTAACCCTTTTCCCATTTTTTCGTGAGTCGCATCCCAATCTCGTAAATCAAATTTTGGTTGATTGCCATTCCAGCTGACTAAATTTAATTCCTTCTTCCAGCCTTTTGCATTTTCAGAAAGAACTGCAATTTCTTCCATTATTTCAAAAGAAAATTCTTTTGCCATCTTCTTCACCGCCTCAAATCTAGCTTTTAAATTAACTTTATTTCTACTAATTCATAAAAAATATCAAGATTTAGTTTACCATAAAATCAGTCTATATTATAGTTTTTTTTAGTTACTTTATCATCTTTTTCAGTTGATAAATGTAGGTTGCCATCATGAAAGCTACTGGTTTTCGATAAATTAGCCATTGTAGATTTTTAGAAACCATTAGCCTACCTTGCTTAGCTTCCAGTAAGTCAACGAAATAGAGAACCATTTTTAAATTAGAAATAAAGGGAATCATTTGAGCGTAATTATCTAACCATTCATCCCCAGAATAAATCATATCAATTTCAAATGTAGCTGCCAAACTAGCTGTTTCAATTGCTTTTCTAGCTGCTTCATATTTTTCAAGAACAGCCTGATTAAATTCAGAAAACGAATAAATTTTTGTTGGATTAAGTTGAAATAATTTGCCTGTTAATTCATGAATCGCATAACTTAACTCTTTTTTCCCAACACGACCACGCCAAGATCCTCGTATTCTTTTTAATAGTAATTCTTGGTTTTTCTCATTCCGATAAAAAGCGGCAATAAAAAAATCTTGCGGGTCATTTAATAAGCGGACAAATTTTTGATAAAATAGTTTTTCATGATTCACAATAGCCTCATTTTTAAAACTATACCAGCTCCCGGCTAATTTTCCATAGCTTTTTAACGTTTCTAAATAACCTAACCGAATATTGAATTCTGATCGGGCACCGTCAAAGAGCAATACCGCTCCCAACGGCCATTTACTGACAATTTGATGGACAGTCGCTTCAGCTGGAAGTTTAATTGCTTTTGTAATCCCTGGTCCTTTTACATCAACAACGATTAAATTTGTTGCACCTTTGGAAATAGCTAAGTCAATAGGAATATTATCATGATATCCGCCATCTACATAAGATTTAGTTCCGATTTTAGTCGGTTGCATGGCCGGAAAAAAGGAAGCACTACCCAATAAGTAAAGACTGACTAAACCTTTAGGAATCTCATCTAAAAACACAGAAACTTGACGCATAGCTGGAAATTCTGTCAAAACTATCCCAAATTCAATCCCTCGATTTCGCATCCGATCTTCATCTAGCAAACGATCAATGATACTGTTTTTTAAAGGCAAAGCACTAATTCCTTTTTGTCTTAATGCATTGAATACAAAAGTTCCCACCGTTTTCCGATAGCCTTTAAAGCTAGTCGCGTCTACTGGTGATTCAAATTCCAAGACATGACTGGTATCAATCGCCTGCCACATTTCCTTTGCCGCTTGATAGTCACCTTGGACAATCAGTCCCCCGTTTAATGCACCAACTGATGTTCCAGTTACAATTTGAAAATCAATACCTAATTCTAACAAACCTTGCCAGACACCAATTTGATAGGAACCTCGTGCGCCACCGCCACCTAAAACTAATGCTGTTTTTTTGTCTGGATTTTGCTTTTGTTGCATGTCAGATTCTATCAATTTTGCACCTCATCACGTTATATTTTCTTAATTTTACCGAATCCATGAACTAATTGCTAGTCAAAACCGTCACAGTACTCCTCTTAGTCATCAATAAACTCCATTTAGGTCAAGATACTCTTGACTTAAATGGAGTTTATTATAGTTTATACTCTTACTTCGCCAAAAGAAAAAACAGCCATCGATCCAAAACCAGTGTGCGCTGCAATGGTTGGTCCATAAGGATAAACTAAGATTTCTTTGACTTTCACTTTTTCTAATAACTCTTTTTTTACTTCCTCAGCTTCTTCTGGAACACCAACATGTCCGACAATAATCGTTTGATTTTCAGGATCACGTAACCCTTCAACTGTTTTATCGACTAAATAATGTAACGATTTTTTGCGACCACGAACTTTGGCAACGGGTTCCAATGTGCCTTCTGGTGTCACAACAATAATTGGTTTCACACTAAGCAACGAGCCCATTGTTGCGGCTACAGATGAAATTCTACCGCCACGCTCAAGATGTTTTAAATCATCCACCGTCACCCATGAATGTAAGTTCATTTTATGATTTTCTACCCACTGAGCAACTTCTGTCAATGTTTTGCCTTGTTCTTTCATTAAAGCAGCTTGGTACACAAGCAACCCTTCGCCTAAACAAGCAGCTTTTGTATCAATAACGGTAATATCTACAGTACCAAATTTATCTTCTAACATTTGGACTGCTGAAACAGCATTATTGTATGAACCACTTAGCCCTGATGAGAAAGCTAAATAAAGAATAGGTTCACTTTTTTCTACAAACGGCTTAAAAGCTTCATAATAAGTCCCAATATTAATTTGTGAGGTTGTTGCTTGTTTTCCTTCTTTTAATTGCTGGAAAAATTGATTGCGGTTAAATGTTTTGCCTAAATCATCACTATATTCTTTTCCATCAATACTAATAATCATACTTATAATGGCAATTTTATGTTTTTCAACGAATTCCAATGGTAAATCCGAACATGAGTCCGTAAAAATTTGATAACTCATTCTAACAACTCCTTAATAAAAAGTTTGTTGAGCCCTTTAGGCCTGGCAGAAAAATAGGGAAATTTTATGTGGTGCTTTTTACCACCTCGAAATTTCATCTTTTTCCGAAAGACTGGCTCAAAAGAACTAGCCTGATAAAAAAACTAACTTCTTCTATATTATGGCATGTTTTCCCTTAAAAAGACAACATTCTAAAAAAATAAATAAAAAAGCTTGCAAAACTGAACGTTTGTTCGTATAATGAGATATACAAACAAACGTTCGGAGGTTTTTACAAATGGAAAATTATTTCGCAGAAAAACAAACTCGTGCTTTTAACTTTTTACAAAAGAAACTTTTAGTCGGAAATACCAAACCATCTTTAAAAATTTTGCCGCAAATGCCCGAAAATCAAATTCGTTTTTTCCTAAACCAAGCGTATGAGCAAAGAAAAGCGATTATTATACAAATAAATAAAACCAAGCACATCCTAAATGTAAACGAACAAATAGGTTTACTGAGATACTCTCCACTTGATCAAAATCGTGCGATTCTTGAAAGTCGCAAAGACAATACTGTTCACATGATTGCTTTACAAGATATTCGTTACATTCGTTTAGCAGATTAATCTAGAGGCTAAAAAAAAGAATTTTCACTCCCTATTAGAGTAAAAATTCTTTTTTTATTTTATTTACTTGATCGAACTGGATCTAACTTACGTTCCAAGAAGCCTAAGAAAAGATCACTTATAATCGCCATTGCTGCAGTTGGTAATGCTCCTGCTAAAATAATCGCCGTTCCATCTGTTGCATTTGTTCCACGAATAATGATATCTCCTAGTCCACCTGCCCCAATAAACGACCCAATCGCTGTAATCCCAATTGCAACAACTAAAGCATTGCGAATACCAGCCATAATAACAGACATTGACAATGGTAATTCAACCATATATAAAATTTGAAATTTTGTCATGCCCATTCCTTTTCCAGAATCTAGAATATTATGATCAACACTTCTGATTCCTGTGTAGGTATTTTTAATGATCGGCAATAGAGAATAAAGGAATACTGTCACGATAACCGTATTCACACCTAGCCCCAAACCTAACATTAAAATGGATAACATAGCTAATGATGGGACTGTTTGAATGACATTTGCCATCCCTATGACCCAACCTGACATTTTATAGTGTCTAGCGATCCAAATACCTAATGGAATTCCGATAATAGCTGCAAAAAGCACTCCATAAATAGAAATTAGAAAGTGACGCATAAACTGGCTAAAGACATACGCACCATTTTGTTGAAAATAATAAATGAGCTGTTGAAGCATGTTCATCTTTTCCATGATTATTTGCCCCCTTCTTCAAAATAATTGTGTTCTTCTAGAAATTCTTTTGCGACTACTTCTGGTTCAATTAGGTCATTGTCCGCTTTATAATTTAATTTTTGCATCGTTTCTGTTGAAATCGTTCCTTCTAATTTCTTTAAAACCTTATCGATTTCTGGATAAGCTTCAAGAATTTCTTTTGACGCAACTGGACTCGCATCATAAGGTGGGAAAAATCTCAAATCATCTTCTAAAACAACTAAATCATAACTAGCAATCCGACCATCTGTTGAATATCCTAGAACCGCATCCATTTTACCTGCTGCTAAAGCATCATAAACTAAACCGATTTGCATAGGATACACACGTTTAAAGTCAAAGCCATAATCCTTTTTAAATGCTTTATAACCATCGCCCTCTTTTTCTAACCATGATGTATCAACACCCGCTTCAAGTTGATCAGCAACAGCTTTTAAATCGCTAATTTTTTTCAAATTATATTTTTCTGCTGTTTCTTTTGTCACCATAAAAGCATACGTATTAGCAAATCCATAAGAAGGGTAATAGTTTTGATTGTAGCGTTTTTTAAACTCCTGTTGAACAATTTCCAATGCTTTCTTAGGATCTTTTTCTGCTGGTAATTGTAAGATAGACGTTAAATCCGTTCCTGTATAACGTGCAGCTGAAATATTTGCATCTCCATTAATCATCGCTTGATGATTAATCGTTGTTGAACCTAAATTGTTAATAACTTCAACTTTTTGATCCGTATAATGTTCAATCATTTCTTTTACAATTCCTGCTAAAATCTGTGTTTCAGTTGTTACTCCACCCGTTACTTTAATCGCTTCTTTATTCAATCCGCCACCTAAACCAGGTAAAGCACAACTACTTAGAACAAGGGCCACCAATCCAAGCGCCACAATGTTCTTTATTTTTTTCATTGTGTTCATTTTGGAAGCCTCCTATTCATTTGTTCTTAATGCTAGCGGTGTAAACCATTTTTCAACTTTTCCAAGTAAGAAATCAGCTAATAAGGCTAAAATAGTCACTGGAATCGTTCCGCCGATAATCAATTCTGGTTTGTACAAATTCAATCCGTTAAAGATGAAATCACCTAAACCACCTGCGCCAATGTATGATGCTAAAGTTGCCCAAGCAATCACGTAAACCGCTCCTAAACGAATACCCGCCATAATAACTGGAGCCGCTAGCGGCAATTCAACCATCATAATCGATTGAATGTTGGTCATACCCATACCTTTTGCTGCATCTTTTAAATTAGGATCGACACCTTTTACCCCTAAATACGTATTTCTTAAAATTGGTAAAAGAGAATAGATAAAGAGTGCAACAATAGCTGGTGTCTTACCGATCCCTAAGAAAGGAATCATCAAGGCTAGTAAAGCCAATGATGGAACGGTCTGTAACACACTTGCTATACCAATCACTACTGACGCTATTTTATTTGTTCGTGTTAATAATACTCCTAGTGGGACTGCCACTAGAATTCCTAGGCCTAAAGCTACTGCCGAAATGTAGATATGTTCTCCCGTTTTAAGCAATAGATCAGAGCCATAGGTAGTAAAAAAATTCATCATTTTTAGTTCCCCTCTCTATTCATTGCTTTCCGTAACAGCTTCCAATTCAGTTTCACTCTCTACCTTTGGGGTGTCTTCAACTTCCTCATCGCCCCAAATTGTGTCATAAACGACATCAACTAAACTGGCACGAGTCACAATCCCTACTAGCAGACCTTTTTCATCTACAACCGGTACATACTTCAAACCACGTTTTAAAATACGTCGAACTGTATCTCGTAAAAGTGAATCTTTACGAACAAAGAATGCGTTTTTATTCATGATATCTCCAACGCTCGTTGCTGTTTTATGATTGTAGTCAATACTTTCAATGTCAATATAGCCTTTTAATACTCCCGCATCATCTGTAACTAAAAGCGTATCAACACGTTTTTCACGCATCAAACGAATCGCATCTGTTAAAGATTTTCCTGGTGTAATTGAAACTGGCGTTTTCAACATTACTTGCTCAACTGTTTGAATATTTGGTCGAGCCTGGATCAAACGTTCATGTCCAATAAATTCTTCTACAAACTTATCAGCTGGTTCACGTAAAATATTATCTGGTGTATCAAATTGAATCACACGACCTTCGCGCATAATCACAATTCGATCCGCTAATTTTAAAGCTTCATCCATATCATGAGTAACAAAAATAATCGTTCTACCCATTTCCTGTTGCAATTCTTTGACTAAATCTTGCAACGCTTCACGAGTAATTGGATCTAATGCGCCAAAAGGTTCATCCATTAAAATAATATCTTGGTCTGCCGCTAACGCACGAACAACACCAATTCTTTGTTGTTGACCACCTGATAGTTCAGATGGGTAACGATCTAAAAATTCATCTGGTAAATCGACTAATTTAATTAAGCGTTCCGCAATCTCTTTTCTTTTTTCATCGGACCATTTAAGTAATTTTGGCACCATTACAATATTTTCTCTAATTGTCATATGTGGCATTAATCCAATTTGTTGGATGACATATCCAATCTCACGACGTAATTCAACTGGATCTTTTTTCGCAATATCCTCTCCGTTAATTAAGATTTGTCCTGAAGTTGGTTCAATCATACGATTAATCATCCGCATAGTTGTTGTTTTCCCACTACCACTGGTTCCAATAAAGGCAATAAATTCGCCTTTCTCAAAGCTTAAGCTAACGTCATCGACAGCTTTTTTTCCACCTTTGTATACTTTAGAAACATTTTTGAATTCTAACAAATCCTTCACCCCGTTGATTTTAATTTTATTTTTAAAAATTAAAACAAATTTAATCTTGTCTAAACTCTATTATCCATGAAATAGGGCAATATTTCAAATCGAAAGCTTAAGAAAGTATCTAATTTAATGGATAAATACTACTATACCAGTCATTCGAGCCGACTATTTTTATTTTAAAAGGGACTCTAACGACATGACTACGTGATTAATTCAGCTGATCTATAAAAAAATAGCTTATCTATCCACTTCATAAGTAGACAAATAAACTAGAATTTTTTATAAGATTGGTGACAGTAAGCGTGAAAATTCTTGCTTAAACTTCATCCAACGGCTCTGATTCGCTAAAATCTCTTTCGTTAGTAAATAACATTCTTCCATGTCTTTTTCATATATTGCTTTTAATTCCATCGCAACTACTGGATCATAGACAAAGGCATTAACCTCGAAATTTAATTTAAAACTTCTAAAATCTAAATTAGCCGTTCCAACAGAAGCAATTTCACCATCAATCACCATTGTTTTAGCATGTAAAAAGCCATTATCATAAATATAAACCTTGGCACCTGCCGCTACCATTTCGCCAGCATAGTAAGTTGTTGCACGGTACACAAAAGGATGGTCTGGCTTATTTGGAATCATGATACGAACATCAATACCTGACATGGCCGCAATCGATATAGCATCTAGGACACTATCATCTGGAATAAAATAAGGCGATTGAATGTAAATTGATTTTTTTGCCATACTAATCATCTTAATATAGCCTTTTTTTATTTGCTGCTGTTCTGAATCTGGTCCACTTGAAACAATTTGCATATTCGATTTACCCTTATTATGAATAATAGGAAAATACTCTTCCTTATATTCAATTTTATGCTTATCTACTGCTGCATTCCAGTCCATTGCAAAACGACTTTGTAAGGCTAAAACAGCATTTCCTTCAATTCTCAAATGAGTATCACGCCAATAACCGAATTTTTTATCTTTGCCTAAATATTCATCGCCGACATTAAACCCACCAACATAGCCTATTTTCCCGTCAATCACAACAATCTTTCGATGATTTCGGTAGTTAAGACGCAAATTAATAATTGCCCAATGAGATCCGAAGAAGGGTTCGGCTTTCCCACCTAAACTTTCTAGTCGTTTAAAAAAGCTATGTTTCGTTGATCTGGAACCCATCGCATCATAGATAACTAAAACTTCAACACCTGCTGCTGCTCGTTCTTCCAAAGCAGCCAATACACGTCTGCCAAGTTCATCTTGATGAATTGTATAGTAAAGCATATGGATATGATGTTCCGCATTTTGTATATCAGCGACTAATGAATCGAATTTTTTGTGACCATCAATAAATAATTTAATTTTATTCCCTTTGGTTACAATAGATTCATCGCTTTCTAAAAATAAACTTGCCATTTCTTTCGCATTTTCAGTTGCTTGTGTAGTTGATAGTAACTCATCCTCTAAAAGCATTTCTTTTTGCGCCATTACAAGCTCTTTCATTCCCATACTTTCTTGCGTTTTAATATCGAAAATCTTTTCACGTGAAATTTTTTTCCCAATAAACAGGTACGCAATAAATCCAACAATAGGCAGTAATACTAAGACTAATAGCCAGGCCCAAGTCGCTGCTATATCACGTTTTTCTCTAAAAACAGTTAAAATAGCAAAAACAGTATTAATAATAAATATGGCTTGCATTACCAACATAAATGTACTCATGAAAACCTCCTAATTAACTCTATTATATCCTTATTATTCTACTATGAAGTAAGAGAATAAGCTACTAATAGTTGTCAATAGTCTAAAAAGAAAAAATCCCCTGCTAAAATAGCAGAAGATTCTTTTTTATTTAGAATTTAGAAAGGTTGATCTCGCACCTTTTAATAAAAAACGGCTATCTTTTGGAACAAATAAAGCTGGAGCCTTAACAGCAAGTATACTCAATACCATAATTGTTGCTATAGCCGTTGCTAGACCACTTGCGCCATTCATGACTAAAGAGAAAACAACTGGACTCATGCCACCGAAAGCAAACTCACCCCAGAAAACAACACCAGCAACAAAATGCCAGAAATAGCGAGCAACTGTTCCAACTAAAGTGCCAATAATAATCCACTTCATCCAATCTTTACGGCTATTATTTTGAATCGCTAGTTGTACATTTTTAGCAAATAAACCTGCAAAACCAATAAATAGGAAAGCAAATAAATATTCGATTAAAACTTGTGGCACACTTAAAAAATAAACCTTTCCAACAACAAAATGTAAAACTCCCCATAGAAAACTTGCTACAATCCCTGGAACAAAACCTCGTCTAAAACAGTATAAAGTCATCGGAATCATGCCTAACGAAATCGAAAAACTTGAACCAATATCGATTGGAATAAAAGATAAAGCCATAGCTAATGCGGCAATAATCGTTCCTTCAATCCAAACACCTAAATTTTTACTCAACAAAAAAACTCCTCCTTGTGTGTAGAACAGGGCCACACAACAAAGGAGGAGCTCGAATTATCATTTAATAATTACTTCGCCCCGTCACAATCCCTACGCTCGTACTAACGAACAGGTTCGAAGGGTTAGAATCAAAGATTCAATCTCAGCTGAAAACAGCACCCCTTTGTGATGGTTGTTCTATTTAATTTGTGCATTATCGCTAATACTTTTACATAGTAACAGGGTTTTCATAGTTTGTCAATCACTGTAATACTACCCTTTAGTAGTCTATCTTTCAATTTTAAATTTATCATTTAGCCTTTTTCAAATCATCACACAACTGTTGTATCTTTCATCGTGATATGACTATGCTGATAGTCACTAATTGACAAATCAACTACAATATAACCTATTACAGCAGCCATTAAACCTGCAGTAAAGATTTTAAAACTAAAACCTATAAAATGATTTATTTTATCAATACCTACTATTTTGGGCACTAAAATGAAAAATGTCATTGTGATGATAGATGTCATTAGCGTTAACAATAGGACACGTAAAACAGTTGCTTTTGGTAGCTTATTATAAAGTTGACTTGTCTTAAACTCAGATACATCTATTTTTCCTTTTAATAATTCCTTGCGCATATTGACAAACCCGATTAAAGAGCATGCGCCTCCTAAAAGTAACAAGCCAACAAACAAATCTGTGGTAATATCATTGAATGTTAACTGTCCAGAGAATTTTCTGAAATTAAAAATGTAAAAAATACCATTAATAATAATATTAATAATTACAAAATCTGTTACAATTTTTTTAAACACATACTTTTTCATACTCATCTAACTCGCTCCCTTTTTTATAATAATTTATATTATTACTATATCAAAGAAAACGCTTTCTTTGTTGCGGATTAGTAGCAATAAAATAGCTGATTATTGATAGTATTTTTCAATATATCAGCTATTAACTATTAATGTTTAGGCTTGTCAGTATTGTGATCAAGAATTGTAACCACTCTATTTTTCCGATATTGTATTGGTGTCTCATGATACGTCTCTTTAAATTGTTTAATCAATGCTTTTGAACTTGGAAAACCATGAAGCATACTTATCGTCTCTATGGTCTTGCGACTATTGACAATATCTGGAAAAGCACAATACAGGCGGTAATCATTTAAGTAATTCAAAAAAGTTTTTCCAAACGTATCTTTAAATAGTCTAGAAAAGTGTTCACGAGAAAAACTAAAAGTTTTCGCCATTTGTTCGAGAGTTAAATTATCCATGTAATGCTTATGAATATATTCCAGAATATGCTTGTTAAGCGCTTGACTACGGCGATATTTCTGAGAAGTTGGTTCTGCTTCTTCTGACTGGTAGTAAAGACACAAATGATAGATAATCTCAATTAATCGTGCTTGTATTTGTAAATGACTATAGGGTTGACTCTCATAGTATAGTGACATAATTTCACGAAATAATGTAGTAAGCATTTGATAGCCATTATTAGTTGTTCCCATATCAAACCGAATTTTCTCAACAGCAGGGATAAATTGTTGGATGAAATCATATGAAATAATAAAACAAATTAATTCAAAATTCTCCGTTGGAACGCTACTAAGTTCATGTATTTCTCCAGAGTTTACAACAAAAAAAGATTCATTTTCATATATTTGTTCCTTATCATTTTGACGGACATGAATGGTGCCTGAGACAACATATGTCAGCTCAATACTTCGGTGCCAATGTGGCGGAACAAATTGAAGGGTCGCTGCATCAAACTGATAACTGCGACCATCCGGCAATAATAACGGTCGGTCATGTGAAAAGTGTAAAATTCGCATTGGTAAATTCTCATCCATTTGAACAGATTCATAAGTTGTTCTACTCATCATGATTCCACCTTTTATGTTAGAGGGTAATTTTTTTAACTACGCCCCCTCTTTTACTCTTGATTGAACGTTAAGTTTACATTATTCTCTTATAATAGCATAGTATTCTCACTGTTTTGAGGCATAAATTTATATTTCAAGAAGAAAAATAGCATCATTGAAATCAGCATGCCGACAATTACATCTGTAGCAAAGTGCGCTCCCATCACAATTCGGCTAATCATTACAAGAACAATCCACACAATAGCAGTCACTTCTAACAGTCTTTTTTTCCCCACTAGAGATTTTACAAATGTTGGCAACAAGCTGATCCATAAAAAAACTGTTGCGTTAGCAGCATGACCAGATGGAAATGACATAAATTCATTATTTGTGGTCAAGCTTTGCGGCAAGTACCATCTCGTAAATTGATTCGCTGGATCGGTCATTTCTCTAAATCGCATCCGACCCCATAACATTTTAAGAATTGTAATTAGTAAGATAGCAGAAATAGCTAGTAGCAAACCAACTTTAGCTGCTTTTCTTAGATTCATATGTTGAGATGTTGGGACGGCCCTAGCTAACAAATAAAAAAACAAACAGGTCACAAGAGTTAGGACCAACTTCAACCAGAGGGGTATGGAAATATGCATACCACTCATCATGACTGAAAAGAAAGAAAAAAGTAACATTAAGGAACTAAAACCTATTTTACCGACATAAAACGACCAATTGGTTCTTTTTTTCGTCGTTACAACTAACGCTGCAGCAGAAAAACAACCAATATACGTCATTGGTAGCTCACCTATTGCTTCAAAAAACTGACCATAATGAGAACTAGTGTTGAAAAGTGCTTTGGAAATCTCTATATCATAAAATGTACAAATTAGTAACAATGTCATTATTATCACAAAAAAAGTAATCTTAGCCTTTTTCACTTTTCTCAACTCCTATGTTTTAAAATAAAATTGCCCATTTCAATTGCGCAATCTTCACTTTGTGGTAAAAAACCGATTCGATCAATATATGCATGTCCTAATCCTTTGTAAACAATAGTTGTTGTGTCAACTCCCTGCATAATTAATTTTCGGGCGTACGCCAATGTTTCAATTTTAAGAAAATCATGTTCCCCAACTGTCACAAATGTTGGCGGCATCTCACTACTAACATCCATATACGGTGTTAAATACTTATTCAGCAAATCTTGTGTCCCTAAATAGACTCCTAAACCGTCTGTTGCACCACTTAACATATCCAGTGACAAGTTAATCGCTCGGGCTTGTTTTTTATAGATATCAAATTTATCTTTAGAAAATCGAACATGCTCATCATCAATCCCCCCCATGTTAACTGTTGGATATAAGATTAGTTGCCCTTTGACTAAATTAAGCTTATCTTCTAACGATTTATTCGTACAATAGAGCGTTAAATTACCACCAGCACTATCTCCGGCTACAAAAATATTCTTTGGATCACCACCAAAACGGCTAGCATTTTCATGAATCCATTTTAGCCCATTGTAACAGTCTTCATGACCTGTTGGGTAAGGATGCTCGGGTGCTAAACGGTAGTCAATTGAAAAAGCAACAATATTTGTATTAGCAACAATCAGCTTTAAAGCATCTGTCACAACATCGGTACTTCCACCAAAAAAGCCACCACCATGAATAAAATACAAAACTGGTGCATCGACAACTGGCTTGTCTTGTTTAAAACAATAAATAGGAATTTTAAATCCATCTGCAGCCGTTACAAAGTCTGGAATGACTTTAACCCCTTCTTCAATGATTGGTGTACTATCAACACTGTTAAACATTTTTCTTAATTTAGGTAAAGATTTCATATCCATTTTCATGTTCATCATTCTTTTGGGCATAAATTTTGTTAGTAGTGCCATGTTTTTCATCTCTTTGTACAACCTTGGATCCATAGCTCCTTTGATATCACAATCTGGAATTGGTTTAAAAAGGATATTAACGTCATCGACTACCTCATTTTTTTGTTTCTTAATTATGTCAGTTAGTAGCTTTTTATCATATTTTCTCGGCATCATAAATTCCCCTCTCTAATTTAGTTTACACATATATTCTAGCATTGAAAACGATTTCTATGTTGCTTTTAGTTAAGTACTTTATAGGCAAATATTGATGTTTATTTTTTTACCAATCTGAAGATTTCAAAAAATATTTATCTAATACGCAAATACTCCAATGATTCCACTAAGAAAAGGTCATTGGAGTGCTTAATTAACTTAATAGTTGCTTATTCTTAGATCTTTATCCTCGTCAGGCTTATCGATATGAAAATGACGAGGATGAAAGCATAATTACGGTCAAATTATGTTTCTCTTCCCAGTACTGGATTTTGTCCCAGACAAATAGTCAGTTTAATTAAATTAAAGATAACCATCCGATATAATCTATTTGAGCTAAGGTCAACTTGTGTTAGTGCTATTTTCCATCTCTCCATTCTTTTTTAGTCAACTATGATAGTCCAATTGTTTTTCTTCAATTTGAATCAATAAGTGATACAACGCTCCCATTAAGCCCGCTTCATTTCGAAATTCACAAGCTACAATACTAATTGGGTGTATCATTTCTAAGATCCCCTTTGATGTTTCACGCATTAAGCGATATTGTCTACATATCTCTTCGATCAGCAGCGGTTGTTCACTAATTCCTCCGCCGATAGCAACCCGCTCAAGATCCACTACAGTTTGAATATTTGAAATAATAATAGCAATGTTTCGGCAATACTCTTCAAACAATGGTTGAATTAAAGCGTTGTTCTTTTGCAATTCTTTGAATACAATTACCCCATTACTTGTAGGTAACTGAAGTAAATTTGAAGCCTCTTCGATGAAACGAACAGCAGATCCCATACTTCCAGCAATTTCCGATAATGCAATTGGCGAATCCCTTGACATTAACATATAACTTATTTCACCAGCCTGAAAGTTAGTACCTTCAAGTAAATTTCCATTAATCACCAAGCCGCCACCAACTCCAGTTCCTAATGTTATAACACCACCATTTGCAATGCCTTCTAGCTGCCCACGCCATAACTCTGCTAGCGCTGCTGCTTTACCATCATTAATTATCGTACAAGGAATGGAAAATTCAGTTTCAATATAAGTTTTAATCGAGAACTTATCTAAATAAAGTAACGCACCACCAAAATAAACAGTCCCTGATTTCGTATCGATTTTCCCAGGACAACTAAAGCAAACCGCCCTAATAGTCGGCAAATAAGACTGAACAATTTGCTTAATTGTTTCAAGAAAATCAGCAAGATTAATTGGTGTTGTTACTTTTGCTAAACAAATAATATGTCCACTTTTATCAATTAATGCATGTTTGATAAACGTGCCCCCAACATCCAAACTTAGATAGTATTTCTCATGTGTTCTTTCCATCTTTGGCTCAACTCCCTACTTATTATTTTCAAATTCTATTGAATATGATGCTATTAGCCTATCATTTAAAACGCTTTCTTTGTTGCTAATAATTATGAAAAAAATAGGCAAATAGTAACACATTTGATAACTAGCAAAAAAACAACCTATATTAGATAAATCAACAATAGGTTGTTCAGCTATTTATTCTAAATTTATAAAGATAAATGCAACTTTTTTAATTGTTTAAATCGGTTCAACTGTTAATATGGCCCACAACTCTCATAATTAATAAATGAATTCCAACGAACATACAAATAGTCTAGCTTTCTTGGCTCTACCAGAAATGTAGTAAAATTTAATGATATATTTTAGACCTACCTAACTCTTTCCTGTTTCCTAGTCGTTCAATTTATCTCACTCACTCGTTACCCATCCGAAAAAGTTTTTAATTGCGCATCAAATAATAACTCGTCTATTTCAAGTAAGCTCTGACTATGACTCATCCCAAAAATAACGATGGCATCCCATTTATGTTTTGGGTAAAGTTTTGCGTAGCCTGTTTTCTTCAATAAGTCATTGGTTTCATCCACATCCATACCAAAGCCTATCGCTAGCGCAATTAATTTTTCTCTAGATGGTTTCCGTTTCCCATCAAAATATTGGTAACCAGTCGCTTCAGAAATACCTGACTTACGCATAACTTCTGCTTTCGTGACATTTTTCTTACTTAGTAACTCTGTCAAATAGAGTTTAAGCTCTTCTTCAATTAAATTTTCCTGATGTTGGCTAAATAGCGTCTTAAAGTCTGTTGCTTTTTTTAATGAATGCATTAATTTATCTGTATCTTTTTCCAATTTTGACACCTGCTTCTTTTAGATTATGTGATTATTATAACAATTTGTGACCATTTATTCAGATTTATTTTTATTCCCTTCAAACAAACCTGTTCTTTACCTGACAATTTGCTATAATAAAATTGATGAAACATTTGTTTAGTAAAGGAGATACTAACGACCTATGAATTTAGAAAAAGGACACTATAAAGAGATTGAAGCCTTGACAGAAAAAGAAAATGGACCTGTTTTGGTGCGTAATATTCAAACAAAAGAATTTTTTGTTCGAAAAAAATACGCTCTGACATTACAAAATCGTTTAGAAAAACTTAGTTTAATTACTCACCCTCATCTACCTAAAATTGAAGAAATCGTGACTTCAAACAATGAACTTTGGCTATATGAAGAATTTATCCACGGGAAAAATTTACAAGAATATATCCAATTGAATCAACAATTGCCTACTGAAACTACTTTAGAAATTGCTAAAAGTGTGACAGAAGCTTTAGTAGTCCTCCATGAAAAAAACTTGATTCACCGAGACATAAAACTAACCAATATTATGATTTCAAATGATGGTGTGATTAAGTTAATTGACTTTGATGCAATTCGTTTCTATGATGGAACAAAAGATACTGATACTGTTAACTTAGGTACACTAGGCTTTGCTGCTCCAGAACAATTTGGTTTTGCCGAAACAGATGAACGTAGTGATATATATTCACTTGGCGTCGTATTGAATGTTTGCTTAACAAAAAATTATCCAAAAGATCAGCTGACAACAAATGTTTATTTGAAGGATATTGTCCAAAAATCGATTAAGCTGGATCCAAGCAATCGATTCCAATCTGCTAAAGATGTGCAAGCTGCTATTCATCAACAACTTACTCTTTTGAAGATAGAAAAGAATCACCCAAAACAGAATCCAAAAGTATCGGTAGAAAAAAAGCGACTCGTTCCTAAAACATCTATTCAAAAAACCGTTACAAAAGAGCAATCAAATTTTATTAGGCATTATGTACCTGGCTTTCGTACCAATCAACTATGGAAAAAGGTCATCGCTTGTTTTGGCTATCTTTGTATTTTTCTTCTCTACTCTATCATGCTTTCTAGAGGTACGCCGCTAGACCGCTTTTTAGAAGGTATCACTTATACAGTTCTTTTTATCTTTCCTCTTATTATTTTGACTAACTTTCTCTCAATAAAAAAATGGATTCCTTTTATCCACTCCAATAAGCTCTGGGCGGTTTGTTGTGGCTGGCTATTGGTTGGTATCTGTTGGTTTTTCCTTAGTGGAATCACTATTCAAATCTTCGAAAACCTATACTCCCCTGAGTTTATTGAACAAAGAGAACTAAACTCTACTGATTCTAAAACATAACTTACTAAACTTTTAGGCTAGGATAACAATCCAAAGCCTTTTTTATTTTCCTGAAACTATGCTTCTTGCATAGGACTTTTCCTTCTAGTATCGGCATAATTGTATTTGTAAGACGGACTAAATAATAAAGGAGAAGATGAAAATGAAAAATGTAAAAAAAATAGGTTTAGGTTTGTTCATTATGAGTTTGGCAGGTGTCGCTTTGGGCTGTAGTTCAGACACTTCAACTAAAAAAGCAGAGACAAAAAAAGAAGATAAAACTGAGGAAGTAAAAAAAGACCAAGCAACGGATAGCGGTGATTTAGGTGACTTCCATGTTGCCATTCAAGATTTTTCTAGAGGACAAGATTTCGAAGGCTCTGAAGTTGGAATTGTACAATATGAGTTCACAAATAATAGTGAAGACAATCAAATGTTCACTGTTGCGATTAGTCCTAAAGTCTTTCAAAATGGTGTTGCCTTAGATAGCGCTGTTATGACTGAAGATGGTTTTTCTGATGGCTTAACTGAAATTCAACCTGGTGCTAAGATTACGATTAAAACAGCCTATAAATTGGCAGACACTGAAAACCCAGTTTCCGTCGAAGTCAGTCCTACCTTTAGCTTAAAGGATGAAAAATTGCCTCCTATTTACTTTACAGTAAATAGGAGGCACTTATGCGTAAAACAATCGGTATTATCTCTATTATTCTAAGTGTTTTTGTCGGCTTCCAATCAATGATTGCAGGTTTAGGCAATACTCTTTCGCAAAACAATGAAATTGGTGGTTCAACTGGATTCTTGCTTTCAATTTTATTATTGATTGCTGGAATTACAGTTTTGGCATCTAAAGGTGCAAAAGGAATGTTAATCTTTAGTATGCTTTTATATGCAATTGGTGGATTATTAGGATTTGTTGGAGCAGGAAGTTATAGTGATTTAGTTATTTGGTCCGTCATTAGCTTGCTCTTTGCTGTCCTATTGCTTCTTCAAATTAGAAAAATCCATTAATAGCCACAAAAGAACGAATCAAGTTTGAGTTTAGGATAGAACTCTCTTGATTCGTTCTTTTTTTGTTTCATACTATGTAAAAAGATACCACTACTCCTTTAAGAAGTTAGGTATCTTCCACTATGATATATAAGATAAATTAGCTATGTCGTGTTCCTATGGTATATTGGGTAAATCAACTATGTGGTCATTCTATGATATATATGATAAGTGAATCATTTCATCGTTCTACAAAAACAAAATAGCATTGCTCTTGTCTATACATCTACTATAACGAACCTCTAGAAACATATCAATATCCAAAAGACTTCCTTCACTTTTTATACTTATTTCGTACACATTTTTGTGACATTTAGCTTTAACAGCTACTATAATACTTAAAATGTGTCCTTTTACATACACAAAACAGTGCTTAAAAGGTTTCTTTAAGATAAAAATAAAGCAATAAACTATAGTCTATTGCTTTGTTTTTAAGTTACTACTCTTCTTTAACGATAAATAATCGTCTCTTTATGACTTTCAACTGTTATTTTCCCATTTTTAATAACAAATACTCGTTCTGGAATATCAATGATTGCATCATGTTTCAACAAGGTGTCTAGTAAAACCAGATCCGCTTGTTTTCCAACCCCAATCCCATAATTCGTTAGACCAATAGCTTTAGCTGGATTTTCTGTAATCATTGGAAAAACAGTTGGTAAATCGTCTGCTCCACCTAAATGACCTACAGGAATTGCTAACATGGCTGTTTGTAAAATATCACCATTCCCATAAGGAGTAAATGCATTCCGAATGTTGTTAGTCGCAATACACATGTTAACGCCACCGTCTCTGAGCTTTCTAATTGGTGTTACAGCCCGTCTAACATTATAGGCATCATTACGTGCACCCAAATGTAAATCAGTCGCAGGCAATGCCATAACACTAATCCCAGCTTCTGCAATTAAGGCAATAATTGGATCCAACTGTTCCTTTGGCAATGCATGTAACGCTGTCAAATGGCCCACTGATACACGACCTTGATATCCTTCTTCAATGGTTTTATGGCAAAGATATTCAATTGATATATCTGTCGCCTCATCACTAAAATCTTGATGTAAATCAATCGGTTTGTTATACTTTTTAGCAATCTCAAAAATCAAATCAATATGATCATTAGCTGGCGAATCATTGTACGGAATTCCCCCAACTACATCTGCACCCATCTCCATCGCTTCGTACATCATTTTTTCGGTACCTGGTGCTTTAAAGATACCTTCTTGCGGAAATGCTACAACTTGAATATCGACTAAATCTTTGTACTCTTCCTTCAATTGCATAATTGTTTCAAAACCCGTAAAACCTTGCGCTGGATCAAATTCTGCATGTGTCCGAATTGCTGTTACACCGCGAGGAATAATCATTTCTAATGCTTTTTTAGCGCGAGTATAAATATCTTCTTTTGTGAACGTTGGTTTTAACTCAGCCGTCACCTTGATTGCTTCTTGTAATGTACCCGATTTATTTGGTTTACGACTTGCAATCAGGGCTTTATCTAAATGAATATGACTCTCAACAAACCCAGGAACTAAAACCTTGCCATTTGCTTCAATAATTTTTGTAGCTGGTTCATTAATCTCTTTTTCAATTGCACTTATTTTTCCATCTGTAATTCCAACATCCATTAATTCTTCATCATCATTTAAGCGTACTTGTTTTAATAAAATATCCATTTTCATGCTCCTTCATATCGTTTTATTTTCTTTAAGCAAAGACTAATGAAATCACTAAAAGTAATACTGATGCTAAACTAATCCATTTAATATTCCCTTTTACAACATCAAGAATTGGAATTTGGAAACCTGAAGATAAAGCTTGCATCGTAATATTTACAAAACTCATTTGACTACCTAAACCAACACCAATCGTCACAAAACCTAGTGCTAATGGCGTAAAGCCTAATGAAACAGCAACAGGTAAAACCAACGTTAATACTGACCCCACGTAAGCTCCTGCTGGAATCCCAATTAAAATTCCTGTTAAAACCGCAACTGGTACAACTAAGAAGGCTGGTGCATGATTTGCCACCCCAGCAATGACAGCAAATGTGCCTGTTTCAGCAATAATATTGATAAAGGCTAAGAAAATACCGACTTGGAATAAACGAGTTAAGATATACGTAGATCCATCTACCATTGCTTCAACTGATTCATTTAAATTGAATTTTGTACAAATAAAGATTAATAAAATTGTAACGACCATATAAACTAACGGTGTAAAAATCGCAACTCCGACTAAATCATTAACTAATGGTCCAAAGATTACTGCAAATAACAAGAATATAGCGGGTAATGTAATTTTGAATAATTGTCCGTTACTTAGGCTTGAGTATTCATCCGTTGCATCTTCTTTAAATCCAACTTTGCGAAGTTTTGTTCCAAAGAAAGCTAATAAAATAGCAATAATCACAAATACTAACCAATAAGGACGCATTGTTGCAACATATTCACTAACTGTCACATCACCTAATTTTGATACGATACTAGACTCTAGAGATGCTGGTGAAGTTGTAAATGAAACTGCAGCAGCTAAGGACATCGCAGCAATTAATTCTGGCACAACACCAACTGCTGCAAAAGCTAAAGGTGCAATAACCATGGCACTTCCGCCACCAATTCCTGACATATAAGTTGCAGCAGCAAGTAAAATAACGATAAAGGCTGACACATACTCAACTTTCCCTTTTGTCCCCCGCTTAGCTAATGTTAGTGCCGCGGTATAACCACCTGATTTAAATACAGCCATAGCAATAGCAGAATTAATAATTGGAACAGTAATACTTAACATTGTAGGAATGGTTTCTAAAAATTGAGTATTGGCTTCTGCCAGTCCAATCCCACCAATCAACATTGCTAAAATACCACCGGCTAAACCGGCAATAATCATATCTACTTTTAAAAATAATAGCGTTAACACTAAGACCAAAGGAATGATGGTAACAAATGCCATAAAACCAGTTGGTGTTTTTACTGCTTCAATTCCCGCTGCATAGGCAATAGTCGGTAAAGCCGTAATCATTAAAATAAGTGCTAGTAGTAATCCTTTTTTCTGATTCTTTTTCATTTTCTTTCTCCTTTATATTTTATTTTAAACTAGTTAAATTGCCCCCAATACAACTAATCTATCTCAACTATAAATAAATTCAAGCCTAGATTGCAAGCAAAGCGGCTTTTGATTTTTAGCTTTTCTAAGCGAGAGTAAAGAAGTTATTTGATAGTTTCATTGTAAGCGTTCACGTAGTTTTTTACATTAGTCTTTTCAGATAATATCTTGACAGCTTTTTATCTATAGAAGATAAAACTTTTCACTAGACAAACTTACTTAGATTGATTATTCTATTCAATAAGAAGGGAGCTTTATTATGCCGATTTTATTAACAGATATTCTAGACTTAGATTCACTTGGCGACTCTCGAATCATTAGCGGTACAGATGGGTTAACCAACGAAGTTTCCGATATTATGGTTATGGAAGCTCCCGATGTTGAAAATTGGAGCAGTTCTGGTCAATTAATTCTAACTAGCCTTTATAGCATTCAAAACTATACTGAACAACAACAATTTGCTTTTATTGAAAAATTAGCTCACTTAAAAATAAGTGGTCTTATTATTAAAATAGATCGGTTTGTGGAACAAATTCCCAATGGTTTTATATTAGGGAGTCAACAATTTAGTTTACCAATTATTGAAATCCCTAATAAGATTCGTTATACGACTATTTTAGTTGAGGTCATGCAACTTTTATCCAATCATAAAGCTCGTTTACTAAATCGTTATCGAGATGTGCATAGTTACTTTTCCATTTTAGCGCTCAATCAAGCTACGATTGGCGATATACTCTCTGCTTTGGAAAGTTATATTCATAACCCTATTTCTTTATGTACGG
Source organism: Carnobacterium sp. FSL E2-0243 (assembly GCF_038003605.1). NCBI lineage: Bacteria > Bacillati > Bacillota > Bacilli > Lactobacillales > Carnobacteriaceae > Carnobacterium > Carnobacterium sp. FSL E2-0243. The sequence goes on from NZ_JBBOPM010000001.1 coordinate 2,066,768, forward strand.
AAGACTTCAATGTTTTAGCTACAACTGATAGCCGACTTAATCTGTGTGACATCCAAGATGAAGCTGAAATTGAAGAAAAATCAGAGGTTAATTTTACTTATCAACGGAAACTTGTTTCCCATCCTAATTTTGCTGAGGCTTCATTTTGGCAATTAGCGATTCCAATCTATACAAATGAAGTTGGCAAAAAATTATTGATTATTCACGAAATCAATCATCCAACACGGGAAATTGATTTTATGGCGATTGAAAATGCAGTAATTGCACTACAAATGGATATGTTAAAACAGTTTGCAGTTCGAAATGTCAAACAAAACTATCGAAATGACTTATTTGATGATTTACTCTACGGAAAATGTGCGACTCCAGAGCAGCAAGTTGATTATGCGCAACAAATTGGACTGTCAGCAAATACAGCATATCGGGTCATTGTCTGGCAATTTAGCAATCAAAAACTTACGACACAACCGAGTTTTGAAAAACGGAAAAAATTAGCAGATTGCGGGCAACAATTGATTGATCGGATTAAACAACACTACCCAAATATTGCTTACAGAATTCGTAGTAATCGAATTGTTTTTATCATTGAAGATACTTATTTTCAGCCGAAAAAAAGCATTGATTTCAGCTCAATCATGAAAAAAATCTATCAAAATTGGCAAGGTGAATCAATTTTATTAAATATTGGTATCAGTGATCCATGTACATTAAAAACACTTGATAGCGAAAGTAAAAAATCTCTGCAAATCATCCGCCAAGGACAAGTTTTCTTAAAAACAGATTTTATTCTTTTTTATCAAGACTTAGGTATTTATCGTGTCTTTGCTGAACTTGAAAAAAATACAGAGTTAACAACTTTTATTCCTGCTAAGCTAAGTATTTTAATCGATACGTATCCTGAATGGATTCCCACATTGAAAATTTTCTTAGATGAAAATCAAAATTTAAAGAAAACTGCTGAGCAACTATTTGTCCACTATAAAACAATTAGCTATCGATTAACAAAAATTAAAGAGTTGACCACTATTAATTTTGCAGATGCTGAAGAATTATTAGCTATTCAAATGGGCTTACGCATTTATTTATTACAAAACCGCTAATACAAAAGAAAAAGGTGCAACGAAACCCATAGTTTCGTTGCACCTTCTTCTTTCTTAACTAAAAATAAATTTTCAAGTACCTTTTTTGTTCGACTTCATCGAAGCCTTCAGTAATTTCATTCTCCATTAATTTATTTACATCTTTTACCATTACTGAGATGTTATTATTAATTTTGATTTTATTTTTAACTTTTTTACTAAATTTATCTTTATTTTCTTGATTTAATTTAAAATTATCCGGAAAACTAACGTCATGACTTTTTTCATAATTTTCAACAACCGTTTTAAACTCATCTTGTTTCGCTTCTGCTACTAAAACATCTGCAAAATCCTCTAGATTAATTTCTTCTTGAACCTCTAAATATTCTTGTGCCTCTTTAATAAAAGCTGATTTACCAACAATTCCATCATCATCTTTTTTTACAAACTCTGCACAAACATTAATAAAACTTTCGGCTAAAAATTGATCATTTTGAATCTTTTCAATAGCCAAAAATAATTGTTTCCAATACACACTATCATTACGATTTAAGCGATCCAATGCTACGACACGATACCCGTCCTTAGCACTAAAATTAAACACAATAGCCGCCTTATCAATATCGCTTTTAGTAATACCTTTTTCATAACCAATCGACACAGCCTGATTATTGTATTCATTTTTTAGAAAGACTTCTTTATTTTCAACTTTGAAAATTCCAATTGCATCAGTTAATTCGCCTTCTACAATACAATCACTCATATAAATTAACCATAAATCACCCGCTTTAACATTTGGATGGCTTGAAGCAGCATAGAGTTGCTTCACTAAGTTAACAGAACCTTCAAAAAAACTCGTTTCTTCTTCAAATACATCTTTAATATAATTATAGGATTCATTATATTCCAAACTAGTTGGATGGGTAAAATGATGGAATTTTGCTTCTTTAAAGGAAGAAAGAAAAATCTCATGTAACACTTCGCTCATCTCTTCGTCTAACTCTTCAATACTATTTTCAGAAATCTCATAGCCCTGTTCTTGCGCTTTATTTCCTACATAATGAACCAAAATCTGCTTCATTTTTGCATAAGAAAAATCAATCATTTCAACACCTACTGACTTTCTACTCTATTTTCTAATTCAAATTATAGTATACACTAGTCGGAGATACATTTCTTTATTTATTCTGTATTCCACATAAATAGACAACTTCTTTTTTTAAAGAATCGATCCTTCAAAAAAAGAAATTGTCTATTTCATTCATTTTAGCCTTCAAACTCTAAATTTTTTAAAAGCATCTTGATTGAATGTGTACTTTCATTAACTTGGCTAACTTTACGCTTCATTCGTTTTAAATCTAAATGATTTTCAACCCATTCTTCTGTGTAGCCACAATCTGAACATAAAAAACGAGTCACAGGAATACTTTCTAAAATGGTCGTTCGCAATTGATTAATTGTTTCTCCAATCATTTGCTTCCCCTCAATTTTTAAAATATCTGCCGATTCACACTTCTTGCATTCATTGACATGTTTCATATTTTCTCTCCTCCCCATTCAAACAACCGCTTACATAAACCCCTAAACTAAAGATAATTCTTACAGTTTCTATAAGCAATATCTTTAGTTTAACATTAATTATTTTAAAAATCCACTTATTTAATGATTGTTTAAGCTTTTCTCCATTTTATAATTAATAAATTCTTGTCCATTAAGTTGCACAACTTGTTCTTTTATTGAGATAAAACCTAGGGATTCAAAAAATGGGCGTGCTGTTATACTGACATTTGCCGTTATTTTTTCGCTTGATTTCTTTTTAAGTTCCTTCATTAAATAAAGAAATAGTTGTTTTCCAATTCCCTTTCTCTGATAATCATGATGAACAAAAAATAAATTCAACTCATTCAATTGGGTAAATTCTAAAAAGCCAACTAACTGATTTTTAGAATTTCGAGCAAGATAGGTCTGACTACTCCGAAGTTTATCCGACCATTCTCTTTTACGTTTTGCTTCATGCTCTTTTCCTTGCCAAGCAAGAATCTGGTCTTTCGTGTAATCTTGATTATTAACAGATTCAATCGTTCGGTAAAATAGCTCAATAATCTCACAAATATCTTTTTTTTGAAATTTCTCTATCTGAATTTCTTCCAAATAATCACCTCATTTATTTTATTCATTTAACAATTTTAAAATAAACTCACTTCAAAAACAACTAAGAAAAAATAAAAAGTAAGAAATACGATTTCTCATATTCTTACTTTTTACAATTTATTTGATTCTTAACGTAAGTGCATTTAAAGCCACAATTACCGTACTTAGTGACATCAAAATCGCACCTACTGCTGGACTTAAGATAAAACCAATCGGCGCTAAAATACCAGCAGCTAATGGAATGGCAATAATATTATAGCCTGCTCCCCACCATAAGTTTTGAATCATTTTTCGCGTTGTATTTTTTGCTAATGAGAGAAAATGTAAGATATCATTTGGATCACTTTTAACCAAAATAACATCCGCAGAATCAATGGCAATATCTGTTCCTGCACCAATCGCAACTCCTACATCTGCCCTTGCTAAACTTGGTGCATCATTGACACCATCTCCAACCATCATCACAACTTTTTTATTTTTTTGATAATCTTTCACAATTTTTTCTTTATCTTCTGGCATTAAACCTGCATAAACCTGATTGATTCCTAGCTGATTGGCTACCATTTCAGCTGATGCTGCGTTATCTCCAGTTACCATCACTGGTTCAATCCCTTCAGCAATCAGAGCAGCTATCATAGCTTTAGCTCCAGATTTAATTTTATCGCCTTGAGCGATTAAGCCAACAGCCTCACCTTTGCGAACTAGATAGCTAATTGAATTGCCTAAACTAGCTAATTCTTCAAAATGCTTTTTGTCATAAACAATCCCCATCTTTTCTAAATAAGCCGCCGTTACAATAGAAATCTCTTCTTGATTAATTTTACCTGACAAGCCAATTCCTGGCATGTTTTTCGTTTCAGTAGCGACTGGAATAGTCACTTTTTCTGCTTCTGCCTTCGTTAAAATCCCTACAGCCAAAGGATGAGTAGATGTCCGTTCTAGAGCTGCAAAGTAAGCTAAAATTTGTTCCTCTGAATACTCTTTAGTTAAACTTTCAACTGTATGAACTTTAAAAGCCCCTTCAGTTAAGGTACCTGTTTTATCCATTAAGATACTATCAATTTTTTTGGCTGCTTCTAAAGCATTGCGATTCCGAATCAACAATCCATTTTTAGCACCTAATGAAGTCGAACGTGCCGTTACTAACGGAATAGCCAAACCCAATGCATGGGGACACGCAATCACTAGGACAGTCACCATTCGTTCTAAAGGCGTAGTCAATTCTTTAGTTAAGAAAAACCAGATAATGAAGGTAAAGATCCCAACAAAAAGCGCTACATAAAATAGCCATTTTGCCACTTTATCTGATAAAGATTCTACTTTTGATTTTTCTTTTTGAGCATCTCCAACTAAATTCATTACTTGAGCTAAATAACCCGTATCTCCTGTTCCAGACACCTCAATAGTCAAAGTACCGCTGCCGTTTACAGCTCCTCCGATGACCTTATCACCACGATTTTTTTTAACCTCTTTTGCCTCACCAGTTACCATAGATTCATTGATCGAAGATTGACCTTCAACAATTTTACCATCGGCTGGAATTTTTTCACCCGCTTTAATTAAAAGTAAATCTCCTACCTGAACCTCTTTTAATAAAATCTTTTTACTTGAACCATCTTTTTCCAAGCGATTAGCTTGAGTTGGCAAAAGTTCAGCCATTTTTTTCAAAGCATCTCCAGCATTGCTCACAGCGCGCATTTCAATCCAATGGCCTAATAGCATAATTACAATTAACGTAGCTAATTCCCAAAAGAAATCCATTATATGAGCATTGGAATTAATAAAATGATTCATAATAAAGGCATATAAACTATAAAAATAAGCCACTGAAATACCTAGTGAAATTAACGTCATCATTGCTGGACTTCTATCTTTCAGCTCCATTTTAGCACCACTTAAAAATGGTTTTCCACCATAAATAAATAGAATCGTTGCTAGAATTAAAACAAGCCAATCAGATCCTGGAAATGTAAATTGAAACGGTAATTCCATGCCCATCATAGGAGATAAAATAATAATTGGAATTGCTAAAACTAATGACCAGAAAAATTTTACTTTTAAATTACCCATATGAGCCATATGTCCCATACCAGGCATTGATTCGTGTGACATATGATCCATCTCATCGTGAGACATCATCGAATGATTATGTTCGTGCATTTTCGTCCACTCCTTTTCCGTTTACATTTGTAATCGATCTATGCTAGTAGTGTACAACGTTCAAAATAAATTGTCAATGAATAAAACTTAACTCCTCAAAAAAAGCTCGTTGAACCTATTAACTCTGACAGAAAAATAAGAAATTGGAGGAATAACACTTTTCGTCTTTTTTACCAGTTATCTTTTTTCCGAAGAGTTGGTTCATAAGATCCAGCTTAATAAAAAAGTTGCTAAACCAATTCTTTTTGGTTTAACAACTTTTCAGCCTAATCTTTTAGTTCATCTAGTTTTTCAATAATAGCTTCTTCTATATCCTTTTGTGATTGACCATTTAACGTTTCACTTGCATAAGGAGTTAAATTTTTATACGTTCCAACTTGGATACCTATTTTAGCTTCCTTAAACATGGAAATATCATTTTGATCATTGCCAAAAGCAATAAATTCTCCCGTTTTAATCCCTATTTTCTCTAATGCAGACCACTTGCTTATCGCCTGAGGACTAATATCAATCACATTTTCATCTCCATGGAAATGATAGACAACATTTAATAAAAGTAATTCTTTTTCAAAAGCAGCTAAATCTGTAGCTGTTAAAATCAGCACCTTTACAATGGAAGTTAATTCATTGACATAAACCAATTGTGCTTGTTTTAAAGGATCAAGACCTAATTTAATCGGGTGAGTATCCGTTCCAGTATATGCATAATTCCACTCACTATCAATTAAATAAGTTGCTTGGTATTTTTCAATTAAGTACAATAACGTTTGCGTATCTGATTGACTGAAGCTAGCTATTTTGCTAATTTTCGTTTGTTGGGAAATAAGTGCACCATTTCCACCAATTAATGTGTGTCCATAAAAATAAGGATCTATAACAGGCAATAAATCACGAATGGGGCGTGCTGAGGCAAAAATAATTTCATGATCAACAGAAAGCTCTTTTAAATAATTCATCATTCTCGGTGAAACAGGTCCTCCGTTGAAACAAATGGTTCCATCTAAATCAAAAACAAACTTCACCCTAACTACTCCTTACTAGTTTCATTAATATCCATTTCAAAAACAAATTGAACGCCTTTGATTCCGTGAATTCTTCTTTTCGTATCATAAAATCCAGCTTTCAAATAAAGCATTTGGGCACTGATATTTCCATGATTCACTGCTAAAACAACTTTTTTTATACTTGGAAATTTTGTTTCAACAAATCCATGAAGCCGTTCTAAAGAAAGCTTTCCATACCCTTTCCCTTGAAAACGGTCATCGATTGAATACGCTCTTAAAAGAACTGTATTTGGTTCATCTGTGTAAATTTGAACATCCATTCCAATTTCCAAAATAAAAAAACCAGCCAAATCATTCTCAACTAAAATTAAAATAGGGTATTTTTCAATAATATGCAGGCTTTCAGTCATCGCCTCCATCGGCATAGTCGTATATTGACTATCCTCCAGTTGGTAACTTTCAAGTATTGGACCATCAGCAACAACAGCTTCTCGTAAATAAATATCTACCATGTGACTCATCTGTGCACCAACTTTCTTTTTCGTGATAATTTTATTATAACATGTTTATTTTCTCTAGTAGAAGCAAAAGCTATCTTTAATTAAACTAAAAATCAAGTTAGACATTTTGCCCAACTTGATTTTCTTCTAACATTTAGTTAATTTCTTCATTTAATTTTTCTTTAGGCAAATCAATCACCAATTTAAACATATCTCCATCTACGATAATCTCAAACTTCCCTTTATGCAAGTCAATAATTGAATGGGCAATAGCTAGACCTAATCCTGATCCTTCGGTATTTCTAGAATCATCTCCACGTTTAAAGCGTTCCACAAGTTCAGTCGCTTCCTCATTTAACTCATACTTAGAAATATTTTTAAAGACTAAACGAACAAAATCCGGACCATCGGTTAACTTCATATAGACTCTTGTGCCAGGAAGTGCATATTTCACAATATTTCCCATAATATTGTCTAATACGCGCCAAATTCGTTCTCCGTCAAGACTAATTAAAACTGGCTCTAATCCCTTAGAGACCCTTAGTTGTAAATCAGCCTTGTCAAATTCTTCAGTATATTCGGCAATTGATTGTTGTAAAAGCTGGCCTAAATTAACTTCACTTTTTTCCAGTATCACTTCACCAGTTGACATTTTAGAAACTTCAAATAAATCGTCAATCAAGTGCTTCATTCGTCCAGCTTTTTGATTAATAATTTCAATGTAATGTTCTTTTTCAACTTCTGTATTCGTCCCTTGGCGAAGTAAATCAGCATAACTAATGATTGAAGTTAAAGGTGTTCGTAAATCATGACTGACATTAGAAATTAATTCTGTTTTCAATTTTTCACTTTGGACTTGTCTCTGTGCAGAGCTTAAGACAATGGTTTTTATTTTCTTTAAATCTGCTTCAAGTTCTGGTAAATGTTGATTTTCCAGTGGATATTCCTCCGCATCAAGCTGATTTAAAATAGCCCGAGGTTGCCGACTTAACCTTTTCATTTTTAAATAGCTTTTTATCACTCCAATTGTAATTGGCAAGGATATTAAACAGAATAATACGCCATATAAGAGTATAGAAAAGTATCCATAGCGTAATGTAGCCAGTAAAGCTACCGGAATACCAAAACCTGTTGCTAAATAAACGAAAATCAAGCCGATTATTTGACTTGGACTTGAAAGCTTACAAAATACAGCTACAAAAAATTGACCGATTTTTACTGAAAAACTGTTCTTCCATTGCTTTTTCAATTCTTTTTTCCGAATACTCTCAACTAAATAGCGGACTTGCGTTGTTAAACAAGCTACAACTATAAAACTGACTACGAAAAATATTTTTGTTCCCCAGTATACTTCAATAGCTGTCATATAAAGTATAAAACTAAATATTACTAAAGCTAAAATGCGGATATCTAATGAAACTTTAGTGTATTTTTTGAGTAGATTTGGAAACAATACAGCTTTTTTTAAATTACTAATGCCCATTACTACAGCAATTAAACCTGCTAGTATTCCAAAACCAATTTTCCAAAAACGACGTTTGTTCAATTGCTCCATTCTTTTTTTATCATTAGATACAGGAGAATTTGCTTTTACTGCTGCTACCCCTTTGATTTCAACTTGATTGCCATCTCCACGAAATAATAGATCTCGTTCGTTACCAAAGATGTTATTCGTTACATAAGCCCATTCATCAATCTTTTGAAGCTCTTCTGTTTTTTTAGATTTAATGACTTTCTGCGCTTCATCAATACTTTTCGGTACTTGCTTTTCGGGTAAGTTTGTATAAACTTCTCCGTTTGAATCAACTAAATAATAATAAAAACTTTCGTCAACATCCTTTAGTTCATTTTTGTATTGATCCATTAACTCGGCTTTGTTTTTCTGCAAATAAATTAATTTTTCTTTTTTGATTTTTTCTCTAAGTGCATCATCATCCATAAAATTTTTCATAATAGCAGCTTGCTTTACATTTTTTTCATTATTGAGGCGCTCAATTTCAGTTTGATTTCTCTCGTTAACAGCGTTCACGAGTAGGTCTTGATATTGTTGGTCAATATCAGCCAGCTGTGTACCTAAATCCCCGTAAAAAAACCGATAAGCATCCATTTGATCATTTGAGACGACAAGATTTTTTTCAGGATCTTTTAGTAATTTTTTATAAAAGTGATCACTGTAGATCATGTTAATCGTTGTCGGCTGATCATTGCCATAGAGCTCATCAGGGTTTTGACTAAAAGAGCCAATTGGACTATTTGAAGTTGGTTCAGCGTTCCACTTAAGCAAAGGAACAACAGCATAACATACACTAAACGTTAGCAATAACCAGAAAATAATTGTACGAAATTTATTTTTCAATTTTATACCCCACTCCCCAAACCACTTTTAAATACTTAGGATTTTTAGGATTGACTTCAATTTTCTCTCTAATTTTTCGAATATGAACAGAAACGGTATTATCCGCATTAAAGCTAGGTTCCTGCCAAACAGATTCATAAATCTCATCAATAGAAAAAACTTTTCCCGCATGCCCCATTAAGAGAGCCGTAATCTTAAATTCTGTGGGCGTCATTTTAATTTCACGGCCATCAACTGTAATTTTTTTGGCATTTTGATCCAAGCTTAAACCACGTACCTCAATTAAATCATCATTTATTTCATAAACACCTAATGTCATATATCTACGCAAATGAGATTTTACTCGTGCCATCAATTCAAGTGGATTAAAAGGTTTGGTAATATAATCATCTGCCCCAATTTGCAACCCATGAATTTTATCAATGTCTTCGCTTTTAGCGCTAAGCATCACAATCGGCACATTTAATTTTTTTTCGCGAATTCGGTAGGCTGTCATAATACCATCTAAATTAGGCATCATGACATCTAATAGGATTAAATGAACATCGTTTTCTTCTAATTTTTTTAAAGCGACTAAACCATCTTCCGCTTCAATCACAGTTATTTCTTCATTTTGCAGATAAATAGCAATCGCTTTTCTAATTTCTTTATCATCATCCACAACCAAAACCGTATACTCTTTCATCTGATTTCCTCCACTATCTTCCTTTATTCTGGTTCTATCATAACTTATTTTTTTTAGTATTTACTAGTGAACTTTCTTAAAGCTTTCTTAATTTTGCTATGTAGATGAAGGTCAAGAGCAAAGCTAAGTTTGCGTCAAGTTACTCAATTTATTATTCTTAGATAAATATCAGCTACTACCATTTTGAGTTTCGATAAATTTTCCCAACTCATCCAGTCAAAAAAATCCTTCCAAAGCCCTTTTCAAAATAATTTGAAACTTTTGAAGATTGCTTGGAAAGATACTTTTAAAAGATGCTTTTATCTGAAGAGATATTAAATTTATCCTATCATTTTAATAAAAAATAGTTCAATAGGTTGTTCATAGTCAGGAATATCAATACACAATTTACCAGCTTCATGGTATCCTATTTTTCTATAAAAACAGTGCGCAGTTTCATCTGCTTGAGTAGATGTCAGAACCATTCCATAACCTAATGATTCCATATCTTTTTCCCAAAATTCCATGAGGGTTCTTCCATAGCCTTTATATTGGTATTCCCAATCGATAAAAAGCATTGTACAAAAAGGTGTATTATCCCAAAAAAGATTATATCTTAGTAGTCCAATTGGAATCTTATTTTCTACTAGAATGTATCCCCTTTTATCTCTAACTTTCTTCTCGAATTCTACTTCCGATATATGCTTGTCTAATGTAAACCAAAAAGATTTGTCTTTATCTTGAACATATCTGATACTTACCATCATTATCCCCCTCAAATTTCACTTTATTTAAATAATCTTATTATAGTAGCTTTTGTAATAAGAAAGATGAACAAAAAACTGCTTTACTATTTAAAAAAGACGAAACTTTATTTTTGAGTAGTAGGCAGCCTATTAAAAACTTTAATGGTAAGCATGCTACTTCTAACGTTCTCCATCCCATTCCCCATAAAACTGGTCTAAAAAATGAAGCATATAATTGTGGCGCTCTATAGCTAATTTTTCCCCTGTTTCAGTTTTCATCAATTCTTTTAGCTTTAGTAACTTTTCATAAAAATGCATAATGGCAGTATCCTCTCCAGAACGATACTCCTCTAGTGTCATATCTTCTCTTGCCACTCGTCTTGGATCATGAATCGGTCGACCATGATGACCTGAATAGGCTAAAGTGCGAGCAATTCCAATTGCTCCCAAAGCATCCAGTCGGTCTGCATCTTGAACAATCTTTCCCTCGATTGTCTTTAACTCAACTTTATTTGTTCCACCTTTATAAGACATATTCAGAATAATGGTTAAAATAGCTGCTTGATCTAGTGGGGAAACATTATTTTTTTCCAGCCATTCTTGTACTCGTTTCTCACCTGCTGCAGCATTCTCATTTAACTTTTCATCTGCAATATCATGCAATAACGCAGCCATTTCGCAAATAAACAAATCAACGGATTGCATTTTTTGTTCCTCTTTTGCGATTGTATTTGTTGTGTTCACAACGCGTTGAATATGCCACCAGTCATGACCGCTTGGTTCATTTATCAATTCCTCGTAAACAAATTGTTTTGTTTTATCTACTATTAGGCTTTTATCTAGCTTCATTTTTCTTTTAGCACCCTTTCTTTTTCTGCCTTTATAGTGTATCAATCCTCTCGTTACTTTTCAATCAGATTGATTTTTTAACAGATACTCTTTGCATTTAAATTGTCAAAAAGTAAGCGATATCTTAGTTTTTATTAAATTTTTTTAAATCTCTTATTGAGCCTATCATAGCAATGAATAGCGCTGTTATTCATTTTTTTTGAAAGCAAATTTATTTTCATTTTACCTAAATTAATGTTAGAATAGTAACCATGCCTTTTGGAACGGGTATTTTTTTATGTAAAATCACACTTTATTTTCTAGCGAAATAATAAAATAAGAATAATCATTTTAAATTTCCATACTCAAAATTTGTTTATGGCTGATTGAAAAATCATTTTATTTTGTTCGTATCGACTAGGGAGTAAAAACAATGTTTGCTTTGAGCTAAATCAAGCTCGTAGTCAACAAAAATAACAAAGGAGGATTTTAATTTGTCGAAGATTAGAGTCGAAAATTTAACAAAAGTCTTTGGTAAAAAAAGTGCCAAAGCTTTAGCAATGCTAAAAGACAATAAGTCGAAAAAAGAAATTCTAAAAGAAACTGGAGCAACCATTGGGGTTGATAATGTTAGTTTTTCTGTTGAAGAAGGAGAAATTTTTGTTATTATGGGACTTTCGGGTAGTGGTAAATCTACATTAATCCGATTGCTTAATCGTTTAATTGAACCAACTTCTGGAGATATATTTTTAGATGATCAAGACTTAGTTAAGATGGATAAAAAAACATTACGTGAAACACGTCGTAAAAGTATGAGTATGGTTTTTCAAAACTTTGGACTCTTTCCTAATCGGACTATTTTACAAAATGCTGAATATGGTCTTGAAATTCAACGGGTTGAAAAAGAAGAGCGTGCCTTGAAAGCCAATGAAGCTTTGGATTTAGTTGGCTTAAATGGATACGGAGACCAATATCCTGATCAATTATCTGGCGGGATGCAACAACGTGTTGGACTAGCTCGGGCATTAGCTAATAACCCTGATATTCTTTTAATGGATGAAGCTTTTTCAGCATTAGATCCCTTAAATCGTAAAGATATGCAAAATCAGTTGTTAGATTTGCAAAGCAGTGTTCAAAAAACCATCATTTTTATTACACATGATTTAAACGAAGCTTTACGCATCGGTGATCGAATTATGATTATGCGTGACGGAGCAGTTGTTCAATCTGGAACGCCAGAAGAAATTTTGACGACTCCTGAAAATGACTATGTTGAAAAATTCATTGAGGACGTTGACCGTTCTAAAGTCTTAACTGCGGCTAATGTCATGATTGAACCGACAACAGTCTCTCTTGAAAAGAGCGGACCTCGGGTAGCCTTAAAACGAATGCGTGATGAAAATCTTTCTAGTCTGTTTGTGGTAAACCGTCATGGAGAATTAATCGGAATAGTCCATGCTAATGAAGTTTTAGCTGCGATTCAAGAACAGAAAAATTCTTTAGAAGGTATTATTCATAACGATGTCGCTACAACTGAGCCAGATGTGGCCATTAGTGACTTACTTGACACAGTTTCAACTATGAACGTTCCAATTGCTGTAGTTGAAAATAAAAAGCTACGAGGAATTATTATTCGTGGTTCTGTATTAGCTGCATTAGCAGGAAACGAGGTGGAGCAACATGGATAATATCCCAACATTACCAATTGCCAATTGGATTGATCAATTGGTTGAAAGTTTAACTCAATTTGAAGGTTTCTTCAATTTTATTTCTATTATTATCGCCAGTATTGCTGGAGCTTTCCAATGGATCTTTGATATCTTACCAATTTGGCTTTTCATAGTAGTCGTTGTTTTAGGTGTTTACTATGTCAATCGAAATGGAAAAAAATGGGGTCTTGTTAGTTTTAGCTTGCTAGGTTTATTGTTTATTTGGAACTTAGGTTTTTGGCGTGATATGACTCAAACATTAACATTAGTCTTAACTAGTAGCTTTATCGCTTTAATTATTGGAGTTCCACTAGGCATTTGGATGTCTAAAAGCCGTTGGGCTGAAAAAATTATTCGTCCTATTTTAGATTTCATGCAAACAATGCCAGCATTTGTGTATTTAATCCCTGCTGTAGCATTTTTCGGAATCGGTATGGTTCCTGGGGTTGTTGCATCTGTTATCTTCTCAATGCCTCCAACTGTTCGAATGACCAATTTAGGTATTCGTGAAGTACCAACTGAACTAGACGAAGCCGCTGATTCTTTTGGATCAACAGCTTGGCAAAAATTGTTCAAAGTTGAGTTGCCATTAGCTAAATCCACCATTATGGCAGGAATTAACCAAAGTATGATGCTTTCATTATCTATGGTTGTTATTGCTTCAATGATTGGAACCATGGGCTTAGGAACAAAAGTTTACTTTGCTGTTGGACGAAATGATGCTGGTAACGGATTTGCTGCTGGTTTAGCAATTGTTATTTTAGCCATTATTTTAGACCGTATTACTCAAGCATTTACAAAAGATAAACGTAGTAAATAGAGACAATCTATACTAAGGAGAATCAGAATGAAAAAAATTAAAACATTGCTCCTACTAATGATCTTCCCTTTCTTTTTAGCAAGTTGTGCGTCTGTTTTATCTCCGTATGATGCTAAAAAGCCAGTAGGAGAACAAATAAATTATACAATTACTGGGATTGATGCAGGTGCTGGGATTATGTCTAGTACTGAAAAAGCTATTAGTGACTATCAACTAGATAAAAATAATTGGCAACTTCAACCTAGTTCAACTGCAGCAATGACTAGTACTTTAGCAAAAGCAATTAAAGATAAACGTCCAATCGTTGTAACAGGTTGGACGCCTCATTGGATGTTTACAAAATTTGATTTAAAATTCTTAGAAGATCCAAAAGGTTCTTTCGGTAAGGCTGAGAATATTCATACAATTGTTCGTAAGGATTTGAAAAAAGATGAACCAACGGCTTATGAAGTCCTTGATCGTTTTTATTGGACTCCTGAAGAAATGGCTGATGTCATGCTACAAGTCAATGAAGGCGTTGATCCTGAAAAAGCTGCTGCTGATTGGTTAAAAGCCAATCCAGAAAAATTGGAAGAATGGACAAAAGATCTTAAAAAAGTCGATGGAAATCCAATTAAATTGACGTATGTTGCGTGGGATTCAGAAATTGCTTCAACTAATGTGGTTGCTTTGGCTTTAAATGAAGTTGGGTATGACACAACTGTTCAAGCAATGGAAATTCAACCAATGTGGGCATCTGTTGCCACAAATGCGGCTGATGCTATGGTTGCTGCTTGGTTACCAAACACAGCTGGAATTTTTTATGAAGACTATAAAGATGATATTGAAGATTTAGGTATTAATCTTGAAGGCGCTAAGCTTGGGCTTGTTGTACCAACATATATGGAAAACATCAACTCAATTGAAGATTTGAAATAAGTAAAAAGTAGTAAGATTCCTCCTCATCGAGAAGAAATCTTACTACTTTTTTTTATTAGCTTTCTTTATTTCGTTTTGTATTGCGATAGCTACTTTCCATAATGATTGGTAAAATCACTGGACGTCGACGAGTTTTTTCAAAGAGATATTTGCTTAAAGACTCACGAATTTCTTGTTTCAAGCGACTCCATTCAAATTCTTTACGACTCAAGTTATCTTCAACGACTTTTTTAACAATTTCATTGCTTTCTTTAATCAAGTCCTCGTTGGCTCTAACGTAGACAAAACCTCTTGTAGTAATATCTGGACCAGAAATGATTTTACCTTGCTTACGGCTGATTGTAACCACTGCTACGAAGATTCCATCCTCAGACAAGAGCTTACGATCACGTAAAACAATATTTCCAATATCCCCCACACCAATTCCATCAATCATCGTGTTACCAGCTTCAACTTGACCAGCCATGCGCATTCTACCTTTTGTATACTCCATTACGTCCCCTTTGCCAGGGATAAAAATGTTTTTACGAGGAATACCCACTTCATGTGCCAAATCAGCATGGGCTGCCAAACGACGATATTCTCCTTGAACCGGAATAAAGTAAGTTGGTTTTAATAAATTAATCATTAGTTGTAAATCTTTTGCTGTTCCATGACCAGAAGCTTTCAAATTGGTTGAAATTTGTTTAACTGTTCCACCAGCTCGGTAAATCATATCTTCTGTTTTAGCCACAGTCGTCTCCATTGCTGTAGAGGTTGTCGTTGTAATATAAACTAAATCCCCTTCTTTAATGTTGACTTGACGATGTTTGCCAATAGCCATTTTTTGTAAGCTTTGAATTGGTTCACCTAGATTACCTGTTTCTAATACCACAATTTCATCATCTGGGTATTTATCAATCTCTTTAACAGAAACAATTAACTCTTCACTTGGTAATTGGATTTTATTTAATGTCATAGCTGTTTTGACAATTTCTTCTAAATCTCTACCTGTAATAAAAATTTTGCGGTTTGATTTGTGAGCAGCATCCAATACTTGCTGTACACGCATAATATTACTAGCGATACATGCCACAATAATCCGACCGTCTGTATTTCTAAATGTATCTAAGACTTCACCAGCAATTTTTAAATCGCTCGCATTCTCAACAGATCCTTCTGCTTCAGCTGAATCACTTAATAAAGCTAAGACATTCCCTTCGCCAATATCACTGATTTTACCAAAATTAGACTGATACATCGGTGTTGCGCTTTGATCAAACTTAAAATCTCCTGTATAAACAATTGTGCCTTCTGAAGTTTTAAGTGCAATTCCGACTGAATCAGGAATAGTATGCGTTGTTTTAAAGAAACTCACAACTGCATTTCCGAAATCAATCTCCGTCTTGTCATCAATGACATGATAATCTTTAAAGCCTTTGACTAAATTGTCCTTATTCACAAAAAGTTTTGCTAATGCAATGGTTAACTCTGTTCCAAATACTGGAACATTGAATTTTTGTAAAAAGTACGGTAATGCTCCGATAGCATCTGCATGGCCGTGAGTTAAAAATACTCCTGTCACACGGTCTGCATTAGCTTCTAAATAACTAAAATCAGGAATGACAACGTCTATTCCTAACAACTCATTTTCAGGATACATGAGACCACAATCTAAGACAAATATTTCTTCTTCCACTTCGACAATGTACATATTTTTTCCATTCTCACGTACACCGCCAAGCGGGATAATTTTGATGTCGCTCATTTCTTCACCTCTAAAATATTATTTCTCTTGCTTATCTATTTATTTCTAAACGATTAAAAATAGTCATTTCTTCTTCTTTTGTACATTCTACTAACGGTAAACGTACACCGCCAACAGAGATTCCTTGCTGATTTAAGACAGCTTTTACTGGCGCTGGAGATGGAACACTAAAAACGATACTCATCTTCGGTAACAACATACGATAAATACGTGCAGCATCAGCTAATAAGCCGTTATCTAAAAGTCGATACATCTCTGACATCTCATTTCCTACAACATGACTAGCAACAGAAATAACTCCTGCACCACCCATACATTTTGTTGGAAAAGCAAGATGATCCTCGCCGGTATAAACTAAAAAGTCTGGCTCACTTCCTTCAATAATGGCACTCATCGCTTCCAAACCTGCACACTCTTTAATGCCAATCACATTTTCTAGTAAGGATAGACGCAACGTTGTTTGAACTTCAACATTGACCCCTGTTCTAGCAGAGACATTATAAATCATAATTGGAAGCGGACTTGCTTTAGCTACAGCTTTAAAATGTTGATACAAGCCTTCTTGATTAGGGCGATTATAGTAAGGCGCTACTACCAAAGCAGCATCAATTCCAGCAATTTCTGCAACTTCTTTTGTAAAGGCAATGGTTTCTGCTGTGTTAAATGAACCTGTTCCAGCAATAATTGGCACTCGACCATGAACAATTTCAACTGTCTTTTTGTACAGTTCAAGCTTTTCAGAATGACTTAATGTTGGAGATTCACCTGTTGTTCCTCCAACAATCAATCCTTCAGTTCCATTAGCTAACAAGTATTCGATTAATGTGGCTGTTTTAGCAAAATCAACTTGGCCATTTTCGTTAAAAGGGGTGACCATTGCCGTCATAATTTGTGCTGTTGCAATTTCCAAAAACAATCATCCTCTCGCATTTATGAATCTATTTTTATTTAGGTACTCGCACTAAATCTAAGCGATGTAAACTTTCCGCTATTTCAATTGAATTCCAAGCTGCACCTTTTAGTAAATTGTCTGATACAACCCACATATGGAAACCTAAGTCATCATCTAAATCTTTACGAACCCGTCCAACAAATGTTTCTTTTTTCCCAACAGATGTTAAGGCTGTTGGATACAACTGTGTTGCTGGATCATCTTGCAACACTACTCCTGGAGCTTTTTCTAGTTCATTTTGAATACCAAAAACAGTTGCTAGTTCATCCTTCACTTCAAAGTAGATAGATTCTGAATGACCTGATACAACAGGAATACGAACACAAGTTGCAGCAACTTTGATTGTTTCATCTGCCATAATTTTCTTCGTTTCATTCATCATTTTCCATTCCTCATAGGTGTAACCAGCGTCACTAAAAACATCTATTTGCGGCAAAGCGTTAAAAGCAATTGGAAAATGTTTTTTATCGCCACCGCAAGGTAAAATATGTGCTTCAACAGGTTCGTCGTTTAGCATTTTTTGCGATTGTTCTTTTAATTCATTGATCGCAGATACTCCCGCACCACTAACTGCTTGATAAGTCGAAACAATAATTCTGCTTAATCCATAAGCTTTACGGACAGGCTCTAAAGCAACCATCATTTGGATTGTTGAACAGTTTGGATTGGCAATAATACCTTGATGCTCTTTTAGAGCTAATTCATTCACTTGCGGAACGACTAGAGGTACATTTAAATCCATTCTAAAAGCACTTGTATTGTCAATCACAACAGCGCCGCGTTTGACAGCTTCTGGAGCAAACTCTTTTGAAACAGATCCTCCTGCACTAAATAACGCAATATCAATGCCTTCAAATGATTCAGCAGTTGTTTCTTCAATCACTAATTCTTGGTCTTTAAATAGTAATACTTTCCCTGCAGAACGTTTTGAAGCTAATAATTTAACTCCTGCAATTGGAAAATCTGCTTCTGCTAACATTTCTAACATTTTTGTACCTACAGCACCCGTTGCCCCTACAACTGCTACTTGATAACCACTCATACATACAGCCCCTTTAATTTAATTCATTATTTTTATTTACTCGTGTTTTCACTTTTTATTTGTATTTAGTAGCTATTTCTCATTTCGTTCGAATGAAGGAAAGTTTGCTGATTAAATTCACTATTGAGCTACAATAAACGCTACCTTGACTCCAACTTATTGACTCTAGTACCAACTCAAAGAAACATTTTAAGAATAAAAAGTTACCATTTAATATTTTACCATAGAATCAGCATAAATCCTACCAAACTTCACTTTTTATGTTAATATTAATTGAATAGATTATCTTCTATTTTCTAATGAAATAAAATCAAAAAGGAGAAAACAAATGAAACGTAGATACAAAATCAGCCTAATAATTATATTGACACTGATTAGTTTAGCTTTAATCGGTTTGCTAGTAATCCAAAATAAAACGTACTCGCCTAGCGATGAAGCTTTAGCAGCAGCAAAAACCAGTGAAAATGTTAAAGTTACTCGTACAAAAGATGCTTTAATCTTCACACCCCAAAAAAAGACAGATAATCCTGCTGTTTTATTTTATCAAGGAGCTCTAGTTGATGAAACAAGTTACAGTATCTGGGCTCATCAATTGGCTAAGGCTGGTTACGAAACCTATTTAATCCACCAACCCTTTAATATGGCCGTCCTAGGAGCAAATAAAGCTGAAAAAATCATTGACAAGTATGCAATCGACTCGTATGTGATTGGCGGACATTCATTAGGTGGTGTGATGGCTAGCCGTTTTGCTAAAAAGCAAACTTCTGATAATTTAAAAGGTGTTTTCTTTTTAGCCAGTTATCCCGATGAAAAAGGAGCCTTAAACGCAACAGAACTACCAGTCTTATCCATTACTGGCTCTAAAGATGGTGTGTTAAACTGGGAAAGCTATCACTCTAGCCAAAAATTATTACCCGCTAAAACCGATTTCCAAGTAATTGATGGGGGAAATCATGCAGGATTTGGTAGCTATGGTCCTCAAAAAGGAGATAATAAAGCCAGTATTTCTGATAAAAAACAACAAAGCGAAGTCAGTGAATTACTTTTAAAATGGCTTCAAACTATAAAAGAAGAGGTTGGGAAAATCCCAACCTCTTCTTTTATTTGGTCAACACTAATTCTTCAATCGCAAATGCAACACCATCGTTGTCATTTGATTTTGTAACAAAAGTAGCTAAAGCCTGAATCTCTAACAAAGCATTCTCCATAACGACTGCTGATCCAGCATACTCCAACATACTGCGATCATTTTCAGCATCTCCAATTGCCATTACATTCTCAGGTTTTAAATTCAATGACTCCGCCAATACTTTTAAAGCTTCCCCTTTACTCGCTCCTCGATTTAAAAATTCAAAATTATACGAAACACTCCGTACGCAATAAAATTCATCGTAAAATGACGGCGGTAAATCTAAAAGTAATTGATCAATTTCAGTGGAATCGCCTAAAAACATCGCTTTTGTTAGGAGCATGTCTGATGAAAGATCTTTCTTATCAATCACAGTCAGCTCTGTATGCAATAATTTTGCATCATCAAAAAGCAGCTTGTTTGGTTCTGGATGTAGCGTATACATTTTTTTATCATCAAAGAAAGTTAGTTGTGCCTTCTGTGTTTTAGAAAACTTCTCTATTTCTTTCAATTGCTCCAACTCAATCGTCAAATGAGATAAAACTTTTTTACTCGCCGTTTCTTGCACCAACGCCCCATTTTGAGTAATAGCAATATCAGTAGAATCCAACAAGTCTAGCTTCTCTAAGTATGGTAGAATTCCCACAATCGGTCTTCCAGTACATAAAACAATTTTGACACCCTGTGCTTTAGCGCGTTTAATGGTATCTATGACCTTTTGTGTTAATCTATGTTGGCTGTTTAAAAGTGTTCCATCAATATCAATAGCAATTAGTTTAATCATATTTTCTTGTCTCCCTTACTTTCTAATAAAAAGCTCGTTGAGCCGATTAGCTCCGGCAAGAAAATAGCAAAAATTGATGTGGCGTTTTTTGACACTTCAAATTTTTATCTTTTTCTCGAGGAGTTGGCTCAAGCATTCTTTATTAAGCATACCACAAGATGACTTTGTACGTAGTTTTTATCTAAAGAAATTTTTTTCAGTGCTTTTTCTGCTATAATAAAATCATACATGTTTGAATTGAAAGGAATTTTCTAACTATGACAACGACTAAAGAAAAGGTCTTAGCCTTTATTCAAGAAGCCTATCCAGAGCCCATCTCTGGGCAATTAATTTGTGACAAACTAACAATTTCAAGAACTGCCGTTTGGAAAGCCATTCAAAGTTTAAAAGAAGAAGGCTATGATATCCATTCCCAAGGGAAAAGTGGTTACTATTTTACTCAACCTCCAGTTAGTAAAGTAGCAATCTCGGCTCAATTAAATACCAAATTTATTGGGAAACATCTAACCGTTCTACCAACTATTTCTTCAACAAATACAGTAGCCAAGCAGTTGGCTGACGTAACACCAATTGATGGAAATGTCTTAATTGCAGAAGAACAAATCGGGGCGCGTGGACGATTAGGACGAACCTGGAACTCTACGAAAGGTAAATCAGTTGCCTTGTCAATCACGTTAACCCCATCAATTTCTCCAACAAATGCAAGCCTCATCACACAGATAGTTGCAGCTGCCTTTGTCTTAGCAAGTGAACCTATCTTACCAGTTAAGATTAAATGGCCAAATGACATTGTAGTTAATGGGCAAAAACTTTGTGGTATTTTAACTGAGATGAGCGCCGAATTAACAGAAATTCATTATGTAGTTGTTGGAATCGGCATAAATACTAATTTAGACATAACTGATTTTTCTGATGAATTACAAAAAAAAGCTACATCCTTTGCTTTGCAGCTTGGACAGAAAATTTATCCCAATCAATTAATTAGTGCATTTTTAAATCAATTTGAACATCTCTATCAAGAATTTATTGAAACAGGTTCGACGGAAAAATTTCTAACTATTTGTCGTGAACATTCGGCTGTCATCGGAAAAGATATCCACGTTATCAGCTCTAAAGAAACGAGGCAAGCACAAGCGATTACGATTGATAGTGCAGGACAACTGATTGTTAAATTTAAGGGTGATACTGAGTCTACACCTTTGCTTGCTGGCGAAATTTCAATCCGTGGACTAAATGGTTATATCTAATAATAAAAAAAAACGGAAATTCCTAATTGGAATTTCCGTTTTTTTAAGCTTAATTAATCAATTACATGAAAATGAATTTACCAAACCACAGCAAACCAAAATTTTCGGATTAGATCGTCCCCTTTTAGTCGATGCATAAAAAAAGGAACACAGTCCATCTTTGATGGATGTGTATCATGTTTCTAAGTTGCTAAAGCAACAAGAACCATGACAAAAGCAACTTAAAGGAAAACCTTCAAGTTGCTCACTTCAATATAATTTATTTTTTAGCTTCTTCTTCTTTAAGCAAAGCTTTACGTGATAAGTTAATTCTTCCTTGATTATCAATTTCAGTAACTTTAACCATTACTTTATCGCCTAATGCTAGAATATCTTCAACTTTTCCAACGCGCTCATTTGCTAATTCAGAAATATGAACTAAACCATCTTTACCTTTTATGATTTCAATAAAAGCACCAAATTTTTCAATACGTTTTACAGTACCATCAAAGATTTCGCCAACTTTGATTTCTCTAGTTAACTCTTCAATAATTGTTTTAGCTTTCTTAATCATATCAGCTTCAGTAGATGCAATACTTACATTACCTTCTTGATCAATATCAATTTTAACGCCAGTTTCTTCAATAATCGCATTGATTTGATCGCCACCACGTCCAATAACCACTTTGATCTTATCTGGATTAATTTTAATCATTTCAATCTTAGGCGCATATGGGCTTAATTCTTGACGAGGTTCCGCAATTGTTGAAACTAACTCTTCTAAAATTTCTAAACGAGCTTTTTTAGCTTGAGTTAGAGCTTCTTCTAGAATTTGTTGCGTAATTCCATCAATTTTAATATCCATTTGCAAGGCTGTAATTCCGTCTTTTGTTCCAGCAACTTTAAAGTCCATATCACCTAAATGATCTTCTAGACCTTGAATATCTGTTAACACAGTGTAGTTATCTTCATTTTTAACTAGACCCATCGCAATCCCCGCTACTGGAGCTTTGATTGGTACACCAGCATCCATTAAAGCTAACGTTCCGGCACAGATACTTGCTTGAGAAGAAGAACCATTTGATTCTAAAACTTCTGCTACTAAACGAATTGTATACGGGAAATCCTCTTCTGAAGGGATAACTTCTGAAAGCGCACGCTCTCCTAAAGCTCCATGTCCAATTTCACGACGACCTGGTCCACGGCTTGGTCCAGTACTTCCAACAGAATATTGTGGGAAATTGTAATGGTGAATGAATCGTTTGCTATCTTCAAGTCCTAGTCCATCAATAATTTGATGTTCGCCAAGTGGCGCTAGAGTTGCTATAGATAAAGCTTGTGTTTGACCACGAGTAAATAATCCTGAACCGTGTGTACGTGGTAGGATACCCGTTTCAGATGATAAATGACGAATTTCGTCTACTTTACGACCATCTGGACGAATTTTATCTACCGTAATTAAACGACGAACTTCATTTTTTTCCATATCTTCAACAATTTGTTTGATTTCTTTTTGAATACGAGCTGCTTCATCATGATCAGCATATTTTTCAGCAAAAAAGGCAATTGCTACATCTTTTACTTCTTCAATGTTTTCTTCACGGGCTAATTTTTCTTCTGTTTGAATCGCTTCAACCATTTTTGCTTGGTAGCTATCGTTAACTTCTTTTTCTAATTCAGCATCAATTTGTAATAATTGAATTTCCATTTTTTCTTTACCAACTGCTGCTTGAATTTCTTCTTGGAATGCGACTAATTCTTTAATTGCATTGTGTCCAAAAATTAAAGCACCTAACATATCTTCTTCTGACACTTCTTTAGCGCCACTTTCAACCATGTTAATTGCGTCTTTCGTTCCAGCTACAGTTAAATGAATATCAGACAGTTCGTTTTGTTCAATCGTTGGATTGATGACATACTCACCATTGATACGTCCAACATCAACACCAGCAATTGGTCCATTGAAAGGAATATCAGAAATAGCTAATGAAAGTGAGGAACCAAACATTGCTGAAAATTCTGGTGAACAGTCTTGCTCAACAGACATAACCGTATTTGTAATTTGAACTTCATTACGGAAACCTTCAGCGAACATAGGACGAATTGGGCGGTCAATTAAACGAGCTGTTAAGGTTGCACGTTCACTTGGACGAGCTTCACGTTTAATAAATCCACCAGGTATTTTCCCAACAGCATACATTTTTTCATCGTAATTTACAGTCAATGGAAAGAAATCTACATCTTTTGCTTTTTTACTTGCTACGGCAGCAGTTAAAACAACGGTATCACCATAACGAACTAAAACAGCACCATTGGCTTGTTTTGCTAATTGTCCAGTTTCAATTGTTAATGTCCGGCCAGCCCATTCTTTTGTAAAAATTTGTTTTTCTGTCATTTTTTACATGTCTCCTTTGTTTTTAAAGATTACTAATTTATTTCCTCACAATACACACGAGCTACTAAACAAATGTAAACAGTGAATGGGAACGTCTTACATTTGCATAGTAGGATATTGGAATTGAGTGATTGAAATTAGCTTCTCTATTTTTACTTACATACAAAATGAAGCGAGATTCTTATGAACCTCGCTTCAACTTCAGCATACGAGATTAACGACGTAAGCCTAGGCTTTGAATTAATTCACGGTAACGAGCTACATCTTTGTTACGTAGATAAGCTAATAAGTTACGACGGTGACCAATTTTTTTCATTAATCCACGGTATGAATGATGATCTTTTTTGTGAACACGTGCATGCTCATTTAAGTGATTGATTTCTGCAGTTAATACAGCAATTTGTACTTCTGGAGAACCAGTATCTCCTTCGTGAGTTGCATATTGTTTCATGATTACGTTTTTGTCTTCTTTAGAAATTGCCATTTCTAAACACCTCTTCCTATTAGATTTGCCACTTACTGAGTAGTTCGTTGGTGACTCGAAGAACCAAGTAAGGGTCATGTGCTTTGCACAACCTAAACTTTACACGATAATCATTAAAAAAGCAAGCAGATTTTATGCTCTTTTAGCCTAATTGTCAAAGGAATTTTGTCCGTTATCTTTCTTCCGTTGCTATTTTTACTGCACATCATTTCACGTGCTCTTTTCAACTACCAATCTATACTTGCTATTGCCTCCTTAAACGAGTTTTTTTCTTTTAACTGGCGCAAAAAAGAACCTTGTAATAAATGATCTAATTCAAACAACAAAGGCACATGTCCCATGTTTTCTTCCGTTGCTAAAAATAGGACAAATTGGACTTGCTCATTAGTACTCAATACAAACGGTGTCTTCAAATAGAGAAAGCTACAGCCTTGTTTCATCGATCCAAAGCGGTAATCAGTGTGAACCAATAGCACTTTAGGGTATAAAAAAATAAACCTTTCTTCCTTTAATTCCTTTAAAACTTGTTGTGTATACGTTGGTTGAATATATTTTTCTTCGATTAAAGGCCCAGAAAGCCAAGACATCATTTCAGTTAATGAGCCGACTTCTTGCTTAATACAGCAAAAAAAAGGATTCTTTAAGAAATCAATCAACTCAATATGTTGTGTTTCTACACTGTTTTTTTCTGATTGTTCCAACACGTGAGACAACTCTGCAATAAAATCCTCTTGATTCGTTAAATACTGGTAATCATTCATTAACTGTTTAATTTTATCTCGCATTTTTAAATAGCGACCATGGGATTGTTCAATTTTTTTGATGCGTATTTTTTCTTCTTTCGTTAAAATTACAGATACAATAACGGTTTCACCTTGATTATGCACATAGTTCGTATTTGTCGAAATACAATAATCGACTTTTCCCGAATAAAAATGGGCATTATCTGATTTTAAAATGCCTACAATAGACACATTAGGAAGCAATTGACGCAAATGGTTTTCCAATAAGGAATTCAGTACATCAGGAAAATCAGAAACAATAATTAATTGGGGAACATATTGCTTGGTTTGTTCCTTTAAAATGGCTTCTTCAAAATATAGAGCAACTTCAGCTAACTCTTCTTTTGAAAAACCATCTGGAAAGCTATGTTGAAAAACCACATCAGACTTCATTAAATTACTGACTTTTTCGGTTAATCGAAAAGCTTTTTGATAATAAGTAGAAACATTATCTAGTCCATAACTAGGCATTTGCATATCAAATACATGCCGGTAATAAAGAACTTTTAAATGTGTTTGGATTTTTTTTATTAAATTTTCTCGATCATGAAAATACAATCCCACTATTTGTTCAAATAAGGTCACGAGATTTTCTGTTAAATAAATTAAATTTTCAAAAGGGTTGCTTCTAAAATGAGCATCTGTGTTCTTTTCAATACACAATAACAACATACCATAGTATAAAGCTTCTTCCTCAAGATAGTTGATTTTAATTATTAATTCAATTTTAACTAACAGCTTTTTAGCAACTTGATATTCTAAACGTTCTTTAATTAGAAACTCTTCTCCATCTGTCCATTTTGGAATGCAATTTTTAGTATTTCTATCTTTCAAAATAAAAATTAATTTGGATAAGATATGAATATCTTGTGCAGCTAACTCTTTTCCTAATGATCCCTTCGTCTTTTCAATAAGTTTTTTTATTGGCTCAATAATCGTTTCCTTTAAAATTTCTAGATTTTCATAGCCTAATGCTCCTAATAAAAAATCAAAACAAGCTTCTTTTTGTCCTGTTTCAATTAAATATAGCTGTTGATAAATCAGTTGTCTTCGCTCTAATTCATCTACAATAATATGATAGCCTTTTGCTTTTGTACTTTTTAATTGGATTTCTGAAACAGCAAAATGTTCCTTAACCCACTGAATATCCTTTAAAATTGTATTTCTTGAGACTAAAAACAACTCTTGAAAATGATTTAATTGCCATTTTTGATTCTCAATTAAAATCAGTACTGTCACAATCACACGCCGTTCATTAATGGTTAAAATAAAGTCTTGTTTTTTTTGATTTTTTAACCACTCCTTAATTTTTCTTTGCTGCTGACTACTTACTTGTAAAACTCCCCGTGCTTGTTTTTCAAGTATCGGACTATCAAGAACCAGAAGAAGTTCATTTAGTTTTTCAATGTAATAATAAATCATTCGCCTTGATAAACCAGAGCGATTAGCTAAAGCTGTAATCCCACTAATCTCTTTTTGCTTTACTAGGATCTTTAAAAACTGGTTAAACTTTGAATCAAATTGCATGTTTATCCGCCCCTATCTGCTTTTTTAAACTGATGGAACTAGCCTAATTCATAGACTATTTTTAAGCTTGACCATCTTGATACTTATCAATATCCTTATCAAAAAGGTAAGAGATAAATAAACTTTATCTCTTACCTCAGTTTACCAAAAACAACTAGTTGCTTAAATAGCTAAAATTGACCATAATAAGCAGCTGATCCATGCTTTCTAAAATAATGTTTATCTAACAAATAACCTGGCAATAAACACTCAGTGGCTGAAGCTAATTCTTCTGAATGTAGAGCCATTTCGGCTACTTCTTCTAAAATCAAACTATTTTCAACAGCTTTTTGAGGAGTATCTCCCCAAGTAAAAGGACCATGACCTTTTACAATAACAGCAGGAATAGCTAAAGGATCTAATTTTTTTTCATTAAAAGTTTCAACAATTACCTTACCTGTTTCAACCTCATAATCCACTTCAACTTCTGTTTGTGTTAACTCTCGGGTACAAGGTACCGTACCGTAAAAAGTATCTGCATGGGTCGTTCCATAGGCCGAAATTCCTCGACCTGCTTGTGCCCAGCAAACAGCCCATTTCGAATGAGTATGAACTACCGATCCAATTTCTGGAAACTTTTGATACAAGACACAATGAGTCGGTAAATCAGAAGAGGGGTTTAACTCGCCTTGTAAAACCTTACCACTTAAATCAGTTACAACCATGTCCGCTTCTTGCATTTTTTCATACGGTACACCACTTGGTTTAATCACAATCAGTCCTAATTCGCGATTAATCTGACTCACATTCCCCCACGTTAATTTAACTAACCCGGCTTTGGGTAAAAATAGATTGGCTTCATAAACATTTTTTTGCATTTCTTTAATAATTTTAGCTTTAGTATTCATAATTAAAACCCGCCTCCTTTAATATTGGCAGTAGAAAAGCCTTAGCAACCTTGATTTCCTCCTTAAAATCCGAACTCTCTTCGGACCACATTTCAATTAAAAAGGGTCCATTATAAGAAAAAGACTTCATTGTCTTAAGGCATCCCAAGAAATCAACGCATCCTTCGCCAAAAGGAACGCCTTTAAATTTCCCTGAAAAATTATCCGTAACAGCTAGCGTATCTTTTAAATGAGTGGCAACGATGGCTCCCTTACCAAGTTCCAGTTCAT
The DNA here is from genome assembly GCF_038003605.1 of Carnobacterium sp. FSL E2-0243. NCBI lineage: Bacteria > Bacillati > Bacillota > Bacilli > Lactobacillales > Carnobacteriaceae > Carnobacterium > Carnobacterium sp. FSL E2-0243. The sequence continues at coordinate 2,094,928 of NZ_JBBOPM010000001.1, forward strand.
AACCAGGATCATTTTCCGGCCATGCCGATAAATTACCTAAATCAGGATAGACTTGTAGCCACGGTGAAGGAATTTGTTTTTTGATACGTTTGTATTTGGTGATAGATGACATAAAAGAATCATCCATTATTTCAATTGCTAAGGTTATTTGCTTTCTAGCAGCTAAAGCAACTGATTTTTCTAAATTTTCAATAAAAAAACTTCGTGTTGCTACTGATTTTTTCTCATAATAGACATCATAACCAGCTAATTGAATGACTCGAATACCTAAATCAGAGGCTAAATCAATTGCTTTTGCCATAATCTCCAGCCCTTTTCCACGAATAACGGGATCAACAGAACCTAACGGGTAACGTCTATGTCCACTTAAGCATAGTGATTGAATCGTAACCCCAGTTTTAACAATTGCTTGGCTGACTTCATTCCGACTATTTTTTGACCAATCTAGCCTAGCTAATCGTTCATCCGTTTCATCAATTGACATTTCCACAAAATCAAAACCTAATGACTTCGCCAGTTGTAGTCGCTCTTCCCAACTGATATTTTTAGGTAGGGCTTTTTCATAAATACCTAAAGTATTCATTAAATCACCCCCATATTCGTTTAATTTCCGCCTTAAATTCACTTGCAGCTAGAGCTGGATCAGGTGCTGCTGTAATACCGCGACCAGTAATAAAAGTATAGACATCTAATTCTTTAAATAAGAGCAACGACTCTTTTGTTAAGCCTCCCGTTACAGATACCTTAAAACCCATATCGATTAATCGGCGCAATTTTTCTAAATCTTTTTCACCCCATGTATCCCCGGCCAATAAGGCATCACGACTTTGATGATAGATGACTTGTCTAATTCCAATTCTGTACCAATCTTTTGCTTGTTCAAATGTCCAATCGCCATACAATTCAACTTGTAATTCTTTGACTTCTTTCATTGCCGCTTCCATCGTAGCAAGTGTGGCACAACAAATAACTGTCATCCAATCTGCTCCCGCATCGCTACAATTCTTAGCAACCGTCCCTCCAGCATCTGCACATTTTGTATCTGCCACAATCAATTTATCAGGATATAAAGCTCGTAAACAACGGACAGCTTCCATTCCTGATTGAAGGCAAAGTATCGTACCTGCCTCGACAATATCGACAATTGGACCTGCTAAAGAAATGGATTGTAAAGCTGAACTCAAACTAGAATTATCTAAAGCAATTTGTAAATTAGGTCTTCCCATTGATTTTATCCCTCTTTCTATTCATTTAAGTAGGCGCTCATATCCGCCTCATCAATAATAGTTAATACCTCATTAACATCTGATGCTTGTTCTAAACGTTGAATAATATTGGGTAATTCAAAAACAGCTACAATTTGTGGAATAGCAATGCCTGTATGAATATCACTAGAAGTTGCTGCCAATGTAATGAGTACTGAAACTTCTTTCCCATCCGAAAAAACAACTGGATTTTTCAAAACAACTAAACTAAAGGCATCCCGCTTTACTCCATCTTCTGGTCTAGCATGAGGCATGGCCATACCCGGCATTAAAATATAATAAGGACCAAACTTTTCTGTTGAAGCAATGATGGCAGTTGGATAATCTCGTTCAACTGCACCACTAGCAATTAAAGGCGCCGCAGCCACAGCAATTGCTTCCTGCCATGTTTCAGCAGATTCACCTAATTTTATTGATTGATTCTCAATTAATGATTGTTTTAAAGAAAGCATAATTGTCCTCTTTTCTCTATAAATCTAGTATCATTTACTAGCTAAATAGCTGATTTAAAAAAGTATCGTTAAACTAGTGGAGCCAATTTGGTTTTAATTTCATTATCATCCATTAAATTATCTAAACCAAGTAAAGTCCCTTTCGTACGACCGTCTAGCTCATGAATCAAATGCTGTGAAGCCACAACAATATCATAACCATTTGCTTGTGATTTCGCTTCTCCAACACTACAATAATCGACTTTATAATCCGTTACAGCTAATTCTTTTAAAGCCTTTTCAATTTTCATTTTAATGACCATACTTGAACCCATTCCATTGCCACATGCTGCTAATACTTTTAACATACGCTCATCTCCGCTTCTTTATTTTTATTTGTTTACTCTAGACCTTCGTTGTAGGCCGATTTATTCTTAGAAAAACGATATTGTAATTGTGGAATTGCTAAAAAGAAGACACATACTAAAGCAAATCCAATAACGCCTAGATATTTCATAATAACGCCAGCCCATGGCCAAAACAGTTCGAAATCAATATTTCCATGCCAACCACCGTATTTATATAACCCAAAGAACATGACAGCAAAAGCACTGATGGACACCTGTAAAACACCTGATACAAAGGAACAAATCATGGCTGCGCGGATACCACCACGCTTGTTTGCAAAGACTGCAATCGTTGCATTATCAAAGAATACTGGTACAAACCCTGTAATGATCAGCACCGGCGATTTAAAAATAATTAAAGCAAAGATTGTAATAAATTGACCTAATGCTCCAAAAATAAATCCAAACAAAACTGCATTAGGTGGCGCAAAATTATACGTTGCTGCACAATCAACTGCCGGCAATGAGCCAGGTAAAATGCGATTTGAAATTCCTTGGAAACTGTTGGTTAACTCCGCCACAAACATACGCACGCCTTGCATTAAAATTGCTAAATAGACAGCAAAGAATAAGGATTGCGAAATAATATACATTAAAAATGAAGTTGTTGGAGTAAAAGCTGGATTAATTTCCCGTAAATAATCTTCTCCTAAAATGGTCATAATCACTCCGAAAAAAAGCATCATTAAAGTACCCGTAGCGACAATATTGTCATGAAAAATAGATAACCACTTAGGCATTTTGATTGTATCCAAATTCTTTTCTGGATCACCTAATTTACCAGCAACTTTATCGGTTAACCAAACCGCAAACATCTGTTGGTGTCCAATGGCAAAACCAGCATTCCCCGTCAAACGTTGCGTTGGCCCAACAGTTAGATTAGAGGATACTGCCCAGTAGAGCCCAACTAGGATTCCCACCATAATCCCCCCGGTTAAATTGCGGTACTGAGGAAATAGAAAGAAAATAATCCAAGTAACCGTTGTTGACTGCTGAACCATGATATGACCAGTTATAAACAAAGTTCTCAATTTAGTGATTTTTCGAAATAAAACTAACACAATATTTAACGAAAAACCGATTAAAAGTGAAATCATCGTCCATGATAATGAAATGCCGAGATTTTCTAATGCTGCATTGACTGCATTTAGCCCAAAATAAGGATCAATGACTGCGGCATCTAGATTAAAACGGTCATTTAATCCAGCTAAAATCGGACGAAACGTTGTTACTAGACCACCTGCCCCAACATTTAAAATCATATAACCGACAGTTGCTTTTATGAATCCTGCAAAACATTCATATAACGGTTTTTTCAAAAGTACATATCCAACAAAAACAATAATACCAATAAAAAATTCAGGTTTTTGTAGAATATTATTTGCGAACCACTCAAAGATACGTAAGAATATGTCCATTTTTCCAGCTCCTTTTTCTTTTTATCCTTCTCTATGAGACTAGGACAAAAATTCCTCAGCCTCCCAAATTTACTTTGTATAGAAATTTATTTTATAAAAATGATGGAAATGGCACGTCGTTTTCTACAGTAAAGACATCATCAAATCCTCGATAATAATTAAATTCACGTTTATCCTTATCATCTGGATAAACAAACTTTCCGCCAACTTGCCAAATATAAGGTTTAAAACCATATTGTAATCGATCTTTTTTCGATTCCCAGAGCATAGAAATTTCTTTTGGATCTGCTTGAAAATTTGCCCAAATGTCATAATGAACGGGTATCACAACTTTAGCATTTAAAGATTCCGCCATTCTCAGCATATCAACAGAAGTAACTTTGTCTGTAATTCCTCTTGGGTTTTCACCATACGCTCCTAAGGCAACATCGATTTTATACTGATTGCCATGTTTCGCAAATTGGTTTGAATAATGAGAATCTCCAGCATGATACAAAGAACCGCCGGACGTATCAAATAAATAATTAACGGCAATTTCATCCATATCCTGTGGCAGTTGCCCTTTCAAAACAACATCCTCTGCAGCCGTAATTAAAGCTGTCCGATCAAAAGCTTCTAATGCTGTAATCGTAATATCTTTCACTTTAATAACATCCCCTGGTTTTACAACAATACAACGCTCTTTTGGAACACCCCATTCCATCCAAATATCAACAACTCCTTGTGGACCTATAAAAGGCACTGAGGCATCACAATTTTGTAACACAGCGGCAGCCGTGTTAATATCAACATGATCTGAATGAATATGAGTAACCACTAGAGCATCTAAATTTGTAATGGCAAATGGATCGATTACAAATGGCTGAGTCCTCAAGTTAGGTTGCATGTTTTCACAACCACTCATTCGCATCATTTGATGACCTTTTTTCATTTTTCCATTTCCATGACTTTGTTTACCTGTTCCACACCATAAATCACATAAAATATTTGTACTTTTGTCTGACTTTAGCCAAATTCCTGTACATCCTAACCACCACATTGCAAATGTATTAGGTTTAACTACAGTTGCTTCAATTTCCTCATTTAAATACGTACCCCACTCTGGAAATGTTGCTAAAATCCAAGATTCTCTTGTTACTTCATTAACCTTTGCCATTTAATCAAACTCCTTTTGAAAACGTTTTATTTTTGAACTACCCTAACTATACGTTCTCCCTTAAAACAAAAAAAGACCAACTTCAGCACAATCAAGTTGTACATCAGTGGACTGTTTAGCCTAGTAGATAAAAATAGAGGATTTTCTAAAGGTATGATTATTTTATTCTACAATAAAAAAAGTAGTTTGAGAGTTTCCCCTCAAACTACTTAATGGATTATGTTTGTACAAGTTATTTCTCAACTCTAGTGGATGAATAAAAGTTACTTAGCTTTCAACTCTAAGACAATATCTCTTAAGTTTGCTGCTTTTTCAAAATCAAGCTCTTTTGCAGCAGCACGCATTTCCATTTCCATTTTCACAATCAATTCTTTACGCTCTGCTTGCGTCAAATCATTAATCATTTCTGCAGCTGAATCGTAATCATTTGAGTCATCTACAGCTTTAGTAATCGAAATTAAATCACGAACTTCTTTAATAATCGTTTGCGGTACAATCCCATGTTCTTTGTTGTAGGCTTCTTGAGTAGCCCGACGACGACCCGTTTCATCAATCGCAGCTTTCATTGAATCCGTCATTTTATCTGCATACATAATTACTTTTCCGTTTGAATTTCTAGCAGCTCGTCCAATCGTTTGAACTAATGAACGCTCACTACGTAAAAAGCCTTCTTTATCTGCATCTAAAATAGCCACTAAGGAGACTTCGGGAACATCGATTCCCTCACGTAATAAATTGATCCCTATCAGAACATCAAATTCTCCTAAGCGTAAATCACGAATGATTTCGGTTCGTTCAAGAGTCTTAATATCACTATGGAGATACTTAACTTTAATCCCAACTTCTTTCAAATAGTTTGTTAAGTCTTCTGACATTTTTTTAGTTAGTGTGGTAATAAAGACACGCTCATTTCGTTCTGATCGTGCATTTATCTCTCCAATCAAATCATCAATTTGACCATGAATTGGTCGAACTTCAATAATAGGATCCAACAAACCAGTTGGACGAATAATTTGCTGAACAACTTCTGGAGTTCGCTCAAGTTCATAAGGACCAGGTGTTGCCGAAATATACATAATTTGATTCACATGTTCTTCAAACTCTTCTAAACGTAATGGACGATTATCTAATGCACTTGGTAAACGGAATCCATAATCAACCAAACGTTGTTTACGAGCTTGGTCACCATTGTACATTCCTCTGATTTGCGACATCGTAATATGTGACTCATCTATCACAATCATTGAATCATCAGGAAAGAAGTCTAACAATGTATAAGGTGGCTCTCCAGCCTTACGACCATCCATTTGTCTAGAATAGTTTTCAATACCAGAACAATAGCCCATTTCTAGCATCATTTCCATATCATAGTTCGTTCTTTGTTCTAAACGTTGTGCTTCTACTAGCTTATCTTCCCCGCGTAAAACCTTTAAACGAGCTTCAAGTTCTGCTTTAATATTATTAACGGCTTCACGAGTCTTATCCGCATTTGCAATAAAATGAGTCGCGGGAAAAATAGGTACATGCTCAACATCTGCTTTAATCTCACCCGTTAGTACATCAATTTCACGAATCCGTTCAATTTCATCACCAAAAAACTCTACACGAATCGCTTCACTATCCCTTGAAGCTAAAAATATTTCAACCACATCGCCACGAACTCTAAAACGGCCTCGTTGAAAATCAATATCATTGCGCTCAAATTGCATCTCGACTAGGCGGCGTAGTAATTCATTGCGTTCCATTTCTGCGCCTTGCCGAATTGAAAGGACATGCTCTTTATAATCTAAAGGGTTAACCAAGCCATAAATACAGGAAACTGAAGCTACAACAATTACATCACGTCGCTCAATTAATGAACTTGTGGCTGAATGTCGTAGTTTATCGATTTCATCGTTGACACTTGATTCCTTTTCAATATACGTATCACTAGAAGGGACATATGCTTCTGGTTGGTAATAATCATAATAACTAACAAAATATTCAACAGCATTATTAGGGAAGAACTCTTTAAATTCTCCATATAATTGACCAGCTAATGTTTTATTATGAGCGATAACTAAGGTAGGTTTATTGACTTGTTGAATGACGTTTGAGACTGTAAATGTTTTACCTGTCCCCGTCGCTCCCAAAAGTGTTTGTTCCTTTCGTCCCTCATTAATTCCCTTGACTAATTGACGAATCGCCTCAGGCTGATCCCCATTAGGTTGATATTTTGATACTAAATCGAATGTATCTTTCACCACTGCTTTCACCACTTTCCATCCAAATTAAACTTGTAATCCAATTAGTTCTTAGTTGCCGCATCAATTGCTTGAATAACTGCATTGCGAAAGCCGAACTGTTCTAAAGCCACAACACCCTTAATTGTGGAACCACCAGGTGAACAAACATCATCCTTCACTATTCCAGGATGATCTCCAGACAGTAAAGCTAATTTAGCTGTTCCCAAAATAGCTTGTTCTGCTAATAAGTAAGCCTGTTTTCTTGAAAGTCCATTTAAAACACCACCATCAGCTAAAGCTTCAATAAAAATAGCAATAAAGGCCGGGGAGCACCCAGAAACTGTACCCGCACTATTTAATTGTGCTTCGCTAACTTCCACAACTTCACCAACTGCTTGAAAAAGAGCTTCTGTCTTATCGCGTTCACCACTACCAATCTGGTCGTTGTAACTCACAGCTGTCATTCCTGCTTGAATTGATACAGGCGTATTAGGAATTGCGCGAACAAGTTTTATTTTTTCATTCAATAGTTTAGTGTACTCACTAAATTTCATCCCCGCAGCCAATGAAATCAGCAGTGTATCAGGCATAATAGCTTCCTTGATTTCATTTAAAACAGTTGGCATGATTTGAGGTGTCACAGCCAAGATTAAAACATCTACTTTTTTAGCAACCTCAGAATTGGATTGGCATAAATTATAGTGTAATTCTTTTTGTAATATAGCAGCGGTTCCACCACTTCCACCACTAACAAAAACTGAATCTGATGAACTAAAACCAGACTCAATCAAACCTTTTAATAAAGCTCCGCCCATTTGTCCTGCACCAATAACTCCAATACTATCCATTTCATCACTTCTTTTCATTTTATTTTATTTAAATGACCTACTTTTCAATAGTTATATTCTTATTCTAGCACGGAACGTTTGTTCTGTAAATCAAAGTTCATTATACTCTTCTTTTCATATGTAGCTACAAAAAACCTGAAAACAAATGAAGATCATTTGTTTTCAGGTTTTAGAAAAAAATAAAGCGCTCATCTTTTCAGAATGAGCGTTCCAACTCTTATTATTTAGCTAATTTAGCAGTTAAACGAGATTTGTCACGGTTAGCTTTATTTCTATGAATCAATCCTTTTGTTGCTGCCATGTCAACAGCTTTGATTGCTTCTTTGTGTAATGATGCAACGTTTTCAGAACCAGCTTCTACAGCTTGTTCGAATTTTTTAATAGCAGTACGCATAGCACTCTTTTGAGCGTTATTTTGTAAAGCTGCTTTTTCGTTTACGCGTACACGTTTGATTGCAGATTCGATATTTGGCAAATGATTCACCCCACTTTCAATTATTTACAACATAAAATGTGGTACATTCCAGTTGTTTCCAACATCAACTATTATACATAATGACGGCCTTCATTGCAATATAAAGTGTAAAGTTTTTTTACTTGATAGGCAAAGAAAGCTGAATTGTTGTTGTTATCCTCACTAAGCTTAAAGCATTTCAATCCAGTAGTCAAAATATTTCGTATTAAAAAGAGAATTTGCTTAAAATTTAGCTTTTAAGCCACTGCTACTAAAGTAAAAATAAGCTTTTTAAAATCTCATTCATTCCCCAAACTAGTTCGATTTTTTCAAGTTATTTAACTGCAGCAAACTGCAAAACAAATAACTCAAATTGCATTTCTTTATCCCCTTGCCCTGTCTTCAAGCGGTATTCAGCATCTACCAAACCTTCAAAAGCTGAGACTAATACTTTTTCACTAAATTTCCGAGCTTGTTGAATGGCTAATTTTACTCGATAAGGATGGACTTTTAACATACCCGCACTGTCTCCTTGCTGATAGCCTTTTTTCTCCAAAAACTTAACTTGTAAAAGCAACCTAAATTGCGTCATCAAAATAGCATTTATTTTAATTGGATCTTCTTTTTGTAAAAGTAAATCTTGATATAAACTTAATGCGTTTGCCGTTTGTCTTTTTAATACATATTCAACCAACGCAAAAATATTTTGCTCAAGTGATTTTGCAACTAAGTCATTTACAGCAGATTTGGTAATTTGTTTTGTATCAGAGCTAAATAAAAGCAATTTTGGCAATTCTGACATAGCGGTCGAAAGTTTGGCATCCGTCAATTGGATAAAAAGCTCAAAAGCTTCTGGAGTCATTGTATAGCCCTCATTGGCAATGGTATCTTTCAGAAAATGACGAACTTCTTTTTCAGATAGGGTGTTGACCTCTATAACTGTAGCTGTTTTTTTTAAAAGTTTCGTAATTTTTTTTCGTTCGTCTAATTTTTCATAAGGAGCAAAAAAAGCTAAAATAGTAAAATCTGGCGGATTTTTCAAATAATTTTCCAACCAAACTAAATCATGATCAATTTTTTGTTTACTTTTTTCAGCAGTGAAAAAATTGGGACGATCCATGATAACTAATCGTTTATCCCCAAAAAAAGGTACAGACTCAGCATCATCTAACGCAACTCCCACTGGAACTTCTTCCATATCATATATACCAAAATTTAAATCGCGTTCATCTTCAGCTAAAGTTGCTTGAATAAGTGTCTGCTTGGCAGAATCAGCTAAATAAGACTCCGTTCCCAAAAATAAGTAAACCGGAGAAAATTGACCTTTAGTGATTTTTGCCATTTCAGCTGTATAATTCATTATTTCCACCACTTTCATTTTCTATCTCAATCATACATGAGAATAGCTACTAATGACAAGTGAAAGTTAGATATTTTTACACCATTATTTTTCCATAATCCTTCTAAAGCTACCTTGCCCTGTTAGTGGTTCAGTATAATAAATCGCACCATCTAAATCTGTGCGAAAAATAATCATATTTTGTTCTTTTAAGCGACTAATTGTTTCTGGCCTTGGATGCTGAAATTGATTATCGAGACCAGCAGAAATCAATCCTACTTTGGCCTCTATAGTCTTTAAAAAAATTGAGCTTGATGACGTTGAACTCCCATGATGACCTACTTTTAATACATTCACCTTTGCCTTTGGATATTTTTGGAGCAACTTCAGTTCTCCTTCACTATCTAAATCACCTGTAAATAACCAACTAATTTGCCCAATTTCAGCATATAAAGTCAATGAATCTCGATTTTCACCTTGCCCTACTTCAGAAGGATACAACGCTTTTAATTTTATATCACTAGAAATAGACCATTCTTCTGGAGCTAGCAGACTATTTAAACGAGTTCCAGCCTTTTTTAACTTTTTTAGCGCTTTTCGAAAAGCAGGTTTCGTTTCTGATCCTGTCGCATAACTAATCTCTTTGATTGGTATACTTTCAGACAACTCAGCCAGAGCACCCATATGATCAACATGCCCGTGGCTAATAAAAACCCCATTCAAATAGCTAATACCTTCTGCCTTTAAGGCTGGAATCAATTTATTTTGCGCAATACTCGTATTTTTTTTCTTTTTTGCCCATCTCTTTTTTTCAAAGGTTAATGCACCACCTGTATCAATCAAGTATGCACCTTTGCCAAAACGATCTTTAATTAAAATTGAATCACCCTGCCCCACATCCAAGACAACTACCTTTAAAGAAGAATCAAAACGTGTGCTGAAAATTAGACAAGCCAAACTGACACAGAGTGTAACCAAACTAAGAAATCGGTGTTTTCGTTTTTCTAACTGCATAATAAAAATAAGAATACAGCTAAAAAATAAAAAAATGAAGATGAATTTTGGTCGCCCTGTTGTAATCATAAAGCTTCCAATTGAATTTATTTTTTGAAGAAAGCTCTCGATCCAACTAATTAATATACCCACAATCTCCACTAAAAACTGAAAAAAAGGCTGATTTAACCAGAATATAGAAGCAATGAGCAGAGCTAATAAAATGGGAAGTAATCCGTAAATAAAGATAAGTGTAAATAGGCTCGTAGCTATAACCGTTGCCCAAGAAAACTCATAAAAATGATACGCCAGAATGGGAATTGACATCAGCAACATCATAGATGAAATAAAAAGAGACTTCATCACATCGTACTTCAAGAAATCGATTAAATTAAGTGGGAATAATAATAAAAAAAGGGTTAATAAATAGCTTAACTGAAAACCCACAGAAAAAATCTGAGTTGGTTTTAGCCAAAGGCTGATAATTAAGGTCAGGCTCCATGCATCCAAAGAACTGCATTGTAATTTTATTTTCTCGCCTAAAATAGGTAGCCACCGCATACTAACTGCTCTAAAAATACTTGTTTGACCACCAGCTAACGCTCCATATAAAGGCAACATCATAAGTAGTGCTTCGTCTGTTAACTCTTTAGATAGCTTGAAACGTCTAAAGAGGCGCCTAAAAACCGTAACTAAATACTGTACATGAACACCAGAAATGCTTAGTAAATGAATCAAACCTAATTTAGAAAAATTTAGACGCGTCGTCTCCTCTAATTGGTTGCTATTGCCAAATAGTAATGCTCCAGTAAATTCTCCCACTTTATCAATTGGATAGGATTCTATATGTAAAAGTAATTTCCTCCTTAACAAATCAACTATTTTAGGAATTTGCCATATAGCAATCTTTTTTTTCTCAACTTTTTCAAACTTGTTTATTTTCAATACCCAATGAATAGTTTCTCTCTTTAAAAACTTTCGATAATTAAATTGAGCGAAATTCCGATTATTTTCTGGTTGTTCTAAACTTCCTTTAGCTGTTAGCTCAATAAAATTTTGGTTTTTTTTCCAGAAAATCTGTTCTTTTTCGTTTTTTAATTGGTAAAACCCAACAATTTTCTCTTTTTTTACTTTTCCATATTTTTTCTTTTTTAAAACTGTTCCATAAAATTGTAGTTGATCCCCATCAACCTTACTTTGTGTTGGATTAACTTCAACAACAAACTCTTGCTCATTTCCTGCTAAGTCTGTTTGGTTTGTCATAATAAAACGAGACGTGAACAAAACTGTGAATCCCATTATAATAAAACTTGTCACTATTACTTTGGGAATCCCAATGCAAACTATTCTGCTAATACCAAACAGGACAACTAGCACAGAAATAAAATGGGCATTCGTAAAAAAAATAAGAACACTACTCAAACTTAAAAGAGCTGGAAAAATCCAGAAATTACGCATTTATTCTACGTTGTTTTTCCCATTGCCAAAATCTAATTGTGCAAAATACTCATTTGAGAGTGTGACTTTTTGACATTGAACGTGGGCTTGTTCAATTAATTTTATCGCGTAAGGGTCATTGTGATAGTCCTCTAAATAATGAATTTTTTTAATCCCAGCTTGTAAAATCATTTTTGTACATTGTAAACAAGGAAAGTGCGTTACATAAATTTCTGCATTTTCTGTTCCTACACCAAACTTTGCACATTGTAAAATAGCATTCATTTCAGCATGAATCGTCCTTAAACAATGACCATCTACAATATAACACCCTTCATCAATACAATGGAGATCTCCAGTAACGGAACCATTGTAACCTCCTGCAATAATTCTTTTATCGCGCACAATCGTCGCCCCAACCGTTAATCTTGTACATGTGCTTCGTAAAGACAGCAATAAACTTTGAGCCATAAAATATTGATCCCACGGAATCCTTTTCATCATTTACCCTCCACTAATTTATCAAATTGATTTACCTAATTTTTAATTCTAAACATTTATACTCATAAAACAAGTAAATACTAATTTTAATTTCTTTAAGTATACAAAAGCTAGAATTAAGTTGCAACGCTTTTTCAATTACTAGTTAGCCCACTGTAATTTGCTCTTTTAAGCCTTCAAATATTTTTTCACCAATACCTGATATCTTTTTTAAATCTTCAATACTTTGAAAAGAACCATTTTCTTGCCGATACTCTACAATCATCTGGGCTTTTTTGGCACCAATTCCTGTTAAAGTTTGGAGTTCATTTGCCTCGGCCTGATTTATATTTAACTTGGCCTCAACTTCAGAGTTCTGATCTTTCTGTTTTACATTTTCTTCACGGTCTACTTCTTCAAATTTTGGTTCTTCTCCAATTAATGGGACATAGATAACCATCTGATCTTGTAAACGTAAAGAAAGATTTAAACCTACAGAATCTGCTTCAGTCAAAAAACCACCTGCCAATTCAATTGCATCTATCAAACGCATCTCCGCTTTTACAGAATAAACTCCTGGATTCAAAACAGACCCTTTCACATCTACAACCATCTTCTCATCAGGAACTTCAACATCTTCTTTCCTGCTTTTTTCTTCACTACTATCTTCGTTGAAGAGTGTTGAATCAACTGCTAAACTAGGTATCTCCTCAGAAACAGCTGAGCTTCTTGCAAATACTAAACTTGAAAATATTAACCCTATGCCAAGTACCCCTAAGGCAATCTTGAGTGCGAACAAATGATCCAACATCCATGTTTTTACTTGTTGTATTTTTTCCATACCACCAACCTCCTTTTTTTTAACCTTCACAAAGAAAGTATGCATAAATTCAATTTTTAATTTTTAAAATAAAAAAACATTCTAGCGATTATGCCAGAATGTTTTTTCCTTTATTTTTCTAAATAATCCACTGCATCTTGGAAAGTTTTTACAGGGACAATTTTCATTTTCGTACCAATTTTTTTTGCAGCTGCTTTAGCTTCTTCATAATTCGTTTTTAATTCCGGATATTTCTTTTTAATAGCCGGATCAATCTCATCATCTGGTGCAAAGAAAATAGTCGCTCCTTCTTTATCTGCTGCTACCACTTTTTTATCAATTCCACCAATTCGTCCAACCGTTCCATCTGGTGAAATCGTCCCTGTACCAGCAATTTGACGTCCATCTCGTAAATTAATTCCTTTTAATTGAGTATAAATCTCTAAACTAAACATTAACCCAGCAGACGGCCCACCAATTTCTTCTGTATTTACATCAACAGGAATTGTAGTTGTGATAGTTGTGTCATTTACCAAACTAATTCCTAATCCGGCTTTTTTATCCGTATCCATTTTCATTAATGGAGCCGAAACTTTTTTTTCTGACCCATTCCGATTGACAACTACATCAATTTCTTCCCCAACTTTTTTAGATTTTACATAGTCAATAAACTCTTCTGAACTTTTGAATGAGTGCCCATCTAGAGAAACAATTGTATCCCCAACTTCTAATTTCCCTTTGAATTTTGATTCATCCAGAATCGACATCACATAAACACCTTTATAATGTGTTTTATATTCAGCGCCTGCTGTTCGATAAGCTAGCTCAATAGCAGCGTTCACCGAACTTGTCATATAATAGTCTTGTACTTGATTGAACTCCTTATTTGAGCTGACATCACCATAAAGTTCTTTTTTAGTTAGTCCTTCATGAAAGGGTAAAAAGCGCATAAAATAGGTAAAGGCTGTTGCTTGCCGAACACCAACAGTCGTTAACATAAAACTACCATCTTCTTTATCTTTTTGATTATCAACGCTGATAAGTTCATTCAAATGAACCGCCGATCCAGGAGATTCAATAAAATACGGAATGGGTACAACTAAGCCTAAAACAATTAAAATAGCAATAATCGGGAGGATATATTTTGTTTTTTTTGGTTTATTAGTCATCATTTCCACTCTTTTCTGCTAATTTAATTTTTTGTATTTTTCTTTAATGGCTTCATTTACTACTTTAGGAACAAATGCAGAAATATCGCCACCAAAACGGGCTACTTCTTTAATTAAACTTGAACTGAGAAAACGATACTTCTCATCAGCCAATAAAATAACCGTTTCAATCTCTTCATTTAATTGTTTATTCATTAAGGCAATATTCGTTTCATATTCAAAATCTAAAGTATTTCGCATACCACGTATCATGGCAGTAATTTCCAAGTCCTTAGCTAAATCAATCGTCAATCCTCCAACATGAGAAATAACCTGAACATTTTCAATGTGTTGTAATGATTTTTCAATCAAGTCAATTTTTTCATTCGAATTAAATAAAGATACTTTAGAAGTATTCGTTAAAACAGCAATAATAACCTCATCAAAAAGCTTTGCAGCTCGCTGAATAGTATCAACATGACCATTAGTTAATGGATCAAAACTACCAGGAAATAGCGCTTTTTTACTCATCTTCTTCACTCTCTTCATCTAATTGATAAATAACAATCTTTGTCATTCCATAACTTTCTCTGCGTGTTGCTACCAAGCCTGCAACCTTATCAGGTAAATCCGTTTTCTTATCAACTTCACAAATGATTTTTCCATTCGGGTTTAGTAACTGTTTATCCATAATTTGGGTAAGTTGTTTTTCAATTTCTTGTTTCATATAAGGAGGGTCCATAAAAATCAAATCAAAGGCTTGATTTTGTCTACTTAAAGCATCTAAAGCACGATTCGCTTCATTTCGATAAAGTTGAAATTTCTCAGGCTCTTTCGTCATTTCAATATTTTCTTTAATTGTTTTGATTGCAAGAATTTCTTTATCAATTAAAATCGCTTTATCAAAACCACGAGATACAGCTTCAATCGCTAATCCACCACTTCCTGCAAATAAATCTAAGCAAACACCACCATCAAAATAAGGACCAATAATATTAAAAATTGATTCTTTAATTTTATCAGTTGTTGGACGGGTATTAGTTCCTGGGACAGCCTTTATTTTTCTACCACCATATTCACCTGAAATAACGCGCATAACTAGCTCCTTCTTTTTACATATTTTTTCTTTATTATTCATTTTAACAGAAAATTTTCTACTTATTTAGTTTTTTTACTTTAATTGCTAAAAAAATCCATCATTCATCATATAAATTTCACAATTTTAAACAAAAAAAGTAACTGTGAACACTGTCACAGTCACTTTTCATAATTAAACCATTTCTTTTAACTTTAATTGAGTAGCTCCCTCAATCATCGCAATTTCTTCTGCATCTTCAACTTCTTTACGATTTTTAGCTTTTCCAATCCGATCACCAAAATCCATATTGATTTCTGGTCTCATAGAAAGATCAACTTTTCGTACGAAATGAAGCCCATTTAGTTTTTTTTCTGTCGTTTCTACTTCAGACTTATCAACATAAATGACAACATATTTCATGCGCTTCGACACGTAATGGATAAGCCCAAAACGTTTTAGTGTTTTTAAATGCCGCAAACTATATACCCAGACAATAATCCCTTGTCGTTCATTTAAAATTAACTCCATTTTGTGCTCACCATCCTATCCACAACCGCAACCTCCACCAGTTCCACAACCACTTGCTCCTGTTGCAAAAAATGGATTCCCAGCTGGTACTTTTATTGTATCTGACACCGCTCTTGCTAGCGTTAAACTGACTTCATCTAAAATGGTTTGTAAATCTGTTTCAACTAATCGATACTGATAAACGAACTCATCAACATCCATTTCACGTTTTAAACGACGAACTTCACGATTTTTTTCTTTAAAATCTGGTGCAAATTTACCGTAAACTTCAATTTCTTCAAAAGCTTTTTTAGCTTGATTAAAAGCATGAATTTTAGCTTGTGCAGCTTCATCTTGTTCTAAAGCAATTTTAGCAGCACAATAATTTTGCCCGATATCACTTTCCATAATACTTTGAACTAAAGCAAATGCCTCTGTCTCCATATCAAGGTAATCTTCTGTAACAATCATAGGAAACCTTCTTTCATCTATAATCAAATTTAGTTCAACTATCGATAGTCTGTAGAAAAACATCTGATACTCATTCTATTTTTAGTATACAGAGAAGTATTAGAGTTTGTCAAGGGAGTCTAATAATAGGATTACTTCTTGATTTTGATAACGAATCCCACTATTTCTAAGCTTTTTATTCATTAAGAGTTCACGTTGGGTTTCTAAACTGAACCAATAACTCATGACCCATGTAGCGTCAGATGTATGATTTAAATATAAACTGTCACTATCTTTTGCTCCACTAGAATCTTTAGTCACAACTTCAGAAATTTGTTTATTACTTAAACCTTTGGATTGAATTTCTTCGTCTGTTCGTGAATTATACGTCGTAAAAACAGATGTAGCTAATTTAGTTAATTCTACATTTTCAATTAAGCTATTTAGCTGATTTCGTCTTCGAAGTACGTTAATCATTTCAAGCGTTTGTTTTTCATTTGCTTGATTGACTAATTCCCAATCAAGTTGTTCATTAATAATAGTAGAAATAGGCGTCATTGACGCTACTTCATAGACATTGAGATGGAGTAATACATCCGCATCTAAATAACGAACACCAAGAATTTCATTTGACACTTGATCTAACATTAGCATTGCAAAAGTTCCATTATCAAAAGCAACCAAAGGATGATAATTCATATCTGCCTCAGAAAGTTCAATTTGATAAACATCTTCATTAAAATTTATCTCAAAATTAGGATAAAGTGTTGTTACTTGATAGATATCATCAATGTTCATACCAATTTCAAATGGTTCTACCGTCAATTCTTTACCTAAAGCAAAAACAGTTACAACTTGTCCATTATTTACACCTACTTGCAAATAATTACGATCTTGTTGATTATAAATCCACCATTCAAATCCATAAGCCGTTGGATCTTTTCTTGTAGGTTCACCATATTTTTCAGTTATTTTAGAAACTGGTTGGTGAATATAAGCAGCAAAACCAGTTGCTGGAATTGTTTCTTGCACCATGCCCGTTTTAGGTTTATCCATTTCTTGTCCTGTTTCATGTGTATTAGCAGGAACTTTGGGATTATCTTTTGATTGTAAAATAGGTGTAGCATAAAAAATAATCATTAAAACAATAAATAGGGGAATAGCTCTTAAAAAAGTTTTCATACTCTTTTCAATCCTCATTTCTAAAGCGTACCCCTATTATCGCATTTATCTAGGTTTAATTTCAATCAATAAATCGCCTGTTTCAATAATATCTTCATTTTGAACATAAATTTGATCGACAATCCCCTCAAAGTTAGCTTGAATTGTTGTTTCCATCTTCATAGCTTCAGTGATTAAAATCGGTTGCCCTGCTTTAACACGCTCGCCTTTTTCTACCAATACTTCCAAAACAGAACCTGGCATCGTTGCTCCAACTTGCTCTTTATTCGTTGGCTCAGCTTTTCTGCGTAAAGTAGCTGTCCCTTTAATACTAATATCTTTAATCACAACTTCACGCCCTTGACCATTTAACTCGAAGTACAAAATACGATTCCCTTCAGAATCAGGTTCGCCTACTTCGATTAATTTAATAATCAACGTTTTACCTTTTTCAATTCGAACTTCCACAGATTCACCGTGACGCATTCCATGGAAGAATGTTGGCGTATCAAGTAAGGTCACATCTCCATATTGATCATGCATTTTGCAATACTCTAAGAATACTTGAGGGTACATAATGTAACTCAGCACATCTTCATGAGTGGGCTCTTCTCCCATTTTTTCAGCTAATTCTTTTTTCACAGCTGCAAAATCAACCGATTTAGCTAATGAACCAGGACGAACAGTGATTGCTTTTTTGTCTTTTAAGATTATTTTTTGTAATTTCTCAGGGAATCCGCCAACAGGTTGACCTAAGTCGCCTCTAAAGAAACCAATAACAGAATCTGGGAAATCAATTGAAGCACCTTTTTCATAAACATCTGCTTCACTTAAACCATTCTGAATCATAAATAAGGCCATATCTCCAACAACTTTAGAAGAAGGCGTTACTTTGACTACATCGCCAAACATTTGGTTTACAGTTGAATACATCTGTTTAACTTCTTCCCACTTCTCACCTAGCCCAACAGCTTTTGCTTGTTGTTGCAGATTAGAATACTGACCACCAGGCATTTCATGTTGATAAACTTCTGTTTGTGGTGCACTAATTCCATTTTCAAAATCTGTATAAAAACCACGTACATCTTCCCAGTAATGGTTTAATTGTTGGACATTTTTAATCTCAATATCAGGTGTCCGATCACCATTAACTAAGGCATAATATAAACTACTCATACTTGGCTGACTAGTCGCTCCACTAATTGCACTCATTGCAACATCGACAATATCGACACCCGCTTTAACTGCTGAGGCATACGTGAAGATGCCATTTCCACTAGTGTCATGAGTATGCAAATGAATTGGCACATCCACAGTTGCTTTCAGTTCACTGATTAAGCGATAAGCAGCTTGTGGCATTAACAAACCAGCCATATCTTTCAAGGCAATGATATGGGCGCCTTGGCGTTCCAGCTCCAATGCCATTTCTTTGTAGTAATCCACTGTATATTTTGCTCGTTTAGGATCATTAATATCTCCTGTATAACAAATTGCCGCTTCAGCAATTTTTCCAGTATCACGAACTGCTTGAATACTTTTTTCCATTTGTGGAATCCAGTTTAAGCTATCAAATATACGGAAAACGTCAATTCCATTAGTTGCTGCTTGCTGAATAAATTCAACAATAACATTGTCCGGATAATTTTGGTATCCAACGGCATTCGACCCTCTAAATAGCATTTGGAATAACGTATTTGGCATCCGACGGCGTAATTTTCTTAATCTTTCCCATGGATCTTCGTTTAAGAAACGATAAGCTACATCGAAGGTTGCTCCACCCCACATTTCTTCTGAGAATAATTGCGGAATACCTTTTTGTGTTTCCTCAGCAATATTCACAAAATCTTGTGTTCTCACACGTGTCGCTAATAAACTTTGGTGAGCATCTCTAAAGGTTGTATCCGTTAAAAGAACTTGATTTTGATTTTTTACCCATTCAACAACGGCGTCTGCCCCTTGGCTATCTAAAATATTTTTAGCACTTATATATGGTTCATTCGGTAAAATTAATTTACTTGGTACTCGCGCTGCCTCTAAGAATTTTTTCTCGCCTTTTTCGATACCAGGGAAACCATTGACTGTTATATTGCCAATATATTTCATTGTTTTATTGCCACGATCTCGTGTTTTAGGGAAAATAAATAACTCTGGAGATGTATCAATAAAAGTTGTTTTGGCATTACCTGATAAAAAGATTGGATGTGAAATAACATTTTGCATAAACGGAATATTCGTTTTAACACCACGAATTCTAAATTCTTTCAACGAACGATCCATTTTTTTCACAGCATCATCAAACGTCATTCCTTGCACACAAACTTTAACTAGCAACGAATCGAAAAATGGCGAAACTACGCTTCCTTGGAAACCATTACCCGCATCTAAACGAATCCCAAAACCACCTGGTGAACGATACGTATCAATTTTACCTGTATCTGGTAAAAAGTTATTCATTGGATCTTCTGTTGTAATTCGACATTGAATCGCTGCACCAATCATATGCAAATCTTTTTGCTGTGGCAAATGCATGTCTTTAAATAAATCCATTCCCATCGCAATTTTAATTTGTGATTGAACAATATCAATACCTGTAATCATTTCAGTAATTGTATGCTCTACTTGAACACGTGGATTTACCTCAATAAAATAAAAACGGTCATCCTCTAATAAAAATTCTACTGTCCCAGCATTTATATAGCCTACATGCTTCATTAATTGAACAGCTGCGTCACACATTTCATGGCGTAACTCTGTTGAAATAGACACACATGGAGCTACTTCTACAACCTTTTGATGACGACGCTGCACAGAACAATCTCTCTCAAATAAATGGAGTACATTTCCATGAGTATCGCCTAAAATCTGCACTTCAATATGTTTGGGGCTAGAAATATAGCGTTCAACATAAACTTCATCACTACCAAAAGCTGATTTAGCCTCACTTTTAGCACGTTCATAACTATCTTTCGCCTCCGCTTTGGATGCCGCAACACGCATGCCACGTCCTCCGCCACCAAGCGCCGCTTTTACCATAATTGGATACCCATGAGTTTCTCCAAATTCAAGAACCTCGTCTAAACTATTTACAGGTCCATTTGTACCAGGAATCGATTGAATACCGGCTGCAACAGCCGCTTCTTTTGCTTTAATTTTATCTCCAAAGATATCTAAATGATGCAAGCTAGGACCAATAAAAATAATCCCTTCTTCTTGACAACGACGAGCAAAGGTCAAATTTTCAGATAGAAAACCATAACCAGGATGAATCGCATCCGCTCCCGCATATTTTGCAATCCGGATCATGTCTTCAATATCTAAGTAGGCTTCAATTGGTTTCTTTCCTTTTCCCACCAAATAAGCTTCATCTGCTTTAAAACGATGCACAGAACCCGCGTCTTCTTGCGCATAAACAGCAACTGTATCAATGTGTAACTCTGTACAGGCTCTAAAAATTCGAATCGCAATTTCCCCACGATTAGCTACTAATATCTTTTTCATGATCCCCACTCCTCTAATTATTAATGTTTATTTCATTAGTCTATCTGTTTTTATAGAAAAAAAAGACCTCATCAAGCTGAAGTCCTTTTCTGCTTATTTTTCATTATACACAATTCTTGCATCAGTTAACATCAATTTCTCTAATTGTTTTCTAATTTCTTTTTTCAGCTATTCTTTTTTGTTGATTTATTTTCTCAGTAGCACTAACGTTTAGCACTAAACCAATCGAAATCGTCAATACAAGCGTACTAGAGCCTCCGTAACTTATAAAAGGGAATGTTACTCCCGTAATCGGTAAAAGCCCAATTACCCCACCTAAATTGATAAATCCTTGGACTAATAACATTGTTGCAATCCCAATACATAGTAACGAGCCAAAAGCATCTTTTGCCCGAATACCAATTAGATAAATTCTTAAAATCAAAAAAACAAAAATCGAAACGACTACGAGTACCCCGACCAAGCCTAACTCTTCGCCTAAAATAGAAATAATAAAATCCGTAAACGGTTCTGGCAAATAACCCGTTTTTTGGACACTCTGTCCAATTCCAACCCCGAATAAACCACCTCGACTTAGCGCATAGTATGAATTAATTAACTGTGTGCCCGCTGTGTCAGAAACTGAAAAAGGATCCCAAAAAGCCAGAAAACGATCATATTGATACTCTTGTAAAAAAAAGAGCTTCGTGCCATAAACCTTTACAAGTTCTAAAATCCCATAAATTAAGGCCATGCCTGCAATTCCTAATGATATCCCCAGAGAAGCAGAAACCCCACTAGCAAAAATCATGACCACACCGATTACCAAGATAATTCCAGCTCCACCAATATCTGGCTGCATAATAATTAAAGCTAAGAAAATCAAAAAGATCGTCACTGGTGGAGTGATTGTTTTCCTAAATTCATGAACAATACCTTTTTGTTTCTTAGAAAAAATAAAAGCAAAATACCAAATAATGACAATCTTAGCATATTCGGCTGGCTGCACACTAATCCCTGCAATCCTTAGCCATCCTGCGGCTCCATTCAACTCTTTTCCAAAGAAAAAAAGGTATAGGAGCATCACTAAAATAACCATCACTGCGGACATCATTAATCGCTTTGATTTGAAAAGTTCATATTTAAAAAGTAAAACAAACATCGTAACAAAAAAGCCTAATAAAACAAAGACGCCTTGTTGTTTAAAAAAAGTGTCTGGTGCCGCATTAATCGGCGCAATGGTTGCTGCAAAACTACTTGCACTATAAACCATAAGAACCCCAAAAACTGACAGTACAATGTAAGGGATAAAGATATAATAATCAATATTTTTTAATTTTTTCATTGATTCGGCTAGCTTAAATAGCCTTGCCTCCCTTATTTCTTATACTTGTTCTTTCTTTTCATCATACATTTCAGTATAGACATCGTTTAAATTTTTCTCTAAATCGCTTAAAACGCGATGACCTTCTGTATCTGTTAGAACACCTATTTTAACTGCATAGTCAACCTCTTTAGAAAAGCCATACATTTGAGTATCAACAACTTCTTCAAAAGCTGGACATTGTGCCAAACATAGATGTTGCTTTTGACTATTAATTAAATTATAAATTTTTTCAGCATCTGCCATTAAGATATCTAATGCTGTCTGTTTTTGAACAAATTCATTCATAATTGGGTTCTCCTCCTCTATTCATTCTATTCTATTATAGCATAAATATATATACTATATAATAACACAGAAAGCATAAATTCTCTCAATTTTTCATTAATTAATTTAAATTATACGACTCACTTCCAATTCAAATTAAATAAATACAATCTAAATGACTCGTTCCTTTCTATTCCAATGTTTCCATTATTTTATCTCATCCTACGCTTAATCAATCTAATACAAATAAAAAAACAGCTAAAACCTCAATTGGCTTTAACTGTTTTTCAACTATTTATTATTCAGTTGCTAAACGTTTTTTCTTAGCAGATTTTTCACGTTCGTTTTTATTTAATACTTGTTTACGCAAACGAATGCTTTCTGGTGTTACTTCACAGTACTCATCGTCTCCTAAGAATTCTAATGATTCTTCTAGAGATAACGTACGAGGACGTTTGATGACATTTGTTTGATCTTTATTCGCTGAACGAACGTTGGTCATTTGTTTCGCTTTAGTGATATTAACTGTAATATCATTTTCACGAGAGTTTTCTCCAACAATCATTCCTTCATAAATTTCAACACCTGGTTCGATAAAGATTGTTCCACGGTCTTCAACACCCATAATTCCGTAAGTCGTTGTTTTACCAGTTTCAGTTGAAACTAATGCACCATTACGACGTCCGCCAATTTTACCAGCAGCTAACGGTAAATATTGATCGAATGTATGGTTCATAATACCGTAACCACGAGTCATTGAAAGGAACTCAGTTGAGTAACCAATCAATCCACGAGCAGGAGCAAGGAACGTTAAACGAACTTGTCCATTTCCGTTATTTTGCATATCTTGCATTTCGCCTTTACGTTGGCTTAATGATTCAATGATTGATCCCATATATTCTTCTGGAGTGTCAATTTGAACTAATTCAAAAGGCTCACAAACTTTTCCATCAAATTGTTTCAAGATAACAGATGGACGTGATACTTGTAATTCATAACCTTCACGACGCATATTTTCAATTAAGATTGACAAATGTAATTCGCCACGACCAGATACGATCCAAGCATCAGGAGAACCTGTACTTTCAACACGTAAAGACACATCTGTGTGTAATTGAGACATTAAACGTTCTTCAATTTTACGAGATGTTACCCATTTACCTTCGCGTCCTGCGAATGGAGAGTTATTTACTAAGAAAGTCATTTGTAAAGTTGGTTCATCAATGTGTAAAACTGGTAATGGATCTTGATGATCAACAGGTGTTACTGTTTCTCCAACAAAGATATCTTCCATACCAGATACTGCGATTAAATCACCAGCAATAGCTTCATTAATTTCAACACGAGAAAGTCCGAAGAAACCAAATAATTTTGTTACACGGAAATTTTTAGTTGATCCATCTAATTTTGTTAATGTTACGTTATCGCCAACTTTAATTTTCCCACGGAAAACACGGCCGATTCCGATACGTCCAACATAGTCATTGTAGTCTAATAATGATACTTGGAATTGTAACGGTTCGTCACTATTATCAATAGGAGCTGGAATAGCTTCGATAATTGTATCAAAAACATTATCCATTGTTGCTTCTTGATCATTTTTATCGTCAGACATGCTTGAAGTTCCATTCATCGCTGAAGCGTAAATAACTGGGAACTCTAATTGATCATCATCTGCACCTAATTCAATAAATAATTCTAATACTTCATCAACAACTTCTGCAGGACGAGCTGCATCACGGTCAATTTTATTTACAACAACAATCGGTGTTAATTTTTGTTCTAAGGCTTTTTTCAATACAAAACGCGTTTGCGGCATTGTACCTTCGTAAGCATCAACAACTAAAACAACTCCATCAACCATTTTCATGATACGTTCAACTTCGCCACCGAAATCCGCGTGACCAGGTGTATCCATAATGTTAATGCGAGTGCCTTTATAATCAACAGCCGTGTTTTTAGCTAAAATTGTGATACCACGTTCTTTTTCAAT
This sequence comes from Carnobacterium sp. FSL E2-0243, assembly GCF_038003605.1. Classification (NCBI taxonomy): domain Bacteria; kingdom Bacillati; phylum Bacillota; class Bacilli; order Lactobacillales; family Carnobacteriaceae; genus Carnobacterium; species Carnobacterium sp. FSL E2-0243. Next base: position 2,119,666 of record NZ_JBBOPM010000001.1, read on the forward strand.
ATCACCAGAATCCATTGCTCTTTCTGCTAATTCATTGTGTGAATCTAATGTTTCTGATTGTTTTAACAATTCATCCACTAGAGTCGTTTTACCATGGTCAACGTGGGCAATGATTGCAACGTTTCTAATGTCAGTTCTTCTTTTCATAAATATTTTCCTCCGAGACTCTTTAAGAGTTATTTCAATGCTATACTGATTCGCTATCCACTTCTAAGTGTAAAACAGTTCGCTTCAAGCTACATCTAGTAAGCTACTTGGGAACTTTTCATAAGTTTCTGCAAAATCCAAAGTGAAAACGCATTGAAAACTTATGAAGACAACTATCAACTTGTCTAGTCTAACACTAAATCGGGACTTTGAAAAGAAAAAAATCTTGGTTTTGCAGGTTTTTTTTTAGAAAACGTTTCATTAATGAAAAATTCTTCATTTTTTTCTCCGCCTCTCTTCTTTTTATTTTTTTAAAACAACTAGCACAACTCGCTTTAAAGTTGATACTTCACCTGTTCCTTCAAAATAAATAACACCTCTAAATTCCATTTTAATTGAATTGAAAATCTTTTTCAACTCTTATGTGCATTCAAAAACAGAGTCAAAAATTCTTTATTTTAAAGGACCTTTTCGCATAAATCCTACTATATCAAAAGTAAAAATCTCATTTACTTATTAAAATGGACAGAAAAATAGTATCCCTATACTTAACGAATGTCAGGCAAGAAATACTATTTTCTGATTCTATTTAAATTATTGCAATGAACTAGCCTGAATCAGCTTAACTAACTCTTCACCAAATCCAGAACAACTAACTTCAGTTGCCTGAGGCATCTGTCTCGCAAAATCCATCGTAACAGTTTTATTTGCAATGGCTTGTTCAATACTTGACGTAATCAGCTCAGCAACTTCTCCCCAGCCTATATAATCAAATAATAATGCACCTGATAGTAATAAAGATGAGGGATTCAATTGATTTAAGCCAGCAAATTCAGGTGCTGTTCCATGTGTCGCTTCAAAAATACCGTGACCTGTTTCCTCATTTAAATTAGCTCCCGGTGCAATTCCAATGCCTCCAACTTGCGCTGCTAGTGCATCTGAAATATAATCTCCATTTAAATTCAACGTAGCGATCACATCGTAATCAGCTGGATGAATCAAGATTTCTTGCAGAAAAATATCGGCAATCTTGTCTTTAATGATTAATTTACCTTCTGCTAAAGCTTGTTTATAGGCTTCTTCTGCCTGGTTTTTGCCTTGCTCCTCTTTAATTTTTTGATACTTAGTCCAAGTAAATACATCCTTACCAAATTCTTTTTCAGCTAACTCATAACCCCAATTTTTAAAACCACCTTCAGTAAATTTCATAATATTACCTTTATGAACTAAAGTAACGGACTTACGTTTATGAGAAAGTGCATGCTGAATTGCACTTCGGACTAAACGTTCTGTTCCTTCTTTTGAAACTGGCTTCACTCCAATTGCCGAGGACTCAGGAAATCTAATTTTATCAACATTAAACTCATTTTTTAAAAAGGCAATTAACTTATTTGCTTCAGGACTACCTGCTGCAAACTCAATTCCAGCATAGATATCTTCCGTATTTTCTCTAAATATTTGCATATCCGTTAATTCTGGATGACGCATAGGCGAAGGTACTCCTTTGAAATAACGAACTGGACGATAACAAATATACAAATCTAAGGTTTGCCTTAAAGTAACATTAAGTGACCTAAATCCACCTCCAATTGGAGTGGTTAATGGCCCTTTAATCGCCACATAATGACTTTTTATAATTTCCAATGTCTCGTCAGGCAACCAATTCCCAGTTGAATTAAAAGCCTTCTCACCAGCCAATACTTCTTGCCAGATTACTTTCCGTTCATTCCCATACGCCTTTGAAACCGCTGCTTCAAATACCGCTTTAGCTGCTTGCCAAATTTCCGGACCAATCCCGTCACCTTCAATAAATGGAATAATCGGAAAATTAGGCACCTTTAGTTGACCATGTTCAAATTCGATTTTTGTACCTTGACTCATCATTCAGCTCCCCCTATCGATACTTCTTTATTTAATGGTGTATAAACTTGATTTTGTGGTCCAACATAGTGAGACCTTGGTCGGATTAAACAATCTTCAACTTTTTGCTCATAAATATGACCTAGCCAACCTGAAACACGGCTCATAGCAAAAAGTAAGGTAAATAAGTCACTATCAATACCTAAACAATGGTAAACCGTTGCTGAATAAAAATCGACATTTGGAATTAAACCTTTTGTTTCTTTTAAGTACTCTTCAACTTGACAAGATAAAAAATACCACTGCTCTTTTCCATTAGCCATTGTCAATTCTTTAGCTAGTTTTTTCAAATGCTTTTTACGAGGATCTTCGGTTTTATAGACACGATGCCCAAAACCCATGACTTTTTCTTTACGGCTTAACTTTTGATCTAGATACTCTTCCACACTTAAATTTCCAGCTTCAATTTCTAGTAACATATCAAAAACACGCTCGTTCGCTCCACCATGTAACGGGCCTTTCAAAGAACCAATAGCTGCAGTAATACACGAGTAACTATCCGAAGATGTTGAGGCACAAACTCTAGCTGTAAATGTGCTAGCATTTAGATCGTGATCCGCATGCAAAACTAAGGCTTCATTCATGGCTGAAACAGCTTGTTCATCTGCCTCTTCCCCTGTTAACATATACATGAAATTAGCCGCAAAAGACAAATCATAGCGTGGTGCAATCGGATCTAATCCGACTCGTAAACGAGAATAGGCTGCAATAATAGTTGGTATTTTAGCTTGTAAAGATAAACTTTGTTCATATACAGCCTCAGGATTAATTTCTTCTGCTTTTGGGTCGAAAACGCCTAATAATGAAACAGTTGAACGAAGCACACTCATTGGATGTAAATTTTGCCTTGTCTGAATTTTCAAACACGTAATAATCGTATCTGAAATGGCCATATTTGCTTGTAATTCTTGTATGAAAATAGAAAATTCCAGTTCTGTCGGCATTTTCAAATGCCACAATAAATAAACAACTTCCTCAAAGGAGACATTTTTTTCAACTAGCTCATCAATATTATATCCAGCAAAAAGTAATTGATTTTCTACAATTGAGCTAATTTTCGTTTCAGAAACAATCACACCTTCTAACCCCTTATGAATTTCCATTCTATCTCCCCCTAAAGTAAGTAGAAAAACTAAGAGCATTATCTCTTAGTTTTTCTACTCATATCTATTTCTATAACTTATTTTTCAACTTTTTTCGAACGACCATTGGCAAAATCCCACCATGGCGATAATAAGTTAAATCAACTTCTGAATCAAATCGAACCGTAGTCATAAATTGAATCTTAGTCCCATTTTTACTTGTAGCACAAACAGGTACATCCCCTAGTAGCCCAATTGTGTCTTCTATATCAATTGCAAATTCCTCTGTCCCATCAAGACCTAAAGTCTCTGCCCCTTCACCAGGTTTAAATTGTAAAGGTAGTACACCCATCATCACTAAATTAGAACGATGAATTCGTTCATAACTTTTGGCAATAACAGCCTCGACTCCAAGTAATTGAACTCCTTTAGCAGCCCAATCTCTGGAAGAACCCATTCCATAATCTTCCCCGGCCAAAATCACTAAGCCTTTACCCTCAGCTTGATACTTCATTGCTGCGTCATAAATGGACATGATTTCATTTGTCGGTTCAAATTTTGTAATTCCCCCCTCTGTATCAGGTACAAGTTGATTGCGAATCCGAATGTTAGCTAATGTGCCGCGCATCATAACTTCATGATGACCGCGTCTTGACCCATAAGAATTAAAATTACGAATCGCAATGCCTTTTTCTAATAAATATTTACCAGCTGGACTACCTGGCCCTATACTTCCGGCAGGCGAAATATGATCTGTTGTAACAGAATCACCAAATTTCCCTAATACGGCTAAGTTTCTTAGTGGTTTAATTTCTTTAGGTTCCAAAGACATTCCATCAAAATAAGGTGGGTTTGCAATATAAGTTGATTCTGGATCCCAAGGATATAAAGCTTCATCGGTTGTTTCAATGGCATTCCATTCTGCATTATCACTAAAAACATGTTCATACTCTTTCTTAAATAATTCTGGCGTAACATAGGCTTCTATTAACGTTTCAATTTCAGCCCGTGTAGGCCAAATATCTTTGAAATAAACAGCTTCCCCTTGATTAGAGACACCAATCGCATCATTTATAACATCAACATTGACATTACCCGCTAAAGCATACAAAACAACCAGTGGCGGTGAAGCCAAATAATTGGCTTTTACTAATGCATGAATGCGACCTTCAAAATTACGATTGCCGCTTAGTACAGCGGACACCAATAAATTTTCTTCTTTAATGACCTCTTCAACTTCTGGGCGTAACGGACCAGAATTCCCAATACAAGTTGTGCAGCCATATCCGACTAAATTAAAACCTAATTTTTCTAGATAGGGCAATAATCCGGCTTTCTCTAAATAAGCTGTAACAACTTTAGAACCAGGAGCTAAGGATGTTTTTACATATGTTGGAACTTCTAAGCCTAATTCTACAGCCTTTTTCGCAACTAACCCGGCACTGATCATCACAAAAGGATTGGATGTATTTGTACAAGACGTAATTGCTGCAATCGCTAGAGCACCTGTTTTCATTTGAACTTTTTTTTGATCCAGTTCTACTTCAACTGTTTTTTCAACTTCTTTAGCACTTAGACCGAAGCCTAGATTTCCTTCTGGCGCTGTTAATGCACGCTTAAAATCAGCTTGCATTTGAGATAATGGAACTAAATCTTGGGGACGTTTTGGTCCAGCCAAATTAGCTTCAATTTCACTTAAATCAATTTCAATAATTGTTGTATAATCAGGATCAGTTGTTTTTCCTGGCGTATAAAAGAGTTGGTTTTCTTCTAAATAACGTTTTACCAACGCAATTTGATTCGATTCACGACCCGTTAAACGCAAATAATTTAATGTCTCTTGATCAACTGGGAAAAAGCCGCAAGTTGCTCCATATTCAGGTGCCATATTGGCAACCGTCGCTCGATCCGCTAGTGTTAAATAGTTTAGCCCAGGTCCAAAAAATTCCACAAATTTCCCTACCACTTTGTATTCTCGCAAAACTTGAGTAACTTTCAATGCTAAATCTGTTGCAGTCGCTCCACTAGATAATTCATTAACAAAACGAACCCCAACAACATCCGGAATTGGAAAATAAGAAGGTTCTCCTAGCATACTTGCTTCCGCTTCAATTCCACCAACACCCCAGCCTAAAACACCTAAAGCATTTACCATCGTGGTATGTGAGTCTGTTCCAACCAAACTATCTGGATAAATTAAAAATTCTTTTTCATTTAGTTGCTTTGTTGTTACAACAGTCGCAAGATATTCAATATTGACTTGATGTACAATTCCTGTTGCTGGAGGTACAACACGATAATTATCAAAAGCTTTTTGTGCCCAACTTAAAAAACGGTAACGCTCCTCATTGCGTTGGAATTCCATTTTCATATTAACTTGCAAGGCGTTCATTGTTCCAGCGGCATCTACCTGTACAGAATGATCCACAACCAAATCAACTGGTACTTCTGGATTAATCGTTGTAGGATCACCACCTAAATCAGCGATAGTTTTACGCAAAGAAGCTAAATCTACAACTGCAGGTACACCTGTAAAATCTTGAAGAATCACACGAGAAGGTTTAAAAGGTACTTCTCCCTCATTCGAATTCTTCCCAGACCACTTAGCCAACTGTTTAATATGCTCTTCTGTAATGCCATTTTCACCTGCTTGTCTTAAAACAGATTCTAATAAAACTCTGATAGAAAAAGGCAGTTTTTTTATTTCAATAGTCTCTAATTTTTCTAACGTTTTTAATTGATAATAATGATACGTATTTTCTCCAATAGTTAGCACTGCTTCTGATTTTTTTTTAATCGTCACATCTATACCCCCTAATACTAAAAAGTTAACATCACTACTCTAGTCCCAAATAGATGTTATCTTTTTTGTTTGATAAAATTGCTGACAGTTCTTGTTTTAAGGCAGCTCATAGAATTTTATTGCCTTTTCTTTCTCTGATTCTCGTAATTATACATACAATATTATTATTTGTAAACTCAATATACGTATTGTAAACGGATTTAACGAGATATCAACTTACAATACGATGTAATGTTCATGTTAGGTTTAATTTAGATGTTTTCTTTTAAAAAAATATCCTTTACTTGTCATTTTTATTCAGTATAAGTTAAAATTAGCGTTTTGTCATCAAATTCACATCACTATTTAATCTAATGTCTTTTTGCTCATTTTATAACAATCTGGCAAATTAGTTTTTCTGATTTTCATCAGTTTGTCGCTAAAACAACTTTATTTGATTTAAGACTCATTCTCTATGTAATTTGTTACTAATTTTTGAATTTTATTTTTTCTAAGGTTTTTTCAATAAAAAAGTAAAAAAAGAGGAATTATTTCAAGCATAATCGCTCTAAAATACATCCTCTCTTCTCATTTATTTATGTTAAATATCTACTAAATAATTAGTTAAAATTTCTTTATGAGCAGTAGGTGTCGCTATAATCGTCGCGTTTTGTTGCAATAAATCGACAGGCTCTCCATTAATTTGCGTATAGACCAATCCGAGTTCCTCTGCAATAACTTTACCAGCTGCCATATCCCACGGTTGAAGGCGATGCGTAATATAAGCAACTAAGCGTCCAGCCGCTACATGAACTGTTTCAATTCCAGCTGACCCAACCATTCTTAATCCCGAACTACCACGTACTATCTCTTTTGCCTTATATTTATCTGAACTAAAAACACCACTGCTGAGTGCCACTAATCCTTCTCGAAGCTCAATATCAGCAACATTTGGAAGTGGATTACCATTTAAATAAGCTCCCTCTCCAGCTAATGCCCAATAAAATTCACCAGCCATGACATCATAAATATACCCCATTCGGCCTTCACCATCTTGATAAACACCAATCATAATCGCAAAATTTGCTTGCTGCTTAACAAAATTCAATGTGCCATCAATGGGATCAATAATCCAAACTCTACCAACCAAATCCTCAATTTTGTCCCCATAACCCTCTTCACCTAGAATTCGGTCATCTGGAAAATTCCTTCGAATTTTTTCAATTAAAAACTGTTCAATTTTTTTATCCATATTTGTAACCAAGTCGTTTCGATCTGATTTAATCTCAATAGTTAAAGTTGTTTTGAAAGATTCTTTAATCATAGCTGCAGCTTCTTCCATCCAACTGCGAATGAGTTTATCCATCTGGTCTCGTGTCATACAAAAGCACCTCTATCTTCATTCTTTACTTTATTGTATCAAATTTAAGCGTGTAAAGCGAATTCAATAACTATTTTACTTGGTAAAAAAAAATCAGAGCAAACCGCCTAAATTAGGACGAATTCCTCTGATTATTTTTATAATTTTATGCTTTTACGGTTACTTTCTTTGGCTTCCTTGACTACTTTGTACAAAGAATAACCTGAAATGTGTTCAAACTCCCTGCCCCACTTCTTTTCTTCGCCAATGGCTGGAACAACTTTCTTAAAAGCTTGATACTTTTTTAAGAAGTCCTCCCGACTAACTCCTTTTTCATAGGCTAGTTCAACCATTCGCCAGAGGTCAATGACTTGAATCATTTCATCTTGTGTCCAATCTAAATCAATCGGATAACTGTAACTTTTCTCCATTTTTACACCTTGCTCTTTCGCTTATTTCCCTTGCTCAATAAAGTCTAATTTTTCTCTGACTTCTTTAGCTACAGCTAAGATTTCTTGTTTTTCACTATCAGAAAACCCTAACTCATAGCTAGCACTTAATCCATTTTCACCTAGTAAAATTGGTAAGGACAAAGGAATTGCTTTGTATTCGTCAATATCAACTAAATGAACCAGTGGCACAATTGCTTCTTCATTATTTCCAATAAACTGAAGAATTTTAGATAAAATTGCTGCAATTGTGTACCCTGACTCTGTGATTTTTAACGCGTCACTTCGTTTTAAAATCTTTTCTTCCATTTCAAACATGACATCTTGATTGAAATCATTATCAGGATTCACAGTTAATCCTAGCACCGGCGTACCACCAACATACGCTCGACTCCAGATCGCTACCTTTTGATTTCGATCACTTCCTCCAACAATATACCCTTTGACGTCTCGAACGGAAATTTTAAAGAATTTACTTAACATATTTTGAAAATAAATCGTGTCAAAATAGGTCCCAATTCCAAAAATACGTTCTTTTGGTAGTCCAGAAAACTTCCAGATTAAATACGTAAAAATATCACTAGGCTCACTAGCCACCAGCACCATTCCATCAAAACTATTTGCCATGGCTTGATTCACAATTTTGCGGATTAGTTTGATATTTCTTTTTAAGTAATCATGATCTGTCTCTCCCTCGATTCGTTCTTCAATGGCCGTAATCACCAATAAATCAGTATCGTGGAAGTCTTTTTCATTGCCAATCTTCAAAGCGCCATTAGGAAAAATGGATTCAGTGTAACTTAAATCCTCAATCACATCTTTCTCTAACCCTGGCAAGTTCAACACGACCAACTCTTTGATTTGCATCTTAATCATGCTTAAGAATATAAAATCATAGGCTGATTCATTGGAACCTGCAATCATCACTTTATTGAGATGACCTCTACCCATCTAACACCCTCCTGTATCTCATCCAAATCAAAAAAAGAAAAAATTCCTTTTAATTCCTCTTCTATTATATCTAAAAAAAACACATTATAGTAACTTTTGTAACAAAGTCATCAATTTGTCATTTTATCGTAAAGAAAACGGTTTTTTAGTCATAAAAAAAATGATTAATTGATTGGGCCATTAAAAGCTATTTATGGCTGAATCTCTCCAATTATAAATAAAAACTTCCGACTCATAAAGAATCGGAAGTTTATTTTATAAGCAACTAAATATATTTAGCACTAGTCGTCTATGCGTCTAGATTTGAATTTAAACTTAAATGTGGATTGGTAATCCTAATGCTAATTCAGCAGCATCCATAACAGTTTCTGCTAATGATGGATGAGCATGGATAGTTAAAGCAATATCCTCAGCGTTCATGCCAGCTTCAAGAGCTAAACCTAACTCAGCAATAATATCACTAGCACCAACACCAGCAACTTGTGCTCCGACAAGAACATTATCTTCTTTAGTTGTTACTAAACGAACGAATCCTTCAGTAGCATTTAAAGAAAGTGCACGTCCATTACCTTGTAATGGGAATTTAGAAGCTTTTACATCTAAACCTTGTGCTTTAGCTTCTGCTTGAGTAAGTCCAACAGATGCTAATTCAGGATCTGTAAAACATACAGCAGGCATTGCTTTGTAATCTACTGCAACTTTTTTACCAGAGATTGCTTCAGCAGCAATTTTAGCTTCGTAACTAGCTTTATGAGCTAAAGCTAAACCAGGAACAATATCTCCAATTGCATAGATATTTGATTTATTTGTGCGACCTTGTGCATCAACCGTAATTAAACCACGTTCTCCAACTTCAACACCAGCTTGTTCTAAGCCCAGTTCATCAGTATTAGGACGACGTCCAACCGTTACCATCACGTAGTCTGCATCAATTGATTTTTCAGCGCCATCTACTTCATATTTAACTGTAACGCCATCTGCAGTTTCAATTGCTTCTTTAGCCATTGCACTAGTTTCAATTGTAACATTTTTCTTTTTAAAGTTATCTGTTACATATTTAACCATATCTTTTTCAAAGTTAGGCAAAATTGAAGGTGCTCCTTCTAAAATAACAACTTCAGCTCCTAAATTAGCATACGCTCCTGCTAATTCACTACCAATGTAACCTCCACCGATAACTACTAATTTTTTAGGAACTTCTTTAAGTGCTAATCCACCAGTTGAATCAATAATACGTTTGCCAAATTTGAAACCTTTGATTTCAATTGGACGGCTACCAGTAGCCACAATTGCATTATTAAAGCTATAGCTTTGTGCATTCGTTTCAGTCATAACACGTAAATCATGCTCATCAACGAAGAAAGCTTCACCTCTTAAAATTTCAACTTTGTGTTTTTTTAACAGCATTTCAACACCTGAAGTTAATGATTTAACTACTTTGTTATCTTTCCATTCTTGTGTTTTAGCAAAATCTAAAACCACGTTTTCAGCAGTTACACCAAAAACCTCAGAATGCATTGCATCTTGATAATGATGTCCAGCACTAATTAGTGCTTTTGAAGGAATACATCCAACGTTTAAACATACACCACCGATGTGTTCTTTTTCAACAATGGCAACTTTTTGTCCCATTTGAGCGGCACGAATTGCAGCTACATAGCCTCCAGGGCCTGAACCAATTACAACTGTGTCTAATTCTATTGCGAAATCTCCTACTACCATTTTAAGATCATCCTTCCATTAATAATAATTCTGGATCAGCTAGCAATGTTTTCATGTCGTTCATTGCTTTTTGAGCTGTTGCGCCATCAATAATACGGTGGTCAAAGCTTAGAGACAATTGCATAACTGGAGCAACTACAATTTCGTCGTCCGCGTTAACAATAGCTTTCTTAGCAATTTTACCAACGCCTAGAATAGCAACTTCTGGGTAATTGATAACTGGAGTAAACCAACCGCCACCAATTGAACCGATATTACTAATTGTTGTTGATCCGCCACGCATATCTGCTGCTGCTAATTTACCAGCAGCTGCTGCTTGAGCATGAGTTGTGATTTCGCCAGCAATTGAGAAGATACTTTTCGCATCTGCATTTTTAATATTTGGAACAAACAAACCATGATCTGTATCTGTCGCAATTCCAATATTGAAATAGTGTTTATAAACGATTTCTTGAGTAGCGTCATCAATAGAAGCATTTAACGCTGGATATTTGCGTAAAACAGATACCAATGCTTTAACGACATATGGTAAGAATGTTAATTTAACGCCTTTATCAGCTGCAACATCTTTGAAACGTTTTCTATGAGCCATTAATTTAGTTGCATCTACTTCATCAAATAATGTCACGTGAGGAGCCGTTGCTTTGCTATTTACCATAGCTTTTGCAATTGCTTTACGTGTTGGTGACATTTTTTCTCTTGTTTCCATTTCGCCAAGATTTGAGCTAAATGGTTGTGCTGGTGCAGCAGCTTTTTCAGCAGGTGCATTATTTTGTGCTGCTGGTGTAGTACTTGCAGTTTCAACTTTTGCTGGTGCAGCAGAACCATTGAAGTTTAAGATATCTTCTTTAGTAATGCGACCATTTTTTCCAGTTGGTGCAACTGTACTAATGTCAATTCCTTTTTCACGCGCTAATTGGCGAACAGAAGGCATTGCTAAAATACGTTTTGATGGATCAGATACTGCTACAACACCAGAACCATTTCCTGTTGCTGGTTGTGTTGGAGCTTCAGAAGTAGGAACTGCAGCAGGTTGTGCTGGAGTTTGTTCAGAAGCAGGAGCACTGTGATCAACGTAATCAGGAGCATCAATTTCAACTAAAACGTCGCCAACATTAGCAACTGTTCCTTCAGAAACAAGAATATTTTTAACAATACCTGTTACTGGAGATGGAATTTCTTCAACTGATTTATCATTTTGTACTTCTAGTAAAGTATCATCTTCTTTGATTGTATCTCCTGGAGCTACAAACCATTTAACGATCTCGCCTTCAGCAATTCCTTCACCGATATCTGGTAATTTGAACTGGAATAAAGCTGCGTTACCGCTTGTTGCTGCTGGTGCTGCTGGTGCTGGAGCTTCAGTTTTTGCTGGAGCAGGAGCTGCAGCTTCTTCTTCTTCATAACCAGGAGCATCGATTTCAACTAAAACATCACCAACTACGGCAACTGTTCCTTCTTCAACTAAGATACTTTTAATTGTACCTGTCACTGGAGATGGAATTTCTTCAACTGATTTATCGTTTTGTACTTCTAATAAAGTATCGTCTTCTTTAATTGTATCGCCAACTTTAGCAAACCACTTAACGATTTCACCTTCATGAATTCCTTCACCAATATCTGGTAATTTAAATTTAAAAGCCATTTTTAATAACTTCCCTTCTTAATAACTACTTTTAATTGTGTGCTACTTTTTAATCTGAGCTTCAACTATAAAACAAATACAATCAATCAATATCTATTGAAAGGATCGATTGTATTCGCCTAAACTATTTAATTTTTATTAGAAGTTGTAGATTTCTTTGATTTTTTCTTCAATGTCATTTGCATTTGGTAACCAAGCATTTTCAGCTTGACCAAAAGGAAAGACAGTATCTGGTGCAGCTACGCGTCCAATTGGAGCTTCTAATGAAAGAATTGCACGTTCAGAAATTTCTGACATCACCATTGCACCAACACCTGCTTGACGTTGTGCTTCTTGAACAACAACAACACGGCCAGTTTTTTCAACTGAAGCAATAATTGTTTCAATATCCAATGGAGAAACAGTTCTAAGATCGACGATTTCAACTGAAATGCCTTCTTTTTCTAATTTTTCTGCTGCTTTAAGGGCTTCACGAACCATTGCGCCATAAGTGATAACTGAAATATCAGTACCTTCTTTAGCAATCGCTGCTTTACCTAGAGGAACAGTATACGCTTCTTCTGGAACTTCTTCACGGAAAGAACGGTATAATTTCATATGCTCTAAGAAAACAACTGGATCGTTGTCACGAATTGCTGAAATTAAAAGTCCTTTTGCATCATAAGGGTTACTTGGAATAACAATTTTAATCCCTGGTGATTGAGCAATTAATCCTTCTAAGTTATCTGAGTGTAATTCTGGAGTATGAACTCCTCCACCAAATGGTGCACGGATTGTAATTGGTAAGTTACGAGTACCACTCATACGGTAACGTGTACGAGCTGCTTGTCCAACGATTGAATCCATTACTTCAAATACAAATCCGAAGAATTGAATTTCTGGAACTGGACGGAAGCCTTCTAATGCTAAACCAACTGCAAGACCACCAATACCAGACTCAGCAAGAGGTGTATCGAAAACACGGTCTTCGCCATATGTTGCTTGTAATCCTTCAGTGGCACGGAAAACTCCACCGTTATTCCCAACATCTTCACCAAAAATCAAGACGTTTTCATCTTTACCAAGTTCAAGTGCAAGCGCATCAGTAATCGCTTGGATCATTGTTTTTTGTGCCATGATTTATTTCGACTCCTTTGCTTCAAAAATTGCAATTTGTTCTTTAATTGTTTGGTTTGGTTCTTCAAACATATTTTTCAAGAAATCTGAAACTTTTTGTTTCGGCTCTTGATCAGCAGCTTTAATCGCTTCTTTAATTTCTTCTTTAGTAGCTTCAATTACTTCATTTTCTTTTTCTTCAGACCAGATACCTTTTTCAGTTAAGAAATTACGCATACGAACTAAAGGATCACGTTTTTCCCAAATATCATCTGTTTCCTTAGTACGGTAACGAGTTGGATCATCACCTGAAAGTGTATGTGGACCATAACGATACGTTAATGTTTCAATTAAAGTTGGGCCATCTCCAGCAATTGCACGATCACGCGCTTCTTTTGTAACTGCATAAACTGCTAATGGATCCATTCCGTCTACTACAACTCCTGGAATTCCAGCAGCAACAGCTTTTTGAGCTAAAGTTTTCGCTTTAGTTTGAACTGAACGTGGTGTTGAAATTGCGTATCCATTATTTTGAATAATAAAGATTGCAGGTGCATCGTATGCTCCAGCAAAGTTCATTCCTTCATAGAAATCCCCTTGTGAAGAACCGCCATCACCAGTATAAGTTAACACAACATTTTTCTTGCCGCGTTTTTTCATTCCCAATGCAACTCCTGCTGCTTGAACGATTTGAGCGCCAATAATAATTTGTGGTGGCATAGCATGTAGGTTCACATCATATTTGTTCCCGCCAGCGTGACCACGAGACCATAAAAATGCTTCTTTTAAAGGTAAACCATGTTGAACCAATTGAGGAACATCACGATAACCAGGTAATAAGAAATCTTCTTTTTCCATTGCAAAGTGACTTGCTAATTGACTTGCTTCTTGTCCAGCTGTTGGAGCAAAGAAACCAAGACGTCCTTGACGATTAAGTGCTGTTGAACGTTGGTCTAACACACGTGACCAAACCATTTTAGACATTAAGTCTACTAACTCTTCATCAGATAAATCTGGCATTAAGTCAGGATTTACAACTTTACCATCCTCATCTAAAATTTGTATTGTTGGAAAATCAGCGTTTACGCTATCCATCAATGCATCGAAATCGATAGGTTTATTCTTTTTTGTCGCCATCTTTTACCCATTCCTCTCTCTTTACCATCTATTTGTTTTTGTTAAGATGCTGTTTTATACAGACCACTAAAACTGTATTAGTGTAATCTCTTTACCCTTTTAATTTAACACGCTTTCATATCTTATGCAAGTGTTATGCTACGATTTCCACACCATTAAAAGTGAAAAAACCTAGGACTAGCTTAAAAAAACAGGAACCACGACTGTTATAGTGAAATTCTTCACTTGACCCCTTTCTTATTTTATTATTGTTAAAATGAAGCATTGAAAATAAAACAATTTTGCTAAAAACCGTCGATTCAACATCCAACTGTTATACTCTTAATTAAAAACTGTATTAATATTTTGCGTTTCAACTGAGACACAGCTCACATTATATTTTTTTCACAATGCTTTTTTTTAAGATTAATTTTTTCTCATAATTCGAATTTTTGCCTTTTTCTAAAAAATAAATTCCGTTTCTTTTCCTTTAGGAACAACTTTGTATTTTTTTATTCTAATGCTTTTATAAAAAAAGATGACTACTACTAGTTTTTTTCTTCTATAATAATGCAAAAAAGAACCAGTGATAATCTATAGAAAATCACTGATTCTTTATTTATTCATTTTAACTAGCCTATAGCCATTCTTTGTTGACTTTGATATAAAGCATTTTAACTAATTGAACAGTCACAATGTAAGCAATGACAATACCAATCATCCAAGGCCAGTAGTTACTTGGTAAAGCGACTAAATCAAATACTTGTCCAATTGGGCTACTTGGAATTAGAACGGCTGCAATAATAACTAAAATAGTGGATACTGTTACACCGAAACTTGCACGGCTTTGAATAAATGGAATTTTTTTCGTACGAATAACATGAACCACAACTGTTTGAGTAATTAAACCAATTACAAACCAACCTGAATGGAACAAAGCTGCCTCTTGAACTGTATTGGCTTGGAAGACAAACCACATCAATAAATAGGTTAAAATATCAAAAATAGAGCTGACTGGTCCGATACTTAGCGTAAATTTCATTAGGTTACTTGTATCCCATTTAGCTGGCAACATTAAATCTTCCTCATCCATACGATCCCAAGGGATGGTTAATTGAGCAACATCATAGATTAGATTTTGCACAAGTAGTTGAATTGAAAGCATTGGTAAAAATGGGAGAAAGGCACTGGCTACAAGAACACTAAAAACATTCCCAAAATTAGAGCTAATCGTCATTTTGACATACTTCATCATATTCCCAAAAACTGATCTACCCTCTAAGATACCATCTTCCAATACGTTTAAACTTTTTTCAAGTAAAATAATAGAACTAGCTTCTTTCGTTATATCAGCTGCAGTATCAACAGATATGCCTACATCTGCTTTTCTTAAAGCTGGAGCATCGTTAATTCCATCACCCATAAAACCAACAGTATGTCCTTTAGCTTGCAATAGCGCAATAATTCGTGCTTTTTGAGTTGGATTTAATTTAGCAAATAAATTGGTTGATTCCGTTGCTAAAGTTAATTCTTCGTCACTCATATTCTCAATTTGTGTCCCTAATAAAGCATTGCCCACTTCTATTCCAACATCACGACAAACTTTTTTAGACACAATTTCGTTGTCTCCAGTTAGAACTTTAACATTAACGCCGTGTTCATGAAGTGATTTAATCGCAGTAATAGAAGACTTTTTAGCTGGATCAAGAAACCCCATAAAGCCAGCTAAAATCATTTCATTTTCATCTTCAATTGAATAGATAGCTGTATCATGGACATCATTTTTGTATGCAACTCCTAAGACGCGCATACCACTTTCATTCATTTTTATACTAACATCCATCATGCGATCCATTAACTCTTTAGTCAATGGTACTATCTCATCATTTAATTCTACAAAAGAACAGATTTTCATCATTTCTTCAACCGCGCCTTTTGTAACCATCACTTGATGTCCTTGATTATTCACAGCAACTGTTAAACGTCTTCTAGAAAAATCGAATGGTATTTCATCAATTTTTTCGACTTCGCCAATAGCAAAATTTTCACGATTTTCAGAAAAATACTGAATAACAGCATGATCCATTAAATTTTTCCAACCCGTTTGATAATTAGAATTTAAATAAGCCAATTCAAGGACGCGCTCACAGTCATCTCCAACGGGATTTACATGGCGCACTAATACAACTTTATCTTCTGTAATTGTGCCGGTCTTATCCGTACACAAAATATCCATCGCACCTAAGTTTTGAATTGCATTTAACTCTTTAACAATAACTTTTTTCTTCGACATAGCTATTGCACCTTTTGCTAGATTACTAGTAATAATCATTGGCAACATTTCTGGGGTTAAACCTACTGCTATTGCAATTGAAAAGAAGAATGCTTCTCCCCAATCCCCTTTGGTTAAACCATTAATTAGAAAAACAATTGGCACCATAACTAACATAAAACGAATTAATAATTTACTTACGTTTGTCACGCCGCGATCAAATCCTGTCTCTCCTCTTTTTTCAGAAACATTAGAGGCGATATCGCCAAAGAAGGTCTCTCCTCCTGTTTTTAAAATAACCACTCTGCCTTGACCACTTAACACATCTGTTCCCATAAAGGCTAAATTGTGTAAATCTAGCGCCGTTTCATCTTTATCAGCTACATGGTCATCTATACGTACAAATTTTTCAACAGGCATCGATTCACCTGTTAAGGAAGATTGATTCACAAATAAATCTTTTGTCCAAATCAAACGAGCATCTGCTGGAATCATATCACCTGTGGAAAGAACGACAATATCTCCTGGAACAACTTCATCAATCGGCAGTTCCCTAGTCTCTCCATCTCGAGTAACCGCACAAGTTGTTTCAATTAATTCTTTTAATGCTAAACTAGCTTTTTGTGAGCGATATTCCTGAACAAAGCGAATTCCTGCACTAAATAAAATCATTAACCCCATCACAATACTAGCTTCAACATCATTAGTCAGAGCCGAAACGACTAATAAAAGCATTAACACGTATACAAAGGGATCTTTAAAAGCTTCAATTAATAATATAAACCAAGGAGTTGGTTTTTGTGATGCAACCTCATTGGGACCGTATTTTTCTAACCGGTTTTTAGCTTCATCTTCTGTTAATCCTGCTAGACTAGTGCCAAATTGGCTCAGTACTTCTTCTTCTTGTAAATAGCCTAATTTTTTCAATTCGTTGTCTTTAGATTTTTTTTCTGTCTTAATTTGAGTTTTTCTATTCATCATCATTTTGGTTTCCTCGCTTTCATAAGCAAGAAAAGCTGGCATCTTTGATACAAACGTATCTAAATAGACAAGTGAGTACAATGAAACTTAATTAACTTTTCTTGCAACCTCTGACTTCCTGGGTCTGAACTATCTTTTTGACTTGGTTTTTCCATCATACTCACCTCTCTTTTTTATGTATTTTTTGAAAAGCTTGCTACTAATTATCATTCACACACTTTTCTTTTGCTGTAAGTCCTGATCCACTCGTTAGAAAATTAGACTATAGAAAAAGCATGCCCCTACAATCATAGAGGGCATGCTAAAAAGTTCATCAAAAACAAACAATTTTCATATAAATACTTGAAACTAGCGCAAAAAAACTAGTAGTATTCTCCATCATTGAGCTTTAGCACTATATGGCGTAGATTATTCATCAGCTACATTAAAAATGACCTTAATTCGACCATTTCTGTTGACCCATTCCATCTTATTATAAGATGTTAAACATTTTGCTACACATGTCTCTCGATATGTGCAGGGCAGCAGCATTTTCCATATAGGAGCCTCACCTAACAGAAGCGTGTATTCAATTCTTACTTCCCTTTCAATGTACATCAAATAAAAAATTAAGTCAAGCCGAAAAAATTTATTGGAGATACTCTTAACTAAAATAACAGACCACTCTCTGAAAATTTAAGAGAGTGGTCTGTTAGACTATTTTTTAATTAAACAACACCTTGAGACAACATTGCTTCAGCTACTTTAAGGAACCCAGCAATATTTGCACCGCTGACGAAGTCCCCTTCAACACCATATTCTTTCGCAACATCACGACATTGTTGATAAATCGTCGCCATAATATCTTTTAAGCGATCATCAACTTCTTCAAATGTCCAACTTAATCGAATACTATTTTGGCTCATCTCCAAAGCTGAAACAGCTACTCCACCAGCATTTGCTGCTTTTGCAGGGCCGTATAAGACACCATGTTCTTGATAAACCTTAATCGCTTCTAAATCACTTGGCATATTCGCACCTTCTGCAACTGCATAAACGCCTTGCGCAACTAATTTTTTAGCCGTAATTCCATTAATTTCATTTTGTGTAGCCGATGGTAATGCAATTTGGAACTCATTTTCTAATTCCCAAATGCTTCCTTCTATATATTCGGCGCTAGTATGCTCGTTAACGTATTCTGAAATACGTTTCCGCTCTACTTCTTTCAAACGTTTCACTGTTTCAGCATTGATACCTTCTAAATCAAGGATGTAACCATCAGAATCGGAACAAGCAATAACTGTCCCTCCTAATTGATGAACTTTTTCAATGGCATAAATAGCTACATTTCCACTACCAGAAACAACTACTTTTTGACCTTTAAATGTTCTACCTACATCTTTTAACATTTCATTTGTAAAGTAAACTAAACCATAACCTGTTGCTTCCGTTCTAGCTAAACTACCACCCATTGGAATTGGTTTACCCGTTAAAACACCTGCACCAAAACCATTTAATTTTTTATACTGACCAAATAAATAGCCGATTTCACGTCCACCAACACCGATATCTCCTGCTGGAACATCTGTATCTGGCCCAATATATTTTTGTAGCTCCGTCATAAAGCTTTGACAAAAACGCATGACTTCAAAATCAGATTTACCTTTTGGATTAAAATCACTTCCGCCTTTGCCACCGCCAATTGGTAAACCAGTTAAGCTGTTTTTAAAGATTTGCTCAAATCCTAAAAATTTTACAATACTTTGGTTTACACTAGGGTGAAAACGAAGACCACCTTTGTATGGCCCAATAGCTGAACTAAATTGAGCACGAAATGCGCGATTTACTTGAACATTTCCTTCATCATCCGTCCATGGTACTCTAAATTGAATGAGTCTTTCAGGTTCCACAATTCGTTCTAAAATATTTTCTTCAATCATCTTGGGATGACGAACTAAAACAGGTTCAATCGTGTCAAAAAATTCTTTCACTGCTTGTAAAAACTCTACCTGATGCGGATCTCTTTCTTCAACTTTCTTGTACACTGCTGCAATATATTCTTTTGCTTTTTCCATTGTGTCACCCCTAAAAATTATTTGTACAGCTATGATATCATTTAAGACATTCTTCTATGTGCTTTTCAACTTCTCATCATTATCTCATAATTTTTTAATAATGGAAAGAAAAATATAACTAAACTATAGCATATTTTTGAAAATCGTGCATTTTCCCGTGAATACTGTTAAAATAATTAAGATGTACAAATTACACAACACTGAAAATTAAACTACAGGAGTGAAGACTACTATGATAACAATGGATGATATTATTCGGGAAGGCCATCCCACTTTACGTGAGTCAGCTGCTCATGTTGACTTTCCATTAACAGATCAAGAATTAAAATTAACAGCAGAAATGATGGAGTTTTTGGTTAACAGCCAAGATCCTGATCTTAGCGAAAAATACAATTTACGAGGGGGAGTTGGATTAGCCGCACCTCAACTAGATGTAAAAAAACGCATCATTGCCGTACACATTCCAGGAACTGAAGAAAATCCAGAGCCTCAATTGAGTACCGTGATGATTAATCCAAAAATTATTAGCCATTCTGTTCAAAACTCTTGCCTTTCTGAAGGAGAAGGTTGCCTTTCTGTTGATCGTGAAGTTCCAGGATACGTTGTACGCCACACAAGAATCACCCTACAATACTTTGATATAGAAGGTAACGAACACAAATTACGTTTGAAAAATTATGCCGCAATTGTTGTTCAACACGAAATTGATCATATTAACGGCATCATGTTTTATGACCATATTAACCCTGATGATCCCTATAAAGTCGAAAATGATGTGACTTTGATTTCTTAAATAAAAAGCTCGTTGAGCCGGTTAGCTCCGATAAGAGAATAGGAAAAATTGAGAGGACGCTTTTTGTACTCTCGAGTTTTTATCTTTTTCTCGAGGAGCTAGCTCATAAGAGCTGGCCTTGATAAAAAGCTTGTTGAGCCGGTTAGCTCCGGTAAGAAAATAGGGAAAATTGATAGGACGCTTTTTGTCCTCTCGAATTTTTATCTTTTTCTCGAGGAGTTGGCTCATAAGAGCTAGCCTTAATAAAAAAGTTTGGTTTCTAAACAGAAATCAAACTTTTTTTATTTACAAGTGTAATGCGAATCCTTTGACAACAATTGAATGAATATGTTATTTTATCAGTGTAATACACTAATAAAAAAAGAAGAGGTGCCTCTATGTCTAGTAAAACAAATAAAATTTTTGTTAATTTACCTGTTGAAAATTTAGACCGTTCAGTTGAATTTTTCACACAATTAGGATATACGTTTAACCCACAATTTACTGATGAAAATGCAACATGTATGATTATTAGTGACTCAATTTTTGCAATGCTCTTGGTAAAACCATATTTTAAAGGGTTTACAAAAAAAGAAATTCCTAACACCACTACAGATTCAGAGGTCATCGTTGCACTTTCTGCAGATACACGAGCTACAGTTGATGAGCTAGTTGACAATGCCATAAAAGCTGGTGCTAAAATTACAAATGAACCTTCTGATTTAGGTTTTATGTACTCAAGAAGTTTTCAAGATTTAGATGGACATTTATGGGAAATTGTCTATATGGATGAAAGTACTGTTGACGAAGGCTAATATCTCAATAAAAAACATGAAAGAACCGGATAGCGGCTCTTTCATGTTTTTTTAGTAATTAATATGTTGGTTTGGTTGAATGATATCTGAAGTTAATCCATTTTTAGCTTTTAGTTTTGGATAATCAGCACCTACACCATAGACCTTCTCCGCAATAGACCACAAGTTATCTCCGTTTTGAACAACGTATACATTACCTTTTTGGGAGGTCCCCTCCACTTTAATATCTTGCTCCAATACCCAAGAGTTAATAGAACTCATTAAATACTGATACTCTGAATTTGATTGTTTTTTTTGACGTATTTCAATTACCTTATACGAAGAATTTTTAACCCAATCCGGAATAGATTCTCCTGTTGCATAATGCGTAGCAAATGATTGAACATTAACTTGGGCGCCAACTGAAATTTTTGAAGCAGCCTCCTGATTTGGCAAACTATTGTTACTCTTTGTTGCATCTGTAAACCATTCTATATTTCTCGACCCTAACAGTCGATTTAAATCTAGATGTCCATTATAGCCTAATAGTTTACCAACGGATGTATATTGATGCAAATCACAAGCAAATTCAGGCTGACTGTTAGGTGTACCATTATTCAATCCATAGTGAGGAATCCAAATCCCGTCAGCCTCAGCTACATTTAAATTGAATTTTTTATATAGATGATGAGCAATATAAATGCCCACACGTTTTGCTCCCAAAGCTTTTAATTTCTGCAGATACACACTACAGCCTTCTCGCATATCTATCATTGATTGCTCTTCTACATCCAACCACCAAAAACAAGGATTAAATTCTTTAGCTCGTTGATAAAAATCATTTGCCTCTTGCTCCATATCGATACGATTTACACCTCGTACCCAAGCATAAACAGCAACTGGAATCCCATATTTCTTAAATTCACGGATATGAGTTTGGTAATATTTATCTATATAATTACTTCCGTATTGAACTCGCACAATAACTAAATCGAGCCCTTGCGCTACCTTTTGATAGTCAATAGTAGTAGGCACTTGCCACTCAGAAATATCTAATATTCGACTCACTTATCCTCATCCTTTCCATTCATTTGATCTGTAAAAATACCTAAATATTTTTTGATAAAACCTAATTTAATTCCCATTTCTCCAAAATTTTCTAAAATGCTACCAATTTCATACAAAATTAAAAATCCAGTTGCCCAAAGAGCAATATTAATTGGAATTTGGATTCCAAAAAATGGACCAATTGCATCTAATATTGCTGCTGAAATAATGGCAAATATAGTCGTTAATTTAGTTAAGATACCCCAGCAATTAATCGCCGAACGCCAGTTATGATTTTTTAGTGCCTTAATGTAACCTGTTACTAGATCAATAAACACTGCCAATAAATAAACACGCAGAATTGGCATGCTTCCGCCAAATAAGAACGCACCTATTTCTTGTAAAATATTTGTGAACATCTAACTCCTCCTTTCTTAAAAAAATTGTTGCTACCAAAAGCTTGTTGAGTTCGTCCAGTTTCGAATGAAGAATAGAACATCCCAAGAAAAGATTTTTACTTTTACTGGAATTTATCTTTTTTCCCGAAGGGCTGTCTCATAAGAATTAGCCTTGTTAAAATATCAATAAACAATGAAAGTAACTTTCTAGATTAAATTCATTTATCAAAGAGGTAATGAATTCTTTTGCAACATCTCTACTCTGATTTAGTTCTGACTCTATTTGCTTATTTCTTTAACTCTTTGATACTACTATCCTATCAATTTTCTTAGATAAATTGCTTACTAATTCTTTACAACTTTCTTCCAAATTTTTTCAAAATTATATTTATTTAAATCGTTTTAAAAATAAAAAAAGCATTAGATATGTTTCAACAAATCTAATGCTTTTTATAAACTATATTCTATTATAACTCTACTTGTATTTCAGTATTCTTCACACCCAAGTGCCCAAGCAACAGCAATTAAACCAGCAGCTTTATAATTTGAATAGGAGCTAGTAGGCATATCCAAATTAAAGCTACATTCTGAATCATATTTTTCAAAACCTTTTAAATAACGTTCTTCAATTACCATTCTTTGCTTTTCATTTGGAATAGACTCTACTGCACGTTCAATACGTTCTGTTTCTTCTTCCGCGTATATTTTCGCGCTTACTTTACGTTTAGTTATATCCGATTCTTCATCAGAGGATGAACGGTTGTAGGTATTAATCATCCTTTTTTGAATTTCTCGTTTTGAAATCATTTTTAATTTTCGATACTGCATCAAAACTTCCTCAGCTGCTATTTTTGTTTTTTCTTTATTTATTTCATCAAATAAAGTTACCATTAATACCACTCCTATTCTTATGATTTAAAATCAAGTCTTTTTCTTAATCAACCTTATAAATATGCCTTATAAATTTATTTACACTCTCAATATACTTGATTTAAAATCCGATGTCAATGAAAAAGAGATTTATAATCAATATATAGATAATAAAATTGATTTATAATCAAGTTTAAGTTATACTTAACCTATCATAATAGAAAGAGGATACTTCTATGAAAAAACAGTTAATTGTGGGAGAAATGATTGATTATTTTTTACAGCAACAGAAAATGACCAGAAAACATTTAGGGGAATTACTAGGGAAAAGTGAAAGTGCTGTTTCTAAGTGGATTAGCGGAGCAAATACTCCTCTAGCTAAAGATTTAGCTATCATGAGTGAGATTTTTAATGTTGATATCGAAACTTTAATGTATGGATTTCCATCTGAAGAAAACAAACTAAATTTTGATCAAATTAATACAGTTGCAGCTCATATGGCAAATACAAACAAAAAGCTATCTAAGGAAGATATAGAAAATATCAACCACTACATCGATTTTATTATTAGTCAAAAAGAACAAAAGGATTGAAGGTGATTCATTTTGAATTATGAGCAACTCTTAAATTATGTTTCCGAAGAATTTTCAGTTTATGAAGTTCCTTTGATTGAGCAAACTGGTAGCTATGGATTTTTTAGTAATGGAACTATTCTAATTGAAGAAACTCAAAGTGAAATCGAAAAAAAATGTATTCTTGCTGAAGAATATGGACATGGCATTAAAAATGTTGGGAATATTCTTGACCAACAGGTTACCGAAAATAGAAAGCAAGAACTTGTGGCTCGACGTTATGCTCATGAACTTTTAGTACCATTAATAGAACTAGTTCGAGCTAAAAAATTTGGTTGCAACAGCTTATTTGAAACAGCTGAATATTTAGAAGTTACTGAAGATTTTTTAATTGAAGCTTTGGAACAGTATAAAGTTCAATATGCTGATGGAATTATTGTGTCCAATCATCAAATCTATTTTGAACCTTTTTTAGAAATCACCTCATTAAAAGACCAAACCAATCAAAAAAAGCCGTAAAACCAATGTACTGGTCTTACGGCTTTCTTTTTATTCTACAGTAGTTGTTTCTTCAGCTTCTGGTTCAGGCGCTACTACACGTTCTTCAACAGCAGCAATCTGTTCTTCTTTATCAGCTAATATAGTATAGTCTTTATTTTCTTTTAAGTCTCCAATTGTAATTGACTGTCCAATTTCTAACTTAGAAACATCAACTTCAATTGTTTCAGGTAATTTATCTGGTGTTGCAGATACTAACGTAGAATATAAAGTTTGATTTAACATTCCACCTTGTTTTACTCCTACAGCATCGTTAATCAACACGATTTGAGCCTCAACTTCTGTAAGCTCTTTCATATCTACGGACACAAAATCTACGTAAATCCATTTTCCGCTTAAAGCATCAGTCTGTTCTTCCATTAATAGAACATTCATTTTTTTTCCATCAATATCAATTGTGTAAACTGCATTTTGACCATTTTTTCTCAACGCTTTTTGTAAAATTTTCTCATCAATTGAGATTGCGATATTTTCTGTTTTATAACCATAAACATCTGCAGGTATTCGTCCTTCTTGTCGTAACCTCTTCTTAATAGAGCGAGGTCTTACTTCTCTTTTTTCAACTTCTAGTAAAATTGTCATAAATAAAACTCTCCCATCAATAATATTTGGTACCTCTTTATTGTAACGATAATAAATGATAATGTCAAAGTTAGACTTTTATCAAATTTTAAACCAAGTAACTTTTAGGTTACTAGAATTTACATTAATTTTTTTAAAATTAATTGTCTAATTAAACGACTTGACAAAAGGAACGTATGTTCGTATCATGTATTAATAAAGGTATAAATAAGAAGGGAGCATTTTATAATTAATGAGACTAATTAAATTATTTGAAGATCATAAACTTAGTTTAACCGAGCTTCAGCATTACTTATGGAATTTAAGTGCCTCCGAAATTCATGATGAGCTCGGATTTGAAATTTGGGAATACTATGTTAGCCTCAAAAATCATGCCGAATAAGTTGGCTATTTTTAAGCATATAAAAATAGAAGATTTATTTTAAGTAAACCACTGTTGAGTTTTATAGTCTGTACCCTATTTTATAAGAAAATAAAAAAGACATAGACAACAATCTTTACAGATTGATTCCAAGTCTCTTTATAAAATATAATCTATTTTAAAAAGTAACAGCACTTATAATTTTATTTTTTTAACTTTTTAAAAATGATTACTCCCACAATAATCGTTATTATAATTGTGCTAACTAACCAAATAATAAAATTAGTTGACATGCTATGGACCTCCCTAAAGTAAAATTTGGTTGCCTTTATAAAGCTTTGGTATCCGTTCTTATATAGGATAGCTAATTTATTGTCTATAGTCATTATACCTAACAATTACTCGACAAACAAAATTAAAGAGAGTTAAGTGGGTGAGTTTCTATGCAATTCAATCATTTACTAACTAGTCAAAAACCCAACGAAATAAACAACCTGTTAAAAAAGAGTTAGAAAAGACTCGTAAACAGCTTCACGAAAGCTTTTCTAACTCCTTATTAAAATCTATAATGGAAACAAGGGGGATCGAACCCCTGACCTTTTGGCTGCCAGCCAAACGCTCTCCCAGCTGAGCTATGCCCCCATCATTCGACAAGAATTAACTTATCGAACAATCGTAATTATATCAGATTTAGCTCTTCTAATGCAAGAGCAATTCCATCTTCATTATTGTTTTTAGTCACTTTATTCGCACGCAATTTTACTTCTTCAAAAGCATTTCCCATTGCGACACCAACTCCCACTTTTGTTAATAGTTCTAAATCATTTAAACCATCCCCAAAAGCCAGTGTATCTTCAACAGCAATCCCTTTTGATTGGGCCATTTTTAAGGCTGTATTCGCCTTAGATCCATCGTGAGGTAAAATATCAACACCAAAATCATGCCATCTTACAAAGCGGAATTGTGGAAATTGACCACTTTCATAAAGTGCATGATCATCTGTACCATAAAAAATTAAACTTTGATACAATGTATTGTTTTGATAGAAATCCCGATCATATTCAGGAACGCCAAAATCAATACTGCGCATTGCCTCTGACATCATAAAATCTGCCTCTGCATCTCTTCTCCGCAATAATTCTGGTGATTGGTAAACTAATTGATGTCTATTTTGATCTGCTACTTGAATTAAACGTTGATATTCAGCTGCATTCAAGGTATTTTCATAAACAAGCTCATGTTGAAAATAGCCTGCAGCTCCATTACAGACAATATAATTTTCGAAGTCTAATTCTTCAATTACATCACGAGCTAAAAATAAATTTCGACCTGTTGCAATTGCAACTTCATGTCCATTTTTTTTCAATTGTTTCAGTGCTTCTTTTGTGCTCGGCAATACTTTTTTTTCATCTGTTAGTAAGGTACCATCAATATCAAAAAAAATCATTTTTTTTTGCATGTATTCTCCACCTAATTCTATTTTTTTCCTGCACAATCTATTTTACCTGTTTTTTACTGAAAGCGCAAAACTTCTTTTTCTAATTAAGGCTTCGGCTTTTCATTCCATTTTTTAGGACTCCACAGCTCCCCTTCTAAGGCAATCTGTAAACTTTCATTATCCGATTTTATTTCATCTATATAAGCAAGTGTTTCATTCACTAAAAAAGTACTTTTTTCATCTACTGCTAGTTTTCTCAACTCATTTTTTATCCATTCAGATGTTTCCATTTGAACTCCTCCTTCACAATAACTACTCCTAGTATACGTTAATTTCAATTAAATTGCCCATTCTTAAAACTAAACAAGATACAAAAAAAGTCAGAAACAGACTAACTGTCTCTGACTAGAATTTTTTTATTCAGCTTCTTCACTAAATTGGCTATTATACAATTTCTCATAAAATCCGCCTTTAGCTAATAAACTTTCATGTGTTCCTTGTTCAATAATCTCGCCTTGATCCATCACTAAAATTAAATCAGCATCGCGAATTGTCGACAATCTATGAGCAATGACAAAACTTGTACGACCCTCCATCACTCGTTTCATAGCTTTTTGAATTAAAGCTTCTAAACGAGTATCAACTGAACTTGTCGCTTCATCTAAAATAAGAATTTTAGGATTTGAAATTACCGCACGAGCAATAGTTAATAGCTGTTTTTGTCCCAATGAAATATTTGACGCTTCTTGGTTTAAAATCATGTCGTATCCATTTGGCAATGTACGGATAAAATGATCAACATTGGCTGTTTTTGCAGCATCAACCACTTCATACTCAGTCGCATCTAATTTACCAAAACGAATATTATCCGAAATACTTGCATTGTATAACCACGCGTCCTGTAACACCATCCCAAATTGTGAACGCACATCAGCGCGAGACATCTCTTTTGTATCAATGCCATCTATTTTTATTGCTCCTTGATCAACATCGTAAAAGCGCATCAATAAATTAATTAAAGTTGTCTTCCCAGCTCCAGTTGGTCCAACAATTGCGACTGTTTGACCACTTTTCACTTCGACATTTAAGTCTTTAATTAAAGGATTGCTCTTATTATAACCAAATTGCACATGTTCAAAACTCACATTTCCTTCAACTTTTTCAGGAAGTGGACGTTGGACTTGATCTGGTTTCTCTTCAGGCTCATCTAAAATTTCAAATACTCGACCTGTTGCAGCTGCTGCACTTTGTAAAACCCCAGAAAGTTGAGTAATTTGTGAAATCGGTTGGTTTATTTGCCAAACATACTGTGTGAAAGCTTGCAAATTACCTAAAGTTAGAGTTCCTTGAATAACTGCATATCCACCAAAAACTGCCACTCCAATATAGCCAAGATTGGAAACTAACCCAACTAAAGGCATCATAATACCAGAAATAAATGCTGCTTTAAAGCCAAAACTAGCTAAACGATGATTGATTTCTTTAAATTCTTTCAATGTATCAGCTTCTTTTCCATATAATTTGATTACAGAAAATCCACTAAAACTCTCTTGAACATATCCATTCAGTTCACCTAAAGATTTTTGTTGTCCTTTAAAATAAGGTTGCGATTTATTTACGACAAATTTAGAAATCAAAATAGATACAGGAATGGTAACAATTAAAATTAGAGCCAATGGTATTGAAAGAACTAACATCATACCAACAGCAAATACAATTCCCAAAACAGAATTAACAATTTGAATCAAGCTTTGTTGCATCGCATTACTGATAGCATCAACATCATTTGTCACTCGACTTAAGATATTCCCTTGTTGATTTTTGTCAAAATATGAAACTGGCAGACGATTAATTTTATTATCTATGTCTGCTCTTAAATCACGCATTGTATTTTGCACCACATTTGTCATTAACCAAGCAGATGCGTACATTGTAATTTGATAAACCAATGCAATAATCAACATATATATAATAATTTCTATTACATATGGAAAATTAATCGCTGCTCCTGCAACACCATTTGCAATATCCGCAACATTATGCCCCACCTCTGTCAAAATAAGGCCCATAATAAATGGTTGAAGAGCATTGGCAAACATACAGATAACCGTTAAAAGTAGCGCTACAATAAAACCAATTTTATAAGGTTTAATATATGAACCTATCCGTTTAATCGATCCAAGTGAATTTCTCATGCTAATTCCTCCTTCGATAACTGGGAAGAAGCTATATCATAATAAACATCACAAGTCTTCAACAATTCTTGATGGGTACCACTACCAACTACTTCACCCTCATTTAACACTAATATTTTATCTGCATGCATAATTGTACCCACACGTTGCGCAACGATTAAGACTGTTGCATCTAAAGTTTCATCTCGCAAACGAGCACGTAAATTAGCATCTGTTTGATAATCTAATGCTGAGAAACTATCATCAAAAATATAAACATCAGGTTTTTTAACAATCGCTCTGGCAATTGACAAACGTTGTTTTTGTCCACCAGACATGTTGCTTCCACCTTCTGCTAGTAACTCATCAAACTGCTTCGGTTTAAGAGAAATAAACTCTTTTGCTTGAGCAATATCAGATGCTTCTTCCAATTCCTTTGTTGTTGCATTCCACTTTCCATAACGCATATTTTCAGCAATCGTTCCTGTAAATAAAAGCGCCTTTTGAGGAATAAAACCAATTTTTTGACGTAACGCACTTAATTTATAATCACGAACATCAACACCATCTAATAAAATCCGGCCTCTTGTCACATCATAGAAACGTGGAATTAACTGGATAAGAGTTGATTTCCCACTACCTGTACTTCCAATAAACGCAATCGTTTCACCAGGTTTCGAACTAAAACTTACATCACGGATGACAGGCGTTTCAGTATTTCCAGGATAAGCAAACGTTACATTTTCAAAAGTTAAATAGCCATGTGTTTCTGTTTCAGTTACACCATCTTCGTTTTCTGTAATTACTGCCTCTGTATCTAAAACCTCTTGAATCCGGTTAGCAGAAACGGCAGCTCTTGGATACATCATAAAGACATTTGCAAATAACATAAATGAGAACAGTGCATGAAAAATATATTCAATAAATGCAATTAGTTGTCCAACTTGCAAATTATTCTGACTAATTTGAATCGTTCCCAGCCAAAGAATACAAGCAAACAATAAGTTAAAAATTAGTGAAAATCCTGGTTGGGCGAATGCCATTAACTTAAATAGTTTTTTTGACACAGCTGTATAATTTCCATTTACTTTACTAAATCTAGATTCTTGAAACTTCTCGTTAACAAAAGCGCGGATAACACGTAATCCCGTTAAATTTTCTCGCAAATTTAAATTAATTGCATCTAAATTAGCTTGTTGCTTTTCAGATAAAGGTTCCGATTTCTTCCCAATAATTAGGACTCCTACCAATAAGAATGGTACGGCAATAAATACCACGCCTGATAAAGAAGGACTCGTTCGAATAATCATAATAAAGCTTGAGATGAACATTAAAGGGGTCATCATTCCCATTCTTAGAATCATTTGCATAAATTGCATCACTTGAAAAGCGTCATTTGTCGTTCTTGTAACTAATGAAGAAACGCCAAATTGATCGTACTCTCTATGTGAGAATGATTGTGTTTTTTCAAAAAGATCGTCCCGGATATCTCGAACAATTCCTGTGGTGATCTTACTTCCGCAGTAGGCTAAGAATATCAGCGCTACTAAACCAATTAAACAAATCACGAGCATGAGTACCCCATATCGTTTTACTACTTCAAAATCATTTTGTGCAATTCCCTTGTCAATCATTTGAGCTAAAATAGTTGGTAACCCTAACTCAATCAAAATAAAACCAAATACACAAATAAAATTTAAGAAGACCAACTTCTTATATTTTTTTGTATAATTCCACATTAATTTCAACAAATCATCTCCTTTGTATAACACATAATAAGGAACTTTTTCAGCTTGGGTCTAAGCCGAAAAAGTTCGATAAATAGACTATACCATAAATAATAATAAAAAGTCAGCACTTTACTGAATCTTATTCATTTTTTTCATTATTCGTTCATTTTTTGTTATTATTGGCTCTAATTTATATTAAATAACAATCATTTATACTTGGATTCAAATTATACGATTTACTTTCTATACTTACTAAGCAAATTATGTTAAAATAATCATACAATGTTGTGATTTTACCACAACCATCGTTCGGAATTGAAGAAAGAGTCGACAAACTGACAACTTTGTCGTTATTCTACTCTTTTAATAGTGTTACTACCTACATTTATAATGAAACAGAACTCTATTTGGTTTCATTTAACTGAGTAACTTGGTGATGTAAAACAGATCATCTTGTTCTTGGTTAGCCTATAATTTTAATAATGGTGCTAGTCACCTTTATTTTTTATGACTAAATTTTCTTTCTTGTTTTCATTGTATCGTCTTATCGCTATTCACAAGTTCCAGCTATTGGCTGTAAAAAAACAACTCCATTGGTAAGTATAAACGTTCATTAAATAAAATCACTGCTTTTGCAGTAACTTATAAAGGAGAGAAAACTATGATTTTTAAAATCACTTATCAAGAAACAAAAGGACGCAATCCAAAACGTGAGGATACAAAAGCTTTATATGTCGAAACAGAGGATGCCGTTCAAGCACGTAAGCTAGTTGAAGAAAATACCCCTTATAATATTGAATTTGTTCAACCAGTTGAAGGCAAACATTTAGCTTATGAACAACAAAGTCCTGAATTCGAAATTACGGAGTTTTAATCCATGAAACCAACTATAAAAAATAATGAAGCTGCTGTCTTTGGTATCGGGGGGTTAGGGGAAATTGGTAAAAATACCTATGGCGTTCAATTTCAAGATGAAATTATCATCGTGGATGCCGGTATTAAGTTTCCTGAAGACGACTTGTTAGGAATTGACTATGTCATTCCTGATTACAGCTATATCGTTCAAAATATTAATAAGGTTAAAGCCTTAGTTATTACTCATGGTCATGAAGATCATATTGGTGGTATTCCATTTCTATTAAAACAAGTAAATATTCCGATTTATGCTGGTCCTTTAGCACTCGCTTTAATCCGTAATAAATTAGATGAACATGGTCTTTTACGTGATGCAGAATTAAACCAAATTGGCGAAGATACTGTAATCAAATTCCGTAAAACAAGTGTAAGTTTCTTTAGAACAACTCATAGTATTCCAGATGCTTTAGGTGTTGTTGTCAAAACACCACCTGGAAATATTGTCTTAACTGGTGATTTCAAATTTGATTTTACACCAGTTGGCGAACCTGCTAATTTACACCGCATGGCAAAAATTGGTGATGAAGGTGTTTTAGCTTTACTATCTGATAGTACAAATGCTGAAGTACCAAACTTTACTAAGTCAGAACAGATTGTTGGCGAATCGATTACAAGTATTTTTCAAAAAGTTGAAGGACGGATTATATTTGCAACATTTGCTTCAAATATTTCTCGTCTTCAACAAGTTGCAAATGCTGCTGTTCGAACAGGCCGTAAAATAGCTGTTTTCGGACGAAGCATGGAAGCAGCTATGGTAACAGGTCGACAATTAGGTTATATTACTGCTCCTGAAGATACTTTTGTGGATGCACAAGAACTTAATCGCCTACCTGCTAGTGAAGTCACGATTCTTTGTACAGGTTCTCAAGGTGAGCCAATGGCGGCATTAAGCCGAATTGCAAATGGAACGCATAGACAAATTTCAATTCAACCTGGTGATACAGTTGTCTTTTCTAGTTCACCAATTCCTGGTAACACAACTAGTGTAAATCGTGTAATCAATTTACTCTCTGAAGCTGGTGCTGAAGTTATTCATGGGAAAGTTAACAACATCCATACTTCTGGTCATGGTGGTCAACAAGAACAAAAATTGATGTTACGTTTAATGAAACCAAAATATTTTGTGCCTGTACATGGTGAGTTCAGAATGCAAAAAATTCATACTACATTAGCAAAACAAGTGGGTATTCCTAGTGAAAATTCTTTTATTCTAGCAAATGGTGATGTTTTAGCTTTAACAGCTGAATCAGCTAGAATGGCTGGTCATTTTAATGCTGGCGATGTTTATGTTGATGGAAAAGGGATTGGAGATATTGGAAATGTCGTTCTTCGCGATCGCCGTATCCTCTCTGAAGAAGGTCTTGTTGTCGTTGTTGTAACTATTGACTACAAAACAAAAGATATTTTAGCTGGTCCAGATATTTTATCACGAGGTTTCATCTATATGCGTGAATCTGGTGATTTAATTAATGAAGCACAACGTGTCATTTTTAGAGCGTTAAGAGAAACAACTAGCTCTGACGAGAACTTGACTGAACAGTTAATTAAAGAAACCGTTATTGGGAGTCTTCAACCGTTCTTGTTTGAAAAAACTGAACGTCACCCTATGATTTTACCAATTATTATGCCTGTGTAAATTCATTAAAAAACCATTTAAGCAAATGCTTAAATGGTTTTTATTTAGTCCATAAAAGAGAACGAACTAAATTAAGACCCAATTTAGTTTTTAGGAATTATAAAACCTTTTTGTTCTAGCTCTTTTGAACTTATAGAAAAAGAACACCTTTAGTTTTTCCAAAACCTAAAGCTGCTCTTTTTTATTTTTTTACTTATTGAACATACTCATAACTTGGTTCGTCAACTTGTTCATTATAATCTACTTTTAAATTATGACCTCTGAAATACCACTCATCTGCTTCCTCAACAAAATAAGTTACACCATCTAATTCAATTTTTCCTAGCGGTGTTTGGGGTTCTGTTAAATCTATACCTAAAGAAAAACCTGTTTGAATTGGACTAGATCCACCGTATTTACCAAAAAAACGAACAGCATCCCCGCTTGAAACACCAACTTCATCTACAAACCATTTTTTTGCGCGTTCTGTAATTTCAATTTTCATCTATTTATACTCACAGAAATTAATTCTCTGTGATTCCTCCCTTCACATTTCACATTCTAACTTTTCATTCAACAAGTTAGTCAGTCAAATTGACCTTAATATGTTCACTTCTCTATTTTAGCACAAATAAATTAAAAACCACATTCTTCTGTTTGTGAAATGCACTCTTACATTTAAATTAAAAGAAAAATCTTGCTTCACTAGTAATCATTGATAAAGTTTAAATACAGTTTTGTATTTTACTAAGGCATTTTAGCTTCTAAACGATCTAAATCATCTACCGCGCCAACTAACATCAACGTATCATTTTCTTGAATCTTTTCGTCCGCTGTAGGTGAAATAATCATTTCTTGCCCACGACGCATTCCAATAACAGTCAGTCCAAATTTCGCTCTAAAATCCAGATCAGCCAAAGATTTATTATAAAATTTAGAATTGGTTACCTTTAACTCAACTAGTGAGTATTTATCAGATAGTTCTAAATAATCAACAACATTCTTTGAAACGAGATGATGCCCAATTCTAATTCCCATATCCCGTTCAGGATGTACAACATGGTCAGCTCCAACTTTTTCTAGCACTTGCCCATGATATTCATTTTGAGCTTTCGCCGTAACAAAAGGCACACCCATTTCTTTAATCATTAAAGTAGCTAAAATACTTGCCTGGATATCTTCACCAATTGCCACAACAACATGGTCAAAATTACGGATACCTAACGAACGTAAAACACTCTCATCTTGAGCGTTAGCTACTACTGCATGGGTCGCAATATTCATAAATTCATTGACCCGATCTTCACTAGAATCGATAACTAAAACATCTTGTCCTGCCTCAATCAAAGTTCGGCAAATACTCCCGCCAAATCTTCCTAAGCCAATAATCGCAAAGTTCTTTTTCATTTTTTACACCTTCTGCTTTCACTTTTCATTATTTTTTGACTGAAAACTTAATCTACTTCAGTATAACAAAAAAAGAACGAAACAAAAATAGAATCATCCTTTGTCTTGTTCTATGAATCATTCAATTAAATGATGTTTGAATGCATAGATAGCTGCTTGTGTGCGATCCTCAACATCTAATTTAGCTAATATATTAGATACGTGTGTTTTAACCGTTTTTAAAGTAATAAATAATTGGTCCGCAATTTCTTGATTGGAATTTCCTTGAGCAATTAACAGTAAAATTTCTTGTTCACGATTGGTTAAATCATCATGCAATACAGGTTCTTTCTTTTTAGTAAAGCGTTCCATCATTTTGCCAGTCACTTCAGGTTCCAAAATCGATTCTCCCGCATATGTAGAACGAATCGCATTGGCAATTTCTCCTGCCGTTGATGTTTTCAACATATAACTTGATGCTCCTGCCTCTAAAGCTGGATAGACTTTTTCGTCATCAATAAAACTAGTCACAATAATAATTCTAGCTTCTGGCCAGTCCTTTAAGATTGCCTTCGTTGACTCAATTCCGTCCATAACATCCATAACTAAGTCCATCATAATAACATCTGGTCTTAGCTCTAAAGCTTTCTCATATCCAATTTGACCGTTTTCAGCTTCACCAATGACTTCAATGTCCTCTTGAATAGATAAATAGGCAGAAACACCTAATCTAACCATCTCGTGATCATCAATCAATAATACTTTAATCATTCAATTCACTCCCCTTTATTATTGGTATTTTAATTTCGATACTCGTGCCTTTGCCAGGAAAACTAATAAATTTACATGTTCCACCCATTCCTGAAACACGTTCTTTAATATTTTGTAACCCATAGTTACCAGCTTTAGTTTCGCTTGTGTCAAAACCAACACCATCATCAATTACTTTTAAAAGCACTGATTGGTCTATTTGTTTCAAATAAACTTCAAGCTCTTTAGCTTTTGAATGCCGTAACGTATTAGAGAGCAATTCCTGTACGATTCTAAATAAATGGTCTTCAACTCCATTGGGTAAATAAATATCATCAACTTCCCACTTTAGCAAAATCTGAACTTTTGATTTTAATTCAATTAATAATTGTTCAATTCCTTTTCTTAAGGTTTTACCTTCTAAACTAATCGGACGTAAGTGCAATAGTAAAGCACGCATTTCCGATTGAGATTCATTAATGATACTTTCTACCATTTTTAATTGCTTTTGAAAGAGTTCATTTGTATTAACCGATGCTTGTTCGTTCAATGCAGACAGTAACATCATGGCAGCGAATAATTGCTGGCTAACAGAGTCATGAAGCTCTCTTGCTAAGCGATGACGCTCTTGGGTTAAAATCTCTTCTTTGGTCTCACCATCGACTAATTTCGGCTGATTTCCATTGATTTGAACCTCTTTAGACAATTCCAACAACTTATCTCTAACAACTAAGATATGTTTTTCAATATCTTCCTGATAAACAGTTGTATTCTCTAAGTCAACTTTTCTTTGTTCAAAAATAAAACTTTCATAATTTCCCTCGGCTAAAGACTGTAATTCATTCTCAATTTGCTCAAACTTCTTTTGATTGATGAAATAAATAACCATTGAAACGGCTAAACCAATAATCAAAGAAAAAGCAACCAAATATACTAAAAAAGGAATGTACAAAATTTTTAATGAGATTAAATCAATGTACCAAGCATTTTTTGAAATTGCAGAGCCATAAGCAATTGAAATTAATAACATAATGATAAAAGAAAAAAAGGAGACTGAAAGAAATAGCTTTTGGTTTGAAGCTTTTTTCATATTCCAATCACCTCTAAGTCACCAATTAAGATATTTGTTATAATTTTAATTTTACGTGTACTTTCTTCATACTGCTCACTGTATAACTTAACAGATTCATTTTTAAGTGAGAAAAACTCACCTTCAAACTTAATTTTACCTGAAATAGCACTGTGCTCAATCATAATTCCAACACCAACAGGAACTAATATACGCGTCTTGCCAAACCCTTTACGAATAACTACATAACTCTCATCCTTTGGTAGTAAGGTGTTACCTAAATCGATAATTGTATCACCAGCAAAAATTGAAAAGTTGATATCATCCCATTCATAAACAGAATTTCCAATTCGTTCATTTCCTATCCAAGGTCGTTTCATGCGTTTATTATTTTTTTTAACAGCTCCAGATGTTTCAACAATGATCATCTCTTTATTTTTCCAAGGTGCCTTAGAAAAATCATTCGATTTCATATTGGTAAACATATCGCTACCATTACCGATGAAGAAAACAACACCTATAATAATAATCGCCCAAAAAGCACTGGAAGATAGAAGAACAAAAATCATTAATAAACTGCCAAGAACAATCCAAAAACTATTTGATCGTTTTTTTTGAAATTTATTTTTAAGACTCCAAGCAAATAAACCAGCACCTAAAATGAACGCTATTAATAACGGCACTGCGCTAAAAATCTGATAAACTAAACCGATTAGCAATAAACACTCGGCAAGGATAAATAATTTCCATTTATTATTCATATCCTCTCTCCTTTACTTCTTATTCTATCTCTAGTATAGTCATTTTTCTGTTATTAAACAGTGTGCTAAAGCATGAAGTTAATCTACGACTATAGTCTGATATTTAGTTATTACCTAAGAAACCAAAATTTCCAGATTACATCGCCCCTTTCGGACCGATGCATACTGTGTTTTCATAAAAGGAACACAGTCCATCTTTGATGGATGTGTATCATGTTTCTAAGTTGCTAAAGCAACTAGAACCATGACAAATCAACAAGAACCATAGCAAAACAAAAGCTGCCCCTGTTGAGCAGCTTCGCTTCATTAATTTTCTTTTCAAAGGTAACAGCAGAAGGTGCTTAAGCTATTTTAACAATCTTGACTTCCATATTTCCACCTGGAGTCGCAATTAAAACTTTGTCATTGATACTTTTACCAAGTAAAGCCTTCGCAATTGGCGAATCATTTGAAATTTTTCCAGAAAACGGATCCGCTTCAGCGCTTCCTACAATTGTGTATACTTCTTCCTCACCATCTGGCAATTCTATAAATGTAACAGTGTGACCTAACGACACTGTGTTCTTATCATTATTACTATCAATTATTTGCGAAAGGCGAATCATGTTTTCAATTGATGTAATTCGACCTTCTACGAATGCTTGCTCGTCTTTAGCTGACTCATATTCTGAATTCTCAGATAAGTCCCCAAAACTTCTAGCAATTTTAATACGTTCAACAATTTCTTTT
Source organism: Carnobacterium sp. FSL E2-0243 (assembly GCF_038003605.1). Classification (NCBI taxonomy): domain Bacteria; kingdom Bacillati; phylum Bacillota; class Bacilli; order Lactobacillales; family Carnobacteriaceae; genus Carnobacterium; species Carnobacterium sp. FSL E2-0243. The sequence goes on from NZ_JBBOPM010000001.1 coordinate 2,157,763, forward strand.
CTTTTTACTGTAATTAGTTCTTCTAATTCTTTTTCTAATTTTTCTTTTCCTTCTAATGTCATTGGATAAACTTTTTCTACCATGATTAATTAACTCTCCTTCTTCAATTCATCTGTATAGTTACAGATAATGCAATACTTCCATTTATTTTTGAAAGCGTACTAATTTATTTTTTAATAGTGCAAAGATACCATGAAGTTGGTCAATTGTAAACAACAACATGCTTAATTTTTTTATTTTCTTATTGATTGTTCAAAATCGAACTAATTTTTGTTGTCATCAAATCAATAGCAACTTGATTCTGTCCACCTTCTGGAATAATCAAATCTGCATATTTTTTTGTTGGTTCAATAAATTGATGATACATTGGTTTTACCACACTTAAATATTGATCAATAACAGAATCCAGAGTACGCCCTCTCTCTTCCATATCTCGCTTAATCCGACGAATGATGCGAATATCATCATCTGTATCAACATATAATTTTATATCCATCAATTCACGCAAGCGACTATCTTCTAAAATCAATATTCCTTCAATAATGATGACTTCTTTCGGCTCTTGCAAAACAATTTGGTCACTTCTCGTATGGGCAGCATAATCATAAACCGGTTTTTCAATTGACTTATAGGCAATCAAATCCAAAACATGTTGAATCATTAAGTCAGTATCAAAAGCAAACGGATGGTCATAGTTTGTTTTTAATCGCTCTGTAAAGTCTAATTGACTTTGATCCTTATAGTAAAAATCTTGCTCTAACAACAAAATCGAATGACCAGAAAATTGATTAAAAATCGCTCGACTTACACTTGTTTTCCCACTACCAGAACCACCAGTAACTCCAATTACGATTGGTTTATTTTTTCCCATAACAACTATTTCCTCTTTCCTTATGAAAAGCATTGAGTCAAAATGACTCAATGCTTTTATTTTTAGACTACTCAATTAACTCGTTATTTATTTCTCTAATTTACTATCGATATATTTTTCTTTCAGTTCTAGATGCTCTTCATAGGTGTCTGCAAAATATACTTTACCAGTATCTGTATCCGCTAAGAAGAATAGATAACTAGAATCTACTGGATTTAAAGCAGCTTTAATTGCTTCTAAACTTGGACTATTAAATGGTCCTGGTCCAAACCCTTTATTGACGTATAAATTATAAGGAGATTCAACCTCTGTTTCTTTAATAGAAATAAATTCTTTATGCTCCCCTAATGCATACAAAACACTGATATCTGTTTGCAAAGGCATATCTTCTGCAATCCGATTATAGAATACACTTGCAATCTTTGTTCTATCTTCGTAGCTAACTCCTTCTTTTTCTAATAAAGAAGCTACTGTCATAACTTGTTGTACTGTTTTTCCTTGTGCGTTAATCGTTCCATAAAATGGATAGAGTACTTCATTTGTTTTACTGATCATCTTTTCAATAATTTCATCTAGGGTCATTTTTGCAGAAAAATCATAGACCGCTGGGAATAAATATCCTTCAAGTCGATACTTAACATTTTCAGCACTCATGGCACTATCTAATAATTTTGGATATTTTTTATGCATTTGATCTAAAAATGCTTGGTTTTGGACTAATGCCATAACCTGATCTGCTTTAAATTTAGTTGATTTTGCTATTGAATCCGCAATTTGATCCAAGGTGTAACCTTCTTTTATCAAAATAGTCTTAGATGGATCTGTACTCCCACCCTTTTGTAGTTCTGTAATCAGTTCATCTAACGTCATTGATGGTGAAAGTTGATAAAAACCTGCTAAAAAATCGGCAGCATTGTTTGTCTTGACGTAATAGTTAAAGACTAGTGCACTCTTGATAATATTTTTGTCTTCTAAAATTTTTGCAATTTCTTTTGAAGTTGAACCAATTGGAACTTCGACAGATATTTTTTTTTCGCTCTTAGGATCCAACGGTTCTAATGATGTTGAAACATATCTATACCCCACAAATCCTAGTATAACAACTAAAACTAGCAGGACTGAAATGATACTAAGTACGATTTTTTTCACTACCTTTGATTCTTTTTCTCTTTCTAGCATCCTTGAGTGTGATTCAGCCACCAATTTTTCTTGCTTTTCTGACTGATTCTCATTATTATTTCCCAAGAAAAGACCCTCCTAACTACAAATTAAGGAAACAAACTCTATCTTTTCCTTTAATTTCTTAACTAACTTCAATCATTATACATGATAATGATATTAATGAGAACTAAAAAGTGAAGAATTTTGAAGAATTGTTGCTTAACTAGTTATTTTTTACATTAAAGTCAATTTTTTCCAAATATATTGAAAATTTTAACTATAAAATCGAACCAATAGTAGTTCTCATAACGGTTCTATTAAATACTATATGCAAAAAAACGATTTATTTTTTATAATTGAACCGCTATTATTTTATCCTATTTCTATTGACTATCCTAGCTTTATTTTTGTTTTTTAAGAAATTATTAATAACTTGACTTCACTTTTTCCTAAAACAAACTAAAAAAGCAACGATTATCAAAATCGTTGCTTTTTATAACGTTTATTCGCCGTCTTCGTCAGCCATGAAAGTATTTAAAACTTCTTCAATCATGTCCCACTCTTCATCGGTTTCAATTGGTTTTAAATCTCCTTGGTCACCATTTTCTTGCTCAACATATGAAAATGCTTGTAATTCGATTTCTTCTCCCTCAGGAATTCCTGCTGGATAGACTAAAACATAAGATTTACCGTAATCATCAGAATCAAAAGTAAATAAGATTTCATATAACTCTTCATTTCCATTCTCATCAATAATCGTAATATGTTCGTGGTCATGGTGTTCATCATCGTGGTTGTGATCGTGTGACATATTCAACACTCCTTTATATATATGGGTTCAGCTTTATTTTACAGCATCTTCTTCAAAAAAGCTAGTTCGGATTCCCATCTAGATAGTTTTGCAGAATCATCACAGCTGCAACTTTATCAATAACTTTCTTGCGTTTTTCACGAGAAGTATTTGCTTGTTCAATTAACATTCTTTCGGCTTGAACCGTGGTCAATCGTTCATCTTGAAAAATAACAGGTAAATCAATTTGTTTTTTTAGCAACTCAGCATAACGCATAGAAGCCTCTGCTCTTGGTCCAATTGAATTATCCATATTCTTAGGTAATCCTACTACAAATTTTGAAACCTCATACTCTTGAACTAATTCCATGACTCTAGAGATCCCATAATTTTCTTCATCTTCATTAATTCTTATCGTTTCAATACCTTGCGCTGTCCAACCAAAAGGATCACTTATGGCAATACCGACAGTTCTAGATCCAACGTCTAACCCCATGGTTCTCATTTAAATGTTCGTCCACTCTCTTTCAAATAGGTCTTTACTAATTCTTCTACAATTTCATCTCGTTCATGACGTCTAATTAAATTACGAGCATCATTATGACGGGGAATATAGGCAGGATCTCCAGAAAGCAAGTAGCCAACAATTTGATTAATTGGGTTGTACCCCTTCTCTTCTAAGGCATCGTACACTAGTGTTAGTGTTTCCTTGACATTTTTCTCATGGCTTTCACCAAAATTAAAACGAACTGTTTCATCTATTGAACTCATACTTTCCACCTCATTTTTCTTGATTCTACTTATTATTCTACAAGAAATTGGAACAAACTACAATGTCTATTCTTACCTGATTTTTTAAATTTTTCTTTTATTTCAGTAATTTCATTAAAATCATTAGTTTTTAAGGCTATTTATAGAATAGTTCCGACTATTTATTTGGTTATTTATTCACATCTAATTTACGCGAAACTAAAAAGCAACTTGATAAGTAATCAAGTTGCTTTTAGTTTCGCCATTTTTTTAAATTTTAGCCTCAACCCATTGATTAACACTAGCTAAAGCATCCGCTAGACCAGCTGGGTTTTTCCCACCGGCTTGAGCCATATCGGGGCGTCCGCCACCACCGCCACCAACTAGTGGAGCGATTTCTTTGATTAAATCTCCGGCTTTTAAGCCTTTTTTAATTGTTTCTTCACTAACAGCTGCTAATAAGCTGACTTTTCCGTCCTGAACTGATCCTAATACAAGGACATCGGAAATATTATTTTGCTTCCACTGATCTGCTAATTGTCGCAAACCATTCATATCTTTGACTTCAACTTGAGCTGTAACCACTGAAACACCAGAAACATCTTGGATTTCTTTGAATACTTCTCCTGCTTGTTCATTTGCTAATTTAGCTTGTAAAGATTCATTTTCTTTTTGAACTTCTTTTAACTCCATTAGTAATTGACTAACTTTAGTCGGAACTTCTTTGGTTTGTGGTGCCTTAACTAACGCTGCCACTTCATTTAAACGTGTTTGCTCTTCAAATAAAGCTAGATATGCTTCTTCACTAGTCACAGCTTCAATACGGCGCACACCGGCTCCAATACCTGATTCAGAAAGAATCTTAAAGATACCTATTTCACTTGTATTTGAGACATGGACACCACCACATAATTCAATCGAGTAACCATCCACATTGACAACGCGGACCATCTCACCATATTTTTCTCCAAATAAAGCCATTGCACCCATTTCTTTGGCTTCATTAATTCCAGTTTCAACTGTGACAACTGGTAGCGAAGCCCAAATTTTTTCATTCACAATACGTTCCATTTCAACTAATTCTTTGGCAGTAATTTGACCGAAATGAGTGAAATCAAAACGTAAATAATGTGGTGCTACAAGAGATCCAGCTTGATTGGCATGATCACCAAGGATATCTTTTAAAGCACGGTGTAATAAATGCGTAGCAGTATGATTGCGCGTAATTTTACGACGCGCTACTTGATCAACAACTAATTCATATTCTTCACCTAGCTTCAATTCAGCTAAAACATCAACAAAATGTAAGGGTTGACCACTTGGTGCTTTTTTCACACTTGTCACTTTAGCAACCGTTTCGCCATCTTTATTTTTTATGACACCGGTATCTGCAACTTGTCCTCCCATTTCAGCATAAAATGGTGTTTGATTGAAGATTAACTGTGCTTCTGAACCAGTTTTAACACTATCCACTAATGCATCTTCTGCAACAATTAGCTCTAAAGTTCCAACAGCATCTGTTTTATCATAGCCAATAAATTCGCTGTCTATTTTAATATCTGCTAATAAGCCTGTTTGAACATTCATTGATTTTTCATCGCTACGAGCTGAACGCGCACGATTTCTTTGCATTTCCATTTCAGCTTCAAAACCAGCCTGGTCTACTTTTAAACCTTCATCTTCAGCATATTCTTCTGTTAACTCAACAGGGAAGCCATAGGTATCGTATAGTTTAAAGATATCTTTGCCTTCAATTTCTTCTTTTCCAGCTTCTTTCAATTCTTTAACTAAATTATTTAAAATAGTTAATCCATCATTGATTGTTTCATGGAATCGTTCTTCTTCTGTCCGGATTACTTTTTCAATAAACTCTTTTTGCTCTAGAATTTCTGGATAATAACTACTCATAATCTCGCCAACAACTGGAACTAGTTGGTACATAAAAGCTTTATGAATACCTAATTTCTTGCCATGCATGACAGCGCGACGTAAAAGACGGCGTAAAACATAACCACGTCCTTCATTTGATGGCAATGCTCCATCTCCAATTGCAAAGCTAACAGCACGAACGTGGTCTGCAATAACTTTGAATGAGATATCTGTTGTTTGATTTGCACCATATTTTACTGTACCACTTAATTTTTCAACAGCTTCGATAATCGGTAAAAATAAATCAGTTTCAAAATTAGTTGGCGCATCCTGAATAATAGACACCATTCGTTCTAACCCCATACCCGTATCAATATTTTTCTTAGGTAAAGGTGTAAAGGTATCATCAGGATTGTGATTGAATTCAGAAAACACAACATTCCATATTTCTAAATAACGTTCATTTTCTCCACCTGGGAAGTTTTCAGGATCATCCTCTGCAACATCATTATATTCTGGACCACGATCATAAAATATTTCAGTATTTGGACCACTTGGACCAGCACCAATATCCCAAAAATTCTCTTCTAAAGGAATAATATGATCCTCTGGAATTCCTAATGACAACCAAATTTCTTTCGCTTTTTCATCATTTGGATTAACCGTCATATATAATTTTTCAGGCTCCATATCAAACCATTCGGGACTCGTTAATAACTCCCAAGCCCAAGTAATAGCATCTTCTTTAAAATAATCACCAATTGAAAAATTTCCTAACATTTCAAATAATGTATGGTGACGAGCTGTTTTCCCAACATTTTCAATATCATTCGTCCGAATACTCTTTTGAGCATTCACAATTCTTGGGTTTTCAGGAATAATCGTTCCATCAAAATATTTTTTCAATGTTGCTACGCCTGAGTTAATCCATAGTAATGTTGGATCTTCAACAGGAACCAATGAAGCACTCGGTTCAATTTTATGGCCTTTTGATGCAAAGAAGTCTATATACATTTGACGAACTTCAGCACTTGATAATTTTTTCATTTTCAACAACCTTCCAATCATTCTTTTTTACTAGCTATACTTTCATTCAAAAACAAAAAAACCAGAAAAACACTGCAATACAAGGACGAAAAATCGCGGTACCACCTTGTTTGCAATGATTCTTCTGGCTGAATTCATTACCTCTTAAGTCTCGATAACGCGAGAAGCGATAGTATTTCTACTATAAGTTAATAAATAGGGAGCACTAATTTTATTGTTTCTAATCTTCTTTCAGCCTAGGAAGATCTTTCTTTAAGCAAACAAAATAAAACAGCATGACCTTTTACTTGTGTCTAAATTATAGGAGACTAACGCTTATTTGTCAATAAAAATAAGCAATTCCAACTCTTTTATTGTTCTCGTAATAAACTGAAACCACGACCCATAACTTCACTAGCACTCATTACGACAACAAATGCATTCGCATCAATTTCAAGAACAGCTTCTTTTAATTGATTAAATTCACGCTCAGGGATGACGCACATTAACATTTCTTGTTCTTGATTGCCATAGCCACCACGAATAGAGATATTGGTTACCCCACGATCTAATTCAGTTAATATTTGTTCTTTAATCAGTAAGACTGATTCTGATATGACTAAAACATTTTTTGAGCGATTAAATCCAACTTGAACCAAATCAATGACACGACTAATAATAAAGAGAGACATCAATGAATACATCACAATGTCGACGTCAAATACTAAAAAGGCCGAAAAAACAATTAAACCATCGATTAAAGCTACAGAAGTTCCTTTTGGTAAACGCAAATACTTATGAATCACTAAAGCGATAATTCCAGTTCCACCTGTTGAGGCCTTCCCTTTAAAAACAATTCCAATTCCAATTCCTACCACAATCCCACCAAAAACGGCTGCTAATAATGGATTTTCTGTAACTGGCTTCATCGTACTAGTTAATTCAACATAAAATGGCAAAATCAAACTTCCTAAAATAGTTTTTAACCCTGCTGATACACCCAGAGTCAAAAAACATAAGATTAATAAAGGCACGTTAACAGCCAATAAAATCAGTGAGGGTTGCCAACCAAATTGATAATTTAACACCACACTTAACCCACTAACTCCACCTGAAACGATTTGATTTGGCAAAAAGAACCCATTTACCGCAATAGCAATAAAAAAAGCCCCTACTAAAACATGTAAGACATCTACTACCTTCATAGAATGTCGATGTGACATCAATTTTTTCTTCACTATTTTCTGTTCCCCTTACTTTGTACAATTTAATTCCTAGACTATTCTATCATTGAACGCTAGCACTTTACAAACTTTTATTTTCACATACTTTTTTAGTCTTCCTTTACTTTTATTTTACACAAATACACTCATTTTCTTTATATTCATTTGCTATACTTTACTTATTCCAAAAGAAACAATTTGGACCCCACCCTTTTTAGCCATCTGCCACGAATCAGATGGCTTTTTTCTGTATTTAAGGTCAAAAAAAACTAAAAAGCTGATTTCATTTGCAATCAGCTTTTTAGTTTTTCGTTTAATTTTATTTTTTTGCTTTTTCTAAGACAATCCCTTTATACAAGTAGACCGTAATTAGGTAGTAACTTGCATAAATTACCGCAAAGATAGCAAAAGGTATCCATATTTTATAATAAGGCGCTAATAAGAAACCCTTAAACATTTGCATTCCAATTAATACATGGATTATTCCAATCACTGCTGGAAAGGCAAAAATCAAGAACATTTCGACATATATCGAACGACTTAAAAGACTACGACGAACACCAATCTTGCTTAACATCTCATAACGTTTAATATCATTTGAAGCTCCTGATAAAACTTTAAACATTAAACAACTTGCCATCATAGCTAGGAAAGCAAAGCCTAAAAATAACCCCATAAAAACAGTTCCACTTGAGAAAATGTTCCATGTACTATATGACTCGTAACGACTCGATAAATATTCTTGTTTTGGTTCACGGTTTTTTTCAAGTTCGTTTAATTTTTTTAATTGAGGTAAATAATCAAAAAAGCCAGTTGTATTTCCAACCAAAACAGTATGCTCTTCTCCAGATAATTGTTTAAATTCGTCTCTAGAAACGATTTTTATTGGCAAATCTTGACCATACTCAATTCGCTCTTCTCTAATTTGCGCAAAGGCACTAGCCCACTCATCATTATATTGTTCTTCTACCTTAATTATCGTTCCAGTTTCAAGCGGAGTTTCTACTTTTCTAAATTTTTCTTCGTTTGCTTTTAAAACTCCATTTTCTGCCATAAATAAAGGATTTTCATTTAATTCTTCTTTAATAAAATACTGCATAGTTCCATCAGATTTATAGTGATAATTTACTTTCTTAGCAAAGTCCATTTTATCCAAAACTTTGTCTTCTTTCTCTGTTGGATTATGAATAACAACATCATATGCTGCTGCTTTTTCCACCATTAATTCACTATTGTTTTTAAAACCAATTCCAACAGCAATTGACCCTACAGCTAAGGCGATTAACATTGCTACCATGGCCAAGACTCGTGTTAAGTCGTTGACCCTAAAACTCAATTGTGAAAAAGTAAAGATATTAATTTTCTTTTCGCTAATACGTCGATTGTTTTTTAATAGTTGAACAAAATACGGTAAAAATGTTTGAAAGAATAAAAAAGTTCCTCCTGTAATCGTAACTAATGCAACAAATATTCCCAACATTTGAAATCTAAGAATATTAATCATTGAAATATAGCCTATTAGTAATAAAATAAACGCTACAAACGATTGAATCATTATTTTATTTTTACGAATAACAATATGATCTGCTTGCTTTTCACCATTGATTAGTTCTAATGTGGAGAAGCGGGCCAATTTAAATACATTTACGATTGCTGCTAAAGCAAATAGGATGAAAAAAAAGATAGCCGTAACATTCATCGCTGGTATATAAAAAGGGGTATAATCAGGAGAAGAAAACTCTAATTGTTGCATCAATAAGTGCCCAACGACTTGAGATAAACCAATTCCAACAATAATCCCGATAACTAATGACACGATTCCAACAATCAAGGTTTCAATGAACATCATTTTCCCAATTTTTTTCTTTTTAGCCCCTAACATCATATACATTCCATATTCTTTTTGCCTCAAAGAAAGTAAAAATGAATTGGCATAAAGAATATAGACTATCGTAATTATTCCTAATAAGACCGAACCAGCCAGAAAGACAAATGCAATGGCACTGAGCATCGAATTATTCTTTAAGAAATCTTTATTCATCGACAATGTTTGAAACATATAAAAAATGGAACTAGACATAACTAAACCGACTAATAAAACAATGTAATCTTTTAACTTACTTTTAATACCTGATAGTGATAATTTTAATAACAAATTCGTTCAACTCCTATTCTACTCATCTGTGCCAAAGTCTGCTAAGACATCTAGTATTTCATGATAAAATTCTTCACGACTTTCTTTACGTTTAAGCTCTTTAAAAATAACTCCATCTTGAATAAATAAAATTCGTTTACAGTAACTAGCACTGTACGCATCATGAGTAACTAAAAGAATCGTCACAGCTTGCTCTTCATTCAATCCTTTCATTGACTCTAATAAACTTTTCGCATTTTTAGAATCCAGGGCTCCAGTTGGTTCATCTCCTAATAATATGGCAGGTTCATGAACTAAAGCACGAGCTGCTGCTACACGCTGTTTTTGTCCACCAGATACTTCTGTTGGATAACTATTTAAAATCCTAGTGATATCCAAAGTTTTTGCGATTTTTTCTACTTTTGGCATAATTTTTTTTGAAGGCACATCTTGTAGTGATAATGGCAAGGCAATATTTTCATACATAGTTAAATTTTCTAATAAATTAAAATCTTGGAAAATAAATCCTAACTGCGCTGCTCTAAAATCAGATAACTGATCTGAATTCAAATGTGTAATGTCTTTCCCAGCAATTTTAATGGTTCCAGATGTTGCAGTATCTAGCGTTGCTAACACATTTAATAGCGTTGTTTTCCCTGATCCAGAAGGTCCCATAATCCCTACAAATTCACCTTTTTCAATTTCAAAAGACAAGCCTTTTAATGCTTCAAATTGATTTTCATTTTTTTTACCATAAACCTTTCGAACATCTTTAATACTTACTACTGATTCATTCATTTAAATTCCTCCACTTTTTCTGTAATTTATATTTTTATACTACTTATTTTTAAACCTTTATTTTACTTAATCTATCTTAGCATATTGCTTTTTAGCTAGCCTGTGGTTGAGCTTACAGATGCCCCTTCTCAGCTTACAATTTTGTCATAGTTTTTAAATGGCTAACTATCTTTCCTTTTCTTCTATGCAATTTTCGACTATACTTACTTTATTATAGAAAGAATCAGGGGAAAAAAAATTGAAAAAGATCATCTATCATTTTATTGTTAATGAACATTCCGGTAGTGGAAATGGCCTGAAAATCTGGCATAAAATACTACCAATTATGGAAAAAAAAGAAATTTCTTATCAAAAATACACCAGTACATTTGCTGGTGAAACAATTGAACTTGTTGAAAAAATAGCAAAAAAAATTAATATTGATGAAAGACTTGTTGTCATTGGGGGCGATGGCACTTTGCATGAAGCCATCCAAGGTTTAGGTAAAACGTACCAAAATTTGCCAATAGGCTACATTCCGGCTGGCTCTGGTAATGATTTCGCTCGGGGAGTTGGTATCTCTAGAAAACCTTTAAAAGCCTTGGAACAGTTGCTAAATGCAGAAACATTCCGAAGCATAGATGTTATTGAATTTTCAGAAGAAAACACTGGAAAAACAGGCTATTTTGTGAACAATATTGGTTTAGGATTTGATGCTTTAATCGTAAAATTAACTAATCATTCCACCTCCAAAGCTTGGCTAAACAAATACAACCTAGGTTCTCTCGCCTATTTATCTTCATTAATAAAAGCTTATTTTCACCAACCTAATTTCCCCATTGTAATAGACGTAGATGGACAATCACATTATTTAGACAAAGCCTTTTTAGTCACAACAACGAACCATCCTTTTTTTGGTGGTGGAGTAAATATTGCCCCTATGGCAAAACCTACTAATGGCTTAATTGATGTTATTATTGTTTCAAAAATTCCTATTATAAAAATTGCTTTTCTCTTCGTCTTAATGATGTTAGGTGGACGCCATACTCGTTTTAAATCTGTTTTGCATTTTAATGGCAAAGATATTCGAATTGAAACAAAAATGCCTGAGAACGGACAAGCAGACGGGGAAGAACTAGGAAGCCAACTTTTTAACCTCCACTTCACACCTACTTCACGTTATTTTTGGTTTTAAGTAAATGATTTATTTTGTGGTGTTAATGAGTAAACTCATTAACACCTTTTTTATGTATGAAAGTACTAATTAGCATCATTTTTTTAGAACAAAAAAACAGTTTCAGACAATCCCGAAACTGCTAAACTCAAAGTTTTTTCTTGTAAGTGGTTCATCAACATAGGCTTTCTTATATATTATACCCGAAACTTTCAACTTTAATTTCCTGCCAAATAGTATCTGATAAAGACCATTTAAATTAATTTCAACCTTTTTTCGCATTCAATTATACTTTCTTATTCCTTCTCTGATAGTCTTTCGGCGTTTGATTTTTAATTTTTTTAAAAACCTTAATAAAATGACTTTGATCCGTAAATGAAAGAATGCTTCCAATTTCCGAAAGTGAGATTGTCGTATTCTCAATCAAATAGATAGCTTCTTTAATTTTTTCATTTTGACTATAAGCAAGAATTGTCATCCCTGTTTCTTTTTTAAATAATGTTGCCAGATAATTGGGTGTAATGTCTAATAAATCGGCAATTGTACTGACTTTTATTTTATTTTGAGTATTTTTTTGAATATACTGAATGGTTTGATTGACATAACCAGAATGTCTACTCCTTTTTTTGGTCATTAATAGTTGAATAAATTCCAAAATAATTTCTCTAGCCAATTGATAAGCTTTATCCGAATTTAATCGCGTTTGTTTTTCAATTTTTTCAATCGTATTATCACTTAATATATATGCATTTTCTGAATAGAGTCCTCCATCAATTGTCGCCCGAGTAATAATGGTGACAAAAGAAATTAACAAGTTTTTATAATGGCGATCACTATTTTTTGCTAAAGAAGCATTTAAAGGAAGTTTAATTAGTTCGTCTAAATAATCCAAAGCTTCATTTGCATCGCCTTTTTGAACCGCACGTAATAAATACTTTTCAAAATTAGGATTATGATGTAAAGATTGCTCATACGTTTTTTTAAAGACTTTTTCTTTGATAGCTTCTCGATCAAAATTTAGCGTATCCACTAAAATAAAAGAGGACTTATAAGCTGAATAAATTTCTAAGTAAAATAATTCCGCAAGGTTATGAATACTCTCTTTAGTCACTTTTCCTTCTAATTGTAAACTAAAAATATAGGATTCCTGATTTTTAGAACAGGCAATAACTACACTATTTAATTCATTGATTACATAAATATAAATATCTTCAGACAACGCATTTTTAAATTTATCTTCGTATTTTAAAATGATATTAGACAAATCAAATTTTGAAAAAGTTGTGTAAATATCTTTAACACAAAAAGGGGTATAACCAACATGATAACAATTAGCTTTATGTAATTTGCATAATAAAAATAAAGTTAAATTTTCCATTTTCACACCTCTAACATTATAGTAGTATTTTACTATTTATAAATACTTTATACTATCTTGAATCATTTTTCTCCTTTACTATACACTATATAACTAGTTATGAAAACGTTTAATTAAGGAGATTATATGACTAAAACAATTGGTATTTCAATTTATCCAGAAAAAACAAGCTACGAAGAGACAATTGCTTATTTAAAACTTGCAGCTAAATACAAATTTAAAAGAGTTTTTACTAGTCTTTTGCAAGTAACTGGCGATTCAACTGATGTCATCAATCAGTTTAAAAAAATTATACACTATGCAAACTCATTAGATATGGAGGTTATTTTAGACGTAAATCCACTACTTTTACCTAATCTTGGAGCTAGTTGGAAAGACTTATCTTTTTTTGCTGATCTTGGTGTTGGTACACTACGCTTAGACGGAGGCTATTCTGGTTTAGAGGAAATGATAATGAGTCACAATCCTCATGGGATAAAAATTGAGCTAAATATGAGTGCTGGGCTAGAATATATTGACCGCATTATGAGCTTTTCACCAAATAAAAAGCAATTATCGGCGTCTTATAATTTCTATCCTCAACGCCAAACAGGAATGTTAGTCGAACATACAAAAGAAATTACTAAAAAGTACCATACTCATCATTTACCAACAACATTATTTGTTTCTTCAAAGTCAGCAGAAGTAGGACCATGGCAGCTCCAAGAAGGTTTATGTACGTTGGAAGAACATCGGAATTTATCTTTGAGTACGCAATTAAAACAGATTTTATTACTTGATTTAGCTGATCATATTATCATTGGTAATTGTTTTGCTTCTGAAAAAGAGCTTAAAGAAATGAGTCACTTATTTTATGACGAACCATTTAGTTTAGATATTGAGTTGGAACGTCCTTTATCAGAATCTGAAGCAACTATTTTAAATTCGGATTTTCACTTTGTTCGGCCAGAATATTCTGAGTATGTATTACGTTCAGCTTTTTCAAGACATCTTCATAAAAAAGAAAAAATTAAACCTGTTGACTACCTAGGAGATTTAAAATTTGGTGATATTATTATCGCTAACAATCGATATGGACAATACGAGTGTGAATTACAAATCATCCTTCAAACAACAGCACATTCAGAAAATAAAAACAAAATTGGAACATTATCGAAAGATGATTTGCACTTATTACAAGATTTAGCCCATCTACCTTATCAAAAATTTACTTTTAATTCAAAATAGAAAAGGATGACACTATCATGATGACTAAAATTGAAGATTTAATGACTAAACGGATTATGCCAATTGCTGAAAAAATTAATAATAATTATTTCTTAGGTGCTCTTTCTGAATCTTTTGTTCGTCTAACCTTTATCATTCTAGGCATTGCCTTAGTTGCAATTGTTGGTTATTGGCCTATTCCAACAGCTTGGGGAACTTGGTTAACCTCAGTTGGAATAATGGAACATGTCGATGCCGTTATCAATGCTAGCACGAATGCTTTAGCTCTTTATGTCTCATTTAGTTTTGCTGCAGCGTATGCTAAAAAGCAGCAAGTTAATTCACAAAATGCTGGATTTTTGGGGCTATTAAGTTTTTTAATTATTAGCCCACAAACAATTATGTTAACAACAAGCCAAGGAATCACAGAGGTGGCAAAAAACTACAGTACTAATCCGATTACGAAAGAGACGACGAGTAAAGTAATCGAAGCATTTCCTATTTCTGCATTTGGGGGACAATCATTACTAGCAGCTTTACTCGTTAGTTTCGTTGCTAGTTGGCTCTATATTAAAATGACAAAAAAAGGATTTAATCCCAAACTGCCTGATAGTATCCCACCAATGGTTGCAGAATCTTTATCTCCAGCCTTTTCTTCAATGGTTGTGGTTGGCGTCGCTTTTTCTTTAAGAGTGGGATTTGGTTTTACACAAGCCGGGAATATGTTGACATTCTTTAATGAATTAGTTGCAAAACCTTTAGGACTTTTAACTTCTACTCCAATTGCTTTTATTCTTATTTTAACCTTAGCTAGCTTCCTTTGGTTCTTTGGAATTCATCCAAATGTGGTTTATGGAGCTATTTCTCCATTAACATATACCATTATTTTAGGAAACATCGCTGCTTATAAAGCCAGTGGCGGAATTGGTACCGATCTTCCTTATGGAAATTTAGGGATTATTACGACAATGATTACAATGGGTGGCGCAGGTTGTACCCTTGGATTGATTCTTTCAATGGTCGTGGCAAAATCAAAACGGTACAAAGCCATGTTTAAATTAGCTGTCATTCCAGAATTATTTAATATTAATGAACCCTTAGTTTTCGGTATGCCCATGGTTCTAAATCCAATTTTCTTTCTTCCAATGGTTTTTAGTCCCTTAATTATTGGGTTATCCGCTTGGGGATTGACTTCATTTATTCAAGTCAATTTAAATCCACTCATTGGCTTGATGCCTTGGACTACGCCAAAATTATTATCTATTCCACTGGCGGGCGGAATTAAATATATCCTAATCTTCTTAATTTGTTTAACAATCAATACCTTAATTTATTATCCTTTCTTTAAAATTGCTGATCGACAAGCTCTATTAGATGAAAAAAACGAAGAACTACAAGCAGTTTAAATCAATACTACTAA
Source organism: Carnobacterium sp. FSL E2-0243 (assembly GCF_038003605.1). Classification (NCBI taxonomy): domain Bacteria; kingdom Bacillati; phylum Bacillota; class Bacilli; order Lactobacillales; family Carnobacteriaceae; genus Carnobacterium; species Carnobacterium sp. FSL E2-0243. The sequence goes on from NZ_JBBOPM010000001.1 coordinate 2,173,542, forward strand.
AAAGCTAGTTAAATTGGGTCTGAATACCCCAATTTAACTAGCTTTTGATGTATATTTATTCTTCTTCTCATTTATAAGAATAGGACGTTAAAGATTTATAGTTAAATTCTAGGCTTTGTTAGTTATATGGAGTAACATTTTCCATTCCAATCATTGGATCAATCTGATTATTTTTAACCATTTCAATTGTTAGAATATAACGATTTGGATCTTTTATTTCAACTTGGTACTCGACGCTTTCTTCTTCTAATTCAAATAAGTTCACTTCTTTAGTCTTAACTTCTGTAACTTTTTTTTCAGGCAGAGCTTTTGGTTCAACGTCTAGTACTTGTTCTTTTTCCTGATAAGGTGAAGCAATAACTTGGTACGAAACTTCTAATTCATCATCTTCTAGTAAACGATCTTTCAATGTTGTTAAACGGTCATCAGAAGAGCGCTCAACGCAGGTCCAAAAAGCTTGTGGTTCGCCACATAAGATAAGTAAATCGCGACTACGAGTAATTGCTGTATAAAGTAAATCACGACGTAACATGCGATTGTAATTGCGTACCATCGGCAAGATAACCATTTTAAATTCGCTACCTTGTGATTTATGAATAGAACAACAATAAGCCAATGTGATTTTATTCCATTCGTTCCGTTTATAGGTCACTTCATTTGTATCAAATTGAATCGTCATTTCATCGACTTTATCATCCGTTTCTTTCGCGTAACTAATGCCAACAATTTCACCCATATCTCCATTAAACACATTTGATTCAGGATTATTCACTAACTGTAGAACTTTGTCTCCAATTCGATAAACTTTATCATTGAACTTTAATTCTTTACGTTTACCTGTATCATTAGGATTGAAAATTTCTTGCATCATTTTATTCAAAGCATCAATACCTGCTGGACCACGATACATCGGAGCTAAAACCTGAATATCTTGTGCCGTAAAACCTTTTGTTTTTGCTCGTTCAACAACTTGTCTAATCACATTTTCAATTTGCATCGTGTCACATTGAAAGAAAGAACGATCTTTTTTATTCGCTGTAAAATCAGCCGGCAAATTGCCATCTTTGATTTCATGAGCCAATGGAATAATAGATGAACCATCTTCTTGACGATAGATTTCATTTAATTCCATGCTTGGTATTACTTTAGATGCAAGTAAATCATGTAAAACTTGACCCGGACCAACTGAAGGCAATTGATCTTTATCCCCAACTAAAATAACTTGCATATTTGTTGGAACGGCTTTTAGCAAACTATTGGCCAACCAAGTGTCTACCATTGACATCTCATCAACAATTAACAAACCGCCTTCCAGTTCACGTTCAGAAACTGGGTCTGAATTTTTTTCACGCCCATTTAAACCCAGCAATCGGTGAATTGTACTACTTGGTAAGCCTGTTGATTCGTTCATCCGCTTAGCAGCTCGACCTGTTGGAGCCGCTAGCAAAATTGGAAAAATAGCATTGTGGTAGTCATTAATATCCAACGACAACCCATTTAATTCAGCAAATAAAGCAACAATTCCATTTAGTACCGTAGTTTTTCCAGTTCCTGGACCACCAGTTAAAATAAAAAGCGGGGAAACAACGGCTTCGGCAATTGCTTCAATTTGTGAAGCACCATAAGAAATATTTAAACGTTTTTCTAATTTGCGAATTTCTTTTGGGATATCATGTTGATCATAGTTAATTTTCTTTTTACGTTCTAATAAACGTTTGACTGAAGTTGAAATCCCCCACTCTGCAGCATATAGCGAGTGTAAATAAAGTTTTTCTTGATGCTCAACTAAACGTCGCTCTTCTAATAAGCCAATTAATTCATTAGCTACAAAATCGGGATCAATCATAACCGAACGACTTTCTTCCAACACTCTTAATGATTCTTCTAAAAGTGGTTCTGCAAGCGTATAAGTATCTCCTCGTCCTAAACAAAGTTCATTGAGAGCATACAAAATAGCCGCTCGAATACGGGCTGGAGAATCTGCTGCAAAACCTAGTTGTTCTGCAATAGCATCTGCTTTTTTAAAACCGATATTTTCAATATCGTCTACTAATTGATAGGGATTTTCTTGAATAATTTCTAAGGTTTCTTCTTGGTAAGTTTGGTAAATTGAAAAAGCAAGTTGACTACCAAACCCGTATCCATTCAAACCAATTATAATCTTTTCCATACCATCGCCAGCTTGCAACGTTTCAGCTAATAAATCAATTTTTTTTTGATTTAAACCTGCTACCATTTTTAAAACGGCTGGATTGGCAATAATTTCATCAATTGCATGATCACCTAAAGCCTCAACAATATTTTCAGCTGTCTTTTTCCCAATACCTGGAAACTTTTCACTAGACAAATAATTAACAATTCCAGCAGCTGATGTTGGACGTTCAGGGCTATATCTACTTGCCGTGAACTGGACTCCAAACTTAGGATGATCCGTCAGCTTCCCATAAAAACGATAAATTTCTTCTTCTTGAATTTGTCCAAAACTCCCAGTAACAACAATCTCTTTTTCTTTAAAATTGCTGTCTGTTTCCACCACTCGAACCAAAATAACTTTATAAAAATTTGTTGGATTTTGATAGAAAATTGCTACTACTTGTCCAACGACAAACGGTTCGCTCCCGATAAATAAATCTAAATCTTCTTGCATCGCCATTTTCTATCAGCCTCCTTCCTATCTTTTTGGCTAGTCCTCATTTTTTTGAATAAATGCTTGAATTTCAGCTAACTGCTGTCTGTTTTTTTGATAAAAAACGGGATCTAATTCCATTGATTGGTTAAAATAGCTTTCAACAAGTTTTTTTTCTTCGTTTAAAACTAAACTGGTTAAACCTCTTTTAAACCAAGCTTCCGCGTTTTTAGGCGTTACTTCTGTCACTTTTTTGAAATATTCTTGAGCTTGTTTGAAATCTTTAATTTGCATAAACGTATTTCCCATCACGATTAATACGTCACTATCCGTTCCATCTATTTCCTCAGCGGTAAGTAAGTATACTAAAGCTTTTTGAGGATTTCCTAATGCTATATAGCACTGAGCAATCATCACTAAACTATCTTTTTTTAAATACGTATCTTGTTGAAAAACAGCTAAAAATGCATGAATTCCTTGAGGATAATCTTCAATTTGATAGTAATAGGTTCCAAAAGCATATAAAATTTCTGGATGGTTTGGACTTTTTTCATTTGCCACAAGCAAAATAGCTTTCGCATCTTCTTCTTTTTTGGCAACCAATAGCATATTGGCCAAATTATAATAACTTGCCATATTTTCAGGATTTTCTTCAATTTGATTAAATAAAACTTGGATAGCTTCGCTGTATTCTCCCTTATCCCACAGTTCAAAAGCTTTTAAATTCTCATCCATTTGCCACACTCCTGACTCTTTCTCAGCCTTACTATTTTACACCATCTTAAGCTGATAAACCAGACTTTTCAATGAGCTTAGTTCAAAGAATCTAGATGGCTTGTATCATTCCATAAAATTAATTCATAACCTAACTCATTCATTTCAATAATACTTAAACTGCTATTATCTAAGCCACCTGCTTTTCTAATCTGTTCCAACGGTTTTCCTGATAGTGTTTGAATAAGCGCAACTAGTGTCGCACCATGACCGACAAACAATAAGTTCTCATTTGGATTTTGCATAACGGCTTCCTCAACGACAACCACACTCCGTTTAATCATCTCACTAAATGTTTCGCCTCCAAATTCACTGGGATCATACTCATGAGGATTATTTCTTAGATGGTGCATCTGCTCTGGGTAGGCATCAATAGCATCTAGAATCAACTGTCCCTCTAGTTCACCTAAACCAAATTCTTTTAGACCTTCTTTTTGGATTATTTCAGGTTTGATTAGTAATTCATCCATTAAAACATTGGCTGTTTCAATTGCTCGTTTTTGAGGACTAACATAGACTTTAGAAAATGAAATTTTCTTCAGTCGTTCACCAAGGAGAGCTGTTTCAAAATAACTTTCTTCTAACAATGGAGAGTCACCTTTGCTCCCTTGCAATTTCATAGCTAAATTCCATTCTGTTTTTCCATGCCTTACAAAATATAATTTTGCCATCCTCTCACGCCCTCTTCTCACTTTTATCCTATTATCCTTGAATGGAGTAATAAATTCAAGGATAGAGCTAGCATTTTCATACTCTTTTCATTATTTTTGGCTTTTTCTAGTTACTAGATTTCAAAATTTTTTTATAACGTTTTAATCTTCAATCAATAATTGATTTAATAGTGCATGATAGCGTATAACTAATGTCAATGATAGCTCATTTGTTAGTCGGCTATTTTCAAGTAACCAATCATACATTTCTTGATAATCTTGCTCTTTCTGCTCTTTTGTATACTTTGTTGGATTTTCTGGGTCGACTAGTTTAATTCCATGTTCCATAAATAATTCCAAATCTGAAAACTCAAGTATTTTTATGTAATTGATGAGCAAATAGGCAATTGTTGGGTTTAATTGGTTGAAATAGTGCTCCACGCCCTCTACTGTTGTAATCGCAACTAATTTAATCGTTTCCTTAAAGACCACGTACCAATTTTCTTCGGTATTTTGTATTTTTTTCTCTTCGCCACACATACTGGCTACTATTGATAATAGTGGGTTTTTCTTGAATTTATCAGGATTTTGTCTGATAAGATTTTTAATCTCTTCCATATCTAGTTCACTCCTTTCTTAATCTAAAAAGCATACCTTTTTTTATTGAGCCTTGTCAATTTTATTATTTACATAAAGCAGAAAAGTGCAACTTTTTTCACACCTTGTTAAAAAAACAGCCAAGAATCAAAATTCTTGGCTGTTTTTTTATTCTATTTAGTTACTTTTTAAACATATTGTAAAACTTTGGCATCATTATAGGCAACATCAATTGTACCGCCACCTAAACATTCCATACCATCATAAAATACAACTGCTTGTCCAGGCGTAATCGCACGTACAGGCTCGTCAAATTCAACTCGAGCAGTTGTTCCATCTTCGTTTAAATGAACTGTCACACCTGTGTCTGTTTGACGATAACGGAATTTTGCTGTGCACTTGAATTCTCTTGGCATTTCTTTCATTGTTGTAAAATGAATGTCTGTTGCATCTAAATGAGTTGCATATAACCATTCATGGTGGAACCCTTGTCCAACATACAATGTATTACTTGCTAAGTCTTTGCCGATAACAAACCAAGGTTCGCTAGATGCTCCGCCGCCACCAATACCTAAGCCTTGGCGTTGACCAATTGTGTAGTACATTAAGCCATCATGTTCCCCTTTTACTTCGCCTTCAGGAGTCACCATTTTGCCTTTTTGAGCTGGCAAATAGGTCATTAAGAATTTTTTGAAATCTCGTTCTCCTATAAAACAAACACCGGTTGAATCTTTTTTCTTCGCTGTTGCTAATCCAGCTTCTTCAGCAATTCTACGCACTTCTGATTTTTCCATGCCTCCTAAGGGAAACATTGTTTTAGCTAATTGTTCTTGTGATAATTGATTTAAAAAGTAAGTTTGATCTTTATTTGTATCCACACCACGCAACATATGAGTGACACCTGCTTCATCTCGTTCAACTTGAGCATAATGTCCTGTCGCAACGTAATCGGCACCTAAGCTCATTGCGTAGTCTAGAAAAGCTTTAAATTTAATTTCTTTGTTACACATCACATCAGGGTTTGGCGTTCTACCTAATTTATATTCGTCTAAAAAGTATTGGAAAACATTATCCCAATATTGCTTTTCAAAATTGATCGAATAATAAGGAATCCCAATTTGGTTCGCCACACGAATCACATCATTGTAATCTTCCGTTGCTGTACATACACCAGCTTCGTTTGTGTCATCCCAGTTCTTCATAAAAATCCCCACTACGTCATAGCCTTGCTCTTTCAGCAATAAAGCTGTAACAGATGAGTCAACTCCGCCACTCATGCCAACTACGACACGTGTTTTGCTGTTGTCTGTCATTTCTTTCACCATCATTTCAAATAGATTCTGAAAATCTTTACGATTTGAAGGTCGTATTTTTCCAGTCTTAATCATTATAACGGCTTTTAATGATAAATCAAGATTAATGTATTGAATAACAATGAACATTTCTATTAAATTTTACTATCTGTTCTATTTTTGTCACTATTTTAATTAATTCGTTCAAAAAAGCAGCTAGAGTCTCTCTCTAACTGCTTTTCTTCTTTATTCAGCTTTTTCCATTACACCACGTTCAATAAATCCATCCATAATAAATTTAAATTTGTCTACGCTCATTTTAAAGTTTTCATTTGTATAAATGTTAACTGCTCTTAGCCCATTGCTAGTTGTAGTTGACATCTTAAACGTTTTTAAATCTTTATTAACAATAATTTTCAATTTAATTCCTTGTTTATTTTCTGGTGATCCATCCAAAGGACGAATAAATTGATAATTGCCAGAGCTGGTTTCTTCAAAACCGTTATCACGTAATGTAAATTTTTTGACGTTTGGCGTCAAGCGATACTTTTCTGTTGATCCGACTAAACTTGCTGTTGTTTCAAATGCCATTTAAGGTCACCTCTTCATTAGATTTTCCATTACTATATAAACCCTTTACATTACTACTATATCATACAATCCGTCTCTTCTTCTACTTTAATTTTTTACTTTAATGAACTGACAACAGCAGGTGGCAAATTTGTACGACATCTTACATTTTTGTTCCTATTAATGCATTAAATGTCCTTGTATACTAAAGTTAAATAATGTAAAGCATTGATCAAGCTCAACAAACTTTTTATTAGGCTAGTTCTTTTGAGCCAACTCCTCGAGAAAAAGATGAAAATTCGAGAGGATAAAAAGCGTCCTATCAATTTTCCCAATTTTCTTGCCGGAGCTAAACGGCTCAACAAACTTTTTATTTTAGGAGGACGAATGTATGAAGTGGGATCGTTTATTCAAGTACCAAGCTATCATCGGGGTATTATTTTTTATTGGCATGATTACTTGGGCAATTCTTTATTTAACTACCTAATTTATTTTTAATCGGCTAACAAATAAAGCTAGTTTATCAGTTAACTCAGAGAGCATTTCTGAAGTTGTTCCAAGCCCAAAACTGATCCGTACAGATTCTGAAATCCGAGGATTTTCAGGGCCATACATCGCAGTTAAAACATGACTAGGTTCAACATTTCCAGCTGTACACGCTGATCCTGCTGAAATTGCAATTCCCATCAAATCTAAGTTCATCAGCAATTGCTCAGAGGAAACACCTTTAATCCAGATATTCACTATGTGAGCTAAACCGTTTTGTTGGTCCCCATTAATCTCAAAATCAATTTTTGCATCCACTAAATTCTTAATCAACTGACCTTTATATCCTTGATATTTTTCACGACGCTCCATTTTTTCGGCCGCGATAATTTCAACAGCCTTTTTAAATCCTACAATAGCTGGAATGTTTTCTGTTCCTGCCCGACGTTTGGTTTCTTGTTCCCCACCGCGCATAAAGCTAGGCAAATGGATGCCTTCGCTAATATAAAGGAATCCGACACCTTTTGGTCCATTAATCTTATGCGCTGAGACAGATAATAAATCAATCTGGTCTCTCTTCACGTCTATATCTTCTAACCCATATGCTTGAACTGCATCTGTATGAAAGTAGCTATCTGTTTCAGCAACAATTTCTCCGATTTTGGCAATATCCATCAAGGTTCCAACTTCATTATTACCATACATAATTGAAACTAATGTAGTATCTGGTCTAATCGCTTCTCGGACTGCTTCGGGATCAACTCTACCGAATGTATCAACTGGTAAATAGGTCACTTCAAAACCTAATGACTCCAAATACTCCATGGGTTCTAAAACTGCATGGTGTTCAATTTGTGATGTGATTAGGTGCTTCCCAGTTTCTTGCCTAGATAAAGCCGTTTCAATGATTGCAGTATTGTCACTTTCAGTTCCGCCACTTGTAATGACAATTTCACTTTGTTTAGCACCAATACTTTTTGCAAATGTTAATCGAGCATCGTCTAATAATCGTCTAGAGTCCCGCCCAAAGTTATGAATACTTGAAGCATTTCCATAATGGTTTTTCATTGCTTCGTAAGTCACTTCCAAAACCTCTGGATGAACTGGACTAGTTGCAGCATGATCTAAATATATTTTTTCCATAATTAGCTCCTATCTATAGGTAACAAATCCATTTATGCTTCAAATTCTATCATGAATTTACCTTTTCAACAAATACTTCCTTTGATTTAGGTCGTTTTTTTATTTTTATGAAATAGAGGCTGGGACCAAAGTCCTCAGCCTCTATTAATTGTTCATTTTGATTATACTGTTGGGCCCAGAATAATCCGGTCTCACCTAGTTTAAATTGGTTATGATTCTCATAAACTGCTACAAGTTTCCTCAATCGATGATATCAATTGCTGGCTTTTGTTTCTAGTTTAACTGAATCAGAACAGTTTTTCATAACTAATTCTTAAAATATGCCTAACTCTGGAAACAGCATATCTAAAACAGCCATTGTTAACCTACGTCCTTGTCCTTTGTACGGAAAAGTATGCATATGCATCGCCGGATTAAAATTCGCCTCAATAACTGCATAGCCAGGATTTGTTTTGGTGCTAGGTTTTGTATAATCTGGAATAATTAAGTCAACTCCGCAAACGACCGCTCCCAAAGCTTTAGTCATATTGATTGCAGCTTGTTTGTACGAGTCATCAATTGTATCTGTATAGTCAAATGAGTCTCCACCAGTACTGATATTTGAATTCTCTCTTAGGTAAACAATCGTACCTTTTGTTGGAATACTTTGAATTGTATAGCCTTGTTCTTTTAGCATCAGTTGTTCAATTTCGCCTAATTGAATTAATTCTAGTGGTGCTAAGTGGTCTGTACCACGTAACGGGTCTTTATTCTTTTCTTTAACTAAGGCCTCAATAGTCTGTTCACCATTTCCAACTACATTGGCTGGCATCCGCAGCATAATCGCTTTTACAGCATCTCCGATGACAAAGAAACGATACTCTGTACCTGTAATAAATTCTTCGACTAATATAGCTTTATCTTCTTTAAATGCAAAATCAATCGCCAATTCGTAATCTTCTCTAGACGGACCATCTTTAAATATTGAAATTCCCACTCCAAAGTTTGTTGATTTAGGTTTCACAACAATTCCTTTACCAGCATAATTCCAATAAGCCCCTTTAGCCTCTCGTGCATTTTGATATTCTTCACCTGCAGGAACTTTATAGCCTGCGCCAGCTAGAACTTTTTTTGTCACTGTTTTATTTTCCATAATCAATGGTGCGATATATTGATCTTTTGAGGTCATATTCGCATTTTTCACATACTCTATATGATCTAAGTGACGCAGTTTTAAAAATTGCTCACTAGCATCTAGAATCCCTACTTCTATGCCTTTTTGAATCGCATCAAACATCAGCAATTGGGTTGATAACTCCATTGATGTGAAACCACGTAAGCTATAAGGTTTTAAAAAGGCTTCCTCTTTATATTGACGACTTAACTTCATACCAAGCTCTTTAAAAGATCCCACTTTGGCTATATCCTTAATTAAGCGGGCACTTATTGTTTTTTGCGGATCTAGAATTTGTGCTTTTGCCTGTATGACCAACTCTTTCATTTCAGTTGAAAACTCACAAGATTGAAGCATTTCAAGCATATTATCAACTAAGCGAATCGCTTCTTGTTGAAAATTAGAAACTGTATTTGGGTGCTCTAATGCCGTTTTTTCATTCATTAAGTTCCCAACTTCTATTTCTTCAACAGTCGCAATTTTATCCATCCAGACCAACGACATCAAGAATAAATGAATAAATTTCATATCCTCTTTCGTCATACCAAAAGCTGCATATGGATTAAAATCAAACATTCTAAACTCTAAGTAATGAATACCATCCGTTAATAGATCTCGATTTTTTTTGCCGCCTCTTAAACGAACTGCTGAATAAAATTCTTTTTCTTCACTTAATGCACCTTTATTTACAAGTTCTTCAATGTCTTCTACATAACTTTCTAATGACTCAAAAGAAACTTGGATTTCCTTCGTATTTACATAGCCATAATGGCTACCTCGGATACTACGAACATAATCTTTTAAAGGCTCTTGGTCTGCTTGATAGAAATTAGAAGCTACTGTTGGAGAAGCACCAAATAAATAAGTTAAAACCCAGCGATAGCGTAAAAAGTTTTTAGCTAATTTCATATAGACTTCTGATTTAAATTGACTATACTCTTTTATGCTTGATTGCCCTTGATATAAAGCATTTAAAAAGCCAGCATCTAATTCAAAATTGTAATGAATGCCCGAAACCATTTGCTTTTTCTTACCATATTTTTCAGCTAAGTGTATACGATAAGCAACATCCTCTTGATTATCCAACTTGGCTACTGAAATCTGCGCTTCTTCTGGCAATGCGCCAGGCATACTCATAGGCCAAATATATTCATCTTTTGGCAGCGAACGTTCTGTTACGTCATGAATGGCTGCTAACCAATTATATAATTCATCAATTGATTCAACTGGAGGTGTAATTAACTCAAGTTGAGATTCACTAAAATCTGTTTGTATATAGGGATGAAAACTACGATTCCCAAAAATAGCAGGATGATCTGTCAAAGCTAAATCACCAGTTGGTGTGACACGCAAGCCTTCTTTTTCAAGTCCAAATGTTCCTTTTAAGAAAGCTGGTCCTAATTTTTCATTTTTAATCCGTGTTTTAATATCATTCATAATTGACCCTCTTCTTATAGTTGTTTTTGTCGTTCAATTTCAGCCTTTATTTTACTTTCAGGAGCAAAGTCGGTTTCCCAATTATCAGGTTTTAAAACTTTGCCATCTCCTTCTCGATAATGAGGTTTGCCATCTGGAAATAATTTCCCCATATTTGCCTGATGAACAAAATTAAAAATCGGTCTGGGATCAACCCCTAATAAAACAAATGAACCATAGTTAAAGTAGTTTGCATCTGTGAGTGCATCTACTTGACCAATTAATTTATCTTCAACGGGTTTGGCTTCTGTTTTGATTTTTTTAACCGTTTTTGTAATTCCCTCTTGCCACTTTGCGACAAGTTGATCAAATGCAACCAAATCTCCTTCAACTGTTGCATATAAAAATTCTAGTATTTCTTCTGTTGTAAAATCTGCGCGATATAACGCTTCTTCAACAGTAAATGCTGTTGGTGTCTTATTAGTAGCTGGACTAAAGGTCTCGTGAAATTCCTTTACTTGCTCAAACTCAGATGCTAGTGTCATTATTTAATAACTCCTTTGATCGTAATACTTTGCTTCATAATTATAGCCTACTTACTTTATAAAAGAAAAAGATGCGCTCAAAAAATTGAAAAAATTCAGTTTAATTTTTAAAATTGTTAGAAAGTTGTCAAATTTAGCTATAATCGTTAAAAAAAGCCTCCAAAATTAAATAGTACTCTAATTTTGGAGGCTACTATCTATTCTGTTCTTTTTTTTTGATCCATCAAACGTTTACGTAACACAATATTTTCTGATTCAACTAATTTTCTCTGAGTTCCCTGTTTACGAACTAAATTTTTCAACTCTTCAAGATTTTGGACTAACGCTTCGTGTTCAAATTTAGCTTTAGCCAATTGATCTTTTTCAGTCATTACTTCCTGTAAACTTTGAGTTAACTCTGTTGTTTTTTTAGCCAATTCATCATTTTTTTCAATTAACCATTCATTTTTTTTCGTTAATTTCTTCGTTCCGCTTTCAAAACGACCATCTGTTAGCGTAGTGTAAATGAGGTATGAACCTAAGAAAGCCGACAAAATGGGCAATACAACTGAATTTTGACCAAATAAAGAGATTAATACTACATTTACTCCAGCAACTAAACAAATATAAAGTCCAATTGAAAAAGATTTATCTTTTCTTTCTTGATCCATGTCTTGATAAAAATCACTTTGATTTTGTAGTTCGTGAACTTTTAATTGTAGTTCATCTAACTCAGTTTGTGTTTTTTGATATAAAGCTCTTTCTTTTTCGACAAACCTTTGTTCTACTTGTTCTTGATACAAAGAAAACCACTCTTTCTCTCGCGTAAGACGTAGGAAATCATCGGATAATTTAGCCTGATGTTCAGCCTTTTCTTCTAATAATTCTTGAGCTGTTCCGTCTCGCAAATCGGCTGCCTTAAGTTGGGCCTCAGACAAAAGTAATAAGGACTCTTGTTTAGCTTCATCTTTAGTTTGATTGGCTTCGTTACGAGCATCCCTTAACAAAGCTTGCTCTTTCTCATTTAAGCTTGCTTCTAATTCAGCTTGCTTTTTTTGATAAACCAAATTGAGTTCATCTAAGCGCCTAGCCAATTCTTTATCTTGTTCTTGCTTTTCTTTTTCAACCTCGGCTTGGTAATCCATTAATTGAGCTTTTAAATTTATAATTTCATTTTGAACCGATTGATACATTTCATTGGATTCTTCATAAGCATTTTGTAAAATAGATTCTGCTTCTAGCTTAGCATTTTCTAAAACAAGCTTTTCTTTATCCGCGATTTTTTGATCAAGTTCATTTTTTTTCACTTCATATTCAGCAATTAGTTCACCAATTTTTGATTGATATTCTTTTTCCAGCTCTGCTTGTTTTTCTTCAAAGCGTTGAATGTTTAATTCATTCACTTTTGAAACAGACTCAGTAATCAATTCATTTAATGTTCCTTTTACAGTATCAACCATTTGATCAGTGATTGTCGTTGTATCTTCAATAATTTGGGGTTTAAACTGAATTTTTATTCTTTCGCGTTGTTCTGTATCTGACATGAATGAACTCCTCTCTCCACACTCCCTATTCCCAGTGTAAGTGGATTTTTGCCTTTATCTACTGTTCTTGTCTTCATTTAGACTAAACTCTTTTCTATTATCTCAAAAAACAGACAAAATTGCACCTTATTTAAACAAAATAACTGTTTATTAAATAAAAAAATACTCCTTCAAAGAACAAAGAGCTTTCTTAAAAGGAGAATTTTCAATTTTAGAAAAAAAGAACTAGAATAAATTTCATCATCAATGGTGCTACAAAAACAGTTACAACGCCAGTTACACCAATAGCTAAACCAGACATTGCCCCTTCTACATGCCCCATTTCTAAGGCTTTCGAGGTCCCAATTGCATGAGCAGATGTTCCTAAGGCGATACCTTTAGCAACTGGATCTTCCACTTTAAGTCTTTTTAAAATAGGTGGGCCAATTATTGAGCCAATAATTCCTGTTACAATTACCATAACTAGGGTGACAGTCGCAATACCATTCATTTTTTCTGAAATACCTAGCGCAATTGCCGTCGTAACTGATTTTGGCATAATAGAAACAATTAAATCTTTTTTTAAATGCAAGGCAACTGCCAACGCTCCTGTGAGAAAAGTACTTGCAATCGTTCCACATATAATTCCAGTTAAAATTGAACGAACATGTTTTTTTAACAAATGAAACGTATTATATAATGGAATTCCCAAAGCAACTGTTGCTGGAGTAATCAAGATATTTAAAATTGTTCCGCCTTCGAAATAATTTTCATACGAAATACGCCCAACTTTTAAGATAATAATGACAAAAATAGTTGACAAAACTAATGGGTTAAATAAAGGAAAAGGAAATTTTTTGAAAATAGCTAAAGCAAATAAATACATGCCAATAGACAACATTAAACCAAACATAGGATTACTTGTAAGTTCTTGATACACTTTTTGCGTCATCCTTTCTAGTTTCATCTAAGTCAACTGCACTATCTTCAAATCTCCGCTTAACTGCTTGGACAATTACGCCCACAAAAGCTACCGTGAAAGCTGTCGTGATAATTGAAACAAGTAATAATAACCACCACGTATCTTTAATAATCGGAAAATAAACCATGATTCCGACACCAGCAGGTAAAAATAGAATACTTAGATTTCCTAATAAAAAGCCCCCTACTGTTTCAACGTCTTTGACTTTCAAAATTTTAAATTCTAATGCTAAAAATAAAAATAACATGCCAATCACACTTCCTGGCACAGGTAAATTAAAGACCTTTGACAGTACTTCGCCTAAGAAAGAAAAGCTTAAAATGATTAAAAACTGTTTATAGATATTCATGAACATTCCTCCATACCCCCATAATATACCACATTTCACTCAAAAAAAGCGAAAAAAGTCTTGATTTTAGTGGGTTTTCTTGTAAAGTTATCTAACCTATTACAAAAACATAATGAAACCGAAACCATTTGAACATTCGTTCCCTTCCGTGGTAGGATTCATAATTAAATGGTATACTATTCTTATAGTTCTTACGAGTGAATAATCTAAACATAGATAAGTTTTTGATTTCATTAAGCTAGTTTCACATGTAATTCATACCAAAAAGAGGAATTCAAAAAATAAATCTGATCTATGCATATAAAGGAGGAAATTATGAATCAGCCATTAGCTTTTCGTATGCGGCCTACAAATATTGATCAAATTGTTGGCCAAACTCACCTTGTTGGAGAAGGAAAAATTATTCGACGTATGGTTGAGTCTAAAATGCTATCTTCGATGATTTTATATGGACCGCCTGGTATTGGAAAAACAAGTATTGCAAGTGCCATCGCAGGGTCAACAAAATATGCTTTTCGAATGTTGAATGCGGCAACAGATACAAAAAAAGACTTACAAATTGTCGTTGAAGAAGCCAAAATGAGCGGGACTGTCATCTTATTATTAGATGAGGTTCATCGTTTAGATAAACCAAAACAAGATTTTTTATTGCCTCATTTAGAAAATGGGCGTGTTGTAATGATTGGTGCTACAACTGAAAATCCTTATATTACAATCAATCCTGCGATTCGTAGTCGGACTCAGATTTTTGAATTAAAGCCACTAGAAATTTCTGATATTGAGGTGGCTATTGAACGGGCGCTAGTCGATAAGGTCAATGGACTAGGAGATAGCGCTGTAGAAGTCACTGAAGAAGCTTTACTGCATTTTGCAAGAGCAACTAACGGAGATTTACGCAGTTCCTTGAACGGGCTTGAGTTAGCCGTCAAATCGACTCACCCTAATCAAGATGGGCTCATTATCATTGATTTAGCTATCGCTGAAGAATGTGTCCAACGAAAAGCTCTGACTCATGACAAAAACGGCGATGCTCATTATGATGTGATTTCAGCATTACAAAAGTCGATTAGAGGTAGTGATGTAAATGCCGCTTTACATTATATGGGACGTTTGGTTGAAGCTGGAGACTTACCCATTATTGCTCGACGGTTAATGGTAATCGCATATGAAGATATCGGATTGGCAAATCCTGCAGCCGCAGCTCGAACTGTCACAGCTGTTCAAGCCGCAGAGAAATTGGGCTTTCCGGAAGCTCGAATCC
This sequence comes from Carnobacterium sp. FSL E2-0243, assembly GCF_038003605.1. Classification (NCBI taxonomy): domain Bacteria; kingdom Bacillati; phylum Bacillota; class Bacilli; order Lactobacillales; family Carnobacteriaceae; genus Carnobacterium; species Carnobacterium sp. FSL E2-0243. Next base: position 2,188,888 of record NZ_JBBOPM010000001.1, read on the forward strand.
CTTTAGCTAATGCCGTTGTCGACTTATGCTTGTCCCCAAAATCTAATTCGACTTACGTAGCGATAGATGCCGCTTTAAGTGATATTCGTGCTGGTAAAAGTGGCGATGTTCCAGACCATTTAAGAGACTCCCATTATAGCGGTGCTAAGGACCTTGGACGAGGAATCGACTATAAGTATCCTCATGCATACCCAGAGGCATGGGTAGATCAGCAATATCTACCAGATAAGTTAAAAAATGCAACTTATTATGTCCCTAATTATACAGGGAAATATGAAGCAAGCTTAGCAGGGCAATATGACAAGATTAACAAACTGAAAAAAAAGAAATGATTTTTTAGTTTATTGTTCTATTTTGATTGAAATTTATGTTATCCTAAATAGGAACTGTCACATTTATTGAAAGGAGTTTCTTAAGTATGACGATTTTAATGATTCTCTTTGCTTTAATTTTATTTGCAACTGCTGGTTTTTTATTATCGGGAAAAGCTAGTATTCTGATTATTAATGAAAAAGAAAATCAACATGCAGCAAATCAACATGCAGCAAATCAAGTGTTTTTTAAATCTTATGGTGCTCTACTATTATTATGTGGTATATTTGCACTTGTGTTAATTTTCATTCATTCAACTTGGCTTTTATTGCTATTTTTAGTTGCTACATGTGCCATAATGCTGCTATTAATACTCGGATTGAATCGAAGAATCGACTAAAAAGGTTAGGAGAGTATTTTTCTCCTAACCTTTTATTCTGTAGTAAATACATCTAGTGGCAATGTTGACACTGGGCCTGCTAGTCGCTCGATTAGTGCTGTCATTTTGACTGCTCCAACTCCCCGCTGCTTCGCAAAGTTTTCAAGGATTTCTGGGCTAATATCTTGTAAATAAATCAATTGATGCTCTATAGAATAGTTTTTAAATAGCTTAAATTTAGGCTCAGCAAAAACATCTTGGATTAAACAAAATTCTTTTTTCAAATTAAGAAATCCTTTCATTAGAAATTTAATAATTTAAAGAGTTCATGGTTTAGTTTTCTACTGTTTTAGTGTAAAATGAATGTAGAAGCTAAACTATATCTTCTATCATATCATAAAAATCAGATGAATTGGAGTGATTCACATGTTACAACAATACAAACGCATTTTAGTTGCCGTTGACGGATCTGAAGAAGCTGAATTAGCCTTTAAAAAAGCTGTTCATGTTGCGAACCGGAATGAATCCGCTTTACTTTTATTACATGTTATTGACACTAGAGCTTTTCAAAGTGTCTCAAGTTTTGATGGCGCCATGGCGGAACAAGCAACTGAGCAAGCTAAAAACACGATGGAAGAATATGTAAAATATGCAAAAAAACATGATGTCCAAGATGTTTCTTACACAATTGAGTATGGTTCTCCAAAAGCTCTAATTGCAAAACAAATACCTGAAGAGAAAAAAGTTGATTTAATTATGGTTGGTGCTACGGGTTTAAATGCTGTAGAACGTATATTTATTGGGTCTGTTTCAGAGTATGTTATCCGACAAGCTCCCTGTGATGTCTTAGTTGTACGAACTGACTTAGAGAATAAAATACCACAAAAATAAAAAAAGAGTAAAGATGTCAGAAACTGACATCTTTACTCTTTTTATTTTACTATTATTTACTTAAACGCTCAACATCACGAGCAATCATAACTTCTTCGTCTGTTGGAATTAATAAGACTTTTACTTTTGAATCAGCTGTCGAAATAACACGTTCATCACTACGAACATTGTTTAATTCAGCATCCATTTCACAACCAAAGACTGTAATACCATCGATGATTTCTTTACGCATGTGAATATCATTCTCACCAATACCAGCAGTAAAGATGATAGCATCAACACCATTCATTGTTGCAATATATGAACCAATGTATTTTTTGATACGGTCTGCAAAGATACGTAATGCAACATTCGCATTTTCATCTGTTAATTGAGCAACTTCTAAGTCACGCATATCACTTGAAATTCCTGATAAACCTAGTAAACCAGATTCTTTATTTAAGATATTGATGAATTCGTTAATATCTGTAATATTTAATTTACCCATTAAATAAGCAATTAATGAAGGATCAATATCGCCAGAACGAGTTCCCATTGTTACACCAGCAAGTGGAGTGAATCCCATAGATGTATCAACTGATTTTCCACCGTCAATAGCTGTAATAGATGCACCATTACCTAAATGACAAGAAACTAATTTTAATTCTTCTAATGGACGACCAAGCATTTCTGCTGCACGTTCTGAAACAAATTTATGAGATGTTCCGTGAGCACCATATTTACGTGCTGCAAAATCTTCATAATAGTTCATTGGGATACTGTATAAATAGCTTGTTTTAGGCATTGTTGTGTGGAAAGATGTATCAAAAACTGCCACACTAGTAATTTCTGGCAATAATTTTTTAAACGCACGGATTCCTGTTGCATTAGCTGGATTGTGTAAAGGAGCTAATTCAGATAACTCTTCAATTTGATCTAAAACATTTCCTGTAATTAGTGCTGAATCTTTAAAGATTTCGCCACCAGCTACAACACGGTGACCGACACCTGTAATTTCATCAAAGCTACCAATGATTTTTAATTCAATCAATTGTTTTAATAACATTTCAACTGCAAATTCATGGTCATTAATATCTAAAATTTCTTCAAATTTTTGACCTTCACCGTATTTAATTGTGAAAATAGAATCATTTAATCCAATTCTTTCCACGATTCCTTTAGCGATAACTGTTTCTGCTGGCATTTCAAATAATTGCCATTTTAGACTTGAACTTCCGGCATTAATTGCAATTGTTTTTGTCATTTTTTATAAGTCCCCTTTTATAGTTAATTTATTAATTATTCTCTTTTTTCCAAGTGTCAACTTCATTCATAAAACGCAGCATAGCTGCTTGATTTTTAAAGTCGGGAATTTGCGCAAGTAAAACTTGTTTCGCTTGTTTTGCTTCTGCGCCTTTCTTTTGAATCAAGAGAATTGATTTACGTGAGTGTTCTGTTTTAAATAATTCCTTTGGTAAATGTAACATACCTTGTAAATAACTTGTTTCTTGAATAAATTTTGTCAAAGCCGGAGCCTCTTCTGTTTCAAATAGTTGAGAAGGAACTAGAAATACGCCTACTCCACCTGGTTTTAAATAATGAACACTTTGTTCTATTAACAGATGATGTGCATACGAATGACCTGTTTTGGCTTTCGTTTTAAAGTCTGTTACTCGCTCATCTAGTGGATAAAAACCGACCGGCAAGTCACTAACGACAACATCAACAGGATCAACTAATAAATCTTGAATAGCATCTTGATGAATCAGCTTAATTGACTGTCTCTGAAGCCCTATTAGTACCGATGCAAGGGAAAGCAATAGATCATCAATATCTACTCCTTCTGCTTCCACCACTATGTTTTTAAGTGTTAAGTGATTGTAGATAGTTGATAACAGGTTTGCTGTTCCAACTGCAGGATCAAAAATACGAATCTTAGTAGCCTCATCGCCAATCATTTTTTCAATAATATAACTCATTATGAAACCAATTGCATCTGGTGTCATCTGATGGTTAGCTTGTAGATTATCTACTTTAGCACCTTTTAATAAGGCTAACTGAAAAGCTTTTCTGATTTCTTCTGGAGTTACTTCATCTTTTTCCCATTGCGCATACAAACGATTTAAACGCTCAATAACGGCTTCGGTTGGGACGCCTTCAACTTGTCTTGCTTGTTTTCCATCAATTAGATTTTCTCCAGTTTCCAAAAGAGCATCTAAATAAGAACTATCTAGCTCATTTTTCAATACTAACGAAGATTCATCTAAAAGTTTAAATAATTGTTCAATTTGATTGATGGTCAACGTACATTCACCTCTTCTTCACATTCTAAACATAACACGAACCAAAATAGTCAATCGCTTGTTATTATTAGGTCACAGCTACTTGTCCTATTCTATCTGATATTGTGCTTCTTTTCAAGATAAAATTATTATGTTCCTATTATTCATTTCTTTTTAACTTCACTAAGATACTTCGTTATTATTTTTATAAAAAAAACTTCTTAAAAATGAACACACCATTTATAAGAAGCTTTTTTGCATTTTAATAAGGCAAAATTAATAACGACGACACAATCACAGAAACAATACCTACAATGGTTGGGACGCTGGTCCTTTTTAGAACTCGAACAGGTGAAACCCCAACAGTTGAAGCAACAATCATAACCACCGCTGCCACAGGTGAAATAGTCCTAGCCAAATTGGCAATCATTTGCATTGGCAACGTAATTAAAATTCCGTCCACACCTGCTTTATCTGCAATATTCGGGATTAGTTCAATCACCGCATAAAACATAGCTAGTCCTCCACCACTTAAAATGCCAAACAATGTTGTTGCACCACTAAAAATAAACATTGTGACAATACCAGCTGATGTTGAGGATTCAACAGAAGAAAGAAGACTATCAATAACTCCTAATGATTGGATAGCTGTAGTAAAAAGAGAGCCTCCCACTACCAACATCACTACTCGGCTAAAACCTTGGCCCATGCCATTGAACATTTCAACAGCTGACAACTGGACTGTTTTAAAAGAACGATAACGGCATGTTTCAATCAAAACTGCAATAAAGAAAGCAATCATTGTTAATACAAAGATATCCATCGTAATTCCTTTTATAACTATACTCATAATCCCAACAATTAAAATTAAGAGTAATGGCATTAATGGTAAAATTGCATAAAAAGTAGGTGTATTACTTTCTTCAATCTTTTCTAGCTTAGCTTGATCCATTTCGATAAAAGCACTAGCGCCCTCTTTTTTATCACAGTATTTCTGCCAAAAATAGTGTGCCACTGCAATAATGAATAGTGTTGGAATGGATATTTTTGCATTCCACATCACATAATTTAATAAGTCATAGCCTAATGTTTCTGCCGCAATAACGTTATCTGCTCCTAAAGGTGTAGGCATGATAGTTGCAGTCATCGCGATCACTCCGGCTGCAGTTAGGGAAGAAATACCAATACCTTGTAACATAGGATATAGAATTGACATTAAAATAATCGCTAAACTCGATGCACTTGGGATAACTAAAGACATTAAGTTTCCTATTAGAAAAATAATGGGTACAAATAGAGCTTTAGCTTTAATTTTCATCATTGGTTTCACTAATAAATTGACGGCAACTTGATTGGCCCCAATTTTATTCATGTACCCTGAGTAGCCAAATAAAATCATAATAACTAAGCCCGCTGATTGAACTTGCCCAATAATCGTATCTTTAAATTTCATAAAAATATCAAAAACACCTAAACCTGTCCCTTCTCCAGCTGGATATAACGGGTGGCCTAGTATAACCGCACATGCTAATAAGACTAATCCTCCACTAATTAAGGTCAGAATTGGATTATAGTTTTTAATAATTAAGTACGCAACAACTCCTAAAACAAGTATAACTAAAAAAATTTCAATCATTTTTCTTTCATCCCCCCTCTATTGATTTTTTTGCAACTCTTTTAATGTCCAATGACGAAATTTTTCTACATCAATTTCTAAACAAACGGATACATTTGTAGTTGTATGGTAATTCATTTTTAAATCAGCAATTACAGCTCCAGCAGCTGGCCCTTCTAATTGGATTTCTGCATGGGTTAGTTGTGTTTTAAACATTTCTGGTTGAAGTAAATAAGCAATAGCGCAAACATCATGCATTTTCAAACCGGATTTCAAACTTCCTCCACGATAATGTTGGAAGAGTGCATAAAACATTTCTCCAACTTTTCCGTAAGTTTTGATTTGTTCATTTTCAACTGAGGTTAAAACCGCTGTGTCCGTAACATCTAAGCCAACCATTGTAATTGGAACACCTGCTTGAAAAACCATCTGTGCAGCATGAGGATCCACATATGTGTTAAATTCAGCAATTGAGTTCGTATTCCCTCTTGACAGTGTCCCGCCCATCATAACAATTTCCTCAATATTTTCTTTCACTTCTGGATACATAGTAAATAATAAGGCAATATTAGTTAGAGCTGCAATCGGTACCAACGTAATTTTTTCTGGACTTGCTAAAATATATTTTTTCAATGCTTCAACAGCGTGAATAGATAGTTCTTTATTTTGCGACTCAGGAAACTCATATCCATCCATACCTGATTCTCCGTGAACATCACTAGCAGTTTCCAGCTCTTTTAGTAATGGCCGATCAGCACCTTTAGCAACTGGGGTCTCTTTCCCTAAAAATGTCACTAATTTCAAGGCATTTCTCGTTGTTTTTTCAACATCTACATTTCCTGCTACAGTGCTAATTAATTTAACATCAAGCTCTTCACTATTTAATGCAATTGCAATTGCAACTGCATCATCAATTCCTGGATCTGTATCAATAATAATTGGTCTTCTTGTCATTTTATTTTCCTCCTAGTTCATTTGACTATCTTGCCGTCTTGGATTCGTGATTATATTTATAACTGAATTCTATTTTTTATATTACCCTAAAAATGAAACGTTTCATTTTTATTGTTTTACTATTCTATTTACCCTTATTTTATAGATTGGATTGAATCCTCGATCAATAACTCACAAGTAAATACTGTGCTTTTAGATTTTACATTTTCTGGTTCTCTAATGGCTTTTAATAATTCTTCAGCGACAAATTCTGCCATTTTATCAACTGGTTGGATCACCATTGAAAGTTTTGGTGTTAGAATTGTTGAGATTTCAGCAGAATCAAAACCAATTAAAGAAATATCCTCTCCTATTCTTTTCTGGTATGAATTAAAACATTCTAAAGCTCCAACGGTCATATCATAATTTGTTACAAAAATTGCTGTGGGGACATTTTGCAACTCAAATAATTCTTGGCAGGCATCATAACCACTTTTTTTTGAAAAATCACCGTAAACAATATATTCTGGTTTTAAAGAAACTCCTTGAGAATTTAAAGCATCCTGGTAACCTAAAAGTCGTTCTTTAGAAGTATAGCCCCCTTTGTCTCCTACAATAATTCCAATTCTAGTATGTCCTTTTAGAAGAAGCCTTGTAACTGCCTTTTTAGCCGCCTGACGATTATCTACAACTACATGGTCAAACACTACATTTGATTCTAGATAGCGATCTAAGACAATAACTGGAATGAATCCATTCATTTTTTCTAGCCATGTAGTTAAAAAGCGATTTTTAGCTGGCGGAATCACCAACAAACCATCCACACTTTGATTAACTAGATTTTGTAATTTTTCTGAATCAATTTCTTCATCGCCTGTAACCACACAAATCATCACAACATATCCATTTTGAGCTAAGTATTTTTCTGTAATGGCCACGATTTTTGTTGAAAACGTTAGCTCTAAAGAAGGAATAATGATTCCAATTGATTTTGACTCTTTTGTTCTTAAACCTCGTGCAAATAAATTTACTTTAAAATCTAAAAATTCAACTGCCTCATCAATTAATACTTTATTTTTTGGTTTTACAGATACACCATTTAAATATTTTGAAACTGTTCCTAAAGATAAACCCGTTCTTTCGACGATATCTTTTATCGTTGTCGCCATTTTATCACCTCCTGAATAAAAATTTTGTTGAGCCGGTTAGCTCGGCAGAAAAATAAGGGAATTTGATGTGACACTTTTTGTCACCTCGCATTTTCATCTTTTTCTCGAGGAGTTGGCTCATAAAAACTAGCCTTTTAAAATGAAACGTTTCATTCTACACAAAAAGAAAACGCTTACTGTTTTTAATTTAACATATGTTCTTATTGAAGTCAAAGCTTTTCAGTAAATAAAAAAGAAGGAAAGAGAATCAACTTCTCTTTCCTTCTTTTAATTGGTTAGACTTATTGAGCAACTGCAGGGTATACAGATACTTGTTTTTTGTCGCGACCTTTACGTTCGAAGCGAACTACACCATCTACTTTAGCAAAAAGTGTATCGTCTCCACCAATTCCAACGTTTACACCTGGGTAAATTTTAGTTCCGCGTTGACGGTATAAAATTGAACCACCTGTAACAGTTTGACCATCTGCTCTTTTAGCGCCTAAGCGTTTAGAGTTTGAGTCACGTCCGTTAGTTGTAGATCCGCCACCTTTTTTGTGGGCGAAGAATTGTAAATTCATTTTCAACATATGAGTTGCACCTCCTGAATGTTTTCTTTTTTGTATTTATTTTATTATTTTGACATACTCAGGATACTCTTCTACGATAGTCCCTATTGACAACAGAAGACTCTCTAAAAGAATCTGAGCTATGTGTGACTGCTCACGATTAATATCTTGGATAACTTCAACATAAAGATGTCCACCATTTTCTTCATCCATCTCAACTAGTGGTTGGAATCCGGCTAAGGCTTCGATACTATTTGTTGCTCCAAAAGTCAAAGCTGATACAGCGGCACACACAATGTCACTGCCATCGGGTCCTGACTCTGCATGTCCAGTAATTTCGAAAGAAACTAGGTTTCCATCTTCATCACGCTTGAATAGTGCTTGAATCATTTTGAACACCACTTTTCTTATGCGTTAATTGCGTTAATAACAACTTTTGTATAAGGTTGACGATGACCTTGTTTACGGTGAGTATGTTTTTTAGGTTTGTATTTGAACGTAGTAACTTTCTTTTGTTTACCATGTTTTTCTACAGTACCCTCAACAGTAGCTCCTGCGATTGTTGGCGCTCCAACTTTTGTTTCTTCGCCACCTACTAAGATTACTTCATCAAAGCTAACAGTTTCACCAGCTTCAACGTTTAATTTTTCAACGTAAATTGCTTGGCCTACCTCAACTTTAACTTGTTTTCCACCTGTTTTGATAATTGCGTACATTTATTCGCACCTCCTTATTAGACTTAGACTCGCCGTCGTGAGCGTCACCTAGATGAACTTAAGACTCATTCCCGCGCGGTTGTAGTTGTGGTGCTACACATTTACAACATTAACATCATAACAAATATACCCTGCTCCGTCAATGTTTTTATTGAAATGAATCCATGAAAACTCATTTATTGATGAATTCTTCTGAACTAACAACTCGAGTTCCTATATCTTCAGCAAATTCTAAATCATGAGTAACAATTAGAATTCCCGTTTGATCTGTTGCGATTTTTTGAATCATTTTTCCAATTTCGACTGTAGATTCACGATCCAAAGCCGATGTAGGTTCATCAAAACATAAGATTTTAGGATTGAGCATCATCGCTCGTGCAATAGCAACTCTTTGTTTTTGGCCACCGGATAATGTACTAGGCATAACTTGAATTTTATCGCTTAATCCAACTTGTCCTAATAACTCTTCTGCCTTTTTTATTAAATTTGATTTTGTATCTAATTTTTGAGCAATCGGGGCCTCTAAGCAATTTTCTAGTACCGTTAGATTAGGAAATAGTTGATAATCTTGAAAGACCATCCCGATTGAATTATGATAGGCACGAATATCTTTTTTTGATGCATAAACACTCTGTTCATTTTTCGTTTCACATAACAATTGATTGCCAATTTTAATTGTTCCGCTATCCGCTTTTTCTAAATTATTGATCAGGCGCATAAGGGTTGTTTTCCCAGTTCCTGACTTTCCGACTAGGGTAACAATTTCGCCAGCAGCGATACTAAAATCAAAGTTTTGAATAACTGGTAGCCCATTAAATTTTTTTGTTACATTTTTTACTTCTAAAATCATCTATCTTCACTCCTTTTATTCAAAAATTAACACGAACTTTTTTCGTCTGAGATTCTATCTAAGTAATACTTTTCTATCCAGATAAAATTAAAAACGAACTTTTTTTTCAATTTGATTTAAACCAAGTGTAACAATGCCCGTAATCGCTAAATAAACCAATCCGACAGCTACAAATGGAATTAATGATGCATAAGTATTAGCAGCTATTTGCCCCGCTCGAAGTAACTCACCTAAGCCGATTACATAAATTAATGAGGTATCTTTAACCAATGAAATCACTTCATTTCCAACAGATGGCAAGACCACCCGGAAAACTTGTGGCAGAATGATTCTTTGGAAACCACGAATTTTCCCAATTCCTAAAACTTGAATGGCTTCAAATTGACCAACTGGAACGGCTATGATTCCGCCGCGAAAAATTTCGGCGTAGTAAGCAACGTAATTTAAACTAAAAGCAATGATTGCTGCGGAAAAACGATCTAATGTAATCCCAACTAATGGCAACCCGAAGAAAACAATCATTAATTGGAGCAACAAGGGTGACCCACGCATAATATAAATATAAACTTGAATAAAAAAGGAGATAAATTTCGGTGCATAAACCCTAGCTAATGCTACCAAAAACCCTAAAGGAATACTAATAATTAATATAATAAAAAAGAGTAACAATGTCATTTTCAATCCATCTAATAAAGCGGGAATTATCTCCGTTATCATTTACTTCACCTCATAATTTTCTTTAATAATCTAGTTGATTTGTCTACTCACTAAACCATTTATTGACTATTTTTTCTTTCGTTCCATCTTCTTCCATTTCTTTCAAAGCTTGATTCACTTGTTTTAATAATTCTTTATCTGCTTTACGAACACCTACCGCAATGTTTTCAACACAAAAATTTTCTTTTAAAATGCGATAGTTGTCTTCACCTTTTTGCTTAATTGTATAACGGCCATATGTTTCTCCTACTATGATCGCTTCGCTTCTCTTGCTATCCAAATCGTTAAACACATCATTATTCGAAGCGTACGTAACCATTTCGCCTCCTTTAAATGATTTTAACAACTCTGGTGCATCTTGGCTTAAAATCGTAACAGCGCTAGAAGATTGTTGCGCAGCGACTGTCTTGCCTGCTAAATCATTTTTCGTTTCAATTGGACTATCTTTTAAAACAATAATCGCTTGACCAATTTCTAAATAAGGTGTACTAAAATTAACTTTTTCACTACGTTCAGGATTCATCGCATACCCATTCCAAATTAAATCAATATTACCAGAATTTAGCTCTGTTTCTTTCATCGCCCAATCAATTGGCTGAAATTCAATGTCAACATTTGCACGTTTACCAAATTCCTTAGCTAAATCCACATCTAAACCTACAATTTTACCAGCCTTATCTCGATAACCCATCGGTACAAATGTATCATCTAAACCAACAATAATTTTATTCTTTTCATTTGTATTTGCCTTTGTTTCACTTTTGCATCCCCCGATTACAAAAGCTAAACACAGCAGACTAACTAAAATTAATTTCTTTTTCATCTTTATTCCCCCATTTTCAACTTATTTATTTTTCTTTGCCAAACCATGTTGCATAAATCTTATCGTAGGTGCCATCTGTTTTTAACTCGGCTAAAGCTTGATCAATTTTTTCTTTTAACTGCTTATCAGCTTTACGCATACCAACACCGTATTCTTCCTTACCAAAATTTTCAGTCAAAATACGATATTTTTCAGCACCTTTCAAACTAATATAGTATCTAGCTAATACCTCATCGGCAACTGCTGCCTCACTACGTTTAGCTTCAAGATCATTAAATACATCATTGTTAGATGGATATTGAACTAAATCACCTGTTTTTAAGTCCGTCAAAGTAACCTCGGAATCGTTTTTCACTGCATCAACGGCACTAGAAGACTGTTGAGCGGTCACCGTCTTACCTTTTAAATCTGATTTCTTCTGAATTTCACTATCTTTTAAAACAATAATCGCTTGACTATTGTCTAGATACGGAGTTGAAAAGGCAACTTTTTCTTTTCTTTCTGGTGTAATTGTATAGCCATTCCAGATTAAATCAATATTACCTGCATTTAGTTCTGTTTCTTTCATCGCCCAATCAATTGCTTGAAATTCAAGTTTTAAGTCTAATTTTTCACCTACAGCTTTAGCTAAATCAACATCAAAACCTACAATATCACCATTATTATCACGATAACTCATCGGTGCAAATGTATCATCTAACCCAACAACAAGTTTTCCATTTTTTTCAATTTGACTATATGAGTCTTGTTCTTTTGCTTCTTTTTTATTTCCTGCTCCTGATTTGCCACACGCTGCAACTAAGATAAATACCCCTGCTATGACTAAGATCATTTGTAATTTTTTCATATTTTTTTACTCCCCTTTTTCTTTTTTTTAGTGCTTGTTTTAGCTTGTAAAACAAAAAAAGTCCTTTGACTCTCATAATTGAGAATCAAAGGACGATGTTTAAGTATCGTGGTTCCACCTTTATTCGTAGCTTCTTCACAAAAGCTACCTCTTCACGTTCAAGCTTCTAAACGCTAGTCCTATAACGGGAACTCCCGGGATAGTTTACTGCTCACATATGGAGGTTCAACTGCCAGCTCAGAGATGTGTGTTCAGAATCTAGTTCCTTGATTGCTTCCCACCAACCGCAATCTCTCTAAAAATTCACTAGTCTTACTTTTTCTCTTCAAAGCTTTTTTCTAATCATTTTTTAATAGTATAGCACACTCTTAATTATTTGCCAAATATTTTTTGAAAAAAGTTTTTTTTCTCTTTTTTAAAGGACATTAAAGGAACTGTTTCACCTAAAATACGACGCGCTATATTGCGATACCCTAATGAAGCTGGATTTTTAGGATCTAAAACAATTGGGTCTCCCTTATTAGATGAACGAATAACACTATCATCATCAAAAACGATACCTAATAAATCAATCGATAAATGCTTCGTAATTTCATCGATATCCAATACTTCACCCTCTTGCATCATACGTTGACGAATACGATTAATAATCAAACGAGGTGATTCCATTTCCGTTTGTTCTAATAATCCAATAATTCGATCTGCATCACGCACAGCTGATATTTCTGGTGTTGTAATAACAATCGCACTATCTGCTGCTGCAATTGAATTTTTAAAGCCTTGTTCAATTCCAGCTGGACAATCAATTAAAATATAATCATAGTCTGGTCGTAATTGATCCACGATTTCAATCATTTGTTCCCCACTAACAGAACTTTTATCTGCATTTTGTGCAGCTGGTAATAAATAAAGATTATCATTAAATCGTTTATCTTTAATAATCGCTTGATGCAGTTTTGCTCGCTCTTCAACAACATCCACAATATCATAGATAATTCGATTTTCTAAACCTAGAATAACATCTAAATTACGAAGTCCAATATCCATGTCGATCAAACATACCTTTTTCCCTTGCAATGCTAAAGCTGTTCCAATATTGGCTGTTGATGTTGTTTTACCAACTCCACCTTTACCAGATGTAATGACAATTGCTGTCCCCATTAAAATAATCCTCCTGTCACTTTGCCCATCTTAGGTCGTATCGTTCTTAATTTATCTAATCCTTCAAAATCTAAAATATGCAAGTCATTAATATATGCAAATTGTTTTTCGTCCGTGCCAGCTTGATTTTTAGCTTTATTTTCAATAATTTGTACACTTTCAGCAATTCGAATTTGTGCATCTGTTTGAAAATCAGCCACAACAATAGCTTCATTGTCTCCATCAAACCCAGCATGAGCTAGACCTAAAAGCTCTCCCAGTATAAAGATACTTCCGCTAGCCCGAATCGTGCCACCTGGATGAATCTTTCCAATTAATAAAATATCACCTGGTGCTTGCAAAACTTGTCCACTTCGAATCGTTTGAATCTCCATCTGCAAGCTGTTGCTTTCGTGCCATTCTGTGGCCTGTTGATAGGTCAATACTTCAGCGCTAATTTTCTTTAACTGAAATTGACTTTTGCTACTAATCTTTTCAGTAATCTTAGCTTTTTCATCTTCTGAAAAAAGTCGCATCCCTGTTTTCACTTCTAGACTGATTCCTTTTTGGACTTCTTTTTGTTCTTTATTTTCAGAATGTAACTTTTCAAGTAATTGATCTAAATCACTTAGTACTGTTTCAAAAGCAACACTTTCATCTAAAGTCAAAACAAAACCGTCTTTCGTCCCTTTTAACGTCACACTTTGTTTCATTTTCATAACCTCCAACACCATTTGTTACTTTTCACACTCAAGCTTATATTTTCTGCTCTAGCTCTCAGTAAGCTTTAAAATAGTTTTTTTCAACGGAAAATATAGAAAAATAAAAATCGCACTATTTAGAAGCAACGTAGGTCCCAGACGTTCCGCCAAGAAACTATTAACGTCCATCGTATTTTGACCTAAGACTTGATAGAAAAGGTAAAGCGCTCCCTCAACCATACTAAGATTGATAATTAACATCATTCCCACGACTAAAACATTCGGGTTTAATACTTTTTTTAACTTTTCGGTAATATAAACAATTATTGGAAATAGGGCTACATATACACCTAAAACTCCACTGTAGTAACTATCATACAGTAAACCAAAAATAATTGCATAAAGCAACATTTTATTTCTAGGAAGATAAAAGGACATCATCACAAAACTAATGACTATAAGACGAGGAACTAAAACAAAGTTTCCATCATAAAACGTTTTAGAAAATAAAGCAGCTAAAACTCCATCAATCAGAAAAAAACAAAAAATAATTAGCGGTGGTAAAAAACTTTTCTTTAAATTCATGTTCATTTAGTTATTCACCACTCTCAGCGCTACGTTGAATAAACGTCACGTAACGAATATCATTTGTATCCGCATAAGGTTTCACATAAACTTCTTTTGATAATCCAAAAGAATCTAGCTTGACTTCATCTACTTCACCGATTGGAAGTGTTCTAGGGGTTTTTCCACCTAATCCTGATGTCACAACTTGCGTGCCTTTCTCTGGAACTGCGTCTGCTGTAATTTGTTTCATAATTAAACGTTTCGTTTCTTTATCGTATCCATTAATAATCCCAAAAACTGGAGCTGCTCCACCTTGAACTTCTGCTGCAACTCGATTGTTTTTAGTGTCTGCTGTTGTAATTAATTGAACTTTTGAACTAGTTGGGCTAACTTCACTAACACGCCCCACAAGTCCTGGACCAGACATTACAGCCATGCCTTTTTCGATTCCATTTTGACTGCCTCGATCAACAATAATTTGATCTATCCAAGTATCTGGATTTCTCCCAATAACGGTTCCGTTGATTTTATTAAAATCAGAAATATCACTTTGCAAGTCTAACTGTTCTTGCATTTTTTTATTGGCTTCTTTTAAATCAGCAAGCTGAACCTGTTGCTCGTAAAGTTTATCAATTTTAGATTTTAACAATTGATTTTCTTCATAAGTATTTTTCAAGTCATCAATAGAGTCAATAAAACTAACGACCGCATTCGCGGGTTTAGCAAAAACACGACCAGTGATTGCCGTAATATCATTGGTAAATTGTTGAACAATTGGCAGTTTTGCTCGTTCTTTGATAGAGTATGCAATTAAACCCATACAAGCAATTACACTTACTAACAAAATAATTAACTTCTTATTTGAAAAAAATTGATGCAATTCGTCACCCCACTTTGCCTTAATGGCCTTCTCTATTTTACCATATCTCTGTAATAATAAACTAATTTTATTAAGAAAAACTAAACTCTTTGTAATTTTTTAAGAAAAATAGTTTTTTTGTGTTGTTTTTTCTATTTTTAAGCTATTTTTCGACATTTAATCACTGCTCAGTTATGCTTTTTAGCCCTTAAAAAAAGCGAGAAGTTAAAAACTCCTCGCAACGTCAAACTATTCAGATAGCTCACTTAATTAAAAGAACGGATATTTCATCATCTACAACTAGGTGTACTTGAAAGAATAGATTCTAACGGTTTGCGTTTTTCTTAAATAAATCAATATGTTTCAATGATTCACCAGTCCCAATGGCAACACAATCAAGTGGCTCATTTGCTACAAATACTGGTACTTGTGTTTCGTCTGCAATGACTTCAGCAATATTTTTCAATAATGCTCCGCCACCTGTTAATACAATTCCGTGATCAATAACATCTGCTGAAATTTCTGGTGATGTTTCTTCAAGAGTTTCTTTAACAGCAACTATAATTGCTTCGACAACTTCTTGTAGTGATTGAGATACATCGACTGCTGAAATTTCAATTGTTTTCGGTAGACCAGTTAGTAAATCACGACCTCTAACACTCATATCGCCATATTCTTTTGATTTTTCAACAGAAGCACAACCTATTTCCATCTTCACAGCTTCAGCTGTTCTTTCACCAATTAATAAATTGAATTTCTTACGTACATAATGAATAATCGCATCATCTAGACGATCTCCAGCCATACGAATTGAACGGCTACTCACGATTCCACCTAAAGAAATCGTTGCAACATCCGTTGTTCCACCACCAATATCAACAACCATACTACCTGTTGGGTCCATTACTGGAAGACCTGCACCAATAGCAGCAGCAAACGGTTCTTCGATAATAAAGGCATCTTTTGCACCAGCTGTGCGTGTAGCATCGATAACTGCACGTTTTTCAACTTCAGTTACTCCGCTAGGTACACATACCATCACATAAGGTTTTGAACTCGATTTTCCAATTGTTTTTTGAATATAATATTTCATCATAGCTGCAGTTGTTTCATAATCAGCAATAACTCCATCTTTCATTGGGCGAATTGCTACAATGCTTCCTGGGGTTCTACCAATCATATTTCTTGCTTCTTCACCAACTGCTACTATATCACCATTATTTGTATTTTTTGCTACTACTGATGGTTCTCTTAAGACAATTCCTTTACCATCCAAATAGACCATTGTATTCGCAGTACCTAAATCAATTCCAATATCCTTGCTTCCAAATCCAAACACACAACTTCATCCTCTCAGCTCTATCATAAATGGTCATCCATCACAAAATTTCAATTATTTTTTAGACCTACCAAAATAATCTATTAAATATACGCTCTATACTGTAACAGGAATAATCATACTTCATATTACCAAAGAAAACATTAATTTCGACCGTATTTTAATATAATTTTAAACATTTATTATTTTTGTAAACTTTTTGACATACCAAAATGCCTTTTAAGCTTATATTTCTTCTAGTTGTAAACTATTCTACTCTACTTTTCAATTTAAAATTTTATTGATTCATCAAATCAAATGACAACTCTTATTTTATAAGATATTGTTATTAAATTCAACCCAAAAATAAAATAACGTCAAATTTAATTTCCCCAATGAAAATGAACCGTAGCTCAATTAAAGTTATCTTGAAAATTAGGAGGGATATTCAAGATAATAGTTGGGTCTAATTAGTATAATCATACTTTATTTAATCATTAAATAAGACAATAAAAATAAAAAAAGACTAAGTACATACATACTTAGTCTTTAAAGGTTATAAGTGAATGAGCTTACGCTTTTTCTACGTTAGCTGCTTGAGGTCCACGGTTACCATCTTCAACGTCGAAAGTAACTGCTTGTCCTTCTTCTAAAGTTTTGAATCCGTCGCCTTGGATAGCTGAGAAATGTACGAATACATCGTCTCCGTTTTCGCGTTCGATAAATCCAAATCCTTTTTCTGAGTTAAACCATTTTACTGTACCTTGTTCCATAGTTAAAATTCCTCCTCGTGCCTTTAGCACATAATATTTGATATTCTTGCTTTACGGTACGAATTGGAATGTTCTGAAACAATCTTTTCTTTACCTAACAAAAACACTAAAGTTAGTATACCATAAATTTCTTTTTTCGACAAGAGTTTTCCTATTAATTCATTCACTTTTTTATTAAATGGTTCCGATTTCTTTCTTCTCAGTGTAACCCCTTTCCTTGGCTACATGGTTATTTTCTGACCAATTCTTAATTTAAGTTTAAAATTATTTTCTAATAAATAACTTGTAATTAAATATATCGGTTATGAATTTCTTTTTTTAGTTCTATTTTTATGATAATTGATTGGATTTCCTACTTAAATAATTCCAGTTTCTTTTAAACTAATATACCCCTTTTCTCCAACTACAATATGATCCAATAAATCAATCCCCATTAATTCACCACATTCGATAATTCGTTTTGTAAAACTAATATCTGCTTGCGATGGCTCTGGGTTGCCTGAAGGATGGTTATGACCTAGAATAATCCTTGCTGCCGAAATTCGCACAGCACCACGGAAAATCTCTCGCGGATGTGCTATCGAAGAATTTAATCCGCCAACAAAAATAGTTTCTTTTTTGATTAAATGATTTTTGGTATTCAAATATAAGGCAACAACATGTTCTTGTGGCAAATCCTTCATCTCTGTATATAGTAAATCCCCTACCATCTGGCTAGATGTAATATGCCCAATTTTTAATTGCGAGGCACTTGCTATCCGAACACCAAACTCAATTGCAGCCCTAATCTCGATTGACTTAGCATGACCAATTCCCTTTATTTCCCTGAGCTCCTCTAAAGAGGCTAGCTTAAGTTGGTGTAAATCGCCAAAATTGTTCAGCAACTCCATTGCTACAGCCAAAACATTGTTATCTTTTGAACCTGTTCGTAATAAAATAGCCAATAATTCATGTGTTCCTAAGGCCTTCTCTCCATATTCCTCTAAACGTTCCCTAGGCCGACTATATTTGGGAACTTCTAAAACTAAACTTCTTTCTTGCATGAAAAAGACCCCCTTTTACAATATAATATGTAAAAAGAGGTCGTAAGTTTTATTTATTTTGATTTTTAATGAAGTCTTTAACGTAAGATAAATCTTCATAAATAGCGCTAGTTTTTTCTTCAGCTTCAGGCGAAGGTGGAATTAAATCAGGCACCATAATTACGCGTATACCTGCATCAAATCCAGCTCTAATTCCGTTAATTGAATCTTCAAGAATTAATGTCTCAGCTTTTGGCACAGCCAAACCAGACCAAGCTTTTTCAAAAATTTCAGGATCTGGTTTTGCACGTTTAACTTCATCACCAGAAACAAAATAATCAAAACGATGCTGAATATTTTCACGTTTTAGAAAATTAGCCACCATTTCTTTTAAATTACTTGAAGCCACTACTTTTTTAATTCCTTCTGCTTCCAAGAAATCAAGCAATTCAATGAAACCAGCTTTCACCATTAAACCTTCATCTTCAACAATTTCATCTAAACGAGTACGGCTATCTGTAATGAGAGTCGCAACTTTTTCATCATTTTTAAAATCGCGATATAAATTTTCGTGCAACTCTTCGTCTGATGTCCCAACAAATTTAAGATAATATTTATAATCAAAAGGTAAGCCTAATCGATCCGCCACCTCTTGCATTGAGCGATAATAAAGCGTTTCTGTATCAAAAATTAATCCATCCATATCAAAAATTACTGCTTTTACTTTACCCACGTTACTTGTCCCCCTTAGTTGTTTGTTTCATCTAAAAAATAGTGTCGAACTTCAGAAATAAAATACAGTGACCCTGTTATAATCAAAACACTATTACTATCCATTTCATTTACAGTTTTTACTAAACCTTCTTGCCAAACTTCTTCAACATCATAATTACCAGTCAAATTAGTTGTTAACTGATTTGCTGATGCCGCTCTTGGATAATCAAAACTCGTTAAAATAAGATGAACATTTGGCAGAACTTGTAGCTGACCTAACATTTTATCAACTGCCTTATCCCCCAAAGCCGCGAATAGTACGTATATTTCTTGTTGCTCAAAATCATTTTTTAGCGTCTCAACCAGCCTGTTCATCGCCGGCTCATTATGAGCGCCGTCTAAAATAATTAATGGATCTTCATTTATTTTTTCCAATCTACCTGGCCAGAAAGCCGCTTTTAATCCACGCAACATCTGTTCATGACCAATAGCTAAACCTGTTTCATGACCGTATACTCGTAAAACTTCTAATGCTAATGCTGCATTTTCAACTTGGTGTTTCCCTAGCATTGACAAAACGACTTGTCTTAAGCAAATAAAGTCGTCTTCAAAAGTAAACGTCTCACCCCATGTCGGTAATGTTTTCCATTTTGAGATAAAATAATCTTTGTTAAAACACAGCAGTGGGCTAGCATTTTCTTCTGCAACTTTACCAATGACTTTTAAAGCTTCTGAATCAACATTTCCAACAACAACTGGGATACCTGGTTTGATAATACCTGCTTTTTGTTCTGCAATTTCAGCAATTGTACCACCTAGAATGTGCATATGATCAAAACCAATAGTTGTAATAGCCGAAACGACTGGCGTCACAACGTTGGTTGAATCAACTAATCCTCCTAAGCCTACTTCGATTAGAACAACATCCGCATGTCCTTCACCAAAATAAATAAACATCATTGTATTTACAACTTCAAACTCACTAGGACCGCCCAATGAAGTTTCTTCTAACTCCATCACTAGCGGGTAAACTAAGTTTGCTAAACGTAAAATTTCTTCATTTGAAATAGGTTCTCCGTTGACACTGATACGTTCATTAAAAGTGGTAATATAAGGCGACGTAAATGTCCCTACTACTTGACCAGCAGCCTCTAACATCTCTCGTAAGTACGTAACTGTCGATCCTTTTCCGTTTGTGCCTGCTACATGAATAGATTTAAATCGTCTTTCGGGATGCCCTAGACGCTTCATCATCCATTCCATTCTTTTCAATCCTGGCTTCATTCCCATCACTAATCTTCCATGAATCCATTCTAGTGCTTCTTCATACGTCTTAAACAACTTACATCCCACCAATTCTTCACATTCGTCATTTATACTAGTTATTACGTTCTTTTTTGTTTCTCTATTATACCGCTCTTGTTTAAAAATGACTAGCGTAAAAATAAAAAACAGAATGAGTTAAAAGTTCTTTTCAGCCCTTTTAACCCATTCTATCTGATTTTATTGTTGCGCTTTTAGTGAGGCAATACGTTCAGCAACAGCTTCACGTTTTTCTAAATAATCTTTTTCTTTTTCTCGCTCAACTTGTACAACTGCTTCAGGTGCACTAGATACAAAGCGTTCATTTGAAAGCTTACCTTGCACGCGTTTAACTTCACTTTCCCATTTAGCCATTTCTTTTTCTAAACGGATAATTTCTTCGTCAATATTAATTAAACCTGCTAATGGTAGATAAATTTCTGCGCCTGTAATAACCGCGCTCATAGCCGACTCTGGAGCTTCAATTTGACTAGAAATCACTAGATTTTCTGGGTTACAAAAACGCTCAATATAAGTTTCATTTTCTTTTAAGAAGGTTTCAATTGAAGCATCATTCGTCTTGATTAGCAATTCAATTTTCTTAGAAAGAGGAGTATTCACTTCTGAACGAATCGTGCGAACTGAGCGAATAAGTTCCATTAACACATCCATACCTTTTGCAGCATCCTCATCGTTTAGCTCTGGGTGAACTACCGGATATTCAGCTATAACTAGAGATTCCCCTTCATGAGGAACACTTTCCCAAATTTTTTCTGTTACGAATGGCATAATTGGATGCAGTAAGCGCAATGTTTGGTCAAGAACATAAGCTAAAATACTTCTAGTTGTTTGCTTAGCTGCTTCGTTTTCACCATTTAGTACCCCTTTACTCATTTCAATATACCAATCACAAAAATCATCCCAAATAAAGTTATATAAGTGACGACCGGCTTCACCAAATTCAAATTTTTCAAATAAATCCGTTACTTTTTCAACTGTTTGGTTCAAGCGCGTTAGAATCCAACGATCTGCAATAGTTTTTTCGCCACTAAAATCAATTTCTTCATAGCTTAAACCGTTCATATTCATAATCGCAAAACGACTAGCATTCCAAATCTTGTTGATAAAGTTCCATGCTGCATCCATTTTATCATAACTAAAACGAACATCTTGCCCTGGAGCTGAACCATTTGATAGGAACCAACGCAAAGCATCTGCACCATATTTATCAATAACTTCCATCGGATCAATCCCATTGCCTAAAGATTTACTCATTTTGCGTCCATCTTCATCGCGAATTAAACCATGGATTAACGCTTTTTGGAAAGGACGTTTGCCGGTAAATTCTAAGCTTTGGAAAATCATACGACTTACCCAAAAGGCAATAATATCATAGCCTGTTACAAGTGTATTAGTTGGGAAGTAACGTTTAAAATCTGGCGCTTCTGTATCAGGCCATCCCATTGTTGAAAATGGCCATAAAGCTGAACTAAACCAAGTATCTAATACATCTGGATCTTGTACCCAATTTTCACTATCTACTGGGGCTTCCATGCCAACATAAAGTTCGCCAGTTGTTTTATGATACCAAGCTGGAATTTGATGTCCCCACCATAGTTGTCTAGAAATAACCCAGTCATGAATATTTTCCATCCAACGCATGTAGTTCGTTTCGAAACGCTCAGGTACAAACTCAATCGCTTGATCCGTTGCTTGATTGTCCATCGCTTCTTTTGCTAAAGGCGCCATTTTCACAAACCATTGTGTTGATAAACGCGGTTCAACAACAACTCCAGTACGTTCAGAATGACCAACACTATGAACCATTGTTTCAATTTTGATTAAATGACCTAATTCTTTCAAATCAGCTACAACCGCTTTTCTTGCAGCAAAGCGATCCATATTTTGATATTTTCCAGCTAATTCATTCATGACACCAGATTCATCCATTACATTGATTCTAGGTAAATCATGGCGATTTCCAACTTCGAAATCATTAGGGTCATGAGCCGGTGTAATTTTAACGACTCCTGTACCAAAATCCATTTCAACATAGTCATCTGCAATAATTGGAATTTCTTTATTAACTAAAGGTAGGATAACCATTTTCCCAATTAAGTGTTTG
Source organism: Carnobacterium sp. FSL E2-0243 (assembly GCF_038003605.1). Taxonomy (NCBI): domain Bacteria; kingdom Bacillati; phylum Bacillota; class Bacilli; order Lactobacillales; family Carnobacteriaceae; genus Carnobacterium; species Carnobacterium sp. FSL E2-0243. The sequence continues at coordinate 2,211,470 of NZ_JBBOPM010000001.1, forward strand.
TAACGTGAATCTTCTGGATGAACAGCAATTGCAGTATCACCTAACATTGTTTCTGGACGAGTTGTAGCTAACTCAACAGTCCCACTACCATCTGCTAACGGATAACTCATATGGTAAAAAGCACCCTCAACATCTTTATGAATGACTTCAATATCCGATAAGGCTGTTTTAGCTTTAGGATCCCAATTGATAATATATTCTCCACGATAAATAAGGTCTTTTTCATACATGGATACAAAAACTTTACGAACTGCATCTGATAAACCTGAGTCTAAAGTAAAACGCTCACGACTATAATCAACTGAAATTCCAACTTTTGCCCATTGCGCGCGAATCACGCTAGCATACTCTTCTTTCCAATCCCAAACTGTTTCAATAAATTTTTCACGGCCTAAATCATAGCGTGAAATACCTTCTTGGGCTAATTTTTCTTCGACTTTTGCTTGAGTCGCAATTCCCGCATGATCCATCCCTGGCAACCATAATGTATCGTAGCCTTGCATGCGTTTTTGACGAATAATAATGTCTTGTAATGTGGTATCCCAAGCATGGCCTAAATGTAATTTTCCAGTCACGTTTGGAGGTGGAATCACAATCGAATATGGTTCTTTAGTTTGATCCTCACTTGGCTTAAATAAATCTTTTTTTAGCCACTCTTCGTAGCGTCCAGCTTCTACTTCTTGGGGTTGATACTTAGTTGGCATTTTTAGTTCTTCTGACATACTATCTTCCTCCCTATTTTTCATTTGATTTTAAGTTTTATAAACTAAGCAAAGTTATTTTAGGTTTATGCAATTTCATTTGTATTTTTACTTAAAATACGACAAACCAAAATTATCGGATTACATCAACCTTTTGATTAATGCATACTGTGTTTCTAAGTTGCTTAAGCAACAAGAACCTCAACAAACCAACATTTAAGGATCACAGTCCATCTTTGATGGATGTGTATCATGGTTCTAAGTTGCTAAAGCAACAAGAACCATGACAAAAAGCATCCGCCTAAAATTAATTAGGACGAATGCTTTGAATTCGCGGTACCACCTATTTTGCATGTTGAAAACAACACACCACTCTAAACGCTGTTAACGGATCGCTACCTCCGGATAGAGTTACTCTAACTTCCCTCTATCAGCTCCCAAGCTACATTCATTTTAGACTAATAAAGAACTCTCAGCATTTGTTCTTTTCTCTTAAAATTAGTATCTAAAACTACTCCTCTTGATCAATGCTTTTCATTGACTTTATTTTAGCATTGAATGATAGTAAACTCAACAGAAAAATCGATTTCTAGCTGATTGAATGATTTAAATTAAGGCTTTTGTTGCTGCCAATGCAGCTGTATAGTCTGGCTCATGGCTCATTTCTGGCACAATTTCTTCATATACTAAAACACCGTCTTGATCGATTACAAAAACCGAACGAGCTAATAAGCCTAGTTCTGGCATATATACCCCATATGCTTTAGCAAATTCTAAATCTGTATCATGTAGCATTTCCATTTCAACACCATTTCCTGCACACCAGTCCGCTTGCTCTTCTTTGGTATTGTTAGAAATCGTAATCAATTGAACATTTTCTAATTGTCCCGCTTCTTGATTAAAATGTTTTGTTTGAATCGCACAAACTGATGTATCGATGTTTGGTACAACACTAACCAAAACAACTTTTCCTTGATAATCAGCTAAATTAATTTTTTTATCTGATAAGTTGTTCAATGTAAAATGAGGTGCTTTTTCACCTGTTTTTGGCTGAGTTCCCTCAACTTTGATGACTGTTCCTCTTTTGGTAATTTCCATTATTTATCGCTCCCTTATTTATAAAAAAGTTTGTTGAGTTGGCTCATAAGAACTACATCTCTATGTGCTTTTACACTCTTTCTAATTAAGTATACAGTTTCTTCTTAGGGATAGGCAATTATTCTGCTTACAAAATCTCAAGAGACTGTCAAATTAATTCTTAGTCCCTTGATTATTATAACAACCGATTTTTTAGCTCAATTGCGTTTGTTTGCGAATTTTTTCATTAAAGTAGATAAGTGTTAGTAACTCTGTTGTTAAGTCGATATAACGAACGTCTATCTCATTAGATACTTTAACTCGACCCGGTGCAAAGTTAAGAACTGCTGTAACACCTGCAGCCACTAATTGATTAATTGCTTCTTGCGAATGTTGACTAGGAACTGTTGAGATGGCTGTGGTTATTGATTCATGCTGAATAATTTCTTCCATCTGACTAATATGGTAAACAGGGATTCCACCAATTTTTTGATTACACAATTCTTCATTTGTTTCAAAACCACAAGTGATTTTCAAATTGTCATCTCGTCTAAAATTATTGGACATCAAAGCGCGCCCTAAATTCCCAACTCCAACTAAAGCTACTTTTGTTACTCTATTCACATTTAATATTTGATCAAAAACATTTAAAACATGACCAACTTCATAGCCATAACCACTTCGACCCAATTCTCCAAAATGTGAAAAATCACGACGAATTGTAGTGGAAGGAACTTGCGTTAACGTACTGAAATCTTTAGACTTAATCCGATGAATCCCAGATTCTTCTAACGATTTTAAATAGCGATAATACAACGGTAAACGCTTGGCTGTTGCTTTAGGAACATTTTTATTTTTCTCTACTTTCTCCATACAACTCACCTTCCTAATTTACTTCATATAATCTTATATTACCATTGTAAAACAGTGAATTCAATTTATATGTGACATGATTCACATTATTTTAATCAAAATCTTACTCTGCTTAATCCCTTAGAACTGAAAAGAGCACCTTACTTTTTAAAATAAGGCGCTCTTTTCGGTATTTATTTAATCTATTCAGCCAAAAACAATTTGCTCTGAAATAATGGTTTTCAAAACATGGATATCTGCTAAGTTTTCTTTTTCAATCGTAAATGGATTTTCTTCTAAAACAGTGAAATCTGCTACAAATCCGACTTTAATTTGTCCGCGTGTTTTTTCTTGATAACCTGCCAAAGCACTTCCTGTTGTATAAAGGCTAATCGCTTCAAATACAGATAATCCTTCATCAGGAAAATAAGCTTTTCCATTTTTATCTGAGCTGACAGTCCGTGTAACAGCAGCATGAATCCCTAGAAATGGATTTGGAGTCTCAACTGGAGCATCACTTCCGCCAGCTGTAGGAAAACCCGCCTCGGCAATACTGCGCCAAGCAAAGGCCAAAGGAGGATGATTGGTTCCTAAAACCTCTAAGGCCCATGGCAAATCGCTGCTCATAAACTGAGGTTGAACATCGAATAATAAAGGCATATTTTTAGCTTTTGCTAACAATCCTGGATTCAACCACGGCGTATGAATCATCCGATCTCGTTGTCCTTTTTTGGGTGGATAAGCTTTTAAGGTCTGAATCACTTTTTCAAATGCTAAATCACCTAATATATGAATGGCAACTGGTAAACCAGCATTTCTTGCCGATTGGACCATCTTTTCAAAAATGTCATCTGTTTGAATTTGTAAACCATGATGTTCAGAATCTGATGCATAGCCATTTTTCATTAATGCCGTTCTTGATCCAACCGTCCCATCATAAAAAATTTTCATTGCACCTAATTCAATAAATGGATCACCATCTAAAAATTGTTGATTAGACTGATTAAAAGCTTCTAATTCAGCATTATGAATTAGTAAATGACTCCTAAAAGGTAACTTATCTACACCGAGACACGCTTTAAAAGTGGCCAAAGTTCCTTCAAATCCATTGAAATAGTGCAAATCTTCTGTATGACCGCCTGTAATCCCTTTAGTCCACAAATCTTTAACAGCCAGAGTAAGATAATCTTCCATCTCACTTGGTGTTGCTGGTGGAAAAGCATCGATAGCTAAATTAGTCGCCTCATCTTTTAAAACTCCAGTAAACTCACCCTTCTCATCTAGTACAATTTCTCCCCCACCTTCAAATTTTTGCCATTTTTTAATTCCAATTTCTTGAGTAAAGGCTTCATTGATAACTACATTATGATAATCAATTCGTCTAACAAGGATTGGATGAGTCATTGAAAGAGCATCTAAATCAGATTTTTTAAATGCTTCTGTACTATCTTGCCATTTATTCTCATTGTATCCTTCGACAAAAAGCCACTCTTTTTCTCTAAGTTTTGCTACTTTCTCTTTAATCATTCGTAAGGCCGTTTTTTTAGATGTACACTGATTTAAATTTAAACGAGCTAAACTTTGACCATACCAAAGCAAATGCAAGTGGCTATCAACAAAACCTGGAAATACAGTACTTCCTGCTAGGTCTATTTCTTCTAATACTTCTGGATAATATTCTTTTAATGACTCTTCCGTACCGACTCCAATGATTTCTCCATTATTTGTTAAAACGGCTTCAACTGTCTCACCCTCGTTTGACATCGTATAAAAAAGACCATTTTTCCATAATTTCATTTTTATTCCTCATTTCTGTTGTTGAAAAATACTAAAAAGAGGCTGAGAATTTTATCTCAGCCTCTCAATTTATCCGAGATGAACTTGATTTTAATCAGAGTAGAACAACTTTCATCGTACTTTATAATCCGGCTCTTAAAGCTTGCTATTTCTTATACTTCTACAACTGCGCACAATTGAAGACCGCAATTGCTTGCATTTGTTTCCAGTATATTCGGAGCAGAACAGCTTTCATCGCACTTTATAAAAATTCTGAAAAGGCTTCTTCTTGTTGCTCTTCCAATGAATCACCTGTTTTAATTTCTGAAATGACTAAGCCTGCCATTGCGCGTTCGATTAAACCATCCACATCTAAGCGAGCTTCGAATTTTTGTGCTTTTTCTAATTTCGGCTTTGTTTTTGGTGCTGGTGGAGCAAAAATTGTACAACAATCTTCAAAAGGTTGAATCGATAGTTCTAATGTATCGATTTTTTGTGCAATTTCAATAATCTCATTTTTATCCATTGAAACAACTGGGCGAATAATTGGAGTATTCGTAACCTCATTAATGGATACCATACTTTGGAGCGTTTGAGAAGCAACTTGCCCAAGGGATTCCCCATTTACAATTGCTAAGCCACGTTGCTGTTCACGTATTTTATCCGTTAAACGCATCATCATCCGACGAGTAACGGTCATTAAATAACCTTCTGGTACAACACGTTTGATTTCTTCTTGAATTTCAGTAAATGGAACTTCAATAAATTGAATACTTCCAACATAAGCAGTTAATTTAACGGTTAAGTCTTTCGCTTTTTGTAGCGCACGAGGGCTTGTATAAGGCGGACTATGGAAATGAACCGCTTGAACTTCAACACCACGCTTCATTGCTAAATATCCGGCAACTGGAGAATCTATTCCTCCAGAAAGCATTAGCATTGCTCGTCCACCTGAACCAACAGGTAAACCTCCTGCTCCAGCTATTCGTTGACAAGATAGGAAGATACCCTCTAAACGGACTTCCACTTTGACTTCAATATCTGGCTTCTTAACTTGAACCTTAATTCCTTCAACATTACGCAAAACTTCTGCACCAAGTAATTGATTGATATCATTTGTATCTAATTCAAAAAGGTGATCTGCACGTTTTGTTGTAATTTTAAAGGTTTGCCCTTCTTTAAAAACAGATTGCACCATTTCAACAGCAACTTTTTTGACAACGTCCATATCACGAGGCAAGCGAACAACTGGTGAATAATTTTGAATCCCAAAAATAGGCTCTAAACGTTTCATTACAATGTGACTATCTGCTCCATTTAATTCTAAATACATATGATCACGTTCACCAAGAATTTTAATCTCTGGAAAATCATGTAACGCCCGTCTCACATTTTGAGATAATCGATTGATAAATGTACGTTTATTTTTTCCTTTTGTTGATAATTCGCCGTAGCGAACCATAATTTCTGTATAGTTCATAATTTGTTTCCTTCCTATTAGTGAATGTCTCTAAATTGTTCCTCTAACTTAGCAAATTCAACTAAAAATTGCTTGGCTTCTGCTAATGTGTTGGTATCTGTTAAGCTAACTCGAACAGCGCTTGTTGCTAAATTTTCGGGTACATGCATCGCGGATAAAGTACTCGAACTCGTTTGACTTCGACTTGAACAAGCACTTGTGGTTGAAATATAAATCCCAACTTTTTCCATCGCATGAACAAATACCTCGCCACGAATGCCGCGTAAAGCAAAACAAAGAATATGCGGAGCACCTGTTGGCGAAGAAAAAACACTTACTTTAGAATATTTTTCCAAACCCGCACTTAGATACTCTTTTATCTCGCGTTGCTTTTGCTGTTTTACTAGTGCATCAGTATAAAGTAAACGCAGTGCTTTTGACATGGCCACAATACCAGCCAGGTTTTCGGTTCCACTTCTACGACCAAATTCTTGTCCCCCACCACTTAATAGTGGCGCAATTTTTTTCCCTTGTCTAATATACATAAAACCAATGCCTCTTGGTCCATGAAATTTATGAGCTGAAAATGTTGCTAAATCTACTCGAGAACTCGCAGATAAATCTAACTTAATTTTTCCAATTGCTTGAACAGCATCCACATGAAAATGAACCTTTGGATATGCTTTTAAGATTTCTCCAATTTCCGCAATGGGTTGAATACTGCCAACTTCATTATTTACTGCCATAATTGAGACCAAAATCGTATCCGAACGTAACGCTTCTTTTAACTCCTCCAAAGAAATAATACCCTCACGATTTACAGAAAGATACGTCACTTCAAAGCCCTGTTTTTCCAGTTGAGCCATTGATTCTTTGACGGCTGGATGTTCAACAGAGCTAGTAATCAAATGTTTCCCATATTTACCCTTCTCAATTGCTGTCCCTTTAATTGCCCAATTGTCACCCTCTGTTCCACCACTAGTAAAGAAGATTTCTTTTGGCTCTACTCCCATAATTGATGCCACTTGTTTTCTGGACTGCTGCAATAAGCCATCCGCATGATCGCCTAGATGATGTAAACTTGAAGGATTTCCGAAGACTTCTTCCGTTACCTTCACATAAGTTGCTACTACAGAAGGATCTGTTTGTGTTGTTGCACTATTATCAAAATAAATCATTTAGTTCACACTTTCTATTTATAAAACCCTAACTTAATTAAGGTTTCTTATTATCTTAAAAACCATTATTTATTATAACAGACTTCCTCAGAATCACAAGGTTTCTACCTACTAAATACGCGTATTTACAAATTACTCAAAAAAAATAACGAGCCTAGGATTTTTCCTTCGTCTCGTTATTCTTCAGCACGTTATTGATTTATTTTTTTATCTGCATAATAATTGTCTTCGACTTTTTTATATGCACCAGCTTCTACCAACTCTAATGCTGTTGAAATGGTTTCAAGTGCTTCTTGGTAGCGATAATCTTTATTAAACAAACGTAAAGTACTGTCAATTGCATCTGCAATCGATTCATTAGAGTGACGGTAACGATTAGCATATTGCATCATATATTCAGTTAACAATGCACTATCAACAATTTCTTCCGTCTTTTCTTTAGCTAACGTTACATCATCTTGGCACATGAAGCATAAGCGTGAAATTTCTTTCATATCTACTTTTAACTTATTTAACTGTTGAGCCAACTCTTCGATGCGTTTGGTTGTTGAGAAAAATAAGTCTAAATATTCTTCTGGTAAACCTGGTAAATGCTGTTTTTCAACATAGCGTTTCATAGCACGCATTTCAAATTCATATTCATCAAGTTTTTTACGAGCTTCCATCTCATCTTTGCGTAAATGCAAAAGACCTGAATTAATACTTTGTTGTTTTTCTTCAATTTCAGTTAATTTATCGCCTGTTTCTTCAAAAAAATCAGCCAAAACAGAATAAACAACTTGATTGTTCTTACTATCTTCCATAAAGTTATCAAAACTGGTTTTAAGAGTATCCAATTCCGTTTCGATTCCTTTAGCTGCTTCTAATTCATCATGATTCAAAGTATAGCTTTGAGCCACTCGATCAATTTCAATTAATAACTTACGATTGTTGCCAATCACATGTGTCAAATAATCCTCAAACATTTTTTGTTGATCATTAACAAATGCTTTAGCATCAATTTCATCTTGCATAAGATCGTAAAGCTTATCAATATTCGTTTCAATATCTTGCACCATTTTTTGAGCTTCATCAACTTCACAAGTCTCAGTTAAGCTCTTAGCTGCTTCACTATTTTCTTCAATCGTTTTAATTTCTGCTGGAATATCGCTATCTAAAAACACAAAATTTTCAGCAAGTAAATGAGCATGTCCTTCTTTCAACTCAGTAACTTGATCAACTACGTCAACCGTTAGCGTTTTTAATAAGGTAGGGACTAATCCCACTACTCGATCTAATTCCGCAGTATCAGTGGCGACACGCTCTAAAACTTCTCTTGCTTCAATATGATCACCAGAAGTGGTTAATTCTGAAAATTTAGTAAAATCTAATTCTAAATAAGTTAAACGACGTTCTAAATTTTCTAAGGCACCACCAAATGAAAAGCTTTGAGTTAATAGTTTTTTACGAATGTTTTGGTATATTTCTTGTGTTTTTTTAATTTCTAAACGATTTTCTTCTTCACTTTGAATTAATTTTTTTAAAGCTGCTTGAACTTTATCAATGCTGACTTGAGTATCGTCCATTAATTTCGTTGCAGCATCTTCTGCTTGCTGGGCCTTAACTAATTTCATACGGTCAGTTGCTTGCTCCGCATCAAATAAATAGTTTTCAATATCTGGAAAATGAACAGTGGCGATATTACGCCAAACTTTCTCCCATTCTTTAAATGATTTTTCAGTTTGACCCGTTAGCTGTAATTTTTTCAATTTATTAATCTCATCAATTACTGGAATTTCAGTTAAGCTTAACTTACGATTTTCTAATTCATCAATTTTATGGTAGTGCTTTTTCTTAAGAAAATAGCTGGCTCCGTAAAGGACCAGGGCTAATACAATAATCACAATTAAAATAACAATAACATTCATTTGAAAACCTCCGATTAAAATTGATTCTATAATTACAGTTTATGTAACAATACGAATAGATTGTTAAATTTCTTTGAACTTAATTAAGGAAAATATAACTAATTTTTAATAAACAATTGACTTGATTTTTTTATTAAAAACACCTATTGTAGATTATACCACAGTGAGAAAAAACTAACACTAGAAATCATTCAATTCACGTTATTTTTCTATTTCATTGTTGGAATTTTTCAAATCAGGAGCGATAGTATGCTATTATTATTAAAAATATGTGGAATTTTAGGTTTTATCTTTTGCCTAGTGCTAGTAGGATTCGCTTTAAAAATTAAAAAAGTAGGATCAAAAAAATTCCAAAAAAAAATTGGACTGATTTTTTTTGTTAGTCTCGCTCTTTTTAGTTTTAGTCAGTTTAAATTATCAAAACAAGCCGCTGTTCAGCGTGAAACTTACACGATTTCTAGTAAGTCAACTCTAGAAGGTAGCCAAACATTTTTACGTGTTCTTGTCTTTAGTAAAAATAAAAAAGATCTTGAAACCATTTTTAATACTCTTGAAAAAAAAGAGAAAAAAAAGGGTGTTGATTCTTTATTCGTTCGATTCAACGTGGATAACGGTGGAGAAATCGGTAAATTTATTGCCAATGGAAAAATTGCTTGGACTAAAGAAGGCGAAAAACAAGTTGGACTCAAGAAAGATAAAGTTGGGTTTGATTATAATAAAGAACTAAAATAAACTGAAATGAGGAATATATCGAATGACAAAAGCACAAGACTATCGTTTAACCAACGCTCAACTAGAAGCAATTATTGGCGATGAAACCAATTTAATTGCTAATCTTAGCAACGCTGCAGCTTTACTATTTGAAAATTTAAAAGACATTAACTGGTCTGGTTTTTATTTATTTGAAGAAGCTAGTGGAGAACTTGTTTTAGGCCCTTTCCAAGGTAAAGTTGCTTGTATTCGGATTCCCGTTGGACGTGGAGTTTGCGGAACAGCTTTTCAAAAAAAAGAGTCTTTGTTTGTCAATGATGTCCATGAATTCCCAGGACATATTGCTTGTGATGCTCGAAGCCAATCTGAAATTGTTATCCCTCTTGAAAAGAATGGAAAAATCATAGGCGTTTTAGATATAGATGCACCTATCAAAGCTCGATTTGACCAAGAAGATCAAGAACATTTAGAAACTTTTGTGCAACTATTATTAAAAAATAGTTCGTTATAAATATAAATCCTAAACTTACTTCGCTTTAAATCCTTATTAATCGTAAGATTTGTTTGACTCTAGCTAGTCATTTAGGTTATACTAATCATTGTGTAAAATAATGCAGCGTGAAAGTGGTATTCACGTCAACAGTTTATTGCCAACTCGATTGGTTCAATTGCGTAACCTGCGGCTGCAAAGGTGAAGATTGAAATAATAAACTGCACGAAATACTGAACTCTCAACTTATTATTTTACTCCAAAAAACATTTATTTATTGGAGGAATTTTATTATGTCACGTTATACAGGCCCAAGTTGGAAAGTGTCACGCCGTCTAGGTATTTCACTTTTAGGAACAGGTAAAGAAATCGAACGTCGCCCTTACGCTCCAGGTCCTCACGGTCCAAATAGCCGTAAGAAAATCTCTGAATATGGTATGCAATTACAAGAAAAACAAAAATTACGTAACATGTACGGCATGAACGAACGTCAGTTTAAAAACTTGTTCGTTAAAGCTGGTAAACTTAAAGAAGGTAAACATGGTGTTAACTTCATGATTCTTTTAGAACAACGTTTAGATAATGTTGTTTACCGTCTAGGTCTTGCTAGCACTCGTCGTCAAGCACGTCAATTAGTAAACCATGGTCATATTTTAGTTGATGGCAAACGTGTTGATATTCCATCATACCACGTTGAAGTTGGTCAAGTAATTTCTGTTCGTGAAAAATCTAAAAACATGGTAACTATCAAGGCAGCTGTTGAAGGATTATTTGGTCGTCCTGACTTTATTACTTTCGATACTGAAAAACTTGAAGGTTCTCTATCTCGTTTACCAGAACGTGAAGAGTTGTACGCTGAAATCGATGAAGCATTCATCGTTGAGTTCTACAACCGTTAAGATTATTCTCACATTAAAAACCGTAAAATCTTGTGTAAACAAGGTTTTGCGGTTTTTTCTTATTTATCGAAATATGTTGAAATGTAATAAAACATACTAACTCGCGGAGCTTTATGCGGAGTTATTTAAGGTAAAATAAGTTTTAAATGTATTTGTGGAGTTAAAATATTATACCAGGCAATATATTACATTAGCTTATTCAATAATATTTTATATACCCTTAGTAAATTTGTAGGAAACGACTATTCATTGTCACTATGAATCTTCTATTGTATAATAAGTAAAACACAGACTCACTTAACTATAGTGATTGCGAATGCTCTAAATTTTAATAAAAATATTGTATTAAAAAGAGGAGGGAATGTATGTCTCAAAACAAGTTTAAAGATGCTACTAAAATAGATAATGCTACTCTAGCTAGAAATACAATGAAAGCTGATCCTTCACAAAATGGTACTCCGATACCATTTCAAAGTGGGTATTCTGAATACGAAGCAAATAAAACTACTCAAAGTCTTTTTGAAACAGTTATTTTTTACTTAGTAGGAGTCTTTTTTTCAATAGTAATCTACAAAATTTTAATTCATTATTCTATTTTAAATGAGGAATGGCAAAATAATTTATTAAAAGTATCTGTAGTTATCTTTTCTATAATAGCTTCCAGTTTTATCTTATCAAAAATTTCTATCATAGTAGTCAAAAATTTAAAAAAACTTTTCCGCTAATTACTTCATTTTTATAAAAAAAAAGCCCCTTCTTCAAGGAGCTTCTTTTTTATTCAGAAAATAAGACTTTAACGAATACCTTCTTCTTCATTTGGTAGCACAAAGTACAACGTAATGTGATTGATTCCCATAAAAATCAATTGGAAAGCAACTGTCCAATAAAAAATAGCCAGTGCTAATTGAGGGTCAAATAAAGATTGAATACCAATCCAAATTACAATGATATTTAATGCAATAGACAACCACTTAATTCCACTTTTAACTTTAAAAATAGCAATTGTATTAAAAATAGACATTAGAATCATTAACCACACTAATGAATAAATAATAATAACTGCCCCACTTTCAGGGTTTCTTAAAAAGAAAACGAGTCCAAATCCGCCTAAAAGAATTCCTTCCAAAATTCTAAAAACTTTATACTTCACACCTTTTGTAATGAAAATACCATCTAAAATAATCACAACTCCTGAAAAAGCAAAAACACTTCCTAATATTAATAAAAATAATACGCCTTGACGAACAGGATTCATCATAAATAATACTCCTAAAATTAGTAAAATAATTCCTTGTACGAGCAACTTAACTTTTTCTTTCTTCAACCTACCCAACTCCTCTTCCTATAAAAAACACTAATTATTACATTTCATAGTATATAACTACTACATACTATTCGTCAAACAATAACACATTCTTTAATTTGTCATACTATTTATGCGGCCCAAAGAAATTTCATTGGATTCTAGCAAAAAATTCCTTATGCACTAAAGGCGTAAGGAATTTTAAAACTATTTTTATTTGGCATGTTTTTGAGCTTTCATTGCGGTTTGATAAATCGGTAGCAAGGTTCGATACGTTTCTAAGATGAAAGCTTGTGTTGCTGCAGGATCTTCTAATAACGTATCATCTGACCAAATTTCGCGTCCAATTAAAAACTCCCCTTTTTTCACATCCCTAAAGCGTTCTAGTCCCTTCTTTAAGTCTATTTCAGATACCGGGGTCGTTTTTGGAAAATGATGGTCTAGTGACACGACATAGCCTTTTGGCAAGTTAGCGAAAAAATCTAATTGAGTTAATAAACTTGTAGCAATTTCTTTTTCAGCTTGAGGATTGTCGATCATCGCCAACCAAATAAATAAATGATCTGCATAAATACCTAATTGGAAATGTGGGTACTTTTTATAGCCTCGTTTATCTCCTCCAATCGCACACCATGTATCATTTGGAGCATTTTTAGTACGACGAATATGTTGTGCAATATGCACATGTAATGGTTCTTCTTCCTGTAAGTCACTAGCTAATTCCTGCGCAAATTTTGTTGCCAAGGCTTTAAATTTTGGTTGGATTTGACTACGAATCGCTGTCATTCTAGTATCTAATCCCTCTAATTTAAATACATCAAAATCTTCTTGTGTAAAGGTTACTTCGTTCATTTAGTTCTCGCTCCCGTCTCATTTCTACCCTTCTATTTTAGCATAATTCTTAACTAGACACTCATCTTTTCAATAAAAAAAGCAAATTCAACGAATAAATCCAGTTGAACTTGCTTCTTATCCTATTATTTTGCTACGTTACTCACTTCTTCTAGCATCATCTCTGTTGAAATTAACCCTCCACCAGATAAATACCATACTTCTGGATCAAGCATTACAATCTTGTCATTTTTAGCGGCATTTGTTTGCTTGATCAATTCATTCTCAGTTAAATTATTTTTACTTGTGTCGCCACCAATTGCTTTTGTACGATCAATAACGAATAATACATCTGGATTCTTCTCTAACACGTACTCAAAGCTAACGGATTGACCATGAGTAGATGCTTCAATTTTATCATCGACTAATGGGAAACCAAAAACGTCATTTAGAATAGCAAAACGTGAACCTTTTCCGTATGCAGACAAACTACCTTCATTTAGTAATACTGTTAATGTTTTCATATCTGAACCTGTATTTTTTTTGTTTAATACATCAATTTTCTCTGATAGAGCGTCTAATTTCTTTTTAGCTTCATCTGATTTATCAAAGATTGTTCCAATTGTTGAAACATTCTTATTGATTGATTCCCATAAATCTTTACTGTCTGTTTCTAAAGAAAGTGTTGGAGCAATTTTTTTCAGCTCGTCTAATGAATCAGACTGACGTCCTGAGATAATAATTAAATCAGGTTTTAGGGCATTAATTTTCTCAAAGTCGGGTTCTTTAATTCCACCGGCTGACTCAACTTTATCTGAATCAAATTTGCTTAAATATTTAGGTAGACTATCTTTTGCTACGCCAACAACAGCGTCACTTTCACCAAGAGCATCAATAGTATCTAGCATACCCATATCAAAAACAACAACTCTTTCTGGATTTTTTGGCACTTCAACATCACCATTAACATCCTTCACTGTAATCATTGTTTCTTCTGTATTTTTTGATGTGCTACTGCTTTCTTTCTTTGCAGATTCATTTCCTGACCCACAAGCTGCTAACACAAACCCTAAAGCGACTAAACATACGCTTAATTTAATCTTTTTCATTTTTCCATGTCCTTTTCTTGATTTCTATTTTTTACTCACTAAAATAGAGACAAAACCGTTTTCCTTCTACTTCACATATACGAATATCCATTTCGTATAGCGGATCTAAAACTTCTTTTGTCATCATCTCGCTCGTTGTACCCGTTGCAAATAATTGTCCATTTTTCATCGCGACAATCTCATCAGCATAGCTTGCTGCAAAATTAATATCATGAATGACGAGAACAATCGTCTTACCCAATTCGTCTACTAAGCGACGTAAAGTTTTCATCATTTGAACTCCATAATTCATATCTAAATTATTTAGCGGTTCATCTAGCAAAATATAATCTGTATCTTGAGCCAAAACCATAGCAATATAGGCACGTTGTAGTTGACCACCGGAAAGCGTATCTACATACTCTTCAGCCAGCTCCACTAGTCCTAAATAGCTTAAAGCTTCTTCTATTTTAAGTTGGTCTTCTTCTTTCAAGCGTCCTTTAGAATAAGGAAAGCGTCCAAAGGCAACTAATTCTCGAACAGTTAATTTTAAATTGAAGGCATTTGACTGCTTTAACACAGACAATTTTTTTGCTAGTTCGTCTTGTTTCCAAGATTTCACTTCCCCACCATCAATATAAATTGAGCCTGTATCTTTTGGAATCAAGCGACTCATCATCGAGAGTAACGTACTTTTACCTGCGCCATTAGGTCCAATAAAAGCTGTGATTGCTCCTTCTTTAATCGGCAAAGTAATTTCACTAATCACTTTTTTATTTCCATATGATTTTGAAACATTTTTAATTTGCATACCTTACTCACGCTTCCTTTCCTTAATTAATAAATAAATGAAATAACATCCACCTAAAAATTCAATTACGACGCTTAATGTCGTTGTTAAATGAAATACTCGCTCGACAACTAATTGTCCTACTAATAAAACAATGATGCTAAGAAAACTCCCACCGATAAATAAAATTCCATGTTGATAGGTTTTAAAGATTCGATAAGTCAAATTGGCAACCATAAAGCCTAAAAAGGTAATTGGTCCCACTAAAGCTGTTGAAATCGAGGTCAAAATAGCGACTAAAACTAAGACTTTTAACATTGTTCCTTCAACATTTACACCTAAATTCACCGCTTGGTCACGACCTAAATGCAAGACATCCAAAACTTTTCTTTGGCGAAATAAGAGCATTAATGCACCCACACCGATCAACAAAGTAATCCCTAGTAACGCCACATCAATATTATTAAAACTCGCAAATAATTTGCCTTGAATCTTATCAAACTCATTTGGATCCATCAATACTTGCAAAAATGTGCTAACACTTCTAAAAAAGGTTCCAGCAATCATCCCAACCATCATCAATAAATACAAATTGCTACTATATTTTCTGAAAACAATTTGATACAACACAAAGCTAATTCCTACCATTAAAACGACACTGATTAAGAAATTTATCTGTTTGTCACGTACAACTAGATGATTGCTTCCATAGAAGAAAAGAATCATTGTCTGAAATAAAACATATAAAGAATCCAAGCCTAAAATACTAGGCGTTAAAATATTATTTTGAGCTAAGGTTTGAAAACTAATTGTAGCAACGGTTGTACTAATTCCTACAATTATAAAGGCGACTAGTTTTTTACTTCGCAAAGGTAAAATATAATCCCAATTGCCATTATTCTCTAGAACTAAATACAGTCCAATTAACACTAGAATAACCAGTAGTAGTAATCCATATACCCACTGTTCTTTCTTGATACGCTGCATCATTGTTTTTCACCTCGCAATAATAGGTAAATAAACAACACACTGCCAATAATGCCCACTACTAAACTGACCGAAACTTCATAGGGTGCAATCACAATGCGACTGATAATATCGCAAATTAATAAAAATATCGATCCAAATACAGCAGTTTCAAAAAGTGTTTTGCGCAAATGATCTCCTCGAGCAATGGCGATTAAATTAGGCACCACTACACCTAAGAAAGGTAAACTTCCAACGGTTAAAATCACAATGGAAGAAGCTAATGCAACAATTAAAATTCCGCCGAATTGCACAAATTGGTAGGATACCCCAGCATTTATGGCAACTTCCTTCCCTAAACCAGCTAATGTAAAATAATCTGCATAGAGATAGGCGATTATCATTAACGGTATAGCTAAGTACATTAATTCATAATTCCCCCTAGAAACTAATGAAAAATTCCCCTGTAGCCATGACGCCATATTTTGAACCAAGTTATTTTGATACGCTAAAAACGTCGCAATTGACCCTAAAATACTTCCGAACATTAAACCAATAAGTGGTACCATCACTGCATTTTTAATCTGCAGGTGGTTGACCATAAAAATAAAGGCGACTGTTCCAGCAAAAGCAAATAGAAAAGCAATCACTGTTCTTTGAAAAATACTTGCATCTGTAAAAAAAAGCATCGCAACTAAAATTCCGATTCGTGCACTATCCATTGTTCCTGCTGTTGTTGGCGAAACAAATTTAT
This sequence comes from Carnobacterium sp. FSL E2-0243, assembly GCF_038003605.1. Classification (NCBI taxonomy): domain Bacteria; kingdom Bacillati; phylum Bacillota; class Bacilli; order Lactobacillales; family Carnobacteriaceae; genus Carnobacterium; species Carnobacterium sp. FSL E2-0243. The sequence continues at coordinate 2,228,252 of NZ_JBBOPM010000001.1, forward strand.
TTTGCGTTAAATGTTGCATGATTAAGCCACAAATACTCAGTGTAGCTCCGGCAATAATCAAGCTAACGGTTCGCGGAATTCTTGTGCTTTGCAAAATAAGTTGCTCATTTTTAGTGAAGTTGAACTGAAGCACATGACTAAGTTCAATATCTTGTACACCAATAAACAATGAAACAAATGCAATAACGCTAAGTAATACAATCCAAATCCCCTTTCTCATAAATGCTTCCTTTCTTATTTCAACTAGCTTAAATATCGCTAGTTTACAACAATTCTAATTGAGAATGATTTTCATTCCCATTAATTTAGTTTACTCAATTTTGATTTAAATTGCAATGCTTTTCACAAAATAAACTGCATTTTAAGTTGCCTCATTTCAAATCCAGTTCCTACTATGGTATAATTAAATCGGTATAGGCTAGTTCTTTTGAGCCAACTCCTCGAGAAAAAGATAAAAATTCGAGAGGACAAAAAACGTCCTATCAATTTTTCCTATTTTCTTTTCGGAGCTAAACTGCTCAACAAACTTTTTATCAAGGCTAGTTTTTTTGAACCAGGCCTTCGGAAAAAAGATGAAATTTCGAGGTGGCAAAAAGCGCCACATCAAATTCCCCTATTTTTCTGCCAGGCCTAACCGGCTCAACAAACTTTTTATTATACACTGAGGAGGATTTCTATCATTATGGGTGAAAAAGATGTTAATGATTACTTAACGAGTGGAATCTATGGGACACCTCAAACAAAACCTGAAGAACGTAACCGGTATTTAGGTAGTCTCAGAGAACGTGTCTACCTCTCTATGTCAATTGAAGAATTGAGTTCTCTATTATATATTGATGCTCTTAAAGAGGAACTGGAATTACATCCTGATGGGCAAGTTCTATTAAATGGCGAAGTCAACAGTCGTGCTTTAGGACCTTACTTAAAACTATGCGGACAAGAGTCGGTTCAATTTACTATTGTTACCAATCAGTTTGCTAAGAAAAGTGACACTGGTTTACTTTTTGTTGCTGCTAATGCTGTCAATCAAGAGGTCATTGCTGTCAGCGAAAAATACCCTCTTGCCGATCCGACACCTAAAGAAGAAGAATCTGTTCCAACCGAAAAAAAATCTTTATTAAAACGATTTTTTTCATAATATTATTCTTTGACAATCTAAGTCAACTAGTCTTTATCAGCTAGTTGGCTTTTTTTGTATAGTACCTTTCACATCGCAAGCCTAAGATTGTGAGGTGAACAAACTTTTATTATGGCTAGTTCTTTTGACCCACACCTTCGGAAAAAAGATAAATTTCCTATTTTCTTGCCTAGGCCAGCTCTTATGAGTTAGCCTCTCGGAAGAAAGATGAAATTTCGAGGTGACAAAAAGCGTCACATCAAATTTCTCTATTCTTCATTCAAGCCTGAACAACTCAACAAGCTTTTAAATGAGCTAAACGGCTCAACAAACTTTTATTATGGCTAGTTTTTTTGACCCAACTCCTCGAGAAAAAGATAAAAATTCGAGAGGACAAAAAGCGTCCTATCAATTTTTCCTATTTTCTTGCCGGAGCTAAACGGCGCAACAAACTTTTATTACAAGGAGTGTTTATGATGACAGAAGAAAAAGAGTTATGTATGGATGATTTAAAAATGGATTTAGCTAAAGCGCTTGCAGCACATGTTGATATCCTAAAAAATGTTGATCAAATTGAACCTGACCAAATTGATGGGTTGGCATTTGTCATGCGATCACTGGGCTTTATGTTGGAAAAGACACCTTGTCTTTTATTAAGAGATAATGATGAAGATGTTTATTATGCGATGTTTCAATACTACAGCTTGCTGGAAGAATTAAAACATAATGTCAAAATGAGTTACCCTCATGCTCGAATTCACACAAAGTTACTTATTGATATTTTAGAAGGATTTCCCAAAACTTATTCAAGAGATATGATTAAATGGTGGGAATTAAAAACAGGTTTAGTCGTTGAACACACCAAACAAACCATTCTAATGGATTAAAAAAAGAAGTCTTAAGTATCTTTTACCCGATACTCAAGACTTTTTTCTAATTTACTTGTGCTAAACGATACGAAACAGTTCTACCAAATGGTAAGACTTGTAATCCAGTAACTTCTGGGGCCAATAAATAAGCTTGCGCTCCTTGGTAGACAGTTGCGATTGCAGCATCTTCTTGAATCAGTTGTTTTTCAAGTTCTAACATTTTATCCCAGCGTTTCTCAGGTTCTGTTGCTAAACTTGTTTTCACTTCCGTAATACCAGCATCGTAAGTTGGATTTGAATATTTAGAAAAATTAATCCCACCATTTGATTGATAAATTTCTAAAAAGTTAATTGGATCTGCATAATCTGGCGTCCAAGTTCCAAAGAAAATATCATAGTCTCCTGCTCTTGTTAAATCTAAACGGTTTTTTAACGGAACACTTTTCAATTGAATCGTTAAACCAGGTAAATTTTCTTCAAATTGCGCCTGTAAATATTCCACTGTTTTCTTAGCTGAGCCGGCATCTGATGACAAAACTTCCAAAGTTAATTCAGAAATACCTAAGTCTTTTTTAGCTAGTTCCCACTCTGCTTTTGCTTCTTTAGCATCAAAAGCCATTAAATTGCCATTCTCCTTACGAAAATCTTTGCCATTTTTTGGATCTTTAGCAAAATCAGTTGGAATAAAACCATCTAACGGTTTAGAACCATCAATTAAAACTCCTTCAGTGTAACTTTTTTTATCAAAGGCTAAAGCTAAGGCCTTACGCAAATGAACATTCCCTGTGTTTTCTCGCTCTGTATTAAATCCGAGATACCCAATTAACGCCTTAGGTTGTTCGTGGTAATTTTCACTACCTTGGTATTTTTGAATAAATTCATCCGTTAATCCAGTGTACTGAACTTCGCCACCATCAAATAAATTGGCTCCTGTAGCTGTTTCCTTAGCTACTTCAACATCAATATGCTCTAATTTTACATTCTTAGCATCCCAGTAATTTTTATTTTTTGTATAAGCCCAACTCAAATTTGTTCCATCCCATTTAGAAATCGTAAATGGTCCATTTCCAATCACATTTTCACTATTAGTTCCATATTTGTCTGCCAAATCAGTGGATACTTTTTTATTTTGTGGGTAAAATGGTGTTCCTGTCAATAATTTTGCCAAATAAGGAACGGGACTAGTTAAAGTAATTTCTAAGGTTTTTTCATCTAACGCTTTGACTCCCAAATCCGTGATTGGGCGCTTTCCATTTCGGATTGCTTCAGCATTTTCAAAGATATCCATTTGATTGGAACTTTGGGAGCCAGTTGCTGGATTCACAACTTTTTGATACGCATAGACAAAATCATCAGCTGTTACCGGATCACCATTAGACCATTTAGCGTCATCTCTAATTTGATACGTGTAGACAGTTTTCGCTTCATTGATTTTTGGTTCTGCTTTAGCGATTCCTAACTCAGCATCATTATTTTTATCAATCCGATAAAGCCCTTCAAAAATTTGACCAATTGCATCAGAACTGACTACATCAGTGTATAAGGCACTATCTAAAGTTGCTAACTCTGCTGTTGTAGTAACCGTAATCTCTTGCTTATCTGCAACCTTCTCCACTTTTTCACTACTTGTTTCTGCTGTTGATTCTTTTTTATCGTTCCCGCAAGCTCCAATAACTAAAATAATTGCTAACATAGCAAACAAACTAACTTTTGTTCTATTTTTCATTTCAATCCCCCATTCTTTTTACTTTGTTGCTTCAACAAAACGTTGAAATAATAATTGACTAGCTAAGTCATTCCCACTCATAATTTCAGGATGCCATTGTACACCTACCAAAAATTTAAACTCTGTTCCTTCGATACTTTCAATCAAACCATCCTCAGTCCAAGACGAAGCCTTTAATCCTTTTCCAACTTGATTTACTGCTTGATGATGGAAAGAATTAACGACCAAAGAAGGCTCTTTAAGAATCCGATAGAGAATTGAATTTTGGCAGATAGTAATCCCGTGTGTCCCTTTTTCAGGTTCCAATTCTTGTATATGCTTCGTCTTTGACTTTGGCAATTTCGCTTCAATATCTGCGACTAAATTACCTCCAAAAGCACTATTTATCAGCTGGGCTCCACGACAAATTCCCAGGACTGGTTTATTCTGCTTTAAAGCTTCCTTTAACAAGGCTAACTCATATTGATCCCTCTCCACTGAATAAGAGTAAGATTCATCCTGTATTTGTTGTTGATACGTACTTGGATGAACATCCAATCCACCAGATAAAATCAAGCCATCGATTTTCTGCACAATTTCTTTGGCTGCTTTTTTATTTAATTGTGGCAATATCATCGGTAAGCCGCCCGCTTCTACTACAGAACGAATATAATCCGTACTTAAATGATAGCGTTGGTTGGTGATGGTATCTGGCAAAGGTGTGGTAAGTAAATTACTAGAAATGCCAATCATGCGCATCACCTCTTTCTCATTTTTTTCTAATCAAACCTTTTTACTATTCTAACGATTTCTATTTCTAAAAGCAAGAATGAAAACTTAGTCTTTATGGAAAACTCATTGATTTATCGGTTATTTGTGACTACTTTATGACAATAAAAAAACCAAAAACAAGAGGAAAATTCCCTTTATTTTTGGTTTTTAACTGTGGGTTATCCCCAACATATTTTCTTGAACTTCCGTGGCTGTCAGCTTATTTAAAGGATAATCAGCCTGTAAACCACCATTAGAAAAATACAGTACGCGTTCAACAGCTTGATTTAAAAATTCAAAATCATGAGTAATGATTAAAAAACTTGTACCTTTAGCAGCGGTTTGCTTAATAACTGAGACAATTCGCTTTAAGTTAGCCCCATCTAATCCAGCTGTTGGTTCATCTAGAATAATCAATGGTGTTTCTTGCATTAAGGCTACTGCAATCGTTAAACGTTGCTTTTGCCCACCAGATAAAGAAGCGGGATGACGATGGCGGTATTCCCATAGACCTAAGGAAGTTAATAATTCTTTCGCCCGTTCTTGAATTAATTCACTCTTTTTTTGGCCAATCGTTAACTCTTCCAAAACACTAGCTGAGAACAATTGAAAATCAGCTTCTTGCATGACATACCAGGCTACTTTACTGCGTTTTTTAACTGGGATAGCTTGCCCTTTATATTTAAATTGACCTTGTTTTTCTTTTAATAATCCTGTTAAAGTTTTCGCTAGCGTACTTTTCCCCGCTCCATTTTTTCCAATGATGGCCACAATTTCACCAGCACCAATATGAGTCGTTAAATTTTCTAATACCGGCTGCTTCACTTTAGGAAAACCAACACTTAAGCTTTCTAATTCAAAGCCTGAAGATAAATCCATTACTTTTTTTGGTATTTCTGGGACATCTTTCCAAGCCAATACAGGACTACGTAAACCATAATCAACTAACTCTTCCTCTGTAAGATTTCGCCAGTCAGCCTGAGAAAAAATCCGTTCCATTTTTCCCTCTCGCAAATAGACAGCTCGGTCAATTAATTCATTTAAGTAATACAATCTGTGCTCTGCGATAACAATCGTATGTCCCTTTGCTTTCCATTGCGTTAAAATATCTTGCAATTCAAGTGTGGCTTTACTATCAAGATTGGCAGAAGGTTCATCTAATAAATAGATTTGCTGATCCGCAACTCGAATAGAAGCAATTGCCACTTTTTGCTTTTCACCACTAGATAATTGAATCACCTGGTGCTCCAGCAAATGTTCAATTCCCACCTCTAAGCTAGCACGGGTAACTCGCTCTTTAATTTCAGCTGTAGGCAAACCATAGTTCTCACAAAAAAAAGCAATCTCATCTTTGACAATTGGCGCAAAAAACTGACTACGAGGATCTTGAAAGACACTGCCCAATTCCTTAGCTAATTCCCAAGAATTCAAATCTGATATTTCTTTCCCTGCAACTTCAACAGTTCCCGTCCGGGCACCACCAAAAAAATAAGGAATCAAGCCATTGATAATTCTAGTCAACGTTGTTTTTCCTCCGCCACTCGGACCCGTTAATAAAATAAACTCACCTTTTTTTATGGCTAAATCAACTTGATTTAATAGCGGTTCCTCGGCTTTATAAGCAAAATCAACTTGCTCTAATTTTATCATCTCGACACCTCCTGAATAAAAAGTTTGTTGAGCCGTTTAGACCTGGCAGAAAAATAGAAAATTCCAAGAAAAGTAGCTCTTTACTTTTTTGGGAATTTATCTTTTTTCCGAAGGGCTGGCTCATAAGAACTGGCCTGAATAAAAAGTTTGTTGAGCCGTTTAGGCCTGGCTTATAAGAACTGGCTTTTTTCTTTTTCAGCCTACATATAGTAACACAGCGACAACTATGACTAACGCCAGACAAACAAATCTATCTGCTGTACTAAATTTAATTTCTCGTAAAGAACTTCTTGCCGCAGGATTTTCAATTCCTCTTGTAACAGCCGCCATTGAAATATCATCAGCAATCGTTAAACTTCGTATTACTAAAGGAACCAATAAGTATTCAAAAGTCAATAATGGGTGACGCCAAATATTCCAGACAGTCGGAGAAATTCCCCGTAAACGCATCACATCTAAAATAGCTCCCGTTTCTTGTCTTATCGTCGGCAAAAACCGCAACCCAACGGCTAATGGGATTAAAATCGCTCGTGGCATATAACATTTTTGCAGTGTCGCAATCAACTCACCTGGTGGAGTCTTAGATAAAACTATTCCACCAAGCAACAGAGGAATCGTTCGTACGGCAAAGTACGCAAAAAAAGCAAAAGTTGCCATAATGACAGAATCTTCATAACCAAAAGCAAAGCGTTGAAAGAAATTTGTAAAAATAAATGCAATTGTGATATAAGGTAATACTTTTCTTTCTCCAGCTAGATAGCTATAGCCAAGTAAAAAGAGAAATAATAGGATTAAACCAAAATCTGAGATAAAAAAAATAAAAAAACCAGAGACTAGAACGACTAAGGTTTTGGTTCGTGCGTCTAACTTAATCGATTCCATCCTCATCGTCTCCCCTGGTTCTACTAATTTCATTTTAAAGTTTCACTGTGCCAGCTGGAACAAAATGCTTATGCAATAATTTCCAACCAACTAAACAACCGGCTGCTGCACCAATAAAGGCTAAACCGCCAATAACGACTAACCACATTGGGCTATAATAATACTCTAACATCAAGGCTAAACGCTCAGCACTTGGACTATGTGGTGCTTTTTCCATCATATACTTCGCACCTAACATCACAAACAATAATGGACCATGTAAGGCATTAAATGTTGAGAAGATTGACCAAGATAATGTTGTTCTTCCTAAACTACGGTAACTTGTATCTGCAGGCGTCATCGCCAACTCAGCTAATAAAGCCGCTGGAATAAAAATTAATAATACGTGGGGAACCCCCATCACTACATACATTAATGAACGTAAAATGGCATTTAAGAAAGCTACGCCGCGTTTAGCTACGCGAAAAGATAAAAGCATATAGATTGGCGCACAAAAGAATGCACTTAAAGCTCCAGATATTATAATAGACAATCCGCCAGTCGCCAAACGACCAACCATTGAGACAATTAGACCAAAGAAAATAATTAAAATACTCATAATACCGATTGTAACTAGATCACGAACTGTTAATTTAGATGATTGTTTCATTGTTTCATTCCTCTCTACTTAATTAATAGTAATTATAAACTGACTAGCTTAAATGACTGATTTCAAAAAGCTAGACACCATACTATCATAGCTTTTCCTTACTCATTTAGCAAGAGTTTTATGACTTTAATTGAGAATCATACTCAAAATGATAAACGACTTCATCGCCACCTAAAAGCTCTTCTCCAGTCTTATGAAAGCCTAATTTTTGCAAAATATGTTGCGATTTCCGATGTTTTTGATAGGTTTTAGCCACAATTTTTAAAATAGGATAATTTACCAACCACTGAATAAAAGACTGACTTGCTTCAGTAGCATATCCATTTCCACTGTACTCATCAACAATTCCATAGCCAATTTCGGCAATCCCAGTTTTCCCAGGATTTCCTTGGGCACTTAATTCCCCTATGATGGTTTGATTTTCTTTTAATACAACTAAGTAAGTCCATTCTTCCATTTCTGGATTCGCCTTCAATTCATCCAAAACAAATGGCAAATAAAAAAAGAATTCTACTCCAGGCCACTGCTTGGCAACTTGAAAACCAGACACTTCTGTAAGTTTATCATCGCCTATTAATGTAGCTTCCAGAAAAGCTATTTTATAAGGTACTAATAGGAGATGGTCCGTTTCTATCATCATGCTTGCACCACTTTCTCCTTCTATTATAAAGGAACTTCTATTATCGCATAAATTGAAACAAAATGCTGTTTCTTTTTTACTTCGATCCTCTGTTTTTAAATAGCCCCTTTCAATGATTTATGTTAAACTAAGATGCACAATTTAGTTAAGGAAGGTGAATCCAATGAAAATTAATGAAACAAGAGATGCCAAATTGATGGGTTTACTTGGCAAAACCATGCAAGATAAACACATTGAGCTTTATCCTGATTTTTTTAAACCCTATGATGCTGAAGCCGTAACAAAAAGCTTTATTGACTATTTTAAGAATCCTAAACAACGGGTCTATTTGTGGCAAGATGAGAACAATCAAGATGCGATTGCAGCCTACCTTTGGCTAGAAGAAGAACAAATGCCAGAAAACGTTTATCGCTATGGCTATACACGTTTATATTTACATCATATTTTAATTATGCCTAGCTACCAAGGACAAGGCTTAAGTCAAGAATTGCTGAAATTTGCTGACACTTATGCAAAAGAACATGACATCCAACATGTTGAATTGCATTATTAGCCAAATAACGGTATAGCTAAGCACACGTATCAAAAATATGGCTATGAAGTTTATACTGAAATTGCACAGAAACGAATTTAAATAGAAAAATGATAGACTAGATGAATTTTTACGTTCAACTTGTCTATCATTTTTTAGTTTGTTCTATTAGTTTACTATCTTAATTTTTATTTAGCCTCAAACGGAAGACTTGAATGTTGCAATTGTATTTTCAACACGCCATCTGAATCTAAATAGTATCCAAATGTGTATTCTACTTCTGTTTCTTCACCAGTTTCTGCAGAAGTAAAGTAATATAAACCAGATGCAAGTGCTGAATCAGAATCTATAATTGTTGCTTCATTTTCAAATCGTACGTTAGACCAAGGTGCTAAGGCAAAGCCTTCATCTTCTTCATGCGCACCACCAACAAAGTATGACAACGCATCTTCTTTAGTTAATCTAAAATTCTCTTCACTGGTTTTCGTGGGTTTAAAAAGAACAACCCCATCTTGAAAGCCATAACGATCATCAATCATCTTAGAAGCTTCTTCTTCGTAATCATTTCCCTCTTGATACGCTTTTCCAATTGCCACTAATCCATCTGCCCACTTTTGTTGAGCCTCATTAACCATTTCTTCTGTGATTTTTGTTTCTGCTTTTGTGTCTGTTTCAGATGTTTGAGATATTTGATTTTCCGCCTCATTTTGAGTCGTTGCTTCTGGGCTACACCCCGCTAATGTTATCATTGTTAAAAATCCTAATGACGCTAATCCTAATTTTTTCATTGTATCTCATCCCCATTTTCCCGTTTTTAAAATGTATAAAAATTTTCTTTTTCCTCACAATTATCATAAACAAATTCTCGTTCAGCTAAATCTAACTGCTCCCAACCACCAGAATAAATATGCTCTAATCGTCCGTCCCTATCAAAACTTAAAATATACCTATGTTTACCATTATTATCGTTGACAACAATTGCCACACGCCCGTCACTAAATTTAGATAGTTGCCACGAGGCTTCATCATAATCATTAGTTGCTCCTGAAGCATTTTTTTCTAATATTCCATATAGCTCTTTCGTTACATACTCTGAATTCACTTGTAAACTTTCTTTTTGATTTTCGGAAAGTAAATAATCCATCACAAAAAAGTTTGTGCTTGTTTCTGGACGCACATGAATATCTTCAACTAATGCTTGAAATTCTGCAGTTGACGTCTCTGTCCAACCCTTTGCTAGAACATTCATAATTTTATCATTCTCATCTACTTGTAAAAGATAACTTTGCTCAAAAGAATAGGTAATGAGTTGAGCTTTACCAAAATCGACTATATAATCGCTCTGTATTCTGAACTCTGTAAAGTCGGCTCTTGGAAACGCTGGAGCATCATTGATATGTTCTAGGAAAAAGGCTTTAGCATCCTCAGCAACCGATTGATCAATAAACATTTGACGTTTTTCAGCATCATTCATCATTAAAAAATAATAGATAAACTTTTGGTCATCTAATAATGTTGCTTCATCTACTGGTTCAGATTCGTTGTTAGTTTCCTCTTCTGTTCCCCAACTATTTTCTTGAAATTTTTCTCTATATTCTTTATGAATACTAGAAAAATCATTTCTACTTTGTAGATACTTTACAAAATCAGGATCTGGTTCTTGTTTTTTAGTTTGCGTAATACCCGCAATAAAAATTCCGATAACCACAAATACAGCCAACCAAATAACCACATTATAACTCTGTTTCCTCTCTTTTTTTTCTTTCACTTCAACATCAACAGTTTTTTTAACGGCAATTATTTTTTTCTGAACAATCATAGAATAAATATTTGGCAAATTTTTCCAAATTTGGACTGCTGTAATTTGGTCACCATTGTAATCATAAATATAACCTGTCATTAAGTAAGCTAATTCAGTTGGAATATAGTAATCATGCCATGCATTTAAAAATTTTTGATCCAAACCGCTTTTAGTCGTAATCGCTTGATAATACATATCAATAAAAATGGTCACTTCATTGTCAGATTGATTCTCTTTCGCTCTAATTAGGTAACTATCCAGTTCATGAATATATTCTTCTGGCTGCCATTTCGGATTCAATTCTTTTTTAACTAGATACAATATATATAAATTGATTAAATCGGTATCCTTTTCATTTAATTTGATAGCGACAGAATATAATTCTGTTATATTTTCATCTTTTAGGTCTGTAGTCAATTTTTGATAAATCGTATAGCGTAAACGGCAAAATTCAAAAATCGAGTCTTCTGTCATTCCAGAAAAAGCAGCAAAAGAAAAATTGGGTACATTGATAATCTGATGGCTTACTACTCTAAAATAACTAGATAACGAATCACTAGCAACCTCTTCCGTCTCAGGAATCAACTCAAAATTATTAATTAAGAACCGAATGATTTTTTTAGGGATAAAAATGTACCAATCAATTAAAAAGCGCATCATAAATTCACGATACTGAACATACTCAGGAATGCTCCAATTTTCCTTATCTTTCAGAAGCAACTCCCATTCAGTAATTTTCTGTCTACGTTCATTTGTTTTAATTAAACTTACTACTGCTTCAATAAAAGTTGGCAATTGAGAGTGATTTCCTTCTTTTTCTACATGAAATTCCTGAGTCGCTTCAACTTTAGGCAGAACCACATGCCTACTTTCTTGTGATTCTGCCTTTCCAGACTTGGCCCATTTAACGGCTAAGTCGTAGGCCTCTTTTAAAGCTTGAAATTCTGCATCATTTCCAGCTTTTAAAACTATTTTCATTTTTTTAGCATACGCTTTTTTTTATTTGTTTTAAATCAGTTGTTCGCTCTATTTCTAACTGCTCCCAAATGCTCATAATTGAAAATTCTCTTCTAGTTTATTTAGCAACTTATTCAATTCACTACTCGCTTTGCGTGTTTCTTTTTCATCTTGTTTACGTAAGACTGCTTCAAAATTACCGATTAAATACTGAATGTACTCTCGTTTTTCACCAATTGATTCGGCATATAACCGTTCGGCTCTTGCCAACAGCAATCTTGTTTCTGCTCGATCCAAAGGATGAATTTTTAAACTTTCCAATTTTTTTAGTCGATTTTCAATCTCTATTTGACTTAACTGACCTGGTGTATTTTCAATCACAATACGATTTGTTTTTTTCGTACGTGGTACCGTAACGATTACTTCTAGTATGCCATCATGATCGTATGTAAATCGAACATCTACTGGCTCTCCTTTAGGTACCTTTGGCATCTTGATTTCCACTGATCCAATTTTCAAATTATCTTTCACTAGTCGATTTTCACCCTGGTAAATATCAAATACAATAGCTTGTTGGTCATCATAAACCGTACAAAATGTTTGTATTTTACTAACGGGAACTGTAGTATTCCGTTCAATAATAGGTGAAAAATAACCATCTCGATAATCATTCTCCATAAACCGAGACGTATTGACACCTAGTGTGTGTCCACAAACATCTGTTAAAATCATTTCTTCCAGCATCTCTTTGTTTTCCTTTAAGGCACTTTGAATCGTTGCTCCAACACCAACTGCTTCATCTGGATTAATTTGTGTAAAGGGTAGCTTGCCTAGAAGCTTACTGACAAAACTACGAATTGTTGTTGATTTAGTCGCACCGCCAATTAAAATAATGCGATCAATTTCGTCTAACTTGATTCCTGAGTCATTTAAAACGCGAATAATCGGCGCGCGTAATTTAGCTAATAATGGCTGACAAATACTCCTAAATCGCTCTTCTGTCAGTTGATAGGTATATTCTTTTTCATCTAAAACAAACTCAAATTGTTGCGGTGTCGTTGGGGATAGTTCTTTCTTGATCATTTCTATTTTTTTATAAAGACTCGCTTCTATTTCAGCCGGCAATACTTCTTGATTCAATTTATTTTCAGCTAAGCAATCTTTTAAGATAGCATAAGTAAAATCTTCCCCGCCTAAACGATTATCACCAGCTATCGCTTCTACTTGCATGATGCCTTCAAACATCTCTAACAAAGAAACATCAAACGTTCCTCCACCTAAATCAATGACCAAAATTCGACTATCTTCTTCTAGTCGATGAATACCATAAGCCATCGCTGCTGCAGTTGGCTCGCTAATTAAATGATTAACCTCCAAACCAGCTAAGTTCGCCGCCTCAATCGTCGCTGCTCGTTGAACATTGTTAAAATAGGCTGGAACACTAATAATCGCATGACGGCATTCTTCATTTAACGTACGTTCAGCATTTTGTTTTAATTTTTTCAGTAAAAGAGTTGAGAGTTCTACAGGTGTAAATGAATATGTACCCATTTTATAAATTTTTTCCGTTCCCATAAAACGTTTAAACGTTGCTGATGTCAATTGTGGATGAGTCATCAGACGCTCTTTCGCAATTTGTCCCACTAATATTTCTTGATTATCATCAACGCTGATAATCGATGGCGTTAATACTTCGCCAAATTCATTTTCAATTAAAACAGCTGATTCTCCATTCCAATAGCCAACTAAACTATTAGACGTTCCTAAATCAATACCAATTGTTGTCATGTTATTTCCTACTTTCCTTTTCATCTCTTTTAATTATAACATGGACTATATTTTTATTTATATTCTTTTTTATCGGTTTTGTGGTAACTTTTTTAATGACCTTTATTAAAATACCTCCTCTAATTTTTAGTAAAAGTTAGAGGAGGTAGATTTTATTTATCACTCATTTATTTCAAGTTTAAACCAATTTTTATTTGAATAGACGATTACTGCGATACAAGCTATTAACCCTGCGAAACTGAATAAGATCAATTGGCTAGCAAGCCCTGCAAAAACTAATAGTAAAGCTCCAATATAGAGATATAAAGTTGTCTGATTGATTTTAACTTCGATTTTTGAATTGGGTTTAACTACTGTATCTAGGCTACCAAAAAACCATTGTTTTACTTTTATTTTTGAATCTTCTGTTTCTGTTGAAATCACTATTTCTTCATTATTTTTTAGTTTATTGACTTTCTTATCATTGACTAGGACATCAATTTTTGATGTGCCCCCCATAACTCCTGTTGCTCTTTTGATTGAAATACTCATTTTTGTTTGCTCCTTAATATTTTTACTTAAATGGATAATTTATCTATATAGATTTCTTTTAAAAGATAAGTTTGTTGCTATTACTTTTAATATGCTATTCCATTTTCTTGTACCTCACCAGTTGAAATATCTAGAATAAAATTTTTCTGATCACGACCAAATTTATCAGTGTTTTCTGTATCTCCATTACAAACAATTAATATATTATTTTTTGTTTCTTCAAAATATGCGAGCTGAAACCCTTTTTGTTTATTTACTTCATGTAAGAATTCATTTTTTAAATCAACAAAAAAAAGCTTCATTTTCATTTGATTTATACATGATTAGTATGATTCTTTTGTTAGTATAGAATCCTATGTTTTCTATATTTAAAACAGTTCGTTTAAATAATTCACCATTATGACACCATTTGATTTCGCCGTTCATTTTATGAAGTTCAAATAATAAATTCCCAGAAAAATCATAGTAATACTCACTTTCACTTATAAAATTTCCGCCTACTTTAACGGATACCTGATCATTGATTTTATCTATTGAAGAAAAAATAATATTCTCCATTTTTATATTTATTTCTCGTCCTTTAAACAACCAATTAACTTGAGCAAAATCAAAATGAAAATTCCTAATCATTCTTTACCTCCTTTATTTTTTCATAGTAAATAAAATCATGTATACAATGAAAATCCACCGTATATTATCGCCTTTTATATAGTATCTATAATGCTTCACCAATTGAATTTGTTTGAAACTTTATTCTTTTATAGTCTAAATTAAAGGAATAGAAACTTTCACCCCTATGCTCAAAAAAGATGAGATGCTACATCGATAGTTTCCTTAAATTTTAAAGTTTGCAATAAAACCCTATTTATTCATTTTCTTCTGATTCGGCTATCTCTTTTTTAGCTAAAGGAAGTAACTCGTCTAACTCTCTTTTAGTAAAAAGATCTTGATTATCAGGAACTTTAATTAGCAACTCTGGAAACTGTCTAATAAATTCTCGTACTCTCTCGTTCTCTTCTTCTTCAGTTGTTTTCTTTGGCCATAATCCAGTTTCAGAATATATCATTACTTCGTATGCATCATCTGATGACTTGAATGCTTTTTCCATAAACTCTTTTGTAATGGGAAAGAATGCAGGTTCACCAGTTATTCCTTTAGGAAAAGTTATTTGATATTCTCCATTTCTTTCTATTACTGCAAATCCATTTCCTTTATGAATTTTTTCCATTAAAATTCGTCCTCCTATTATTTAAATATATTTTTAACAATATATTCATCACTTATTTGTAAAACCTCCTGGCTCCCAAAGTCCTTGACACGCAACAGATTCATTTCCAGCAGGAACCCTTAATCCATCTACTTTATTAATATCTAATAAAATAGGAGTATCAACCAAATAATCAGGATCAAGGCCTATATGTAAAAGGAAATGAGGGTGGGAAAAAAGTCTATTTTTG
Organism: Carnobacterium sp. FSL E2-0243; assembly: GCF_038003605.1. Lineage (NCBI taxonomy): Bacteria > Bacillati > Bacillota > Bacilli > Lactobacillales > Carnobacteriaceae > Carnobacterium > Carnobacterium sp. FSL E2-0243. The sequence continues at coordinate 2,243,601 of NZ_JBBOPM010000001.1, forward strand.
ACCAAAAATTTAGATTATTGCAAAATAATAAATAGGATGAAATAAACATTTAAAAAATGGATTTCACCCTATTTTTGTTATTTTGTGCCTTTTGTCCCACCCTCGTTCCACACCTAATACTTATTCCTCTTAGTATTTCTCATATTTAATTTAAAACATTAAAAGAATGGTTGCCATAATCATTAATAGCATTTACAAATAAAATTACTTGCAAAAATTCATATCATTTTATTTAACTATTTTCATCTGTTCTAATACTCCATTTTTTTGATTTACTTCAAATCTTCTACCCATAAAATCAGTTACAAATAATGAACCATCTTTTTTTATATCCATACCAACTAAAGGAGCACATATATATTCAGCATTTCCTTTAGGAGCATTATTTTTTATTTGCCATTGAATCTCACCAAGTTTATTTATAGCATATATATTACTTAAAATATTATCATTTAATTCTAAACTAGGTGTAACAGACACTCTTACAAATAAATAATTATCATTTTCTTTCAATTCTGAAATTTCACTTTTAAATTCGATGATTTTACCTGAAACATTTAATTTATTTTTATTATATTCAACATTAAACATTAGTTTAAACCACTCCAATCTATTATTTTTCCTGCCTCTTTAAATTCTCCAATATATTGTCCTTTCAAATCAAACTGGATACCACCACCATTGCTGCCAAAAAGAGGATTTACTTCTCCCATTCTGATGTTACTCCCTTTAGGAAGAGTCACCTCTCCAACATATTCTGGCAAATTAGGTAATGCAAATTTATCTTTAATTTGAGCTGGCGTAAGTCCTTTGATATCTTCAGCTTTCATGAGCCAACCACCCTGTAGTTTTGAATTGGTACCATCATACACTCTAACAAATTTAGTATCAGACAAAAGCTCTATATCTTGAATTACTGTTAACGAGTATACGTCAATTTTTAGACAACCATACCCTCGTTCCCTGTTATTTAAAATAGCCTATCCCTGGAATAATGCAGTAAACGAGTCTTTTGTCAAACATATGAAAAAATAAAATATTAATCGTAGAACAGCTAAAAAATCCAAGAAGTAGAACAATCTTCTTTTGGATATATATAGGATTTTTACAATTCAAGATGGCCTCATTCAGCGAACACTATAATTATTTCAAATGAAAAAGAAAAAATTTATTTTGGCTCTGCCTAAATTGGATCTGCTTTTGTGCCTAATTTATTGATATTTCTCCAGTTAAAATCAACGGTGCATAATTCACCTTGGTCTATGTATTTTTAAATAACTAATCTCTTTATAGTAAACTGCTTACTATAAAGAAACCCAACACTAGACTAAAATATTGGGTTTACTTTATAATAAATTTATAGAAATTAATTTATATAAAAGTTAAAAACTATACACTTCCATCATTTGTAATATACTTAATATCTTCATCTGTAAAGTCATTTCCTTCAAATATTGGATGACCGTTTGGATCTATAACTCCCAGCACTTTTTTATCTTTATCTGATACAATCAGTGTATAATCTTCCATGAGAAAATCATTTGGTGGTAAATCAACTTGAATTCTCAACACCGATCTGATATCATCTTCTTTATTATTAATTTTAAAAGTATAAGCCTCATCAAATAAAATACTATCTAAATTTATATTTACTACCCCTTCTATTTTTTCTCGCTTATGATACTCTTTCGCAATTTGTATTGCTTCTTCAGGTTGCAAAAAAAATCCATTGTTATTTAATTTGTTTTTCTATAATGCATATGAAATTCATTATTTGCTTTTTTTTAATAATTCGTTTAATTCTTCTGAAGTTCTTTTATGCTGACCCATAATTTTATCCTTACTTTAACTTAAGTCTAAGACTATTTATATAGTCTTGAGAATGAATAGTTTTTCAATTTTATTTATTCGGCACCTCAGAATCCTTATCCCAAACATTAAAATAACTATTATAAACATTTGCTAACTCTACATGAGCATTGGGAATAGATAATTCCACATTTTTTTCTGCTTGAAAAATTAAATCATTCAGCCATGAATTATCTTGATGATCAGAAAAAGCTTTTCCGGTCCATGTAAAGTAATAATTTAAGGATAAAACATAATTGTTTTCTGAGCCAATTTCTTTATCTACTAGACTTTCTTCTAAAAATTTCTTTCCTTCTTTATCCCTACCTACTGTTAATAAAAAAGCTGCATAATTCTGTTTAACTGGCTTTTTTTCAGATAACATTTTTTTTAATTTGCTATCATATTGTTCTAACTTTTCCTTATTATTCTTTCTTTTTGCTTCTCACCATAATTCGGTATTTCCAATTTCATTTATTTCATTACTCTTAAAAAGAGTTTCAATTATTGTTGAAAAAAGTCCCATAAATACAACACCTTATTTTTTAATATGCGCCATACAATTGAGAAATAATTACTTTTCTTACGTCTTCTGGAATTCCTATCTCATTTAGTTCACTATCTAAATCTCCTATACTGTCTTTATAGCTAATATCACTACTTGACGGCACTCGACCTATGTAAAATGGAGCAAGTATAACAGCTAACTATACTTGCTCCACATTTACTCATTATTCTTCTTGATATTGTTCATAATTAATTTGAAAAACTAAAAGAACAATTGCCATAATGACTAACGCTATTCCTGACAAGCCAAAACTAACATAAAAATTAGTTGCTAACATCACACTATATCGTGTCCACCCAATACTAAAAGCCAAAATTAGAACAAAAAGTGCTTTCCCCAAAGAGGGTTCTTCCATTTGTCTAACCAACATAAATATAGAGGTTCCACATTGAATCACTGCTTTAATCACAAAGGCAGTCATACTAACATCATAACCTGTTTGACCGTCAATATAAAAACCACCTACTAGAATTGCTATTGTCGCAAAAACTTGAACTATAATCATGTATCCTGCTAAAGAGTTAATTTTTTGATACTGATAACGCCCTTTACTCATAAAATCCTCCATTAAAAACTTAATCTAACTTCTCTTCACTTTGATAAATTCCATAGGAAATATTTGCTTCTATTTGATAGTCATTTCTTGTTAATATAGATTCATTAAATTTTTGTTTAAATTGGTTTGGTATTTTTAAAAATTCGACAATTCCAGTGTGTTCCTTAATTTCACCATACTTATCTTTCATAAAAATGAATCCACCTTCTACAAATTCATTCCCTATGGAAATTACTGTATCAATTCCAATATTAGCAATTGGATTATCTGTATTATTTACAATAATTAGCGTAACATCTATATAGTCTGGATATATATATATGTTACCTGGAAAAGCAACTATTTCCCTATTAAAAGTTACTAATTCCTTGTTAACTTCATCTTCATACATCCTTAAAGCATTTAAATTTTCTTTTTTATTAAAAACTTTTTTTATTGACTCATCTTTTAAATAATATAATGGCCATGCTAATTCAATCAATCAAAAACCTCCCTATAACTATTTATTGAAAAACTAAATCTGATTTTTTATTATTATATATAGTTAAAAATAACGAATTTCTTATCCTGAATATTATTCAAAATCTCCGGTGACATTTTCTACAAGGAAACTGAAATCGGAACTATTCCAAACTTCCATATCAAACTGCTTGTCTTCAGAAAATGGAATAAGTTGGGGAAACATTTGTCCAGGCTCTAAAACCCCGTATTCCTCCTTTGTAAAACTTATTTGATATTTATCAAAAATAATTATTCCTAGAGATTTTTTTACAATTGTAACATCAGCTTTATAATTAGTAACTCTTTTATCAGATTTATTAATTAACATAAAAACCATTGAATTGCCAAAATTATCAAAATCTCCTAGAATTCCTGTTAAAGTAATTCTATTATTGGGATACTTATCACTATCAGCATTTATGTCTTTGCCTGTAGCTTCATAAATATCCTTCAATTCATTATTAATTTTATTAGGCATTTTAGTAGTGTATGCTTTATTCGAACTATTTGTATCCTTTTCTGAGTGACTTACTAAACTCTGCTTATCACCTGATTTCTTTTTATCAATTCCATTATCAGGGTTATTCCCACATGCCACCATAAATACACACATTAAGATCAATAACCCATTTTTTATGTTTTTCATTGTCTAGTCTCCAGTTCTAAAAGTTCAAGTTTTTATCAATTGTTTCATAGGTCCCCAGAGAAAGACCACCGCCAATAATTCCAGCACCTACTTTTAGCGAAACTTCATTACACGAAATTTTAGCGTCTATTCTTGCTGATCCTACAGCTAAACTGCCGTCGACAAAAAAACCATAATCTTCTCCATGAATATCAATTATATTACCTGATAGTTCTGCTGCAGTTGCTCCTATTCTTACATCAACTGCACTTTCTGAGTTTCCAAACCTAAATGTAGCATCAGCTTTACCAAAAGTAGCTTCTCCACTAGTAAATGCATTTATATTTTCATCCTGATTAAAAGTTTTTTCTGGGAATTTAATACCTAGCAGAGCAAAACTCGCTCCTACTGAAATGTTACTTTTCTTATTTCCTGGTAAAACAGATTCTGTTTGACCATTTACTCGATTAACTCTCACTTTTGCATTAGCTTCTGCCTTTCCAGTAGCTAAATTATAATTAACTAGGCCAAGTAAAGCAACTGATGCAGATACTTTTGTTTTACCTACAGTATAAACAATATTCCCTTTTACGTCCTTGATTTCTTTGAAAACATAGGTTCCATCTTCAAGTCGAATTAATGCTACTTCTGTACCTTCCATTAACTCTTCTTTGCTTTTTAAAACTGTCACTTTTCTACCTTCATGGTATTCCTCAACTGGAATATTCTTAACTTTATATTCCGCAAAAGCAGCAACTAAATGGATTTGATTTTCATCCATAACATCGCCATATTCTTTTTTTAAATAGGCGATAATTTCTTCTGTAGTCATATTTTTTTGTTTTTCAAAATGTTTTTCAATATTTTTAATGGTACTTTCCCAAATAGTACCTACTGAATAATTTCTAGCTCTCAACTCAGATAACTCATTTGCATGAGCGTTACTTTCAGCCTTCCCAGATGTTACAAAATCTCCGTAGGAGGAAAGAATGCTCACTAATTCCACTAATTCATCCGTTCTTTCTTGAATTTTTGATTGTAATGTCACATCAGCAAATGGATAAAAAGTTTTAGCTTCTTTATACAAATCAAAAACTTCTTGGAATCCTTCAGAGTAAGATGTAGCTCTACTTGCTAAATTACCTGAAAAATCTCCTGTAAAATTAAAGGTAGCACCGTTACCACCATCATAGCCAACGACAGTTAATCCTTCTGACTTATACTTTTTCGAAATTTTATCTATAGTGTTATATGACTTCCAAGTAGTACCATAGATGGTTTGAATATCTGAATTATGAGTAGTAAGTGTGGTTTCTACACTTGCTAAATGGTCAGGGTTCATTATACGTTTATTCTCATCGCTTCCCATTACTTACCTTCCAATCTTCCATTCCAGAAATATTTTTTGCTAATAACGCATCAATTTCTTGCATTTTATCAGCTCCCGTTATTACTTTATCAGAAGTTATTTTTAAAACCGTTTTTAATTGCTCCAAGTACTTAGCATAGTTTTCTAAATAAGTTTTATAGGCTATCTGAGACTGCCCTTCCCATATTTCATTATTCACAGAATCTTTTAATTTGTTAATTTTAGTAATTGCTAATTCAAGTTGGCGATACCCAATACCAACATTTTTATACATTTTAATATTTACTTCCTCAGCATCAATAAAAACCATTTTACTATCAAATGATGTATTAAAAGATTTTTTTTCATTTCTATCAGCTTGCTCTTTTTTCAATTCATTTGGATTACCAAACCCATTAGCTAAATTTGCGCCAATATCCGAATCGTAGTTAGATTTAGGTAAGGCTGATCCAAATCCATTTAGCTTATCTGCCATAACAACTCACATCCTTGCTTTATAAAGTTTGTACTGCTTCTGTTTTAAATGTTTCTGTAACAGCATTTAATATAGCTACTGTTTTAATATTATAATCATATGCAGGTTTTATTGTATCTGAAACAATTATTGATACAAAATTTTGCATGTTATCATTTAATTTTCCTTTTATATCTGTGTCGTCCATTGAAACAAAAACCTTTTCAATATTTTGTAAAGCACGTTTCACATCATAATATATCACTTTCAAATCTTCTCTTTGTTTTTCAATTTCTTCCAAACTAATTGTTATTTTCTCACTCATAAGATTCTCCTTATACCATATTAGACAGTGCAGTATCTGAATTTATTTTATCAGTAATTGAATTTATTTGATATACTAAGGAACCAATTTGGCTCTCTAATGTCAATATTTTAGCTTTATCAGCCTCTCGTTTATTCTCTAATAAATTTATATTACGTATAATCTCTTGCATCGCATCATAATAATACGAAAAAAAATTATCATACTTTTGTACAAGAGTTAAAATTAATACTTCGCTATTTTCAGCATACTTACCTTGTAAATCATTTGAATAATAAGTTTTCATAAAACTAGAAACTGCACTTTTTTTATCACTCCAACTTTGATTATCTGCTTTCAACTCATCCCGTTTGTCTTCCATCGTACTAATATCCTTTTCAAGCGTAGCTAAATTATTTTCTGCAGTTTCTAATTTTTTCTCTTTTTCACCTTTTTTTCTTTCTAGCTCTTTTTTTTGTTCTTTTCTAGCACTCAGCCTTTTTTTTGCCATATCTTTCTCTCGTTGCTTATTTACTTCTGCCATTGATTCTTGACTGCTTCCTGCCATCTATTTCCCCTCCCTAAACCAAAGATATTTTAATTGTTGAGCTGGCTCCACTTTCAACATAATGTGCCGCTCCAAGAGCTAATTTTGTGGATCGCGTTGTTAAACCATCTATTTTAACAATATTTTGTTCTCCATAATTTGCAAATACAATTGCTGTTGGAATTTGCTTTATCCTTTTAGCTATATCTGTATAGCTAGATAACTGATTTTCTTTTCCCGCAAAAATAAATTGAATGCCTACTGCAAGTGCACTATCTAAAATCAACACTATTAGCTTCTGTAAATCTGAATTGGTAATACCTAATAGACTTTCAATATCGTAGATAAAAATTAAATGCTTATCCAGCTCATTAATTTTTTCTTTATTTGATATACGACTATCTATTTCCTCTTTTAGACCAACAAAGAATGCTTCATAATTCTCTTTATCTCTAATATAATTTAATACAAATTGCTCTTCTTTATACTGCTCAAATTTACCACGTGAATTGTCTATTATATGAATAAATACTTTGTTTTGATTTAATTCTTTTAGTTTTATTGATTCAATCATTACTTTAGAAATGTTAGCTTTTCCGCTCGAATTACCTCCAACTATTAACATATGTTCCGCAGAATCAATATCCCAATAAAATGGCTGAACGTTTTCATAGTCAAGACCTAAAGGAATTAAATTTGTAGTTTTTCTAGAAATTGCTAGATGTCTATTCTTACTAAAATCAACAAAACTTAACTCTTCTGGAATCATCGGAATTTCCTCTGGTCTTTCCCCTGTCCAATAAGCGTCCATTTCTTTAGCTTCTGCTTGAATCGCGTCAATGATATCCAGTGTCTCTTCTCCTTCAGTCGGCAATGCCGCTTGGAACAAGGCTGGATCTTCTAACTTAATCAAGCCACGGCCTGGTAAATCATCAATCGCTAAACTTGTACGTCCCACAATATTTCTCGGTTCCGCATCATCAATCATCTTCAAGGCTAACTGCAACTTAATGTTACTTTGCAGATTCGCGCGCATGCTGGCTGTTCGACCTGCTGAAATAATCAAATGTAACCCAATTCCCGCACCTTCACGAGAAATTTGTGTTAATATTTTTTCCAATGGATCTTCATATTTCATGCCCTTAAACCCTTCATAGCCATCTACTAAAATCAGAATACTTGGCTCTTCATTGCCACTTGCCTTCTCGTACATCGCTAAATTAGCTACGGCATATTGACTTAACATCTTCTTACGACGTTTAATCTCTGTCGCCATCCGACGAATGAATTTGCCAATCTTCTCATCTTCATCACTATTCATGGTATCCGCAATATGTGGCAAGCTCCGTAACGGCAAAAGTCCATTCGTCCCAAAGTCTAACAGGTACGCATGAAGTCTTTCTGGATTGTGTTTTCGAGCTAAGCCCATCATAATGGTTTGTAAGAAGGTCGATTTTCCAAAGGCAGGACTTGAATAAACAGCCATATGCCCTTCTTTTGATAAGTTCAAGCTTAAGGTTTCTTGCGCTTGCATCGTTGGAATATCGGCAATTCCAATCACAGGTACTAATTCACCTTTATTTTCCGTTGCCCAAGCTTCTTGATAGCTGACTGGGTCTAATAATGGCAAGTAATTCCGGGCAGCCAATGGTGGCAACCACGGTCTTGGTAAAGCTTCAATGCCGGCTTTTTCAGTAATCGCTTGGATTCCATCAATAATCGCATCTAATTCCGTCGGCACAGTCTTCACTTCATCCGCATTTTCCAAGCCACTTAAATCTTCACTTAAAATATCATACTGACCTAAATCATTAATCGCATAAACGGTTAAATCTTCGGCTGTGGATTCGTCTTTATCTGGTTGATAATCCGCACCACTCCAAGCACTTTGGAACAATTCATAAATTTCATTATTCCCAACTTGTAAATAAGCTCGACCTGCTTGCGTAATCTCTGCCGCATCTGGCGTTTTCAACATTTCCATTGAATCGGCACGATCCGCTACTTTTAAGGCCAATTTAAATTTCGAGTTACTCCAAATTTGATCATTCACGACACCCGATGGTTTTTGGGTAGCTAGAATTAAATGAATCCCTAACGAACGCCCAATCCGCGCTGTAGAAACCAACTCGGACATAAACTCAGGTTGTTCCGCTTTTAATTCCGCAAACTCATCACTAATTAAGAATAAATGCGGCATTGGATCACTGACATCGCCATCTTTATAGAGCTTTTGGTATTGATTAATATGGTTGACATTATTCTCAGAAAACAACCGTTGACGGCGTTTTAACTCGGCATTAATGGAAATCAGTGCGCGCATACTTTGTGCGCCATCTAAGTTGGTAATACTTCCTAGTAAATGCGGCAAGTTACGGAATAAGTTCGCCATTCCCCCACCTTTATAATCGATTAGTAAGAACGCTACATCGTAAGGATGGAAATTCACCGCTAAACTTAAAATATAACTTTGGACAATTTCTGATTTACCTGAACCCGTTGTTCCCGCTACTAAACCATGAGGTCCATGTGCTTTTTCATGAAGGTTCAGCATCACAACATCTTCTTTGCCTCGTAAGCCAAGTGGTACAGCTAAACTCTTATGTGGCGAATGCGCAGCCCAACGATCTTGGACATTTAATTCTTCAAAGCGCTCGACTTCGTACATTTCTAAAAACGTCACACTTTCAGGAATACTGTTTTTCAAGTTTTGTAAATGATTTAACGGCGCCAAGGTTCTAGGCAAACGTTCTTTGTCAAAGTCTACTGGGAAATGATCTAAGGCGAAGCTTGTATTTTTTAAATCGCCATTTTCAAGCACCATCACACCAGTATTTCGGTCACGAATATCAATAACCGTCTTAACGTTCTCTGACAAACTACTCATAACATCTTGCACAAAAATAATACTACAGCCTAATTCTGTTGGATCTTCATTAAAGAATTCCATAATTGTATGATCCAGGATTAACTTCACATCCGTAATTAAAACTACGTAATGAGGCGTAAAAATCGTACTATCCGCATCACGTCCGCCTTCTGACTTAGCATTTTGGCGGTTTTTCAGAATTTGCGTCAAGCTATTTAAGACTTGATCGCGACTTCGTTGATGATAAACAAACCCACGAACATTCATATCTTGCAATGTCGCATGAGGCAACCAACGCAACCAGTTCCACTGCTCTAATTCCTCTTCTGGGAAAATCGTAATAAACTGTAAATCATGGTAACTATGGAAAAAGGCCAATTGATTGACGAGTAATTGCAATTGTTCTAAAACTAATGGACGCGGTCCAATATAGCCAATCGGTCCTAAGGTTAACTCCGTTGTCACAGGAACGCCTTCAACATGGCGGCTCTCCGTCCATAAGTTCCGTCCTTCTTGTTCTAAGTCATTTAATTTCTTTTGTCCATCACTGCCTTTGTAGCTAATATCACTACTTGACGGCACCCGACCTAAGCCTAAACGATAGGTTAAGAAATCAAAATGCAACGGTGTTTTTTCATAAATCCGATGATTGTATTGCGCTACTTGTTGAGTTAACGTCAAAATATCTGGATAATGATACAATTTACCGACACGTTGTTCTTGATTTAAACGATACAATTCTTCACTTTTTGTCACTAAATACTGATTGTAAATGTGAACCCGCTCCGCACTGTCAATCTTGTATTGCTTACGACTTTTAATGTATGAAGAAATGGAGAAAATAGTTGTAACAATTGTCGTTCCAGCGGTGATTAAGACATACGGACCACGTGGCATTAAGAAACTCATCGCAATTGTCGCACCTAACATCATCAATGGCGGTACAATTAATTTTAATAACTGTTCATTTGGTTTAGTTGGTTCACTATCGGGCGTCCCAATCGAAACTTTTTCTTCTGGATCACGATAAATAATTCGCGGTGAACGATGATAGTCTGGATATTCATCATAAAATCCATAGCTTGAGGTGGCTAATTTAGGTAAATGAACTTCTAAAGCCCCATCGCCTTCAACATGTAACTCATCTTGGAAAATAGTGACAAAGCTGCCGGCTAAATACAGCACATCGCCAGCTTTTACTAAGACTTTCTCTGCTGTAAAGCGATAGTTTACAAATAAAGCACAGCCTAAAGGTTGTAGTTCCCAGCCTTCTGCTGTTTTAGTCAAGCTGATTTTATCTGAAAAAGCTTTTGGTAATTGCACTACTGCATCTTGATCTGATCCAATATGCCAATTTTTCTCAATAGCTAATTGATACGCCACTGGTAGTCTAGCTTCAATCAGATTATAGCTTAACTCTTCTTCACCCACTTTAATTTTTTGCGGCTGGTTTACCTCTAAAATCACTTCTTCTGTGCCTTGTATTAAAATCCATTTGGCTTTTTCTGCGTCAAATGCTAACTCTAATTCAAAATCACCAGCATCTTTGAAATAAAGATCATCGTGAGGATTACTCCCAATTTTGTATTGTTCTTTTGAATCTAACAAAAGCTGATGTAAGAATTGGCGATTGCTAATGATTAATTTCACTTTGTTCATTTGCTGATTCCTCCTTACTTATCACCTGTTTTTGTAGGTTCTGCTGCCACTTCATCGGTTGCAGATGAGTCTAAAAATTCATTGGCTTTTTCAGCATCTTCTTTTTGTAACTCTTCATCGGCTTTTTGAACCGCTTCTTGATATTTTTGATAGTCTGCTTCCGCATCCCCTAGTTGTTTCTCACGTTCTGCTCCACTTAAATCTGGATTGTTTTTAATTTGCTCAATTTTTTGTTGTAAGCCATATAAAATCAAGGTATTATCTTCTAATCTTTTCCCGTGCTCTAACGCTTTATCTAGATTTCCACGACCATTTTCAATCCAATAATCTAAATACGTTGGCGCTGACTTCAAACTGATGCTCTTCATAATGATGGCTTTTTGCTTGTCTGATAAATCTTTTCCTTGCACATAAGAATAAGCTAATTCATATTTTTGAGTCGCATCAATTTTATCTGTCGCAATCGGTTGTAACGTTTGAATCACTTGTTCATAATCATTTTTCAAGAAAGCCGTATCTGCCTTTAAAAGTTTTGCTTGATGTGGATTATTAAATCCAACTAAATAAACTAATGGAATCAGCAAAATAATAATCGCCACACTAAACCAAATAGTTAGTTGTTTGTATGTCATAAATTTACGCTTTGAAACCACGCGCAAATTTTTCTCGTCTGCTGCAATCGTTCCTTGATATTCTTTTTCTAGATAGTCCGTAATTTCTTTGACTGATTTTGCATTCGCAATTGTTTTAATAAAATTAGATTCCTTTGCACGTTCTAAATTGCCACCATATAAACTACTAAAGGTTTGCTTTTTAGAAAATAAAGCAATCACAATTGATTTATACTGACGTAGAAAATTTTCTGCCGTTAATTCAGCTGGTGGCAAACCACTTTTCAAGCCACGATAGGCAATATAAGGCACTAAATTCACATCAAACTGTAGGTTGTCTGGATCTAAGAAGAAGGTATAATAGCTCCCAACATATTTCTCAAAAACAGCTAAATTTAAAGCCGCGCGAATTTTTTCAGCTTGGCTCTTCAATAGAACTTGGCTGTAATCTAACCCTAAGGCTAATGGTTCAAAATGGAAAATAAAAGCATCTTCTTCAACTTGAACACTTAAAGGCAAAAACTCTTTTTTCGCTTCTAATAGTAAAGTAATTTCTTCTTCATTGCGCAACTGTGCGTCTGATTTTTTTAAATGCAGCGTCCAATCGGTCTTTTCTTTCGTAATTGTATAGGTTTTATCATCAAATTTAATTATGCTAATCTCACTCACTGGATTCCCTCGTCTCTTTTAATAGATAATAATATGATCGCCAGTCGTAACTGGATAACGGTAAAGTTTTTGATTGTCAGCTAATAATAGTCCTTTATTGACCACTTTCAGCTGATAAATATCGGCTTGTGCTCGCTGAATATGGAGTGTCTGATCCAAATCCATAATAAAGCTTTTGACTGTTTGATGGGTAGATACTCTCAAATCGAGGTCTTTCCCAGGCAAATCTTGGTAACTAACAGTAATATTAATATGGTATTTTTGATCCATTTCTCACTAGACCCCTTTACGATAATTTGAAACCGAAACAGCCGCACCTGTTAATAAGATGCCTAAACCACTACCTGAAAGCAGTAATGCCGATTTCGTTTCATTTGTTGTACTTGTTTCATTTTTTGCGACTGCAGTTGATTCATGCTGCATCAAACTTTCTTCTTCTGGCTCAGTAAAAAAATCAGTTGCTGAATACAGCTCAACTTTTTTAGAGGGCGTTAGAAAGAATTCCTCTTTTTCTTGCTTTATTTTCTCTTCTTTACGTGTTTTAATCTCGTTGTAACGCTCCATTGTCGCTTCATTAAAAAATGCATCTGTTGCAGTTGATTCTGTATTATTACTCGTATTTTCTTGTTCCAAACGATCAGCTTTAATCTCTAAGCCATTTGGTTCAAGTTTTGTTTCAGCAAAAACGAAACAGCTTGGTACTAGGAAAAAACTTCCTAGAATAAAAAATCTGATTGATTTTTTTAGCATCATTTTTCCTCTTTTCCTAAACTAATTTTCATCTGGTGGTATTTCCTCTGTCACTTCGGCTTTTTTGGGAAACCAAACAACTAAGTTTAAAATCAGTACAATTGGTATCAAAATAATAAAGCCAAATAAATTTGAAAAAGTATTCGGTACTTGGTTGGCAATATTGCCTAGCAATGATTCTGCTGAGTTTAGTGGAGAGTAGTTCCGAATTTGATAAAGCGCAGCTTCAGTATCTAAGGCTTTCCCGACTGCTTCGGTTAACAGTAGATAAGCTGCAAACAAGAATAAGTTCGCAAACATGCCCAGCATCTTAAATTGGCGCAATAAATAACTCGCCAATAGCACAAAGACAATTTGCACAAGAACTACAACTAAAATCCAATTTAATTGCACATCAGGACTCATTTGCTGCATATTGAAACTAATCAGTGCAATCACAATGCCTTCAATTATTGCGGCTATTAAACCAAATAATACAATTGGTAAATTTCGAATAAAGAGATTGTCCTCTGTCTCAAAATTATTGACTTGTTTTGCTTGCCAGACTTTTAAATCTAGAACATAGGCTGTAAAGACGGCGGTGATAAACAACGCTACAATAATCAAGTACGGATAATACGCATCACCACTTGAAATACGCCCATTGTCCTTCTCCTTGACTGGAGCCGCTAAAAAGTCGACAAACTGATTATTAATCACGCCATTTTGTTGACCGTTCTTTAAGACTTGGTTAAATGTCTTAGAGAAATTGTCGGTATCATCAACCTGCGTTTGAAAATCATTCATTAAGTCTTTGGTATTTTTAGTCACTTTCAAGCCACTATTTTGAATTGCCAAAGCGTCCTCATTAAACGCATCAAAAACAGCATTAACTGATTTCAAATCTTCAATATTAGACTCTGAATTTTTCTTCAATCCCTCACTAATTGTCATTAAACTTTGTAGTTCAGATTGAATTTGCTTCGTAGTTGAGTGTTCGCCTTTGGTCAGACTATCTGTCGTTCCCTCTTCGCGTTCCAATTCATTCATTGTTTTTTGCCAAGCGCTTAGATTTTTCAATTGATTTTCAACTTCTTCATTGAGCTTGCCAGCTGTTTCAGTTGTCGTCACAATTTTTTCATCTAATGTAGCCACTTTTAATTCCATGTCATCAGCAGAAGCTTCATATTCTGTGAAGTCTGTTAAATAGCTTTCATAGATTTCAATCGGCTCAACAATCATTAAGCGAACTAAAATATCAAAAACATTAAAGCTATTTGTATCATTGATTAACTCATTATATAAACGTGAAGCTTGACGAGGTTTATCTAGGTTCGGTAAATTCCCTTCGCCATTTAAAGGACCAAATAAATCTTCTAATTCCGCTAAAACAGCCACGTACTCTTCCATGTACTCCCCTGTCAAGAGACCATTTTGATAGCGACTATCGCTGTATTGATTGATCAGTTTTATATAGGCTTCCTTATCAAATTCCGAGTTAGTCGGCAATCCAACTTTAATCCCATTTTTTATCGGTTCGCCGTCGACTAGTGTTGGAGGAGGAAGTTCTGCACCTGGTGGATCAATAATTGGCGGCGTAATTGAAATTCCAATTACTGGTGTTAAGATTAAATTTAGTGATTCATTTGCTACCTTGACTAAATTTAATGATAAATCAGTACCCTCTACCGAGCTAAAATCAGATTCATAAGTCAATTTTATTGAAACCATTTTTCCTAGTTGCTCTAATCCAATTACTTCTTCAAGATTTAACGTCTTGCTAGAATTTATCAAATTCTCGATTTCTAGTGGAACATCACCATTCGTTGTTTGAAGTGTCGCACTCGTTACTTTAATCCCCGTAGGAACTTCTAAATGAGCCTTTAAACCTGACAATACGGTATAGTCAGGAATCACTCCACTTGTATCATAGATAATTTGTTCATATTTAGCATCAAGTTCTATCGCTTCAATGCTATCCTTAATAGCCATTGATCCGATAGTTTTATAGTTTTGTTCTTTATCCTCATTTTTTTCTGGATACGGAGGAGGATTATCCAACTCTTCCCCAGCTTCTAAAATTCTTACTAAATTGTTCCTACCAATATATTTTTGAATTAGGGCTAAATTCTCTTTAATTTTAGTTTTACTATCTTCATCTAAATAAGGGCTTGCGTTTATAATATTTTCCTTTAAATAAAGTAAGCTAGAAATTTTAGTCGATAACTTATTGATTCGCTCAAATTCCTGTTTTCTTATCGCATCTAAATTCACTTCTAAATCTTGACCTTCTGGATCAAGGTCCAATAATTGCTGAATACTTATCTTGTCATTACCAATGCCAAATTGGTCTTTTAACTGTCTTTCAATTTTTCTTGTTAAGACTAATTTATCTTCTGCAAATTGACGTTCCACCTCAGCTTTTTGGGCTAATATATTGGATTTCACATCATATATATAGCTTTCAGCACCATTAATTTGGCTCACTAAAGTATCTTCACTTTTAACAAATTCGGCACCTATAAGTGAATTTTGCAAGACCAATTGGTCATATAAAGCTTGTGTTTCTTCACTACCAAGCTCAGTGTTGTGTTTTGCTACCGACTCAGTAAAATGTAAATAATCAATTTGATTTTTTTCTTGGTCTGTAATCAAGGCTTGTAAATTTTTATCGAAGTCACTTTGATTTGTGCCATAAGCGACTACTGACTCTAAATAATTAGTTAAAACAGATTTGTGCTGATCAATGCCTTTAATCGATTGATCTCCAGCACTTTGAATCGTTGAAAACTGACTCGTATAGCCTTCTAATGGCGTATAGACTGTATTTCCATAAATATCAATTTTTTCAATTTGGTTGCCAATCACTGTTCCAACATTTTTTTGTGCTGTGTATAAATTTTCTAAAATTGATGACACGTAAACGTCTACTAAAGATTTATTTAGCTCCGCAATTGTATTTTTAGCTACTTTGACCGCTTCATTTTCAACATCTTTGTTACCGTTCGCATTAATCTTATAGCTAATCTCTGCTTTTTCCGGTGCGGTCTCATTTAAGCTAAAGGTATTACTAGAAAAATTGCTCGGAACGACAATCATCAAATTATAAGTATCATTGGCTAAACCACTTTCAGCTATACTACGGCTGACAACATACCAATTTTGATTCGCGTCTTTTTCTATTTTTTTCACATAATTTTCGCCTAATGAATAAGTCATTCCTTCAAATTCAGTTCCGACATCCTCATTGACTAAAGCAATCCGCATTTTAGCAACTTGCTCTTCATACTCTTTATCTGCTTTAGAATTTGTAAACAATCCCATATACGTTAGTGAAAAACCTAGGGCAATAACTAACACAAAAAAAAGTGTTCCAATTATTAATTTTTTCCTCATATTCTGATCTCCTATTTAAATGCTTTTCTATTTCGCTTCCACAACAAGGTGCCCAGCTCCATAGCAGCATCCTTATCGGTTACATCTATCTTTAATCTTTCATCTACTAAGCAGAACAATTTTTTTCATACCTTGATGAAAAAAACAGGCGAAAGAGTTGAAACTCCTTCGCCTTTTATAAGGGAGTATTACCCTTGGAAACCTAATTTGCTTGCAATCTCAGCATCTGTATCTCTGATTGTTGTAGCAACTTGATTTAACTGAGTATTGATTTGATCTAATAAGTCAGCAAATTCGTTCACTTTACCACTTAATTCAATAAACTGTTGCTCAAATTTCTCGAAAGCTGTACCATCCCAATTTTGGCTGATGTTATCTTGTTCTGCAGTCAATCGACCTAAAACTTCACGTACATCTGATGCCCCTGCTGTGTATTTTGTTGCTGATGCTTCTAACTCATCTGGAGTTAATTTAATTTGTACCATTTTACTATTCCTTCTTTCTTTTATAAATAATTAGTTAATAACGTCAATTACACAACATCAGTAACTATCAATTATAATTATACACTATATTAACTAAATAATGTTAATAAAATTTATTCAAACTTTATATATAACTTCAAAAAACTTTTAAAACCTTTATTTAAGCGTGTTTTCAAATAGAATAAAAACATCGTTCTTTTTTTATTCAAAAACGTCTAAAAAAAAGTCTTGCATTTCAGGTCGAAATAACCATATAATTCTATCAATTATTTCATTTTTATATTGATGTTATTATTCGATAAATACAACTAGAGAATAATATGTTTCAAGAAATTTTGTTGTTTTTTAATAAATAAAAAAACAGGATGTACTTCATATGAAATTAATAAATATGAAAGTAGAAACTAGATTAATTAAAATTTGATAAAAAATAAAAAAACTACCAATAGATAGTTTTTCAACTAATTATCTATCTGGTAGTTTTTAATCTTCATAACTCGTTTACACTAGAAATCTATTTTTCTATTATATGATTGTTGCACCTAATGTATTTTTAAAATGGTTTAGTGCCCATTTATGTCCAACTTCATCAAAACTAGCCACTGTCTTTTCTGAAATCACAATACTGTAACCTAAATTATAGGCATCAACTGCCGTGTGGAGGACACAAATATCTGTACAGACACCACTTAAATAAAGTTCTGTGATTCCACGTTCACGAAGACGAATATCTAAATCAGTCCCGCTAAAAGCTGAATAATGACGCTTGTCAATCCAATAGACATTCTTTTCTCGTTGTTTTCTTTCATATAAAGAAGCCAATTCTCCATATAACAATCGGCCTGTTGTACCAATTAAATTGTGTGGTGGGAATAATTTATTTTCAGGATGATAGTTATCTTTGCTATCATGTGCATCAATTGCAAAAACAACAAGATCTCCAGCCTCAATAAATTTTTCTGTTAAAGAAACTAAATCAGATTCAATGTTCTGACCAGCAACTCCTGTTGTTAGTGCCCCATCGGTTGCCACAAAATCATTGGTGTAATCAATCGAAAGTAATGCCTTCATTTAAAAACTCCCCCTATCTAAAATAATTTATTCAGATTAAGCTAAACTCGCAACTAGCTCTAAAACCATTTCAGCTGATTTTTTCCCTGCTTCAATGATGAATTCATCAAAACTTACTCCCGCTTCTTCATCCGCAACATCTGACATCGCACGGATAATCACAAAAGGTACATCAAATTGATAACAAACTTGAGCAATTGCCGCTCCTTCCATTTCAGAAGCTAGTGCATCTGGAAAATTACTTAGAATTACATCGGTTTGAGCCTGACTAGCAATAAATGAATCACTAGTTACAATTAATCCTTTGACTGGTGTTAAACCCGTTTTTTTAGCTGCCGTTATTGTTTTTTCAATTATACCTCGATTAGCAATGTAACGAGCTGGCATTTGTGGCACTTGTCCAATGCTATATCCAAAAACAGTAGCATCAACGTCATGATAAGCCATTTCTGAGGCAATCACGACATCTCCAACATGCAATCCCGCTCCAATACCACCGGCTGATCCAGTATTTACAATTAAATCAATATCATGTTTCGCTAATAGTAAAGTTGTTGTTAATGCCGCATTGACTTTACCAATCCCACAACGAACTAAAACAACCTCTATCTCGCCAATCTGTCCCTCAATAAAATCGGCCTTTGCTTCAGTCCATTCTTTTTTGTTGCTCATTTTACTTTTCAGCAATAGAATTTCTTCCTCCATTGCTCCAATAATTCCAATTTTCATGTTCGTTCGACTCCATTCAGCTAGTTTATTTCATATGAACTAATCCAATAGGATTAAATTAAAAAGACAATCGCTAAGACAACAGCTAATAAAAGTGTCACAATCACAATTGCTTTGGTTAAAAAGCGACCTGTTTCACGGCTTTTCTCATTTTCAATCATACGACTTTTCGTGATATGTCCTTCTTTTTCTAACTGCTTTTGATACTCTTTTTCTACTCTTAAACGTTCTTTATCCCGTTTTTTACGTTCTTTTTCTTCTTGTTCTTTCGCACGTTTAAGTTCCGTACGCGTCATTTCTGGTTTTGACACTAGTTATTGGCCCCACTTTCAGCAACATGTCGTAATTTCCACAACAGTAATGCACAAGTTGTTTTAGCATCACACATTTCTTGATTTTCATAGGCTGCCCAAGCTTCTTCAAAACTTAATTCCACTAATTCTAAAAATTCATCCTCATCTTGTGGCAATGGATTCTCGACTTGGGTTAATCCTTCTGCACGATAAAGATGGATGATTTCGTCAGCAAACCCTGGCGCTGTGTAGAAAGACGTTTCATGAGAAAAACTTTGTGCTCGATAGCCTGTTTCTTCTTCCAATTCACGCTTTGCAGCATCCATAGGTTCTGTATCTGTCCCATCAATTTTACCGGCAGGAATCTCCATAATGACTTTTTCTAGTGCTTTGCGGTATTGTTTAACAAAAATCATTTTATCATCGTTGGTAAAAGCTGCAATTGCGACTGCGCCAGGATGTTTAATAATCTCACGTTTTGCTTCTTTTCCATTGGGTAACAAAACGTCATCTAAAAAAAGATTAATAATCGCTCCTTGATAAATATGTTCACGTTTGATTGTTTTTTCTTCAAAATCCATTTTATCCCGCCTCTTCTTAAGTTAGTAGTTTTACTAAACAATCCAACTTTTTCTATTCATTATCCCATATTTCAAGCAAATTTGCATTAGAAGTTCATCATCTTTCTCCCAATAGTTGTAGAAATAAATCCTTCTTTAGTCTCATATGAGTTTCGGGCTATTTTATGCTAGAATAAGGGTACAGCAAATGACCCATAAAAAATTGACTACTGTATAAAATTTAACAATTGGAGTGATTAAAATGAACCATTTATTCAAGAATATCTTTGGTATTCTCCGTTATACGTTGACTAGCGTCTTTTGTGTTTTGGCGTTCCTTGTCTTTATCTTGTTTTTCAAGGTTAGTTTTGGACCGGCTGTTTTAGCCACTTTTATTCTAGGCGGTCTTTTATTTAGTGTTACAGGCCTTAAAAAACAAAGTAAATCTACTGACAAAAAAGCTACAATTGATGAGTCTCTTCATCGCTTAACAGAAGACAAAGAAACCTTTTATAAAGAAGCAGGCATGTCGAAAGAGGAAACTCAGTTTTTCCGTGAAACAATGAATACTGCTAAAAATCAAATTCTAGTTTTAGAACAAAATCTTAAACAAGTCTCAAAACTAAAAGCAATTGAAGCACGTAATAATACGATTCACTTAACTCAGGCTCTATTTAAAGATATTACTAATGAACCGCGCCGTTTACATGAAGTGGATAAATTTTTATACGTACATTTGCCTTCTCTAGTTGATTTAACTGAAAAATACAATGAAATCAACAACCATGAGATTAAAAATAAAACAACTTTCGAAACATTAGAAAAAAGTGCCAGTACTATTGATGAAATGTGTCAGCTGATTGCTGTTGATTACGCAGCTTTTAAAGCAGATGACTTAGCAGAAATGGATTTAGAGATTGAGCTTGCCAAACAGGCCATTGAACGAGATAATGAAGAACAAGAAGAACAATGAGTTTCTACTACACAAAAGAACCACTAAGGAGAGAATCGTATGACTGAATTTGATAAAAATATACCAGAATCCAGCGTGAAGGAAGTTAATAGCGAGTTAGAAGATTTATTAGCGAATCCTTTTT
The DNA here is from genome assembly GCF_038003605.1 of Carnobacterium sp. FSL E2-0243. Taxonomy (NCBI): domain Bacteria; kingdom Bacillati; phylum Bacillota; class Bacilli; order Lactobacillales; family Carnobacteriaceae; genus Carnobacterium; species Carnobacterium sp. FSL E2-0243. The sequence goes on from NZ_JBBOPM010000001.1 coordinate 2,264,541, forward strand.
CTGACGCTACAGCACCGTTGAGTTCTACACCGCAAGCTCCTTTACAAGAAAGCAGTAAAGAAGCTGTAGCACCAAGATTAGTTGATCGTTTACCCAAAGAGCGTCAAGTCCAAGCTCAGGCTTTAGCAGAACAAATTGATGTTGGAAATGCCCAAGCAATTATGAGTTACGGGGCTGCTGCGCAACAAAAATTAGGTGAATTTTCGCATAGTATGCTAAACCATGTTCAAAATCAAGATACCGGTGAAATCGGGGATTCTTTAAATGATTTAATGTATCGCTTAAACGAAGCAAATCCTGATGAACTACGTGCAGAAGACAACAATGTCTTTAAGAAAATATTTGGTAAAGTAAAACGTTCTGTTTATGAAATGACGTCTAAGTACCAAAAAATTGGTGCGCAAATTGATAAAATCGCCATAAAACTGGATAAAGAAAAAAGCGGACTATTAAATGATAATATGATGCTTGAGCAACTCTATCAAAAAAATAAAGATTATTTCGATGCATTAAATATTTATATTGCTGCTGGCGAATTAAAAATGGAAGAATTACAAACGACTTTAATTCCGGAAGCTGTAAAAAAAGCTGAAGCTTCTAACGATCAAATGGATGTTCAAATTGTCAATGATTTAAATCAATTTTTAGATCGTTTAGAAAAACGGACTCATGATTTACGTTTAGCTAGACAAATGACGATTCAACAAGCTCCGCAAATTCGTTTAATTCAAAATACCAATCAAGCGTTAGCTGAAAAGATTCAATCATCAATCAATACAGCCATCCCTCTTTGGAAAAATCAGATTGCGATTGCTTTAACACTTTTACGTCAAAAAGATGCTGTTACTGCTCAACGCCAAGTTTCTGAAACCACGAATGACTTGTTGAAGAAAAATTCAGCTATGTTGAAAATTTCAGCAATTGAAACAGCTAAAGAAAATGAACGAGGTGTAATTGATATCGAAACACTTCAACAAACTCAAAATGATTTAGTTGAAACATTACAAGAAACTTTAAAAATACAACAAGAAGGTCGAATCAAACGTAAAGATGCAGAAAAAGAACTTGCTGTTATGGAAACAGATTTACGTGACAAGCTTTTAGCGCTAACAACTGATGATAATAGCGGAAAACGCTACTAAAAAATAAGAAAGAACCTAGGGTTTTTAATTCTCCTAGGTTCTTTTATTTGAATAAAAATTTAAAAAAATACTCACTCTACATTTTTTAATATAACATTTTATAAGTCATATCTTTTGATTTGCAACTAAATGTTGTTTATAATAAATAGTGTAAAGAAATGGAGGAAGATAATATGTTAGGTTTTATTTGGTCATTAATCGTAGGTGGCGTTTTAGGCGCAATCGGTGGGATGATTCTTGGAAAAGACGTTCCTGGTGGAATGATTGGCAATATTATCGTTGGTTTCCTAGGCTCTTGGATTGGATCTAGTTTATTCGGTACTTGGGGTCCTGTAATAGGTGGTTTTGCTATTTTACCAGCTCTGATTGGTGCAATCATTCTGATTTTCATCTACTCTCTTATTGTTGGAAACCGCAATAAAAGATAGTCAATAATTAGGCTGAGATTAATAGTCTCAGCCTTTTTTATTTGCTTAAAAACTTTCTTCTCACTTTCACCTTTGTTATACTTATTAAGATAGCACGACTAAAGAAAGAAGGAATTTCAATGGCCATCGAACAATACAAACTTCAATTAAACACCCCTCTCATGACAGTCTGGGATTTTATTTCAATTCCAGAAAACTGGTTACCCTTATTACCAGATTTCATCCGTCTTAACCAACTAAGTCTAACAACTTATCACGTCTTTCTTTATCTTAAGCTAGGACCTATTGATCGCGAAGTTCAACTTGAATTTAATATCCAACTAAATAAACAAACTCATTCTGTTGATTTTACTTTTCATTCAACAACTGGAAAAGTAACAGGATATGGTTTTTTAAAAGCCGATGCACCAACAACAACGACAACAAATTTGACCTTAGCTATTGAAGTCAAATTAAGCGGTAAAACAGGTCTACTTTTTAAACCTGCCTTAACTTCCTTAAAAACCTCTTGGAGCCAAGAAACCTTAAACAAACTTGCTCTTCTTTTAAATGAATCAGAAAACTAAAAATAATTCTTGCTATGTAATGCATTACATCTGCTATACTAAAATTGTAAACGTTTTAATACAAATCAGAAAATTGGAGGTTTTTTTATGAAAATAATTATTGAAGAAAACTATGAACAATTAAGTCAAACCACTGCTCAAATTTTATTAGGTCATATGCACCAAGACAAACGGGTTAATGTTTCAGTGACTGCTGGAAATAGCCCAAAACGTTTTTATGAAATCATCACCCCACTAGTAAAAAATAAAACACATTTAGCAAATGTTCACTACTATAGTTTTGATGAAGTTCCATTTAAAGGTGAAGCTGTCGGTATGACTGAAGGCTTGTTACGAGCTGAATATTTTGGACCTGCAGAAATCGCTGAAAGCAACATTCATTTATTATCACCCGATAACTACCAAGAGTTCGATGCTGAAATTGCCAACGCTGGTGGACTTGATGTGATGCTCATCGGAATTGGTGGGGATGGTCATTTTTGTGCCAACATGCCAGGTTCAACTCGCTTCGATGCCATGACTCATAAAGTTGATATTTTACCAGAATATCCTTGGTATGACGGCCTTAAAGCAGATGCTGGTGACAAAATGCCAGATGCTTTTTATACAATGGGAGCAGCTAGTATTATGAAAGTGAAGCATTTAGTTCTGATTGCCAATGGAAAACATAAAGCCGACATTCTAAAAAAAGCCTTAGAAGGACCTGTTGACCCAAATATTCCGTCTTCCATTTTAAAATTACATCCTAATTTAACCGTTATTTTAGATCAAGAAGCCGCTTCTGCGCTTGACAAATAAAAAGCTCGTTGAGCCCGTTCAGCTACGATAAGAGCTAGCCTATAAACAAAAAACGACTGGTGATTTACACACTGTAGTGACCCCCAAAAGTTAGACTTTTTACAGAGTAGATTTTTCTACTCTGTTTTTTTACGCAGTGAAACTCATCTTCTTTCTAAATTGAACTGGACTTTGCCAGCCTAATTTTTCTTTTATTCGAGAATGATTATAGTACTTTATATAATGTTCAATCGCTTGTTTTAATTCTTGGTAGCTTTTGTAGATAACGCCATGGTAAAGTTCTTGTTTGAGGATACTAAAGAAATTCTCCATAGGAGAATTGTCCAAGCAGTTTCCTTTGCGAGACATGCTTTGGTAAATCTGATGCTTTTTTAATTCATGGTTATAGGCCTTCATTTGGTATCCCCATCCTTGATCTGAATGGAACGTTCGACGATAAGTGCAATCGCTTGTTTTCTCAATCGCTTCTTTCAATGCACTCATAATCGCATGAGCTGTTGGCTTCTCTGAAATTGTATAAGAGATGATCTCACTATTATACATGTCCATAAACGGGTTTAGATAGAGTTTCTTAATACGTAAACTACCCGAGTGATCTTTTTCATAATACTTAAATTCAGTTGTATCTGTTGTCATTTTTTGATGAACAATACTTGTATAAAAACGTCGGTGAATCCGATTTTTTGCCACTCTTCCAACAGTCCCTTTGTAGGAATTGTATTTACGGGATTTCCGTGTAAATGAGCGTACTAGTATTCCTATTTTTTTCATTAAACGTTGAACCTTCTTTTTATTCACAAGGATTCCACGATGTCTAAGTTCTTGGTTCATCCGACGATACCCATAATCCTTATGTTCTTGATGAATCTTTATCATCTCTTCTTCAATTTGTTTATCTGGATTTTTACGATTAAAACGCTGTTGCCAATACATATAGGTTGACTTAGGAAACCCAAGGGTTTCAAGAATATCGATTAGTCTGAATTTTTCTCGGAGGTTATGAATGATTAGCGCTTGTTGTTCTGTTGTTCCTTCAAACGCAACCTCCTTAATTCTTTTAAATAGGCGAGTTCAATTTTTAATCGTCGATTTTCTTTTTCAAGCTCTTCTAAATAGGTTAACTCTGTTTTTGAAGAATCACTAACTGGTAATTTATTCTTTTTTTTAGGCATTTTAGATGGACGTCCTTTCGGTTGTGAGAGTCCATCTACGCCATTTTTCTGGTAGGTTATATACCAATTGGCAATTGTCGAAAAAGTGCTTACTCCAAACTGATTGGCAACTTCTCGATAGGACATCTCTGTTGTTAAATATAACTCTATCGCATCTAGCTTGAATTGAACAGAATAAGTTTTATTTCGACGACTATGAAGTAGGCCTTCCTTACCAAATTCTTTATACGCATTTATCCAGTTACGCACCTGGGAATCCCCCTTAAATCCATATTTTTTAGCTAGATAGGGGGTTCCTCCCTCACCGTTTAAATAATCTTGTACAATGTTCATTTTAAATTCTACACTATATTTTGTCATACAAAAAGACCCCCAAAAAATTAGATTTTTAGGTCTAACTTTTGGGGGTCGGTACACACCAGCCGTTTTTTTAATTTGATATATACTTCCCAACAAAGTCTTGAATTTTTTGACTATATTCGACTTTATTTTTTTCATAGGCTTTAGCATGTTCAGAATTGGGCGCAATATATAACTCTTTTTCTGAAGCATTTGCTTCGTAAACTTTATAAACCATTTCAGTTGGCACAAAAGAATCTTGATCCCCATGAATAAAGAGCATTGGCACTTTATTTTTTTTGACTTGTTCTACAGCACTAGCCTCTTCAAAACTATAACCAGCACGGATCTTCGTAACCACACTTGTAATTGGGACTAAAGGAAAACTTGGTAAATTATATAGCTCTTTTAATTGAACATTTAATTCATCGGTAACAGAACTATACCCACAGTCCTCAACAATGACTTTAACATTCTTAGGTAGCTTTTCTCCACTTGTCATCATAACAGTTGCAGCACCCATACTAACGCCATGCAAAGCAATTTCAGTATCAGACCCAACTTTATCAATCATCAATTGAATCCATTGTTGGTAATCTTTACGCTCTGGCCAACCAAAACCAATATAATTGCCTTCGCTTGAGCCGTGACCGCGTGCATCTGGAGCTAAAATATTAAAGCCCATATCATGATACAATTTAGCATACGGTGCCATCTCTTCCAAATTCCCACTGTATCCATGAGCTAAGATCACAACCTTATTACTTGGCTTTTCAGCAGCAATGTAGATGCTCGACAGGACTAAATCATCATTTGAGGTTAACTTAATTTCTTCACGGTCTGCCTCCGTGTACCATTTTTTTTCAGCTGCCCAAGGATCTTTTTTATCAACTTTTTTGTCGTTACTTTCTAAAAAATCTTTCTTATTAATAGCTACAGCAACGTCATAGAAATATAAACCAGCCCCAGCTAAACCTAAAACGGTAATAGTAGCTAAGCTTGATAATCCAATAATAATTTTTTTCTTCATCGTCTAACTTGTACCTCCTACTTAAAAATATGCCTATTTTTTCTATTTAAAGAACTAAAATTCATATCTAGCGTAACGCTAGTCTTTATCAGTTTATATAAGATTTTGACTATTGGCAAGCAAATTAAAGCTTTTAGAAAAATTTAATCTGCTTTTGTAGAATTTTAGTCAAAAAAGCTTTTGAACATGGTACTCGTTTAGAGTACGCCATATTCAAAAGCTTTAATATTCTATTTAGTTGAAAAATCAGCTTTCAGCAAGCTCAATTTCTTTATGAAGATTGGAATCATCAAATTCAGTTTCCATAAAAGTTGCATCATGAATTTGAAAGTGTTGCTCTAACGTCTCAATCGTTTCAATTTCAACTTGACCTCTTTCGATAACAAAATCTAAAACATGGCCACCAAATGTTTTTTGGTCATTGATAAAATGTAAATGAAAACCTGCTGCTGCAGCTCCTTGAAAAAGTGCTGGTGTATAAAAGCCAATAATGGTTCCGTCCATTTCTGTTTCTTGGTACTCAGGTTGATTTTTAGATACATCAATTAGTCGCGGATAAGGCTTATTTTGTTTTGGTACATTTCGGACATGAATCTGTTTAAAATGCCCTTTTATTTTAACAGCCGAAAACGAATTAAGACTACTTAGTTCAAACTCAATCAATTCTTTAACTTGACTGGCAGTCATTGTTTTATTTATTTCATAATCCCTTTCAGCATCAAAATACGTAACAGCCGCATAAGGTACTTTTTCAAGACCGCTTAATTTTTTAAAGGAGCCATCAGATTTCGCTTGGTAAGCTTCTCCATCAATAATAATTAATTCCCCATCTAAAGCATCCATTGTGCCGATTCCGGTATTTCCATGCTCTAGAAGCTCACGAATGGTTAAGGTTCCATCGTACAAGCCTGCCATCAAAGCTCCTAGAGTTCCCTGTTGAAATAACGTTTTATTTTCTGACATTTTTTCGTCTTCCTTTCCTATTTCGATACCCAAAAGATTAATAAAACTGATCTGGTAAAATGGTTTTACCCAGCGCTTGATTGTCTTTATAGTCAATTGGAATATCAACAATAACAGGTCCTTTTGTTGCAAATGCCTCTTTTAATACCTTTTCCAATTCACTTGGTTTTGTCACTCTTAACCCTTTTGCACCAAAGGCATCTGCGTATTTAACAAAATCAACTGGACCAAAATCAACTCCTGAAGAACGACCATACTTCATTTCTTCTTGAAATTCAACCATATTATAGCGCCCATCATTCCAAATTAAATGCACAATATTAAGCTTACGTCTAACTGCTGTTTCCAACTCTTGAGCAGAAAATAAAAATCCTCCATCTCCAGATACTGAAATAATTTGTGTTGTTGGTCGAACCAAAGCTGCAGCTATCGCCCACGGCAATGCGACACCAAGTGTTTGCATCCCATTACTAAAAAGCAAATGACGCGGTTCATAACTTCTAAAGTGACGTGCCATCCAAATATAATGACTCCCAATATCAACTGTAACAGTCATCTCGTCAGTCACTAATTTTTGTAGCGTTGAAATAACAGCAAGTGGATGAGTATAAAGTGCATTTTCATCAACCGGCGGAATATCTCTTTGAGCTAATTTTTCTTGGAGACTGTTTAAATAAAGAGTAGAATCATCGTCTAACTTGTACCCTTTTAAATAAGGCAATAAAAAGTCTAACGTTTGGGCAATATCCCCAACTAATTCTTTTTCTGGTTGAAAATACTGGTCAATCTCAGCAGGTGTACTATCAATGACGATAATATCTGCATCTGATTCAGCATTCCAATTACGTGCTTCGTATTCAATCGGATCATAACCAATTGTAATCACTAAATCACTGCGTTTCAATAACATATCACCTGGTTGATTACGGAATAAACCCACTCGACCAAAGAAACTTTTTTCCAATTCTCTAGAAATAATTCCCGCCCCTTGAAAGGTTTCTACTACCGGAATATCGGATACACGAACAATGTTGCGGATAGCTTCTGTGATTTCTGGGCTAGAAGCACGCATGCCTAATAAAAAGACAGGCAACTTCGCGGCTTTAATTCTTTGCGACAATAATGTAATCTCAACTGGGCTTGCTGGACCCAACTTAGGTATCTGTAAAGGTGCTATCACTTTATTTTTAATTGGAGAATCAATCACATCTTGCGGAATACTGACAAAACTAGCGCCCTGTTTTGCTCCTTCTGCAGCGCGATAGGCATTAGCTAAAACTTCAGAAATATTCTCTGGTTCTTGTATTTCAGCACTATATTTTGTAATCGGCTCAAATAAAGCCGCATTATCCATACTTTGATGAGTCAATTTTAATAAATCGGCACGCTTAACTTGACCTCCAATTGCTAAAACAGGATCGCCCTCTGCCGTAGCAGTGACTAAACCTGTTGCTAAGTTACTAGCACCTGGCCCACTTGTTGCAATCACTACTCCTGGTTTTCCTGTAATTCGACCAATTCCAGCTGCCATAAAAGCGGCATTCTGTTCATGTCTCGCAACAATTAATTCCGGTCCTCCATCCACTAAACGATCAAATACACGATCAATTTTAGCACCTGGAATACCAAAAACGTACTCGACTTCCAGATTTTCTAAACTTTCTACAACGGCATCTGCGCCATACTTCTTTTCTGATTTCATTCGTTTCCCACCTATTTCGTTTATTACACAAAACTAATGATACCATAATTTATAATCATAACAAGTATTTACAACTTACATTAAAATTTAGAAAGAATGTGAAAAAACAGATAAATTAACAAGGATATAAAGTAGAACGCTTTCTTATTTAACCTGTCTCATTTTTAGTTTGTAGTACTTTTCTAGTAATATTAAAATTTCCTCATTTTAACTTTATTTTTCTATACAATTTTGTATTTTTCAGCAAACCAAAATTTTCGGATTACATCGTCCCCTTTTGGTCGATGCATACTGTGTTTCTAAGTTGCTAAAGCAACAAGAACCACAGCAAAAAAGAACAGCCATAAATGACTGCTCCTGGAAAATCGTATTTTAGTTAATTATAGTTTTACAACGTTAGCTGCTTGAGCACCACGATTGCCTTCAACGATTTCGAATTCAACAGGTTGACCTTCGTCTAATGTTTTAAATCCGTCACCTTGGATTGCGCTAAAGTGTACGAATACATCTTCTCCGCCTTCAACTTCAATAAAGCCAAAGCCTTTTTCACCATTAAACCATTTTACTGTACCTTTTTCCATATTGCTGTCTACCTCCAATAATTCTTTTTATAAGAGATTCAATAACCAAATTTAGGTTATATGAAACTATTACGCCTATATTATAGCCTAACTAAAATTGTTATGCAAGGGGTTCCTATACCTCTATAGCAGTCTTTCATGATAAAATCATTTATTTACAAGTTTCATTTGAGCCTCTTTTACAAATTCTTGATAGGCATCATTTTCATTTAACATCTTGATATCAACATTATCAAAACGTTGGTTTAATAAATCCTCTAACGACAGTTCAATTTTTTGAACAAATGTAGCATTGCCAATTAATTCCATCCAATAATCATCCTCTTGATCCTGGTGAACTAAGGTTTGAACCATACCGCCAGGATTATAAACAGAAATTTTTTCATTAAATTCTCCAGATTTTAAGAGTACATACATTAAACTACTAGCCGACATAGCTGTTCCACAAGCATTTGTAAAACCTACTCCTCTTTCATAGGTTTTAACAAAAATCTGATTTTTACCTAAAACTTCTACAAAGCTGACATTAACTCCGTCAGGAAAATAAGGATTAGCGCCATTTACATAGGTCGCTATTTTTTCTAACAAGGGTCCATTTAACGTTTCGTGATCAACAAAAGCAATCAAATGTGGATTAGGCACTGCGACTGCCGAAAATAATAAGCCCTCTGCTAGCTCAGGGAATGGTTGATTAATAAACGTGTCTTCCTCAGTATTTAATGGTAAAGTTGACGTATGGAATGAAACTGGTGAAATCTCGACTTGATACGTAGCTACATCCTTGCCAATTTCTTTAGCTTTTTGAACGAGTAAATCAGCATGTAGGGTTTCAATTTTAAAATAATCCATTTGTTCCTTTTCAGCTACATAGCGAGCAACCGTTCTTAGACCATTGCCACACATACTAGCTTCGCTTCCATCATTATTAATAACCCGCATCTTAGCTCGAACATCCGAGTGATGATGACTGGATTCACTAACTAAAAGGACACCATCTGCGCCATGTAACAATCCAGTTTGACGATTCGTTACGATTTTAGTTAATTGGACCAACTCTTTTTCAGTTAAAGTACGATCTAAAAGTGTTTCATCTAAAATAAAAAAATCGTTTTCTGAACCATGAACCTTTGTTAGCTGTATTTGCATCGTATATCGTAGCCCCTTTACTATTTTCTCCTACCTATCATAGCATAAATCAGGGGATTTTTCTATTTGCCATGCCTCTTGGTGCGTAGCACCTTAGAGGCATGGTATCCATCGGTCTGGAAAGACCGATGGAATCCTATAATTGGTATTAAAATTTTTAGGCTAGCACAGTATGTCTGTAAGACTTAAGTAATTGTAAGGATCAAAGTCGTCCTGATGGCCGCTTTGTACCATTTCGCTAAAGGGTACAACCCTTAAGCTCAATGGCAATGGCAAAGCATCAGGAACTTTTCTTCTTTCTTAATACAGTCAATAACAGAAATAAACAGCCCGTACTAATTAAAATAATAAAAGCTAAACGGCTTGTTACCAACTGATTCCCAATAAATAAGTTCACACCTAAATTTTCTTTTAAAGAGTCAACCATACTACTTGGAGCATCAGCAAAAATAGTCTTAAAGCTACTATCTAATATATTATTTCTTAATAGCGCGGCACTATACGTCATCGGGAAAAATTTCATAACTGTTTGAACAATTCCAGGTAATTGTCCGATTGGCAAATAAATTCCAGCTAAAAAACCAACTAAGGTCCCAACAATTGCAGAAATTGAACTATAACTCGTTCTTGATTTTATAAAACTGATGACAAAAAACATCATCGCAATTGAACAAAAAGCATTCACTACAATCACACCTAAAATTGGCACTACCATTTCCCAACTAGCTATTTTCAATCCTAAATGAGCCAAGTAAAAATAACCAATAATAAAAGCTAGAATAGTGAAACTAATCGTGATAATTAAAGCGGTCATTAAATAGCTTAAAACAATTTTAAACCGTGAAATAGGTGCGACCATCAAACCTTTTGTGGTCCCAGTTAAATCATCATCAATTTTGATACTAAAAATTCCCATAGAGAGTGTAACTGGCATAACCGTTATGATTCCAGCTAACACCCATGCTTTTACAAATAAATCGATTTTTTCGATTCCTGCTGTTTCTGCTTCAATGGCTTTAGTTAAGTTATTTCCCAAAAAAACAGCATACAGAACAATAATTATAATCACAGTTAACATGGATGTTAGTACGCCAATTGGATCTCGAAAATAAATTTTCATCCCACGTCTAATCATTATTTGTCCCTCCTTTGATTAATGCTAAAAAGACATCATCTAAATTGCCTTTACGGACTTCAAAAGATTGATACAGATTATTTAGTTCATTTAATAAATGCAAAGCTTCATCTGTATCTCTAACTTGGATTCGAATGAAATCAATTCCTTCAGTGTAACCTAGCTTTCGTTTTTCACATTCTATTTTCAAATCTTCTAAAGAGGTCTGATACAAGGTTAATGAATCTCTAGAATACTTATTTCGTAGCTGATTGGGAGTTCCTAAAGCAATTAATTCTCCATGATTAATAACCGCAATTTTATCTGCTTCCGCCGCTTCTTCCATGTAATGTGTTGTTAAAAAAACAGTCATACCTAGTTTTTCTCTTAAATAAGTAATTGTTTGCCAAACTTGAACTCGTGTTTTAGGATCAAGCCCTGTTGTGGGCTCGTCTAAAATCAAGAGTGACGGACGATGAATAATTGCTCTAGCAATTTCTGCACGACGCTTTTGTCCACCAGATAAAGTTCCAAAGCGTTGCTTTAAAATATCTGTTAAGTGAAGTAAATTCTCTAAAAAATCAAGTTGTTTGTTTAACTCATTTTTGGATAAGCTATAAATTTTACCCCAAAATAATAAATTCTCTTCAACTGTTAATAAATCATCTAGCACATTATCTTGAAAAACAATCCCAATTTTTTGTCGAATTCCAGTATTTTCTTTCCCGACTTCTAAACCATCCACGAAAATAGAACCAGATGTGGGCTTAATTGCCGTTGAAATCATATTAATTGCCGTAGATTTCCCTGCTCCGTTAGGTCCTAAGAACGCAAATAAACTGCCTTTTTCAACCTTCAAATCAAGAGAACTAACAACTTCTTTTTGCTGATATTTTTTAGTTAATCCTTGAATGTTAATTAGATTCGTCATGTTTCTTCATCCTTTCTTTATATAGATTTAAATTCTGATTAATTTTCTGAGAAGTTAAATGATCTTTAAAATAAAATACAAGCCATAGTATGCTGTATGTGCCGATGATAAGCAAAGTCAGAACCCAAAATTGTTGTGTAGTTTCAACCCAATTGAAGAGGATAGCACTTAGCAATACACTCGTCATTATGATTAAAAAATGTAGAAAAGAACGAATAAGTACAGCTTTTTTACTATAGTTTTCTTCACTACTAAATAATAGTTGTTGAAAAAAACTAATAATTGCTGAAATGAACATAAGAACAAGCAGCACGTCTATAGAAACAAATGGTTCTTTGTAAATACTTAAATATGCCAACATAGACAAGGTACTTCCTGTAAAAATAATACAATATCTTTGAATAAAACCTAAAAATTTATCTCTAGCATTTTCCACTTTTTTTCCTCCTATCCTTAGATTCCTAATTTTTTTTTGAGCAACGGAGCAAATTTTCTTGAAATAATAATCGTCTCATTATTTTCTAATTTTGCTTCAAAGCGGCTATTAAACGCTGGCGTTACATGCTCAATTTTAAGTATATTTAAAATCAGAGATTTTGATGTTCGAATAAAATAGCTATTGGTTAAACGCACTTCAAGTTCATATAATTTTAAATTTGTTTGGTAAACCTCAGTTGCAGAATAAACAAACGTTTTATTATCAACTGTTTCAAAATAGAAGATATCCTTTAAAGATAATTGCTTTATTTTTTTCTCTTTAAAAACTGGAATTGATTCTTCTTGCGTTTCTAATAACTGAATAAGTGCTTCTACTTCTTCGTTTATAGATTGGCAATGAATGGTAACCTCTAGTTCCTCATCATTGCTTACATCCTCTTCAATTCTAATTCGCATTTTAACACCTCCATATTTACAGTATAGGATACTTTTAATAAAAAAACAGTCGATTAACTATAAGTTACAAAATCAGTAACATAACTTACAACCAAAAATCAAACTATTTTTGTAGCACTTCGCAATAAAATGAGTAAAATTTTTTAAAACAACAAAAAACAGCATGAAATCCATTTTTATAAATGTTGATTTCATACTGTTTATTATTAGATTGATTCCCACTCATGAGAAATTAGTGACTTTTATATACTGATTTGCTAAAGGTGAGAAATGAACAATGGATCAAAGTCGGCTTTGCAGCCGCTTCGTACCATTTCGCTAAAGGGTAAAACCCTTAAGCGAAATGGCAACCTCAATGCATTACTCTGCTTCTACTTCCAAAGCTGCAGGATAAAATTCTTCTACAATTGTTGCACAACGATCACATAAAGTTGGAGCATCTGCATGGCTTCCAACATCTTCTTTGACGCCACGACATCTTTCACATGTTTCACCATGTGCTTTTTCAACAACAATTGCCACATCATCAAATTGTAAGGCTTCGCTTGGCGCTGCTGCTTTATCGCCAGCAATTTCTAAGTCTGAGACAATTAATAATTGTGCTAAATTGCTGTCTAAAGCAGTAAATAATACTTTTGTTTGTTCAGTTGGATAAAGTATTAATTTAGCTTCAAACGATTTACCAATTTTCTTCTCATTACGAGCTTCTTCTAAGGCTTTTTGAACATGGTCGCGGAAAGTCATAAAGGCATCCCACATGTCTAATAATTCGCCTTGATTTGGATACTCAATTGCTGCTGGCATTTCAGCTAACTGAACATAATCTTCTTCTTCATCTAAGAAGTTCCAGATTTCCTCAGCTGTGTGCGGTAAGATTGGTGTTAATAATTTCGTCATTTTTTCTAAAACTTCATAGAATACAGTTTGCATAGCACGACGTTCATAAGCATTCTCAGCTTCAATATAAACAACATCCTTAGCAAAATCTAGATAAAATTGAGACAGGTCAACTGTACAGAAATTATTGATTAATTGATAGTTTGAAGAGAAATCATAGTTTTCATAATTTTCTTCAACAGCACCAACAAGCTGGTTTAAACGGATCAATAAATATTTATCGACAGAACGTAAGTCATCATATTTAATTCCATGTTCTGCTGGTTTAAAGTCTGACGTGTTTGCTAATAAGAAACGCATCGTATTACGAATTTTACGATAAACTTCTGAAACTTGTTTCAAAATTTCATCACTGACACGGACATCTGATTGAGCATCAACGCTTGATACCCAAAGGCGAATAATATCTGCACCCATTTGCTTAATTACTTTACTTGGCAAAATAGTGTTACCTAATGATTTACTCATTTTACGTCCTTCACCATCTAAAACCATTCCTTGTGACAGAACTGTTTTGTATGGTGCAATCCCATTAATCGCAACACTTGTTGTAATACTTGAGTTAAACCAGCCACGATATTGGTCAGAACCTTCTAAATACATATCAGCTGGGTAAGTTAGGTTTTCTCTAGCAGCTAATACAGCTTGATGAGAAGATCCTGAATCAAACCAGACATCCATAATATCCATTTCTTTTGTAAAGATTCCATTTGGGCTAAACTCATGAGTGAAGCCTTCTGGTAATAAATCCTTAGCTTCTCTTTCAAACCAAACTGTTGAACCAAATTCAGCAAATAAATTAGCTACATGTTCAATTGTTTCTGGTGTAATAATTGGCTCGCCATTTTCACCATAAAAAATTGGCAATGGAACTCCCCAAGCTCTTTGTCTTGAAATGACCCAATCTCCGCGATCACGAACCATGTTATAAAGACGTGTTTTCCCCCATTTTTGAACCCATTCAACGCCTTCAACAGCTTCTAAAATTTCACCACGGAAATCTTGAATCGAAGCAAACCATTGTGGAGTCGCACGGAAAATAACAGGTTTTTTAGAACGCCAGTCATGTGGATAGCTATGAGTAAAGAAATCAAGTTTTAACAATGCGCCTTTTTCATTTAAAGCTTCTGTAATTAATTTGTTCCCTTTATCATAAAATACACCTTCAAATCCTGGTGCTTCATCTGTAAAGACCCCTTTTGAATCAACTGGAGACAATACATTTAATTTATATTTTTGTCCAACAATAAAATCATCGTCCCCATGTCCAGGAGCCGTATGAACAAGTCCAGTTCCGGCATCCAAGGTTACATGATCGCCAACCATTAGTAATGATGTGCGTTCATAAAGAGGATGTTGTGCAGTCATATATTCTAATTCAGACCCTTTTAATTCATTTAAAACAGTCACATTTTCCCAACCGATTTCACTTGAAACCTTTTCTAACAAATCTTTAGCTACTACGAATTTGGCACCGTCTGCTTCAATAACAACATAACTGTAATCTGCATTGACCGTGATACCTAAGTTAGCTGGAATCGTCCAAGGTGTCGTTGTCCAAATCACGAATGACGTATCATTATCTAATAAGCCTTTGCCATCAACAACTTTAAATGCTACATAAATAGAAGCAGATTTTACATCTTTGTATTCAATTTCAGCTTCAGCTAATGATGATTCACTAGATGGAGACCAATAGATAGGTTTTAAGCCTTTATAAATATACCCTTTTTCTGCCATTTTTCCAAAAACACGAATTTGTGCTGCTTCATAATCTGGATTAAGAGTAATATAAGGATTATCCCACTCTCCAGCAACGCCTAAGCGTTTAAAGTCTTCACGTTGAATATTTACTTGCTCAAGTGCATATTCTTCACATAAACGACGATAATCAGCTAAAGACATTTCCTTACGTTTAATTCCTTTATTCGTTAAAACCTGTTCAATTGGTAGTCCGTGAGTATCCCATCCTGGTACATAAGGAGAACGGTAGCCTGACATTGATTTATAACGAACGATGATATCTTTACTAATTTTATTCAGGGCATGACCCATGTGGATATTTCCATTTGCAAACGGAGGTCCATCATGTAAAACAAAAGTTGGTTTGCCTTCATTTAATTTTTGACGTTGACCATACATATCAACCGTCTTCCAATCTGCTTGCCATTGTTCTTCTCTAACTGGTAAATTACCACGCATTGGGAACTCTGTTTGACCCAATTGTAACGTTTCTTTCATTTTCATAGGGATAAAACTCCTTTGTTGCTAATGAGGTTAAGGGTTTACCCTTTAGCGAATTTGTACAAAGCGACTGCTAAGGCGACTTTGATTCATTTGTTCCCACCCTTATATCAAATGTCTTGTTTTTATTATAGTTTTTAAATCTTGCCAGTGCCATTGAGCTTGCCACTGAGCTTAAGGGTTTCACCCTTTAGCGAAATGGTACAAAGCGGCCATCAGGACGATTTTGATCCTTTGTACCGACCTTGTCTCAAAAGCTTTTATTTCTAATTTAACACTCATTTAGGCCTTTCAGACATACTGTGCTAGCCTAAAAAGTTTAAGAACAATTATAGGATTTCATCGGTCTTTACAGACCGATGCATACCATGGCTCTATGCGCTGAAGCGCTGAGAGCCATGGCAAAAAGACTCCGCCCCTATAAGTATAGGGACGAAGTCTTCGTGGTACCACCCAAGTTTCAAAAGAATTGCTTCTTTTTCTCAAGTAATTGTTAACGCCAATCAAACGGTTGAATTTACTGCTTTCAATTCAACACTCATAGAGGATCTAACAAATTAAAGGGACTAACCGGTCTTTCACTAGGTGCCGGCTCGCTTGATAGTATTTAATCGTTTTTCTGTTCTAATCATTGCTTTAAGTTATTTTTTTAGTCTTTATCTTCAGGTAATTCTATTGCTGCTAATGTACCTTCTAAATGAAATTTATCGTCTTCTTCTTCTTTTTCATCATCATAACTGTCGATACTTGATAATTCATTGATCTCATCTTCAATCACTAAATCATCTTCAGTGTTACTTGGTAAACCTGATAAGACATCTTTTAATGTTGGAATTTCAATGGTTTCTAAAGAAGTAGCTTGTAATAACTCATCCCACTCTTTATTTTTTACCATTTCTAACTGAGATTCAATTAAAAGTTGCAATCTTTGTTTGAAGACGCGACTTTCTTTTTTCAATGTATCTGTTTCTAATGTAATTTTACGGGCTTTGGTTACTGCTTCGTCAAGTAAACGATCAGCATTTTTCTCAGCTTCCATAATAATCATACGTGACTCTTTGTTTGCATTTTCTCTAACACGGTCCGCTGCTTCTTGAGCTACAATGATTGATTTGTTTAAAGCATCTTGTAAATTGTTAAAATGCTCAACCTTCTCTTCACTGAACTTCAATTTCTTTTCCAATTCACGTTTATCTTTTAAAACCATTTCGTAGTCTTTAATGATTTGATCTAAATAATCATTGACTTCGTCTTGATCATAACCGCGCATCTTGACAGGGAACTCCTTGTTATGTATATCTAACGGAGTTAATACCATATAAGACACCTCCACACATCAATTTTTTGTTGTTTGTTCCTTTATTATAAAGCACTAAGCCGAATTCTACAAGGAAAGTCCTTTAATTTTATTTGAAGAGCACACCAAATTGAATTCGCCATTTATCTTTTTTTGTCTTGCCTTCTATTTCTTTAATCTGAATTCGACCATATCCTCGAACAGACACTATATCTAGTAGTCCTAATTCAAAATCAGGACGCAATTGTTCTGCCCAATTCAACTTAACTTTTCCAGCTTCAATCAACTGTTTTGCACGCTGTCTTGAAATTTTAAAAATACTTGCAATAATTGCATCTAATCTCATTGATGAAACCGTATCTTGAACCAATGTCCAATCATCAATTGGTGTGATAATTTCTGTATAATCTCTTGTTTCAATTCGAACACTGACATTTCCGATTTTGTCGACTTGGTTTTCAACATAATTTTTCATTCCTACATCCACAAAAAATTGCCAACGCTCTCCATCAAAGACAATATCACCAAAGTATTCACGCTTCACTCCAACAGACATCAACGTCCCTAGAATTTTACTATGAGATAATTTGGCAAACTTCGTAGGATATCGTATTTCACAAATATCAATTTTAAACTCTTCTTGGGTTGGTGTATAGTAATCGGGACAGATGAAAACACGTTTCCTCTCTGCTGCTTCATACCCACCAAAATAATAAAGTTTTAAATCACGTTTTCCTACTAATGATTCAACAATATACATCTGTCTTGGATCTAAAAAATCAGTTAGATAGGGAGTATACTGATCCTCAACCTCTGTAATCCATTCGCTCAAAGCGTCAATAAAGGGGCGCTCTTCTTTTCTAAAATGTTGATAGACATTTTCAATCATCCTGCTTACCCCTTTACTAACTTATTTTTTTTACTTATTGGACTACATTCCTAATAAAATAACTCTTAATCCTTGTTGTGCAAGACCTAATACGAAAAATGCTAAGATAGGTGAAAAATCAATTCCTCCTAAAGAAGGAATGATTCTACGGAACACTGATAAATATGGTTCACAAATTTTAGCTAGCACTACACCTAATTTGGAATCATAAGCTCCTGGTAACCAAGATAATAAAATATAGACAACCATGACACCTTGATAGATATTAATTAAACGTGCCAATATAAGATATAATTCAAACATGTAATCCAAACACCTCGTTTCTAATAAAACTCTTTGTCGCGCATCATTTCTGTTAGCATACCATCAATTTCTACATTGTTTGGAGTACATAGGAAAATTTCGTCACCGATTCGTTGAATATCCCCATTAATCGCATAAATCGTGCCCGTTAAGAAATCAACGATACGTTTAGCTTGATCTTCTTCAATTCTATTAAAGTTTAAAACAACCGATTGGTTACTAATTAACAAATCAGCGACTTCTTGTACTTCTGAATAGACTCTAGGTTCAAAAACAACGATTTTTGATTGTTGCGGAATAGTAGATTGATTCATAGCAACCACCTTACTATTTTTTTGATTCGGAACACGATTAGTTGTTGGCGCTGCTTGCCTTGCTTCGTTAAATGTTTTCACTTGAGCTTTAGGCTGAGTATTTACTGCTTTGGGAGCTTCCTCAGGAACTTCGTATTCTTCATAATCGTAATCATCTTCTTCATCTAATCCAAAAAACTTGGATACATTACTTAACATACTCATAATAACCCTCCTTCAAATTTTTATTTAAACAATAGTGAACCGACTCGGATAAAAGTGGCCCCTTCTTCTACTGCCAATTGATAATCGTTACTCATTCCCATACTCAACTCAGTACAAGGAGCATAGGGAATTTTTTTACTGGCTATTTCTGCTTGTAAAATGCGCAACTCTGAAAAATAATGTCTGATTTCAGCTTCATTGGCTCCTAATGGCGCCATCGTCATTAATCCAATCACTTGAATCTTTGAGTAATTCGCTAGTTCAGCAATAAATTCTGTTAATTCTGCTGGCGAAATCCCATGCTTTGACTCTTCTTTACTAACATTAACTTGCACAAAACACGCAATTTGATGATCTGCTCGCTTTTCAATCTCACTAGCTAAAGTCAGACGATCTAAGCTATGAAAATAGTCAATTCGATTAATCACTTGCTTGACTTTTCTAGATTGTAAATTACCAATATAATGCCAAATAATATCTTTTTCATGTAAAAAATCTTGTTTCGCAATCAAACCTTCTGGCCGATTCTCAGCTAAATTCTTTATCCCTAAATGATAGATTTCAGCTGTTTCTTCATTACTTACAGCTTTAGTAACAGCAATTAATGTTGCCGCTTCTGGTTGACGTTGGGCATGAGTTAAAGAAAGATTAAGCGTTTCTTCAACTTGTTGTAAGTTTTCTTTAATCGTCATTTATTTACGGCGTCTTCTAAAGAATGGCGGTGTATCCAAACTGTCCTCATCATTGCTATGCCCTTTTTCTGCTGCTGAGTCACGTTTGAAAACATCAAATTCAGCTTTTTCAGATGATGTATCTTCACGCTGGAAGTTCGAATTTTCACGTACATTAGGTTCTCTACGAATATCCCAATCGCCAAATGGATCTTTTTCTGTTTTAGCTTGTGGTGGTTGTTGATTCGTTGCTGGAGCTTCTGTTTGACGACTAAAAGCTGTATCTTCGCTATTAGCAAAGCCACGACTACGATTCGTTCCACCTTGCGCTTGTTGACCTTTACGAGCATCAATACCTGTTGCAATAACTGTTACAATCACTTCATCGCCAAGATTTTCGTTGATAGATGTTCCAAAAATAATATTTACTTCAGTTGTTGAAGCAGCTGAAACAATATCAGATGCATCTTGTGCTTCGAATAAAGTTAAATCTGGTCCACCTGTGATATTTAACAAGACTTGTTCTGCGCCATCAATTGATACTTCTAATAATGGAGAAGAAATAGCTTTTTTAGTTGCTTCAGCCGTACGATTTTCACCACTTGCCATCCCAATACCCATTAGAGCTGAACCTTGATTTTCCATTACTGTTTTAACATCTGCAAAATCTAAGTTTACATAGCCTGGTGCTGTAATTAAATCTGAGATTCCTTGAACCCCTTGACGTAAAACATTATCAGCTTCATGGAATGCTTCTAGCATTGGTGTTTTCTTATCAACGATTTCTAACAAACGATTGTTTGAAATAATCACTAATGTATCAACATGATCCTTCATTTCAGAAACACCCTCTGCAGCAAAACGACCACGTTTAGGTCCTTCAAAGGTAAATGGACGTGTAATAACTCCAACTGTTAAAGCACTTTGTTCTTTAGCAATTCGAGCAACTACTGGAGCAGCTCCAGTACCCGTTCCACCACCCATACCAGCTGTAACAAAGATCATATCTGCTCCACGTAACGCTTCTGCAATTTGCTCTTCACTTTCTTCAGCGGCTTTACGACCAATATCAGGATTTGAACCAGCACCTAATCCTCTTGTTAATTTAGGTCCTAATTGAATTTTAATTTCTGCATTTGAGCTTTGTAGAGCTTGAATATCTGTGTTGGCTACGATAAATTCTACCCCTTTAACGCCTTCATCAATCATACGGTTAACTGCATTATTACCAGCTCCACCGACACCAATAACTTTAATTACAGCTCCATTTAAGTTTGAATCAAATTCTAATTCCATCCTATTTCCTCCTAGAAGCTAGCTCCTCAGAACTAGCTTAATTTAAAAGCTCATTGGCCGTTTATTTCTAACGGGGCAAGTCCTGCTTTTTTATTTAAATTATTTATTTTTTTAAATTAATCAAAAAAGTTTGTAAAGAAATTTTTTGCTTTATTTGTAAATTTATCTTCTTCATTCTTAGGCTTCTTAACAGGTTTTTCTTTTACTACCTCTTCTGTTTCATATTCAACATGACTAGTTTGCTTTTGCGGTTGAGCCGAGGTGTATGTGCTTCCTTTCCCACGACCTTTAGCAATCGCATGAATTTCATCTAGATTGGCTACATACTCAATCAAACCAATCCCAGTTGAAAATGTTGGAAACCTCATTCCCATTTGATCAGGTACGTATAAATTAACATTGATTTCAAAAACATCTTTTGCTAATTCTATTAAACCTGGTAAAGCTGCTGCCCCACCGGTTATCACAATACCGCCTGGTAATTCTCTTGCTCCAACTGCATCTAATTCAGCTTTAATTTTATCAAATATTTGCAGTTGACGAGCTTCAATAATCTCAGATAAATATTGCTCATCAATGCGCACTGGTTCATTTTTACCAATAACATCTACTGGGAAATATTCGTCTGGCGAAGTTTCTTCTGGTAAAGCAAAACCATACTCGCGTTTAATTCGTTCAGCACTATCGAATGATGTATTCAAAATAACTGAAATATCTTTTGATACATACTCGCCACCTTCAGGATCAACAAAGGTAAATTTCAATTGATTATCATGCATAACTGCGGCAGTCGATTGACCACCACCTAGATCGATTAAAATAGTACCAAATTTTGCTTCTTCCTTCGTCATTGCTGCACTGCTAATTGCTAGCGGTTGTAAAACAACTTCTTCGATTTGTAAACCTGCTTTTTCGACACAACGTTTAGTGTTATGTAAAATAGTTTTAGGTCCAGTTATCATCGTTGCATGCATTTCTAGTCGCACACCAATCATGCCTCTTGGGTCACGTATTTCAGAAAAACCATCTACGACAAATTCTTCTGGAATAACAGCAATAATTTCTCTTTCAGGTGGAACAGATTTAACCATCGCTGCAGCCATAACATTTTCCACATCAATTTCAGTAATTTCACGATTATCACCAGATACAGCAATCATACCGTGACAAGGCTCAATTTTGACATTATTTGCTGGAATACCTACGATGACATTTCTGATATCAATATTGGCTTTTTCTTCCGCCTGTTTAATCGCTTTTTTGATTGAATCAACTGTTTGATCAATATCAACAATAATCCCGCGGCTTAAGCCTTCAGATTTTTCATTTCCAACACCAATAATATTCATTTGACCATTCACAAATTCAGCTACAACTACTTTTATTGAAGTGGTTCCAATATCTAGACTCACATAAATCCCTGTATTTCCCATTCATTGAAACCTCCATTCACGTATTTAAATGTTTAAGTTATAAATTCTTTATAGATAATTTTAATTTTACCATATCTACGGCTATTTTACGAAGCATTTAACCGTTTTTTTTCTTTGTTCCCCTTGTTTTTTCATTTACAACGATTTTATTTCGCTTTTTCTTCAAAAGCCTTGAAAAAAATTCCAACTTCCATGTTAATAATACCCTTCTGTCCATCAGTTTTTTTAACAGCATCTGGGTAATAGGCCATTTGTTCTGCAAAACTTGGAATACTTGCAACAACTTGATTTCCATCATTCATATTCAATGTAATTAAATAATCATCTGAATCACTTTGGGTAAATTGAATTTCTGAAATGCTATTTTTGATATTTGTACTTAATTGACTATATTGTAAAATCATTTCATCCAATGCTGGACCTTCTTTAAAGTCGACAAAAATCGGTGGATTTCCAATTGATACTTTTCGACTTTCCTTTACAATTTTGCCATTTTCTAAAATATTATGATACTCATTATCTTTAGCTAAATAAGCCACCGTTTTGTATTCCTTAACGGCAATTTTAAAACTATTTAATCCATCAAATTGGAGGGTTGCTGATTTGACTTGCTCCAACTGATTTTCAATTTTTTGAGCAATTTTTTTTCGCTCAAAAAAATTGGACCATAATGAATCGCCTGACTTCAATCGACTCGCATCAATAACGGCTTGATCTGTGACTTCATTTGCTCCAACAACCGAGATTGTTTCAATTCGGCTGAAGGGAGAAATAAAATACACAATCAAAAAAATTGCAAAAGAAAATAAAAAAATTAACGTGTATAAACGTCGATACATTTTTTTTCGTCTTAACTCTTTTAAACGAGGCAGTTTATCTTCCATCGAAACAACTTTTTTCTCACGTTTTTTCTTTTTAGGTTGATTTTTGGGTTGAACTTCTTGCTCCACACTATTCCCGTTTGACGCTTGTTGCATTTTTTCCCAAGGTGTCATCGACTGAGGAGACTGTTTTGACTCTTTTTGATACGGACGTCTTTTATTCCAATTTGCCATTCAGCCTCACTCCAATCAATGTTATTTTTATAGTTTATACTACTTCGCTAATCAACGCAATTATTCGGTCACTTGCATCTGTTATACCCATTTTTTTAGCCGCTTCTGCCATTTTATTTCTAGCAAGAGTATCTGTCATCAGTCGATCGACTTCTTTAATCAATCGATCTCCTGTTAACTCAGCATCTGGTACCATAACAGCTGCTCCATTATGAGTTAAACTTTCTGCATTTCTAGTTTGGTGATCATTTGTAACATACGGACTAGGGATCAAGATACTTGGTAATCCTAGCGCAGTTAATTCGGCTAAACTAGTCGCTCCGCTACGGGCCATCACTAATGACACATTGGCAAAAACTTCAGGCATATTATAAATATACGGCACCACAGATATATTGTTATTTTTAACATCTAATATAGTCAGTTCATTACTAATTTTTTGATAGTGAACTTCACCAGTTGCAAATAGAATCTGAAAATCTTTTCCAACTAGTTGTGGCAAGGCTTCAATAAAAGCTTCATTAATTCGTCGCGCACCTCGGCTTCCACCAAAAATCAACAATGTAGGTAGCTCAGGATTTAAATCGTATTCAGCTAAAATGTCAGACTTAACGACAGCCAACATTTCTTGGCCTCTAGGATTCCCTGTCAAAACAACTTTTTCTGGTACTTTAGGAAATTCTCCACGCGCTTCTTCAAAACATAGTGCG
The DNA here is from genome assembly GCF_038003605.1 of Carnobacterium sp. FSL E2-0243. Classification (NCBI taxonomy): domain Bacteria; kingdom Bacillati; phylum Bacillota; class Bacilli; order Lactobacillales; family Carnobacteriaceae; genus Carnobacterium; species Carnobacterium sp. FSL E2-0243. The sequence goes on from NZ_JBBOPM010000001.1 coordinate 2,288,660, forward strand.
ATTTTTGACACAAATTTACTTAAAAATTTATTGGTTACTCCTGCAACACTGTTTTGCTCATGGATAATAGTTGGAACACCTAGTTTAGCTGCTGCATAAACTACTGGACCACAAACATAGCCACCTGTACCAATTACAACATCTGGTTTAAACTCTTTTACAAGTTTTTTTGAATCAGCGACACTTTTGAAAAAAAGTTGAATCGTTTTAACATTTGACCATGAAAGCGAACGTTTAAAACCTTGAATTTCAACTGATTTAAATGCAATACCAGCTTTTTCAACCAATTTTTTTTCTAAGCCTTTTTCAGTTCCAATGTACATAATTTCAACACTAGGATTGACTTCTTTTAATCGTCTAATTAAGGCAAGTGCTGGATAAATGTGTCCACCAGTTCCACCACCTGATAAAATAATTTTCATAATTTAGCCGTAGTTTTTATAAAAAAACTACTCCTCCTGTTCTTTTAAATCACTAATCAATTGCTCAATTGCTTTGATATATACATCTCCACGAACTTCAAAGCTACGGTATTGATCCCAACTTGCACAAGCAGGTGAAAGTAAAATAACAGATTTTTCTGTACTCAACTCATAAGCAACCGGAACTGCTGCTTCAACATTTTGTACGACATGAATTTCTTTTGCGCCTGCAGCTTTTCCAGCTTCTTCTAATTTAGCCGCTGTCTCACCAAATACAATTAACGCTTGAACGTTACGTAAGGCAGGAATCAACTCATCAAATCCATTTCCACGGTCCAATCCGCCTGCTAATAAAATGACTGGGTCTGTAAAACCTTTTAACGCATTTTCTGTAGCTAAAATATTTGTTGCTTTAGAATCATTATAGAATTTTCGTGTTTTGTACTCTGTTACGAATTGAGTTCTATGTTTTACTCCAGCAAATGTAGTCAATAGACCAACGATATTCTCATTACTTTGACCTAGTAGTTTTGCTACTGCAATTGCTGCAAGAGCATTCTCAACATTATGCTCACCAGGAATCAGAATCGCTTTTTTATCCATAATTTCTTCATCCTGATAATAAATCATATCGCCTTTTAAATAGGCACCATTAGCTAAGACTTCTTTTCTAGAAAATGGAATAATTTTCGCTTTACTAGTTTTTGCCAACTCTCTTAACTCTTCTTGATCCCAATTTAAAATTAAATAGTCTTCTTCAGTTTGATTTTCAGTGATCCGCCATTTAGCAGCCACGTATTCTTCACGCGTTCCATGGTAGTCAATATGCGCTTCAAAAATATTTGTAATCACCGCAATACTTGGCTTCATTTTTGTAATACCCATTAGTTGAAAGCTTGAAAGTTCAATAATGATTTCATCTTCTGGTGTTGTTGTTTGCGCCACTAAACTAGCTGGCATTCCTATATTTCCAGCAACATAAGCATGACCTTTTTTACGATTAAAATTTAAAATTTCAGCAATCATTGTTGTTGTCGTTGTTTTTCCATTTGTACCAGTAATTCCAATCATTTGGCTTTCAGAAACTTCATAGGCTAACTCTACCTCAGTAATGACTGGAATTCCTTTTTCAACCGCTCTTTGGACAATTGGATTGTTGTACATAATTCCTGGATTCTTCACAACCAATTCAAAGTCTTCATCCAGTAATTCAACGGGATGACCTCCTGTTACAACGCGAATTCCTGATTCCAACAATTCTTGTGCTTCAGGATTTTCTTCAAAACTTTTATAATCATTTACTGTAACCAATGCACCTAATTCGTGTAATAATTTTGCTGCATTTACCCCACTTAAAGCTAAACCAACAACTAAAACTTTTTTATTTTCATACGTAGTAATTTTTTTCAACGTCTCTACCCCTCTTCTTAAAGAATGACTAGTAATGCAACAATTGCTGCAAGTAAACCAACTGACCAGAATGTTAAAACAACGCGCCATTCGCTCCAACCACTCATTTCAAAGTGATGGTGAATAGGGCTCATTTTAAAGACTCGTTTACCCGTCAATTTAAATGATGTTACTTGAATCATCACACTGGCGGTTTCAATCACAAAAATTAAACCAATTAAAAGTAGAGACCATTCTTGGTGCAATAAAATAGAAACGGCCGCTAAACCACCGCCTAAAGCTAAAGAACCAACATCTCCCATAAATATTTTAGCTGGCTTTTTATTGAAGAAAAAGAATCCAACTAAACCACCAACAATTGTTACACAAAAAATTAAGATATCTGTTTGTTGTTGATGCCATGCTATTACTGCATAAGTACCATACGCAATGCTTGCCGTCCCAGCAACTAATCCATCTAAACCATCTGTTAAATTAACTGCATTAGAAAATCCGACTAACCAAAAAATAACAAATATACCATATAACCAGCCAATATCAATTGAACCAATAAACGGGAAAGCAATTTTAGTGGCTAAACCTTCATATTTAAAAACAATAAAAAAGATAATACCACCTATGATTTGACCGATTAGTTTTTGTTTAGATGTCAAACCTAAATTTCTTTTTTTAAATACTTTGATAAAATCATCTAAAAAGCCTAGCACTCCGTATAAAGCCAGAATAAATAGAAGTAATCCTAAAGATAAGGTCAATGCTCCTTGCCAAATACCAACCCAAACTGCAGTAATCAATGTGGCAATAATAAAAACAACTCCACCCATTGTTGGTGTACCTGTTTTCACTTCATGCCATTTTGGCCCTTCATCTCTAGTCACTTGTCCAATTTGTTTCATCCTAAAATAGCCAATAAACATTGGCATAACCATAATTGTAAGTGCAAAACTACTTACAAATGGCATTAACATTTCTGTCCAGTGCATTTTAACCGCTCCTATTGTTTTAATAAAGCTAGCAACAAAATTGCTAGCTTTTTATACTGAATAACTAGGTTTTCTAAGCTTTTATAAACGTATTAAACTTTTTGTCCTAATTAAAAATTATATCATACTTATTAAGCCGTTCTCCTCTTATGAAGGATTTCTTAAAAATAAATTAATTGATTTTAATTTTACTTATAAAATGTTTCAATAGCTTTTTTAGCTTCTTCAACGTCATCAAAATGATGTTTTGTTGTACCGATAATTTGGTAATCCTCGTGACCTTTTCCGGCAATCAAAATAATATCATTTGCCTGCGCTTTTTTCACCGCTAACTCAATTGCCTTACGACGGTCGACTTCAAGTAGATAGCTTTCATCGCTACCTAGCTCAGCTACAACATCTTTTAAAATTTCATTAGGGTCTTCAGTTCTAGGATTATCGGAAGTAAAAATAACATGATCCGCATAATCCATCGCAATTCGAGCCATTTTTGGACGTTTGGTCTTATCTCTATCTCCGCCACAACCAACTACACAGTATACATCGCCAGTTTTAAACTCATTGATTGTCGTTAGTACATTTAACAAACCATCTGGTGTATGAGCATAGTCTACTACTACAGCAAAATCTTGTGGTCCTTTGACTAGTTCAAAACGGCCACGAACACCACTAATCCCTTCTAATGAAGAAATGATCGTTTCTAATTCAAGCCCAGCTGCATAAGCTGCACCAATTGCTCCTAAAGCATTCAAAATATTGAACTTTCCTGCTAATTGTAAATGAACAGGGTATTCTTTCCCATTAAATTCTAGTAAAAAACGAGTTCCATGATTGGTTATTTCAATTGAGTTAGCTCTAAAATCAGCAGCTTCTTCTATTCCATAAGTTAAAACTTCGGCAGCAGTCATTTTTCTAAAATCACGCCCCACTGGATCATCCATATTCAAGATAGCATATTTAGGTTTTTCAGGATTGTAAATATTCCCTAGTTGAGAAAACAATAAACTCTTGGCATGAGCGTACTCTTCCATTGTATGATGATATTCTAAATGGTCTTGACTTAAATTTGTAAATACAGCGATGTCGAAATCTGTTCCCCAAACACGTCCTTGGACTAATGAATGGGAAGAAACCTCCATAGCGCATGTCGTTACATTTTTTTGTCGCATCTCTGCAAATGTTTTTTGCAACGTTAAACTATCTGGTGTTGTATTTTTGGTTTCAAAAGTTGTATTTCCAATACGACGATACATTGTACCAATCACACCAGTTACTTCTTGATGATCTCTAAATATTTGATCAATCAAATGAGTAATCGTTGTCTTCCCATTTGTACCTGTAACGCCTATAATTCTAAAATCCTGACTTGGGTGGTCATAAAAGGCATCAGCCACTATAGCCATTGCACGGTTGGCATTGGCCACATAAATAACTGGAACAGAAACATCTATTGGTTTTTCTGCTATTAATAAAACGGCACCTTTTTCAACAGCATCTTGCGCAAATTGATGGCCATCAAACAAGGCTCCTGTAATACAAACAAATAACGAACCTTCCGTAATCTCTCTTGTATCTTGTGTGATGCTATTAATCTCCAAGTCTTTTGGTAATTCTTTTGATAATCGTTTAAACTGAATACTTGCAATCAAATTACTGGCTTTCATTGATTTCACCTTTTCTTATTCTTATGGGGCAACTAATGTAACTTCAATCTCTGCAACGCCTTCCATGCTAGAATTTTCAGCTAAGCTTTGAGTTGTTACAAATCCGTCTCCCACAATTTTAAATTTTTGTCCGGTCATTTCAGACACTTTTAACACATCATTCTTAGACCAACCGGTCATATTTGGCATTGTCATTGCACCGTTGGTTAACAGCATTGCTCTTTGTCCTTCTAAAACAGGTTCATCTGGTAAAGGCATTTGCTGTACTATTGTATCACCATTTCCAATAATCGTCACATTCAATTTGTTTTCTTCTAATTTTTGGCGGGCTTCTTCTTTCAAACTCCCCATCACACGAGGCATCACAACTTGATTATTTTCTTCTATTTCAGCTTGTTTTCCTAATTCTTGATATTGTAAAGCACGCTTCATTACAGGGTTAAAGACTTCTGCAATCATGCCACCACCAGTTATCGTTCCATCATAGACTTGTGGTTGCTTCATCGTAATGTACATAATTAATTCTGGGTCTTCAGCGGGTGCCATTCCTACTACTGAAAAGACATAATTGTTATCTCCAGTTGCATACAAACCAGTTGTAGGGTCAACAATTTCTGCTGTTCCTGTTTTAGCAGCAATTTTATAACCATCAATTTTGTAGGCTTGTCCAGTACCATTTTCTCCATAAACGACTTCTTGTAGATATTCCAACTCTTTTTGTGCCGTTTCAGCTGTAATCGGTTGTCCCACAACTGTTGGCTGGGTTACTTTTTCTTCACCAGTATTCGGATTCACAGTTCGATCGACAAAATAAGGTTTCATCATCTTGCCTTTGTTTGCCACTGCTGAAAAGGCTTGAAGCATTTGGAAATCAGTTACTGTTAACCCTTGTCCAAAGGCAGTATTGGCTTTTTCTAAAGGATAATCAAAACCTATTTTCCCAATAGCTTCATTAGGTAAGCCAGAATCTGTTGATTTTTCAAGACCAAAGTCCGTCATATATTTTTTCCACGTATCATTCCCCATCTTTTCAACTAAATTAGAGAAAGCCACGTTACTAGAACGTTGTAATCCTTCTAAATAAGAAATATGACCCCAACCAACTCCACCATTATGGTCGCGAATTTGGCCTCCTTCAATCGTTTTTGTTCCAGAAAGAAACGTTTCATTTGGATTAAAGACACCTTCATTAATTGCTGCCCCTAAAGTCAAGACTTTCATTGTTGAACCTGGCTCAAAACTATCTTCAACAAGCATATTACGCCAACTTTTATCAATATTTTCTTTCGTAGTTGCATTAAAAGTCGGGCTTTGGGTCGTTGCAATAATAGCACCTGTTTTAGCATTCATCAATGTTGCTGTCATGGTTTCGGGTTGATACTTAGCTGCAATTTCAGCTACTTTGCTTTCCATATAAACTTGGAGACGATTATTCAATGTTAAATACATGTCAGATCCGTCTTTCGCTTTGACTTCTTTAACTTTTGAATTTGGCAAAGCATAACCAAAATTATCTGTTTTGAATTCATATTTACCTGGTGTTCCTGTTAACAATTTATTGTAAGCTTGTTCAATTCCCATTTCACCTACAAGTTCTGTTCCAGGTACAAAATCAGCAGTATCTTCATCTGTTTTAGTAGGAAGTGACGCAATTCCAACTAAATTAGAAGCAAAAACACCATTAGGATACAAACGTTTAGGCGTTTCTGTAAATACTAAGCCTGGTAATTTTGTTTTTTCAATCGTTACTTTCGTTTCATAGCTTAAATCTTTACCTTCATTACCAAATTCTACTTGAGCCAGAGGTTTCCCATCTTCACCTTTTCGATTCAGAATCTCTAGTACGGCTTCTTTACTTAAAGGGATGTTCTGAGAAATCACTTCCGCCGTTTTTTCTTTATCTTTAACATAGTTAGGATTCTCTTTTGTCGACCACTTATCCGTCAAAACGGCAACTAAAGAATAAGAAGCAGCATCCATCGCAATGGGTTTTCCATCTATATCATAGATGGTTCCTCTATTTGCTTTGAGTACACTACTTCTTGTATAGAGATTATTAACTTTTTCAGCTAAGTCTTCCCCATTAATTTGCCCCTTAACCATCACATAGGAAAAACGGCTAATAAATACAACAAATAGAAAAATGGTCAAAAAGAATAATATCATAGCTATTTGTTTTCTATTTTTTTGAGGGCTTTTATTTTTTTTCATTTTGTTACATTCCTAACATTGTTTTGATTCATTTTTAAATCAGCTTTTAACGCAATATCATAAACACGGTCATAACGTGACAACTCTTGAATTTCTTGAGCTAAATTGTCGTTGACATTTTTTGTATCTGAAATAGCAACTGTCGTATCTTGGATCCCTCTATTTTTAGATGAGATACTGATTTCTTGAGAGATACAGACTGCCATTAACATGAATGCAGTCACACCGACTACAATCAGCATTAACTTCTCAAGTTTGGTTACGCCAGCTTTTCGAGGTGCTGGCATATGTACCGGCGACTCTTTTGGGATTTCTGGGGAACGCAAAGGGACATCTATTTCAAGTTCTCTAGCTAAATTATTTGTTAATACCATATATTTTACATCCTTTCATTGACAGTTTGATTTTTGTCCTTATTTTTCCTTTTGTTTTTCTGCAATTCTTAGTTTTGCACTACGCGCTCGATTGTTTTGTTCTAACTCTTCTTCAGTCGGTATAATTGGTTTACGATTAACTAATTTCAATTCTGGTTGAAATTCAGTTGGCATCACAGGCAAACCTGGTGGCAATTCTGGCAACGCAGAATGTTCTTTAAATATTGATTTTACAATTCGATCTTCTAATGAATGAAAAGTTATCACACTCACTCGTCCTCCGACTTTAATTAATGAAATAGCCGCTTCTAACGAGTCTTCTACGGCTGACAACTCATCATTGACCGCAATTCGGATTGCTTGGAAAACACGCTTAGCAGGGTGTCCGCCTTTTCTTCTAGCTGGGGCTGGAATTCCCTCTTTAATCAATTCAACTAGTTCACCAGTTGTTTCGATTGGTGCAACTTCACGAGCTGCTTCTATTTTTCGAGCAATTTGTTTGGAAAATTTTTCTTCTCCATACCGATAAAAAATCCGAATCAACTCATGGTAACTCCATGTGTTCACAATTTCTTTGGCTGTCAACGGTGCCTGTGTATCCATTCGCATATCTAAAGGAGCGTCTTGATGGTAACTAAAGCCACGTTCAGCCTCGTCTAGTTGTGGGGAAGAAACACCTAAATCATAAAGAATACCGTCTACTTCAAAGATACCGATTTGATTTAATTCTTCTTTAATAAATCTAAAATTTGATTTGATAAATGTAACCATACCTTTTTCAACAAAAGGTGCCAAACGTATTTTAGCATTTTCTAAAGCTCGTTCATCTTGATCAAAGGCATAAAGATGACCCTCTTCGCTTAGTTGTGAAAGTAAATATTCACTATGTCCTGCTCCACCAAGAGTACAATCTACATATACGCCATCTGGTTTTAGAGCTAAACCGTCAACTGTTTCATGTAACAATACGGTTTCGTGATTAAATGTTGTCATATTATTTCCACCTTTTTTAAAATCCAAAATCAATCATATTTTCAGCAATATCATCAAAGCTTTCTTCAGCTTCATCAGAAAATTTCGTCCAACGCTCTTGGCTCCAAATCTCGATACGATCTGAAACACCAATAACATGACAAACCTTTTCTAAGTCAGCGTGTTCTCTGAGTGTTTGTGGAATATTTATTCTTCCTTGTTTATCAAGTTCACATTCTGTAGCAGCTGAGTAAAAAAAACGTGTAAAAGCACGAGCGTCTTTCTTAGCTAAGGGTAGTTGTTTCAGTTTTTCTTCCAGTGCAGACCATTCGTTTTGTGGGTAACCAAACAAACAACCATCCATCCCTCTAGTAATGATAAATTTCTCGCCTAAATCCTCTCGGAATTTTGCTGGCATAATCAATCGACCTTTAGCATCGATGTTATGTTTAAATTCACCCATCAACATGTCTACACTCACCCCCATATTATAAGAACTATTTTTAGTCTACCACATCCCCCCACTTTCCACCACTATAAACCTAAAATTTAGACAAAAATAATAAAATTCTTAGAAACTCTATTAAAACCAAGGATTTCATTAAGAAAATTTGATAAATAAAAGTGGGGGATTTTCCCAAATACAGCATGAAAAAGAATACCAATGCTCCCTTTTTAAACTTGATACATATTTATAAATGAGATAAAATTCCAAAAAAAAATAGATTTAGCTAAAAATAGTACATTTTTTAGCTAAATCTATTTGAAATTCCGTTATTTAATTCATTTTTACCTAAATAAAGTGATGCGCAATATTTAATCCGACTAAAATATAATACATTAAGAAAGAAAATAAGAACAAGAAACGCCAAAATGTTTTAAAAAAGCGGCTAAATAAAATTTCGCCTTTTTTATACGCCATTAAACAGACAATCACAATCCCTAAACTTAGCATAAAAATAGCAAAATAAGGCAGCAAACTAAACTTGAGTGTCATCTCGCTTAAAATATGAATACCAATCAATAAAAATGGCACTAAAACATCTGGTGGCTTAATAGCAACATGTCGGATAATTAACCGTTTACGAATTAAGCTTTTAAGTATAAGTAAGAATAAAACTGGAGCAATATAAAAAGCGATTTCCGCAATTGTAAATGGAATTTTCAACAACTACCACCCTTTCTAACATTATTTTTTGCATATTCGACTCTTATTGTACTATGAAATGAAAAATAAGAAAACACTAACGATATTATTCAATCAAAACAAAGAACAAAAAAACACCTTTGAGCCATGGTCTCAAAAGGTGTTTTTCCTAAGTATTAAGCTTCTTTACTTATTACTTCTTTACCGTCATATTGTCCACATGCTGGACATACGTGGTGGCTCTTTTTCAGTTCGCCACAGTTAGGACATGGGTTCATGCCTGGAACTTCCAATTTATAATGCGTACGACGTCTATTTTTTTTCGCTTTTGATGTTCTTCTAGCTGGTACTGCCATGATCTACACCTCCTTATAATAATTGCTTCTCTTTATGCCTAGGGTTAGAGTAGAAGCGATTTATTCCAATTTTGCTATTGGTCGTTGTCAGTGTTGTCCGAAAACAAATCAGCTAGACCAGCAAAACGAGGATCCACACTTTGTGATTTTTGCTCTTCCAAACGCATAACGTATTCTTCTTCTGAAACAACTTCCCAACCGTTTCCACTTGGCATATCATCTTCAGCTTCTTCTTCAGGTGTAAAAACCTGTAAAGGAAGGTTTAAAAGAATCGTATCTTCAACTGCTTCTGTCAAGTCAATCAGGTCTTTATCTAAATAAATAACCGTTTCTTCTCTTTCATTAGCGGCAAAGTCTGTTACGTTTTTTGGAACATAAATTTCATTTGCTTCAATTAACATCGGAACCAACACCGGTTTTAACGATCTTGCTGAGGGCATAGTTAAACCAAGTGAAATAACCAAGTGGGCGATAACTTCTTCTTTTTCAACGATTAGTGTTCCATCAATTTTGATAGGGCTAACGTCTAAAATTTCAGAATCACGTTCCATTAATGATTTTTTCAACTCAACAGTCTCAGAAAAAAGTAGCGGTTCATTGCGATATTTTTGCAATTCTATTAATGACCATTTCATTTTCCATCACTCCTAAAGCAACAATGGTAATTATACTAGTTGTAAGCCCCTTTGTCAATGTATTTTACCTTACAGGGAAACTCAGTCATCTATGGCTTTCATAGACTTTTTCACCATTCTTGCGAATTATTAAAAAAAACTTATTTATAGAATGTTTCTTTTTTTCTATAAATTTTCTATCTACTATATTTAAATCAAACGTTATCTTTTTAATTACTCAGTTACCTATCTAATTTAACTTTTTATTTGATAAATAGGTTTTCTGCGATAATCTTGTGGGGAAATGTGTGGATTTCCTAATTGATAGATAAATCCTGCACGAATATCTAAGTCAAAAAAGTTTTTATTGGCTGCATTCAAGTTCGTTACAATTGGCAACTCAACCTTTGTTTTTTTGGCTTTTAAATAGCTTCTACCTTGTTCCGTGAACCCTAAGACTCGAATAGCTTTTAACCCCTCTACAGAAGCTTCAACATCCGTTTTTTTCAATTGTAACAAAATATAGATACACAGTCTCTGAATCCTTGTCCAGGTATAACGCTTATTTTTAACTAACCCAATGAATTCAGTAAAAGTCTCAGCTTCTTTCACTTTTTCTTTCAAGCGAAATTCAATACCTTCATTCATTTGGTAAATTTGCTGCAAATCATCAACCGTACTAACCATAATTTGATACCGTAACAGCTGCCAATAATTTTCCCAACTAACAAATTTTTCCTGATTAACTAACTCCAAGCTACTGGCCGGCATAACCGATTCAACCGTACTCTCTTTTTTAATTAAACTTTTACGAATAGCGGTTGCGCTAGCGAATTCTAGATCTTGGATAGTTGTCTCATGATAACCGGCTTTTTCGCGCTTAATTGTATACATCTCCATTGGTTTTGGGTAGGCTAAATTGGCTTTAGCATAACTTAAACCCAACGCATTATTTGGTTCACTAAGATTTAAACTTAAAGTAGGATACACTTCTTTTAATAAAGCTTCAACTTGAGCCGCATAGGAAGAACCTGAATTCTTAACCATTTGGAATGCTAGATCAAAGGCTTCTTTTTCATCAATCAACCATTTAGCCACTTGTTGAAAATCTTTTTCTTTCCCATTTTCAGAACCAAAGCAGAAACTATCACACTGAAGAGCATGAAGTAAGGCGATTCCCCCTTCTGCAAAGTAATCAGCCGCTTGCACACTTGAATAAACTGGTAATTCAACTACAATATCTATTCCAGCTGCTAAAGCCATTTCAGCTCTTGCCCATTTATCTAGCAATGCGGGTTCTCCTCGTTGCAAAAAATTGCCACTCATCACAGCAATGACAACATCAGCTCCACTTTTTAAACGCGCCTGTTGAATGTGGTAACGATGGCCATTATGAAAAGGATTGTATTCAACAATAACTCCACAACTCTTCATAATTATACACCCTCCCATCTATTTGAACTTTTTATCCCAGCCATACTATTTATTTAACTGTTTTGGCTGTCAACAATATTTCTAAGAAATAATTGCCATATTTTTCAAGCTTATTTTCACCAATCCCCTTAACTGTTAACATTTCTTCATCATTTGTTGGTAATTTTTGGCACATTTCACGCAACGTTTCATCTGAAAAAATAATATAAGGGGGAACTTTGTGTTCACTAGCCAACTGACTTCGAACTTCACGTAATTGATCAAATAAAACATCATCAACCGCAACTTTTTCAGCAACTTTCGCTTGCTTTCTTGTTACTTCTTCTTCACCTTTTAAAACTGCAACGCCTTTAGTTGTTACTTTCAAAATGGGGAATTGTCCATCTGTAGGGCTCAAATATTTTTCAGCTGTCAAATAATCAATTAATTGTGTGACCTCTTTTTGAGGCACACCTTTCATTAAACCATAAGTTGAAAGTTCTTCAAAGTTCCACTGCTTAATTTTTTGGTCTTTTGAACCAGTTAAAACCTTCATTATCATCGATTTTCCAAATGTTTCTCCCATACGTTTAACACAAGATAACACTTTTTGAGCTTCTAAAGTAATAATTGCTGCTTCACGATCGTCTAAGCAGTTGCTACATCTTCCACAATCAGGACAATCTTCCCCAAAATAACGTACAATAAATCGTTGTAAACACATTTGAGTCGAACCATACTGAGCCATTTCACGTAATTTGGCATATTCATATTTCTTTAATTCTTCATTCATTTCTGACTGATCAATAAAAAATTGTTGAATCATCATATCTTGGGGAGAAAATAGCAGAATAGCATCACTATCTAGTCCATCCCGACCCGCACGACCGGCTTCTTGATAATAGGCTTCTATATTTTTTGGAATCTGATAGTGAATAACAAAGCGCACATTACTTTTATCAATCCCCATCCCAAATGCATTTGTCGCCACCATCACAGTCGTTTTATCGTATAGAAAAGCTTCTTGGGCTACATTACGAACTTGCTCACCCATACCACCGTGATACATGCCTGATTGGATTCCTTTAGACAGGAGCAATTGATGAATTCGTTCAACTTCTTTTCTCGTACTTGCATAAACAATTCCAGATTGTCCATCATTTAGCTTTAAATAATCTAAGAGATATCGATTTCGATCTTGACCTTTGACAACTTGAAAAGCTAAATTTTTTCTTGAAAATCCTGTTTTGACACAATTTTCTTCAGATATTCCAAGCAATTTGATAATATCTTCGGAAACAACTGGTGTTGCAGTAGCAGTTAATGCTAGTACGGTTGGACGTTGAACCATCCCCGCAAGTGTTTCGCACAAAGCTAAGTAGCTTGGTCTAAAATCATGTCCCCACTGAGAAATACAATGCGCTTCATCAATGGCAATCAAATCAACTTGAACAGATTGCATTAAATAATGAATCTCTTCCGTTTGAAAACGTTCTGGTGCTACATACAATAGTTTATATGCTCCGTCTGCTGCATCTCGTAAACGTTGATTCATTTCTTTTGTAGACAGCGTACTGTTGACATATGCTGCTGGGATTCCTAATTCTAATAAAGCATCAACTTGATCTTTCATTAAAGAAATCAATGGCGAAATCACAATAGTCAAGCCTGAAAAAACCAGTGCTGGAATTTGATAGCAAATTGATTTACCTCCACCTGTTGGCATAATCGCTAATGCATCTTGACCATGTAAAACTTTAGAAATAATTTCTTTTTGACCATTTCTAAAATCAGAATATCCATAAATTTCATTTAACAACTTGACTGCTTGTTCTTCCAAAAAGGTCCCTCCTTCTTATGTATGTAATCGTATTATTTTTTAATGAAGAAAAAGAGGCTGGGACAAAGTCCATAGCCTTTTAATTTCAACCTTACTAACACCATTTAATTTTTTAATCCAGCTTCTTTGGACCAAACCTTCGAAAAAAAGATGGAAGTTCGAGGTGGCAAAAAGCGCCACATCAAATTCCCCTATTTTTCTCCCGAGCCTAAACGACTCAACGAGCTTTTTATCTTTAATCTTTTTCACAGGTGAAGAACCATCTTGTGCTTTCTTTTGTAACAGCTGCTCTCCCAAAATCTGTGGTTACTTTTACACGACTGAAACCTGCTACTTTTAACATGGTTAGAAAGTCTTCAATTGGGTATGTTCGCTCGTAATGGCGTTCATCAAAGCGCTCATACAAAGATGTTTCTGCATTTAAAACGTAAAAGGTTAAGTCATGTTCAATGCTATGTGGGTTTTCACCTTCGTAGCTCGTCCATAAAAAACTGATTTCTTCGGATTGGTCATTATACATATAACCTGGAAAAATTTCGTCAATTTGGTACGTTGAATGGACATCAAATAGGAATGTTCCACCATTTTCTAAAATTGAAAAAACTTCTTGGAAAACTTTTAAAACAGCTTCGTCATCTGGCATATAGCAAATTGAATCGGAAAAACAAGTCACCACTTTATAGTGACCTATCTCAGATAAATCAAGCATGTTGCCTTCCAATAAAGGTAGCTTTAGCCCTTTTTTCAGCGCGCGTTCATTCGCTAAACTTAACATGTTCTCTGATAAGTCTAAACCCGTTACATCAAATCCAGCTTCTTTCAATGTCACAGCTAAAGCACCTGTTCCGCAAGCTAATTCAAGAAGACTTTGTCCCTCGTTCTTGATTTCTTGTTGAACGAAGGATAGCCAGTCTTCATATAATGAATCATCCATAATTGCATCATAAACTTGAGCAAAAGTTTGATAACTCATAATTAGCTGACCATTTCACTAATATCAACTAGTGGAGCGTCACTCCATAATTTTTCTAAGTTGTAAAAAGCACGTTCTGAATAATGGAAGACATGAACAACTACATCACCTAAATCAATTAAAATCCATTTCGCTGAATCGCGTCCTTCAACTCGTTTCACTTCAACATGAGCTGCTTCTGCATTGTCAATCACTTCATTCATAATTGCTTCAACTTGTTTTTCACTATTTCCGTGCATAACGACAAAATAGTCTGCCAAGATTGAAATTGTACGTACATCTAAGGCCATAATATCCTCAGCACGCTTGTCGTCTCCTGCCTTTACGGCAATTTTTAATACTTCTTCGCTTGATAATGTCAAATTAGTTCCTCCTATGATTTAACAACCCAGCTATTGTAGGTTGCAATGGTTAATGGGCAAATCTTTGCATTTTTTTCAATTAGATACAGTAGCGTATGCTTCGTTTCAAAAGCAACAGCAGCATCGAGATCAGTGATAGCCAATTTTCTAGCTTCAGCAACACCTGGAAAATCTCTTCCTGGCTCAATGTAATCTGCTACATAAATAATTTTTTCTAAAAGTGACATCTCGCTTGCTCCTACAGTATGATGACGAATGGCATTCAAAATATCTTCATCATCAATCCCAAGTTCCTTCTGAACAAGATAGGCTCCCACTGGCCCATGCCAAATTTCATTGCCATACTCTAGAAGCTCTAAAGGAAACCCTTCACGCTGAATAATTTCACGCATCTCATCTGAATCACGCTCTTTTGCATAGTCGTGAGTCAAGGCAGCAATACTCGCCGCTTCTAGACTAGCTCCGTAGCGACCAGCTAAAGCAATGGCCATTTCTTCTACACCTAAAACGTGTTTAAAACGGCGTTCACTCATTTGCATCTGAACACGTTCTAATAATGAAATTCGATCTAAACGAAAGTACTGATTTCCATAAACCATATCGGACTTAGTCATTTTGATACAACTCCTTTTCCTTAATATAAGCTAAGGTTTTATCAGGAATTAAATACTGAACTGAACAGCCATTTTTAATTTTTTTTCGTAATCCTGTTGAGCTGATTTCCATGGCTGGAACATCTACCCAGATAAGTGGATACGGACTACTATCGGCGTAATTAGGTCTTTTTACTGCTACAAATTGTACCATTTGAATCAACTCGTCAATTCGATACCATTTTGGCAAATAATCAACCATGTCACCACCAATAATAAAATAATAGTCAATTTCGGGATGAGCTTTTGTTAATTCTAGCATTGTATCAAAAGTATAACTAATACCACCACGTTGGATTTCACAACTTTCTAATCCAAATAAGGGATTGTCTTCAATCGCTTTTTCGACCATTGCAACTCGATGTTCAGCTGCAATAGCTTCTTTTTTATCAATGTGAGGCGGATTAGCATCTGGCATAAAATAAACTTTATCTAAGCCTAGTTGTTGGCAAACTTGGTCTGCAATCACTAAATGACCAATATGAGGTGGGTTAAATGTTCCACCAATAATGCCTACTCGAATTCGCTCTTCTGGTAATGATTCTACTTCAGTTAACACATTCGTTTGACTTTGCACATTAATCACCTAACCTCTTTACTACTATTTAACGGCTTGCTCGAGGCAATTCCGTTGAAATTCGTTGATATTTTTCTTGTGATGAAGGTTTGAATAAGACAATAACACGACCAATCACTTGCACAGCATTAACTTTTAAGGCTTTTTCTAAAGCAAGGGCAACATCATCTACTTCTTCATCTGTGTTTTGTAATAAACTAACTTTAATCAGCTCTCTTTTTTCAACAGCTTCGCCAATTTGTTTCACCATATCGTCATTTAATCCACCTTTACCAACTTGAAAAATAGGGGTTAAATGGTGCGCTTGGCTACGTAAAAATCTTTTTTGTTTTCCTGTTAACTTCATTTAATACTTCACTCCATCCACTTAGCTCAAACCAAGTAGTTATTTTCTTTTAAATTAATGATTTACGAATGACTACGTCCACACCTTTTGGTGCCCATCCAGCTACAACAGCTCCTGGTTCATTGACTGTTACCCACCCTAGACCAGCAAAAACAATATCGCTACGTTCTTTAACTGAGAATTCAAAACGGACAAGTTCTGGGAAATTATCAACCTCATCTTTACGAGGTGGTTGCAACATTTCACCAACATGATTTGCGTATAGTTCATCCGCTTTTTCTAACTTCGTACGGTGAATTTTCAAGTCATTAGAAGTATAACATGTAAATGAACGTCTGCCACCTTGAATATAATCAAAACGAGCCACACCACCAAAAAATAATGTTTGACCTTCGTTTAATTGATAGACCATTGGCTTAATCTCTTTTTTAGGAGCAATTAATTTCAAATCTTTATCACCTAGTACATGCGCCATTTGATGGCGATGAATGATCCCTGGTGTATCAATCAAGCTTTTTCCATCATCTAACGGGATTTCAATTCGATCTAAGGTTGTCCCTGGAAATTGAGAAGTCGTAATAACATCTGCAACTCCTGCTGTATTTTTTATGATTTGGTTGATTAATGTTGATTTCCCAACATTTGTTACACCCACAACAAATACATCACGACCTTCACGATATTTTTCAATGGTTTTTAGCAAATCATCCATTTCTTTAGGTTTCATTGCACTGGTTAAAATAACATCTTTAGGTCGTAAACCTTCTTCATGTGCACGCTCTCGCAACCATTGAGTCATTTTGCCACGTTTTAATGAATGTGGCAGCAAATCAACTTTATTTCCGACTAACAACACAGGGTTATTGCCAACAAAGCGATGCAAACCTGGAATCAAACTTCCATTGAAATCAAAAATATCAATGACATTTACAATCAACGCGTCCTCTGCTCCGATTTCATTTAATAATCTCAAAAAATCATCATCGGTTAGTTGTACATCTTGAATCTCATTGTAATGGCGCAATCTAAAGCAACGTTGACAGTACACTTCACCATTTTCTAATCCTTTTTCAAGTGCTGAAACAGGTGTATAACCTAGTTCCCCTGGAGCATTTGTTTGAATAACTGCTCCACAGCCGATACAGCGGATTTCTTCATTTAAATCAACTTCATTCGTTGTCATCGATTGTTTTCCTCCAACTCATTTCAGGATGTTTTTTCCATAGATATTTCATAATACGACGTTCCATTGCACGATTAAATTTTGTATTCCAAGCATCTGATTCTACAACTGGCTTGACTAAAACATTTTGAATTCCAGCTGCATTTGCCCCACGAATATCTGTCATAATTTGATCACCAACCATTAAAATTTGGTCTTTAGGCAAATCAACTAATTTTTGAGCTTCTTTAAAACCTTTTGTTAATGGCTTCATTGCTCTTTGTACATATTTTAAACCTAATTGATTTACAACTCGCTCAATTCGTACTGCTTTGTTATTTGAAATCACGACAACTGGGATCCCAGCATTTTTCATTTCTTCAATCCAAAGTAACAATTCTTCTGTACCGTCAGGGTTGTTCCAAGCAATTAGCGTATTATCTAAATCTGTTAATACAGCTTTAAAATTGCGTTTTTTTAATTGTTCTGGTGTAATTTGATAAATGGCTTCGACCATCCACGTTGGTTTGAATTTAGTAAACATAAGCTCTCCTTAACATTAAAATAGGAGCACTAATCAATCAGCACTCCACCGCTTTTCTTATTCGCTTTATTATACGCTACTTTCAAGGAAATTTCACCTATTTAATTTATTTCCTATGATTTGTCAAACTATTTTTAATGAAAAAAGATGGAATAAGTTACAGTAGTCTACGATAAAATTTCCAAATCAAGTTGTGTATGATGAAAAGCGGCTTGATTATTCAGTTGGTTTTTTTCTTTTTTAAATCAAAAAAATTAGAGTGCTATTCTATTTGAATAACAATCTAATTTTTAGTTATTGATCAATTCGACCAAATGTTTTGATAGGCCAGATGCGATAATCAGCCACACCTTGAATGTCATCAGCTTTAATGTAGCCAATCATTCGGCTATCTTTTGAATTTTGTCGGTTATCACCTAACACAAGGTATTCTCCTTCAGGAATAACTTCATCACCCGTGATTTGTTCTAAAGTAAAATCATTTGTTAAAAGAGTTCTTTCAGGTAACTGAGCTTTATACTCATCAAGATAGGGTTCTTCATAGGCTTTACCGTTGATTTCTAGGACATCATTTTTATAAGAAATACTGTCTCCAGGTAAACCAATTACCCGTTTCACATAATTCTGACTCGGATCATCTGGAGCAGGGAAAGTAACAATCGAAAATCGTTTGACCTTTTCCATTTTCAAGAGCAAAATTCTGTCACTGTTAGCTAACGTCGGACTCATTGACTCTCCTTTAACAATAACCGGTGAAAAAATGAATGTTCGTAATAATAAAACCACTGTTAATGCCACAGCTAAAGTTATCAGAGTACTAAAAAGCTCTCTTATAAATCCTCGAGAATTTGATTTCCCATTCATTTTTTTGCTCATAACTAACTAAACCCCTTTAAATTAAAATCATACTGACAAAATTATTATACCAAATTAATCGTAAGGAGATAGCTTTATTATTTTTTATTTTTGCTTAGTTAGTTGAAAAAAGTGAATATATTTTGATTCCATAAATTAACTATTCCCTATATGGCAGTGTTTATATAGTCTGTTTTAAGTTTAGTTCTATTTCTATCCTTGTTTAAAAATACATTAATTTAGTAAATTCTTAATTATTTATTTGTTAATGGACTTCTTCTTGCGGTTAATCCTCGCCAAATAATGTAACTTAAAGCAAAATCAATCATGCTATGAACAACCGAACCCACTCCGACAAGCAGGATTATCGATTGCATAAACCCTTGACTATAGAATGTGCCGGCCGCATTTCCCGTAAAATAAAATACAGCTACAACAGCGACTTCTGCTGCTCCATGAATAATACCTATTCCAAGTGAAAAAATTTGAGATTTAACAGGCGATTTCAAAATAGTTGGGTATTTCTTTAAAATTAATGCACCTACTAAAGCAAATAGCACATGAGACAACGCTCGCATTACAATAATAATTGGAAAACCACCAATAAAAAATCCAAAAGTAGTTCCTAATGCAACTGCCACCGCAACTGAAGGTGAGATAAACATGGCAATAAAAATAGCAACATGACTTCCTAGTGTAAAGGAAACAGGCTCCATCATAAATCTCACCGGACTAAACATCGGGATTAGAATCCCTACTGCAATTAATAACGCCGAAATCGTCAGGCGCTGAACTTTCCCTGTCTTCAAATAACCACTCCACATAAATGAATTTACACATGTCTTGACACATATATAAATTCATTATAGCGTTATCCATTCAGATGTCAAGACACCTTATTCGTTTTGATATAAAATACCCAATTTAGTCAACTCTGCTTTTATTTTTAAAAATGTTTTTTTGTCTTTACAAGCAATTGTATGCAAATGAATTCCATTTGTTAAATGAGATAGTGGTAAAGCTTGATTCTCTGACATTTTAACAAAAAAATCATCCACTTCACTTCGAGATCTGATTGTTAATTGTCCAATCAATTCACCATATAAGGCATGCTCGACAATAACATTCACAATCTCTCCACCATAATCTACAATCGTATAAAGTTCTTCTCTCATTTCTTTTTCAGTATGTTGGCAAGCAATTTGCCCGATAAACCGCTCTTCAATACTCGCTTTAGGAATAATATATCCACGAGGTGTGGCAAGGATATCCATTCCTTCTGCCCTTAACAAAGCGACATCTCCAACAATAATTTGACGACTCACATTTAATTCTTTAGCTAATTGAGACGCGCTTATTGCTTGACTACTTTTAGTTAAAGAAACCACTATGGCTTCTCTTCTCTCTATGGCTTTCATCTCACTCAGTCCTTTTTTAGTTTATATAAGTATTATACAACATAGCTTAAATGAAAACAGAAAAGATTCATTTAACCACATCTATTTTGCCTCTTTTTTTTAATTTTGGTATACTAACTTTGACACAAGAAAAGAGGCATTTTATGAAAATAACTTATACACTTTCTAAAAACGATTATCTGGCTACACAAGAATTTATACTTGACTACTCCAAACAGTTTAAAAAACAGCTTCGGATGCAACGAAATTTGATTCTTGGCATTTTTTTTATTACCTTGGCCCTTTTACTTCAGCTAACTGCAAAATCAGGTTGGCAATTGACTTGGGTTACAACTTTTTTAATGATTTTAGCTCTTGCTCTTTTCGTCAGTTTATTTTTCTTAAAGAAAATGACTAAAAAAATGGCTTTACGCAAGTTAGAGAATAATGGAGACATGCATCCAGAATTATTTACTTTAACACGAAAAATCGAATTAGGAAATAAACAAATTAAAACACGTATGGGTACAAATCCACCGACAACTGTCCAATGGTCAATGGTTCAAAAAGTGATTATTAAGCCTGATTTTATTTTATATTTTATCAATGATAGTCAAGCTAACTTACTTTACTGTCCTTCAATGAACTTATCCAACACTGACTATGAGGAATTAAAACAATTTATTTATAGCCATTTACCTAATGAGCGTATTAATGAAATAAAAGAAAAAGCTTCAGAAAAATGAGTTTCATTTTCCTGAAGCTTTTTTATTTTAGAGTTTAATGTTTTTCAACATAAGCCCATTTGTACGAATACTCAGGTCCAACAATTTGGCGAGCAAGGTCTTTAATATACGGTTTTTGTAACACAGCATTGTAGCGTTGATACATTGGACCAATACCAGCTGTTTTCATCAAGATTTTTTCAGCTTCTAACATTTGATCCCAACGTTTTTCTGGATCGGCTAAACTAGTCGTTCCAATTTCAGTTAATAATTGATCATATTCAGCATTAGAATAATGTGAACGATTATTACTGTTATCTGTTCCAAATAATTCTAAATAATTAATTGGATCTGGATAATCTGCACCCCAACCAGCAACTTGGATATCGTAATCCATTTGGTTATTTAATTGAACACGAACTTTAAATGGTACATTTTTCAATTTAATCGTTAAACCAGGTAAGTTTTCTTGAAGTTGATTTTGCATAAATTCTAACGAACGTTTTGCATTTTCTGTATCATCCGATAACATCTCTAAAGTAACTTTGTCGGTACCAATTTCTTTCAAACCTTTTTCCCAAAGTTTTTTCGCTTCTTTTTGATTATATGATAATAAGTTTCCATTTTCTTTACGGAAATCTTCCCCATTTTCTGGGTCTTTAGCTAGGCCTTCTGGTACTAACCCATCTGCTGGGATAGAGCCATTTTGTAAAACAGTATCTGAATAAGCTTGTTTATCAAATGCCATTGAGATAGCTTTACGGATATTTTCATTTGCTAAAGCAGTATCTTTGTCGCCACGTTTTTGATTGTATTTCAAGTAGAAAACAGATGACGTTGGAATACTAATTAAATCTGGATCGCCATCACGCGTTTGAACATACTCTCCTGAAAGCTTCATTTGATCAATATCTCCTGAATCATACAAGTTTAAGGCTGTTCCGGTTTCTTTTACAACGTCAACATTAATTCGGTCTAACTTAACTGCTTTTTTATCCCAGTAACTGTCATTCTTTTTATAAGACCAGCTTAAGCCTGTTCCATCCCAGTCTGTTAACTCAAATGGACCATTATAAACTAAGTTCTCACTATTTTTAGCAAAATCTTCGCCTTTTTCAGTTACATATTTTTCATTTTGTGGCATATACATTGTTAAACTTAATAAATCTTTAAAATAAGGAACTGCTGCAGCTAATTTCACTTCTAAGGTCGTAGCATCAATTGCTTTAATCCCTAAATCAGTGACAGGTTTTTCCCCTTTTGAAATTTCACTTGCATTTTCAATAATACCAGACATCATGTATGAGTATTGAGCTGCTGTTTCTGGATTAACTACTCTTTGCCAAGCGAACACAAAATCGTTGGCTGTTACAGCATCTCCATTTGACCATGTTGCATCTTCTCTAAGCTTAAATGTATAAGTTAAACCATCTTCACTAACTGTTGGTTCTTCTTTCGCCATTCCTAAAACATTTTCTCCGTCTAACCCTTTACGGTATAAACCTTCAAAAACATTATTCATAACAATTGAACCTACCGCATCTGTGTTTAAAACTGAGTCCATTGTTGGAATTTCAGCTGATTCAATTAAATTTAATTCTTGTTTTTCTGCTAACTCACCACTATTAGCTGTTTTAGAGCCCGAATCTGTGCTTGAGTTATCTTTGTTTCCTCCACAAGCAGCTAAAACAATCGTTGAAAACAATGCTAAACTAGCTAATCCAATTACTTTACTTTTTTTCAAAAAAAAACCTCCCATAGTTGATTCTATATGCTCTTTTTTAAATAGTTTTTACCAAACTAATTAATTGAAGTTTATCATTGAATTTAAAAGCTATCAATTTGATTCTATCATTTTCTAATCTATGTCTCATATGTCTCT
This sequence comes from Carnobacterium sp. FSL E2-0243, assembly GCF_038003605.1. Taxonomy (NCBI): domain Bacteria; kingdom Bacillati; phylum Bacillota; class Bacilli; order Lactobacillales; family Carnobacteriaceae; genus Carnobacterium; species Carnobacterium sp. FSL E2-0243. The sequence continues at coordinate 2,311,542 of NZ_JBBOPM010000001.1, forward strand.
AAATTTTTTAATGGGATTCTCTTTTTTGTGAATTTAAGTTATTTTAAAACAGAAAAAAGTTCGTTGAGTGTTAAAATCTGTTAGAAAAAAGAAATACAGCTATGTGTTTCTTTTTCTAAGTTGCTAAAGCAAAAAGAATCATAATAGACCAGTAGTTTGGGATTATTCCGGTCGATGTATACTGTGCTTCTAGAAACATGACAAAAAAACTAGGAAAAGCCGGTTAGGCCCTTCCTAGTTTAGATCTTTATTTATCTTCTAAATACGTCCATTTGTAAGAGTAATCTGCTCCAACTAAGTGGTAACCGATATCTTTAACAGTTGGTTTTTCTAAAACTGCCCAATAACGTTGATAGATTGGTGCAATTGCTCCGTTATCAAAGAGAACTTTTTCAGCTTCTAACATTTGTTCCCAACGTTTTTCTGGATCAGTTAAGCTTGTTGTTGAAATTTCTTTTAATAAACTATCATATTTCTCATTAGAGAAACCTGATTTATTGTTTCCATTTCCAGTTTCAAACAATTCTAAGAAGTTAATTGGATCAGAGAAATCTGCACCCCAACCAGATAATTGAATATCGTAATCTTGTTTATCATTGTTATCAATACGAACTTTAAATGGTACGTTTCTAAGAGTAATTTTCAGTCCATCTAAGTTTTCTTCTAATTGACCTTGCATAAATTCAGAAGAACGTTTTGCATTTTCTGTATCATCTGAAAGGAATTCTAAATCTAATTTATCTACACCTAGTTCTTTCAGACCTTTTTTCCAAAATTCTTGTGCTTTTTTAGCATCATATTTTGATAAATCGCCATTTTCTTTACGGAAGTCTTTATCGTTTTTAGGATCTTTTGCAAGTCCAGCTGGTACTAAACCATTAGCCGGTACAGAACCGTTTTGTAAAACAGTATCTGCGTATGCTTGCTTATCAAACGCCATTGAAAGAGCTTTACGAATATTTTCGTTTGCTAATGGTGTTGCTTTTCCGTTACGCTCTTGGTTAAATTTCAAGAAGAATACTGAAGAAGTTGGGAATTTTTTCAAATCTGGATCATCTTGTCTTGTTTGAACATATTCACCAGTTAAAACCATACGGTCAATTTGACCATCATCATATAAGTTTAATGCAGTTGATGTTTCTTTAACTACATCGACATTGATTTTATCTAATTTTACAGTGTCTTTATCCCAGTACGTATCATTTTTATCATATTCCCAAGATAAACCAGTTCCGTCCCAAGCAGCTAATTTAAATGGTCCGTTATAAACCAATGCATCACTATTTGATGCATATTTTTCGCCTTGTTCAGTTACAAATTTTTCATTTTGTGGGTAATACATTGCTAATGATAATAGTCCTTTAAAGTATGGAACTGCACGTTCTAATTGAATTTCTAGTGTTTTATCATCAACAGCTTTAACACCTAATTCATCAGGTTGTTTTTCTCCTGCAATTACAGCAGAAGCATTTGCAATAACACCATCCATCATGTAGCTATATGGTGCTGCTGTTGTTGGGTCTACTAAACGACGCCAAGAGAAAACAAAATCACCGGCAGTAACAGGATCTCCGTTTGACCATTTTGCATCATCGCGGATTTTGAAAGTATAAGTTAATTTATCATCACTAATTTTTGGCTCTTCTGCTGCCATTCCTAAAACAGGATTGTTATCTAAGTCTTGACGGTATAAACCTTCAAAAACGTTATTCATAACAATTGAACCAACAGTATCTGTATTCATAACTGAATCCATTGTTGGAATTTCCGCACTTTCAATTAAGTTTAGCTCTTGTTTTTTTGCCATTTTACCTGAGCTGTCTTTTGAAGCTGAGTCACTTGCCTTATCAGAGCCACTACCGCCTCCACAAGCTGCAAGAACTATCGTTGAAGTTAAAGCAATTCCTAATAAACTAACTAATTTACCTTTTTTCATTTTCATTCCTCCGACTTCATAACCTTCTTAAAAGGTTCACTTTTTTTTAAACTAAGTAGTTGCCTTTTCACAACTTCTTTTTAACATATTATCACCTAATTTTAATAATTTCAACATATAAGTTTATTTTTTTAATCTTTTTTTAACACGAATAATAAAATACCGTAGTTCTTTTTGGTGCAAATGTTATTAAATAGCGATTTACTAATTTTATTTTTTTTGTCACAATTATAAAATTAAATGATAAACTAAGAAGAAAATTAAACTACTTATTAAATAATCCCAGAAAATTTAACACTATTATTTAACAAATACAAAAAAATAAAGGGAACTTTTTTTGGAAAAGCTCCCTTTATTACAAACATTACACTTTGCGATTAACAATTCTTATATAGGCTCTGGCTGTAAACAAATAAAATATACTATAAATCAATATGAAACAGGCACTAGCAACGTACCCTAACCATAGATCTGTATTGAGTAAGACTTTAGACATTGCATGGATTGCCACATAAGTATGCAATGATCCTATTATAATTGGAAATGCAAAAACAAAAGCCGTTTGTCGATAGATTGATTTTTGAATTTCTTTGGAACTGACTCCAATTTTCTTTAAGATACGATAATGGTGCAACTCTTCTTCAGCTTCGGATAGTTGTTTTAACATAATAATACTGCCAGTCGCAAACATAAATACCAATCCTAAGAAAATAGCAACATACATAATTGAACCCACTGACGAATAGACCGTTGCTTCATAAGGCTGTCTCAAAACGAAAAGATTTCGTGGGGTAAAGAAAACATCCTCCTCTTTCGAGTCAAGAAAGACACTTTTATTGTAGGACTCTAATCTATCGGCAAGTGTTTTATTAAGAGCTTGGCTGTCTGCATAATTGCTCAGCATTATGCCACGTCTAGTAAAAGTTGCAACAGGATTTTTTATCTTTTTATACAATTCATCTGTAACAACCAGAACGTCTCCATTGACAGCCCTAGTACCAAAAGGAATATGATCATCAAAACCTTGAATCGTCACATCTATGGATTGATTCTTTAGCTGAATTTTTTTTTGAATAGGATTATCAAAAATAGTTGAAAGAAAATATTGGCTAATTAAAAATCCCGAGGATGAATCCTTTAAGTTGATTTTTTTTCCATAATTTGAGACTCCAACGATTTTATTATAGTCAGATTCGCTAATAACGCTATAAAAATTAGCAGTTTCTTTTTTTGAATTGTCAGATTTGCCACTAATTACTTTAAATTCACCCGTTGCTTCCTCACTAATTTTAAACTTCGGAAACTCATTTAATGTATCTTCTATTATTTTTTTTACTTTTGTATTACTTGCTTCATAATGAATATCAAAGGATGTCGTTAAATCAATTGTTCCTTCCGTAAATGTATAAAGAGCTGCTGCCCCGCCAACTGCACATAAGGTTGTAGCACTTAGAACAGCGATGGTTGCAAGTGTGTTAGCATTTCTTTTTAAGCGAAACAAAAGGCTACTAATCATTAATAAATTTAAACCTCTATAGTATAACTTTTTTTGTCGTTGGCTAAATTTGATTAAAATAACTAAAAAAGCATTAAAAAATAAATAAGTTCCAACTACAGTATTAATGACAATACTTAAAACAATGCCTAAAAAAATATACGAACTAGAAAATCCTAGTATTGAAATTAAATTTAGTGCCGTCCAATAACCTAAACCAATTAAAAAAATACCTAATAAGCCTCTTATTAGTGTAAAAACAGTCGCTTTAGGAATTTGATTTCCAACACCGCTTGCTTTAAACAAGTCAATGATCTTATAGCGATAAACCAAGCTAGCGTTTTGAATTGCAACAATAACAAAAATAAAGAGAAAAACAAGACAGGTTTGACTAATGGCTGCAGACGAGAAATTAAAATGAAAATCGATTTTTAAACGCATCACAGCTAATAGAATCATAGCAAATAGTTTCGATAATAAACTACCTAATAAAATCCCTATCAATAAAGCTCCAGCACCCAGAATTAGGTTTTCTAAAAAAAATAGTTGGGCTATTTGCCACTTTCTCATACCTAATAAATTATACAAGCCAATCTCTTTTTTACGTTTTTTAATAAAAAAAGCATTGGAATAAAACATAAATAAAACCACAAATATCAGAATCATCACACTGCTGACTTGTAACAATGTATCAACTTTAATACTATTCTCTGCAACTTTTTTTAAAATTGGACTGTAAGCCATCAAAATAAATGTAAAATACACCATTATTGAAAAAGACATCGAGACAAAGTACACAAAATAATCTCGGAATTGTGTTTTCATATTTTTAAAAGCTAGCTTAGATAAGGTCATGGCTAATGCCTCCACCAATAGTTGCCTGCATTTCAATTATTTTTTGGAAGAATTGCTTTCTAGTTCCATTACGGACAATTTCAGCAAATAAAAGACCATCCTTAATAAATAAAATCCGACTACAGTAACTTGCTGAAAAAGCATCGTGTGTAACCATTAAAATAGTTGTCTCTTCCAAACGATTAATCTCTGATAAGTACTGTAATAATTCTGTGGCAGCTTTTGAATCTAGTGCTCCTGTAGGCTCATCAGCAAAAATTAACTTAGGTTGTGTAATAATTGCTCTTCCCGCTGCTACCCGTTGTTTTTGCCCAATAGATATTTCCGCTGGATATTTCTCTAGCAATTCCTCAATCCCCAAAATTTTTGCAACTTTCACGACTTGTTCTTCCATAATAGTGACCTTTTGTTTATCTAATGCCAGTGGCAGTAAGATATTTTCTTTAACTGTCAGGGAATCCATCAAATTAAAATCCTGGAAAATAAAGCCTAATTCATGACGTCTAAACTGACTCAAACGACTCTCTTTCATCAGTGTAACATCTGTCCCATCAATTTTCACATGCCCCGTTGTTGGACGATCAATTGTCGACATAATATTTAATAAAGTCGATTTACCTGCCCCACTTGGGCCCATAATCCCTATAAATTCACCTTTTTCAATATCAAAACTAATATTTTCTAAAGCGATATACACATTTCCTTTTTTGCCATATGTTTTTTTAAGTTGGTTCACTTCGACAATTTTTTTCATCATTTCACTCCTTTTTCTTTAAGAGTCTTATGCTATCAGTGTACCAATAAAATTCAAATCCTAAAAGTTAATTCCCTTACATTTCTTTAAAAATTCTTACACTTTTGTCATGAAAGAAAACTTAATTAGGATTATCTAAAATTTAAAGGAGATAGTTGCATCTTTTCGCTCCTTTGTTTAACATAGTAGTAAGAGAACTTATTTGATAGATAGAGATAGAAAGAAACGGGGAATAGACATGTTTAAAATAATGATTGTGGAAGATGATGAAACGATTCGCGAAAGTGTTTCTGATAGCTTGCTAAAATGGGATTTTGATTGTTTTTCTACGACCAATTTTGCCAATACTTTAACTGACTTCATCGAAGAAAAACCCCATTTGGTTCTACTAGATATAAATTTACCTGTTTTTGATGGGTTTTATTGGTGTCAAAAAATTAGAGAGATTTCAAATGTACCAATTTTATTTATTTCCAGTCGTAGTACAAATATGGATATGGTTATGGCCATGAATATGGGTGGCGATGACTTTATTAATAAACCCTTTTCAATCGAAGTTTTGATTGCTAAAATCAATGCCGTTTTGCGTAGAACGTATAATTATGCTGACCAAGCAACAGATGCTATCCAACACAACAACGTTATTTTAAACTTACAAGATGGCTCAGCAACTGTTAACGATACACATATCGACTTGAGTAAAAATGAGTATAAATTATTACACTTATTAATGAAAAATCATGGAAAAATTATTAGTCGTGAAAAGCTTTTACGCGGTTTATGGGATGACGAACGCTATGTGGATGATAATACGTTAACGGTTAATATTAATCGATTGCGTAAAAAAATTGATCAAGCTGGAGCAGTTGGTTATATAGAAACAAAAATTGGCCAAGGCTATATCATTCCTTAATTAAGCTAGTCCTTCGGAAAAATAGGAAATGGTAAAAATGACAAAAAGCGGCATTCCTCCCATTTCCTATTTTTCTGCCAGGCCTAAACGGCTCCACAAACTTTTAATACAAAGAGAGGGAAACATAATGAATGGATTTAAGTTTTTAAAGGATCAGTGGATTTTAATTGTCTTTTGGTTTATCGGCTTAGGTATTTTAAATTTAGTTTTAATCCTGGATCCAAATCAAACATTCAATATAGATAATCTTATTTACGTTTCACTTCTATTAACTGTTTTCTTTTTATTTTTATTAGCTGGACTCTATGTTTATTATTCTAAATGGTACCGTGAAATTGAAGAAAAACGCGACACTGGAGAAGATGGATTACTTTCATTCTTAGATGGAGCGATGAATGAGGAACAGCATTTTATTCAAGATTATATTAATGATATTCTTGTCCTACATCAAAAAGAAATCAACCGTCTCACTAAAGCCCAGCAAGATCAAAAAGATTTTGTAGATAGTTGGGTTCATGAAATCAAGGTTCCGCTAGCTGGAACAAAACTAATTATTGAAAGCTTAGAGGACGATATTCCAGAAAGAAAATTGTATCAACTGGAAAATGAATTAAAAAAAATGAATCATTACGTTGAACAAGTACTCTATTTTTCGCGAATTGATAGCTTTTCACGCGACTATTTGCTACAAGAATATAGTTTGGAAAAAATAATTAATACCGTTATTCGTGATAATGCTTTATATTTCATTCAAAACCATTTAACCTTAGAATTTGATGCGGAAGATCAAAAAGTCTTAACCGATGAAAAATGGCTGATTTTTATCGTTGAACAAATTCTTTCAAATAGTATTAAATACACCCCTGTTGGTGGAACAATCACAATTGGTCTTTCTAAAAACAACTTGGGTGCCTGGTTAACTATTACCGATACGGGTATTGGAATTCCTTTGGAAGATCAACGAAGAATTTTTGATAAAGGTTTCACTGGCTATAATGGTCGGGTTGATACAAGCCATCATTCTACTGGATTAGGTCTTTATCTAGCTAAAAATTTAAGTGAAAAATTAGGTCATCGTCTCTTTGTTGAATCAACTGTTGGAGAAGGAACAACGTTCAAAATTCTATTCCCATTTCTAACTTACTTCAATGATGAATCTGAAGAGAGTCAATTTATTCCAACTAAACCATAAATAAAAAAAGATATGAAGCTGAGTAAAATCTAGCTTCATATCTTTTTTTTAAACATCGCTATTAAAGAGCAGGATTCCATAAAACAACTTTTTCAGTTGCTAATGATTTTTGGACATCAATAATTCTCTGATTAGAGCTTCCTCTAAATTGCAAAGTTAAGTCCTTCTTTGCAAGCTCAAAACGCCCATCTACAACAATATCAATTAGCCCAAGTAATTCCAATTTATCTGGTGTTTCTACCATCAATTCTTCCCAAAGGTAGCCTGTCCATGACCAAATATCTTTCGTATTTCCATATTCTTGACGAATTCTTTTGGCTAAACCGATTGCGACTTCTGTATTTAAAAAAGGTTCTCCACCCAGTAAAGTTAGGCCTTGCACATAAGAATGGCTTAAGTCTTCAATAATCTGGTTTTCTAATTCTACTGTATACTCAATTCCATAGTTAAAAGACTGAGCGACTTTATTGTAGCAGCCCTCACAAGCAAACAAACAGCCACTAACATAGAGACTACATCTCACCCCTTCACCATCAACAAAATTAAATGGCTTGTAATCGGCAATTTTTTGTTTGGAAAGCTTTTCTGACTGCCATTCTTGCGGTTTTGGATTACGCATAGCTGATCTCACCTATCTATTTCATATGTTTGACACGAGACGATATTTCTTTATGACGACCATGTACCATTGGTCTAGCTTGTGGATTACCTAAATAGCCGCACGTACGTTTTACAACGTCACAAGTTTTAGGGTCATGATTGCCACACTGAGGGCACTCAAAGCCACGTTCTGTAGGCTCGAAATCTCCATCAAAATCACATTTATAACAATGATCGATTGGTGTATTCGTTCCTAAATAGCCAATTTTATCATAAGCGAAATCCCAAACTGCTTCTAAAGCTTTTGGATTTTGACGCATATTAGGATACTCACAGTAATGAATAAATCCACCACTAGCAAATTGCGGGTAGTCTTTTTCAAATTCAAGTTTCTCAAAAGGTGTCGGATTTTTTCGAACATCATAATGGTAACTATTCGTATAGTACTCTTTATCTGTAATGTCTTTAACTAATCCAAATTTTTCTGTATCTAAGCGACAAAAGCGATCAGTTAAACTTTCACTTGGTGTCCCATAGACACTAAAATGATAATCATATTTATTTGACCAAGCATCTGTTTTCTTTTTCATAGTTTCGAGAATCGCTAAGGTAAATTCTTTCGCTTCTTGATTCTGCTCCCATGTACCACCGTAAAAAGCTGTTGCAACTTCATACAGACCGATATAGCCTAATGAAACGGTCGCTCTGCGGTTTTTAAAGAGTTCATTAACTGACTCTGTTTTATTCAATCGTTTACCAAAAGCACCATGCATATATAAAATAGGGGCATTACTTGGCGTCGCTTCTTTAACCCGTTCTACACGATAAACTAGTCCATCTTTACAGATGTCTAAACGCTCGTTTAAGAGATTCCAAAAGCGTTCTTTATCTCCATTAGCTTCCATAGCTATTCTAGGTAAATTCAATGTTAAAACACCTAAATTCATTCGACCAGAACTGACATCAACACCATTTTCATCTTGCCATCCTTGTAAAAATGAACGGCAACCCATCGGCGTTTTAAAACTTCCCGTCAACTCAACAAGTTTGTCATACATTAATACATCTGGATACATTCTTTTTGTTGCACATTCTAGTGCTAATTTTTTCAAATCATAATTTGGATCTGTTTCGTTTAAATTCACTCCACGCTTCAACGTGAAAATAAGCTTAGGAAAAATAGCAGTCCGTTGTTCTTTTCCAATTCCTTTTATGCGTACTTTTAAAATCGCTTGTTGAATTTCACGCTCAATCCAGCTCGTTCCCAAACCAAATCCTAATGATGTAAAAGGTGTTTGTCCTTGCGAAGAATAAAGTGTGTTTATTTCATACTCTAGACTTTGCATCGCATCATAAATGTCTTTATCTGTTTTTTCTTTAGCAAAAGCCAATTGGCGTTCTTCGCCGTCAATCCATTCTTTTGCAGTTGCTAAATGTTTTTTATAATTTAACTCTGCAAATGGCGCTAAAACTTCATCAATTCGATCTGCACTGCAACCACCATATTGGCTTGAAGCTACATTGGCAATAATTTGTGCCATTTGAGCGGCAGCTGTTTGAATAGATTTAGGGCTTTCTACTTCTGCATTTCCAATTTTAAAGCCTTCGGTTAACATCGTTTTAAAATCAATTAAACAACAATTTGTCATCGGTGAATAGGGCTGATAATCTAAGTCATGATAATGAATCTCACCTTTTTGATGTGCATTGGCAACATGAGGAGGCAACATTTTCAACCCCATTGATTTCCCAACAATTCCTGCTGTCAAATCACGTTGAGTATTAAAAACTTCGCTATCTTTATTGGCATTTTCATTAACAACTGAGCGATCTTTATTAATTAATTTTTCAATTGTGAAGTTGATATCTGTTGACTGAGCGCGTTCAAAATCGCGAGTAGCTCGATAATTAATATAGCGATCTGCAAGCTCCACTTTCTTTTCACTTAAAAGAATATGTTCGACAATATTTTGAATTTCATAAATTTTGATATCTGTTGTAAAACGAGCAAGAATTTCTTGGTTAATTTTATCCATGATTTCTTTAATTTCATTTTCTGTTTGTATAGCCGTATCTACATTCACTTCTTTTTCTGCTTTCATTAAGGCTTCATAAATTTTTTTATCATCAAAACGAACGGAACGTCCATCCCTTTTAACAACCAACAAGTTCAATACTTTACTAGCATCTTCATCACTAACCAATTTATCACTAGTCAACTCAACCATTAAAACTCCACTCCTTTATCTTATCTCTTAATTATTCTATCCTATTTCCATTTATTTTACAAACTATATATAGTGATATTTTATTGTTTATCCACTATTGACAACTACATATGGTATGATTTTTTCTATTCATAAATTTTTTTTGTTGATTTACGTTAAAATAAAGAGCCCTATTCGTTTCTACATTCGATCTGTAAAAACTCGTTAAAACTAAAAAACAAATGTTAAATCGCTTCTAAATGCTTTTTAATTTTTTCACAAAGTAACCAATACTCTTTTTCTACGAAAAGCTTTAGATAGCTTGTTTTCATTTTCTTTCAGATTTAATAATAAAGTAGCATGATTTATGCTGTTTTATAAAAAATAAAAAGACTCAGCGATTTTCATCTTAGCTAGAATCATTTATCTTCATTCAACTAGTATTTATCGGCTATATAAAATTGAAAAAAAAGTAAATAGTTGAATAAAAAAATCCCTACTCAAAAATGAGTAGGGATTAGTAATACTAAATTATTTACCTAAAGCTGTTTTAGCTTGTTCAGCAAGAGCTGTGAAAGCAGCTGCATCATGAACAGCGATATCAGCTAGCATTTTGCGGTTGATATCAATCTCAGCTAATTTTAAACCGTGCATTAATACACTGTAGCTCATGTTATTCATACGAGCTGCTGCGTTGATACGTGCAATCCATAATTTACGGAAATCACGTTTCTTTTGACGACGATCTCTGTAAGCATATTGATAAGATTTCATCACTTGTTGATTTGCTACTTTAAATAATTTACTTTTAGCTCCATAATAACCTTTCGATAATTTTAGAACTTTCTTGCGGCGCTTGCGGGTAACTGTTCCACCTTTTACACGTGGCATAGTAATTTCCTCCTTATAAGAACTAACGATTTAATCGAAAGTCTATCCAATAATTTTTTAGTTGCTAGTTTGATTGAAACCAATCCTAATCTAGCTCAGTTAAGCAATAATAGCTTATTTCATTTGTGATAATTGTTGACGAATACGTTTGAAATCGCCTTTTGATACCATACCAGCTTTACGTAATTTACGTTTTTGTTTTTGTGATTTGTTTGCAAACATATGGCTTGTGAAAGCATGATGACGTTTTAATCCGCCACCACCAGTTCTTTTAAAACGTTTAGCAGAACCACGGTGTGTTTTTTGTTTTGGCATTTGTATTTCCTCCTTAAAAATCCATCGATATTACTTATCGTTCTTTGGTGCTAAAAGCATGAACATACTACGTCCATCCATTTTAGGTTTTGATTCAACTGTTGCAAGATCTTCAGTTTCATCAGCTAATCGAGTTAAAACTTTATGTCCAATCTCTTTATGAGTAATGGCACGACCTTTAAATCGGATCGAAGCTTTAACTTTATCTCCCTTTTCAAGGAATTTACGAGCATTACGTAATTTAGTATTAAAGTCATTTACATCAATTGTAGGACTCAAACGTACTTCTTTTACATTAATGATCTTTTGGTTTTTACGGGCTTCGCGTTCTTTTTTCTGTTGTTCAAAACGGAATTTACCGTAATCCATGACACGAGCAACTGGTGGTTTTGCAGTTGGTGCAACTAAAACTAAATCTAAGTTAGCTGCTTCAGCAATTTGTAGAGCTTCACTTTTAGTTTTCACTCCAAGTTGTTCTCCATCGCTGCCAATTAAACGTAACTCACGTGCACGAATGCCGTCATTTACCATCATATCTTTTGCTATGGTCATTCACCTCCATTAAATTCGAGAGAAAGTACAGCAGAAAAATAGACGAGTTCGACTGAACCCGCCTATAAATATCCGAACATATGCATAAAGCATAAGAATTCTTCGTTTATATTATCTAGCCCAGCGACTCTAACGTCAACTTAGGCGAGAAGCGGGTGCTTCTGCTTTGTTTTCTCAACTTTTAAATCATACCATCATTTTGTAAACATGTCAATTGTTTCATATGCTTTTTTATTATATTTTTCTCTAACGAACACTTCCGCGACTATAATACTGTAACCCTGGTTGCATTGGGGTTCCAAATAATTCACTAATCGTCACAAATTTATATCCCTGTGCCGTTAAATCTTTCAAAATACGTTCAAGTCCATCAGCTGTCGTTGGATGAATATCATGCATTAAAACAATAGAGCCATTTTGGGCATTCTTCATTGTTTCTTGATAAACTGCCGTACCATTTTTACTCTTCCAATCCATTGTATCTACTGACCATTCAATAATTGGCATTTTAACATCACTGGCTAAAGCATTTGTGATTGCTCCATAAGGTGGACGCAATAGGTTTGTCGTATAACCAGTTAACTCTTGAATCGTTTGATTTGTTTGATTGACTTGATTTAATGCTTTCTCTTTAGGTAATGCAGTTAAATCAGGGTGACTCCAACTATGATTTCCGATTTCGTGTCCTGCATTTATTTCTTGTACAACCAAATTCGGATAAGCTGCTGCATTTTTCCCTAGTACAAAAAAGGTTGCCCGTGCATTATATTTTGCTAGTAAATCTAAAACTCTTGGCGTTACAGCAGGATCGGGACCATCATCAAAAGTCAGCGCGATGACTTTTCCTGATGATGGAAGTTTAGCTTGTTGACTCTCAATAATTCTTTGTCTTTCTTCTGCTGCTTTTCTTTCAGCTTCTTTTTGAGCGCGAATGGCTTCTTCTTGTTTGACTTCTTCTGCTACTTGTTGATTTAAAGCCTCGGTCATATACTCAGCTTTTAATTGTCGACGCAATTGATTTTTAGCAAAACCAACTATTTCAATACCTTGCTCAGTTGGAAATTGAAAAATAAGTTCATTATTTGATAATCCATAATGGGTTGTATTTTCAAATCCTACCTCATTCACTTGTTTCATAATTTCCATCTTCTGTTGATCAGATAATCCGACAGATTCTTCTACTTTTTTAGTTAATTTCGTTTTTATTTCTTGGTATCCAGTTTCTTCATCATTAAATAGTTCATGAAGCATCAATGGATTTCCTGTTTTGGTAGAAATTGTCGTTACATCTGCTTTTCGTTGTACGGTTTCAAGTTCTTGATTGACTTTTAAACTCTTAACAATCTTTTTTTCTTCGATTTTATACGTAATGCTTCCTGTATTTGTTGTATCTTTTGTATAATTCAATAAGAATGCAGTCATTCTTGGTAAATAATTTTTTAATCGTGTTTCACTTTTCAAGTCAACTAATCGTCTATTTAAATAATCATTTAGTTGTTTTTCAGCTGTAGTATCCGTTGTTTGTGGTTCCAAAAAAAAGGCCCCAACTTCTGGGTATGTAATTTTTTTATATTTATTTTTTTCTACTGCAGTACTATTACTGATCAATCCTAAAAAAATAACTCCTCCAACAATACAACTAACTGCTATCTTTGCTAAACTATTTTTCATTTTCATATGGTTCCACTCCAACTCATAATAGACTCCCAACAGAAATAATCGTAACATATATGTAACTTTTTTAATATACCTAATTATTAATAAAAGTATTAAGATTTTATATAATTTTAATCAAAGAAGCACTCAAGCAAATTATTTATGCTCAAGTGCTCTTCTTATTTATTTTATTTACTAAAGTTTTTAATTTCAGCAACAACTGAATCTAAGAACATGCTAAAATCTTCTGTTGTTGTTGTTTTTTCACCATACTTACGAATTGTTACAGAAGCTTCCTCAACTTCATTATCCCCTACAACTAATTGATAAGGAATTTTTTGCATTTGAGAAGCACGGATTTTATATCCCATTTTCTCATTGCGATCATCCACTTCAACACGCATTCCCATAGCTGTCATACGCTCTTTCAATTGATACGCATAGTCTGCATGTAAATCCATATTTACAGGAATAATTGTTGCTTGCATTGGTGCTAACCAGGTTGGGAATGCACCTTTGTATTCTTCAGTCAAGTATGCAACAAAACGTTCCATAGTCGAAACAATACCACGATGAATAACAACTGGGCGATGAGTATTTTCACCATCTTCACCTACATAAGTTAAATCAAAACGTTCTGGCAATAAGAAATCCAATTGAATAGTTGATAAAGTTTCTTCAATTCCTAATGCTGTTTTCACTTGAACATCGACTTTAGGTCCGTAAAAGGCTGCTTCACCAGTTGCTTCAAAATAATCAAGTCCTAGTTCGTCCATTGCTGATTTCAACATAGCTTCAGCTTTTTCCCACATTGCATCATCATCAAAATATTTATCTGTATTTTCTGGATCACGATAACTTAAGCGGAAACGATAATCAGTAATATCGAAATCATCATAAACAGCTAACATTAATTCCATTGTACGTTTAAATTCATCTAGAATTTGATCTGGACGAACAAAAGTATGTCCATCATTTAATGTCATTTCACGTACACGTTGCAAGCCCGATAGTGCGCCACTCTTTTCATAACGATGCATCATACCTAATTCAGCGATTCGAATTGGTAATTCACGGTAACTATGAATATCATTTTTATAAACCATCATATGGTGTGGGCAATTCATTGGACGTAAGACAAGCATTTCACCGTCTCCCATATCCATTGGTGGGAACATATCTTCATGATAATGATCCCAGTGTCCTGAAGTTTTATAAAATTCAACATTGGCCATAATTGGTGTGTACACATGTTGGTAGCCTAAACTAACTTCACGATCAACAATATAGCGCTCAATCACACGACGGATAGTTGCTCCATTTGGTAACCAGAAAGGTAAGCCTGATCCAACATCTGAAGAAGTCATAAATAAATCTAATTCTTTTCCTAGTTTACGATGGTCACGTAATTTAGCTTCTTCTCGCATTTGTAAAAATTCTTTTAAGTCTTTTTTATCAAAGAAAGCTGTTCCGTAGATTCTTTGCATCATTTTATTATTTGAATTTCCACGCCAATAGGCTCCAGCTAAAGATAGTAATTTAAAGACTTGAATACGGCCAGTTGTTGGCACATGTACGCCACGACATAAATCAACAAAATCACCTTGATCATAAACGGTAATCGCTTCGTCTTCAGGTAAGGCTGTAATTAATTCTACTTTATAAGGATCTGATTTAAATAACTCTAACGCTTCTTCACGAGTTACTTCTTTTCGAACAATCGGATTGTTTTCTTTGACGATTTTCATCATCTCAGCTTCTATTTTTGGTAAGTCTTCTTCTGTAATTGGAGCCTCAGTATCTGTGTCATAATAGAAGCCATTATCAATTGCTGGACCTACACCAAAATGAATATCTGGGTATAAACGACGTAACGCATTAGCCATCAAATGTGCTGATGAATGACGTAAAATTTGCAAAGCATCTTCATGATCTGGTGTAATAATTTCTAGAGAACCATCAACTTCTAAAGGACGAACTAAATCAACTAATTCTCCGTTGAATTTACCTGCTAAAGCTTTTTTAGCAAGGCTATTACTAATGCCTTTTGCCACTTCTAATGTTGAAGAACCAGCAGGATACTCTTTTACTGCTCCATCAGGAAAGGTAATTTTTATTTCTGACATGTTTTATTCCTCCATTTGTAGTTATTATTTACGGATTAATCAATGCGGGGTATTTTTCCGAAAAAAAAGTCCCTTTCACAAGTCAATAATAACCTGTAAAAGGGACGAATAATTCGTGGTTCCACCCAGCTTTCAAGTTTAATAGGATTAAACTTGCTTTAGGCTTAATAACGCTAGCTAAACGACCAACTGCTAGTTAGAAAGTTACTTCGTTCACAGTGGCACTTGAAAGTGGTAAAAACTAGCTCTTACTTAGGATATTTTCAGCAAACAATCCCTCTCTAAAAATAGAGTTCTAATTTTTTTATCTTCCTCATTGATTTAATCTATTGATACTATTAAACCATTTTTTTAGGGAAATTTCAAGTAAGAGTCAATCAAATCATCAAGTTCTTCTCAATTTTACTAAAAAACTGAGATACTAATAGTTGCGTCGATTCTTACCTGTCATGTTAATTTCCTTAGCTAAATAACGAATTCTCTCCATAATTCGCTTCGCTTTTAAGGGCTCATCTTCGCCTCGTTGACTAGTGCGTAAATGTTCATTTTCCAGCTGTTTCATATCAAAATTAGAAGAGAAGAAGGTCGGTAATTGTTCTTGCATCCGATATTGTAAAATGACACCTAGAACATCATCACGAATCCAACTTGACATTGAATCAGCTCCAATATCGTCCAACATTAAAATAGCTGATTTTTTAATTGTATCTAATTTTTCAGACATATTATTTTTCCCAATGGATTGTTTCATCTCCACTGCAAATGAAGGAAAATGAAGCAATGTTGTTGTATAGCCATTTTTAGCTAAATCATGAGCGATTGCACCTAATAAATAGGTTTTTCCGACTCCGAATGAACCTTGTAAATACAAGGCTTTGTGGAACTGTTTTGGTTCTTTTAAAAATGAATCAATAAAATCAAGCGCTTCTGATAAAGCTTCACGTCGATCATCCGTTAATTGGAATTTATCGAGAGTTGCTGTTCGAACATCTTTAGGCATATCCATTGAATTCACACGACGTCTAATTTCATATTCTTTTTGTTTCGCAATTAATTCTGATGTAGGTACATAGGTAACATCAATAACATGAAAGTTCATAAATAATGTTGGGCGATAGCCAGGAGCTAACATTCCTTGATTTTTCTCAAACTTACGCTTTTCTTGCACAAATTCATATAGTTTAGCATAGCTTTTTTCAATTCGTTCATCCGTTAATTTTTCACGGTTTTCTTCGATAAATTTAGCCACATCTGGATCTTTTAAAACTTCTTGAATCAGCTGTTCATATTGTGAAGTAAGTTTTCTATCTTTAATTATCTTCGTTAGGCCTTTTCCCATATCTTCCATTACTGGTCACCTTCTTTCCCTAAATTTTGAATACGAGCGATTCGATCCATAAAGGCTTTTTGATCTGCCTCACTCATCGGTTTCTCTTCTACTTCAGCCTGATTCTCTTTTGCCCATTCTGGCAATGTCTCTTGGCGATTCCGTTGATTCCCTGCCGCTGAATTGTATTGATTATTACGAGGTTTTGAATATGAAGCTTGTTGCTCGGCTCTTTTTTGTTTTTTTATTTCATTTTCTCGGTAAAGTTCCTGCACTTTTCGAATGGCCTCTTCTGGTGATTTTACTTTTGATTGGCTCCAATCATTAGCAATACTATCAGCTAAATTTTGAGTTAAAGTTGGGTTACCGCGAATAACTAATACATAATGAATCAAAATATTAATCACAGACTTAGGTAAATTGGATTGTTTAATTAGATTTTCAACAGCCCACTCCTCTGTTCTGGCTACATAACCACCTTTTTGTTTTTTTATATTTTCAATAAAATCAAAAGGTGTAAACTCCTCACTGATTTCAATTAAGACAATATCTTCTTTAGAGAAACCCTGATGGCTTAAATCATTTTTTCTGAACTTTTGTTTATTTTGATTGCTAGTTGGATCTTCAACAATTCGTTCTTTTAGTTCAACAGGCTGTTGATTGGTTTGGTGGTAATTTGAGTAAACAACTTGTTTAAGTTTTTTTTCATCCACTTTACCTGAGTCAATATCACAGGCTTGTAAAACAAATTTTTGCATTTCCAATTCGTCAATGCCATACATTGTATGCAAAACTAAAATACTGTTCTCAATTTCTTTAGTAATTGAGGAGCGGTTAATATATTGCGTTGCTAAACCTTCATAGAAAAATTTAAATTCAAAGGTTTTATTATCTAGTTGAGTCGTTTCTACTGGACGTTCATTGCCAATTAAAGCTGTTGAATCTTTAAATAATTCTTGATTTTCTGAGAATTTATTTTTATCAAAACTAAATACATCTAAAAAACCTTTTGTGACTTCAACATATTTTTCTGTGTCAATTTTGTTAATGCTATAACGTTGGCGTAAATTTTTGTATTTGCGCTTTCCAACCGTTTCTAGTAATAACAAACTCAACAAATCATCTTTAAAAAATTCTGCTGCGGTTAAGGGAGATTGCAATTCATAAATAAATTGTTTTTCGGGCTCTTGCTTCAAATAGGTTTTTAGTAGCCCCAAAGCTTCTAACTTAACTCTCGCTCGATACAATTCTGGAATACCACAATTTAAAATGGTCAATAATTCAGAATGTAAGATTCCCTCACTCCAATAACTTTCTTCACCAATTTCAGACCATAGGGTCATATACAAGCTGTATGCTGTCGCTCCCGTTAAAGGTTGGTATAAAAAGGTGAGAATTTTTTGATCCATATCTGAAAGCAAAGCATTTTGCCTCACTTCAAAGCCATCTTTAGGACTTAGATTCTTTAAAGGATAATTCAAAATGATTCACACCTTTCTCATTTTTATTTATCTTTATTTTTTAATTTTTGTAATTCTTTTAGGAAGAAATCCATATCTTTAAATTCGCGGTATACACTAGCAAATCGAATATAAGCAACTTCATCCACTTCTGCTAGACGTTCCATAATGTATTCACCAATTAGCGTAGTTGAAACTTCATTTTCACCTAGGCTACGAATTTTATTTTCAACTTCATCCACCATTCGTTCAACTTGATCCATTGCAACAGGACGCTTCTCACAAGAACGTATCAGCCCTCGAAGAATTTTTTCACGGTTGAACTCTTCTCTTGTACCATTTTTTTTCACAACTAACAATGGCGTTTGTTCTGTTCTTTCAAACGTAGTAAAGCGGAAGCTACAGGCTTCACACTCTCTTCTTCTTCTAATAGCACGTCCGTCATCTGCTGGACGACTATCTACAACTCTTGAACCATTATTTTGACAACGTGGACATTGCATATTCATCACCCTTTTTTTATCATTTCATTCATAGGTCTATTTATTTATCGGTTTAATTCACTCGTATGTTTTACTCTATTTATTCATAAAAAGACAGACTACTTCTATCTTAAATTTCTAGTTTCACATCATTATAACATAGCCGTCTACCCCCTGAAAAGGCTTATGGCAAATGTCTTTATTCGAATATCTATAATTTCCCACCTGCATTTTAAGGATTACTCCAAGAAAAAAACTTGTTTTCGGATTATGATTGATCCGAAAACAAGTTTTTTTCTTGGAGCCACTTTTCTACTTGCTGGCGAGTATCGACTAAACTCCCACTATTATCAATGACGCTATCTGCCCACTCTACTTTTTTAGCAATTGGAATCTGCGCCTTGATTCTTTGTAATGCTTCTGATCTACTTAACTGGTTTCGTGCCATTAAGCGTGTAATCTGAAGATCATCAGGAATTGCGACGACCATAATTGAATCCATCATTTCCTGATAACCTCCAGCTTCATACAGTAAAGGAATATCCATGATAACCAATGGCGCACCACTAGCAATCACTTTATTTTTTTCCCTGTCAATCCAGGAACGAATATAAGGCTTTAATAACTCATTTAACTTTTTCCGCTTGGTTTCATTCGCAAAAACAATCGCACCTAAAGCTTCACGGTTTAATTGTCCATCATGTGTTAAAAGCTCTTGACCAAAATAATCCACTAATGCTTGTAAACCTGGCGCACCTACCTCAACAACTTCACGTGCTCCAATATCTGCATCAACCACTGGGAATCCCAAAGCTTTAAATATATTACTGACTGTTGATTTCCCTGTCGCAATGCTGCCTGTTAATCCTAGAATATAAGTCATGACTCATTCCTCATTCCATTTAGTGCTGTGGACGACTATTTCTTTCCGTCAAAGTTTGGCAATGACTACAGAAATGCGTGCCTCGTTGCGCCACTTTTATTTTTTGAATTGGTTGACCACAATTCACACAAGGTTCCCCAGTCTTTCCATAAACCAACAAATCCACTTGGAAACTTCCAGCCTCACCTAAAGCATTTTGATACGTTCGAATCGTCGTTCCACCAGCTTCAACAGCTCTACCAAGAACACCAATAATTGAGTGATGCAAATTCTTAATCTCTATGGACGTTAACGAATTAGCCGGTCTTAAGGGATGAATTTTCGCTTCAAATAAAGCTTCATCAACATAAATATTGCCTAATCCTACAACTATTTTTTGTTCTAGTAATAATGGTTTTATCGCTCTTGATTTACTTCCTAGCGCTACACTAAATGGCTCTAATTTGAATAACTCTGGAATTGGTTCTGGACCTAAGCCTTTGATTCCTGGTGCTTCATGCTCTGTTCCAATTGGAACTAATGTCATTCGACCAAATTTCCTCACATCTAAATAACGTAAATCCCTCCCGTCAGTCAAATGAAAGACAACATGAGTATGTTTTTTTAATGGAGTTCCCGTTTTTTCAACTTCATACTTTCCTTCCATTCTTAAATGTGAAATCATTGCCCAATCGTCCATTAAAAAAATTAAATATTTGCCACGACGTTCAATTTTATGAATAGTTTGTCCTAATAAATCATTTCGAAAAGCTTCACTTGAAAAAGGTGCAGTAATAATACGATCCCAATAAACATCAACGTCTTGTATTGTTGCTCCTTCAACTAGATTAGTCAAACCTTTTCGAACAGTTTCAACTTCTGGTAATTCTGGCATTTCTTCAACCTCTTTCTACTAAATTTAAGCTATGGTCATTTAGTAGCCATAGCTTAAATCATTATCTACTTAGATATTATTTTGCATCGTACCAACTATCACCATAGCTGCTATCGACTTTTAAAGGTACATTTAATTTAACTGCTGATTCCATAACCTCAGGAACTAATTTTTCTAAAATAGCAATTTCTTCCTCAGGTGCCTCAAAAATCAATTCATCATGTACTTGTAGCAACATCTTTGTTTTTAAATTCTCGGCTTTTAAGCGACGATCCATTTGAATCATGGCAACTTTAATAATATCGGCAGCACTACCTTGAATCGGTGTATTCATCGCTGTTCTTTCAGCAAATGAGCGTAGATTAAAGTTGCGTGAATTAATATCTTTTAAGAAACGACGTCGATGGAATAAAGTTTCTACATAGCCTTTATCCTTAGCTTCTCGAACGATATCACTCATATATTGTTTTACTCCAGGATACTTTTCAAAATAAGTATCTATGAAGGTTTGTGCTTCTTTTCTGGTTATTCCAAGATTTTGCGATAAACCATAATCACTGATACCATAGACAATTCCAAAGTTCACGGCTTTTGCTTGACGGCGCATATTCCCAGTTACATCTTCAGCTTTTTCAATGCCAAAAACACGCATTGCTGTACTTGAGTGAATATCCTGACCTTCTAAAAAGGCTTCTTTCAAATGCTGATCATTTGAAATATCCGCTAAAACACGCAATTCAATTTGTGAATAATCACTAGCAAAGATCTTCCAGCCCTCATGACTTGGTACAAAAGCTTGACGAATTTTGCGACCTTCTTCTAAGCGAATCGGGATATTTTGTAAATTAGGATCAACAGAGCTTAGACGGCCCGTTTGAGTTAACGTTTGAACATATCTAGTATGAACTTTTCCTGTATTCCCGTTAATAACTTTTAATAATCCTTCAACATAGGTTGATTGGATTTTAGCAATTTGACGATAATGTAAAATATCATCTACAATCGGTGCTTGTGGGCGCAGTTGTTCTAAAACATCAACCGCCGTTGAATAACCCGTTTTTGTTTTCTTAATAACTGGTAACTGCATTTTTTCAAATAAAATCACACCTAATTGCTTAGGAGAATTAATATTAAATGTTTCTCCAGCTTCTTCGTAAATGCGATTTTCAATATCTGTTAAACGAATGGCAAACTCAGCTTTCATTTCTAGTAAACGATTCGCATTGACTTTGATTCCAGTCATTTCCATTTTAGCTAACACCATGGATAAAGGCAATTCCATCTCATAAAATAAAGCTGTTTGTTCGCTATCAATCAACTCTTGCTTTAATTTGATACTTAAGACTTCTATTGCTTTAATTTTTCGAGCAAGATGTTCATTCAAAACAGATGCATCTTCTGGTATGGCAAGCTTAGCCCCTTTTCCATAAATGCTTTCATCTGCAGCAACTTCATAATAATCATGTTCCATAGCTACTTCGGCTAAATCTTTACTATTATCATTTGTATTTAGAATGTAAGATGCTAGTAGGACGTCAAAATCAACCCCTTCTAAGGTTGTATCATAACGTTGTAAAGCCACAACTGTACGTTTTGCATCAAAAACTTGTTTTTTATTTGCTGGATCTTTGGCCCACTCTTGAAAAATAGGAGATGCCAAAGCTACGTCAGGTTCTGCAACATAAATCTTCTCGCCATTACTCCAACTTAAACCAACAATCTCCGCAGTGTGATAATTATCCGTTAGCATTTCGACATATAATCCGCCCATTGGCCCAAACATATCCGCTTTTAATTCTGTAACAAATTCAAAAATAATTTCGGCTTTTTCAATTTTATTTTCTTCATCATACTCTGTTGTATCTAAATCTTTTAGGAATGACTTGAAATCCATTTCTTTATAAAACTCTATTAGCTTACCAACATCTTTGCCAGTGTAAAGCAATTCATCTACTTTTATTTCAAGTGGAGCATCGACCTCAATCGTTGCTAATTTTTTACTTAACAAAGCTTGTTCTTTATCGTTAATCAGATTTTCTTTACGTTTACTTGGCTTCATGCCATCTATATTTTCATAAACACCTTCAACAGAACCAAATTCATGTAACAGTTTTAAAGCTGTTTTTTCTCCAATATTTGTTACACCTGGAATATTATCAGAAGAATCTCCAGCTAAACCTTTCATGTCAATAATTTGATGAGGTTCAATGCCATATTTTTCCATTAGATAGGCAGGTGTATTCTCTTCAATTTCACTAACACCTTTAATTGTAATATCCACTCGCACATTTTCTTTCGCTAACTGAGTTAAATCTCGGTCACCTGAAACTACAACAACATCAAATTCATTTGGATCAACAACAGTAGCTAATGTCCCAATAATATCATCCGCTTCATAATTATCTAACTCATAATGAGGAATCCCAAAACCTTCTAACAAGTCACGCAAATAAGGCATTTGTTCTTTAAATTCACCTGGCGTTTTTTGGCGACCATCTTTATAGGCATCGTAAAAAGCATTACGAAAAGTTGTTTTCCCAGCATCAAAAGCAACTAGAACATGAGTAGGTTGCTCTTTTTTCATTTCATTGTCTAACATACGATGAAAACTAAACAGCGCATTTGTGTGTAAACCATTTTTATTCATAAAACGATCTAATGAACCTGGAATTGCATAAAACGCTCGAAACGCAATACTACTACCATCAATTAATAGTAATTTATTTTTTTTTGTCATAATAAAACTCCTTTATAATCTTACTTTATTTTATAAAAACTTTTGATAAATCACATGCTCTTTATCAAAAATAACTGTATTTTTCAATTTATGAAAGTGATTTTTTTCAGCTAATTTAAGAGAAGCGGTATTCATTGGATCAATAATGCTGACTAACTCCTGTAAACCTAACGTCGATTTTCCATAGTCTAGCATAAACTCCGTCGCTTCGCTGCCATATCCTTTGCGCCAATATTCTCTCGCAATGTGATAGCCTAGCTCATACTTTTGCTCTCCATCAATCACTTGCTGAACTATTCCACAATCGCCAATCAATTGACCTGTTTCTTTTAAACAGACCGCCCAAAGCCCCATTCCATTTCTCTGATAGTGCTCTATTGACCACTCAAGCCATTCCATTGTTTTTTGTTTCGAAAAAGGGGCTGGGTAATACGTCATCATTTCAGTATCAGAAAAAATTGTAACGGCGGCTTCCAAGTCAGTCATTTGATAGGGTCTAATTTTTAAACGATACGTTTCCATTGGTATCTCCTTTTTAATAAATGTATCCTCATTCAGTTTACCAAAAAAAGAGACAGATAGCGAAAAATAAATTTTAAAGTTCTTATAAAAAAGGGCACTAAAAAAACCAGACAAACATCTGGTTTTTAGAGTAACTTTATTTAGTAGTCTCTTCAACTTCATTTTGTTCCTCAATTTCTTCTGGTAAACCAAGCAAACGTGGTGGTTCAACCATAAAGACAGCATCTATTACGCGTTCATCCTTCATATTTTTCCCATCCACTGTGATTGTAATAACTTCTTTCATCAAATCAACACGAATGACTTCAAAATCAAACGTAATTGTTTCATAATGAAAAACGGGATTTAATAAATTGACAGAGACATTAACGATTAAAGAACCTGGACCTGGTAAATGCTTCGAAATCGCACTTGTCATAATTCCTATCAGCATAACCGTTGGTACTAATGGCTTTTCATAAGCTGTTTGACTTGCATAGTCATGTTGAATAAATAGTGGATTGGCATCATTTGTTAAGCCTAAATAAAGCAAGATATCTTTATCTTCAATATTTTCAGTAACACTCAAATTGTCACCTTCAGAAATTTCACTAATTAATTTTCCAATTTTTCTTGGTTTTCCAATCATAAACTTCCGCACCTACTCTCATTTTATTCGCACTTTCATTTTACCATAATACCTATTATCTAATCTATAAAAAAGCTCGTTGAGTTCGTTCAGGCTCGACTGAAGAATAGTGAAATTTGATGTGACGCTTTTTTCCACCTCGAACTTTTATCTTTTTCTCGAGGAGTTGGCTCATAAAAGCTAGCCTAATCAAAAGCTTGTTGAGCCCGCTCAGCTCCGATAAGAAAATAGAAAAAATTGATGTGGCGCTTTTTGCCACCTCGAATTTTTATCTTTTTCTCGAGGAGTTGGCTCATAAAAGCTAGCCTATAAAAAAAACGACAGAAAAAATGTCGTTTCGTCTATTTCCGTTTAATTATTTTGTAAAATTGTACGACTTAAAATAGTTTCATAAGCATATTCAAATTTTTGAACATCGCCTGCCCCCATGAAAATCACAACTGCATCATGATGATCTAATAATGGCGACATATTTTCTTCTTGTAAAACTAATGCACCATTGGTAATTTTATCTGCTAAATCTTGAATCGTTACATTTCCTTGCTCTTCTCTAGCAGAACCGAAAATATCACATAAATAAACACGATCAGCTAAATTTAATGCTGCTGCAAAATCACTTAGTAAAGCAATTGTCCGTGTAAATGTATGGGGTTGAAAAACAGCAATCAACTCTTTATCTGGATATTTTTGACGTGCAGCATCTAAAGTAGCACGAATTTCTTGAGGATGATGTGCATAATCATCAATAATAATCATATCTGCCATTGATTTTTCACTAAAACGACGTTTTACCCCTTGGAAAGTAGTTAGGTTCTCGGCGATTAATTCAGCTGAAATACCTTCTAATTGACATACAGCAATAACAGCTAAGGCGTTTAAAACATTATGCGCGCCATATGTTGGAATTTCGAAATGCCCAAAGAATTCTTTTTCTACATAGACATCAAAACCAGAACCTTTAGTGGTTCGAACGATATTTTTTGCTTGGTAATTATGATCATCAGAAAAACCGTAGTAAAGAACGGGTACATCTGCTTTTAATTTTTTTAATTCCTCATCTTCACCACAGGCAATAATAGCTTTTTTAACTTGATTTGCCATTGTTTGGAACGCAGAAAAAACATCTTCTATACCAGTGAAATAGTCAGGATGATCAAAGTCAATATTTGTCATAATAGCATAGTCTGGTGAATAGGCTAAGAAATGACGACGGTATTCGCAAGCTTCTAAAACAAAAAATTCAGCATCAGGAACTCCATGCCCTGTACCATCTCCAATGATGTAACTTGTCGGCTCGATAGAACTTAAAACATGAGCAAGCAATCCTGTTGTACTTGTTTTACCATGAGAACCTGTAATTGCAACGCTTGTATAGTCATTTAAAAAATCTCCAATAAACTTATGGTAACGAATAACTGGTATTCCCATATCTAGTGCTGCTTTAATTTCTTCATGAGTATCTGGAAAGGCATTTCCAGCTATGATTGTTAAGCCATCGTGAATGTTTTCTTTTGAAAAAGGTAAAATAGTAATCTTCGCGTCTTCTATTCCTTTTTGAGTGAAATAGTAATTGTCTACATCTGACCCTTGGACTTTAAATCCTTTGTCATGTAAAACTAATGCTAGTGCGCTCATACCTGATCCTTTAATTCCGACAAAATGATACGTTGTTTGTTTATTCATTTTAATGCCTCCAAGTTTTTTCTTAAATAGGACTACTGTTTAAAATTTATCTAGTTTAAGTAATTAGTTAGTATGGCTCTTTTACAATTAAAAGTAAAAACCATTTTTTTAAGTTTAATTTAAGAACAAATAAATTGTTCCCATTCTAGCCTGAATAAAAAGTTCGTTGAGCTGATTAACTCTGACAGAAAAATAGGGAAATTTGATGTGGCGTTTTTTGACACCTCAAAATTTTATCTTTTTTCCAAAGAGTTGGCTCATAAGAACTAGCCTGAATAAAAAGTTCGTTGAGCTGGTTAACTCTGGCAGAAAAATAAGGAAATTTGATGTGGCGTTTTTTTGCCACCTCGAAATTTTATCTTTTTTCCGAAGAGTTGGCTCATAAGAACTAGCCTGAATAAAAAGTTCGTTGAGCTGGTTAACTCTGGCAGAAAAATAGGAAAATTTGATGTGGCGTTTTTTGACACCTCGAAATTTTATCTTTTTTCCAAAGAGTTGGCTCATAAGAACTAGCCTAATAAAAAGCAATGAATATAGTATACCACGATTTTATTTTTTAGCCTACTGCTTTCATTCAATAACAGACCTTTCGCTTCTAAATGAACGGAAAAAGGAACGATAGTCTCACCTACCATTCCATTTGTTCCTGTTTTATAAATAATTTTTTTCATACTCTGCTTGAGTTAGAAAAACATCTCTAGGCTTAGAACCTTTATTTCCTGAAATTAAATTTTGTGATTCTAAAGCTTCTATTAAGTTTGAAGCTCGATTAAAGCCAATCTTAAATTTACGTTGCAATAATGAGACTGAAACAGTTTCTTCGTTCGCAATAAAAGCTAAAATTGTTTCGAATAGTTCATCTTGTCCCTCAACTAGCTCTAATTTCGCTAGTAGTGTTTCTGGCTCGAATAAATAATTAGGGCCACGTTGCTCTTTTACATGTTTCACTATTGTGTCGATTTCATTTTCTACATAGGTTCCCTGGATACGGATAGGTCTGCCAGAGCCGTTTTCCATAAAGAGCATATCGCCTCTTCCAAGTAACTTTTCAGCACCACCAATATCTAAAATTGTACGGGAGTCAATTTGACTTGAAACCATAAAGGCAACTCGCGTTGGAATATTATTTTTTATTGTTCCTGTAATAACATCGACACTTGGACGTTGTGTTGCTACTAACAAGTGAATTCCAGCGGCTCGCGCTTTTTGAGTAATTCTTGCAATATAATCTTGAACTTCACTACTGGCTACCATCATTAAATCAGCTAACTCGTCAATAATAATCACAATATAAGGAATTTTCAAACCAAATTCGCCTGTTTCTTCGGCTTTTTCATTAAATCGCTCAATATTACGGACACCTGCTGCCGCTAATTTCTGATACCGCTCTTCCATTTCATCTACTGCCCACTTCAACGCTTCAGCCGCAGCTTTCGGTTCTGATATAACAGGGGATAGCAAATGCGGAATATCATTATATGGAGCCAATTCAACTGCTTTTGGATCAATTAAAATTAATTTTACTTCGCTAGGTTTGGCTTTATAAAGAATACTAATTAGGAGTGAATTAATAAAGACACTTTTCCCAGAACCTGTTGCACCTGCTATTAATCCATGAGGCATTTTCTCAATCGTCGTGACCATCGCTTCTCCCGCCAAATTAACACCTAAAGCAACTGTTAATGGGGATTTACTTTCTTTAAAAGCTTGACTATTCATCACTTCTGAAAGCATTACAGGTCTTGAATTACAATTAGGAATTTCAACTCCAACTGAACTTTTACCAGGGATAGGCGCTTCAATACGAATATCTTTCGCCGCTAAAGCCAACTTCAAATCATCTGATAAGTTTGTGATTTTATTAACCTTTACTCCTCTGCCTAACTGTAACTCAAATTGAGTAACAGCTGGTCCAATTGTCCACCCAATAACTTGTGCATCAACACCAAAGGCATCTAATGTTTCATTTAACAATTCAGCTTGCTCTAAAACCCAGTCATCAACACTGCTATTTTCAAACTCAACAGGTGGATTCAATAGATTTAAAGGTGGTAAATGGTATTGTCTTAAGTCTTGCTCTTCTTTTTCAGAAATAGAGTTCATACTTGGTAATTCTATTTTTGTTGGGTTAATAGCTTGGGGTATTTCAGATACCTCACTAGCTTGTTCTTCTGAAATAGGCTCTTCTTCACTATTTGGTAGAGACTCTTCTTCACTGAGTTCTACTTCATTCAGTTGAGGCTCTATTATAAACTCTTCTTCAAGTTCCTCATCATCCCAACCAGAATCTGATGCCTCTTCGCTTATTTCTAAACTCTTCAAATACTCTTCATCATGAGGAGGCTCTTCTTCAACTAAAGTCTCTGAACCTTCATCATGCATTGGTGTTGAAACTTCTTGTAGCTGTTGGCTTAAATAATTAAAACGACTTAACGCTGCTTGAATTTCTAAATCAGAGTCTGATTCGTCTACTTCAATCGGCTCAACAACAGTCTCTTCTATTTCATCATTAGTTTCCTCTGGTAAATTTTCTGCAGCCTCGCCAAAGTAACGCGCAACGTTGGTTCCTCTGTTTAAGTGGATATCTTGTTCTTCCTCAATCATGCCTTGTAAAGAACGTTGCAATCGTTTGCTGTGTTTATCCTCTTTTTCCTCTGAACTTACTTCAACAAGCTCTTCCTCTGGTAGTTTGATCTCTTCATCAACAATTTCCTCTAAGATAGCTTCATTGATAAGTACTTCATCCAACTCTTTCGAATCAGTCTCTATTAGTTCGATGCTTTCTTCTTCGACTAAATCCCCTTCTGTATCAAAGGTTAATAATGCTGTATTGTCTTGTTTTTCAAATTCATTCTCCTGAATTTCTGCTTCAGTTGCCAATAAAATAAAGGTATCAAATTCTTTTTTTAACGCTTTTTCCATCTTTTGATAATCAATGCCTGAAGAATCAACTTTTTTTTCTTGCTTAAAGCCATAAACCGGTGAAGGTACTTTTTGAACTTTAAAAGGTGTTGAACTGCGACTATCAGTTAAAGCAGTCGGTGTCTTTTCAATTGATTTCCGGATATTTTCTTTATCAAGAATACGCTGTTCAATTCTTTTTTTTCGTTCTTCAAATTCTCTTTGTTCTTTTTTCTCAGCAGCTTTTGTTTCCATTCTACTGTAGGCATCATTTCTAGTTAGAAACTCTGAAAAAACGGCTTCTGGTGCTGAATAATGACCTTCTCTTGAACGTTTTACTGGTTTATCTTTTATTTTTTTGGTTTCATTTAAGGTCTCATTTTTTTCTTTCTGGGAAACTTTATCCGTATCAGAGTAGAAAGGAAACTTAAATTTTTTTGGAGTATTGCGTCCATTTTGATAGCTTGGTCCATCATAATTTGACATGATAACCCTCCTTTTCTCCTCTTAAATTCTTCTCTAGTTTACCACAGTTCTACCTTATTTTATAGATGGAAATAGAATGAAAAAACCGACACTCGTATTTAAATTATCCAGAAAAGTCAGTAGTTATAGCTAACAGCTTTTATACAGATAACTAAGGTATCCGAGCTTCCATTCCGTGCACCTCGCTCTTAAGCCTATAAAACCCGTATGAAATCCATTTTTTTAAATGGTATTTTCATACGGGTTTCTATTTTAATTCATCTAAATTGGTTAGGCTCCAACTGGAAAAGCTTCACCAACAACAGCTGATGTTGGTAAAACTAAAATGCCTTTTTCAAGCGGCGCGTCCGGTAAGTTTAATTCTTTTCCAGAACAAATCATACCATGACTAGGTTCGCCACGTAATTCTCCATCCCAAATCAACAATCCATTTGGCATCATAGCACCAACTTTTGCCACGACTACCTTTTGCCCTTTATCAATGTTAGGTGCTCCACATACGATTTGAACAATTTCGCCATTATCAATTTCAGTTTGCGTAATAGATAAATGATCTGAATCTGGATGTGGCACGCATTCTTTAACCAGCCCAACTACAAATTTAGGCGTTTCATTTGCTTCTAATACATCTGCAAATCCAACTTCTTTCAATTTTTCATTTAAAAGACTAACTTCTTTAGACGTTAGATTTACTTGACCGTTCCCTGTAACACTTAAAATGTCTGATACATTAAAAAAATTAAAGCCTACTGTTTCATTGGTTTCACTTTTAAAAATGCGCGTAACAGATCCTTTACTTTCAAATTTTTGGTCAGCAAATGTACTGTTACCAGTCATAATAATTAATGTATCACCAATACCTTCTTTATTGTAGCAACTAATCATCAATTTAATTTCTCCATTTCTTCATTTAGTCATTTTTTATATCTGATTCTTGACTGCGAATGATTAATACATCGCAAGGGGCAAAGCGAATAATATATTGGCTCACGCTTCCCATCATTAATCGTTCCATTCTATTCATACCACTTTGACCACATAAAATCAAATCGATTTGATAGTCTGCTGGCAAAGTTTTAGCTAATAATTCTTTAGGTGAACCACTGACCAATTCCGTCATCACTTTTTTAACACCTTGATCAACAGCTTGTTTTTGATATGTTTCTAAGGCAATATTCATGACGTTCGTTTCTTCTTCACTAGCCTCAATATCGAAACTAGCAACCCCCATTGTATACGCCCGGTTATCAACAACATGAACAATTAATAAATCTGCATCATTTCTTTTAGCTGTTTCTATCGCTTTATTTAGCGCACTAATCGATTCGTCACTACCATCAACTGCTACCATTACGTGTTTATATTGTTGTGTTCCTACAGTCATGACCTTCAGCTCCTCTTTCTTCAAAAATTTAGTCAATTACGCAAGATTTTTAATAAACGACTCTATCTCTGCTTGTGTTTTACGATCTTTATTTACAAAACGACCGGTTTCTTTGCCATTTTCAAAAGCGACAAAACTCGGAATTCCCATAATTGAAAGTTCACTACATAAGTCAATAAATTCATCGCGATCAACTTGAATAAAGGTAAAGTCGGGATGCGCTGCTTCAATTTCTGGCATAACTGGTTTAATATAAACACAATCTCCACACCAGTCTGCTGTAAAGAAAAAAATGGTTTTTCCTTTATTTTTCTCTACTTGAAACTCTTCAATTGATTTTAATTCTCTCATTCGAAACTCCTCTTTTCTGCATTGACTTAATTATTTTTCATAATCGTTTCATATGTGCTACGATCCATAGTTCTAGCCACTTGCAGAACCATTTCTTTAGCTGCTGCATAATCATCCATATGGAACATTGTTTGATGTGTATGGATATAACGAGCACAAACACCGATCACAGCACTTGGTACACCATTATTTGAAATATGAGCTGCACCTGCGTCTGTACCACCCTTAGACACAAAATATTGATAAGGTATGTTATTTGTTTCCGCTGTATCTAATAAAAATTCACGCATCCCTTTTAAGGTAATCATGCCTGGGTCAAATATTCTTAGTAAGAAACCTTCACCTAAATGACCATATTTTGATTTATCGCCAGTCAAATCATCTGCTGCTGAACAATCAACGGCAAAAAATAAATCTGGTTTAAATTGATGAACAGCACCTTTTGTACCGCGCAAACCAACTTCTTCTTGAACATTTGCTCCAGCAATTAAAGTATTAGGCAAAGCCTCTCCTTGAAGCTCTTTCAAAGCCTCAATGACAACTGTACAACCATAACGATTATCCCAAGCTTTACTAATTATTTTTTTGCCATTAGCCGTTTTAATCGTTTCAACATCTGGAACGATCGAATCTCCAGGACGAACACCAAATGCCATCGCTTCTTCTTTCGAATCAAAGCCAGCATCAAATAAGATATCACCAATATCTGGAGCTCCTGCTTTACCATTAGTTCCTCTTAATAAATGAGGTGGAACGGAAGAAGAAACACAAGGATAATTGCCTTTGGCTGTTTGAAGTGTAAATCGTTGCGCTGAAACAACGTAAGGATTCCAACCACCTAAGGGAACAACTCTAAATAAGCCTTGTTCAGTGATGCTTGCTAGCATAAAACCAACTTCATCCATATGAGCTGCTAACATAATCCGTGGAGCATTTTCAGCTTTGCTACGGCGAATTCCAAATATACCACCTAATCCATCTTGGACAACTTCGTCTACAAGTGGTGTGATTTCTTTACGCATTACCTCACGAATCGGGTGTTCAAAACCACTAGTACCTTGTAGCTCTGTCATTTTTTTTACTAACGAAAAAGTCTCTTCATTCATTTTATACTCACAAATAGTTTATCAAAATAGAACTATTCTGTGATCTATCCTCCTTTAAATTCATTTAACTTCTCTAGTATATCGCACTTTCACTTTTATTTTAACAGGCAACGCTTCAATTGTCTTTTTTATTAGAAATTTGTTATACTATTTCTAGTAATGAAATTGACTGGAGGAATAGAATCATGACTGATAGAGATTCGAATTATAGCACTTATGCACTTGTAGGTGGTTTTATTTTTGGCGCCGGCCTAACTTGTGGTTACCAAATTGCAAAACTAGCACAAAAAAAGAAAGTTATCCATGGAGATGAAATTTTAGACACTGTAAAAAACTTATTCTTAGAAGAAGGACCCATTGAAGGCTCTTGGATTGAACTAAAACGTGTCCCTTTACGTAAGTTTGCTTTTAAAACAGAAGTTTATTATGGTGGCGTTTCCCGAATCGAAGAGGACCAACTAATGCAATATGAATTTATTGCAGATGCACATACTGGATCTATTTTGGATTTATATCGAATTTAACTGAACATAAAAACAGAGTGAGACTGCGTACCTAAGATACGTAGTCGCACTCTGTTTTTTTATTTTTTACGGAACTTCGCTACCACTCGATAAATTCGTTGACCACGGTTAGAAAATTTCTCTTCATACTCAGTCATTACATTGCCTTCAAAATCACTTTCATGTAAACTTAACCAAACTTGTTCTAAAATCATGCCGTATTTGGAAAAACTATGAAGTGAATATTCAAATAGCCCTTGATTATCTGTCTTAAAGTGTATTTCGCCTTCTGGAATCAAAATGGATTCATAGTTAGCAATAAAATCAGCAGACGTTAGACGGCGTTTTTCATGTCTTGTTTTAGGCCATGGATCTGAGAAATTCAAATAAACTTGGTTGACTTCACCTTTTTCAAAATATTGTGACAAAGCTCCACCATTTACATGTAAAAGTTGTAAATTTGGTAAATCTTCGGCAATTAATTTGTCTAAAGCAACAACAACAACGCTCATTTGTAATTCAATCCCGATATAGTTGATTTCTGGATGCAGTTTGGCCATTTCAGTTACAAAACGCCCTTTCCCTGTTCCAACTTCAATATGAATTGGATTTTTGTTCCCAAAGCGTTCGTGCCACTTCCCTTTCCAAGTTTCGGGTGTATCAACAATGTACTGTGGATAGCTGGCAATTTTAGCGGGTGCTCCCGGTTTATTTCGTAAACGCATGAATTACATTCTCCTTTTTCTCTTTTTACTACTTGAAAAAAAGAATCCTCTTTATGAAACCACCAAGAGGATTCTAATTATAAGTTTCATTTGTATTTTTGTAGATACTTTGTAAAGTGAGTATATCTTGATTCATTTCATGAAAACGAGATTGATAGTGATGACGTTTTGTTTGTTGTAAGAAATTAATTAATGCATACCATTCAATTCGTTTGATTAATTCATCTGTCACAACTACACCATAATTTTCTAACCACGCACGCCATTGTTTTTTCTCAACATATTGGCACAACAACATACTTAAATCTAATGCTGGATCAGCTAATACTGCCATATCCCAATCAACTAAATACAAGCGATTTTCATCAGAAAGCAACCAATTTTTACGATAAATGTCGCCATGGCAAACTCGTGGTTGAACAGACTCCATTGATTTAATTTCAGCTTTTAATTTAGCTAAAATTTCATTTAGCATCGGATGAATTTTCAAATCATGCGGCAGCTCCATTTGGTACGATTGAATTAACTTTTCTGGTGAAACTTCTTCACCACCAACTCTAGATAGCATTTTTCGCAATGTATCTGAGTGATGTATTTTATAGAGTAATTTAGCTACACTGGGTAGTGTCATTTCTGAGCTTTTTAATGTCCGACCATTTAACCATTCTTGAGCAGTCAAAACATCCCCGTTCCCAATGCGCTTTGTCCATACAAGACGAGGGGTAATGCCTTCAACTGAAAGTGCAGCTAAAAAAGGAGAAGAATTCCGCTTCAAAAAAAGCTTTTCTTCAGCCTTGATCCCCATGTAAGCTTGACCTGTGTCTCCGCC
Source organism: Carnobacterium sp. FSL E2-0243 (assembly GCF_038003605.1). NCBI lineage: Bacteria > Bacillati > Bacillota > Bacilli > Lactobacillales > Carnobacteriaceae > Carnobacterium > Carnobacterium sp. FSL E2-0243. Next base: position 2,345,915 of record NZ_JBBOPM010000001.1, read on the forward strand.
TACAGGAAGTAATTTCCATCCTGTATCAATCTCAAAATCCATTGCAATCATTCCCTGTTATATAGTTAGAAAAACTAAATGTTTATTTTTATTCTCTGCTGATTAACTTTTTAAATAAGATTTTTCGTTTTAGTGTGACGAAAAACAAAACTTGTAGAGTCAAAAATGATAGACACCGATAAGATGTCTATCATCTATTCACTCCCTATTTTAGGTTGCTTCACTGAATACGTCAAGCGTATATACGTTCGATTTGTAATTTTTTTTTTAAAATGCTTTATTTAGTGTCTTTTTTTGCAAAAAGTTTTAAACTTTCATTCAGTTTTTCATTTTATTTTAACTAAAGAACTTATCTTGATAGTTTGCAATTTAATTCTAACAAGGCAATTTTCAGTTTCTTAACACATCAACTTCAATATTTTTGCGTTTTTCACGGATTAAAAAGGTCAAAAGAAAACCTGCCAATGAAAATAAACCAACAACCATAAAGACAAACTGAAAACCTTTTAGAGAAGCTAGAATTGGACTTCCTAAGGCAACTGCGCTTTGGCTATTAGAAACCATCGTCATAATAACAACAAAAAGCGCTGTCCCCATTGATCCAGATAATTGTCTTTGTGTGTTAAACATGGCAGAAGCATGAGCGGCCATATCTAGAGGGACTGCGTTAAATGCTCCAGTTTGAAGTGGCATTAAAGTTAAAGATATCCCTAAAGAACGAATTAGCTGGATACTAACAATTAATGTTACACTAGAATTCAAATCTAAAAAGCCAATACAAAAAGTCATAATTGTAATTAAAAATAATCCAGTAATAGCTAGTTTTTTTCCACCGTATTTATCAAATAATCGCCCAGTTATTGGACTCATTACAGCAATCACAATCGAACCTGGTAATAAAATCATCCCGGATTTCATCGGTGACCAACCGCGGATAGATTGAAAATAAATTGGAAATAAAATAATTCCTCCGTACATTCCAGCTAGTATAATAAATGAAATAATCATATTTAAACGGAAACCGCGAATCTTAAAAACCTTAAAATTCAGTAATGGATGTTCTGAACGATTGCAACGAAGAACTAATAGAATCATGGAAACAATCCCAACTAAAATAGCACCTAAAACATTGATACTAAGGAAATCATGAGAAGATGCATTGCTAAATCCAAATAACAAACCGCCAAATCCAAGTGTTGAATAGATAACACTTAACCAATCTAGCTTAGGTTTTCCAACCTCACTGACATTTTTCAATACAAAAAAGGCAATGATAATATCAATTAAAGCAAATGGTAAAATAAAATAAAACAACATGCTCCAATGGTAATTTTGGACAACCCAACCAGAAAATGTGGGGCCAATCGCTGGGGCGAAATTCATTCCTAAACCAATTAATCCCATTGCTGCGCCTCTTTTTTCAATTGGAAACATGTACAAAATGACAATTGTTTGGAGCGGTAAAACAACTCCAGCCCCTACAGCTTGAACCATACGTCCTATGATTAAAACCCAGTAAACATCTGCAGTTGCTGCTATAGCTGTTCCAATAAAAAAGGTAATCATGGCAAATAGATACAATTGCCTTGTTGTAAAACGCTCAACTAAGTATGCTGTAATAGGGATCATAATACCGTTTATTAACATATAAGAAGTCGTCAACCATTGACCACTTGTTGCCGTGATTGAAAAATCATTCATAATGCTAGGTAAGGCCGTGCTTAATAACGTTTGATTCAAAATTGTAACGAAGGTTCCCATAATAATAACACCGAGTATCGTTACTATGTGGGAATTTTGATATTTTGTTTCCATAAATTTTCCCCCTATATCTTTTGTAACTCACGTGAAAAGACGCTGGCCCCCATAATGGGACAGCGTCTTCACAACTAAATAATCGTATCATAAATTAATTCATTCAGCAATTATTTTGTTTTTTTAGCGAATTATTCCACAAACTTCTTCCACTGCTGCTACATACAAATCCTGTAACTGCTTGACGATTGGTCCACGTTTACCGTCCCCAACCTTCACTCCATCTATTTCTACAACAGGCATTGCCTCAATTGTCGTACTTGATGAGAACACTTCATCTGCCGCTTTTAGCTGCTCTAAAGTAAATGCTTCTTCTTTTACTGGGATACCCGCTTCTCTAGCGACCTTTAAAAGAACAATTTTTGTAATCCCTGCTAGAATTAAATTCCCATCAGGATGTGTATAAATGGTACCATCTTTAACTATCCACATATTTGTTGAAGAACCCTCTGTTACGATTCCATCACGATGTTGGATTGCTTCTTCAGCACCTTTTTTATGCGCTTCATGTTTCGCCATAATATTTCCTAATAAACTGATTGATTTAATATCACAATGTAACCAACGACAGTCTGGTATCGTAATCACAGGAATACCTGTGTCCATTTTAACTTGGTTTCTTGGCACTTTAGTTGCAGAAGCAGTAAATACCGCTGGCACCTTAGTTGGATCTGGGTAAGTATGGTCTCTAGGAATAGCGATTCCTCTTGTAACTTGGAAATAAACATTGCCTGTTTCAATATCATTTGCAACTAACAGCTCATTTAATAATTCTTTTAACTTATTTTTAGTAAAAGGTAGAACGAGTTCAATTTTTTCTGCTCCCTTAAATAAACGGTCAATATGTTCATCTGCAGTGAAAAACACTCCATTGTAAGCACGGATTACTTCGTATAAACCATCCCCAAATTGGTATCCACGATCTTCCATATCAATTTCCACGTCTGATCGTTCTACGATTTTATCATTCCAAATTACTTTCATTCTAAGCCCCTCATTTCTTAACCTCTAAATTTTTTATTTTTCTGTTGCTATCATATCAAAATTTTTTAAGTGGTGCACTATATTTATCTGAAAATTCTAAATCTATAATAAATCTTAATCATTAAAAAAGTTAGGTTTTCTACTTTAGTGTAGAGAACCTAACTTCATATGAATTAATAAGCTCGTGATTTTTTCATTTTTTTAAGACGAATTGGCACATACACCTGAGTGAAAATAAATACAAAAGCCAAACAGCCAATAAAAATTAACAAACTTTCTGCAAGTGTCAGCGTGAATAAGCTCGTTATAAAGATAGCAATAGCCTGTCCACCTAACGCAACTGAAAATAATTTTTTAAGTGCTTTACCTTTAGCTAACTCATTAACCGGATACAATCTAGTTAGAGCCATATTATCATAATGGAAATATAGAGGTAATAACTGGAAGCCTGTTAAATAAATAAATAAAATACTTAACAAAATCGCCATTATAAAACTATGACTGAAAATGATTAAAAGAACCACAATAACCGATAAACGCAGATATAATCCACTGTATTCCGTTCCTCTTAAAAATGTTCGCGCATATAAAAAACTAAATGTATTTTGGTGAACGGGTTGAATTCGTTGCAATAACACATCTAAATAACGGCGACGTTTTACTTTCCCCTTTAATGAAGGAATATCAGTAAATAAATTAATAAACTGATAGATACGATGCATCCTTTGTTCTTCATCTTGTACCATCATTTCCCATTGATAAATCGTCTCATTTTCTATTTTTTTGAAAATTGGTCCGCTAACAAATTGTAAAATAATCGCTAAACATGTCGCGAGAATTGGTGAAAAGAAGACTGCTAAAGCCACAATAAAAATAGCTATTCCTAATTTAATTAATTGCCATTTTAATCGTTCTTCTTTTCCACTTAGCTTTAAAGATAGAAGTTGAATATCTAGATCCCAATTTTTTAATAAAAGTAAAATTAAAGCAAAATAAGTCATATCAAAAAAATCAAATTCTGTTGTTGCAACTAAAAGTGGCATAACAAATGCCGTTAATAAAACAATTAAAAAAGTTGGCAATAATAAACTGTAAGCTTTTGCTGCTTTTAAATAGCGAGGCAACTCTTTTTCTTTAGGTAGTAAAAAAACTGCATCGGGCGCCTCAATTAAGGTCGCTAATTTGCCAATAAAAATAGAAGCAACAAAAATAAGTAGCGCAATCCAACGTCCCCAAATAAAACTGGAATCTAATGTTTTTAATAAATTTGAATACCCTAAACTTAATGCACCAAAAATAAAGAAACAAACAATGACAAAATGATCATTTAAAACATATTTTAAATAGCGGGCCATTTTCTTCTCGTGAAGCTTAAGTCTTTTTTTCCAAATTTCAAGCATCATCATTTAATTGATCCTCTTCTTTAGTTAAATGAATATAAATTTCATCTAACGTTGCTTCTGGCATTTGGAAGCTTGCCCGTAAATCTTCCAAAGTACCTTGCGCTTTAATTTCGCCATTATGCAGTAGTACAAATCCATCACACTGACGCTCAGCCGTCGCTAAAATATGAGTAGACATCAAAATTGAAGCCCCTTGTTCTTTCATCTCATTCATCAATTCTAATAACGCATTAATTCCCAATGGATCTAATCCTAAAAAAGGTTCATCAATAATATACAAACTAGGCTCCACTAAAAATGCACATAAAATCATGACTTTTTGTTTCATTCCTTTTGAAAAGTTAGCTGGAAACCAGTCTAGTTTATTGCTTAGACGAAAAGAGGTTAATAATTTTTCAGCACGTTGAAAAGCAATATCTTGCGGCACATCGTAGGCCATTGCCGTTAGTTCAATATGTTCTTTTAACGTTAATTCTTCATATAAAACTGGAGTTTCCGGGATAAAAGCAAATTTTTTGCGGTACCCTTCTGTATCTGCTGTCAATGTTAACTCATCAATTGTAATTGAGCCTTTTTGCGGGTTCATCAACCCTATAATATGTTTAATTGCTGTACTTTTACCAGCACCATTCAATCCAATTAACCCAATTAATTTTCCTTTTTCAACTTCAAAGGAGATATCTTTTAAAACAGGTACTTGACTATAGCCTCCTGTTAAATTCGTTACTTTTAAACTCATGGTGTTTTATGCCTCCTTAAATACATTTTATTTTAATAGTATAACATATGAAGTGAGAATGACGAACTTGCTTTTATGCACATATTGGAAATGAAATAAACGAAAGCCATTTTGATTAAAAAGACAATTTTTAATGAATGCTTTTTTTCATTAGTTAGCGTTTCACTTTCAGGTCTTTTTATGATACATTTAACCTAGTCATTTCATTAATATAAACGAAAGTAGGTAAATTTAAAAATGGAAGAATGCATATTTTGTAAAATTATTAACCGAGAAATTCCTAGCCATGTAGTTTATGAAGATGAGGATGTTCTAGCCTTCCTTGACATCACACAAGTCACCAAAGGTCATACACTTCTGATTCCAAAACTTCATGTCTCAGATATTTTTGAATACAATCAAGAATTAGCAGCAACTATTTTTTCTCGTTTGCCAAAAGTTGCTCGAGCGATTGAAAAATCGGATCCAGCAATTAAAGGCTTAAACATTGTTAATAATAATCGTGAAGTTGCCTACCAAACTGTTTTCCATTCTCATGTACACTTAATTCCGCGTTATGATACAAAAGATGACTTTTCTATGCGTTTTGGAAATCATATGGCCGATTATACACCTGATCAACTCAGTACTGTGGCACAATCAATTAAAAACGAATTGGAGGATTAATTATGGGACACTCATTTTTAAAAGGATTATTTATAGGCTCAATTGTAGGTGGAATAACAGCTTTATTAACAACACCTCGCTCTGGAAAAGAAAATCGGGATATTCTATTAAGTTATGTCGATGATACCACCGTTCTAGTTGATGATGTGTCAACTAGTGTTAACGCCTTAAAAGATGCAATCCAAACACTAACCACTGAAGGTTTAGAATTAGTTAATGAATTTTCCGAAGACATGACTGATACTGTGGAAGAATTTACCATGCAAAATCAGCCTCGTCTCCGCAGAATTGAAGAAAAAGCTCAAAAACTAACGACAGATTTGGAAGAAATTGCAGAGATATTTCCTGAAATGGCTGAAGAATCGAATCAAAATATCCAAGTACAAAATACTCCTTCTTAATACTCAATATATACCTGTTTATCTTATTGCTAAAATATGATTTTTTTATGACTTTATAATGAAAAATTCTATTTTAGTAGTTATTTACATCTGTTTTGTGATATATTGTTTACGTGGATAAAATGTTTTAATAAAATAGAAATGGACGTGTTATGATGAAAAAGTTTTTAGTATCATTTACAGTAGCAGCGGCATTGTTAACAATGGCTGGTTGTTCTAACAGCGGTAAAACAGTAGCCTCTACTACTTCTGGGAAAATTACCCAAGAGCAATTATATGATAAGATGAAAGATCAATACGGAACAACAGTTTTACAAACAATGCTTTTATCAAATGTATTAGAAGATCAATATGGTAGTAAAGTTGATAAAAAAGCTGTTGAAGCTGAGTACAATACACTTAAAGAACAATATGGCGATAGCTTTGAAGACGTATTGAAACAAAGTAATACAACTTCTAAAGCACTGAAAGAAAATATCCGTTCACAATTATTAATGGATGCTGCAATTGCTGACAATTCTAAATTTACAGATGCTGACTACAAACGTGCATTTGAAACTTGGACTCCAAAAATGACAGCTCAACATATCTTAGTTGCTGACGAAGCAACTGCTAAAGATTTGATTGCTAAAATCAATGCTGGTGAAGATTTTGATAAATTAGCAAAAGAAAACTCAACAGATACTGCTACTAAAGAAGATGGCGGAAAATTACCTGAGTTTGACTATACAAGTTCTCTAGGAACTGAATTTGCAACAGCCGCTTCTAAATTGAAAGATGGCGAAGTAAGCAAAGAACCAGTTCAAAGCCAAAGTGGTTACCACATCATTAAAATGGTTAAAAACCCTGGCAAAGGCAAATGGGAAGATCATAAAAAAGAGTTGAAAACAATTCTAGTTACTGAAATTAGAAATGATCAAGCTAAATTGACACCTATTTTAGCTAAAGTAATCAAAAAAGCAAACGTTCAAATTAAAGATGAAGACTTGAAAGATGCTATGGCACCATTTACACAACCAGCAGCAACTTCTAGCTCTAGCGAATCTAAAAAATAAGAACACACTTAAGGAGGCTGGGACAAAAGTCCTCAGCCTCCTTTTATTATGACTAAAAAAAAAGAGAGATTTTAATCTTTCTCTAGATATGATATATTAATACTTATAAGTTCGATAAAAAAAGAAATGGATGTGTTTTAATGAAAAAATTAATAACTGCTGGTGCGATTATTTTAACATCGTTAACTTTGGCAAGTTGTTCCACTAACAATGATGTGGCTACAACAAAAGCTGGAAATATTACTAAAGAGGATTTATATGAAGCAATGAAAACCACTGCTGGCCCTTCTTCCCTACAACAGCTAATTATTTCTGATGTTTTAACAGAAAAGTTTGGCGATAAAGTAACAGATAAACAAGTAGATAAAGATTTTAACGCCCAAAAAGAACAGTATGGTGATCAATTTGCTGAGTTGCTTAAAAATTCAAACTATACAGAAGAAAGTTACAAAGAAGTTATCCGTATGAATTTACTCATTGAAGCAGCGGTTAAAGCAAATACTAAATTTACAGATGAAGACTACAAAACAGCTTGGGAAAGTTTCGTTCCTAAACTAACTGTTCAACATATTCTAGTAGCTGATGAAGCAACTGCTAAAGATTTAATTGCAAAAATTAATGCAGGGGAAGATTTTAGTACTCTTGCTAAAGAAAACTCTTTAGATACTGGATCAAAAGAAGATGGTGGAAAGTTACCTGAGTTTGACCACAACACTCCATACGATCCTTTGTTTATTGAAGCAGCTGCTAAACTAAAAGATGGTGAAGTGACACAAGAACCGGTTAACGGATCGAACGGCTACCATATTATCAAAATGATTAAAAACCCTGGTAAAGGTAAAATGGAAGATCATAAAAAAGATTTAGAAACGACAATGATTAAAGCACGCTTAACGGATGATGCTTATGTTCAATCTATTCTTTCTAAAATTATGCAAGATGCAAAAATTGAAATCAAAGATAAAGATTTGAAAGGTGCTATGGATACTTTCTTAAAACAAGATGATTCTTCAAAAGAAAGTTCAAAAGCAACAGATTCTTCAAAAAAATAATATCTAGCTAAATCTAACCAAAAAAATTTCCTTCTTAGCAAAATTAGCTAAGAAGGAATTTTTTTATTCTAGTAATTCAAGTTGTTCTTCACTCGTTACTTTAGTCATATTTGGTTTATAAAATGCACGATTGTCCATTCCAAATATTCGTTCAGTGAAGGTTCCTGGTTCTGTGCGATTAAGCGCAACATTTAGCATGTTAATTGACGCATCAATATTATCAATTTGGTGCAATACTTCTGCTTCACGCAAACGTGGACGAACAGGTGAACCATATTCCAACTGACCATGATGAGCTAAAATCATATGCTTCAATAAAATAATATCTTCTGATTTATCATCTATTTTCAACGCTAAACAAGCTTTTGTAATTTCTTCATCTACAATTACAATATGGCCAATTAAATTACCTTCTAATGTGTATTCAGTTGACATTGCACCTGAAAGTTCCATTACTTTTCCTAAGTCATGCAGAATCACACCTGAGTACAACAAAGGCTTATTGATTTCTGGATATTGCTCTGCAATAAATTTAGCTAAGCGCAACATTGAAATAGTATGGTATGACAAGCCACCCATATATGCATGATGGTGCTTTTTAGCTGCCGGAAATTGGAAAAATTCTTTTTGATATTTAGTCATTAAATGACGAACAACACGATTCATATTCGCATTTGTAATTTCAAAAATAGTTTGATTAATTTCTTCAACAATTTCTTCTTTTTTGATTGGCGCGCGTTCCATAAATAACTCTGGTGAATTGGGTTCATTATCATTTGCCAGTCTAATTTTAAATAATTTAACTTGAGGATTTCCTTGATAAAGTTCACGTTTACCTGATACACGTACCACTTTTCCAGCTAAAAATGCCTCAATATCAGAATCAGATGCATCCCAGTACTTTCCGTCTATTTGACCACTGACATCTTGAAAAGTAAAGGCGATAAATTTTTTCCCATTTTTGGCTACCCGTACATCTGCATTTTTTACCAATAGAAATAAATCAAATGTATCATCTACATTGTAATCAAAAATCTTTTTATCCATCAAACTCCCACTCTCGTTTATATATTTTTATTTACTCTTTCCTATTGTAACACTTTCACTTGCTCTTTGGAAAATTCCTTTTGACTTTCGCTACTACAAGTAAAATAAATGATCTGACTTGTTTGGCTAATTTCATTTAACAACTGAAATATTTCACTTCTTCGTTCAGCATCAAAATTGACAAAACCATCATCAATCAACAAAGGTAATTTTAATAAATCCGTTGCATTTTTTATGAAAGCAAATCGTAAAGCCACATAAAGTTGTTCGCCAGTCCCCTGAGATAACTCATTAACTTCATATATAGACCCATCTTGCCTCTGAACTTGAATTCGTTCATCTTTAAATAATAATCGCTGATAGTTCTTTTTTGTAAGAAGATTAAAATAATGAGAAGCATCTTCAATCATTTCTGGCAAACGATCTTTACGGGATAAAGTTAACATCTTTTCAATAATTTCTGCCGCAATTCGCAAACTACTCCATGATTGAACTAGCTCTTGCAACTCTGATTTTAAATTAGCAAATTCTTGTAGTAAGACGGAATATTGTCCACCTTCTTCTAAGTTTTTCAAGGCAACTTCACATTCAGCTTTTTGTTTTAACTGCGAGCTTATTTTCTTTTTTAACAGTTGCAATGTTTCATCTTGAGTTTGTAAGGCTTCAATTAATTCTTCTTTATCACGGTAATTTGTAAATAAAATTAAATCTTCCGCAATTTGATCCTCTAATAAATCTAATCGTGCTTTTTTCTGTTGCAATTCTTGATAAAGCACATATTTTTTTCGGAACTCTTCTTCGCTAGAAACATCTACGCTAGCAAATAAGCTTTCTTTATTTTTTTCAATGACTTTCTGATTTTCTTCTCCTGAAAGCAGTTCTTGTCTAATTTCAGCTACTCGTTGACTGATATGTTGCTGAGCATTTTCAATTTCTACCTGTTGTAAATAGAATTGTTGGAATGAAAAAAGAAATGTTGCTAAGTTCTCCATGCCAATTCCAATAATCTGCTGGCTAAATTCAACGCCACTAAACCATTCACTTATTTGTTTTGTTAAAGCATCTATCTCTAATTCTTGTCTTTCCGTCACACTTATTTGTTGTCGTATTTCAAAAAAAGGATCATCCACTACTAGTTTTTCTAAAGAAACCTCATTCGGGATCATTGTTTTTTGACTAAACTGTTGATGTTGACGATTAAATTGTTGTTTTTCTAGATTGAATTGGTTTTCTTGATCCGTAAAATAATTTAACGCATCAGTGACATCATCTGCTTCTGCTAATTTCTCTCGCCACTGTTTCCGAATTTCTACTTGTTTAATATACTCTTCATAAGAATATTTTTCATTCGTTTTAGTAGTAGCTTTTTCTCTTTTGGTTCCGAATGCTTGATAACCTGTAATTAATAAACCTAGTCCACCGACAATCAACAGTATTACTCCTAAAGTAGCTCCTATCAAATAACCAGCAACCAAACTAAGTAGACTGCTAAAGGCAACAGCATAGAAACTTTTGGATTGTTTTTTTCGTGCTCTTTTTTGTCTTTGCGGGACAACTTCAGGTTTTTGATACTCTTGAAAATCTTTTGCTTCCCACAATTGATTTTCTAATTGATCGATTTGTTGATTTAGAACCTCTATTTGAAAATTCAATCGTTGTTTATCTTGCTGTAAGTTAGCTTCTTTCTCTTGAATACTAGCCTGTAAATCAATTAAATTCTTCACTTCGGCTTTTAATTCAGTAGATAAAACTTGGGGAATTTCACCATAAATAGGTAAACCATTTTGGTGCAATAACTGTTCTAAATAGCGTTGATCTTGAAGCTGTTTAGCTTCAACTATTTCTTTTTTCTTCATCAACTCTTTTATCTGTTCTATTTTTAAATTAGCCTCTTTAAAACGATCTTTGTGTTCTAAATAAAAACTAAACCGTTCATCTTGACCTGCCTTACGACTTAATTGTAAGATTTGTTCTTTTTCTTTAATTTGGGTTGTCACAATTCTTGCCAGTTCGTCGTTCAATTGTTTCAGCTGGTACAGCCCATCTTCAGGTAAATTTATTAAGGCTTTTTTCTGAATTTGATTTTGGATTTCTTGAGCCTCTTTAAAATGAGCCCAATTGGAACTCAGTCGTTTTAATCCCGCCAATTCTCGCTCTAAATCTTCTTGTTGCCTTTCAAATTGTTTTAAATGCTCTGAAAGTTTTAATTTTTCATTTTGCAATTGATTGTATTCATTGTTTCGAGCTTTAACACTTTTTAATTGTTGCTCTTTTTGTTTTAATTGGCTTATTTTTTGATTAATTTCAGGAACACGCCCACTGGCTTTGTATAGTTTATTTGCTTCTTGTTGAAATTTATCGACAATCCTCAATAAACGCTCATTACCTAAAGTTCCAACACTAAGAAAATAACGATTTAATTTTGTTTGATTCATTTGTTGAACCTTTTGTAAACCAACTAAATCAAATGAAAACAAAGCTTGGTACGTATTTTTATCAATACCAAAAATAATTTTTTCTAATAAATCTTCTGAACCTGTTTCTCCGTTTGCTAGAGTAACGGTTACGTTCCCACTAGTTTTCCCCTTTACACGTTCAATTAAAACATTCCCATAAACCGTCTCTGAAATACGCAAACGACCACCATACTGACTACTATTGCGAGGTTCATAACGCGTGCCTGATCCTTGTTTTGTTGGAAATCCAAAAAGAATGCTATGAATAAAAGACATAACTGTCGATTTACCTGCTTCATTTTTTCCATAAAAAACTTGTAAATCTTGAATATCAGTAAAACTTTTATCTACCCATTTTCCATAACCATAAATTTCAATGGATTCAATTTTCATTCTTCTCACTTCCTTCAATTCCTAGTTGCTGAATAATTCTTTCTTTAGCCTCTGTAATAATCAATTCTCGATAGCGCTGATCTCTAGAATCAACATAGTCTTCAATTTGACCTTCTTCAAATAAAAAATTTGTGGCTTCGTTAAACCAACTTTCTTCTGCTACAAGATTTATTGCTTCTTGCCACTCTTTCGTCATAAAACTAAATTGGTTATTTCCTACCGTCTCTTTTTCTAAAACAATCCGATGTACCCAAATAATCACATCATCTGTTTCTGAAACTTGCTGAACCGCTTCTAATAACTCACCTGAATTAATTTTTTTGCGAACATTTAATGCCAAACTTTCGCTATCTGTCAAACGCAACTCAATAAATAATGATTGTTTATTATTTTTTTTAGTTTGGATAAATTCTTGGATGGTTTGATACACATCTCCTAAACGCTCTATACCTTTAAGTGACAACTGAACTTTTTCCCATTGAATAGTTGCTGTTGAATAAAACTGGTGCGTTTTAGCTTCTGCCGTTAGCTGGATCCACTCACAGCCCTTTGAATTTAATTCCTTACTGCTGCGCCCTTGCGTGTTACCAGAATAAATAACCAATGGATTCTCAGACAAAATTTGACGTTTATGAATATGTCCCAATGCCCAGTAATCATAATTTTTATTTTTAAGCTCTGTTAGTGTAAAAGGAGCATAGGTTCCGTGCTCTGATTCCACACCATCAACCGAACCATGAAGCATGCCAATGTGATAATCGGCTGTTTCTTCCCTTTTAGGATAACTTTCTATCATTCGTTCACGAACCCAACGCTTAGGGTAACTAAAACTAGTAATTGCAATGCGTTCATTCTTTTTAGTTGTTAACCAATGGGTTTCCACTTCCTCATTAAATATCGTCACATTTTTAGGCATCGTTAAATGCAATCCTGTGTTCTCTATGTAATCATGATTGCCATGACAAATAAACACTGGTATTTCAGCTGATTCTAATCGAATGAGTTCATTACGAAGGTAAGCTTGTGCTTTCACACTTCGATCATCACTATCATAAATATCCCCCGCCAGGCAAACAAAGTCAACTTGCTTATCAATTGCTAAATTAACAATTTTTTCCAGTGACTTAAAGGTTGATTGATAAATTTGTTCCCATAAAAAAGGTGGCAAACTCTTTAATCCAATAAAAGGACTATCTAAATGTAAATCTGCCGCATGAATAAATTGAACCATTTTACTTTCCTCCCACTTCATTCAATCAAAATAAACATATGTTCGTTGTCTAGTAAAAAAAAGAGCTCACTACCTATTTTACAATAGTGAACTCATTTATTATTTTTTAATTAACCTTGGTATAACTCTTGAATTGGAGACATAATGATACGGTTTACATCATCAATCAGTTGGCTTAATTTTTGTTCAGCTTCCATCAAGACTTTGATTGTTTCATTTTCGCCAGTTTTCATTGCCATTTCTTGTGCTTCTTTAATTTCTTCTTCTAAAATCTCTTCACCAGACATTTGTTTTTGTTGTAATTTAATTTGGATGCCTTGGAATTCTTTAAACATATCATTTGATTCTGGATTTGCTTTAACTGCTTCATAAGCTGCTTTCAAGGCAACATAAGCTTCAGTTTCTCTTAAATCTCTCTCAAGTTGGTTTGCTGTATCATAAATATTTGTACTCATAAAAATGAAACACTCCTCTAATTTAAATTGGTTGTTTTACTCATTAACTATAACATTTCTACTTAATTTAATCCAATACCTTTAATGAAAAAAGTAAATTTCATTGCATATAGTGAGAAACAAAAACACTTATTTTATTTTTTCTTTCAAGCCATTGAAAAATTCACCCGTTTTATCTTTTAAATAGGAAGATCCTTCCTTAAACTTATCTCCCCAATATTTAGCTCCTTCATCAAAACTATCCTTCCATTTATCCATTGTTCCCTTATTTTCTTCAGTCACAATTTCTGAAGCACTTTCTGTTGTAAAAGGCGTCATTGGAGTAACAGGTAATATATTTGCCATTTGAGATCTAAAGACAGGAGCAACTCCTTCTGAACTTAAACCATTTAGGTAATGATTTTCATCCGTTTGATCATATCCAATCCAAGTAGATAAAACAACATCCGGTGTATACCCGACAATCCATTGGTCTTTTGTTCCATTTTTTTCACCAAATGTTAATTCTGTACTTCCTGTTTTACCTGCTATTTTATAGCCTTCTGGTAATGCACTCTGTCCTGTACCGTTATCGAATACCCCCATTAGCATACTCGTCATATCTTTTGCGACTTCTGGTGTTGTCACTTTTTTCGTTTTTGTTTCAGTATTATCGACAATAACTGCTCCAGTAGCATCTACTATCTTTGTAATTAAATGACCTTCTGAGCGTTTCCCTTCGTTTGCAAAGGCTGTATAAGCACTAGCCATCTGTAAGGGCGAAACCCCCTTTGTTAGTCCTCCTAAAGCCAAACCTAAATAGCGATCATCTTCTTTTAAAGGAATACCAAATTTTTTGACTTTTTCAAAACCTTTATCCACACCAATTTGATCTAGTAACCAAACTGCGGGAGCATTGATACTATCTTCTACAGCTTGATACATCGGTACTTCACCTAAATAAATGCCATTATAATTTTCTGGTGTATAATTATCTGATCCATAGGCCTTTTGTTCATCTTTCAATAATGAATCGATTTTATAACCTGATTCTAGTGCTGGCGTATAAACAGCTAATGGTTTCATAATTGAACCTGGTTGGACTCTAATTTGTGTTGCACGGTTAAAGCCTCTAAAAACATGCTCTCCGCGACCACCAACTAAGGCATAAACTCCACCAGTTTTAGGATTCATTGCTACAGACCCGGTTTGAACCAGGGTTCCATCTTCTGAATACTGGAATAAAGCATCATTGTTAATGGTTTCTTGCATTTGTTTTTGATAATCCTGATTTAAAGCCGTATAAATCTTATAGCCTTTGTTTAAGATATCTTCCTCTTTCAAACCGTAATCATTAATGGCTTCATCAATTAGTGCATCAAAATAATAAGGGTATTGATAACCACTAGTTGCGTGATAGGTATCTTCTAATAATAAGGGTTCAGACTTGGCTACATTGGCCTCTTCTGGAGTTAATTTCTGATTGTCTACCATTAAATCCAAGATTAAATTACGACGTTCAATCGAATTGTCCATATGGTCAATTGGATTATAATAACTTGGTGATTTTAAAATTGCAGCAATTGAAGCTGCCTCTGTCACGGTTAGTTCTGAAGCATGTTTTCCGTAGTATTTTTGTGTTGCATCTTCAACACCCCACACTCCGTTTCCGAAGTAGGCATTATTTAAATACATTTCCAATATGTCAGCTTTACTATATTTTTTTTCAATTTCAATAGCTAAAAATAATTCTTCAGCTTTTCTCGAAAGTGTTTGATTTTGTGATAAAAAGGCATTTTTAGCTAATTGTTGCGTCAAGGTACTTCCGCCGCCAACAATGTTTCCGCGATTAACTACATACCCAACTGCTGCTCGTAAGATGCCTTTAACATCAAATCCTCCATGTTCATAAAAACGTTTATCTTCAGTTGAAACAACTGCATCCTGTAATGCTGGAGCGATTTGATCAATACTAACAAAAGTCCCTTTTTGATCATATAGCGTTCCCGCTTCTGCCCCATTTTCATCATAAATTGTTGTCGTCTGCTCGAGGCCAGCTTTTAGCGAAGCGACATCTGCTGTTTTAGCTAGATAAAGCAAATAAATACTCGTTACTAATACAACTAGCAAAGTAGCCAATAAAATAATTTTATTTATATGATATTTTTTCCAAATACGTTTGCGCCAACGATGAACTTTACCTAGATAAGGACGTAGCCATTGCCAAAAAATAATCATTTGGGCTTTAAATTTTGCAAAAAAAGTTTTTTCTTCCATTGATAGCTCAATCCTTCAATATATATATTTTACTCTCTTATAAAATAAGTGCTTCTTTAATTCTACCAAACAATTCCTCGATATGAAATACATCTCAAGGTGGATGTTGAAATAAAAGTCTTTTGACTCCGTCACATTAGTGATTCCGCCCCTTATTCCCCTTGTTTCTTCTAAAATATGATTAAATCCACTCAGAGTACTGGTAGTCTTATCCATTTTCCTTTATAATTCTACAAGAACAGAGTAAAATAAAGGTAAAGAGTTTTTTAAATTTAAACTAAGTTTCACTAAAATGGAGGTGAGGCTTACGCTTATGGCGTAGGCGTGCATTTGTCAATCGGAACCGGTATGATTATATTTTTTATTATTTTAGGTATTGCGGCCTTATTTGTTATGTCAGAATTTGTCTTAGTCCGTATTCGCCCTTCAAGATTAGATTTTCTTATTGAAAATGGCAATAAGAAAGCTATTTTGTTAAAAAAAATGACACAGCATTTAGATACCTATCTATCTGCGACACAACTAGGAGTCACTATTACTTCTCTTGCTTTAGGTTGGTTGGGTGACCCGACTTTTAAACGTTTGTTTGATAATTTATTTGAAAATTTCAGCCTACCAAGCTCAGTTTCAAGTCTTTTATCTATCGTAATCTCATTTTCAGTCCTTACCTTTATCCAAGTCATTGTGGGGGAGTTGGTGCCTAAAAACTTTGCCATTAATAAGACAGAAAAAATCGGCTTATTAATTGCTCGACCTTTACAAATTTGGTATCTTTTAATGTTCCCAATCGTCTATTTACTCAATGGCATTGCAAATGGAATTTCCCGCTCTTTTGGATTGAAAAGTGTTGGTGAATCTGATGAGAGTGTTTCAGAAGAAGAACTGCGGATCATTATGAGTGAAAGTTTAAAAAGTGGGGAAATTAACCATGATGAGTATCAATTTGTCGAGAATGTTTTCGCTTTTGATAATCGTATGAGCCGCGAAATCATGGTTCCTCGTACTGAAATGGTGACTGTCTCAACTGATATGAGCCTGAAAGAAATTAGCCAGTTGGTTCAAACGGAACGATATACTCGTTACCCAGTTATTCAAGATGGCGATAAAGATTCTATCGTTGGAGTCATTAATACAAAAGAAATTTTTGCAGCTTATGTAACATATGTCGAGTCTGGCTTATCTGATGAATTTATGATCACCAAGTATGTTCGACCAGTCATTTCTGTTATTGAAACGATACCCATTAAAGAGATTTTAGTTCGCATGCAAAAAGAACGCAATCAAGTGGCGATTTTAGTTGATGAATATGGTGGTACAAGCGGTATGATTTCAATCGAAGATATCGTTGAAGAAATCGTTGGGGATATTAATGATGATTATGCCACAACTGAAGCGCCGGAAATGACAAAAATAGACGATCATCATTATTTAGTTAGCGCACGCATGTTAATTGACGACATCAACGAGCTATTCGGACTAGACATTGATGAAGAAAATGTTGATACAATTGGTGGATGGATGATGAATGAAAAGTATGATCTTGTTGAAGGGGATCATATTGTTTTCAAGAATTATACATTTACGGTTAAAAAAGCAGGAAAAAGTACAATTGAATGGATAGAGATTACTCTTTCAGACAATAAAGCTGAAACACACGAAGTAAATGAAAAAAATAAAGACGAAGAATAGAAAGATAAGGCCGGGATTTTTTCCTAGCCTTATTTTTTTATTCTTCGAAACGTCTAGTTAATCTGTTTTTTATAAAGCTTATTTTTTTTTATGTTTATCCGTATTACTATTTTTAGGAATATAAATTGGTGAAGAACTATTCTTTTTTTCATCTTTTTGTTTTTCCGCTTGATTGCCTTCAATGTTTCCAAAAACAGTATTGGTTAAAAAATTTTTAAATCCAGGGGTATTCCTTTTTTTTCTAATCGCTCTCACCTCTTTCCAAAATATATTATTACACAATCTTATTAAAATGAAAATAAATTAACTCTAAAATTCCCTAAATTTTAAGCAAACTATTACTTTTTAATTTGACTACAAAGCAAATCAGCTTTTTTCCCCACCTTGTTAAAATAAAAAAACTGAAGGAAATCCCTCAGTTTTCAATCATTCTAAATAGTTATTTTTACTAACTACTCTTCTCCTAAATTTTCCATCTAAGAATATGAAAACAGCTTGAGGTTTTTCCTCAAGCTGTTGGCTTTACTCTTATTTAGGTCTAATAGCACTCGTTTTTAAAAATTCTTCATCGTCAGGATCTTTGGCATAACGAGTACCTGTATTTAAGGTAGCAATCTCTGCCATATCTTCTTTTGATAAACTAAAATCAAAAATTTGGCTATTTTCTTTAATTCGATGTGGAGTAACTGATTTTGGAATAACCACAATTCCGCGTTCTACATGCCACCGTAATACGATTTGTGCAGCTGTTTTATTGTATTTTTCACCAATTTTAACTAAAACTGGATGACTTAATAAATCATGTTTCCCTTGACCTAATGGACCCCAAGCTTCATGAAGGATACCATGTTTTTCCATAAATTCATGAAGTTCGTTTTGTGGAAACTCTGGGTGTGTTTCAATTTGATTAATCATTGGTTTAATTTTAGTATGAGCCATTAAATCTTCTAAATGATGAATTTGGAAATTAGAGACACCGATTGCCTTAATTTTACCCGCCTCATATAATTCTTCCATCGCTTGCCAAGTTTCAATATAATTCGGTGAAGCCCAATGAATTAAATACAGGTCTAAATAATCTGTATCTAGTCGTTTTAAAGTTGCTTCAAAAGCTGCTTTGGTTTCTTCATATCCATGATCATAATTCCAAACTTTTGAAGTTATAAATAATTCTTCACGTGGAATTTCTGTTTCTTTGATTGCTTTTCCAACAAATTCTTCATTATTATAAATCATTGCCGTATCAATGTGACGGTAGCCATCATAAATAGCCGATTTCACAGCCATATTTAGCTCATCTTCTTCTTTTACTAAAAAGACGCCTAATCCTAATTGTGGAATCTCAACACCATTTGCCATTTTCAAACTGTTTGTAATTGCTAATTCCATTCACTAGTCAACTCCTAATTTTATATTTCAGACTGTATATTTTATTTTTGTCCGTCTGTTTATTGTAATGTACTTTCTTAAAACTTACAAAAGAGACGCATCCAATTCATCATTCTCTTCAAAGAAGTTTTTCAAATCTTTTCTCAGTAAAGCAATAGCACCTTTTTGATCGCTTTCAAAATTTAACACAAGTAACGGTTCATGTAAGCTTAAACGCAATAACATCCAACCAGTTCCATACTTCCCAGAAGTATTTACTCGAACACCCTCCAAGTTGCGTGGTTCAACTTCTAAATCAGCTGTTTTATAAATAAATCCTCTGAAATCTTCCATTGCATCTGCTCCAACAAGACTAATATCTTCCGATAAAATCTTGAAACGGACTTCATCTGTTTCAACCGGTTGTTTTAAGTTTGTAATTAAAGAACTTAATTCTTTGCCTTCTTTTGTTAAAGCTGCATCCGTCATTAAAATTTTTGCAACTAAATAAGCACCATCATCTAAAAAATAATTTTCTTTTAAAGCTGCATGACCACTAGTTTCAATCGCTAATGAAGTTGGAATACCATCTTTATTAAGCTGAATTGCACGATTAATCACATTCCGATATCCAGTAATGTACCGATTTTGTTTCCCACCCAGACTTTCAATAAAGTTTTTTAAATGTTCTGAGGTTGTTGAATTTGTAACGATTGTTGTTCCAGGATTTTCTTTAATAACGATTGCTGAAATAATCCCAATTAAATTATTACGATTTAACGTTTTTCCTTGCTTATCCACTAATGCTGAGCGATCAACATCAGTGTCAAAAATAACTCCTAAATCAGCATTATGTGCTAAAACTGCAGATTGAATACTTGCCATTGCAGCTTTATTATCTGGATTTGGAATATGGTTAGGAAAATGTCCATCTGGCTCTAAAAATTGACTCCCTGTAATGTTTGCTCCCAAAACTTCTAAAACTTGAGTCGCAAAGAAGCCTCCTGCGCCGTTTCCTGCATCAACAATAATGTGGCGCCCCAATAAAGGTTGCTGATAATTTTCTTCATCTTGAATGCCTACTCGGATTTTATCAACCAAATCATTTGCATAATCTTTTAGTAAGAAACGTGGCGTTACAAAGCCTTTCATATTTCCCCAAAAAACATATTCCCAATCAGCATGTTCTAAGATATAGGTAATGTCCTCTTTTTCAGCTCCGCCATCTTTTGTAAAAAATTTCAAACCGTTATATTCATATGGCAAGTGGCTAGCAGTAATCATAATAGCGGCATCACAATCATAGTCAACATATTGAGTAGCCATAAACATAGCTGGTGTGGTCGCTAGTCCGACATCAAACACTTCAAAGTTAGCATTTACCAATCCTTCAATTAAAGCGCTTTTAATTCTGTCAGCAGAAAGGCGGCTATCATGTCCTACAGCCACACGTATTGGATAATGTGGATCGTCAACCGCTAACTTCTTGATTTCTTTTAGCCATGAGGCAAACCCATATGCTATCCTTTCAACTCGGTCATCTGTTAAATTCATGACTTTGTCCTCAGTTGTAAGTGCAATTCCTCTAACATCTGAGCCATTTTGTAAAGCATTTAAGACTGGAATACTTGATTCATTCATTTATTCTACTCCCCTTTGTTAGGATAAATAATAACTCGTTGATTCATATAAGTTCAGAAAGAATTAGCTTTTAAAAGCTGGTCCACTTATTAAAATAATCGTACATGCGAATAGCTTCTTCCTCACTTGGAGAAATAACCAAAATCGTATCATTTCCGCCGACAGTTCCAACCATCTCTGGAAAATCGATTGAGTCAAGTAAAGCTGCGACCACATGGGCATTGCCTGGAATTGTCATGATAATTGTCATAAATTGAACACGCGTAAGTTTTATTACCACTTCGCCAATCGTTTGTTCCAATTTTTCTTTGTCCGACATTTTATTGTGCTGGAATAAAATATATTTAACAGTGCCCTTTGAGGATGTTGTTTTTACTAAGTTCATTTCTTTAATATCTCGTGAAATTGTGGCTTGAGTTGCCTCAACACCTTCTGCTTTAAGGAATTGTAACAGCTCTTCTTGTGTTGCCACATCGTGGTTATTAATAATTTGTTTAATCACCATTTGCCTGTTTGTTTTCTTCATTTAAGAAAACCCCCTTTGTTTTTGGTTCCTACTTCACATTATACCAAATCAAACCCATTTCTGCTTTTATTTCCTCTGCTTTTTTACTAAAAATTAGAAATCAAAAATAAAGATGGTATTTCGTAGCATGATTTGTTATACTAAATCTAATTTCATATCAAAATTTTGTCGACAAAGAGAGTATTTTTCCAACTAAGTTTAAAGCGAATTGGGACGGTGTAAGCCAATAACAGTTGAAAAAAGAAGCGCACTTTGGAAAAAATAATTTGAACATTATAGTAGAATTATTCGGATTTGTTATCCGTTATCAATCAACAAGTGGCTAAGAGAATAACCCTTAGCAACAAGAGTGGTACCGCGGGCCTATTCTCGTCTCTTATTTGAATTCATTCAAATTTGGGCGTTTTTTTTATGCCTTTTTGT
This sequence comes from Carnobacterium sp. FSL E2-0243, assembly GCF_038003605.1. Classification (NCBI taxonomy): domain Bacteria; kingdom Bacillati; phylum Bacillota; class Bacilli; order Lactobacillales; family Carnobacteriaceae; genus Carnobacterium; species Carnobacterium sp. FSL E2-0243. Next base: position 2,367,515 of record NZ_JBBOPM010000001.1, read on the forward strand.
CAACAAAACGAGACTGAAGAAACCAAAATAGGAGGAATTTTTAATGGATTATAAATTACTTGTCGCTGAATTATTACAAAAAGAAATTGGCGAAACATTAACAACTGAACAAATTTTCAACTTATTAGAAAAACCAAAATCAGCTGATCACGGGGATATTGCTTTCCCAACTTTTGCTTTAGCTAAGGCTTTTCGGAAAGCTCCACAACAAATTGCGACTGACTTAGGAACTAAAATTACAGATCCGCTTATCGCTAAAATTGATGTTGTAGGTCCTTATTTAAACTTCTTTTTAAATAAAGAAAGAGTTAGTTCTACAGTTCTTAAAGAAGTTTTAGATGCTGGAACAACATACGGCAACCAATCAATTGGCTTAGGTCAAACTATTCCAATTGATTTATCTTCACCAAATATAGCAAAACCTATTTCAATGGGACATTTGCGTTCGACTGTTATTGGAAATTCTATTGCGAATATTGCTGAAAAACTTGGCTTTAAACCTATTCGGATCAACCACCTAGGCGATTGGGGAACTCAATTTGGGAAATTAATCGTAGCCTATAAACTGTGGGGCAATGAAGAAAGTGTTAAAGCTGAACCAATTAATGAATTATTACGACTTTACGTGAAATTCCATGCTGAAGCAGAGGAAAAACCTGAATTAGATGACGAAGCACGCGCTTGGTTCAAACGTTTAGAAGATGGAGACGAAGAAGCCGTAGCTTTATGGAAATGGTTCAGAGAAGAATCTTTAACTGAATTCAACCATATTTACAAATTATTAGGGATTGAATTTGATTCTTATAATGGTGAAGCTTTTTATAATGACAAAATGGATGAAGTTTTAGATTTATTAGAAGAAAAACACATTCTAACTGTCGATAATGGTGCAACTATTGTTGATTTAGAGAAATACAATTTAAATCCAGCGTTGATCCGGAAATCAGATGGCGCAACCTTATATATTACTCGTGATTTAGCAGCTGCACTTTACCGTCATCGTACGTATAATTTCGCTCAGTCTTTATATGTAGTTGGAAATGAACAAAGCAACCATTTCAAACAGTTAAAAGCGGTCTTAAAAGAATTAGGCTTTGATTGGGCTGATCAAATGCATCATGTGCCTTTTGGTTTAATTACGCAAGGTGGTAAAAAACTGTCTACTAGAAAAGGCAAGATTGTCTTATTAGAGGAAGTTTTAAATGAAGCTGTTAATTTAGCGAATCAACAAATTACTGAGAAAAATCCTGATTTAGCAGATAAAGATACTACTGCTAGCCAAGTTGGAATTGGTGCTGTTATTTTCCATGATTTGAAAAATGATCGTTTAAATAATTTTGACTTCGTTTTAGAGGAAGTTGTTCGTTTTGAAGGTGAAACTGGACCTTATGTTCAATATACACGTGCCAGAGCTATGAGTATTTTACGCAAAGCTGCTGATGTCTCTTTTGATTCAGCATCGTTGGCATTGGATGACGAATACAGCTGGGAAGTCATCAAACTAATTCAAGAATATCCAACAACTGTTTTACGTGCCTATGATAAACTAGAACCATCTGTTATTGCGAAGCATGCGATTCATTTAGCTCAAGCCTTTAACCGTTATTATGCACAAGTTAAAGTTTTGAATGATGATGCGCAAAAACCTGCTCGTTTAGCTTTAGTTAAAGCTGTAACGATTATATTAAAAGAAGATTTACGCTTGCTTGGTGTTGGTGCACCAGACGAAATGTAATTCAAATTAACAAAAACCCTGAGAAATCAATTGATTCTCAGGGTTTTTTCTATTTATTTTTGGTTCTTTTTCTTAAAATTGCTAACACAGCTAGCCCCATAATTCCAACTCCAGCCAGACTGTAATTTAATGATTGTTTTTCACCAGTTTCTGGCAAGCTATTTTTACTTACTTTAGCTGTTGCTGGTAATGGATTTGCTGTCTTAAAAGGTGGTTGAATCTGGCTTATACTAGTACCCGGTTGTTGCTTTTGATAAATATATACAACCGATTGATTTTCAGATGTAAATAGTCCTTTGGCATTGGTTGGTACTTGTTTTAATTCCCAACCAATAAAGGATTTCGCCATCGTTTCATAAGTAGCATCTAGTTGCCCAGTTAATTGCTCAGATGGACTAAGTTTACTGCCTTCGGTATCTTGGTAATCAACTGTAACTGGCGCACCATTGGCTTTCTCGTAGATATACACAATAGTCTGAGGTTTATCTGTAAATAGGCCTTTGGTATTTTCAGGACTTGTTTTCAACACCCAACCAGCTATCTCTTTTATGCTTGCCTCATAAGGAGCATCTAGTTTTCCATCCAATTGTTCTGAAGGAATTAAATCATGTCCTTCTTCGTCTTGATAGTAAACAGTAATTGGTGCTGCCGTTGCCTTTTCATAAATATAGACAACTGTTTGATTTTTATCCGTAAATAAACCCTCTGCATTAGCTGGGACTTCTTTTACTACCCAACCTGCTAGTTCTTTTTCACTTGTTGAATATGGAAAATCTAATTTTCCGCTTAACTGTTCAGCCGGAGCTAATTCGTTTCCAGCTTCATCTTGGTAATAAACAGTCACTGGCTCCCCAGCTTTTTTCTCATATACATAGGTAACGGTTTGTACATCTGTTGTAAATAGTCCGCTGACATTATCAGGAACTTCTTTTAGAACCCAATCAGGTATATCTTTTTCTTGCGCCTGATAACTTTCATTCACATTTCCATTTAATTCCTCAACAGGTGCTAATTCATTATTTTCTTCGTCTACATAATGGACATTTACTGGAGCACCTGCAATTGGATCATTCTCAATAGCAAAGCTTTGGTAATAGGTTCCCGCAGAAATAGCATAAAAAGTGAACCCTACTGGAATTTCATAGGTTCCAAACGGATTATTATAACGTGCATTATAAATAAAAGATGTAGCATTTTCATATGCATCAGGTTCAATTTGATTGATTGTTAATCCATTTGTATCAATTGTTAGGCGATCTGCTCCCATTTCTACTCCATCAAATACGAAATAAGTATCTGATAAAGCGGTACTAAATGAAGGGGTATATCCGTCAAAATTAGTTAATTGTTTAGGAAATTCAGCAAAAGGAAGTGTAATTGTTTTTCTTTCACTATCATAAATCAATTTAGAGCGCATCAAATTCACAGCAGCATTATCTCTGCCTGTGTTTTGCCCTGTCGCTGATAATCTCGTTAATTTTGGAGCATCATTGACCCATCTAAAATCAGAAACCCCATTAAATTGAATATTCAGAGCTTGTAAGTTAGGTAAATTTGCCAAAACTGAGACATCGGTAATTTGGGGATTTCTTTGAATATTAATTGACTGTAAACTAGTTATATTTGCTAATTTCTCAATGATTACATTATCACTCTCTGTCCGATCCAAATCAATATGTGTTAATAAACTTAAGCCAGATAAATCAGGAAATAAAGAAGAATCCAGCGCTTGACCATTTATACGTATATTTGTGACATTTATCGCATACTCTAAGCCTGTAAAATCAGTTATTTTTGAGCTTCCAATTGAAAGGCTAGTCAAGTTCTCCATCACTTCTTTTGTAACAATTGCATCGTCTGCTAATCTTAAAGTCGTTCGAATAAGTCGTTGAAACTCAACATCCGGAACCACACTAATTTCTTGATTAGAAGTATCTACTGAAGTTTGAGTTTCCTCAGCGATAACCTTCCCCGTAGTCAAAACTGGTGATACTAAACTAGCAATTAGACCGATTGAAATAATTTTTTTAAGTTGCATAAACATTCCTCCATAAACTTAATTAATTTGTTTTTTATTCTTAATCTATAACAGAATTCCACAAAAAATTTTCATTTTTTTATACAGTAAAAAAAAGATTTAGAAAACTGTGACTCCACTACACTAATGAGTTATCGTATACGTTTACTCCATTAAATATAGCATTTGTAATTCCTTTTTTTATCCCTGGGAAAAATTAGTCGCTATTCTGTCACACTTTCTGTTCACATGGTATTCACATTTAACTCTCATTATAAAATAACAGGATTAAGTTTTTAAGGTTATTTTAAGTTCCCCAACGTAAACTAAGTTCATAACTACCAAGACTTATTAAAAAGGAGTTTTAGACATGAGTAAAAATAAAAACATTTTTCAACGTAAAGAAAAAAAATATAGGCTGTCCTTAGATCAATTCGAAGACTTGTTTAAAGAGTTACTCTTCTATATGGAACAAGATAAATGTGGGATGCAGACAATCTCGTCTCTTTATTACGACACTGATGATTTTCAGTTGATTCAAAAATCAATTGAAAAACCAATCTACCGTGAAAAATTTAGAATTCGCAGCTATGGAATTCCTACAGCTACAGATATGATTTTTTTAGAACTGAAGAAAAAATTTGAAGGCGTCGTTTATAAAAGACGCGTATCATTAAGTTTGGCGGAAGCGACTACTTACTTATCTTCCACTAACATTCCATTAGAAAACAATCAGATTATGCAAGAAATTGATTGGTTCTATTCACGTCATCAACTAACTCCAAAAGTTTTAATTGCCTATGATCGAATTGCCCTTTTTGGCAAAGAAGATCTCGATTTTCGAATTACCTTTGATTTCAAAGTGCGTTGGCGATCTACAAACTTAGATTTAAGTGCTGGAGATCATGGAGCCTATTTAATTCCAAAAGATGAATGTTTAATGGAAATCAAAGCGCTAGGAGCGATTCCTTTTTGGCTGACACAAATTTTGGCCAATCATGAACTTTATCCTGTCTCATTTTCAAAATACGGAACCTGTTACAAAAATTATTTATATCAAGAAAGGGTCGATCAATTATGTTAGCAAGTATTTTATCATCTACAACTGGAGATATTACGATTTTACAAATCTTATTTTGTACCATTTCCTCTTTACTTTTGGGGGTTTTAGCGGCAAGTGTCCATATGTATCGTAATGTTTACTCAAAAAGTTTTGTTGTTACATTAGCAATTCTACCAGTTTTAGTTCAAACCGTTATTATGTTAGTTAATGGAAACTTAGGCACAGGGGTTGCCGTTTTAGGGGCCTTTAGTCTGATTCGTTTTCGTTCTGTTGCAGGTGGTGCAAGAGAAATAAGTAGTATTTTCTGGGCTATGGGAATTGGATTAGCTACAGGTATGGGTTACTTAGTCTATGTTTTCTTATTTTCGCTAATTATTGGATGTATGCTCCTCTTTTTAAATACCATCCACTTTGGACAAAGTAAACGGACTGAAAAATCTTTAAAAATAACGATTCCTGAAAACTTAGACTATACAGGTTTATTTGATGACTTGTTTGATAAGTATACGTATGAAGCTCATTTAGATCGTGTAAAAACAACCAATATGGGCAGTTTGTATGAACTAATGTATCAAATTATGTTAAAAGATAACCGAGAAGAAAAAGCAATGATTGATGAAATTAGACGTCGCAATGGCAATCTAACCATTATTTGCGGAAAAGTAGCAACGAATAAAGATGAACTTTAAAATTTAATTCAAAGAGGTGTATAACTATGAAAAAAAAGACAATTAAATTAATGCTAGTACTCTCGTTACTAGTGACTTTAGCAAGTTGTGGTACAGCGACGAATTCGTCTACCTCTACCTCAAAATCATCTAGTTCAACGGAAACTACTTCTACTTCTACAAATATAGCCACGACAACAACAGATGATAATGGCCTATTTGGAACCTACACAGCAGAAGATCAGGACAGTAACTGGGATGAAACGAGTGGAACGACTATCCAATTAAACAAAACTTCTATTAAAGTAGACGGTTCTGGAGCTTCTGCTACAGATAGCATTGTTACAATTACAGCAGCTGGAACTTATATCGTTTCTGGTACATTAACAGACGGGCAAATTAAGGTTAATGCCAGTAAAGAAGATACTGTGAGAATTATTCTAAATGGAGTTGATATCACTAGTTCAACAACATCTCCTATTTATGTTCAACAAGCTGATAAAATGATTCTGACCTTAGCTGATAAAACTGAAAATAAAGTTAGTGATGCAACTGAATATAGTTACCCAGATGCAACGACAGATGAACCTGATGCTGCAATTTTTAGTAAAGATGATTTAACAATTAACGGTTCTGGAGCTTTAAACATTTCCGGAAATTATAATAATGGAATTGCAAGTAAAGATGACCTAGTTATTACGGATGGAACGATTACAGTTGATGCTAAAAATCATGCTCTGCGCGGAAAAGACTCCGTTTCTATTTTAGCTGGAACATTTGTGCTTAAAGCTGGCAATGATGGAATTCAAGCCAATAATTCAGAGGATACAACGAAAGGTTGGATCGGAATTGATGGTGGTACCTATACAATCACAGCAGCTCATGATGGCATTCAAGCCGAAAGTTCCCTTTTAATTTCTAATGGGAATTTTACTATTAAAACAGGTGCTGGAAGTGATAGTCAAACTTCCGTAACTACGAATACAAGCACAACTGCAGAAAATTCTAACAGCTTTAAAGCGCTCAAAGCAACTGAACAATTAACCATTCAAGATGGCTCATTTACACTTAATGCCGAAGATGATGCTCTTCATACTAATGGCATTATTACAATCAATGGTGGTGAATTTTCTATTTCGACTGGTGATGATGGCATGCATGCAGATGATACTTTAACAATAAATGCTGGAACGATTGATATAAAAAAATCTTATGAAGGTCTTGAAGCAGCCTTCATTGTAATTAAAGATGGAACGATTCATGTTACTAGTTCAGATGATGGAATTAATGCAGCTGGTGGTAGTGATGGAACAACTGATGAGATTGGACCAGGAGGACAAAAAGACAATTTCAGTTCTGGTAGTGATTACGGTTTAACTATTACAGGTGGCCGAATCGTAGTTGATGCAGGCGGAGACGGTTTAGACTCAAATGGGGACATTGATATGAGTGGCGGAGTTGTTTTAGTCAATGGTCCAACAGATAATGGAAATGGTGCGATAGATTTTGATGGAACCTTTAATTTAAATGGCGGGACCCTAGTTGCATCTGGTAGCTCAGGTATGGCTGAAACACCGAGTACATCTTCCACTCAAGCCTCTTTAAATTTAATTTTTTCTAACACACAACAAGCCGGAACATTAGTTCACATCGAAGATGAAAATGGGGATGAAGTCCTAACCTTTGCTCCAACTAAGAATTTCCAATCCATTGTTATCAGTACTCCTGATATGCTACAAGGTAGTAAATACACATTATACTCTGGTGGTAGCCATTCCGGAACAACTACCGATGGATTATATCAAAATGGTTCTTACACAATTGGAACACAGCTGACAACTGCAACACTTACTGATGTCAGCACAAGTATTTCAGAAACAGGTGCTAGTATCACTACTGGCGGTATGGGAGGCGGAGGTGGACGCCCTCCTGGAAATAATTAAACAAAATAGTAAGTCAGAAAAGACTAGGGAAATTTTCCTAGTCTTTTCTTGCATAACAAAGATTCCTTTCTTAACAGACTTTAACCTCAATTAAGTGTAAACGGTTATTTCCCGAATATTCGTGTTTTTTCTTTATATTTTTCTAAAAAAGGCTTGCTTTTTCACCTAAAAACGAATATCATTAAATCTGTTCTTATTAAATATTCGTTTTTAGGAGGATTTACCATGTCAAACTTCTTTCGCTTGAAAGAAAATAATACCACGATTCAAACAGAAATTATCGCAGGACTAACGACCTTTTTAACAATGGCTTATATCATTGTTGTGAACCCTGTCATTTTAAGTGCTGCTGGAGTGCCTTTTAATCAAGTTTTTATGGCAACTATCCTAGCTGCTGTAGTCGGAACCGGTTGGATGGCCTTAGCTGCTAATTATCCGATTGGGATTGCACCAGGTTTAGGAATGAATGCCTACTTTGTAACAGTGGTTGCGAGTGGTGTTGATTACAAAACAGCTTTTGCTTCTGTTTTTATTGCCGGATTAATCTTCTTACTATTATCTTTTACAAGTTTACGTGAAAAATTAATTATCGCGATACCAGAAACGTTGAAATCGGCTATTACTGCCGGTATTGGCCTATTTATTGCTTTTGTTGGTTTACGTTTATCTGGTGTGATTGTAGCAGATGAAGCCAACTTAGTTAAATTAGGTGATCTACACAGTTTAGGTGTCATTTTAACATTAATCGGAATTATATTAAGTGTCATTTTAATGCTTTTAAATGTTCGTGGTGCGTTATTCATTAGTATGGTCGTTATTGCCTTTATTAGTTATTTTACAGGTCAAATCAAATTTGATGGCTTTATGGCCTTACCAAATTTTGGACATGATTTAATGATTACAAACCCAATCACTCCTTTTAAAGATGTGATTGAAAATGGATTATACGGTGCTGTTCTTTCATTCTTACTAATCACTATTTTTGATACAACTGGCACAATGATTGCTGTTACTAAAAAAGCTGGTTTGATGAAAGATGGTAATTTAGAAAATGCAAAACAAGCACTTCTAGCAGACGCTGTTGGAACAACAGTTGGTGCGGTTTTTGGAACAAGTCCAACTAGTGCCTATATTGAATCTGGAACTGGCGTTGCTGCAGGTGGTAGAACGGGTTTAACAGCTTTAACAATTGCAGTTATGTTTGCAATTTCAAGCTTCTTCTTTCCAGTTGTCAGTGCTATTTCAAGTGTCAGTGCCATTACCGCTCCAGCATTAGTTATCGTTGGTTCAATGATGATGGCAAGTGCTGCTGAAATTCATTGGGATGATTTATCCGAAGCTTTTCCAGCCTTTATCGTCATTGTCACAATGCCTTTAACAAACAGTATTGCAACTGGTTTAGCATTAGGGTTTATTACCTACCCAATAACTAAAGCTGTAACAGGCAAATTTAAAGATGTTCATCCACTCGTTTATGTTTTTGCCGTTCTATTCTTTATCCAAATGTTTTTCTTAGGCGGCCATTAATCAATTGGAATACTAAATTAAAAAAACTCCGACTAAATTAGTTTAGTCGGAGTTTTTTTAATCGTCTATTTTTGCAACCAGTGGGCAATAAAAAAGAGCACGTAAATATGGGCTGGATAAAAGTAATAAAAGAAATTACGCATACCACGACCTTTTTCCCCGTTGTATAAAATAATTGGAATACTTGCTAACCCCATCATCCATTGATAGTTTTCTGTAAAAGGATTCCCACCTGCACTAAAATAACTCAGTGCTGAAATAATCAATAAGGCTGCAACTTGTAAACTTTTTTTCCCATGGAACAAATAAAATAATACAGCTAAAACAACTAGTAAAAAGCCACCTTCTGTTGTTAAAACAGTCGGTACAAATAAAAATAGAATATTAAAAGCTAAAAAATTAACTTCTGGTAACCACATAATAAGAAAACCTGCTGCAATCGGTAAAACCATTAAAATAATTGCTCCTAAAACACTTAAAACTTGTTTCTTCTGCCACGCTGCTTTAAATAAATCAATTAAATACATATATAAAACACCTAAAAATATCGTTCCAAAAATATTATTAAAAATGCCTATCCCTTCAGCCACGTAACGATTGACCACATAATTTCCGATACTCATAATCCAAAAACCTACTAACAAGCGAAACAGATATTTTTTCTTGTTACGCGTATGAATATATCCTTCTGAACTAGTGAATAAAAAAATAGGTGCGACTAAACGCCCTAACCAATGAAACCAAAATGGTACACCCATCTCTAAGAAAAACTCTGCTATATGATCGAACACCATTAAAACAAGTCCTAATACTTTAAGTTGAAAACCTGTTAACCCTTTTTTTACCATCTCCATTTTGACACACTCCTTTATTTGCTTATTTTAGTATACAAAAATAAGCAAATAAAAGTCCTATGAAAAATCTTACAAATCAAGAAAATCAACTTACATTATTGTCATTTAAAAATAAAAAGCTCATTGAGCCGGTTAGCTCCGGCAAGAAAATAGGAAAAATTGATAGGACGCTTTTTGTCCTCTCGAATTTTTATCTTTTTCTCTAGGAGTTGGCTCATAAGAGCTAGCCTTGATAAAAAGCTCATTGAGCCGGTTAGCTCCGGCAAGAAAATAGGAAAAATTGATAGGACGCTTTTTGTCCTCTCGAATTTTTATCTTTTTCTCTAGGAGTTGGCTCATAAGAGCTAGCCTTGATAAAAAGCTCATTGAGCCGGTTAGCTCCGGTAAGAAAATAGGAAAAATTGATAGGACGTTTTTTGTCCTCTCGAATTTTTATCTTTTTCTCGAGGAGTTGGCTCATAAGAGCTAGGCTTAATAAAAAGAACCTGCTAGTTAAACTAGCAGGTTCTCATTTATATTTAGAATTAACGATTCAAAATCAGCTTAATTTATCGATTTCACCGTAATTATGCGTTAATTCCATATTCTCAAAATTCTGTTGACGCAATGCTTCATAAACTAAAATAGCCGCTGTATTTGATAAATTTAGCGATCGGACATGCTCATCATTCATAGGAATTCGTAAGCACTCTTGCTCATATTGACGCATAAATTCTTCTGGTAATCCTGTCGTTTCTTTTCCGAAAATAAAATAATGATCTAATTTAGAATCTGTTAAATCAACATCGCTATAGACTTCATGACCGAATTTTGTGATTAAGTGAAGTTGACCAGATTCAGCAACTTTCAAAAATGCGGCTAAATCTGAATGATAACGAATCGCCACATCATTCCAATAATCTAATCCCGCTCGTTTTAGTTGTTTGTCATCAGTTGAAAAACCCAGTGGTTCAATTAAATGTAACGTACTATTTGTCGCAGCACAAGTACGGGCAATATTTCCCGTATTTGCTGGAATTTGTGGTTCGAATAAAACAATATGATTTGGCATAATTTTTCCTCCAATAAAATAGGGTGCATTTAGACTTTAAACACAATACTTCCCGTAAATTAACTACTTTTTTCTTCTAACGTTTGAAGAGCTTGTTTAAACTCAACACGCGCTTCTTCATCTTCTTCTTTTTGGTACGCTGTTCTTAAAAATTCAATCACAGTGACATCTTGTTTTGCAACTATTTGACCAATTGCCCAGGCAGCTGTCCCTCGAATCACTGGTCTAGGATCTTCTTCAATACAGCGTAACAATGCTGGCAATGCGGTTTTATCCCGATAATTAGCTAATGCAATAATAGCATTACGTTGAATCGGTTTTTTCCCCCGCCAAGAACCAGCCATTACACCAAAACGTTGTTTAAACTCTTTGTTGCTAATGGATAATAAAGGCTGTAGTAATGGTGCAACATCCTCCGGTACAGGTTCCATTTCTTCATGAAAATGAAAATTTTTCCCTTTATTATAAGGACAAACCATCTGACAAATATCGCAGCCATAAATCACATGACCCATTTTTTTTCGATACTCAACAGGCATCATTCCTTTAGTTTGGGTTTGGAAAGATAGACATTTCTTCGCATTCATTCGCCCATCACCAAGCAAAGCCGTCGTCGGGCACCCGGTAATACACCGTGTACAATCACCACAACCATTTGCTACCGCTTCATCAAATTCAAATTCTAAATTCGTGATAATTTCACCTAAATAGACATACGAGCCAAATTCCTCGGTAATCAATAAGCCATTCTTTCCAATAAAGCCTAAGCCAGCTCGTTGTGCGACTGCTACATCAATTAATTCTCCAGTATCTACCATCGGCTTAAATAAGACTTCTTCCTTGGCTTCTTGCTTAATAAATTCAATTAGCCTAGCAAGTTTTTCTCTTAAAATATCATGATAATCAGTCCCCCACGAAGCCCTCGCAAATTGCCCTCGACGTTGGCCTTTGACTCGCTCAGGTGGTTCGTTCATCTTAGTTGGATAGGCCAATGCAATCGAAATAATAGAACGGGGTTCATCAAAAATTAATTCTGGATAAATTCGTTCCTTTATGACCGGATGCTCAAAACCGGAATGATGGCCTTTTTCTTGTTGTTCTTCAAGCTTTTTCTCTAAGTTGCTAAAAGGTTCTGCTGAAGCAAAACCAATTTTATCAATACCAATTCGTTGGCTTTCTTGAATAATCCGCTCTTTTAACGAAAGACTCGTTCCACTCATGATCACTCAACTCCTTTATTCAAACAAAGACGAATTTATTATTAGAATTTGTCTTGCTTATTTATATGCACGATCTAGACTTTCCAAAAAAAAGCAGAAAAAAACGCATCACTTCGGTGTCTAGCACTGCGAAATGATACGTTAGTGAAGCACATTCTCACTCACTAACTTTTATCAGAATCTGATGGATCTCTGATAAAAACGAATGAACTAAATAGCTTACTGATAATATAACACCACTATGGAACTGTTGCAACCCATTAGGGTCAATCAACCTATTGTAAGCGTTATCCATCTATTTCTTGTTCACATTTCATCCACATTTGACTACTCACTCATACCAATTAAAATACTTACATCAACTGTCACTTTTTTCAAGGGATTTTTTAAGGCAAAATCCTTTGCTGCTTGACTTGCTCCCCATGCTAAAGGAGTCATTTTCATTAAATCTGAGAATAATTCTGGCGTTAAATCAAAGCTATAACGACACTGTTCCACAGTAACCTTTGAGAAATGTTGGCTAAATTTGTTCACAACTGCGTCATTTTGATAGCTCTGTTTTGCTTCTTGATCTTGATAAAAAAGTTTTCTCAGCTCAATTAAATAGTCTGTATTTGGCACAACCTTAATAACCTTTCCATCATTTTTTAACAAGCGTTTAAATTCTTGATAATTAGATGGAGAAAAAATATTTAGAATTGTATCATATTGCTTAGATGCAAAAGGCGATTTAGCCAAATCTGCGACACACCAAAAAGCACTAGAAAAATGTGTACTTGCCAATTGGATGGCATCTTTAGAAATATCAAAACCTATTTTCGGCCCCTCTAGACCCAATTGAGTTAAATAATCTAATTGTGAGCCTTCTCCACACCCTACATCTAACAATGTTTTAATTTCTTTTGAATCTGTATTAATTAACGGATAAATTTGTTCCAATAGAGGATTAAATAAACCTGCTTGCGCAATTGAAAAACGTGGACTAAGCATCTCTTTATCATATTCATTTTTAGCACTCCCTGTTAAAAAATAAAGAGTCCCCTTTTTTGACACATCAAAACTATGACCATTCTCACAATTAAAACTAGTCCCTTTGATTTCATCAAACCTACTTTGACAAACTGGACATTGAAACAGCTGTTTCCAATTTGTTAAAAAATCAATTCCTTGATCAATTTTTTTCAAAATTCTGCCTTCTTTCTATGCATTCATTGCCATTTTTTCATTTAATCTTCTTATTAAAGGAACTAGCCATGAACTTAAATCTGGTAATGGATACCCTAATTCACTCATTTTTTGGCAATCAAGATACCAATCTTTTTCAACACTAAATGGCGACTGATTTTCATCTTGGTCTGATTCAATCACTAATGGCTCAACCTTAACCACTTCTTCAACCCAATTCATTAACTCATTCATCGAGATGATTTCTTTTGAACTTGCATTAATAATCCCTTTGAAATTTATGTCGATTAACCAAAGTATCACTTTAGCCACTTCGCTTCCTTTGATAAAACTCATTTGTGCCGATAAATCACGAACTAAAATCGTCTCTTCATTTCTTATTTTCCGAATATAATAATGCAGTCGTTCAGTATAATCGTCATCATCTAACACAATAGGAATTCGTAAAATAGCCACTGGAAAATCACTTGCTGCTACAAAGGTAGCTTCAGCTTGACGCTTCCCTTCAGAATAATTCAGTTCACTAGCAGGATCAATTATGAAGGTGTCTGGTCTAAAATCAGTCTCACTAAAGCCAATTTGTTCCCCTTCATATACTGATAATGAGGAAGTGAAAATATATTGTCCAACTTTCCCAGTTAAATAATCAATCGCAATTTGCGCTTCTTCTTTTGTATAGCAAATATTATCAATTACCACATCCCAATAGCTCTGACTAATTTCTTGCCAGCCACTACTCGTTGGATCTGTGCGATCTACCTTTATGCGGTTAACGTTATCACCAAAATCATCGGATCGTAATCCACGATTCGCTATCGTTACCAAATAGCCTTTTTGAATTAAAGCTTGTACAGTCTTTTGTCCAAAAAAGCGATTTCCACCAAAAACTAAAATCTTTTTCATCATCATTCACACCCTTTTTAGCTTTTTAATTTTATCAGTTTTCTCCAGTACTTTCATCCTATATTTTAGCACTAATCCTTCCCCTATGCACCATTAAACTAGTCGAAAAAACAGCTCTATCTATGTTACACTATAGTTATACAAAAAATAAAGGATGATTAATTATGGATAACATGAATATTTTATTTTTATCACGTTTAGCCTTGGCTGGTCTATTAGGTGGTATTATTGGCTTTGATCGAGAGTTTAGAGCGAAAGAAGCTGGCATCCGAACGCACTCTCTAGTTTGTTTAGGAAGTGCCCTTTTAATGATTATCTCTCAACATGGTTTTAGTGACGTTGTTGGGACACCTGGTTTTTCTTTAGACGTAAGTCGCGTCGCAGCACAAGTTGTTAGTGGAATCGGGTTTATCGGTGCGGGTATGATTATTATTCAAAAACAAAACGTCGTTGGGTTGACAAGTGCTGCTGGAATTTGGGCAACATCTGGCATTGGTTTGGCTGTCGGTGGTGGGATGTATATTGTCAGCATCGGTGCTACTATTTTAACTATTATTGGCTTTGAGTTTTCTGCCATTTTTTTCCGAAAAATTGACTATCATACAACAACTCTAACACTTTCTACAACAAAAGCTGAATCTATTCCTTTAGTTACTGGATTATTAAAAGAAAAACAAAAAGTCTATCAAAATTTTGAATCAAAACGTGAAATTTTCGAAGAAACCAAAGTATATCATATTTATTTTAGCATTCGCACTAAAAATTCTACTGAAGAAATGGAGCTAGTCGAAGCACTGCAAGAAATTCCCCATATTACTGTAGAAAAAATAAACTAGTAGGGAATGGTCAAGCTCTATCGATGAGATTTTAAGGATTCTTATGGTATACTATTTTTATAAAAAGGATGGTGTCAAATGAATACAGAAATTGCAAATTTTAATTACTACAACCCCACAAAAATAATCTTTGGTAAAAATCGAATCGAAGAATTAGCCACTTTGGTACCTAAAGATAAAAAAGTTTTACTTTTATACGGCGGCGGAAGCGTAGTGCGTTTTGGAACTCTTGATAAAGTCAAAGCAGCTTTAGCTGGCTATCAAATTGGTGAATTTGGCGGAATTGAAGCGAACCCTACCTATGAAACTTTGATGAAAGCTGTTGAACTAGTTAAACGTGATGGTTATGATTATCTTTTAGCTGTTGGTGGCGGTTCTGTTATTGATGGCACAAAGTTTATCGCAGCTGGCGCTTTATTTGATCGTGATCCAATTCATATTTTTGGAGCAGGTATTGGCGACAAGTTGCCAATCACAAAAGCTCTACCTTTTGGATCTATTTTAACCTTACCAGCAACTGGTTCAGAAATGAATAGTGGTGGTGTTGTCACTTTTGTTGAAAAAAAAGCCAAGCTTGGCTTTGGAAGTCCAGTGACATTCCCACAATTCTCTATTTTAGATCCTGAGTTAACCTACACTCTTCCAAAACGTCAACTTGCTAATGGTGTAATTGATTCTTTTGTCCATATAATGGAGCAATATATGACATATCCAGTTGGTGCAATGGTTCAAGACCGTTTTGCGGAAGGCTTATTGCAAACCTTAATTGAAATTGGACCAAAAGTAATTGATGAAACCAATCACGATTACAACCTAAGAGCAAACTTTATGTGGACTGCAACCAATGCTTTAAATGGTATTCTTTCGCCTGGCGTGCCACAAGACTGGGCTTCACACAGTCTCGGCCACGAGATTACAGCACTTTACCATATTGATCATGCCCGGACGTTAGCAATTGTCTTGCCTTCTTTATTAGAAATACGTAAAACTGAAAAATTAGATAAGCTCGTTCAATATGCAGAACGCGTTTGGTTGATTACTGATGGTACAGATGAGGAAAAAGCAACTTTAGCTATCAATAAAACACGTGAATTTTTCGAAAGTTTAGGAGCTCCGACTCATTTTAATGACTATGATTTAGATGCTGAGGTAGTGGATATTTTAGTTGACCAATTAGATAAACACGGTTTAAGTAAACTTTCAGAAAGACAAGACCAAACATTAGAAATCAGTCGTAAAATTTACCAAAACGCTCTATAAAATAGAAAAAAAGGAAGATGAGAAAGGATAATTATCCTTCCATCTTCCTTTTTAATATTTATTGCTCTATTTAATCAATTCGTACATAGCATCTGCGTAAATAATTGTTGCATTCACTAAGTCATCAATCGCCATAAACTCGTCTGTTTGATGCATGGTATCAATGCTATTAGGGAACATTGCTCCATAGGCAACACCACGTTCTAATAAACGTCCATATGTGCCTCCACCAATTGTTTTCTCTGCACCTTTTTCGCCTGTATGTTTTTCATAAACATCTAATAAAACTTTTACCATTGGATCATCCGCAGGTACATAGTGAGGCAGTTGGGCTTTTCCACGGCTTAATGTAATCCCATAGTCTGCTAATTGGTTGGTCAGTGAACTCTCAATCCCTTCAACAGTTACGCCTTGAGGGAAGCGGAAGTTTAAGACAATTTGTCCTCCTTTTTCTGGAGTAAATGTAAACACTCCTGGATTCATTGTCAAATCACCCATCACATCATCTACGTAATTTAAAGCTAATTTATGTGCACGAGAATCATCATGTAAATACTTAGCAGTTACTGCTAAATAATTTTTAGCATCGCCACCAAATGCATAACGAGTCAAGAAAGTCGCTAAGAATGTTGCTGCATTAATTCCACCACGCGGCTCCATTCCATGAGCGCCTTTACCTACAACAGTAAACGTCACTTGATTATCAGCTACTTCACACGTTCCAGAAATAGGATGTTGTTCAACAAAATCAAAGAAATCTGACTTCATTTTTTCAGCTTCATCGCTGATTACTACAGCAGATGCATCTTGAGGAACCATATTTTCACGTAAACCAGCATCAAAACGAACTAGTTCATTCGCTGCTCCTTGATTATCGCCTTTAAAATTTAAATAGACAGATAGAATTCCTTTTTCACCGTTAATAATTGGAAACTCAGCGTCTGGTGAGAAACCAAAATCAGGTTTTTCTTCAACCGATAAATAGTGGTCCATACACTTCCAGCCACTCTCTTCATCTGTTCCAATAATAAAACGAACTCTTTTAGAAACAGGTAAACCTAACTCTTTAATTATTTTAAGCGCATAATACCCAGCCATGCCAGGTCCTTTATCATCACTTGAACCGCGAGCATAAATTCGACCATCTTTAACAATTGGATCAAATGGGTCATGTGTCCAACCTGTCCCAACCGGAACAACGTCAACGTGGGCAAAAACACCTAACGTCTCAGAACCACTTCCATATTCAATATGTCCAGCTAAATTGCCAACGTTTTTAGTAATAAAACCATCACGTTCACCAATTTCTAAGAACTTCAATAAAGCTTCTTTAGGACCTGGCCCTACAGGAGCATCCTCTGTCGCTTTGCTATCATCTCTGACGCTATCAATTTTTAGCAGTGTAAATAAGTCAGCAAACATATCGTCTTTGCGGGCTTCTACTTCTTTTTTCCAATCGATTCCCATTTACAAACACTCCTCTATTTCTGAATTTCAACATCCTAATCATATCAATTTTCGGGCTATTTTACCATGCTTATCTGTATTTTTAGTCTGAGAAATAAATTTATTTTCAA
Source organism: Carnobacterium sp. FSL E2-0243 (assembly GCF_038003605.1). NCBI lineage: Bacteria > Bacillati > Bacillota > Bacilli > Lactobacillales > Carnobacteriaceae > Carnobacterium > Carnobacterium sp. FSL E2-0243. Next base: position 2,385,354 of record NZ_JBBOPM010000001.1, read on the forward strand.
TTTTAACGAACTCCTCGTGCAAATTGGTTTATTTCATTCTATAATAGATACAGTATAGAGAATTCTCTCAATCTACTTAAAAGAGAAATAAACACTCTCAACACTCTATTAGGCTAGCTCTTTTAAGCCAACTCAACAAACTTTTGATAGAGCTACCCGGCTCAACGAGCTTTTTATTACAATCGGAGGCGTTAGTTATGCAAAAATTAGATCAAAACATTGTACAAGGTATTTTACCTAAACGAAAAAATGAAAGTTACAAAACAAATTATGGTCGTGTCCTTTTGATTGGTGGAAATGAAGAAATGGGCGGAGCAATTATGATTGCAGCCAGCGGGGCAGTCTATAGCGGAGCAGGTTTAGTTACTGTAGCTACTCATCCCAATAATCATGCAGCACTTCATGGACGATTGCCTGAAGCAATGGTTCTAAATGCATATCACTCTGAAAAATTGATCAATCAAATAAAAAAATCAGATGTAATTGTAATTGGACCTGGACTGGGCTTAGAAAAAGAAGCATTAGATATCTTGAAAACAGTCTTAGCAACTGCCTCTAGCCACCAACAAATTGTGATTGATGGATCGGCTATTACCTTAATGGCGCAAGAAAACTTAAAAACGCCAAAAGCTAAAACTGTCTACACTCCTCATTTGGGCGAATGGCAAAGACTAAGTAAACTAAAACCCGAAGAACAAACAAAAGACTTAAATGCTCACTTTAGAAAACAATTGAATGCAACAGTGGTTCTGAAAAAACACCATTCAGAAATTTATTTTGAAGATGAAGTTTGGCAAAATACTGCTGGAAATCCAGCAATGGCTACGGGAGGAATGGGAGATGCTCTAACAGGAATGTTAGCAGGATTTTTAGCACAATTTCCAAATCACAAAACAGCAGTCTTGGCTTCTGTTTTTCTGCATAGCTATATTGCCGATCAATTGGCTAAAACTCACTACGTAACCTTGCCTACTCAAATTATTCAACTAATACCAAAAACCATGAAAGATTTTGCTACAAAATTTGACTTTTAAAAAGAAGAGGAAAGAAATCAGATATCTGATTTCTTTCCTCTTCTTTTAATTTTCCTTTTGTATCCCTTGTAACAAATCCATTTCAGCTTCTGTCAAAGCTCGATATTCTCCTAAGTCCAACCTTTCATCTAATCGAATTGGGCCCATTGACAGACGTTTTAAATAAGTAACTTTTTTATCCACTGCCTCAAACATACGCTTGACTTGATGGAATTTGCCTTCATGAATCGTCACTTGAATTTGAGAAATTTTCTGGCTTTCATCTACTTCTAAAATGTCCAACTCCGCTGGCTGGCAGAGAAATCCATCATTTAATGTTAGTCCTTTTTCAAATTCAACTTGGTCTTCTTTTGTCACAATCCCCTGAATTGTAGCCTGATAGCATTTTGCCACATGCTTTTTAGGCGATAATAAGTTGTGGGCTAAAGTACCATCGTTCGTTACCAACAATAAACCCTCAGTATCTTTATCTAAACGACCGACTGGAAACGGGTCGAAAAGTTGTTCATTAGGACCCAGTAAACTAATCACTGTAGGATGAACATTATCAATAGTCGCACTTACAACTCCCTGAGGTTTATGGAGCATTAAATAAATAAACTCTTGATAGTGGACCTTTTCGTCTAAAACAAAAACCTGATCTACTTCTGGTTTAACTTGCTCTTTTCCATCCTTAGCGATTTTATCATTTATCCTGACTTGCTTCGCTTTAATGATACTTTTAACTGACTTTCTCGTACCAAAACCTGTATGAGCTAAAAACTTATCTAAACGCACGTTTTCCCCTCCAACTCTTTCTTCTCTACTAGTATAGAGAAAAAATAGCTAGATTTCAATATTCAATAAAAAGCTTGTTGAACCGTTCAGCTCTGACAAAAAAATAGGAAAAATTGATGTGGCGTTTTTTGCCACCTCGAATTTTTATCTTTTTCTCGAAGAGTTGGTTCAAAAAAGCTAGCCTAAATAAAAAGCTTGTTGAACCGGGTAACTCTATCAAAAGTTTGTTGAGTTCGCTCAGGCTCGAATGAAGAATAGGGAAATTCGATGTGACGTTTTTTGTCACCTCGAAATTTCATCTTTCTTCCGAGAGGCTAACTCAAAAAAGCTGGACTTGGCAAGAAAATAGGAAAAATTGATGTGGCGCTTTTTTCCACCTCGAATTTTTATCTTTTTCTCGAAGAGTTGGTTCAAAAAGTTAGATAAATCACTGACTATGAACTTGACCACATGAACAAATACTTTTTTCTTGCTGTTTTTTAGCTTGAATATACTCACATAATTCTGCTGAAATTTCATAATTCATAAATGGAGTCATTAAATAAATTCCATTAAATTCCTGACAAATTTCATCAATTAATTCTTTAGCAATTGTCATACCAACCTCTAAACCTCGTCCTTCTTCTTCAGCCATCCTCATTCGTTCTCTTGTTTCATCAGTCAATAGGATTCCTGGAACTTCATTGTGTAGAAATTCTGCATTCCGACTTGAAACCAAGGGAATGACCCCAATAAATATTGGAATAGTAACTCCTGCAGTTTTCATCACTTCTTTTAATATCTTGACTTTTTCACTATCAAAAATCGGTTGTGTGATGAAATAATCTGCACCAGCTTCTTGTTTCTTTTTCAAAAGGCGTCCAGCTTTTTCTAACCGAGGAATATTTGGATTAAATGCGGCTGCTACTTGAAAATTAGTTTTCTCTCGTAAATTCTTCCCTGTATAAGCAATTCCTTGATTGAAATTTTTTATTAACTTGATTAATTCAAAAGAACTTACATCAAATACTGAAGATGCGCCAGGAAAATCACCAACTTTAGCTGGGTCACCCGTTACCGCCAGAACATCTTGAATACCTAACTTATGAAAACCCATAATCTGCGAATTCAATCCGATTAAATTATGGTCCCTAGTTGTCAAATGAACCAAAGGCTGGATATCATACTCATATTTTAACATTGCACTTAAAGCCATATTGCTAATACGTGCGCTAGCTAAAGAATTATCGGATAATGTAATCGCATCAACCCCAACTTCTTTCAAACGAGCAGCACCTTTAAAAAAAGCAGTTGTATTAAAAGTACGCGGCGGATCTAATTCAACCAATACTGTAAACTCTCTTTGAACTTTATCTAGTAATCGCTCTTTTCCCGTTTCTTGTTTAGCTTGAAACCTGTATGTGGTTAAAGCTTTCACCTTTTTTTGAGCAACTAAATCTAACGTAGTTAAACCTTCGCGATAAGCTGCAATGTGTTCTGGAGTTGTACCGCAACAGCCACCAATTAAACCCACTCCCTCTTTTCGAAATAATTCACCAAATAATTTAAAATAGTCTGTTTCTTTTTGATAAACAATCCGTCCATTCTCCATTGTAGGAAAGCTAGCATTAGGATAAGCCGCTAAAACTTTCCCAGGAATTAAAGGCACTGATTCAAAAGATTGAGCCATAAAATGTGGACCTAATAAGCAATTCGTCCCGACAACATTTGCACCCAAATCAGCTAGTTCCTCTAAAGCTGTTGCTAATGACTGTCCATTTGCTAATATACCAACTTCGTGAATGGATACATTTGCAATAATGGGAATATCCGTAGCTTCTCTTGCAATTGCTAGAACCGTTTTCAGCTCATTTAAATCATAGTATGTTTCTAATAAAATACCATCAACACCACCTAATAATAAACAATACAATTGCTCCTTAAAACTACGACTAATTTCTTCCATACCAGGATCATGTATTTTTGTATCAACTGCTCCATAGATACCACCAATCGTCCCTAAAATAAACGCTTCTTTATCCCCTCGCGCTTCTTTGGCTAGGGTAATTCCAGCTCGATTAATTTTCTGAACTTGATCTTCTAAACCATACCGAGCCAATTTAATATAATTGGCTCCATAGGTATTCGTTTGAATAATATCTGCACCAGCTGCAAGGTAATCTTGATGAATTTTCAAAATAGCTTCTGGATGAGAACAATTTAATTCTTCATGAGAGCGATCAATACCATATTGATAAAGTAATGTGCCCATTGCTCCATCAGCAATCAATAATTTAGTCCCTAAAACTTCTTTTAATCCCAATCCAATCGCCTACTTTCTCCTTTCAGCTACCTATTCCTTCTAATAGCTTGCTCGAATAATTTTTGTTGCCTCAACCATTTTTTTCAAGGCTTCAATTGTTTCTGGCTCTTTTCTCGTTTTTAAACCGCAATCAGGATTGATCCAAAATTGATCAATTGGAATTACCTTTAACGGACGTCTAATATTTACTAGAATTTCTTCAACACTTGGAACTCGCGGACTATGAATATCATATACACCTAATCCGATTTCCTTGTCATAGGTATTTTTTTCAAAAGTCGAAATAATTTCACCATGACTTCTCGAAGCTTCAATTGAAATCACATCTGCATCTAGCGCATCAATCGTTTCGATTACATCATCAAATTCTGCATAACACATATGTGTATGAATTTGCGTATCATTGGCTACCGAAGTAGTCGTTAATTTAAAAGAATATACGGCTGCATCTAGATAAGCTTTCCATCTTTCACGCTTCAATGGCAATCCTTCTCTTAAAGCCGGTTCATCCACTTGAATAATTTTAATTCCTGCTGCTTCAAGGGCTTCAACTTCTTTTCGCAAAGCTAACCCGATTTGATTTCCAACTGTGGCTTTTGGAACATCGTCTCGTACAAAAGACCAATTAATAATCGTTACTGGAGCTGTCAACATCCCTTTAACTGGACGTTTAGTCAGAGATTGAGCATAGACACTTTCTTTAACAGTAATCGGTTCAATAAAAGCAACATCTCCATAAATTAATGGCGGACGAACCGCTCTTGATCCATAAGATTGAACCCATCCAAATTTTGTCGCTTGAAAACCAGCTAGTTTTTGACCAAAGTATTCAACCATATCAGTGCGCTCAAATTCCCCATGAACCAAAACGTCTAAGTCTAGCTCCTCTTGAATTTTAATCCAACGAGCTATCTCTTGATTAATATAGCCTTCATAATCAGTTTTTGATAAATCCCCTCTCAACCATTCTGCTCGTTTTTTACGAACTTCAGGTGACTGAGGGAAACTTCCAATTGTCGTCGTTGGCAAAATCGGTAAATTTAACCAGTCCTTTTGTACCTTAATTCGTTCAGAAAATGGCGCTTTTCGCTCAACCTTTAATTTTTCTAAATTAAGAATAGCCTCCTTAACCGCTGGATTATTTCGCTGAGAAGAATGATTTAAAGCCTCGTTATTCCTTTGATTTTCAGCTAATTCTTTTGAGATACTTTCTCTACCATTGTTAACAGCTTTGGTTAATAAAGTTAGTTCGATTAATTTTTCATCTGCAAAAGCTAATCCACCTAGTAAAACTGGATCTAACTCTTTTTCACTTTTTTTCGTAATCGGGACATGCAATAAACTATTAGATGGTTGGAGCCATAATCGTTCTGGTGCAACTTGTTTTAACAGCTGCTTAATTAACTCTAATTTCTCGGCTAAATTACTTGCCCATACATTACGTCCATCAATAATTCCGGCAGCTAAGATTTTATCTTCCGGGAAGCCATTTTTTTCAATCGCTGCTAACGTTTCGCCATGATCATGAATAAAATCTAAACCAATAGCCTCTACTGGAAGAGTGACAACCGCTTCATAAGCATCTACACTTTCAAAATAAGTTTGCAACTCGATTTTCAAATTTGGTGCGGCTTTTTTTAAATCTTGGTAGGTCTTTCGATAAAGTTCAATATCAGCTTTAGCCTCTCCCGTTGCTAAATAGGGCTCATCAATCTGCACCCATTCTACTCCGGCAGCTTCAAGTTCTTTTAATAATTGCTGATAAAGTGGAATGAATTTTTTTAATAAAAGTGGAAATTCTTTTGCTTGATAGCCTTTACCTAGTTTCAAGTACGTAATAGGTCCTACAATAACAGGTTTCCCTTCAATACCTAACTCCTCTTTAGCTTCTAAATAATAAGTTAAAGCTAAGTTCTCTTTTAATTCTGGCTGTGCATGCTCCAATTCAGGAACAATATAGTGATAATTGGTATTAAACCATTTAGTCATTTCTGATGCTACACCTGCTTTGCTCCCACGAGCTAATTTAAAATAAGTCGTTAATTTGCTCTCATTTACGGCTTCTTTTTGAAAACGTTGGGGAATCACATTAAAAGCAATACTTGTATCTAAAATATGATCATACAAAGAAAAATCAGCCACAGGAATCAAATCAATCCCTTGTTTTTTTTGCTTCTCTAAAGCCGCTAAACGAATTTTTTTAGTTGTCGCTACTAATTCCGCTTCAGTTAATTGACCATTCCAAAATTTTTCTAGTGCACGTTTCCACTCGCGCTTCTCTCCCAGACGTGGATACCCTAAATTTGAACTTTTTACTTTAGTCATTGTTTCACCATTCCTTTTCTATTTTTATTTATTAGGTAGCATAGCTGAAATAAATCCCTCAATTCGTTTCGATCCCGATCCTTGGAAAAATAGTTCTGGTGTTCCTTCAAAAAGAATTTCTCCATTTTCTAAAAATAAAATTCGATCGGCAACTTCCCTTGCAAAGGCTAAGTTATGAGTGACAATAATCAAAGAATTTCCTTCCTCAACTAAGCCACGTAAGACACTTAATACTTCTGCTTCTAATTCTGGATCAAGCGCGCTAGTCGGCTCATCAAACAATAAAAATTCGGGATTCATTGCAAGTGCTCTCGCAATCGCGGCTCTTTGTTGTTGTCCTCCCGACAATTCATCTGGATAACGATCAACTTTTTCTGCCAAACCAACTTTCTTTAATAACGCTCTGGCTTTGTTTTCAGCTGTGACTTTAGACTCCTTTCGAACATAGACAGGCCCTTCCATTACATTTTTTAAAATCGTTAAATGCGGGAATAAATGGAAACCTTGAAAGACCATTCCAGTTTTTCGTCGCAAAGCTAAGACATCCTTTTGCTTTAATTCCTTTGTAAAATCAAAATAACTAGCACCTAAAGATAACGTTCCATTTTCAGGAATTTCTAGCAAATTAAGACATCGTAATAAAGTCGACTTTCCTGAACCTGATGGACCTACAATTACCGTTGTGCTTCCTGTTTCAAAACTTAAATTAATCTCCTTCAGTGCTAACTGTTCATTAAATTTTTTACTGATTTGCTTTACTTGCAACATGTTTTATCACCTATTTCCGAATATGCTTTGACGTAGCAATCTCTAATTTCCCTTGTAAAACAGTTAAAAATGTACAAAAAACTAAATAGATAGCAGCAACTAAAGAATACAACAATAACGGTTCGTACGTTCTTGAGGCAATTTGTTGCCCTACCATAAACATTTCAACAATTGTAATACTAGAAGCTAAGGAGGTATCTTTGACTAAACCAATAAACGTATTGGATAAAGGTGGAACACTAATTCGTAAAGCTTGTGGAGCAATAATTCGCCAAAGTACCATTCCTTTTGACATGCCAATCGAATACGCTGCTTCCCATTGGCCTCTCGGAATTGCTAAAATAGCCGAGCGAATAGATTCTGAGCTATATGCACCCACGTTTAAAGAGAATGTAATAATGGCCGCAGCCCATGCACTAAATTCAATACCCGCTTTTGGTAATCCGAAAAAGACAATAAATAATTGAACTAAAAGTGGCGTGCCTCGAAAAATCCAAACATAACCAGCAAAGAAAAATTTTAATACACGTAACTTTGATAATCGAACTAATGCTGTTACAACTGCAATGAGTAGACCTAATGTAAATGCAATCAAAGTCAGCGGAATTGTAATCAGTAATCCAGCTTTTAAAATTGGCCAAAAAGAAGTTACTAGTAATTCAATCGTCTCACTCACAAAAAGTTCCTCCTGTTCTTCGAATTCTAACCTCTATTTTCAGTTACTTATTTTCTGTAATATCTTTCCCAAAGTAAGTAATTGAGAGTTTACTTGTGATTCCTTCTTTTTTCAATTCAGCTAAAGCACCATCGATAGCTTTGGTTAATTCAGGATTATTTTTATTTGTAATTGCAGCAATTTCACTCGTAGCAATAGCTTCATCAATCAAGCGAATTTTGTTCTCTGGCTTTTCCTTCTGATAATAGAAGAACGTCACATCATCATTCACTGTCCCATCCGCCCTATTCCCTAGAACTAGTTCAATTGACTGAGCAAATCCATCAGTTGGTACGACTTCGGCACCTAATTTTTCAGCATCTTGAGCATAGTTACTTGAAACTGTTTGAGCGCTTTTTTTCCCTTTCAAATCAGCTAATGTCTTAATTTCTGAATCTTCCTTAACAGCCAAAGTAGCATGTGAATATGCATAGGGATTCGTAAAATCATATTTTTTCTGTCGTTCTTCTGTCACCGAAACATTATTAAAGACAACATCATATTTATTTACATCTAACCCAGCAATCAAAGAGTCCCATTTTGTTTCAACAAACTCAGCCTTAACCCCAATTTTTTTAGCAACGGCTTCTGCTAATTCCACTTCAAACCCTTTTAACTGATCTTTTTCATCATGAAAATTAAATGGTGGAAAGGTTCCTTCAATACCTACCTTTAACGTGCCCGCCTTTTTTATAGCGGCTAAACTATCAACATTTTCTTGATTATCTGCTGCTTTTTCTGACTGGCCACATCCAATTAAAACAAAAATACCCACTAGTAAAAAACTGATTAACCACACAATTTTATTTTTTTTCATTTCATTTCCCCCAATTTTATTCATTCTGCAAACTACTTCTTAGCCAGATCCAATGCTTGTGCTAAGTCATTAATTAAATCATCTACATGCTCAATTCCAATTGCAAAACGAAACAATCCAGCGCTAATCCCAATTTTTTCTTGTAATTCAATTGCGTAGGATTCATGGGTCATTGTGCTAGGATGGCATACTAAGCTTTCTACTCCGCCTAAACTAACGGCTAAATCAAACAAATCCAGTTCCTCCACAAATTTTAACGGGTTATACTCCTCGGTCAATTCAATTGAAAAGACCGAACCGTTTCCACGTGTTTTTTTTTCTGAATAGCAGCTTCTTCTGGAGAAGCTGATCCCGGATAATTTAATCTAGCAATAGCTTCATGTTCTTTTAGAAAAGCTAGAATTTTAACTGTATTCGCTTCTTGACGATCCATTCGCACACTTAACGTTTTAATGCCACGAATTAGGCTATAAGAGTCAAAAGGACTTAAAATATTTCCCAATGTATTTTGTAGATGTTTGATTCTAGCTGCCAATCCACTATCAGCGACAGTAAGTAAACCTGCAATAACATCAGCATGCCCACTTAAATATTTCGTTGCTGAGTATAAAACAATATCAGCTCCTAATTCAAAAGGTTTCTGTAAATAAGGTGTAGCAAAGGTGTTGTCTACAATAATTAATATTCCTTTTTGATGGGCAATAGCTGCCAACCTTTGAATATCTGTCACTTGCAACAAAGGATTAGACGGCGTTTCAATAAATAAAGCTTTAACCGTTGTATCTATATCCTCTTCTGACAATAAGTTAAAGTCATCAACTAATTCATAGCTTAATTCTTGTTGCTGAAAAACAGTGTCTAAATAGCGATAGGTTCCCCCATACACATTGCTGTTCACTAAAATTTTATCTCCTGATTTGAATAAATTAAACGCAGTCGTCGTTGCTGCCATCCCAGAAGCAAAAGCAAAACCATAATCGACACCTTCAATTTTGCTGATTAATTCCTCCAATGCATTTCTAGTAGGATTCCCACCACGTCCATACGCATAAGTTTGATGCTCTTCAATCGATGGTTGTACATAAGTGGAGGCTAGATAAATAGGTGGAACAATGGCTCCATTTTCATTATTTTTAGCTGGAATTCCTTGAACAATTAACGATTCTATTTTCATTATTTTGACCCTCCTTTTATTTTAATGAACAAACATTTTTCTTATAAACAAAAAAACGTCCTTGAATACATGCACTATGCATGATTCAAGGACGGGAGTTTATCTGTATAAACCAACGTGGTACCACCTTGTTTTACGAAAATATCACTATTTTCGCCTTACCAAGTACTTAAAATCACTACAGATTTTGCATACTCTGGCGCTATAACGGGCGCTCCCGTTTTGACCTTACTGATAGTAAACAATCAGCTCACCCAATCCACTCAGAGACCATCTTCTGTTCTGCATCCATTGTCCTTTTTCAGCTAACGGGACTCTCTGTAAAACTTCTGCGCAAACATACTCTTCTCTTCAAAGTTGTTTTAAAATTAGAATTAAATTAGATTTGAATTAAATTTAACAGAGTTTTCTAATCTTGTCAACTTTAATTTTTATTTTTTAAGATTAACGAATTCATTTTAAATCAATTATTCCTATCATTACGCTAGACTTTATGTTTATTTGAAATAAATATTAATAAAAAACCCACTTACTGAAATCCGAATTGGAGTTTCATAAGTGGGTTTTGATTATAGAATGTAGTTTTTTATTTAATTCGTAAACGGCGACGTATTCCAGCAACTTTAGCACCTAATAAACGATCGGCTAAACGAGTTTTCAAAGAAAGATAAAGATATGAAAACCCACCAGCAATTGCTGAAACGATAGTCACCACTAAAGCCCATTCACGACTCATTGGGCTAACAAATAGATAACAAAGTTCTCGAACTAAAATAGTCACAACAGCCATCAAAAGTGTCATCAAAGTAATCAATAAAATTCGCTTAAAAATAAAGCGAACATTAAAGCGAGTTAATCTACGCAATGTCCATAACAGCATCAAGGAAGAAACACTAAAACCAAAAATTGTAGCATATAAAGCACCTTCTGCTTGGAACATTTTTACTAATGGATATTGAACAGCGGCCTTAACAAGCACTCCAACTACCAAACAAAAAATAGCATACTTATTTTGATTCATCGATTGAAGAATCGCCGATAAAACTGTATACAAACCTAAAATAATACTCATATAACAAGAAATTTGTAGAATCGTTGTTCCTAAATCACTATGTTGGTAAAATACCGTATATAAAGGTTCTGCAACTGCTGCCATCCCAATTGCTGCTGGAAACATCACAAAACAGAACAGTTGAATATTTGTTGAAACTTGTTTCCGAACTTCTTTAATTAAGTTTTTGGTAAATGCTTCTGTAATTAAAGGAATCGCCGTCACTGCCATTGAAACAGCAATCGAAATAGTAATCATAATCAATTTATTGGCGTTAAAAGCAAACACCGCAAACATCTCTCTGGCTAGAACTGCCGTTGTGTTCGTTGTAGCAATAACAATTCGTTCAAAAGTATATTGATCAATCAACTGAAAGAAGGTAATTCCAGAACCAATAATTACAAATGGAATGGCTTCTTTAATCATTTCAACTAAAATTTCATTTGTTGAAACATCAATTTTATCTAAACTTGTTGCAGCTAAGGCATCCATTCTGGGCTTTTGCTTTAACCAATAATAGCCTAAAGCCAGTAAACTAAAGAGTGCTCCAATAAAAGCAGCAAAAGTTGAAGCCGTGACAGCCGTCACCATTTGACCATTAAACACTTGCATAATTAAGTAAACAGATGCTAGCATAAAAATAATACGCGCAATTTGTTCAATTAATTGAGAAATCGCTGATGGAGCCATTTCTTGATATCCTTGAAAGAAGCCACGAATCAAGCTCATTCCAGGAATAATTAATAACGCCCAACTTAGAGAACGGATAACTTGAATCTGATCCGGCTCCCCCACGCCAATGACTGGCGCTAATAAATACATAATCAAAAAGCAAACGACCCCGGTAACGACCATTAAGCCCATGCCTTTTTTAAATAATTTCCTACCTGTATTGTATTCCCCTAACGCGTTATAATAGGAGACTTGTTTAGCAATTGCTGAAGGAACTCCGGCTGTTGCGATTGTTAAAAATAAAGCGTAAGGTGTGTAACCTAACGCGTATAATCCATTAGCAGCCTTCCCTGTTGCTGCACTTCCCATCCATGCCATCCAAGGAATAATATAAATAGCACCTAAGACACGTGAAAAAATACTACCACCTGTCATCCAAGCTGATCCACGAATCATTTTCTCTTGAGCACTTTGCTCTTCTACTGCTGCTTCTTCCAGATTAATTGGAGAATTTGGCATCATATTAAACCTACCCTCATCTTATATTGTCTTTATCTATTTTACTTGTTAATTGATGGGGTTGCAATCACTTCTCAAAGATTTCGTGAGACATTTAACAAAAATTTAACAGTACATCAAGATTATTGCGTTATTATTAATGGTTAATATTCTGGTAAAGTTATATTTTAATTCGTTAAATTTCGCATTTCACATAATATAATCGTTATTTTTTTCTTTTTTTACATTTTTTAAGACTAAATCTGTTACGTACTAATTTGCTTGATTCAATTTCCTTTAAAATTATTTATCGCATATCTATTCAAATAATTTGATCGTATAAAAATAACTACTATATTAATAGAGACAAATGTTGTATCCTTAGTATAAGGATTAAAATAAACTAAAGGAAGGGATTACACCATGAACACACAAATAGGGGATATAATAAAAAGAAAGCGCTTAGCGAATAAATTGACACAAGAAGAGTTAGCCGCTGATATATGTACACAAGCATCCATTAGTAATCTAGAAAATAAAGGTAGTTTACCAACAATTTCGATTCTATTAAAAATCATTGATCGGCTAGGTATGGAGTTTAGTGAAGTTTATGCCTATACATCAGGAAAATCAAGTGATCATGGACATATTTTTAGAGAAGTTCAAGAACTATGCAGAGTACAAAGACACAAAGAAGCCTATGATTTAATAAAAACCAATATTCAATTTGATCAGTTGGAGTCTATTTTCGATATAAAAAGATACTATTACTATATAGGCATCACTGGAATGATTGGATATGATAAAATTTCGGATGGTATTTATTATTTCAACCAAGCTTTAGCTAAAAAATCAAAGGAAAATACAGATTACTTAGATATATCTGCATTAAACGGAATTGCGATTGCTTATGATATAAACAATGAGGATGATAAAGCGTTAAACTATTACCAACAGTCAATTACACAGTTAAATAAATTACCACTATTTATTGAGACCATCAAAGATAAAATTGAAATTGCTAAGGTTTACTTCAATACGGCTAAATTTTATTCTAAAATTGAAGACTATACTACAGCGATAGAATTATGTACATTAGGAATCAAAGTATTACAAAATGAAAATTTAACTTATTATCTAGAATTTTTATTCTACGAAAAAGGTTTTAATTTATTGCAAATAAAAAAAACATATGAAGCAGAAAAATACTACTTGTACGCTTTAATTCTAGCTGATATCAAAAAAAACCAACATATCGTGGATGTAGTTATAAGTGATGTTAAGTTATATAATATACAAAATGTGGATGTAAATAGAAGATTAGAGTTGAGCTAAAACATAGCTTAACTCTAATCTATATTAAACTAACTCTAAAGTATGGTTAAAAATTGGAAATAAAAAGACTAAAAAGTTGACTTATCTTCTAAATAAATATTTTCAATTACTCACTCATAAATTAATTACGCATGCTCTGCATTACCAAACGTGGAAATAATTGGAGACTGGTTAATCAATATTAATAAACAGCTTTCTTCTATAGACATTTTGTTTCCTCCTTCAATTATTTTTTTACTCAGATAATACTGTATTAATCATACAAAATATTGTATGATTAATCAAGAATATAAAAATGTATAAAGGAAAGGATATAGTATGACTACACAAATTGGGAAAATAATTAAAGAAAAAAGATTACTTCAAGGTCTTACTCAATCTGAGTTAGCTGAAGATATCTGCACACAAGCTACTATCAGTAATTTAGAAAATAAAGGGAGCTTGCCAACAACAACGATTTTATTAAAAGTTACTGACAGATTAAAGATTGAATTTAATGAAATTTATGAGTACTCTCTAAATAATCAAAATGGATACAATCATATTTTAAAAAAAGTTAGAACTTTATGCAGTACGCAACATCACAAAGAAGCACATGATTTACTTATTACTTCTATTGATTTCAGGAAATTAGATACTATTTATGATATTAAACAATTCTACTATTTTATGGGTATTTCTGGACTAATTGCATATAAAAATGCTTCAGATGCTATTTATTACTTCAACCAAGCTCTAGCCAGCGAAGCAGGAAATACACTTGATTTTTTAGATGTTTCTGCAACTAATGGAATTGGTATTGCTTATGATATTGCAAATGAAGATGATAAAGCCCTAACTTATTATGAAAAATCATTGGAACAATTAGATGAACTTCTAACGATTATTGATACCATTAGTAATAGTCCAGAAATTCCAAAAATATATTATAATACTGCAAAATTTTATTCAAAAATAGGAGAATATAATAAAGCTGTTAATCTTTGCAGTTTAGGAATACAATTACTTCAAAATGAAGACCTTACTTATTATTTAGAACATCTTCTTTACGAAAAAGGTTTTAACCTAATGAAATTGGGGAAAAATAAAGAGGCTGAAAAAATTTATTTATATGCCTTAGTCATTGCAGATATCCATAAGAATGACTATCTTCTTAGCATTATCAAAAATGATTTAGAACGATATGATATCCAAGAATATAAATATCGAGAAAAAATTAGTAAATAGACGATAATAATCATTTGCAAATAAAAAGCACCGGTTAATCAAGATTATTTATTTTGACTTCGACGGTGTTTTTGTTATAAATAAAATTCAAAAAAATATTTAAAAAGGAGAACGGCATGACTATAAAAATTGGAGATGCAATTAAAAAAAAGCGCTTAGCTGAAAAACTTACTCAAGCTGAACTTGCAAAGGATATTTGCACGCAAGCAACTATTAGTAATTTAGAAAATAAAGGCAGTTTACCTACAACCTCTATCCTATTACAAATTACAGATCGATTAAAAATTGAATTCAATGAAATTTATGAATATACTTTGGGTAATCCAAATGGCTACAATCAGATTTTCAAAAAAGTTAGAAAATTATGTGCTAAAAATCATAAAGATGCATATACATTACTGACTAGCAGTGTTGATTTTCATCAGTTAGAATCTACTTACGAAAAAAAACAATACTACTATTTTAAGGGAATATCTGGCTTGATTGCTTACGAAAACATCTCAGATGCTATTTATTGTTTCAATCAAGCCCTCACAATTGAAACAGGAAAGCCTCTTGATTATATAGATGTTTCTTCAACTAATGGTATTGGCATTGCTTATGATATAGCAGATGAAGATGACAAAGCAAAGACATATTTTGAAAAATCTTTAGCACAATTAGATGAGCTTTTACCTACTCTTGACACTATTAGTACTAGTCCCGAACTTTCAAAAGTTTATTATAATACTGCTATCCATTATTCTAAAATAGGTGAATATAATAAGGCTGTCAATCTCTGTAGCCTAGGAATACAATTATTACAAGATGAAGATTTAACTTATTATTTAGAATACTTGCTCTATGAAAAAGGCTTTAATCTAATGAAATTGCAAAAAACACATGAAGCAGAAAAATACTATCTTTATGCTTTAGTGATAGCTGATATTCTTAAAAATCAGCATGCTATTAATGTAATAAAAAGTGACTTAGAAAAATATGATATCCAAGAATACAAATATAGATAAAAACAGAGTTGGACTAGGCACTCTAGTCCAACTCTGTTTTTCCGTATCTTCTAATATTCAACTTCCAACTCTTCAACAAAACAAGCAACTCCTGAAATTGCAACTTCAATCTTATTCCCTAGCTGCTTTGCCATTACAGAAACCTCACCTGGCCTGCTCATTTCATGGCCCTGTTCAATCGCCAACTCAACTATAGGTACTTTTGCAATTTCCTTTAAATAGTATGCTCCCATGACTCCCGAGGCTGTTCCTGTCACTGGATCTTCTACAGTACCTGAAAAACTGCTGGAAAAGTGACGACCATGTAAATTAACCCGCTCACCGTATGCTTCCAATGAAAATGGATGAATGGAAGCTGTCGGAATTTCTGTTAATATTTTAGAAAATAGTTGGTTCTGTGGTTGCATCCTCTTAAAGCTATCTAATTTTTTTATGGGTAGCAACAATGTCCAAATTCCGGTATTCCCATATTCTATTGGATACCGGTCATCTAGCTCTGTAACCTCTATTCCTATAGCACCACACAGTGCTTTTACATTTCCAGTAAATGGTTTAAATTTTGCATCTGCTTGTTCCATTTTTATTTTTCCTGATGCTATATGATACTCAACTTTTATTTGACCTACGTTTGTTTCAAAATGGAATTCTTCTTGTACTCCGTAGTTTTGACAAATTCCATACGTAGCTGCCATCGTTCCGTGTCCACATAAGTCGATTTCATGACCCGGAGTAAAATAACGCAAACGATAATCTGCTTGTTCAGATGCCAACACAAATACTGTCTCATTAAATCCTACAGTCTGAGCAATTTTTTGCATCTCTTTAACAGACAATTCCTCTGCTCCAAAAACAACTCCCGCCGGATTTCCCTCATTAGGTACCTGACTAAAAGCTTGGTAATGTCCCACTTTAATTTTCTTCACAGACTCATCCTCCCTCAAAAAATCGGCTTTATTTTTTTAATAAGCGATAACCTGTCAAACAAGTAGCAAATAAACAAATAGCAAACGATACGGTAAATGTAACGTGCATGCCATAAACGAACAACTGAGGTTGATCTGCTAGGTATGTCGTTACCTTGAATCCAGCTTTTGAACTCATTGCCCAATATAAAATTGTTGTAGCAAAGGAAATTCCAAAAACCATCCCTAAATTACGAGCTAATGAATTCATACTCCCTGCAATCCCTAATTGATCTTTAGGGACTGATGACATCACAATCGCATTGTTTGGTGATTGGAATAAGGCACTTCCTAAGCCCATCAAGCCAGTTAAGACAGCAAACCAAATGAGATTGGTATCTACTCCAATAAATATATAGGCTAATTGAACGAGCGTTAATACTGCCAAACCAATAAATGTTAAAATTTCTGCTCCAATTTTATCTGATAAGCTCCCACTAATTGGAGCTGCAATGACCATAACCATTGGGAAAACCATCAATAATAAACCAGCTTGGCTAGGTGGTAAACTCAAGGTTCCTTGTAAATAAAAAGGCATCATAACATTAAAGAAAAAATTGGTGACAAAAATTAAAAAAGCACACAGTAGACTAATTGAAAATAAACTATTCTTAAACAAACCAAAATGAACAAGTGGCTTTTCTACCTTATTTTCAATTCGGATAAAGGCAATAAAACTAATCACAGCGATACTAAACATCCCTATTACTATACCATGAAGAAAACCGATTTCTTGACCAATAAAAATACCGATAAATAATGTTCCAATAAATAAAGCAAATGCTAAAAATCCTGCATAATCAATTTTTTCCTCTTTTAAAAATAAATCTTTTGGCAATATTTTCATACCCATAAAAATAGTAATTAATCCTACTGGTACATTAATTAAAAAAATGGATGACCAGTCAAAATGCGCTAATAAGATTCCACCGATTCCAGGGCCAGCAATACTACCTAGCGAAACAAATGAACCCATTAATCCTAACGCTTTGCCACGTTCCTTGATAGGGAAAATCTCTGTAATAATCCCATAATTAGCTGACATCGTCATACTCGCTCCAATCGCTTGAATGATTCTTGCCACTAATAAAAAGCCTAAATTAATCTCAATCCCACACAGTAAAGAACCTAAAACAAAAATAAACGTTCCCCACCGAAAAACTTTAATCTTGCCAATCAAATCCCCAATCTTACCAAATAGTAAAATGAGAATACAAACGGTCATTAAGTATACTGAAACAATCCATTCTGATTGATTCATAGGTACTCCTAATCGCTCTGAAATCACTGGAATTGCTATGTTAACAATGCTTCCGTCTAATGTCGACATAAATGTAAATAAACCGACTGCAACTAAGATTAACCATCTATTTTTTTGGACTTTTGGGTCCATTTGATAACTTTGAATCACATTTCCCATCTTTCTTACCCCTTTCAATTTCCTTTTACATTATACCACCTTTCAGAAATTTTTCATGGTGCCTTTTTTTTAAATAACAAGATTATCCATCGACAAAAAATAAATAGCCACGATTCTTAAAAGAAAGAATCCTGACTATTTACTCCATCAGATTATATTGCTTCTGGTTTTCCATCTGCTATTCTTGTCACTATACGACGCATTAAATGATACAATGGAACGACTGTTGCCAATAATGGAACAGCAAAAAGTAACAATTGTATATTAAACAAACTTACAAGTGAAAAAACAGAACCAAAGAAAATAAAAATAATTAAAAATAACGCAATTAAGCTGGCAATCATAGCCATTATTTTTCGATCAAGCGGTCTTGAAATATGAATTAACGCAGTAAAACAAACTGCCCCAGTTAATAAAACACTTAAAGTTGACGTTGTAGAAAAACTTAAATTTAACATTTTTCCTACTACTAGAATCGTTAAAATATAAATTACAACTGTTAAGCCTGCAGAAAACGCTGGTTTTAATACATTTTTCAGAAATCCACCTTTGATTTGGCTATAATTAGGACGTAATGCCAAAAAGAAGGATGGAATACCAACCGTTAACGCGTTAATTGGACTTAATTGAATGGGTTCAAACGGATATGCTGTCCGTAAAAAAATGAAAATAACAGCTAAAACAGCCGAATAAACTGTTTTTGTTAGGTATAAAGACGCAACTCGTTGGATATTATTCACAACTCGCCGACCTTCCATAACCACTCCCACCATCGAATCAAAATTAGAGTCCAATAAAACAAAATCAGAAACACCTTTTGCAGCGTCACTTCCCTCAGCCATCGCAATACTACAATCAGCTTCTTTTAACGCTAAAATATCATTTACGCCGTCACCTGTCATACCCACGGTGTGTCCAGCTTTTTTCATTGCTTTAACCAATTCACGTTTTTGAGTTGGGCTAACACGCCCAAAAACAGTGTAGGCTTCAGCGATTTCGGTTAAATCACTGTCCTCTTCTATTTTACTCATGTCAATAAATCGATCACCATTTGCTACGCCAGCTCTTTTCGCAATATGCGAAACTGTTTTGGGATTATCCCCAGAAATTATTCTAACTTCTACTCCTTGTTGCTCAAAATAAGCTAATGTAGCCGGAGCCTCAGGTCGAATGGTATCTTCCATAAAGACCAAACCAATCAAGTTTAAATCATCTGGTAAATGATTACTTGCTAACGGTTCTTGACTAGCCGCAAAAGCTAATACACGGTTCCCACTTTCAATTGCTTCATTTATTTTAAGTTGAATCTCTACAGGTAATTCCGCAAATAAGTACTCAGGAGCTCCCATAATGTAGGTTCCTTCCCCCTCAAATGTGGCACCACTCCATTTACGAATAGATGAAAAGGGTACTGCTCGTGTCAAATTCCACTCAAAGTTTTTTTCTACTGCTTTTTGCAAAGCTAAACTGGTTGAATTGTCATCTTGTAATCCCTCAACAAGGTTACTAATTATTTTCTCTAGCTCTTCTTTAGTTGTCTTTTGATAAGGTAAAAGATTAATTACTTTTAAGTTCCCATCGGTAATAGTTCCAGTCTTATCTAAACATAATAAATCAACTCGAGCTAGTGTTTCAATAGAACCCATCGTCTTAACTAAGACTTTACGTTTCGTTAAATTGATCACACCCACAGCTAATGCAATTGACGTAATCAAGATCAGCCCTTCTGGAATCATCCCAATAATCGCTGCAGCAGTCCCTAAGATAGCCTGTTCAATTGTAATCATATTTCCCATGTAATTTGAAAAGAATAAAAGACCCCCAATAGGAATAATCGCAAATGTCAGCATTTTAATAATTCTTTTTAAGGTTTTAACTAATTCGCTATATATTTCTTTTCCTTTTTTAGCTTCCAAAGCAATTTTAGAAGAATAACTTTCCTCTCCTACTTTGGTCGCTTTAACCAATGCATTTCCACTAATCACGTAACTACCAGATAAAACTTCTGAATCTGTCCATTTATTGACTGGATCTGCTTCACCAGTTAATTGCGACTCATCTAATTCAAGTCCTTCTGTTTCAATCACGATTCCATCGACACACAATTGCTCTCCACGACGAACTATCATCAGATCATCTTGCACAAGTTCATGCTGTTGAATCTGAACGTGACTACCATTTCTAATAACCGTTATCTTAGCTTGATTTAACAAGCTCAACTGATCCACATTTCGCTTAGCTCGGATTTCTTGAAAAATACCAATACAAGTATTCGCTACAATAACTCCCAAAAAAATTAAGTTTTTGTAACTTCCTGTATATATAATAAAACCTGCAATGACAATATTTATAAAGTTAAAAAGTGTACATATATTGTCATAAAATATGCTCTTAAAACTCTTGGTCATAGGCTCTAAAGGTTTATTATTTTCGCCTCTTGCTAATCGGCTGGCAACTTCTTCTGTTGTTAATCCAACTTGTTGTACTTTTGCCTCCACTTTAGCGCCTCCTTTTATAGCTCTTTATTAGAATACCTATTTAATTTTTTTATATCCTTTAAAATTTCTTATTTTTTTATTAAACTTTATAATAGAGTAAGAATCTAACTCTATTTTAAAATTTTCTTTTAATAAAAGCTATCGGTCCTAAGCATGAATTTCACTTCTTAATTTATAACATATATTTACCATTTCAGCTACTTAAAAATATCACTAGTATTTAATCTTCTATATGTTAAAATAGAAGTGTTTCAAATTTATAAAAAATTTTCTATTCAAAACTAATTAGCCTTTATTTCAAACAGATTTAAAGGACTTAAAATCAAAGACTTTTCTGACAATAAACTACTATTCTAAGGAGGATTTACAATGAAAGATAAAAACAAGTGGCTACATTATTTATTATTTTTCCTGATTATGGGACTGGGTGTTTTTCTCATTTGCTACGTTAATTTCAGAATTGGGATTTTTAGTGTCCAAAATAAAGAGTCTTTATGGATGTTCTTTGCAAAATATATTACCACTATTTTCTTAGGTGTTTTAATCGGGATTGAATTTTTAGTCTCACAAATAAATAAATCAGGGCAATGGCGCATCAATTTAGCCAAATTAACTTTTTTAGGCATTCCAAGTATTTTATTTACTTTTTTCAACGTGCAAATTGCGAATCTAAATCCTGGCTTAAATTTCTTGTCTACTAATCAAACATTTTTGATTTTTTGGCAAATTGTATTAGGTTATACATTAGTCACAAGCTTTTATAAGAATGACTCCATACGTTTTTAATGTTAACCAAAACTTTCCAATCAATTATTCTTTAAATTAGACAGATGCTTTCTTAATCTAGTATACTTAACATGTACTGAAATTAACCGAATGGAGCGTGACTATCAATGAGTAATAATGTTATTATTATGAACTTTGATTCAGAAAGTAAATCGTATCAAGCCTTTTCTGAGATCAAAAAAATGCATGTTGAAAAACAAATTAAAGGTGAACAAATGGCTATTTTAGAGCATAAGCCAAATCATCAACTAGAGCCAAAAGAATTTATCGATTTTAATGGTCCTGATAAGAATATGAAAGGTGGCTTAATTGGAATGCTAGTTGGCGTTTTAGCCGGTCCACTAGGTGTTTTATTAGGTTGGTTTACAGGTAGTCTAATTGGATCTGTTCAAGATGCAAAAGAAATTAAAGGTGCTATGTCCGTCTTTGAAGAAACAATAGATATCATTCATGAAGGTGACACAGGTCTAATTTTAATCGCTGAAGAAGATGATAATCGTTTTATTAATGAGCTAGTTTTCCAAAAATTAGAAGGCCGAATTACACGTTTGGCTGTTGAAGATGTTGAAAAAGAAATTGAACTAGCTAAAGAAACACAAGAAAATGTTGAAGACCATGCGAAAAAAAGTTGGTCAGATCGCAAATAAAGGCAACAAAAAAGATGAAGTCATTTTTGACTTCATCTTTTTTTAATTAATTTGCAACAATATTAACTAATTTTCCAGGTACTACAATTACTTTGCGAACAGTTTTACCAACAAGCGCTTCTTTTATCGCTTCATTTTCTGTCGCTAATGTTTCCATATCGTCTTTTGCAATGTCTTTTGGAACCATTGCTTTGGCTTTTACTTTGCCGTTGACTTGGAAAATAACTTCAACTTCAGATTCAACTAGGAAACTTTCATCATAAGTTGGCCAGCTAACATATGTTAAGCTACTTTCATTTCCTAATTTTTCCCAAAGTTCTTCAGAAACATGTGGCGCAATAGGAGCTAATAATTGAACTAATCCAGCTACATACTCAATTGGCAAAGCATCTGTTTTATAGGCTTCATTGACAAATACCATCATTTGAGAAATAGCCGTATTAAAATGTAAGCTTTGATAATCTTCCGTCACTTTTTTTACAGTTTGATGATACACTCGATCAAGTTTACCATTATTAATGGTTGTAATGCGATCACGTAGTTTGCCTTCTTCATCAACAACCAAGCGCCAAACACGGTCCAAGAATTTACGACTTCCTTCAAGCCCATTTTCGCTCCAAGCAATAGCTGAATCTAAAGGTCCCATGAACATTTCGTACATACGTAATGTATCAGCACCAAATTTTTCAACAACATCATCAGGGTTCACAACATTGCCTTTTGATTTAGACATCTTCTCATTATTTTCACCAAGAATCATTCCTTGATTGTATAATTTTTGGAATGGTTCTTTGGTTGGAACTACACCGATATCATACAAGAATTTATGCCAGAAACGTGCATAAAGTAAATGAAGAACCGCATGTTCTGCTCCACCAATATAAATATCAACAGGCAACCATTTTTCTAATTTTTCTTTACTGGCAATTTCATTCTTATTGTGAGGATCGATAAAGCGTAAGAAATACCATGAGCTACCCGCCCATTGTGGCATTGTATTCGTTTCACGACGCCCTTTCATTCCCGTTTCAGGATCTACTACATTGACCCATTCTGAAATGTTCGCTAACGGAGACTCACCTGTACCACTAGGTTTAATTTCATCTGTTTTAGGCAATAACAATGGCAATTCTGATTCTGGAAGTGCCGTTGTTGTACCATCTTCCCAATGAATAACTGGAATTGGTTCACCCCAATAACGTTGACGAGAAAACAGCCAATCGCGTAGACGATACGTGATTTCTTTCTTGCCATGACCGTTTTCTTCTAACCATTTATTCATGACTTCAATCGCTGTTTCTTTATCTAACCCATCTAAAAATCCAGAATTAACATGGACTCCATCACCAGTATAAGGTTCTTCAGCAACATTTCCACCTTCTAAAACAGGGATAATAGTTAAATTGAAGGTTTTTGCAAATTCATAATCGCGTTCATCATGAGCTGGAACGGCCATAATCGCACCAGTACCATAGGTCGCTAATACATAGTCTGCAATCCAAATTGGAATCTCTTGACCATTAACTGGATTTACAGCATAAGCACCTGTAAAGACACCCGTTTTCGATTTTGCTAAATCAGTTCGATCCAAATCTGTTTTTAAACTAACTTCAGTAATATACGCTTCAACAGCTTCTTTTTGTTCAGGAGTTGTGATTTCTTTAACCAAATCTAACTCTGGAGCTAGCACAGCATAAGTCGCTCCGAACAAAGTATCTGGGCGTGTTGTAAAAACAGTAAAATCTTCAGATCTATCTTTAATTTTAAAGGTTACATTTGCACCAACTGACTTACCAATCCAATTTCGTTGCATATCTTTAATGCTTTCAGGCCAATCTACAGTCTCTAAATCGTCTAGTAAGCGTTCTGCGTATGCCGTAATTTTAAGCATCCATTGTTTCATTGGTTTACGGTAAACTGGGAATCCTCCACGTTCACTTTTGCCATCAATGACTTCTTCATTTGCTAAAACGGTTCCCAATGCTGGACACCAGTTAACGGCAACTTCAGCTTCATAAGCCAAACCTTTTTCATAAAGTTTAGTAAAAATCCATTGAGTCCATTTATAATAATGAGGATCTGTTGTATTGATTTCGCGATTCCAATCATAACTAAATCCTAGTGAATTAATTTGACGACGAAACGTTCCAATATTGTGCTCTGTAAATTCAGCTGGATCATTACCTGTATCTAAAGCATATTGCTCAGCTGGCAAGCCAAAAGCATCCCATCCCATTGGATGTAAGACATTATAGCCTTGTGAACGTTTCATTCTTGCTAAAATATCCGTCGCTGTATAGCCTTCTGGATGTCCGACATGCAAGCCTTGGCCAGATGGGTAAGGGAACATATCTAGTGCATAAAAATTCTCTTTTTTTGGATCTTCAGTTGTATTGAAGCTATTATGGGCTGCCCAATATTTTTGCCATTTTTTTTCAATCGTTTTGTGATTATAACTCATTGTCTTTGTTCCTCTCTCCATCGTTATTTAGTTTGATACATTACTACTCAGTCACGGTCGAATTTAATCTATTTAACAACATAAAAAATTCGCCCTATGAACACCAAATAAAAATAACTCTTTTTTAGTGTTCATAGGACGAATTGACTGGACAATTTCGTGGTACCACCTATATTTTCTATAAGTAAATAAACTAGACTTATAGACTCCTCATACCTTTAACGCAGGCGCTACGACTTTTTCTATTTGCTAATCAACCAATGATTACGTTCAAAAAAGCGACTCACAAGGCGAGTTCATAATTTATCTTTGTACATTTCCACCAACCATGCACTCTCTATCAAAGATGCCTTACTACTATTCCTTTTCACTGTCTTTTCATGATATTGTCTATATTCTAACAAATATCTGCACCAGTTGCAAGATAGCTGAATCATTTATCTAAGTATTTTAATTTTCTAACTCCCATCTCGGTCTCTATCATGCTAAAATAGAGTGACATCCAAAATTAGAAATGGAGTGACAGATAAAATGCCCGATACTCACCAACAATACCGCATTGAAAAAGATTCTTTAGGAGAAATCAAAGTCGCAAATGATAAATTCTGGGGTGCCCAAACCGAACGCAGTCTGGCTAATTTTAAAATTGGAACTGAAAAGATACCAGCTTCCGTTATTTTAGCTTTTGCTCAATTAAAACGCGCTACTGCTATTGTCAACGAACAAAATAAGACTCTTGATCCACAGATTAAAGAGGCGATTGTTGCGGCAACAGACGCAATTTTGACGGGGGAATATATGGAGCATTTCCCACTTGTCACATGGCAAACTGGCAGTGGTACACAAAGTAATATGAATATGAATGAAGTCATTGCTCATTTAGCAAATCAACAATCTGAAGGCACAAACTTGACCATCCATCCTAATGACCATGTAAATATGTCGCAAAGTTCTAATGATACGTTTCCAACAGCAATGAATATTGCGGCTTATGATGCGGTTATTTCTGAATTAATTCCAGAATGTAAAAAAATGATTGAGGTTTTAGAAGAAAAAATAGAAGCTTATCAGAACCTAGTTAAAATTGGACGCACTCATCTGCAAGATGCAACACCTTTAACCTTTGGCCAAGAAATTAGTGGTTGGAAAACAATGATTGAACGTGGTCTGCATTTTATTGAAACGAGTAGTCAAAGTATATTAGAGTTAGCGATAGGTGGAACTGCTGTTGGGACTGGGTTAAATGCTCCTGCTGGCTTCGGTGAAGCTGTTGCCAATGAACTCAGCTTAGCTATGGGACATCCCTTTAAAAGTGCTCCAAATAAATTTTACGCCTTAACAAGTCATTCTGATTTAAGCTATACTCATGGTGCCATTCGTAGTTTGGCTAGTGATTTAATGAAAATCGCTAATGATGTACGCTGGTTAGCCAGTGGCCCCCGTAGCGGCATTGGTGAAATCACTATTCCAGCAAACGAACCTGGCAGTTCGATTATGCCTGGTAAAATCAATCCAACTCAGTCTGAGGCTCTCACAATGGTAGTTGCTCAAGTTATGGGAAATGATGTGACCATTAATGTAGCTGCTAGCCAAGGGAATTTTGAATTAAATGTTTATAAACCTGTTATTATTCTTAATTTTTTACAGTCTGTGACCTTATTAAGTGATGCTATGCGCTCTTTTAGACTGAATTGTTTAGTTGGTTTAGAAGCAAACGAAGCGGCTATGGGAACATTAGTTGAACGTTCACTAATGTTAGTTACTGCCTTAAGCCCACATATTGGTTATGAAAAAAGTGCAACGATTGCGAAAAAAGCGTTAGCTGAAAATCTATCCTTACGAGAATCTGCTCTTGCTTTAAATTTTGTCACAGAAGCTGAATTTGATTTATGGGTAGATGCTACTAAAATGATTTAACCACTAAAAAACCGATTTCTTCCTATGCAATTAGCAGATAAGAAGAAATCGGTTTTTAATTATCCTCAAGCCGGTGTATCTGTTAAAAAATCTTTTAGCCAATTTTTGCCTTCAACAATCCGAGTAACCAACATTCCTGATGCCAAATTCCCGGAAGAATTTATCAATGTTGCAGGCATATCAATAATCGTACTAATAATGACAATAACAGGAACTGCTTCTAACGGAAAACCAAAAATATTTACAATTAGCATTTCTGCAATCATGCCACCACCAGGTATTGCACCCATTACGGCTCCAACTAAAAAGGCCCCAAGAATAACTGTAACCATAGCTGAAGGTGTTGTCATTTCCTTACCAAAAATACCAAATAAAAAGGCAATTTTTATGACACCGCCAATAACTGATCCATCTTTATGTGTATTCGCACCTAAAGGTATGACTGTTTCAGCAATATCAGGTGTAATTCCCATCTTCTTCGCATACTCCAGATTTACTGGGATAGAAGCTGCACTAGAACATGTAGCAATTGCAGTTATTGATGGCGGAGCGATATTGCGCCAATAAATCTTCAAACCTGCCTTGCCTCCTGCAATAAAGGCATACATAGAAAAGAATAGAAGATAATAGATAACTGCAATGACTACATATAAAATCATACTCCGAGCATACCCACCTAAAATTTTTGATCCTAATGTCCCAATTACACTAGCAAAATAACAGCCTAATCCAATTGGTGCATAATACATAATCACTGAAACCATCTTCATCATCACAGCATTTCCTGATGCTAATAATTTAGCAACTGGTTTTCCTGCTTCATCAGCCATTGATGTAGATACACCGACTAAAATTGAAAAAACAATTAGTTGAAGCATATTTGATTTAGACAGTAACAAATGAAAATCTGGAACCGTTAACGTATTCACTATTCGCTCTAACAAACCCATATCTGCTGTACTACTCGCCTCTGGTGTCCCCATTAAAGCTTTGACACTATCTACATCAATCCCTTTAATTGGATTGTATAATACAACCCCGATATACCCTACAACTGCAGCTACTAAAGCTGTCGCAAAAAAAATAAAAAAAGTACTTCCCATAATTTTTCCTAATCGTTTCATGCCATTCATATTCGCTATAGCCGATGAAATACTAAAGAAAACTAACGGCACTAACATAACAAACATTAAATTTAAAAATAAATCACCTAATGGTTGAACTACAGTCGCTTTCTCTCCAAACACAACTCCAGCAATTCCGCCAATAATCAATCCACCTAATAATAAAACTGACGCTTTATACTGTTGCCAAACTTTCCCCATCATATCGCTCCTAATTTTTATTCAATCTCATTTAATAGTTATAAAACAGTCTTATTTTAATAAAATACACCCATTCTATTTTATGGTATTTTCAAATAATTACAATACTTTTTAGCAAATTCAGAGAAAATAATTGTTAAATTTGAAAAAAAGCGTATAATAAAGGATATTGCATATCTACAATGAGACGAAAGGAGCTGAATTTACGTGAAACTAAAAGGAAAAAAATTAATTAGCACGTATCAAGAGTTTCTTCGTTATTTTTTTTGGGGTTTGATTGCAACAGGAATAAATTTAGGCCTCTATGAATTACTCATCCTAACAGTGCCTATTCATTATTTGGTTATAAATGGAATCGTCTGGGTCGTAACCGTATTATTTGGTTACTATACAAATCGGCGTTTTGTTTTTAAAACTCCCCCGAAGCAATTAAAAGAAACAATTTATGAAGCTAGCCATTTTGTTGGATTTCGTCTTGTTTCAGGTTTTTTTGATACTTTTACAATGTGGCTTCTTTTAACTATTTTTGGCATAAATGCTCTATGGGCTAAATTAGCTGCTAATCTAGTTGCTTCATTAATCAATTATGTAACAAGTAAGCAAATTGTCTTTAAACGTGGCAAACGCACGACTGAAGAAATTCAGCATGATTTGGAACAGGAGAACAATCTCCCCACCCCTGACTTAACGAATCAATAAAAACAAGCTGAGATAGTTAAATCTCAGCTTGTTTTTTTAAATTAAACCATGTAATTTTTGATATAAATCTTTTGCATAACTATCGGTCATGCCACAAATAAAATCGGTAATTAACAATAAGCGTAAATACAGCTTCATTTCATCTGTTTGACCTTCTGCATTTTTATGGTAGCAACCAATATAGTTATCTGATATTAAAGACATAAGCCGTTTACTCTTCTGTGTCGCTCGATCCGATAATTCACTATCATAATAAATTGCTGCAGGAATAAACATATCTAATAAAGAGCCAATAATTTCACTTCCAGCCAATTCGGTTTCTACAACGCCTTTATCGACATAAAGATACTTTCTTGAAAGTCCTTGTAAAGTCGTTACCAATTGATCTGCTTCAGAAGCATCTAGTAACGATTCATTAAACGTGCCAGCCATAATCGCTTCATAATTTTCATAAAAAACTTCCAGCGAACGATTAATTAACTGCCCTCTTAAACTTGAAGCAATCCATTGTTGACCAGTAAAGCTATCATCGTGATTCTTATAACGCTCACTGCGCTTAATCAACTCTTGATGAACAGTTGCAGTCACGCGATTTGGATTTTCAACAGCTTCAAACTCATTTAAAATTTGGGCAATTGAAACAATATCCTTTTTGATTCCATCTTCTAAATCAGCATTCAAATAGGCAATGTCATCGGCAACTTCTAGTAAATAAGTTAACGGATGGCGACGATTCAGCGCCCCAGTTGATTCTGTTATCTCATCAAATAATTGCTGGTCTGAGTGGAAATAGCCCATTTTCTTACTGCGAATTTGTTTTTTATTAATTTCGGTTGAAGAAACAGGATACTTCATAATACTATTTAGTGTTGCATAGGTTAAATTCATCCCATACTCATCGAATTGATAATGTAATTTTGAAATCACTCTCAAGACTTGAGCATTCCCTTCAAAATTGAAAAAGTCTTGTAGCATACTTTTATCTAAGACCTCAGCAAGTGTTCTATCTCCATAAACAAGTACATGACTATTCTCTTGAAACCACTCACGAATTGATTCTTCACCAAAATGCCCAAAAGGTGGATTTCCCATATCATGTAATAAGCCGGCACAAGCTAAAACTTCTGGGATTTTTTCTGCGTGCTCTTTTGTAAAGGCATCATCTAATTGATTCTCTAGTAAATGATAGGCAACCATTCCACCCATTGATTTTGCAATTGTTGATACTTCTAAAGAATGTGTTAAACGCGTGCGAATAAAATCACTTTTTTCCAATGGAAAGACTTGAGCTTTATCTTGTAAACGACGAAAAGAAGCACTCATCACAATTCGCTGATAATCATTTTCAAAAGCACTTCGAACGTCTCTTGATTTCGCATAGTTCACTGTCGTTTTACGACGACGTTCATCATTTAATAATTGGTCCCAATTCATTCTCACTAGCTATCCCTCATTTCAATTTACTCACTAAAAGTATACCACAGTTCCAATCATTTTTAATCCGAACACCCGCTTTTTTTATTGCAAAAACCGGAGATAAAAAATAGACACTAGGTGACTAGATAACGCCAAGCTATACATATGTATAGCAAAAACCCCCATATCTAGCCGGATATGGGGGTTTGGTGAGTCTCTTGAATTTTTTGTCTATCTATATATGGTCCATCATCTACTTTTAATTTTTTCAAGTCCCACAATTGTTTTTAATCAAAAACAATGCGTCTAAAGTACTTTAATTAAAAGTTATACTAGCTGTAAGTTGTTGCTCAACTTCATCTAAATACTCTGCTCTCACTGCCTCATCCCAGTCATAATATTCAGCCATCTCGTCTACAATTAACTCTTTCACAGCTTTTGCATGTTCACTATCAAACAGTAATTGGCTGCTACGGCGCAATAAGTAGTCAATTGGTTTAATCACCATCTCATGTTCCAGCCCGTAATGTAGCATTAAATAGTCAACTGGTTCTAACTCACTCCCTTGACTAGCTTTTAAATAACTATATACCTCATCAACATTAGAGCCATAACGATGAACAAGTGCTTCTGCTGTTAATGAATCTAGCCCTAAATGAGTACCTACTTCAACTTTTTCAGCAACAAATTGATCAAAAAGATCTCCACCACCAACATCGCCACCTGATAGAATTAAATTTTTAGTCGCTGATTTTCGATAAGCCCGTCCCTCTTCAATCGATAATTCAAGCATTACTTGATCGACCACTTTTTCAGACATCTTACGATAACCAGTTAATTTACCACCTGCAATAGTAAACAGTCCACTTTCCGAATGAAAAATCTCATCTTTTCGAGAAATTTCGGAAGGATCCTTGCCTTCCTCATGAATCAATGGTCTAACTCCTGACCAACTAGATTCCACATCTGCAACTTGAATTGGCGTAATATCGAACATTTGATTTGCCGCAGCAAGAATATACTCAACATCTGCTAAAGTTACCCCAGGTTCTTTGGGATCCCCTTTGTAATTCGTATCCGTTGTCCCAATATATGTTTTTCCTTCTCTAGGAATGGCAAACATCATGCGTTTATCATCAAAAGGTGTATCAAAATAAATCGCATTACTAATCGGGAACTTGCTTTCATCAATAACTAAATGAACTCCCTTTGTTAAATGCATCGTCTTTCCTTTTTTAGAATCGTCTAACTCGCGTAAATCATCCACCCACGGACCTGAGGCATTAATAATTTTTTTCGCATAAATCTGACCCGTCTCCCCAGTCAATTCATCATGAAAATAAACGCCTTTAACTCTACCATCTACATCATAAATAAAACGTTCGACTTTAACATAATTGGCAATATATGCCCCTTTCTCAGCAGCTTTTTTTAGAACTTCGATTGTTAAACGTGCATCATCTGTTCGATATTCAACATATACGCCGGCACCCTTTAAACCATTTTTCTTTAGATAAGGTTCTTTTTCAACAGCTCGTTCTGGTTTCAGCATATAACGACGTTCATTCTTTTTAACCTTTGCTAAATGATCGTACATTTCTAACCCAATAGCGGTCGTAAAGGATCCAAAAGTCCCCCCTTTATAAAATGGGAGTACCATCCATAAAGGTGTAGTAACATGCGGGGCATTTTCATAAACAATAGCCCGTTCTTGCCCAACTTCTTGCACAACTTTAATTTCAAATTGTTTTAGATATCGCAAACCGCC
Organism: Carnobacterium sp. FSL E2-0243; assembly: GCF_038003605.1. Lineage (NCBI taxonomy): Bacteria > Bacillati > Bacillota > Bacilli > Lactobacillales > Carnobacteriaceae > Carnobacterium > Carnobacterium sp. FSL E2-0243. Next base: position 2,416,955 of record NZ_JBBOPM010000001.1, read on the forward strand.
ATGGACTAATTTTGTTGAACGACTAGACGTTCCAGAAGCAAAATCTCGCATCTCTAAAACACCTACTTGTAAGCCTCTATCTTGTGCATCTAACGTAATTCCTGCTCCCGTAATCCCACCGCCAATAACCAAAAGATCAAGCGGTGCTTTTTGCATTTTTTCAATATTATCCTGCCTAGTTTGTTTAGAAAATTTCATCATCACACACTTCCTTTTTCTACTATTTGACTCGCAACTTATTCCTTAATTTTTAAAACTTCTTGTTGCAGTTACAGCTTTTTCCCAACCGTGGTATAACACATCACGTTCTGCATCTTCCATCTTAGGTTCATAACTCTTATCTAATAACCAATTTGCCTTAATATCTTCAATACTTTCCCAAAAACCAGTAGCTAAGCCCGCTAAATATGCTGCACCTAAAGCTGTTGTTTCACTAACTTTTGGTCGTTTAATCTCAATATTTAAAATATCACTTTGAAATTGCATTAAGAAATTATTTTTAGCTGCTCCACCATCGACACGCATTTCTGTAATTGGAATACCAGAATCTTTAATCATGGTCTCCATCACATCTTTGGACTGATAGGCAATCGACTCTAGCGTAGCCCGAATGAAGACATCTTTTGAGGTACCTCTCGTTAATCCAAAAATCGCTCCTCGGGCATCTGTATCCCAATGCGGCGCACCTAACCCAACAAAAGCTGGCACCATGTAAACACCATCCGAATTTCCGGCTCGCAAGGCATACTCTTCAGTTTCACCAGCATCCGTAAACATTTTCAAGCCATCTCGCAACCATTGAACAGCCGAACCTGCAACGAACACACTGCCCTCTAACGCATAATTAACTTTACCATCTAAACCGTAAGCAATCGTCGTAATTAAACCATTCTCTGAGTTAACAGCTTTCTCACCAGTATTCATTAAAATGAAACAACCTGTTCCATAGGTATTTTTAATCATTCCTTCTTCAAAACAATTTTGACCAAATAAAGCTGCTTGCTGATCTCCAGCAACACCAGCAATTGGAACCCGCTGTCCAAACATATGGTATTCAACCGTTTCTCCATAAACTTCTGAAGAAGAGCGTACTTCTGGTAACATTTTTTTAGGAATCGTTAAAATATCTAATAATTCATCATCCCATTTCAACTCATGAATATTAAACATCATCGTTCTAGAAGCGTTTGTATAATCTGTGACATGGACTTTATTTCCCGTTAATTTCCAAATCAACCAAGTATCAATTGTTCCAAATAATAAATCTCCTTTTTCAGCACGAGCTCTGGCGCCTTCAACATTGTCTAAAATCCATCTAACTTTTGTTCCTGAAAAATAAGCATCTACCCTCAAACCCGTTTTGCTTTTAACTAATTCTTCATAACCATCCGCTATAATTTGGTTGGCAATATCACTAGTTTGACGAGATTGCCAGACTAAAGCATGATAAACTGGCAATCCTGTATTCTTATCCCATACAACCGTCGTTTCACGTTGATTTGTAATCCCAATTGAATGAATTTCAGTAGGCTTTGTATCCGACTCAATTAAAACACCTGCAATAACAGCCAATGTCGTTACCCAAATTTCATTGGCATCATGTTCAACCCAGCCAGGCTCTGGAAAATATTGTGTAAACTCACGCTGTGATGTATGCACAATTTCTCCTTTTTTATTAAATAAAATCGCTCTCGTACTCGTTGTCCCTTGATCAATTGCTAAAACATATTTTTTCTCCATATATCTATACCCCCATTTAATTCTTTTCTTTTGTTCCAATTACTAAACTAGCTAATACAATTATAAAAATAATTAAACCAATAATAGAAGACTCAAAATAAACCACCTTATAGAAAAATCCTCCTGCCAAGGCACCAATAATCGGTCCGACAACTGGAATCCAAGCATAACTCCAATCTGAATCGCCTTTACCGGCAATTGGTAAAATAGCATGAGCAATACGTGGCATTAGATCGCGAGCTGGATTTATTGCATAACCTGTTGGTCCACCTAAAGCTAAACCAATACCTAAGATCAGTAATCCAACAATAATCGGATTTAAGCCCACTGCAAATTCATTTGCTCCGATTGATAATAGACCGAAAACTAAAATAAATGTACCAATAGCTTCTGTCATCAAATTTGCAAATGGACTTCTAATTGCTGGACCAGTTGCGAAAACACCTAATTTAGCGCCTTTATCTTCAGTTACTTTCCAATGTTTCACATAAACTAAATAAACAATTATAGCTCCTAAAAAAGCACCAATTAACTGCCCTGCAATGTATTGAGGAACCTCCGCCCAAGGAAATGCCCCGATTGCCGCAAATGCTAGTGTGACAGCTGGATTTAAATGCGCAGCACTACCTCCTGCTACAACATAAACACCTAGTGTCACACCTAAAGCCCAGGAAATCGTAATTCCCACCCAGCCCATATTATAGGCTTTTGACTTAATTAATAAATTTCCTGCAACAACACCACTTCCAAAAACAATCAAGACCATCGTTCCAATTAACTCAGCATAAAAACTTTCCATTTAAAACATCTCCTTAAGTTTGTTTTATTTATAGAAAACGATTTCAATTACTGATACTGTTATCGTACCATTAATTATTGAAAAGATAAAATAATAGTGAAAAATAAGAGCCGATTAAAAAATTTCTTAAAAAAAGATTGTGAAAAATACATAGAGTTATAAAAAGACGATTAAAAATCTATTCCATTTAAATTCCTCCTTCACTTCTACAACAAAACTATACAATGAAAACGCTATCTAACCAACGGACAATTTCACAAGATTGTCCGGTAGTTGTTTCATTCACATAACCAACCTAATTGAATACTCTTCTTTCATGCTTGCACATACAGATTTAAGCATTTGATTAACACTTTTTCCTATGTCTGACAATAAACTTAATTAGTTAACTCACAATAGCTTTTTTCAAAAAAAGAACAAAAAAACTCTGAGATTATACAACCTCAGAGTTTCTACAACTATCTATTTTTTAATTTTATTAATCTCGTCTGCAACAAATTGAACTTCAGTCCCGACGATGACTTGAATATCATTTTTACCAACGACATTAATGCCTGGTACACCAGTTGCTTTTATTGCTTTTTGATCAACTTTATCCATATCTTTGACCTGAATACGCAAGCGTGTTGTACAATTATCAACCGCTGTTACATTTTCATCTCCGCCTAAACCAGCATAAATTTTAGTTGCCATTGGTGTAAATTTATTTCCACCTTCTGGAACATCAACTGTTTTTTCAGTCGGCATATCTTCATCTTCTTCGCCTTCACCCTCTTCACGACCTGGAGTCATTAAATTGAATTTAGCAATTAAGAATTTAAATAGGAAGTAATATAAAGCTGCAAAGACTAAACCTTGTAAAATTAACATATAAGGTTGGTTTGCTAATGGTAATCTAAAACTTAAAACGAAATCGACAAGTCCTGCACTAAATCCAAAACCAGCAGTCCAATGGAAGAATGCTGCTACAGCTAATGAAAGTCCTGTTAATACAGCATGTACAAAGTATAATGCTGGAGCTACAAACATAAATGAGAATTCTAAAGGCTCAGTTACACCAGTAAAGAATGATGCGAAGCCTGCAGCAATCATTAATGAAGCTACTACTTTTTTCTTTTCTGGACGTGCAGCTTGATACATCGCAAATGCACCTGCTGGTAAACCAAACATCATTACTGGGAAGAAACCAGCTTGATACATACCAGTGATACCTTTAGTACCTGTTCCAGCCCAGAAGTTCCCAATATCATTAATTCCAGCGACATCAAACCAGAAAACAGAATTTAACGCATGATGTAAACCTGTAGGGATTAATAAACGGTTGAAGAAACCATATAAACCAGCTCCGACCCAGCCTAATTTACTAATAGCTGTACCAAATGAAACGAGCGCAGTAAAGATAACTGGCCATACAAAGAAGAGAATAGCAGAAGCAATAATCATTGCTACTGCAGACATAATTGGCACGAGCCGTTTTCCACTAAAGAAGGCCAAAGCCTGTGGCAGCTGAACATGACTAAAACGATTGTACATTTCAGCAGCAATTAAACCAGATAATATTCCAATAAATTGATTTCCAATTTTAGCAAATGCTGGGTTAACAGCCTCTGGTTTGATTCCTTGTAACATTGCAACAGAATCTGTTGATAGTAAAGTTGTGACAACTAGAAAGGCAACTAAACCACTCAGTGCTGCAGAACCATCTTTGTCTTTTGACATTCCTAAAGCAATACCAACAGCAAATAAAACGGCCATGTTGTCAATAATTGAAGAACCTGCTTTAATTAAGAAAGCAGCCATTGCACTATCTCCACCCCATCCAGATGGATCAATCCAATACCCTATCCCCATCAATACTGCTGCTGCTGGTAAAACAGCTACAGGAAGCATCAATGAACGACCAATACGTTGAAAATATTTCATCATTTTCTTTTTCCTCCTAAAACTTTTTTGTTAGAACCTCTTGCCTAAAAAATAAGTGCATTGCATAAAACCGAATGAAAAAAAATTAGGCAAGGAAAATTACATAGACTCATAGCCTACATAGTTTTCCTTGCCTAATTGAATAGTCACAAGAAATCGGTTTCAACTGATTTAACATAGCTTATAATATCAAATAACAAAGTAGCTGTCAAGAATAAAAACAGCATTTTTTAATTTTTTCTAAAGAGGGTTGATTAAATAGCAGTATTTAGCCTTTTAAACGAGTTTTTTTAAATTAAAAAAAGAGCTAAATCTCATTAATTTTCCAATTATTAATAACAAAGAATCTGCATTAAACTCAATGCAGATTCTTTACTTTTTGATTATTTATTTATAATTAAAGTTTGACCTACTAAAATCACATCTGACTTAAGATTATTCCACGCTTTTAAATTGGCTACAGTTGTACCATTTTTATTTGCGATTACCCATAATGAATCGCCACTAATAACTTTATACGTTTTATTTGACGTTGGGTTTGTATTTGTGTTTGTATTGGTTGTTGAACCACCAGCTTTAAGCACTAGTTTTTGACCAACAAAAATCACATCTGAACTTAATTTGTTCCATGATTTTAAATTCGCTACTGAAACATTATTTTTATTTGCAATCATCCATAATGAGTCGCCCGATTTAACTGTATAAGTTGATCCAGCTGTAGTTCCACCAGTATTTCCAGTAGTTGATCCTGTTCCTGGATTTGGTGCTGGTGTTGCTGTTCCACCTTTTATTGTTAATTTTTGACCAATATGAATTGTATCTGATGACAGGTTATTCCAAGCCTTCAAATTCGCTACTGAAACATTATTTTTGTTGGCAATCGCCCACAATGAATCACCTGATTTAACTGTATAGGTTGAACCAGTTGTTGTTCCTCCACCATTTCCATTATTTGAACCTGTTCCTGGATTTGGTGCTGGCGTCGTAGTTCCACCTTTAATTGTTAATTTTTGTCCAACAAGAATCGTATCTGATGATAGATTATTCCACGCTTTTAAGTTGGCTACAGAAACACCGTTACTGTTTGCAATCGACCATAATGAGTCACCAGATTTAACTGTATAAGTCGAACCAGTTGTAGTTCCTCCGCCGTTTCCATTATTTGAACCAGTTCCTGGATTTGGTGCTGGCGCCGTTGTTCCACCTTTAATAGTCAATGTTTGACCAATATGAATCGTGTCTGATGATAGATTGTTCCATGCTTTTAAGTTAGCCACAGAAACACCATGTTTATTAGCAATTGCCCATAATGAATCGCCTGATTTAACTGTATAGGTTGAACCAGTTGAGGTTCCTCCGCCGTTTCCATTATTTGAACCATTTCCAGTCCCTGGATTTGGTGCTGGAGTTGTTGTTCCACCTTTAACCGTTAATTTTTGTCCAACTAAAATAATGTCAGATTTCAAATTATTCCAAGATTTCAAGTTTGCTACAGAAACACCATGTTTATTAGCAATGCTCCATAATGAATCACCAGCTTTAACTGTATAAGTTGAACTTGTTCCAGGGTTTGGAGTTGGATCCGGTGTTGGTGTTGGGTCTGGTTTAGGCGTTGGTGTTGTTGTTCCGCCTTTTACAATCAGTTTTTGTCCAACAAAAATCATATCTGATTTTAAATTATTCCAAGATTTCAAGTTAGCTACAGAAACACCATGTTTACTTGCAATTCCCCATAATGAATCGCCTGATTTAACTGTATAAGTTGTTTCAGTTCCTGTTGAACCACCATTTCCGTTTCCAGTTTCTCCACCTGGATTTGGATCAGGTGTTACATTACCGCCACCACCAGTATCGTATTGCGTTAAATTATTCGCAGCAATAACACTGTTTAATTTAGATGCATATGATGTATCGGTTGCGTAACGTCCTTGTAGATAAGCTGTAGCATCACGATATGAGCTCGTATTGCTCTTCCAAGCACCAGAGTAATAGTTGTGGTTCCAACTAGGGCCATTACGAAGAACTGATGCATAATCTTCTAATGATTGGTGATAAGAAGGGTATTTTCTAAAATAATCTATAATTTCATAATAATTGCCGTGTCCATCATCTTCTAAGGTTTTCATTGCTACAGATTGACCATTATAATTGCCTTTGATACCAAATAAATTAAAGTTAGGGCTTGATGCTAATGCACTGTTTCCCCAGCCACTTTCTAATATCGCTTGAGCAATCATCACTGATGCATACAAATCATTTGAATTAGCAATGGTTTGTGCTGAACTTGCTATTTGATTAATAAAAGCTTGTGGAGCCATACTACGAGACATCAACATTTGTTCTGCTACTGCATAGTTAGCAACTGGCGCTTGAACTTCAGAAATATCTTGTTCTTTGACTTCTTCTTTGGAAAGTGGTTCTTCAGTCTCAATCACAGGTACAGTTTCTTCTTTAGCTGGTTCTTCCGCTTCAGGAGCAACTTCACTAGAATCCACTGACTCACTTTCACTTGAAGCTGCTTCGCTACTGTCAGCAACACTGCTGTCAACTGTAGATGCAGGTTCAATTGCTTCTTTAGTTCCTTCAATAGGCGTTTCATTATTTTCTTCGATTTTCTTTTGGCTTGAATTTGCCAATTCATTTGCACTAGCTACTGCAGAAAAGGTAGGTAAACTTAATGAACCTACAATTAAAGTTGTGCTAACAAAGGCTAAACCTTTCTTTACAACAACATTACTTTCTTTAAACTGCTCTAATCTTTGTGTTGCTTTTTTTGCGGTAATACGTTCTTTTCTAGTCTTTTCCAAAGTAAACCCTCCTGTTTAAAGCTAATTTTCATCACTGGACTTCTTAAAAGTCTAGCCAATACTTCTAAATGACTAAGTACGACAATTAAATTCACACTAAGTTACACTTCATTATAGCGTTATTTAAATTTTTTTTAAAGAAATAACGGACATTTTCGAAATTCTTAATAATCGTCACATTTTCGTAACAAAATAATCTAGTTGAATTTTTGCTTATAATTTCACAAATATAGCGCCTTTTTGCCTTTACCTAGTACTTTCCCATAAAAAAACAACTATAAAATGAGCTCCTATTTATAGTAGAAGTTACATTTTATAGCTGTTTTTTTTAGCGCTTTAAGTATGTTTGATTACTGAGTTATGACAAAATTTTTAAGCAAAAGCAGGATTGGGTTCAACTAGCCAATCAGACTCAATTAAGTTAGATAATTTTTTATTAAATGGAATCCAAATTCCAGCTTGCCAAATATCTTTAATTGATTTCCAAAAGATTGGATCTCTTTTTTGTTTTTTAGTTATTTTAAGTTCTAGTATTTGACCCTCTTCAGTTTCTATTGTAATTTTAGGAAAATCAACATTTTTAATTTGGCCGCAACCATATTCATTTTTTAAGATACTATCATCAATTAGCATAGGACGCCACGCTCCCTCTTTCTTTAATCTATTTACACTTTACCAGACATTTCTTAAAATAAAGTAAAGAAAGTGTGACTTTTCTTAGATTATTTGATATCGCTTTCTAAAGTCCAATCCTTCTATCCGCAGTAAGACTGACTACACATCAGACTTTAGTCTTGTTTTTTACTTACTACCTTGTAATAGATAATAGTAGCGAGTATATTTAATGTATCGCAAAACAAACTTACTATGTAAGCAGGTGAAAAATTGAATACCCAATTTAAAAAAGGTGTCTTAGAACTGTGTGTGTTAGTTATTTTAGAAAAAAAAGATTGTTACGGATATGAGTTGATTGAAACTATTTCAAAACACATTGAAATATCTGAAGGAACGATCTACCCCTTGTTAAGAAAATTAACAAAAGAAGGACTTTGCACAACTTACTTACAAGAATCCAACGAAGGGCCTAGCCGTAAATATTACCAGGTTACAGAAGATGGAGTCGCTTATTTAGGAAAGCAATTGATTGAATGGAAAGAGTTTATAAAAAGTGTTGATACAATTATTGAAATAGGAGATGAATGAGACAATGAATAAAGAACATTTTATGATTGAATTAAAATTGAGTTTGCGTGATTTAGATGAAAGTGAACGTCAAGATGTGATGCGCGACTATCTAGAACATTTTGAAAATGGATTGGTAGAAGGAAAGACCGAAGAGCAAATTGCGAAAGAACTGGGAAGTCCTTCCCAAATCGCGAAAGAAATTTTAACAACTTTAGGTGTCAAACCTCAAGTAAAAGGACCAGAATACAGTCAAGGAGATTGGGTTTCATTTGAAAATGAGAAAAATCCCTATCAAGAACCAAGTTACCAACCTAGACGTCATAATCCAAATAGTCCTTTAATGACCGTTTTTAAATTTATCGGCTTAGGATTTTTCAATTTAGTCTTTGTTTTAGGACCTGCAGTTGCACTTTTAGGTTGTTTATTTGCCGGATGGATTACTAGTATCGCTTTTACTTTAACGCCACTGGGCGGTATTTTTATGATTGTAACAGCCTTCTCAACAGCTAGCCTCTTCCAATTTTTCTTTACGATTTTATTATGCGGCGTTGGTTTGCTCCTACTTACCCTTCTCTATCCAATTACTATACTAATTTTCAAATTAGTAAAACGTTATGTATTATGGAATGTTAGAACAATTTTTGGAGGACCTTACTATGAAAACTAAACTTATTAAACGAATGGTAATTTTAAGTCTGAGCATGTTAGCAATCGGAGCTGTTGGATCAATCGTTACCTATCCAATGGCTCATAAAAAAGTCACTTTGGATCTCAACAAAACAGTCGATGCTTCTTCAGTTAAGCAAGTTTCTGTTAAAGGGACTTCAATGGATATCACTTTAGCTGATTCTCCTGATAATAAAATTCATGTTTCTGTCAATGGAGAAACGCAATCTGCGGATAAATTTGACATTAAAACAAAACAAAATGGAGATACATTAGAAGTTACATTTGATGAACCTAAATTAATAGAAATGAATTTTGTGCTATTTTTTAATTATAATAACCGCTCTGCTACTGTTTCTTTACCAAAATCAGTTAAGCAAGCAACTGTTAAAACAAATTTTGGGGAGATTTATACAAATAATTTTGTCGGTGAAAGTCTTGAGCTTAAAACAGATGCTGGAGATATTAATTTATCTGGCTTGAAATTAACTGATTTAAATGCTAAAACAAATGCGGGAAGTATTTCCCTTTCTCAATCTGCCATTACGAATACTGATCTAAAAGCCAGTGCTGGTGCCCTTTATGTAAACAGTTTAGTAAGTTCAAAAACGAAACTGAATACTAGCGCTGGAAACATTGATTTAAATCAGGTAACTGGTGATCTTGTGGCAACAAGTAACGCGGGTGAAATAGATTTAACAAATAAAACAATTAATCAAAATATTGACTTACAAACGAACTTCGGAAGTATCGATGTGCAAAGCGAGTCAAAACCAACTAATCTAACAGTAATAGCTGCCACTGATCTAGGGGAAATGGATATTTTTGATCAAAATAATCGTGAACAAACTTTTGGAGCTGGCAAGTATAAAATGAATTTAAAAACTAACGCTGGAGATATAGAAGTTAATCATAGCGCTTATGAAAATGATGATGAGGATTTTGATTAAGAACTTAAGCTAATTTTAAAAGACATAAAAATGAATTTAAGCTACAATTATAATAAGAAGAAACAAAACTAACCTTTCCTTTTAAAAGAAAGGTTAGTTTTTATTTCATCTTCACTATCTATGAAAGTTTGAGGTATTTTATGAATCACTATCAAAAAAAATGGGTATTTGCTAGTTTACTAGCTCTTTTGGGTTTTGGCTTTGTCGCTAGTAGTGTAATGTTGAAGGCTACTTGGGTTCTAACTTTTGATCAAAATCTAACCACTCTAATTCGAGACCCTATCACAACTGGAAAATCTAATTTTTATCTTCCAATTACTCAATTCGGGAGTGTAAAATTAATTATTTTTATGGGCTTTATTTTTTGTCTGTTTTTAATTTTCCGAAAGAAAGATTGGGGAAATGCGTGTTGGTTTGTTGTTAATTTAGCTATAGGAGCAGGTTTACTAAATCTAACGATGAAAAATATTTTCAGACGCCCACGTCCAATTATTGAACATCTGGTCAATGAAAATACATTTAGTTTTCCTAGTGGTCATGCAATGGGTTCTATGGTTTTTTATTTTAGCGTGGCCTTTATTCTTTGCCAATTCATTCGCTCAAATAAGTTACAAATCATCGTCTGTCTTATTGCTAGTTTTATGATTGTTTCTATTGGGATGAGTCGTATTTATGCTGGCGTTCACTTTCCTAGTGATATTCTAGGTGGCTATCTACTTGCTTTTTCATGGATGGCTTTGGCTCTTGCTTACTATGAAAAATGGAGTCAATGGTTTCAATCAAAAGCACTTCAACTACTGGCTAAATAAAAAAAGCTTTAGAATTGGTGAACATACCAATTCTAAAGCTTTTTTGTATTAACTAGTTTAGATATCCATCATTTTTTGTGTTTTTTGTTGGAGGAATAAAGATACGATAGCTAAACCTAACAAAATAAAAATAGCGATGAATAAACTTGTAATGCCACCTAAATTGGCAACCACTACTGCTCCAAATATCGGAGCAATCATACGTGCTGCTGTTGCAGTTCCGTTAACCAAACCTTGATACAAACCCGCTTGCCCAACTGGAGCTAATTTATAAGCAATTGTCGGAATTGCTGGCCAAGCAAACATTTCTCCTAGCGTTAATAAAATCATCCCTAGTAAAAATCCACCATAAGACTCTGCTTGCATCGCGAATAAAAACGAACAGAAGAATAAGCCAATTCCAATATAAATTTGAAGACTTAATTTCTCTTTAAATCTTGCTACTAAAGGAATAATCAGAACTTGTCCAATTAAAATTAACGTTCCATTAATACTCCATAAGTTTCCATATTGAGCTGTTGTAACCCCTTTTTGACTAGTCATGTACGTTGAAAGGTTTGACTGCCATTGCACATGAGGCAACTGACAAAATAGATACGTTAAGAGTAATAACCCAAATGAAATTAAACCAATTTTAGTTGCTTTCCCTCTAACTGTTCCTTTTTGTTTATGTTTTGTCTCGCTGGTTACCTTATTTGAGTGCCAATCTATTTTACGGAAATAAACAAAAAAGAATAAAGCATAAATAAGTGCAAAAGCAAACGATCCAGTGTAAACATTACCCAATCCATCTTTTGCCAAAAAACCAGCTAAAAATGGGCCAACAGCTACTCCGATATTTTGGGCAACATAGATCGTATTAAATCCAGTCCGTCCACCACTAGGATGAGTCAGACCTGCTGCTGTGTATAAACCTGCAAAAACCATTCCCATTGCTACACTAACAGCCCAAATATTATAAATAAAAGCTGGATGCCCATGAAATAAAAATAAAGAACCCGTTGTTAAAACTAAAATACCCGTACCAATTGCTAACGAAACATAACCAGAGACTCTGTCAAAAATAATTCCACCGATTACACTTCCAATAATACCGATTCCAGAATTAACCAACAAAGCCGTTCCTGCAGCTGTATCGGACATCCCTAAATTTTCTGTCATATAAAGCATATTAAAAGGCCAAATAAAAGACAAACCTGTATATAATAAAACCATTCCAATTGCGACAATCCATAGATCACGAGGCAATCTTTCCTTTTTATTCATTTGCATCATGTCCCTTCTACATTAAATAAAATTAACCAACCCTAACAGTTTACACTATTGTTTGGGTTATGCAAAATAGATTTTTAGCATTCCATCCTTTTTCACCTTATTTTTTCATCAAAATTTATCTTTTCGTGGTAAACTATTCTATGAGGTGAAAATAAAATGAACCAATTTAAATTTACAAACGATCCAAATAAACGTTACCATACTTGGAATTATGCTTTACGGGAACAATTTGGCGAAAAAGTTTTCAAAGTTCCTTTAGATGGTGGTTTTGACTGTCCAAATCGAGACGGTACTGTTGCTCACGGTGGCTGTACATTTTGTAGCGTTTCGGGTTCTGGTGATTTTGCTGGAGACCGAATCGATCCCTTGCCCATTCAATTTCAAAAAGAAGTTCAAATGATGCATAACAAATGGCCCAATGTCACAAAATACATTGCTTACTTCCAAAACTTTACAAATACACATGCACCAGTTGCCGAGTTACGGCACAAATTTGAACAAGTAGTCAATGAAAAAGGCGTTGTTGGAATTCAAATTGCCACTAGACCTGACTGTCTACCAGACGATGTTGTAGATTACTTAGCTGAATTAAATCAACGTTACTATCTTTGGGTTGAGTTGGGGCTACAAACGATTCATGAAAAAACTAGTCAACTTATTAATCGAGCTCATGACTATCAAACGTATTTAGATGGAGTTGAAAAATTAAGGAAACACAACATTAATGTTTGTACCCACCTAATTAATGGTTTACCCGGCGAAACGACTGAAATGATGCTAGAGAGTAATAAGCGTATGATTTTAGACTCTGATATCCAAGGCGTTAAACTGCATTTATTGCACCTAATGCGTAACACAAAAATGGTTCGTGATTATCATGAAGGTCGACTGGAATTTATGGATATGGAAACCTATGTCAATCTAATTTGTGACCAAGTTGAACAAATTCCACCTGAAATTATCATTCATCGATTGACTGGGGACGCCCCACGAGATACAATTATCGGCCCACTTTGGAGTTTAAAGAAATGGGAAGTATTAAATGCAATTGATCGAGAACTAAAACAACGAAATACATTCCAAGGATCAAAAAATATTCGTTTACATGGCTAGTTCTTTTGAACCAGTCCTTCGGAAAAAAGATAAATTCCTTAAAAAGTAAAGAGCGACTTTTCTTGGAATTCCCTATTTTTCCGCCAGGCCTATTCGGTTCAACAAACTTTTTATTTAGGCCAGTTCTTTTGAACCAGTCCTTCGGAAAAAAGATAAATTCCTTAAAAAGTAAAGAGCAACTTTTCTTGGAATTTCCTATTTTTCTGCCAGGCCTATGCGGTTCAACAAACTTTTTATTTAGGAGGTCATCACATGTTGGAACGTGCTATGCACTATAGTCATACACTTTTAAAACAAGCCATTACTAATGGTGATTCTGTTATTGATGCTACAGTTGGTAATGGTGGGGATACTGTTTTTTTAGCTTCTTTAGTAGGTCCTTTTGGTAAAGTTTTCGGATTTGATATTCAAAAAGAGGCCATCGAAACGACTCAGCAAAAACTGTTATTAACTGGTTTAACTGAACAAGTTGAATTATTTCAACAAGGTCATGAAACAATTGACTCTGTTTTGCCTAAAAACAGTCAAATAGCTGCTGCTATTTTCAATTTAGGGTATTTACCTACAAGTGATAAATCAATCATTACACAAGCTGATACGACCCTTTTAGCAATCGAACACATTTTACCACGATTAAGAAAAACAGGCTTAGTTGTTATAGTCGTTTATTATGGTCATGATGGTGGGCTAGCAGAAAAAGATGCGGTTTTAAATTACTGCCAAACACTTCCACAAGAAGAATTCAATGTCTTACAATATGGTTTTATTAATCAACGCAACCAGCCCCCTTTTTTACTTGCTATCGAAAAGAAATAAAAAGAACCACACTAGCTAAAAATGCTAGTTGTGGTTCTTTTTTTTAAACACTAATTTTTGGCGCATTCTTTTTATCAAACTGATTGATTACAAAAGCTAAAACAACCACAACTAATGCTAAAATAAAGACACTGTGCAACCCATCATACAAAATTTCACGTAATGGTTGAACAATTTTAGGATCTAAATCAACAGCCGTCAGTGGATTAATTAACTTATTCATCATTTTTTCGTTAACCCCATCTACTGTCTGAGCAGCAATATGTTTTGCAATCGAACTATTTAAAACAATTCCATAAACAGAAACCATCACTGTTTGTCCCAAAATTCTAAACAGTGTATTTGAAGACGTTGCAACGCCGATTTGATCTTGTGGAACAACACTTTGAGCTGTTACAGTCGTCGTTGTAATCGTGATTCCCATTCCAATACCAATAATCGCTGTTACCAATAAGAAAAAGGCAAATGGTGTTGTCATTGGAGCTAAAACCATCATCAGACCACTAATTCCAACAATCACCAAACTACTAGATAAAATCGACTTAACTGGATGTTTTAAAATGACTCGACCAGCTATAAATGAACCAATAATCCAAGTTAAAGACATTGGCGTTATTGCAAATCCACCCATTGCTGCCTTCATTCCCAATAGACCTTGCATCCACATCGGAATGTACACATCAATCCCAATTAAAAATCCACTGACTAAAGCAGCGACAATATTCTGAATCACAAAAGTTCGATTATTAAACAAACTCAACGGAATAATCGGGTCAATTGCTCGTTTTTCAGCAAAAATAAACAAGGCAAACATTCCAACCGCTAACGCAAAAACACCAGCCATTGATGCTGAAAATTCTCCCGTATCACCAACAATTTGGAAACCATAAAGTAAAAATAATAAAGCTGCCATTAAAGAAAAACAGCCTAAAAAGTCAATTGGTTTTTTCTCAAAACTAAAATCTTCATGTAAAAATAAAGCAATTAAAATAATGGTGATAATTCCAACTGGAACATTAATGTAAAAGATCCAATGCCAACTTAATTGATCAACAATGAAACCACCCAATAAAGGTCCAAAAATCCCAGCAATTCCCCATGCAGCTCCGTTCATTCCCATTACTTTAGCACGCTTTTCATAGGGATAAATATCCGCAATAATTGTAAATGATACAGGCATAATCGCTCCTGCGCCAATACCTTGAATAGCTCTAAATAGAATTAATTGATCCATTGTTTGAGCTAATCCACATAATGATGAACCGATAACAAAAATAATTGCTCCTATAATAAAGATCGGTTTACGCCCAATCATATCAGATAATTTACCATATACTGGCGTCATCATTGCGTTCGTTAATAAATAAATTGAAAATACCCAATTCATGATGGCCATACCTTCTAAACTACCAACAATTGTTGGCATTGCTGTTGATACAATCGTTCCTTCCACAGCTGTCATAAATGTTCCTACAAAAATCGCAATTGTAACTAGTAGGACATTTGTTTGTTTTTTCTTTGTCTCCATTTCAAACCCTCTTTCTATTTAGTAACAGTTGAATCTAGTCTAAGTAATTTTCAAAAGCTGTTTAATTATACAGCTAATTTGAGGTTTCTGATGTTTTAGCTCGTTTAGTCTACTTAGTTAAAAATCTATTTTAAAAACGATCTTTATCAGGAATTCGCCTGATAAAGACCGCCTCTTAAATACTTTATTTATTTTCCAATACTTGCCTTAAGAGCTTCAACTTTATCTGTTGCTTCCCAAGTTAAATCTATATCTGTACGACCAAAATGTCCATATGCAGCTGTTTGCTGATAAATAGGTCTTTGTAAGTCTAACATTTTAATAATTCCGGCAGGACGTAAATCAAAATTAGCTCGAACAGCTTTAATTAATTCACTTTCACTAACCGTTCCAGTACCAAAAGTGTCTATAGCTATTGACACAGGCTGAGCAACTCCAATAGCATAAGCTAATTGAACTTCGCATTTTGTAGCAAATCCAGCTGCAACAATATTCTTAGCAATATAACGAGCTGCATAACTTGCAGAACGATCAACTTTGGTTGGATCTTTACCAGAAAAAGCACCACCACCATGACGTGCATAGCCACCATAGGTATCCACGATAATCTTACGACCAGTTAAACCTGAATCGCCTTGTGGTCCTCCAATAACAAATCGCCCAGTTGGGTTAATAAAATATTTTGTTTCAGCATCTAATAATTCACTAGGAATCACTTCATTAATGACCAAATCCAATATATCTTTTTTTAATTCTGATATTTCTGTATCTGGATGATGTTGTGTGCTAATAACAATTGTATCCACACGGAAAGGTTTCCCTAACTCATCGTATTCAACTGTAACTTGAGCTTTCGCATCAGGACGTAGATAACTAACTAACCCTGTTTTTCTCACAGTGGCTAAACGTTTTGTCAGTCTATGGCTAAGTGCAATTGGAAGAGGCATTAACTCAGGGGTTTCATCGATAGCAAAGCCAAACATTAAGCCTTGATCTCCAGCACCAATCTGATTTAATTTATCTTCTTCGTCGGCCTTAAACTCAACTGAATCGTCTACACCTTGCGCAATGTCACTTGATTGTTCATCAATTGCAACCATTACGGCACAAGTATCTGCATCAAATCCATACTTTGCACGGGTATACCCAATTCCTCGAATTGTGTTACGTACAACCTTTTGAATATCAACATAGGTTGATGTTGATATCTCCCCAACTACCAATACTAAACCTGTTGTAACAGTTGTTTCACAGGCAACACGGGCATCTGGGTCTTTCGCTAAAATTGCATCCAAAATACCATCACTGATTTGATCAGCAATTTTATCTGGATGACCTTCTGAAACAGATTCAGAAGTAAAAAGTCTTCTTTCCATCATCTATCATCTTCCCCCTTTATCATTTCGGTTACAAGGCGCCTCCGTAATTGCTTACGAATCCTTTCGGGAAATCTTTGTAACTTAGTCATTATAACAGATTCCTTTCCTTTTTTCTCCTTTTTTTAAACTTTCCTACTAAAATTATCTATTTTTCTGCCAGAGCTAAGCAGTTCAACGAGCTTTTATTTTATACTGTACTTTTTCTCTTTTTTTGGTAAGATAGGTTAGAGTATTAAATGTGATTCAGGAGGTTTTTATTTGTTTCAATCTATCAAAAATAATTTATTCTATCATCCACTATTTTTAATTTTCATTAATCCGATCTCTGCTATTTTATTTGGGACATTGTACGCCTTACAGTTTACAAAAATTCACTGGCTAAATTTCTTTTTCTTTTATCTTTTTATTTTGGCCACACAGTTTATTGAAACTATTTTAAGCAACTATGTAAAAAAACAACAGCCTATTCGCTTGTTTCCTTTAATTTTATTTGAACTTTTAGCAATTATTCTTAGTATTTATTTTATTTTCCAACTAAATTACCTAGTCTTCTTGCTTATGATTGTTTATCTTTTTGCCATTCATTTTCAGTATTTCCCTTATAATTTGACTGAGACGCTCTATGGTCTAATTCTAAATAGTTTCTTTAAAGGTGGGATAATAACGTATCTAAGCTACTTTATTCAAGCTAAATTTATTAGTCAAAATCTATATTACTGGAGTATTTCACTGATATTATTAGCTTTACTTGTTTCATTTACTAAGGATGTCGTCCTTTCTAATAAAACACCAGAAGTAAATAAACAAAATCATTTAATTTTTATAGCGATTCTTACTCTCCTCTATTTATCTAATCTAGTTATATTCTTTATTTTCAAAACAACCTATCCTTATTTATGGCTACAACTTTTAACCTTACCTATCGCACTTCGTTTGATTGTTATTATGAAACCAAATCGTGCTAAATATTCTACTAGTATTAAATTCAAAACATTATTGCTGTTTCAACTTACCTATATTCTGATTGCTAGCTTGACCATATTATTAAAATAAAAAATAGAGTTTAGTTCCTTCATCTTCCTTAAAGAAGACGAAGGAACTAGCTCTTTTATTTTGTACAAAAAAAAGAACTTTCAATTGAAAGTTCTTTTTATGACCCGTACGGGAATCGAACCCGTGATACCGCCGTGAAAGGGCGGTGTCTTAACCGCTTGACCAACGGGCCTTAATATAAAAGATACGGAGAAGGAGGGATTCGAACCCTCGCACCGCTTACGCGGCCTATACCCTTAGCAGGGGCACCTCTTGAGCCACTTGAGTACTTCCCCAAATCCAATAATTTTATAATGGGCCTAAATGGACTCGAACCATCGACCTCACGCTTATCAGGCGTGCGCTCTAACCAGCTGAGCTATAGGCCCAAAAAAAAAGCGGGTGACGAGAATCGAACTCGCGACAACAGCTTGGAAGGCTGTGGTTTTACCACTAAACTACACCCGCAGTAGTTTATAAAATATAAAATTAAAACGGTCTGGACGGGACTCGAACCCGCGACCTCCTGCGTGACAGGCAGGCATTCTAACCAGCTGAACTACCAAACCAAATTGTTTTTGTGTTACGTCACTTTTCTTTTCAACATAAGTTTTAAAGAAATTGCGGGGACAGGACTTGAACCTGTGACCTTCGGGTTATGAGCCCGACGAGCTGCCAACTGCTCCACCCCGCGATAATTGTAGCTTTCTTTGCAAGCTACTGAAAGGTATAAATTTAAAACTAAGGAGGATAAGGGATTCGAACCCTTGCACGGTTTTACCCGCCTGACGGTTTTCAAGACCGTTCCCTTCAGCCGGACTTGGGTAATCCTCCATAAAAACCAGCTTCTACATTATATAATACAAGTACCATTTAATGCAACTATTTTTTTAGATAAATCTAAAATGACCCGTACGGGAATCGAACCCGTGATACCGCCGTGAAAGGGCGGTGTCTTAACCGCTTGACCAACGGGCCTTAATATAAAAGATACGGAGAAGGAGGGATTCGAACCCTCGCACCGCTTACGCGATCTATACCCTTAGCAGGGGCACCTCTTGAGCCGCTTGAGTACTTCCCCAAGTAATAATAATTTTTTATAATGGGCCTAAATGGACTCGAACCATCGACCTCACGCTTATCAGGCGTGCGCTCTAACCAGCTGAGCTATAGGCCCAAAAAGCGGGTGACGAGAATCGAACTCGCGACAACAGCTTGGAAGGCTGTGGTTTTACCACTAAACTACACCCGCATTATAAAATGGCGCAGGACAGAATCGAACTGCCGACACATGGAGCTTCAATCCATTGCTCTACCAACTGAGCTACTGAGCCATAAAAAATTTAAAACGGTCTGGACGGGACTCGAACCCGCGACCTCCTGCGTGACAGGCAGGCATTCTAACCAGCTGAACTACCAAACCAAATTGTTTTTGTGTTACGTCACTTTTCTTTTCAACATAAGTTTTAAAGAAATTGCGGGGACAGGACTTGAACCTGTGACCTTCGGGTTATGAGCCCGACGAGCTGCCAACTGCTCCACCCCGCGATAATTGTAGCTTTCTTTGCAAGCTACTGAAAGGTATAAATTTAAAACTAAGGAGGATAAGGGATTCGAACCCTTGCACGGTTTTACCCGCCTGACGGTTTTCAAGACCGTTCCCTTCAGCCGGACTTGGGTAATCCTCCGGAATAAATAATCACAAGGCTTTCAATAGAAATAAACTATCTATGGACCTTGTAGGACTCGAACCTACGACCGGACGGTTATGAGCCGTCTGCTCTAACCAACTGAGCTAAAGGTCCAATATAAGGCCTTTTTAAAAATATAATAGCGGCGAAGGGGATCGAACCCCCGACCTCCCGGGTATGAACCGGACGCTCTAGCCAGCTGAGCTACACCGCCAAAATAATTAATTGTTTATAAGTCTTCTAAGTGGAGCCTAGCGGGATCGAACCGCTGACCTCCTGCGTGCAAGGCAGGCGCTCTCCCAGCTGAGCTAAGGCCCCTTATTAACTTATAAATCGGGAAGACAGGATTCGAACCTGCGACCCCTTGGTCCCAAACCAAGTGCTCTACCAAGCTGAGCTACTTCCCGTTTAAAAACTACGCTTTATAATCTTACTAAAGCTATGCACCCAAGAGGAGTCGAACCTCTAACCGCTTGATTCGTAGTCAAGTACTCTATCCAATTGAGCTATGGGTGCAAATGGTGCCGAGGGCCGGAATCGAACCGGCACGGTGATCACTCACCGCAGGATTTTAAGTCCTGTGCGTCTGCCAGTTCCGCCACCCCGGCATGGAATGTGGATCAGATTTCAAAGAAATCTGGGCAACCTAGACGAATCTAGTAAGCGAAAGACGGGGTTCGAACCCGCGACCCCCACCTTGGCAAGGTGATGTTCTACCACTGAACTACTTTCGCATCGCAATTATTTATTTAATAAAAATGGTGCCGGCTAAAGGAGTTGAACCCTCGACCCTCTGATTACAAATCAGATGCTCTACCAACTGAGCTAAGCCGGCTAAAAGTTAAAGTGCGGGTGAAGGGACTTGAACCCCCACGTCTTACAACGCTAGATCCTAAATCTAGTGCGTCTGCCAATTCCGCCACACCCGCTAAAATATGGCTATTAACTAATCATTTTATAATGTTTAGTTATGAGTCATGTAGGATTCGAACCTACGACCCTCTGATTAAAAGTCAGATGCTCTACCAACTGAGCTAATGACTCATGGTGGGGGTTAACGGGCTCGAACCGCTGACCCTCTGCTTGTAAGGCAGATGCTCTCCCAACTGAGCTAAACCCCCAAAATGAATGGATATTTTGACTAAATGTATTGAATTCGCGTGGCAACGTCCTACCCTCACAGGGGGAAACCCCCAACTACTCTCGGCGCTGAAAAGCTTAACTGCTGTGTTCGGCATGGGAACAGGTGTATCCTTTTCGCTATCGCCACCACACAATTTTTTTACAACTTACGGCGCTACTCTGCGTCTGTTTCCTTTACTCCACTCCTCATGCACACTAGTGCATTCCGGGGTTCGCTCAGTTACATCCTTGATTAGCTTGCAATTTGTTAAAAAATGCTTGTTTAGGTTGATGGTTACATCGACACTAAACTGCGATTCAATTATTTAGTTGTAGAGAGTTTGATCTCTCAAAACTGGAACTGTTTAAAAAGTAATTGTTTTGGAAACGTTCTTCACCGTTTATTTCTTGGTTAAGTCCTCGACCGATTAGTATTGGTCCGCTCCATACATCGCTGTACTTCCACTTCCAACCTATCTACCTGATCATCTCTCAGGGGTCTTACTCACTTACGTGATGGGAAATCTCATCTCGAGGGGGGCTTCACGCTTAGATGCTTTCAGCGTTTATCCCTTCCACACATAGCTACCCAGCGATGCTCTTGGCAGAACAACTGGTACACCAGCGGTGTGTCCATCCCGGTCCTCTCGTACTAAGGACAGCTCCTCTCAAATTTCCTGCGCCCGCGACGGATAGGGACCGAACTGTCTCACGACGTTCTGAACCCAGCTCGCGTACCGCTTTAATGGGCGAACAGCCCAACCCTTGGGACCGACTACAGCCCCAGGATGCGATGAGCCGACATCGAGGTGCCAAACCTCCCCGTCGATGTGGACTCTTGGGGGAGATAAGCCTGTTATCCCCAGGGTAGCTTTTATCCGTTGAGCGATGGCCCTTCCATGCGGAACCACCGGATCACTAAGCCCGACTTTCGTCCCTGCTCGACTTGTAGGTCTCGCAGTCAAGCTCCCTTCTGCCTTTACACTCTACGAATGATTTCCAACCATTCTGAGGGAACCTTTGGGCGCCTCCGTTACTCTTTAGGAGGCGACCGCCCCAGTCAAACTGCCCGTCTGACACTGTCTCCAGCCACGATTAGTGGCTAGGGTTAGAGTGGTCATACAGCAAGGGTAGTATCCCACCAATGCCTCCATCAAGACTGGCGTCCTGACTTCTATGGCTCCTACCTATCCTGTACAAGCTGTACAAACACTCAATATCAAACTGCAGTAAAGCTCCATGGGGTCTTTCCGTCCTGTCGCGGGTAACCTGCATCTTCACAGGTACTATAATTTCACCGAGTCTCTCGTTGAGACAGTGCCCAAATCGTTACGCCTTTCGTGCGGGTCGGAACTTACCCGACAAGGAATTTCGCTACCTTAGGACCGTTATAGTTACGGCCGCCGTTTACTGGGGCTTCAATTCTTAGCTTCGCCGAAGCTAACCAATCCTCTTAACCTTCCAGCACCGGGCAGGCGTCAGCCCCTATACGTCATCTTTCGATTTTGCAGAGACCTGTGTTTTTGATAAACAGTCGCTTGGGCCTATTCACTGCGGCTGATCTTTCGATCAGCACCCCTTCTCCCGAAGTTACGGGGTCATTTTGCCGAGTTCCTTAACGAGAGTTCTCTCGCACACCTTAGGATACTCTCCTCGACTACCTGTGTCGGTTTGCGGTACGGGCAATTTCTTTCTAACTAGAAGCTTTTCTTGGCAGTGTGACATCAGAAACTTCGGTACTGTAATTTCCCTCCCCATCACAACTTGTCCGTACAGAAGCAAGCATTTAACTCACCTCAAGACTCATTGCTTAGACGCACATATCCAACAGTGCGCATTTCTTAGCCTCCTGCGTCCCTCCATTGTTCAAACAAAAGAAACTGGTACAGGAATATCAACCTGTTGTCCATCGCCTACGCCTATCGGCCTCGGCTTAGGTCCCGACTAACCCTGGGAGGACGAGCCTTCCCCAGGAAACCTTAGTCATACGGTGGACGGGATTCTCACCCGTCTTTCGCTACTCATACCGGCATTCTCACTTCTAAGCGCTCCACTAGTCCTCACGGTCTAGCTTCGACGCCCTTAGAACGCTCTCCTACCATAGAACCCTAAGGTTCTATCCACAGCTTCGGTGTACTATTTAGCCCCGGTAAATTTTCGGCGCAGGGTCACTCGACTAGTGAGCTATTACGCACTCTTTAAATGATGGCTGCTTCTGAGCCAACATCCTAGTTGTCTAAGCAACCCCACATCCTTTTCCACTTAATAGTAACTTTGGGACCTTAGCTGGTGGTCTGGGCTGTTTCCCTTTCGACTACGGATCTTATCACTCGCAGTCTGACTCCCGGATATAAATCAATGGCATTCGGAGTTTATCTGAATTCGGTAACCCTAGAAGGGCCCCTAGTCCAAACAGTGGCTCTACCTCCATGATTCTTAATTCCGAGGCTAGCCCTAAAGCTATTTCGGAGAGAACCAGCTATCTCCAAGTTCGATTGGAATTTCTCCGCTACCCACACCTCATCCCCGCATTTTTCAACATACGTGGGTTCGGTCCTCCAGTGCGTATTACCGCACCTTCAACCTGGACATGGGTAGGTCACTTGGTTTCGGGTCTACGACCACATACTCATTCGCCCTATTCAGACTCGCTTTCGCTACGGCTCCGTCTTATCAACTTAACCTCGCATGTAATCGTAACTCGCCGGTTCATTCTACAAAAGGCACGCTATCACCCATTAACGGGCTCTAACTATTTGTAAGCACACGGTTTCAGGAGCTCTTTCACTCCCCTTCCGGGGTTCTTTTCACCTTTCCCTCACGGTACTGGTTCACTATCGGTCACTAAGGAGTATTTAGCCTTGCGGGATGGTCCCCGCGGATTCCGACGGAATTTCTCGTGTTCCGCCGTACTCAGGATACACAACAGAGTGAACTTTGTTTCGATTACGGGGCTTTTACCCTCTTCGGCGGACCTTTCCAGATCGCTTCTTCTACAAAACTCATTTATGACTCTTAATGTCGTGTCCTACAACCCCAAAGAGCAAGCTCTTTGGTTTGGGCTCTTCCCGTTTCGCTCGCCGCTACTCAGGGAATCGAATTTTCTTTCTCTTCCTGCAGGTACTTAGATGTTTCAGTTCTCTGCGTCTACCTCTACTAGCCTATGTATTCAGCTAGCAGTAACATTCTATAAAAAATGCTGGGTTCCCCCATTCGGAAATCTTTGGATCAAAGCTTACTTACAGCTCCCCAAAGCATATCGGAGTTAGTCCCGTCCTTCATCGGCTCTTAGTGCCAAGGCATCCACCGTGCGCCCTTATTAACTTAACCTAATTTTGGCACTACTACTTCACACTTCTTCGTTAATTTCGTGTTTTGTGATACTCACGTACGCTAGTACGCTCCGTTTCTCAAACACTCATTTCCTCGAATTGCTTCGCATTAGCACAAAATTTTTATCGATGGTATTCCCGAAGGAATCTCATGATGTTAGTCAATGATTTTATTCATTATCTTACGATAAGAACTAATTAAAAAACTCATTTAAAACGCGGTGTTTTCTCGGTTTCTTACTTTAATTACTTTTTAAACAGTATCCAGTTTTCAAAGAACAAAATGTGATTGACCTCTAATGAATAGAGATGAATCGTTTTGAGAGTTAGACCTCTCAAAACTGAACAAAGTAAAAACGAATGTGTGGGATTTCCGTAATATTCCTTAGAAAGGAGGTGATCCAGCCGCACCTTCCGATACGGCTACCTTGTTACGACTTCACCCCAATTATCTATCCCACCTTAGACGGCTGGCTCCTAAAAGGTTACCTCACCGGCTTCGGGTGTTACAAACTCTCGTGGTGTGACGGGCGGTGTGTACAAGACCCGGGAACGTATTCACCGCGGCGTTCTGATCCGCGATTACTAGCGATTCCGGCTTCATGTAGGCGAGTTGCAGCCTACAATCCGAACTGAGAATGGCTTTAAGAGATTAGCTTGGCCTCGCGACCTTGCGACTCGTTGTACCATCCATTGTAGCACGTGTGTAGCCCAGGTCATAAGGGGCATGATGATTTGACGTCATCCCCACCTTCCTCCGGTTTGTCACCGGCAGTCTCACTAGAGTGCCCAACTAAATGCTGGCAACTAGTAATAAGGGTTGCGCTCGTTGCGGGACTTAACCCAACATCTCACGACACGAGCTGACGACAACCATGCACCACCTGTCACTTTGTCCCCGAAGGGAAAGCTCTATCTCTAGAGTGGTCAAAGGATGTCAAGACCTGGTAAGGTTCTTCGCGTTGCTTCGAATTAAACCACATGCTCCACCGCTTGTGCGGGTCCCCGTCAATTCCTTTGAGTTTCAGCCTTGCGGCCGTACTCCCCAGGCGGAGTGCTTAATGCGTTAGCTGCAGCACTGAAGGGCGGAAACCCTCCAACACTTAGCACTCATCGTTTACGGCGTGGACTACCAGGGTATCTAATCCTGTTTGCTCCCCACGCTTTCGAGCCTCAGCGTCAGTTACAGACCAGAGAGTCGCCTTCGCCACTGGTGTTCCTCCACATATCTACGCATTTCACCGCTACACGTGGAATTCCACTCTCCTCTTCTGCACTCAAGTTCTCCAGTTTCCAATGACCCTCCCCGGTTGAGCCGGGGGCTTTCACATCAGACTTAAAGAACCGCCTGCGCTCGCTTTACGCCCAATAAATCCGGACAACGCTTGCCACCTACGTATTACCGCGGCTGCTGGCACGTAGTTAGCCGTGGCTTTCTGGTTAAATACCGTCAGGGGATGAGCAGTTACTCTCATCCTTGTTCTTCTTTAACAACAGAGTTTTACGATCCGAAAACCTTCTTCACTCACGCGGCGTTGCTCCGTCAGACTTTCGTCCATTGCGGAAGATTCCCTACTGCTGCCTCCCGTAGGAGTCTGGGCCGTGTCTCAGTCCCAGTGTGGCCGATCACCCTCTCAGGTCGGCTACGTATCATTGCCTTGGTGAGCCATTACCTCACCAACTAGCTAATACGCCGCGGGTCCATCCATTAGTGGTAGCCGAAGCCACCTTTCCTTCAAGAATCATGCGATTCCTGAAACTATGCGGTATTAGCATCCGTTTCCGAATGTTATCCCCCTCTAATGGGCAGGTTACCCACGTGTTACTCACCCGTCCGCCACTCACTTGGTTAAAGAGCAAGCTCTTCAACTTCGTGCGTTCGACTTGCATGTATTAGGCACGCCGCCAGCGTTCGTCCTGAGCCAGGATCAAACTCTCATATAAAATGATGCTTGAAGCTCATTAGTTTTTGCTAGCGAATAATTATTCACTTTCTTGCTTGTTTGACTCAACCTTGTTGAGTCATCCTACACATTTGGTTCGTCTTACTTTGTTCAGTTTTCAAAGGTCTAAGTTGTTTCGTTTGTCGTTTTGACAACTTCTAAATATTAACACATGGTTAATTTGTTGTCAACACTTTTTAAAACTTTTTTTGAATATTTTATTTTGTTGTTGAATATTTATTCAACGTTTAGTTGCGTTTATTCAACGCGACTTCAAAATATTATCACATAAGGCAACTAATTGTCAACACTTAATTTAAAAAGTTTTTTTACGCCGTTGAAAGAGTTGTTAGCTCTTAGCGACATCAATTACTATACCAAGTTTCTATTTAATGGTCAATAGAAAAATCTTATTTTTATGCATTTTTTTATTAAAACGTACATTAACATTTAAACAAGCTATAGTAATTCGTTTTATGTCACCATTTCCCTTAATTATAAACAACTATATTTCATTTAGAAATCTCCATCGTTCGTTTTTTATTTACAGTCATATTCATACAAATTGAAGTCAGCAACTTGTTCTCCTGCATCATGATCATAAATAGTCTTTAAAAAGGCAAAATCTGCTGATTGATAAAGCTTATTTAAAACAGCATTACTTGAAATACAATCTAAGCGAACAGCACTTTTCCCTTTTTTTTGACTGTATGCTTTAATTTCAGCTAAGATTTCATTTGCAATGCCCTGTCCTGAAAATTTTCTAACTAAGTTAAGACGATGCAAATAAAAATACTGACTTGAATCCTCTGCCCCCCATAATTGCGCATCCCATTCGCTCTGGTTGCTCCATAAAATAAACATTCCTACTGGTTCATCGTTGATCGTACAATAAAATACTTCACCTCTTTCAATAGCTTGCGGAGTATTATGATTATCTTTCCCCTCAAGAACACCATTCCACTGCTTAGATCCTATCGATTTTAGCCAACTTGCAGTCTCATAGAGCATCCCTTCAATTAAACCTAAATCACTTGTTTTTGCTTGATGTAGTACAACTTTATTCCCCACTTTATCGCTCCCCTATTCTTTTTTTAGTTCTTTCCTTCTATAGTAAGTTTAAATTTACTAGTTTTTTATAAGTAAGACGATTGTACCATATGCTTTAAAACCTTGTCACTAGCTTTAAAAACATATTACTATAAGAAAAATCAGTCTGACCCTAACAAATTAAAACGAATTCTCCATATAAATAAAAATATCTCGAAATGTTCAAAGACAGCCCCAGACTACTGCCTGAATCTACTTTAATCATTTCGAGATATCTAATTAATTCATTCTTGTTTTATAAACGTTCGTTCAATTCTTTAGCTAATTCTTCAAAGCCAGGTTTGCCTAATAAAGCAAACATGTTCTTTTTGTAGGCTAATCATTTTTCCGAATGGTCCATGGTGGACTTTGAAGGACAAAAATAGTTTGTTTTCCTCGTTTGTACAAATTTTATCTATTTGCAAAAGACAATGATGGACTAGTGTGGACAACTAAACGGAACCACAGACGGAACCACAAAATAATTTTTAGCTGGTAGGCTCATTTTATGACTATTATATAGTAGGAAAAAATAAGCTTCTGTTGTAATTAATCAAGCATCGGTAATTATGGTATGATTACTATATCACACTAATTAGGAGGTTTTATTATGCTATTCGAAAGAACAACATCTGTAGAAAGAGCAATAAATAAATTAAAGGAACCGGCTAGTGAACTATATCATTTAGGATTTGTCACTACAGTCTTGCAACAAAACTTATTATTAAAAACTGATTTAGATACTCACATTATGGATGCTTATTTTACTCAAATATTAAATCTTATTAACAATAAAACTAATGATTTAATTGACAAATACGGCGAGCAAGATGAACCTTTAAATATCCCAAGTATAGAAATGAAAATTGATAAATCTAAAGATATAGCTGAATTTGCTACGACATTTTCTAAAAATGCGACTAATGACCCACTACAGTATGGGACGTTGTGCGATCAACACGAAACCGACTTAGTTTACTATGCTCCTTATGATTTTAAAGAATGGGTTGATGAAACTGACTCAACTTACACTACTTTAAATGCCTATAATGATTTCATTAAAGGTCAATATAGCGAAATTTCAAAGCTGGATAATAGCTTACTCTTTCAAATGACTTCTTCAAATTCTCTGATAACAAAAAAAGATGCCCTTATTTTTTTAAATGGAACATTGTCAGGCTTATATGGAGCTAGTTTATTAGTTAGCCCATTTAGATAAAACTATTAACGCTTTTATGTATGCCACCTAAATTTAGGTGGCTTTTTTTACTTAATGATTCCCCATTCTTCACCATCAATTACTTTCCAAGCAACATAATAGCGTTGACTTCCAACTGTGTAAGATAACCAGATATAGCCTTCTGACTTAATATAGCTATCATAAGTTAGGTTTTCACCAGCGAAATATTGAGCTTTAATTGGTGCAGATATTGAAGGGCTACCATGACGAACATTGATAGTGCGATCCATGAAGAAAGTGCCAGTTTGGCTAATTCTACCGTTTGTATTTGTAGGCGGAGCTGTTGTCGTTCCCCCAGTTACAGTTGCTCCTGTCGAAGCAGCACCATAGATTTGCACTCGTCCAAAATCTCTTGTATTAATTTCATAAACACCATTGCCTCGATCAGCAAGAATTGAATAACTTAATC
Source organism: Carnobacterium sp. FSL E2-0243 (assembly GCF_038003605.1). NCBI lineage: Bacteria > Bacillati > Bacillota > Bacilli > Lactobacillales > Carnobacteriaceae > Carnobacterium > Carnobacterium sp. FSL E2-0243. Next base: position 2,445,803 of record NZ_JBBOPM010000001.1, read on the forward strand.
CGCCGAAAAGACTAGGATTCAAGAACCCAACTTCGTTACCAGCAACAGGACTAGAATTTAAACCGTAGATTCTCCAACTTGTTGAAGTGCCTGGTAAATTCAAAGTTTTACCTGTACTAGGGGTTGTAACTGGTGGACTTGGATTAACTGGCGGTTGAATCGGATCAGGCTTCACTTCATTAGTTGAACCAATCCCGTTCGCTACATCTGCAGCAAATCGAGACTTACTGATTCCCCACTTTGCTAAATAAGCATAAGGGTCTGAATGATCTGTTCCACCTAAATTTTGAGTAACCCATAAATGAGATTTAATCCCTTTACCATAAACATCTAGACTAACAGGAATTCTTGCTTCTTTAGCCAATTGACGTAACAAATTAACATAAGTCACATAATCTTTTTTGAAAGTTTCAGCGTTGTTAGTTCTAGCTAACTCTACTTGAGCATATGCTCTTCCGTTCGCTCTTGGACCTGCTCCCCATTGGATAAATCCAGTTGGCGCAATCTGAACCGCACGACCTCCACCACCAACCCAATGGCTTACAAAAGCACTGTTAAAATTATTTGACATGAAAGAAATTTCTCGTTCAAGAGAATCAGGCCCTGCGTTATTACTATTTCCCGATTCGTGAGCAATAACAAATTCATTTGTACTTAGTCCTGTAGACGGCACAAACGGCATTGGTCGCTGTTCAACGCTCACTGCACCTGCAACGGTCGGGAACATTAAAACTAAAATCAGGGTTAAGCTGAATAATACTTTATTTACTTTTTTCATTTTACACTCTCCTTTTTTTGATATAAAAAATAGCTCCCAAATTAATTCGGGAGCTAGTCTTTTTTAGGTTCTTCATAATTTAACGCCTGCTCGCTGTCTTTAAAACCAAAAACAGTTGGATCATTCACAACTCCTAAAATTGTAAGTAATACAAATACTGCATTAACAACATCTAAGAAATAACCACCTAGAAAATCAATGTCTAAATTAAATCCCAGAGGCTTTAACAATAATTGAATTAACAATAAGAAGGCTGGCACAATTGCTACCCAAAAAGCTTTAGATTTAAAACGGACTTTCCAATTTACTTTCATCAAATCACCTCCTTTCAATTATAATTTTGTGATGAAATAAGTAATAAATGAAATGCCAATGGTGATGATAAATCCCCATGCCCATTTATTATTTGCTTTCATTTCAACGATTGCCTTTTGATTTTCTTTTGAAATAGCCAATGCTCGGCTTACATCTCTTGTTAATTCGTCAAGTCCCTTAGTTTGCTCCTCGATACGAGCTAGTTTGACAAGAATATCTCTCCATAATTGTTCTTCGTTGTCTGCCATAAATGCACCTACTTTTTATTTTAATAACTCCACACTTCTTTTAAATATCCCCATTTATTATCTCCAACAACATTATTAGCATGACCTTTAATAGTGCTTGAAGTGTACGTTAATAATTTTGTTCCTGCTGTAGAATAACCAACTTTAGGAAATGTAAATCCAGCTGTTCCTTCTGACCCATTTCCGTTTATTTTAGGTATAAATTGGAAACTTGGATATATTTTATCTGCTGTACTTGTGTTAGCGTTATAAGGTAACCACTTTAGTAACCATCCATTTTCGCAATTAGCAAGAGTTTTCGATAAAGTGATAATATGATCTTCACTCATTAATAGTCCCCCTGAGTAAAGTAATTCATCTTTTGATAATTTTGATACCTCTTGTTTAGCATTCCATTTTATTCGTTCATCCTCAGTAATATGTTTACTAGTATCCGTATTGTGAGAATCAAATTCCGTTTTTGTAGCCTGCTGAATATTATCAACATTACTTAGTCCAACCTGTACCTTCGTAACCAAATGTGGGTTGGTCTTGCTAGCAACGTGATTATCAAATTCTACCTTTGTAGCCTGTTTACTATTATCTACATTACCTAAGCCAACCTGAGATTTTGATACACCATGAGGATTTAATTTGTTGTTCAAATGCGCAGTAAACTCAACTTTTGTAGCCTGTTTACTATTATCTACATTACCTAAGCCAACCTGAGATTTTGATACACCATGAGGATTTAATTTGTTGTTCAAATGCGCAGTAAACTCAACTTTTGTTGCTTGTTGGATATTATCAACATTACTTAGTCCAATCTGCACTTTGCTAACGTCGTGCGGATTACCTTTATCTGCAATATGAACATTTAATTGAGCTTCACTAGATTTTGCTGCATCATAAGCACTTTTAACTGATTTTGGAGTAGCTGCGGATGAAATATCTGAACTTACGACTGAATCAATAAGCCTTGTAATTCCTGAAATAGATGATGAAGCAGATGGCACATTTTTTATTTCACTAAAATTATGACTATGATCTCCTGTGGCTTTACTATTCCAATTGATTCTCTCCGTATCTGTAATGTGTTTAGTAATATCCGTATTGTGAGAATTAAATTCCGCTTTTGTTGCCTGCTGAATATTATCAACATTACTTAGACCAACCTGTACTTTCGTAACCGAATGTGGGTTGGTCTTGCTAGCAACGTGACTATCAAACTCTACCTTTGTAGCCTGTTTACTATTATCGACATTTGAAAGTCCTACTTGGATTTTGTCTACACTGTGTGGATTATTTTTATTACTTGTATGGTTTTCGAATAAATTTTTATCTGCTTTTTTTGCAATGCTGACATCTACTTCATCTTTCGTATATGTCTCATCTTTTGTATAGACTCGTTCTTTTATTTCAGAAAGAAATTCAGAAACTTTGTACCAGAACCAATTAAACAAAGAAGCTGGAGGCTTAACTCCTGCTTTATGTCCTTCGGATTTCAAATTTTCTGAAGGTTCAATTCCTGCATTTTTCCAATCTGGAACCTCTTTTTTTAATCCCATTATTTATGCTCCTTTCTATATTGGTAAATCTACTCCTGTATCTAAATAGGTGTCTCCAAAAAAACCACCAATGGTTGCTTCTTCATTAGCAAAACCTTTTAATTCATCATAATCATCATAAGATTCACTGAATTCAAATGTTCCTTCTAAATTAATAGAGATAACTCGAACACCAGCCATAACAGAATGTTCAACTATTTTAGTAAATGTGCCAACATTCATACCAATAGCATTTAATGATCCTAGCGGTGTTCGTTCAATCACTACTGCTAAAGGTTCATCATTTAAATTTAAATCATTACTTTCAGTTGCAGCAATTACACTAATGTCACTAGGATGACAGTCTACTGTTGCACAAATAGCACGGATGATATCATCAAATGTCCCCGATGATTGAGCTCTAATGATTCGTGACTTAATCAATAGTCTATAAATTTCATCATCAGCAAGTCCTCTATACTGTTCTAAATCTGCGCCGATTTTATCTAAAACAGTCCCTCTTGCTTCATCAATAGATCGCCAATTTTCAACCTTTTCAAGAGTTTGAGTTAAACTTGTGATTTGTTGGTTTAAAATAATAAATAGCTTACCGAAGTTTGTTTCTTTAGTTTTTGCAAAAGCATCCGGAATCATACCTAACATTTTATTTAACATTAACAATCACCTCAATTGCTTCCAAAGAAGTAATAAGAATCGTTTTGATTGGGGGAATAATATCAGAACTTGATAGATTACTTTTATCTAATCCTATTTTCACTGTAGAATTTAATACGCCCGGGACTTCATAAATAGGCCTGAATAGTTTCGTATAAACAAGCGTTTCAGATAAACCTAGTCCATTATGATACTTTTCATCCGATGTACTGCCTCCTACATATTCAATAATGGAATCTTTCATTATTTGGGTTCCTTCAGCTGGAAATAAATTAGAGACTTCAATCTCTATTTCCATATAAACCACTTTGGTTGTCGCTTTACTAAAATTAATTTCGTGTTTATTGCCATCTAATGCAACAGCCATATACTTTGTTTCGCCACTAGTACCTACTCCTGCACCAATAGTATCAAAAATCATTTTTCCAATGTCAGATTCATTACCACCAACTGCTAAGACATTTATTGATTTAGGTGGAATTCCATCTTTTTGAACCATTGTATTATTAACGTTTACTTGAACACTCACTACACCTGGAACATTACTTACTTTTGAGATAATAGCATCAACAGTTGCATTATTTTGTGCTAAATTTCCTTTTATCAAACGTTGGCGATAAGCTAGATCACTTTCTTCGTCAATTCCCCCTGTCGCTTCTTTTAAGTTATTCACAGAGGTTAATTGTTCAACAGGCTCACTTATAACTGTAATTGTATTTGCCGGAACATTATTAACCGCACCTTTATTAACCGAAACTGCTTCAACTAAAGCCTGACCCTCGTCATTTAGGATAGCTTTTTCAATAATTAAGAAACGAATCCCGTCATTTGTTTCAAAAAAAGAGCCTATTTTCAATTGATATCCCGCTGTTCCAATTACAGTCAAGAAAACTGTACTTTCTTTGGCAGCATTACGAGCGATATTTCTATTTCCACCATGTCTATCTAGCTGGATACCTTCGCTTGACTTGATAAATCCGGAAAAATATACTTTCTCCAACACTTGCCATACAACCGACAAAAACCACGCATAAATTCTTAAAATAATCCCTAAAGGCGTATAACTTCGCGTATTAATGTCTTCACCAAACATATCCTTAGCTTTAAGCTCCATTTCATCTAAAAGTTCGGAATATGTTAGTATTTTTAATCCTTTCTCATTAAACACCCAATTGCACCTCCCCAGTTATTGTAGAATTTGCTTCATACTCTGTAGAAATCAACTTAGCTTCAAAAAAAATAGAAGCAACCCTACCTAAAATAGTTATAGTTAGGTCATTAATAACTTCTATACGATCATCTTGAGAAATACATTCTATTAAGTCATCTCGTGCTTCATCTGCATTAAAATTTTTTCCAAGTAAATTTTTTCGTTCTAATCCGATGTGCTCATCCAAATAAAACTCTTCTAGTCTTACTTTTAAAAGAGAGGTAATAGACTGTAAAACTTCACTTTCATTATCAATCATTATAAAAGAATTACCTTCAAGTTTCAGGTCACCATCTTTAGTTAATTGAATACTTTTCATCATAGCACCCCCAAAATGATTGCATCATTATCGTTCATTAATGAATGCGCCGCAGGATCTATAAAGTTACTTCCGTTCATATTCGCTATTGAACGTTGAGCCGCAATATAGACAACCGTAGCTCCGACAGTTGCGTCGTCAACACAATGCTTCGTAATTGGTACATCATTAATGATTGTTTGTTTAAATAATTCGCCAGTGGTAGACTTCATCATAAAAAGAGGTTGCACATTCGCTCTATTTCCATTTATAGAAACTATCCTACCTAGACTGCATGTGTTGATACTTTGCAAAATATTTCTTTTGTATTCTTCAAAAAACATACTAGCATTACTCATTCAATCACCAACGCTTCTGTAATAAAAGAAGAACCGTCAAAGCTATGTCTTCCTGACTTAGCTCTAAAAGTTCCTTTTACATCCTTAGTATCTAATTCAATGATACTTGCAGTACTTATTTTATGTTGTAGTATGCATCGGATGTTATATCCTTTGTAATCTTCAGTTTCTACTCGTTCAGGTGATCCGATTAAGCCAGTTGCACTACTTAACTTAAATCGTTCATCATCACCTTTCTTTAGATTTCGAATATAAATTCGTCCACGTCGTAAATACATAGAAGCTTTACAATCTGCAATTACTTCATTAAAAGCATCTCCAATTGTACCGCTCACCTTATATCCAGAAGTGTATAGTTTATCTTCAGGCAACTCTAAAACTGCGGCTGCAGAACCCATTTCTGCACATAATCGATTGAGAATTGTTGATGCTCTTGTGTTATTTGCAAATGTTATATTAGCAGGTTTAGCATTAAAATTTCCATAGTCGGTCAAGGTGATGACTGTTTCCTTTGTTGGACCATTATAACGAGTCTCAACTTTTGCGCATGTACCCTCTAATAAAGCTCCCCAATCTTTTGGATTACCTGCAAAAACAGACATGTTGATACCTTTTTTCATTTTTGAGATAGAAGATTGGCTCAAATTAAAAATGCTTACAGTACACTCATTCGGTGTAGGATCATCATCAAACGGAATATCTACATGGATTTCCATCGATGGGTAACGATATATAACAAAGTTTCCTGCCCCAACATCTTCAAAGTGAACATCTAAAAGTTTTGCTTCTAAATCCGTCATCAATTTCCACCTCCATCATCAATATAAAGAAATACCGTTTTACCAAAATTAAGTTTATTAACTCGCTCTTCTATGTTTGCAGTATTTGAAGGGATGATTACTGGAGCTGGTAAACGATCATCAACCATCCCCTCGAAAAGCGGTTGATTTAATATTAATTTCTCTGCCAAAATTATAGGGGTTTTATCTAACTTGTATAAATCAATTGTGAAATAGTCAAAATTATCATTATAGTTGATTCCCATCAAATATACTGCATTCCCTAGCTTAACTTCAAAAATGACTGGAACCTCTTCCACACTGAAATCAATCATTGAGTTATATTTCATTAATTGATCTCCTTTCTATATCTCTTTTTACTGATATCTAATTTTCACTCCTATAGGAATTACGCGAGCTGGCCAAGGATTTTCAGGATAATTCATAATAGTATTAAGGTTTTTTCCATACTTTTGAGAAACTCCCCAATACGTGTCTCCTGCTCGTACAAGATGGAAAAGTTTGCTGTTATTTGACACTACAGGTTTGTTACCTGAATTTGAAGGTTGTGTTACTTTTTTTATCCATGGACTTTTTGGTATTCTTATTTTTTTTAAATTAATCGTTACACCAAGACCATTCCCAACTTCTTTAGCATAACTTGCAGAAATATCAGTAATAAGCACATCGGAAGCAATCATTCTCCCGACATACTTTACAATAGTCCCTTTTTCCATTTTAGATTTTAAAGAGTTTAGTTCATTTTCGGCATTTTTGGAAATAATAAATCCAGTAACTGAAAATGTATCAGGTACTTTTATCACAGCATCGGATAAGGGTAATCCTTCTTCAACTGGATATTCGGTTACTGTCACAGCATAGGTTGCTGAGTCCGTTTCATTCACAATATAAATTCCATCTAACTTGGCCATTATTAATATGCCACCCCAGTTCCGAATTGACGTCTAAATGTTTCAAAAGCTCTTTCAAGTGCTTCATCTACAGCTTTTTTAATCTGCGACTCACTAACTCCGCTTGAGTTATCTCCCATAGAAATATTTATAATAGGACTAAAGTTAATTGTTTGCCCTTTGTTTCTTTCTTTAGGGTTATTCAATAATTCTTTCGTCTTACTGTTTGAATGAATAGTTCCGGGAGAATCCATTTCAACAATTTCAGGACCTTCTTCACCTACAAGTATTGATTCCTTGATTGGTGGACGACCACCATTTTTATAACCATGTCCATGACCAATTACGCCAAGCATAGAAGTTGCACCATAACGACTTTTCGCATAGTTCATCGCAGCAAGCATATTATCAAAGCCGTTAAAAATATCGCCATGACCAGCATGTTTATAAGCATTAAACGTTGCAGAAATTGTTTGTAATAATCCTTTTGCTAAATCACCAGTTTTATTGTTAATGTCACCAATATCACCTTGTACAGCTTTTTCATTTCCTCCGGACTCTGATTGAATTTGACGTAACCAAGCACCCACATAAGCCTCCGATGCTGGTAAACCATTTAATGCAAGAGATTTCATTACTGTTGGTCTCCAACGCTCTGCACCTTCTCCTGGTGGGCTAATGCTAATAGCGCTTAGTTTGTCTTGTACCCAACCTTTTGCACTTTCTCCTACTTTGGTTAATCCGCCAAAACCAAAACCATTTATAGTGCTCTCTTTCTTATATTTATTGAAACTGCTTAATAACTCTGTTACTTTTCCAACGGGATCAGATATCCAATCATAAGCTGTTTTTGCTGCTCCTGATATAGCTCCTCCTATATTTTCAGCAGTATCCGAAACTTTATTTTTCACGTTTCCTACAAAATCACCTAAGCTAGAATTTCCTTTATCAAATCCAGGTAATACTGTTCCTTTTCCTAATCCACCACTAACAACTTTTTTAGAGTCTTTATGGTTTAAAATCTTAGTATTGGCTGAAATATTAGCTATTTCGGGACCGTTAGCGCCTAAGACTCTTGCTGTTGAGGTTGATTTATCATAAGCTAATTCAAACCCTTCTTCTCCTACTAAAGAATTTCCTCCGTTAAAACTAGAATTTCCCTGGTAATTCATTGGCATGCTTCCACTTGAAGGTTCTGAATAACTTTTCCCACTGTCTAACCCTTCTGGGTTATAAGGTTTTATTGGTGAAAGATTGAAAAACTCTAGAACTTTATTGATACCAAATAAAAATCCATTAAGGTTGGAAGCAAAATCCACTTTGAATTGACGCCAAATAGCCATTGAGGTTTCTGCTATATTCGTTGATATATCATTAAAGCCTTGTTTAAATTCATTCCATTTTTCAACTGCTTGATCTTTTGTATCAATGAAATTTTGTATAGTTGAGGCTTTCAATTGATCCCATTTACTTAGGACCTCACCCTTTTCCCAATCAACTTCTTGAATATGCCCTTCAGCTTGTTTTTTTGCTTGTGTAACAACTCCATCATGGGTTTCTTCAGCTGCTTTAACTGTTCCGTCTCTTTGCTCTTTAGCTGTTTTTATTGCCTTTTCATAAGCTTCTTTACTAATACTCCCTGTAACAAATCGCTCTTCATCTAAAATACGTTTCGTTTCATTAAACTTATCATTAGCAGCTTTAACAGCACCTTCTTTTGCCTTATAAGAACTTTCAACAATACTAGCAGCTTGTTTCGCACTCATTTTTGACGTGCTATCTTCTAAATTTCCTAAAATTATTTTTTGCTCTTTTGCTGATTGAGATAAAGCAGAAACAGCTTTTTTATTTTGATTTTCTATTAAAGTCTTTTTTTCTTCATCATATTTTTGGCTAATTGATTTACGTTCTGCATTTGCAATTTCTTCAATACGGGTAATTCGATTTTGCTCTTCCTGAGTTAAGGCACGACCTTCTTGTTGTGCTTTTACTTTAATTGCATTCGCTTCATCTTCATATTTTTTAGTTGCAGTCAATGACTCATTCCACTGTTTTGTTTCAATATCCTTTAGCTTTTGATTCCCTTCTTGATACTTTTTAGTACGGAAACTATTGAGTTCTTCACCTTGCCGTTTAGCACTATCAACAACCGATTGGTCAATTAAACCTAAACTTGATAACTTATCAATATTTTTAGCCGATTTTTCTTTCTTTTTATTCAAAGAAGAAACGACCTGATCTTCCATCTTATCTAAAGTAGATATGTTTTCTGTAAACTCTTTTTCAGTCATCATTTTTCCAGTAATACTTTGTTCTGCTTGATTAGAAATAAGTTTATTACTATTATCCATATATGAATTTACGCTCTTAGCAGTCTTTTTGGAAACTCCATTTTTAGCTTTTATTTTGGTTTCGAATGGATCCGCAAAAAATTCGGTTATGCTATCTTTAGCAGAGTGATAGGTTTCTTTAATACTAGTTGCACTTGCTTTTGCTATAATTTCGGCATTTTTGAAATATTTACCAAAAGTTTTATTGTCTTTAGCGGATTCCCATAAATCGCTAGTTGTTTTTGTAATTGATTTCCAATTTTTTTGAATAAATTGTCCGAATTTTTGCCCGAATGATGATCCTGCTGCTGTACCAATTATTCCCCCGATTGCTGTACCTATTCCCGGGAATATGGCTGTTCCTATTGCTGCTCCAGCAGCTCCCCCAGCAAGCATTCCGCCAGAACCACCAACTTTTTCGCCAACATTCTTTTTATTTGTACCAACTAAATTTAATCCAGCACCTAACAAAGAAATACCCGGAATAGCTTTCCCTACTCCTTTTAAAGCACCAAGTCCTTTAGATAATATTCCTGAACTTGCAGTTCTAGCAGCAGTACGAGCTCCAACATCTGCCACTGCAGTAGTTGTTCCTCTTCCGACTCCAAATAAAGCATTACCAATACGTCCAAAACGTCCAGTACTAGCAGCACTTGTACCTGCTCGCGTTCCTATACCACCAGTAGCAGTAGCAATACCTTGTCTAGTTGTTACTGATGAAGCTGACTGTCCGATAATATTCATTGAAGCAGAAGTTTGAACTGCTGCCGCTGTACTAGCTGGTCCTATTTTCTTTAACATTGCAACTAAACCTAAAACTTTTGTTGTTGCTCCAAATATGGGTTTACTAACTGCACTAAATCCAAGCAAACCCGCAATCCCAAAAGTCGCCCACTTGCTTATCTTTTTCATCATTCCGGGATGTTCTTCTGAAAAATCTCTGATAAAAGATATTGCCGGTTTCACAACGTTATCAATAGTTCCTCGAATGATTTCACCTGTCGTTTTTAATCCTTCTGCAATCCCTGGTCCTAATGCCTCACCAGCCGCTTTCGCTGTTGGTATAAGCTCATCAACAAAATAATCCTTAGCTAAGCCAAAATATTTACTCGTCATTTCCATTGCAGGCACTGAAGCTTTTCCGATTTTTTCAAACATCTCTGGTATAAAATCAGCTTTTTTTACAAAATCAGATGCTTTAATTATTAATGGTGTAAATATTGGCAATAAATGCTGACCTGCATCACTGGCAAGTTCTTTTACCGATTCGCTAAACACGCGAGTAGCATTAGCGGCTTGATCACTCGTATTCGCAAAATCACCTTGAGCATTTTTTGTTTTATCTAGAACGTAATTGTAACGCAAGCGAACTAACTCAGCTTGTGATAATTTCGCAAGTGAGACATCAGCTGTAGCATTTGCAGCTTTTTCTACTTCCTGCAACTTCATCTGAGCATCACGAGCTTCTAACGAATTCTCTCCATGTTTAGCAATTGCATTATTTAATGTTTTTTGAGCTTTTTCTCTAGCAATTGCTCCTTTTTCAGCAGCTGCACTATCTGTAGCATTCTGCACAGCACCACTTGAAACTGCAAATTGTTGTAAATTAGTCTGAGTCATTACAATTCCTAATGATTTCAAAGCCTCAGTCTCACCAGTAAATACTCCATTTAAAGCTGTATAAGCTCTATCTATATCAATATTTTTAAATGAAGCTAAATCTCCTGCCAAATCAACCATGCCAGTTGACATTTTAGCAGCTTCTCCTGTATTTATGCCCATTGATGTTGACATATCGCCAAACGTGGCTGCTAAATCAAGTGCAGTCCCCTTTGCTAAACCGATTTTATCTAACGTAGTTTCAGACCATTTTTTAACCGTATTCGCATTATCATCAAATGCCACTTCAACTTTATTTAGTGACTCATTCGTATCAGAAGCAGCATTAAAAGCATAACTTCCTACAGCTACTAATGCTGCACCTGCGACAGCTGATGTCCTAGCAACTGTTTTAAATCCATTGTTGATTTTTGAATTTACTTTATCTAATGAATCTCCAACACTACTTAATTTATTTTTAGCAGTTTCTGCACCTTGTCCTGCTTGTGCTAAAGCAGTTCTTGCCGTAGTACCAAATGAGCGAATATTTCTTGTATTATCTTGAATTTCTCTATCTTGGTTATCTAATTCTCGCGTTGTATCTCGAATAGAATCCCTCGCGCCATTATATGTAGAACGCGTACGGCTTGCTAACTCTACAACATTGCTAGTTCCAGTACGCGTCGTATTATTCATTGTGCGTAATGACGAGGTGGCAGAATCAATGCTAGAATCAGTTCTTCTGTATGATTGTTCGGCTTTTCCAGCCTGTTCAATTAAACGATCTGTTTCTGCATTAGCTTGATGTAATCCATCATTATTAATTTTCCAATCAATCTCAATAACTGTTTTTCTTAATGCTCCAGACATATTACATACCACCTCTCATTAGTTTTATTTTTTCAATTGCTACTTGATTATAAATAGCTAATTCTTTAGCTGTAGCGACTTCTATTTCTTCTTTATTTGCTATACCTGCAATTACAGGAAGCCAATAACCATAATCTTTATTGACTTCTCTCTCAATTTTCCGGCTGTCAGGACTAGTTGAACAATCTCCCAAGAAAGTTATCAGCTAATGCCATAACCTCACGATATCCAGCATTTTCATCCCAATAATCCCAATTCGTTTTTGGTTCAATGATAACAATTTCCATCAACTGATGATTATAGGCTTCATCACTGATGATACCGTTTAACATTTTTGACCCATCAAGAATTTGTTGCGCCTTGCGAATACCAGGGAACTGAAACTTATATTCCACACCTTCAACTGTAACTGTTTCTTGTTTACCAAATTTTTTAAGTGGTGTTTTTTCTTCCTCAGGAATTGAATTTTTAGCTTCTACTGCTTTGATTGTTTTAGTTTTTTCTGTCATGATATTTTCCTCCTAATTTTTAATCACATAAAAAAGCACTCTTTTAAGAGAGTGCTTAATCGACTGTATGCTTATAATCTAAGACTTTAAAACTGAATGAACGAGCACCAACCGACTTGCCAAACCCGGCATCCGGTAGCTTCTCAATGATCGCTTTAGAACCGCCAATTACTTCTGTTCCATTGACCACTCGAACCGGAACAATTTTCTTCTCGTTAGCAATTGCCATCATTTTAGGGTAACAAGGTGATGTTTGAGCTAGCTCAATTTTAATCGTTCCTAAATTATCATTATTAATCGCTGCTGATGCTTGGCCTTGTGCATCGACTTTGATTTCAGCATTATTAGCATCTTTCGAACAGGTAACCATATCTCCGTCACCAAATCCAAACAGATTAATACTATCTACAATTATTGATACCGCACGGGCATCATAGGTTAACATATCTTCCATAGATTAATTTCCTCCTTTTTTAAACTTCAATTGTTCCACTTACGTCAACAGAATGGATTGCTCCAGAACGTTTATAAGTGAATGAAAGGCCTTTATAATTTCGTGCTGCAATATCTTCTGGTTTTAAATCAGTACGTTGTAATGCTGTAATTGAGTAATTCCCATTTCCGGTTTCATCGACAACATCAATAATACCGTTACTGAATGCTTCCTCGAATACTGTTGTTAATTCATTACGAAGTAACGCAATACCATTTGAATCAAAAGTGATTTTATCAGTATTAGATAATAAACGTTGTAAACGCGATTCAATATTTGATTTAATCCAATGATCTCCATGAAGCGAGTCAATAAATTCACCACTAATCGTTTTACCTTCTGAAGTTTGAGGAATTCCAGCTTTTTCAACATAGGCTAAACCACCAGCTTTATGAATTTCTTCAAGGTTTGAAACCATTAATTTTTGCGCTGTAATCCCTATTAAATTAGGTCGTCCCTTCCATGTTACGGATCCTACAGTTAAATTAGCAGTATTCCCAATTAATGCAGCATCCAAATATTCTTCTGCTAAAGAATGGACAACTCCAATAGTCAGCGAATTTTTAGCAAAAGGTGTTAAATCACTCGCTTTAGCAACTTGTAATACTAAAAATTTGAATTTTTGTTCTTCAATAAAATTGCTTAATGCTAAGCCAGTATCTGATTCAAATTCTGCAAGTAAAGCAAAATGCCAATTTTCAAAAAAGTATTCCTCCGCTGCTTTTACAATATTACCAGAAGTTCCAAGACGATCTGGTGCAGATTCTTCTTCCTTATAGGTGATAACAACGATATTTTTAGGCATATTTACTTGGGCAAACACTGCTTTAGCTTTTTTATAAACTGTAGTATTTTCGCCAAAATCTTTAACCAACCCATCCAAACTAGAATATTCTTTAAATGTTTGTTCAATCCCAACAGCAAAAATAGCTGGAATACCTAATCCAATTTTAGGTTGTGGTTGTTGAACATTAATGGATACTGTTACATCTGTAATTGCTTCTACCATTATTTTATTCCCTCCTATAATTCTATATTATCAATCATTTCAACATCATCTACATATGAATCTCTTACTCTTAATCGCATATCAAAGCCTGACAATCGCTCATAATCAATAGAAATAAAATTATCACGTTTTGTTGTATTTGATAGTTCCACTAAAGTAATTCCAGTTTGTTTGAGATAATTTAATATCTCAAACGATCTAAAATCCTTGTTAAGATTCATAGCTTGATTTAAGACCTCTAGACTTGACATCGCATGACATGTTAACGAAATAACTACCTCAAATTGCTCTCCAGTGACGATATCACTCGTGATAGAAAGATATGGAGAAATTATTGTATATGTCCAAAAAGGATAGTCTGGTTGAGGACCTGACGAGTTACTTTCAATCATTTTTAGATTACTTGTACTAGCAACAACATTAATTAAAGTATCAGCTAGGTGTTTATAATCATATTTTCCTGTTACCAAATTGTTCCACCGCCCTACATCCATACTGAGTCACATTTGAATAATCTTTATAATCAATTGCATGTTCAACTGAATAATTCAAATTATTATGAGTGACAATAGTTTTTAGAGGTACTTTTTGAGAAGAAAACCATATCATTTCATACTTTTCAAAATACCCACCTTCTCCATAATTTGTAGAGAACGGCAGCTGAGTAGCTAACGATGATGGGATAAAGGGTTCTTCTACTTCTAATATGGATTCATTGTCACTTTTTACCCATTCCCCACTTATCCAATTCCCTTCTTCCTCAGCTTTTAAATGGATTGAAATTGGCACTCCAAATGAACTTAGAAGAGATAGAAAATCCATTTTTTCCATTAGTCCACAACCTTCCAAGTAACTGATTGCCTTAATCTACCAGTATTAATTAAAGGGTTATCTACACCTTTATTAGCAATTGTAGCTGGAGCATTTGAAGGACTTGAGGTCTCTTTGATTTTATTCTGAATATTGCTAGCAATTTTAGCACCTAGCTGCTCATATATCTGATTAGCAGTTATCTCACCAGCTAAAATTCTATCAATGTTACTAGAAAAAAATTCATGCCATTCTGCTTCTCTTTCATCAAAAGTTGACCTTAAAAACGATCTTTCAGGTATGTTTACTTCTTTAACAAGATAAAACATAACTTTTAGTCCTTTTTTTCCATCAGATATTGCTAAAATCTTTTTACCTTTAGGTTTGAAAAGACCAGGTATATCTCTTGCTTTTCTGCCTTTAGCCTCAGGAGTTGGAATTGTAAGATACTGTTTTTTTGGTCTGATTGTAGCACCAAATTCATTAACACCCGCAATCATAGCCATAAAAGAATCGTCTTCACCGAATATTCCAATTTGCAAACTTTTTTTATTTAGTTTTTCAAGTTCACTTTCAATTCGTTTCATACCTGAAAAATCATTAGTCACTTTCATTAGACCACCACCAAGCTTATTCCAGACCGCACATATTCTTTTTTTAAGCGTAAAAATTCTTGACCATATGCTGTTAATTCAAGGCCTTTTAAACTAGAATCCTTGCTACTATATTCTCGTTTTAATGAACCTACAGCTTCAGAAGTGACATTTTTATCACTCATTATTGCCAAATGTGCTGCTAAATAGCGATTTGCTTTTTCCTCAATATTTGATGGGAAATTTTGCTCTTGAACATCTAAAAATGCATCTTCAATAAAAAGACTTATTGCACTATCACTTAATGATACTATTTCTTTGGCCGTTAGTTTTACTTTATCAACTGTAGTTTTAGACATATTAAAAACCTCCTAATCTTCCGTTTTAACAACAGAGTCTTCAGGAGGATTTTTAATTGATTCGATTTGAATTTCAATTGCACTGATTAAAGATTTACGAGCCTTATTTCCTTTGCCTTTTTCATCCTCAGCAAATTTATTTAACAAAGCTAAATCAAACGTATCACTGATTAGTTCTAAGGCTTCCTCCTTATTTAAATCAATAAAACTAGAAGTGTTAAGACTTCCTACAACACATATTTCTTTATCTAATAAGACAGCATTTAAAGGAAGTTTCATTTCTTTTGAGAATTCTTTTTCCTGTTCTTCGTTTAATTCGTTTCCTCCTGGAATAATCATAATACTTCCAAAATGACGAATATATTTCCCTTTATTTTGTACTAACATATGTTTTCCTCCTTGTTTTTAAATTCCGTCTGCTCGAACAATTGCATAAGGTGTACGGATTAATGCACCACCGCAACGCTCTTCAAATGGTACTTTCCAGTTTGGATAAGCCCATTCTTGTTCAAAACGTACAACATCCATCGGCAATAAAATTTCACAAGTTGATGAACGAGTATCCATAATAATAAAACAGTCCGTTTTATTTGTACCTGCTTTATCTAAATCAGAAACAGGAATAATTGACTCAAACCATTGATTCTCTTCAATAACTTTTAAGATTGTACGTGAATCAAAATCGCTATAACGACGATTTAGTTCTTCGTATTGAGTTGAAGAGACTAACATTTTAAGCGATGCTGTACGATACCCTGGAATAACGGTAATTTTTGCCCGAGTAGTTCGTACTTGTTCCACAATTTCATCACTTGTTGCTGTTTTCCATGTTTTTGCAACGTTAACAACTTGAATACCGTCAGCATTAGCGATCCCTTTAACATTAACTTTTGGATCACCTGTGAAAATAATACTATTTTCTTTTTCGGCAATAGCACGTCGAGCTGTTTCTGTTTTAGTTGCATCTACAGATTGACCTACTAATTGCGCTTGACGTAATTCTTGAACGCTAATTCTAATCCCTGCTGCAATTGTATAAATAGGTTGTTGAAATCTTTGTAAATCTGTATCTACTAGCGGAAGATCATCTGCTCCGTTAGCAATGATTTTAGCTGCTCCACTACGGGTCATTACGTTATAACCATATGTTTCTGCCCCTGGATGGATATCTGTTTTAATGTTAAAAATTAATCGTGCGACAAGCTCCTCTTTCGGTGCCTCATAAAGCACTTTATCAATTGCTTGTAAATCACGTGCTTCTAATGTTGCTGTTGGTTGATTTGACATTTATTTATTCCTCCTTTTTAAGGTAAGTTAATTTGTAAAATTGCTAAGCCGCCTGCTTGTGCACTTGTTTGAAAAATACCAATTGGCTTATCTGTTGAGTCTTCTGCTGTAGAAACAATACCAAAATTACCAGTCGCTTTAACACTAGCATATTCGCCTTCTTTAACATCATCATCTACTTGAACCCAGATAGATCCTTTTCGTAAAACAGCTACCATCTTACCTTGACGATATTCTCCTGTTTTTTTATCATCATTGAATTTGATTTCGTCAACATAATTCTTAGCAAGAGCAACACCAAAGAAATTACCTGTGTCACAAGGTGCTGCAATGCTTTCATTAACTTGAACAGCTTGCCCAAATTTAATGCTATTCGTACCAACTGCTTTGGAATCAGCTTGCGTATTTTGATAGTTGGCTAACTTGCCAATACCTAACTCTGGAGACATATACTTTTGTGGGTATGGAATTGTCATGATTATTTTTCTCCCTTCTTATTCATATTTAAGCGATTTTGTTTCTTTTGATTAATTTCTTCATCTGCAGCCTTTTCTTTATCTTTAGCATCAGAGAAATTAACTCCGTGAGTGAATCCTTTATCAGCAACTAGTTCAGTCATTGAGTCAAAGAATGCATCAATATAATCATCTGATTTCCCATCAGCCTTAAAATCTTTTTTTGTTTCTAAGATAGCTGCTTCTTTAACCGTACGATCTGATTTACCATTAAATTCAAAAGAATCACCAAGAATAGGTTTAGCTTTTTCAACTAATTCAATCCGTGCTTGAACACGTGTATCCATCTCGTCTTCGTTTACTTGATTTTTCTTAAGCTCAGTAATCTCAGCTTCTTTAGCATCTAATTTTTCTTTTAATGCATCACGTTCCCCCTGCAAAGCATCTAATCCTTTTGCTTTAGTTTCAGCAGCATCTGCCTGTGCAGATAAAGCGTCAAATTTTGATTTAACAGCTGTGTCTACTTCAAACTCGGAACCATCAATAATAATTTGTGGCATTTTATTACCTCCATTTTGTTTATTTTTTTTTGAATCCATGACAAAATCGACAGAATCATTGAGGATTGCAACCTCTGGACCCGCCCGGCCTTTATCAACTATCGCTAGATGATTAACTTGCATATTTCTTTGAACAGAATCATAGTTCATACCGCTATAATTCCCTTTTTCGTCTTTGACATCAGCACTAAAACCAATTGACAATTCACGTTTCCCAGCCTTAATTTTTTGAATTGTAGCAGAATCTGTGACAGTAAATGACACTACTAAAGTATTATTTTCAACCCTTGCATCAGTATGAGTCATACCTTTTGAGTATTTTGTGAAATTATTCGCAGTAACTGCCTCATGTGGATGGTCATCTGTAACTGGTTTAGCATTTGCAGATTTAATTGTTTTATCAGAAAACAACTCTTCTGGTAGCTTTGCCTGCATTTCTACAGCTCCATCTTTTGTTAAATAAGGAAACACGCCAGGTCTAGTGATTGGTGCTTTGACAGTAAGATAGCCCTCATCAGTTTCGCTAAAATCTTCAATCAGTGCTTTGTCATAGAGGTTAACACGTCCCATCAGATTTAGCCCCCTATCCCATTAATTTTAATTGTTGACCAACATAAACGCTTGGATTTGTGTCATTGAAATTCAATTCCTTTAACAATCCTACAGTTATGCCATGCTTTGTAGCAATCGAATAAAGCGTTTCTCCTTCATCTACAATATGAATTGCTGGCTTAGTCTCCATAAATTCAGTTGGTGGAGTCTTTATAGCTTTAACTGGCTTAACCTCCACTGTACTTGCTGATTCAGCTTCTTGAACCGCTTCTTTTTTCTGTTTTCCCATACCCTCACCACCTTTCAAATTTAAGGTACAAAAATAGACCTAGCTAATTTAGCAGGTCCTAATCATTTTTTTTAAGAGTTTTGGCAAGATCATTAACACCATCCATAAACTCTTTTTCTTTACGGTCACGCTCTTTCTGTTCTTCTTTAGAAAGTTGTTCAGGAACAAAACCGACATGTTCACTTATCGGGTTATCTTTCCATCTTGGATGCTCATAAGGTTTGTATTTTTTAGTCATGGAATTCCTCCAATTCAATTACTAAGACACCTGTTTCAAGTCGGTATCTTTCTATAACTATAAAGGTAGCTCCTCTTTCATACAAGACTTCAAGCTCATTTTCGTTTATTTGACTAATATTTCTACCCTTTTTGGCATTTCTAATGATTAGGAGCAACTGATTACCTGGATCATAAACATCGATTGAAGTTGACATGTATTCTTTAAATCTTCTAGTCTCTCCAATTCTTAACGGAGTAACAAAATTTATTAAATCTTCTTGTGACCTAAAGGTATACGATCGATTTAAATCACCTTCAAACTTATCCATCTTACTAAGAGCACTATCTAATTCTTTAAGAAGTTTCGAGTCCTTCTCATCTAAATCATAACCATTTCTAAGCTTATCATTTATACGATAGGCTTCTGAACTAATATAAGTATTAATTGCATACTCTTCATTTTCAGTTAGCTCATTCAAGGCCTGCTCTGCTTCAATTTGAGCTAGCTCATCATCAAAAATAGGCTCTGCTACACATCTACAGTTGTATTCTTCACCTGGTAATAAAGGATTGTCAGCATAATAATAAATTTTACCATCTCGTTCATGATGTGAATCTCTAACTTTAGAGTCTCCGCTATCACTCCACCTAAATGCTCGAATTCCAGATTTTTCATGTCTCTTAGCTGTCATTTGACCTAATATTGAACCCGTTTGATCTCGCGCAATAAAATCGGCTTTTTTTCTAGCTATACCAGATTGATTAATCAGCTCTTCACGCATTTCTGCAGAAGATTGACCATTTGTCACTCCTCGATAGATTATTTGTTCTATTTTAGAAGAATATTCATCTCGGATGTTTGTTATATAGCTGACATTTTCAGCTATTTTTGAATTGGAATATTCTTTTAACCAAGGTTCAGAATCTAAAGGATTGACACCTTTTGTTTTTAATTGACTATTCAAATTACTTTTATTTGCACTATTTAACGAACTAATATACTTTGTAGAAACCTTATTAATATCATTACTATTAAAAGCACCTAATGATAGGAATTTTATTTTTTCAATTGCTTTTTTAGCAACATCAAAAAAAGAATCACTAATAATTGAGTCTTTAGTCATTCTTTCATCATCTATTAAAGGACTAATTATTTTATCAAACTCGTACAAAATAAGAGAATCAAGTTCACTTACTAATTTATTTATGTTTTTAGCATAACTTTTTTCGATGTTCAACGGGTATCTAGTACGAGGTATCCTAGCCATCTGCTCGATTTTCCTTGTATTTTTTATAAACAGATTCGGCTAACTTATCAATATCAGTTGCTGAATCTGCATTAAACTTGCTAGTTTCTGTAACACCAAAACGACCAAACCTTGCTTCTTGAACATCTGAAGGATCCAGCACACCGCTCTCAATATAAATTTTATCTGATTCAGCTGTAAGTTTACGAATCTCAGCATCTGTTTTGCTATCAACGCTCCAAAGCGGATTAAATTCAATAGACCATTCGATTGAATCGGGATCTATTCGACCACCGCACTCATCTTCACACCACATCAATAGTCTAACAAGATATTCTAGCTGTGGTCGCATTGAATTCTCTTGCATTGAGGCTATCCGAGAATAATAGTTCATTACATCATATTGAGCGCCTGTTAAAGTTCCTGCTTCTTGGCCTTTTAATACTGTTTTAGGCATCCTAGCAGCACCTGCCAGATAATCCCATGTAAAGTCGAGCAATTGGTTAATACCTGAAACATTAGTTGATTCTTTACCAAGTTCTTCATCATTTGCGATAACTGCTAAAGCTTCAGTTCTGAATTTATAATCCATAAGCATTCCAAGCTCTGCTTTGTCAGCATTATTCATTCCATCAATGTCTTTAGATTTAAAGACTTTAAAGACAAAATCATACATAATTTGACCTACCGACCAAAGACTAGTATCCATTACGGTAAGAATATCATATAGGCTTTCAAGTAGTGAAGTACCTTCGATTTCGTCCTCGAATCTCGTTGATTGTTGATGAATTAAGCGTGAATGGTGAACAGATACTTGAGTTTGACCTGCAATTTCAATTCCAGTTCTAGACCGGTTATTAATCTCAAATGATTCGGATTTACCATACCTCGGACTAAAAACATCTTCATCAATTACTCGGTTATTTACTTTTTTACTAGAAAATGCATTCAAATAGGATATTTTCTTCAAGTCATCCAGTTTAATTGCATCACTCAACTCAAATGTGTTTTTTTGAATCAAACCTAAACTAATGAATCCATCCCCATAAAGCCTATCGAATATATTTAACTGTTTAAACATATCTTTAGTCTTCAATTGTCTCAAACGTGATTCATACAGGGCTTTTAATTTTTCATCTTTCATTTTGATAGTCCATCCGCTTCTAGTCATATCCTCAGCTGGGATATCAATAATATTAGCAGCCATAGAGTTTGAACTATAAAGATCCTCTAAATCAGAAGGTGCTAATTGTCGTCTTTGTCCTGGCACTTGCCTAGTCAAATTGTCTTTAGCATACCCTTTTCCATTTCCAATCATAAAATCATTGATTATACTGCCTTTCTTGTCAGTCAGTAATATTTTTGCTGATCCCACTTAATCACCACCCTTCATTTTTAAGTGCCCTACTTTTGATAGAGCTCATTTTGAAGTTTATATCCTTCAAGCTCCCATAACCGGTCTTTAATTTTCTTAATGGCTAGTTCAAAACCAATTTTATTATCATAATTAGCTGGATCAACACATGCACTTTCGCCAACAATAGTGAAACCATTCGGAAGTTCAGCAACTACTATGCACTGTTTGCCGAATACTCTATGAAATGTTTCGAACGTGCTACCAATCAATATAGTGTCAATTTTTTCTTGGGTTACTGTATTTTTCATGCCTTAATTTCCTCCAGTTCAATGACTTCCCAATCCTCTGAAAATAATTCAATGTTTGTTTCTCGCCACGGTACACGACCAAAACAACTTTCAACAAACAAGTATGGAGCTGTCATTTTACTGTGTTCATCTGGATACTGTACCTTAATCAAAACATCTGAGCTCCAGTTTGGAAGGCGCATTGCTTTGCCTTCTTTTACTTGTTTAAACGCTGTCCCAAAATCCATAAAAATTCCTCCCTATCCATTCCTGTATCTTTCTAGCAAACTTCTGCCACTACTAGTAATCTTAATTAATGCTTGCGTCATTGCATCCACTTCATCGTCATGTGCGCCATTTGGAAATGCTTCAAGTTCATCAAGAAAATCATTTACCCAAGGTGCATAGTCAGGATGCGGTAAATAAACATTTCCGCTTTCCCACACTGGTGCGACAGCGTTTGCTCTCACTTCTTTACCGCCTTCCGGATTAACAGGAATGATTCCAGATATTTCATTTTCTAATACTGAAATAACAGCTGAACCATTGGCTTTATCCTCCACATATTTAGCTCTAGCATTGGGCCAGTTCTCAGACATTTCACGTATAGCTTTTAAAGTAGCAGTGAAATTCAACTTTTCTTTTCTCCTTGCTAATAAGAAATAATCAGCTTTTTTCTTAGCCCATACTTGACCTGCAACGAAATCACTGGTCTCGGCATCCTTAAAAGTGCAATCCCAAGACTGGACTTGTTTATCAAATAAACGAGGAAGAATGATTGTTTCATCCGATAAATTCAATCTGTCTTTTACTTCTCGACTTGGCACATAATACTTAACCCATTTACGTTTAAATATGCTTCCTCCAGCAGGAGTTGGGCGTTGTTGATACAAGGAAGACCACGTTCTTGATCCTACTTCTTTTTGCTTCTGTTTCGCCCATTTCTCGTCATAACCAAGTTCAGGACAAAGAACCTCACCAATTTTTCGGTGAAGTAAATCTGTTTCATCTTCTGCAACTGCAGGTAATCTCAAACGAATCCAAGGACGAGCGCTTTGTTTTAACAAACGACCAATAATATCATCTTCGTTCCAGCGAGTCATTACAACGATGACAGAAGCGCCACCATGTAAACGCGTTGATAGTGTAGACTCCCATTCATCCCAAATTTTCTCTCTAATTGTTTCAGATGATGCATCTTGTTGGTTCTTAATTGGATCATCAATAATCATTAAATCTGCACCATGACCAGTAATAGAGCCACCTACACCAGTTGAAAGCATTCCACCTGAATGACCTTCAATACCCCAATCTTTGACTGCAGCATTAGTTTTAGATAACTCTAAATTATTTAGTGGTCCAGCGAATTCTTTAAACTTATCTTTATTCTTTCTACCAAACTTTTTAGCTAAACTATCCGAGTAAGAAGCTGTAATAACTCTCTTATCAGGATTCTTACCTAAATAAAAAGAAGGAAACGACTCTGTCACTGTCATTGATTTTCCATGCCGAGGTGGCATTTCAATCATAAGTGCGAGCTGTTCCCCATCTGCAATGCGTTGCAAGTATTTACATACAAGTTTTGTATGTCTAAAGTGTTCATATTGTCCGTTGTGTGCAAATTTGACATAGTGGTCAAAATAGTTTTGATTTAGCACGCTTTCCGCTTGCTTAGCTAGTGTTTCCATCTCTAAATTGCTTAGCAATGACTTCTAGCTCCTTTTTCGTTAATTTAGTTAGTTCCGGATTAACAGGTATGCCTAAATGACCACTATGTTCTACCTTATCAGGCGGTTTAAAACCACCTCTATCAAGTATATCTTGAAGTACATCAGCTTTAAGAGAGAGCATTTTCTCCCACTGTGCTGGCTTCAAAATATTGCTATGTTCTATTTCAACCAGCCTTCGTTTATTACGTAAATCTAAGCCCATTTGAAATGATTCATCTTGCAGTTCTTCAATTTCAATGAGTAAAGTCTTTTTGATCTCTTTACTATCTTTTTTACGGCCATCAATCGCTTTTATTTTCCGAGCTAGCTTTTCTATTTGCCTATTTAAAATGCTAAACGAATTATTATCTTTAATAAGCTCATTCTCATATTTATTGATTTTCAGCTCCGCCTCGTCGTGCCTACGGAGTTTTAAATCTAAATCTGATAGAATGTTCAGCAGGTCAGCAAAAGCCCTGTTACCCTCGTCAGCAAAGCGTTGCCGCAACCTTCCAAGTTCAACGTTGATTTTTTCTTTAATGTAGGGATAAGTAAGCATGTTGCTCCCCTGATTCTTAGCATTACTTGCTTTATAACCAGCTTCAACGGCTGCCTTAGTGGCATTGAAACAACGAATATAAGCAGCAACAAATAGATCATACTTTTGTCTTGTAACATCTGATAATTCCTTTGCCATCAAAACCACCCTTTCTCTTTAATTAATGTAATCAAATTAAAATAAAAAAAGATGCTCAATTATGCATCTTTTATAATAAACAATAAATCTGTAACTAATTTTTTTATCAAACTTCAGAAAATCTACTCGATAACAGCGTAATAAATCCAAAAAATATTTTTTCGTCAAAACAATAAACCTTTGTAGGATCACCCTCTTTCTTTACAAAAAGAGCATTAATTGTTCTACCGTCATGTTCTCTTGTAAATATTTGTATCCTATTTTTCAACAATTTAATAAATCTTTTCTTTACTTTAATTTTTGTTTTTTCAGTAATATCCAAAAATAATTCATCCATAACTCTATTACATTCTTCAGTTATTTCTTCAAAAATAATTGTTTCCGGAAAACTTGTCACAATGTACTCCCTATCCTTTCCTCTAAAATTATTCTGTAAAATTTCTTCTTTTGAAATAGAAAACTCAACTTTACTTGTATTTGTTAATATATTTAGAACAACAGTCGTATTAGATATGGGTATAGAGTAATGTTGAGCATAATTTCGTAATATTTTGAAAATAGCAAAACTTTTATTGTTTTTTTCTTTATCTATTAAAAAACTATTATTTATACTGCACTCGTTATAATATGCCTTAGCATTATCCACTGCCATGCGATTTGTTAAAACATATCTTGTTACGACACCAATAGCAATAACATGTAATTTATCCAAATCAACATTTTTTTCTAACTCAACACTTTTTTTTAAATCCTCATATTCAATTTTTGAATCATTACTAACTAAAAAAGCTTGGCAAAAATTTTCATATCTTTTGTATAATGTATAAAATTTTAAAAATGTGCGATATTCTTTTTCATTAATTTCACCATAAATAGAGTTATTTCTATTATTTCCTAAAAAATATTTTTCCATTGTTTCTCCTTTTAACTGTTTGTTTTGATTATAACAATTAAAACAAACAATTTATATAACTAAATATATTATCTCAAATCTATTCACCTCACTTTGTGTTTTTTTGTAATCACCGTTAAGTGATCTATGTATTTAGAGCAAAATAAAAAGACCACAAAGGGTCTCTTAAATATTTCTTGAGTAATTACTTTCATAATTTTTTGGAACTAATTGATATCTTAGCATATTTTTTGACATATTACGCGAACCTAAAATCAGGTTATACTCATATTTTCTTGCCTTCATCTCATAATCTTTATACTTAATATGAACCTTTATTTCAGGGAAAATTTCTTCTTTACCTGTATCAGTACGATAAAACATATCATACATTTCTAAATAATACGATAA
Organism: Carnobacterium sp. FSL E2-0243; assembly: GCF_038003605.1. Lineage (NCBI taxonomy): Bacteria > Bacillati > Bacillota > Bacilli > Lactobacillales > Carnobacteriaceae > Carnobacterium > Carnobacterium sp. FSL E2-0243. Next base: position 2,471,436 of record NZ_JBBOPM010000001.1, read on the forward strand.
AAACATAATAACTAATTTTGATAAGTTAATATGTTCAGTTTCACCAGGCATTATTACAGAAAGTACATTGGTGTATTTTAATGCTTTTTCATATTCTTTTCTTCTCTGTACTTTTTCATCATTTTTATAGATATATTCATATATAAATGAGTACTCTTTTTCTTCTGTACTTTGAAAATACGCACTAGGAATTGATTCTTTCAGAGTATTATCTTTACTAAATATCTTTGCAAATTCTTCTATATTTTCGATTTCAAAGTAATAAGTAATATCAAATACAGGTGTAGTCCCCCCGTTAATAATAGGAATTGTAACATCAGAAAATCTTTTCAAGTCATGGAAATATTTTCCGTCTTTTACTAAATCCTTACCAGGATGTATTTCAACATCATCAAATTTGGCTGTTCCTGGAACAATTAGTGGTTCTTTTAATCTTTTTTCGGTGTCTAATGCTTGCTCATTTTCTTTTTTTAATTGGTGATTAACTACTAAATATGCACTAAAAACTCCAATTAACGCTCCAATAAAACCTAAAACACCATCAATACTTAATACGCCATCCCAACTAATACTCAATAAAATCATCTCCTTTTCATTATTATATCAAATAACATTCAACATAACTACGAGATAATAAAATACACTCACAACCTCCGTCCTTGGAGTTGCGAGTGTATCAATCAGTTGCTTCTCAGCAACAATATCAAAGTATCTCAGAATACTTTAATATGCCAAATTTCTTCGGCATATGTAACTCTCACGCACAACCATGAGAGCCAGGAGGAAAAACACACGAATGTGAAGAATAATTTACCCTTCACTTGTTGGTGGCATCTGTATGACAATATTTACATTTTCTTATACTTTTCATTTTTAATAAATTCATTAACATCTTTAAATGTTTTAAAAGTATCATTTTTTAAAAAATAAAAAATGATATGCCTTAAATAATCTAACACTAAATTAGATTCATATTCACTAACTTGAGTTCGCTCCCCATGGGCAATGTTCGATCTTGTAGTATACAATTGCTTAAATTCTTGTTCAATTTCGCTTCTTCTTTCATAAGTATCACCTAAACAAAAGATTATAACTTCACTCATTTGTGATGTTATTGAAGGCGAAATCACATTATTTTTATTTTTCTCTTGTATTAATGCCTCCATCCCAAACATTGCTTGAATAAATTTTTCATCTGCGTACTTTTCTTTTAACGCTCTTCCAGCCCATTGAATGGATCCATATATTCTTTTTTCCATTTCATTTACGTTCTTGCGATCGAACCATAATTTTTTCTCTATTTCAAGAACTTTATTTAACGGCTCCTCATAGTAATTAATTATTTCGTTCAAATCAACATTTTTCCAATCACCATCTAACTTGTTATGAACATAAACTTTTCCAGAAAAATTTATTATGTTAATAAATATTGAAGAAGACTCAGAAGTGCCTAACCTTAAACTATACCCACCTTTTTTTGCGAATAAAAAGAAATAAAGTATGTTAATAAAATTATCCATTCGTTCATTAGCAATTTCTTTAGCCCTTTCTCTATCGGAAGAAAAGACAGAGGTTTCAATCATTATTTCATCAGCAAAATCAGTAATAATATCATTTTTTATTCGTTCCCAATTATCACATTTAATATGTTTATCTATTAATTTAGATGGATATATTCTAAAATCTCCAATAGTTAATTCAACATTTACATTTTCTACACCTCTTAATATTGATATAACTGTATGCTCGACTTCTGGACCTAAAAGTTCTTTCAAAAATTTTTCAAGCACAAGAAAGTCTTTCTTATCCTCATTTGTACGATTTTCTATACAAAAATTTAAAATTTGCTTATCTAATTCTTTATAAGTAAAGTTACTGTTTATCCAACTTTCTTCAAAAAGAATAGATGCAACTTTCATTTTAGAAACCAATCCAATATTACTTAGTGAAAAATTTCCTAGTGGACCTCTAGTACTAGAACTTCTTTCGTTTCTATCTTCGTCAGCCAGAACCTTTAAATCAGAAAATATTAAAGTTAGCTCTTTATTTATTTCTTTTATTTTATTTTGTTTCAAAACAATTCCTCCTCACATATTAATTTTACTAAAATAAACTTGTATTTGCACCATATTTAATCACCTCATTAATTTTTTGAATTGAACGATTGATTAAAGTTTGAACAGAACTCCTACTCAACTGCATATAATCCGCTGTTTCTTGATAACTATTTCCTTTTCCAAAAATCGAGACGTAAGATTCGTACTCTCTTGGAGATAGACAACTTAAAATTTCCTTTAGAACTTTTTTATCTTCATTTGTTAAGTTTTCTAAATCACTATCTCTGTAGTTCTTTAAAGCTGCTGCTTCTATTTCTCCCCATAACTCTGTTCGTTGATATCTAGACCTTCTCCCAATTTCTCTACGATTGCCAGGTTCTTTAGCATCACGTAACCATTGAATTGAATACTCGCTACTAGAGATAATAGAACCTAGTTCCTTTGCTCGAGCTTTATAGTATTGATAATCATTTCTAAACTCAACAGAAAGCTCCCATTCTTGCGCCTCTTCGCATTCTTTGAACAAGATAAGACAAACATTCCTATGATTTCTATAATAACTGTAGAGAGCTTTTATTGGCTTTAAATCAGTTGTATATTCGTTTATTAATTCGTCAGCAAATTTCATGTGTGTTTTCCTCCTTATAAGTAACAAAAAAGGACACCTCAACAAACGTATTGCTACGCTGTTAAAGTGTCCTCTAGTTTTCTAGTCAGACTTTAAAATTTAGTTTTGGTCTCACATTTAACTACTGTGACCTTGTTTTCATTCGTTGTTAGCTTAATATCAGCAAAAGCTGGTAAATTGGCCATCTTAATCATTCCGTTGCTAACAATGATAATTGTGTTGTTCAGTTCTAATTCATTTAATTGAGATAATTCTACTTGTTTAAATTCCAAAGATGGTCCCCCTCATGTTATAATGAAATTGGCTAGGCAGGGGAACCTGTCTTTTTTTATTTATCCAAAATAGCATAAATAGTTCTTTCTTTTAAAATCTCATGAATAAGCATTCTTCCTTTTTGGGTCCATTTAGTATGGAGACTAACATCTCGATTCCCATTTTTATGAGAAAAACTGTAGGTATCAGACTTCACATAATCTTGGCCAAAATACTTTTTACATAAAACCCACTGATTGCCTGACTTTTTCTGAATCTTTTCTTCATGTAAAATCTTGTTCAACTCCTGGGCAGTCAAATCATAATCGGCAGCAATTTGAGTAATATTTAAGGTGCTTTTAGAATGTAAAATTTCATTCAAATAATTAACTTTAAGCTCATAAGATTCAATTAAAACAGCTTGTTCTTGGTTTTTAATACTTAGCTGGCTATTTCGTTCCATTTCATCTGCATATAATCGTAAAGCCTCCGGATAAGAAGGTAAATGGACCTTAATTGTTGAATTGCGTTCATTCTCTTCCATTTCACGAAATCTTTTAGCATATTGAGCTGTAAATAAAATTCCTTTTTCACCTATGAGCTTATTTGCTACAAGATCACATCCGATGATAGTTAATTCATAACAAGGACGAATTTCTTTTTTTACATCTAAATACTCGCTAGGAATAAAATAATCCAACGAGCGCAACCCTGCGCTGGTTAAAACACTTGCATATTTACGAATATCTCGTAAAAGTTCTTTATGCTGCTTACTCACCATTTCAGCAACTTCCCGACTATCAATTGTACTTACAGCTGGTTTTATCATTAATTGGCCCATTTTCATTCTCCTTTACTTTACTCTTTTCGAGTTGAATTCAACATGTATTCTGATTCAATACCATGCATCTTTTGCTTCTAAAAAATCACCTTTCAAGAACTGCACAATCATATTCTTAAACAGAAACCAGATATGCTTCCAGTCATCAGCTTTGAACATTATAATTCGTTTAATCATTATTTAATCAGCTCCTACTTCTTGGTTGAACGCTTCATCAAATGTCATACCCTCACACATTAAATTTTCAACTCGTTTCATTACATCGAACAAAGGAATATTCTGTTCATCTGCGAAATCAATCATTTTAACAACTTGTTCTTGCGAATAATCAGATTGACTTCTAAATGATTTAACATTGCTCATTCTTAACCCTCCTAAACAAATCTTTTCAAGTCATCAATACCTTTATGCAGCTCTTCTAATTTTTCATGAATCATCATGTCTTCAGTTCTTGAAACAACATAGATCCTGTTGAGTAGCATTTCAATAATTTTTATATCTTCTTCAATTTTCACTTGATAGATTAATTTATTAGCCATGCTAACCCTCCCATATTTCCTCAATCCCAAGAACAACATAGTCATCTTTCAGCGGAAAATCTGGCATGTACGATATTTCAACTTTTATGATTTCGCCCGAAAACAACTGAGTAATTGGATCATATTCTTTTAAAATTAAAACGTCTCCTTCTTGAAAGTTACGATCATTCTTTCTAATCTCAAACTTTTTCCTACCGTCCTTCACTGCCTCGAAATATTTAGGTTCAATTTTGAGTTCGTGTACTTTCATTCTTCAATCACCAACCTAACTAAATTAGCATCTACTGTTTGAAAATGGCTATCAACACAAACTAATGCTACTGGATAGGCAATAACTCCACCAATCTCTCCAATTAAAATCGATTGCTTTACGTAACTACATTGATAAAAACCAACTAATTTCGCTGATTTCCATTCTTTTAATACCTTTACTTCACAATCAATCATTTTTAGTTCAGTCATATTGACTTAACCCCCATTCTGCGAATGCTTGTAATACTTGCAACCGCTCAATATCTGATAGGTTGCGATAAGCCCTAGCTGTTACCTCATTTTTCATCCATCCACCAGTGCAACTTAAAAATGTTAACTCACTAAGCAAGCTATCTACTCCTAAGTTTGGAAGATCTCTTTTCATCCAATCCAGCACAACCTGCTGATCCTCATTTAATTTAGCCATTCTAAGTCCTCCGCTTTCTCAAACAAAATCGCGTAATCGTCAATATTTAATAATCCAGCAATTTCTTGCACTTTTTTTAAAGTACAACTCGGTCTTGTAGCATAAAACCCTTGATTGGAACCAAACACTTTATGCATGCTTAACCCTTTATTTTTCATATGCCACTCTACGTTGTCCCAAAAAATAGTAACTATTTCTGGCGTTTCTTCTGTTTTACTCATTTCCTCACACCTCTCTTAAGTTGTATATTCAACGCAAATACAATAATCTGTATCTTTAATTTTTATAGCTAACCTGCCTTCGTAAAAATCTTCAAGTACATTTCATTGAGATACATACTCGATTTTTTCAAGTAAAGAGTGCTGAATCTCAGATATTTGTTTGTTTTCCTCACAAATCAATCCATCATTTTCTAATGACTCTGTTACTCCTAACGCAACATAAGTGGGATATAAACACAACTTTTCTTCTACGATATAGGTAACTTTATCTATTAAATCGTAATATTTTTTCAAGAAATCATTCATTCCCTCACACCTTCCTAATAAATTTCAATTTCGTCTAAATCAACTAAAACTTCAATCCCTTTAGCTATTGAAAATTCTGTAGCCCAATCTGGATATTCTCCGTTTACTTTGATGTCTCCGACACCTTCAACATGAGTATCAATTCCTAGTCTTAAAAGGACTTTGAGAATGTGCTTACCTAAATCGTTAATATTATCAAGATCGTACATTGATTTTGAAAATTCTTCTAACCATTCCTTGTTGTAAATTGATTCATCGATTGAAATTTTAGCTTCCCGTGCTGTTGTGTAATTAAATGTTTTCATGTGTTTTCCCTCCATTAAAATAAGCTTTCTTGCTTAATACCACCGCCATAATTTCCACTTAGTAATACTTTGAATATTGCTTCTAACACTTGAACAACTATTGAATTGCCTGCTTGGTGGTACAATGTTCCGTTTAGCTTCCCTTGCATACCATGATGTTCTTTATTAGCTCGATCAAAATCTTCATCGGTAAAGCCCATTAAGCGCCAACACTCACGCTCTGTTAATATCCGATACTTGTCATTTGATATTTTTATCACTCCTGCGTTAGGACATCTTACTTGCTTTGTCGTGATAGTAAAAGCATGTGTTGTGATTTCTTCTAACATTCCATTGAAATTCGAATGATTTTCATTTCCTGGCAATTTTTTAATCATGCTAGGCTGAGTCAAAATATATTTTTCATCAAATGATGCTTCAAGAAAGTCTGTTATAATCGGCGCTGTAGTTTTTTCTAACTTTGAGTAATCAAAAACATTGCCGTTTAAACAACTAATTGCAAAAAGTCTTTTTCGATGTTGAGGTATTCCAAAATCCAAAGAGTTTAATATCTCATAGTTTGTTGTGTATCCTAGTTTATCGAGATCGTTAATATATCGATTAAATGCTGGTAAATGTTTTTTATTTAAAACGTTTGGAACATTCTCCCAAATCACAACTGAAGGCTTCCACACACCTAAATTCTGTATTATTTGAATAGTTTCAAACATCAGACTACTTCTAGTCCCATCTTCAACGTTTCCCCCGTATTGTTTACCGCCAATCGAATAATCTTGGCAAGGTGAACCATGTATCAACCAATCAGGCCTTAAATTATATCCTCGAACATCTTGGGCAGCATATCGGTTATCAAACATTGCGTTGTAACTACGGACTGCTTTTTCGTTCCATTCAACGTAATCAATGCTTTTATGCTTTATTTTTAAATTGATTAAGGCTTTTTTTGGAGCACCAATCCCACCAAAAAATTCTAATATTTTGATCACTTACTCCACCTCTTCATATATTTATTTTCTTCCCTGTAGGCGTTACCCTAGTTTCGATTGTTAAAATCCATTGATCCAAGTCATCAAAAGTAAAACCCATTTTAGCTAACTCGTTAGGCAGCCTATTTGCTTCTCTCATGCAGTAAAGATTTTCAAGAGCACACTCGCTACGACCAAATTTAAACAGGTGCTTTTTGGATTTCTCCCCTTGCAACCGGCCATGAAGGTAAACGTATAAATGGCCTTTAGATTTCACAAATTTTAAATATCCAGTGCCTTCTATCACTCGCCTTTCACTCCTTGCCATTGCTGGGTTGTCCCTCGTGGTTAAATATTATTGAGTGGGGGACAACCTCGGTTTAATTGGTTTTATATCTATTATAAAAATTCATCAGCATCCATTCGAACTGCTTCGCTCATATTAAAATAGTCAATAAATTTATTTTGATAGAGCCAAACGTTCGCAATGATAAAAAAGTTTTTAAATAGCTTTTTGCCTTCTTCGCTAGATGGACTTTTTCCCTCAGCCTTTAAGGCTTTAAATTTATCTTTAGATGGTTCAACAACCCAATCTGGCAGATCGTTATACTTGTTCACGTTTAACATTGCTACAGACCAATTCATTATTCATCCTCACTCATTTCTTTTAAAAATTCTTCGTCAGAAGTACGCTCTATCATTTGTTTAGGCGGTTTGTAGTCATCTTTAGCCCAATCTGGCAATGTTTCTTTACGATTAACGCCTTGGTTTGGCTGTTTCTTCTGCTTACGCTGTTCCTCAAAAGTAAGAACATCCTCTCTAGTGCTAAAGCCTTTTGATTCCCAGTTTTTCAATATTGTTTCAAGATACTTATAGCTACGAACGTTGTTAGCAAGCATCGTTTCAATGCCATGAATAACAATATCGTCGTTGCCATTAAAATCCTCTGCCCACATTTTTAAATTTTCAAGAATATAAGGGCTTGCTGTGACTTCAACAAATTTAAGCCAATACGCATCCGCTGTCGTCGTCTGGTCTTGTTTCTGTTTAGTTTCTGTTTTGTTTAGTTTCTGTTTAGTTAATGTACTACTCTGTTGTATACCGTCTTGTATACTCCCTTGTACACTGCGTTGTATACTCTGTTGTGTACTGTCTTGTATACTATTTGACGTATAGAGTACACATACCTTATAAGAAGTAGCTTTTTTACCGTTACTTTTGAAATCAATCAAGCCTAGCTGCTTTAAAACATTTCTGTTTTTATTTATGCCAGCTCTAGATAATCCCGAAAGTGTTTCAAGCGTTTGATTAGCAGCTGTAAACCATTCAATCCATGCACATTTATTGTTTATTTCCATCAATGCGTACCATAAAGCAATTTGTCCACTGGATAATTTAGTTTCATACATCTTGTAATCTCTAAACGCTTGTAACTGTGATAAATAATTCAATTGGCTACCTCCTTCCTTATGCTATATAAACTGGTGTACCTGTAATTGCTTGTATTTCTTTTTTAAAACGTTCAGCATTTGAATTGCTATCAGATAGATGAAGCAACCAAACTTCTTTTAACTCGCTTAAATCAGTCGCTTTTATGAACTCTTTGACGTTCTCTAATGAGAAGTGACTCTTTAATACCCGATTCTTTAAATAGGCTCCTATACGCCCATTTTTAACATTTTCGTTTAAAATATCTAAGGCATAATTACATTCAATCATTAGATGCGTGATCCCTTTAAATTTGTAACGGATATAATAAGTGTCCGTTGCAAAAAGTAGTTTTTCGTTTGTTTTACTGGAATGAATTAGATAGCCAAAAGGCTCGCTCGCATCGTGTTCCGTTGGAAATGGAATAATACTCCAGTTCCCTATTTGTTTCTGTTTTAACGGTTCTAAACAATGGACCCGATAACTTGGAAGTTTCAAGGCCTCTTGAGTTCCTTTACTGGTGAAAGTATCAATACTAGTTGTTTTTAATAGCTCGTTAGCGTATTTAGAGTGATCACCATGTTCATGTGTGATTAAGCAGCCATCAATCGACTGCCAATCACATTTTATTTTGTTTAACTTTATTCCTGCTTCAAGTAGCAAAGAACGCTCACCATCACTGATTTTATAAGCATTCCCTTTACTGCTTGAGCCAAATACTTCGATATTCATAATTAAAATGCTGGCTCAATCGGTGGATTAACTTCATCAAAGAGCTGACTTTGTTCAATTTCAGGACCTTCGTTTTCTTGATAAATCGGAGGCTCTTCTTCCGTTATAAAGTCAATTATTTCTTTATTAGCATTCTCTTTGATTTCAGCTTTAACTTCATCTTCTACCGCTTCAACCTCTTTAGGACCATTATCATACTCATTTTCAGTTGTATTATTAATAGCTTCAATTAGTAAATCACTGTCATCGCTAGTATTTATAAAGGCTTTTGCTGCTCTGTTAATGACAGTACGCTTAGCCATTTCTTGCGGGAATTTCTTCTGAACATTCGTTGTTTTCGCTTGGCTCCAAGATGCATCAATTTCTTTTTTAGTCATTGTAGTTAGAACTTGATCACCATCTTCTTTTTCAATAATTGCATAAACTCCAATGATTTCATTGTCTCTGTTTTCGAACTTCGTATCATGTTTGAGTAGTATTTCTTTTCCTTTTTCAATTGCAATAACAAAGTCATCACCTTTAAAAATGATATTGGCCCATATATCTTTAACTCCACTAAGGCGTTTAAGAACTGCCTGAGTGCCAAAATATGATCGTGTCATTTTAAGATTATTTCCATATGGTACAAAGTAACATTGAGTCTTAGCTGGGCTTAACCCTTGAATAACCATGTCTAAAAGTGAATTTGCAATTGACTCTTTCGAGCATTTTTCTAGTAAATTACCATTAGATGAATTTGTCATTGCGAAAAATGCTGATTTTAAAGCATTGGCTGAGCTATAAGAAGTTGGTAGTGCTAAACCATCGCTCTCCATTTCATTAATTCTTTTTGCTACTGTATCTGTAATATCTTTTTGAATGACCATAGGCGCTTGGTTAGTTGTCATTATTTGATTACCTCCTGAAATATTTTTCTGATTGTTTCCTCATGCCCTTTAATTGCATCCTCTTCATTTGAGTATCGTTTGCAATAAATATCTCCAAAATCAATTATTTCTTCTGCTTGATTCGAAGGGAAAACCATCGTTTCATATCCTGCATCAACGGTGCATGTAGTTGATACGTGAAAATAACATTTCTTGCGATTGATCCAGGTTCTTATATGGAAATTTTCGTGTAGCGTTCGTTTTAACTTCCACTCAGCCTCGTATTTTTCCATATCCATTACGCTACCTCCATTTTCAAGTCTTTGTCTTTACTTACGCTTAACGTGATTGTTTGGGCTTGTACTGCTAATAAATCATTAATTGATTCTGCATTGTCAATAAAAATTGGTGCGTTTATTTGGTTGATTTCGGTTACTGTGTTGATAATATCTAACCCTGCATTAATTCTTGCAGCGTTGTTTAGTCCTGATGAATAAGGAACGCCCTTAACAGTTACCTCGCATACTTCTTTAAGACCGCCGTTTATTTGTTCTTCAAACAGTTTGAAATCAACATAATTAAATTTGGCGTTAATTTTACTAGTTAGTAGGTCAACTTTTGTTCTAATAAATTCATCTAGTAAATAGAGTTGTTGATCTAACTCACCGAATTTAACTGATAAAAGTTTTTCTTCCTCAATCAATTCTTGCTTACGAGCTTCTTGTTTTTCAGATAAAACATACTCATAAAGCTGTTCGTTCAGCTGATTAATAGATAATTTAATGTTACTGATAACCTCTTTTTGCGATTGAAGCTCTTTATCATCGCCAGTTTGAATTGTGATGATTTCTTGCTTAATTGCTTCAATTTCAACAATTTTCTTTTTATACTGTTCTGTTTCAATGAAAGGAGTAGCATTATTTTGAATTGCTTCAATTTGCTTAATAATTGCTGTGTGTTGGCTTTTTAGGTCATCACGTACTTTTATTCGTTTATCAAGTTCTGTTGTATCAGCCACCTGATTTTGTAGGTCTTGAAGTAATTCTTCGTGTACTTCCTCTTCTTTTGAAAGGCTCGTTCCTTGCTCGTTTATTTGTTCTAATTCGCTAGCTCGGTTTAAATTGAAAGCTTCACGTTCTTTTTGATAGGTTTCTTTAATTGTCGCCTGCTGTTCAACTGGAAGATCTTGGTTACAGAACTGACAAGTTGTTTTATGTTCGTCAAAGTCTGGAAAATTGTTATCTCGGATAGAAATATATTTATTTCTCAAACCTTCTTTTTCCTGTTGAAGTCTGCTGATATAACTTTTTTCGGATTCAATATCAGTTTTCAAACTAGAAATATGCTTCTCTTCCTCTAAGACTTCATTTTGAGCCGACATAGCTTGTTCATATACAATTTGCTTACCTGATTGTAAACCTGCTATTTTTTCGTTCTGTTTAATCGTGTAATTACTTTTATCTGCTTCAAGTTCAGCTACTTTGGTAGTTAACTCTGAACGTTTGTTTGTAAGATACGTTCCATTTGTTTTACTGGCTAGTTCCTGTTCATTTTTGGCTAGTTCGGTTTCACGACTGGTTTTTTTAGCTTCTAAACTTATTCTATTTTGAATAGTTAAGTCTGGATTAATTGACCGGTCCACTTCATCAATTCTTTGAGGAATATTATCTAAGTCCTTGTTAATGTTTCTTCGTTCTTCAGCAATCATTTGGCGCTTATCTTCTACTGAATGCTTTCCAAGGATATCTAGCAACGGTTTAAGTTCTTTGTTACTCTCAATTACTTGAATATCTGTTAAATCTTCTACTAGGCTGAATAACATTTTACGTCTATCTTTGGCTGGCATCTTCTCAGCTATATAGTAGATATTTGTAATTTGTTTAAATGTTTCTTCGTTAACAATTTCTTCAATTCGCTTTTTAAACTTAATTTGAGTTTGTTTTAATCCGTCAATCCTATATGTGGCATCGTGGCCTTCAAATGTTTCAGCGTTCGAACCTCGTTTCTTAGTCCACTTCTCTTTATTCATACGAGAAAACTCGATTTCTTCACCATCAATTAGTAATTCAAGCACAACTTCGGTCTCTAAATGATGAATTTCTTGATTATTCTGATCCAGCGGCTTCCATGAAAACTTGGTTGAATCCTTGCTATCTTTACCGAATAAGCACCATAGAAAGGCATCGTATAAGGTTGTTTTACCTGTAGCATTATCACCGAAAACTTGAACATTCTTAACGTTCGCTGCTAACTCAAACTCCTTAAATCCTTTAAAGTTCCGTACTTTCATATTGATTAATTCAATTTTTTTCATTGTTGTGTTCCTCCTAATATGGTAGAATTACTTTAATATATTTTTCTAAGCCGACTAACTGGGAGTGCAATCCTGGTTGGTCTTTTTTTGTGGTAATCCGCAAATTCCGCAAAATTTATGATCATGTTTAATTCGGTCAAATCCGCATCTTTCACAAGTGCGACAAATTTCAGGAGACATTTTTTCATCCTTGATAATTTCCATTTATATCACCACCGATACAAGTAAAACGATTGCGCCACATGCGATTGGAAAACCTAAACCGCCGTAAAACCACAAAGCCATGTTTTTATTTTCAATTCCAAAATAATCATTTAGGCTACTTACTGCTGTTTTTACTTTTTCTTCCATGGATCATACCCCCTGAGATAATTTTTTTACTTTCATCTTTCGAATGTGCTTTGTTTTCAGATAAGTGCAAGTTAGTAATAACCGAAACGCTGATTAATACTCCTATCACAACACCAATAAATTCATTCATTTGCTTACCTTTCCGCCTGCCTGCGATTTATTTTTAAACCAATTATCTGCCTCAATTAAATCAATCCGGATAATAGAATCTTTACGATCATTCGGCAAAGGATTATTTCGATCGTTTGTCCATCTATATATCGTTTTAGTTGAAACTTTAAAATGTGCGGCAACCTCTTTGACTGTTTTCCATTCAGCAACTTGTTGCATAACCACTCCTCCTTATGTTAGGTAACCTTCTGAAAGCCAATAAGGAATTCTTATCTTTATTAACTGATTGGTTGATACATCAATCTTTCTATTAATTAAACTTACTATTTTCAGCTCAATTAAAATTTCATCTAAAAACTCATTTGCATATGCTGCTAATACTGACTTATCCGAATCTGTTAACTTATGATTGAGTATCGTTAATGCCAACTCAGCTTGCTCTTTCATTGCTTTTCGTTCGTTTGATTCTTTTCTTTGGAAAACATCCATTGCAAATGCTGATTCTTCGTACTTATCAGAGTTAAAATTCGGTAAAGTACCAAAACTCTCGTGCGCCAGTTGTTGGCTTAATTCTGAATCATTTATCACTGATGCAATTTCTACCATTGCATCAACAGGAGTTGGACCTCCGTTGTAATATCCGTTCACAGTTGATTTAGCACGATGTATTTCTCTAGCTAAATGAGTTTGTTGGATATGTTTTCTTCCAGATGCTTCTATTAAAAATGGACTAATTACTTTTGAACTCAACTTGCTAGCCCCCAATCAAGTGTTACTCGGTTTGTTTCTGGTTCTACTAAAACTAAAATATTTGATGATTCCAGTTGATCCGCATAATCTTCAATTTCATTAAATGTAAATGGCAATCTAGCGGTTTTATTTCCTTCCAAAACATTATTGCCAATGATTTCAGCAATTCGTTTTAATTTGTAATACTCCTTTTTTTCAATTACATCTTTTGTTAACTCTTCGATAATATTCATGTGTGTGTTTCCTCCTGTTCGCTATTTGTTCCCTCTTCTCATTGATATAATTAATTTGAAAGCGAGGTGAATTTTATGGATAAATTGATGCGTGATTTAGAAAAACAAGGTAAACAATTTGCAAAAGATGATGCTTTAAAAAGTACCTATGAAATCAACTGTGAACACTGTAAAAAAATGATTAAGGTTAAAGTTGGTACTAGCAAATGTCCTTACTGCAATAAAGATGTTAAGCTAGAACTTAAATTCTAATTATTTTTTTACCGAAAATTCAAACTCGATTGAAGCCAATTCTTCTGATAGGGATTTGGCTTCTTTTAGTAGGTTTACTAATTTTTTAGCTTTTTCTAAATTTTCATCCATATCAGTAATTTCTACATCTAAAACTACTTTTCCTTCGTTCATTTTTTCACTCCTCTCTTTTCAGTACTTACTCACCCTTTAGTTAGTTGGCTAAAACATTAAGAATTTCTGATCCATATTCTAGCGGTGCCGGAACTATTTTTATCCAATACTTAGATGAATAGTTTTCGGTACTGTTACTATATATATCAATTCTATTTTCTAATATTGGTGGATTTTTATACCACATGATACTTCTTACTTGAACTTCATCTTCATTAGCTGCAACTACGATATAAGTTTTTTTACCACTAATCTCAATGCAATCACCCTTTTTAAAATATCCTTCATTGTTTTTCATAGATGCGTTTCCTCCTGTTCGCTGTTTGTTCTCTAATTCAATTGATATAATTAAATTGAAAGTGAGGTGATAAAAATGGAATTAACTATATATTTAAAAAGTGGTAAAATAATTTCTGTACCAGGCTTAAAAGAAATCAAATACCTTCACAGAGGAACTTGGACGGCTATTAATTCTGATTTTTCTGAAATACCATTAAATGAATCTTTAACCTACAACTTTATAGGTACTAATAAAGTTGCGATGAATGCAGTAGAAATTAGTTATATTGACATTCAGTAATTACCTTTATAAGCTCAGCGATGGATGCAACCATTGCTGGGTTTGTTTCTGTTTCTTGTAATTCGCAAATTTGTTTAACAAGAACCAAACTAGAATTAATCGCTTCTTTATAAAGTTCATTGAATTCTTTATTTTCCATTTTCTTTCCCTCCTTTTCGTACTTGACTAGCTTTTAGTTCGGGGATTTTGGTGATAGAATTTACTTAACGACTAAAACATAAACATTTTGTTTAACTTATTTAGATAAAAAATCATAAACTGATACACCTAAAATAGTTGCAACTTGTAGAGCTATACTCAATTTCAATTCAGTATTGCCATACTCTATATTGGCGTATGTTTGAGATGATTGGAAACCTAATTGCTCTGAAACGAATTTTTGAGTGATTCCTTTTTCAATGCGGATGTCTCTCATTTTTTTGTATGCTTCTTTACCAAGATCCATGACTTACCTCCTTATTCATAGTTAAACATTTTGTTTAACTTTATATCGTCAGTATAACTAAACATTTTGTTTAAGTCAATATTTATTTACACTTTTTGTTTAACTTTCTAAATAATATGTTTAACTATAGTATAATTACTTAAACGAGGTGAATACATTGGAAAAATCTGAACTAGCTAAAAGACTTGAAGAATTAAGAGAGCTGAATGGTTGGACAAAGACTTTAGTAGCTAATAAATTAGGCCTGAAAAATATGGCTACTTACGCCAATTGGGAGTATGGAACTAGAGAACCTGATACTAAAGCATTAGTAGATTTAGCTTCTATGTACGGAGTAACAGTAGACTACCTTTTAAATGGTGACAACTCTTCAAAAAAATACTCTGGACTAAGTGAAAATGACGTGAAAGATGACAATGTAAAATTAATAGCTTCGCATATTGATGATGATGTAACAGAAAAAGATATGGAAGATATTTTAAAGTATATTGAATTAATTAAGAAATCTAAAAAATAGAAGGTGTCTAATGAATAGATTAGAAGAAATGATGAATGACTATTCTGAATTAAAGTTCAATTTTAAAAAAGATATGCATAATAAACATGGTGCTTTTATAATTGACACAGACATTTACATTAATAAAAATAATTCATATGAAAACATAATAGGCCATATTGCTGAAGAATTAGGGCATTACGAAACTTCTGTAGGCGACTTATCAATATTAGATACAATTGAAAAAAAACAACAAGAGAAACGAGCTAGACAGTACGGATATCGTTACTTGGTTTCTCTTGATGAACTAATTACTTGTTATAAACTAGGATTAACGGAATATTGGGAAATAGCTGAATTCCTTGAAATAACGCCCAAATATTTGTGGAGTTCAATTAATTATTATAAAGATGCACATGGTTTAATTTTTGACCACAAAGGGTGTAGATTTGTTTTTGGAATTGCAGACAGTCTTAAAATAATTTTTCCAAACTAATTTTGAATATAAAAAAAGCCCTAACCTGTCGTGGGGACTAGTTAGAGCAAATAGTACTATTACAAATATATTATATCACAAACATGTTAATAAAATACAGTTTAAAAAGGAGACATAATGGATATTTCAAAATTCAAAGAAGATTTGAAAATTTTAAGCACTAGGGTCACTAATTTAAAAGGGAATATTGCAACTGAAGAAGCAACTAAAACTTCTTTAATAATGCCATTTTTTCAATTGCTAGGATATGATGTATTTAATCCAACAGAATTTGTACCAGAATTCACTGCTGATGTAGGTATCAAAAAAGGGGAAAAAGTTGATTATGCAGTTGTTCTCGACGCTATTCCAGTAATTTTAGTAGAAGCTAAATCTATTACTGAGAAATTAACGAAACATGATTCACAACTATTTAGATACTTTGGTACTACTACTTCTAGATTCGGGATTTTAACAAATGGAGAAGAATATAAATTTTTCACTGATCTTGATGAACCAAATAAAATGGATTCTACTCCTTTTTTAACAATTAATTTAACAGACTTAAAAGAAAATCAAATACCTGAAATTGCGAAGTTCCATAAAGATAACTTTAATATTGAAACAATTACCAGTAGTGCTTCTGAGCTGAAGTATTTGAACAATTTAAAATCTTTTTTAAATGAACAACTTGATTCTCCTTCAGATGAATTTATCAAATATTTTGTTAGTGAAATATTTGATGGACTCAAAACTAAAGCAACTATTGATAAGTTTACTCCTATTATAAAAAAAGGATTCAATCAGTTTATTACTGAAAAAGTTAATGCTAAACTAAGTGCTGCGTTAAATACTTCTACTTCTATTCAGGAGGATATTTCTGAAGTGAAAGAAGAAATTAAAATTGAAGATGATGGAATTGTTACTACTGCTGAAGAACTTGAAGCTTATACTATTGTTAAGCTAATGTTAAAAGATACTGTTACTCTAGAAAGAATTACTTATCGAGATAACCGGAGTTACTTTAACATTTTATTAGACGATAATATAAGAAAGTGGATTGTTCGGGTATATGTATACTCCACTACCACTAGAATTAAAATCGTCCTAAATGATACAAATAAATCCACTTACGATTTGGAAGGTCCATTTGAGATTTCTTCACACGAAAAGGAATTAATTGCTATTGTAAATAATTTTATTAACTAAAATTGAAGCAAAATGATTTTTTTAAGTAAAACTAATTTTTACAGTTTATAAACTTATAATAAAAGGAGATTATTTGTACGATGGTTATTTTAGGAGTGTTAATGATTCTAGTAGGTTTTATTAGTTTTTTAGCTAGTATTGTTTTATTTATTATTGGAGCGTTTAAAAAGAATTCAAAAACAAAACGGAACTCTATAATACTTGGTATATCGTTTGCATTTATCATAGTAGGTTTCATTGCATTGCCAAAAACTTCTGATGACAAAAAAAGTGCTAGTTACCACGAGAAACAAAAAGCGGTTACAGAAACATTAACAGTTAATGAAAAAGAAATGGATCCTAACGAAGATTTCCAAGGTTATGTCTATATTACTGGAAAGTTTACTGGTAAAGGTTCAGTGGCTGTTGAAGATGAAGATGGTAATGATATAGAACTATCGGAAGTTGATTCTGATGGTAATTTTAATTTAAAAGTAAATGGTACTTTGAAGGAACAATCATTAATAATTAAAGCTGGGACAAAAAAAGCTAAAATTACAATTCTTCCTTTAGACAAAGATTTTGAAGAAAAGAAAACGGCTGAGGCTGAAAAAAATAGACTAATTGGCGAACAAGTTAGGCAAACCCAAGAAGAAAACCGAATAAAAAAAGAAGCTGAAGAAAAACTTGCAGCCGAAGCTAAAGCTGAACAAGATAGGATAAAAAAAGAAGCTGACGATAAACTTGCTGCAGAATCTCAAGCTAAAGCACAAGCTGAATCCGAACAAAAAGAAGCGGAAAAAAGAGCTAAAGAAGCAGTCGCAAATGCTCCAGCTGAATACAAGTCTGCTTTAAAATCAGCTGAATATTACGCTAATTCAATGAACATGTCCCGTATGGGGATATATGACCAGTTAACTTCTGAATATGGCGGACAATTTTCTCCTGAAGCTGGACAATATGCTATTGATAATATTCAAGCAGATTGGAATGCAAATGCTCTTAAAACTGCTAAATATTATCAGGATACAATGGCTATGTCTCCTGAGGCAATTAGGGATCAATTAACTTCTGAGTATGGTTCAAGATTTACTCCAGAAGAAGCTGACTATGCAATTACAAATCTAAATAAATAAAGACTAGCCTTCGGGCTTTTCTTTAAAAATAAAAAAGAACATACATTCGAAAGGAAGTAAATATAATGAATTATCAAGACTTTGTGGAATACATGCAAGAAAATTTAACAAGTTACACCTTTTTCATGGAAAAAGCTAAAAATTTCCAGTTAGAAAAAAACAAAGCCCGAGCTAGTAAAGCTAAATGGAATGAAGCTAAAGTAGAACGTGCTACATCACAAATGTGGACACAAGCAATGGATACGCTATATGGACAATTAAAGACCCAAATAGGCATTCCAGCACTAAATGGTACTCAGAAATGGATTGCTTTCATTGAAGAAAATGAAGTTATCGAAAATGTAAACGAAGGATTATCTGAAGTCGAATTTGAATAAACTAAATATATCCTAATCTACATCTACAGAAAATTTTCTATAATCTGCAGATTATTAAACATTTTAAAATAAATTTCTTTCTTGAAAGGAGGTGATTCGGAACTATGACAGCATAGTTCATTCTTTGAATTCCTTTTTAATGAGCCTGCCAGCTGTAGGAGGAATTTTCATGGCATCAATAGTGCCTTATAAGTTAAAAAGCGGTAAAAAGCTATGGCGTTACCAAATCAGAGCTGGTATTAACCCAGCAACTGGTAAAGAAAAAAAAGTAGGAAAACGCGGGTTTAGAACTCGTGCAGCTGCTAAAGAAGCTGCAAAGGAAGCTGAATATCTTTATACCATTGGGGAATTAGATGTTGAAACCTCAGATATGTTAATAAAAGATTATTTAGACGAATGGATCACTCATTACAAGATTGATGTTAAACCTGGAACGATAAAAGTTCATACGTATAACATTAATCACTATATTATTCCGCATATAGGATTCACTAAATTAACGGAATACACTCTTTCAAAGCATCAAAAATTCATTAATAAGCTTTATGATGATTGTAAACTAGCAACTTCTACTATTCGGTTAATTAACGGTACTCTTCATAATGCAATGAAAAAAGCAAAACGTATGGAGTTAATTAAAAACAATCCATGCGAAGGTGCTGAGTTCCGAAAAAAAGTAGTAAGTAAGCAAGAAGAACTCGTTTATTTTAACCAAAAACAAGCATCCATTTTTTTAGAACAAGCAAAAAAAGAAAGAGCTTATATTTTTTATTACATCTTTCTTGCTTGTTTAAACACAGGGTTGCGTATTTCAGAAGCTATGGCTTTGCAGTGGTCTGATATCGATTTGGAAAAGAAAGAAATTGATATCAATAAATGTCGGCTATACAGACAAGAAAACAAGGATCAAATTGTTTTCGGACCTCCAAAGACAAACTCCGGCTTTCGAACGCTGATCATGTCAGATGAATTATATGACTCTTTAATTGAATTGAAAAAAATTCAACGATCAAATAATTTGAAAAATGGATTTAAAAGAAAGTATCCAGAATATGATTTCGTTTATTGCTTTTCAGATGCTCGTCCAATCGCACACAGAACGCTCTCAGGAGCTTTTGATAGGATTACGACTAAATGTAACGGAGACGTTCCAAAAATCACGATACACGATATGAGGCATACTTTTGCTATCATGTTACGTGAAGCAGGTGTGACCTTAGAGGATATAAAAGATATTCTTGGCCATAAAAATATTGAGGCTACATTTATCTATGCGTCCTTCTCTCCTGTTGCAAATCAAAACGCAATGAAAAAATATAATGAGTACAAGAAAAAGTTAATTGTAAATATGTAAAAATACCCTATAAATTGAAAAGTGGTATCGAAACGGAACCACTACGGAACCACGAACCACTTTTCAATATTTTCAGGGTATTTATTTTAGTTCAACATTTCGCCCAAAATGTTGTTTTATAAACGTTCGTTCAATTCTTTAGCTAATTCTTCAAAGCCAGGTTTGCCTAATAAAGCAAACATGTTCTTTTTGTAAGCTTCAACTCCTGGTTGATCAAATGGATTCACTCCATTTAAATAACCAGAGATTCCAACTGCAATTTCAAAGAAATACATCAGATAGCCTAATGTATAAGCATCTGTTTCAGGAATTGTTACTAATAGATTTGGGACATCCCCATCTGTATGGGCTAATAATGTTCCTTGGAACGCTTTTGTGTTAACAAAATCAATTTCTTTCCCTTGTAAATAACCTAAACCATCTAAATCTGCTTCAGTTACTGGGATTTTAATATCATGACGTGCTTTATCTACTTTGATCACTGTCTCAAAAATATTGCGACGTCCTTCTTGGATATACTGCCCTAAAGAATGTAAATCTGTTGAGAAGTTTGCACTTGAAGGGTAGATGCCTTTTTGATCTTTTCCTTCAGACTCGCCGAATAATTGTTTCCACCACTCAGAGAAGTATTGCAAACTTGGCTCATAATTAATTAAAAGTTCTGTTACTTTGCCTTTACGGTATAAAGCATTACGGACAGCCGCATATTGATAAGCTTCATTTTCTTCTAATTTAGGATTAGAGTAAGCTTCACTTGCATCTGCTGCACCTTTCATTAAGCTATCAATATCAGCTCCACTAGCAGCAATTGGTAATAAACCAACTGGAGTTAACACTGAAAAACGCCCACCAACATCATCTGGAATAATGAACGATTCATAGCCTTCAGCATTAGCTTCATTTTTTAAAGCGCCTTGTGCTTTATCTGTTGTTGCATAAATACGTTTTTTAGCTTCTTCAGCACCGTATTTTTTAACTAACAATTCTTTAAAGACACGGAACGCAATTGCTGGTTCAGTTGTTGTACCTGATTTTGAAATAATATTTACTGAAAAATCACGATCTCCAATAATATCAATTAAGTCATGTAAATAGCTTGAACTAATACTATTTCCTGCAAAAAAGATTTGTGGGGCTTTGCGATCTTTAGAATCTTGTAGATTATAGAAAGAATGATTCAAGAAATCTAGTGCTGCTTTAGCTCCTAAATAAGAACCACCAATTCCGATAACAATTAATACTTCTGAGTCAGATTGAATTTTTTTAGCTGCTGCTTTAATACGAGCAAATTCATCTTTATCGTAATTTTTTGGCAAATCAATCCATCCTAGGAAATCATTTCCTTGGCCTGTTCCTTTACGTAGCATTTCATCAGCTGTTGTAACTTGTTGTTGTAAATACGCTACTTCATGTGGTTGTAAGAACTTATCAATCTTTGAATAATCAAATTGAATATGTGGCATGTTAAACCCTCCGACATCAAATTTTTGTGAAACTTTTCTCACTATACTGCTCTTATACTTTAGTAGTTTTTCATAAAAATTGCAAGAAAAAACAGCAAATCTTTTTAGGAATTTGCTGCTCTTGAAATATATGTTCTAAAATTGTGGTACACCAGAAATTTCCCATGTTGATAAAGCACCACGAATAGCATCTGTGTGTTGCCATGATAAAGTATCATCCTTTGACACTTTTAACAAACTTTCTAAGTCATCTAGGTTTTCTGTTAGTTCAAATACAAATAACGGTATCCGCACGTCTGCAACAATTGCATTCGTTAATTCAAACAAATGTAATGATGAGACATCAATGGTTAACTTATGTTTTAAGTCCTCTAAAATACTAGCAAGTCCTGTTCTGTTTTCTGCTATTTTTGCTGATGGAAAACTAAAATTAGCTGTTTCCCCAGTTTTATTTGACACTAAAAATACTGATCTACCTTCTTGATCCATAGTCATCACTGTTCCAGCAACCCATTGCTTCTCTATCATTTTTGTATGCACCCCACACTATAATTTTGAAAGATTTACATTCTGTATCATAACACATTTTTCTAAAATTAAAAGATGTTCAATGAAAAAGATTTATTTCTGCCTTTTTTTTTCGTCATTTTTTGCTTCTTCAATCCATTTCGGCATCATTTGTCGTAATGATTCAAACCCGACTTTATCTGCTTTATCTGGTCGATATTTCCGTTTTTTATAATGATAGTGCATCGTCGACTTTTGTTCTAACGAGCGCATAGATAAACTTATTTTTTTGGTATATTCATCTATATCAATAACCATTACTTCTATTTCTTCTCCAACCTGCAAAACTTCATTTAAATTTTTTACAAACCCATGTTTACATTCGGAGATGTGCACTAAGCCTTGGGTGTCTTTATCTAAAGAAACAAAAGCTCCGTAAGGTTGAATGCCTGTAACCTTGCCTTTTACAATCATGCCAATTTTATATGTCATTCCTTCACCTCATTTTTTCCATCATCCTGTAGTATTCTCTCTTATATTATACCACCACTTTTAAAAAAAGGGAGTTTTATTTGCCTTTCGAAAAAACTCAATCCCGTAATTTTAAGTCTGACTTTTGAGAAAACCTTTCCTTTGCAGTATAATGAGTAAAGAGAACTTATTTAATGGAGAAGGATGTGTATTTATGCAAGCAAATTTTGATGAAATTATAAACCGTAAAGGCACTAATTCTGTTAAGTGGGATATGCTGACAGAAAAATTCGGCTCTGAGGACGTTTTACCTATGTGGGTCGCGGATATGGATTTTGCTACACCTAAGACAATTCTATCTGCCTTGAAAAAAAGTCTAGATGTTCAAATTCTTGGCTACTCAATTCCTAGTGATGGATTATATGACGCCATAATTGATTGGCAAAGTAACCACCATCAGCTAAATTTGAATAAATCCGACATTTTATTTTCACCTGGCGTTGTACCTAGTTTAGCATTAATGGTTACAGCTCTAACTGAACCAGGGGATAGCGTTATGATACATGATCCTGTCTATCCACCATTTACAGAAGTTGTAAGAAGTAATCAACGGCAATTAGTTCGTTCTAGCTTAATCATTGAAAATAAACAATTTAAAATGGATTTTGTTGATATCGAAGAAAAATTGAAGAATCATTCAGTCAAATTATTTATTCTATGCAATCCTCATAATCCTGGTGGACGGGTTTGGTCGACAACCGAGTTGAAACAACTTGCTGAGTTATGTAAAAAATATAAGGTCATTTTAGTTAGCGATGAAATTCATGGTGACTTGGTTTTCGCACCACACTCATTTACTTCTGTCGTTACGCTTGATCCAAGTTATCAAGAGTTTGTCGTTACACTAACTGCTGCTACCAAAACATTTAATATGGCTGGTGTGAAGCACTCCATGATTTTTGTTAAAAATAAAGAATTAAAAGCAAAAATTGCGATGGAGCAACACAAAAGCGAACAAGACGGCATTAATACTTTTGGCTATGTTGCCACAGAAGCTGCCTACAACACAGGCGAAGTTTGGCTAGAAGAGCTATTAGACTATCTTAGTGAAAATTTAGATTATGCCTGTAAATTTTTGGAAAAGGAATTGCCACAAGTTAAATTTTTAAAACCAGAAGCAACTTATCTAATTTGGTTTGATTGTTCTTACTTAGGATTAAGCGATTCCGCCTTAAGGAAGCAATTAGTTAACGTGGGACGCTTAGGCTTAAATCCTGGAATTAGCTTTGGACCAAACGGCAGTCAATTTATGCGAATGAATATCGCTACTTCTCGGGCTACTTTGAAAGAAGGCTTAGAACGCTTAAAAGTAGCTTTAACTAAATAAATTTAAACTAAATAAAAAATGCGACTAGAATTACTAGTCGCATTTTTTTTATTTAGTTAATTCATCTGCTGCTAATAATAAACAGCCTGTAACTCCAGCATTATCACCTAAGCCTGGAGCAACTATATATTCTTCTAATGGAGGAACAGCTACATAACCAGCCATTAATTTTTTAAACTCTTCTCTAACTAATGTATAGAGTTGGTTTTGCTTCATTACTCCGCCACCTAAAACAATTCTTTCTGGACTTAAAATTAGAGTATAATTCATTAATGCTTGCGCTAAATAATAGGCTTCCATTTGCCAGACTTCTATTTTATCTGCCAATTCATGACCTTTCACACCGTAACGTCCTTCAATAGCCGGACCTGCAGCAATTCCTTCTAAGCAATTTCCATGGTATGGACAAAATCCACCATAGCTCTCATCTGGATGCAATCTAACTAACATATGTCCCATTTCTGGATGACCATATCCCGCTAGCAGCTTCCCATTTACAACAGCTCCGCCACCAATACCAGTTCCCACAGTTAAATACACACAACTGTCTAACCCAATTGCCGCACCCTTTTTCAATTCGCCAAGTGCTGCTGCATTCACATCTGTTGTCCAACCAACAGGAATTTCATAACGTTTTTTTACTGCTCCTAAAAAATCAAAATTAGTCCAAGCAACTTTTGGAGTCGTTGTAACATATCCATAGGTCGCTGATTTTTTATTAACGTCAATTGGTCCAAACGAGCCAATTCCAATTGAATCCAACTTAAATTGATCAAAAAACTCAAAAACGTGGCTTAAGGTCTCTTCAGGTGTTGTGGTTGGTATACTTACTCGTTCTTTAATTTCAAAGTTTTCATCGCTGATTGCACAAACAAATTTAGTCCCGCCAGCTTCAATTGCCCCATACATCATTCATGTAACTTCCTTTCTTAACTACAGGTTTATTTTGCATCTTTATTGTAGCATAAATTTTTTTTAAAATGATGCCGTTTTCACAATTTAATTAAAATCTGTGCACTTTGCCTAAATTTCTAGTTTTAATCTACACGACAAAAAAAGACTGAAGATTTTCATCTCCAGTCTTTTGCTAATTAATCAGCAATTTCAATTGATTCAATACGTACGCCATTAACCGGTTTATCTTGCGCACCACGTTTTACATTTTGGATATCGTAAACAACATCCATGCCTTCAATTACATGACCAAAAACAGTATGACGGAAATCCAACCAAGGAGTTCCTCCGTTTTTAGCATAAGCATCAATTACTTCTTTCTCATAACCAGCGCCTTCTAATTGAGTTAACATATTTTGCGGTACTTCTGTATTTGAAACAATAAAGAATTGGCTTCCATTAGTATTAGGACCCGCATTAGCCATTGAAAGTGCACCATTTAGGTTAAAGGCTTGTTTTGAGAATTCATCATTAAACTCTTCACCCCATAGACTTTCGCCACCCATACCTGTTCCAGTTGGGTCGCCACCTTGAATCATGAAGTCAGGAATAACACGGTGAAAAATAATTCCATCATAATAACCTTTTGCTGCTAAACCTAAAAAGTTTTCAACTGTTTTAGGAGCTAAATCTGGGAATAATTTAAGTTTAATATCTCCCATTGTCGTTTTCATTGTTACTAATTTTTCGTTTGCTGCCACTTCTGTCGATAATTGTGGAAATTGAGTCATATTCAGCAGTCCTCCTACAAAATTATTTTACTCTCCTATCATAACCAACTCTTTCGATTTTTACCAATCTTTTTTATTAAATTTTGTAAGAATTAATTTTTTTTCGTTTTTCAGCCTTATTTCGTGATATGATAAAGACATCAACTATTAAGTTTTTCTAAAGGCGGGTTTCCTATGCAAATTCTAACGAATTATCCACTAATTGCTGCATTAAGTGCAATTTGTTTTTCACAGTTTATTAAAGTCCCCATTGCATTTTTATTAAAGAAGAATACAACGTGGGCGTTAGCAGTTTCAACAGGCGGTATGCCTAGTTCTCATTCTGCTGGTGTAACAGCTTTGATTACAGCATTAATTTTAAACTATGGCTGGGAATCACCATACGTTGCAATTGCTGTTACTTTTGGGGTCATCGTTATGTTCGATGCAATGGGTGTTCGCAGACAAAGTGGCGAACAAGGACTCGTCCTAAATCAATTGATTATTGATTTACAAAATTTAAAAATTAAATCAAATGAATCCGGCGAAAGCCCAAAAAGAAAACAACGTGATAAACATATTAAGGAGTATCTAGGTCATAAACCATTAGAAGTTTTGTTTGGAATATTTACTGGAATCGCGATGGCCTATCTGGTTCGAGCTATCCTTAACTATTTCAATTACTAAGAGAAACTAGATTAAAGAATATACTCGTAGAACAGGATTAACTAGAGCTTATCCTTGTTTTCATAGTAAAATTCGATTAATCTAGTTTTTTATTACGTTTAGTAAGTAATTTTTCTATTTTTATGCTATACTGATAATCATTCTCAGCAAAAAATTACCATTATGGAGGAATGAACAATGGATTCAATAGATGATGTATTTGATATTACCATTATCGGTGGTGGTCCTGTCGGTATGTTTGCTGCCTTTTATGGTGGTATGCGCAACGCTAAAGTTAAAATAATTGAAAGTTTACCCAAATTAGGTGGTCAACTTGCAACACTATATCCCGAAAAAAAAATCTATGATATCGCTGGTTTTCCTGAAGTCAAAGCTCAAGAATTAGTTGATAATCTGGAAAAGCAAATGTCTCGTTTTGAAACAACGATTTGTTTAGAAGAAGAGGTTTTATCTGTCGAGAAAGATGCAGAGGGACTATTCGTTTTGGAAACAACAAAGCACACACATTACTCTAAAGCGATTATCATCACAGCTGGTAATGGAGCCTTTCAGCCTAGACGCCTAGAGTTAGATAATGCGATACGTTACGAAGGAACTTCACTTCATTATTTTGTTGATAACTTGGAACGTTTTAAAAACCGAAAAGTTGCGATTTGTGGAGGCGGAGATTCTGCAGTAGATTGGGCTTTAATGTTAGAGCCTGTGGCTAAGGAAGTCTTTTTGATTCATCGTCGCAATCAATTTAGAGCTCATGAACATAGTGTTTCTTTATTAGATAAATCAACTGTTCAACTTAAAACGCCATTTATCCCAGCCAAAATAAATGGTTCAAAAGAAGCTTTAGATAGTATTACCTTAAAAGAAGTCCGAGGTGATCAAGTTGAAGAGTTAGTTGTCGATGACTTTCTGATTAACTATGGTTTTGTTTCTTCAATCGGTGCCATTAAAAATTGGGGCTTAGATATCGAAAAAAATGCTATTGTTGTTAACAGCAAAATGGAAACAACAATCCCAGGAATTTATGCTGCTGGTGATATTTGCACCTATAACGGCAAGGTAAAATTAATTGCAGCAGGTTTTGGCGAAGCGCCAACAGCAATAAACAATGCCATGAGTTATATTTATCCTGATAAAAAAGTTCAACCGATGCACAGCACAAGTTTATTTTAATAAAAAGCTCGTTGAGTCGGTTAGGCCTGGCAGAAAATAGGAAATTCCAAGAAAAGTGTCTCTTTGCTTTTTTGGGAATTTATCTTTTTTCCGAAGGACTGACTCAAAAGAGCTCGCCTAACAAAAAAACATCAAACTTTAACAAGTTTGATGTTTTTTCTATTCTATAGCCAGCCCTCTTCTTCTAAAGAGCTATATATTTTAGTTAACAGCTCTTCTGGAGTATCTGCCCGAACAAGCTTTCCTTCAGCTAAGGCAAAGAAGTCTTTTGCACAAACCACACATTCATTTAAACAATCATATGAAACGACTTCTACTTTTCCGTCTTTTTCAAGTTGTTCAATAATAGGTTGGGTTCCGTTAGCAGCGTTATTTACACAAAATTCGACAATGGGATCCATTTGAACGATTCTTCCTTTCTTTATCATTTTCAAACATCTATAGTCAATTTCTATGACAAATCACTACTAAGTTCAGAATTAATTGTACCATGTTTTTCCTTTTTTTTGAAAAATAATTAACTTAAATCCTGTCAATTTTACTAATCTAGGTTATACTATTACTATGAATGGGGTGAAGTTATGGTAAAAGATTCAAATCTACTCTACCAAAAAGCACTTGACTTAATTAAGGAAAGACAAGTGGAATTAACTGATATTGCTGAATTAGTCATGTTTCTACAACAATCATATGTTCAAGATTTAACCATTGAGATTTGTTTAGAGCATGTGAATGCTGTATTAAAAAAACGTGAAGTTCAAAATGCCATCATCACTGGAATCCAGTTGGATATTCTAGCTGAACAAAACTTGTTAATGCAACCTTTACAAGATATTATTGCAGAAGATGAAGGTTTGTACGGAATTGATGAAATTATGGCTCTTTCAATTGTCAATGTATACGGATCAATCGGCTTTACTAATTTTGGTTATATTGACAAAGTTAAACCTGGCATTTTAAAAAAATTAAATGATCATAACTCTGGGGAAATTCATACTTTCTTAGATGATATTATCGGCGCAATTGCAGCTTCTGCTGCCAGCAGACTTGCTCATGCCGATCCTTCTAAAAGTGACATTACCCACTAATAAAAAAACACTCAAATTCCATTCGCTGAAATTTGAGTGTTTTTTATTTTTTTAATTCTCTTCTTGTTAAAAGATAGCCCAATAAAAATTGAACCTCAATTAATACAAAAGCTAGTATGAAGCAATGCATAAAAAATTCTTGCGGCAAAGCTTCGATAATAGGGTCAGTTGCTGGATTAAATATCCATGCATCGTTATTGAAAAAGACCTCATGAAACAAAACAAATAATCGATCAAAGCTAACTGCTACAAAAAACAGCACAACTACTGGAGCTACTAAAGCAATTTGGAAAGGACGAATCAAAATCCAAATCAATTTTTTTATTTTCAAATAACGTATAAAGAAAAAGCTACCAATTCCGCTACCGATTAATACAGCGTAATCCAATAAGAACAAACGCTTCACTTCATAAAAGTGTAACAGACCGTTAGCTGAACTTGGAAAATCAGGCATATTTAAGGTTGTCACCCAAGGTAAATTTAAATAGCGCATCAAAGCTGTGTAATTCTCCACAAGAATTTCCTTTGGCACACCTACATATTCTGCAATGCCTAAATAGTCAATATCAAACCAGTAGAGTGGAAACATATTGATTGTCAAAGCTATCCCAACCGAAATAATGAATAAAAAGATGCTTAGAATTCCAAAAAAATGAATTGTTTTTAATTTCATTAAAATTCCCATTCAGCTAATGACTTAACAACATAAGTCGGCTGTTTAGCTACCTTTTCTAAATCTTTTTCACTTGTGAAACCGGATAAGACGAGTAAGCTATCAATCTCGTTTTGAATACCTGCCATAATATCCGTTTCATAATTATCTCCTACCATTAAAACATCCGATTTATCCAAACCAATTACTTTTAACGCCTCTTCCATGATAATGGCTTCTGGCTTTCCAATATAGGTTGGTTGTTTTTTAGTTGAAGCGATAATTAAGGCAGTTAAAGCACCTGCTCCAGGAATTAAGCCTTTTTCACTGGGAAGATTCGTATCTTTATTTGTTGATATAAAACGAGCTCCACGATGAATGGCTAGTGTTGCCAGTTCGAAATTATGGTAATGAACATTTCGATCCAAAGCAACAACAACATAGTCTGGATTCGTTTCTTCTTCAACAAAACCAGCTTCTGATAAGGCTAATTTTAAACCTGCTTCGCCAATTGCATAGACTTTATTGCCTTTATCTAAAGATTTTAAATAGGCCGCTGTCGCAATAGAACCTGTATAAACTTCAGCTTCCGTGACATGAATATCAAAATTTGTGCTTAGATTTTTGACAACTTCTTCTTGTGATTTCGTCGTATTATTTGTCACAAATAAAAATGGGATTTTCTCTGCCTGTAGACGTTTAATGAAAGCAGTAGCCGCTGGAATTGGCTCACTTCCTCGATACATCGTTCCATCTAAATCAATCAAATAGCCTTTATACTTCATCATATCCCGCCTTTATTCTTTATTCTTCACCTTTTCTACATCATTACGTCGAATATTAAAATGGCGTTGACCATTTTTTTCCTTTACCGTTTCTACTGCCGGTTTTGAAACAACTGGTGCTTCAGACTTTTCTTTGACTTGTTTTGCAACAAAACTTTTATTCTTATTTTTTTGATTGTCTGAACGTGATTTATCAGAACGTTGCTTAGTTGGCCTAGCTGTTTTTTGACTTTTTGTTGCTACTTCTCTTGTCGGTTTAGTTGATTCCGCTTTAGTAGCAGAAATTTGCGTATTTTTTGTTCTCGTTCTTTTTGGTCGAACTGTTTTTTCTTTTCTTCCACCTGTACGTTTCAAAACAAAATAAGCACAGCCAAAGTTACAAAACTCATATAAATAATCTTCTAACGAGCCAATTCGCTGCTCTTGTGGCACTTTTCGATTTTTATCTTCATAAAAACCTTTTAATCTCAGTTGATCAAAGCCCCAATCTGCTACAATAAAATCATATTTACTTAAAATATCGCTATATCTTTCAGCTAATTTTTCACTATTGAAACCGTCTCGGTAATTAAGCACTAATTCATACTTACGTCCCTCAACAATCAAATTCGTTTCATCTATCATCCGCACAACTAAATTTTCTTCTTCAACTGTTAATTCAGTTGCTTCCGCAGTTGTTAACTCCGTTGTATCTTGTTCTTTTGCAGTTGAACTCTCTTGAATAACTTCTACTTCTTTTTCATCTGACAAATGAAGTCACCGCCTTTCACGCGCTTTATATTTTCAAATCACTTAACTTTTTTATTAAAGCTCTAGTTTATTATACTTAATTTTTACTCAATTGGATAGTTCCTTGTTAAATATTGTCCGAAGACATTTCGAATAAAATAAGGAAAGATCACTTCGTTGACGCCACAAATTTCGATGGTTGGAAAGTAAGGGATATATAAGAAATGATCAACTGTCGCAAATGTATACTCCCTATACTCATCAAGAGGCTCTCCCAACCATTTGATACTCCTAGTCGTAGCATCGTATTCAATGCCATCGTAACAAATTTCTCCAAATAGTTTTCCTCGGAATCCCATCCCTTTAATTGGAAAACTTTTTAGATAACCTCGATTTTTTTCCATTTCAAGAATCATTCTGGCAATATTTGCCCCAGAAAGGGTACAGCGCATTACGCGCATTGGATGAGGTAACAAGGTGTGCAAATCATCTTTCGAAATAAGCCCTGCAGTCAATCCTTTCATAAACAAACCTGCATTTAAAATCGACACTTCAGTTTTAGCATAATCTTTTACGGCTTTTAACCCCATTTCGACAAGTGGCGATGAAGCAAACCAATCAACTGGCAAATCATTAGGCAAATAAGCAACTTTTTGAGTTTTTAATAAACGATGTCCCTTTATCTCATACTCTTTGATACGTTCTACTTCATGACTGGCAACAGGTAACCTTGCAGTCTCAATTACACTAGCTTTAGTAACAGTTAATCGTTTAAAGTCATCGATTTTAAGTTCAATATGTCCAACATACATTCCAAACTTACCAGCAGCTGTAATCAATGTTTGTCGTACAATTTCTCCATCTGGCAATAGATGGTGGGTATGTGAGCCAATAATTAAATCAATCATTGGATACATTTCAGCAATACGACGATCTTCCATAATCCCCAAATGAGATAACAGAATCACTGCATCAACTAAAGGAGTCAGAAGTTCCAATATTTCTGGGATAATACTATCTGGTTCACTAACCTGCCATCCATTTGGTACATAGCTTGTCGGAAACGGTGCTGTTAAACCAAAAACTCCAAACCGAAATCCATCTTTTGTTTCATAAATTTTAAAAGGCAACGCCCAATCCGGCGCTTCTCCTGTTCTGATATCCGCTAAATTAGCTAAAACAACATCAAAATTAGCCTTTGTGTATAATTGATTTAATTGTTTTTTAGAATTTCCGATGCCTTCATTATTTCCAACAGTAACAGCATCATAGTGCCCTTCATTCAATAATTGAATATTAGCTTGACCATCGGTAGCTTCAGTTAGAGGGTGTACTCGATCGCAAGCATCACCAATATCAAATGTAAAAACATTCTCCTTCTGTTCTTGATGAGCTTTTTGTTGCTGAGCTAAGTAAGCTTCAATTCGAGGCCAATTCTCAAAGTGTGAATGTAAATCATTTGTATGATAAATATGAACTCGTTCCATACGTTACCCTTCTTTGCAATAAATTTGTTCCTCTTTTATTATACCAATCTTTTAGTCATTTAGCTCATAATGCTGATGGAAATAAAACAAGATAGGACAATTACTGCTACCTTTCATTGAAAAATACTATATAATAGAAGAAAACAGTTTGATAAATTAAAAAAGAGGTGTTTACTATGCTTATAAATAGTCCTATTGGATTTCTACACATCCTTGAAGATCAACAAGGAATTACAAACATTATTTTTGTAAATGAAGAAGAATCCTTAGCTATAAAAAAAGTCACAACTGGACCATTTGGTAAGCAACTAGCGTTGGAATTAGAACGCTATTTTTCTGGGGAATTAAAAAAATTTACTGTACCTCTTTCCCTACAAGTAGGAACCCCTTTTCAGCAACATGTTTGGCAAGCTCTTCAAAATGTTCCTTATGGGTCCACCCAAAGCTATGCTGACATTGCTGTGGCAATTGAGAATCCTAAAGCCGTTCGAGCAATTGGACAAGCAAATCGAAATAATCCTTTGCCTATCGTTATTCCTTGCCATCGAATTATTGGTAAAAATGGCAGTATGACAGGCTATAGTGGTGCTTCTGAAATAGGCATTGCTAAAAAACGTTATTTGTTAGCGTTAGAAAAAAATAATTGCGTTTCAGCTAGATAAAGAAGAGGATAAGTCAATCAACTTATCCTCTTCTTTTAATTTATTAGTCTATCATTCACATTATTCATCCGCTAGTTCTATCCACTGATCCTCTAACTGTTTAACTTTTAATAGAACTTCATCACGTTCTTGGCTCCACTTATAAAGTTGTTCAAGGTTTGTTTCGTGTGCTAATTTCTCATCTAATTCTGTAACTATTTTAGCTTGATTTTGTAGTGAATTTTCAATATCAGTCAAGGTTGGAGCTTTAGCCATTTTTCCAGTTTTTACTTTACTTAATTTCTTTCCATTTTCACGTTCACTTATGTCTTGCTTTTCCAAAAGGGTAGCTTGCTCTTCTTCCTTTTTCTTAGCCCATTGATAATTTCCATTAAAAAGCGTTATATCAGTTGGTGTCAGCCAAAGAATTTCATTAAATAATTTATCAAGAAAATAGCGATCATGGGAAATAGCCAATAAAGTTCCAGTATAATTAGCTAACACATCTTCTACAACCTCACGAGTAGCAATATCCAAATGATTCGTTGGTTCATCTAAAATCAATAAATTCGTCTCTTCTTTCATTAAAATAGCTAATTTTAGACGCATTCTCTGTCCACCACTAAGATTCTTCACCAATCTAAAGACATCACTGCCATAGAATAAAAATTGAGCTAAAAATCCTCGGCTCTCCCCTTCTTCCATTGCTACATAAAAACGAAAACTTTCTAATACAGATTTATTTTCATCTGAAAACTCAATTTTTTGCGGCAAGTAACCAATTTTAACTTGCTCGCCGAGTTCAATCGTTCCACAATCCGGCTGTTCTTCTTGTAAAAGTAAACGAATTAACGTTGATTTTCCAACACCATTTTCACCTACAATCCCGATATGTTTGGCCCACTGTAATTGGAAATTAAGCTGTTGAAAAAGCTGCTTTGCACCGTAACTTTTTTGTACATTTGAAAATGTAACGACTTTTTTTCCACTTCGCTGATTAACAGCAAGTTTCAATTGGATGTGCTTTTTCTCTAAGACTGGGCGTGTGAGTTGAGTCATACGAGCTAAGCGTTTTTCTAAACTCTTAGCTTTTTTGAACATATCTTCATTACCACTCTCGTTGCCCCATTGTCTGTAACGTCGAATAGCATCTTCTAATTTTTTAATTTTCTTTTGCTGCTCTTCATAATTTTGTTGTTCTTTAAGCAGGCGTGTTTTTTTAGCTTTTTGGTATTGAGTATAGTTTCCTTGATAAACTTGAATTTCTCCATCTTCTAGGTCATAGATTTCTGTAACGACTTGGTCTAAAAAATGCCTATCATGGGAAATCGTAAATAAGGTTCCTTGATAACTTTTTAGATAGTGTTCTAACCATTCAATTGCATGTAAATCTAAATGGTTCGTAGGTTCATCAAGCAATAATAAATCTGGCTCTTTTAATAAAACCTTTACTAATCCAACTTTTGTTTGTTCTCCGCCACTTAGCTGATTAAATGGTTTATTTAGTAACTGTTGAATACCTAAGCCTGAAGCCATCTTTTCAATTTGGTAGGCAAGTTCGTAACCACCTAACTGAATAAATTTCTCTTGTAAAACACCGTATTTTTTTATGATTACCCCCTCAACACTTTGTTCCATCTGCTTTTCTAGCTCTTTCAAGTGCTGTTGTATCTCAATTAATTCCTTAAAATCAGCTTCAATAACTTCTTGAACAGAGGTGGTTCCTTGCACTTCTGGTAATTGTTCTAGATAACCTAATACGAGATTTTTTTTTCGAATCACTAGACCTTTATCAGGACTCTCTTCTCCTGTAATTAATTTAAACAAGCTCGATTTTCCACTACCGTTATCTCCCACTAAACCAATCTTATGTCCTTGGGGAATTTTTAGTGATAGTTCTTCGAATAAAAGCAAGCTCCCGTAACTTTTTTCTATTTCTTGTATATGAATGTACATTTTGTATGTGCTCCTTAGCGCCAGCTTTGAGCCTAACCGAATAAATACACTCTATTTTCAGACCTCTATTTTGGGATTATATCCTTCCCTGTTGGTCGATGCATATGTTGCTTCTCTCATAGGAACACAGTCCATCTTTGATGGATGTGTATCATGGTTCTAAGTTGCTAAAGCAACAAGAACCATGACAAAGCAACAAGAACCATGGCAAATCACAGAAAAAAAGACAAGTAGCGCTAATTAGCCCTACCTGCCCTCTTACTCATTTCATTTTACAGTTCACTATTGTTTATTTAATAGGTGTAAGAAAGACAAGCTGGCAGTTTATTTTTAAGTTGGTAATTCCAATTATGGGCAGACTCCACCCTTGTTAGTACTGGATTAAAAATAACACTATGACAAAATGTTACAAATAAGATTGTAAAATTAGCCATGCTTTTTTCTGCTTTACTCATCTTTTCACACCTCCATTTCTCTATGTATCTCAATTTCTCTTATCATAACAAATTAAATTCATTACTTCAAGCGTTATTTCAAATGCTCTTTTAACAACAATGAAAGCGTACTAGTATTTTTTTTTAATCGAAGGGCTTTACAAATCAAACTTTTTCAGATTATAATGAGAAATGAATGAAGCTTTTGTTAACCGTTTTCTAATCTAAATAAAACATGTAATCTTTTCTTACATGATAGTTAACAAGAGTCCAAAAATGATTCCCAACGTGTTAAGAATCATTTTTAATACTAGTGTACTAAATCTTCGCTACTCGTTTGTTTTTGAGATGGTGAAGCTTTTCTAATTTTATAAGAAGGAGTGTGGCATTATGATTGAATTTAAGAATGTGGAAAAGTATTATGGTCAATTTCATGCACTAAAAAATATTAATTTATCAATTAAAAAAGGTGAAGTGGTGGTCGTTATCGGACCTTCTGGCTCTGGTAAAAGTACGATGTTGCGTTGTATTAATGGGTTAGAAGATATTACGGAAGGTTCTCTTTTAATCAATGACATTGATTTGCATAGTAAAACAACCAATATCAATGAAGTTCGTAAAAATATGGGAATGGTTTTTCAACATTTCAACCTATACCCTCACAAAACGGTTTTGGAAAACATTACGTTAGCTCCAATCAAGGTTTTGAAAAAAACAAAAGAAGAAGCTAATGCCTTAGCCGAAACATTACTTGAAAAAGTTGGCATGCTAGATAAAAAAGATTCCTACCCCTCTCAACTTTCAGGTGGGCAACAACAACGGATTGCGATTGCTCGTGGTTTAGCAATGCAACCAGAAGTCATGTTATTTGATGAACCTACTTCTGCTCTAGATCCTGAAATGATTGGAGAAGTTTTAGAAGTTATGAAAAATTTAGCTCGTGAAGGAATGTCTATGGTCGTTGTTACTCATGAGATGGGTTTTGCTAGAGAAGTTGCAGACCGTGTTATTTTTATGGCAGATGGTCAAATTTTAGAAGACGAAGAAGCTCATACTTTTTATGAAGCACCTAAAGAAATTAGAGCACAGCAATTCCTAAGTAAGATCATCAATCATTAATAAGGAGGTCCAAAAATGAAGAAAAAATGGAATAAAATTGCTCTTTTATTTTTTGTTCTCCTTTCGACCAGCCTTTTAGGGGCCTGTGGTCAAAAAAGTGTTGCTGGAGAAGATATTTTAGAACGAATTGAAAAAGATCAAGAGATTGTTTGGGGAGTTAAAACCGATACGCGGTTATTTGGCTTAATTAATATTGGTACAGGTAATGTGGAAGGCTTTGATATTGATATTGCTAAAGCCATTACGAAAGAAATTCTTGGCTCAAAAGGACACGCTGAATTTGTTGAAGTAACATCAAAAACACGGATTCCTCTTTTGAAAAATGGGAATATCGATGCCATCATTGCTACCATGACCATTTCAGACGAACGTAAAAAAGTAGTTGATTTTTCTGATGTTTACTTTGATGCTGGACAATCGTTATTAGTAAAAAAAGGCAGTCCGATTAAAGGAATAGAAAGCCTAAATGCTAATACAACCGTACTTGCAGTAAAAGGGTCAACTTCCGCCGTTAATATTCGTAAAAAAGCTCCTGAAGCTAAAATTTTAGAATTAGAAAATTATGCAGAAGCTTTCACGGCTTTAAAATCTGGTCAAGGGGATGCCATGACAACAGATAATAGTATTTTATTAGGGATTGCTGAAGAAAACCCTGACTATACCTTAGCAGGTGATATTTTTACAGATGAACCTTATGGTATCGCCATTAATAAAGGACAAGAACCTTTTTTAAATCGTGTGAATGAAGCCTTGGCGACACTAAAAGCTAACGGGACTTATGATAAAATTTATGACAAATGGTTCCCTAAATAACCCAATTAAAATCAAACCAAAAGAAAGCGAGGTGGGCTGATGTTCACTATTTTTTCAAATTACTCTGACGCTTTACTGGAAGGCTTTAAATTTACTCTTTATTCAAGTATTTTAGCGTTACTTTTCAGTTTAATCATCGGAACATTAATGGCCATTTTTCAGTTATCTCATACGAAACTAATTAGAAATTTAGCAAAAGCCTATGTTGAATTTTTCAGAAATATTCCTTTGCTTGTTATTGTTATGTTTTTCTATGTTGTTGTTCCACTTTATTGGTTCCAAATCGATGGTTTTACAGCAGGAACTATTGGCTTAACTATCTATACTTCTGCTTTTATTGCAGAAACTGTCAGAGCAGGAATCGATGGAGTTCCACGAGGACAAATGGAAGCGGGACTTTCTTCTGGCTTCACATATGTCCAAGCAATGTGGTATATTGTTTTGCCGCAAGCTTTTAAAATTGTTATTCCACCACTAGGGAATCAATTTATCAACTTAGTTAAAAACTCATCAGTTTTAGCAATAGTTGCTGGGTTAGATTTAATGTATCAAGGTGATTTAATTGCCAGTGAAACATTTAATACATTTGATACCTATATTGTAGTTGCAGCCTTTTATTTAATTTTAACGTTGCCACTCTCTTATTTAATGAAGTATGTCGAACGCCGCTTAGAAGTCCAAGCCTAAAGGAGGAGATTTGATTGCAATTTTTTGACGCATTTTCGTGGATTAATATCCGCTTTTTATTAGATGGACTGTTAGTAACTGTTCAAGTTGCCTTATTCTCAATTCTCTTCAGTTTTGTGATTGGCGGACTAATTGGTCTAGTACGTTTTATGAAAGTACCTGTAGCCTCAAAACTAGTTGGTATTCTAACAGATATTATTCGTAATTTACCCTTGCTTTTAATCATTTTCTTTACTTATTTTGCCTTACCGCAAATCGGGATTCGATTAAGTATCTTCTGGGCTTCTGTTGCGGCCTTAACGATTTTTGAATCAGCTATGCTATCAGAAATTATTCGTGCCGGATTAAATGCAGTTCCAAAAGGACAGATGGAAGCAGGTCGTTCAACAGGCCTAACTTATTCTCAAACATTAGTTAGTATCATTTTTCCACAAGCCTTTAAACAAATGTTGCCACCTATTGTCAGCCAGTTTATTGCATTGATTAAAGATACTTCGTTAGCTGTGATTATTTCTTTACCTGAATTAACCCACAATGCTAAAATTATTTACGGGCAAGATACGAATGCTGTCTTACCAATGTTTGCCGCTATGGCATTTTTATACTTTATTGTCTGTTATGCACTTTCTCTTGTTTCAAAACGTTTAGAACTTCGCTTAGCAAACTAAAGCAAATAAGAAGACCTTTATCCTATATTCAGGATAAAGGTCTTTTTTTTCCAAGCAAATATATTAATTATTTTCGTATAAACTGTTATACTTTTTGATAGTCACATTTACTGATTAGAAAGATAATCTAAACTTCATAACTTGTTCGCTTTACAAAAAGAACAAAGGTTCGGTATAATGAATTGGTAGACAATGTTACTAAATTAAACCAATTTTTTGTTCGGTTAGCTCTTAGCTTTTGGTTAAGCCTAGAGTCACGGTTAGAGATACGAACTGGATTGACATCTTAGATTATTTTCCGACTTTCTAACCAGGCCTACAATTATGCATTCACTTTTTTGAATGCGTTCCATTTCCATGGTAAAAAATTAAATTTCGAGCTATAGCTATCTATATTCTACTTTAAGGAGGAAAGAAATGATTAAATTTGAAAATGTTACAAAAGAATACCAAGCAGATACACCAGTTGTTTCTAGTTTAAATTTAGAAATAAAAGCTGGAGAATTTTTTGTATTAATTGGTCCTAGTGGTAGCGGGAAAACGACCACTTTGAAAATGATTAACCGTTTAATTCCTCTGACTACTGGTACAATCAGAATTCAAGGAAAACCAATTAGTGAGTATAATTTAAATGAATTACGCTGGAATATCGGTTACGTTCTTCAACAAATTGCGCTCTTTCCGAATATGACTATCGAAGAAAATATCACAATTGTGCCTGAAATGAAAAAATGGCCCAAGGATCAGTTGGCAAATCGAGTAACGGACTTACTAAATAGTGTCGGATTAGATGCTGAAAGTTATCGTCATCGAAAGCCTGCTGAACTTTCTGGCGGAGAACAACAACGTGTCGGTGTTCTTCGTGCTCTGGCAGCTGACCCTGATATTATTCTGATGGATGAGCCGTTTAGTGCTCTTGATCCTATTAGCCGTAAAAAATTACAAGAAGATGTTGCTAAACTTCAAAAAAAAGTTCAGAAGACAGTCGTTTTCGTCACCCATGACATGCAAGAAGCTTTGGCTTTGGGCGATCGAATCTGTATTATGCGAGATGGGCTGGTTGAACAAATTGGGACTCCAGCAGAGCTTGCTGCACAACCAAAAAATGAGTTTGTCCGAGAATTTCTTCAATCTGGTCATATTCCAATTGAGGAGGCTGGAACCGTTCAGGATTTATTGGATGCAAATTGTTACGCTTGTTTAACAACTGATCTACTAAATGATCTAGATTCCAATTTTTTAGTCCCTTCCGACTCTATAGATAGCTTAGTTCTTAAACTAACAAATGCATCTGAGATTTCAATTAAAAATCCAGAGAGTTCTCTTCTTATTGGGACAATTACAGCGGAGCATCTTGTTGCTTT
Organism: Carnobacterium sp. FSL E2-0243; assembly: GCF_038003605.1. Lineage (NCBI taxonomy): Bacteria > Bacillati > Bacillota > Bacilli > Lactobacillales > Carnobacteriaceae > Carnobacterium > Carnobacterium sp. FSL E2-0243. The sequence goes on from NZ_JBBOPM010000001.1 coordinate 2,511,242, forward strand.
TCTTGCGTCTAAACTCCAAACAGGAGGTGCGCCCCTATGAAACTTTTCTTTGATACGTTACTTGAACGGAAAGATGAATTAACTACTGCGTTACTTCAACACATTCAAATTTCATTTATAGCACTTTTAATTGCAGTCCTAATTGCCCTACCTCTAGGGATTTATTTAAGTAATCATCGTAAAATTGCAGAACCGATTATTCAAATTACCGCGATTTTTCAAACAATCCCTTCATTAGCCTTACTAGGACTCTTAATTCCTTTGGTAGGTATTGGAACATTGCCTGCTACTATTGCCTTAGTCATTTATGCTTTATTGCCTATTTTACGAAATACCTACACAGGCATTATTGAAGTCGATTCCTCTCTAATTGAAGCCAGTAATGCTATGGGAATGAATCTATGGCGCCGCTTATCTAAAGTGCAAATACCACTTGCTATGCCCATGATTATGGCTGGAATTCGTAACGCCATGGTTTTAATTATTGGAACAGCAACGTTAGCAGCTTTAATTGGTGCTGGAGGTCTTGGAAGCTTAATTCTATTGGGAATTGATCGTAATAATAATCAATTAATTTTATTAGGTGCTATTCCAGCGGCTTTATTAGCGATTTTATTTGACTATCTATTGCGTTTCTTTGAACGGATTTCTTTCAAAAAAACATTGCTAACACTTGGTGGAATCACAGTTATTATGTTAGGCTTTATTCTTTTGCCTTTACTCAATCAACCTCAAAAAGAAATCGTAATCGGTGGTAAATTGGGAGCAGAACCAGATATTTTGATTAATATGTACAAAGAATTAATTGAAACTGACTCTGATTTAACCGTGACATTGAAACCAAATATGGGAAAAACTAGCTTTTTATTTAATGCTTTAAAAAATGGCGATATCGATATTTATCCAGAATTTACTGGAACTGTGCTGGAAACTTTCTTAGAAGAAAATGCAGAAACTCATAACCCTGATAAAGTTTACCAACAAGCTAAAAATGGTGTCGCTAAGAAATTTCAAATGAGTTATTTGAAACCAATGGCTTATAATAATACCTACGCCTTAGCCGTTTCACCGCAACTGGCCAACGACTACAAATTAAAAACTATTTCTGATTTAATTCCTTTAGCAGATACTGCTAAAGCAGGCTTTACTTTAGAATTTACTGACCGTCAAGATGGCTATAAAGGTATTCAAGATTTGTATAAATTAACCTTTAAATCGGTCCAAACGATGGAACCAAAATTGCGTTATTCTGCCATTGAATCTGGTAGTATTAACGTCTTAGATGCTTACTCAACAGATAGTGAACTAGCCCAATACAAGTTAACTGTTTTAAAAGATGATAAAGAATTATTCCCACCTTACCAAGGTGCACCTTTACTTTTAACAAAAACAATAGAGAAATATCCTGAATTAGAAACTATTTTATCAAAACTAGCAGGAAAAATTACTGATGCTGAAATGCGTAAAATGAATTATGCTGTCAATGTCGAAGGAAAATCTCCTAAAACTATAGCTCACAACTACTTAGTTAAAGAGAAGCTAGTAAAAGAATAAAATAGCTGTAATCGAAAATCCCTAAAGCACCTGATAAAAAAGATGCTTTAGGGATTTTTTGCTAGTTAGAGCCACTATTTTTTAATTCAAAAACTGGTTTAAATCTTTGACTATTTGTTTGGATTGCGTATGATGCAAATAATGTGTTCCTGGTAATTCAATGACTTCTCCTTTGACTGAATGAGCTATTTGTTCTTGATGTAATTCGAGCCATCCGTCAAGAGTTGATTCATTTTTTTCAGCTACAAATAAAAGTACCGGTAACTCTTTTGGAAAAGATAGCTTTTTAGCTGATTCAAAACTTTGATCTAAGGCATAACCTTCCTTACGCATGGTCTCATTGCTCATATTTTTCATGGTTAGTAAACGTATTTGTTCAAAAGTTGCATCATCCATATCTCCGACTTTAAAGCTCTCTGGGTTTAATTTAACCATCAATCTAAAGATTCCTGATTTTTGTAGGAAGTTTGGAAATGCATCTTTAAAACCTGGCCAAGGTTGATTTGGGGTACTGGAGTCAATTCCTACAAATGCTTCAACATTTTCTGGATAGGTATTTACATAATTTAAACCATAGATTCCAGCAATTGAATGCCCCATTAGAATAAATGAATCTAGTTTTAACTTTTCTGTAACAGCGTGAATTTCTTCAACCATATTTTCTGCTGTTCGTTCACGTTTGGTTTGACTGCTTAATCCGTAGCCAAAAGGCTCAATTACAACAACCTTATACTTAGTTTTCAGCTCTTTTATTAACGGCTTAAAATCAAGTCCTGGGCTTGCTGTCCCATACCCCGTCAGCAATACAACCGTCTCTTTTCCTTTTCCTTCGACAAGAACATTCATGGTCCCATCAAAAACATCTATTTTTTGTCCATAGGACTCTATTTTAGACTCCTCGTTTTTCAAACTTATTTGGTGAGCAACATAGATACTTCCAAAGGCTATGACGATCAACCCTATCAAAGACAGTGCTCCTATTTTCAAAAATTTCAAGATTGGCTTATTTCGTTTATTTTTATTCATACTTTCCCTCTTTTTCTTTAATTTCATGCTTAATTCTGCTAATTATTTCATCACTTAAAATATTCACTCCTATGGAATCTAAAACATATTTTGATGCTTGAATTTTATCCCAAAAAGTGTCGACTGTATTGGGAAACAAAGCAAGAGTAAACCATGTATTTAGCAATAACACAACAATCTCACCGATTTGCTTAGGAAATTTCACAAATAAAGATCCATCTTGGTTTCCTTCAATGATATAGGCTTCAATTTGCGGTGATAGGACTTCGCTGCTATTTCGCATATAGAGCATAAAAAATTTGGGGTTGTTAAATAAAGAATAGGTTAAGCCAAATGATGTACCAACTTCTTTATTTAATAAAGTCTCCAAAAGTAAGTGTTGCATCTTTTCTAAGCCATTTAAATCTTTTCGGTTACTAATCGCGTCTATATATTTAGTATTTGGTACTAGTCTTTTGATTACACCATCAATAATTTCTTCTTTTGATTGAAAATGATGGTAAATAGCCCCACGTGATAAACCATCTAAATTGTTGACAATATCTTGAATGGTCGTTTTCTCATAACCTTTTTCAACAAATAATTGTGTTGAAACATCTAAAATAGCTTTAATCGTTTCTTCTGTATTATATTTTTTACTCATTATTTTTCTCCTTTCAAAAAAACATTCATTCGGTATGTTTTATCTTAAGCTTTATTCTGCTTTATGTCAACACTAAGCTCTACTTATTTTTTACTCAAAAAAAGCACTACAATGTTTTTTCTCCATTGTAGTGCTTCATTTTCCATACAAATACTTAAAATTACAGTTCTAAACAATCCAGTAACAGTTCACAAAACATCATATTCGCCCATGAAAACCATTCTCTTGTATATTCGTTAGGATTATTCACATTGATTCCTTCATGCATGTAATTTGTCCCTGCTTCGGTTTCAACTAACTTATTTAGCATTTCTATTTTTTCAGCTTTCTTATTGGTTGTTAAACCTTGAATAGCCAGTGCAATTGGCCAAACATATTCTTTAGGTGTATGTTCACTGCCAATACCTTTTAAATAGTTTCCTTCATAATAATAAGGATTTTTTTCCGATAAAAGCACTGCTCTTGTTTGTTGGTAAATAGCATCGTCTATTTCACAGTATCCTAAATATGGAGCAGCTAATAAACTAGGGACATTGGCATCGTCCATTAATACATAATTCCCCAAGCCATCAACTTCATAAGCATAAACTTTTTTGCCTTCATGTTCGACGATGCCCCATTCTTCTATACCTCGATTTATTTCTTCTTTTAGTTGGTTTGCTTCTTCAACTGCTGTCTTTTCGTGATATATTTCCTCGAAGATTTCTGCCAAATAACCTAAAATAACGACTGCAAACATATTTGCTGGAACTAAATAATTAAAGGTACAGCTATCATCACTTGGACGAAATCCTGACCAAGTCATTCCAGTGTAGCCACAAGGTTCTCCTAAGCCATCGTTTGATAATGTATCTTCTGGACGTTCACCAAAACGTTCGAACCGGTAAGTAGAATTTTCGTGACGTTGCTCCCTTTTAAAAAGCTTAATGATTGTTTCGGCTGCTTGCTTAAATTCTTTAGTGAAATGGTTGGTTTCGCCTGTTTTTTTCCATAGTAGATAAGCTAGCTCGATTGGATAACATAAGGAGTCTACTTCGTATTTACGCTCCCAAATCCAGCCATTCATTTCAGTGATATCTTGGTGATAGCACGCCCCATTTTCGGTTTCATTAAAGGCATTTGCATAAGGATCAATTAAGATACATTTAACTTGACGCTCTAACAATCCTTGAATCATTTCTTTTATTTTTGGATCTTGATTTGCGATTACTAAATAAGGTTTGATTTGAGCAGAGGAATCTCGCAACCACATAGCTGGTATGTCTCCTGTTATCACAAATATATCTTCTGCTTCTGTTAATTTCACTGTAGTTTCTAAGGTATTATCAAAACAATTAGAAAAGACTTCACTCCATCTAGGATTACTAGATTTTTGGGCTACAGTTGCTTTTAATGTTTCGATGACTTCTTTGGAATATTGAATGGTCATATTCTTTCCACCTTTGCTATTTTCCTTTTAAAATGACTTCTGATTTGATCCATGATTTAACGGTATCTTCATGGTACATGGCTAAGATTTCGGTATATAATGTATCAATAACGGTTAAAACTGGAATTTGTGGTGAAATCCCACCCATGTCTTTTTTCCCCATTGAGCTAGTTAAACAAAAAGCTTCTGAGAATTTTTTATAAGGACTTTTTTCATTTGCAGTAATCACTATGGCTTTTGCTCGTTTTTCTGCCACAATTTTCAAAGCTGTTAACACAGCGTTATTTTCTCCTGACAATGATGACAAAACGACAAGATCACCTTCTTGAACCCCGTGAGCCATCATTACAATTGAATGCTCATCTTTTATGACATTGATAATTTTTCCTAATCGTGAAAATTTAAATTGAAAATCTTCTCCACAAAAAGCGTTATAACCTGTTCCCCAATAATGAATAATCCGGCCAGCATCAATCATTAAGGCTGCTTTCTTGACTTCATCACGGTTTAATTTTTCAATAATATCGTTTAGTAATAGTGAGTAATTCTGATTCACATAACTAATACTTGAATCTGCTTCTTTTTGCTTATCTTTGCTAGAGTACTTATAAAGATAAATTAATTCTTTATAATTCGCTAAGCCAATTTTTTTACAAAATCGTGTAATAGAAGAGTTAGAAACGCTGAGTTCTTTAGCCAATTCTTGAATACCTAGTTCTTTATTTCCATCAAGAAAATACTGCGCAATAATTTTTTCAACGTCCGTAAACTTCTTTTCATTCGCCTGAATGGTTAATTCAATATAGCTTTCCATTTAACTCACTCCTCCTTAATAAAAAGCTCGTTGAGTCGGTTAGCTCCGACAAGAAAATAGGAAAAATTGATGTGGCGCTTTTTGCCACCTCGAATTTTTATCTTTTTCTCGAGGAGTTGACTCATAAGAGCTGGCCTTAATAAAAAGCTTGTTGAGTCGGTTAGCTCCGACAAGAAAATAGGAAAAATTGATGTGGCGCTTTTTGCCACCTTGAATTTTTATCTTTTTCTCAAGGAATTGACTCATAAGAGATGGCCATGATAAAAAATTAGAGACTGAGATAAAACTAGTTAGCTTTATCTCAGTTCTATTCGTTTCTTTTAAGCTTGATTTTCCGCATTAAGCAATTGACTTTGATCAAATTTCATATTCATACGAACAAATGGTGCATAGATAATCACGTCTAGGACAACTAAAACGGCTGTCAAAATTACGGGACTTAAATGGAAAGCTCCTAAAATCCATGTACTAATAAATATTGGTTCATTTCCTGAATTTAACACAACTAATGGTACAACCCAGCCAATTTTTGTCACTATATAAGCGACAACAGCATTAAAAATTGGAACAAAAACAAAAGGAATGAACATTAATGGGTTTAAAACGATTGGGAAACCGAAAATAATTGGTTCGTTGATACCAAATAGTCCTGGAATAAATGAAAGTTTTGCAACTTCTCGTCCACTATAGGTTTTAGGCGTAAAGATTAGAATAGCTAAAATTAATCCAAATGTGGCTCCAGAACCACCAATCATAGCATAGACATTTGTCATTGTATTTGGAGCAATTGAAATATTATCAAAGCTATTTGTTTCAGCAAATTTGGCTACGTTTTCTAAGAAAACTGGCAACCATAAAGCAGAAACAACACCCCAGACAATATTAAAGCCATGTAAACCTAGGAACCATAGAATTTGTTGCAGTAAAATAACAACAACTATCGCTGGCAATCCCGTTCCTACTGATGTTAAAGGTTGGACAAACAGTTGACTAACTAAGTCCATAAATGAATTGAAGTCAAATGCTTCAATCGCAACTTTTACTACTGAACAGCCTAATAAAACAATTGAAATTGGAATCAAGGCGAAAAATGAATCAAATACGTTAGGTGGAACATTTCCTGGTAATTTAATGGCAATTTTACGTTTAGCTAATACGGAATAGAAGAAAACAGCTAACAATCCTACAATAAGAGCCGTAAACATCCCTTCATAACTGAAAAAGTTATTGGCGTAACCTTGTACTATATCTGCTGTACTATCTGCAAAGTTGACATTATTTGGTACCATTACAAAGTACGCTGCAAAAGCCAATAGTGTTGCTAACAAAGGATTAATATTAGCTTCCGGATGTTTTCGCATCAACTCTCTCGCATAATTATATGCTGTAGAAAATACGATTAGTAAAGCAACGATCCCTAAGGTTCCAAGATACACATTGCCAAATATTTTTGAGGCCGTTTGTCCAATTGACGTGTCTCCAAAAAACGCGTCAATTTGCATTTTAATCAGATTTGAAAATGAACCAACTACAGTAAAAGGAATACTGCTAATAAAGGCATTCTTGATGGCCTGTAAGACACTATTATTATCCACTTTATTGGCAATTTTTAGTAAAGGTTCTTGAAGTTTCTCAACATTTATTTTCATTTTTTACGCTACCTTCCTTATCTCTATCTTTTTATTGATATTGTTTTAATTTGTCCTGGTTTGAAATCACCTAATGGAATTTCATTTATTAGTCCAAGTGACGTGATTAAGTCCCCATTTAAATTAACAAAGCGAACATGAGCTTGAGTTGCTAAAGGAATTATCTCAGCTTTCACAGTTTCTTCTAGTAATGGATTATATAGTCGGATATTGATCCATTCCCCATCTCTACTTAATTCAATTGCACTGAAAACTAACGGCAACTCACTTAAATCAATCGATTTTTTTAATGTGGTTAAATGATCGACTTTATTGCTTTGGAAATACTGAATTGGATTAGTAAAGCGATTTAGTGTCTGCACTTGATAATAAGGTGCATCAACAGAATACATTTGGTACTCTCTTTGAATTTTAGCCGGATTATAGTCAGTAGCAATTATTAAAGATAGCTCCATTTCCAAGGTCCCTAGCAATTGACTATCTGGTGTTGGGATGTAACGGAATTGGTTACCAGAAGCATCACCGGGTCTTCTTAATAATTCTGGGCGTCCTAAGAATCCTACACCTCTAAACAAGGTAATATACATATCACTATCAATGACTTGGTATTCTTTAATCCCTTTACTCATTACTGTCCAACTTGTTTCCAAATCATGAGTATTAGCGTAATGAATCATTGGATAAATTTCAGTTGGCTCTTCTTTCCAACCGAGTTCTCTCCAGTCATGAATGTGTGGATCGTGATTATTTCTTTCAACGATACCAAATAACGTATCTGCATAACTTACCTGACTTTTCACTGGTGTTTTGACTACTAATCTCATGCGATGATCTAACGCTTGATTGTTTACGCTTAATTTCATATCAACACGTTTTGAGTCATTTTTTAAAGATAAAGTTAACGTATATTCGATTTCAGTATCTACTTTTTGAGCTTTTCTGGCTGCTAAATCTTTTGGTACAAACCAACTTCCTGTCACACTCATTGTTGAAAGGAACTTTCCAGATTGAATAGCTACCTCGGCTGTCTCAAATAACAAGTGATGAATGCTGTCAAAATATGCAGGTGAATAGTCATAGGTATCCCCTTCATCACCTGATTCTTCGACATGTAAACAATTTTTATAAGTTATGCCTTGTTCTTTAGCAAGTATAGAAAACTGACCATTTGAAAATGTAATTTTATAGGTCGCATTTTCAATTATGGTTTCTTCTGAAGCAACTGGCTTTTCCTGAGTAGCAGATTCGTCTTGTTCTTCGACTGAGACAATCTGATAGGAAAGTGCAGGTAGTTCATTTATAAAACTGATTTTGTGGATGTAATAATATTTGGCTTCATCGTAGTCGCTTTCGGAACGTCTAACTTCGCCAGCATAGACTTTTTCGGTTGAGATCAACTGGAATGGAATCTCATGGCGCTGATCATCGAAAAGCTTAATGGTTGTTTTTTTCGTGCTGACTTCAAGCGTGTAAGGCTCTGTTCTTCTATATGGTAAGGTATTGAAAAGAACTAAATCATTTTCTTGAATGCCTTCAATTGATTCTGCGATTTTTCTAACGAGATAATCAACGGTTGAATAGGATAGTTGGTCGGCTTCTTTGTAACGGGCCATAATCATTTCATTGGTTTTATCTGTGTTACAGCCGCCTATGCTATCATGAGCATGATTTTTTAGGATTAATTTCCATGTATAATCCATTAATTCACGTTTAAATGGAATTCCTAAGTCATCTGCCATCAACATTAGTGGCTCTAATTGAAAAATTAAGCGATTTTCAATTGTGTCATTGATTTTTTTCAAATCGTATCTTGATGAGTAGATAGAACGATGAATTTTTGATACGCTACCGCTCATAAACTCGCCTTGAACTGTTGGTAAATCTGTGGCTTCTTTTTTTAATAAATTAAAAATATGTGGATAATTGCTTTCTTCTATTTGGTACTCTTCAGCGAATTCTTTATTCGCCTCTTCAATAATGGCTTTTAAGTTTCGATCGACTGCTCGCTGGTCACCACCGACTGGTAAGGTTATATTAGTTGTCGCGCTGTCTTCGGAAACGATATCTAAGATGGCTTTTTTTTGGTAAATTTCACCTTCAACAAGGGCCACTCCTGCATAGTAACCATTTCGAATATTGATTGTCAGGACTTTTGATCCATCTTCTGCTGTCCAATAAAATTCCCGGCTTTTTGTCACTTCATTTGGCATACCTCGCCAAAAAACAGCATCTTCAATCCCAAATCCATTATAAATTTTCGGCATATCTTTCCCTTGTCCAAAGGAATCCGGTAAGTAACCTAAGGCAGTATGTCCACCTAAGCGTTTCGACATATCAATTCCAATTTGTAAATTTTTCACAACTGACTCACCCGCTACAACGAATTCATCCATTTGTGTATACCAAGGACCAATAAATAATTTATTCCCCTCAACTAACTCTTTAATTTTTGTTTCTTGATTTGGATATACTTTTAGGTAATCATCTAAAATACTAAGTTGACCATCTAAATAGTAATAGTCTAGTTCACCATTTTCTAATGCATAAATGACCTCATCCATGTGATATGAAAATTGAATAAATGCTTCATTGTCACTAAAATACCATTCACGGTCCCAATGAGTATGGGCTACTACATGTATCTTCTTCATTTTCTATTCTCCTTTCGCCTTTGTTCTTATTAAATATACTCTGGATGAACGAAAAAGAAAACGATTACGGTAATTTTTTCAAGTATTTTCTTTTCGTTCAAAGAAACGTGAAAATATTTTCATGCAAAAATCAGAACAAATCCTTTTATACGTGGGTTACATGTATTCCTTAGTCTCTTCAGAAAAATTTTAGCAAGAAACTATTTTCATCCACTTTTTTATCATTTGTAGTAGAAAGTTGCTTTGTCTACTGATAAGTCAAATAGTTGCAACATTATTGAAAATAAGTTACTATTAGTAAGTAACTAAGAAATATAGTTTTATCGGGTCTGTTCTTTTGAACCAGTCCTTCGGAAAAAAGATAAATTCCCAAAAAAGTAAAAGGACACTTTTATTGGAATTTCCTATTTTTCTGCCAGGCCTAAACGGCTCAACAAACTATTTATTAGGCCAGTTCTTTTGAACCAGTCCTTCGGAAAAAAGATAAATTCCCAAAAAAGTAAAAGGACACTTTTATTGGAATTTCCTATTTTTCTGCCAGGCCTAAACGGCTCAACAAACTATTTATTAAGGAGTGTTATGAATGAAAAAGAATTTAAATTATTTACCACAGTTTGATTCAACCAAAGGGATTGAATTTGGTTTATATACTTTAGGAGACCATATCGCGAATCCCCATACAGGTGCTCAAATTTCAGCTGGACAGCGTTTAAAGGATATTAGAGAAATGGCCATTCTATCTGAACAAGCAGGTCTAGATACCTTTGTTGTCGGCGAAAGTCATCAGGACTATTTTGTCACACAAGCCCATGCTGTTGTTTTATCAGCAATTGCTCAAGCAACGTCCAAAATCAAAGTCTCAAGTGGCGCAACGATTATGAGTACATCTGATCCTGTTCGCGTATTTGAAAATTTTTCTACGATTGATTTGTTATCAGACGGTCGGGTTGAACTTGTGGCTGGACGTGCTTCACGAGTCGGTTTATTCGAGTTATTAGGGTATGATTTGCAGGACTATGAAGAATTATTTGAGGAAAAATTTGATTTATTATTAAAAATCAATCAAAATGAGTACATTAATTGGGAAGGTCAATTCCGTCGTCCTCTTACTAATGCACATATTATTCCTCGACCAAATGGCGGACAATTGCCAATTTGGCGTGCTGTAGGAGGTTCTCCTGGAAGTGCAATTCGAGCTGGACGTGCTGGTGTTCCAATGTATATGGCCCATCTAGGTGGTCCTGCTAGTGTATTTAAGCAAACAATTGATGCGTATCGTCAATCTGCTGCTGAAGTCGGATATGATGAAACAACTCTACCGATTGCTACAGCAGGACTCTTTTATGTTGCTGAAACTTCTCAGGATGCGATGAAAGAATACTATCCACATGTCAATGAAGGAATCCAATTAAGTAATGGACAAGGTTTTCCTAAACAAGCTTTCGCTCAGGCAACCGATAAGCGTAGTATTATTAATGTTGGATCACCACAACAAATTATTGAAAAAATTCTTTATCAACATGAGATGTTTGGGCATCAACGTTACGTTGCTCAATTAGATTTCGGCGGGGTTCCTTTTGATAAAATCATGAAAAATATTGAATTAATCGGAAATGAAATTTTGCCTGCTGTTAAAAAATATACGGCAAAGGAGTCTAATACTAAATGAAAATCGTCTTATTATCAGGTTCAACTGTAGGATCAAAAACCCAAACAATGATGAAAACCATTGAACAAAAGATTCAAACGAACTATTCTGATGTAGAATTAACTTTCTTAAATTTAAAAGAATTAACTATTCAGTTTAGTGATGGTCGCAACTTTTTAGATTATGATGGAGATACAGGATTTGTTACTAGAAGCATAATGGATGCTGATATTATTTTAATTGGTTCTCCAACGTTTCAAGCCTCTATTCCAGGGACCTTAAAGAATATCTTTGATTTATTGCCTCAAAATGCTTTTCAAGGAAAAATTATTGGTTTGGCAATGACTGCTGGTTCAGCAAAACATTTTCTTGTTGCTGAAACCCAATTAAAACCCATTATCAATTATATGAAAGGGAATTTAGTTCCCAATTACGTTTTTGTTGAAGAGGTTGATTTTAATCAGAACGAAATTGTAAACGACGATGTCTTATTTCGCTTAGATAAGTTAGTTGAAGACGCAATTGTTTTGACAAAAGCTTATCAACAAATGTGGCAAGAGCAAGAAGATGCTTATGGTTTTTAAATGTTAATCGTATAAAAACAACCTCAAAGTAAGGATAACCAATCCCTACTTTGAGGTTATTTTATTTATCTAATGTACTTTATGATAGTGACACTCATCAAAATAACTTGTTATACTCTTGTTTTTGATGAAATATTCTGGAAACAGTGATAACTAGATCGTTATCCTCTATGTAATAAATAACTAGCTATATAGTCTTCTATTTGCAATAAATCCTGTATAGCTAGCTCTGATAACTGTAATCCATAGGCTTCCATGCTTTAATCCAAATTTGATTTAGTAAATAAAGCTCTTACTTCATCAATATCCTTTACTTTTCCAGCTTTAACCGCTGTCGTGTCTTTAGCTACTTCTAACTGTAATTTTTTAAATTGAATTTCCGCCTCATCTTCATTCGTAACATCAAAAGGTAAACCATTGTGTCTCACAATTTGGTCTAGTATCATATTGATTACTGTACTCATATCTAATTGCATGCTTTCTACAATTTCAGTAGCCTTCTTCTTCAATTCTTTATTCGTTCGAACACGAATATAATCATCTTTTACAGTCGGTGCATTTGCTCCCATTCTAATCATCCCTTTGTGTACTCATTGTAAACTCGTTGAGTTATTTTATAAAGAAATGAACGTGTTAATTTCTAAAAAGTATTTTCAAAACAAAATAAACATTATGAGCTAATCATTTTAAACTGCTTCATCTATGTCCCACCATTCTCATTTTTAGACCAAATCAGGATTCATTTTTTTATAATTTTCTAGTTTATACGCAATATTTTTGTCATAGTCTTTGTTGAAATAGCTTAGGTATAAGATATCAAATATATACATTAACGACGTTCTAGTCGAAAAGGATGAAATTTTATGATAATGACTTTCAAGAGAGGGAAAAAGAAAGTGACTATCGACTTTTTCACTGAGTAGTGGACTATTCTCTGCAGTAATCAGTAAGATTTTGCAGTTATTTTTCTTTAATATGGCAAATAGTTGGGGGATATTCGTGCCACGTCCTTCAAATGATACAACAATTGCTAGATGTTGCTTGGTACTATTGGCTGCCGTTAAATTTTGTGTATAATTATCCTTTGGCACGTGGACCGTTTTCCCGATTTCTTGCATTTGAAATTTAAAGTTTTCAGCAAAATAAAGATTGGCTGATGTGGTATAAACATCAATCACCTCAGCTTCTTGCAAAAGAATACTAGTGCCCATCAAATTTTCTAAATCATTTGTAGCAATCGTTGCTTGGACTGTTTGATCGTATACCGTTTGTAAATTTTTCATAACTGCGTAATTGTTATCTTCTGACGAAATTGGATAATTAATGTCAATGATCGTTTCAGAGGTATGAGCATTTAAATACTTAACCAATTCAAGCTTTAAATCGTTTAAACCATCAAGTTTTAGTTTATTAATTAAACGATAAATTGTCGAAATAGACACAAAAGAAGCTTCAGCTAATTCTTTTGGTGAAAAATAAATAACTTTCTCAGGACTGGCTAAAATAAAGTTAACTAGCACTGTTTCACTTGTCGTCAAGTGCTTTAAATTTTTTAATTTTAAAAGAACATTCATTGAGTTTTGATTCCTTTCCCTTATTGTCTCACTCTAGTATAAACGATTTTGACCATTTAAGCGCAAAAAAAGACGAGATTTATTTCATCTCATCTTTTTATCCTTACAATAATTCTGCTAAGGCTTTGGCAATGCCATCTTCATTGTTGGTTAACGTAATTTTATCAGCATTATTTTTTAATTCATCCACTGCATTCCCCATCGCAACACCCATTCCAGCGTATTCAATCAAGGATAAGTCATTGTGCCCATCACCAAATGAAATGATGTGTTCTCTTTCAATTCCTAAAGGAGTTAAGGTTTTATCTAATGCGTTGGCTTTATCAATGCCTTTGTCTGTAAATTCAAAATACATTGGAGCTGAAAAAACACCGCTGACTTTTGCTTCAAATGGAGCGATAATTTTTTTCCAATTCTCATTTAGATATTCTGGTTGGGCAGCTACTAGAATTTTATGCAAGGGAAAATCAACAAAAGCAGCTAAATCTTCTTTTTCACACAACTGGAAGTTACCGCCTCGTGATTCATACTCAATAATATTAAAGATCCCCATCGGTTCACCTAAATCTAACATCCCATTAAAGACATTATTTACGTACATATACTCATCTTTTGCAATCATAGGTAAAACATCAAACTGCTTCAAATGTTCCAAAATATGCTGACTAGTGTTGACTGATAGCGGTTGACTAAATAACTCTTTTTCTGCCGTAACATCATAAACATGGGCACCATTATAAGATACAAGCAAACCATTATAACGATCCATTTGTAATTCTTCGACATATTTCAACATACCAGGTGTTGGTCTGCCTGAAGCTAAGACCACTTTAATCCCTTGTTGTTGTGCATTAATTAACGCTTCTTTCGTTTTTTCGGTTAACTTTTTTTCATCATTTAAAAGTGTTCCATCAATATCTAAAACTATTGCTTTTACATTCATTATTTTTCCTCCATTATGCTGTAATTTCAATCCGATTTCCTTCTGGATCAGCAATGACTGATTCATAATAGCCATCACCAGTTGTCCGGCTTGGACTTAAACACTCATATCCATCTTCGACAAGTTGTTTCGTTAACGCATCCACTTTTTCTTTATTTCCAAGTGCAATTGCTAAATGAGCAAAACCAAGAATTTCTCCACCAACTATACGATGAGTAATGTCTTGGCGATACATAATTTCCAATCTGGCGCCACTTTCGAACGTTAAAAAATACGAATGAAAGCCTGTTTTAGTATTGTGATATAATTCTGACGCTTGGGCATTAAAATAATTTTCATAAAATCTACGCATGCCTTCTAAATCTTTTGTCCATAAACCAATGTGTTCAATTTTCATTATGAGGACTCCTTCATCGCTGTATTTACACTTTATTATAAAGGATAAAACTCACAGATAGTGAAAACGGACTCATTTTGACAGATTCTTTTCAGCATTTAGAACGAACCTATTGGCAGACTGATATTTTTTTCTCATAGTGCCCAACTGAATTAAAACGCTATTTATGCAACGTTTGTGATTTTGCATCTTTTATTCCTTTATAAAGTAAGATACAATAAAATAAAAAGAGTTGGGGAGTTTGTCTAATGGGAAAAGAATATTATCGATTAAATCCTGCATTACGTTCTGCAGAAACAAAGCAAGAAAATATTGAAAATTGGTTATCCATTCAAAAAACAGATTTTTATCATGCGCAAGTAGCACAAGAACGAGACTACTGCTTCTGGTGTCGGATTGTCGAAACGGCAAAACCAAACTCACTAGAGAGTTATACATCCATGTCTTATACCTTAAATGATCCGAATACACTAAATTCAGCGGCTAAAACTAATTTTATTTTAAGGGAAGACGAAGTGCTTATTATTCATACATTAGCTGTTGTACGCAATGGACAAGTTATTGATAAATTAAACGACATTAATGTCAAAGTTCTAGATCATGTTCGAGATGAAAACTATGGCAATTTTGATAATGAAAAAAGCGTCACTATTTTGATTCGAGATCTTCATTTAAATGATATCTTCTTAATTGAAACAACGATTGAGCGTACTTATGCTAGTGACAGCATCCGCAACAAGTTTTTCCGATATCTTTATACCTATCCAGGTCCTTATTGGGCTTACAGCAATTATCAATGGGAATTAAAAAACGAAACAGGCCAAACCATTGAAGGTCATTATCGTTATTTCCGAGATGAGTCAGACACTATTTTAGAGAAAGAAAAAATTGTTCTAGAAGATCAAGATTCATTTATCATTGAAGAACAACAGTATACTGGAAAAGAGCTAAAAGATTTAGAAATTGCACCGTTTATTGATTTTGCTACGCAAAAAAGCTATCCAGAAATTACGGATACCTTAGCAAACTTGTATAAACAATTTTACCAAGTAGAGATAGGAATTTTTGCTGCTGATTTACTTAAAGATTTAGAAGCTTTGCCTTCTTTAGAATCTAAAATTAAGTATGCTATAGATTTTGTTCAAAAAGAAATCTATTATCTTTACAATAGCTCTGAAATGGATGGACATGAGCCACAAGCTGCTGAAGTTACCTATCAAACGAAACAAGGAGATTGCAAAGCTAAGACAGTCTTATTAAAGGTGATTTTAGACTCTTTAGGTGTTGATTCAGAAATCGTCTTAGTTAATTACAATGGAGATATCTTTTTACCGATTTATACTCCGTCACCCTTTAATTTTAATCATGCAATTTTGAAAATTTATATTGATAATCACATTTATTTTGTTGATGCTACAGTCGCAAATGATCAAGGATTTTTAGAAAAACGTCGCAAAGATAGTTTTATGAATTATTTAGAAATTAAAGCTGGAACGACTTTGCAAAAGCAAGCACCTTTTCAAGATCAATTGCCAGCTATTGAAGAAATTATTCACTGTGATGTGAAAGAGGACGTTGCTACTTTCACCTTAGAAGGAACAATGCGTGGTGGGGTTGCCAATAATACGAGGGAAATGTTTAAAAACCAAGCAAATAAAGATATTATTTCACGTTTTAATGGATCTATTTATTCGAATATGGTTTTGTACAATAAGTATGAGCAAAACGAAATTGATAACCATTTTAGTGATACCTCGATTCAAATCATTGAAGACAATAAAGAATTAAATGAACTTAAAGTCATTTATAAGGCGACAATTTCTGAGCCCTATTTAAAAGAAGGCAATAAACGCTTTTTACATTATTGGGACCGAAATTATTTTTTAAATGATGAAGCAGAAAATCATCATCATAAAGATTTCCCATTATGGGTCGACCGTAACTCAGTTAAGATGGAAATTCATTTGACCGTTGATCAGTCTATTGACCAACAAGAAATTTTTACACGACAAGAATGTGACTTTAAGTCGAAATACCTACAACATCGTGTGACTAAAAAAGTCTCTGAACATGGTGTTTCTTGCTACTTGAATTATCAAACATATCGTAATTTAACTCTTTCTGGCAAAGAGTTAGAAGACTACATCAAGATAAATAATCAAATTCGCAACAGTAATTGGGGATTGGGCATTGATATCATTGAAGATGGTTTGTTTAAGAAACTTGGTCGATTATTTAAAGGAAAATAATGACTAATATATGGACACACTTTTTAATCCAACAGGCGCTTCCTTAACTGGAACGCCTTTTTTTTATTTATGTTCTCCTAAAAAAAGAATTAACTCTGTTTCTCCCTTAAAAATAGCTCTAAGTTCTTTCGATGAATTTGATAGTTTTGACCTTTTTTTTCAATAAATCCCCATTCTTTGAATTGACTAAATATATGCAATAAATGACGGTAGCTTACCCCTAGATATTCGGAAATTTCTGTGTGTTTTTCCTTGTATAAATCATCTACTGAAACCGCAAGCATTAATTCTGCTAGCCGATACTTCAAATCAAAGGATTGGTTTGCTGCAAAATGCTCCATACGAATCAATAATTTATGTCCAATATATTGACTAATTTTTTGCAAAAAATGGACATCATTCAACAAAACTGACTGAGCATAAGACATTGGAATTCCCAAACAAATTGTCTGACCAAGTGAAACAACGTCTTTCCCTCGCTCTTCAGCTTTGACTAGCGATAATTCACCAATAAAATCATTTCGTTCAATGAACTGAATAATCAAACGTTTTCCATTTTCTTCTGTCTTTAAAATTTTGGCTTTACCCTGCAAAATATAAAAGATAAAAGGCATTTCATTCCCTTCTTGCTGAATAAATTCGTTCATACCAAATTCAAAAATAAAACTATTTTTTAAGGTTTCTTCTGAGAAAAAATTGATTTGTTGCAAAAGTTGTTTTTTACTTGAAACTTGATAAGCAGTTTTAATCATAAAATTACCCCTTTAAACTATGAGATATCTCATATAGTCTAGATCGATTTTACCATATAATTAAGGAAAATCCTAAAGGAGTTCTTTGAATGAATACAAACAAATTAATTAAATCGCTTATTTTTTATATGTTTAGTGCTTTTGGAATTAGCCTAACCATTAAAGCAATGATTGGAGTCAGTAGCTTCAATTCTCTCAACGTTGCTCTAGCAAACGTTACGACAATTAAAATTGGAACTATTACGACAATCATTAACTGTTGTTTTTTACTACTCTGTTGGTTTCTCGACAATCAACGTGCGATTAAGCCTTATTTCTTGATGCTTATGGCGTTACTCTTATTTGGTACTATAATTAATCTTTTTCTATATACCTTTTTAAAATCTGTCACTATTTCTAATTACTTTCTACGTGTCCTCCTATTTATTGTCGGAACAACAATTAGTGGATATAGCACCGGACGTGCTTTATCCTTAAATCTATTGAAATTTCCAATCGAACATTTTTGTGTCTTAATTGCCAACCGAAGTAATCATAGCTTCAAATTCTATCGTTATAGCATCGATATCTTCTGCGTATCTTTTTCATTGCTTCTTTCCTTGCTTTATCAATTGCCTATTGTTGTACGTGAAGGAACAGTCATTAGTTTATTCTTATTATCTTTCATGATTTCATGGGCTAAAGAAAAAGAGTAACATTCACAATTATTGGGTAAGACTACTTTATTAAACAAAAAAGGAACTCATTCAAAATTGAATGGGTTCCTTTTCAATTTATTCAGTTCAATCTTAACGGTAATAAACTTCATCTAGGAAAAGACCTTGGGAAGGTACAGTTTCCCCCGCATATTGTCTAATTTTACTTTCAAAAACTTCTTCAATAGAGTCCACAATCATTGTGCCTGCACCAATTTCTAAAAGCGTCCCCATGATGATTCTAACCATATTGTGTAAGAAACCATCCCCCACAAAGGTAAAATGAATTTTCTTACCCTCTCTCTGGATAGACAGCTCTTCAATTGTTCGAACCGTTGATTTTTTCGACTTTTTAAGTGAAGAAAAACCAATAAAGTCGTGGCTTCCAATTAATAGACTGCACGCTTTATTCATTCGATCAATATCTAATTTTTTTGCATATTGAAAAGTATACTGGCGTTCAAATGCTGAAGGAATCGCATCATTCCAGATATAATAACTATATTTTTTTCCAGTCGCATTGTATCTAGAATGGAATCTTTCAGGAACTTCTTCGACTTTTTTGATGATAATATCACGTGGCAAATAGCGATTCATAAACTCAAGCATTTTTGCCAACTCCATCGTTGATTCTGTTTTAAAATTAGCAATTTGTCCTCGCGCATGGGTTCCTGCATCTGTCCGACCAGAACCAATGATTTCAATTTTTTCAGTGGTCATTTGTTTTAAAATATTTTCAATTTTCCCTTGAATCGTATTATCAGAATCACCCAGTCTCTGCCAACCTAAGTAACGTTTCCCATCATATTCAATCGTAAGTTTTATATTTCTCATAGTTTTTATTTTGCTCCTCTTATTTCTCAGATTATTTCGAACAGTTTCTTCTATTTTTTATTGCTTGGAACAGCTATACTACAAGAGTATTGTCCTTCTTATCTATTCGCTTATTGTACCAGTAAAGAGAGCAATTAACAATTAAAGGTCTCGACTATAAAATACAAGCCTCTCTATTTCTTTAAAACCGTTTCTTTTATAAAATTCTTCAGCAGGCACTCCGCGATCCGTTAGAAGCGCAAAATTATTAATATCACTACTGTCAAGTTCCTTAATTAAATGATTCAAAAGGGCTTTACCAATTCCTTTATTTTGAAAGTTTCTCTTTACACCCATTTCATGTATATAAAATTCATTTCCATCCCACCAGACTTTACTCACACCATAAATAAAGCCAACTATTTCATTCTCTTCCAGCGCTAAAATCCCAGTAAATCCAGGTGTATGATAGTAATCAGATAGATAGTTTTTGGCTCTTTCAACGGTCCATTTATCATTCCATGGATGGTCATTAAAAATCTCGATAAACGTTTTTGTACATTTAACTAAGTCATTTTCTTCAAACTTTTTAAAGTCCATAGTGGCATTCCCTCGCTTTGTTTGTATTTTTATTGGGTCTGAAAAACGCTGATACATAAACTCACTTCTACCTTATTATACCAGTAAATTAAGTCATCAAAAAATTAAATTTTGCTGATTTAAGTCAAGAAACCTTTATCTTATTTGAAAGACAGCAGTCCCCGGTTATTGTTGATTTTGTCATTAGCCAAGGGATTAAAAATGGATTAAATTTAAAGGTAAATTCTTATGTAAAAGGCTTGAATAAAGGCTTATCTTTAGTTTCAGTTGGGAAAGGCCTGGTATTCTTATATTCAGGAATAAATGATGGGACCTTGGAAGAAAAATATCATATCAATATTAGCGATTTAGAAACAACTCGTAATAATCAAAATATTGTCGCAGCTATTGATAAATATAACGATAATGAGTTACTTCGGGAGTTGCTTACATTTTTAAAGGTTTAATTAATCTAGGCAGTTGATAACGTAAAAAAGTGCTTATGTTACAGATACTAAAAACAAAAAAGAAATAAAACAGACCTTGTTTTATTTCTTTTTTGCTTAGATATAAATTTTTATCAATAAGACAAATGTCATAGATAGTGACTTTAATCCTCTTTTAAGCTAATCCAACTAATGCTACTGCTATTGAAAACAGAATAACACCTAACAATAATACCGTTGTTTTGACTTTCTTCCCTAATAACCAATAAATAATTAAAAAGAACATTGCTGGGAAAAAGCCTAACATAATTTGGTCAACATAGGTTTGTAATGACTCAGCAATTTTTCCGCCACCAACTTTCATAATTAACTCAAATTTAACGTTAGATGCCGTCATCGCACCGATTACCATTAACCCAAGAATCGAAGCTGACTGAGTAATAGATTGAACTAAACCACTGTTTCCTAATTCACCAAAGAACTTAGCACCAAACTTAATCCCTTTATCTAAACAGATATATCTCAGCGCAAAGTGTGGCACATTAATAATCAGCAAAAAGGCGATGGGACCAAAGATACTTCCCTGATTAGATAATGAGATGGCAATTCCTGTAGCAATCACTTTAAGGGTTCCCCAGAAAAATGAATCACCAACTCCAGCAATCGGTCCCATTAAACTTGATTTAACGGCACTTATCGAGGAAGAATCAAAATCATTGTTGCGGGCATTTTCCTCTTCCATAGCACTCGTGATACCAAATAACAAAGTGGAAATATGTGGTGTAATCGACATAAACTCTAGGTGACGCTGCAGAGCTAAGGCCCGCTCTTCCTTGGTTTCATATAGTCTCTTAATAATAGGCGCCATCGTGTAGGCAAATGCTACGTTCTGCATGCGCTCATAATTCCATGAGGCATCCAGTGTCAGCGAACGAAAGAACACTGACCAAAAATCTTTCCGTGTTAATTTAGATCCTTCTGCTACTTCATTTAATGGTTTAGAATTCGTTGTCATCGACAAAATCCTCCTGTTGTGTCTTATTTTTACTAACGGACATCATTAACATCACTGCTACAATCCCGAAAAGTGCCACACCTACAACAGTTACATTTAAATAAGCCGTTAATAGAAAACCTAGTAAAAGAAAAGGCACCATATTTTTGGTTAACATCATTTTAGCCAACATGGCGAACCCGATAGCTGGGATGATGCCTGCTGCAATATCAAGGCCATGGGTAATAAATGCAGGAACAAAAGATAAAATTTTCTCAATTGCTGGTACACCAAGAGCAAATCCAACGGCAACCACCAAAGCAAGTATGAATTTATTCAAGATTGAATAGATAATTTGCGTTCGTTCAACGCCTTTTATATTCCCCTCTTGGGCATATTTATCAGCTTTGTGGCTCGCATGAGTTAAGAGAAAGGTCATTTGCAAGTTATCAATTAAAAGCACCAATGTGGCAATTGGCACAGCCAGTAAAACGGCACTTGAAATTGATTGACCACTCATAATAACATATGCTGTAGCAATAATCGTTCCAGAAACAAAATCTGGCGGATTGCTAGCACCAACTGGAAAGGCTCCCATAAAGACGAGTTCAAGGGTAGCACCTAATTTCAAACCAGCCTCTACATCACCAAGCGCCACTCCCACTAAAGGGCCAACAACAATCGGTCGATTCCACATAGTTGAACCAAAGAAGCTATGCATGTATGCAAAAAATGCAATTAAAAACATCAAGATTATATTTCCAGCAGTAATCTCCATTTATTTCTCCTCCTTAAATCAATTTTCTGATGTCAACAGCTTGCTCATCAGGTACCATCTGAACGGTTAGATCAACACCTGTTTTTAACAATTGTTGAATCAACTCGATATCATCTGCTGATAAGTGAACTGATTTTGAGACTTGCTTTCTATCCGCACCATCCTTCATGCCACCTAAATTAATTTCCTTAATCAACGGCACTTGACTGGCTAATTTGGCTACGTCTTCTATTGACTCACATAAAATCAATAAACTATACTTATCTGTTACACCTGAATTTAATGCTGCGATAGAATCATCAATGCTTTTCATAACTAGTTTAACACCAGTTGGCACAGCCATCTTCATCGCTGTCATCTTCAACGGATCCTGCATAATTGTATCACTAGCAATTAAGATACAATTGGTCTGTAAAAACTTTGTCCAGGTAAATCCAACTTGTCCATGAATCAAACGGTGATCTACTCTCACTAATTTAATACTCATAACTATAACGCCTCCCTATGTTTTTTTATCAATTTCATAAATTTTCGTACATTTTCACGACTGACATCGCCAGTATCTTTTTTTGTATCCTTAAAACAACTTCCCACAATTGCTGCATCACAAATTGCTAATTGTGCCAAGACATTATCATCTGTTACACCTGCTGCTACCACCAAAGGAAACTCACCTAGAGAATCTCTAAATTCTTGAATCTTTTCCATTGATGTTTCTTCGCCAGTTGCATTTTGAGTCACTGCTACAGCATCACATCTTGTTTTAGCAATGTTTAAATCCTCTGATAAGCTCTTTTCTGATAATTCTGGTTGATATTTAAAGCGGACACCACCGATTAAGCAAGCTTTGGTTCGTCCTCGTTCTAGATCAAAGAAAGCTTGGAGCGTCGCTTCATCTCGCTGCTTGACATGACCAACAACTGAATCGACTTGAACAATATCTAGCTCGTATTTATTTGCCAAGTAAAAACCCATACTATCTAAATTCAAACAATTTACTCCAATTGGAATTGGCAATTTCAGGGAAACAATGTATTGGATGGCTTTTTCAAGCTGAATAAAATCCCCATAATAATTTTCCATCATGATACAATCTACGCCTTCTTCAACATAAATCGCAATTTCCTTTTTGGCACGCTCTTGAATCTCTGCTTCTGACTCTCCTTTTAAATGAATCATGGCAATAATTGGTTTTCTTGTATTAAAAATATCTAAAAATAATTTTTTTTCCGACATTTGATAACTTCCTCTCTAAAAATCTTCTTCTTCTAACTCTATTTGATCAAGTTGAATACGAAGAATCCCTTTCTGAGCTTCTTTAATCATCTCATCAATTGATTCATCTGAAATCATTTCTGATCCATCTAGAAGTACTTGCAACGCCAAACTTAAATTCACACCAGAAAGCAACACACCATTGGGATAATTTACCAAACTTAACATAGCGTTTACCACGCTAGCTCCGTACATATCTCCCATAACAATAAACTGCTGATCAGGATGGTCAATCATCTCCTTTTCAATCTCTGCCACAAAATCTGTAGCACTTTTCCCAGGTGTCAAAGAATAGGTCGAAATCTCTTTAGCCATACTACCAGCAATCAACTCAAGTGCATTTTTAATGCCTAGCGCCAACTCTCCATGGGTTGCAATAATTATTTTTTTCATGGTACATCTCCTTTTTATCTTAATAAGAACGAATGGCAACTTTATATAATTTAGAATTAATGAACTGTTCGTTGAAGTAAATAAGTTTGTTGGAAGCATTTAAGACTTGTTGCTTAATGTGAAGCAACGGATCCCCTTCTTCAACTTGCAAATATTGAGCTACTTCAGCTGATGCAATTGACACGTCAATGACATTATCAAAATGATTGATGTGATATCCCTGCGACTTCAACACCTCAATTAAGGAATCAGATTCTGTCAAATTATCAACAAGCGCTTCCATTTCTTTCACAACGTAATCAATTTCAAAAATAACCGGTTGATAATCAATGCTTCGGATACGCTTTAAGGAAATTATTTCAGACTCGATAAATCCCAATTCTGCTTTTTGACCGTCACTTAAACCTAGGTATTCCTTTTTTAAAATTTTGGTAGTCGGAATACTATTAGATGTGACACCTGCTGACGTAAAACTACCGCCGGCACTAATTGTTTCTTTGTAGACAGGAAATACAACATAAGCGCCTTTCCCTTGTTTTTTTTCAACAATCCCTCGATCAACAAGCATCTTTAAAGCATTTCTAACCGTAACGCGACTAATATCATATGTTTTCATCCATTCACCTTCAGAAGGAAGTTTCTCACCATATTGATAACTACCAGATAGTATCTTATTTTCAATCAGATTAGCTAACTGGTTATAGAGTGGAACTAGAGTGCTTCCAGAAATTTCTTTTTTCATTGTATCCCCCTTCTCTTCAACTTGTATTAACATGTATTAAGCCGTCTTAACATGTATTATAGTAAGCGCTTTTAATTTTGTCAACAAAAACTTTTTTATTGACGTTAATTTAAAATGGGGACAGTCATTAAATTCATTTTCTGCTAAGGAGCTCCAACGATTAAAAATAATGTATCAAACTACGGATAATTTCCTACTATTCGATGAATTGGCTATCTTTGTTCAAAAAACTTCTGAAAGAAAAATTGTCTTAGAGCATCATCTTCAAATTACAGGTAATCCTTTGAAAAGGTTTTTAATAAGCGGAACAATTGGAACCAGTGAACCGACAAAAGTATACCTATGCCACGTAAACAAAGAAACAAGCTAATTAATCACTCATTAGCTTGCTCAAACTATCTATCCTTCTAAATTTTCACCATTTGTTGCAATTACTTCTTTGTACCAATAAAATGAAGATTTTGGTATTCTAGCTAGCGTTCCATTACCTTCATCATCTTGATCAACATAGATAAATCCATAACGTTTACTCATTTGTGATGTGCCACAACTTACTAAATCGATACATCCCCATGTTGTGTAACCCATTAAATCAACACCATCTTTAATTGCTTCTTTCATTTGTTCAATATGTTTTTTAATATAATCAATCCGATAGTCATCATGAATTTTACCATCTGCTGAAACAACATCTTTAGCTCCTAACCCATTTTCACAAATGAACAACGGCAACTCATAACGATCATACAATTTCATCAACGAAATCCTTAACCCAATTGGATCAATTGGCCAATCCCATTGAGATAACTCTAAATGCTCATTTTTAATTGGGCTGTCAAATGAACCCGCTAATTTACTTGCATCTGGACGAGCCTCTGTCACATGAGTCATATAATAGCTAATTGCAACAAAGTCAACAACTCCAGCTTTTAGAATTTCAGCGTCCCCCTCCACCATTTCAATTGTTAAGTTATTATCAGAAAAGTAACGAGTCATATATGTTGGATATTCTCCTCGGGCTTGTACATCTGGATAAAACATATTTAATTGGTTTGATTTCAAGGCTTGCAATTGATCCTCTGGTTTAGTTGTCTTAGCATACGACTCAATTTGGTTAATCATGCAACCAATTTGTGCCTGTGGCATCATTTCATGGGCTAATTTAACCACAATTGCACTAGCTAAAAATTGATGATGTGAAGCTTGATAAGTCGCTTGTAAAACATTATCTACTCGGTCAATTTGAGCTCCTGCTCCAGTGTATAAACTATTTAAATTCATATTCATTTCATTAAACGTAATCCAATACTTTACTTTTTCTGCATAACGTTTAAAAATAGCACGAGCATAATTTTCAAATAGTGGAATTAATTCACGACTAACCCATCCATTATAACGACGTGTTAATTCAATCGGCATTTCATAATGTGACATTGTGACTAAAGGTTCAATGCCATATTTTAAACATTCATCAAAAACTTTATCATAAAAAGCTAATCCCTCTTCATTCGGCTCTGTTTCTAATCCTGTTGGGAAAATGCGTGCCCACGAAATTGAAATTCGAAAAGTTTTAAAGCCCATCTCAGCAAAAAGCGCAATATCTTCTATATAACGATGGTAAAAGTCGATTCCCCAACGCTTAGGAAATAAATATTTTTCTGGGTTTTCAGTATATTCGGTTAATTCCTGAGAGCTAACATTAAAAGTAAAATTATCAACTGCTCCTCCGGCATATGGATCTTTAAATGCGGCAAAATCACTTGTTGATAAACCTTTCCCTCCTTCATCAAAAGCTCCTTCAATTTGATTAGCTGCTGTTGCGCCACCCCATAAAAATCCTTTTGGAAATCCTGTTTGTAATTCCTTCATCATCGTAAATTCCTCCTATAATGGTTGAGTTATTTTTAAGTCGCATAGCTTAATTGCTAAACGAACTGTGTTACCTTAGTTAATTAGCATTAATAATTTACTTTCACCAGCAGTTACTACTAAATTTGCTGTGTGAATGACATCAAGATACTGAGATGAATTTGTAACGACTATAGGCGAAATCATATTCATTCCCGCTTTTTTCATTGTTTCTAAATCAAAAGCTAAAATATCTTGACCACGTTTAACAGATTGTCCTTTTGTTACGAGTAAATCAAAACCTTTTCCAGCCAATTCAACAGTCTCTAGACCAATATGAATTAGAAGCTCTACACCTTCATCTGACGTTAAACCAATTGCATGATTCGTTGATGTTAACATTGTGACAGTTCCTGAAAATGGCGCTTTAACCATCCCTTCATTAGGCATAATTGCTACGCCTTTACCGACCATTTCATTTGAAAAAGTTGCATCTGGAACCGTTTCTAATGGATAAATTTCCCCACTTAAGGGACTTAAAACATCAATTGGCAAGTCTTTATTAATTGGGAGGACAGGCTGAGAAAATTCAGCTTGTTGCGTTTCAATCGAACTCTCTTCAAAGTTTAGCAATAAAGTAATAATCAGCGAGACACTGAAACTCACACCAATCCCAATGACAGCTAACATAAAATTATTCGTACCTTTTTCTAAATAAGATGGCAATGACATAATACCAGGAACTGCAAAAGCAAAGCTCTTAACATTAAATAGTCCGAAGATTGCGCCACCAATAGCTCCTCCAGCTAAACTGGCATAAAATGGTTTCTTGAGTTTCATCGTGACACCATAAATTGCTGGTTCTGTAATCCCGAAAATGGCTGGAATAATCGTTGAGAAAGATAGCTGTTTCATTTTTTTATCTTTTGTTTTAATTAAGACTCCCAAAACAGCTCCTGCTTGGGCTAAATTTGCCACAAAGTTCATTGGTAGCAACATGATATCGTAACCAACTTTATCTAAACTAGCGAAAGTTCCAGGAAAGAAAGCATAATGCATACCAGTAATAACAATCAGTGGCATTAATCCACCCATCAACATACCTGCTAATGGTCCTGCAACTGCAAACATAGTTGCAAAGAAGCGCTCTAAGTATACACCGATGTAGTTTCCTAATGGCGCAATTACCATTAATAAAATGGGCGCTGTAATGACTAAAGTTAGTAATGGTACAAAAATAATTTTTACTGATTTTGGAACAATCTGGTTCATATATTTGTGAATGTAGCTTAATAATAAGACACCTAAAATAATCGGTAGAACGGATGAAGCATAATTATTCATTGGAACATTTATACCTAAAAATTTCAGATAATTAACTTCCCCACCATTTGCGTAATTCATAATTGTTGGATACATTAAAATCCCAGCTAAAGTAACCGCTAAAGATTGATCCGTTTTAAAGCGTTTAGCTGCTGAATAAGCAATTAAAAATGGTAAAAAATGAAAAGGTGCATCTGAAATCATAGCTAAAATCTCATAACTTGAACTTGTTTCCGATAAAAGCTTCATCGCAACAAGTAAAGCCATAACACCTTTAAGTAAACCACCGCCAGTAATAGCTGGTAATAGAGGTGTAAATATACCTGAAATTGTATCGAGAACAACTTCGATTGGATTACCATGATGACCAGATTTTGTACTTTCCTGTATTTTTCCATCTAATAACTGACTAATTTCAGCATAAACACTTGTCACCTCGTTACCAATAATAATTTGAAATTGTCCACTTTGAAATTGTGCACCTAAGACCCCTTCTAACTGGCGAATTTTCTCTAGATTAATTTGGTCCTTGTCCTTATAATTAAAGCGCAGTCGAGTAATACAATGCCAACTTTGATTTATATTTTCTGATCCCCCTATTTCTTTAATAATTGCTTTTGCTAACTCTTTTTTATCCATGCTCAGTCCTCTTTTCTATCTATTTTTCTATAAAAAAAACCTAAACAAAAATCTGCCAACTTAATGATAAAATTAAGCTTTGCACATTTTTGTTTAGGTTAATGCCTGTTTTCAGTAACACACCATAGACAAAACGTTATTTAATTATTCTTTCAATATGAATGACTAAGTACACTAGCTCATCTTCCGAAATTTGCCATCCATATACCTTTAATAACATATCTTTAATCATTAAACCACACTCATAACTTTTACTATATCGTTCTTGAATAATAGTTTTTAACGTACTATCCATCGGTGCACTCTGCAATTTTTCCGATTCTTGTCTTGCAATAAAATAGCGTAAATGAGTAATAAAGCGAGAATAGGTCATCGTCGTCTTATCCAAATTTATATTGAAACATGCTTGAATAATCTTAACAATGTCTTTGGTTAACGTTGTCATACGAATCGTTTGATTCATCGATTGATTATCCATTTGAGCGTTAACAAAATGCAAAGCAATAAATGAAGCTTCAGTAGTTGGTAGTTCAATCCCAAGTTCTATTTGAATTAACTGCAACGATTCTATGCCGATTTCATACTCCTTAAAATATAGATGAGGTATCTCCCACTGGAAAGGTGTATCAATATCTATCTTTTGTTCCTTTCGCTCAATAGCATATCTTAAATGATCTGCAAGAGTAAAAAGTAAGGATGAATTTATGTCTAAATTTAATTTGTTCTCACCTAGGCTAATCATTTTTTCAGTGACACTTAATAATTCTGGACTTAATCCTTCTAACAATCGACTGGCTTGATGGTTCATTCCGGATTGAAAAACTTTAGTCACCTCTTCCATCGGTACTTGGTCACCTTTTTTCCGCTTAAATCCTATGCCAGTTCCAAATGCTACTAACTCGTTGCCCACTTTATTAACAGCTAATATGATATTATTATTTAAAGATTTCACAACAGTCAACATTCGGTTTCCCCCTTCAAAAACAGAAAAAAACACCAACATCGTAAATAACTTTCATCGCAAAATGAATAAGGGAATCCCTTAACGTTATTATTGACTTGGTGGTGCCTGATCGTATCAGTAACACTCCTGTATCTAACTTATGAACCTACTTTAGCATTAAAAGAAAACGTTGTCAAACATTTTTTTAGTTTACTTAAAATTCAAAAAAGATAGCTACTAATTACAATAAAGCACAGTCGTCAAAAACAACTACTTTATAACAGGAGCTACCATTATTATATTTTATTACTTGAATCAGGAGCAAGTATCAAGGAAGTACAAAAACGCTTGGGACATAAATACGTTAAAATAACGATCGACATTTAAGCTTATAGTTCTCCAGAGAAAGTAAAAGAAATTGACGAAAGATTCCCATCGTATGTTACTTTTTAACAACACAAAAAATCTCTAAGTATTGATATACCAATACTTAGAGATTTTGTTCAAAGGTTACCCCACAGACCCTCCCAGGAGACTGATTGGAGTTTCCGTAGGTCTCAATGTGCTCTATAGGTTGTTATAACAGTATTTCAGATTTTTCACGGATACTGTTTAATCCTGTTATTTTTTGCCAATTGTAGTTAGTTTTGATGTTAGTTTGGGGCTGTTTTACAAAAGGACAAATGATATGGGGGAAGTAGCCCAATATTATGTTGAAGAAACTGGGATGCTGGGGGAGGTGCCAAGTAACTTGCAAAATTAAATTGATTATGATGCTTTGGGACGTGATATGGAAATTGAAGGGAATTTCCTTGAGACTTCACATGGGATATTTGAATATTTAGGCCAGTAAAACCATATAAGTATTTACATTAAAAAGTTTTTTGTTTATGCTTAACTTAATTAACTTTTTATTGGAGGAACAATATGGGCGAGACAATTATACAATTTTTTCTTTCTGGGACAGCATTAGCATTTATGTTTTCCTGTGTTTATGTTACCCTTACAATCGATGTAAGGAAGTCATTATTACTTGGAGACGATGTCTATTTTAAAAATTTCCTAGGAATTCTATTTATTGGATTCACTATTGTGTTTTTTATGGGATATCAATTAAAAAGAAGTCCTGCTGATTCATTTTTAAATATATACTATCTTTTGGGTACCTTAATTAGCTTTGTAAGCCTGATGATTATCATGTATTTTGGTGCAAAGCGCTATATATTAAATAGAGAATGCCCAATTATCCAGATAGATGACAAAATTTGTTGCATAACTAACATTCGAAATAACACTTTATTAGGCCATTATTTTAAAGAAGGGAAGCAAATAAATATTTGCAGGCCCTATGACTTACTCTATAAGTATACTGATATATACTACATGACTGAAAAAGATTTCAATAACCAGTACAGAGAAGGAACAGTGAACTAAGGCTAACCTTTTTTAGATTAAAAGATTTTAACGGAAAAGAAGTTAAGCTATTTGATAACTTTCCATAAAATCTTTGACTATATGCCAATTTATTTACCAGCGTTTAGTAAATAAATTGGCTTTTGGTTTACTATTTCTTTGCCCAATAGATTCCTCATTTTCTTGAAAAATAATTCGTGAAAGATAAGCAAAATTTAATGACGTAAGAATTGATAAATATGCAGCCCCGATAATATGTACTTGTAAAATAGAGGCTTTTACTGGCTCAATATTATTAGCAGACTCTTCATTGATAAATACTAATTCTGGAATTTTTAGAATAGTAGATTGTCCATACGCTATTACAAATGAAAAAAACTCAACGATTTCTTTGTAACCCGTATTAATAAATATATTTGTATTGTTTACTCCATATTCTAAAATGTACAATGCATAGCCAAAGGCAAAATAAGACATAAAAAGAATTCCTGTAGATAATAATAGAGTATAGAGTAATTTGATTAATTTAGGCTTAATAACAACATTCGATATATTAATTGCAAATACTAATGTAACTATCATGAAATATACTGAAAGAATTAACATAGGCAACGCTATTATCTCATCATCAATAACAACTAGAAATAAAAAGGTATAAGCAAAACCCATCAAAGGAAAAATTATAAGATACCCAATACTCCCCCTAGGATCTCTTTTTACAAAGTTCATTAATTTATCATAAGCAATATAACTAAAAATAGTGAGACTAATCAATATCAGTGAAAAATTAACCCAAGGCGATATATTTATCAATTTCAGTAAAATTATTAAACAAGTAGCTAAAAAAATTAATTTTGAATTTGTTGTTTCTAGATTGAATGATTCTTGAATTTTTGACTTTATTCTTTCTAGGTGTTTTTTTAGTACCCTTCTCTGTATTTTTCTTTTTATCTCCTTTATTTCTTCAGAATAAAATTTTTCGTAAAATTCTCTTCTTTCCATTACCGGAGATTTAATTTTTTCTCCATGTAGTCGTCCCGTTATCCATTTTTTGTACCAGTTATTTTCGTATGCTTTATGTAAGTTAATAACAATAAACGTCATAAACACACCCCAAATTAAAATATCAATTATATTCATGAAACCAACCCTCTCAAATTCATTTTCTATCATTACTATTATACCAAGTAAGGTATGAAAATATGAAAAAAGTTAAAAGCTACACCAGCATTTGGAACGTAGAAAAAGTAATCTACGCTATCAA
This sequence comes from Carnobacterium sp. FSL E2-0243, assembly GCF_038003605.1. Classification (NCBI taxonomy): domain Bacteria; kingdom Bacillati; phylum Bacillota; class Bacilli; order Lactobacillales; family Carnobacteriaceae; genus Carnobacterium; species Carnobacterium sp. FSL E2-0243. The sequence continues at coordinate 2,543,300 of NZ_JBBOPM010000001.1, forward strand.
TGATCTACAGCTCCCCTTCCCCGTCACTTTCACCCAAATGACTTCGTTCGTCCTATCCCTATTCACAGTAATGATGCTTTCCAATCTTCCTCCTCTATCACTCATAGAGGGGGCTTTTTTAAAGTATCTAGGCATCCCTGTTTTCATCACATGATTTATGTCACAAAAAACATTTGATGGTAAGAACCCTTATGGCTTCCTAAAATCATGAATGAAGACAGAGAAAGCTTTGTTTCTTATCTAACTATCCAATCTATTGTCAGTTAATTTGATTTCCCCAGTTCAGTAATTCTCTATTATCATCAACAACAATTTGCTTTCCCAATTGATACCTCCATGAATATTGAAATCGTTACCAAAAAAACACTAGAAACATTGATAAATCAACGTTTCTAGTACTGAAAAGGATTTCACCCCACACTACCTTCCAGCAGAAAGTTAGCTTTTTCTGATTGCTCTACGGGGCTCTAAACGTTGATATAACAGCATTCTGTTTTTCTAGTGAATACTGTTGTATCCCGTTAATTTTTGCTAATTATAGTTAGTTATGAACTATTTCAATATGTTACTATGGATATTTTTGAAAATTTTAGTAAGAAAATATATGCGAGCTAGAATGAATACTAATATAATTAGTTATTCAAAAGAAATCCTTTTCAGTTAAATTCTCATTTTTAATAGAAATTTAATACCATTTTTAGGTAACATATGACAATTATATCATCTATGATGATGTATCAGTTTGAAGTAAACTTCTAAATATAAAAGTATTTTTCACTCAAATTTTATTATGCTTCTTCAAATAATCGGGTAAAGTTAAAATTTCCAGATTATTATCAGATGTTTTATCTACAATAAAGTATTGATTTTTCCCATTAGGAGTATTATTAGCAATTTCATACGCTTTAACAAATGCTTGTATATACTTTTCAACCTCTTCAGTTGAAAGTTCTTGTTCAATTGAAGCTATTATTTCCCCAGCATCCATTTTAATTTTTATCACAGCATTTACTGACTCAGCAGCTCTATGAGCACGTACAATTTTACCATTACTATTCTTAATTTTATTCACAATGCTAACTAAACTAGTTTTTAAAATATCATAGGCTACTGGCATGAGTAATCCACCAACTAACATGTTGAATAAATTATTATTCAGTATGATTTCCATACCCTCAAAAATAGAATTTTGAATGCCTCTTTGTTCCAAGTAAAATATTTTCATATTATTTTTTTCAAATTTTTGTTCTAGTTCTTTTTTCTCTTCTGAAGTAAAGTAAATAAAACTATTTATCAAAATCACTCCATTAGAATTTAATAGTTCTTCCATAATTACTGTAACCTCCTTCTATTTTATATTAAACAATTCTAAAATTTTGTATCTTTTTTGACTATCAATCACACTTATGAATTAGGTTAAATTTAAATCGTCGTTAACATATTAGTATGCTTCACCTTAAAATAATTGATAACTAAGATATGTTAAATTAATATCCCTCTTTCCAGATTTTTTATCAATTAATTTACTATCGATATCTAATAAACCAATTATTGAAAGAATCATATTTCTAACTAATTGCATTAACCTCAATGTTTTTGATTCTAACAATTGAGGATCTATAAAATAAAGTTCTGAATTTTCATTAAAAGAAAAAGCTTTATGTTCCAAATAGTTTCGATAGTCTGATAATTCTTGAGCATCTGGTAACAAAAAATTTCTTAATTCTAAATCATTTTCGTCCCTATATTCTTTCCTCATCCAATAAAGATTAAAAAGAAAAGTATTTTTATGATCCAGTAATTTGTATCCTTCAGAATTTATACAGTTCCAAATACTGTTCATGTTAACTCTTCGCTCATTATTATTTGGTGGAATTAGTTCGAAATGCTTATACAAGAAAAACGATACCTTATCAAAAAAAGAAAATGAGGAACAAAAAATGTTTGCTAATCTGTAATAATTCTCATCGTCGTCGTTTATATTTTTATAAAAATCTTCTCTCAATGAGACGAAATTGTTTATCATATTATTAAGTATCTCCTTAGATGTTTCGGGTACTTTTCTCTCTGAACAAAAGTCATCAATATTTATATCAAATTTGGCTTCTTCAAAACTCCAATAATCATTTAAAAAATTTAAATACAAGATATTCTTTACAGACCAGGTTTCATAGCTTTCTTCTTTGTAATCAATTGACGATAATAGATTTAAGGGACTGTACTGTGGATCTTTACCTTGAGTAAGGCTAGTTAAATAAGATTTTTTTAAAGTATCATATCGTAACATACTTGTTAAAAATAACCTTTCTCCGTTTTCTACCTCAGATATGTCAATTGCCCAGTACTCATCGTGTATATAGTTGAACACTTTGTCTTGTTCATTATAACCAATGAATGGTGAATGTTTTTCTAAACAAAATGCTCGATTACCTCTAGCCATTGAAAAGTTATAATCAAGTAATAGTGCTTTGTTAAAATAGTGTAAGGCATCAATCGTTCTGTAATGGTTGCTTAGCTCATTTCCTAAGTTCACGTAACACCTTTTCATTATTTCATCAATGAATGATTCATCGTATCCCAAAGTATCTAGATTATTTTCAAAAATCTTTATTCCTTGTAAGTAACAGTATATCGAATAGTAGTAATCATTTGCATTTCTAAATATATACTGAATATACTCCTCATGTTTCAAATCAATATTTTTTTCATGATGTTCTGAAAAGAACAAACCTAAATTATAGAGAAAAGCAATCTCTTCTGCCGAACTATTAAAAAAATACGCTTCTTTTTTATATTGTTCAAATTGCTTTTTCAAAAACTCTATTTCGTCTGATCTATTATACATTTCTTCATAGTTAACCTGTATCTTTTCCATCTGTACACCACCCTAACAAAGTTAATTGATTACTCTGCCAATAACCAATCTGCAATATAAATAATTGGAATACCGTCTATTTGCTCCACATCATGATATCTACCCGTTACCACTATTTTTTTATAATTATCTTTGATATTTAAAAGGTTATCCGTTTCATGTGTATTATTTGGTAATTCGTATGCCACTTGTACGTAAAGAGTCTCATCTAGTTTTCTAGCAACAAAATCGATTTCTTTACTATCAAGTCTGCCAACATCTACCGTGTACCCTCTTCTCTTTAATTCTATAAAAACAATATTTTCTAAACGATTACTGTAATTACCATCTTTTCTACCAACAGCATTTCTACGTAATCCAGAGTCTACAATAAAATATTTCCCATTAGTTCTAAGGTATTCTCGTCCACGAATATCATATTGTTTGGCTCGATAAAATAAATAGCCATTCTCAAGCAAATCTAAATAACGATTTACAGTATGAACCGTTGTATCAACACCTTCATTTTTTAAAGTATTTACAATTTTTGATGCATTAACTAACTGACCCACATTATCTGACAAAAAGCGAATGATTGATTTTAAGGCTGTAGGATCTTTTACACCTGCTCTTAACGCAACATCATTTAAAACGATTGTATCAAAAATTCCAGATAAAATAGTATCTTTAATGGATTCTTCTGCAATGACAACACTAGGAAATCCACCATATTTTTCATATTCCACATAAGCACCATCTACTTTACGAGAATCTGCTTCAATGCCTTTTATGCTTAAAAATTCATGAAAAGAGAATGGATAAATTGGAATTTCAATATACCGTCCACTTAAAAGTGTCGCTAGCTCCCCTGAAAGCATATTTGCATTTGATCCTGTAATGATGATGTCACTATCGAAACTAACTCGAATACCATTAACAACTCGCTGCCAACCTTCCACAACTTGAATTTCATCAAACAACAAATAAATTTTTTCATTATCTTTTGGGATCAATTCGTTCAATTTTTCACGAAATTTTTCTTCAGTTGTAATTGTCTGATAGTCAAAGCTTTCAAAATTCATGTAAATGATGTGATCCTCAGGTACATTTTCTTGTAGTAAGTATTCCTTAAAAAGCATTAATAAGACTGACTTTCCAGAACGGCGTACTCCTGTAATAACCTTTATGAAGTCAGAATCTTTAAATTGGATAAGTTGCTTAAGGTAAGTAGGTCTTTGAAACATCTCTATCACTCCTTTGAAGTAAACTTCTATTCAATGTTAATTTTAACATTATTTGAAGTTAACTTCAAATTTTATGTTTAATGATTTTCCCTACATTTTTATGTGAATTTCTAAAATTAATTTGATAAATAAAAAAGCCCATTCTACTTATAAATAGACTTTTTAACCACTTGATTCTTTGGTTCATTATTATACACAAACCAAATCTTCCGTTTAAAAGAAATTAATTTCAAAACTATTATATTTTTTTCAGTACTAGCTAAAAATACTAAACCATCCCATTCTACCACTTCAGCACTGACCAAGGGATGTTGAATACTTAAAGGTTTCTTCAAAACCTCTATTCCATTTGCAAATGGACAACCATATTATAAAACTTCTTTTTGATTTAATTAGGCATAAATTACCTGCTAAATTTTATTTTTCGGTTTTCTTTTTTTGGAACTCTCCGTTTTAAGTGCAGTTAAGAATAATAACATTATTCCTAAACCTGCCACTATTTCGTTATCTATCATTAATAAACCCACAGGGATGCCTATCAATAAATAGAGAACTATCCGTAAAATTAAATTTTCCTGTATAATTTCCTTGATTTTCATTTTTATTACTCCTTTCTTATACTACACGCTAGTTATCATAATTTTAACATAACTATATGTTTAATAATAGATAAATAATTATTATCATTTAATTGCTTAACCCACAAACAGACTTACTCGAAATTTAATTGCAAATAAGATATAGTTTCTATATAGAAATTATATCCGAGGTGAAAAGTATGACTTTATTAACAAATGCACTCATCGATTTGCAGTGTGAACTTGTCGCGGAAAGAAATATGAAAAATCCACAAAATATTAGTTGGCTTCAATATGATATTTTGCACCACTTATCTTTAAAAGAAGAGCAGTTGCCTTCTGAAATTAGTATCGTCCTTGGTATTAGCCGTACCAAACTTTCTAAAGCTTTAAAAGAACTCAAATTAACAGGATATATTATCCAAAAACCAAGTGAAAAAGATGGACGTGAACTCATAACAAGTCTATCTGATAGTGGCAAACAATTTCTTCAAACTATCAATTTAGGGCATCAACAACTTTCACAATTAGCAGACAGCATATTTACAGAAGAAGAAAAGATAAAGTTTGCACAACTCTCAAGCAAATTTTCTAATGCACTTAAAGAAGAAAGGACGGGCTTTCATGAGTGATTTTATTACTATAAAAGGTGCACGAACAAATAACCTTAAAAATATCTCACTAACTATTCCTAAACACAAAATAACCGTTGCAACTGGTGTTTCAGGTTCAGGAAAATCCTCATTAATCTTTGACACTTTAGCAGCCGAGTCCCAACGCTTGCTAAATGATACCTACTCTAGCTATATTCAACAATTGCTGCCTCATTATGCTCAACCTGTTGTGGATGAAATTGAAAACTTACCTGTCTCTATTGTCATTAATCAGAAAAAAATTGGTGGGAATGCCCGCTCAACAGTTGGCACAGTGACGGATATTTATACTAGTTTAAGGTTGTTATTTTCAAGAATTGCTGAGCCTTTTATCGGCTACTCCATGGTTTACTCATTTAATAATCCTCAAGGCATGTGTCCACTATGTAAAGGCTTAGGCGAGTCAAAAGAAATTGATTTAGACCATTTAATCAACTTTGATAAATCACTGAATGAAGGTGCCATCAATTTTCCGACTTTTCAACCAGGTGGCTGGCGTTTAACTAGATATACTGAAACAGGAAACTTTGATAATGATAAAAAAATTAATGACTTTACAACAAATGAACGCGAATTTCTTTTTGTACAATACTGGAAGTGCTCCTATTCACCCAACGGAACAATGGCCAAAAACATCCACTTATATTGGGGTTATTCCCAGAATTACTAAAAGTTTTATCGAAAAAGAAGATCCTAAATATGCGTCTCAGCTTAACACAATCCTGCACGTGGAAGATTGCCCTGAATGCCTTGGTACAAGAGTCAATGATTTGGTTCGTTCTGCCAAAATAGACGGAAAATCGATTGCAGATTGCGTGATGATGCCTATTTCTGACTTAATTTCCTTTGTCAACCAAATAGATTCCCCTAGTGTTGAAATTGTTCTTAAAGATTTAATCAAAAAATTAGAAAGCTTAATGACTGTCGGATTAAGCTATTTATTTCTCAATCGTCCGACTTCAACTCTTTCAGGTGGCGAATCCCAACGAATCAAAATGACCAAGCATTTAACTAGCGCCCTTGCAGATGTCTTGTACATTTTCGATGAGCCTAGTGTTGGTCTTCATCCAGAAGATATTCTAGGCATGACAACAATCATTGAAGGCTTAAAAAGGGAAAGGCTATATAAAATTGGACTTGACTTATATGGGCGATGTAGAGCAACCTTGTGAGAAATGTCATGGGAAAAGATATAATGAAGAAGCGTTATCTGTAAGCTCGCATGCTAGGTCTATTTATGATATTTTGCAGTTAATAATTGGGGAAGCCGTTGATTTATTTGATGATCCATCATTAAAAGAAGCTATTCAAAATTTAATTGACGTTAATTTAGGCTATGTAAAATTGGGACAGTCTTTAGATACATTTTCAGGTGGAGAGCTTCAACGATTAAAAATTGTTAAAATAATTCATCAAACTACGGATAATTTACTGATATTAGATGAACCTAGCACGGGACTACATGAAGCTGATGTGCTGAACTTGCTATCTTTGTTCAAAAAACTTCTGAAAAAAAAATAAAACTTTAATTGTATTAGAGCATAACCTGCAAATTATTAGCCAAGCGCAATGGATTATTGATATGGGCTTAGGCGGAGGAAATTTAGGAGGTAATGTGCTTTTTCAAGGGTATCCAATTGATTTATTGGAAGCCACTGGTTCTTATACTGCAGAACACTTGCAGGGGTATTTGAATTAGTGAACTATGAATAATAAAAATTAAACTCATTTCTTAAAAAGCATCCTCAACATTTTCCAATGTTAGGATGCTTTTTTTTAATAGACTTTAAATATAGATATATCAGGATTCGACTTTTATTCTTTATTATACTAAATTTAGATTCCTATCAAGAAATAAAAAATAAATACACTTAAAATTTAAAATCGTTCTGTTGCTTGTTTTATTAGCATTTTCAACTCGTTTATAGTTAAAATTTCTTTTCTCCTATGAACTATCCTGTGGCAATTTGAACATAATGGAACTAAATCAGTATCTGGATTAACAATAACTTCTTCTTTGATACTGCTTAAAGGTTTGGTATGGTGAATTTCTATATAATCTTCCCCATATTCTCCATACATTTCTAAAAAACTAAATCTACATCCTAAACATCTTGTCCCATGTATTTCAATAGCTTTCTTTCTCAGTTTTTGATTACGCTCGTAACAATAAGTATATAAACCTATTCGCTTTCCTTCTTTATAAACAATACTTTGAAAATCTTTCCCTACACTTTCAATTACTTCATCAATATTAATATACTCTTCAAAAAGAGACGTAATCTCTGGTTTGAGACGATGTGGTCCTTGAGGAGGTCTAATACCAATCTCACTCAATTCATCTATTCTTACAGGCTCATTCATTTTCTTTATCAATCTCAATGTCATATAGCGACCATAATTCTTATATGTTGAACCTTCCATGACGAATGAGCTATCATCAATAGTAGATTCTTTTTTATTTACACTTATAACCTCACAATAATATTTTACAGCCTGTACTGGCTTACTTATATAAATATAAACCTTATCTCCTATTTCAGCATATTTTATAGGATTACTTTGCTTCCAATCAATCTCAGATATTTCTTGAAAAACCCCTTCTACATCATACTTTAAAGGATTACATGGAATTAACCAATTAGTCATTAAGATTAAGACCCACCTTTCTTAAATAATTAGATTATCAAATTAAATAGCTAAAAATACTTACTAATGTCATTATAGCAAACTTGTCGACGCTAAACTAATTGATTTCACTAAATAATTCACTGTATTATCAAAAAATTTCTAAATAAAAAAGCTACAAACATTTATTTAACAATGTTTAGGTTGTATAATTTTTGGTGTGGATGAAGAGATTCTTCATTCACATCTATTTTTGTATAAAAAATAGATGTGAATTTTTCCAATAGAATAAAGTCGGCCAAAACCACTCTGAAAGGAAAATTCATATGTCCCTTACCCATTGTATCCGAACTCTAATTGATTTAAAAGATAAAAATATCTCGTTTCCAGAAAATTATTGTGAGGAGCGTGTAATTAAAGGAAGAAGAACAAAACTTATTTATGCCACACTCACCTATAAACCCGCTTGTTGTAAACGTTGTGGTTGTTTAAATACTCAGTTTTCCATTGTTAAAGATGGCTTTCTCACATCGAAAATAAAAATGGAGATTACCAAGAATTATTTCATTTCCAATCGAGTGAAACAATCTGTTGCCTTTGAGCTAGAAGATAACAGCTCAAGAAAAAACATTGCGAAACGTCATTTTATTTAGTGATACAACTGTCCTCAGAGTACTTGTGGCGTGTGGGAAAACCTGTTTAAATGGGTTCGATTCATTACCTTTCCATCTTTGTTTTGACGAATTTAAAACGGTGAAACGATTGGAGGAAAAAATGAGTTTTATTTACTATGACGCCATAACGCATGGTCTTATTGACATTCTTCCAGATCGAAAACTAATTACCTTGAGAGCTCACTTTCTTCATTATTCATTAAAGGAACGTTCAATGGTTCAATCTATTGTGGTGGATATGAATGCAGGTTATTTTACACTCGCCAAAGAACTCATTCCTAATCCGAAGATCATCATTGACCGATTTCATTTGGTTCAATTACTCACTATCGCTTTAAATAAAACCCGGATTCGGCTTATGAACCAATTTAAACGGTGGAAACCAGAAGAAGCGAAGGACTATAGAAAGCTGAAACGGTATTGGAAATTACATTTAGAAGACTCTCAGAAAGTAAATTATACAGACTATCAGTATCACCGACTCTTTAGAAAAATCATGCCCATTCTGAAATTTCCGACTATTTACTTTCCTTAAATTTCACCTTAAAAGCAACCTATAACTGTTATCAAGACCTACTTTATGCATAAATCAAAACAATAGTAACTTACTAGAGTCTATTCTTTCCAGCCCCCAAGAACAGATATCTGACTATATGTCGACTGCACTACGAACCCTGAGAAAACATGAAGAGAGGATAAAAAAACATTTCAAAGTAAGCTATCAAATGGTCCATCGGAAGGGAGTATCAATAAAAAAAGTGATCAAACGTACAGCCTATGGCTACTGAATCTTCCTCAATTATAAGTAAAGAAAAAACGATCTGAACCACAATCAGTTCAGATCGTCTAAGACTTTAGTCAATCACTCATCTACAGCATTTGACAATAACCTTTATCCACATCATTTGACAAACAACCCTGATATTTCTACACTTAGAGCTTGTGTTCAATGACTATCCCACAGAACCTTTTTTTATTTCCAATCAATTATTGATAGTCAGAGGGGCTTGATATCAATGGTTATAACTTATCAACTTTGAAACATTCAACATCAGGTAGTTACAACCAAATAGCATTTGATATGCATTTAGTATTTTGACGTTTTTGAGGAGCTATTTCAAAAATCAAATATCCTCATTGCATACTAAAATATCGAGATATTCGATTGATTTAAAATAAAAAATTCCTCTATGGAATTCTATATCCTTCCACTCCAATAGCAATTCAGTTTATTTTACTAGTAAATTTTTATTTTAATTCGATTTCTAGCCATTTAAAATGGTTTTAGTATAACACCATTCCTCAGCCTATAATATAAACTTCAGTTGTGCTATCCATATCTTCTTACCTCTAATGTATCGTTTTAGAAATTATTATTATCCGTCAATTTTTTTAAAGAATTACCATTTTATCTATTCTAGCTAGAAGTATTTGTTTGCTATTTTCAGGTAAATAAGATGATTTGGCAATACTTCGTGCATTTGAAATATTACCGATTTTAGCTTGATATAGAGCTTGACATTTTTTGAATTCTCTGAAATATTTACTCCGTGAGTTTTTTATATTATTCTCAATTGCTTTTATTATTTCCCCTAATTTATCTATATCATTAGCCTTTTCATAAATATCAAACTGACACAACAGTACATACATATTATCAGGAGAATCTTCGTTCGCCTCTTCAACATATTTTTTTGCCATTTCAATATCTTCTTCAATATATAAATAATACTTTGCATACATTATTAAATACATATTTTTAGCTTTTTCAGATTCAATTTTATTCATATCTTCCAACAATTGGTTCATAATATTTTTCTTTTCAGTATTACTCATCTTCAAATTTCTCATTGATGACAGCGCTTGAAAATACGCTTGTATATGATATTCATTAGATCTGTTTTCTTCATAGTTTTCTCTTGCTAATTCATATGCTTTATCATATTCATCTAAACTATTATAAACTGTTACTAACTCTCTTTTTGCTCTCGAAAATCTTGGCCTCTCATTCAAAGCCTTATTTAATCTATCCGCAGCTTCTTCATCTTTTCCAACATGTCTATAATAAAAGCCAAATAAAAAATTATGCTCCGCCCCGGAAATAAATTGGACCTCTGATTTAAATCTATCATCCTTCATTCTTGCGAGTGAGGAACATAAAAAATATCTGATTTCTCTTATAATATGATTATCCATAAATTCTTCTTGTTCCAAAATAGCATCTGCTAATTTAATAACTTCCAAATCACTATTTCTTCTATCATACAGTTCCTTCATTGATTTCAAATAATGAGACGGAATAAGCATATGAGTATTTAAATCTTCCCCCAATATTAAACTCTCTTTTAGAGAGAAAAACACATCTGCAACATCTCTACCTTCGTCATTTTCCTCATAATTAACAACAAAATCTTTTACATGATTTTGTATACCTTTTTTAAATTTTTTAGTTAACGGAATTCTCTGTCTTGATACATAATTTTTTATTGCTGAGTTTAAAACTAAGTACTCACCATTACTTCCTATATTGTCGCATATCCCTTGTGCAAAAAAATCATTTAAAAGTGCAAGATATTTTACATCTTCTCCTATAATATCTTTAAGCATATCTGAACTAACAAAATCAAATAGAGCTATTAGTGATAATAAAGATTTCGCTTCCTCATTATCATCATATATTGAGATAACTCTTGATACTTTTCTATCCGAATAATCACTAATAAGTTCAGTTTTACCTTTAATGTATCCAACTCCATTTTCCTTGATAACATCACATGTATAAACAATTTCTTCTGGTAATCCCGAAAAAAATGAAGAAATATAATTCATATCAGAAAGTTCTAATTGAAGGTTAATCAATTTAGAATATCTCTTCAAGAGCCCTTTTCTCTCACTTAGTGAAAGCTCCGGAACATGAAGAGAATATATATAGTCTTTATCAAATAAAGACTTAACATTAGTTCTATATTTACTCACTACGCACATATAGATATCTGAGCTTCTATTCGAGATAGCTTTATTTACTTCTAAAAACCATTTACTAATCTCTCTAATAGGAGATACAATAGCACCATCATCTATAATCAGCAGTATATCTTTTGCATCATTAATTTCTATTAGCATTTGGACAGCTAAATCAATCTTCTCTACTTGTTTCATTGTCATCAAATTAAAAATACTTATATCCACACTTGATATACCGAAATCATTAATTAGTAATATAAAATCCTCAATGCTCTGATGTGCATCTAACTTGATAGTTGGAAGTGAATAACTTTCTGAAATAAAATTTAGCTTAGTCAATCCTTTTTTTAGAAAAGTCCTTCTCCCCATACTATACATACCCGTGGCAATTAACGTATTAGGTGCAGACTTATCAAATGAGTCCAATCTTATTTCTAATTCCTGCATCATGTCATTTCTACCAACAAATAATTGCTGTATTTCTTTTAACTTAGGATTTTTTTCCCATGATATCTCTGTCATTCTGCTAATTATTTTTCTCGCTGCAACTGAAGGTTTACTTACTAGTCTCAAATTATATTGCTTTCTCATCCAATCTGGAATACGAGAATCTTCATGTGTAATTTGAGCATCAATAATAATAGGGTAAATTTTGTTCAAGTATCCACTTTTTTGCAACTCTTTCGCTTCAAATATTTCCTTTCTTACCCATGGCGATTCTAATGCCTCGTCAGAAATAAACAATACAAACAAATCAGTTTTTTCTAACCATGACGTTATCAATTCATCATTTTTCAAACCCTCTTCAAATGTTTCTTCATCATAAACAAATCTTTCTTTCCCTCTATCTGCCTGTAATTTCTTTACTACGGGTCTTAAATAACTTTCTTTTTGTTTACTGCTATGTGACAAAAAAACTCTTTTCATAATATTCCCCTCCTAATTTTATTTTTTTAATATTTTCTCAATATAACCTACTTATTTAATCAGAATATCATCGGGCGCTACTACCAATATTTTTTATGCTCTTTAATTGTTCCAATTTAATATAATGTTTTCTACTCTCAATATTTACCAATGTTTCTCTAATAATCTTAACATTATTCAATTGCAAAAAAATAACTAACTCAGTTTGTCCCATCCCTTTTTTATAAGAATACGTCGTATATTACAATCAATAATATTTTCTTCTCTCAAGTTTAACACACCTTTGGGACTAAAATAAGTCCTATTTCTCTTAATTTTAGAGAAATAACATGTTACAATGGGACTAATAACAGTCCACTTAGAACGTGGTATATAAATTGTTGGATTCATTAAAATACTTAGTTGAGTTAATTACAAAAAAAATTACTTTAAAGTTCATAATATCAGTATTATAGCAAGTTTATTAAACTTTACTAATATCTTTTTAGGAACGTTTTTTCTGTGTTTCTTTTTATTTAGTATTTTTCATCTACTACTACGATTCTCTAAAAATTATCTAGTCACCGTCATATTTTTTTTGCATTTTTTATAGGTGTTTTTATTTTGAACGACCTCACTAGAAATAGTGTGCTTTCAAAAATAACTACGGATAACCTAATTATTGGTCTTTTACTTTTCTCTATTATGTATGATGTCTATATTTTTATTCTACCTCAAATCTGCCTAATATACCTCTTAACTCATAGAATTATAATCTACTAAGTAATATTTTTACAATCATTTTATTTTTATTTTTTCAAAAAAATAAATAAGCCATTACTAAAAATTATTAGGTCTTCATTCGACATTGTTTCTAGTTGTAAATTATATAATTTTTCTATAGCAAAATCTATGATATTCTCTTCCTGTTCTTTTGATTTTTCCATAAAATCGATGATATATATATAATCATTTCTTATCTCTTTAAACACTCGCCCAGCAATATAGTTTTCGGTATTTTCATTCCTTTATTTTCTAACATTTTCACTAGCTGTTCTGTGTCTTTTAAATTTAAATGATTACTCGTAAAATTAAATCTTAATTTCGCTAATCTCTTAAACTCCTTATTTATAATTTTGCAAATCTTATTTTGATTACTTTTAATTATTTTTATATCTATATCCCTATAAAATTTGTCTGAATGTACTCTGCGAGCTAAGCTATTAATGGTTCTAATGTCAAATTTTCAATATAACAACAAAAGTCTCCTGTTTTCAAATGAATCCCCAATGGTAGTTTGACTCCAAGTCCCTTCAATGCGATGAATTGTTTCTCCCATCCGATTCAAAAATTCATAATAGAAATTATTAAGTTCTTGCTCTTTAATAAGCCCATCAAAATATAGATCAACCTAATGGAGGTGTTTAAGATGGAGCGATACTGAACGTAACATCTTAAAGCAAGCAGAAGCTAAAACCTAGATTTACTTCAAATATTGCTCCCAATAGACTATATCTATTGACCAATATCTAGGAGGAAAACAAATGGTAAAAGTAACAAAGTACAAAAAAATAACGGTCAAATAGCTTGGATGTTCAAAGGACATGTAGCCACAGATCCAAGGACTGGTCAGAAAGTAAATACTACACGTAGAGGCTTTAAAACTAGACAAGAAGCTCAACAAGCACATGACGAGCTAGCATAACAGATAAGATATGGAACTAAAAAAAAGCTAGCGACATGACTTTTGAAGATTTATATGAAGAGTTGATTGATTTCCAACATTCAAGTGTAAAAAAATCTACTATATCTATCAATGTTAGATATGCTAAGAACCAAATACTACCAGCATTTGGAAAGATGAAAATCACTGATATTACTGTTTCCTATTGTCAAAAAATGGTGAACAATTGGCATAAAAAGTATAAAACTTATGACACTATGAGAAAACAAACAGCTCAAATTTTAAGCTATGGCATTTCTCAGGAATATATTGAAAATGTCATGAGAAGTACCCTGCTTCCTCGTAGAAAGGAGCATGAAGAACAACGCAAGTTCTATACTAAAGAAGAATTAAAGACCTTACTAGATTCTTTCAAAAACTTTGGTAACACTAAACAGTATGCTTTTTTTAGATTGGTAGCATACACAGGTATGAGAAAAAGCGAAGCTTTAGCCTTACAATGGAAAGATATTGATGTTTTTAACAAGGAACTACATGTTAACAAAACTGTAGCTATAGATGAACATAAGAAAAGAACATCATACTTCAAACACCTAAAACAAAAGCATCAAAAAGAACTATATCACTTGATACTGAAACATTGGCAATCTTAAACGATTGGAGAATATAACAAAGAACAGACTATCTTAAGTTAGGTTATAATACTAGCTCAGATAACCAACATGTTTTTACAAGCCTTAAGAACACCTTGTACGTTCCAAATACCGTGAACGATTGGTTAAGATATATCATAAAAAAATATAAATTGTCTCGTATTACTCCGCACGGGTTCAGACATACTCATGCTAGCTTATTACTAGAAGCAGGGGAATCTATCAAGGTGGTTCAACATCGGTTAGGGCATGAAAATAGTAAAGTCACATTGGATATTTATGTTCATATCACAAACAATGCGCCTAAGAAGACTGGTCAGGACTTTGCTGATATGATGGCTAATCAGTAAATAAGCTGGTCAAAAGCTGGTCATTTTTAATATTCAGGCAAACAAAAAAGCTAGAAACATTGATATATCAACGATTCTAGCTCGTATTTAAAAATCAACCCACACTACCTTCCATTTCATATTGAATCAAGCGATTCAATTCAACGGCGTATTCCATTGGCAATTCTTTTGTAAATGGCTCGACAAAGCCCATAATAATCATTTCAGTCGCTTCTTGCTCACTCAACCCACGACTCATTAAATAGTAAAGTTGTTCTTCCGAAATCTTCGAAACTTTCGCTTCATGCTCCAAAGAAACATTACTGTTATGAATTTCGTTAAATGGAATCGTATCGGATTTCGATAAATCATCCATAATAATCGTGTCACACTCAATATGGGAAATCGATCCTTCTGATTTCCGACCGAAGGTAACTTGTCCACGATAGTTCACTTCGCCACCGTCTTTAGCAATCGATTTTGAAACAATCGAGCTTGAAGTATTTGGTGCGTTATGAATCATCTTAGCGCCTGTATCTTGGTTTTGACCTTCGCTAGCGAAAGCGATTGATAACATCGTACCGCGAGCGCCACGGCCGTCTAGGAAGATACTTGGGTACTTCATTGTAACTTTTGCTCCTAAGTTGCCATCGATCCATTCCATTGTTGCGCCTTCTAATGCTTTGGCACGTTTGGTTACTAGGTTATAGACGTTGTCTGACCAGTTTTGAATGGTTGTGTAACGGCAATAGGCATCTTTTTTAACAAAGATTTCTACAATCGCAGCATGCAAACTATTGGTTGAATAGGTTGGTGCTGTACAGCCTTCAACATAATGAACGCTTGCGCCTTCGTCTACGATGATTAAGGTACGTTCAAATTGACCCATGTTTTCTGCATTGATTCGGAAATAGGTTTGCAATGGTACGTCACAACGGACACCTTTTGGTACATAGATAAAGGTACCACCCGACCAAACTGCTGAATTTAATGCGGCTAGTTTGTTATCTGTTGGCGGAACTAGTTTAGAGAAGTATTCTTTAAATAGTTCTGGGTATTCTTTTAAGGCTGAATCGGTATCGGTAAAGACGATGCCTAGTTTTGAAAACTCGTCTTTCATATTGTGGTAAACCACTTCTGATTCGTATTGGGCAGAAGCACCGGCTAGGTATTTACGCTCGGCTTCTGGGATTCCAATGCGTTCAAAGGTTTCTTTGATTTTATCTGGGACATCTTCCCAATCACGTGCTGCTCCACCACTTGATTTTTTGTAGTAGGTTAAGGCATCGTAATCGATATCAGATAAATCGGGTCCCCATGTTTGCATCGGCATTTTGTTGAATTGTTCTAATGATTTTAAACGGAAATCTAACATCCATTCTGGTTCTTCTTTGACCCGGGAAATTTCACGGACGACTTCTTCACTTAAGCCTGAACCGGTTGTAAATACCGATTCTACGTCGTCATGAAAACCATATTGGTATTCGTCTAACTCGGGTACTCCACTTACTTCTGGTATTTCACTCATGTTAGATCGCTCCTTCTCTCTATTTTTTAAGATTTTAGTGGCTCGCTAAATGGCCATCAATTCCTGTATTTGTTCCTTCGATTAACGCTTTTTCTAAAGCTTTCCAACCTAATGTCGCACACTTAATACGAGCTGGGAATTTGGCTACACCACTTAAAATCTGGGCGTCGCCTAAACTATCAGGGTTGGTTAGCTCTTTGCCTTGAACGAGTAATGAAAATTCTTCGGATAAGGCTAAGGCTTCTTTGACTGGTTTTCCAATCACTGCATCGGTCATCATACTGGCACTGGCTGTACTAATGGTGCAACCACTGCCAGAAAAGCGAATGTCTTTGACGGTTTCGTCTTCGACTAACAGTTGAATTTGAATCACATCGCCACAAGTGGGATTGTTTAATTCAATTTGGTTCGTAGACTGATCTAAGACGCCATGATGATGCGGGTGACTGGAATGATCCAAAATGACTTGTCTGTATAAATTATCTAATCTAGATAGCGCCATGACTGAAAAACTCCTTCGTCGCCAAAAGGGCTGCAATGAAGCGGTCCGCATCGGCTTTGGTATTATAGAAATAAAAACTAGCTCTAGCTGTCGAGTTGACCTTTAAATAGTTCATTAAAGGTTGCGCACAATGATGTCCGGCTCGAACAGCAACGCCTTCCATATCCATTGCTGTTGCTAAATCGTGAGGATGCACACCTTCTAAGTTGAAGGTAATAACTCCTGTGCGAATGGCTGGATCAGTTGGTCCATAGATAGTAATGCCAGGGATTGCCATTAATTTAGGCAAAACATAGGCCACCAATTCTTGTTCATACTGATGAATTGCAGGTAAACCAACTTGATTTAAATAGTCAACAGCTGCTCCTAATCCAATGGCGCCAGCAATATTCGGAGTGCCTGCTTCAAATTTCCAAGGCAGTTCTTTCCATGTGCTGTCGTTTTGGTAGACGAAATCAATCATCTCACCGCCAAATTCGATTGGCTCCATTTTTTCTAATAGGTGGCGTTTGCCGTATAAAATCCCGATTCCGGTTGGTCCCAGCATTTTATGTCCGCTAAAGGCATAGAAATCAGCGTCTAAGTCTACGACGTCAACGTCCATATGGGGAACAGATTGTGCTCCATCAACAACGATAACGGCTCCGACTTGATGTGCTAGTTCAACTAATTCTTTGATTGGGTTGACTACGCCTAAAACGTTGGATACGTGAGCAATGGCTACGATTTTCGTTTTTTCGGTAATTTGTTTTTTAGCACTTGTCATATCTAACTGTCCATCTGGGGTTAAGTCGATATATTTTAGTGTCGCTTTTTTTTGTTTGGCTAATTGTTGCCAAGGAATGATGTTTGAGTGATGTTCCATATAGGAAATCACAATTTCATCGCTTTCTGTTATGTTTGCTTCTCCGTAACTTCTAGCAACCCAGTTTAGACTGGTGGTTGTGCCCCGCGTAAAGAGTATCTCAGCTGTTTCGCTAGCTTTGATCAAATGGCGCACTTTTTCTCTGGCAGCTTCGTATTTTGCTGTTGCGCGTTCTGCTAGGGTATGCACCCCGCGATGAACGTTGGCATTATCAAAATGATAGTAGTCTGAAAGAGCATCTAAAACGGCTTGAGGCTTTTGACTTGTAGCGGCATTATCCAAATACACAAGAGGTTCATCGTTGACTTCTTGAAATAGAATCGGAAAATCTTTCTTCAAGGCTTCAGCATCAAGAATCATAAGCTTAGCTTCCTTTCGATAACTTCTACTAGTTCGTCACGCACGGCTTTGATTGGAATTGCAGCGATTACGGAACCTAGGAAACCACGAATTACTAAACGTTCTGCATCTTGTTTACGCAAACCACGACTCATTAGATAGTACATTTCTTCTGGATCAACACGTCCAACACTGGCTGCATGTCCTGCTGTTACATCATTTTCATCGATTAATAAAATTGGGTTGGCATCGCCACGAGCTTTATCAGACAACATTAGGACACGACTTTCTTGTTGTGCATCTGCGCCTTTTGCTCCTTTGATAATATGTCCAATTCCGTTAAAGGTTAGGGTTGATTTATCTCTGATTACACCGTGTTGTAAAATATGTCCAATTGAATGACGGCCATAGTTAGTAACACGCGTATCAATTCCTTGAACTTGTTTGCCCATACTGATGGCAACAATTTTGACTTCACTGTGACTGCCTTCTCCGATTAAATCAGAATCGAAATCAGCGACAACATCACCGGTATTCATAACACCTAGTGCCCAGTTAATCGTTGAATCTTTTAGCAAATGGCCACGACGGTTAAAGTAAGTCGTTGTGTTTTCACCTAATTGATCAACAGCTGAAAATTTAACTTTTGAACCTGGCTTGGTAATGACTTCAACAACGATATTCGCTGTGTTTTTTTCATTTCCAATTGTTTGATATTTTTCAACGTAACTAAATTCGCTGTTTGTATCTGCTAAAATTAGAACGTGCTTGACGAAGTTTTCTTTGATTTGGCTATTTTGAACAAATAACGCTTCTAAGGGCTCTTCAATCACGACATTTTTTGGCACATACAAGAAGATTCCACTATTCATAAAGGCTGCATGGAAAGCTGTTAATTTATCTTCATCTGGTTTAACGGCTAATTGCATATAGGCTTCTTTAACTAATTCTGGATGCTCTGTTAAAGCAGTAAAGATATCGGTAAAGATTACGCCTTTTTCAATCAGTTCCATTGGCAATTGTTCTAAAGCCGTGTGGCGTCCAATTTGTACAATTTTTGGTGCATCATTATCAACTTCTAAGAAATCATCAGCAAGCATTAATGCTTCTGTTTCAAGGTTAATTTCAGGTGTTTCTAGTAAAGGCCAACGGTTGATTTTAACACGCTCAAAGAACGGTAAATCTAGTTCGGCGATTTTATTTAACATAGTTATACGTAAGTCTAACATCCATTCTGGCTCAGCATGACTTAATGAAAAATCACGTAAGGCATCAAGATGGTCTGTAAATTTTGTCTCTTTCATCTTGAATCCTCCTTAGTCTTCATCTAATTCAATGTCAATCCCTAATTCATCACGAATGCCTTTGTAGCCTTCTGCTTCTAGGCGTTTTGCTAATTCAGCTCCACCTGTTTTAACAATAACTCCGTTCATCATTACGTGAACGATATCTGGAGTTACATAGTTTAATAGGCGTTGGTAATGGGTAATAATTAATGAACCAAAGTTGTCGCCACGCATAGCATTCACGCCTTTTGATACAACTTTAAGGGCATCGATATCTAATCCTGAATCGATTTCATCTAAAATAGCAAAAGTTGGTTCAATCATCATTAATTGTAAAATTTCATTCCGTTTTTTCTCTCCACCAGAAAAGCCTTCGTTTAAATAACGTTCAGCCATTTCTTCTGGCATATCTAAAACATCCATTTTGCTATCTAATTTTTTAATAAAGTCCATTACTGACATCTTATCGTCTTCTCCGCGACGCGCATTGATTGCGGCACGCATAAATTCAGCGTTGGTAATTCCGGCAATTTCACTTGGGTATTGCATTGCTAAGAAAAGGCCAGCACGAGCACGCTCGTCAACTTCCATTTCTAACACATTTTCGCCATCTAATAAAATTTCACCTTGGGTAACTTCGTAACTTGGGTGTCCCATAATTGCTGCAGATAAAGTTGATTTACCTGTTCCATTTGGTCCCATAATTGCATGAATTTCACCTGTATTCATGACTAAATTGACACCTTTTAATATTTCTTTGTCTTCTATAGAGACATGTAGATCTTTTACTTCTAAAACTGCCATTTTATTTTCCCCTTTGCTCTCTTTTATTTACACAACTAAATGTGTGATTTTTACGATTTAAATTTTATGACCTTCCTTTATTTTAGCCCAACTGAGAATCTTTCGCAATGAATTAAGCTAATTTAACCTAAATAAATCGCGAAAAATGGCATTTTTGATTACTTCTTTAGAATTCTTATCAATTAAGTGCCGTTATTGTTAGGTTTCTTACATCACTTACTTTTTATTAGCTTTTTTTAGTATTCTGTTGTAAAATAAAGCATTGGATAAGAATGACTTTAATTTAAAAGTGAATCTTATTCCTATTAAAAATTTCCTCTTGATAGAGATGATGAAAGCGAGGATATGCAGGATGAAACCAATGATTGGAATTGCAGGAAATAGTTTAACGAAGCATGCGAGTGTTTTTCACGACAATTTTGTCACGTACACACCTCAAGGATTTGTGGACGGTGTCAAAAAAGCGGAAGGCATCCCAATTATCTTCCCAGTTGGAGATCCAGCTGAAGCCAAAGAATACATGGCTAAAGTTGATGGTTTATTATTGGCTGGTGGGCAAGATATTTCGCCGCACTTATATGGTGAGGAACCAAGTATTAAATTGGAAGAAACAGCACCTAAACGTGATGTATTTGAGCTAGCTTTGATTAAGGAAGCTTTTAAACAAAAGAAACCTATTCTAGCTGTTTGCCGTGGGATGCAACTATTAAATGTCGCACAAGGTGGCAATTTGTACCAAGATTTAAGTGCTTATCCGGAATGGACGGTTCAGCATTTACAAGCTAGCCATCCAGAGATTGGAATTCATACGGTTACAATTAATGAACAGAGCCATCTTGGTCAATTAATGGGTAGTAATTACTCCGTTAATTCTTATCACCATCAAGCGGTTAAAACCTTAGCCTCTGATTTTGTGGCGACAGCATGGAGCCCTGATGGACTTGTGGAAGCTTTCGAAGCTAAGGATCAGGATCAAAGCGTTGTAGCTGTGCAGTGGCATCCAGAATTGATGCAAGAAACAGATCCAGTTATGCAACAGTTGTTCACGGATTTAATTCAACGTAGTACAACAAAATAAACAAAAAAAGGAAGATTGGATGATTTTGTCCAGTCTTCCTTTTTTTGCACAATATTCAGCTTATACAAGCCAGCATTCACTTTCTATTTATCATCTGTCTATTTGAAAAGGTTTCATTCAGTTCTTTTCCATATTTTTGTTTCCAAAAACGCTAACCCTATGTTACGGTTCTCTATTATAGTCAATTAAATTTCTTGCTGAAGAAAAGTTAGTTTTTAACCCTGTAATAATTTTTTCGTTTTCAGTAATAGCTAAAAATGCTGTACTATCCCATTCTACAAACTCCACACTTGCTAAAGGATGTTAAATAGTCAACGGATTATTCCAAAAACCAACATACCCATTGGCATACGGAAAGTCATATTTCAAAACTTCTTCTTTAGAAATATCTTTATTAAAGGCAGATAATACACCCCAAACCCAAAAACCATCATCAAAGTTAGCTCTTTCAGTAAGTTCTTCTCCAGATATCCATTCAAATGGTCTATCATAATTTTTCATATCTTTATTTGAAGGAGCATACTCACTACCAGTTATCAGCCAGTTATACTTTTTTTGCTCATCGTTTATAGCATTAAATATTTCCTTAAGGCTCGTATATTTTCTTTCATCATCCTCTATTATAATGCCATTCATTAATAGTCTCTCCTTAATTAGATTTTTGAAGGCCTTTAATAGTATTTATATTCTTCAATATCATATTCTAGGACATTATTTTTTATTATTTCCATTAAAATTTCATTGTCATTTATATCAGCCATTACCATGGCACGTAAATAAAATTTTGCTGAATCATTTTTTTCATCTAATTTCATTAAATTAAACGCTTTTTCATAAAATAAAAAATCTAAATGATAAGCCAATCCTTCTTTATTTAACAACTCTATTCCTAAACTACAAAGATTTACAGCCTTAGAATATTCTCCAATCTTAGAATAAAATTTTGCTGAATTGTAATAGGTTTTTGCAATTTCTGGGCTATCATTTATTGTATCAATTAAACTAAACAACTCATCCAATTGATCTAATGATTTTTCAAAATAAGTTAATGCTTTCTCATCCTCATCTTGCAAAGAGTATGCTATGCCAATACCATTCATTGCAGAAACATCAATAAAATCAATACTATTATCTGATTCGCCAGTTAATACTTGATTAAAATAATAAATCACGTCTGTTTGGCTTTTTTCTCCCATTAAACTAGTTATACCCATAAAATAATAATAAAGCTTTTTTTCATAAATAGTTTCCAGCTTATCTAATTCAATGCTAGATTTAAGTAATTCATACGCTTTATTATGCAAAGCTTTACTACAAAGATCTCTAACTTCTTTAAAAATTCGATTATTTCCACTATCATTATCTAACGTATAATCGGAAATGTCACTGAATTCAATGTTTAATCTATCAGCTAGCTTCAACAAAATAGAAATAGTTGGTACACTTGCTCCATTTTCTAGATTACTCACTGTAGCTTGAGTACATATATTTTCTGATAATTCTTTTTGAGTTAATCCTTTTTCTAACCTTTTTTTCTTAATTTCTTCCCCAAATTTTGTAGCCATAATGTAGTCCTTTCTTATATATATTTTTTTATCTCCTTGATTAATCATACAATATTTCGTATTATTAAGATAGCATTATTGTATAAACATCTATTTATCTATTACAAAGTTAGGAGGTTGTTATAATGACTATTGAAGAATCACTATTAATATCTATCACAACACAATTCCCAATAATTTCAACATTTGGAGACGCTCCTCATATTTAAAGTTCAAAAAAGAAAGAGCTAAACTAGTCTTTATGATTAGTTTAGCTCTTTCTTTAGTACAATAACAATATTTACCTAAATTTTTGTTGTGTTTGATATTGAGTACTTTATTTTTGATGTGTTTCAACTTGATAGCCACACTAGAATATTTTACAAATTTCAAAATAACTAACATATCAAATATCCACTAATTGCATACCTATATTTTAAACTCACTACATATTGTGTATCGTTTATTACTGTATAAAATTTTAGTTCCTTTAACTTACTTATGCTTGAAGTATTTTATAGGTGACCTTTCCTGCTGTATCTAATTATAATGATTCAAATCCTCTTTTTATTCATGTAATTCTAGTGGCAAACCATCTGGATCGAAAAAGAAGGTCATCTTCTCATTCGTGTAATCATCGATCCGAATCGGCTCACAGTCAATTCCTTTAGCAGCTAATTCAGCAATGACTTCCTCAATAGCATCGACTTTAAAAGCTAAATGTCTCAGTCCACATGCTTCTGGATTTGAAACTCGTTTGGGATTATTTGGCATTGCGAAAATTTCAAGCTCGCTGTTGCCAAATTTCAAATCTAATTTATGATCATTCCGTTCAGGACGGTAGTTCTCTCTGATCACTTCAAAGCCTAGTAAATCAACATAAAATTCTTTTGACTTTTGATAATCTGAGACAATAATCGCCACATGATGTAGTGCTTGTAAATTCATTTTTTACCTCCGGGTATTTTAAATAAACTGCATCGCAACAAAGCTGAGGCCATTATTTAAGAAATGTAAAGCGATTGAACATTCAATGCGACCTGTTTTCAAATAAACGGCACTTAACGCGGCTCCCATTGAACTATACAATAAGAAGCTTTGAATGTCTGTTGGGCCATGAAATAGTCCAAATACGACAGATGTCACAATCAAAGCTGCGACTTGATGCTTTTTAAAGAATAATTGCGTAATAGATGCTCGGAAGATGATTTCTTCATTAATTGGCGCTGCAATCACAATCATAACGGCCATTAAAAGGCTTGAATTTGAACTCGTTAATTGATTAATCGCTTCTTGATTTGCCGTTGTATCTGTCGTCATAAACATCGCGATGACAACAGATACGACCTTCATTAAGAAGAAAGCAATAAAGATGATTGCCAAGTTTCTTCCGGTTAAGAAGTCCCATTTAAAGGTAATTATTTTTCTTTTTAGCGCAAGCATTACGATAATTGCTACTGAAGCTAAAAAGAGTAAGCTAACAACATATGGAAAGAAAGGCGAGTTGGATAAACCCATTCCTATACCAACACCAAATAAAATTGATGGAATAAAATTAATTACGAGTAAAGCAAT
Organism: Carnobacterium sp. FSL E2-0243; assembly: GCF_038003605.1. NCBI lineage: Bacteria > Bacillati > Bacillota > Bacilli > Lactobacillales > Carnobacteriaceae > Carnobacterium > Carnobacterium sp. FSL E2-0243. Next base: position 2,567,988 of record NZ_JBBOPM010000001.1, read on the forward strand.
TAAAAATAAGCAATTTAACCAAAATTCTTTTGTTTTTAACAGTTTTAACATAGCTTCCTCCTTCTATAAAAATAGTTTTAACTCTCAAAGTCTATCTTCTATCATAGCTTTTTTTAGGCTTTAGGTAAAGAGATTTTATTCTGATTCCAGGCCTTTTTTCTTATAAAAATAAAGACAGCTTCCACTTGCAACTATGAACCAAGCTACGAGAACCAAACCATTTTTTAAAGAAACGGGATTGGGATCATTTTGAGCCAAACGGCTAATTATTTCATTTAATGTGCCTGTATAAATAAAACTAGAAGCTTTACCAGCTAAATCGTTTAGTTGAAAAAGTAATGGAATCATCATCAAAATAAGCATAAATGGCATTGATAATAACGACACTGACATTTGATTTTTGGCACTCATACCGATAAGTAAACCTAAAATGATTGTAATTACGCTAACTATGGTGGTAATTAATAGATAGACTAGCATGTTCCCAACGAATACACCGCTAATTGGAATCAAAATAAAATTGATTGCTGTCATAATGACTAAGACTGGTGCCAAACTTCCAATCAGAAATTCCACTTTACTAACAGATGAACTCAACAAAACACGTAACGTCTGCATTTCTTTTTCTTCTGCTAAAGGCATACTAGCCGCCATAATGCCCGTCATTGTAACATTAAATATAACGCCTATCTGTAAAATATACCCTGTAACAAATTCTACTGATTCTGGTTGTGTTCCCCCTGGAGTGGGCACTTCCACAACTGTTTTAAAGATAAAAACAAATAGGATTGCCATAATCGGCCCAAGCATAATCGTTAAATTTTTCAAAATCATTTCTAATTTCAACATAAATAGTGTCTGTATTTTTCGCATGGAACTACTCATTGTGCTTTCCTCCTGTGATATTCAAAAAAACTGTGTCTAACCTAAATGGAACGATTAGATGCTTGCCAGAAGTATTTCCCAGGCAATAATTCTAGTCATTCCCAGAATTCAAAAAACATATGTTTATAGTCCTTTTCTTCACCCTTGAACCACTTAAATCTCAAGCAATAGTTTTAATTCCTCTAAGCGAGTTCTGGATAAAGGTAACTTTGTTTTGATTTCATCTGCTAAGACTAAAGTAAAACTATTTCTGGAATAACTGACTAATTCCCTCACCCTTTGCAGATTAACTAGATAACTTCGGTGACAGCGGAAAAAGCCAAATTTTATGAGCCGCGCTTCAAGTTCAGTCATAGTCAAAGCCGATGGAAAGCTTTCGCCACCAACATGAACTTGACTGACACCGTTAATACTCTCAATATAATCAATTTCTGTCGGACTAAAGAAAATCATTTTATCATCAATTTTACATAATATTTTAAAGACATTTGGCTGTAAATTGGCTGAATAAGTTGGTTCATCGTTCCCTTTTTCTTCTGACAAATCAACTTGATTTAAACCAGATTCATGCTTCACATAGACTTTTGAACTAAGCAAAATGAGCTCTTCTAAATAAGGTGCCGTAACTAGCACCGCAATAGCTTCTTTTTTGAATATCTCTAAACATTTTATATAAAGCTCAATTCCTTCATTATCTAAATCCGTTAGCGGACTTTCGATTAAAACTAAATCAGGTTGTGCGCTATAGATTCTTAAAAGGCCGACTCGCTTCTTTTGTGCAAGGGATAGTTTTTCAATTGCAGTCTTCCAACAATCTATTAAGGCAAAAGATTCTTTTAAATTGGCTAAGTCAATTTTCTGACCATTTAGACGATTAAAGAAAGTCAGATACTTTTCTACTGTTAATTTTTCATACAATCCGTCGTTCTTTCGATCCGATTCCATACTAGTTAACTGGCGTTGTATCTTGCCACTTGTTGGTATTTTTTCTCCTTCAATTAAATCAAATAAAAGATGACTTTCGTCTATTGAACATTTTATCCCAACTACTTCAGCTTCCTCGACATCAAAACTTATATTTTTTAAGAGGAGTTTTGCTTTTTCTTGTTTCATTACTTCTTCGACAATTAACCGTTTCATATGTATCCTCCGCTCCTCATTCGCTATCTTTTTATTTTACCATAGAATTTTGAAAACCAAGTAAATCCGACATCAAAAAAGCAGAAAAACCCAAAATAATGAGTTTTTCTGCTTTTAATTTTAAGTGATTTAGTCTACTGGTACGACTGCGCCGTTCCATTCTTTTAAAATCCATTCTTTTACATCTTTTGATTTTAAGACTTCAACTAATTTTTTAATATTTTCATTGTCTTTATCTTCTTTTCGAACTGCTACAATATTCGCATATGGTGAACTTGTTTTTTCTAAAGCAATCGCATCTTTCAAAGGATCTAATCCATTATCAACGGCAAAGTTTGAGTTAATTGCCACAATATCCCCTTCATCATTGTTCAAGAAGGTTGTCATCAATGCTGGATCTGCTTCATATGTGAATTTTAAATTCTTTTTATTTTCAACGATGTCGTCAAATGATGCGGTAGTTATGTCAACACCATCTTTGACTTTAACTAAGCCTGCATCTTGTAAAATACTGATAACACGGCCCCAGTCGGTTGTTGAATTGCTGACAATTACTGTTGCTCCGTCTTTTAAGTCGTCTAAGTTTTTAACGCGTTTAGAATACAAACCCAGTGGTTCAATGTGAATCGCCCCTGCGTTTACAAAATCATAGTCATTTTCTTTCACTTGTAAATTGAAATAAGGAATATGTTGGAAATAGTTTGCATCAATTTCACCATCAGCTAAGGCTTTGTTAGGCAAAATGTAGTCTTGATAAGTTGTTATTTGTAAATCAATGCCTTCTTTTTCTAAGATTGGCTTCACATGTTCTAAAATAACTGCATGTGGGATATTACTTGCTCCAATTTTCAATACGTTATCTTTAGCTTTTTTATCCTCTTTAGCACCGTTTGACCCACAAGCCGCTAACGTTACTACTAAAACTAAAGCCACAATTAATCCAAAAATTCTTGTTTTTTTCATACTCTTTTCCTCCAATTTTCTACTTTATTAGTCGTTAATTTAAAATTAACGCTTGTCGATTTTTTTAACAGCGAAGTCGCCTAATAACTGGATTGCAAAGACAATTACTAGAATAATAAAGGTTGCAACGACTGTCACGCCCATTTGATTTCGTTGGAAGCCTTCTAAGTAAGCGAGGTTTCCTAATCCACCAGCACCAATTACACCGGCCATAGCTGTGTAGCCCACCAATGATATTGCTGTTACAGTGATACCTGAAACAATTGCGGGTAGGCTTTCTGGTAAAAGAACTTTATAAATAACTTGAAATTTATTTGCCCCCATGGCTTCTGCTGCTTCGATAACGCCCTTATCAATTTCTCTAAAGCCAATTTCAACCATCCGCGCATAGAAAGGCGCTGCCGAAATAATTAGTGCTGGCAAAGCTGCAGTAGGCCCCATTATTTTCCCTACTAAAGCTTTAGTTACTGGGATTAATAAAACAATTAAGATGATAAAAGGCACTGAACGGAATACATTAACAAGAATTGACACGAACCAATAAAAGAATTTAGCGAGTTTCGTGTTTTTTCCATTTGTTTCATATAGGACTAAACCTAGCACCAAACCTAAGATAAAGACTAGTAATAAAGAACCTGCTGTCATACCTAGTGTTTGTAAGGTTGCCGTTTTTATTTTTTCTGGATCAACAGTTGAAAAATCCAAGTAGGCTGAAAAATCTATTTTATTTAACATCTGTAATCACCTCAACTTCAACGCGCATTTTCCTTAAATTCTCAATGGCTTGATTAATTTTTTCTGGTTGCCCCATTAATTGAACATACAAAGAGCCAATCGCGCCTTCTTGCGTTTTCTTGATGTTCCCTTCAATAATGGTTAAATCGACTTCATCTTCTTTAACAATTTTAGAGATAATTGGCAGTTTTGCTTGTTCACCATGGAAGGTTAAGCGCACGACTTTTCCATCTGGATACTCGGCTAACAATTCTTCTAAAACGAGATGAGTATCTTCTTCGTCATTAGAATCTTGACGAATAAAACGTTTAGTCACTTCTTCTTTTGGACGTTTGAAAACATCCATTACATTGCCATGTTCTACAATTTTGCCACTTTCCATGACAGCAACTTTATCACAGATTTTACGAATGACATGCATTTCATGGGTAATCAATACAATCGTCAAATTTAAACGTTTGTTAATATCCAATAATAAATCTAAAACCTCATCTGTTGTTTGCGGATCTAGCGCACTCGTCGCTTCATCACATAATAGCAGTGTTGGATCATTGGCTAGCGAGCGAGCAATACCTACGCGTTGCTTCTGACCACCAGATAATTGAGCTGGGTAGGCATCTTCTCGGCCTTCAAGACCCACTAATTTTACTAATTCATTGGCTCGTGCCAAGCGTTTTTCTTTTGGAACACCTGCAATTTCTAAAGGAAACAAGATATTCTCAACAACGGTACGCGACCATAATAAATTAAAATGTTGAAACACCATCCCGATTTTTTGGCGCTCTTTTCTTAGCGAACTCCCTTTCAAGGTTGAAATCACTTTTCCATTTACAGAAACAGTTCCAGAACTTGGAGCTTCTAGACCATTAAACATTCGAATTAATGTGCTTTTACCTGCGCCAGAATAACCGACGATTCCATAAATATCGCCACTTTCGATGGATAAATTAACCCCATTTACAGCTTCAACAGTTCCTTTTTTCGTTTGGAATATTTTTTTGATATCCTTTAACTCAATCATTGTTTATCGTTCCTTTCCATCCTCGTAACATCTGCTTAATTAATAAAACAAAAAAGCTCTCATCCTTAAACCAAGTTTCATACTTGATTCAAGGACGAAAGCTTTGGACATTTCGTGTTACCACCTTGTTTTGTTGACTCATCACTAAGTCGACCTCAATCAGTACAAAAGAAAAAAACAACTTTTTATACTGTGGCACTGTAACGGGTGCTCCCGTAATAAGCTTGTTGGTAAAACCAATTCGCCTACTCCTCGCTCAAAGACCATCTTCAGTTCTATATTCATTGCCTTTTTTCAGCTATCCAGGCTCTCTTTTAAATGACATTAAAACGTACTCTTCTTATCATCGCTTTTCTTTAATTGTTCTAAGTTTAGCAGACGGTAAAGCCTTCTGTCAAGGCTTACTCTGAAATTGCCAGACTAGATAATAATTCTTTATCAACTTGATCTAAAATAACAATCCAGTTATCTTCCTTTTTAGTACTATTTAAAAGTTCTGGGTTTTCACTCAGTTCAAGATTCCACGCAACAACTTGACCTTTTACAGGTGAAGTTAATTCTGTTACAGCTTTTGCGGCTTCGACACCAATTAAAGTTGCATCTTTTTCTACTTGGGTTGTTTCAGGAGTTAAATCAACAAACATAACCTCACCTAAATCATCTTGCCCTTTAGCAGAAATCCCTACTTTTATACCTTCTTGAACTTCTTCTAGCCATAAGCCATTTTCACTATAGTAAACTGTCATGTCCTCTACTCCCAACTTTATTTCCAGTTTTTTTCGAAATCTGCTTCCTTGAAGCCTAATGTTAATTTTTTACCATCAGTCATTAGCGGTCGCTTAATCAGCATACCATCTGTAGCAAGCAATGCACTGGCTTCAGCGATATCCATATCATCAATCTTATCTTTTAGTCCTAGTTCACGGTATTTCCCACCACTTGTGTTAAAAAAGCGACGAATTGGTAAACCAGAAGCTTCAATCCAGCTAGCTAATTCCTTAGCTGTTGGCGGCGTTTCTAAAAGGTTGATTTGGTTATAGACAACTTTATTTTCATCTAACCAAGCTCTAGCTTTTTTACATGTAGAACATCTTGGGTGTTCGTAAAATTGAATCATTGTGTGTATACCTCCAGAATTTATTTAGAAAAATCGAATTCAGCATGAGTTCTTTTTCACTAAAATTTTATTATCTTTAGTATAACATGATTTACGTTGTCAGTTAAAGTTGAATCTAAAATTCTTTTTCTTCATCAGAGAACATATAACTCTTATAATGGTACCGCATCGATAAGATTAAGCCGACAGCCATCATGTTTCCTAGCAACGCCGTCCCACCTTGTGAAATAAACGGTAATGGAATACCAGTCAATGGTAGTAATCCGATACTCATCCCAATATTCTCCAGAACATGGAATAGAATCATCATAATAACCCCAGTTGAAATATAGGTATAAAATTCATTTTTCGTATCAAAACATACGCGAATCATTTGATAAATTAGTAAGAAATAAAGGAAAATCAATATACAACTTCCAATAAAACCAAAGTTTTCCGCAATTGTAGAGAAGATCATATCCGACTCTCTAACAGGCACATACACTTCAAAAATACCAAAGCCTTTACCAAATACTTTACCAGAGCCAATGGCTTTCATACTTTGTACTAGCTGGTAAGCATCTCCTGAAACATCGTGATAAGGATTTAACCAAGAATCAATCCGAGCAAATTGGTAATTTTTAAAGCCTAATTTAAGTAGGAACGGTCGGTCATTCATAACTAACCATAACGCACCGCCAAAAGTACTAAATCCTAGTGTAAATAACGGCAGCAAAATTTTCCACGTAATTCCTGACATTAAGACCATCCCACCGATGATTGCTATAAATACCAACGTTGTTCCTAAGTCATTTTGAATTAATACAAGACCTAGTGGAATTGCGGCTGTTAAAAACATTTTACCTAATAATAAAAAATCAGTTGAAGGTTGATGTTGATTAAAACGGCTATTGTGTTTCGTAACGACACGAGCCATCATTAAGATAAAGGCAACTTTCATTACCTCAGAAGGCTGGAAGGTTAAACCACCAATTTTGAACCAACTCTTTGCTCCGGTTACAGCTTCAGTTGGTCGATCATAAAGGAATAAAACCAGAACCAGCAAGACGATCCCACCCCAGTAGGCGATTGGTGCTAATTTCCAAAGCTGTTCTGAGTCAAATTGCATAATGACCGCAATCGCTATAGCTCCAATGACATACCAAGCGATATGCATAATCGTTGCTTTAATACTCCCGCCCATATCAATTACTGTTGTTGAATAAATAGTTGCGATACTAATAATACACAGTAACATGACGGATAAGATGATACCATAATCTATTTTAGATTCACTATTGCTGTTTTCTGCCATGTTTTCTAAAGTCTCCTTGTAAATAAAAAGTTTGTTGAGCCGGGTAGCTCCGATAAGAAAATAGGGAAAATTGATATGGCGTTTTTTTGCCATCTCAAATTTTCATCTTTTTCTCGAGGAGTTGGCTCATAAGAACTAGCCTTAATAAAAAGTTTGTTGAGCCGGGTAGCTCTGGCAAGAAAATAGGGGAATTTGATGTGACGCTTTTTGTCACCTCGAAATTCCATCTTCTTTTCGAAGAGCTGGTTCATAAAAATTAACTTGTATTTATTGTTTCATTAATCATACCCTATTATAAACTGAATTTCACGTACCATTTTTCAATAAAACTTCCAAAATAGCTTCTATGAAAAGTCGTTTAATTATTCTTGTCTCAATTTACTATTATAAGCTATTTACAGAAATAAATCTTTACCAAATTCTTACATTTTTTATAAATTTATTTTTCAAGTCGCATTTTAACAAGAAAGCTACATTCAACTTAGAAATTCTAGTATGTTTCAATTAACTAAACTTGATTCAGTCTATAAAATTATAGTATACTGGCTTAGAATTATAATAGGAACGACAATTTTTTTCGTATCAATTTAAATAAACTAAATTTTAGGTGGTGATCAAATGGTGCATATAAAATGCATTTCTATACGATGGGTGGGACAACTTTAGTAGTGTCGTTTCAGTTACTTTAATAGTAAGCCTCCCTACTAAAGTTAACTTTATTGTTAAACAAAATAGAACTTTTATACGGAGGAAACACTATAATGGAAAAATTTATCCAACCCTACACTTACAATTTTATTCAATTCCAAGCAAATGAATTGCTTAAAGCGCATCGTTCACTCAATGACTTCGCTACTATTCAAACTATGAAATTAGTAGTCATTGAAAAAATACTCACTCGCTTTAATCAACCAACTGAATCAGAAAAAGAACTTCTTAATCGAATCGTGCAATTTAGCCATTCTCAAAAAGAAATGGATGCTTATTTAATCCTATTAGAGGATTTTATTATTCCTTTTGAGCAACCTTCTGATGCAGCATTAAAAAAATTATTTCGCAAAACTAAAAAATTACACATCCCTAATTGGGATACACTTAATTTAGCTGACTATACATTTTATGGTTGGAATGATGCCGGGAAACAAAGAAAATATTTAATTCTCTTTGAACAACAAAAATTAATCGGGATCGAAGGAACGCTCTCTCCAACTACGCATAAAGGATTTTGTGCTATTTGCCACACTTCTTCTCAAGTTTCCTTATTTATGAATATTGGAAAGCATAATAAAGATGGACAATTTACATCTAAAGGGAATTATATTTGTCAGGATAGTCATCAATGTAATAAAAATATCATGGAACTAGATGAATTACAAAAGTTCATTGGGATTGTGAAACAAAAAGAATAAGCTAAAAACAGCATCTTCCTCATTCATTTGAGAAGGATGCTGTTTTTTTTAAATCGTAATGGTACCAGTTGCTAAGAAATAAATAGCAAAAAGGCTTCCGATAAAGATTAGTGCAACAACAATTTTCTCGATTGGTGAGAAGAAATGTCTTTGGTGCTGCTCTTTTTGAGCTTTGATATAAACAAAAATTCCTGGTACAAATAATAAAGTTAACAGTAACATGAACTTTAGTCCAGCACTGACAAAGGCCCAAATTTGAAATGCCGTTGCTACTAGTCCAATAACCAATTGAATGGTTCTTTGGCGCCCTTTTGGTTGTTGATAAGAAAATTTAACTTGATACATCGTGACAAAAATATAGGTAATAATCACAACACTAGAAACTAACGAAGCCACAAATTGATACGCTTGATCTGTGATCAAGAAAGTAAACATAAATAATTGAATACACATACTTGTGATTGTTAAAGCTTCTGCTGGAGCTCCGTGTTTATTAATTCGCCCGAAAATGCTAGGAAATACGCCTTGTTTAGCAGCAATTAAGCCAGTTTCAGCTGGTAAAATTGTCCATGATAACCAAACGCCTAAAATCGAAATTGATAAACCTCCACAAATGAAAGCAGCACCCCAATATCCAACGATTTCTTCTAAAACATAAGCCATTGCTGGTTCTGGTAGGTTAGCTAATTGATTTTGTGACATCACGCCAAAAGATAAAATCGTTACCAACATATAGACAACTAAAACGCAAAGTACGCCAATTATAGTTGCTCGACCAACATCTTTTTTATTTCGAGCCCGAGCAGATAAGATACTTGCACCTTCAATTCCGACAAAAACAAAAATCGTAATTAACATTGTTGATTTAACTTGATTCATAACATCTTTAAACTCAAACTGTTGCGTCATAGTTCCCCAAAAATCAGCTGTGAAAATAGACGTTTGAAAAGCCATTATAGCAAAAACAATAAAGACAAAAATCGGCATTAACTTACAGACTGTGACAACAAAATTAATAAAGGCCGCATTTTCAACGCCCTTTGCCACAAGGTAGTTAAGTAACCATAATAAAATACTTGCTCCAATAATTGATGGAATATTTTGTCCGCCTTTGAAAATTGGAAAGAAGAAGCCTAGACTACTCATTAACATCGTTGCAAAAGCTACATTACCAAGCCAGATTGATAGCCAGTATCCCCAAGCACTAACAAACCCAGCAAATTTTCCAAAACCATCTTCCGCATATTGGAAAATCCCAGAATCTAATTCCGGTCTTTTATCAGATAAATTTTGGAAACATAAAGCCAACGCAATAATCCCAACGCCAACAATACCCCAACTAATCAATACTGCTCCTGGCGCTGCACCAAGGGCCATATCTTTACTTAAATTAAATATACCCGCTCCAATAGCTGAACCAATGACAATGGTCATCAATGGTAAAAAACCGACTTTTTGCTGCGTTTTTAAAACCGATTTTGTTGCTGTTTTCTTTTTCAAAATAGATACGCTCCTAATTAAAGATAATCCGAATTTTTCAACTTCGCTCCCTCTCATTTTAGCATAGAGTCTCTAGGAAGATGAATCTAACCTCACAATTTTAAGAGCATTCAGCTAAAATTTCATGAGATTTTCATTTTCGGCTTTAATTCGTATTAATTTACGTCGCTGTTTCATCCCTTTAGCCTGAGGAATTGCCTGATCATCATCTGGATGTGGTTCTTTAATTTCTTTTAAATAATGATAGACCATTACATTGATAAAGCCACCTAGTAGCAATATCGTGGCAATTAAATACAACCAGAGCATCAAAACAATAAAAATACTAAGCGTTCCTGTGCCGATTGATTTTCCTCCTTGAAAACGAACATATATAGAAAAAGCTTGAGAGGAAAGCAGCCAACCAACTGTTGCAAAAACAGCGCCCGGTAGAGCATATTTAATCCCCCATCGAACATTTGGAACTAACCAATAAAGAATCATAAAGACAATCAGTAACACTAAAATCGTTGTAACCCATTTAATACTTGTAAATTCAGAAAGAATATCCATATTTAAGGCTAATTTTTCTTGCACAAAACGAATGACTTGTTCACCAAAAACAAAAATTAAAATTACTGAACCTAGAACAACAATCATCACTAATGCAATAATAAAAGAAAAAATTCGTGCCACAATAAAATTTTTACGCATTTCTGTACCGTAAACATTATTCATCACTTGTTGTAGAGCATTAAAGCCACTTGAAGCCGACCAAATAGCTGTTACAATCCCAAATGAAATTGCGGTTCCACTTGATGAATGCAAAATATTATCCAATATAGGTTGCAATAATTTAAAAATATCTGGCGGAACTGCGGATTGCACATAAGGCATGATCTCTTCCGTACTAATTGGTAAAAAAGGAATCAAATTACCTGCTACTAATAATATAGGAAATAATGACAGTAAGACAAAATAGGCAAGTTGTGCTGCTTGGGAAGAAACATTAGCATTCTCCCAATTTTTTTGTGCTAGTTGAAAAACACTTATAATTTTTTCTCTGGACTTTTTAGATTTTATAACGCGCTCCATTAGGAAAACTTCCCTTCTAATGCAAAATAGTATCATAAGCATACCATATTTAATTTTCAAATAAAAAAGTTATGGTTGATTTGCGGAGAAAATAAAAGCACCTTTCTCTGGCAAAAGCCTAGAAAAAGGTGCTAAATATTCTCATTCATTAGTTGTGTAAATTGTAATCCATAATTAAATCATTAATCCCTGCATCGACTGTTTTAACAACAAAACTCTTGCCGTCTTTCATAGACACAGTTGGATTTTTTTTACCTTCTTGTTGAACAGTTCCAATTTTTTCATCATTAATAAATAATTCTAACTCAACAAAATCTTCTGTATTTCGTTCAGTTTCTCGTACTTCAACTTTTACTTCCTTATTACCTCTCGCCAAATGAACGCGCTCCTTTAACTAATTTAATAACTTGATGGCTTCATTAATTGCTTGTCTCTCTACTAGTATATTGCTTTTCAACAAAAAACAAAACCCTTATGCCTAAATTTGTTCAGAAACTTTACTAAAAAACGGTTTCTTTTGTTCTATTTCAAAAAATGATAGGACATCTAGCGCCCTATCATTTAGTAAATTATTTAATTATATTACGTCTAAAGCAACTGCATAATCAAAACCATGAGCTTTAGCAACGGCTTGGTACGTAATTTGATGATTGATTAAATTGATTCCAGTTAAAATCGTTGGGTTTTCTTTAGCAGCTACTACAATGCCCTTGTTTGCAATCTGCAAAGCGTAAGGCGCGGTTACATTTGTTAAAGCTAACGTAGACGTTTTAGCTACTGCACCTGGCATATTAGCAACAGCGTAATGAATGACACCGTGTTTCGTATACGTTGGTTGATCATGAGTCGTAACACGATCCGTTGTTTCAAATATTCCACCTTGATCAATAGCAATATCAACTAACACAGATCCTGGCTTCATATTTTTCACCATTTCTTCTGACACCAATTTTGGTGCTTTATCTCCCGGAATCAAAACAGCGCCGATAACTAGGTCAGCATGTTTTAGTAAATGAGCGATATTATAGCTATTCGAAATAAGCGTATCAATTTGGCTTCCAAATAAATCATCTAGTTCAGCTAAACGTTTTGGATTCACATCTAAAATAGTTACCGATGCACCAATTCCAATCGCAACTTTAGCAGCATTTACACCTGATACTCCGCCACCAATAATTGTTACTTTACCTCGCGAAACACCTGGAACACCTGCTAATAAAACGCCACTTCCACCCTTTTGACTTTCTAAAAACTGAGCTCCAACTTGAACAGCCATCCGTCCGGCAACTTCACTCATAGGCGTCAACAAAGGTAAACTACCATCTGCGCCTCTCATTGTTTCATAACCAATCGCTGTTACTCCAGCATCTTTTAAGGTTTTCGTTAAAACAAAATCTGGTGCTAAATGTAAATAAGTAAATAAAATTAAGCCTTCATAGAAATAATTATACTCTTCAGCTAAAGGTTCCTTCACTTTCATCACCATTTCAGCTGCCCAAACACTTTTTGCATCCGCTTTAATTTCTGCACCTGCTGCTTCATAAGCTGCATCTGAAAACCCAGCGTTTGTTCCGGCATTTGTCTCAATAATAACTTTGTGACCAGCTGCAACTAACTCAGAAACGCCTGCTGGTACGATGGCAACGCGATTTTCATTGTTCTTAATCTCTTTTGGTATTCCAATTAACATGTTCATTCCTCCTATATGTCTAGCTAAAACTATCACTTACTTCTATTATATGCCTTTTATGAGCAAATAGAAAACACTTTGTGCACTTAAGCACAATATAGTTCTAATTTATAACAGTTACATTTATAATTTTTTCATTTTATTAGCTAAAATTAAAGCTAATTTTCTATCTTTCACAAAAAAATAACAGCTACTTTAACTATGCACAATCTCAATATCAAATAGTTGCGGATTTTGATCAAACCAATAATCTAACAATTTTCCAGAACCTACTTTCAGCTCTTTTTCAAAAATATCAAATGAAGCATTTTTTGAGATGATTTTTTCGACATCCCTATTAGTTGTTAATGCTTCCATTCCAATTTCCATCAAGTAAGTAACTCCCGGTACAATTTGACAGCTGGTGATTAAATACCTTCCTGCAAATAGCTGTTGATTTAATAAAATCATTGGTTGAAAAAAATTAGTTCCTTGAATATCAAGAATTTTTGCTGGTGTACCATTGCTTTTGACTAAATTATGTTTAATTTCGGCTTTTAAAATCAGCATATGCTCATCCCCCCTTTTCTTTCTAAAACAAGAAAGCGCTCTACCTCATTTGCCTAAAGTATAGCATATTCCTAACTTTCAGCAAGCTTGATTTTTTTATTTCACTTGCACTTTACTGATTAGAGTTTCATAATAAGTAGTGATGCTTATAAAGGTATTTTCTAGTCAAGTCTACATTCAAGGGGGAATATAAAGTTATGTCGACTATTCTATTGCAGGCTGTTGGCTTTTTGCTAATTATTTTTGTCGCCTATATCTTAAAAAAAGCCGGTATTTTTAAAACAAGTGATGGTCATATTTTGTCTAAACTTATTGTAAATCTAACATTACCTGCCGCTATTATTGTTGGTTTTAACGGAGTAAAGGTCAATTCAATCTTTTTTTTATTAATTTTAATCGGATTTTTAACAAATATTATTTTAGTTACAACAGCTGGTTTTTTAGGTCGAAAAAAAGAACCTATTGAGCGCGGTTTATTGATGTTTAGTATTGCCGGGTACAATATTGGAAACTTTACACTTCCTTTTGTTCAGGGCTTCTTCAGTGCTGCTGTCCCCATTCTCGGAATTTTTGATATGGGAAATGCCTTAATGCTTTCCGGGGGAACCGTTGCCTTAGTAGAAGGTATTACTGGTAAAAAAGAAGAAAAATTTTCCATTGTTCGTAGCTTAAAAAGACTTTTTAAATCCCCACCTTTTACGATTTATATCGTCATGTTTGTTCTAGCTCTTTTTCATTTACTTATTCCCGAAAAGGCTTTATCTATTATTAAATTATTTTCTAGTGGAAATGCATTTCTATCTATGTTTATGATTGGACTTTATTTGGAAATAAACATTGATCGCGGAAGCTTAAAAACTGTAGCAAAAATTTTGGTCACACGTTACTTTTTTGCGACAATTGCAGCCTGTCTTTTTTATTTTGTTTTACCTTTTCCAGAATTAGTCCGTAAAGTCCTCGTACTCATCGCTTTTGCACCAATTGCTAGTCTTTCTACAATTAACTCCATCGCATTTGGAGCAAAAGAATCAATAACAGGCTTTTTATCTTCAGCTAGTATTATTATTTCATTGATTATTATGACTGGAATTTTACTTGTTTTAATGTGACAAAAAAGAGATTTGGACAATGAGCCGAATCTCTTTTTATTATTCATTTTGAATGGCATTGTTCAGTATACTTCGTTAAGACGTCAAAATGATGATCCGCAATTTTTTCTGGAGTTTGAAGCCATTTTTTTAAGACACCTAAAGAAATCCAGCGAATATTTTTATACTGATCACTTTTGGTTAAATGAACTCCTGTAGCTTCACAAATATAAGTTTGAAAGTGAATCATTTCCGTCATTTCAACTGTTTTAGTTTCAAAAAAGGCTTCATCATTATCCGTTTGAATCGTTGTAATTGATAAACCTGTCATAGCTTTGACTTCACGTTTTAAGGCTTCAATTGCCTGTTCATCTTCTTTTATTTCGCCACTTGGTAGCTCTAGTAAACCTTTTTCATCTGGAGTCCCGATTGCTTTTTCTTGGATTAAAATAAATTTTTGATTCCCTATTTTTCGTTCAATAATTGCTATTCCATTCTTTTTCACTTTCTTTTTCGCCTCCTATACTATCAGTTAAATTATAACAAAAAAAATTAATGTTACATCTGTTTTCATTAAGACTTAAGCAAAGCTTTAAACTTGGCTGATAGATAACATTTTATTCTGACTAAACAAGTCTTATTTTTAAACTGATTTTCTTGAAAAGAATAAAAAAGAGCAGCCAGATAGCAATCTGACTGCTCTTTTTTGCTCTATTTATGGTAAAACATTTCCTGCTGCACGATAAATACTGTACCATTCTTCACGACTCAATGTAATTGTTGATGCCATTGCTGCATCTTTAATTCGAGTTGGATTCATTGTTCCAATAATCGTTTGAATCTTAGCTGGATGTCTTGTAATCCAAGCTGTTGCAATTGCTGTATTTGTCACACCTTTGGTAGCAGCAATTTCATTAATTGTTGCATTTAATTCTGGGAATTTGTCATTATCCAAAAAGACTCCTTCGAAGAAACCAAATTGGTAAGGAGACCAAGCTTGAATCGTCATATCGTGAAGACGAGAATAATCCAGCACACTGCCATCATGGTCAATGCTTCTTGAATTCGTCATATTAACATTGATACCTGCATCAATCATTCCAGTATGCATAATTCCAAACTGCAGTTGATTCACAATCAGTTTTTGATCAATATATTTTTGTAGCAGCTCAATTTGCATTGGATTTTGATTACTCACACCAAATTGCTTCACCTTGCCAGATTGCTGTAACTCATTAAAAGCCTCCGCTACTTCTTCCGGCTCAACCAATGTATCTGGGCGATGTAAGACTAAAGCATCTAGATAATCCATATTTAAACGTTTTAGGCTACCTTCCACTGAGTTAATAATATGTTCCTTAGAAAAGTCGAAACTCCCCTTACGGATTCCACATTTTGATTGAATTAAAATATCTTCACGCTTAATTGAGGTTTCTTTTAGTGCTTTCGCAAAAATTTCTTCTGACGCACCACCCCCATAAATATCTGCATGATCATAGAAATCAATTCCGTTATCAAAAGCAGTTTGAATTACTTTACTTGCATCGGAAACAGAATTATCTGCCATACGCATACAGCCTAATGCAATCTCAGAAGCCAGTATACCACTTTTACCTAAATCAATTTTATTCATTTTATTTCCTCCATTCCTATTTTTGAAGCTTTGGTACATAAGAACTAGCTTGATTAAAAAGTTCGTTGAGCCGCTTAGCTCTGGCAAGAAAATAGGGAAATTTGATAGGGCGTTTTTTTGCCATCTCGAAATTTCATCTTTTTCTCGAAGAGTTGGCTCATAAGAACTAGTCTAATTAAAAAGTTCGTTGAGCCGCTTAGCTCTGGCAAGAAAATAGGGAAATTTGATAGGGCGTTTTTTGCCATCTCGAAATTTCATCTTTTTCTCGAAGAGTTGGCTCATAAGAACTAGTCTGATTAAAATAAATGATACTCTTCTATTTTACGCTTTAAAGAAAGGGGTTGCAAACAAAAAGTGAAATAATTTTATTCAAAGTATTTCTCCCTCTACTCTTATTCTGTTTTCAGTTTATTTTTCTGCTTGTTGTTCAGATCTCAACTCTAAATCTGGTAATTGATTTGTAACTTGCAATTGAATCGTAAAGATCCACAAAATTAAAAACAACGTGATCACACTAGCTAAACTTGTTAAAAATAAATACTTCATATAGTTAACTTTTAAACGAATAGGTTTTAATCTTTTTTCCCACCTAGCTATATTTTTCTTTTTTTTAGGTTTTCTTTTTGTTACTGTATGTAATTCGATTCGAAACAAAATCAACATGATTCCTGAAACACAACCTCCAATTATACTAATAAAAAAAATTAAGCCTAGTACTCCATACCAAATCATCAAACTCACTCCACTGTTTTATTATTAAATCTTACTATAACACGATATATCAAAAAAAATAAGCGAACAGCTTAATTTAATTTACAATTTTTTACAATCAAAAAAGCTAGGGAATCCCTAGCTCTCTAATCATTAAATCGGTGTATTTAATTCATCTTCTGTATATTTTTCTAGTTTACCAGCTTTATGAAGAATCTTTTTAACTTCATGGATTGCCTTTTTCTGTTCAATATAGCCTTTTACCTTACTATCTGTATCATCTAATTTATCTAATGTACCATCTAATTTATCAAAATGCTTGCCAATACTTGCGACAATGCGATCTTCTTCATGCTCATCAAAAGCAATATTTTCAGCTCCTGCTTCAATTTCTTTAGCTTCAAGTTTATCTAGTTTATTCGCTTCACGAATCGTTTTCTTGATTTCATGAATAGCTTTTTCTTGTTCAAAGAAATGTTTGATTTTGCTATCTGTGTCTTCCATCTTACCTAACGTTTCATCCAGCTTAATAATTGTGTGCTCAATCTTACCAAGGGTTTTAAACTCTTTCTTACTGTAATTAGTCATTAAAATTCCTTCTTCCATCAATTATTTGCATTTCTTCTCTGCAATATTAATGGTACTCCTATATAAAACATTAATCAAATAATATCCCTTATAATTGTAAAACAAAGTTCAGTTCCGTCGCAGGTTATTAGTATCTAACTGTCTAAAATTGTGCTAAAATCAAGTTAATCACGGTAATCTACTTTCACTAATCTTAAGTTGGAGCTAGATTCCGTCTTCACTATTCTATACTAAAAGGAGATGATTACATGAAAAGACTCATTAGAAATGGACTTATCAGTGTCGGAGCAGCTTCTATTGCAGTAGGTGCTACCTTAATTACTGGCGCAGTTGCCTGGTATTCATCTGATTTAGCCTTAAAAAAGTTAGATAATCAATCGCAAAGTAAAACTCAATGCCAATGCCGTAAATGTAAACATAAGTAATTAAAAATAAGCCTGAAGTTTCATTACTTCAAGCTTATTTTGTTTACCAAAGTTCAGTTATCATAAGAAAACCAGGAATCCATGCTGTAAAAATCCCCGTAAAAATCGCAAAATAATAAACTGGTATGCCTATTTTTTTTGCCAGAACTGTTTCAATAAAACCAGTTAGCCATAGCGCTCCCCAAACTAACCAAATAATCGCGAATCGCCAGTCTCCTTCACTAGCAAAACTAATATAGGCACAAGGAACTGTATTGATAGCCACAAATAAACAAAAAATTCCATAGACTCGATCATCAAGATTAAAAACTGAAACCAGTGTGACAAACAAATACGTAAATGCAAATAAAAAACCAGTTGCAGCAGCATAATAATCGCCACGCCATAAATAAACTAAATTAATGATAAACGATAATACTCCTGTAAATCCATTCATTACCGCTAGAGACTTTTTATCAATTTTTAATAAACCACCTAAACCATTACTAATTAATGTAACACCTACAAATAACATGCCTACACCTAACATTCTTTTTTCCTCCTGCATGAGCTCATTTATTTAGCCTAAAATTTGATGGAAGCTCGTTTTTTTGCTATAGTTTCAGTATAAACCTTAGAACGATTCCAAGGTCAAGCCAAACTAAAAAGAAGGTTGCAGATGAACTCTTATTTTAAAATAAAAGAAATGGCTGATTTGTATGATATAGGCACAGATACATTAAGACATTATGATAAAATCGGGTTATTAAAGCCTTCCCGAAGTAGCAATGGCTATCGCTTATATAGTGTTCAAGATTTATATAAACTAAATCTAATTCGTGATTTACGCAATCTTGACTTTTCACTAGAAGCAATTGGGAACTACTTAGAAAAAAGAACCATCGAACAGACAACAAATTTATTGAACATCGAATATGAATTAGTGAATGAAAAAATCCAAGAGCTTGAAAAAACGCAAGCCTATCTAAAGGAACGGATAAATTTAATGGACGAGTCTCCTAAAATAATAGCAAATGAAGTTAACGTATTGAAGCTTCAATCTCGTTATTGTATCCAAGAATTGGCTCCCTTAGAAAGTCCAATTGAAGTTGATTATACCTTGAAAAAATTGCAAAAACGCAATGAAAGCCTAATTCCGTTATTAACCCAATCTGCAATTGGAGCCTTTTTTGATTGTGAGAATTCTTACTTAAAAAAACAGGCCAGTTTCAACTCAGTTTTCTTTATTTTAAAAGAAAACCAAGTTAAACCTGACTTTGTCTTAGCTGCTGGTAGTTATCTGTCCATTCATTATCGTGGAAGTTACCAACAAAGTTTTACCTACTTATCGAAGCTATACACATATATTAACGAACATAAGCTCGTTGCTCTTGGGCCGCCTTTTGAACTTTATAAAATTGATTTTCATGAGACTTTGAAAGAGGCTGAATTTTTAACTGAAATTCAAATTCAAGTTGAAGAAAGCACTTAGCACATCAAACAACCCCGTTAACTCTTCTCTAAAGGAAAAGAAACGGGGTCGTTAGTGTTATTCTTTATAGGCTCCTTTAAGCACAACTGGTGCACCAAAGGAATGGTATTGAATCCCTTTAACATTTTGTTTTTGCAAAATAGCATCATTTCGTTGGCTAAGTCCAATTGTTCCAGCATCTTCTAGTAAAAATTTCTCTGCTTCAATTAGTGTTTTCCAACGTGCTTCTAAATCTAACGCATAAGTTACAGATGCCTTTTCTAACAACTCATTATAGGCTGGATTCTCATAATTCATTGCGTTTGGTGATTTGAACACATTTAACGTTGAGATTGGATCTAAATAATCCGGAGCCCAATAGATCAAGAACATGTCGTAATTGCTTTCTCGAGCAAAATTCAACGCTGCTTCAGTTGGCATTGAACGGATACTTAATTTTAACCCTGGTAAATTTTCTTCTAAATTTCCTTGAATGTATTCACCCATTTTTTTATACACACCGTCATCTGTTACCATTAACTCAATATCAATCTTATCACCCAGCTCAGCTTTAGCTTTATTCCAATAATCAAGTGCTTTGGTCTTATCAAAAGCCATTACATCGCCAGCTTCTTTACGAAAATCTTCATTCGTTTCCGGATTCCCCACAAATCCAGATGGAATCAATCCATTTAAAGCATTTGATCCATCAGCTACAACTTTATCCGCCATCGTCTCTTTATCTAATGCCAGTGCCATCGCTTTACGTACATTTTCATTTGCTAAAGGTGTTGCTTGGCCATTCCGTTTTTGATTTAAACGAACATAGTTAATAATCGATGTTGGCACAGATAAAAAGTCCTGGTTTTCGGTGTTTTCTGAGGCGATAACTCCAGTTAATGTTGCAACATCTAATTGATCATTATCAAATAAGTTTAACGCTGTAGAACTTTCCTTAATCACTTCATAATGAATTAAATCGGACTTCACATTTTTTTTATCATGATAGGTTGGATTTTTTTTCAAATCCCAGCCTAGTTCACCTTGTTTCCATTTACCCATCGTAAATGGTCCATTATAAATAACAGTTTCATTGGTTGTTCCATAATTATCACCTTGTTTTTCCACAAATTCTTGATTCTGCGGAAAGAAAACCGGAAATGTTAACACTGATGTAAAGAAAGGCTTCGGCTCACTTAGTTGTACCTCAATTGTATAATCATCAACGGCCTTGATGCCTAACTCATCTACTGGCTTTTTACCACTTACAACATCCTCACCATTTAAGATAGTTTGTTGAATTAAAAAGCTATAGACTAACCCTTCTGCTGGATCTGCTAATTTTTTCCAAGCATAAATAAAATCATTGGCAGTCACTTTAGTTCCATTCGACCAAACAGCATCTTCACGCAATTTAATCGTATAGGTTTTACCATCTTCTGAAATTTCCGGCAACTCTTTAGCTACTGCTGGAATGACAGTTTCCTTTTCTCCAATTCCATATAAGCCCTCAAAAACGGCTGTATGAGTTACTGCATCTGGAAAATCAAGCATATTTAAAGAATCTAAGGTTGTGACTTCAGAAGCAACCATCAAATTTAACGGTTGATTACTTGTTTCATCATTTTTATTTTCCTTATCGCTTTTAGATCCACATCCAATTAAAGTAATGGTTATAACAGCCAAACTAACTAAACCTAATCCAATTCTTTTTTTCATATTACTCCCCCTAGTCAAGCCTATTTAATCAATACCCAACAAATTTCACATGGTACATCGCCATTATTTACACACCAATGTTCCTCACCTGCTGGAATTAAAGTCCCCATTCCTCCACTGATTTCAAAAGCTTCCCCACCGCTTTCACCAGTCATTCCACCAGAAATAATATAACTATATTCGTTTTCTTCATGTCGTGAAAGTCCTTCTTTAGGGACTCTTTCTCCTGGTAAAATTGAAATAGTTCCCATTCTAAAATCTGTCACATTTAAATTGTTTTCTTCAAAAAAACTTTTCAAATGATAGTCATCTGCTTCTGCAAAAATCTTTTTCATCTTTCCACTCCCTCATTCTAATCTAATCTATTTTTAATTTTTCTGAAAATTTACTCAATTATACATGAAAGCCCTTTGTTTGTAAATCTCTTTAGCGAACTAAAGCTATTTTATTTTTATTCATTAGCCAAATGATACTTTTTATATAGATTCTTGCTCAATTGAGATTACTTTATCTGTCCAATCCCGATAAAATTTTTCTTCATGGGAAACAAGTAATACCGTTCCTTCAAATTTTATTAAAGCTTCCTTTAAAGCTTCCTTGGCTTCCACATCTAAATGGTTGGTTGGTTCATCCATGATTAAAAAATTGACCGTTTTTAAAGTAAGAATACATAATTTCACTTTTGCCTGTTCACCACCACTTAACGTTGCAATTCCTTGCGTCACATGTTTATCATTTACACCACATTGAGCTAAATGACGACGAATTTCTTTAACCGTTAATTTTGGATGCGCATCAGAAACAACTTGGATTGGCGTTAATAAGCCATTCTCCCAAGCCAAATCCTGTTCATAATAACCAACTTTTACTTGTGGTGAAAATTGAAAACCACCAGCCAAAGACGAATTCATACCAACTAAAGTTTTAAGCAATGTTGATTTACCAATACCATTAAAACCAGTAATAACAATTTTTTGATTGCCTAAAATCGAAAAATTTAAATGACTCAACAGAGGGTGATCATACCCGACAGACAACTGATTAACCGTCAAAACTTTGTGTGAAGCCAAAGGAACTTCTTTAAATTTAATCGTCGGTTTATGGGTAAAGCTCGGTTCAGTCAGACGTTCCATACGCTCCAAATGCTTTCTACGTCCTTGTGCCATCTTCGTATTGATTCCCGCAATATTCTTCCGAATAAACTCCTCAGTCTCTTTAATTTTCTTTTGCTGTGCGCCATACTGCCTAACGTAATCTTCTCTCAAATGTTCTTTCTGTTTTAAGAACTCTGAATATTTACCATTGTATTTTTTTATGGTTCCAAATTCAATATCACAAATACATGTCGCAATTTTTTCTAAAAACTCATAATCGTGTGAAATTACAATAAAGGCTCCTGAAAAACCTGTTAAATAGTTTGCCAACCATTCAACATGCTCTTTATCCAAAAAGTTGGTTGGTTCATCTAACAAGAGAACATTTGGCTCTTCTAATAATAATTTTGCTAAAATAACTTTGGCACGTTGCCCACCACTCAATACTTTCATTTCTCGATTGACACCAATTACATCTATCCCTAATCCAACAACAATCTTATTAATAGTGCTTTCAATCGAATAAAAGTCATGAATTTCAAGTTGTTCTTGGCACTCTGCTGCTTGTAGCAATAACTCTTCATTGCCAGAAATAGCACTTTCTTCATATAGATTTGTCATTCTTTTTTCAATTTCAAACAATTTACTAAAGGCTAATTGTAAATAATCTGCTACTTTCAACTCTCTATCTACATCAGCATATTGATCTAAATGACCTATTTTTACATTAGATTGCCATTTAATACTGCCCTCATCTGGAATTGTTTTCCCAATAATAATATCCATTAATGTACTTTTACCGGCGCCATTTTGACCCACGATTCCCATATGGTCATTCTTAAATAAATTAAATGCACCATTCTCATATAAAACTTTATCTGCAAAACTGTGTGATAAATTTTCAACTTTTAATAAACCCATTTTAAATTCCCCTTTTCTACTAAAAAAAAGCAGAAGAAAACGTATCGTTCATACGTTGTCCTTCTGCTTTTGGTTCAAATTTCATTTGCCAAAAAATACAAAAACAAAGGACCCAAGACAATAGCTTTGTCTTGGGTCCTTTAATCTATATATTCTTCAGCAAATAGTTTCACTCAAATAAGCCTAATTTTTAGACCTATTTTCAAACTATTGGCTGATGAATATGAGAAGTCTAAACTTCTCGATTAAGCTCCATACAACGCTTCATCAAATCAAGTTGTAGGGAGCTAAGTCTCGTAATAAATGGTTCTGGTTTAACGCAATACATTTTATGCACCTTCCTTAATTGGCACTTTATCACAGAATTTTATGGAAGTCAATACTGTCTACTCTATCAAAAAAACAACCTGAGGGAGGATTCTCAAGTTGTTTTACTTGGTCTAAAGAGATAAAAAGCATTTATTCCTTTTTAGAATTTTGCTTTAGTTCGTATAAATAGCCTTGTTTTTCTATTAATTCATCATACGATCCTTCTTCAATAACCAATCCATTTTTTAAACAAATAATCTGATCTATTGATTCTAAAAAATTCATTTTATGGGTAATAAAAATAACTATTTTATTTTCAAAAAAAGGCAGTATATTTTGCATAACTGCTTTTTCAGTTAAATGATCTAAAGCTGAAGTAGCTTCATCTAAAATAATTAAATCAGAGTCACTAAATGCCATTCGAGCAAAAGCAATACGCTGTTTTTGACCACCTGATAATTTAACACCTTTTTCACCCAATTGTTCATCTAATCCATGCTCTAATTGATTAAAATACTTTTCTAATCTACATGTTTTCAGCATTTCAATCACTTTATCATCACTTACTTTTTTGTCAAAAATAATATTTTCTCGTAACGACCCATCAAATATTGGTGAGTCTTGAGAAATATAAGTCACTTTTTCATAGAGAGAGTTAAAATTAAGTTCTGTTATATTCCTTTGATTGAAACGAATAGTTCCTTTAGTTGGCTTTATTAAACCTACTATTAGCTTTACTAGGGTAGATTTCCCTGCACCACTTTCTCCTATCAAAGCGTATCTTTTTCCTTTTTCAAACTGCAGAAAAATAGTATCTAGAATCAATGTTTCATCAATTGAATAGGAAATGTTTTCCAAATTAATAAATTCTATTGGGTCTACTTCATAATATCCATTGATTAAATTATCTTCATTTTCTAGTTCTAAAAATTCTATTAACCGATCAAATGATACACTGTTCATTTTAAATTGAACATAAAGAACATTAAAAATAGCAATTGGTGAATATATTTTATCAATATAAATAATCAAAGCTACTAAAGTTCCAATTGAACCCTCTAATTGATTAAAAATAAATAAACAAACAACTAAGATTTTAATTAAAGAAACCAATACCGCAAAGAGCGTAAAAAAAAGCTCATGGATTAGTGCGATGCGTGTTCGACTCACAACCGTTTCATTTATTAAGATATTTAATTCAGCTAATTCTTTTTCGTAGCGTTTATTGATTCTAAATGTAACTAATTCCATAATTCCTCTAGAAAGTACGCGATTAATTTGCTCTTCATTGACTAAGATAGATTCTTTCATGCCATACAGAAATTTTAAAAGAAATTTTGTTGTAAAGAAAACAACAAGATAGCCAATTAACAGATACATAATCAATTTTTTATTGATTAATAAAATGAAAAATACATTAAATAAGATATCTGGAATCAATTCTCTGACAATCCTAAAATAAAAATCAAAAACAACTTGTTTTCCTGCTGTAGCACATTTTCTATCCGTTGCAGCAAAACTCCGAAACCAATATTTACATAGCGATCATACCTAATTAAGCTAACCTTTTTTAATGATTCTTGTTTGTAGTGGAAATACAGATTGTTTGCTAAATAATTTTTAGGATATTCATCTAAATAAGAAAGAATTGGAACAAAAATTAATGTTAACCCATAAAATAAAACGGCTTTTTTATCTACAACAAGTAAACTTGAGCTATCTATTATTTTTTGAAAATAGAAAATAGTTGCTGCACTTAGCCAAGAAATAAGGATTCCCGATATCAAATAAACTATACTCATTTTTTTGTACGTTGCTAAAATATTTTTATATTTTTTCATCATCTACACCCTTTTATCGATTTTATATCGTATAATAGGATGAAATTGTATTTAATTTATTGAATCAAAACAAAGTATCCTATTGGGTTAATAATTAATCATACAGATCAGCTCCTTTTTTATATAAGTATTAAGTAAAACGTTTACATTTGCTTGCCTAATTAAGTATAAATCTTTTAATTTTGAAAAAAATGAATAAACTATAGGTATTTCACAACTAACTATATGTCTTTTAATTAACTAAAAGAGCTGAAAATGGTTTCAAATCTACTGTTTCAGCTCTTTTAGTTTAATCTATATTGAGATAGATAATAAATTTCAACTGTATAGTATGACTTATATAACTCTGTTAACCTACCATTCAAACCAATTAATTATCCGTTTAACTCTATTTAACATTGAATAAAAAATAAAGAATTCTGCTAGCATTCGTTAACTTAGATTCTATGTTTAGCCACTAATTGCAATAAAAAATCTATTTCTTACTTTTCAATATTTAAATTTTCGCTAGACAGATTCTCACCATTTGTCTCAATTACTTGCTGATACCAATAAAAAGATTTCTTTTTAGAACGCGCCAGTGACCCATTTCCTTCGTCATCACGATCCACATAAATGAAACCATAGCGTTTACTCATTTGTCCAGTACTAGCGGCAACTAAATCAATACATCCCCAAGTTGTATATCCAAGTAATTCTACACCATCAATTTCTACCGCATCTTTAAAAGCTTGAATGTGTTCTCGTAAATAATCAATGCGGTACTCATCTTCTACATAACCATTACTATCCGGTATATCTATTGCACCTAAGCCATTTTCAACAATGAATAAAGGCTTTTGATAACGATCATATAATTGATTTAGAGAATTTCTTAAACCTAAGGGATCAATCTGCCAACCCCATTCAGTTGAGGGTAAGTTTTTATTTTTTATTGAAGCAAAAATGTTACCAGTTGATTGCTCATAATCTTCTGAATGCGCACTCACGGTCCGTGAACAATAATAAGAAAAAGTCACAAAATCAACTGGTGAGGCTGCAAGGATTTCTTTATCCCCTACTTCCATCACAATATTTAAACCTTCTCGTGCTAATTTTTTCAAGGCGTAATTTGGGTATTTCCCCCTCGCTTGGACATCAATAAAAAAATAACCTTCACGATCACGGTTAATCGCTTCTTGATAATCTTCTGGGCGACAAGTATATGGGTAATGGCTACCGCCTGCTAACATACAGCCAACCTGATTTCTTGAATCAACCTCATGGGCAATTTTAGTTGCTAAGGCACTTGCCACAAGTTGATGATGAGCAGCTTGATATTTAATTTCTTCCTGATTTTCACCTTCTTTAAAGATAATTCCTCCACCAACAAAAGGTTGATGTAACAATATATTGATTTCATTAATGGTTAACCAATACTTAACTAAGCCTTTATAGCGTTTCAAAACTGTTTCAGCATACCGTGTATAAAATTCAATCAACTGACGGTTCTTCCAACCACCATATGTTTTAATCAAATGAATGGGTACATCAAAGTGAGCAATTGTTACTAATGGTTCAATTTGATGCTTTCTTAATTCTTTAAAAATACTTTCATAGAATGCAAGACCTTCCTCATTTGGTTCAGCATCATCTCCATTAGGGAAAATACGAGACCATGACAATGACATTCGATAAACTTTAAAACCCATTTCCGCAAATAATTGAATATCTTCCATATAACGATGGTACATATCAATTGCTTCTTTTGCTGGATAATAATAGCCATCCTGCCAATCCAGCATTTCTAATTCACCTAGAGCAACTTTTTTACGATCTTCACCACAAGGTAATACATCAATATTAGAAAGCTTTCTACCGCCTTCCAATACGCCACCTTCAGCCTGATTCGCAGCTGTTGCTCCACCCCATAAAAAACTTTTATCTAATGTCATGTATTGACAGCTCCTATTCATTTTTATTCAACATGCAAATTTTAGCGATTCTTTATTTAAATTTTTTTATACTTTAACTATTAATACTTCTTCGTTATTGAGTAATTTCCCTTTATTAGTCAATTCAATTGACGAGTACTGTGGACTATTTGTTATAACAACTGGGACTTGAGTTTCATAGCCTGATTCTTTAATTTTTTCTAAATCAAAATTTAAGATTGCTTGTCCTTTTTTGACTGTTTGCCCCGGCTCTACCAAAGTATCAAAATATTGGCCTTTTAACTCTACAGTATTTAATCCTACATGAATCAAAAGTTCTATTCCTGTTTCTGATACAAGCCCAATCGCATGTTTTGTTGGAAAAACTGCTTCAATTTTCCCATTAAATGGTGCAATTACTTTTCCTTCAATTGGCTCAATAGCAAATCCCTTTCCAAGAGCGCCAGAAGCAAAGGCTCCATCCTTTACTTCATTCAAAGGAATTATATTTCCTTTAATCGGATTACTAACTGTTGCATCTTCTAAAATAACTTCTTTAACGGATGGTAAATCTACTTCTTTTTCAAATTTGAAACTTAAAATATAAGTTAAAACTGCTGAGACCACTGCTGAAATTAACAAAGCAATCACGATATTCCAGAAAAAAACCATCGAATTATCGCCAATATAAAGTAAAATTGCAGGCAAACCTGATGAGCCGGTTGCAAAGCGGTGTGTATTGGTTAATCCAGCATATAAACCACCTGCTCCACCACCAATCATAGCAGCAACCAATGGGTATTTTTTCGGTAAATTCACACCATATAATGTTGGTTCAGTAATACCCATATAAGCAGTAATTGACCCAGAAACAGCCAACTGCTTCATTTTTTTATCTTTCGTTCTAAAAGCAACTACTGCTGAAGCAGTTGCTTGAGCAATATTTGAGCAAACACAGCCTGGTCCAAAAATACTATCATAACCAAGTTCTGCCATTTGCATCACGCCTAACGGAGCCACACCATTATGAAGGCCAAACATTACCATAATTGGTAGAAAACCACCAATCAAGACAGCTGGTACCCAACTTGCGTTCATACTTAAAAACATAAAGAATCCTGCAAGGTAACCGCCAATAATACTACCAATTGGTCCTAGAACTGAAAATGCTAATGTTCCCATAATTAAAAATGTCAGCATCGGTACAAAAACTAATTCAACTGATTTTGGTATGACTCGATTGAGGAATTTTTCCACATAAGACTGAACCAAAATAATTAAAAGAATTGGAATTACAGATCCAGTATATGTAGCTAAATTGAAAGGAATAATATCAAAAAATTTAACTGGTTCCCCTGCTGCAACTAATGTGCCCCAATTTGGATGCATCATCATTGCTGCGACAGATGCTGCTAAAATTGGATTACATCTCAACTTTTGAGCAACTGTGAAAGCTAACATCATCGGTAGGAAGAAAAAGACGCCGTCCGCAAATAAGTTCAATAAATAATAGGTTTGTGACTCTACAGAAACAATTTTAAAAACAACTAGCAATGCTAGAACAGCCTTCACCATACCAGCACCAGATAATGCAGGAATAATTGGTTGGAATGTACCAGCTACAAACTCAATAATGATATTAAACACACTTTTTTTATCTGATGGTGCCTTATTTTGTTCACTAACATCAACTTTCTTATCAATTTCTTCAAAGACATCTTTCACATGTGTGCCTATTACAACTTGATGAACCCCAGCGTTAACCAAATAAGTTGCTACTCCATCTAGTTCCTCAAGTTCTTCCTTATCTACTTTTTGCTCATCTATTAATTTAAAACGAAGACGAGTTTGACAATGATACGCATCTGAAATATTTTCTTTTCCACCTAACTTCTCAACAATTTCTTGAGCTAATTTTTCATATTTTTTACTCATGGATTTCTCCCTTCAATGTAACAAGATCCTATTTTGAATAAACTGGTTATTCAACTCTTGTTTATAATCGAACTTTACCACTTATTGATAACGTTTCCAATAGTTTCAAAACATATCGAAACATATTCCATAAAAAACCAAAATAAGCTACTTTCACTGAAATTTATTTCACCCTTAAGTCTTTTATTTACAAAATAAAAAAGCATTCAGAAGATTTCACTCTTCTAAATACTTAATCATGCTAAAATTTTTCAGATAGCTCTTTAAAGGTTGCTTGCCTTTTAGACTCTAATAATTTTGAATTTGAAATTTTATTCTTTTTGTTGACTTCATAATCAAGTGAAAATACTTTTGCAAATAAAGCATCCAGAATAAATAAAATTGATTCTTGTGTCGCAAAATTAGCAATCTTAGAGTATAATTTTTCTTTACTAGAAATATTGAGTATGACATCTGAGTAATCCCTTAAGTAGTTTTCACCACCACTTGTAATACTAATGATTGGTACAGAATTTTTCATTAATAACTTTACGTTACTCGTTGGATTGTCATCATGACTATTTCCTGAATAAGAAATCATAATTGCACAATCTTTATCATTTAATGTTTGAGTAATAACACCACTTTCACCAGAATTTGCCATGATTGCTTTTTTTTGAATGGATAACAAGTTTCTTTTAATGAGTTCACCATAATAATAGTTTGGGCTCGTCCCATAAATCACAACACTATCAGCACGATGGAGAAGTTCTGCCGCCTTATTAAGATCTTCTGCTACAATCAAAGAAACAGTATCTTTGATACTCTGAATTTTCAAAGTAGCAATGCTTTCAATAATTTCTAATGTATCATGTTGCGCTGAAAAAGGAAAATTTGGATCAACATCTAAATAGGCATTGTCATCATGATAAGCTACTTCATGGCTAAAAGCATACATAAATTCCTTCCAGCCAGAATATCCAAAGTATTTAGCAAATCGGACTAAGGTTGGTTTAGACGTAAAAGTTTGTTTGGCAATCTCTTCCATTGTATAAGATTTTAATTGATCACGATTTTCAAGAATAAATTCGCCTATCACCCGACGAGCATCATTTTGTTTAAAGACTGCTTCTTCAATTCTTTGAAAAAGATACATTTTCATTAACCTCCATTTTAAACTAGTTAAGTTTTTATTCTGTATATAGATTTTCACTAGACTGCTTGATTTTATAATTGTAATTCTCGATTTTCTTTTCTAATTTAGCAACAGTTCCATTAATCGTGGCCTGTTTCTTTAAAAGTTTCTGATATTCATCCATCAAAATCTCTTTTCTTTCAATTAAAGTTTCTTCACCAATTTGATACAACTCTGAATATTTTGAAAGAGAATGAATGGATAAACCTGAATCTCTCATGCATTTAATAAATTCAACCCACTTTAAATCCTCTTCTTGAAAATCTCTTGTTCCTGACTTGTTACGGGTAATTGCTGGCATTAATCCTTGACTTTCATAGTACCTAATCGTAGCTGGTGTCATATTATATTTTGCTGCAACTTCTGAAATATTCATAGCAACTCATCCCTATTCTATATTTTAAGTACTTGTTCCATCTATCTTACCAATATTTCCTCTTGATTTAAAGTGCACTTTATAGTGTATACTTTAAGTAGATGTATTATTAGGAGGTTTTCAATATGGAAAAAATTACAGCAGGACGTGACCAACTCGGTGAATTTGCACCAAAATTCGCTGAACTAAATGATGATGTTTTATTTGGACAAGTTTGGTCAAGAGAAGATAAGCTTAACCCTCGTGATCGCTCAATTGTTACGATTACTGCCTTAATTTCTGGTGGTAACTTTGAGCAGTTAGTCTTTCATATGGGAAAAGCAAAAGAAAATGGTGTGACTAAAGAAGAGATATCCGAAATCATTACTCATCTTGCCTTTTATACTGGATGGCCAAAAGCTTGGTCAGCTTTTACTATCGCTAAAGAGATTTATGAAAAATAATTATTTTGGAGGGAGAAAATGATGAACAAACTACCACAAGCAACACCACCAAAAACAATTCCTTTTGGCCCAGAAGCTTTTCAAAAAAGTAATCATACTGAAATCAGATGGCTGGGAAATTCAGGTATATTTTTAAATAGTAGAGGCTATTGCATGATGGTCGATCCAGTTTTAGAGGGCTTCGATTTACCTTTATTGATTGATATGCCAATAAAAACAGATCAAGTGCCACATTTAGATAGTATTCTTATCACCCATTCAGACAATGATCATTTTAGTATACCAACTTTAGAAAAATTACTGCCTTTGACAACGGCTCTCCACGCACCAAAATATGTAGCGGGCTTGGTCAAAGAAAAAATAAATCATGAGGCAATTGGTCATGATATACATGCTTCTTTTGATGATGGTCCCTTAAAAATAACTTTAACACCTGCTGATCATTTATGGCAAAATGAAAGTAAAAAATATGATCGTATCTTTAAATTAGAAGACTTTTGCGGATTTTGGATTGAAACACCCGATGGAACCTTATGGATTCCTGGAGATTCCAAATTGTTGCCATCCCATTTAGAAATGCCTGAACCTAATGCTATTCTCTTTGATTTTTCTGATAATGAATGGCATATTGGCTTAGATAACGCGATTAAACTTGCTAATACCTATCCAAATTCTGATTTGATTTTATCTCATTGGGGCACAGTTGATGCTCCTCAAATGAATGTTTTTAATGGAAATCCAGCTGACCTACTTCATAGAGTAGACAATCCTGAAAGAATCCAGATAGTTGCTGCTGGAGATGTTTTTATTTTAGAAAAATAAAAAAGAACTTCCCATTCATTAATGAATGGGAAGTTCTTTTTTAAGCATGCCCTATTACTTTATGAGGAATATAAGGTTCCTCCAAATAAAGAATGTCTGCTTGGCTTAATTTGAAATCCACAGCTCCTACAGCTGTTTCAATATGGTTCATTTTAGTTGCACCAATGACAGGTGCCACTACAGGATTTTTTTGAAGTAACCATCCTAAGGCAATATTAACTTTATTCGTCTCATATTTAGCTGCTAACTCAGCCACTCGATCTATAATCATCTGATCTTTGTCAGCCGTTTCATCATATTTAGCTTTTTGTGCATTATCTGTAGTGCTTCGTTTGGTTGCTTCTGTAGCGCTTCGAATTAATCGACCTGATGCCATTGGACTATATGGTGTGAGTGCAATTTTCTCTGAAAGACAATAAGGTATCATTTCACGTTCTTCTTCACGATAAATCAAATTTAAATGATTTTGCATTGAGACAAATTTTGTCCATCCATTTTTTTCTGCTATATTATTTGCTTTTTGAAATTGATAAGCATACATCGCAGAAGCCCCTATATATCTTGCTTTTCCAGCTTTAACAACATCATTTAATGCTTCCATTGTTTCTTCAATTGGTGTAAATGGATCCCAGCGATGAATGATATATAAATCTACATAGTCAGTTTGCAAACGGTTCAAACTTTGATCTATTTGAGACATAATAGCTTTTCTTGATAATCCTTGTCCATTTGGACCATCAAACATTTTTTGATGAACTTTTGTTGCTAGTACAATTTCATCCCGATTTGCATAGTCTTTCAATGCTTGACCTAAAATTTCTTCACTTCTACCTAAAGAATATACATTTGCAGTATCAAAAAAGTTGATACCAAGTTCTAGTGCTCTTTTAATTAGCGGTCTACTATCTTCTTCTTCAAGGACCCATTTATGAATCCAATTTTTAGGGTCTCCAAAGCTCATTGTACCTAAGCAAATCCTTGAAACATCTAGACCAGTATTTCCTAATTTTGTATACTCCATTTTTATCATCCTCTCAGTCTCGTACTTGTTCTATTATATATTATACAACTTAAAGTGCACTTTAATGCAAGGGTTAAAGTTTAATCCAATACTCTTTAATTTTCTAATTGATTTGATACAAACAATTAGAGCAACTATACATCAAACCAGTTTTTTGCTAGAATACCATAATTAAGATTGGTACCAATTTCACTTTCTCCATGAAATAAAAACCGAATCTTAGCCTTGATTCGGTTTTGGTATTTCATTTAAACAAGCAATAAATTACCAGGGTTGACTAGTTGGACCTACAGTAAACTCATTGATATTCACATCTTCTGGTTGATCAATTGCATAAGCAACAATGCTTGCAACTCGTTCTGGCGCAATACCATATTTATCGTATAAACTAGTCATTCCCTCAGCCGTTTTTGAGTCTGTAATTTTATCAAGTAGCTCTGTATTAATTGCAGCTGGATAAATTGTTGCTGTGCGAATATTAGTTCCTTCTTGCGCCGATTCCATTCGTAAGACTTCCATCAAATCACGAATTGCCCATTTCGTTGCCCCATAAACAGCACCGCCTGGATAAGCTTTAAGTCCTGCTACCGATGATGTAGTCAGTACATGTCCCGACTTTTGCTCAACAAAGTAAGGTAAGACTGCTGCCAGACCATTTAGTACCCCTTTAATATTGATATCAATCATTTGATCCCACTCATCTTCTTTAAGTGCAGACAATGGGGAATTAGGCATGATACCCGCATTTAAAAAGATAACATCTACTTTTCCATAAGTCTTAATAGTAAAATCTACCAATTTCTGATTATCAATCCGTTTCGTTACATCTGTTACAAAATAAACTGCTTCACCTGAATTTTCTTTAATTTTTTCAACAATTGTTTGTAGTTTTTCTTCTCTACGTGCTGCTAATACTAATTTTGCTCCTTTTTGGGCTAATAAAATTGCTGTTGCTTCTCCAATTCCTGATGAGGCTCCTGTAATAATTATTACTTTATCTTTAATTGACATTATTTTCGCTCCTTTGTTACTTTTATTTTACTAATATGACGTTGATTGTTTCTATTTCTGAAATGAAATCGAGTTGATCAACTTCCTTAACTTTGCCTATTTTAGTATATGAGTAATTGGTAGAGAATGTTTTATAAAAGAGGACAAGGCAATCTGAACCATAAAGCATAATATCTCCTTTTTTAATTTCATCTACTTTTTCTTCCTGTGTTGGCAATATTTCTGAAAAATAAGCATATTTTTCATTGCCATGTAAATCATTCATTTTTAGATTTATTGGAAGTCTAGCAATTAATTCTTTTGTTGCTTGATTAGATACCAATTCAATTTGAAAGAGTTGCTTGCCGATTATTATATTCATAACAGTTAGCTCTCCGTTTTTTTATATTCCTTACTCTTCTTCAATCTCTCGAACTACTTTGGCTGGACTTCCCACCACAATAACATTATCCGGAACATCCTTCGTTACGGTTGAATCTGCAGCAACAATCGAATTTTTTCCAATTGTAACCCCAGGTAAAACAGTCACATTTGCCCCAAGCCATGCGTTCTTCTTAATATAAATTGGCTCTACTTTAATTCCGCGTCTTTTTTTAGGAGAAATCAAGTGATTCACTGTAATTAATCTAGAACCTGGACCTATCAATACTTGATCTTCAATCGTAATGCCACCTAAATCGACAAATGTTACATTTTGATTGATAAAAATATCTTTTCCAAATCTGATATGTTTACCGAAATCACTATAGAAAGGTTGTGAAATTTTTACCGATGAGTCAATTTTTTGACTTGTAATTTTCTCTAGATGTTTTAAAACTTCTTCATTAGGATAATAGTCTGCATTTAACATCATTAGCAATCGCTCATTATTTTTCTTCACTGAATGGATTTCTTCAAATAAGGGTGAATCTTTTAGTATTTCTTTTCCTATAATCTTTTGTAATAAACTTATGTTTGACATTTCTTTTCCCCTCCTTACCTATTTATTAACTTTCTACTATCTAAATTATACTTGAATCAGTTATACTTAACTAATACCAATAAAACATGGTTAACTATTCTTTTTAGCTATAGGAAGGAGTATTAAATGGAACTACGCGTGTTAACTTACTTTTTAACTGTTGCAAGAGAGAAAACAATTAGTAAAGCGGCTGAAGTCTTACATTTATCTCAGCCAACTCTTTCAAAACAATTAAAAGAATTAGAAGAAGAGTTAGGTGTCACACTATTTATTCGTGGAAATCGATTTATCACATTAACGGAGGATGGCATCTATTTAATGAATAGAGGAAAAGAAATTTTATCTTTGGTTGAATCAACAACAACGAACCTTATTAAAAATGAAGTGATTAGTGGAGAATTAACGATTGGCGGTGGGGAATCACAAGCATTTGATTTTCTTAGTCGTATTTTACATGGACTTAGGAACGATTACCCAGAAATTAATATCCACCTTTACAGTGGAAATGCTGATGATGTATTGGAAAAAATTGATAAAGGGCTTTTAGATTTTGGACTCGTTATCGACCCCGTAGAAAAACAAAAATACGAATATATCCGATTACCTTTAGTTGATTCGTGGGGAATTTTAGTTAATAAATCACATCCTATAGCTTATAAAAAAACAGTCACACCAAAAGATATTCAACAAACTCCTTTGCTTATTTCAAATCAATCTTTTGTTGATAACCAGCTTTCTGAATGGTTTGGAGGAAATATAGAGCATCTGAATGTTATTGGCACATATAACCTACTTTATAACGCTTCGTTGTTGGTAAAAGAGGGAGTTGCAAGTGTACTTTGTATTGATGGTATTGTGAATACGGCGAATACAAACCTAACTTTTGTTCCCTTTTATCCCCCATTAACGGCAAATATTAATATTGTTTGGAAAAAGGGCCAAATATTTTCAAGTGCTTCAAAGGAATTTCTACGTTTACTGAAGTTGGTTTAGCGTTCTACTTGTTTAAGTCGATATTTCATACATTTTCCTAAAACATTTTGCACTTTTTATATTTGTAAGTTACATTTAAAACAAAAATAAATATATAAAAATATTTTTTTATAGTCTTAGGAATTATGTTATACTAACAAAAATAGGCTAGTTTCAACATGATGTAAAGAAACTTATACTATCAACTAAAATCATAAATATATAAAATTAAGGAGTGATATTTTATGGGTAAGTTAAAATGGTTTTCTGGAGGAAAAGAACGATCAAATCAGGCAGAAAACATTATCACTGATTTATTAGATGATTTAAAAACAGACTTAGGCAACGAATCGCTAAAAAAAGTGTTAGAAAATTATCTTGAAGAGTTAAAACAAAAGGGCGCTTCTGTTCCTCTGATTTTAAGTCGAATGAACTTAGATATTTCTAAAGCAATCAGAAATGATGGCGTTACTTTATCTGACTATCAATCAAAAAAACTTAAAGAGTTGACTTCTATCTCCAATATTAGATATGGATATTAGTACTGCATATACCTATATAACTCCCACTATCTTAATTAAATTTGATCTATTTACTTTAAATCGGCTTATAAATTTTTACGACTATTCATAAAAATAGTTAAGAAAATAATGCCAGTAAATATGCGTCAAAATGATCAGGTCATAGTAAATTATTACAAGTTTAACTATTTATGAAGGTATTTTAAACAGATTAGAAAAAAGTGAATCGGATTCTGTCAATTCACTAATAACAAAAATAGAATTTTTATGGAAATTATTAAATTTGATTTCAGTGTACAATTAGTGTACTGAAATAATTAAAACTAACTATTATTTTAATTTCCCTAAAACAAAAAAACCTATTTAAATCGTTGTTAAATCAACGTTTTAAATAGGTTTCATTTTTAGGTTATCATCTAAAATAACCACAATATGGAGACGAGGGGAGTCGAACCCCTGTCCAAGCATATCGGCACTTAGACATCTACGTTCATAGTCATGCTATTAAGGTTTCGCTGAACATTAGCCGCCTAACAGGCATCATGCATCGCTAGTCTGATAATCTCTTCTAAACTTTACAGACGGAAAAATTTAGCGTATCCCACTTATTATAGGACCCTTACCCGAGCACATGGGCGATGCCGGGAGGATCTACGTCAACTGTTTTTAGGCAGCTAGAGCGTAAGAGTTATTATTGTTTTTAGCAGTTATATTTAACTGGTAACGTTTTTGCGTAGACGTAACCTACGAAACGCAATCCAAGCTCGACCTACACCTGTCGAATCCGTAACGCCCCCGTAAAAAAGCTGGGTTTAGTTTGAACGGATAGGAATGACCTTGTGTCTTCCTAAAATACTCTCTGTTCCTATTCTAACACGAATCACCATAAAAAAAAAGCAGAGATATTTTTTCCCTGCTAGTTTTGTCTAGATTAAATTGAAATAGTCCAAACCTTTAACAATTCCACCATCAATGTTGCTTGCCGAAATAAAACTAGCTCGCTCTTTTAAAGCAGCAATTCCATTTCCCATCGCTACTGAATAATCTGCCACTTGAAACATTTCTAAATCATTAGGTCCGTCACCAAAAGCATAGGTTGGCACAGATTCTAACCCCATTGCTTTTTGTAATTGCCGAATCCCTGTTGCTTTTGAATTGCCTTTAATAATCGTATCCATACTAAAGGGAGTATTGCGATAAAAAGAAAATTCTGGAAAAGAGGTTCTAAAATAGTCATCATGACTTGGATCTTCATTTAAAACTAATGCCATAAAAATGTCATCTACTAAATGAGCTTTTGGATCTATTTCAGGAATATCTGCATGAATAAAAGCATATGCTCTGTGGAGAGTCTCATTTTCTACACTTGTTTTCACCCATTTATTTGTATAAAATGATAGCCCTAGCTCACGTTCATCCGTTGCAGCTTTTAAGCGTTTTAACGATTCGCTTGGCAAAACATTGCGATACACTTCGGTGCCTTCATAAGTAATAAACTGGCCGTTCATTGAGACACTAGAATCAATTCCAGTCGCATCCGCAATATGCTCAAATTCAATATTCGTTCGTCCGGTCGCGATAATTGGTACTCCACCCTTGGCTTTAACTGCCTCTAAGGCCTCAACTACTTCCTCTTCAACTTCGGAATGTTGATTTAATAGAGTTCCATCTAAATCAAAAAAAACTAATGCTGTTGGTTTCAACTATATTCCTCCTTAATAAAAGTTTGTTGAGCCGGTTAGGCCTGGCAGAAAAATAGGGAAATTTGATGTGGCGCTTTTTGCCACCTCAAAATTTCATCTTTTTCCCGAAGGACTGGCTCATAAAAACTAGCCTAAATCAATTCTTATAACTAGAGAAAAGCGCTAGGAATTACCCCTAACGCTACATTTATTTCTATCTAAAATGTCCTGTATCATTAAAGCGCTCTAGGTGATACTGGCCATCATGATAATTCACGACTGAAACGCTGGCATTGTCAACAGAAGTCGGCATTTCTAATTCAGGTACAATTCCATTTAACAGATTCCGAATCGTATTTCCATGAGCGACAATCAAAATATTTTGATCCGTCTCACGATGCTTTTCAATCAGTTGCAACATGCCTTTTTCAACACGTAACCAAAAAGTTAAAAAATCTTCTGCATCATGTAAGGGATCAGCTGCTTTTGTCCCATCCATTCGATCTGCTAAAGTCGCTTTTTCACGCATCTCATCTGCCGTTTCATAACCTAATTCCTTACTAATTGTTGCCCAGCTTTCGTCCACATCAGAACCTTCAAAAGAGCCATAGAATGCTTCTCTAAATTCAGGCATTTCTTGAATTTTTAAATTACGTGAAGTGAAATTTTCTTCTAATAAAATCTCTAACGTTTCTTTCGTCCGACTTAAATCACTACAATAAGCAGCATCAAAACGAATATCCGATAAGCCTCTGCCGCTTCTAATCACAGTAAAACGACCATCTTTTGTTAACGGAGTATTTGACCACCCTTGCATTTTCATATAACGATTAAAATAAGTTTCCCCATGTCTGACAAAATAAAATGTACATCCTTTTCCCAAAATAAATCTCCTCCAGTTTCTAAAAACCATACGCTTAACTACTAAAATACTTACATTGAAAATAAAATGCCTCTATAAAAAGCAACTTGAACTTATTTCCTACCTTTACTATTGTAACAAACTGGCAAAGTTTTGCTAGCTTTTTTTAGAAATAATTATCTTGATACTACATGGTGCGCACTTCTAATCGTTTAAATCAGGCTTAACTGCATCTAAAATAAAGAAAGAGGCATCCTGATTCATAAAAATATTCTTCCCATGATAAAATATTTCAGCATTTGATTCTACAAATCCAATTTTTTCCATTAGTTGAATGAGCTCTTGCTGTTTAAAGCCATTATGAACTTTATCTGAATTAACCTGTTCGTTATAATCAAAATCAACAATCAACAAATGACCATTCGGCTTTAATAATTTATATAAATTTGATAGTAAGGGTTGAATATCTTGTACATGAAGAAGCACTTGTACTAAAAAGATATAATCTACTTGTATATCACTATTTGACACCTCTTCAATATCTAAAAGAAGGGTTTTAGCATTTTTAATAGTAGCCTGTTCAATTTTTGTTTCCACAACCTCTACCATACTTTGAGAGGCATCCGCAAAAAGAAGTGTCTCAAAATCAGCTACCAATTCCAGTCCAACTAGGCCTGTTCCACAGCCATAATCAATCGCTGTTTTATCTTTTCCATTCACAATATGCTTTTGGATTTCTTTAGCTGTGATTTTTGCAATTTCACTTCTCTCAGGTGTATCGTACTTACTAGCTACTCGATTAAATACATCAATATTCCCCATCTTGCACCCCGTTTTTAAATTTTTCTACTTAGTTAAAAGTATAGCATATTACTCTATAAAATATAAAAAAACAACTCCAGAATCTCTCTAGAGTTGCCTAGTAATGCTATAATCTACTTATTTTAATGGTATAAATCAAAACGACCTTTACTAAACATAATCTTTAATCCACCCGTTTGGCTTAATGAGCGGTCCTCAATTACTTTTTTCATCATTGAAGCTGGATAGCCTTTTAAGTTAGCCCCTAAGACTTCACCAATCGCTTCATTATTTCCAATTGAACAAACTGAACCTTGCGATTTAAATGTAAATGGAACTATCGGTTGATTATTCACCTTAGCAACTAAATTTGCCACTGCTGCATCTGCTTGTTTTAAAGCAATTTGAGCAGTCGTTGGATAAGGACGATTATTTTCTGGGTTCATAACTGCTGAACAATCCCCAATTATAAAGACTTCTGGATAACCAGGAGCAGTTAAATCAGCTTCAACCATTACGCGACCACGGCGCTCTTCAAATCCAGAACCGCCAACTACGCTACTTCCTTTAACACCAGTTGTCCAGACAATCGTTTTCGCTTTAATTGATTTGCGCTCTTCATTTTCTTCATAAATAACAGTATCAGCCGTTACCTCTTTAATTGGTGTACCAACTAAGAATTTAACGCCACGATCTTTAAGTTTTTGAATGCCATAAGTTGATAGTTTTTCAACGAACATTGGCAACAATGTTGGCATAGCTTCAATACAAGTTAATTGAATTTTATCTGCTGGTAAATTATATTGTTTGATTAATTTTGGCATTTGCTGAGTAAGTTCACCTAAATACTCAATACTAGTGAAGCCTGCTCCACAAACAACGATACTTAATAAAGCATCATCTTTGGTAGCTTCATATTGTGCAAATTGGCGATGCATATGTTCTTTAATAGCTACAGCCGTATTGATATCAACCATTGGCAATGCATATTCATCTACTCCAGTAATACCAAAAGATTCTGACTCAAATCCAAGTGCAAAAATTAAATAATCATATGAAATCAGTCCAGTTTTGTCTAACTCAACTGTTTTGTCATCCTTATTCACTTTAATAACAGTATCTTGAATAAAAGTTGTTTGTTTCGTATCTACAACATCTTTAATTGCGAAACTAATACGTTCTGGCGGATTTGCACCACTTGCAACTTCATGTAAATAAGTTGCTTCATAATGATACTCATTTTTATTCACAAGGGTAATTTCAGCATTAAGATGTTTTTTCTGCAATCCTTTCAGTGCACGTAAGCCACCATATCCAGCACCTAGAATGACAATTTTCATTTTATCCATTAAATACACTCTCTCTCTTTTTCATCATACTTTTTACGATGTTTGTTTAGTAAACCGTAGTTAGTATACAGCGTTATAGTAAGCAAAGTCAACTAGATAGTTTGTGAATATTTGTACATAAATACTAATTTAACAACATTTCACTTAGATTATTATTCACGAACTTACCGAAAAACAAGAGGTCACTGTTATCTTAAACAACGTTAGAACAAAATAAAATAGTGATTTCACAAGCTTTGTAGACTTAGGCTATCTATAATAAGCACTATTTTTTATTCTTAGAAATAAAAAAATTCCTCACTTACTCAAAAGAATAAGTGAGGAAAAAATATTTTATTCAAAGTTTAAAGCGAAGCCTGGTTCATCAAAAGCTATTTCAGTTACTTCATACGTTAAACGTTCAATATATTTAATTAAAGGTCGTGATAATTCACGCATATCTTCAACAGCTATCTCACTTGGTACACCAAAAAATTCTGGTATTTGGATAATTTGGCTGATTTGTCCATCAATCTTAAAACGTTCCAATTGCAATGCAAAAGGGACTTCCATACGAAACATTTTTCCTTCTTCCAAAATGCCTTTATCTGCTTCTTCTGTAGGTACAACTTCATTAATTAATACTTCAACTTTAGTTTCTGCTGCTGATGATCCTGTAGCAAGTTCAAAATTATATTTTTCAACTTGAATTTGACCTCTTAATACGTTCATATTGTTGTGGCTCCCTCTTGTTCTTTAATTTATTTAACCATAGTTATATTATCGCAGTATTCTCAGTATTTATCAATAAATATTTTTGTTTATAAATTCCAACTTCTTTTAAAAATTTAACCAAATTCCTAGTGCAAATGTTAGCACTTGTAACGAAGTAATCGCAGCTAAATTTTGAACGGCATACACAAATGTTTCTGACTTAACTTGCTTAGCTAAAAATCTTTTAGTATTTTTGCGTACTAATGGAATCGCTACTAGAGTGAATAACATCATTTTTGGATAAATACCTAGCCAGACCGCAATGATCAAAGCTGCAAATGCTAAAATATACAACCATTTAAATAAAGATAAGGCATTTTTCTTACCAATGTAATGCGGTAGTGTATAGCGCTTATTTGTTCTATCTTCATCCAAATCACTAATATTATTCGCTAACATTAAATTCGCAATCGCAAACATATTTGGAATTGAGGCAAATAAGATAATAAGGAACGTTCTTAAGTCAAAAGTCATAACGTTGTAGGCATTGACATAGATACTAATAATGTAAATCATAAAACCCATTGTAAAACCAGAAAACAGTTCTCCAAGTGGCATACTAGAAATTGGCTTTGGACCAGATGAATAAAATATTCCAACAAAATAACAATACAGGCCCATATACAATAAAGGTAGCCCTGTTTGTTTAACCAAATATAAACCCAATCCAGCTGAAACAACAACCATCAAAATAATTAGCGTCGCTACTAATGGCATTGGGATTTTTTCTCTCCCGATAACATTGACTTCTTCTCGATAATTATGTTCTTTTGAAGCTTTTTTATAATCCATATAATTATCAATCGCATCAACTGCCATATTAAATAAAAACATCGCAATAAAAAATAAGACTAAATTGATTAAATGTAGCTCTTCATAATGGTACCAAGCAAAGAGAATCCCCATAAAATAAGGTAAAATACTCGCAGTTTTGGCCTGCATTTCAACGAGTTCTAAAAATGTTTTAAATTTCATAAAAACCTTCCTTTTTCTATAATAAACTAGATTTATCAGCCTCTTAAATATGCAGTGAAGCCTAGCTAAAGTCAAGGAAAATCATTTACGTTTTTTTGAAATTATGAATTTTCCAACTTTTTAAACAACAATCATTGACACTTGGTCTGGAATACGATAAATTTAAGACTGTTACTAGCCAAATTATAAATAATCATTCCTATTTAATAAATAGAGTCGATAAAAAGTCTAGCTAGTTCTGTACTCAAATAAGCTCAGGATTAACTCCTATTGAAAGGACCTCAACTATGCCGATTCATCCAATGTGGGAACCGTTCCCTGAAATCAAACATGATTTAGCAGAGACCTACGATGTAATTGAGAAAAAAGTCCGCATTCGAAATAAAGATATTCAACAAACCATCAATGATTTATTGCATTCTGGTGGAAAATTATTACGCCCTGCATACTTTATTCTCTTTTCACGATTTGGTTCCCTTGATAAAAAAAACCATAAAAAAATTGTATATACTGCAGCCTCACTAGAGATTTTGCATATGGCTACTCTTGTTCACGATGACGTTATCGATGATTCACCTACACGTCGTGGCAGTCAAACTGTCCAATCCCAATATGGGAAAGATATTGCTGTCTATACTGGTGATTTTCTGTTTGCCGTTTATTTTGGTTTAATTGCTGACTCAATCGATTCTTTTTCAACACTTAAACTAAATGCCTTTACCATGAAGCGGATATTAATTGGTGAGCTTGATCAAATGCATTTACGTTACAATACTGAAGTGACTCTTCGCCAATACTTACGCCGTATTACAGGTAAAACGGCGCAACTTTTTTCTTTAAGTTGTTTTGAAGGAGCTAAAGTTGGCAAAGCAGACCTTGCTGTGACAACACTTAGCTATCATATTGGCCATAATATTGGCATTGCTTTTCAGATTTTAGATGATATTTTAGATTATACTGAAAATAGTGAAACGCTAAAAAAACCAGTTCTTGAAGATGTCAAACAAGGAGTCTACTCACTGCCTTTAATTTTGGCTATGAAAGACCATAAAAAAGAATTTGAACCTTATTTAAATAAAGGTGCATCTATGGATCAAGCTGACATTGCTGCTATTCTAGATTTAATTAGACGCTATAAAGGTGTTGAACTAGCAAAAGACTTAGCAGAACGCTATACGAATAAAGCTTTAAAATCCCTAGAAAAATTACCAAATCAACCAGAAAAAGAAATTCTATGCACCTTAACAAGGCAGTTACTGAATCGAGACCATTAAGCATAACCCCTTCGTCATTTTATCCGAAGGGGCTATTTATTTTATTCACATTCTAAAATCAGCTACTATCTAGCAAGTTTTGTCTAGTCGTCTATTTCAGCCAAACCAGAATTCCGTAAAGCTTCTAAATTAGTCAGCATCGTATTTATACTTTCTTCAGAGTGTCTTTCCCAAGAAGCAAGCTCCCCAACTATTTTCAAAAGCCCCAGCGTTCTATAAGATCGAGTTGGGTTTCCCGGGAATTTTTTATCCGTCAGATTTGGATCATTTTCAAACTCACCTAGTGGTTCAACTAGATAAATCCGTTCTTTTAAGTCAGCTCCTACAGCCAATTCTGCTCCCCATTTGGCAGCATCTAACGTCCCAGTAAAGTAAATATAATTTGAAATTCTCTTTTCTTCAAAATTTGATTCGTGCTTAGGCTCTAAAAACTCTCCTATCGCTAGATTTGCCTTTGTTCCATGAAAAAAAGGCCCTTTGTCTAATACTTCTTCCATACCTATCTACTCCTTAATAAAAAGTTTATTGAGCCGATTAGCTCTGGCAGAAAAATAGGGAAATTTGATGTGACGCTTTTTGTCACCTCGAAATTTCATCTTTTTTCCGAAGAGTTGGCTCATAAGAACTTGCCTTAATAAAAAGTTTGTTGAGCCGGTTAGCTCTGGCAAGAAAATAGGAAAATTTGATGTGACGCTTTTTGTCACCTCGAAATTTCATCTTTTTTCCGAAGAGTTGGTTCATAAGAACTGGCCTTAATAAAAAGTTTGTTGAGCCGATTAG
Source organism: Carnobacterium sp. FSL E2-0243 (assembly GCF_038003605.1). Classification (NCBI taxonomy): domain Bacteria; kingdom Bacillati; phylum Bacillota; class Bacilli; order Lactobacillales; family Carnobacteriaceae; genus Carnobacterium; species Carnobacterium sp. FSL E2-0243. Next base: position 2,612,769 of record NZ_JBBOPM010000001.1, read on the forward strand.
CTCTGGCAAGAAAATAGGAAAAATTGATAGGACGCTTTTTGTCCTCTCGAATTTTTATCTTTTTCTCGAAGAGTTGGCTCATAAGAACTGGCCTTGATAAAAAGTTTGTTGAGCCGGTTAGGCCTGACCGAAAAATAGAAAATTCCAAGAAAAGTGTTTTTTTTACTTTTTTGGGAATTTATCTTTTTTACGAAGGTCTGGATCATAAAAACTAGCCTTAACCAGTGTAATTTCAACTTTATTAACTACCGATTAACTAACTCTTTTGTTTGAATATAGTCTTCTATTTCTTTGGGTAACTTTTTTATGTGCATATCTTCTCCAAGAAATAATAACCAATTAGCCATTTCTACTAATTCTGCTTGTTTAGTTACATCTACAACTATTTTTAATAGCGCTTTTGTTTGAAAAGGATTGATATAAAATAACGACAACCGATATGGGCTGTATTTTTTAAACTGTAAAATAGCTTCAAGCCCCATTTCAATAATAATATTTGGTGCCTTTTCAATTTTTGTCATATGTTCCTGAATTTGCTTAGCGCTCAACCTGCTTTTCGTAGGATAAATTTCTACATCTTCTAAGCTGTCTACTTGAAATTTTCGTTTATTTTTGCTAGTCAAATCAAGTCCCTCTAAATGCCAACTATTTTTTTCTTTGTAGAGATGTACCAAGTAAAATTTTATTTGTATCAGTTTTTTTTCTTCATTAATAGTTAAAATTAAATAACGATCAATTAGAAAAAATTGAATTAATTTTTCTAAGATTGGGTGAGGTAAATCGGATAAATCAAGTAAATCAGGATTGTAAGGATTGGTTCCTTCGAACAATAGCATTTGATTTAAATTGACTAAATCATCTTGCTGATTTTCTGGAATTAGACCGATTAACTTTTCAGCTAATGACTGGCGGCTACTTAAATAAGGAAGCTGCTGGTTTCTCGTTGCCATAAATGCAATAAAAAGAGCCTTCACCTCATTGTTAGTGAAACGAATTGCGGGTAAAAAAGAATTGTTCATGACAAAATAGCCACCACTTCTTCCAACTTCTGATACCAAAGGAATACCAATAGTCTCTATTTCATTAATATCTCTAATCGCTGTTGATCGAGAAATATTAAATTCTGACATAATTTCGGAAATAGTAAAATGAGCACGATTGTTGATATAACGCATCATAGTATTAATTCGTTCTACCTTATTCATCAATTCCTCCTAAACAGTATCATTTTTTGACATGGTTTAAAGTTATTATATACTTATCAAATGAAAAAAGAAAACATTTGAATTAGTAGGCTAGTTCTTTTGAGCCAACTCTTCGAAAAGAAGATAAAATCCCCTCAAAGTAAAAAGATACTTTGTGTGTATTTTCCTATCTTTTTGTCAGAGCTAATCGGCTCAACGAACTTTTTAATAATTAAAGAAAAGAGGATGCGACATGTCAAATTATGTATTAGAGGAAAAAGAAAGTTTTACAATTCTAGGATTTGGGGTTGAGCTAAAAAGTGACTATACCGATTTTGTTGGTATCAACCAAGAAAAATCAGATTTTCTTCAAAAAGTACAAGCGGATGGAACAATTGATACCTTAAAATCAGTTGCTTCAAATAGTTATTTCTTTATTGTCAATGAAGCTGTGAACAATAAAATGATGTATTATGTAGGGGTTATGTCAAAGGAAGAGTTACCAGAAGCTACAAGGTTGATTCAATTCCCTAAAGGAGAGTATCTAGTAGTTAAAGGTGAAGGTGCGACTTCTGAGGAATTAAGTAACAATTTAACAGGGATGACATTTGGCCAAGTGCTACCAGAGGTAACCAATGTTGCTTATGTTGGTGGACCAAATACAAGTGTTGAAATGGGAACTCGCGATGGCGTTTTAGTTGGCGAAATGTGGATTCCAGTTGTAAAACAATAATTTGACTTAATTATTTGTAAAAATCACTCTACTTTTCCTAATAAAATCTTTTTAGCATTTTTTTAATCACTATTTAAGACGATTCACCTTTAAGGTGAATCGTCTTTTAACTTATTTACTACTCTTCTGCACAAAACAAGCTTGAATAAGATTTAGCTGTACTCTAAGATTTGCATTCTTTTTTTCTCCGTGTTAGAATGATATCGTTGACAAATTGAACTTACAAAGGAGCTTGAAAAAAAATGTACTTTATACGCTTACGTTTCCCAGTTTCATGCCTAACTAACTAAATAGTGCGGATAACCTGTAATTTTACAGGTTGGGATTGGTATAGTGCGTCCATTTTTTCATTCTTGAATAAATTATTGAAGAAGCGCTGAAACGATCAGGCTTCTTTTTTGTACTCTCTTCTCCATCATGAGTATGACTTCTGTTTGCCTTTCCTGACCGCACTGAAACTAAAATTTCAGGAGGTCTTTTTATATGGAAAAAAATATTATTATTGTAGGTGTCAGTGGAAATCAAGAAAATTTTGATTATTCAATGACCGAATTAAAAGAATTAGCTTTTGCTAACCAACTTAAGGTTGTTGGTGAGATTCGTCAAAATCTAGCCAAAGCACATGTTGCCACTTACGTTGGAAAAGGTAAATTAACCGAAATTATCAACTTAGCAGCTGAATTAGAAGTTGATACTATTGTAACGAACGATGAATTAACTCCTACTCAATTGCGCAACTTAGAAGCACAACTTGAATTAACAGTCATTGATCGAACACGATTAATATTGGCTATTTTTGCAGAGCGAGCTCAAAGTAAAGAAGCTAAATTACAAGTTGAAATTGCTCAACTAAACTACGAAATGCCTAGACTTCGTACAGATCAAGGAACAATTTTGGATCAACAAGGTGGTGGATCTGGTCTTAATAATCGTGGTTCTGGTGAAAAACAAATTGAACTGGATCGTCGAACAATAAAAAATCAAATTAAACGTTTAAATCAGGAATTAGAATCCATTACAAAAGAACAGCAAACTAGAAGACATAAGCGACAAAAAAATCAGATTCCATTAGTCTCCTTAGTCGGCTATACAAATGCTGGAAAATCAACAACGATGAATCAATTACTTCAGCATTTTCATTCTCAAGAAGCCAAAACTGTTTTTGAAAAAGATATGCTTTTTGCTACTTTAGATACAAGTGTCAGAGAAATTGTGCTACCTGATCGGAAAAAATTCTTATTAAGTGATACTGTCGGATTTGTCAGTAAATTACCGCATCAATTAGTTAAAGCCTTTCGCTCAACACTTGAGGAAGCCAAACAAGCGGATTTGTTAATTCATGTGGTTGATTATTCAGATCCTAACTATCAATTAATGATGGATACAACCGATAAAACATTAGCTGAAATTGGGATATTAGATATTCCCGTCATCTTAGCTTATAATAAAGCAGACTTAATTCCTGAAATTTCTTATCCAACCTATGAGGATAATCATTTTATCTACTCTGCACGTGATGAAAAATCTTTAAGTATGCTAGTTGAGATCATCAAAAGTACGATTTTTAAGGAATATACAAAAGCTACCTTTTTAATTCCCTATAATCAAACACAATATGTTGCTTATTTAAATGAAAAAGCAGCCGTTGAAAGCGAAGAATACTTGGACAATGGAACAAAAATAGTCGCAGAAGTGAGCCCTATTGATTTAAATAAATTGACTATGTTTCATATTGACTCTGACTAAGCAACAACTAATTCGTAAATTTACAAAAAGACTAGGATTTATCTATAATCCTAGTCTTTTTTCTATTGTTTACTAACCATCCTCTCTATTCGTATTGATAATTAGCTTCTTTACGTACTTCTTTAATCACCATACTAAGCTCTTTAGGATTTAAATTTGTAGCATCTAATACCTGTTGAAAAGGAAATTTTTTCCGTAATAAATACTTGGCTACTTTAATATCTCGCGCAAAATCGATATAGTTCTGACCATCTTCTTTAGCTAGGTAACCCCTTTTACTCTTATACATACTTACACCTTCCAATTGATTTATTTGATCTTACTCAACTAAACTATATGTAAAAAGGAACTTATCTTTTTATTTTCACGCTATTTTTCAAAAAAAAAAAGCCTCACATAAAAATGAGAGGCTTCTTAGTCATTTAATTTTATTCGCCACGATCTAAATGGTAGAGTGTTTGGTAACGTTTATTGTTGGCTAATAACTCTTTTGGAGTGCCTTCAATTTCAATTTTTCCAGACTCAATAAACACAACTTGATCCATTTGATCAACACCTTGTAAATGATGGGTAATCCAGATAATGGTTTTATCCGACAACACATTGAAAAGAACATCTAATAGGACTTGTTCAGTAATCGGATCTAAGCCAACTGTTGGTTCATCCAATAGGACAATTGGTGCATCTTGTAATAAAATCCGAGCTAACGCCAAACGTTGTCTTTCGCCTCCTGAGAAGCGTCCACCTGCTTCTTCAACAATTGTATGAAAACCATCAGGTAAAGCTGCTAGCATCTCGCCTAAACCAACTTGATATAAAGCAGCGATAACTTCTTCATCCGTTGCATTTATATTCCCTAAACGAACATTATTTAAGACCGTTGTGTTGAAAAGATAAGGATTTTGATTGATGACCCCTATCCAATTTGCAACGGTATCTTGCAGTTGGTAAGTTGAAACATTATTTAATAAAACTCTTCCTTGTTGCGGTTTTAAGTCACCACGAATTAATTTTCCTAATGTGCTTTTACCCGCTCCACTTTTGCCTAAAATCGCTATTTTTTTACCTTTAGGAATACGAAGAGTCACATTCTCTAAAATTTGTTTTTGATCTTGTTCATAAGAAAAACAAACATCATCAATCAAAAGTTCTTTAAATGATTCTGTTTCCAACTCTTTTATCGCTGCTAGTGTACCAGGACTTACTTCAGTCTCTTCTACAACTGGCAAGGCATTCATACGTTTAACTGAATCTTCATAGATAGTTAATTCAGAAACCGCACTTGGAACCGGAGCAAAAGCATCAATCAAAGGAAATATAGCTAAGACAAAAGCACCTATCCAGTTAGCGGCTCCGCCGTGCTCTCCTTGAAAAATCATACTAGTCCAAGTTAAAACAACTAAAGCAATTAGAGCAAAAATTAACTGGACAATAAAATCTCGTGTACGATCAAATTGTTTGATTTTCGCATCATCTTTTCGTACATCAAACTCATTGCCTTCATAACTGGCAATAAAATCACTTTTACGACCACTAAATAACCAGTCGCCTACACCTAGAACAGCATCTGTTAATTTATTGTATAATCCTGTCCGTGCTGTCTTTTGTGAGTACATTCGAGCTCCATTAACTAAAAGTGAAACTAGCGGTAAAAGGATCGTTACAACAGCCAACATAATCAACATCATAATCGCAAATGGGATTGAAAAGAAACCTAAAGCAATCACAACGACCACATAAATTCCCCAAGAAATTAGTGTTGGAAAAATCGTACGTAAATACAAATTTTGAATATGTTCAATATCTTCTGCTAAAACAGCTAAAATATCTCCAGTTTTATACTTGCCCTTAAAGAATATAGCATCTTTTTCTAATGAACGATAAAGTTTAACACGTAAATCAGATGTCATTTTCAAAACCCAATTATGACTTGTTAAGCGTTCGACATAGCGAAAACTAGGTCTGCCAATTCCAAATGCTCTAGTTAAAACAATCGGCACATAAACTAACATAATGTTTTCATTACTACCATTTCGAATAGAAATACCCATACTAGCTGATTTACTAATTAAAAAACCAGAAGTAAACATCAACGCACTGCCACAAAATAAAGTCATAAAGCCTAAAAATAAAACGAGATACAGTAATTTACGATATTTCGTCAAATAAGGCTTCACCCAAGTATCTTGAGAGAAGGTTTCACGAATTTCTTGCCCTCTTTTTTTATTCATGATGGTTTCCTCCTCTCATTTGATTCATCAAAGCAACATAAGCTCCCGCTTTGCCTAGCAGTTCTTCATGTGTTCCTGCCTCAACAATTTCTCCATTATCAATTACTAAAATATAATCCATCTCATTCGTCCAATGAAGTCGATGCGTTGCGAAAAAGACTAAATGATTGTCCATTAATGGCAATATTGCTTCTTTCAAAGCAACTTCCGTTTCAATGTCTAAGTGAGCCGTTGGTTCGTCAAACAATAAAATTTTGCGTTCAGTATCTAAAAACGCCCGAGCTATTGCCACACGTTGTGCTTGTCCACCACTTATCATACGACCACTTTCGCCAATAATTGTTTCTATCCCGTCTGGTAACTCTTTAATAAAGTCTTTTAATCCAGCTTTTTCAGCAGCAGCTTCAACTTCATTATCGCTAGCAGTAGGTACATAAAAACGGATATTATTTGCTAATGTATCATGAAATAAATAGGGTTTTTGCGGAATATAAAGCATTTCTTTTTGCCAATTCCGTTGCGCAAAATGAGGAACCTTAACATTGTTTATTTTAATTTCGGCTACAGACTCTGGCTGTAAAAAACCTCCTATTGTTTCAATAAACGAAGATTTACCAGATCCACTCGCACCGATTAAACCAATTTTACCAAAGCCTTGCCAGTTAAAATCAATATTTTTTAAAGCAGAAGTGTCACTATTTTCATACTGAACTGTTAAATCTTTAATTACTAATTGACTATCAACAGTCCATTTCCCTTCCGCTTCTGTTAAAATATCCACATCTGTTGGACTTTCTAAAGCTAAAACATCTAAAATAGCCCCCATTGCATTTTTTCCATCTAGTGTATCATGATAATCGCTTGAAAATTCACGTAATGGCAAGAAAAACTCTGGCGATAAGATTAGAACAGTTAAAGCTGGTAATAAAGTCAAACCGCCATCTAACAAGCGCAGTCCTAAGAATAAAGCGATTACGGCGATTGATAGCGTTGTGAAGAAATCTAATGCAAAAGTGGATAAAATCGCAATTTTCAATGTGCTCATCGTTGCCTTGCGATAACTCTCACTAACATCATGAACATTTTTTTGATATTTCTTACTTAAACCTAAAAGCTTTAAGGTTTCTAAGCCTTGTAAAGAGTCGACAAAATGATTAGAAAGAACACGGTAAGTTTCATATTGGCGATCCGCTTTCCCACGCGCAGCATAGCCTAAAATTACCATGAAAATAATAATAATTGGGAAAACAATAATCATCGTCACGCCTGAATCAACATCTAACATAAAGACATACGCTAAAACCAACCAAGGAATAATCATCATATTCATCATTTTTGATAAAAAAAGCGTGATATAATTTTCAGCCTGACGAATTCCCTCTAAAGCCATTGTGACAACATTACCTGTTCCAGCTTTTTGAACGAGATTTGGTCCTAAAGAAAAGACTTTTGTTAACAATTCTTTGCGTAATTCTTTCCCTTTTTCATAAGAAAATCGGTCTAATACTTTTTCACGAATTAAAGTCAGTAAATGACGTCCTGCAAATGCTAAAAAAAAGAACAGCATATGGCTAAACTGACTCGTCAAACCTTCACCATTCCATAAACCTGTAATTGAAAGAGCTAAATATCTAGCTTGAAAAATAATCATAAAAGCTTGCAGGAACGAAATCCCTGCAAGCATCACCATCATTTTTTTCATGCCAGATAAACTCAATAAACGTTTATCCATCATAATTAATATTTCACCGCTTTCTCCTTAGAAATACGTTGGCGGAAAATGTAGTAACTCCAACCTTGATAGCCTAACACAAACGGCAGAATCGATAACGATATCCATGTCATTAATTTAAGCGTATAAGGTGAACTTGATCCAGTAGCAATTAATAAATCATAAGCTGGATCTAGTGAGCTGACCATTAATCTTGGGAATAATCCAAAGAATAACAATGCTACAACAGCAATTAAAGTTAACCCACTTGTAATAAATGATAACATTTCTTTATTCTTGTAAGCACCATACGTAGCCATTACACTTAACAAGATAATGATTACTAGAAGTACTAAAGTTGAAACTAAATGAACTGTAAAGAAATCTGTATAGAAATACAGTAATCCAGCGAAAGCAACTAAGCCAACAAATAAAAGAATATACAATTTCTTAGCTAGAGCTTCTGCACGCTCACGAATGTCACCTAATGTTTTAATACGGATATAATTTAAACCATGTAAGAAGCAAAGTAATGTTACAGCTACTCCACCAACTACTGAGAATGGTGTGAAATAATCAGTAAAAGTTGCCATCATATTTCCATCTGCATCCAAAGGCATACCACTTACCATACTAGTAAATAAAACACCAAAGAAAAATGGTGGGATAATACTCCCGAAGAATAGCGTCCAATCCCAGAAATGACGGCCTTTTTCAGTTGCCATTTTATGACGGAATTCAAATGAAACACCACGGATAATTAAACCAAATAAGATTGCGAATAAAATCAAGTAATAACCACTAAATACAGCAGCATACCAATTTGGAAACGAAGCAAACATTGCCCCACCGGCTGTTATTAACCAAACCTCGTTCCCATCCCAGAAGGGCCCAATTGTGCCAATGACTTGATCGCGCTCTTCGCGGTCACGAGCTAGAAAACGTGTTGACATTCCGACTCCAAAGTCAAAACCTTCTAAAAAGAAGAAACCGGCGAACAATACACCTATTAAAATAAACCAGAAAAACTGTAATCCACTAATATCAGCCATTATTTGAATGCCTCCTTTTCAAATGGATCTACGTTTGCTTTTTGATCATGATCTTTCACTTTTGCTTCATGATACGGTCCTTGATTTAATTCTCGAGTAATTAGATAAACTAAAACGGAACCTAAACTAGCAAATAATAAGAAATAAATTGTATTACTAATTAGTAATGCTGTTACAGAAACATTTGGTGAAACAGAGTCAGCAATTGTAAACAATCCGTAGACAGTCCAAGGATAACGACCTAATTCAGTAATTAACCAACCGGCTGTTGTCCCAATAAATGGAACAAATGTACAAAATGCGATGACATATAAAAGCCATTTCTTTTCTAATAATGTTTTTTTCTTACGACTAAACCATAAGCCAACCACTGCGACTAAAGCTAAAAATACGCCACTTCCTGCCATAATTCTGAAACTCCAAAACAATGTTTTAACAGGTGGGAAATAATTCTGCTTGCCGTACTGTGCAATTAATTCCTCGTTAATAGTTAACATTCCTTTAACGCCACCTTCTGGCTTGTTAAAAGAAAGAATACTTAATAAATAAGGAATTTCAATAGACCAAACAGTTTCTTTTTTATCGGTATCTTGGAAACCGATTAAAGTCCATGATGCAGGATCTCCTGAATCTTCATACAAACCTTCAGTTGCCGCAAATTTCATTGGTTGATCATTAACTAAAGCTTTCGTTTGTAAATCCCCAGCTCCAATTGTTAATACAGCTGCAACTAAACCAATAACTAAACCAATATTTAATGAACTTTGGTAAAATGCTTTGTGCTCTTTTTTCAATAATCTGAAAGCTGAAAGTCCAGCGACTACAAAAGCACCTAACATAATTGCAGAGAAGATAACGTGCGTAAATTCATACCAAACTTGATGACTGGTTAAAACTGCTCCAAAATCAACTAGCTCAGCACGACCATTGTTTAACTCATATCCGACTGGATGTTGCATAAAGCCGTTGGCTACTAAAATCCAGAAAGCAGACATCATTGAACCAAATACAACTAACCAAATGAATGCTAAGTGAAGTTTTTTATTAAACTTGTCCCAACCAAACATCCATAAACCAATAAAGGTTGATTCCATAAAGAAGGCTAGTAAGGCCTCTACGGCTAATGGTGCTCCAAAAATATCACCGACAAAACGTGAATAATCCGACCAGTTCATACCAAACTGGAATTCTTGAATAATCCCCGTTACAACCCCTACTGCAAAACTTAATAGGAAAATATGTCCCCAAAATTTTGCCATTTCTTTGTACATTTCATTTTTCTTAACAACATACATTGTTTGCATAATCGCAACAGTTAAAGCTAAACCAATTGATAAGGGCACAAAAAAATAGTGAAACACTGTTGTCATTGCAAATTGAAAACGAGCTAAACTTTCAATATCAAAGCTCATCAAAAAAACCTCCTTCTTATTTATCTTGTCTAATGTTGTAAATAAATGTCTTCCATATATTAATTTTTAGACGTCATCTCATATTATAATCATTCTAATTCATATTTACAACACCTAACCATTAATCTTAGTTTATTTTTCCATCATTTTTATGAATGAGGCTAAATTTCACATTTATTTCCTGTATTTCAGCCTTAGATTTTCTTTATTCTTTCCATAGGTCAATTTTCTCTTGGGTCAAAGCAACAAGTTCTTGGTTATCCACAGCTTTAGCGACACCACTAGCAATATACATTTCTTCAATTGCCACTTCTATATTTCTTTGTAAGTGAGAAATAATAGCCTTCTCATAGAATAATTCTGATAAATAGTAACTATTGTGAACTTGATTAGCGAACTGAATCCCCTTTTCTAGATAGATCTGCGCTTCTTCGTAAGTACCATTCAAGGCATGGGTTGTCGCAATGTTATAAAAAATTCGCGTTAGAAGATAGGTATTTTCATTAATGGATACACTTGATAATGCAGCTAGACTTTCATGCAAGTAATAAAAAGCTTTCTGGACTTGTCCCATCGAAAAATACGTTTTCCCAATACAGCTTAAAATTAAAATTTCATAGTTTGTGTAGTAATGGTTATTGGGGGAGTAAGTATACTCTAATGCCATTTGTAAATCATGTAAGGCTTCTTTATATTCCTTATCTAAGTAATAGCGACAGCTCCCTAAACAATAGTAATAAAATTGTAAGTCAACATCTTCGTGAAACTCATTGATGCAATTACTTTCTTTCAAAAAAAGTGCTAGTTCTTCGTAACGATTATTGTCAAAATATACCCGCATTTTTTTTATTAGTTCTGTATGATTCGAAATACTCTGCATATTATTCGACATTACTTGCTCAACTGTGATTCCTAATCGTTCACATAGTTGATGTAATACGACAGCATTTGGGACTTCTTCTCCTGTTTCGATGCGACTTAAGACACTTTGAGAACAGATTTTATCTGCTAAAATTTTTTGTGTCATATTATTTTTTTTCCTGATAATTTTAATTCGATGACCCAGTTGAGACATAAATGACCTCTCTTTCAAAAAATATGCGAATTTGCATTTTATTATTTTTTAAATTTACTGCATAATGATGATATTCAAATTTTGAATAGTTCGTTATAGTTGCTTGGAGGCGAAAAAAATGGAATATGCAGACCAAATCGTGTTCACCGTTGAAGACAAAGAATTTGAAGGATACATCGAAAAAGTTTATGAAAATTCATTCTTAGTCGTTGCTCTCAACTCTGATACAGATTTAAATGAGAAATACCATGGGAAATTGATTGTCCGTAAAACCGACTGCCGTTTATTGGAAGGCTCTCGCTAATACTACTAAAGATTCGTTATTTACAAAAATAAGACCATTATAGGGGCTAGAGATTTAATTCTCTCGTCCCTTTATTTAGCATTTTTGGGACTTTCCCATTGGTTCTTATTCTATTTTTGTCTACTCAATCTATTCTTATTTATTTTCCAATTCATCACTTTCCCTATACTATCAAAATACATATCATTATGATAGTCATAATTTGTTAATTTTGAATTTGTTCACTAAATTATCTTTAATCTATCATTTTTATATTTTAAATCGCAAAAAAACCTCCCGATTTAACGGAAGGTCATCTAACTGTTATCTTTCCTCAAAAATTTCTCCTGCTCGATAGGCATTTAATAGTGCTTTTAAATCAATCAATTGTTTTTTTAATTCTTTCCCATTATCTGTTTCGCGAACTTTTTTTCGTTTCAACTCTCGGTCAATCACACGAATAGTCGAAACAATATCTTGCTCATTTTCAATAGCTTCTTTTTTTGAACTATAAGGTTGATGTGAAGCTAATTCCATTCCATAAGAATTGTAAAGTAATGTGTAACCTGCTAAACCAGTTGTCTTTTGATATGCTTTTGAAAAACCACCATCAATGACAATTAGCTTACCGTCTGCTTTAATCGGACTCTCTCCAATTTTTTCTTTTACAGGCGTATGGCCATTAATAATATGGCCTATTTCTGGATCAACTTCAAATTCTCTTAGGATATTTTTACATATTTCACTATTGTTCCTTAAATGATAATAAGCATTTTTCTTTTCAATATGCGTTTCCTCATCTTCTACAAAATAGCGTTCAAATGTCGTCATTTGATTTTTACCAAATAAAGGTGAGACGGCTCCTGTCCATAAATACCAAAGCATATCTAAATGAACTTCCTTAGTCCCATCCTTTTTGTGATAGGCTAATCTTAATTCTCGTTCAAATTGATCCAATAAACCTTTGCCACTATAACTATTCCCCGAAATCTGCATTTGCATAAAACTTCCATCCGGATTTAAAGGCAAACAACCATGTAATAATAAATTGTTATTGTAGGTTAAATACATGTTCCCTTTTTGAAATAAAAAAGCAATATGTTTTTGCAAACGTTCACTAGATTTGAAAGCAGCCACTAATTTTTGAATTAACTTTTCTTCTTCACAGGTCAGTTGATACGGATTTTTAGGATTAATTGTTGGAAAGTAATGATGTTTCAAAGGATACTTACGGCCATTTAAATTAATCGTTCCTGCACTGTAATCAATCCTCGATAAAACTAAGCGAGAATCCATATCAAATTCTGGATGACGTTCAATAATCGCTCCTTCTAATTTAAATTGAATAATTGCAATCGCTTGGTGCATTTTTGTAATTTGGCGAATTTCTTCAGCTGAATACTCTTGATTCTTCACGTTCATTTTTGGCTTAAACCAATTATTGGAATCATCTGCATAAGTCATATCTGAAAAAGTCAGTAAAGGACGTAATGAAATCCCATAACCTTCTTCTAAAATAGCTAAGTTATCATAGCGTGCACAAATACGGATTACATTTGCTAAGCTAACAGCCGAACCACTAGCTGCCCCCATCCATAAAATATCATGATTGCCCCATTGGATATCTACGGAATGATAGTTCATAAGTGTATCGATTATTTTATCAGGAAAAGGACCTCGGTCATAAATATCACCAACGACATGGAGATGATCAACAACTAAGCGCTGAATCAAATAAGACATCGCTGCAATGAATTCTGTCCCTTGTTCCAACAATATAATCGTCGCGATAATTTCTTGATAGTAATCCTCTTTATCAGAAATTGTACTAGATTTAAAAAGAAGCTCTTCAATAATATAAGAAAATTCTTGTGGCATTGCCTTTCTCACCTTAGAACGGGTATATTTAGAAGCTACAAATTCACAAAGTTCAATCAATTGAATGAGTGTTTTTTGATACCACAACTCAATTTCTGCTTTTGATTGCAACTGACTAATTGTACGAGCTGTTTTTTCTTCTGGGTAGTAAATCAAGGTAGCTAATTGCTTCATTTCTTGCTGGTTCAACCTGCCTTTAAACAGTACCTTGATCTTCTGCTTCACATTTCCAGAACCATTTCGCAGTACGTGCTGAAAAGCATCGTATTCACCATGAACATCACTAATAAAATGTTCTGTACCTTTTGGAAGATTTAATATAGCTTCTAAATTAATGATTTCACTGGCAGTTTGCTCAATTGTTGGAAATTGTTTTGCTAATAATTTTAAGTACTTTTGTTGGTCATTCATATCATCAATCCACCTTCAATAATATATATACCAATTAGTATAACACGAAAAAAAAATAAAGATAGACAATACATACACAGTGTTGATACAACAAAAACCTAAGTATACCTATAAAACAAGTTCTTCTTTTATTCAGACTCTAATTGGCTGGCTTTAACTTAAATCAATAAAATGGTAGAATGAAGAGTACGTCAATTACATGATTTATGCGTTTCATCTCTATAAAATAGCTTTATTATTATTTATTTTTAGAAAGGTTTACATTATATGTCTACAAAATATCAAAATCAATTTATTTTATTTTGCACTGGAATTTTATTAGTCGCATTAGGTGGAATCATCATTGTTTTTAATGAAACCATTTTTATGCCTTTATTTTTTTTAGTAGCGATTGCCTTTTTTATCGACGGTTTATCTCATCTTATTCGCTTTTTTATCCATAAACAGAAAGACTGGAAATTGCTTCAAGATAGCTCAATAAAAGTTTTTGTTGGCTTAATTATTTATTATTTACCCACAGTTCCAATCCATCTCGTTATGATGATTTTTGGAGGATATACCGCCATTAAAGGCTTTGCTAAGATTATTGCTTACCGCACTCTTCGAAAAAGTCATTTAGCCGGTTGGTACCAGTTACTCGTTAGTGGTATTTTTCTTTTGACGATTGGATTTCTACTTTTATTTTCACCTTTTTTCCACTTAAATCAAACGTTAAATACATTTGGGCTCTACTTCTTAATGTATGGCATTGTAAATCTTTACTTTTTTCTTTTAAATTTGCTTGAACGGACAAAGATTGATGATTTTAAACGAAAAATTCGAATTACATTACCCATTTTCGTGGAAGCATTTCTTCCTAAGATGGTCCTAAAAGAAACCAATAATTTTTTAAAAACTAGTTCTGATCCTAGTTCAATCTCAGAATTTGTTGATAAAAAAAATGATTTAGTCCCAAATTTAGAAATATTTATTCATGTGACTGAAAAAAGCTTCGGTGCTATTGGGCATATGGATCTGTACTTTGATGGCGAGATTATTTCTTACGGAAATTACGATGAAGCTTCCTATCGACTTTTTGATACCATGGGGGATGGTGTACTTATGACTTCAAGTAAAGAGGATTATATTCCTTTTTGTATTAAATACAGTCAAAAAACATTATTTGGATTTGGAATTATCTTAACGGATGAACAAGTAGTAAAAGTTCGAAATGCTATTAGCGAACTAAAGTCCACCGCCACTCCTTGGCGTTCTGAGTTAGAATTAGCTTTGATGGATAATCCCAATATAAATCCAAACGACTATTCAGATTATGCTAGCGATGTTTCCAAGGAAATTGCTGCTTCATTTTATAAATTTAAAAATGAACCTTTCAAATCTTATTTTGTTTTAACAACAAATTGTGTCCTCTTAGCTGATACAATTTTAGGTCCCTCTGGAATTGATTTATTAAAACTTAACGGAATCCTTTCCCCAGGTACTTACTTACATTATTTACGTCAAGAACTAAAAAAAACGGATAGTAATGTGATTAGCTATGAAATATATAACTAAAAAAACATGAAGGGAATCTAATCCCCTTCATGTTTTTTAGCTGTTATTACTAACTTCTAAAACAGTATAACTTCTTTTATCATAACGATGTCGACTTCTTGAATATTCAAATGGTCGTCCATCTTTTAAATAAACAAGTTGTTCTACTTCTAAAACGGGATCATGCTCCCCACATTCTAAATATTTTTGATCATACTCAGATGCCTTATCTGCATGAATTTTCCGATAAGCTCCACCAAACACGAAGCCTAATTCTTCTTTTAAATAGGCATAAATAGAGCCTAAAAGAACGTCTTCAGTCAATCCTGTAACAATATCTGCTGGCATGTACGTATGCTCTATTACGTATGGCTCTTGATTTACACTTCTTAACCGAATAATTTTGTAGACCGGTTGACTCTCTTTTAACATCAACTGATCCATCACTTCTTGACTAGGAAATTCAATATTAAAGTAGATTACTTGACTAGTTAATTGCTGTCCTTTTAATTGTTTCGTTAAACCTTCGTATTCTTTAGCCGGAGCATCTAAAGGATGAGCCAAGGCATTCTTCATGACAAATGTTCCCGCTCCTCTTTGACGATAAATTAAGCCTTCCATAGCTAAAATATCTAGTGCTTTTTTCATTGTCATTCGGCTGACATCAAATTCTTTAGCTAATGTAATCTGATCTGGAATGAGCGTATCAACTGGATATAATCCCATTTTAATTCGCTGTCTGATTTCATTTGCGATTTCTTGGTACTTCACCATTTTTTTCACCCTCGCATTATTATTAATGATTTCCTTTATCATACATGATTTTTTTACAAAAGACTAGACAAATAAAGCTAGTTTTTAAGCAAAACTAGCCTTATTCTGATTTCACGAGTGTTACTTACCAAACGAAATTAGACATTTTGGCTTATTCTCTCATACTTATATCTGAAATATATCGTTCTAAACGAGTCCAGTCTCCCATTGTTGGAGGAATTTTACAAATAAAAACGGGAGTATCTATACCTGTAATTAAACAATCTGTCACAATCAAATCAACCTCTGCTTCGTGAGCTGGTTCAAGTTGATAAGAAGAAACTATTTCAAGTCTATGAGGCAAGATATTTATGATATCCTTACCTAATTTAATTTCAGTATAGCGACCATTTTCGGTTAAAATTTGGACTCTGATAATTTTTTCATAATAACTCCAATCTATATATGGGGCGATAAATGGAATATAATGATTAAATAAGAATTCACTTTGCTCAAAAATTGGAGCTACTTCAGGTATTTTTGCTAATCTTTCCGCAATTGGTTGAAATTTTTTGTAAAAAAGACGATGATAATTGCGCTCATTATAAGCAAATTTAGAAAAATAAAAACGAATTGAATCGGCTTTAAATAAATAGGCATGATAGTGGATACTACTTAAACTTTCAATTAATAAAAGATTATCCTTTTTCAAACCAATAGTGTGTAAATTTTTTAGAAACTCATCTAGTATTAATTCTGTTGCTTGGTAGGATGGTAGCTGATTTTGTTTCAAAAAACCAACTGTATCTTTTACAAGCTCTGTCGTTTCAATTTGATGTGGAATAATATTAAACAAAGAAAAAATGTAATCGACTTCATTTGTTAAAGCATCTCCACTTAATGGCATTTCTTTAAACATGTTCAAAATTAATGGTTCTAACTCTTTATATAGCGGATTTCCTTCTTTAATTCCTTGAAATTCATCCACACAGTCAATCAAATCACCACCCAAAATTCGAACTTGTGCGCAAGCCGCCCAATAAGCAGTTTGTTCTCGCTCAATTAAATTAAAGGTATGCCCGTAAACCTTTTCTGCAGCTATAATCATTTCGAGGATAGGTTCCCTATCAATAGTAGGAAATGGCCATTCCAAACCTTTAAAGACACGCCAATAGATATGCATACCACAATAACGTATTTGCTTTTCGGTGCCTCTAAAAGCTGGAGGATTATTCACTATTGAGATGGCATAATAATCTAACCATTCTCTTAATTCTTTAATTTGCTTATAAAAACTAGTATAACTAACATGCTGATCTTCAGCAAAGTAAGTTAGCGACTCAATATCTTCTTGAAATAAAGCATCAAAAAGATGATATGGAATACCAGATTTAATATAGGATAAATAGATTTTATGCATATAAAAATCATTGCTCTTCTTTAAAAAGGAACCTCTTGAAGAGACATCCAATTTAATCTCATCTGTACTCCACTCTGCAATATCGTGCTGAATCATTTTCATATCTAGTTGCACCGTTTTTTTAGAACTCTTAATTCTATCAGCAATTTCATCTAATCGCCAATAACGATCTTCAGAAATCAACAATTCTAAAATTTTCACTTTGCGAGTGCCAAGCTTATCTAATAAGATATCCATGTTAATCCTCCTACCCTCAGTCCAACCAAACATATCCTTAATTTTGATAGCTTCTATTTCTCAAAAAAATACTTAAGATTGTTTTTCTCCAAATTGATTTAAATTGCTTAAATCATTTAACTTTGTAATTTCATTTTTCATAATAGTAATCATATCAATCGACAAATCATCTAGCAGAAAAACCAAACGCTTCAATATGGCTTGATAACTCGATAATTCTTTATTGAAGTTTCTTCCTTGATCAATTAAAAATTCGTGTTCTAGTTTACTTAAATATTTATTACTATAATTAAATAGCGAGACTATTTTTTCAACTTTATTGCCATTTTCAGTAAAATAAATGCTAATCAACTCAATATCATGGATAAGCTTTTCGGTTTCATTTCTATTTTGAACTAAACGTACTGTAATTTGTTCATTAGCCAAAATAGAATTGGTATCTCTTATAAAGCGAATAATTTCCTCATTTTTATAAATACTCGTATTTAACTTTGCATACAAATTTTCAATTTTTTGAAATAACATTTCTTTATACAAAAATTCTGCTTGAATTTGGCGTTCTTTTTTAGAGTTTAGCTCTATTTCTTCACGCAATGCTGTATTCTGTGTCTTTGATTCACTAAATGCAAGCAATATTGCGCCAATTATTCCAAAAAAAGAGCCGATAAAATTATACATCCCATCAATCGTTAATTCCCGATCTACTGCACCAGTGAAAATAGGAATAAATAAAAGTAAAAACCCAATAAAAATAATAGAAATTATCATTAGGTGATTTTTCAAATAACGCATAGTTTCCTCCTCTTGGCTAGCATTTAAATAGCTTTAACCTATCTGTCTTAAATATAATAGAAATAGATTGCTTACGTCAAATTTTAACGATTTTATCATACAGTTTGTAGTATACTAATTAGTATCCAACTAAATAATGAGGTGAAAAAATGGAAATTAGAGAAGTTGACAGTAAAAAAAATCAAGAAATGCTTTCAACGCTTTTAGAAAATTACAGTCAAAGTCAGAATAAAAACATCCCTGTTTACGAAAAAAAAGAAATTTCGTTAGCTGCATATGATGGTGCTACTTTTTTAGGCGGTATTACCGGTGAAATTTTTTGGAATCATCTTCATGTAAGTTTATTAGCCATTCATCCAGATAACCAAAAAGGTGGTGTTGGAAGTCGCTTACTTGAACAAATCGAACTTATTGCTCGTGAAAATAACTGTACATTAATTTTATTAGAAACCATGAGCTGGCAAGCACCTAAGTTCTACCCAAAACACGGCTATACTCTTTTTGGTACTGTTGAAGATTATCCAATTAAAGGTGAGGCACAATATTCTTTTCAAAAAAGATTATCTTAAGCAAATAAAAAATAGGCTTGTGGGAATTCCACAGCCTGTTTTTTGTGACTCATCCATCTATTTAGTTATTCTTCGACTCACATTAAAAACTAGCCCCAGTGCGATTGATAGTATTAAAATACTGGATCCACCATAACTAACAAAAGGTAAAGTAACCCCACTAATCGGCACAAGTCCAATCACACCACCAATATTAATACCCGTTTGAATCAACATCATCGTCCCTATCCCTATGCACAGTAAGGAAGAAAAAGAATCTTTTGTATGATTTGCTAAATAAAAGATACGTAAAATCAGCGTACTTAATGCTACCAAAATAAGGCAAACCCCGATCAATCCAAATTCTTCCCCAATAATAGCTAGGATAAAATCAGTATGTGGCTCAGGCAAGTAGCCCTTTTTCAGAACACTTTTTCCCAAGCCAACACCAAAAACACCACCTCGGCCTAAAGCTAAATAGGAACCGCTTAACTGCATACCAGAACTATCGGCTAATTCAAAAGGGTTCCAAAAAGCTTCAAAACGGGCATAGCGATAGGTTGACATCCCTGGCATCTTTGCTCCATAAATCGTAAGTAATTTTAAGTACCCAGCAATCACTCCTGAAGCAGCCAAACTACTAATCATCCCAATTTTAAAAGGCATCCCACTTGCAAAAATTTGAACCACAATAACAATTGCAATAATAATGACACTACCAGCATCTGGTTGCAGCAAAATCAGCAAAGAACTAATTCCTACTATAACAATGGGGGGTAAAATAGCTTTAAACCAATTTCTTTGCATTTGTGATTGCCGACGAGATAAAATATACGCAGTATACCAAACCAAGACTAACTTTGAAATTTCAACTGGTTGGATATTGAAAAAACCAATGTCGATCCACCGCTTAGCACCATTAATATTCTCACCAATTATTAAAACTGAAGCTAACAAAAGTAGCATCGCAAAAAATAAACATAAAACTAAATTTTTATTTTTTAAAAAGCTCATTTTAAGTTGGCTAGTTATAACAAGCATCGTCATCCCAGCACCAATAAAGACAAGCTGACCAACAAAATATTTAGTACCTGTGCCATATTGTACCAAAGAAACATCTGCGCTTGCACTATAGACCATTAAAGAACCTATGAAGATCAATGTCAGATAAGGTACTAGCAAATAATAATCTATTTTTTTCATTCTCTCACCTTTCTTTTTGACTAAATAGACAGCCAAACTCTACTTACTCAAAATTTTTATCTTTTTCAGAAAAAATATAATCATGATTATGATGGTTCATGGATAATACTAAACCAACGGCAATCATGTTCCCTAATAAAGAGGACCCTCCATAGCTAATAAACGGTAATGGAATTCCCGTCACTGGAAGCAAGCCAATTGTCATACCAATATTTTCAAAAATATGAAAACTAACCAGCATAATAACCCCAGTCACAATGTAAGAATAAAATTCATTTCTAATTTTGAAACAAGTTAAAACAAAACGATAAATCAGTAAAAAATAAACAAACAGCAGTATAGCACTTCCGATAAATCCAAAATTTTCTCCTAAAACGGTAAAAATAAAATCTGTATGATTTTCAGGAACATAAACTTCTGACATCCCAAAGCCTTTTCCACCTATTTGTCCTGAACCAATCGCCTTCATACTCTGAATTGATTGATAAGAGTCCCCAGAAACATCTAGATAAGGATCTAACCACACATCAACCCGATCAAATTGATAACTGTGAAACCCAATTTTATAAAGAATTTCGCGATTAAATAATATTAAACAAAACATACCAATTAAAATACTGCTAACAATTCCAATTAAAGGTCCTAAAATTTTCCAACTAACGCCTGATAATAAGGTCATTCCTGCAATAATCGCAATAAAAACAATTGTTGTCCCTAAATCTGATTGTAACATAATTAATCCGATCGGTGGTAAACTTAAAAGAACAATTTTAGCCAACAACCAACAATCCGATTTTATCGTTCGGTTCATCACTTTTCGATTGTGGCTAGTTAATAGTCGAGCTAAAGTTAAAATAAATGCAATTTTCATTACTTCAGAAGTTTGAAAATTCATAAAGCCTAAATTGATCCATCTCGTAGACCCATTAATTTCAACTCCAACTATCAAAACAGCAATTAAAAGAATAATTCCAATCCCATAAGCGACTGGAGCTAGTTTCCAAAGTTGTTCACTATCAAATTGCATCACGATAAAGACAATCACTGCCCCCACCAAGTACCATGCTCCTTGCATAATCACATAGTGCCATCCACCAGTCGCACTATGAATCGTTGCTAAACTAATTAAAGCTAAAATCATCAATAACAAGACAATTGCAAAATTTTGTTCATTATTTTTTTCTTTTGTCATACATCTACACTCCTTATCATCGGGTTCTTCTAGCACAAATTTATAAAGAAAAAAGTAAGAATTTAGTTGAGTGGTTGTAATTTGACGTCCAAATGTAATAATTAGAACAGAATCAACTATTTAGAGATTGGAGTTCATTTACATGCATATCGCTATTTGTGAAGATGAAACAGTACAACAAGAAGAACTATACAACCTATTACAAGCTTATCAAAGCTTTTTTCCTACACCATTAGCTATTGAAGTTTTCAGTAACGCTGAGGATTTAATTGAGGTTTGTCATTATTCTGGTAATCGCTTTGACTTAATTTTTCTAGATATAGCCTTGCCTAAATTAAATGGCATAGAAGCTGCTAAAATAATTAGGCAAATGGATGCTGAGGTCGAACTTGTATTTCTAACAAGTATGCTTGACTATTCTTTAGAAGGCTATCATGTCAAAGCCTTACGTTATCTACTGAAACCAATTAAAGCACATCAATTAGACGAACTTCTTAAGACTATAAAAAATAGTCAACCAAAGGCTAGCCTTACAATTTCCAATAAATTTGGTCAAAAAAAGATTGCTTTAGATCAAATTTATTTTATTGAGAGCCGACAACGTAAATTATTTTTTCATACCACTACGGAAAGTAGTGAAATGTACGGCAAACTGAATGATTTAGAGGAAAAACTAAAGTTCAAACATTTTGCTCGCTGTCACCAGTCTTATTTAATTCATTTGCCTTATGTCACTGAAATTATAAAAGACCAAGTGAAATTAGAAAATCAACTGCTGCTCCCCATTAGTAAAGCACATAGGAAAACTTTTAAAGAAGCCTTCTTTGACTATTTAACTATAGGCGGTGAGTGGCTTGATTAATATAGACTCTGCATTCTTTTTTTATGCAAGCCATCTTTTTGAGGCTAGTTTTGAAGCCTTTTTAATGTTCTATTTTTTTAAGAACTTCATTGGAGTTCCACGTTTAAATAAAGTCTTTTTGCTAGCTTGTTTCTTTTGCTTAGACTTTGTTACGACTTATTTTGAACAATTGCATCCTTTTATCTATCTAGCAATTTTAATTAGTGTACTCACACTAATTAGTTTTTCTTTTTTAGGATCTACGAAACTGCGTTTACAGGCTGCTGCTTTATATTTTATAATGACTCTCTTTTCTGAAAAAGTTGTTATTTATGTATCCGATGCTATTTACATTTTATCCAGTAATTTTCAACATTCCGACTCTTTGAAAATTATTTTCTTTTATTTTTGTAGTGATATTTTACAATTTTTCTTTGTCTACAATGTTGTTCAACTAAGAAAAGGCTTGAATAAACAATTCTATCTCACTTTTTTAATGACACTTTCTTTAGTTGTGATTAATTTAATTTTAATTTACAATTCACTCTTAGTCATCTTCCTTGAGGTAAATAAAATTTATATTAGTCTAACTATTCTTTCGATTTTTGTTATTTTATTTTTCAGTTATTTTGTTATACAACTCGTCGAAAAAATGGCTCGCCACTATCAGCTAGACTTTGAAAATAGAGCCTTAAATCAACAATTACACTATCAAAAAATGACTCAAGATAAAATGCTCAAAGCTCAAAAAGAGGTACGCAGTCTTAAACATGATTTGCGAAATCATCTTGTTTCACTCTCTTATCTAGTCAAAAAAAATGATTTACCTAGTACTGAAATCTATTTAAAAGAGCTTCTAGCTATGGAAAGCTTAGCTGATCCTACTTCTTTTACAGAAAATCTAGTAATTGACGCATTATTAACTCAATTAGAAGAACGCTGTTTAATTGAAAATATCCATTTGGATTTGGTTGTCAAACCATTAAATATAAAAGAAATTAAAGACATTGATTTAGCGATACTATTCGGAAATGCTTTTGATAATGCACTTGAAGCTGTTTCACCACTTCCAGAGGACCAAAAGAAAATTTGCTTATCTATGCATTTCAAAAAAAATTATTTATTTATCACACTTAAAAATACCCAAAATAACCACTATCACTTTCATTCAGACTACTCTTATCCTACTACTAAAGAAAATAAAAAAAACCACGGATTTGGTTTGAAAAATATGGAGCAAGTTGTAAGTAAATATGACGGGCAATTAAAAATAAAAAATGAAAAAGAAACTTTTACCTTGGTTTTAGTTTTAAAAGATGCACTATAACCTGCATTCCCGAATTGTGTAACGATAATCACTCGAAAAACCGCTATAACGATTGATATATAGCGGTTTTTTTGTAGACTTATAACTCGTTATATAATATAATGTATAACGAGGAGTGTTGATATGGCAGTTATTTTTCAGACAAACAAGAAAACGGGCATTACTTATGCCTATCAGAATGAACCCTACTGGGATAAGGAAAAGCAACAATCACGCGCTAAGAGGACACTGATTGGAAAAGTCGATCCGGTTACAGGTGAAATCGTCCCAACACGTTCGTACAAAAAGAAACCGGCCCCGACTTCATCGGAAGTTAAGCCAGGGCCGATTCCAATGACACAAGTCCGAAGAATCTTCTATGGGGCAGGTTATCTGCTCGATCAAATTGGCAAGCAGACAGGCGTATACGCGGACCTTAAGGCCATCTTCCCGGAGCATTATAAGCAAATTCTGTCGATCGCCTATTACTTGATTCTCGAAGAGAATAACGCCTTGAGTCGTTTTTCCCATTGGCAAAAACTGCATCATCACCCGTATTGCCAGGATATTCCTTCACAACGAAGCAGCGACCTATTCCAAGCAATCGATGAGGAAGGCCGGATGGCCTTCTTTCAGAAACAAGGCAACCGCCGGATGGAAAAGGAGTATTGGGCATTTGACACTACGTCGATATCGAGTTACTCAGAGGTCTTATCGCAAGTGAAGAAGGGACGAAACAAGGAACACGACCGCTTGCCACAAATCAACTTGGCACTCTTGTTTGGGGCGCAATCCGGACTGCCCTTTTATTACCGCAAGCTCTCCGGAAATATCACCGATGTTAAAACGGTTCGGCAACTCATGAAGGAATTTGATGTAATGGGCTACAAAAAGGTCAACGTGATATTTGATCGAGGTTTTTACAGCAAGGATAATATCAACGCCTTGTATAAACACCACCAGAAATTCGTGATAGGAGTGCAACTCAAACTCAAATATGTCAAGGGTGTGTTGGAAGCGGAACGTGAGAACTTGAAACTTTGGTCAAACTTCGAAACACAGTTCACCACCTACGGTGTATGTCGCACAATAAACTGGGAATACGAACAGGAACGTCCGTATAAAGGTGATGTGATAAAATTGGAAAAGCGCGCGTATCTGCATCTGTTCTACAATCCTGAAAAAGCGATTAAAGATCAGGTAGACATGAACGACTATCTGACAGCCCTTCACCAAGATCTGAAGGAAAATACACTAAAAGATTATCGTATGAAAGATTATGATAAGTACTTCGAAGTTACTGAGACACCTAAACGAGGGAAGAAAATCACGCCTAAAGAAGAGGCGATGCGCAATGCGGTTAGAAATTATGGTTACTTCGCCTTGCTTTCTAATGAGGTCAATGATCCGTTTGAAGCGTTGTCTCTTTATCGCAGCAAGGATGTTGTTGAAAAAGCCTTCGGCAATTTAAAAGAGCGCCTCAACTTCAGAAGAATGCAAGTTTCATCCGAATTGTCCCTGAATGGGAAGCTTTTTGTGGAATTCATCGCCTTAATCTACTTATCCTACGTGAAAAAGAAGATGCAGGATGCCGAGCTATTTAACCAATGGACCCTTCAAGGTGTACTGGACGAACTGGACATGATTGAATTATTTGAGGCCCCCGGGCACGGTCGCGTGTTGGGAGAGGTTACGACGAAGCAGAAGGAATTATACGAGGCGTTAGGCGTTGCCCTTCCCTCGTTATAAATTCCGGGAATTCAGGCTATAAATAAAAAGTAAATCAAACTTGAAACTAGAGGTTTGATTTACTTTTTTATTAGACTAAATTATTAAGCCTACTAAATTTTTTAGAGATAGTAACCCTTTAAAAGCATAAAAAAAAACAGACAAAAATTTGTCTGTTTCTTCTTTACTCATTTTAATTTTTTTTATTAATCGTTAAAACCATTGGCATCTGTCATTTTTTTAAACCAATGACCACTTTTTTTAATTGTTCTTTCGCCTTCTTTATCTAAGTTAACTGAAATAAAGCCATAACGATTTTTATATGCGTTCGTCCAAGACCAGTTGTCCATACAAGTCCACATATGGTAACCTTGCACATTACTTCCTTCAGCAATTGCTTGGTGAACATATTTTAAATGTTCGCTAATAAATTCAATCCGATAATCATCTTCAATTTCACCAGCATCGTTGATAAAACGTTCTTCGCCTTCAACACCCATTCCATTTTCAGAAATAAAGCAACGAATATTTCCATAATTCTCACGAACATTTGTCAAGATGTCATAAATACCTTTTTCATAGATTTCCCAACCACGATAAATATTCATTTTACGGCCTGGCATTTCGTAGTTATCAAAGTAATCTTCTGGCATTGGTCCATTAGTTGAATCAATTGGTGTTTCTTTAGCTTTGATACGACGTGGTTGATAATAATTAATTCCCAATAAATCAACTGTATTTTCAGCTATCGTCTTCAAGTCATCCGCCTCATACTCAGGTAAGTGGTCAATCTCTTTAAGAATTTCAACTAACTCAGTTGGAAATGTTCCTTTCACAGATGGGTCTAAAAACGAACGATTAAAGAATGCATCTGCAATAGCTGCTGCTTTAACATCAGCTGGATTTGCAGCATCTCTTGGGTAGCTTGGTGTTAAGTTTAAAATAATACCAATCTCACCGTCTAATTTCATTTCATGATAAGCTTCAATGGCTTTAGCACTTGCTAACATCTCATGAAAACCAACTTGAACAGCATGGCGTAAATTTATTTCCATTGGATAGTGGAACTGATATAAATAGCCCGCCTCTACAGGAACAATTGGTTCATTATGAGTAAACCATTTTTTTACACGATCGCCAAATAGCTCAAAACAAGTTTTAGCAAACGCAACATAAGCATCAACTGTTTTACGATTCACCCAACCACCTTCACGTTGTAAAGCCATTGGAATATCAAAATGATACAAGTTCATAAATGGCTCAATTCCATTAGCAATCATTTCATCAATTAAATTATTATAAAAAGTAACTGCTTCTGGATTTACAGCTCCTGTCCCGTTAGGAATTAAGCGACTCCATTGTATTGATGTTCTAAAACTATTGTGTCCCGTTGCTTTCATTAATTGGATATCTTCTGGATATTTACGATAAACGCGAGAGGCTTTATCTGGTCCGACTTGATTAAAGAATTTTTCAGGTTCAGCTTCGTACCAATAATCCCATAAACTTTCACCTTTTCCGTCTCCAGGGTAAACACCTTCTGTTTGTGGTCCGCTTGCTGCTGATCCCCACCAAAAATTCTCAGGAAATTCATATTTTACCATGCTACATTCTCCTCACGTTATCGACTATTTAGTTCATCTATTTATTCACTTTAATTATACAATCTCGAAATAAATTTGTCTAGTCATTTGATATAATAAACATATATAAGTTCAAAAATAAGAAAAGAGAAAATTAGCTAACAAAAAAAGATCAGGTTATATATCCCTAATCTTTTTGTTTCATTATTTAGTAGATTGAGCCTATCTGATTTTCATCGTCCGATCCAAGTCACGTTTTGCATCTTTGCGTTTTAAATCTTCACGCTTATCATAGTTTTTCTTCCCTTTAGCTAATCCAATTAAGACTTTTGCATAGCCATTTTTTATATAAACTTTTAAAGGGACTAAGGTAATTCCTGTTCCTTTAGTTTCATTTACTAGACGGGCAATTTGTTTTTTATGCATTAATAGTTTGCGAATTCGAAGTGGATCATGATTAAATTGATTGCCTTGTTCATAAGGACTAATATGGACATTGTGTAAATAGATTTCATCCTTATAAATACGTGCATAACCATCTTTTAAATTAATTCGAGCTCCTCGAATTGATTTAATTTCAGTGCCCTGTAAAACCATACCAGCTTCTATTGTATCGATAATAGTATAATCATGGCGTGCTTTTCGATTTTGGGCAACTAATTTGCCTTCGTGTTTTGGCATTTGACCGTTCGCCTCCTTGAACGATTACTTTTTATTTTTTCTTCTTCTTCTTTTTGGCTACTGCTGAATAAAACGGGTTCTTCCCTTTGGCAGCTGTTTTTTTACCTTTTCCAGCATTTGTTTTACTAGCTAAATCAACTTTTAATTTGCCTTTTTTCTTATGAGTTTTTTTAGGTTCACTCTCTGTTTTCTTACCAGAGCGGTTTGATGTTGCACCACGTCGACGTTCTTCGGGCTTGCCTCTGCCTTTTTTAGTTCTTTCAATAACTGGAACTTTTGGTGCATTTGGATCAGGAATTAATTCAAAATCAATTTCCCGCGTTTCCACATCTGCTTTAGTCACCTTAATTTTAACTGGTTGGCCAATACGGTAACTTACACCCGTACGTTCTCCAACTAACATTAAATGATTTTCAATAAAGGTAAAGTAATCTTCTTTCATATTTGAAATATGAATTAAACCTTCAATTGTATTAGGTAATTCAACAAAAATACCAAATTTAGTCACGGAACTAATAACGCCATCAAATATTTCACCAATTTTATCCGACATATATTCAGTTTTCTTAAGAGAATCTGTTTCACGTTCAGCATCAACTGCTCGGCGTTCCATTTTAGAACTTTGCTCTGCAATTTCTGGCAATAAGCCTGCCCATTTAGCTTTTTCTTCGCTACCTATCCCTTTTGTCGCATAACTTCGAATTAAACGGTGTACAATCAAATCTGGATAACGACGAATTGGTGAAGTAAAATGCGTATAAAATTCTGCTCCAAGACCAAAATGTCCTAAAGCTTCTGCATCATATTTGGCTTGTTTCATACTTCTTAACAACATCGTTGAAATAACAGCTTCTTCAGGCTCTCCACTAACTCCACGTAGAACTTTTTGAAGTTGTTTAGGTGAAACTTCACCACTAGTGCCTTTCATTAATATCCCAAATGCTGTCACAAATTCCATAAAGCGTTGCATTCTGTCGCTATCTGGCTGCTCATGAACACGATAGATAAATGGTACATCTAGTTTAAAGTAATGCTCAGCAACTGTTTCATTCGCCGAAAGCATAAAGGATTCAATTAAGCGCTCACCAATTCCTCGATGACGCATCACGATTTCTTCTGGATGTCCTTCGTTATTCACAATAATTTGTGCTTCTGGTGCCTCAAAATCAATGGCTCCCCTTGCTTGACGCTTATTCACTAAGAGTTCATGTAATTCTCCCATTAATTCAAACATCGGGACAAATTCTTGATACTCTGCACGAACTTCAGGATCTTTTTCCATCAAAATTTGATTTATGGCTGTATATGTCATTCGTTTTGAAGAATGAATTACACTTGGGAAAATATCATGGTTGACCACTTCTCCCGCTGAGTTAATTTCCATTTCACAACTCATTGTCAAACGATCTTCGTTTGGATTTAAAGAACACAGACCATTTGATAAACGATGAGGCAACATTGGAATAACTCTATCCGTTAAATAAACACTAGTTGCTCGTTCAAAAGCCTCTCCATCCAAGGCACTATCTTCCGTTACATAATAAGATACATCCGCAATATGAACACCTAAATGATAGTTACCATTGTCCAATTTGCGAACAGTAACAGCATCATCTAAATCTTTTGCATCTTCTCCATCAATAGTCACAATCATTTCATTAGTTAAATCTCGACGATTTTCCCGGTCCTGATCTGAAATAGTTTCTGGAACTGCATCGGCTTCTGCTAAAACTGCCTCTGGAAATTCAATTGGAATCCCGTGCTTGTAAACAATCGCTAAAATATCTACTCCTGGATCATTTTTATGTCCAATTGTTTGGCTGACGATTCCTTGCATGCTTTTTGGAAAAGCTAAATCTGGATAATAGGTGATTTCGACTAATACAATAGCGCCATCAACTGGCTTAATCCCTTTTGCTTCGATAAAAACGCGCATATCGTTAATTTTTTTATCTTGTGGTAGAACATATCCATATAAATCAGTTTCAGCAATTCCTGCTTCATCGTAAGCATAAAATTCACCAACAAGCTGATGGAATTTCCGCTCAACAATTGTTTCGACAACGCCTTCAGCCCCTTTATCATTCCAAGGTTCTGGTACACGAGTAATATCAACAGTCACCACATCTCCATCTAAAGCAAAATTAGTATGCCCTTGTGGAATATACACATCATCTTCTTCATCTTCAATAGAGACAAATCCGAAGCCGCGATCATTAGCTCTAAAGATTCCCGTTAAAACAGGTTTCTTAGTTGGCAATTTAAAATGCCCTTTTTTATTTAATTTAAGACTACCTTTACGTTCCATTTCAGCAAGAGCACTTACTAACATCTTAAAATCAGCGGCACTCGTTAAGCCCATGCCTTCACTGATATCTTTGACAGCAAATGATTTCTTCGTGCTGCCTTCAAGGTAAGCAATAATTGCTTCCTTCGTTGTTTTTTTTATTGTCATATTTTATCCCTCATTCCAGTGTAACTGATTTAGGAAATCTAACACATCATTTTCTAATGCATGATGGTCTCTTCCTACTGTTATCACATGGCTACTCTCTTCATACCAATGAAATGAAACAGCAGCTTGTACTAGTGCTTTTTTCAGTTCATAGGCTGATTGTGAATCAATTAATTCATCTTGCCCAGCTTGGGCAATAAAAAACGGTTTTGTAATTTCTGGAATTTTCATTTGAATCGGTGGCAAATAATTGCCAATTTCCAGTAATTGCTGTTGAACTTCTATTTTTATTTTTGGTAAACTTTCGGCTATTTTAGTAGGTTCAATCCCAGCAATCTTTTGAACAGTTGCAACATACTTTAAAAAGCTATCTACAACATGATTATTTTCATTTAAAAATAACGGCGAGCATAATGTACCTGCTGCCAATAAACCTTCTTCTTCCAGTGCTTTTGTAGCAAATATACCACCTAATGATAAACCAAAAACAGCAATTTCTTGATAGCCTTTTTCTCTTAAGAAAGCTAGTGCATTTTGAGTATCCAACCACCAATCAGCTGGCGTTGCTGCTAATATATCTGTTGGATCCAATGTACCATGACCTTTAAAGTGGGGAGCATACACCGTATATCCCTCTTTTTCTAATGCTCTTCCTAACATTCTCATATCATTGGAGCTGCCTGTATAAGCATGTAATAACAGGATTGCTCTTGGCCCGTTCTCAAAGAAAAAAGGTTCTGGTAAAGCTATTTTTTTCATTAAGTTTATCCTCCTTATAAATAAAGGTATATTTTATAATCAAATCACTTGCTACATCTATTTTACTGTATTTTACTTAGAAAGAAAACCGAATAGAGTTAACTTTGATTAATAACTATTCGTTTGAATGAAGCAAGAAAAATTTTTTCTTAGCTATTTTTATAAAGTTTGAACAATTTCATCTCTTACATGTTCAAAAAAAGCAAAAACCACCTGTTTTACAAACAGGTGGTTCACTACTAATCAGTTTATTTAGCCTTGGGCTGTTACATAAGCAAGTACTAGTGCAATTACAAAAAATGCAATTCCTAATATAACTGTTACACGTTGCAAAACTGCTTCAAATCCGCGAGCTTTTTGTTTACCGAATAATTGCTCCGCGCCACCTGTTAAGGCACTTGAGGCACTATTTGTCTTTGTAGGTTGCATGGTGATAACAATAATTAATAAAACCGAAATTACTAACATAGCAAGTAAAAGTGCATTATACAAATTTATTGCCCTCCCGTCTTAACATTTCATATGCTATTTATTCTACCATAATTAAACTTAAAATACTAGAAAAACTTTTATCCCCTCAATCACTAAATGCCGCAATAAAAGTGAGCTAAATTCCTGTTAAATGAGCGATTTAAGAATGAAAATGTTTTTTAATAGACTTCGTAGCTTTGTCCAGTTTGTCCGCCTTTGACACTTTTAACAAAAGCATTTGCTACTTTTTTTGCTGAGACAGGATTAAAACCAATAAAGAAGTCTTTATAATTTTCCCACGATTCTTCTAACACATTAGGACTAACTGTATTTATCCGAATTCCACGTGGCAGTTCCAAAGCAGCGGATTTAGCGAAAGCTTTTACCCCACCATTGGCTAAGGCAGCGGAAGCGCCTGCTAAAATAGGATCATCCATCATGATTCCAGTTACTAATGTAAAACTGCCATGATCTTTCACATAGTTTGTTCCAATTAGAACAGTATTCACTTGACCTAAAAGCTTACTGTTAACACTGATTAAATTATCTTGCGGTGTCATGTCTTTTAATGCTCCGAAATGAGCTTGGCCAGCTGTAATAATGACTGCGTCAACTTCTCCAACTGTTTCAAATAATCGCGTAATACTCTCGACTGAGGTGATATCGACTTTAACATCTCCGTGGGTACGTCCTGCAGTAATTATTTCATAGGAATCATTCAACGCATTTGAAACAGCAGAGCCAATAGTTCCGTTTCCTCCGATTATCAATGCTTTTTTCATTTATCCTTCCCTCTTTCTTTTTGGCTGATTGTTTTTTTTCAGCATACGCTTTTTTTAAAACTGGTGCAACTTTTACCTATGTTTTTCTCATTTCTACTTGTTTGCAAAAAAATAGGGTAAGACAACTGTCATACCCTATTTTCAACTTCTATTTAATTATTAATCAGAACTTTCTAAATCATGAACAAACAAACCACTTAATAGCTTAGGTTCAAACCAAGTTGATTTTGGCGGCATAATTTGCCCACTATCAGCAACCGTTAATAAATCTTCCATCGTTGTTGGATACATAGAAAAAGCCACTGTAAAAGCTCCACTATCAACTAGTTCTGCCAATTCTTTCAGACCACGAATTCCACCTACAAAGTCAATTCGTTTATCTGTTCGAATGTCTTCAATACCAAAAATTGGTGTTAAGACTTGATCTTGTAAAATTGAAACATCTAGTCCGGCAACGGGGTCTGTAACGATTACTTCAGGCTTAGCTTTTAACTGATACCATTCACCAGAGAAATACATGCCGATTGTTTTAGGCTCTTTTGGCTTATACGGCTCTAAACCTGCTTTTTCGAGTGTAAAACTCTTTTCTAACTGTGTGATAAAATCAGCTGAAAGAGGAACATTCACAACACGATTGTAATCTAAAATTTCCAATTGTTCTTTAGGAAATAAAACAGAAAGAAAGTAATTAAATTCAGCTGTTTCTGGTGCTTTAGGGAACTCAATTCGGCGTTTCAAACCAACTTTAACAGCTGATTCTGTGCGATGATGACCATCGGCAATATACAATGCTGCAACTTCTTGGTCAAATAGATTTTCTAAATGAGCCGTTACTTGACTGTCATCTATCATCCAAACTTTATGTTCAACATCATAAAAACTTGTAAAATCATAAATTGGGGCGTTGTTTTTTGTCCAATCTGCAATCACTTGATTGACGGATTGATTTTCACGATAAGTTAAAAAGATTGGACTTGTATTCGCATCACAAGCATCCACATGACGAATACGGTCTAACTCTTTTTCTTCACGTGTAAATTCATGTTTTTTTATTTTTTCATCTAAATAATCATCAATTGCTGTACAAACAACTAAACCTGTTTGGCTTCTACCGTTCATGGTTAATTCATAAATATAAAATTTTTCTGTTGCATCTTTTAATAACCACTGACGTTCCAGAAAAGCTTTAAGATTTTCAGCAGCTTTTTGATAAACAACGTCCGCATAAGGAGATATATCTTTTGCCAAATCAATTTCAGCTTTATCAATGTGTAAAAAAGATTCTGGATTTTCATCTCCAATCACACGAGCTTCTGCAGAATTCATGACATCATAAGGCAATGAAGCTACTTTTTGTGCATGTTCTGGTTGAGGACGAATCCCTTTAAATGCTTTAATTTTAACCATGTACTATTAACTCCTTTGATCTATCTTAGTCTTAACTCATTATCTAGTATAACTTTTATTCCTTTAAAAGTGGACTGCTTGATTTTCAATAGTACGTACATGAATAATATCTTCAACACTGGTCAATTTAGCAACAATTTTTTCTAACTGCTCCTTAGAAGTATCTTCAATATCAATCAAGGTATAGGCATGGTTGCCTTTACTACGATTAATCATATCAACAATATTTATATTATGATTTGCTAGCTCGATTGTCATCGTACCTACCATACTTGGCACATTTCGATGAATCAATGCTAATCTGATTGGCGCTTGAAATTTCATATCCACAGTTGGGAAATTAACAGAACGTTTAATATTACCTGTTTCTAGATAATATTTTAATGTTCGGGCGGCCATTTTAGCACAATTAACTTCAGCTTCTTCAGTTGAAGCACCTAAATGTGGTAAAACAAGAACTTTTTCTTCCGCCAATAATTCCGGAGCTGCAAAATCAACAATATATTGCTTTAACCCACCTGCATTTAAAGACTTAAGAACAGCTTCGTTATCAACCAAGCCACCACGCGCAAAGTTTAATAATACCGTTCCTTCTTTAACTAAAGCTAATTTTTCACTATTAATTAAATGCTTAGTTTGTGGCATTAAAGGAATATGAATCGTTAAATAATCACAAGTTGCTAAGACTTCTTCTAACGTCAAGGCTCTTTTTACCCGACTAGAAATTGTCCAAGCTGTATCGACAGACACATATGGATCGTATCCGACAACATCCATACCTAAGCGATAGGCATCATTAGCGACCATTGCACCAATCGCACCTAGTCCAATGACACCTAATTTTTTATCTTGCAATTCAGTTCCAGCAAAGCGTTTTTTTTCAGCTTCTACTGTCTTTTCAACTGCAGGATCATTAGTTGGCAATGTTTTTGTCCAAGCTGCACCTTGTAAAATAGGGCGTGCTGCCATAAATAAACTAGCTAATACCAATTCTTTAACTGCATTTGCATTTGCTCCCGGTGTATTAAATACAACAACACCATTTTCGGTGCACTCTTCTACAGGAATATTATTAACTCCTGCTCCAGCACGACCAATAGCTAGAACACTGTTTGGAATAAATGTTTCATGGAGATTTTGACTCCTGATTAAAAGGGCATCTGGCTCTTCAGTTTGATCGATTTGATAATCTGGACCATCAAATTTTTGTAGTCCTTCTTTAGCAATTGCGTTATATGTTTTTATTTGAAAAACCATTTTATTTTTCCCCCTCATTTTCAGCAAATTTCTGCATAAATGCAACTAAGGCTGTTACGCCTTCAATTGGAAATGCGTTATAAAGACTAGCACGCATACCGCCCACAGAACGATGTCCTTTTAAATTGACAAAACCAGCTGCAGTCGCCTCTGATACAAACTTTTTATCCAACTCTGGATTTCCTGTTACAAAAGGAATATTGGTTAAAGAGCGAGCTGCCTTTTCAACTGGTGAAGAGAATAAAGTTGATTCTTCCAAATAATCATATAATAATGCCGCTTTTTCACGATTAATCGCTTCAATGGCTGAAACGCCACCTAATTCTTTAATCCATTCAAAAACTAATTTAGCCACATAAATAGCAAATGTTGGTGGCGTGTTATACATAGAACCGTTTTTAGCTTGCAACTTATAATCTAGCATTGAAGGCAAGCCAGGGAGACTTTCAGCAATTAGATCTTCTCGAACAATCACAACTGTTAAGCCTGCTGGTCCAATATTTTTTTGTGCACCTGCATAGATTAAACCAAAGTCTGCTACATTGTACTCGCTTGATAAAATATTTGAAGACATATCAGCTACAACCGGTACGCCATTTGTAGTAGGTGCCGTAAAGTAACAAGTTCCTTCAATCGTATTGTTGGTTGTAATGTGTAAATAATCAATATCTGTTTCCACAGCAGGAATTTCTGGAACGCTAGCATAATTTTTTTCTTTTGAACTGGCGATCACTTCCACTTGCATATCTTTCATTTTTTCGGCTTCTTCAATGGCTTTTTTTGACCATGAGCCAGTATCAACAAAGGCAATTTTTTTATTTTTAGCTAAATTCATTGGAACCATACTAAATTGGAGGCTTGCGCCACCTTGTAAGAAGAGAACTTGATAGTTGGATGGAATGTTCATTAATTCTCTTAATAATGCCTCAGCATCATCCATGATCTGTTGAAACCACGAAGAGCGATGACTCAATTCCATTACTGACATTCCACTTCCATTATATGAAAGTAATTCAGCTTGTACTTGTTCTAGGACAGGCACCGGTAATACGGCAGGACCTGCTGAAAAATTATACACTCGTTCCACACTATCTTCCCCTTTTAGTTCAATTTCTACATTCTCACCATTTTATAAGAAAGAATGTAGTTTTCATTATAACAGAAAAAACGAATAAAAAAACTAAAAAAATG
The DNA here is from genome assembly GCF_038003605.1 of Carnobacterium sp. FSL E2-0243. Classification (NCBI taxonomy): domain Bacteria; kingdom Bacillati; phylum Bacillota; class Bacilli; order Lactobacillales; family Carnobacteriaceae; genus Carnobacterium; species Carnobacterium sp. FSL E2-0243. The sequence goes on from NZ_JBBOPM010000001.1 coordinate 2,648,624, forward strand.
ATATCTATTCGCTTTTTTTGCATTTATTCTTAAAAAAATTTAACAAACAACAACAACGTTCTCTTTTTACAAATTCCATTTTTTTCTAAAAGAACTATTTACAACTTTATAAGCAAAGCGAAACGCTTTTTTTAATCCAATTCTAATCTCATTGAGTTTTGAAAAAAAACCTAGCTATAAGACTAGGTTTTTTTCCTTCACAATTTTATTATTTAGAAGACATGAAAGGTAAAATACTTTGTGCAAATCCACCTAATGTCATCGTTTGGACAGTTACTTTTCCAGGACCAGTTACCACAGTATCAAAGAAACCTTCTCCACCTAATAACTTATTTTTTAACCCTTTAACAGCTACAATTTCTAACTTACAAGTTTCATCCATTAAAGCAACTAAACCTGTATCACAAACTAGACGTTCGCCTGCAGCTAAGTCATACGTTTTTGTACTGCCATCAATTTCAAAAAAGACTGTTCCTGGACCTTGTAATTTCTGCATAATAAAGCCTTCTCCACCAAAGAAACCTGCTGTTCCCTTTTTTTGGAAAAATGTGCTTAGTTCTACGCCTTCTGTTGCAGCTAAGAAAGCTGTTTTTTGCGCAATAACACTTTCACCGGCTTGAAGTTCTTTAGCTATGATACAGCCTGGAAATGAAGAAGCAAAAGCAATTGTTGCATTACTTTGAGCTTCATAACGACTTAGAAATAGACTTTCGCCTGAAAAAGCTCTGCCTAACATTTTTTTCATCCCGCCACCAGAGGTTGTTTCAGTAGTAATTTCACCTAATGCCCAACTACGTCCACCATTTTCACTCACCATCGCTTCACCTTTTTCCAACTCACAAATAACTACTGGCAATGTATCGCCTTCAATTGAATACTTCATTTTTACTCCCCCTAATTATAAACATATGTAACGTTGTTTAATTATACTCTAATTTCATCAGCTTTTAAAGCTTTTTTGCATAAAACTTAATTTTTCGGCCCTCTAATGTGAATTAAAACACAATAGGACCTCCTCTCCATTTATTTTAACTTCGTCACATTTTTATAAACCTTATTTATTGCTTTTTATCTCAGTACTTTCATTGAACAACTGACTTGTTTTTTTCAATTTTAGTTCAGCGACAATCATAATACTGATGATGATTAAAAGGTACCAACTAGTTATTTTGCCAATATGAACAAGTTGCCAACGTGCTAATTGATCTGGATATGCCCATGCGCCAAAGAAACTAGCTATATTTTCAGCTACCCAGATAAAAAAAGCGATACAAAAAAATGAAAAACTCATTGGCATTTTCAACACTTTTCCACCAACTGTAAAATAAACCCATGTTCGATAGAATAAAATAAAAACAAGTAAAATCAAAATCCAACGGAAATCCCAAATAAAATGATGCGTAAAAAAATTAGCATATATAGCTAAACTTAAAGTAATCACTAATTTTTGATTTGGCCAATTACTCAATTGTAAATCAAAAACTTTCCAAGCTTTGCAAATATAACTTCCAATACTAGAATACATAAACCCACTATATAAAGGCACGCCACCTAATTTCCAAAAACCTGCGCCTGGATAACTCCATGATCCGATATTGACTTTATAAATTTCTAAAACAAGACCTATTACATGAAATAACATAATTACTTTCAACTCGTCAACTGTCTCTAGTTTAAAATAAAGTAACAATACTTGAATTAAAATACAAATAAATAAAAGCAAATCATATCTGGCAATTCCGGGTATAGAAAAATATTTTGTTACGATTAATGCTAAAAAAATTGCCCCTGGAAATAAACAACACAGAACTTGCTGATACGTAAATTGTAGTAACCCTCTAATAAATGACATCTTTTTCCTCCTAGTGAAACCAACGATACTTTATATTCTCCTCTTTATTCATAAAATTTCTATTAAGTTAAATCAAATTATTTTATAAAAGTCACGTTTTTTTCACAAAAAAGTTACATTATCGTTATGCTTTGGTCACAAAATATTCATATTTAAGTTATATACTAGTTTCATACCAACAAACAACAAACAAACTTTTTTATTTTTCATTTTCTTTACTCCTCCAAAGTAAAGAGAACCAACTCCTTTTAGCCACCTGCACTCCAACAGGTGGCTTTTTTATGTGCTTTTTTACATAGACTAATGATGCGAGGAAGAAATGCTTTTTTATGAACTTAGGTTGAAGCACTGTAAACTCGTTGATTTTCTTTAAAAATTTGAATTTGCAAAGCTAATAATAAGCTTTCCATCTCAAGACTACTTAAATTTGAATTTAATTTTTCAGTATATAAACTTAACCCTAAGGCAAAAGAAATCTCTTTTTGGAATCGCATCCCTGGTAGTAATCGTATTTCTTGGATGAACTCACTTAATTCCTTTTCATTCATTAATTTAGTTTGATCGCCTTGAGTATATGCTAGAATACCAATTGTAGTATAATAAAGAGGTTTTAATGGAATTTCCATTTCATCCAACTGATTTAAGATACATTGAATTTGATTGATAAAAATAGGTTGCTGGGATTGATAAAACATAGCTCCCAAAGCAGCTAAATAATACAACTGTTCATTTTTTCTAAAACCAATTTGACTTAATTCTTGGAAGTAATAGTCTACTATTTCAGCTACCTCTGTGGCTTTTTTATCAATATTGAATTGTGCGACCAGGATAGCCATTGAGCAACTTGATCTCCCATTTAAAAACCGATGATTATTCTGAATTGCTTCGAAAATAGCTTTCCCTTCTCTAACAATTTTCTTCCGATCTTGTGCTTCTGAATGTAGCAATTGGTAGGCTGAAAAATAAGTGAATTCAGAACGCCTAAATCCTGAATCGAGCAAAAGCTGATAATTATCAGCTAGTTCATGGTAATAGCGATTTGTATTCATTTCATTGGCAATAAGCAAACTTGCAATTGATGCCCTAACTGTACTTGTTAAATTCGTAAACAAACCACTTTGTTGCTTTAATTTAAGATTCGTATGTAAAAATAATTCTGGCTGAATTCGTTGAGCACTTCCTGTAAAAACCCGTGCTATTAAGTAACGCATTCTTTTGTCAATAAAGTGAACCCCACTACTTTTAATTACTTCATAATTTTCACGCAATAAATTTACCTGTTTACTCTGATTCATTTTTCACCCTCCAAAGTTCTTTTTAATCATTATACCATTCGTTATCTATTCTACTATACTTTTATTCATCGTATTGTGTCTAATTTTGTGCTACAGTCAATTTAGCTACAAGAGAAAGGAAGAGAGCCATGTTAAAATTAATTGCAGAAGATTATATCAAGCTAGAACATCTTGAAACAGTCAAACCACTTTATCGCGAATTGGTTGAAAAAACCCAGCTTGAACCTGATTGTCTCGCATATAATCTTTTTGTTGATCAAAAAGATCCAGGACATTTTATCTTTATTGAAGAATGGCCTAACGAGCTAGCTTTGGAAAAGCATTGCAACTCTGAACACTTTACACGCTTAGTTCCATTAATTAATTCTTATCAAAGTAAACCAGGGACTTTTTTAAGAATGGATGCATTCCAAAAGTAGCCAATCAATACTATCATAAAAAAATCCAATCTCATTTTCATAAGATTGGATTTTTACATTTATGCTAGATCTAGTATGTCATTTCTACGACTGCTTCAACAGCATCCACAAACTCATCACTCATGATTAAGTTCGTAATGGTATCTAATTCTTTGTACATTTCAATATTTTTATCTTCTTCAAGGAAAGCACAATGTTTTCGAACTACATTATAGGCTGCTTCTGTTCCTTTACCTAATTTATAATCAGGGTTAATCGCTCGACGCATATCAATCGCTTGACAGGCAGCTAAAACTTCAGTAGCTACAACACGTGAGGTATTTTCGCCAATACTTTTAGCTTTTCTAGCTGCAATTGTACCCATACTAACTAAATCTTCTTGATTTTCACAAGATGGAATAGAATCTACTGATGCTGGATGAGCTAAAATTTTATTTTCTGATACTAAAGCTGCCGCAGCATATTGTGTAATCATAAAACCTGAATTTAAGCCGCTTTTAGCTACTAAGAATGAGGTTAGGTTATTATGTTCAGCATTAACTAAACGCTCTAAGCGACGCTCAGAAACACTTGCAATTTCAGCGACGGCTATTCCTAAGAAATCAAATGGTAAAGCCATTGGTTGTCCGTGGAAATTCCCACCAGAAATTGCTTCTTTATCGCGTGTAATAATTGGATTATCTGTAACAGAATTGATTTCGATTTCAACTTTATGTTGGACAAATCGAACGGCATCTTTACTTGCACCATGAATTTGTGGCATACATCTTAATGAATAAGCATCTTGCACTCTTATTTCACCTTGTTTTGTTACAAATGTACTGCCTTCTAGTAAATTACGGACATTTTTAGCCGTTAATACTTGCCCTTCATGGTTGCGAATTACATGTAACTCTTCTTTAAATGCATCAATGATACCGTTATGCGCTTCTAAAGATAAAGCTCCTGCAATATCACTAACTTTTAATAGACGAATAGCATCGTATAGCGCCAAACCACCACAGGCTGTTAAAGCTTGTGTCCCATTAATTAAGGCTAATCCTTCTTTTGAAGCCAAAGCCATCGTATCAATGTTCGCTTCACTCATTGCCACTTTTCCATCAAGAACATTTCCTTGGTACTCTGCTTCTCCCAGGCCTAAAATCGGCAAAACCATATGTGATAGTGGTGCCAAATCACCTGATGCTCCTAGTGATCCTTTTTCTGGAATAATTGGATGAACTTGTTTATTTAACATTTCAACTAATTTTTCAATGACGATTAATCGGATTCCTGAGTACCCTTTCGTTAATGAATTAGCCCGAATTGCCATAATTGCTCGTACAATGTCTGTCGAAAAAGGTGCACCAAATCCAGATGCGTGAGTTCTAATTAAATTTTCTTGCAGTTGAACGGAATCTTCTTTTGAGATTGAAACATTACATAATGAACCAAAGCCAGTTGTAATCCCATAAACAACACGTTCCTCGTTAACAATTTCATCAACGATTTTACGAGAACGATTAACTTCCTCAATCGCTTGCTCACTAATTTCAACAGGTACATTAAATCTTGAAATTGCAATTAATTCATCTAGTGTTAAATCTTCCCCGGTTAAAACTACTTTTTTTATTGATTCTGCTACTGACATTTTATTTTCCTCCTAAAAGTTTAATTGTACATTTTTAATCGTTACTTTTGCTTCTGCTAATACATCATCGACAATTTGTTGCGCTGATTTGACTTCATTTATTAAACCTGAGACTTGCCCCGCCATTACGGAACCATTTTCAATATCACCAGCTGCCGCTTTACGAGCTGATCCCATGGTTAATTCTTCCAATTGTTCTCTAGGCATATTTTCCTTTTCCCATTGAATATACTGCTCAATCATTTTGTTTTTCAAACTCCGAACTGGAGCACCACCGTTACGCCCTGTAACTGCCGTATCCATTTCTTTGGCATTTGCAATAAATTCTTTAACATTCTCAGGAATGGGACATTCATTAGCCAGCATGAAAGCAGTTCCCATTTGAACTCCTTGGGCACCTAAGGTATAGGCAGCAGCCATCCCTTTGCCACAGCCAATCCCACCTGCAGCAATAACTGGAATTTTGACAGCTGCAACAACTTGAGGAAGTAACACCATGGTTGATAATTCACCTATATGTCCACCTGCTTCTGAGCCTTCTGCGACAACTGCAGTAGCACCGATTGCTTCCATTTTTTTCGCTAAAATAGCACTTGGTACAACTGGAATGACCTTAATATTTGCTTCTTTAAACGTTGCCATATAGTTTTTAGGCGTTCCTGCTCCTGTTGTGACAATTTTAACGCCTTCTTCAACAACGACCTTAACCATATCAGGTACATTTGGGGCCATTAGCATAATATTGACAGCAAAAGGTTTATCCGTTAACTTTTTGCACTGAATCACCTCTTCCCTTAACTGTTCTTCAGTCATACCACCGGAAGCAATAATCCCTAATCCTCCTGCATTAGAAACTGCAGCGGCTAATTGATGCTTTGATATTTGTGCCATTGCACCTTGGAATATAGGATACTTAATGCCTAATATCTCAGTAATCTGTTTCATTCTCTTCTTCCTTTCTTTCTTTAAATTGCTTTTCGCATAGCTTTATACACAAATGTCAGAGCTACCCCAACAAGTGCTAAACCAAATCCAATCATAAAAGCTTGAGTAAAATTTCCATCATTTTTTTCACCAATCATTGCTGATAGTTTCGGCGCTACCATAGCTGCAATCGAATACCCTGCAAAAACAAAGGCATAGTTTACACCTTGATTCTTATTTCCAAAGCTTTCGATTGTAATTGGTGGCATGACAGCAGCCACTCCGCCTTCACATAAACCTAAACCAATCATACCGATAGCAAAACCAGCAACGGAGTGAATAAAAATAAAGGCTAGTAATGAGATAGCAATGGATATAAAAATTAAAATCATCGTGTTTGTTCGATTTAACTTATCTGATAAACCACCCCAAAAAACACGTCCCAAACAATTACTTAACGCATAAATACTCACAAATGTTGCTGCTAAGATTGGAGTCAAATTAAACATGTTCTGACCAATATCCGCAGCATTGGATGAAATCATTAAACCTGAAAACCCACCAGCTGCATACATCAATACAATAATGTAAAAGAGTGGTTTTCTTAACATTTCATTCCACTTATGGTCAATAGGCGTGTCTTCTGCTATTTCGACATCTTTAGCAACAATCGGAGCATTGCGAATAATTAGACAACAAATCAACGAAATAACTGTATAAATTGCACCTAAGACAACAAATGTCATTCTGATAGTTAAGTTTTCAATCATCCAAGCAGATAGTGGCGCGAAAATCATCGTTCCAATCCCAATTCCAGTAATCACAATTCCCGATGCTAAGCCTTTTTTATCAGGAAAAAAACGAATACAGTTATTAATACAGGCAATGTAACCTAAGTTCAAACCAAATCCACCAAAGACGCCATAAGTTAAGTACAGCATCCATTTTTCTGTTGCAAAACCTGTCAGAATAAAGGCTACTGCTAGCAGTAAAGAACTAAATAAAATTAATTCTCTCGACTTACCTTTATCTGAAATAATACCGCCAATTACCATTGGTAGCGGTGAAATGGCAATCGCAATTGTAAAAGCAAACATGACATCTGAAACATTCCAACCATTAGCTTTAGCAATCGGGGTCGCAAATACACTAAATGCATAAATACCACCTTGGCAGATAATAATTCCAACTGAGGCAAATAGTATCGCCCAGCGATTCATTCCAACCTTTTTTTTGATCTCACTCATTTTTTTTCCTCCATTATTTCAGCTAACTTTCCCCATTTTTCAGTAAAAATTTCTACTGGCATTTCTTTTAAGTCGCTAGAAACTCGGACATCAAATTCCATTTGGTCTAATACATCTCGACTCAAATCAATTCCGGGTGCTATTTCAGTCAAAATAAGTTCCCCATTTTCTAATTTAAAAACTGCTCTTTCTGTCACAAATAAAACTTCCTGCTTGTTTTTAGTGGCAAATCCACCATTAAATGTAATTTGGTTAATCTTATTCACGAATTTTTTATTGCGCCCTTCTGCTAAAATTAGTAATTTCCCATCTTTTAATTCCGTTTTTAAGCCACCCGCTGTAAATGTTCCGGTAAAAATTAATTTTTTAGCTGTTTGAGAGATATTGATAAACCCACCACAGCCAATAACTTGATTGCCTAATTTGCTTACATTAACATTACCCAACTGATCAACTTCAGCTAAACCTAAAACAGATAAATCCAAACCACCACCGTCGTAAAAATCAAATTGAGCATGATGATCAATAATCATTTCACTATTATAGGCATGACCAAAATCTTTTAAACCTGCTGGAATTCCACCAATCGTTCCTGCTTCAGTTGTTAAGATAAATTGATCGCTAACCCCTTCTTCAGCAGCAACCGTTGAAACGCTGACTGGAATCCCAACACCCAGATTTAAAATCATCTTAGGCTCTAACTCCATTGCTGCTCGCCTGGCGATAACCTTTCGCTCATTAAGAGCAAGATTAGGCACATTTGCCAACGGAATTTTGACATCACCACTAAATGCTGGTTCAAATTGTGTTGTCCCCGTTTGAAAATGATTCTCTGGTTCTGAAATCACTAGATAGTCAATTAAGATACCTGGAACAACAACATCTTTAGGATGTAAAGTGGCATTTTTTACTATTTTTTCAACTTGAGCAATCACAATTCCACCACTATTATGCACCGCTTGAGCAATCGGCAAGACTTCCATATGTAAGCCTTCTTTGCCTAATGTTAAATTGCCATTTTCATCTGCATAGGTTCCGCGAATCAATCCTACATCAATTGGAAAGGCCGGATAAAACATCCACTCTTCATCTAAAATTTCAATAATTTGAATCAATTCTTCGGTGGTGACTTCGTTCATTTTTCCTCCTTCAATCCGTGGATCAATATAGGTTTCTAAGCCTATTTTTGTAATCAATCCTGGTCGTTTAGCTGCTATTTCTCGATATAGTTGCGCCAACACGCCTTGAGGAAAGTTGTAAGCTTCACATTCATTGTTTTGAATCATCTCTGAAAGTTTTGGTGATGAGGCTTTAACAATCCCTCCAATCCATCTTTTCAAAAGCTGTTTATGTGATAAGTGAGACATGCCTTTTTCTTTTCTATCACCCCAACAACTCGAATGAATCACAGTTAAAGCTTGTGGAGAATTTGTTTCTAAAAAACGCTCTTCAAGTGCAATCGCTACTTCTTCGTTAGCGCAAGCTAATTCAAATCCGCTAAAAGCCAATGTATCATTGTCTTTAATTAATGCGGCAGCAGCTTCTCTAGTGATTATTTTCACATTAAACTCCCTTTCTTTGTTTTATTTTAAAAATTAAAATAATCTCTCAACTGCTTTCTTTATTTGTTTGTAATTAAGCAACCTAACTTTATTACAATGTTGAGAAAAATCTAAACAGTAGAAAAACACACATGATAGTGAAATGAATCACATTAAATCCCTTACACCTGAATTAATAGCAAGTTGTATGCCAACTTTTGGAAAGCGGCGTTATAGTTATTCTCAACTTTCATTTTTAATGACGTTAGCTAGTAAGAAAGCTTCCTTAATACCACTTCGCAAGTAGCTAAAAAATTTAGTTCGTAGTTATCTTTTTTGATTTCTTTATCTTATGTAGTTAACTATGAGCAAGTAAAAAGCTTTAAAGTGTAACAAACAATTACACTTTAAAGCTTTTTTAGTTAAGATGTCACATTTTGTTTCAATTCTAATTCGTTAATTTTCTTATAAATAAAAGGACGGCTGACTTGGCTTTCTTCGGCTGTTTGGCTAATATTCCATTCACTAGACTCTAATTTTTTTTGAAAATAAATTTTTTCAACGTACTGGATAAATGCTTGATAATCACATTCCTCGGCAATCGCTTGTAAGGACTCTTCGATTTGATCATTTGAAGGTGTTTCATATCCTCCTTGATGAACGGGTAAATCAAGATCTGCAGTGACTACTAAGTATTCAATATAATTTTTCAATTCTCGGACATTTCCCGACCATTCAGACAACATTAAATGCTTAATATGTTGGGTTTCTAATGAAATACTGCGCTGGTGTTGTTCGTTAAAGTAGTCTATAAAATAATTTGCCAAAGCGAGTACATCTTTTTTTCTTTCTCTCAATGGGGGAATCACAACAGGAATGGCATTAATTCGATAGTAAAGATCCCGTCTAAATTTACCTTTTTCGACTAAACTTAAAATGTCTTGGTTAGATGCTGAGATTAAACGAAAAGAGATTGGGATTTCGGCAATATCACCAACTTTACGAATCTTCATCGTTTCTAAAGCACGTAATAATTTTGTTTGCATTTCTAGTGGCATTTCTGAAATTTCATCTAAAAATAAAGTGCCACCATCCGCGGCTTCAATCAAACCAATTTTATCTTCTTTAGCCCCAGTGAAGGTCCCCTTTTTATAGCCAAAGAACTCTGACTCAAATAAATTATCTGGAATTGCAGCACAGTTGACTGTTATGAATTGACAATCAGCTAGTTGGCTATGCTGATGAATGTAATTAGCAACGACTTCTTTTCCAACACCAGATTCACCTAATAGCAGAATTCGACTATTGTATTTTGAGACTTGTTTACAGACTCGCAGAACTCGCTTCATTTCATTACTTTCGGCAATCACTTTTTCATTGACTTCTAATTCACTAAATTCCTCGGTTTCTTTTGAAGTCTCAGCAATATTTTTCGTCCAGCGCTCTAACTCTTCGATTGTCAGCGGATCAGACTTAGTTACAACTAGGTGTAGCGTTTTATCTGGATAGAAAATTGGCGTTGATTTTGATTTTATTTGATAACCAGCTTTAGTTGTTAAATTCACTTCAGACATTTTATGTGTTTTTAATGTTTCGATTGTAGCTGAAGCATTGTATATGTTACTTGCGACTAAATCATAAACATTTGAATTCAACAATGTATTCAACGGCATTCCTAATGTCATAGCCGTAAATTCATTTGCTAATAAAATATTTCCCTCACCATCCGTTGCAAATAGCGTAGTGACATCGTCATTCATTAATTTCGTGACTGTTTTTGTCATTAAGTTTTCTCCCTTTCTTTCATTTTTATTGAGTTTGCACTTATAAGCTTTTCCAGATTAACTTAATTCCTTTGCGCTGCCTTTGATGCCTTGATTTTCACTACTACATTCAGTTTCATAAAATTTATGAGTAAGTGATTCTTTTTCAATAACTTTTGTAATTATCATGGCACATGTTATATTGCTTGTTGAATTAACTAATGTCGCAGTCATATCTGTAATCGTTGTGATGACTGCAATTACCGGAATAACTTCCACAGGGAAACCAAATAAAGCAATCAATAATACTTCAGCAGTAAACCCACCACTAGGAATTGATCCCATCACAATGCCAACTAAGAATCCACCACAGATGATACTTAAACCTGCTGAAAGTGTCGTCAAATCGCGATTAAATAAGGTAAATAGTAAGACTACTTGTAAAACACCACTCATAGCTGAACCATCTTTATGAATATTTGCACCTAAAGAAATCACCGTTTCTCGAATGTCCTCTGGCACGCCTATTTTTTTTAAAGCTGCTAAATTTGTCGGAATACAAGCAGCACTGGAACTCGTTCCTAAAGCCTGTAGGGCTGGAATGAAAATATTTTGCCGATAAAGTTTAAGCCCTCTCAAACCTCCAGCTATATAAGCATAAAAAGAAAGAATAAAGATAAAGTAAATCCCACAAATCAAAATAAAAAGCAGCAAAGCTTTCATATATCCACCTAAGATTTTTGGTCCGAGTTCACCTAGCGTATAAGCAAAGTACGATCCTAACCCAATTGGTGCAAACTTCATTACAAGTGCGATCATCTTCATTGTTACATCATTCCCCACGCTTAAAACAGCCAATAAAGGTGAAGCTTTTTCTCCAATTAAAGACAGTGTTATACCAAAGAATAAAGAGAATAAAATCAACGCTAATAAATTACTTTTATCAAATAAGTCTAGAAAATTTCCAACACTAATTGTATTGACAATCATCATTCCAAAAGACTGACTTTCAGCTACAAGATTCTGGTCCATTAAAGCTGAAAATTGATTCCGATCAATACTAGCAAATGGATTGTAAACCAGCGTTGCCACATACATTAAAGTCACAGCAATTAAGGTTGTTATCGCAAAGGTTCCCAATGTTAAGCCTAGAATTTTTTTAATACGACTTACACCTTGTTTGCCAGTACCTGCTACAGCCAAACTCATGCTACAAAAAATCAATGGAATAATCAGTACAAATACGCAATTTAAAAATAGCTTGCCAATTGGTTCTAAAAAGAGTGCTGCCTCACCAAAAAACACCCCAATAATCGCTCCAACTGCAATACCAGCTAAGAGTGTCAACGAGCTTTTATAGTTCTTTAAAAATTTCACCATTTTTTCCCCTCCGATTAGTTAGTCGATTAAACCAACTTAATTAAAGCGCTTTTATTTTTTAGCGCTTTGAGGTTTGCTTGCCTAGGTTAGGGCAGACACCTCAACGTTAGGGATTCAATGTGTTTGTTTTCACAAATGTATTTATTCTACTTTTTTCTTAATCTACCTAGTCAATATACCATGAAAAAGACTCGAAAGTCTATGCTTTTATCTATTTACTTTTTAATTTGTGTAATTAATCACAATTAAAAAGAAATATACACTTTAACACCTTAATTTAAGTATGTGCTGTCTTATGAACAAATAAAAATCGTATGAAATCATCATTTAAAATGGATTCCATACGATTTTTTACACTCATTTACTTTTTACCTATTCACCTAAGCCTACACGTTCAAAAATAACATCAACGTTCTTTAAATGATGATGATAATCAAAAGCGTCATCTAAATCTGCTTGGCTTAAAATAGCTGTAACTTCTGGATCAGCTTCTAATAATGGGCGGAATTGGACTTGTTCATCCCATGAAATAGCTGTTTTAGGTTGAACTAAATCATAAGCAGCTTCACGGTTCATTCCATTATCAATTAGTTTTAATAAAACACGCTGGCTATAAATCAATCCAAAAGTAGCATCCATATTACGTAACATATTTTCTGGGAAGACCGTCAGATTTTTAACAATATTTCCAAAACGATTTAACATATAATTTAATAAAATCGTTGTATCAGGTAAAATAATTCGTTCCGCTGATGAATGGGAAATATCGCGTTCATGCCATAATGTCACATTTTCATAAGCAGTTACCATGTAGCCACGAATAACACGAGCTAAACCAGACATGTTTTCAGAGCCGATTGGATTACGTTTATGCGGCATTGCAGATGAACCTTTTTGACCTTTCGCAAAAAATTCTTCTACTTCTCGTGTTTCAGACTTTTGTAAGCCACGAATCTCGGTAGCAAATTTTTCGATACTTGTCGCAATCAGTGCCATTGCTGAAACGTACTCAGCATGCAAATCTCTTGGTAAAACTTGCGTTGAAATTTCTTGCGGACGAATTTCTAATTTTTCACAAACATATTCTTCAACAAATGGAGAGATATTCGCAAATGTTCCTACAGCCCCACTTATTTTCCCAGCTTCAACACCTTTAGCAGCATGTTCAAAGCGTTCAATATTCCGTTTCATTTCTGAATACCATAACGCTAACTTTAAGCCGAATGTTGTTGGTTCAGCATGAACTCCGTGAGTTCTCCCCATCATAACTGTCATTTTGTGTTCTTTCGCTTTAGTTCCAATGATTTCTAAAAATCTTTGTAAGTCTTGACGCAAGATATCATTGGCTTGTTTTAATTGATAGCCATAAGCTGTATCAACTACGTCCGTACTAGTTAAACCATAATGCACCCATTTACGTTCTGCACCTAAAGATTCCGAAACAGCACGTGTAAAGGCTACAACATCATGACGTGTTTCTGCCTCAATTTCTAAAATACGTGCAACATCAAAAGAAGCATTTTCTCTAATTTTTTGAGCATCTTCTTTAGGTATTTCACCAAGCTCAGCCCAAGCTTCATCGGCTAAAATCTCTACTTCCAGCCATGTATCATAGCGGTTTTCATCTGTCCAAATTGCACCCATCTCAGGTCTTGTATAACGTTCAATCATTCGTTCATCGCTCCTATTCCCATATTCCTGTATCTTCAATTGTCTCTAATGTGCGTTCAATATTTTCTGTTAAAATGGTGATATGCCCCATCTTTCGACCAAGTCTAGCAAGACTTTTTCCATAATAATGGAAATGCCACTCTGGCTTAAATAGAATTTGAAATAAAGAATCTTCAATATGTTCACCTAAAATATTAACCATTACAGCTTTAGATAACAACTTTACTTCTGGTAATGGCCAGCCGCAGATTGCACGAATATGCAAATCAAATTGAGAAAATGAACAAGCTTCAATACTATAATGACCTGAATTATGCGGTCTCGGAGCTAGCTCATTTACATATAGAGAACCAGAAGAGGTTAGAAACATTTCAATTCCTAGAACACCAATTAAATTTAGCTTCTTAGCGATTACGGTTGCTACTCGTTCAACTTCTTCACTAATCTCATTACTTACACGAGCTGGTGCAATGGTTTCATGTAAAATATTGTTTCGATGTAAATTTTCTACAACTGGAAATACTCTAATTTCACCAGCTTCATTACGAGCTACCATCACGGAGCATTCTCTTTCAAAAGGAATCCAAGCTTCTAAAACACAAATACCTGTTTTTAAAAGAACTTCACATTTAGGAATATCTTCTTCACTATAAAGTACAACTTGCCCTTTACCATCATAGCCTCCACGAATCGTTTTTAAGACACAAGGAAAGCCAATTCCATCTAAGGAAGCACTAATATCATTTAAGTCAATAATCGTTGCATATGGCGCTATATTGATATTATTTTCCTCTAAATAAGCTTTTTCTAACAAACGATCTTGCGTAATTGAAAGCAATTCACTTCCTTGTGGCAAGGAAACTAAATGTTCAATTTTTGAAATTGCATCAACATCCACATTTTCAAATTCGTATGTTACGACATCTGTTCGAAAAGCCAATTCTTGTAAAGCAGTGTAATCATTAAATTTGGCAACGATCTGCCAATCTGCTACTTGAGCAGCCGGACAATTTTTTTCAGGATCTAATATACCAACAAAGTAGCCCATTTCTTTAGCTGCCAGGGTTAACATACGACCTAATTGCCCACCACCAATGATGCCAATTGTTTTACCGGGTGGAATTAAATTAGACAAGTTCATCACTACTTTCCATTACTTTTTCTTTAAGCTTTATTCTTCTCTTATCTAGTTTATCAGCAATTTCCCCATCTGTCATTGATAACATTTCTAAAGCCAACAAACCTGCATTCGTTGCTCCTGCTTTTCCAATCGCAACAGTAGCTACTGGAACTCCTCCTGGCATTTGAACAATCGACAATAGAGAATCCATCCCTTTTAATGCAGCAGATTCAATTGGGACACCAATAACCGGTAATGTTGTTTGCGCAGCGACCATTCCTGGCAAGTGAGCGGCACCACCAGCTCCTGCAATAATGACTTGAAGCCCACTTGCTCTAGCACCTTTTGCAAATTCAAACATATAATCTGGTGTTCGATGAGCAGAGACAACTTTTTTTTGATAGGCGATACCAAATTCATCTAAAATGTCACACGTAAATTTCATTGTTTCCCAATCTGAAGTACTTCCCATAATCACTGCAACTTTTTCGGTCAACTTTAGTCCCCATTTCTTTTTATTTTCACTTCCTAGTTTACCAATCTATCAAATACATGTCAAAATAATTCGAACGATAAACAGATAATCAATAAAAATATTCGCCTTTTCACAAATGAATACTTATTTTTTCAGTTGATTTCTTCTTCTTCTAACTTTTTTAGTCCAAAAACCACCACTGATATATTTAGGTTCATAAGAAATGACAAAGGCTTTTGGTTCTAATTTATGAATTTCTTTGTATAAAGTTCGTTCATTTTTACGAGGACTTAATATTTCTAAAATCATGCGCTCACCCTCGCGACCATAAGCATAATTCATCGTAACACCGTATCCTAATTCCCTTAATTCTTCTGGCATTTTACTTTCTACATCTGGAATAATAACTGTCACCATAATATAGCCTAACGCTAAAAATTCTTCAATTCGAATCCCAATACCGATTCCAACACCATAACCAATCGCATAGGCTGCTAAATTCCAAGGATTATCTAAACGATTTAAGACTAAACTTAAACCCAAAACGTAAATTGTTATTTCAAAAACACTGACAATTGGCGCAATCAAACGATAACCTTTCATCGTTAACATAAAGCGGATTGTATTTAGTGTAATGTATGACAAATTGATGATAAAAATCATCAACAACATTTTTGCATCAATAACCATTTTTTATTCCTCCAATCTAAATTCTTTTCATTGCTTGTTCTAGAATAAGTAACGCACCAAGACCAAATAAGCAATCGACTAAGTCAAAGCTTGCTCCAGCAAAATAAACATAATACAGCTCTGATAAATTCTGTAAAATAAATGTTCCTACCAACATGCATCTTACCACTTTTAAAGATAATTGTCGCTTAGTCAAAGTAATATTTACTAAAATTAAAAAACTTGGTAACATCCAAGCTGTTCCAAAGTTAGGTAGACTTCCTACTATAAAAAGTAGCATTGGATTTGTGAAGGTGATGTACGATCTCACCATCAAAGCTCCAATCCATAAACACGTTCCTGCTAACAAAAATATTGCCGCTTGTTGAGCTTGATTTTTCATAGTTACACGTCCCTCTCCTTGTTTAGTCTAGCAAGATTCATGGAAAATACAAGGAGATAGTAAAGAAACTTAAAAAGTTTTAACAACCTTATTGATGCTAAATAATCTGCTACGAAGCAAACCCTATTTATTTCAATGTACTTGTCAATACACTGGATTAATAAAAAAAGACGTTTCACAATACAATCATGTGAAACGTACCGAACGTTATTTCAATGTATAATAATTATCAAAATAGTTAATTATTATATTCTTAACAGACTTTTGGTTTGTCTTACCTTCATTTAAATATTTTAAAAATAAATGATAAACCTCTTGAATCTATAATCCAAAAAATCCTCAGTAATTCCATTTCTAATTTTTAAGTCTTTAGGAATAGACACTTTCATTTTTGCATCATAAAAATTAATCTCTCCAGTTTTTAAATTTTTATACTTAAAACGCAAATTACTTAACTGTTTTTAAATAATCTATCTCTTCAACTGTCCATTTAGTATTAATAAGACTCTTAAGTTCATCTGATAAACCTAGTATTCCTAACCACACACTAGAGTGTTTAACACTTTCAACATTCCATAGCTCGCTATTATCTAACTTTATAGTTCTCTCCCTTAAGTCCAAACTCATTTTCATAATTTTGTCATCAATTATGCCATATTCTTTTAATTCTTGTAGGTTTTTAGTTTGCATAAATGATATTACACCTACAATAAAATCTTCAAAAATATATGTTTCAATTTCTCTATCCGACAGATTTTTTACAAATATCCCACTCTTACTTAAAGTGTCTAAAAACCAACCAAACTTGCCGCCAATTGATAATTTTTCCAATGGTTAGTCACCTCCAAATTTTATTATTGTTGCTTTATCATTTGGAAACTTAAATGAAACTAATATTTATTGAATAAAAAAAGAGCATTTACTCAATACTCTCTTTTTAACTTAAACTATTTAAATTTTTTGGTCTTCGTTCTATCAAGTAAATAATCTACACTAACATCAAAATAATCTGCTATCTTAATCAATGTACTAGCAGTCCACTCAATTTTCCCCGTCTCATATTGGGAATAAGTATTTTGAGAGACATTTAATAGTTCTGCCATTTTCTGTTGTGTCACATCATTATCTTCTCTTATTGAACGAATATTTTTATATTTCATCTTCATCACCTATGTTTATTATATATATCTGTAATAAAGATATTGCATTACATCTGAAATACAGATATAATGCAAGTATTCAATAATACAAAGGAGGGGTGCTGGTGAGTTTAAAAAAAGACATACAACAAGTTTTTAAAGAAAGTTATTTGGAAGATCTGTATCAATTTTTAAATGAAGATAAAGAGTATCTACTTATGAGAGAAAAAATTCGTTTGGTTGAAAATGAAGTACTAGAATACCCAACTGAAATTAATAAAAAAAGTCTAAAACAAAATAAGTTAAAAATTGCCGAATACTTACACATAAGTATATATAAAATGGGATTTTATGTAGGTATAAATCGTAGTCAATCAGAATCCAAAGAATCTTAAATATAACGAATTTTATAGTATACATCAAAAAAACATAACAAATAAAAGAAACTAACATTTCACAAACACAGATTCCGTTAGTTTCTTTTATAATGTTACTCTGTTAAATATCTATCAAGCTTTATTTTTCAACTTACTTCTTTTGGATATCACAAAAAGCAAATTCACCTCCAGATATATAAGAAATACGTAAAATACTTAAAAATCCTATACTTGATATTACATAGACTCTAAGCTAAATAAAAAACCTTGATTACTAATTACATTCTAATCAAGGAATTTTTTAGTATTCAATATCGAAAACAGCTATCTTTTATTTTCTTCGATAAAAGCTTCTAACACTCGCTTTACTGGTGGAATTGCATTCTTTAATAAACTTTCTGCCTTTTCAATAATTTGGTTATTTGAGTTGATTAGTTCTTTATATTCTGGAGTTTTAAACGATCTTAATGAATCTATCACATATTCAACCACCTCATCATTTTCATCGAGTAAACTAAATAGAAGTTTTAATCCATTCATTCCAAAATCGTCATCAATACAATATACTAACCTAATTTTATATTTATCTCCTTTACTTTTTACACTCTGAAATAATTTTTCCCAATCATTATCAGAAAAGTCTCGCAATAACTCTTGCACATATATAAATTCATCATCATAAAAGTAATCATCTGAGCTATTTTCAGATAAAACTCCAACTACTTTTTCGAACATTCTCTTCAATATTTAAATTTTTTTGTAGCTTTCAATATTTTGCTTTTTACAAACAAAAGGCTAATTATTATTGTTAGTATAAATATGAATGGCGAGATACCTAAAATAAATAGATTGGATGTATGAATGCTATTTTCGAGAGCGTTCCCAATCGGAAATATATCAAGTAATAAATAGAGAAATTTTGTTACAATAAATTTAGACAACAAATAGTTAAAAATAAAAATGAAAGGTACTCCTAAAAATGATTCAATTACAATTTCAGATGAGATGTGGGAAACAGTAACACCTAATAAATATTTAGTGTTAATTTCTTCTTTATACCTTAATACTTTTTGACTAAAAAATATTAATAATTTTAAAGTCCCAAAAATAAAAAAAACGAAAATAAAGAACAACAAACTTAACTCTATTATTTGAATCAAAATACCAAATTCATTGTTTTCTGCTTGAGTATTCATTGACTTAGAAATCGTCAGAAACAAATTAAGTGTATAAATTAGAATGGATTGAAAGAAGCAAAAGAGAAATATTGTTAAATCATGTCGTATACTCTCTCTAGTATTTCTATATCTCAATTTATAGCATCTTGATATGATAAATTGAATACCAATGATGGTGTTTAAGTTGATTTTTTCTCTTTTCATTTAATCACTACTCTTTCACATTACAAAAACATTTTTTTAACATAGCATATAAATTGAAATCGGTTGTCTATTAAGTATACGATGAAATCATTCAAGTTTTATTCTGCTTCTGTTATTAAATCAATTGATAATTGATCCAAATCATTAATATTAACTTTTTCTTCAACAGATACAGAATCAGTAAATAAAAATAGACTCAAAAATACATCCGACACCATTACTAAAAAAGTCTTTATCTTCATTTTTTCATTGATAACTAACTTTATCCTAACTTGGTTTTAAGTATAACGATAAGAATTTTATTTGTCAATATCTACATATTTTTTCTCGGTTTAATGTTTGTATTACTATATAATTTTTTAAGTTTTAGGCCAGTTATGAAGGGGAACTTAGAGTATGCTTATGCCGGACAAATAAAAAAGAGAACAATTTTAATTGTTCTCTTCAATCATTATTATTCAATTGTTTAAAATAAGTTTGGCACAAAGGCCAATATTTTTTCTAATGTTTCAACAGGTAATTCTTCCTTAAAAACAGCTTCTCGTTGCTCAGTATCAATAGCTCTTAGATGCTGACAAATTACCGTTCCTGTTGTTTCGAGTGAATCCGATAATTTTACATTAAGTGGAAATTCACGATTCGTATTTGTTATTGGAGCAATAATTCGAATAGATGAAAAACTATTATAAACATCATTACTTACAACTACTACCGGTCGAAATCCTGATTGTTCGTAACCCTTTGTATGATTTAAATTCACAAATAATATATCGTCTTGTTTTGGACTTATACATCAGATAAGTTCTCCCATAACTTGCTAATCAAAAATAAGAAACAACATGAAATCATTTATAAAAATAGATTTCATGCTGTTTTTAGACTTTTTTTCAAGTTTCATTCTTTCAACTTGTTAATGACTATTCCCAGTTTCAGCAAACTCACTGCCAACTGGACTTGTTTCTAAATCCACCTTACCACGCTCTTTTTTATTGAATAAAACATTTAAAATGATTGAGGTCAAGCTTGCTACAACAATCCCATTACTTGTAAACAATTGAACTGTTTCTGGTAGGCCAGCAAATAGCTCTGGAACGACCGTTACACCTAATCCTAAACCAACGGACATAGCAACTACTAAAAGGTTACTTTCATTGGTAAAATCGACATGAGCCAGCATTCTTATGCCTTGTGTTGCAACCATGCCAAACATCACTAGCATAGCACCACCTAAAACAGGGTCTGGAATAATCGTTGCAACTGCACCAATTTTAGGTAGTAAGCCTAAAAGAATTAAAAAACCAGCCGAAAAATAAATAGGCTTACGATTTTTAATTCCAGATAACTGGACAAGTCCTACATTTTGCGAAAAGCCAGTATAGGGAAATGTATTGAAAATCCCACCAAGCAATACCGCTAAACCTTCTGCGCGATACCCACGTTTCAAATCATCTTCTTGAATTTTTTTATCTGTAATTTCACCTAAAGCAAAGTAAACACCTGTTGATTCTACCATGCTCACTAATGAAATTAAAATCATGGTTAAAATAGATGACCATTCAAAGGTTGGTCGACCAAAGTAAAAAGGTTGAGGCATATGGAACCATGTTGCTTCTGCAACTGGAGCTAAATTTACCATGCCTAAAAATGCCGCTAAACCTGTTCCAACTAATAAACCAATCAAAACAGCAATCGAGCGCATAAATCCAATACCATAAATCTGAACGATTAGAATCGTTGCGATTGTAACGAAAGCCAACACTAAAAACTTAGTGGAGCCAAAATCTGTCATTGTTTTACTGCCGCCACCCATTTTTTCTAAAGCAACTGGAATTAGCGTTAAACCGATAACGGTAATAACCGTTCCTGTCACGACTGGTGGAAAAAAACGTTTAATCTTAGAAAAGACCCCTGAAATTAAAATAATAAAAATTCCTGCAACAATAATTGAGCCATACATAGCACCGATACCTTGATTAGATCCAATCAAAATTAGAGGGGATACCGCTTGAATAGCACAACCTAGTACGACTGGTAAGCCAATTCCAAAAAATTTATTGACGGTTAATTGTAATAATGTGGCTACTCCACACATAAAAATATCAATTGATACTAAATAAGTCATTTCTTCCGGAGTGAAATTTAATGCTCCACCAATTAAAAGTGGAACAATAACGGCACCTGCATACATAGCTAAAACATGTTGCAAGCCTAAAGCAGCTGATTTTCCATTTGATAACATAGGCTTATTTATCCTCCTGAGGAACAAACTTCACAATACCGTCTTCAAAAGCAGCTATTCTAGCTAATGAAACAATTTCAATTCCGCTCTCTTCAACAATTTGGCGGCCTTTTTGAAATGATTTCTCGATAACAATCCCCATACCGCTTACTTTTGCCCCTGCTTTTTCACAAATTTCCAATAACCCGATGGCTGCTTGACCATTTGCTAAAAAATCATCAATTAGTAACACATTATCAGAAGAATCTAAAAAACTTTTAGAAACAGCAATTTCATTGGTTACATTTTTAGTAAAAGAATAGACACTTGCACTATACATATTATCAACTAAAGTTAAGCTTTTATGTTTTCTGGCAAAAACAACTGGAACGCCCATAGCTAACCCTGCGAACACTGCTGGCGCAATCCCTGACGATTCAATCGTGATAATCTTATTAATGCCACGTCCTTTAAAAAGCTCTGCAAATTCATTTCCAATTTCTTGCATTAAAATTGGATCAATTTGATGATTTAAGAAATTATCCACCTTTAAAACATTATCCCCTAGTACCACTCCATCTTTCAAAATGCGCTCTTCCAATAATTTCATTGCTTTTCAAAAACTCCTTCGATTTATATTTTCGTTATTTAATTAATCCTTGAATAAAGAGGAATTTGGTTCGTTCTGTTCCTTTTATATTATGAAACAAAAAAACTGCAACTCTTTTCCTTCGCTAAATGAAACAGCAAAGAAAAAGGGCTACAGTCTTAAACGTGTATCCTTGTATTCTTCACTTATAGTCCAGCCATTTACGGTGCTGGGTAGATACTCGTCGACCTTATCTCGACTATTATATGAGTGAATTAATTTAGATTAATATACCGTCAAAAGCAGCTCTTGTCAATCATTATTAAAAATAGTTCATAAAATGCAGATTGGTATAAAGTCGATATATGAGCTATTTCTTCTAATTAGACAAATAACCAACTTTTTAGGATCACAGTCCATCTTTGATGGATGTGTATCATGGTTCTAAGTTGCTAAAGCAACAAGAACCTTAGTAAACCAACATTTAAGGATCACAGTCCATCTTTGATGGATGTGTATCATGGTTCTAAGTTGCTAAAGCAACAAGAACCATGATAAAAACACCACAGTTGGAGAGACTGTGGTGAAAGGAGTTGGTTGATTAAAGTTACTTTAAAAAAAGTCTTTAATCTTCTTATTTCTTTACTTTGGAGGAGTAAAAGAAAAATAAAAAAAGTTTATTGTTTTGGACATTAGTTGGAAGCTAATGTCTTTCTTACTACTTCTACAGTATACCTAGCAAATATGAAGAAAGTATGATGATTTTTTTATGATTCCTAGACTATTTATCTAGACCTTAAACGCTATTAATCGTTACAACTAAAATATCCCCTTGATCATATCGATGCCTTGTCTGTGAGTATTCAAAAGGAACGCCATCGGTTAAATAAACAACTTGATCGATTTCTAAAACCGGATCATCTTGATCACATTTCAAGTATTTCTGATCCAATTCATTCGGTTTATCTGCCCGAATATGTTGGTTTGCTCCACCAAATTTCAACCCTAATTCACCTTTTATATAATGATAAATTGAATTCAATAAAATCTCTTTCGTTATATTTGGAATCACCTCGACAGGCATAATTGTATGTTCAATTAAAAAAGGCTCACCAGAAAGTAAACGTAAACGATCAATAGCGTACACTGGTTGTGTTTTAGTCAGCATTAATTTTTCAGCTTCTATATCAGTTGGAAAGCGAACATCAAAATGTAGAATTTGGCTTGTAATTGTACTTCGATCCGCTAGTTGATGTGTCACACCAACATATTCGTCCATTTTACTATCTAATTTTGACATCTCCAAAGCATTCTTTCGAACATAGGTCCCTGAACCTTGACGGCTGTATACTAGTCCCTCAACAACTAAAAGTTCAATTGCTTTTTTTATAGTTATCCGGCTTGTCTCAAATTCAGCTGCTAGTTTTCCTTGATCAGGTAAAGCATGATCCACTGCATAACGCCCTGCCAAAATTCTCTTTCTAATTTCGTCTGCTATTTGACTGTATTTTGCCATTTTCCCCACTCCAATTTCCACTTTTTCAAGGCTTTGACATCTATGTAAATCTCTTTCTATTATATCTGTATCTAAATAAAAACAAAAGGATAAGTTGAAAAACCTTTTTAAAACAATGGTTTTCCAACTTATCTATGCTTTATATATATTTGGAGCCTTCACGGACTGCTAAAGTGCTTAAGCCTGGATTTTTAGTAATAAATTTTGTGACCCATTCAGGATTTGTTTTACTATAATCCCGTAAAGCCCAGCCAATTGCCTTTTGAATAAAAAATTCATCAGTTGCTAAATCTTGTAAAATACTTTGTTTTAAATAGGCTTGATCGGTTTGCTCTTTAAAACCTAATTGTAAATTTAATGCTACTCGGCGATCCCAAAAGCTTTCACTCCTAGTAAAATAGGTAAAGATTTCATGAAAATAGGTTGGATTTAGCAGACACCATTTAGAAAATGAACTTCTTAGAACATCAACCGTATCCCACCAAGCTTTTTGATTAATCAAAGGAAAGAGCGATTTTAATTCTGGATAAGACATACGCTTATAATTTTTTAATAAGAGGTCAGCCGCGATATATTGATATTCTCGTGCTTCTTCTTGATAGTAACTTTCAATTTCATTTAAGACTCTTTCTATCGGCCATTTTTGGCTTTCTTTAAGCAACTCTTTCTCTAATAAACGGCGTTCTGGTGCTTTAATCCCCTTAAATATAAATCTATTTTTCATATATGCTTCCATCGCTTGGCGGTTATCTTTATTTTCTGGTAAGACAAGAGGCATCATTGTTTCTACCTTTCTAAATTAAAGTCTTTTATTGCCCTGCATAGATACTTTCTAAAACTGGCTTCATTTTTTCAATGACAACATGACTACTTTTACCTTCAATCATGGCCACCATCAAATAGCTAGCATTATCTGCATCAATTGCTAGTAAGAAGCCATTTTCATCGCCTTTAGTATCTTGTTCTTGTTTTAATTCTGCTGTACCCGTTTTAGCAGCAATTTTGTGTCCTGGAATTGCTAATGTTCGTGCTGTACCATTTGGATCATCAACTACTTGGATCAGAGCATTTTTGACAATAGCTGCAGACTCAGGTGTGATGGCTTGTTTACTTTTTGCTGTTTTTTGATCAGCTGTTAGCTTTGGATACATAATCATTCCGTCATCGGCAAATGGTGAATAAGAAACAGCCTGTTGAATTGGATTTAATAATAATTGTCCCTGACCATATGCTGTATCCGCTAATAAAATATCCGTATTCAGACCTTTTTTATTGGCTATTTGAGCTGGGTCCATAGCTAGTGGTAAATCAAATTTTTCTCCAAATATGAACTTATTTAAGCCAGCTTCAAAGGTCTTTTTACCCATTTCTAGCCCTTCTTGCGCAAAATAGATATTGTCCGAATAAATCAGTGCTTGGTCCATATTTACTGGAGACACATCTGAGACTCGAGTGACAAAATAATTGCCCCAAGAACTATTTTTTTGCCATTTCAAACCAGAAATCTCTCGTTCTTTATTTTCTTTCGTCACACCTGCATCTAAGCCGATTCCAGCCGTAATCGCCTTAAAGGTTGATCCTGGCGCATAACCACTTGCATAACGGGCTAAGAATGGTAAATTAGGATCATTGGCATAAGCATCGTACTCTTTGCTGGAAATTCCTGTAGCCATTAAGTTGGCATCATAGGATGGCGTACTGACTAAAGCTAACAAACTGCCATCTTGGGGGTTCATAATAACAGCAGAAGATTTTTCACCATTTAATTGATTAAAGGCTTGTTGTTGTAATTTACTATCAATGGTTAAAGAAATTGTTTCTCCATCTGTTTTTTCAGATTCTTGAAGAACTTTTTTCAAGTTGCCATCTTGATCGTTCATCACAATTCGCCCACCATTTTTCCCACGTAAACGTTTCTCAAAGGTTGCTTCTAAACCGGCCTTTCCAATTGTATCCCCTACATTTAAGTTCGGATCTTTCTCAATATCTTCTGCTGAAACTTCGCCAACATATCCAATTAAGTGCGCAGCCGCTTGATTTAACGGGTAAGAGCGCATATCTTTAGAAGCATATTGGATTCCCGTCATAACCGGAGTTTCACCATTTGGTAAAACTTTGATAGGCACAAATATATTGGGTTTGACCCATTCCGCTGTTAAACTATTTTCTAAACTTTCAACTGAAACATCAAATTGTTCACTAATTGCCTTTAAATTTGCGGCCTTATCTGCTCCTGAACCCAATTCACCTGGAATCATTCCAACTTCAGGGTATTGGGCTAAATAAGCTAACGGGTTTCCATTACGATCGACTATTGAACCTCTTTTTCCAAATGTTGAAGTGATATTTATTTTATCAGTTGCTTCCATTTCGGGAAAGATTAACTGAGCAGTCCATTCAACTAAAAAGTTTTCACCATTAGGAACTAAGATTGCTTCATATTTTTCCTCATCAAATTTACCTAAATTCGTCTGCATATTTAGAGTATACGTTAATTTAAATTCAGGTTTATTTTCAATTGGAGTGACTGACAAATCACTAATTTTCAATTTGCTCGCATTAATGCCATCAAATATAACTGTATATTTATCAACCAATGATTCTTTTGTATAATCAACTTTTTTTAATGATTCAGAAGTAACTAATTGACTAAGTTTTTTAAAGTCTTGTTTTTCAAGTGCTTTTGTAAAATTCTTACCTGTCTCCAACGCTGCTCGATCACTTTTTTGACTATTATTCCACTTATAATAAAACGTACCGCCAACCATCGCAATGACTAATAAAATAGATGCAACAATCATTAGCACTGTTTTATTTTTTTCCTTTTTTACTTGTCTCAAGTCCTCGTCCTCCTAATAAAACTAATTGCTTAAAGATTAACTATATTTTGCTTCTTCTTGATCACGATATTTTTCCATTTTCCGACTAAATAAAACACCATTGGTTGGAGGTGTATACGTAATTGTATTTGCACCTGCTGCAATTGTTTCGCTAATGGATTCAGGTGTAGGGCCACCGGTTGCCATAATAGCTACATCAGGAAAATCCTGTCTAATTTTGCGGACAATCCGAGCGGTATCGGCTCCACCGCTAACATTTAAAATAGACACACCTGCATCCAACTTTTCTTTAATATTCGTATATTCAGAAACAATTGTTCCTACAATTGGAATATCAATGTTATCACTGATTTCTTTAATTGTACTGATAGGCGTGGGTGCGTTGACAACGACGCCTATTGACCCTTGAGCTTCCGCAAATAAACTAATATTGGCAGAACGTGTCCCGTGAGTTAAGCCACCACCTACACCTGAAAAAACAGGGATATTGGCAACCATTGTAATACTTTGAATAATAGCCGGATGAGGAGTAAAGGGATACACTGCAATCACAGCATCCGCATCTGTATTCGCAATAATGGAAATATCTGTTGTAAAAATAATAGACTTAATCAATTTTCCAAAAACACGCATGCCACTAGCTGCTTCAATCTCTTTTGGAACTTCAATAATATCTTTTCTTAAATCCGTCGTTATAATAGGAACATTCTTTTTCTCAGACATAAGTTTATTTACCACCTTTAATATAAATATAAAATTTAAATTTAATTTTTCTGTATATAGCTATTTTACTCAATTTACGATCTTAATACCATCATTAGTTTAAACATTTACTATAAACAAAAAAATTAGCTGATAGAACGAAAGTCCAAGCTAATTTTCCACTCAATATAAATACATGTATTCATGAAATTATTTATCAAACTGATCTAATTTATATTGCTGAATCAATTCAATCAATTTTTCAGGATAAGTTGGATCTGTGGCATAACCACTAGCTTGCAATGCAAATGCAGCATCTCTGTAATTATCAGCAGCTAAAACAGCCGCATACTGTTGCGGATTCCAAGTTGTTCCTTCAACAAAGAGTTTGGTATGTGCATTCATCGAATCTTGCCAACTTTCATAAATTCGAAAACGCCCATTTATTTCAATCCACTCTTCATCAACAAATTCTTTGGTATTCATCAAAACAGTATTTGCCTCTTCACTCCCCTTAATTCCATAAAAGTTATTATACTTTTCAGATAGTTCGCTATTTCCCCAATTAGATTCCAGAATAGCCTGAGCAATACTAATACTTGGCAACACACCATATTCAGATTGAAGAACTTTTGCATAAGCTGAAATTTTATCAATAAAAGCTTGCTCTTGATCAATCTCAACAGCAACTTGAGCTTGTTGCGCATTCTCACGACTTGAAAGGAAAGAAAGTGTCCCAAAAAATACTAAGCAACTAATAAAAATACTAGCGACTAGATAGCTGGGAATGATTTTAATTGATTTTAACTTTTTTAAATTTTTATTCCCTTTTTTCAGTACCACTTATCTCACTCCTTGTATTAGTATGTTGAACTCGCAGCTTTAACTACGTCAGAAAAATAGGAAATTCCAAGAAAAGTGTCTCTTTACTTTTTTGGGAATTTATCTTTTTTCTCGAGTAGTTTGCGAGTGAAACTAGCCTAGTAAAAAGTTTGTTGAGTCGTTTAGGCCTGGCAGAAAAATAGGGAAATTTGATATGGCGCTTTTTGCCATCTCGAAATTTCATCTTTTTTCCAAAGGACTGACTCAAAAGAACTAGTCTAATGAAAAGTTTGTTGAATCGTTTAGGTCTACCAAAATACCATAAGAACTAACATGGAAAAAGCTCCTCGAGTTTAATAAACTATTTACCAGCTGCTTTTAATCTTTCAATATACTCTTCTAAACTTAAATGATTATCAACAATATATTTAGCATTCTCTTTTCCTACATATCTAAAATGCCATGACTCGTAACTGATTTTTGTAAAGCTTTCTTTATCCTTTGGGAAACGAAGAATAAAACCATAATCTTGCATTGTTTTGACTAACCATTTTTGCGAGTCTGTTTGATCATACTCTGGGATTAAACCTTTACCTGTTGCAAGCCACTGGTCATCTACAATATCAATCGCCAAAGCCGAGTGGTGTTCACTTGCTCCTGGAAATGCTACATATTCTTTGGTTTCTTTTAAGGCTTCCTCTTGGCTCATGCCTTTTGCTACGTTATCTTGAATCGATTGATCGTATACCGTTTGCTGTAAATCAATTGAACGATACGCTGAAATTAATTCCATATTAAAACCTGCATTTCTAGCAGCTTCCATCCAAGCCTGATAATCGGCTTCCATCCTTTGATCAATCTGTAAACCATTATCTACAACTGCTAAAGGAATCTCCCTTGTCGGATCCATTGGAAAATCAGAATTCACTAATAATAAGTTCCAATCGGCTGTTGAGACGTTTGGTAATGGTGCTATTGCAACTTTTTCCTCAGTTGCTTTGTCTTTTTCAGTAGTACTCGTTTTTGTAGTTTTATTTGTATTGTCAGTCGAATCTTTTGCTGTATTCTCACCTATAAACTGACATCCGCTAAGCAAAGTTAGAGAAAATAAAGAGATGATTATTTTTTTATTCATATAAGTTGACTCCAATTCTTTTTTATCGGTTCGCTTTTTAAGCAATAACTATCACGCTAGGAGTATGCTTAAATTTGTTTCTTTTAATTTCTCCTTATAAAAGTACCTTCCCTATCATACCATTTATTTTTTAATTTTTTAATAAGGAGTTCGTCTTTTTTATCTGTATGTATGGAAAGTTACATAAAAAAACGGAAAAACTCTTCTTACTCAAAAAAAGAACCATCCCAAAATGGATAGTTCTTGTCCTTTATTTAGTCATTGGCGGAAATTTTTCACCTATATTTTCATTAAACCATTCCAACAAGTCTTGTTTTTCTCGCTCAATTTGTTGTTGAATAATACCTGGTAAACGTAACTCAATGCTATCTTTATAACTCCAAAATTCATAATTAACCGAGACTCGTAATGTTGTTACTGCTGGTTTACGGTAGCTATTTTCTGTTTCTTCTTTTGAATCATTTCGTTTAAAATCTAAATCTGCTATACCACTATTCACCCATTTTTTTGCCACATAAAATTTCATGTGTTGAAATTCTGAGACTGGATTTTCAGCGACTTCCGGTAAAATAAGTGCATTTCGGCAAACTTTTTGTACAAGCATCCATTCATAATCAGTAAATAATAACGCTATTTTCTGCATGTTTTCAGCTTTTAATCCTTGTTCACCTTTTTTCCAACGATCCCAACTTTGTGGAGTAATCCCCAGTTGGTCTTTATAAAATGCTTTCTCACTAATAAATTGTTCTTTAATTGCCATTAAAACGATTTTTACCAAGGCTTGATTCATACTAATTCCTCCTCGTTCACAATCTAATTTCAAGTGCTTTATACTTTCATTTTACACTTAATACGTGAACTTTCAACTAATATCCCTTAGTATCTCTAACTAAAAAAAGTACCTACTGATTAAAAGCTAGGTACTTCGTTTTTAACTCATATTGTTGGGGATGTTTTTTCCTCTTTTTTTGTTCCAATTTTTTTTCGAATCGCTTTAACATCTAGTAGGTCTAGCAGAAAAACAAAAATTGGAATTCCCACAATTAGTCCCCAAACTCCGAAAAAGCGTTCTGAAAACAACAAAATTACAAATGTGAAAAAAACAGGTAACTCTGTTTTACTCGACATTAATTTTGGATTCAGTACATAAGATTCTAATGCATGGACAATCGCTATCATCCCTAAAATATAAACAACATCTGTAAATCCACCAATGCTGTACCCGATTAAAGCTAATGGAATACACGATATAATTACACCCGCAACTGGAATTAAACTTAAAATAAAAATCATAATTGATAAACTTACTAACTGAGGTAAACCTAGGAAATAAAGTCCAATTGTTGTAATCACGGTATTTGCTAAAGCAATTAAAAATTGTGCTTCTAGAACAACACCAAATGTTTCGACAAATTTCCCACCTAAATAGGCAACATCTTGCGAAAACCAACCAATCTTGCTGGTGAAAAATAAACGGCTAAATTCTCTGACACGTTTTTCTTCTATTGAAAAAAAGAAACTTAAAATAAAAGAAAGTAAAAAAGTCGCTCCCATTGATCCGATGCTAGTTAAGTAAGTTAACGCTAAACTTAAACCATTTTTCAGTTGATCTTTAATCTCTGTAGCATCTATATTTTGACCAATCCATTCAACAATCATACTACTCCGTGCTGGTGATTGATAAAAACGATAAACGGATTCAATCATCTGCCCGGTTTGATAAATTAATTTCGGAACATAATGGGTCAATGTAAAATAAAACAAAGAGACAATCACAGCGTATGTCACGATTACAATTAACGTTTGGGGGATTTTCACCCATCGTTGGACCGATTTTACTAGTCTTAAAATTAAAAATGTAAATATAAATGTTAATAAAATCATACTTATTGCTTCACGAATAAAATAAAGCGCTAAACATATGACTAAAAAGACACTAAAACGTCTTAATGAGTCGTTTCGTTTAAAATTCTCCCACATAACCATTTTCTATCTCATCCCTCTCTCCTCACTCATTTCCATTTTACCCTAACTACACTCTAATTAGAACACCTATAAATCCCAATTTCTCTTTCTTTTTAAATAATGCTCTAAAACAACTGCTATTCCTATCGATTTCGACATATTTTTGCTACAATTAGACTATTAACAGCATTTATTTTTGCAAGTAAATTTCGAATTAGGAGGAATTTTATGAAAACTATTAATTGGGCCATTATTGGCTTAGGAGCAATTGCAGACAGTTTTGCTCGTTCTTTTAATGTTAACGGTGGGACTTTATATGCAGCTGGTTCTCGTTCATTGGATAAAGCTCTTACTTTTACTCAAAAACATGCCATAGAAAAAGCTTATGGGGATTACGATCAATTAGTTCAAGATCCTAAAGTTGATGTTGTCTACATTGCAACACCACATAGTCATCATTTTGATTTAATTATTAAATGCCTAGAGCATGGGAAACATGTCTTATGTGAAAAAGCAATTACAATGAATGCGACACAATTGCAAGAAGCGATGGAGTTAGCAGAAAATAAAGGCTTAATCTTAGCAGAGGCCATGACTATTTTTCATATGCCACTATTTCACAAGCTTAAAGCGCTTATTGAAGGAGGAACTCTGGGCAAATTAAAAATGCTCCAAGTTTCTTTTGGAAGCTTAAAAGAAACCGACCCGACAAATCGGTTTTATAACAAAAATTTAGCTGGTGGAGCATTATTAGATATTGGTACGTATGCGTTATCTTTCGCTCGCTTTTTCTTAAACAGTCAACCAAATGAAATCTTAACAACCATGAATTTATTTGAAACTGGAGTGGATGAACAATCAGCTATTATTCTAAAAAACGAGCTAAATGAAATGGCGATTGTTGCGCTAACCTTTAGAGCTAAAATGCCTAAACGCGGAATTATTGCTTGTGAAGATGGCTATATTACTGTTGACGAATACCCTAGAGCTACACGTGCAACAATCACGCGCCCAGACGGAACAACTGAAATCGTTGAGGCCGGAGTTGAAGCAGAAGCTTTAAATTATGAAGCGCAAAAGATGACAAATTTAATTTTAGAAGGACAAGGTGAAAATTACCTTACTCTCTCCCACGATGTTCTTAAAATGATGGATTCAGCTAGAAAACAATGGGGATTACATTACGATTTTGAATAGCAAAAAAACAGCAAAACTTGGATTTCTTAGCAAGTCTTGCTGTTTTTACTATTACTTTTTGGCTTGTTTTTCATTAACCAGTTGAATCGTTATACCAAAAGGATCTTCAACAATTCCATATGCATTACCAAAAATATTAGGTTCCAAAGGAATCACTATCTTAACATTAGGATGAGTATTTAATTTTGCATACATTTTCTTGATTTCTTCCACTTCTCCAGTAATGCAAAGTGAGAAATTAGTCCCGATAATCTCTTTTTTATTGGCACTCATAATTTCATCGGCCACCATTAACATCCCTCCGCCTATTTCTAAAACGGAGTGAGCAATATAGTTCGCTTCTGCTTCAATAAATTCAAAAGTCGGATCCATCTCTTTTAATTCTACATAATTTTTTATAAATAAAACCTTAGCCTCTAAATATTCTTGATAAAATGAAATTGCTTCTTTTGCTCTCCCATTCATTGAAAGAAATGTTGTTAATTGTACTGTCATTTTTATTCATCCCTTCTTTGATAAAATCTAAGCTCTAGTATTCACTTACAAGTTCAATTATACTATCAATAGGTACCAAAACATGACATCGTTAGGAGAATCTATGAAAAAAGATGTACGGCTGACAAAAGAACTTTATTTTATTAATAACAGAGTAAAGTTTAACTTACGTGATTTAATGGATGAATTTTCGATTTCAAAAAGTACGGCGTTACGAGATATTTCTTCACTAGAAGAAATAGGTGTTCCACTGTATGCTGAGTATGGAAAAAATGGAGGATATCAAGTGATTAACCAACACTTTCTCCCTCCTGTTTATTTTTCAGATGACGAAGTTTTCTCTATTTTTTTTGCTATGCAAATGCTAGCTTTCTTTATTACAA
Organism: Carnobacterium sp. FSL E2-0243; assembly: GCF_038003605.1. Lineage (NCBI taxonomy): Bacteria > Bacillati > Bacillota > Bacilli > Lactobacillales > Carnobacteriaceae > Carnobacterium > Carnobacterium sp. FSL E2-0243. The sequence goes on from NZ_JBBOPM010000001.1 coordinate 2,681,773, forward strand.
CGCCTTTTCAATCTGAATCTGATTTTATCACTAAAAAGTTAATTGAAAGCTTGCCTGATAATCAAAAAAATGCACTGAATATCATGAAAAAAAGGCTTTCTTTTAATGGTTCACCTCAACATTATCCAACCTTTTTTCTAAAAGAATTACTTCTTTACTCAATGAACCAAAATGTTGTTCAAATTAGCTATCAAAAAAAAGACTTAACGCTAACTAAGCGTTGGATTCAACCTTTAGGACTTGAAGCGATGGATGGAAAATGGTATTGTAACGCTTTTGATTTTGAAAAAAATGACTATCGAATTTTTCGTTGTGACTTAATTCTAGAACTTACAGAATCTAAACGATATGTAGCAAAAGATTTTGCGGATTTTGATATTCGCCAACATCATTTAAAAAAGAATAAAAGCCAAGCTGCTACTGAATTCACAGTACAACTGACTACTTTTGGAGTAGAGCGTTTTAATCAACGACACTATCCTAATATGAGTTTAGTTGAGGAAAAAGGTGATTTTTATATACAAGGTTGGTTCGAAACCCATGAGTTAAACTTTATGGTAGACTATTTGATTACTTTTGGAGATTCAGCTAAAATTATTGCTCCTCAAAGCCTTATTGCTCTCTATAAAGATAAACTTAAAATAATGTTATCTCATTATCAATAAACAAAGCTAGACTTTTCTTTAACCCTAAAAGGTTTAGAAAAGACTAGCTTTTTAGTTATCCTTCTTTTAAACTACATGAACTAACTGTATATCCATTATCCATTAATTTTTGTTTTATTTTAGCAACTTCAACACTTGCAACTTGAATCACAACCTGAGTTAGACCAGCTTGACGATAAACAGCAATTTGATCGATATTCATTTGCTCTTCTGTAAACAGATGTGTTAGTTTTTCTAAAATCCCTGTATGATCATCCTTAATGTCAACAACAACCCGCGTTCCTTGGTTATAGTAACCTAATAAATCTAAAAAGGCAGCAAAAATATCTTTTTCTGTTATAATTCCGACTAATTTATGATCTGTTCCAATAACTGGAAGAACGCTCACTTGATTTTTGCGCATTGTATCTGCAGCTTCTTCTAACAATGCATCAGGGGCAATTGTAATCACATTCTTTAACATGATATCTCCGACAGCTGTCTTAGTTAATAGATAATTCATTTCATGGATACTTAAACTAGTAGCTGTTGAAGGGGAATTTTCTTGAATAATCCCTTCTGTGACTAAGCCTTTAATTTGTCCATCTTTTGTGACTGGTAATCGATGAATTTGATGATCTTTCATCAAATCTAAAGCTTCTAAAATTTTAGTTTCTTCGGAAATTGTGATGACTTCAGCAGTCATATAATTTTTTACATACATGTTTTATCCTCCTAAATAGGCTTTTTGAACTTCATCACTCGCTAATAATTCCTCGCCAGTTCCACTTAGTACAACTTTTCCAGTTTCTAAAACATACCCTCGATTTGAAATAGATAGCGCTACTTTCGCATTTTGTTCAATCAATAAAACCGTTGTTCCTTGCTGATTAATGTCTTTAATAATGCTAAAAATTTCTTTAATAAAGATAGGTGCGAGCCCCATTGAGGGTTCATCAAGCAATAGAAGTTTAGGCCTTGACATCATGGCTCTCCCCATTGCAACCATTTGTTGCTCTCCGCCTGAAAGTGTCGCTGTATCTTGTTTTTTCCGTTCTGCTAAAACCGGAAAACGTTCATAGATGTTTTCTAGGTCTTGCTTAATTCCATCTTTATCTTTACGTAGATAGGCACCTAATTCAAGATTTTCTAAAACTGTCATACCACTAAAAACATGGCGCCCTTCTGGAACTAAAGAGATGCCGGATTCCACAATTTTTTTAGTGGATGCTTTTTGAATCGGCGTATCTTTAAAAAGGATTTCCCCTTCACTAGGACGATATAAACCTGAAATTGCTTTTAATATTGTTGATTTCCCTGCACCATTTGCACCGATTAGCGAAACAATTTCACCTTCATGAACTTCAAAATTTATTTTATTTATGGCTTGAATCACACCATAATGAACAGATAAGTCTTTTACTTTTAACATCTCTTAGTCACCACCTAAATAAGCTTTGATTACGGCTTGATTATTTTTAATTTCTTCTGGTGTTCCATGTGCAATCATCCGACCGTATTCTAATACATAAATTCGTTCGCAAACATTCATTACTAATGACATATCATGTTCAATTAAAAGAATCGTTATTTTGAAATCTTTTTGAATTTGACGAATTAGTGCTGTTAATTCAGCTGTTTCTTGTGGATTCATTCCGGCAGCTGGTTCATCTAAAAATAGAATTTTAGGCTTTGTTGCTAAAGCTCTTACGATTTCCAAACGACGTTGTTCACCATAAGGTAAATTCTTAGCTAAATGGTCTAATTTATTCTCAAGCTGAAAAATAGCTAGTAAGTCAATCGCTTCTTGGCGCATTTTCGCTTCAGAACGATAAAACCCTGGTGTTCTCATTACGCTAGCTAATCCGCCAACTTTATTTTTTGCATGCATGGCAATTAAGACATTTTCTAATACGCTTAATTCTTTAAATAAACGAATATTTTGAAACGTACGAGCTAAACCTAAATCAGTAATTTTGTAAGGTTTTTGTCCATTTAACACATTTTTTTTACCGTTTGTATTTAATTCTACTGTTCCTTCTGTTGGAACATAGACACCCGTTAAAAGATTAAATAAAGTCGTTTTACCTGCTCCATTTGGACCAATTAATCCGATTAATTCATTTTCTCCTAGTTCCAAACTTACCATTGAAACTGCTGCTAAACCACCGAAATTTTTAGTTAATTTTTTTACTTCTAATAAACTCATTTATTTTTCCTCCTTTTTTGTAGGAGTTTTTTTACTAAATTTCGCTATTAAACCACTGATTGTGAATTCTTTTGTTCCTAGCAAGCCTGACGGTTTAAAAACCATAATTGCAATTAAGGCTACAGCATAGATGATCATTCTTACAGCACCGAAATCCTGCAAAAGAACATTGATAATGCCTAAAACTACGGCAGCAATAAATGTTCCTGTAATACTACCTAATCCACCAAATACAACAATAATTAAAATATCGACAGATTTCATAAAGCCAAAATCAGACGGAGTAATGACACTAAAATAACTCGCATACAAAGCTCCACCAACACTAGCTGTTGCTGCTCCAATCATAAATGCAATGGTTTTATATTTAGTTGTATTAATCCCCATAGATTCCGCCGCTATCTCATCTTCTCGAATAGCAACAGTTGCTCGTCCAGAACTACTGCGAATATAGTTCACAATGACAATCGTCACTAATACGATAAAAATGAATAAAACTGGCCATGTTGTAAACATCGGTATTCCGCTTAATCCGGCTGCCCCATTCGTTAAATCTCCCATATTCAAGATCGCAATTCGAATAATTTCACTGACTCCTAAAGTTGCAATCGCTAAATAATCGCCCTTTAAACGCAAGGTTGGAATCCCAACAATCAACGCCACAATACTAGCCATAATAATTCCTAAAATAATACCAGCAAAGAAGCCTGTCCAATTTGGCATTTTTAAAGTCATAATTCCACAACAATAGGCACCAATTGACATAAATCCAGCATGCCCCAACGAAAATTGACCTGAAAAACCGATAATTAAATTCAAACCTAAAGCTAAAATAATATTAATTCCAATCGTAATCAACGTAATCTCATAGAAAGCGTCAATAATACCTAAGTAGACGCCTGCTCCAATTATGCCATAAATAGCGGCAATAAAAATGAGCCAGCCAAGATTTGTTTTATTGAATTGTTTCATTTTTATCACCTACACTTTTTCTTTAGTATTTTTGCCTAATAAACCAGATGGCTTAACAATTAAAATCACAATTAAGATTCCATATACAACAGCATCTTTAATCATTGAATTTCCGTAGCCACTGATCAATGTTTCAATAATCCCAATCGTAAATCCACCAAACATGGCACCTGGGATTAGGCCAATGCCACCTAAAACAGCCGCAATAAATGCTTTTAGCCCTGGAGCAGTTCCCATCATTGGTGAAATTGAATTGTAATAAATTCCTACTAAAACTCCTGCCGCACCAGCTAAAGCTGAACCTAAAGCAAAAGTGAATGAAATCGTGTTATCTACATTAATCCCCATTAATTTTGCAGCATCTGCATCAACACTAACAGCACGCATTGCTTTCCCCATTTTGGTTTTTTTCACAATGAATTGTAAAGCTAACATCAACACAATTGTTACGACAAAAATAGTAATTTGTTGCTCATCAATTGTAATACCACCTAATGAATAACTTTTATTTTGTAATGTTTCGGGAAAAGCCTTCACTTCAGGTCCCATAATAAACAGTACAATATATTGTAATAAGAAAGAAACCCCTATTGCTGTAATTAAAGCAGCTACTCGCGTGGCTTTACGCAAAGGTTTGTAAGCTACTCGTTCAACGACTACTCCCAAAATAGCACAAAATACCATTGAAAAAAGTAATGCTGGAATAAGTCCTAAATTAAAATTACGAATCACTGTATATCCAACGTACGATCCCACCATATAAACTTCTCCGTGGGCAAAGTTAATTAACTTGATAATGCCATAAACCATTGTGTAACCTAGGGCAATCAATGCATAAATACTGCCTAATGACAGACCATTAATCAATTGCTGAATAAAATTTTCCATAAAAGCACCTCTTTTTAATAAACGAATTTAAATACGAAAAGCTGAAGGGAATTCCTTCAGCTCGATAAAGCTAGTATTTTATTTTTAAGGTTCTACAACCGTATTGCTAACTTCTTTACCATCTTCTAATTTGATAACTAAGGTTGATTTTACTGGGTTGTGTTCTTTATCCATTGTAATTTTACCTGTTACTCCATCAAAGTCTTTAATTTTAGCTAATTCATCTTTTACTTTTTCTGGATCTGCTTCTCCAGCATTTTCAATTGCTTTTGCAATCATATAAACTGAATCATAAGCTAATGCTGAGAAAGCATCTGGTGTCTTGTCATTTTCTTTTTTAAAGGCTGCAACAAAGTCAGTAACTTTAGGGTTCTCACTCTTATCTGAATAATGTGCTGTATAATAAACATCATTTAGATTTTTAGCTTGAGCCAAATCAACTAATTTTTCATTGCCAAAACCATCAGCTCCCAAGATAGGTTGTGTAATACCTAATTCTCTTGCTTGTTTAATGATTAAACCAGCTTCTTCATAATAAGAAGGCATATACAAAACATCGAAGTTTTTGTCTTTAATTTTAGTTAAGACCGCTTTAAAATCTTTATCTCCAGTTGTAAAATTGACTTCATCTACGATGTCACCTTTAAAGCTATCTTTAAAGCTTTTTGTTAACCCTTTTGCGTAATCACTTGAACTATCGCCAATGATAACCGCTTTTTTCGCATTCAAATCCTTGGTTGCAAAGTTCGCCAGTGCCACACCTTGGAATGAATCTTGGAAACAAACACGATAAACATAGTCCCAAACTTTTCCGTTTTCAACAGTTACAGAATCGTCTGTTCCTGATGGTGTCACCATTGGTACTTTTGCTTTTGTTACACTTGGAGTAGCAGCTTTAACTGCTCCAGATGTTGCTGGTCCAACAATTGCCACTACATTCTCTTTTGTTGCTAATTTTGTTGCTACACTAGCTGACTCAGCCTTGTCTGATTTATTATCTAATTTAACTAATTCCAAATCTTTGCCTAAGACACCGCCATTTTTATTGATTTCCTCAACAGCTAACTTAGCTCCTTCATATTCAGCTGTTCCATAAGCCGAAACTGGACCTGATAATTCTAAATTCGCACCAATTTTAATTGTTTTAGAATCTTTTGCTGCTCCTCCACCTGCTCCACATCCTGTGGCCATAATTGCCAAAACTGCCAAACTCGCGACTATTTTCTTCATGTATTTTCCCCCTTGTATTATCCTGCTAAATAATTGCTATTTTATGTATTCATTTGTTCTAAATTTTCTGAACATTCAATGAATATAAATGTAAGTATAGAATATTCTGACAATTTAATCAATAGCTTATTGTCTAAATATTAAAAAAAAATGAGGAAGTGACATTTTAATGACACTTCCTCATACGAACTAGACACTTATTTTCTTTTCTGAAGCAAATTCTTTATAGAAAACTTGTTTGATTTCAATAAAATGCATAAAATCATTTAACATTTTAAATAACATCGCTCGATTTTCAAATTCAGCCCGTGTTTCAGGTAATGGACTATTTCTAAAATGTTCAAAAAGCTTTTGAATATCTGCCATTAACTGATCAGCAGAATTATTTTCATGTAACCCTTCCGCTGTTCGAATCAACATCTCAGCTAATTTTTCATTTTCCATTGTAGGTAAATGACACTGACTTAGATCTTCTTTGATTTGATGCAAGACATAGGTTTGCATTTGCCGCATATCAAAATATTTTATATAGTAATAACTTTGTCCAAAAAATTGATTATTATGTTGATTCTTAGCTAGATTCACAGCTTCATTTAAAAGTTGATTTAGTTTAATTAAAAGCGGATTTTCTTCACTGTGAAAATGGCCATTTCGTAATGTGCCTGAAAAGTCTAATAAAATTAGTTTCATTTGATTTTCACATTCCATTTGTAACTCCTGCAATCTGCCTTCACTAGATGGCATATATAAATTAGCTAAAATCGCAATACTTAAACCAATGAGCATTAAACCAAAAGAATTGGTCCACCAGTCTACTGAGGTGCTTTCTTCGATTAAAAAATGAGTAACTAAAACAGAACTAACAACAATTCCATCGGTTAAACTTAAACGCACAGCTAACGGGATAAATACAACTAAATATAAACCAAATGCGAGTGGATTAAATCCGACTAAATTAAAGAAAATCGAAGAAATTCCCAAGGCTAGTAAGGTTGATAGAATCCTTTGCCCAGCTAATGTAATTGATTTTTTTTTCGTATTTTGGACACTTAAAATAGTGATAATTCCTGCTGATACAGCATAATTCAACTGAAATTTCTCAGCAATAAAAATCGCAATTGCTGCTCCAACTGCCGTTTTAATGGTCCTTAAACCAATTCTCATATTCTCACCTTTTCTTTTTTCTTCTATCATAGCATGTATTCTAAAAAAACATGCAACTATTTTCTGAAATTTTAATGATTAAGTTCTGGGATTATCACATGTAGTTCTTGCAATTCTTCAATTTTCCTTTATCATAGTTTAAGTAGCACTACACACAATGATTCAATTTATAAGAAGGAGTGTTCTATTTGAATTTTAAGTTACTAAACAAAAAAGTCTATTTCGTTTTATTGCCGCTATTGTTCTTAGTATTAGCTAGTTGTGGTAACACTGAGGAACGCGCTGGAGCTAAAAAAATTGCCGAAGAAAATAATGAGAGAATTGAAAATATCAATACTCATTTAGAAAAATATGAAGCTTTAGAAGAAGATATGATGACAGCTTTAAGTAACGATTTAAAAGATAAAAATGCTGAAAAAATCATTAGAAAGAAAACAGGTGAAGTTGGCGAAAACTTTAAAGCTCGTAAAAAAGAACTTGCAAGTATTCAAAAAAATATGACTAAACTTAAAGAAAATCAAGATACTTTACTTGATTATCAAGCAAAAAAAGCAGTCGATATGCCTGAAACTGAATTAGAAAATGCGATTCAAACTCTTAAACAACTTAGTATCACCTATGATTTATTTTATACCTATTATGAAAAAACAGTGGATGCCGAATCTGAATTTTATCAAAATTTTTCTTCTGATATGAAGAAAGAGGAATTAGCAGAAGCAATTAGTTTGATTAATATCAGTCATGGTGCCGCTTTTCAACAATTGGAAGTTCTAAGTGCTGATCTCAGCTCAACTGCCTTCGCAATGACAAATTTAGCTGATGCAATTAAGGAAAAAGATAAAAAAACTCAATAAAAATCAGGGTGATGATAATAATGGAACTTGGACAATTTAGACTTGGTATGAGAACAGTAAAAACAGGAATTGCAGTTGCAATTTGTATTCTAATCTTCCATTATAGTGGACGTGGAACTCCTATGATTGCTTCTTTATCTGCCGTTTTCGCCTTAAGAGAAGATGTTGAAACAACTGTTAAGTTTGGAAAATCTAGGATTTTGGGCAACTCAATCGGAGCTTTAATTGCTGCCTTATTTATTTTTATTCAAGGACAACTAGGCTCTTCTTTCCTAATTGAATTAATTGGTATCCCTTTTTGTATTATGTTCATTATTATCATTTGTGATGGTATTAATTACAACTCTGGAATTATTGGAGCGATTGCGACTTTATTAATTATTTATTTTTCAATTCCTAATAATGAAACTTTTATTTATGCATTAGAACGTGTTGGAGATACATTTATTGGCACCTTTATCGCTATTACCATTAACCATTTAATTCGAACTCCTGCTCATGAAGAGGTCAAAGAGATTAAAGCCGATTTGAAAACTTTAGATGAAGAGAAAGCAGAGCTTGAAGAACTTTTAAACGATACAAAACCTAAAAACAGCAAAAAAAAATAACCTAAAACTCATTTTAGAGCTTTAGGTTATTTTTTATTTATCTTGGTGAATGTCTTGATGAATCGTTTGAGGTGCTTTTGTTACAAATTTTTCAATCAAATCTTTAACATCTAAGCCAGTTGTTTCTTTTAAAGTTTCTTGTGAAGTCGCTAATAAATTCGTTGCATAATTGGCGACTCGATTTGCGCCACTTCCTTCACCTTGACCATTATCAATAACTGTAATTTTTTCAATATTCCCCATTGGTTGGGCCGCTTCTTTCACCATGTTTGGTAACATTTCAACTACCATAGATAGAATAGCTGCTTCACCATATTGTTTAAAGGCTTCAGCAATCTTGGCTTTTGCCTCAGCATCTGCCTGTCCTTTTGCTAAAATAGCATCAGCGATTGCTTGTCCTTCTAAACGAACTTGGTTAGCATTGGCTGTTGCCATAGCTTCAACCCGGAATTGATCCGCTTCAGCTTCAGCAACTTCTCTAGCTTTGTTAGCTAAGGCTTCCTGTTCTTTCGCATAACGATCAGCATCGGCTTTTTTCTTCACTTCTGAATCGTATTGTTTCTCACGACGCGTAATTTCTTTTTCTTCTAATTCAATTTGTTTTTGACGCTCAATAATTTTAACCGTCATTTCTTCTTCTGTAACTTTTTGTTGAGCTTTAGCACTTTCTAAACCGTATGCTTGATCGGCTTGGGCCTTCGCAATATCTTGCTCTTGCTTGTAAGCTGCTAGTTTCAATTCTTTTTCTTTTAAGGCCTCTGCTACTTCTGTTTCACGTTCTAATTCTGATTTTTTTGAGTTCTTTTCAGCTTCGGCACGTTTAATTCTAGTTTCTTTGTCTGCTTCAGCAATTGCAATATCAGCATCACGCTTCACTTGAGCAATCCGAGGTTTACCTAATGAATCTAAGTAGCCATTTTTATCTTTTACTTCTTTAATTGTAAAGGAAACAATAATTAAACCCATTTTTGCCAAATCAACACTGGCAACTTCTTGAACACTTTGGCTAAATTTATCTCGATTTTGATAGATTTCTTCAACTGTCATTGAGCCTAAGATTGACCGCAGATGACCTTCTAAAACCTCACGAGCTTCATTTTCTAATTCGTCTCTGGTTTTACTTAAAAATTGTTCAGCTGCTGTTGCAATTTCTTCAACAGAAGAGCCAATTTTAATAATGGATGTTCCATCAGCCATAACCGGAACACCTTGCTCTGTATAAACTTCTGGTGTTGATACATCTAACTTGCTTGATAATAAACTTAAACGATTAGAACGTTGGAAAACAGGTAACACAAATGCTCCCCCACCACGAACAATTTTAATTTTATTACCAGAATCATCTTTAAATACATTTTTTACACCTAAATAACTTCCACTGATAATTAAAGCTTCATCAGGATTAGCTGTTTGATACTTTGAAATAAAAATTACTAAACACATTAATACAACAAAAACACACAAACCAATTACCAAATACGACATTTTCCCCCAACCTCTCTTTTTTTAAAATGCTTCTTCGTAAGGAACTACATACGCAACACGTTCCTTAATCTCAATCACTAAAACTTTTTCTCCCGCTTTGATTGCCTGGCCTGCCTGATAACGACTAGCTGGTCTGGTACTTGAACCGGTCACACTCTTTAAACTAATTTCTCCCATACCTTTTTCCGGGATTGGTGTTACAACAATTCCAATTCGTCCTTCCATATCTTTTTCAGATGTGGATAAGGTGGATTCGGCATCTCGCATTGGCACAACTAAATAAAAATTCAATAAAAAAATAATTATTGTTGAAATTACTAGACTCACTAATAAAATCCAAGCGCTTCCAAATCCAGTATGAGCTTCCCCTAAGTAACCGAACAATGAAGTAAAGGCAAAGAAGGGCACAATTAAAACTGGATCAATGGGTCCATCAAAATCAATAATATCACCAATAAAAAAAGTGATTACCGCCAAAATAGCCGTCACAATTAAAATATAGAAGTAAACCGTTTCATAGGTCGTTCCCCATAGCATCTTCTTCACTTCCTCTCATTAACTATATTGTAGCAATAATCCTTTATAATTGGTATCCTTTTCGTAAGTAAATTTGTTTGTCCAGCTTTTAAATAACGAAAACAATCTCATTTATTTATCAAAAAAATTTGCCTATTGTCTATGTTTTATCACTTTTAGAACTAGGTAAATTTTCAATAAAAAAGTTCACTTCTTTTTTCGAACGAAGGACAATTAAAGTTTGTTCTGGCTTCAAACCTTTTAATTTTTCAATTAAACTAGGACGAACTTTTTTAGAAAATGTCCAAACAAACTTGAGAAATTCCGTATCCAGTTGCTCTACACATCCAGGACTCATATCCACTCGAACTCGACCATAATTTTGAAAATAGCGTTTAAAAATGCGTGGAAAATAAAGACGGCGTGGAACGTCTAAGAAAATAATCGCATCTGCTTTTTCTATCCGGATTTCTAAAGAATGATTAAAATTCCCATCAATAATCCATTCCTCTTTTTTTACAATTTCTTGTAGTTTTTCAGTAAATGCTTCTTGAGAAATAGATTTCCACCCTGCCTGCCAAAAAAGCTGATCCAAATGATACAAAGGCAGATTTAGAATAGGGGCAATTTTTCTTGCTAGGGTTGATTTCCCTGAACCAGATGGTCCTATGACAATAATTTTTTTCATTACAATCCTCCTCTTAAACACACTAAATAGATATTTTATCAAAAACTCTACTATTCTACTAGCGTCAAAAAGTCTCTAAAACCAATTTTAATGGTTTTAGAGACTTTTTAAGTTAGAATTAATCCACTGATTTTAATGCTTCAATCATGTCGATTTTCTTCAATTTAACATGCATAGCAATCATCACAATACCTGAGAAAAGTAACGTAAGTATCGCTGAATACAAGTAACTTAGGGTCTTAATAGTTGGACTAAACATCATGATATCTACCTCAGCTGTTGCTAAGACAAAGCCATGTAAAACAACACCTAAGCCTAAACCGACAACAATTCCCATCAAGGTTAAAATAATATTCTCACGATAAATATAAAGACTGACTTCCCCATCATAAAAACCTAATACTTTAATAGTTGATAGCTCACGAATTCGTTCTGAAACATTGATATTGGTTAAATTATATAATACAACAAAGGCCAATAGCGCCGCTGAAATAATCAAGACAAGTGTCACAATATTTAAACTAGACATTGTGTCTTCAAAATTATCTCCAACTCGATTTACAAAAATCGTACTGGCAACTCTAGGATTAGCTGTTAATTTCTCACCAAAACTATTCTCCCACTTGCTGCTTTCATTAAATGTTAAAAGCTGTGAATTAAAGACTACGGGTGTCTTAAAAATCTCTTCATAATAAGTCGGATTCATATAAATACTGTGACCCGCATAGTTTTCGGTAATCCCTTTAACGACTAATTTATACTTTTGATTGTCAGTATTTGTAATTTCAAAGGTTTTCCCTGGTTCCAAGTCAAACAGCTTGGCTAATTTTTCAGTAACTAAAACTCCATTAGCCGGAATGGTATATTTTTCACCTGTTTTACGGTTCTGTAATCCTACAAATTTATCAAAATCTTTTGTAGTTTCAGGAACAAAGATAGCGGCTTCTTGTGTATTTACACCTTTTTTAGCCACTTTAAAATTTTCTTGTCTCACATTCAATGTTCCAGTTATTTCTGGTGTGCCTTGAATTAATTTAGCATAACTTTCCTCATCCGCTTTGGAAGCTTCTGGATTGAAAGCAACTACTGCTTGATAGCGCATAATTTTACCATACTGTAATCCAGCAATATCTGCAATTGAATTTTTCAAGCCAAAACCAGTTAAAATTAATGCTGTACACCCAGCCACTCCTAAAACCGTCATTAACATCCGCTGTTTATAACGAAATAAGTTTCTAGCTGTCACTTTTTGATTAAATCCAAATCGATTCCAAATAAACGGAATTCGTTCTAATAAAATTCTTTTTCCACTTTTCGGTGCTTTTGGACGCATCAGTTCGGCAGCATTACTTTTTAGTTCAACCCACGTAACAACGATCGCTGAAATGACCGTACATAGTAAGGCTACAACTAATGAAATCAGCGCATAACTTACATAGTAGGTAATTCGGATATCTGGTAAATTATACAACGCACCGTATGCATTAAAGATAATCGTTGGGAATAATTGATAACCAATAAATAATCCTACAATAGTTGCACTAACGCTCGCCAACAAAGCATAAATGATAAATTTCATCGCTATATTGCCATTTGTATAACCTAAGGCTTTTAATGTCCCGATTTGTAATCGTTGCTCTTCCACCATTCTTGTCATAGTTGTTAAACTAACAAGCGCAGCAATTAAGAAAAAGAAGACGGGAAATACTTGAGCAATGGCCGAGATTCTCGTTGCATTATCGCTAAATTCTTCATAGCCAGGATTCGTGGTTCGATCTAGAACAAAGTACTCTGGCTCTTTTAAATCAGCTAATTGTTTTTTTGCATCCGCTATTTCTTGTTCGCCTTTAGCAATTTCTTTTTCACCATCGGCTTTTTTAGTTGCAAATTCTGTTGTTGCATCTTTAAAACTAGCTTGACCAGCATCTAATTCACTACGAGAACTTGCGAGTTGTGCCTCACCATTAACTCTTTCTGTCTCTAATTGAGCTTTCCCACTAGCTAGAGCTTCTTCGCCAGCCACTAAGTCCGATTTTGCTGCTTCTAAGGTGCTTCTACCATTTGCTAGTTCTTGTTCTTTTTGCTGCAACTGACTTTCGGCAGCAACTAATTCAGCAGATGAGGCAGCTAGTTTTTGATTCAATCCGTTAATTGCTCCTTGAACTTGTTCAATCGGTACGACTCCTGCAAAATAGCCTGTCAGAACTTGCCCCATAGCTGGATCAATTGTATTGCCAGCTTGAATGAGACTCTGTTGAGTTGTTGTAGGAACCTGTTGAATTGGTACTCCCATGGCTTGGTTCACAGCAGCAACAAAATCGCGACCTTGATTGATCCCAGTTTCAGCCGCAACTTTTTTTGTTTGAAATTCTTCTTTGGCTGCATTAAGTTGTGCTTCGCCATCTGAAAGAGTCGCTTCATTTCTAGCTATCTCACTTTTTCCTGTATCAATCTTTGTTTGATTCTCATCAATGCTCGCTTGAGCTTTAGCTAATTCTGTTTGTAGTTGGTTCACACCTGCAGTATAAGCAGCTTCGCCATCAGCTAGCTTTTGTTCAGCCGTAGCTAATTGCTGTTCACCATCACTAATAGCTGCCTTAGCATCAGCTATTTTCTTTTCACCTTCAGCTATTTTTTCTTCGCCTTTGGTTTTGATTTCAGCTAACCGTTTTTCTGGTTGATTTGCTAAAGCCTTTTCGACTATTTTGTTATTTTTCTCAATCGTATCTTCATATTCTGTTGAATAGGCCTGTAATTTTTTTGTATTTTGGAAGGTTAAATACGCTTCTGTATAATAGTCCAATGAAAAATCATTCTCTGGAATAACGGCAAAACCATCAGCTGTGCCTTTTCCAATTGAGCTAGTACCTCGCGTCAACGTTTCAATATACATCGGGCTATTAACAAATCCAGTAACTTTATACGTCAATTCTTTGAAACTGTCCTTTAAATCAGTTGTTGTCCCCTCTGAAGTAAAGGTAATTTCATCACCTATTTTAAAATTATTTTTTAATTTCGCTACATTATCTAAGGCAATTTCACCAGATTTTTCAGGTAATCTACCTTCGATAACTCGATACTGGTTTAGTGAATTTTGTTCAGGCAGTGACATTACTTTTGCGACAATTCCTGAATTTCCTAGAAAAACATCCTGTGTATAACTTGGTAGGATTTCAGTTCCTTTAAGCTTTTTTAAGATGCTTATATCCTCTTTATCTAAGCCGTACGTGGAAAGAACTTTACTATCCATCAACGATTTATCTTTAAAATAGTGGTCCGCTGTATCAATCATATTTGGACCTGTCGCTTTGATTCCAGAGAAGAACCCGACTCCTAATGTAATAATCGCAAAAATAGATAAGAAACGTGCTTTAGTCCGCCAAATTTCTCTAAATATATCTTTGTAAAGTGCTCCTTTTTTCATCTTAATTTCTCAGCTCCTTTACCATTCAATCTCACTAACCGAGAGTGGATTTTCATTTAGTGTCACTTTCCGTACTTTGGCATTATTAATCTCAATCACACGGTTTGCCATTGGAGCAATCGCTGAATTATGGGTAATTACAATGACTGTTGTGCCTGTATTTAAACAAGTATCTTGTAATAGTTTTAAGACTTGCTTCCCAGTTTCATAGTCGAGTGCCCCAGTTGGTTCATCACACAATAATAATTTAGGTTGTTTCGCTAATGCACGAGCAATTGCTACCCGTTGCTGCTCTCCGCCAGATAATTGCGCTGGAAAATTATTTAAACGTTCGCCTAAACCAACTTCTCTAAGCACCATTTCAGCATCTAGCGCATGAGGTGAGATTTGAGCGGCTAGCTCAACATTTTCTTTGGTCGTTAAATTAGGAACTAAGTTATAAAATTGAAAAACAAAGCCAACATCATTACGACGATAACCTGTTAATTGTTTTTTTGTGAATTTTGCAATATCAATATTATCGACTAAGACTTGCCCTTCATCAGCATTATCCATCCCACCTAAAATATTTAAAACAGTGGATTTACCTGCTCCACTAGGTCCAATAATGACAGCAAATTCCCCTTTTTCAATATCAAAGCTGATGCCATCATTGGCGATAATTTCTGAATCTCCCATTTGGTATCGTTTATATTCATCTTTTATACTGACATATGCCATTTTATACACCTTACTTTCTAAATCCCCTAAGAATTTTTATATCTATCTATTTTACCATAAAAAAAGAAGCTGGGGCGTTTTTTATTGGTTATCTGATTCAGACTAGCTAGTTATTTCTACAAATTTTAAAGAAGCAGAAACGAAAAACAAGGACCTGTTCAGTATAACTGACAAGTCCTTGTTTTTATTACTTGGTTAAGCAAATAGCTTATTTAGCGTTTCTGTATGAGTAAAATAAAGCAGATAGAAAAGAAATAATCTACAAATCTTTTTATCTATCTTCATCTTCACCAGTTTTGCATGACTAAAATTCCCGAATAAGTAGCCACATATCTTCCATTTGAATAGGATATAGTCCTCAAACTCAAATTGCCAGCATACCAACGCTTTACACTATTATTATATTGAGAATAGTAAGTTTCCGTTGGAAAGTTGCTATTATTTCTCGCTAAGGTAATTGTCTTAAAATCCGTTAATGCTCTGGTACTTACATTCCTATCGACAGTTGAATATTCTGTTCCTTCTGTATATTTTTTATCAAGTTTTAAAATACTATTATCGTTTAATTTAATTTCAATAGTTCCCACTTTTTCTTGTTCTTCTATTTTTTTAGATTCTATTTTTTCTGGTCCTAAGTTGGAGTAAAAGACAGTTTCTTTTTTGATATTACCTGGACCAAGATTTGAATATTCTGCTGCTTTTGCACTTACCGGGATAAATAATAAAACCAATATAGCCAGAGTGACTCCTGATATTCTTTTCATTTTAACAACCCCTTATTATATTTTTTTTATCAAATGCATCTGATGGTTTTATTATATATTAAATAAATTTAAAATACAACTGTTTTTATATAATAACAGCTAAAAAAAGAAAACGTTCACATTTTTGTACGAAAAACAAGGACCTGTGCAGCATAACTGACAAATCCTTGTTTTTATTACTTTGTTAAGCAGATAACTTAAATTCTAAAGGCTATTTACTGCTTCTGCTAACAATTTAGACAACAAATCAAAATCAACTTTTTGACCTTCACTTATTTTAATCCATCTTCGTTCTTTAGGTCCTGCAAACTCTTTAGGAAACTCAATATTTTCAGTGTTCATAATCATAAAAGTAATTGCATCTTTACTTGGAGATATGACTGCTGCATAATGACCATCTTTTAAAAAGTGAGGTTTTTTGTATTGAATTCTCTCTTCAATATCAGGAACTGTTGAGTGAACGAGCTCTCTTAACTCATTTACTAAAGTAATTTTCCAAGGACTATCCAGCTCATTAATAAAATTAGTTACTTCTGGGTTCAACTTAATTCCTCTTTTCTAAATGCTGAATTTTAGGGTTTTCTATCTCCAAATTTACAGTTATCACTGTTATTTGTCAATAAATAAGCACTTATTCTAACTATAAATAACAGTATTTTGATAAAAAACACGCTAGAATTCTATTTACTAGATTCTAACGTGTTTTTTAAACCCTATTATTCTTTATTTTTCCCTAATTCACTATTCCGATATCCATATAAGAAATAAATAGCTAAACCTAAAACTAACCAAATTCCAAAGACAATCCAAGTCGATAATTCAAGCTGAATCATTAAATAGAAACAAACGAGCATTGAAACAATTGGAAACACTGGTACAAATGGAACTTTAAATTCATTGATCTTTGGATCTCCAAAATCTTTCCTTAACTTAATAATTCCTGCTGCAATAATCGCAAAGGCCATCAAAGTCACAATATTGGTTAATTGAGCTAGATTTTCTAAAGGCACAAGACCTGACAGAATAGCTGAAGTTATCCCAATCATTAAAGTCGCATTTTTTGGTGTCTTGGTTTTTGAATCGACTTTACTTAGCCCTTTAGGCAACAAACCATCTCTACCAATCGCATAAATCATTCGAGTTAACCCATACATCATTGAAATTAAAACGGTTAGTAATGTTAAAATAGCCCCGACTGAAATCAAACCTGCTACAAAATTTTGATCGATAAAACGCATAGCAAAGGCAACTGGATCTTTGACATTTAAGTTACTAAAAGGCACCATGCCAGTTAAAACTAAGGTAACTCCGATATATAAAATCGTCGCGATAGCTAATGAACCTATAATTCCACGTGGAATATCGCGCTGCGGGTTTTCAACTTCTTCGGCGGCCATACTCACGGCATCAAAACCTAAGAAGGCAAAGAAAACAATTGCGGCCCCAGTTGTAATCCCAGCCATGCCAAATGGCGCAAATGGTGTCCAATTATCTGGTTTCACATAAAACATACCCACAACTAAAAATAAAATAACTAACGCAAATTTAATAATAACCATAATATTATTTAGTCTTAATGCCTTTTTTGCTCCTTGCATTACAACAAACATCACAATAAACGTGATACAAATTGCAATAACATCCACATAAGTTCCATTTTCGGCATTGTATGAAGCTCGTAGTGCATTTGGAAAGGGGATTCCTAAGCCATCTAAAAATCCATGTACATATCCTGACCAACCAGATGCTACAGATGCATTGGCTAACAAATATTCACAAACAACTAACCAACCTGTTATCCAACCAATCAGTTCACCAAAAATAGTATAAGCATAAGAGTATGCACCACCTGCAATTGGTACCCGTGAAGCAAACTCAGCATAACAAAGTGCTGAGAGTACGCATGAAAACGCGGCTATCGCAAACGATATAATTAAAGACGGTCCAGCATATTTAGCTGCTGCAGTTCCGGTAATTACAAAAATACCCGTTCCAACCATTGCTCCTAAACCTAATAAAATTAAATCCATTGTTTTTAATTCTTTTTTTAATTTTGACGAATGATGCGCTGTCGGGTCGAGCGGTTTTTTCCTCATATAATCCATTTTTATTCCTACCTTATTTTTAATTTAAACACTATCAATTCCATGGGTTTATCTACGAAAACCATGATAAGTTTACCATAAATAACAAGGGAGATTCAGATTGTTAAAAAATCCTAATCTTTATTTTTAGGATTTAAGATATCCTAATAGTACACCACCAATAATAACCAAAATACAGCCCATTACTACATAACGAAATTCTCGTTTCGTTTTCTTTTCTCCTAATAACCAAATACTTCCTAGTGTCGAAATAATAATTCCTGTTTGTGACAAAGAAAAACTAACTGCAAGTCCGACATTCTTCATTGAAATCAACATAAATATATTTCCAACTGCCCATAATAAACCCGTAATTAAATTTCTCACAGTATATTTATTTAACACATCTTGCTTGACGGAGAATAAAATTCCACCTATTAGCATGCCTGCAGATTGCGGTAAAATAACTGCTAGCGCATCCACTCCTGCAGCGTTGACAATAATTGTATACAAAGCATAACCAACTGTTGAGATTGCAATTGCACGGTAGCCTTTATTTTTTTCGCCACTACCGTTACTCTCTCCACCATCACTTACAGCGGTAAATCTTGCCCCAACAATTAAAATCACTAATGCTAGAACACCTAAGGTTACATCACGACCCGATTTCCATTCATGAAAAAGTAACGCCCCCGCCAATGTATTAGCAATTAATTGGCAGCCTGTTGAAATCGGTAAAGCACCAGAAACACCCATAAATTTCATACTTTGGAACTGTTGTTGTTGGCCTAATACCCAAAACAAACCAGAAAGTAAACCAGTAATCATAATCTTCATATCTATAACTGGCTGATAAAAAAGGTAGATGCCTATTGAAAAAATAAACGCACCAATTGTCATACCTAAAGTTTGATTATAGGCAGTACCGCCTACTTTATTACTAACTAACCCAATACTACCCCAGGCAATTGCCGGAATAAGTGCAATGATTATCTCCATGATACTCCTCTTTTCTATAAACAAGTTTTTACTTTCCTCATCCTAACAAAGAGAGCGTTCCCACTTCAAGCAGTATCCTCTAGAATGAACAAATTCTCATTAAAAATAAATCTCTTAGATTGCTTTTCCCATTTTTTATGATACATTATTAGAAGCAGTGATTCATTAATGGAAATGAGGATTTATTATGAAAACCTATACAGTTATTGTCATCGGTGGCGGTACAAGCGGTATGATGGCAGCTATTGCAGCAGCTGAAGAAGGCGCCAAAGTTTTGGTAATTGAAAAAAACAAAAAATTAGGACGAAAATTATTGGTGACTGGCGGCGGACGTTGTAATGTAACGAATAACCGCGATGCAGATGAAATCATTGCCCATATTCCTGGAAATGGTCGATTTTTATATAGCGCTTTTCATCAATTTGATAACTACGATATTATAAACTTTTTTGAATCGAACGGGGTGCGCTTGAAAGAGGAAGATCACGGGCGCATGTTTCCTGTAACAGATAAGTCAAAGACTATTTTAGAGGCCCTTATGGCCAAAATGGAGCAATTGAATGTCACTATTTTAACGGATAATCCTGTTGCAACGGTTCTTTATGAGAATGGAGCAGTTCAAGGGGTTATTTTAGAAGACGGCGAGGAGATTCATGGATCGGCGATTATTTTGTCGACTGGTGGGCGTGCTATGCCTCGAACGGGATCAACTGGTGATGGGTATAAATGGGCTAAGAAAGCTGGGCATACGTTAAAACCTCTTTACCCAACTGAAGCTCCGATTCTCTCTGATGAACCTTTTATTTTGGATAAAACGTTACAAGGTCTCTCTTTAAGAGATGTTGCTTTGAGTGTTTTAAATAAGAAAGAAAAGAAAGTAATTACGCATCAAATGGATATGATTTTTACTCATTTTGGCGTGTCAGGTCCGGCTGCATTACGCTGTTCAATGTTTGTACACCAAACGATGGGTCGTGATAAATCGGATTTTGTTACGATGACTTTAGATGTTTTGCCAGCGTTTAGTAGCGGTCAGCTTAATCAAAAGTTTCAGCAGTTGATTAAGAATGAGGGCGATAAAAGTCTTAAAAACGCCTTAAAAGGGCTGGTTCCAGAGCGTTATTTACTTTTTGCTTTTGATCGTCTAGGGCTTTTAGAAACGATGCCTTTAAAACAATGTACACCGGATCAAATTCAAGCATTGGCTGAATTTTTTAAGGATTTCCGCTTTACTGCTAATGGAACTCAACCTTTGGAAAAAGCTTTTGTTACTGGCGGTGGAATCAATACAAAGGAAATTAATCCTAAAACAATGGAAAGTAAATTAGCAAAAGGGTTGTATTTTACTGGTGAAATTTTAGATATTAACGGTTATACTGGTGGATACAATATCACAGCGGCATTTGTCACTGGAAGAATTGCTGGTATGCATGCAGGGAAACAAACAGATTGATATACATTTTTATCCAAAACGTAAGAAATTCAGGTTTATTGGGTTTCTTACATTTTTTTCATCTATTTTCTTGCCTTGGCCAGCTCTTTTGAGTTAGCCTCTCGGAAGAAAGATGAAATTTCGAGGTGGCAAAAAACGCCACATCAAATTCCCCTATTCTTCATTCGAGCCTGAGCAAACTCAACAAGCTTTTAATGGAGCTAAACGGCACAACAAACTTTTTATCAGCCTAGTTCTTTTGTGCCAACTCCTCGAGAAAAAGATAAAAATTCGAGAGGACAAAAAACGTCCTATCAATTTTTCCTATTTTCTTGACGGAGCTAAACGGCACAACGAACTTTTTATTAAAGGAGTGATTAATTATGATGTTCAAAAGTTTTAATGAAGTTTCGCCAACTGCTAGAACTAAAGTTTGGAATAATGGTTTCTCAGATTATTTAGTTCCTATCAATATGACTGAGGCACAGTTAGATAACAGATTATCTAGTCTGTCGATTTCTGAAGAATTATCCAAAGTCTTCTTTATAGATAATCAACCTGCTGGGATTTATCTTCATGCTGAAGGAACTTTTTCTGATCAAAAAATAGCCTGGTTAGGTGGGATGGCTGTCGATTCAGCTTTTCGTAATCAGCAAGTTTCAGTTAAAATGTTAAGGGAATTTGAGCGCGTTGCTGTTGAACGTGGTACTTCTATTTTGTATCTTGAAGCGATTGACGGAAATGAACGGGCGATTTCTATTTATAAGAAATTTGGGTTCGCGCCTGTAAAAAAAGTTTTATTTCTAGAAAGCTCTACGAATTTCACTTCTGAAACTGATTATCAGCTGAAAAAAGTGGTGAGTCTAAAATCGATTGGTGTGAATCAGAGCTCAGATATTTTATGGCAAAATAAAGCCATTCATGGCTATGATTCTATAGGTATTTATGATCAGACAAAATTAATCGGTTATACGGTTGTTAGTTTACAAGGGAATCAATTAGTTATTCATCAACTAGAGTTAGATTCACCAAAATTACAAATAAAAGCTGCTTTAGCCTCACTACAAAAGCTTTATACTCCTAATAAGTGGATTGGAAGTAATCTAGTTGCTGATTCTCCCATAACAAAACTTTTAGTACAAAATGGCTTTAGTGAGAAGCTCTCACAACATCAGTATAGTAAGCAGCTCTAAATAGGCAATAAAAAGGCTGAGTAAACTAGAATGTTCTAGTTTACTCAGCCTTTTTACTCCCTCTTAAACATCCTACTCACACCTTATTTTCAGTAATATCCATAATTTTTAAATTAACGACCTTGGTTAAGTCTGCTGGATTAAGTGCTACCTGCATGCCACGTTTTCCCGCTGAAATGATGATTTCGTTTCTTTCTTGGGCTTCGCTTGCCAAAAAGGTTGGATAATTTTTCTTCATACCGATTGGAGAACAGCCTCCTCTAATATAACCAGTTGTTTCTTCAAGCTCTTTCATGGGCAACATCTCAATTTTTTTATTTCCACTTGCCTTGGCTAAAGCTTTTAAATTTAATTCTTCAGTACCTGGTAAACAAGCTATTGTAACTCCAGTTTTATCACCGATTGTGACAATTGTTTTATAAATACTCTCATTTGGTATGCCTAGCTCTTTAGCAACTGTTTTGGCATCTACATGATCTTCACTCCAAGGAAACTCATAAATTTCATAAGGTATCTTAGCTTTATCTAAAATACGGCAAGCATTTGTTTTGTGGATTTTTTTAGCTTTCATGTTCATTCCTTCTTTTCTTTAGTAGTCTTTCTTATAGTTTATCATAACTCTTTCTTTGGTAAAGGTTTTGTTTATCTAGCGTTTCATTTGTCTTTTAGAAATAGGAGGACTACAATTAATGAAACTGATATTGGAGGGATTTTTCATGACAAAGAAAAGAATTTCAAGAGGCAAGTTTGAAAAAATGCAACAATTATCTAACTCAAATGGCGTGATTGCTGCATTAGCAATTGATCAACGTGGTTCTATGAAAAAAATGATGGAACAAGCTGTGGGTTCAGAAAATTATACTATTGAAATGGTCTATGAATTCAAAGGGCTCGTTTCACAAGAACTAACTAAATATGTCAGTGCTATTTTACTTGATGAAGAACTCGGTTTTAAAGGAATATCTGATAAAAATGAGCAAGCTGGTTTAATCTTATCTTATGAAAAAACAGGCTATGATGTGCATACACCTGGTCGCTTACCTGAGTTAATTCCTGAAATGTCAGCACAACGATTAATTGCTAAAGGTGCTGATGCAGCGAAAGTTCTAGTCTACTTTAACCCCGATGAAGAGGATGAAATTATTCAAAAAAAATTGGGATTTCTAGAAAGACTTGGTGATGAAGCTCGGGCTGCTGATATTCCTGTTTTCGTAGAGCCTATCGTTTATGATAATGATATTACCGATGATCACAGTCCTGAATTTGCAAAAATCAAACCGAAAAAAGTTATCGATACAATCAAAGAATTAACTAAAGATAAATATCATATAGATGTACTAAAAGTAGAAGTGCCTGTCCTTTTCAAGTATGTTGAAGGCTATACAGAAAATGGTGATCCGCAAGTTTATTCTCGAGATGAAGCGTTGGCTTACTTTAAAGAGGCTAGCGATGCAGCAACGCGGCCTTTTATCTATTTAAGCGCTGGCGTCCCTACCAAAACTTTTCAAGCAGAACTAAGATTTGCTAAAGAGGCCGGTGCACAATATAGTGGAATTCTAGGTGGGAGAGCCACTTGGTTTGATGGGGTTTCAGCATATGCTCAAGGTGGGAAAACCGGTTTAATCCAATGGTTAGATACCACTGGGAAAAATAACGTTGAGACTTTGAATCGCATTTTAGCGGATGGTGCTGTTCCCTGGTATGACATCTATGGTGGTTTAGACAACATTGATGTCTTTGATTTAAATGTTGCTGATTAGCTTAGATTATGTAAAAGGCGTTCTCAATTTATCTGAGAACGCCTTTTTGGTACTTAAATAATAGTTGTGAATTCCTTATTTTTTAATTGGATGCACACGTCGCTTTCATTCGCTACTTCTTTTTCATGCGTCACCAAAATAATGCATTTATTTTCTTTATGAGCCAACTCTTGAAATAAATGGATGATATCACGAGAAGTTTCCTCGTCTAAGTTTCCTGTCGGTTCATCTGCAACAATCAATTCTGTGTCCGTGCACATCGCCCGCACGATTGCAATTCGTTGTTGCTGTCCACCTGAGAGTTTCATCACATTTTTATTTGCTAAATCTTCAGAGATACCGACCTTTTTCAACATTTTTAGCGCATAAGCTTTTTTATCCGTTTCTTTGGAACGGGTGATTTCCATTGCTGTTACAATATTTTGTAAAGCAGTCATATAGGGTAATAAATTATAGGCTTGGAAAACAATCGAAACTTTTTGATTGCGAAATTTAGTCAAACCCATTTTACTAATGGACGTACCTTCATAAAGTATGTCCCCTTCTTTAGGCTTTTCTAATCCTGCTAGTAAAGATAAAAAAGTCGTTTTACCAGATCCACTACTGCCTAAAATACTGTATAAAACGCCTTTTTCAAACGTTAAATTCACATGCTGATAAAGAGGTATATTCCCTTTATCGTACCAATACCCGACATTTTTTGCTGTTATCATTTAAACATCCCCTATCTTTTTACATTGTCAAAATTTTCTTTGGTTCTAAACGAATAACTCCTATTGATGAAATCATGATGGACAAGAAACAAATTCCTAATCCAATTCCCCCTAGTTTAACTAAGTCATTTGTTGAAACAGTTACGTTCAGCTCATCTATTTGTTTCGCTGCTGTGGAACTTTCTGCACCAAAATTTCTAAATCCGCCCATATTTCCGCCACGTGGTTCACTATTGCCGCCACCTGGTCCTGTATTTTCAGTCGTTTCTGTTGTTGTCGCTGTTTGTTGATCTAGTAATTGTTGGCCAACGATTGTTCCAACATATTTCCCACTAATTCCAGCTACACACATCGCAACTAAGAAAATCATCAAAATCTCAGTGAAAAATTGGGCAATTAATTTCCAACGTTTTTCGCCTAAAGAGAGTAAAACGCCCATTTCATACTTGCGTTCACGAATTGTCATCATAATAATTAGTGATAAGATGACAACACCAGCTATCGCTACTAATAAAACAACTTTTTTAGCAAAGCTTGAGACATTTTCAATCGGTTTAATCATTTGCTCATAAACGGCTGTATCTGTTTGTAAGCTATAGGTCTCAGTATCTAAACCGGTTGCCTCTGCAGCTTTCACAAAACTTTCGACATTTTCTGGATCATCTAAATTAAAGATAACTGAGTCAACCCCATTATCATATGTTGCGCCTTTTAAAGTATTGGCAAAGGTGTAAGGGACATAGATTTGATTCGAAGGATTTAAGAAATTAAAATTAGCCGCCATTGCATTGTCACTTGTTGTTGTCTCATAAATTCCTTGAATCCTTAGCTCATATGTGACTGTGTCATCTGTTGGATTAGAAATAGTAATTGTATCGCCAACAGCCAGGTCATTGGCTTCAGCTAAACTTTTTTCGATTAAAACAACATTTTTATTTACGTCCTCTTTAGTCAAGGCTGTTCCAGTTGTCAATGTACTTGTTCCGTCTGTAAAAGTCGCTAAGTTTTCTGTCGATAGAACACCTTGAACATTTAAATCACCTTGGGCTGCTCCTGGTCCAAAATTTGAGCCTCTTTCGCTCTCGCTACCTTCACCTCCTGGTCCCCCAGTTGGTTGTTGGGTTTCAGTCGTTGCTTCCGTTGAATCGCTACTTGAAATGGGTTCGAAAGACTCCGCTCCTGCTGAAGTTGTTGAAATAAAGTTATAACTAGCAACATGATCTAACGCCGCTATTTTAGTGGCAACCGTCAAATCAACAGGCGTTGATTCATAGGAACCAGGAGTTGGTCTTTGAGTTTCTGTGGTTTCTAAACTACTCGTTTCTTCAGTTGATTTTTTTAATGTATTTTCACGATTGACTCCTAAGGTTACAGAACCTCCCATTGATTTTCTAGCTTCAGATGTAGCTACATTGGCAGCACTTTGGATTGTTAACCCTGCTAACACAAAAATTAAGATGGCAGAAAAAATGAATAACAATAAAAATGAACGTCCTTTTTTTACTTTAGTACTTAATAGTGCTCGTTTGATAAAATTCATACTACTTTCCCCCTGCTTACTTTCAATATAGAAACACTTTACTTGTGCTCTGCATTAGTTATACCTTTCCAAGCTTAAATCAAACTTAAAAAAAGTCGAAAAAAATAGACAAACAAGTATGACTCGTTTGTCTAATCAGTCGAAATCTATTTATTTTTTACGTAAAATCCAGACTTTTAAATAGTCGCCTTCAGGAAAATGAGTATTTATTTTAAAATCATTCGGCAGTTGATACTTTTCAAGCCAATCAAATTGGCAATTTTTATTTGCAAAAGCTTTCTTAATGAATCCTTCAAATTTCTCCATTGTTACATTGGCTGCATTTGTTGAAGCAACAATTACACCATTTTTATTCGTTATCTCAATCACTTCTTCTAGTAATTTTGAATAATCTTTTGCCACACTAAAAGTTCGCTTCTTAGATCTTGCAAAACTTGGTGGGTCTATTATAACTGTGTCAAAAGACAATTTTTTTTTAGATGCATATTTAAAATAATCAAAAACATCCATCACAATAATTTTTTGTGTTTCTGGATCAATTCCATTAACTTCAAATTGTTCTTTAGTTTTAGGTAAACTACGATTAGCTAAATCTACACTCGTTGTCTCTAAAGCACCACCCATGGCTGCAGCTACTGAAAAAGCACCTGTATAGCTGAATGTATTTAAAATAGTTTTACCCACAGCATATTTTTCCCTAATGGCTTCACGAACTTCTCGTTGATCTAGGAAAATTCCAGTCATCAAACCATCATTCATATAAGTTGCGTATTGGATGCCATTTTCTTGTACCAACAAGGGTTCTGGAGCCTTTTCACCAAATACATGACTCTCATCATTTTGGCCTTTTGTATCATATCTAAATTTTTGATAAATACCTTTTATAGCTGGAACTGCTGACTTAAAAGCTTCTATAATCATTTTTTGATGTGTATAAATACCTTCACTGTACCATGAAAAAACATAGTAATCTGCATAAAAATCAATTGTCAATCCGCCTAAACCGTCTCCTTCACCATTAAAAAAGCGATAAGCCGTCGTATCACCATTGGCTTCTAAAAATGTCCGGTTGCTTCCAGCTAAATGAAATAACTTTTCAAAAAACTTTTGATTTATTTTTTCTTGAGGATTTAGAGATAAGATCCAACCGTCGCCTTTATTTTGTTTAGCTAAATAGGCACTAGCAACAAATTTCTTTTGTTGGTCAATTAGTTCAACCAAGGTACCTTCTGTAACACTTGGTTCTTTAACAAAATCACCCTTCACAAGCAGTGGATAGCCACTTTTAATTTTATTTGTTGCTTGCATTTTCACCATTATTTTTTCCATTTTACCTAAAACCCCTTTATCTCTCTTTACTCAAATTACTTATTTGATTGAATTTTTTTAATATTTTTAGTATTACGCTGTACTAAAAAGAAATTACTTATAATAAATAGCGGTGTAATTAAAAAGACTCCACTAAATCCTAAACTAGCTGAAATAACCGATCCGAGCAGCGGACCCATCACATTTCCCATTGCTTGAAATGATTGATTATAACTAAAAATCCTACCAGCCACAGCATGCGGGGTATTTTTTGTTAGAATAGCTTGAACTGCTGGAATTAAAGCTGCATCTGATACCCCTAACAAGAACCGTAAAACAGCTAATTGCCAAACTTGGGTCACAAAAGCCATCGGAATTAAAATAATGACTGAAAATAGTAACCCAGCTTTCAACACTCGTTCACTTCCGATTCGATCACCAAGCGCACCTAAACGAGGTGCTGCCAGTAAGGTGGCAATTCCTGGAACAGATGCAACAATGCCACTAATAAAGGCTACATTGGAGGATTCACCGGCTAATTGTTTCACATATAAACTTAAAATCGGACTGATTGAATTAGCGGCAACTTGAATCATCATTGTTGTAACGAACATGCCAATAATGACTCGTGGAAATTTCAACTCTGCTAAAACGGCTTTACCAGATAACTCGTCTTCTTTTAAAACAGGTTCAAAATTTTCTTTTACAAAGAACAAGCACAATAAGAAAACTAAAAATAATAAAAAGCCAGTAATAAAAAAAGTAATTCGAAAACCAAAAAATTCAGCAATCGTTCCACCAGCTAGTGGTCCCATCAATGTTCCTGTCACACTTCCAGTTGTAAGTGTCCCTAATGTTGCACCACTTTTTTCCCTTGGTACTTGAGTGGCAATCAAAGCTGTCGCATTAGAAATAAAACCTGAAAAAAAACCTTGTAACAAACGCAATCCGATTAATTGATAGACATTTTGGACCGTACCCATTAAAGCAATCACAATTGCCATTCCAAGTGCTGTTCGTAAAAGCATGAGCTTTCGCCCTTTTCGATCTGCTAGTTTCCCCCAAAAAGGCGCTACTATTGCCGTCACAAAAAAAGTTGAACTAAAAGTAATTCCGCTCCACATACTCACTTCTTTAGATGTAAAATCACCTAAAGTATCAATATAAAGAGCCATAAAAGGCATGACTAAACTGAATCCAACTCCAGCTAAAAAACAACCAAACCATAAAATTTTAAGGTTCACTTGCCAGATTTCTCTTTTCATCGATGCATCCACTCTTTTCTGATTCCTTTGTTTCCTATTATAGCACAGCTTTTAGAAAAAATTAAAAGTGGTTATTTTCTCAAAAAAAAAACGAAAAAAACAGTCAGACTGCCTCTTTTCGTCTTTTTTGTTTGGAAAATAATTTTTTTAGCAAGAAATAAACTTCATATAATACAAAACCGATTAGCGCTCCTGTGGTATTGAACATTACATCATCTACATCTGCGATACCTGTCCTAAATAAGAACTGCATTGTTTCAATAGCAATTGAACAAAATAAACCGATAAAAAATGTGCGTAAAAACGGATGATTATTTTGTGAAAGATAAGCCACACAGAAACCTAACGGAATAAACCAAAAGATATTTCCATATAAATTATAGTAAAAATCAAACAAAGATGTTCCTTGTGTTAGTTTAAATGTTTCGGTAAATGGTTGCCAATTCACTTCACTTAAGGGGCGTAGTTCAATATAGACATTTGTAATACTATATTCCCCACGAAACACAGTTAGTTGAAATAACAAAATTACATAGAACACGAAAAACTGAACAACAAATTCTCTTGCAACTCTGATTTTAGTTCCCTTCAGATGTTTGTATAGTAGGTAAATACCTCTAATTAAAAGCCAGACTAAAAAATAACGAAGTGTACGATCAACACTATAGAAAATAAGTTTAATTAAAGGAAAGTGATTAATAGTGTCCCCAAAATTTGACTCTGTAAACTCATATAAATTTTGTAAAAAAAACATATTTTTGGGAACCTCCTTCTTTTTTGTTACCACTATTATAACTGAATTTGATAAAAAAAGATAAAAATGAAGGTTAAGATTTCTTTAAAATGAAAACACCCTTTAAAAAGCTTTTAAAACAGCCTTTCATTCTCTTGTTAATCAGATAGAAAAATTGACTTTCTCTGGTCAAAAAGGTAAAATATAAAGTGATATATTTATTGACAGTTAGAAAGAAGACGTGACTATTTAGACATGGAACTTCTTTTTTTAATGTAACCTACAAACTTGTCTACTTTCTAAGGAGGACGCTAGAATTGAAATTGATAAAGAAAACACAAGCTATACTGAATACAAGATTAGGATTTTTCACACTCGCTGTTTTACTATTTTGGGCTAAAACTTATTATAGCTATCAAACAGCCTTCTCATTAGGGGTGACTGGACCCTTACAACAATTTATTTTGTTCATTAATCCAGTTGCAACCACATTGTTCATTTTTTCAATTGCGTTGTATTTCAAAAAAACACGTCGGGCCTATATTGCACTGTTTGTTTTGTACTTATTAGCAACAGCCTTACTTTACTCAAACGTAATTTACTATCGTGAGTTTACAGACTTTTTAACTGTAAATACCATGTTAGGGGCTAAAAGTGTTGCTGGTGGCTTAAATACAAGTGCTTTTGCCTTAACTTCATTTGCTGATATTTTTTACATCCTAGATTTTATTATCTTATTAGGATTACTTTTATCTAAACAAGTGAAAATGGACCCTCGCCCATTCAAAAAACGCTATGCATTTGCTATGACAGTTTTATCTGTTGCTATTTTTGGAGCAAATCTTAGCATTGCTGAAAGCAATCGTCCACAACTATTAACTCGTACTTTTGACCGTAACTATATTGTCAAATATCTAGGTTTAAATGTCTTTACTGTTTATGACGGAATCAAAACCGCTCAAGCCAATCAGGTGAAAGCAAATGCTGATAGTTCAGATATGGATGAAGTTATCTCATATCTAAATGAACATCGCGCAGCTGCTAACCCCGCTACTTTTGGTTCAGCAAAAGGAAAAAATGTAATTTATATCCATTTAGAGAGTTTCCAACAATTTTTAATTGATTATAAATTAAAAGATGAAAATGGTGTTGAACATGAAGTTACACCTTTCTTAAACAGCTTATACCATGATCAAAGTACTACATCTTACGAGAACTTTTTCCATCAAGTTGGGCAAGGTAAAACGAGTGATGCAGAAACACTATTAGAAAATTCATTATTTGGATTGCCTCAAGGTTCAGCATTTACTCAAGCTGGTTCAAGTAATGTGTTCCAAGCTGCTCCACAAATTTTACGTGATAACGGCAACTATACAAGTGCTGTTTTCCATGGAAATGTCGGCTCTTTCTGGAATCGTGATAACACATACAAATCTTTTGGATTTAATTACTTCTTTGATGCAAGTTATTATGATGTTTCTGACGGGAACACATTGGAGTATGGATTAAAAGATAAATTATTATTCCAAGAATCTACTCAGTATTTAGAACAGTTGCCGCAACCTTTCTATGCTAAATTCTTAACTGTAACGAATCATTTCCCGTATCCACTAGATGATGATAATGTTGAGTTTCCAAGAGCAACTACGGGTGATAGCACTATTGATGGCTATTTTGCCACTGCTCATTATTTAGATCAATCCGTTAAAGAATTCTTTGATTATTTAAAAGCTTCAGGCTTATATGATAATTCAATGATTGTCCTTTATGGAGATCATTATGGTATTTCTAATTCAAGAAATCCTTCATTAGCACCCCTACTTGGGAAAACTTCTGAAGAATGGACAGATTATGACAATGCTTTAGTCCAACGTGTACCATTTATGTACCATATCCCTGGTCAAACAAACGGTGGTATTAAAAGTGAATTTGGTGGACAAATTGATGTCTTGCCTACCCTATTACATTTATTAGGTGTTGATACGACAAATGAAGATGGATTTATCCAGTTTGGGACAGATTTAACTTCTCCTGAACATGATCAAACTGTCGCTTTCCGTAACGGAAGCTTTGTTACACCAAAATATACGGTTATGGGAACTAAAATTTACGATACTAAAACAGGAGCTTTAATCACTGATCCTAGCGAAGAAGTTTTAGCTGAAGTCGAAGTATTACGAACTGGAGTCGAAAAACAATTAAATCTCTCAGATAGTATTATCAATAGTGATTTATTACGTTATTACACCCCTGCTAACTTCACTCCTGTTGATCCAACTGTCTTTAATTATAAAAATCAAGTTGATCAATTGAAAGAAGCTGCTAAAAAACTTGGCGATGAAAATACTAGCTTAATCAATCAAAAAGATGGACAATCTACTGTTGAACTTTATAAAACAGATGCTCCTGAATTAATGACCGATGCTGAAAAAGCAGCTAAAGCTGCTGCAGATTCCGCTGCAGAAGCTGCAAAGGAAGACGCTACAAAATAACTAGTTTAAAAGAAGGTAAACGGGTTGATACATCACCTGGTTTACCTTCTTTTTTTGTCTTTTATTTTTCTTAAATAAATGCTAAAAATGCATTAACTGTTCACACTTTTTTCATACTCTTTTATTATACTTAGATAATAGACTAACAATGAGGGAGGAATATACACAATGACTATTTTCGAACGGGCTGTTTTACGTATTCGACATACGCCTATGAGAAGCATTCTTGTTTTCTTTCTGTATGTTGCGTTCAGTTTAATTTTAGTTTTCTTATTCTCAATGTTAACTCAACTTAATTTTTCTTTAGATACTATAAATGAAACCTTAAATTTAAAGCAAAGCGATTTAACAATTAATACAGATTTTTTTCAGTCATTAGCTGAAACAATTAAGCATAAACAAGATATAGTCGGCCAACTCCTTTTATTTACCATTGTATTTGGTGCAATTGGCTTTACTGCTCTCCATGGACTATTACTTTTCTTTAGAAGAAAAGAGCTTCTAAATTTTCGTTTAATTGGCGAAAAGAAAAGAAAAATCTTTTTTCAACTCGTGCTAGAAAATCTAATTTTATTAAATGTTTTTTTATTGTTTTTATTTGTTACAAGCGTCTTTTTCCGGCAACCTGTGGCACAACAACTCAATCAAATTGAGCAAAATTTTGTTGGAAAGACTGAAAAACATTTCCTTATTCAAACGAATTCAACTATTATATCTGCTACGCAGGATGATAAATTACCAAGTGAGAATCCGCAACCCTATAAAGAAGGTGTCTCAAAGTTTAATACAGTCACCTTAACAGATGCTAACCAAACTATTGGAACAAACCCTCAGAGGTTCGTTCAGTTTGCCTTAGGAATGAATTTATTCACACTATTGTGTATGTCACCAGCAGCCTTATGGTTTCTTAATCGAAATCCTTTGAAATACGGATGACCATGCATACTTAAAGAGCTTTTTATCAGACCAGCTCTTTTCTGCCAACTCCTCGAGAAAAAGATAAAATCTAGAGAGGACAAAAAGCGTCCTATCAGATTTTCCTATTTTCTTGCCAAGCCTAACCAGTCCAACAAACTTTTTATTTTCATACAGGAGGTTACGTTAAATCATGATGACTCATTTAAAATCAAAGAACACTGCTTTTCCATTTACTGAACAGTCTCTTTATACCATTGCTATTGGAAATGATAAACAAGAAAAAAAAGTGATTCAATCGTTAACTAGGTTATTCAGTTCTTCTGAACGGGAAAAGATTGGATATATTCTAAAAGAACCTGCGTTTATTCATTACTTTACGATTTTACAGAATATTTTATTAACTGTAAAATTAGCGAAACCTAAACTCCGTTCTCCTGAATTGCTTATATTAGATGCTTTGGAAGAAAGTTATATCTCTCCTGACTTAGCAAATAAAAAAATCGATTCTCTAACAGATGAACAAAAAAAGGAAGTTCAATTAATTGCAAGTTTATGTGCTGAAAAAAAAATAATTTTAGTTGATGATTGGCTAAAGAATGAAAATGGAACT
Source organism: Carnobacterium sp. FSL E2-0243 (assembly GCF_038003605.1). Classification (NCBI taxonomy): domain Bacteria; kingdom Bacillati; phylum Bacillota; class Bacilli; order Lactobacillales; family Carnobacteriaceae; genus Carnobacterium; species Carnobacterium sp. FSL E2-0243. Next base: position 2,714,986 of record NZ_JBBOPM010000001.1, read on the forward strand.
CAATTAAAAAATTGGATTATGATTTTTAAAAGCTTAATTAAACAAAAAGGTCTCTCAATTATTGTTCTTACATCGGATGATAATATTGCTAATCTTGGTGATATCCAACTATCTCCAGCAGATCTTTAATTAGTTATTACCTGTTAAAATGAATAAAATCCGATTAAATATAGGAGAAATTCTCCTATATTTAATCGGATTTTTCTATATCTATAAAAATTTAACTACCAAATGCACTCTTACTTAAGCTTTTAAATCAGGATTCTCTAATTTTTCAGTAGTTCCTTCATCAATCACTTCTTTTGGAAAACTTAATCTAAATGTAGTACCTTGATCTGGAACACTTTCAACTGTTACTTTCCCATCATGCAAATTCATTAATTGTTGCACGATAGCCAAGCCTAAACCAGACTCACCAAATTTTGTGTTCTTTCTAGAAACATCTGCTTTATAGTAACGTTCCCAGATATTTTTGACTTCCTCAGCAGTCATTCCAATCCCTGTATCTGTAATTTCAATCACAGTTTCTTTTAAACCTGCTAATCCCATAACTGAAATTTGACCATCCTTTGTAAATTGAATCGCATTTTGGACAATATTCACTATCACTTGAACGAAACGGTCATAATCAGCGTACACAGTCAATTCTCGAGGACAATCAAGTGTAAGTTTGTTACCTGATTCTTCAGCCTTTCCGCTCAATTGTTGGACGATGCTTTCCAAGGCATCATGGACGTTAAATGTATAACGGCTTAAAGTGATTTGATTGGAACGAATTTTTTCATAATCTAAATTTTCATTAACTAAACGAATGAGGCGTCTAGTTTCATTTTGCATCAATGTAATACTGCGCTTTTTTTGCTCTTCTGGAAAAACGTCGTATTCTAGACCCTCTAAAAGCCCGTTAATGGTTGTTAACGGCGTTCTCATCTCATGAGCCGCATCTGCCATAAACTGCCTTCTCCGGTTCTCCTGACGCTCTATTTCTTCATTTGATTCTTTTAATGAGCTAGCCATCGTATTGAAATCTTCTGCTAAATCATCAAATTCATCACGATCTTTACTTTCTAAATGGACATCAAAATCACCTTTTGAAATTCGGTGCGTTGCACTACGCAAGCGATTAATCCGTTTGACTTGATATTGTGCTAAAACAAAGCTGAGTATTAACGCACAGATCGTTGAAATAACTAACGCAAAATAAAGATTTTTTTTCAGCTCGGATATACTTCCCTTAATATTGCTCATGGGCGCATCCACATACACAATCCCCGCAAATTCTTGCGTCTCGGTATAGACAAAGGGCACTAAAACCCATAATTGCTTATTTTTATTTCCTAATAAATCAATCGGAGAATCACCTTTTGAGCTAACTTCGTTCCCTTTAGTTAATTCCTTCAAATCTGCATCTGATATATTTAAATATTTGCCTTTATCTCGCTTTGGCGAAATAATTTGCTTATTAGTGTCCGTAACATAAATCCTAACACCTTGGTTGTGTAATAATAATTCCGCCCATTCGGCATTCTCAACTAAACGATTTTCAATAATAGTGTTGGCATAACTACTTAACTGACTCTCCAAATTTTCTTGAACAGTATCTGTTGTAAATTTAAGAAAAGAAAACCCTAAAATAACTAAGACCGTCATGATTACTGCAAAAAAGGCTAACATTTGCTGATAAAGATATTTCATAGCTATTCAACTCCGCTGTCGTCAAATTTATAGCCCACTCCCCAAACTGTTTGAATCACTTGCGGACCTGTTTTTTCAATTTTTTGGCGTAATTTTTTAATATGAGCATCAACTGTTCGTTCATCCCCATAATATTGATAATCCCAAACTAATGTTAGTAACTGCTCTCGAGAAAAAACTTGCTTTGGACTTTTAGCTAATGTATAAAGCAATTCAAATTCTTTTGGTGTTAATCCTTCAATCGGCTTTTCAAATAAGAAAGCTTCTCGTGTTTTTGTGTTAATTTTCAAATGATCTGTTGCCACTTCAAAATCTTCATCCAACTTATGCTTTGGTACTTCTTCATGGCTAGTTAAATCTGCTCTACGGTGTAACGCCTTCAGTCTGGCAATTAGTGTTAGTGGACTAAAAGGCTTCGTTACATAGTCATCTGCGCCCATTTCCAAGCCAATCACTTGATCGCTCTCTGAATCTTTAGCTGTTAACATGATAATCGGCACGGTCTCCGATACTTTACGAATTTCACGGCAGATTTGAATTCCATCCATTGTTGGTAAGTTTAAATCTAGTGTCACAATATCCCAAGAATCTGGCTGCTCTAAAAAAGTATCTAAGCCCTCTTTTCCGTCTTGTTTAAACGTAGCATCCCAATTTTCCTTCAAAAAAAACATTTCCATCATTTCACAAACAGATTGGTTATCTTCTATCATTAATATTTTCATTGCTATCCCTCTTTTCGATTCGATTCACCTTCACACTTTTCATTATACTATTTTTATCGGTTGAAACAAAGTAACTCGTTAAAGAATCAAGTTTTCTTCATAAAGTATTCATATCCAGCAAATGACTTTGCTATACGGCACCTACTACTATTTCATAGCAAAATAAAAAGCTGCACCCTTTTATTTGGGTACAGCTTTGATTATTTAATCTAAAATAGTAACTTGGACTGAACGTACACCCCACTGATAACATGCATCAACTGTTGCAAAATGAACATCAATTTTATTTCCAACAATCGCTCCACCTGTATCACCAGCAATGGCTTCACCGTATCCTTCTACGAATACACGACTTCCTAATGGAATTACATTAGGGTCAACAGCAATTACATTTGACGTTTGTCTTAAATCAATGCCAAGTGCTGTAAACGAGGACATTCCTGGTTCGCTTGTGCTATATGCTGTAGCTGAAACAGTTACGACACGCCCACTTGGTGCCGCTGCAGTTGGAGTTGTTTCAACAGTTGGTGCTGGTGCTACTTCTGCAACTGCCTCTACTGGTTGAGTAACAGGTGCTTCTGCAACTACTGCTGGTTCTGGTGCTACTTCAACAACTGGTGCTGGTGCTTCCCAAGATAATTTTGAAGTTTCAATAGTAGTTGGATCTTTTTCAGTTTGAATTTTTATTGTTTGACCAACTTGAATGATTGAATCAATCGTTAATCCAGCATTCCATTTCATTAAATCTTCTAATGAAACTTCAAATGCTTTAGCAATATTTTCAATAGTGTCTCCTGCTTCTACAGTATAATTTGCAACTGTAGGTGTTTTTTCTACTTTAGTTACTTTTGACATACTTGGTGTTTGATCTTTTAAAGTTTGAGCTGCTAATAGCTCTTGTACAATAGTCTTTGAATCATTATTAGAGTTTTTTTGAGTAGTTAAGTTAGCTAACACAGTTTGTCCAGATAGTGTTGCTACATTTTTAGGTACCACCTGTTCTGAGTTATCATCTAATGTTGCTGCTAAGGCAGAAGATACTCCTGCTATACCTACAAATAATGTAGATGCTATAGCAATCGATAGAATTCTTTTTTTCATATGTTTATTTTCCTCCTGTTCGCTATGAAGAAAATAATACCATTTCTATCTAAGCCCTAGGTTACTCATTGATTAAGCCTATGTGACGGCCCACCCCTATTCAAAGAAAAACCCGTTATACTTGTAAATTTTCTGACAATTCATTTTTTTTAATTTATTTTAGTTTTTTTGAAACTAAAATTTGAAATCGAAACCATTCCTAATTCTATCACTTTTTTTGTTATCTATTATTTTTCAAAAAATTTCACATTTTGTTTTCTAATTATTTTTATACGTCAAAAAAACCCTTTTTAATATTACATTTTTTTAGTAATCATCACAAATTATAACGTTATTTTATTTATAAATAAGAAAAGAAAAAGCCAGAACCTGTCTCTATTACAGTTCGTTAACAAGTAAGGCAGAGCTTTTTAAGGTTCAACTATCGCTATTGTCTCTTCCGTTCGTTTATTTTGTAAAAATTGAATTTCTTCAACACGCATTTCTACAACAAATATAGTAATATTTTCACTATTGATGTAGCTTCGTGATTGCATCTTTCCATTAATACCAATTAAATCCCCTTTCTCGCAATATAAATCTAATAATTTTGCAACTTTCCCCCAAGCAACAAGTGGAATAAAATCAGCTTGCTGTTGTTGTTCGGTTTTAAAAATACGTTGTACAGCAATTGTATTATTAACAACTGACTTACTTTCCCCTACCTCTTGTAATTGAATCTCTCTAACTAAACGGCCAACCAAAGTAACTTGATTCATTTATTCTCACACCTTTCTATAGTAGACTCTATGCAAAAACAACTCTTTAATTTTTATTTTAACTATACTATACAAAAAAAGTGCTAAATTAGATAAACTAATTTAGCACTTTTTTTAATTTTTTGGTCCTTTTGTAAAAAAGCTAAAGATATGTTCCCAAGTATTTTGGCTAAAAACAGCAAAAGGATTGCCATCACCTAATAGTCCAAATCCAATCATTGCTCCAATTAAAAACGTTAGAATAATCACAACAATGACAATTAATACCTTGAGAGGTGTTGGAATTGCTCCCATTTTTTCTTTCTTATTTGGCATTATTTCCACCTCATTCAATTAACTAAGCATTATTCCTATATATAGGATATAAGTCGCTATCAGAGATAAAATAATTAACGACGTTTTTTGCTAATATTTTCCAATAAGATACCTGTACCTAATGCGACTGCATCTAATGGACGCTCCGCAACAAAAACTGGAACTTTTAGTTCTTCCGCAAATAATTGATCAATTCCATCTAACAAGGCACCACCACCTGTTAAAATAATCCCGCGATCAATAATATCCGCTGATAATTCTGGTGGAGTTTGTTCTAAAACATCTTTTGCTTGTTGTACAATTAGCATCATTGATTCATTTAGTGCTTCTTGAACTTCATCAGAAGTAATCGTAATTGTTCTTGGTAAACCACTGACCATATCGCGACCACGAACATCCATTGAATCAGAACGATTTTTAGGGAAAACTGTTCCAATTTCAATTTTAATTGATTCAGCAGTTCTTTCACCAATCAATAATTTATATTTTTTCTTCACATACTGTGTGATTTCACTATCTAATTTGTCACCAGCTAATTTTAATGAACGACTAGTTACGATATCTCCCATTGATAAAACAGCGATATCACTAGTTCCTCCACCTATATCAATTACCATGTTTCCACTTGGTTGAAAAATATCCATTCCAGCACCAATTGCGGCAACTTTTGGTTCTTCTTCGAGATAGACGTTTTTCCCACCACTTTTTTCAGCAGCTTGAATAATGGCTTTTTGCTCAATAGAGGTAATATTTGTTGGACAGCAAATTAAAATATTCGGTTTTGACAAGAATCCTTTCACATTCAACTTATTAATGAAATAAGAAAGCATAGCTTCCGTAATATCAAAATCAGCAATAACACCATCCTCTAAAGGACGAATTGCCCGGATATTTCCTGGAGTACGCCCTACCATTCGATAAGCTTCTTCTCCTACTGCCAATACTTGACCATTTGTTGTGTCAATAGCTACTACCGCAGGCTCATTTAAAACAATCCCTTTTCCTTTTACATGAATTAATACATTTGCTGTACCTAAATCGATACCTATATCTTTCGCCATTATTATTGTTCTCCTCTCAAAGCTCTTCGTTCAATTTTAGGCTACATAAATAAACATAGCCATCTAATTTTCTATTATAGCATAACTAACCTTAATCCGAAACCGAGATTTTCTTAAAAATTTAATAAAAAATGATTGTTTTTTGATAGTTGAGTCCTTAACTCATTAAAAAGCTGTTTGGCTTTGCTCAGGATTGAATAAAGAAGAGGTAAATTTGGTAGGTCGCTGCTATTACCTACTTCTATGACTTAAATCAAAAAGTGCCGATCAAAACTATTAAAAGTTTCGATCAGCACCTAGGTTGATTTTTAGTTAAACATTTTTTCTAATTCTGCTTCAGTTAGCTGATTTTCTTCTTCATTCACACGTTCAACATCCGCACCAAGTGCTTGCAGTTTTTTATGGAATTCAAAGTACCCACGATCTAAATATTCTAAATGCGTCACACGAGTATAACCTTCTGCGCATAATCCACTTAAAATAAGGGCAGCAGCAGCTCTAAGATCTGTAGCGGCAACTTCAGCACCTTGCAGTTTAGTTGGACCATACATAACTAATGATGGACCTTCAACTTTGAAATTCGCATTCATACGACGTAATTCTTCCATATGCATATAGCGATTCTCAAAAACGGTCTCAGTCATTGTGCTAGTACCTTCTGCTAATAATTGAACAGCAGTCATTTGTGCTTGCATATCCGTTGGGAAACCGGGATGTGGCATCGTTTTTACATCAGTTGCTTTCAACTTTTCAGGTCCAATAACACGCATGCCATTTTCTTCTTCAGTAATTGAAACATTCATTTCTTTTAATTTTGAAATTAAAGGTTTATTATGTTCTGCAACAGCATCTTCAATAAAAATATTTCCCTTAGTCATTGCTGCAGCGACCATAAACGTGCCCGCTTCAATTCTATCAGGAATAATACCATGTTCTGTACCAGTTAAAACTTCGACACCTTCGATTCGAATTGTCTCAGTTCCTGCTCCAATAACTTTTGCACCCATGCGATTTAAAAAGTTAGCTAAATCGACAATTTCAGGTTCACGGGCTACGTTTTCAATGACTGTTGTACCTTTAGCTAACGTTGCAGCCATCATAATATTTTGTGTTGCACCTACGCTAGGGAAGTCAAGGTAAATTCTTGCGCCTTTTAATTCATCAGCGAACGCTTCTATAAAGCCATTTTCGATATGTACTCTCGCACCCATCGCTTCAAAGCCTTTTAAATGTAAATCAATTGGTCTTGTTCCGATTGCACAACCACCTGGAAGCGCAACTTTAGCATGACCTAAACGAGCCAATAATGGACCCATTACAACAATTGACGCACGCATTTTACTTACGTATTCAAAAGGTGCTTCAAAATTCAATTCATGGGTTGCATTGACAACAACCTCTTTATTTTTTTCACTAAAGTTAATATCTAAGTTTAAATGGTGTAACACTTCATTGATTGTAAATACATCAGACAATGTTGGTACATTTGTTAATTTACTTTCCCCAACACTTGCTAAGATAGTTGCTGCTAAAATTGGTAATACTGCATTTTTAGCACCTTCTACTTTAACTGTTCCTTCCAGACGTTTGCCGCCACGAACAATTATTTTTTCCATGTTTAAACCCCTCCGAAACTCTTAAGTGCTTCATTGGATATTTACTAACCAATGACCGCTTCTAGCATTATAGCATGAAATGATTTCATGAAACAATCATTTCACCTGTTTTCTGAAAAAATTACCGCTTTTTCATCTTATTTTAACAAATAAGGCAAACTCTTAGAAAGACTGATAAATTCTAAAAAGAAGCTACTTACTGTATAACCAATGACTATTGATAAAAAAATATACAAAACTCTTGCTTGCCTTTCATACCCTTTTTTGATCCAATTCTCAATGCGAATTCCACGAAGAGCCCAAAAAGACATCATGATAAAAATGATATGTGACACGATTCCTAATAAAGATTGTACGCCTAAAAATGACATATATCTGGTCTCCTTTTTTATGGATTATATTTTTAATGCTAACATAATTTTATAAATAAATAAACAAATCTCACTCTAAAAGAATGAGTATGTAAAAATCCTCAGAAATTTCCTGAGGATTTATTTTTATCTAGGCTAGCTCTTTTGAACCAGCTCCTCGAGAAAAAGATAAAAATTCGAGAGGACAAATAGCGTCCTATCAATTTTTCCTATTTTCTTATCGGAGCTAAACGGCTCAACGAACTTTTTATCTACCATGTCTTGAAACAGATATCCGGTTAATTGCTTTGTGTAAAGCAACAGTAGCGCGGTCGATTTCATCACGATCTTCATGCTCTTTCGCTTCTTCAATTCGTTTCTCTGCACGTTCTTTCGCACGTTCAGCACGACTTAAATCGATATCTCGCTCTCTTTCAGCACTATCTGCAATAATTGTACAGATATTATCGCGGACTTCCATCACGCCACCATTAACGGCAACAGCATCTTCATGCTCTGGGTTATCTGTTCGTTTCACACGAACTTCATTAATTTGTAAAGGCACAATAATGGGAGCATGCTGAGGTAGAATCCCAATTTCACCATCAAGTGTTTTAGCAACTACCATATTAGCATTGTGATCATAAACAAGACCATTTGGTGTTACGATATTGACTCTTAAAACAGACATGAGTACCCTCCTCGATTAGTATCCTTGTGCTTCTGCTTTTGCTACAACTTCTTCAATTCGTCCAACACTTCTAAAGGCGTCTTCTGGAAGATCGTCGTATTTACCATCTAAAATGTCTTTGAATCCACGAATCGTTTCTTTTACAGGAACATATGAACCTGGTTGTCCAGTAAAGGCTTCTGCCACATGGAAATTTTGTGATAGGAAAAATTGAATTCGACGAGCTCGAGAGACAAGAATCTTCTCGCTATCTGACAACTCATCCATTCCTAAAATCGCAATAATATCTTGCAATTCACGGTAACGTTGTAATGTTTGTTGGACTTCCATCGCAACTTTATAATGCTCTTTTCCAACAATTTCAGGTGCTAACGCACTTGAAGATGAAGCCAACGGATCAACTGCAGGATAAATCCCTTGTTCCGTTAATTTACGCTCTAAGTTTGTCGTTGCATCTAAATGGGCAAAGGCAGTTGCTGGAGCTGGATCCGTATAATCATCGGCTGGTACATAAATCGCTTGGATTGATGTAATTGAACCTTTTCTAGTTGAAGTAATCCGTTCTTGTAACTGACCCATTTCGGTAGCTAATGTTGGTTGATACCCAACCGCAGAAGGCATACGTCCTAGTAAGGCTGAAACCTCAGAACCCGCTTGAGTGAAACGGAAAATATTATCAATAAATAAAAGCACATCTTGGCCTTCATCATCACGGAAATACTCCGCAATTGTTAAACCTGTTAACGCAACACGCATACGGGCACCTGGTGGTTCATTCATTTGTCCGAACACCATTGCCGTCTTCTCAATAACACCAGATTCCTTCATTTCGAAGTACAAATCATTTCCTTCACGAGTTCGTTCACCAACACCTGTAAAGACAGAGATTCCACCATGCTCTTCAGCAATATTATGGATTAATTCTTGAATAAGAACAGTTTTACCAACACCGGCACCACCAAATAGACCAATTTTACCACCTTTTAAATAAGGCGCTAATAAATCGATTACTTTAATACCAGTTTCTAAAATTTCTGTACTACTGCTTAATTCATCAAAAGTTGGAGCTGCTCTATGAATTACATCGCGTCTTGCATCTGCTGGAAAAGGTTCTTTTAAATCAATTGTTTCACCTAAAACATTAAATACACGGCCTAATGTTTCTGAACCAACAGGTACTGAAATAGCTTTACCTGTATCTTCAACATCCATACCACGTTGTAAACCATCAGTTGATTCCATTGCGATTGTACGAATAATTCCGTCGCCTAATTCTAAAGCAACTTCCAGCACAACTGTTTCTGGAACTTCATTTGTATCTTTGTTTTTGTTTTTAATTTTTTTGACAATGAGGGCATTGTTAATATCAGGTAACGATCCATCTAATGGGAATTCCACATCAACAACGGGTCCAATTACTTGAACAATTTGACCTATACTCATTCATTTTCCCTCCCATTTAATAAAAAGTTTGTTGAGCTTGTTCAGGCTCGGCAGAAAAATAGCGGAATTTGATGTGACGTTTTTTGTCACCTCGAAATTCCATCTTTTTCCGAGAGGCTGACTCATAAAAACTAGCCTGAATAAACTATTCAAGATTAATAGGTTATTCAAGTGCTGAAGCACCACCGACAATTTCAGTGATTTCTTGCGTAATTGCAGCTTGACGTGCTCGATTATAGTGGATTGTTAAATCATCAATAATTGAGTGAGCATTATCTGTTGCACTTTTCATAGCACTCATTCTAGCTGCAAATTCTGCTGCTTTAGCATCTAAAATAGCTCCATAAATTAAGCTTTCAGCATACTGTGGTAATAAAATATCTAGAATAGCTTCTTTCGAAGGTTCAAATAGATACTCAACTTCATAGTCAACTGATTCACTTGCATCTAAATCACTTAAAGGCAACATTTTTTCAGCCCGATATTGGAATGAAAGTGAGTTAACATGGTGATTATAGCAAACGTATAGCTCATCAAAAACTTCATTTTTATACATTTCTGTTGCCGTTCTAGCAATTTCACGAATTTCTTCAAATGAAGGTTGGTCACTAATTCCTCGTAGTTCATAGGCTAAATTCATGCCTCGACTTTTAAAAAAGTTAGCAGCTGACGAACCAACAGCCATAAATACATACTCATCGGATGATTTATGGTCACGGGTAATCATATCAACGGTCGATTTAATCACTGAACTATTGTAATTACCTGCCAATCCCTTATCAGAACTAATGACAATATAGCCCGTTTTTTTAACCGGTCTTTCAATTAGCATATCGTGAAAATCAACGTTAGATGGTGAATTTGTACCTATCAAATTCCCATCTTCTATTAAAGCTAGTTGAGTAGCCGCAATATGCGTTACTACTCCTCTAACTTTTGATGCGTAAATTTGGAAATTCTTAGCTGTCGCTTCGGCTTTTCCTAATTTTGCCCCAGCAACCATTTGCATGGCACTAGTAATTTGACTTGTTTTTTTGGTTGAAGCAATTCTTTTTTTAATATCAATTAAAGAGCCACCCATTCAGCTCACCGCCTTTAGTTTGTTTCTCTATTTATGCTAGATTGATGATTTCACAGGAATAAACATTTCTTTGAAATTAGTTATTGCTGCATCTAACTCTTCAGAATCTGGTAAATCTTTCGTCTCAACAATGGTTTTTAAAATTTCTGGTCTTTGGCTATCTAAATAATCAAAGAATTCTCCTTCAAATCTTAAAATTTCATCAACTGGAACACTATCTAAGAAACCATGTGTAAGAGCATATAAAATCATAACTTGTTTCGCAACTGGTAATGGCGAATGTAAATCTTGTTTTAAGATTTCAACTGTTCTACGACCACGATTTAATTTAGCTTGTGTTGCTGCATCTAAATCTGAACCAAATTGCGTAAAGGCTTCTAATTCACGGAAACTAGCTAAATCTAAACGTAAAGTTCCAGCAACTTTTTTCATGGCTTTAATTTGTGCTGCACCACCAACCCGTGATACAGATAATCCTGCAGCCACAGCTGGTCTAGTTCCGCCATAAAATAAATCACTCTCTAAGAAGATTTGACCATCAGTGATAGAGATGACATTTGTTGGAATATATGCTGAGATGTCCCCAGCTTGTGTTTCAACAAATGGCAAAGCAGTCATAGAACCGCCACCTAATTCTTGGTTCAATTTAGCAGCACGTTCTAATAAACGTGAGTGCAAATAGAAAACATCTCCTGGGTACGCTTCACGACCTGGCGGACGACGAAGTAATAAGGATATTTCACGATAAGCAGCTGCTTGTTTTGATAAATCATCGAAGACAATCAAGACATGTTTGCCATTGTACATAAATTCCTCACCCATAGCCGTTCCCGCATACGGTGCAATAAATAACATTGGGGCCGGTTGAGAGGCACTCGCTGTAACAACAATAGTATAATCCATTGCGCCATAACGTTTTAGGGTTTCAACTTGATTTCGTACAGTTGATTCTTTTTGTCCAATTGCAACATAAATACAAATCATATCTTGATCTTTTTGATTGATAATTGTATCAATGGCAATACTTGTTTTACCGGTTTTACGATCTCCAATAACAAGTTCGCGTTGACCTCGACCAATTGGTACCAATGCATCAATAGCTTTTAAGCCTGTTTGTAAAGGTTCTCCTACTGATTGACGTTGCATAACGCCTGGTGCTAAAGTTTCAACTGGACGTGTTTTAGTTGTTACGATTTCGCCTAAACCATCAACTGGTTGTCCAAGTGAGTTTACTACTCGACCAATTAAGGCTTCCCCAACAGGAACTTCCATAATACGACCAGTTCTTCTCACTTTATCGCCTTCACGAATTTCTTCGAAAGGTCCTAAAATAATAATACCTACATCATTTGATTCTAAATTTTGAGCCATTCCAAAAACACCATTAGAAAATTCTAATAACTCTCCCGACATGGCATTTTCTAGTCCGTATGCACGAGCAATCCCGTCTCCGATATAAGTTACAGTTCCAACTTCATCGATGAGTAGCTCGTTACGGTACCCTTCTACTTGTTGCTTAATTAGAGCACTGATTTCTTCAGCTTTAATGCCCATTACACCTTCACCTCTTCAACCATTTCAATTTATTTCATGATTTGTTTTTTCAATGTTTCTAAATTCAAACGAATACTACCATCGAAGATTTGATGTTCTGCTTCAATAATCACGCCACCTAAAATAGCTGAATCAACTACTTCTTCAAACATGACTTTTTTACCGTCCATTTTTTTAGCAAAAGAAACAGCCAAACGTTCTTTTTGTACGTCTGTTAAAGGAACTGCTGTCGTTACTTTCGCTAGAATCGTCCGATTTTTGTAATCATAAAGTTTTTCAAATTCATCAACAATTAATTCCATATCATTCATACGATCATAATCAAAAATCATTTGAACAAAATTTTGCATCAGTTCTGGAAAGTTTTTCATTAAATTTTCAACGATTGGACGTTTTTGATTTAATGTTAAGCGAGCATCTGACAACACCAAGCCAAGACCTGGGTTATCAGCAAATATTTGACGAATATCCATCATGTTGTCAAAGGCTTCTTCAACGGTATCATGTTCTTCGGCTAACTTGTAATATGCTTTTGCATAACGACTAGCTACTGTATGTTTGTCTAATTTCATTCGTCATCAGCCAACCCTTCAATATACTTATCGATTAAAGCGGCATGATCCTCACTTGTTAATTCTTTTCCAATCAGTTTAGTGGCAATGTCAATTGATAAATGACTGACATCATTTTTGACACTCTCAATTGCTTTTTGTTTTTCTAATTCAATATCTTTTTTAGCATCTACTATGATACGCTCAGCTTCTGCTTTCGCTTTTACTAGCATCTCATCCTGAATATTTTCACCATTTTCACGAGCTTTCGCAATAATAGCTGACGCTTCGATTCTTGTCGCTTCAAGACTATCTTTACTTTCAACGGCTAAACGATTGGCCTCAATCCGAGAATTTTCTGCACTGTCGATATTTTTTGCAATTTGCTTTTCACGATCTTCCATAATATTCATCAAAGGTTTCCAAGCAAATTTCTTTAGAACTAACAATAGCAATAAGAAGGACACTAAGACAAAAATTGTATCTCCAGCACTGGTGGATTCTCCTAATACTAAACCGTACATTTCCGACACTCCTTCTAAATCACTTTTAAACTTCATTTACCTAAGCAAAAAGGCAGAGGCAATCTCTGCCAAAATTTTATTATTTAAACACTAAAATAAAGGCAATTACTACAGCCATAATTGGAACAGCTTCAATCAAACCTACTCCGATAAACATCATCATTTGTAGTCTGCTTTGTAGCTCAGGTTGACGTGCCACTGACTCAATTGTTTTTGAAATAACTTTCCCATTTCCTAATGATGCTCCGATTGCTGCGCCTGCTACTGCGATTGCTGCTCCGATTAAACCCATTCCGTTCATAATAAATTTCCTCCTTGATAATAATTACTTTTAAATCATTTTTGTACAAGTTCTTTTAGTGTTCTACCTGTACTTTGTGCGCCATGTATACCATCGTTAATGTGGTAAATACAAAAGCTTGAATACTTCCGATAAAGATTGAGAATCCTTGCCAAACCATTTCCAATGGGAGACCTACGATCCAGGTCCATGGTCCGTGACTAAGTCCTAAACTTGCAATCAAACCTAGCAAAATTTCCCCTGCATAAACGTTACCATACAAACGTAAAGCTAACGTTAAAGCATTTGTAAATTCTTCTAATAATTTAATTGGCAATAAAAACGAAACTGGTCTAATATAGCTATTCATAAAATAGTTTTTAAACCCTTGTTCACGTACTCCAAAATAATGAGTAAGTAAAATAACCATTAATGCTAAAGCTAAACACACTACTGGGTCCGCAGTTGGACTCTTCCAGTACCCTTTTCCTCCGATTGTAATAACCAGTGGCAATCCCATCATATTAGATACAAACACAAATAATAATAATGTAAAACCTAATAAATGAAACTGTTGGCCTTCTTTCCAAGACATTGGTCCAGAAATAATGGTCCGCACAAAATCAACAACCCATTCAATAAAGTTTTGACCGCCTGTTGGTTTAATTTGTAACTTTCTAGTACAGAAAAAAGTGACTAAAAAGACAATTAAGCATGCTGCTACAACCGTAATCATATTAGCTACATTAAACGCTAGGCCAAATAAATGAATTATTGGAGCTTCATGATCCACAACTTTCACCTCTTTTCTAAAATTGAACTTTCATTCAACGAAGTCAGGTAAAATTAAACTGAGTGATCTGAAAGAACAAAATGATGACATTACTTATTTAATCTTTCGAATCCATTCGTTGATACCTTTATATTCTAACACAAATGACCTAGCATTTCCTATCTAAATCACCTTTTTAGATATCCGAAGAAAGATAAACTGAATCTTATCAAAACATTATTTTTTTCAAGCTCACTCTTTAACATTTGATATCATACCACCATTTATTCAAAAATACAAAAGCTTTTTGAAAAACAGTTCTATTTTTCAAAAAAAGACTATAAAATAGGGTTTACATATCGATAATTAATGGCAATCATCGCTTTATATAATGGCAAAATCCCCGCTTAACTGAAGAAAAAGCCACTAATTTTTTTTTTCACATTTAACTGTTTTTCATAATTTTTTCATAAAGAAATGCTTTTAAAATTTAAAGCGCTTTAAAAAATAAACAAAAAAAGTATTTTCCTATTTCAATAGGAAAATACTTTTTTACTTATTTAGTTCCGAATAAACGGTCTCCTGCATCGCCAAGACCTGGAACGATATAGCCATTTTCATCTAATTTTTCATCAAGTGCTGCAACATAAATATCTACATCAGGGTGAGCATCTTGCAATGCTTGAACTCCTTCTGGAGCTGCTACTAAACAAACAAATTTAATTGTTGTTGCGCCACGGCGTTTTAAAGCGTCAATCGCCATAATTGCCGAACCACCTGTTGCTAACATTGGATCAACAACAAACATTTGACGTTCTTGAATATCACTTGGTAATTTAACAAAATATTCAACTGGTTCTAGTGATTCATGATCACGGTACAACCCGATGTGTCCAACTTTAGCAGCTGGAATCATTTCTAACATTCCATCAACCATTCCTAAACCTGCTCTCAAGATTGGAACAATTGCTACTTTTTTCCCAGATAATTGTTTTTGTACTGTTTTAACTAAAGGCGTTTCAATCTCAACATCTTCTAGTGGCATGTCTCTTGAGACTTCATAAGCCATCAACATAGCGATTTCATTAACAACTTCTCTAAAAACCTTTGTCCCACATTTTGACTCGCGAATCATTGTTAATTTGTGTTGGATTAACGGATGATCTAATACTTGAAATTTACCCATTATTTCAGCCCTCATTTTCTATAAAATTTTTCCTAAACAATTCCATTGTAAAGGAAAATAGAACAAATGGCTAGTGATTACTTGATTTTTTTTAAAATAAACCAATTTAGATGAATAGAGGTATAACTATAACTAGTTATAGTATCAGAATCCATTTCTCTATTTAATTTTTTTCTCATGAAGCGTGCTAATAAAATGCTGACAAATGATTTTTTTCGTTGCTAAACCTACCCAGACTTCTATACTTATGTCGTTCAAACAAGACAAATAAAAATACAGCAAAAACTAGAAGGACTATTCCTTCAGTTTTTGCTGCGTTTTATTTATATAATCAAAATAACTGATTAGTCATTTTCATCATAAAGTGGATGTTTAATTGTTAAAGCACGAACTTCTTTGCTAATTGATTTCAACTGTTCAGCATCATCTTTGGCTGTTAACGCTGCAACAATTAGTCTAGCAACTTCTTCTGCATCTTCTTCTTTAAATCCTCGAGTTGTAATCGCTGGAGTACCAATTCGAATACCACTCGTTTTAAATGGGCTAAGTTTTTCAAATGGAATTGTATTTTTATTAACTGTAATCCCAACGCTATCTAAAATAGCTTCTGCTTCTTTACCATTTAAACCAAAATTTGTTACATCTAATAGAAGTAAATGGTTGTCTGTTCCTTCGCTAATCAAATGACCGACAGACTCATTGAAAACTGATTGCATTGCTTGTGCATTTTTTATGACTTGTTCAGAATAGGTTTTAAATTCTGGTGTCATTGCTTCTTTAAAAGCCACAGCTTTTCCAGCAATGACATGCTCTAATGGACCACCTTGGATTCCAGGGAAAATAGCACTATTTAATGCTTTTCCATATTTTTCTTTCGCTAAAATTAACCCTCCACGAGGACCACGTAATGTTTTATGAGTCGTTGATGTTACAATGTCTGCATATAAAACTGGATTTTGATGTGCTCCTGCAGCTACTAAACCAGCAATGTGAGCCATATCTACTAAGAAGTAGGCACCAACTTCATCGGCAATTTCTTTAAATTTAGCAAAATCAATTGCGCGTGAATATGCACTAGCTCCAGCAATAATTAATTTAGGTTGACCTTCAATCGCAATGCGACGAACTTCATCATAATCAATCTTCTCTGTTGTTGGATCAACACCATAAGCAATAAAGTTATATGTTTTCCCACTAAAATTCACTGGTGAACCATGAGTTAAATGACCACCATGTGTTAAGTCCATTCCGAGAACAGTATCACCTGGTTCAATTAAAGCATTAAAAGCAGCCATGTTGGCTTGTGAACCTGAATGTGGTTGAACGTTGGCATATTCTGCTCCGAATAACTCTTTAACCCGATCAATAGCAAGATTCTCAACGATATCTATGTATTCACAGCCACCGTAATATCTTTTTCCAGGGTACCCTTCTGCATATTTGTTTGTTAGGATACTGCCTTGTGCTTCACGTACTGCTTTAGATACAAAGTTTTCTGAAGCAATTAATTCAATATTGTGCTCCTGGCGCTCTTTTTCTTGGTCAATTGCTGCCCATAATTCTGGATCAAAATCTTTAAAAGTCAAATTCAACACTCCATTCTCCATTTAATGAATTTAGTATAGCATTATTTCAACTAAATTTCTTCCTTTTTGCTTAGAAAGTTCGTTAAAAATATTTTCCACCAGCAGATTTTTCTAATCTATTCATATATGCTCGTGTGTTATCATTGATTTCATAAGCTTCTGCTAAAATCAATGTTACTTTTGTATTTTCAAAAAAACGTAAACCCGCATATAAAGAATGAGAAGCCTCATTAATGTTCGCTTTTAACCCTAAAGAAAAAACATCTTCAACTTCAGACTTAACTTTCGAAATAATTTCTTCATTTGCTAAAATTCCGATGGTTTCACCTTGCTCCAAGTAATGAGTTATTGCTTTTCGCCAAAGATTATAGTCAGTGCCTTTAACTAGAATAACAGGCTCTTCTGGTGCATAATGTGTGTACTTCATCCCAGGTGCTTTAGGTGCTTCCTCTTTTCCAATTAAATGGTGATCGTACGTAACATCTTTACCAAGTACTTCTTTTAAGTCTTGTTGAGTAATTGCTCCAGGTCTTAATATAAGTGGATTCTCGGGGGAAGTCAGGTCTAAAACCGTTGACTCTAATCCAATGCCAGTTGCACCTCCATCAATAATTCCCGCAATTTTGCCTTCTAAGTCATGATACACATGTTCAGCTGAAGTCGGGCTTGGGCGGCCTGATGTATTCGCACTTGGTCCAACTAAAGGTCTCTCCGCCAATTGAATTAGCTTTAATGTCAAACTGTTATCCGGCATACGAATGGCGACACTCTCTAAGCCAGCAGTAACACTTGTTGAAAAAACACCTGGTTTCGCCTTAAAGATTAAGGTTAATGGCCCCGGCCAGAATTTTTTGATTAATGGTTCTGCAATAGCTGGAATTTCAGCAACTAGAGATTCAAGCTCTTCACGTCTGGCAATATGAACAATTAAAGGATTGTCACTAGGGCGCCCCTTTGCCGCGTAAACTTTTTTTACAGCCTCTTCATTCAACGCATCTGCACCTAAGCCATAGACTGTTTCTGTGGGGAAAGCCACTAGCTCTCCAGCTTGAATGAGTTTCGCCGCCTCAGATAAATTGTTTTCTTTAAAAAAGCTTGTTTCCATTACATGTTCCTTCTTTCTTAAAATCTTAGCCAGCTAACCAGAGCTAGCTTTATTTCTTCATTAAGGTAACTGAACGTATATCATTCTGTCTAAGCCAGACATATCTTTTTCTACTGTAACTTTAGCGAATGGAAAGGCCGTCGTAAATAGTTTTTTTACAGCTATTCCCTGTTGAAAACCAATTTCCAAAATAATTTGACCGGCTGGTTTCATTAAATATGGTAACTCTTTAGCTAATCGTTCGTAGATAAACAAGCCGTCATGTTTAGCAAATAAAGCTAGATGGGGTTCATTGAAAAAGACGATATCATCAACTAATGGACGCTCTGCTTCAGAAATATAAGGTGGATTTGATAGCACTACATCAAATTTCTCATGACTAACAGGTGCAGATAGATCCCCTTCTAAAAAACGAATATCTGCATCTAATTTTAGTGCATTTTCCTTGGCAACACTCAAAGCTTCTGATGAAATATCGATAGCTGTCACTAGATCCATCGGACGTTCTTTTTTTACTGTAATCGCAATTGCCCCAGTTCCTGTACCAACATCTAACACAGTCAAACCATCTTGTTTCTGCCCATTTCTCGTCAAAAATTTTGCTACAATTTCCTCTGTTTCAGGACGCGGAATTAAGGTATCTGCCGTAACTTTAAATGGGCGATCATAAAACCATTCGTAGCCTAAAATGTGTTGCACAGGTTTTCCTTTACTATGTTCGATTACATCTGATTCCAATTGTTCTTTGACCTTTTCCGGGATTTCAGTAGCTAAATTTAGGATTAAATCTGTTTTCGTCCACTCCATCCGCTCTAATAAAAAACGTTCAGCTGCATATCCTTCTAGTCCATGACTCTCTAAAAAAGAGGAAGCCCAGTTAAGGACTTCCTTATAAGATGAATTAGTTGCCATTTTTCATTTGCTCCAATTTTTCGGTTTGATCGTATACGATTAATGCATCGACAATCTCATCTAATTTACCAGCTAAAATCTGATCTAACTTTTGGATGGTTAAACCAATTCGGTGATCCGTCACGCGGTTTTGCGGAAAGTTATACGTTCTAATGCGTTCAGAACGATCACCAGTCCCGATAGCTGATTTACGGTTTGCATCGTACTCACTTTGAGCTTCATTGCGAATTTGATCATAGACACGCGCGCGTAAAATTTTCATTGCTTTCTCTCTATTTTTAATTTGAGAACGTTCATCTTGCATCGCAACAGCAATTCCAGTTGGTAAATGGGTTAAACGAACAGCAGATGCAGTCTTATTAACGTGCTGTCCACCAGCTCCACTGGCATGATAGATATCCGTACGAATATCTTTATCTGCAATGTTAATTTCAACTTCTTCTGCTTCTGGCATTACAACAACTGTTGCAGTTGAAGTGTGGATACGTCCTTGTGATTCAGTTGACGGAACGCGTTGAACACGGTGAGCGCCACTTTCGTATTTTAGTTTTGAGAAAACATTATTCCCAGTAATCATAAAGATAATTTCTTTATAACCACCAATCCCAGTAATATTTGCTTCTAATACTTCAGTCTTCCAGCCTTGGCCTTCTGCATATTTCTGATACATACCAAATAAATCGCCAGCAAATAAAGCTGCCTCATCGCCACCAGCAGCTCCCCGAATTTCCATAATGATATTCTTATCATCATTTTCATCCTTAGGAAGAAGCAAGATTTTAATTGTTTCTTCAAGCGCTTCTTTTTCTTTTTTCAATGCTGAAAGTTCTTCTTTAGCCATTTCTGCCATATCAGAATCTAAATTTTCCCCTAGCATTTCTTCCGTATCGGCAATATCATCTACAACAACTTTATACCGACGATAGACACTAACCGTCTCTCTTAAATTAGCCTCTTCTTTCGTCAAAGCCATTAAACGCTTCGTATCACTAATAACTTCCGGATCGCTAAGTAGCTCTCCTAATTCTTCATATCGGCCTTCAACGCCTTGTAATTTATCATACATTTAGCTTATTCACTCCTTTGTTTTTTTAGTTACCTTCCTGTCCAATACTCCATAGCAAAAAAGCTAATGATGTGGAGGATGATGGTAGTGTTTACGACAAACAGGCAAATAAGACTCATTTCCACCAATCTGAATTTGTTCTCCGGTATAAACAGGTTGACCGTCTACTAAGCGCATATTCATAATCGCTTTTTTATGACAGTACCAACAAATGGTTTTCATTTCTTCAATTTTATCTGCATAAATCAATAAATAATGTGAACCTTCAAATAATTCATTTCTGAAATCATTTTTCAAGCCAAATGCCATCACTGGAATATCTAAATCGTCTACAATATGTGCCAACTGATAGACATGTTCTTTTGTTAAAAATTGTGATTCATCAATTAAAATACACGCTGGCTTAATGGCCATTTCGTCAATTATATGATAAATATTGGTTTCATCAAATACAGGTACCGCTTCACGCCGTAATCCGATACGACTAGAAACAAAGCCAACTTCATCTCGATCATCAATCCCGCTAGTCATAATGACAACAGGTTTATTTTGCTCTTCATAGTTATGAGCAACTTTTAAGATTTCAATTGTTTTACCACTATTCATTGCGCCATACTTAAAAAAAAGTTGTGCCATGCTGAAATTCACCTTTTCTTTCTATAGGAATCCAACTAGAATTATACTTTAAAATACAGAACTTTTCACCTATTTTTTACTAAAATACGATTTATCTAGCCTTTTCTGTCTTTAAAATAGGGCTAAGTTAAAACTTATCTGAATTTTGGACTATTGTTAGGCTCAACTTTAAATGATACTCGAAGAAGAGACATGTGAACACATGCCTCTCCTTTAAGTCTTTTAAGCTTGCTCTCTAGCTTTTACCGTCATTTGTTTATTCATGTAATCTATTAATTCATACTGTCTCGCTTTTTTTTCTAATAACTCATAATCAGCATTACTTAAAATCACACGATCTTTCGCAAATGGTCGATTATTTTTAAAGGTAACTCGTTCTCGAAGATTAGCTGCCTCACCATTTAAAATAAAGTTCTCAATCTCAACTTGATTAATTTCATTTTTTAGCTTTTCTTCAATCATTTCTTGTTCTTGGTTTTCGTCAAAATCTTGATTTTCTTGGTTTATTTTTTTTGATAGGTCCCTATTAATCATCCAAGCATGTTCCAAGTACTGAACTTTACGAAATTGTTCGTTAAATTCAGCTGCTTCCATTTTTTTTGTTTTAAGCCAATTGGAAGTTTTTTTTGACTGCTTTTCCAGTAAATTTAGTTCTGTTTCTAGGCTTTCATTCTCAACTAACTGTCCCTCATTTGTATTCACAAATTCCACTATGTCATTGTTTCCATGTCCTAATTCTGTTTTTTCTTGTACTGCTTTAGATTCATTATTTTCATTAACTTTGATAGTTAATAAATTTAGTTCTTTTGATGGACTCTCATCAACCATTTCGTTGCTTATTTTTTTAGTATTATCCAATTTAGCTAACTCTAATTGACGAATTGTCCCTTCTAAACGTTGGCGCTCTGCTTCATGTTTTTGATTTTGTTGTGAAATGACTAAGTTTAATTTTTTGACTTGTTGCTTTAATGTCGTTTCATTTTCAGTTATCCCTATCAAACGCTTATTCATTTCTACAAGCTCTTTTTTCAATGGCGATTCTATTTGTGTCTGTTTCGCTATCCTTGCAATAGAGTCTGTAACTAATTGGTCAACTTCTTCATTTGCTTTTTCCAACTTTGTTATTTTCTCCCTTAATTCTTGCAGTTCATTTTGCTCTTCTTGTTGTTTCACTTGATTACTTTTTTCATTTTGAAGTTCCATATTTGGTAAGAGCTGCTCCATTTTTACCTTTAATAATTCGACTTGTTGCTCTAGACTACTCAAAAAACTAGCAATCTCTTTAGATTGCTTATCTAATTTTATTTTTTTATCTTTAGCATTGGTTAATTGCTCACTGACTTGATCCACTTCAGATTGACAAGTATTCACTCTTTCTTCTAATTTCGAAACACTTGGTAAAGAATCCGCTAATTGACGTATTTCTTGATCAATATTAACAACCGTTTCAGCTAATTTTATGGAACTTTCTTGATCTACAACAGGGATAGTCATCTCACTTAATTCTTGAAGTTGTAGCAGTTTTTTTGTAATTTTTTTTATTTCACTGTTCTTCCAATTGATTAATATATTCCCTTTTTGATCCACATTTTGTTGCATCAACGCTTTCCGAATACCACTGTCTAAAAACTCTCCATCTTGATAAATAAAGCGAGTCACAAAGTTTAAAACTAAGACTACTTTATCGACTTCTTCCTTTAAAAATATTTGATAGACAATTAATTCAGGATTTTCTTCATTAAATGTTCGGCTGTAATCATCTAAGACTTTCATTAATGACAATTTATTGGGTAATGGATGACATTCAATGACTATTTGTTTCACTAAATCATTTATACTTGATACCCATTCAGAATTACGACCTAACTTACTTTTTCCAAAAAAACTTTTATTTTTCACTTCTGGTGCTAATTCTAAAATTACTTCTGGTAAAAAATTATTTTTATAAAAATAAACATTTTTATCTTCCGCGTTTACTTTAATTTTTTCCTGGCTAAATACTTTTATTTGAATATTTATTGCTTCCAATTTATTTTGGCTCCTTCTATAATTACCCTAATTTTTAAAATACTTATTTGGTACATATTTTTTATGTAGCTCTATTTCAACCACTAACAAAATGCTATTCTATATAACCCTATCTATTTTACTTCAAAAACAATGGTTGTTTTTTTCTATTTTTTCCACACAAAAAGAAATTTTTAAGATTAACCGACACTAATTTTTGATTTTTAGTTAAATTTAGCATTTAGTTAACCTTTTTTAATTAATTTTCAAAAAATTTATGCTATGATGTGAGAGACAATTTTTTAGATTATAGTATTCTATTTGAATTTAATTTGGAGGTAGACAGTGTGAGTATACGTAGTTCATTTGCAATTATGGTTGGTAAAACGACAAGATGGTGGCTTCATACTTTTTTTAAAGGTGGCAGCAGTTTGCCTGGTATGATTACTCAAAAAATAGATCCTAATGTTTTGGGGGCCTTAGCTAAAGATTATGAAGTTGTTATTGTTACTGGGACAAACGGAAAGACTTTAACAACAGCACTAACCTTTCAAGTTTTAAAGCAAAAATATCCAAACATTATTACAAATCCAACTGGTGCAAATATGCAACAAGGGATTATTTCAACCTTTTTAATGCATGATTCAGCGAATCAAAAGGATCAGAAAAAAATTGCTGTACTAGAAGTTGATGAAGCTAGTTTAGTTCATGTGACTAAGTATATTAAACCTAAAGCGATTCTTTTTACAAATGTTTTCCGAGACCAAATGGATCGTTTCGGAGAAATTTATACGATCTATCAAATGATGGTCGATGGCGCAGCTTTAGCACCAACTGCTAAAATTATTAGCAATGGTGATGCCCCTATTTTTAATTCATTAGACACTGTTAATGAACGTATTTACTTTGGCTTTGACGACCAACCTGATGGAGAATTGATGGCCCATTATAATACTGATGGAATTTTATGCCCACACTGTCAAAATATTCTTCATTATAAATTTATTACGTATAGTAATTTAGGGAAATATTACTGTCCTAATTGCGATTTCAAACGACCTGAGTTAACTTATCGCTTAACAAAAATGCTGAAAATGGATCACCAAAGTTCTAAATTTGAAATTGATGGCGAAGCTTTTCAAATTAATGTTGGAGGGTTATATAATGTTTATAATGCACTATCGGCCTATTCAATTGGACGCCTATTTGATGTTTCCCCTGCTGAAATTAGAGCTGGTTTTAATTTAGCTGAAAAAGTATTTGGACGCCAAGAGGTAATTAAAATTGGCAAAAAAGAAATTACTATTAATTTAGTCAAAAACCCAGTTGGATTGAACCAAATTTTAGAAATGATTGCTTTAGATCCAAGACCTTTTTCACTTGTTTCTATTTTAAATGCAAATTATGCTGATGGAATTGATGTTAGTTGGATTTGGGATGCAAATTATGAAAAAATAATGGAAATGGATATTAAACAATTTACAGTTAGTGGTGAACGCGTCAACGATATCGCTACGCGTTTGGAAGTAGCGGGTGTACCAAAAGATGAATTACAAGTTTTGCCTAATTTAAGTGATGTCATTAAAAGCTTTGAAAAAGCTCCAACTGAGCATATATACGTGTTGGCAACTTATACCGCCGTCCTACAACTGCGTAAAGAGTTAGCAGCTGCAGGCTACGTTAAGGAGGGAATGTAACGATGGAAGAATTAGCAGTTTGCCATCTTTATGGTAATTTATTAAACACATATGGTGATAATGGCAACTTATTAATGTTAAATCATCGTGCCAAACAAATGGGCATTCATTTAAATACTGAAATTATTAGTTTGAAGGATGATTTTGATCCGAAAAAATACGATCTTGTCTTCTTCGGTGGAGGTCAAGATTACGAGCAACTAATTGTCTCTCGTGATATTCAATCAAAAAAAGCAGCTTTAACTGAGTATATTGAAGCTGGTGGAGTTACTTTAGCAATTTGTGGTGGTTACCAATTGTTAGGTCACTATTATATGGACGCTAGTGGCAATAAAATTGATGGAATCGGCGCCCTAGATCACTATACACTAAGCCAAGATAACAGTCGCTTTATTGGCGATATCATTATTAAGAATGAAGAGTTTGGCGAAACTTATGTTGGATTTGAAAACCATAATGGCATGACCTTTTTAGGTAAAGGCGAAAAACCTTTAGGGATTGTTCAACAAGGAAAAGGCAATAATGGTGAAGATAAAACAGAGGGTGCTATCTATAAACAAACCTACTGTTCATACTTCCATGGTCCTTTACTTGTAAAAAATACGATTTTAGCTGATCGTTTGTTATATGCAGCAATGGATCGAAAAAAACAAAAAAATTAACAAAAAACCAGACATTGAGTAAATTCAATGTCTGGCTTTTTATTTCAGAATTAATCAAAGTATTTTTGTAGCAATTTATCCGCTTTTAAAAATCGTTCTTCAGAATTATTGGTGCCTAAGACAATGACTAGTAAGCGTTGCTCACCTTTACTGGCCGTTCCTATATAACAGTAGCCTGCATCTTCTGTATAGCCTGTTTTAAGACCATCAACTTCAAAATCATGCTGGTTGCTAGTTAGCAAACCATTCGTTGAATCAATTATTCCTCCTGTACTTAAAGTCCAACTTGCCGCGCGAGTCTGCTCTAAAACCTGTGGATAATCTGTCACTAGCGCTTCTGCTAAAATAGCCAAATCTTTTGCTGTTGCCAGGGATTCTCCTTTTTCAGTCGGCAGACCGCTAGCACTAGTAAAATTAGTTTTCTTTGAAAGTTTTAACTCTTGGGCTTTTTGGTTCATTTGTTGAATGAATTCATTTCCTCCTCCCAAACGATTTCCTAAGGCCTCTGCTGCATCGTTAGCTGACATAACCATTGCAGCAGCCATTAAGTCAGCGACTGACCATTGACTCTTTTCATCAGCTGTTATACTTCGTAAGCTAACAGCCTGGCTATCGTTTAAGTAAGGCAATTCCAATTCCTCTGATGAATTTAACTGATTATTTTCTAGCGCTTCATACGTTAAATAAATCGTCATTAACTTAGTTAAACTAGCTAAAGGTCTAGCTTTATTTGGATTTTTTTGATATAAAACTTTTTGATTATTAAGGTCAACTAAAAGTTCACTGGTTTCTCCTATTTTGGTTTTACTTCCTTGATTTAATTGTTTTCCATATATACCTAGTAAATAAAAACTCAAACTAATAATTGCGACTAATATAGCTAACACATACAGAATTCGTTTCTTATTTTTTATCAATTCCTTCACCTCAGACATAGCTTAACGCAATTATCTGAACTTTAAGAACATCCTTTCTTAATAAAACAAGTTATAAAACGATTTTTTTTCTTAATAATCAGTTTTTCCAAATTAAAAATAGCTAAAAATCTAAGACACTTGCCTCTTGATTTTCAGCTATTTATTAGTTAATTTAATTTAGCGATTCGCTTTACCTGGAGTTGATGCAATAATTTGTAAATGACCATCAATTTCCCAAGCTTTAATATCATTTGGCAAAATAAAATGAGTTCCTTTATTAATTTCATAACTTGCGCCATCAGCTAGATTTAGAAAACCATTGCCTTCTAAAACACTTACCAAAGTATACGGAGCCGTCGCCATAAATTCAGCTCTACCTTTAATATCCCATTGATACACATCAAAGAAATCCGTTTCAACATATGTTGTAATCTCCACATTGCCTTTATTGATTGTTTCAACATGTAGTACTGGATCAATATGTGGTACTGTTGTAACATCAACAGATTGTTGAATATGAAGTTCACGAGGTTGACCACTATCATCTTTACGATCATAATCATAAACTCGGTAGGTTGTATCACTACTTTGCTGAGTTTCTAAAATCATAATACCAGCACCAATTGCATGAATCGTTCCACTTGGTACATGGAAAAAGTCGCCTTTATTGACTTTAATACGACGTAATAAATGATCCCACTGACCCTCACGAATCATTGTTTCCAATTCTGCTTTTGTTTTCGCATGATGACCATAAATAATCTCAGCACCTTCATCAGCTTCAATCACATACCAACATTCCGTTTTACCTAATTCTCCCTCATGAGCTAGTCCATAAGCATCATCGGGATGCACTTGAACAGACAAATCATCGGCAGCATCTAAAATTTTAGTTAAAAGAGGAAATACATCACCTGTAACATTTCCAAAAACTTCACGATGCTGTTCCCAGACCTCAGCCAATGTCAGACCTTTTAAAGGACCATTTTTAACTACGCTAGGACCATTAGGATGAGCACTAATTGCCCAACATTCCCCCACCTTATCACTTGGTATTGCGTAGCCAAAAACATCCTTTAATTTTGTTCCACCCCAGATTTTTTCTTGTAAAACTGCTTCTAAAAATAACGGTTCAGTCATTGTTTTCCTCCTAAATAAAAAGTTTGTTGAGTCGGGTAGCTCCGGCAAGAAAATAGGGAAAATTGATGTGGCGCTTTTTGCCACCTCGAATTTTCATCTTTTTATCGAGGAGTTGACTCATAAGAACTAGCCTGATAAAAAGTTTGTTGAGTCACCTAATTCTATCAAAAGCTCATTGCCTTCATTAAAATTCGCATGTTCAGCTTTCCTCTAACACGCTATCTATTTTACCATATCTGAAAGCGATTCACGCAAAAAAACAAAAAAACTATAATTTGTCTTATTTTTAATTAGTTTGTCCTTCTTCTAGCTCTCGAATATAGACATCTAATAACTCGTTTCTACGTTTCAAATAGTGCGGAGTATCATTTTGCAAATGCAATCGGTTAGATAAAAAAACAAAACCTTCTTTTTTGATCATATCCAAAAAGATAAATGTTCCTGTAAAACCACTATGAAATAAATAACGTTTAGGATGACTTTTATCACCTGAGCTAAGGAAATCCCAGCCCAATGAACGATTCAAGTTACCTGTTGGAGTCCAATCTTGCTTTAATTTCTCGACGGTCTCTTTTTTTAGTAATCTGACTCCATCTAATTCTCCGTCATTTAATAGCATTTGGCTAAAGCGACTAACATCTTCAATAGTTGAAAAAAGTCCTGCACTCCCACAGTTAGGACGAAGAGTAAAAGCTTTAGGATCATGAACAACACCTCGAATTATTCCACGAGTTAGATGGTTCTCGGTCGGAGCACAGCTTAGGGGATCTATAGGCTCAAAAACCGTATTGTTCAATTTTAATGGCCCCGAAACTCTTTCTTGAAATACTAAAGCTAAATTTTTTTTTGTACATTCTTCAACAATAAAACCTAATAAAATCATACTTGTATCTGTATAAACAACTTTCTTTCCAAAATCAGGACCAATGGATAGATGTAACATAGCCTCTTTTAATTCTCCCGCTGTTAACTGATCTCGATTTTCAATAAACCCATTTAAGGCAGAGGTATGAGTTAATAAATGTTGAATTGTTACACTTGGTTCACTAAAGGCTGGCAAATACAAAGAGACGCTATCTGTTAAGTTTAATTTTCCAGCTTCCCATAATTGTAAAATTAGCGTTGTTGTCATCAACACCTTGGTCACTGAAGCTAAATCATAAAGTTGATTGTCTCTAATTTGTTCTTTCACAGGATAAACAGCTACATTTCCAGTTCGATAACTATTTTTTTCTATTGGGTTTATAAAAGCAAAACTTGCTCCTGGAAATATTTCTTCCTGAATAAACTCAGAAATTAAGGCTTGTGTTTTTGGATACATAAGACTACACTCTCTTTCTATTCTATCTTAATTAGTATACCAAAATTTTTGTTCTTTCCAACATTTTTCCAGTCATTTATTGGTTAATTATTTGTTAAATTCCACAGTTTTTCATAGTCTCTTTTATCGCAGCAACAGAATGCTTTAAAGCTTCTGTTTCAATTTTATCTAGCGGCAATTCTAATTGTTCTTCAATCCCATTTTTCCCTATTATGCAAGGCAAACTAAAGGCAACATCTCCTTGATACCCGTATGCATTAGTAACGGTTGTAGAAACTGGATAAATACTTCGTTCGTTTAATACTACAGCTCGCACTAATGCAACTGTAGCTTGAGCAATCCCTGCATTTGTCCAACCTTTAGCGTTTAGAACATCATAAGCTGTTTTAACAACTGCCCCTTGAATATTTTTATAACTTAATGAATTACTCCCTTTAAACGCAAGTTCATCAGCTTTAAAGCCTTCAATTGATACGCGACTTAAAACTGGAAAGGCTGTTAAACCATGCTCGCCCATCATGATTCCGGATATACTTTTTGGATCCACTTGATAATTTTCAGCAAGTATTTGTCTAAAACGAGCAGAATCAAGCATCGTACCTGTTCCAAAAATCCGACCTTTAGCATAGTTGAATTCGTTTTCAGCTAAATATACCATTGAATCTAAAGGATTAGTGATAAGTATGAGTACAGCTTCTTTTGTATACTCGGTAACTCGCGTCATAATCTCTCTTAAAACAGTTGCATTTTGCATAGCCAATTGGCTACGATCAGGCATCAATTCGCCAGTATTTGGTACAATACTCGGTCCAGCCGCACAGATAATAACGGTTGCATCTTGACAATCCTCATAACTGCCAGCATAGATTTCTGGATTTGCTTGTGAATGAAACGCTGCTGCATGTCGATGATCCAACGCTTCGCCTTCTGCTACTTTGTCTTGGCTATCAATTAAAGCAATTTTAGCAAAAAGTTGCAAATGTAAAACTTCTGTCAAAACTTGCGAGCCTACATGTCCGACTCCAATGATAACTAACTTATTTTGGTTCATTCATATCCCTCCAATTTTACTTTCTATCTTACCACTAATTAGTCTTAAATCAACAAAAGTTCAGTAAAAAAGAATCACCTAAATTAAGGTTTACGAGTATAGGTACGCTAAATCGTATGGTATAATAATATGCAGTTGTTTTATGATTTAAGCAAATACTTCTTTTATGAGTCAGATACATTACTCTATACTTTAAACGCTTTTCAATATACAGATATAAGTACATTAACTTTTAAGGAGTGTCAAAATGGTTACATTAAAATCTCAAAGAGAAATTGAACAAATGAAGGAATCTGGAAAAATTTTAGCCGGTATTCATCAACAATTAAGAACCTTTATCAAACCTGGTATTACAACAAATCAAATCAATCAATTTGTTCAAAATAAAATTGAAGATAAAGGAGCAATAGCAGCACAAATTGGTTTTGAAAATTATGAATATGCGACATGTATTAGTGTAAATGATGAAATTTGCCACGGTTTTCCTTCTGATTATGTCCTGAAATCTGGTGATCTTGTCAAGGTTGATTTTTGCGTTGATCTATTAGGCGCTATTTCTGACAGTTGTTGGACATATGCTGTCGGGGAATTATCAAACGAACACCTAGAATTAATGGCAGTGACTCAAGAAGCTTTGAGATTAGGGATTGAGCAAGCCAAAATTGGTAATCGCGTCGGTGACATTAGCCATGCCATTCAAAGTTATGCGGAATCTAAAGGATATGGTGTCGTTCGAGACTTTCTTGCTCATGGTATTGGTCCAACAATTCATGAAGAACCTTTCTTTTCACACTATGGTCAAGCGGGTAAAGGCGTGCGTTTAAAAGAAGGTATGACGATTACCATTGAGCCTATGATTACTACAGGAACATGGAAGATGGACATAGATTCAAATGGCTGGACTGCTCGAACAATTGATGGAAGCTATTGTGCTCAATATGAGCATTCTCTCGCAATTACAAAAGAAGGACCCGTTATTTTGACAAAACAAGAGAGTTAGAGAAAATTTCTCTAACTCTCTTGTTTTTCTATTTACTTTATTTTACAGTTATCTCTAAATTAATGCCATTTGGATCAACTATTTGTAGTAGTGAAAGCTCTTTTCCATATGTGTAAGGGTAGCTCTTTTCATCTAAATTAGCTTTAACTTCTAACAATGCCTCTAATGATGGAACTTCCATTGTAAAGTAAGCCAAACCTTTTGTATCTTTTTCCATTGGTGGGATATTTCTTCCCGACCATACATTTGTCCCAATATGATGATGATAATTTCCAGCTGCAATAAATTTAGCTTGGTCAGGAAAATCTGTCTGTAAATTCATTTTTAATGTATCAATATAAAATTTTTCAGTTGCGTCTAAATCAGCCACTGTCAGATGAATATGTCCAACAGTTGTTCCTTTTGGTAATCCTGTAAAGCTCCCAGTCGCAGCTCCCAAAACACCTTCTGCATCCATCGCAATTGTGATTCCATTAATCGTACCATCTGGATTAATATCCCAAACTTCTCTTGCTTTATCGTGATAAATTTCAATACCATTTCCTTCAGGGTCATCTAAATAAATAGCCTCACTGTAGCCATGATCACTTGCACCAGTAATAGGATACTCTGTTTTAACTAAATGATAGAGAACATCACCTAAAGCACTTCGACTCGGTAATAGAAAAGCAGTATGATACAATCCTGTTCTACGTCCAACTTTTGCTGTAATCGGTACTCGTTTTAATTGTAACAATGTGGTTTGACTTTCATCTACTGCGCCTAAAGAAACTTCATTTTCAGTTTCACTTTTTATTTCAAGTCCGATTTTGTCTTGATAGAAAGTTTTCATCGCTTCCAGATTTTCAACATTTAAGACTACTTTTCCAATGCTTGTTTCACTATTCATTTTTTTCATTTATAAGACTCCCTTTATCTTTACTTTATATATAACTATTAAATCACATTATTTTAATTACTTCAAGTAATATACTTACTTTAAGGAAGTTTTGTATAAAATTATTATTGACTTATCTTTTAAATACAGTTATTATATATATTGTGTAATTAAATTTTAGGAGGAAGTAAGTTGGGAAAAATGAAAAAAGTCTTACCGTTGTTGGCAGTAGTTTGTTCATTATTTATTTTGGTTGGATGTGGAGGAAACAAAGAGGAAACAAAAACATTTGAAACGAATGAAAATGGAGTTGAAATGTCCTTAACGTATACTTATAAAGGTGATATCGTATCAAAACAAACTGCAACTAGTAAAATTCCTTATAGCTCATTAGGGGTTTCTACTAAAGAAGAAGCACAAGCAGTCACTAAAGCTATTGAAGAACAATATCAAGGTGTTAAAGGACTAAAAGAAACGATGGACTTTAAAGAAGATCATGCGATTGAAAAAGTTGAAGTTGACTACGAAAAAGCTGACCTTAAAGAGTTATCAGCTATTCCTGGAATGAATTTTTCGGATACATCAAAAAATGGTATTAGCATGAAAAAAACACAAGAAATGTTAGAAAAAATGAATTTCAAAGAGAAAAAATAATGAGTAAAAAAAAGAATCGTTTTTCAACGATTCTTTTTTTATTCTATTTTTCAGTTCATTAAAAATAGTCATATAAGGTTGGACTTCCATCAGGTAATTGAGCAGCTAACGTTTGAACTGCAGCTTCAGACCCTTCAATCCGATTAAAGAAATGCAATTCATTTAAAGAACGATAATTCATAAATACTTGAGTCCAAGCACCAATATCACCGGTTAATAGCTGATTTTCTAAGCCTTCTTCAGGTTCATTTGCAACTTCTGTTAAACTAGTTTGTCCCGATTTTATTTCTAATTTCCATAACCCATCATTCCAAGAAGCAACTTCATCTTTTACTTTTAAATAAAGTGGGCTGTCTATCTCAGATATAAAGTTAAATTTCTCAATAAATCGTTTCATATTAACAATTCTCGCCATCATAGAAGGGATAATTTCTTGTTTAATACGTGGATTACTTAACAAATAGGATTGATTTTGATTAATCCCAGCACTGTACTCAAAATAGCTAAAGCTCCCGTTATGTGACGCTATAAATCCCCATAAAGCATCATAAGCATGGTAATCTAAATAAACTAATTCTTTGATTCTAAAGGTTTTGTTTTGACCATCTGTTTCGTAAGTTAAATAACCATAAGGCTGATTTTCTGGATTATAATAAATAGCTATTTTAAGCTCTTGATTATAGTCATAATTATAGCTCCACCACCAATCTGCTCTGCGAACTGGTCCGATAGAATCTTTCTGGTACATTTGATATAGTTTTTTCAACTCATAACTCCCAGTTTTCCAATCCACTCGCTTCATTGTTCCTTTTTGTTTATGAGCTTTGGGCAATTCATCTGGTGTTAAAGTTAATTTTACTTGGTCAAAGGCATGTTCATAGCCATATTTACGGTAAAAACTATATAAAAATGGAGCTAAATAAGAAAGATCATCTTCTTTTTCATTCATAGTTTTTAAAGCGAGCTTCATTAGAGAAGCAATATCCCCATCTCCACGATATTCTGGGTAGTTGGCCACTAAACCAATACCTCCCATTTTATAAACTTGCTTGTGAAAATAAACTTCATAAGCCGTAATCATCACTTGTCCACTTAAAGTGCCAGTCTCTTGAAATGCGCCAACTGAAATGGAATTGTCAAAAATCAAATTAAATTGATTTTTTAAGTTCTCTGTAATGGGGATGTTAAATGCATATTTAGCTAATTCAAACATTTCATCTTTATATTCAGGTGTAATTATTCGGTACTCTGTCATTTATTTATTCCTCCTC
This sequence comes from Carnobacterium sp. FSL E2-0243, assembly GCF_038003605.1. Classification (NCBI taxonomy): domain Bacteria; kingdom Bacillati; phylum Bacillota; class Bacilli; order Lactobacillales; family Carnobacteriaceae; genus Carnobacterium; species Carnobacterium sp. FSL E2-0243. Next base: position 2,748,588 of record NZ_JBBOPM010000001.1, read on the forward strand.
TACTTAAAAAAAAAGTTTGTTGAGCCGGTTAGGCCTGTCTCACAAAACTAGCCTTTCCTATATTCCTTATTTTAGCACAACCTAAAAAAGCTAGCTAGAATGAATGTCCATTCTAACTAGCTTTCTATTTACTTAACTAACGGCTTCTTCTGAAAATTGACTATTATATAAGTCAGCATAGAAACCGGCTTTTTCCATTAGTTCATCGTGGGTTCCTGTTTCAACAACGGAACCTTTATCCATCACAATGATATTATCTGCATCACGTATGGTAGATAAGCGATGAGCGACCACAAAACTTGTGCGTCCTTGTAATAACTTACGCATTGCTTTTTGAATCAACACTTCAGTCCGAGTATCGACACTTGAAGTCGCTTCATCTAAAATTAATACTTCTGGATCAACTAAGAATGCTCTAGCAATTGTAATTAATTGACGTTGACCTTGAGAAATATTACTTGCATCTTCATTTAAAATTGTATCGTAACCATGTGGTAATTTACGAACAAAATCATCTACATGGGCTGCCACAGCAGCTTCTACAACAAAATCATCTGCTTCTTTTTTCTCATTACCATATTTAATATTGTCATAAATGGATCCATTAAATAGCCAAGTATCTTGTAATACCATGGCAAAATGGCTACGTAACTCTTCTCTTGAAAAATCACGGGTATCTATCCCATTAAATTTAATACTTCCGCCCTTAACATCATAAAAACGTTCCAATAAATTAATTAATGTTGATTTTCCGGCTCCAGTTGGTCCAACAATCGCAACCATTTGACCTTCTTTCACATCTAAATTGAAATCTTTCATTAATAAATCATCCGTACCTTCACCATAACCAAATTGAACATGATCAAAACTGATTTTATAAGGTGAATTTGGAATTGGTTCAATACCAGAAGGAGAATTGTCCATATCTTTTTCATCTAAGACTTCAAAAACACGTTCAGCCGAAGCCACTGTTGATTGAATTGTATTCATTAAGTTCGCTAATTGTGTAATTGGTTGTGAAAATTGATTGGTATATTGTAGGAACGCTTGTACATTCCCTAAGGTCATTGAACCATCAGCTACCTTAATCCCACCAAGAACAGCAACAAAAATATAACCTAAATTTTTGATAAAATTCATTAAAGGCATGATTAAACCTGAAATAAATTGGGCTTTCCAAGAAGATTTGAATAATACTTCATTTTCTTTTTCAAAAGTTTCAATAGATGCTGCTTCACGATTAAAACTTTTCACGACAACATGGCCACTATAGGTTTCTTCAATTTGATTATTTAACAAACCTAAGCTTTTTTGTTGTGAAGCAAAGAATCGTTGTGATTTTGGTGCGACAATTCCAACCACAATTAAGCTTAATGGAACAGTTGCCACAGCAACTAATGTTAACTGCCAACTAATCGTTAACATCATATATAAAACACCGAAAAAGGTGACAATACTTGTTACTAACTGGGTCAAACTTTGTTGCAGTGTATTGGAAATATTATCCATATCATTAACCGCACGAGACATTACATCTCCGTTAGAATGAGTGTCAAAATATTCCATTGGTACAGTATTCATTTTGCCTTTTAAATCACGACGCAACTCATAAACTGTTCTTTGTGAGACACGAGTCATTATAAATTGTTGCAAAAAGCTGAAGAGAGCTGATGCTACATACATAATCCCAACAACTAAAAGAATCGAAGCAATTTTATCATAGTTAATCGGTAATTTATCCACTTCTATCCCTGCTTGGCGTTGGACAAATCCTTTTTGAACTCCTTCAAAAATTAAAGTTGTTGCTTCACCTAAGATTTTAGGTGTTCTAATTTGAAAAACAGTTGCGGTAATAGCTAAGACGAAAACAGCAATAATCGCAATGGAGCGTTTCGACATATAACCGAATAAACGTTTAATGGTAGGCCAAAAATTCTTAGCTTTTTGAACTGGCATTCGCGCACCTGGTCCGCCGCCCATTGGACCTCTTCCTTGTCCGCCTTTTGGTTGACTTACATTTTTATCACTCATCTTAGATTTCCTCCCCTCTCAATTGAGAATTAATAATCTCTTGATAGGTTTCATTTGTAGCTTTTAAATCTTCATGAGTTCCTTGTCCAACTAATTGGCCCTCATCTAATACTAAAATAATGTCCGCATCAATTACAGTACTAATTCGTTGTGCAACTAAAACAACCACAGATTCTCTAGTTTCTGGTTTTAATGCTTTTCTTAAAGCTGCATCAGTCTTGAAATCTAACGCTGAGAATGAATCATCAAAGACATAAATATCGGCTTTTTTGACTAATGCTCTAGCGATACAAAGACGTTGTTTTTGTCCACCGGAAAAGTTGCCTCCACCCTGTTCTACATATGAATCTAAACCTTCAGGCATCGCAGCAACAAAATTTTTCGATTGCGCAATTTCTAATGCATGCCATAGTTCTTCATCAGTAGCATCTGGGTTTCCGTATTTTAAGTTTTCACGAATTGTTCCAGTGAAAAGCATCGCTTTTTGAGGTACATATCCGACAGCATCTCTTAAGTCCTGTTGTTTCATTTGACGAATATCGACGCCATTAATCTCAATGGATCCATTTTCAACATCATAGAAACGACCTAGTAAATTAGACAATGTTGATTTTCCTGATCCAGTTCCACCAATAATGGCAATAGTTTGTCCGTTCTTGCCATGAAAATCAATATCTTTCAAAGCTAGATTTTCAGCACCTGTATATCTGAAATCAACATGATTAAAGTCTAATGTACCTTGTTTTTCAGCTGGTAATTTAGCTGGATTTTCAGGATCTTTAATTTTACTATCCATATTTAAGACTTCATTAATCCGTACTGCTGAAGCTTGTCCTCTTGGAATAAAGATAAATACCATTGACAACATCATAAAGCTCATTAAAATTTGCATTGCGTAGGTCATAAAGGCAAGTAAATTACCAACCTCTAAGGTCCCATTTCCAATATATTGACCACCAAACCAAATGATGGCAATATTAGTCCCACTCATGATAAAGGTCATAACTGGTAACATCAGACTCATAATTGTATTTACTTTAATTGATGTATCCATAAAATCTTTATTGGCTTCTGCAAAGCGCTCAGTTTCAGATTTACTGCGATTAAACGCACGAATCACTCGAATACCTGTCAAACCTTCACGGAAAACCAAGTTTAGTTTATCGGTTTTCTTTTGAATTGCTTTAAACAGTGGTACAGCAAAGAACATTACCACACCAATAAAAATAGCTAAGATTGGTAAAACATATAAGAAAATTTGTGTTAATTGACCATCTTTACTGTAAGCTAAAAAACTAGCTCCTATTAACATAATTGGTGCCATAATCATCATGCGTAAAAACATCATGACTACATTTTGGATTTGAATGACATCATTGGTTGTCCGAGTAATTAAAGAAGCTGTTCCAATTTCGTCAATTTCATCATTTGAAAAATTTGTTACTTTAGTATAAATTTCGCTTCGTAATGTTTTCCCTAATTTTTGTGATTGTCTGGCAGCTAAAAATACATTCCCAGTTGCGGCAGCAATACTAATTAATGAGAAACCAAGCATTTTAAAACCAACAGACCAAATATAATCTGTATCTCCTTTAGCAACTCCATTATTAATAATATCTGCCGTTAAGGTTGGTAAGTACAAATCACTAACCACTTGAATAATCATAAATACAACGGCCCCAGCTACTGCCCAGAAAGACATTCGTTTGGCTAATTTTAACATTTTTTTCATTCCTTTCTTTCTTGTTCATCTTCATTATTCATTTAAATTTCTACTTCTCTCCCTCGCTTTTTACGTAGACACCATCACGTAACCAAAACAATTTTTTATTAAAACTAGCAATTACTTCATCCCTTGGTAATTCTTTTGCAAAAGCATCGCCAATTGTTTGAAATAAAAAGGTCATCATCACTTTAAACAGTGAATGAAAATCTTCATCTGAATCAATTTTCAGTAAATCCGCATTAACAAAATCAGCAAAATGATTATGATGACGATCTTTTTTGTGTTCGCACTCTCTTTTCTTCATAGCTTCAGGCGTAACTTCACGACTTGTCCGATAGTCCATATGCAAAAACATATGTTTAAAAAATGACGCTTGTTTGTCTTCAGTAATCATCGTTAGCATCTTAGGAAAATAATTTTGGTATCCTAAAAACAAGTCACCATTAGCTTCTTTTAAACAGTCTTCCAACATTTTTTTACTGTCTTGTTTTAAAGTCGCAAAAAAATAATAATACAAATCTTCTTTATCTTTAAAATATTGATAAAAGCTGCCTCTCGAAATCTCTGCTAGCTTAATAATATTGTTAATTGATGCTTCTGTTAATGGAACTCTAGAAAATTCTGTTGACGCTGCATCTAGTAATCGCTTTTGCTTATCAATGGGTAAGTTAAAAAATGTTTGAGTTGGCATCTTACGTTCTCCTTTCATTGTTAATCTTTTAAGTTATTCAATCTATAAGTTTCTATTTAAAGATTGGAAATGACTAGAGTACCATGCTTTCTCCATAAGTGACACTCCGTCATATGACACTTTGTCATTATATATGACGCTCTGTCACTTTGCAAGAGAAAAACAACATATTTTTCACCTGATTTCTAGAAAAAAAGCACCTGTTTTTAACGATTAGCTGTATAAAGCGAATGAAAACTATTACATTTTTTTAGATAGCTCAGTAAAATAATTTATTTTTTTAGATTTAATCTTGTTTTCAATACTTACTTTTGGTAAGATAGTTCTTGTAATTATTTAAAATATGAAAGAGGTTTTTATAAAATGAGTAAAGTATTAGTTATTAAAGCACATCCATTAACTGGAGAAGTGTCACGTTCTATGCAAGTTGTTGATACATTCATCACAGCTTATAAAGAAAAAAATCACTTTGACCACATCAATGAAATCAATTTGTATACATCATTCATTCCAGAAATTGATTTAGACATACTAGCAGCTTGGGATGCATTACGTACAGGTACTGAATTTGAAACGTTGTCTCAAGAACAACAAGATAAAGTTTCACGTTTTAATGAACTTACTGAATTATTCTTAGACGCTGATAAAGTCATTATTGCTAATCCACTATGGAATTTAAATGTTCCAACTCGTTTGAAAGCCTGGATTGACACTGTCAATGTAGCAGGAAAAACTTTCAAATATACTGCTGAAGGCCCTGTTGGCTTAGTGACGGATAAAAAAGTCTTACACATCCAATCAAGTGGCGGTGTTTATAAAGGCCAAGATCCTGCTAGCCAATATTTAAAAATGATTTTCAACTTTATTGGAGTTACTGACTATCACCAACTTGCTGTTGAGGGAATGGATCATGATCCAGAACATGCACCAGCTATTATGGCTGAAGGTTTCGCAGCAGCGAAAGATCTAGCTCAAACATTCTAATAAATAAAAAAATGAACGGCTCACAATATAGTGAACCGTTCATTTTTTTATTTAACTTTCAGATTTTTCATTTTTGACTCCACTGTCAGGCAATGGGGCGGGGTTATAATCATGGTGATACAATCCAGAAACTTCTTTATACCAGTTGAAAATATAGGTTAACAACACTTTCAAGACAGCATAACCTGGTATACCTAGAATAACTCCAGGAATTCCAAATAGTTTTCCAGCTGTTAGTAAAACGATAATAATCGTAACTGGATGAACCTCTAAGTTGCTTCCTAGGACTTGCGGTGAAATAACTCGACCTTCTATCGTTTGTTCAATAACAAAAATAATCATGACTTTAATCAGCATTTCTGGTGAATCGACTAAGGCAATAATCACAGCTGGAACCATTGCTAAAAATGAACCTAAATAAGGAACTAGATTTAAGAATCCAGCTAAAATACCTAATGTCACTGCATACTCTAAACCAACAATAGCATATCCAGCCATGAACATAATTGCTACAAAAAAAGCAACAATTAATTGACCACGAATATATTGGCTAATTTGAGTATTCATATCTGTCAATAATCTAAATGTTGTATCACGTAATTTAGTAGGAACAAATTTCATTAAATGATGAGGCAAGTTCTTCCCATCTTTTAAAAGATAAAATAAAATAAATGGCATTGTAACCACGGCAATAACAACGTTAGTAACAGCACCTACCACACTACCTAAACCATTTACAGTTGAATTAAGCATTGAATTTAATTGTCCAGTTACAGACTTAACAATGTCTCCATTTGTGCTAGATAATTGATCTTGCAACTGAGAAAACAAGTCACTTCTCAGCAAGTTATCAAGTTCGCTATTGGCTCTTTCCCAGTATGAGGGCCAGTTTGTAATAAAACTCATGGTTTGTTTTTGCATCAATGGAATTAAAATAGCTACTCCCCAAACAATTAAACCTAAGATAATAATAAAGACAATCGTGATTCCAAAAACTCTAGGAATTTTTTTGCTTTCGAGCCAGTCAACCAATGGATTAATCAAATAATACAATATTCCAGCCATAATAATGGGCAACCCAATCACACTAAAAAAACTACCGATTGGTTGAAATAGATAACCCATTTTGGATAAAACAAAAATATTTAATAGAATTAATAAATTTACTAACAGAACTGTAACAAATTTATTATTTAAAAACCAACGCCAAAACCAAGAGAAGTTCTTGCGTTTTTCAGTCTTCTGATCTAAATCTTCCATCTTAAACTCCTCCTTGAATAAAAAGTTTGTTGAGCCGGTTAGCTCTGGCAAGAAAATAGGAAAAATTGATAGGACGCTTTTTGTCCTCTCGAATTTTTATCTTTTTCTCGAAGAGTTGGCTCATAAGAACTGGCCTAATAAAAAGTTTATTGAGCCGTTTAGGCCTGGCAGAAAAATAGAAAATTCCAAGAAAAGTGGCTTTTTACTTTTTTGGGAATTTATCTTTTTTCCGAAGGACTGGCTCATAAGAACTGGCCTTGATAAAAAGTTTATTGATTCGCAAAAGTAGTTTACGCTTCGTAACTGATTTTTGTACCAACTGAAATCGTTGGAAGTTCTTGTGGACTCAGGTAAATTCCATTCCCTAACATATCCTCTGCTGGAACTTCAGTAAAACTTAACGTAATATGCCCGATGCTATTTAAATTATCTACGGCCAAAGAACCTACCGCTTCAATTGTATAAGACTGATTATCAAACTTAATGGTTTGCCCTTTTTTTAATTCAATCATTTCTCTTCCATCCTCAAAAGCTTGGATGACAGAAACCTGACGGATATCCTCTGTTGCTTCTTCACCAAATAAAATAATGATTGGATCTTGTTCACTGATTGCTTGTGGTCCAATACTTGTTACTGTTCCAATTGTCATTTCGTGCTTACCCTCTTTCTCCTGCCTATTTGTTTCATTTCCTATTTTATCATAGAATGATTTCCATTTGTTAGTAGAACTCACTATTCTACATAAGTTCAACTAAAAGAGTAACAACTATTCGTCTTTTTTAGATTACAATTCCTTTACAAATGTAGCAATTCATTGCAACGCTATCATGCGACTGCTATGATAAGTTTGAGTTATTCTACTAAGAGCTATCTATCGGAGGAAACTATTATGTCATTGAGATCATCTATTAAAGATTCTCATTTATTTTTAAATCGACACAAAACTGAATTAATTTTGAAACATCCAAGCTTTTCAATCCGTACACAAGGCGATCAAATTGTTACAACTGTAACTTTGAACAAAGATCATCCTGTTTACTTTAAAGGCTTCTTTATTTTGCATCGTGAAACCGGAGAAAAATACGATTTTTCTACAACTGAAATTGATCCAACAAACTTTTCTTTTCAATTTAATCTAACTGATTTTATTCATCAGATTGTTCCTCAAGGTGGCCGTGAACATTTTGAATTTTATTTTGGAATCAGTTACTTTGTTGATAACCAATGGGTAGATAAGGAAGAACCTCTTTCTTTAGATTTATTTGAGCACTTTGATTCATACGGGTTAACCCAATTTAAAGATCGAGAAGACGATATTTATCCCTACTTCAGCCGTAAAACAAATGGTTTTTGTTTTACTGTAAACGTTCCAGTTCGTAGCCTACGCTACATTAAAGGGAGCTATATCACAGATATAAAAACCAAACAACAAAAAATAAATATCCATGGAAAAATCAGTTCAAAAGCAATTGCGATTAATCGAATTGATACCATTATGGTTGGTAAACGATCTGGGCTAAAACGGACCATTCATTCAAATATTATGTTAGATAATTTAGAATCTGGTACACATTTATACCACTATGACTACCATATTTTAATTGATACAAAAGATTTTGCGCAAGAACTACTATTAATTGAATTTCCAGATGATGATTTTGATTTGTATTTTGAAGTCTATTTAAACGGGCTGTTTGAACCCACCGTTGTTCGAGTTGGAAATCCAAAAGCGTTAAAATCAAAAGGAATCTATAAAAATGCTTTTTATTCTTACGCAACAACTAGTTATACGTTTGCGCCAAACTTTACGTCTCAATCTCAAAGCTTGTCTATTTGTGTGACACGTTTTGAAAAAGCTGTTTTTTCTTATTTTAGAGAAATGTTGGTGTTGTTTTGGTTTATCCGACCTTTTTACTTAAAAAATAAAATTTGGGTAATTGGTGAAAAACCTCATACTGCTAATAATAATGGCTTTGCTTTTTATCGTTACATGCGTGAAAACCATCCCGAACGTAATGTTTTTTATGTTATTGATCCTGCTTCACCTGATTATCAAAAATTAGAAAAATACGGTTCTGATCATATTTTACCTTTTAAATCTAAAAAACATATTTGGCACTTATTTATGGCAAGAGTCATTTTAACCGCCTATCATCCGCATGAAATCTATCCAACTCGCACACAGCAATTATTGAATTTTATTCGTGGGAAAAAGATCTATTTACAAAATGAAGTGATCGGCTTACAAAACGAAATCGAAACTTTAGGACATTCTTCTTTGCAGTTTGAAACTGATTTATTTTTAGTTAGTTCAAAAAATGAACTACGTCTAGTTACTGATGTTTTACACTATGCTAAAGAACAAGTTGCTATTACTGGGTTGGCGCGCTTTGACGAACTATTTGACCCTGCTAAACCGATGATTATCGAAAACCAATTACTATTTTTCCCGGTGGATCATGAAACGGGTTTACACTTTCAAACAGAATTTATTGATATTTTAGCTGCTAATTATTTAACATTCCTAGCTAGCTCAGATTTTACTGAGTATTTGAAACAGAACCAGTTAAATTTAGTCATTGCTTTGCCTCCAGCCTTTAATAAGTATGCCACAGAATTTCAAAAACTGGCTACAAAGCTTGTTTATCAAGAGGATGGGAATTTAATTGAGTTGTTAAAAGCGAGTAAAATTATGATTACAGATTACGCCTCTGAGGCTTTTGATTTTAGCTTTTTAGATAAACCTGTTTTATTCTATCAAATAGAAGCACAGTTTCAACAAGTCGATTCGGATGAAGCTGTTCACTTGCATCATAGCTACCAAAATGAATTACCTGGTGAAATCGCGACAGATGCAGATAGTTTAATGCATTTATTGGAAGTTGCACAAATAACCCATTTTGAAATTAGTAAACAAAACAAACAAAAAGCGAATTCTTTAATTGAATATCGCGATACAAACGCATGTCAACGGATTTTTGAAACTGTTACTCGTTTTACTAAAAGCTAATAAACTAAATTCAATTCAAAACAATCAGGTAATTGAACCTGATTGTTTTTTTAAATGACCGATTATTTTATTATCCTTCTTAACTTTTATGGTATACTAAATAGTGAATTGAATACGCAAACATAAGGGGGAAAACAACAATGAAAGAAACATTATTTTTAGGAACCTATACAAAACGTGAAAGTGAAGGGGTTTACACAATTACATTAGATACAGAAAAAAAACAATTGGATAACTTAACTTTGATTGCTAAAGTTGACAGTCCAACTTATCTTGGCTTATCAAAAAATCAAGATTTTTTATATGCTGTAGCTAAAGTTGATGGTGATGGTGGCATGTCTTCTTATAAAAAAGATGCTTCTGGTACTTATCAATTAGTGAACTCTGTTACTGCCGCTGGTGCTCCACCATGTTATGTAGGTGTTGATGATGCTAGAGGGTTCCTTTATACAGCAAACTACCATAAGGGTGAAATTGGCGTCTTAAAAGTTGCAGAAGATGGAACATTAACATTAGTTGACACTGTAACTCATACAGGTTCTAGCGTTCATGAAAATCAAACGAGCCCACATGCTCATTATTCTGATTTAACACCAGATCATAACTATGTAGTCGCATGTGATTTAGGAACAGACAGTGTTTATTCTTATTCTGTTTCAGCTGAAGGCAAATTAACAGAAGTAAGTCGTTATAATGCAGCACCTGGTACTGGTCCACGTCATCTTGTTTTTAATCCAAATGGAAAAATTGCTTATTTATTTGGCGAGCTATCTAGTGTTGTCATTGTTTTAGGATATGATGCAACGACTGGTGCTTTTACTGAAATCCAAACCATTTCAACAATTCCAAATGACTTTACTGATTTTAATGGAGGAGCAGCTATTCGTGTTTCATCAGATGGTAAATTTTTATATGCTTCAAATCGTGGTCATGATTCAATTGTTGTTTACTCGATTTCAAATGAAGGAAAAACACTTGAACAAATTCAATTAATTGCTTCGGAAGGTCAAATTCCCCGTGATTTCAATCTAGATTCAACAGAAGATTTTGTGATTGTTGCACACCAAGATTCAGATAATTTAACTCTTTTTTCAAGAGATCGTGAAACAGGCTTGCTAAATATGATTCAAAAAGATGTTTATGCACCAGAATGTGTCTGTGTATTGCGATAAAAAGGTAATAATATACTACTCTATAAAAAGTCCAAATCGTTTTTTGATAAACGATTTGGACTTTTTTATGTTAGATTAGAGTCCCCCTTGCTAAATAATTCAATTGATGATATACTTACTTTAACAAAGTTGCTTCTATTTAGAAAGTATTATAATTTCATAAAGTTACTAAATTATTTAGTATCATGAAATAAAAAATTGATTTAAAAAAGGCTCAACAAACTTTTCATCAGGCTAGTTTTTATGGGCCAACTCCTCGAGAAAAAGATGAAAATTTGACGTGGCAAAAAACGCCACATCAATTTCCCCTATTTTCTTGCCGGAGCTAAACGGCTCAACAAACTTTTTATTTAGGCTAGTTTTCATATTAGGAGGTGTATTCATGGTTCACAATATCCATCATATCTCAGGTTTTACAAAATCTGCTAAAGAGTCTATCTATTTTTATACAGAAATTTTAGGTTTACGTTTGGTTAAAAATACTGTTAATCAGGAAAATACAAAAATGCGTCACTTGTTTTTTGGAGATTACCAGGGTACTCCTGGAACTCTACTCACTTTTTTTGAAATTTCAAAATTGGGGCAACGAAGGGATTTTAACAATTTTTTTTCAACAAACTATTTAGCTATCCCGAAAGGTAGTTTACAGTTTTGGAAGGAACGCTTGCTTCAATTTAATGTTGAGAGTCATCAGGATGATGAAGGTCTTGAATTTACAGATTTTGATGATTTTAAACTTAAATTAATTGAAACTGACGAACAAATCCAACCTGAAAAAGCTACTCAGCACTCTACAGTTCCTGCTCACTATCAAATTATTCGAATTGCTGGAACTAGTTTAGTCGTAGAAAATCCCACTTTAACAAATCAGTTTTTACACACTTATTTAGGGATTAAGTCAACTGAGACCCTTCCACTAAATAATAGGACTAGCTTTACGATTGTCAAAAAAAGTTCTGAGTTGGCCAAGTCAAGAATTGGCCGTGGATCTATTGATCATATTGCCTATAGTACCGCAACAGCTGCTGATTTAGAGGAACTTTATCAAACGGCTTTAGCAAATCAATTTAAGATTGAGGAGTATGTTGATCGTGGCTATTTCAAAAGCTTATATGTTAAAGAGCCAAATGGCCTTCGCATTGAAATTGCTACTGAACTACCTGGTTTTCTGATTGATGAAGATCTCGCCACATTAGGTGAAAATTTAGCTCTACCTGCTTTTTTAGAAACAAAACGAACAACTATTACAAAAACATTGGAGGAACTATAAATGAATAATTTAAAAGGAATACACCATGTAACAGCAATGACAAGTAGTGCAGAACGTAATTATCAATTTTTCACTGAAGTATTAGGAATGCGCTTAGTCAAAAAAACAGTCAATCAAGATGATATTCAAACTTACCACACTTTTTTTGCAGATGATAAAGGCAGTGCTGGTACTGATATGACATTCTTTGACTTCCCGAATATTCAAAAAGGGATCAAAGGAACAAATTCTATTTCTCGAACTTCATTCCGTGTCCCAACTGATGCCGCTATTGATTTTTGGTTGAAACGCTTTGAAGAATTTTCTGTTGAACATGGCGAAATTGAGACTAAATTTGGTAAAAAAATCTTAACCTTTTCTGATTTCGATGATCAACATTATCAACTGATTTCAGATGAATTCAATCATGGAGTTCCAGCTGGTATTCCATGGCAAAAAGGTCCTGTCCCTTACGAGTTTGCGATTGTTGGTTTAGGTCCAATTTTCTTAACAGTTGCTGATTTAGAGCCAATGAAATTAATGCTTGAAGAAGTTATGGGATTTAAACAAATTGAAACAGAGGCTGGCTTCCATTTATTTGAAGTTGGTGAAGGAGGAAATGGTGCTCAAGTTATTGTTGAAGAGCGAACTGATTTATTACCTGCTAGAGAAGGGTTTGGAAATGTTCACCACGTTGCCTTCAGAGTTGAAAATCGTCGAGTTTTAGACGAATGGATTGAACGCATTCATAGTTTTGGCTTGCCTCAATCAGGCTATGTGAATCGTTTTTATTTTGAATCTTTATATGTTCGAGTAGGCCCAATTTTGTTTGAATTTGCAACTGATGGTCCTGGATTTATGCAAGATGAACCTTATGAAACAGTTGGTGAATCTTTATCACTTCCGCCATTCTTGGAAGAACAACGCGAGTATATAGAAAGTGCTGTCCGACCTTTTAATACAAAAAGGAGTGAATAATTGATGGAACATTATTTTAAAGCTGGCTTAACTACTGCCCCACCTTTATTACTTTTACATGGTACTGGTGGAGATGAACACTCATTGCTTAAAATCGCAGAAGAGTTATCACCAAATTCCACTATCCTTTCTTTAAGAGGAACTGTTTCTGAACAAGGAGCTAATCGCTTTTTTAAACGCTTTGCTGAAGGACAGTTTGATTTAGAAAATTTGGAGTTAAAAACAGATGAACTACTAGCTACGGTTACAGAACTTTCAAAAAAATATCAGATTTCTTTTGATCAGTGGGTCCTTGTTGGGTATTCAAACGGGGCCAATATTGCCGGTCATCTGCTTTTAGAACGAGAAAATAGTTTTAAAAGAGGGGTTTTATTTCATGCAATGTCCTTAGGCAAACATGAAGCAACATTTGATTTAAGTACTAGCAGTATTTGGCTTTCAGCTGGTATAAATGATCCAATTGTACCAAAGTCAGCTTCTGAAACATTAAGGGATAGCTTTCTCCAACGTGATGGAAATGTTGATATGGTCTGGACAAATGCCGGTCATCAACTCACTTATCCAGAGTTAGAAAAAGCAAAAGAATGGTTAAAAAAAGAATTTCCTAAGGATGAATTCGTATGATTCATTTTACAAGTGATAAACTATCAAAAAAGCAACAATATAAGTTTTTAAGTGGTAGCATCATTCCTAGGCCAATTGCCTGGATTACAACATTAACGGCTGATGGTAAAACAGTTAATTTAGCACCTTTTAGTTTTTTTAGCGGAGTCTCAAACGAACTTCCATTACTTTCTATTGCCATTTTACGTCAAAATGGTGAAATGAAAGATTCTGCTCGAAATCTTCTTGCAACAAAAGAAGCTGTCATTCATATTGTTGATGAAAGTTTGATTCATCCTATGAACCAAACCTCTCGTTCTTTAGCTCCTGACCAAAGTGAAGTAGAGCTAACAAACTTAACACTTGAACCAAGCCTTTCTGTTCAAGTACCTGGTATTTCAGAAGCAAAAATTCGTTTTGAAACCACATTACACCAGTATGTTCCAATAAAAAATCAGCAAGATCAAGTAGTTACTGATTTATTTATTTTAGCCGTTAGTGATTTTCATTTTTCTGAATCTGTCTTTGATCAAAAAAATGACTATATTTTAACAGAAAAACTATTACCTGTCGCTCGACTAGCTGGTAATAAATATGCGACTTTAGCTGATGAATATACCGTAAAACGTCCTAAATAAAAAAGTGAAATCCTCTTGATTCAATGAGGATTTCACTTTTTTATTCTCAAACATTTATTATTGAAGGAATGGCAACCACGTTTCTTGAAATACAGCGTACGGAACTGGAGAACCAAAATAGAATCCTTGATAAGTGTCACAACCCATTTGATCCATAAACTCAACTTGTTGCTTTGTTTCCATACCTTCCGCCAATACTAAAATGTCTAAGTCATGGGCTAATTGAATCACTGCTTTAACAATCATTTGAACTTTCTTATCCGTTAATACTTCATTCATAAAGGCACGATCAATTTTCAAGACATCTATAGGCAACATGCGTAAATAGGCTAACGAATTAAACCCTCTACCAAAATCATCTAAGCTGACCTTAATCCCAGTTTCTTTTAGTTTTTCTAAATAGCTAACGGCTAAATCAAAATCAGGAAATTCTCTTCTTTCCGTAATCTCAATTTCTAGTTTATTGGGGTTTATTAACTCATTTTTAAAAAACAATAAAACTTCATCCATATGTTCTTTATGCACAAATTCGCTAGAGTTCATATTAAGTGAAATTGAAAAATCATAATTGACTAACTCTTCTGAATTTAATTTCGTTACAACTTCATGAATTAAAAAATTTTGCATCGTTTCCATTTGTTCCATTTCATTGACAATTGGCATAAAGTCATCTGGTCCTAACACTTTTTCATTAACTTTTAATCGCATAAGTGCTTCAGCACCAATTAATTTCTTCTCTACACTTTCAAATTTGGGCTGATAATAGAGTTCATAATTTTGTGCAGTTATCGCTACACGAATGTCTGCTTCTTTCACAAAAAACGCTCTCCTCTCGCCTTCTATCTTTTACTAGCCTTATAATGTTTCTATAATAACATATAGCTTATTTAAAAAGAACAAAAACCTTGAGCAAAAAAATATTTCTATCTATTTTTAACAAAATATAGACACATCTATTAATAACTAATAAAATCGATTTAAATAACAATTTAAAATTTCTAACTATGTAAAAAGCCTCTGATTTCCCATAGGCTTTGATTGTATTTAAGTCAAATAAGGACTATCTACAGCATAAAATTTAGATGGGCGTCCAACTCCAGTCGGTCTTTCATCCACTTCTTTGACAAATTTCAATAAATCTTTTTTAAAATTAGAATGGTCGATCTTTTTATAATCTAGACCTAAAAATTTAGCAAAGACTTTTCTAGCCTCTGTAATTGTAAAACTCTCACCTAAAATCGTTAATACACGAGGCTGGGAGTACATTTTTCCACGTATGCGTTTAAAGGCTGTACTAATAATTTCTCCGTGATCAAAAGCCAAACGTTCTTGACTAGAGACAAGAGTTGCTTCTTTTTGGATATCTAATTGAATCACAATATCCCCTTCAGTTAGCGTGACTAGATCACCTTCAATATCAATATTAAACCATTTAACATCGCTAGCATCGTCCCCCGCTGTCAGTACTTCTTGATTTAAAAAAGCAATATAGCTCGTTGTAATCACCCATCCTCGTGGATCACGATTAGGCGTACTAAAAGTATATAATTGTTCAATATTTAACTCGGTTAGCTTGACGCCGGTTTCTTCTTGAGTTTCTCTTAAACAACTTTCATTTGTTGATTCTGTAGGATTGACAAAACCTCCTGGCAAAGCCCAAGAATCTTTAAATGGATGCGCTTTACGTTTGATTAACAACATTTTAAGTTGATCTTCTTCGCGATTATAACAAAACATTACGTTGTCAACAGTTACAGATGGCGTTTCGTATTTAGGCAAATCTTGAGCCTTATACCATTTTAAAAATTCTTCTTCACTCGCAACGGTTTCATAATATTTTTTCTCTTCTTTTTTATTTTCAAATTTCATTAAGTTCACCTCTTCAATTTTAAATTTTATTTTTCGTTTCATTAAAAATGCTTTCTTATTTCTATTTTATAAGAAATAAGAAAAATGTAAAGAGGCTTAGATATAAAGATGCTACACATAAGCAAACCAACATTTATGGATCACAGTCCATCTTTGATGGATGTGTATCATGGTTCTAAGTTGCTAAAGCAACAAGAACCTCTGTAAACCAACATTCAAGGATCACAGTCCATCTTCGATGGATGTGTATCATGGTTCTAAGTTGCTAAAGCAACAAGAACCTCAAAAAACCAATATTTTAGGATCACAGTCCATCTTCGATGGATGTGTATCATGGTTCTAAGTTGCTAAAGCAACAAGAACCATGATAAAGCAACAAAAACCATGACACAACATGATACAACTATCCATTAAGTTAATTGGTGCTCCACAAAGCTACGATACAATTCGTGATTTGCCACCAGCTCACTATGAGTTCCCATACCTGTAATGCGACCATATTCAATAAAAATAATTTTATCTGCATGAACTATCGTCGATAAGCGATGGGCAATGACGAATGTTGTTCTGCCCTCCATCAGATTGCTTAAGGCCTGTTGAACAACACCTTCCGATTGACTATCCAAACTTGCAGTCGCTTCATCTAGCATTAATATTTTAGGATCACGTAAGAAAGCTCTGGCAATTGAAATTCGTTGCCGTTGCCCCCCAGATAATTTCATTCCTCGTTCGCCAACCTCTGTGTCTAACCCCTTAGGTAACTCGCGAATGAAGGTTTCGGCATATGCTAGTTTAGCGACTTTCCAAAGCTCATCTTCAGAAAATTCTTGTTCCAATCCATAGGTTAAATTATCTCGAATGCTGCCAGATAACATCGCACTTTCTTGCGAAACATAACCAATCTGACGACGCCAAGAATGTAATGAAATTGATTCTAATGGTGTCGACCCAACTTCAATACTGCCTTCTTTAACAGAGTAGTACCTTTCTAGTAAAGAAAATAAAGTCGTTTTTCCAGACCCACTAGGTCCTGCAAAGGCAATAACTTCCCCAGGATTCGTTTCGAAATTGATATCGGCTAAAATCGGTTCATTTGGATTGTACTCAAATGAAACATCCTTCATTTGAATCATTTTTCCAGCTACATCAAAATCCAAGCCTTTTTCTAAGTCTTCACTTTCCATACTTAAAATCTCAGTAATTCGCTCAGTTGCACCTTTGGCTTTTTGCAATTGGGTAAAGAAAGTTACAAATGAAGTTACAGGGAAAATAATTTGAAATAAATAGAGTAAGAAAGCAATTAATGTTCCTGTTGTTAGTGTACCTTCTTGAACTCTAATCCCGCCATAGACAATAATCGCAACAATAATCGCCATCATAACTAAAAATATGATTGGACCAATAATTGAAAATAGCTTGGCTTCTTTTAATCCAAATTTAAATAAGCGATGAATTCCAGCTTCACCATTTTTAATTTCAGTTTCTTCACCGTTTGATGATTTCATCAAACGAATTTCAGCCAATGTTTGACTAACAATTCCAGTGAAATCAGCTGTTTCATTTTGAGTTGCTTTGGATATTTTTGCCATTTTCGATCCTAATGGTGTGATAAATAGCGCTGTTATCGGAATTGCGATTAACATCATTAACGTCATTTTCCAATCCATAATCATTAAAATAGTGACTGCACCAATAATAGAAATGATTCCACTGACAAACTGTGGGAAATGCTGCGTAATTAAATCTTTAACTAAGGTTGTGTCGTTAATTAAGCGACTGACAATCTCTCCTGTTTTGGTTTCATCAAAATAAGAAACTGGCAGATGGACAAGCTTCTTCCACACTTTTTCACGTAAGCGAGCAACCATTTGTTGTCCCATGTAGCTTAGCATATACATTGAAACACCATCTGTAATCGCCTGAAAAATAAAAGCTAATACGATTCCAACAATAACCATCCAACTTAGAGATTCTATCGAAAAATTATCAATTAAATTTTTAGTAAATAGTGGTACAACCAGACCAATCAATGTTGTAATCAAACTAAAGAATAAACCAAAGAAAATCAATATTTTTC
This sequence comes from Carnobacterium sp. FSL E2-0243, assembly GCF_038003605.1. NCBI lineage: Bacteria > Bacillati > Bacillota > Bacilli > Lactobacillales > Carnobacteriaceae > Carnobacterium > Carnobacterium sp. FSL E2-0243. The sequence continues at coordinate 2,766,877 of NZ_JBBOPM010000001.1, forward strand.
TAGGCTTCGTGTCATTCAGTAAAGTAAAGAAATTTTTCCATGAACCTATTTTGGGCGTAGCACGTTCTTCCATCCTATTATTCTCCCCCTCCAAATAAAAGCTGCTCTTGATTATAGCTTGTTTTTATTTTTTTCACTACTATTTTGACCATAAATCATCCTTAAGTCTTAGTTGGATAACTTTCGTTTTAAATTATGAAACTAGCTAGCTATATTCCTTGACTTCATTTTAACAATTTGTTATTATTTTAGTTCGTGACTTTAAGCTCTTTCTAAAAATAAAAAATTTGCTCGTGAACATGCTGTTGCTAAGCCTCATTAACTTAGTGCTGTAATTCAGGTTCAATAGATTTTAAAAGCACTTACGCGTTCTTTTTGAACAATCTGCTCGTCTATTAGACCCTTTACTTACCTCAACAGCCTATTTACTGTGTCTTCATATGCCTATTTTTTTATTTGAAAGAAAGATATAGTTACTAAAAAAAGTATTGGGGGAGTTTAATTGACACAAGAATACATTTATTTAAATGGGGCTAGAGAAAATAATTTAAAAAATATCTCTTTAGCTATTCCTAAGCGAAAAATCACCATCTTTACTGGTGTTTCTGGATCTGGAAAATCATCAATCGTCTTTGGGACTATTGCAACAGAATCTCAACGCCAATTAAATGAAACCTACAGTGCTTATTTACGAAATTTTTTACCAAAATACCAACAACCTGATGCTGATTCGATTGAAAATCTTTCAACTTCCGTTATTATTGATCAAAAACGGCTAGGTGGAAACTCCCGTTCTACATTAGGAACAATTACTGATATTAATCCTCTATTAAGACTTTTATTTTCTCGAGTCGGAAGCCCTTACGTTGGAACTGCCAATTATTTTTCATTTAATGATCCACAAGGTATGTGTCCAGAGTGCCAAGGTGTCGGCAAACAGATTACCGTTAATCTCGATAAATTATTAGATCGTACGAAATCATTGAATGATGGAGCTATTCTGTTTCCAACATTTTCTGTTGATTCTTGGTATTGGAAAATCTATGCTCTTTCAGGATTTTTTGACAATGACAAACCAATCAACGACTATACAGCTGAAGAATTAGATCTGCTACTTTATGGAAAAGATATAAAAATAACGCTCGGTAGTGATTTTGGTGCGTTAAACTCAAATTATGAAGGTTTAGTTGAAAAATTCAATCGCCTGTATTTAAAAAAAGAAGGCGAAATGGCTGAATCAACTAAAAAAAGAGTCGCTCCTTTTACTCATGAAGCTGATTGTACATTGTGCCATGGAGCCCGATTTTCTCAAGCGACCTTAAACTGCCGCATCAATAACTATTCGATTGCTGATTATCTGGCAATGCAAATGGATGAACTATTAAACGCACTGGCAGAAATTACCGATCCTATTGCTAAACCTTTAATTACTAGCTTACTAGAACGCATTCAACATCTGGTTGATATCGGTTTAGATTATGTCAGCTTAGATCGTGAAACTACCACTCTATCTGGTGGAGAATCTCAACGTGTTAAAATGGTCCGTCACTTAAGTAGTAGCTTAACGGATTTACTTTATATTTTTGATGAACCTAGTGTGGGTCTGCATCCTAAAGATGTTCACCGTTTAAACGAACTACTTGTTAAATTACGAGACAAAGGCAATACCGTTTTAGTGGTGGAACATGATCCTGACGTCATTAAAATTGCAGATCATATCGTTGATGTTGGACCTTTAGCTGGTAAAAAAGGTGGCGAAATTATGTTTGAAGGTAGTTATGCTGATTTATTAACTTCTGATACATTAACAGGGAACTATTTGCAAAAAAATCTCGCACTAAAAAGTAATCCGCGTAAAGCTACTGGTGGATTTTCAGTTGCACATGCCAATCTCCATAATCTTAAGAATATTGATGTCACAATTCCAAAAGGTATTTTAACTGTTGTAACTGGGGTAGCTGGTTCTGGTAAAAGTACGCTAATTGAAGATATTTTCTTAAAAGAACATCCAGATAGTATTGTCATTGACCAATCGGCTGCCCATGCTAGTAGTCGCTCAAACCCTGCTACTTATTGCGGGATTATGGATACGATTCGTAAAGAATTTGGAACTGCTAATCAAGTTAGCCCTTCTCTATTCAGCTTCAATTCAAAAGGAGCTTGTGAAGATTGTAAAGGTTTAGGTTTTACAACTATGGATTTAGCTTTTATGGATTCTATTCGTACGGTATGTGAAACATGCCAAGGGAAAAGATTTCAAGAAACGGTTCTAACCTACCATTTACAAGGAAAGTCAATTAGTGATGTTTTAGAAATGACGGTTACTGAAGCCTTAGATTTCTTTACTACTCCAAAGATAACTAAGAAATTACAAGCGCTTGAAGAAGTTGGAATTGGTTATTTAACACTGGGACAGTCGCTTAATACTCTTTCTGGTGGAGAATGCCAACGGTTAAAACTAGCTAATGAGTTGCATAAAAAAGGCAGTATTTATATTATGGATGAACCATCAACAGGTTTACACATGTCTGATATTGAAAAAATTATTGATATCATGAATACCCTTGTTGAAAAAGGCAACACGGTAATTGTTATCGAGCATAATTTAGATATTATTAGAAGTGCGGATTGGATTATTGATCTTGGTCCTGCTGGCGGAAGTAAAGGCGGACAACTAATTTATTCTGGTCCACCTGCACAAATCAAAGAACAAGCCAACTCTGTAACTGGCAAATATGTATAAATAAAAAACTTGCAAGTAGACTAATTCTACTTGCAAGTTTTTTTGTTGGTCTAACTTAGTAGTTTCAAACCAATTGTTGAAAATAAAATTAAAGCAATAAAAAATAACCTTGGCCAACTTTTTGAATCTTTGTAGACTACTATACCGACAATTGTCGTACCTACCGTGCCAATTCCGGTCCAAATGCCATATCCTGTGCCCATTGGGATTGACTGTAACGCAAAAGAAAGTAACAACAAACTAATTCCCATTAAAAGAATGGCAAAAAAAAGAGCGCTCTTTTTTCCATCTGCCAAGCGTTTAATATTCATGACACCAATAATTTCAATTAAACCTGCTACGAATAATGCACCCCATGCTAACGTCATTCAATGTCCTCCTTTTTTACTTGCCTTTTGCTTCTACTAGCTTTAATCCGATAATTCCGATTAATAAAGTCATCATTAAAAAAGCTTTCAATGGATAAATGGATTCATTAAACAACCAAATACCTACAAGTATCGTTCCAACTGTTCCTAATCCTGTATAGACTGCATATAGTGTTCCCACTGGCAGATTTTTGGCAGCTAACGTAAACAAACCATAACTAATCGTCACACTAATAATCGTCGCTATCCATTGCCAGATTGTGGTTGAATGAGCCAAACCAGTTACCCAAGCAACTTCTAAAATAGCGCCTATAATGACATATACCCAACTTCTGTTCATTCTACACTTCCTTACTCAATCATGATTACTTTTTAAAGTCCTTGTTTATTTTAACATAAGTATTTTTTATTGTAAGCCCGTTTTCAGCGGATTTTAATTAAAAAAATACTAGTCAATTAAGAGTTAACTCTTAATAGACTAGTATTTTCTTTTCGGTTCCAAACTAACATTAGCTTACTGCTTCATAGACCCAATTCACATTGTCATTTTCACATGTTTGGAAGGTCACCCGTTCACCTCCGCCAGTACCAATCATTTGATCCCAATAATCAACACCATCCCGAACACCGACAGCATTATCATTGACTTCATAGATTCGATTAATTGTATAGTTTGTTGGTGTTCCATTTCCATCTGTAATCGTTACTTGGCTACCAATTCCAACATTAAATAGAGCGCTAAAGACACCAGGATTATGACCGATAATATGAGTATTTAAACCATCGCTTCCTGATTGAATAGCCGCACCTCCCCAAGTTGAAGCAACTGGAGCGTTATCGATGATTGACTGTCCAGTTCCTTGACCGCCATTTTGATAAGGGATAGCAGAGCCTCCAACATAGATAGTCATTGGAGCGTAACTTGGTGCTTGTGGTTGGGCTACTGGATCTGGATTTGAAATAGGTGCAGGCGTTACAGCTTCTGCTTCAGAATTCACATCACTAGAAGTATCAGCCTCTGGATTAGTTTCATTTGCATTTTCATTGGTTGCTTCTGGCTCAACATTATCTGCGACTGGAGCAGGTTCCACAATGACATTCCGTTCTTTTTCTACTTTGTTACCTGATTTATCAGAGACCGTATATAGTAAGGTATAAGTTCCAGCTGTATTAGGGTCAACTGTACCGGTAACTTGCATTTCAGAAGTTAAATTTCCATCAATCAAGTCCGTAGCACTACTATTTTCCATTGCATTAAATTTTGCTCCAAAATTGATTTTTTCATCTGTTACATTCAGAGTTGGTTTTGTTGTGTCTATAACAGATAGAATAATTTTTTTATTGGTTTTATTTCCAGAATAGTCCGTACTAGCTATTTCTAACTTTTGTTCTCCTAGATCTTTGGTATCAACTGGTTTATACGTGATAATTCCGGTTAAATCACCATCAGCATTATCAATTACATCCACATAATCCGTTAGATTAAAAATAGATCCTGCCTCAATCTCGACCTTTTTCACTGTTATTTCTGGAGGGACTTCATCTGTAACATCAATTTTAACGACTTTTTCAAAAATTTCATTATCCTCTTTAGTTAATTGCAAAGTTAGAGAGTATTCACCAATTTTTTCAGGTTCAATTTTACCTTTAATAATTTTAACATCTTTAATTCCTTGCTTTTCTAATTGTTTTTCAATGACTGCTGCATTGATGTTTTTTCCATAAGGTATTTCAATGGGTTTAATAACAATTTCTTCTTCTTTTGCTTGCACTAAAATTGCCGTTCCCGCTCCAATAATAATGGTTCCAATAATAGTTAAAAACAAGACATTTCCAGACCGCATTTCAATCCCCTACTTCCTTAATTATATTGGTATTAATCGGTTATTAAAAAGAATAAAAGACCTTTTCACACTCATGAATAACATGAATAAATAACATCTTAATTTCTCAACCAAATCATACAATAAAATAACAAAAAACAAAAGATACACAACTTATTTATAGACTTTTTTTTCAACTAAAATAACATTGTGAAAATTAATTTTTCACAATGATTAACACCTATATGATGCAACTATCTTTGAATAAAGTTTTTTTGTAAGTGAAAAAAAAAACTAATGAGCAACTTAATAACAATAAAAATAAATAACAAAAAAATAGTTTTCATTTTATTAGTTATCTCAAAAAAATTCTATCAAGCATAATAGGATTAGAAGTTATTTTTTAATTTTAAAAGAATCACCAACCCGTTAATTAGAACGAGAGAAAATATAATGAGTAAAATAATAGTTAAAAGCTTTATAGTTTATTGCTACTCATGCTATAATTGGGGCTTAATGATTGGATTTTTATACTGCATTTTATTTTTAGCCACTTTTTTAATTTTATAAGTCTTAAAACTAATTCTTTTGAACCAGCTCTTCGAGAAAAAGATGAAATTCCGAGGTGACAAAAAACGTCACATCAAATTTCCCTATTTTCTTGCCAGAGCTAAATGGCTCAACAAACTTTTTATCAAGGCTAGTTCTTTTGAACCAGCTCTTCGAGAAAAAGATGAAATTCCGAGGTGACAAAAAACGTCACATCAAATTTCCCTATTTTCTTGCCAGAGCTAAACGGCTCAACAAACTTTTTATTAGGCCAGTTCTTTTGAGCCAGTCCTTCGGAAAAAAGATGAAATTTCGAGATGGCAAAAAACGCCATATCAAATTTCCCTATTTTTCTGCCAGGCCTATACGGCTCAACAAACTTTTTATACGAGGAGAGATATACATGCAAAAAAAAGTTTTAGTTGTTCATGATTTATCTGGAGTCGGAAAGGTTGCCCTAACTGTCACTTTGCCGATTCTTGCTACTTTAGGGTTTGAATCTTGCGTCTTGCCAACTGCGTTACTTTCAACTCACACTGGAGGGCTTGGAGCTAATACTTACTTAGATTTAACAGAAGAAATGAAAAAAATCATTGCCCATTGGAAATCTTTAGATTTAAAATTTGATGCTATTTATACAGGTTACTTAGGCAACCCGAAACAGATTGATCTTGTGATAGATACTATTGATACGATGACAGCCTCACAATGTCCTGTCATCATTGATCCTGTTATGGCTGATTCAGGTAAACTTTATCGTGGCTTTCAACCAGATTATCCAGCAAAAATGCGTAAATTATGTGAAAAAGCCACAGTCATTATCCCAAATTTGACTGAAGCTGCATTACTTTTAGAAGAACCTTTTCAAACAGGTCCTTACACAAAAGACTATATTGAAGATTTATTAAAACGTTTGGGACAACTAGGTCCAAAAAAAATTATTTTAACTGGCGTTTATTTTGACGAATTTGAAATTGGAGCTGCTTCTTTTGATGTTGAAACAAATAGAATCAATTATGCTTTAGATAAAAAGATGATTGGACATTATTTTGGAACTGGGGATATTTTTGCTAGTATAGTAACTGGCTCGGTATTATCTGGTAAAGACATTCATGCAGCAAGCGAAATTGCTGTTCGTTTTATTCACGATGCCATTTCAAAAACTCTTCAGCAAAAACAAGATCCTAAATTTGGTGTTTGTTTTGAAACGGAATTACCCAAACTACTAAAAATAATTAACTAGGCTAGCTCTTTTGAGCCAACTCCTCGGAAAAAAGATGAATTTCCAAAAAAAGAAACTGACACTTTTCTTGCAATTCTCTATTTTTCTGCCGGAGCTGACCGTCTCAACGAGTTTTTTATCGATTAAAGGAGGAATTTTATGCTAAATTCAAACAAAAACAAAACATATATGATTGTGTTAACAGGGCTATTCGCTGCGATTACATTTCTAGGCGTCCAAGTTTTTAGAATTCCTTTACCAGCTGCAGTAGGGGCCCCATTTATTCATTTTGGAAATGCACTTGTTGTTCTTTCTGTGCTACTTTTAGGTTTCAAATATGGAGCTGCCGCTGGTGCAATCGGTCTTGGGATTTTTGATTTATTAAACGGATATGCTAGTTTTGCAGTATTCACAATGATTGAAGCCATTATTGTAGCCGCAGTTGTTGCAACTATTTTCCGCTTATTTAAACATGATGATTCTAAATTTTATGTAATTTTACTGATTGCAATTGCAGCTGGAATAACAAAAATTATTGAGTCTTATGTACAGGGTGTGATTGTTTCTTTAATTGCGGGTACGACTTTACAAGTTGCCTCAATTGCCTCATTTGTAAGTTTATATGCAACTGTGATTAATTCGATTTCAACTGTAATTTTAGTCTCTCTTTTATATTATCCATTGAAAAAAATCATGCTTAAAAATAGTCATTAATTGATGTGTAAACTATTAATCAAAAAGACTCCATTACAATCAGAATTTCCTCTGATTGAAATGGAGTCTTTTTGACTAATTAAATTTTAAACCCACTCGGTAATTTTTTCAATAGGTAAGCGTACAGATGGGAAACCTGCTTCAACCGCTTTTCCAATGGAAACAATCATAATTGGAACATAGCGAGCGGCATCCATATTAAAAGCCTCTGCCAATAATTCTTTTTTAAAACCACCGATTGCATTCGTATCATACCCATGTTCTCTAGCCACTAACATTAATTGCATCGCTACTAATCCTCCATCAATTAATAACGTCTCTTTTAAGTGATCAGGAGAAATGGTTTCATAATGATGTTTTAAATTTTTTAGTTGTCTTTCTTCCACTTCTTTTGGCATCAGACCTCGTTCAACTGCTACCCCATAAATATCAGCTGAGTAAGCAAAACAATTGCGATCACCAAATAAAAGAATCATCGCTGCAGATGTATCATTTTGTAGCACATTTGAACCAACTAGTGGGCGTAGCTTTGCTTTTCCTTCGCTACTCTCAACGACAACAAAACGCCACGGCTGCATATTTACAGATGATGGAGCAGATGTTGCTTCAGTTAAAATTTGAGCCATTTCTTCTTGCTGAATTTTAACGGCCTCATCATAGGCTCGAATTGAGCGACGTTCCATCATAATTTTATGAAAATCATTGCTGACCATTCCCATTCTAAATAAACCTCTTTCCATTACTATATATATCACTAAAATCAGCTTAAAGCTGACATAAATTCTTTCTTTACTAAATTCTGTGAATGACCAAATGATACCATACTTTTTCTGATTTTCACACTTGTCTCTGCCTAAATTTTAGATTATTTAAGAAAAGCCAGAAATAAAAAAGATGAAAGATTCTCTTGCTAATAAAAAAATGTCATGTTATACTTCTTCTCGAGTTACCAAAACTAAACGGAAAGGAGCAGACATCATGAAAAATGCAGTTACTCAATTACAGATAGTTATTACGAAACAAGCAAGATTTGATTTATGTTTTGAATTTAAAGCCCCACTTATTTGTTTGAGTGGCAATAGTTTTCCCTCTGTTGTCAATGCTCTTAACAAATAGATGCTAGTCTTAATTTTTAGAAACAGTTCGTCAATCTCTTGGTTGATGAACTGTTTTTTTGCGTTTTTAAAGTAATTCTTTTTTTAAATAGATGAACTAAGAGTAAGGGAGTTCTGAACCTAAAGCTCCAAGTTTACCATTCTAACTATTTTTATGGCCTGAACGGCTCAACGAACATTCTATTTAGGCCAGTTCTTTTGAGCCAAGCCTTCGGAAAAAAGATAAATTCCCAAAAAAGGAAAAAGACACTTTTCTTGGAATTCGCTATTTTTCTGCCAGGCCTGAACGGCTCAACGAACATTCTAAGGGAGGACGAAGCAATGAGTAATAAATTGAACCAACTAAGAGGATTTATCCAGCAATAGGAGAAATCGAATCTCTTCATTTCTCCTAAACTCTATAGAAAAGTTGAGGATTTGAAATGTTAACATTAAAAGGAAAATATAATGAAGCTGTTGTTTATACGGATATGCTTGATGATCATACGATCAGTCAAATTATTTCACTTTGTAATCAAGAATTTGCTAAGGATAGTCAAATTCGAATTATGCCTGATACTCATAGTGGCAAAGGTTGTGTGATTGGAACTAGTATGACCATCACAAACCAAGTCGTACCAAATCTTGTTGGAGTCGATATTGGTTGTGGACTTTATGTTGTAAAGTTAAAACCTGGACGTTTAAAATTAAATTTTGATAAGTTAGACCAATTGATTCGCAATCGAATTCCTAGTGGGCAAAGCAACCATGATACCGCAATGCACCAATTTGATTTCACAAAACTACATGCACCCGTCCATGAGGGCTGGGCTATGCGTAGTATCGCGACACTTGGTGGAGGCAACCATTTTATTGAAGTGAACCAAGGTGCAGATGGCATCTATTTGGTCATTCATAGTGGTAGCCGCAGTCTCGGCAAAGAAGTCGCAGAATACCATCAAGAAATGGCCTATCAAACATTAGCTACTAGACGAAAAGAGTTAAAAATAGCATTGAAGCACCAAATGAAAAAAGGTTTGATTGCAGAGGCCAATAGACTAGCAACCCTTCGTGAAACAATTAAGATTCCGTATGAGCTTTCTTATGTAGAAGGAAGCAATTTTGAAAACTATTTGAATGATATGAAAATCGCCCAAGCTTACGCTGCCTTAAATCGTAAATTGATGGCTGAAACGATTTTAAAAGGGATGAAATGGGACAACTTTGTCATCAGTACTTTTGATTGCGCTCATAACTATATCGATACTGAAAACTTAATGCTTCGAAAGGGCGCTACCTCAGCTCAAAAAGGGGAAGCACTTATTGTTCCATTAAATATGCGTGATGGGAGTATTCTTGCGACTGGGTTAGGCAATCCAGCCTGGAATTATTCTGCCCCTCATGGAGCTGGTCGGATTTTAAGTCGTTCCAAAGCTAAAGCTCAAATCAGCCTAGACAGCTATCAAAAAACAATGCGGCATATTTGGAGTACTTCCGTTTCTAAACATACCTTAGACGAAGCACCTAGCGCCTATAAACCAAGTAAACAGTTACAAAAAGATGTGACGGGTACTATGAAGATTCAAGAAATTATTAAACCCTTATATAATTTTAAAGGTTGACCAAAAAAGCGAGCTGAGAAATTCTCAACTCGTTTTTTTATATTTATAGATTCTCAATTTCATGGTCTACTTTAACAAAATAAAGTAAAATTCCTCCGACGACAAATAAAATAATTAAAGAAAATACACCATCTTTAGCATGTCCGGTAATTTGTGTCGTCACTGCGACTAATACAGGACCAATGACGGCAGCAAATTTGCCAAATATATTGTAAAATCCAAAAAATTCATTGGCTCTTTCAACTGGTATTAATTGGGCAAATAAAGAACGGCTCAAGGATTGAATTCCACCTTGGGCAGTTCCAACCAAGATAGCTAACACGATAAATTTAAGTAAACTATCGAGCTGAATCGCAAAAATACAAATTCCTATATACGTTAAAATACCAAAGAAAATCATTTCTTTATTTCCAACGCGCTTTGCTAAAACACCATATAAGATTGAGCACGGAAAAGCCACAATTTGAACAACTAACATAATGACTACAAGGTTATTCGCACTTAAACCAACATCTGTTCCAAAGGTCATTGCCATCGTTATAATCGTCCCTACTCCATCAATATAGAAGAAGTAAGCAGCTAAAAATAGAAAAACATTGCGATGCTGGCGAATATGTTTGATTGTTTGCCATAAACGACTAAAGCTTTTAGCAACTATCTTAGGTTGTTTTTCAATATAAGTCGTTTGCTTCACATTTTTCCAATAAGGAATAGTAAAAATGAACCACCACAGCGCCGTCATAATAAAGGAACCTTTAATTAAAGTTCCTGTAGAAATTGGTAAAATTTCAGTTAATTGTAAAACGATAAAAAGTAAAAATGGAATGGTACTTCCGATATATCCCCAACCAAATCCAGCGCTTGAAACACGATCCATCCGCTTATTCGAGGTAACATCCATTAAAGAGGCATCATAAAAAATATTAGAAGCAGAGAAGCCAATTGCAGATAATACATAAAGAAATAATAATAGTTGCCAATTCTCATCAGGAACAAAAGCAAAACTTAGTGTTGCCACGACACCCAATCCTGTTGCAAGAGTAAATAAAGGATTACGATAGCCTTTATAGTCGGCAATTGCACCTAACAACGGAGCTAAAAGAGATACAACTAAAGTGGCTAAAGAATTTGCATAGCCCCAATATGCTGTTGAAGTGGCATCACTTAAGCCACCATTTTCAGAAACTACCTTAAAAAATAAAGGGAATACGACCGTTGTAATCATTACTGAGTATGCTGAGTTGGCCCAATCTTGCATAATCCAACTACGCTCTAATTTAGTGTAACGAAAGCGATCGTTCTCACTTTGTTTAATTTGCTCCATTCCTTCACATCCATTTCAGTTTAATTGACTTCATTAAATAATTCGATTAAAATTCGCCCATCAACTGGTTGAGGGTAACTCAATCCGATTGCATGTAGAAAAGTTGGTCCCTCGTCTATTAAATGTGCGTATGGAATTTTAGCTGCTGAATTGATTCCTGGACCACTAATAAATAAAGTTGTAGTATAATTTTCTTTTTTAGGACTAAATCCATGAGTGCCTTTGAGTAAAGTAGGATTTTCTGCTGTTTTTTCAACTAAAGGTCCGTTTATCCCGCTTTCAAAATAATAGCCACTTTTTGCTTCGATTAAAAATTGACAAGCTGAATCAGCTCCCATAGCAGCCGCTTCTTCACCAGTATAAATATGATCAATTTCTTTTTCTAGTTTACCTAAAGCAGCTTTAACTTCGGATAAATCAATATGTGGTTGAGTGTAAATATAACAAGAACCATCTGCTCCTTTTGCAATAACTTGCCAGTCTTTAATTTTTCCATCTTTATTTAAGGTTATCCATCCTTGCTCCTTAAATAATTGATTTAAGCGAATGACCGTATGGACGTCAATTTGATAATGATCACCTAGAATTGCAATAACCGTATCATCAAAAATACCTTTTTCTTCCATAGCCACAATCATCTGGCCAAGATGCTGATCCATCCGCTGAATAGCAGCCTGAGTTTCTGGCGTATTTACACCATATTTATGGCGTGTACTATCTAAATCAACTAAATGAACTGCAAATAAATCTGGATTTTTTGTTCTTATCGTATCAACCATTGATGCAGTAATAAATTCATCCAATTGAGGTTGTTGAATTCCATTGCGCAATTTTCCAAATTTGTTATTTAAATCGAAGATATACTTAGGACTTGAAGACCATAAAGAAACTCCTATTTGAGTTTTCCATTTACGATTTGGAAATATTTCAACAAAATTCCAATGAATAGATTTACTTCGTCCTGTAACTGGCCAAAGCAAACTTGCAATTTTATATCCAGCTTGATGAGCAACATCAAACAAAGTGGGAACTTTGATATCCTTTGCGTACCAGTGCCAATCTGGCGAATCTAAATGTGGTTGCAAATAGGTATTATTAATGATGCCATGTTTATTGGGATAAACCCCAGTCACAATTGATGTATGGGCCATATAAGTTAATGACGGATAAACTGTTTCAACTTCTGAAACAAGTGCACTACGAGCTAATAATCGTTTAAAATTAGGTAAGTTTTTTGCATACTCTAAATCTTGGCTACCAAAAGCATCCAAAGAAATAATGTAAAGGCGTTGTTTAGGCATATGATGATAGTCCTTTCTTAATCTTACTCTCATTATTACATAGGTTTTATGGAAGTAAAGCAATTCAATGTATTTTTTTTGTAAATTTTTGATTTCTTACTGGACTTATTCTTTTAAAATAACACTTCAATTAAACACGAAACAAGCCAAAATACCTGTTAATAGCACACTAATAAAGTTGACGACATCATTATTGATAACTGAGTATCCTGATATTCGCTTTAACTTCTGTCCATTTTCAGTTGTCTGTTCTGTGATTTTCTTGCCAATTTGATATTTGGCTTGCAAAGTACTGCCTAGAATACTATCAATTAACGTACCACAAAAACCGATTAAACTAATCAATAAAATAATCCTAATCGGATAACTCCCTAGCGCTAAACTACCAATCAATAACGCACCAATCAAGCCACTAACGAGACCTAAAAAACTAACCCCACCAGATAAACCTTTAGCCAAGCGTTTAAATGTTAAAATAGAGATTGGATTTTTCTGACTAAGCATACCAATTTCCGAAGAAAACGTATCTGCATTTGCTGCTGCAAAAGTCGTCAGCGCTGCAAGTTGAAAAGCCTCAACTTGGGTAACAAAATAAATAATTGCAAAGAATAATGCTGGTAAGCCATTGGCTAATACTTGAACTGAGCCTCTAGTTCCTTCCCGCTCATGTAATGCAGCTGCATCAAGCTTTTTTTGGCGCCCTATTTTACTAATTCCACTGCCTAAAATAGCAAAGACAATTAAGCCAGCATAAACGAGCCAACCTCCTAATAAATAAAGGGACATTCCTAAGATAAATGATGTCACACAAGATTTAGCTGTTAACGCTCCGACAACCCAAGCTAAAAATAAAATGCAGATTGTCAGTGTCGTATTTAGAATCAACCCTGTCATCGTTGAACCAATTGTAAACAAATAAAGGAGTGCTCCAATACTCAATGGAACTGACAAATTATCAAAGCCATTAGGCGTCAACAATTCTAAAATCGTCCCGATTGAGCCACAAACTAAGCCTACTAAAAGGCTATTCACTGGCAAATAAAGATAAGCAAGAATACTAGTAATTAAAAAAATAAAGATAAAGACCGTCACTGCGCCTTCTAATGATTTTTTTCCGAATTTTTCTGGGTAGGTTAAATTCCCCCATTTACTTCCTATAACAGCAGCAAATCCATCACCATAAGCCATTGATAAAATACCACCAATAGCGATAAAAGGCATATTTAAATAAAAAGCCACTACAGTTAAAACAAATAAAGATACAGCATACCAAACAGTCCCTAAAGAATCATCTGCACTGCGTTCCATCGCTTTGAATAATTGCTTCCTATATGAAATATAATTTAAGACAATAAAACACAGTGGAACAAAAGCGGCCCATAAAATTGAATCAAAAAAATAAACAGCAATTAAAATCCAATTTCCGACAGCTATATGAATGGCTTTCCTAGAAAATTCCTCACTTAAATTAGCTTTCTTTTGACTAACTGTTACAAGCGCTAACACGATAAAAATAAAACTAAAAGATAACACGATCCCGATTATATTGGTGTTCATTAACTTGAATCTCCTTTAATAAAAAGTTTGATGAGCTATTTAGGCTCGGCAGAAAAATAGGGGAATTTGATGTGACGCTTTTTGTCACCTCGAAATTCCATCTTTTTTCCGAGAGACTAGCTCATAAGAACTAGCCTGAATAAAAAGTTTGTTGAGCTGTTTAGGCTCGGCAAAAAAAGTAGGAAAATAAATGAAAAAAATTTCCACTTCAGTATGCGTTTACTCTATAAAAATAATTACATGAAAACCGCAACTTCTGCCATTATAGCAACTAATGAAAAGAAAAAACACTTTTTTGCAAGCTATAGTTACATTTCATCGTCATTTTTCTACCATTCACGCTTAATATAAAACGAATCTTACCTTTTCTAGTAGAATAAATGTATCCCAGAGAAAAGAAATTATTACCTGGGAAATAATTTGAAAGTTGAACTAAATGCTCATTTAAACAAATTAAATTGAAAAGGGATGGTACTATGTTGATCAAAAAAATAGGACGAATTTCATTAAAAATAATAATCAGTTTTTTACTAGTAGTTATCATTATAGTTGCAGGAATGTTTGTGACAAATAAAATTTTAAATCGATTAGATGATAAAAAAATTACAGATTATGGACAAAAAATTTCTGTTGATGATAAAAAAATAAATGTGAGTATTCATGGCAATGGTCAAGAAACCATTGTTTTACTTCCTGGTTTTGGCACTGCTGCTCCTGCTTTAGATTTCACACCTTTAGTAAATGAACTAAAAGCCTACTATAAAGTCGTCGTCGTAGAACCTCTTGGGTATGGATTAAGTGACCTTCCAACTTCAGAACGTTCAACTAAAAATATTGTTTCTGAAATTCATGAAACTTTGCAAAAATTAGACATTACATCTTATACACTTATGGGACATTCAATTGCTGGGATTTATGGTTTAGACTATAGCCGAACTTACCCTGATGAAGTTACTGCTTTTGTTGGAATTGATACAAGCTTTCCTACTCAATCAGTTGACCCTTTTCCTGCTAGCAGCTATAAATTATTACGTGATTTAGGCGTTTTTAGATTGCTGCTAAAACCCGATTCCTTGATGGCTCCTGATGTAGATTCCAAAACAAAAGAACAAATTAGATTAATTTCATTAAAAAACACTATGAATGTAGCCATTCTTAGTGAAGGCGAACAAATGGAAGGTAATTTTAATACTGCTAAAAATATGAACTTTCCTAAAGAACTACCTGTTCTTTTTTTCTTAGCAGAAGCAAGTATTAAGGATACCGAGGGATGGGAGCCAAAACATGAAGAGCAAATTAAAGGATTAAACTACGGGAAAGTAGAAATTTTTGAAGGTGAACATTATTTACACTATACTAAGTCAAAAGAAATGGTAGAAAGCTATCGTAATTTTATAAAAAACGCACCTTCAATTAAATAACTATTAGCTCTTTCATTAATTAAAAAACAAAGAAAAAAGCACTGACATAAATGTCAGTGCTTTTTCCGGCAGTATTTATTTGCATAAACAAACTCCATGAATTCCACAATACAGAGGGAGCTAAGCATCTACATCCTGTAGTTGTACTCGAAGTACCAACGCCCTGCCTTTGTTCAACCACTAGCCGCCGCAGCGGAATAACCGAAGTTACCTGGTTGAGTCAACTCATCGCATGTAAGTACTATACCATGCCTAAGAATAAGTCGCAAGCTTTCTTTTTCATTTCCTCAATTTTAGTTGTATTTATTTATCACTAACTAGTTGGGCCAATAAATCAACGAATCGCGGATCCTCATTAAAAGGATGAATGTAATAAAATTCTTCACCACCGTTTTCCATAAAGTACCCACGATTTTCAGATTCAATTTCCTCGATTGTCTCTAAACAATCTGATACAAAACCTGGTGTAATCACCATGATTTTTTTCACGCCTTCATCTATAGGCAACCTTTTTAGAGTCGCATCCGTTGCTGGTGTTAACCATTCAGCTGGACCAAATTTTGATTGATAGGTTTCTGAATAAGCTATCTTTTGTTTGAGTTTAGCCATAACGGCTTTGGTCGTTGCTGCACATTGTTCTGGATAAGGATCCCCTTTTTCTGCATATGAAACTGGAATTCCATGATAAGAAAACAGCAAATGATCAACTGGATGTTTAGCAAGTTCAGTTTTTATTTGATCTACTAATAAATCAATGTATAGACGGTGTTCTGTGAATTCTCGAATAAAATGTAAGCTAGGTATATTTTCTTTTTTTAAATAATAAGTTGCGACAGCATCGTAGATAGACGCTGTTGTCGTTGTAGAATATTGTGGATATAATGGAATAATAGTTAAGTCCGTTACGCCTAAATCATCCATCTCTGTTAAGGATGTCACAATTGAAGGGTGACTATAAGACATGCCGAAGCGAACCACTACATCTGGAAAACGATCTTGTAATTGGCGCGTTTGTTCTTTCGTATAAATCAATAATGGTGAACCTTCTGTGCGCCATATTTCTTTATAAAGTTTAGCAGATTTTTTAGGACGTGTGTTTAAAATAATGCCGTGTAAAATTGGTAACCAAATATACCGAGGCGTATCAATGACACGCTTATCTGCTAAAAATAATTTAAGGAATGCTCGAACTTCTTTCTTTTCAGGCTTATCTGGAGTTCCAAGATTGGCTAATAAAATGCCTTTTTTTTGCTTCATTCACTGAACACCTACTTTTCCTAAATTGTCTTACTCATTTATTCTACACACTTTCTCCTAATTATTCTAGCTGATACTTTAAGAAAAGGAAAAAGACTAAGAAAAATCTTAGCCTTTTTGGGATTAACTTATTATACTTCTCGTAATTCTTTTGCAATACTTGATTCTTTTTTCTTTTGAATTCCAATACCTGTAAAACCACAAAATACTGTAATGACTGGACAAAGTAAACAAAAGAAAGCAAACGGTAAGTAATCAATTGTTGGAATACTTAAAGCACCTGCAATAAACACACCACTGACACTCCAAGGAACTAACGAATTCACAACTGCCCCTGCATCTTCTAACACACGAGACATCGCCAAAGGATGTAAACCAGCCTTGTCAAAAGAATTTTTGAAGGCTTTACCAGGTAAAATAATGGATAAGTATTGTTCTCCTACTAATAAATTAACCCCTATACAAGATAATGCTGTCGCTAAAATTAATTTGCCAGTAGAGTTAAGTGAATTAGAAATTGGGGCCATGACTGAATCAATAATCTTAAATTCAACCAACAATCCCCCTAATGCTAATGCTAAAATAATTAATGAAATTGACCACATCATACTTTGAACACCACCGCGAGATAGTAATGCATCAATATTTTTATCTCCTGTTTGTGCAATAAATCCATCTTGAATAATACTTGAAATTTCGGTAAAGTTAAGTCCTGAATGTTCAATCACCAACATCACAAGTGCTACAATAATACTTAATAATAAAGTCGGAATTGCAGGAATTTTTTTCCAAGAACAGGCAAACATGACAACTATTGGAATAATCGCAAATATATTGACTGAAAAATTAGCGGTTAATGTTTTGACTAATTCATCAATATTGCTTGTACTTGCATGTGTTTCACCGTTACCTAAAATAAAAAATAAAATTAATGAAATGATCAATGCAGGAACTGTTGTCCACATCAAGTTTTTAATGTGACGGAACAAGTCGACGCCTGATACAGCTGCTGACAAATTTGTACTATCTGATAAAGGCGACATTTTATCACCAAAAACTGCTCCCGATACAATTGCACCTGCAACCAAAGCAGGATTAAAGCCCATTGATGTTCCCATACCTAACAAAGCGATTCCAACAGTTGAAACTGTTGTAAAAGCACTCCCAATTGAAGTCCCAACAATCGCACAAATAATAAAAACTGAGGGTACAAAAATACCCGGATTTAAAATTTTAAAACCAAATACCATCATAGATGGGATGATCCCTGCGGCAATCCAAATACCAATTAAGGCTCCAATTAAGATAAAAATAATCATTGGAACTAATCCAGTTGAAATCCCCTCCTGAATCCCTTTATGAATTGAATCCCACGATTTCTTTCTAAATCTCCCCCATAATATTAATAAACCAATGGCAATAATTAAAGGTGTTTGTGGAGCAACTCCAAATTTAATGACACTTACGCCAATAACGACTAATAATAAGATTAATATACCTAACGCTTCTTTAAATGACTGTTGCTTTTCCATATCTATCATCTCTCCTAACTAATTTTTAAGTTGATTTAGTTTGAGCAACGATATCCAATAATTCCTCCTGCTGTACTGTTTAACTTCAACATTTTCCATTCCATCTCCTAAATAAAAAGTTTGTTGAGCCGTTTAGGCCTGGCAGAAAAATAGAAAATTCCAAGAAAAGTGTTTTTTTACTTTTTTGGGAATTTATCTTTTTTCCGAAGGACTGGCTCATAAAAACTAGCCTTGATAAAAAGTTTATTGAGCCGGGTAGCTCTGGCAAGAAAATAGGGAAATTTGATGTTACGCTTTTTGTCACCTCGAAATTTCATTGCTATTTCGATTTGGGCTTTGCAAGTGCAACATTCACAAATCTCTTTGACATCTGTCTTGTCTTTCTTCGGATTACATCCGCCCCTTCAGGCCGATGCATACTGTGGTTCTAAAAATTGAACACAGTCCATCTTTGATGGATGTGTATCATGTTTCTAAGTTGCTAAAGCAACAAGAACCATGACAAAGCAGCAAGAACCATAAAAACCAACATTTTCGGATTACATCCGCCCCTTCAGGTCGATGCATACTGTGGTTCTAAGCTGCTGAAGCAGCAAGAACCACAGCAAAAATCCCTGCTGTAGCGAACTACAACAGGGACGAATTTATTATTTCGCGGTACCACCCTAATTAGAAATAATTACTTATTTCTCTCTCAATTGGAATAACGGCCCAGTTCCGTCTTTATTTTTTAAGTAAAGATGCTCCAAGCCCGTAATTCAATTAATTATCTCGATTGGTTCGCAGCTCCCACCAATTTTCTGAAACTAAGATAGTTAATCTACTTTGACTCTTCAACGCGTTAAAGTATTAATGTGTTTGATGTTTAGAATCTTAACACGCTTTTTTTATTGGGTCAATGAGTTTAACTTATTATGATAAAATTCTCATTTTCTTTTGCATTCGTTTTTTTATCCGACAATTTCAATTCCACTCAATGTAATCAATTTATACGCTTGATCATATCCAATTTTCAAGCCTTTTGCTAAGGAAATATCCAAATTTAAAAAATCAAAATGAGCCTTTGAAATATCTAAACCTATCAACTTAGAACCTACTAAATCTACTCCGTTCGCATTAATCTCTTCAAAGATCACATTTTTCAACTGAGAATCTTGAAAATAACTCTCTGTAATTCGCCCTTCAATAAAATGAACACTTTCCATATTGCTACTAGAATAATTTGCATAACTTAACAAACAACCTTGCCATTTAACATTTTTTTGCTTACTATCAATAAAATTTGCTCCACTTAATTGACAATTCTTAAACTCACTTCGGTAAATTAAACTTTCACTAAAATCGCCACTTGCTAAATTACAGTTGTCAAAAGTAACATCTAAAAACTCCATTTGCTTAAAATCTAATCGGTCAAAGGTACAATTTTCAAAAATGACTTCATTTATTTTCTTTATACCAAAATTACTCGTAATTTGACATTTTTTATAATGTGTATGTGACTCAACCTCTTCAATTTTTACAATTTGATCTTCTACTAAAGCCGTTATTGTTTGTTTTGGTTTAACTATTTTCATTTTAAATCATCCTTTCTGTTGGTGACTGCTCCTACTCTACCACACTTCTATTCAGTAAAAAACTTAGCGAGGTTGCTAGCATTTGTCAAGCGCTCTTTCGTCTAATTACAATACAACAGTTAAAAATTTACTAAATTCCTAATCTTTCAAAGCCTTTTCTTAAAAAAAACTGAACTTATTTGGTATAGTATGAATATAGAGTTATAAAAGAAATGAGGGAGAGTATGATACAACTAAAAAAATTAGTGATTATTGGTGGTAGTGGTTTTTTAGGACAAGTTATTTGTCAGACTGCTTTAACTGAAAATTGGACAATTGTAAGTATTTCAAAACATGGGCGCCCCCCTTCAAATAAACTGCTGAAAAGCTTAAGGGATGCACCAATTGAATGGGTTCAAGCAGATATTTTCACTTCACAAGATTGGCAAGCTCACTTACTTCACGCCTTTGCTATTATTGATTTAGTTGGTATTATTAAAGAACGTCCAAAAGAAGGAATTACTTATCAAAAAATGATTGCCGACTCAGCAAAAATAATTGGAACAGTTGCTTCAGATAATGATCGATTACAACATTTTATTTTTTTATCTGCTAATGCTGGTCCTACTAAATATATCGAAGCAAAACGTCAAGCAGAACAGAGTTTGATTTCAATGCCTTTACCTTTAACTATTATCAGACCGGGATTAATAGTAGGCGCGGGAAGACCCTCGTCTATCCGAGCTAAATGGGCTTTAGAATTTTTGTTGAAAATCCCACTTTTGTCTGTCTTTGTCACGCAAATTAAACCTATCTCTGTTGATACAATTGCCAAAAAAATTCTTGCTATTCTTTTATCACCTGAACCCTTAACGACTAGGGTATTAGCTGTTGATGATTTAGATAATTTAGCAGATTAGAAAATACGGTTACACCAAAGAATAATCTTCTTGGTGTAACCGTATTTTTATTTTATTAAAATCTAGATTATATATATGTCACTTGTGTCTTTACTAATTTTAATTGGCTGCTTCGCTCCATAGTAATTTTTCAACTGGCTATTCACAATCCGAACGTCTCGTGCTCGATATTGGATAGCAATCGCTACTTTTTCGTGATTAGTAGTAGGTTCTTCTCGAGCAATAAATTGATTAACCACTACTCGCTGATAAGCAGATACTACTATGCCTCTTGGTTCAGAGGCTTTATATAAATCTGTTTTTTGTGGATAATACGCAGCTAAAAAACTAGCTCGAATGCCGTATGCTGACTGAGATAATAAGTCTTGATCTTTATGATGACCGATATGTCTAAAATTATAAGAACGATTGTCGCGATACGAAAAATGTCCGAAAATTTGTGTATCTGAAGCTGCAGAACTAGTTTCATGGGCTTTTATTTCAACTCCACCAAAACAATAAGCTGTTCGGTTACCTACTAAACTGATATGTTCCGATCCATCATCAATCTCAATCCCATTTGAATTTGAAAAACCTGTTCGATGTGCTAAACCACTTGGATGGTGTAAATAACAATTAGAAATCAAAATATTTTTACTGTGATGAGTTGTGATGCCATCATCACCAAAGCCAAAGGCCTCAATCTGATCCACCCAAATAAACTGACTACCTAGTCTAGAACGTGTCCCGTCGCCAGCATAACTATAGGCAGGCGACGTAATGTCCACCCCATGTAAACCAGGATTTTTAACTACTACATCAACAATTCGTGCGTATTTAACATGAGCTAAGGTAATTCCGCTTGAAGCGATTCCTCCTGTTGCTGTTGTTTCTCCTTTGGTCAAACGCTCAACATTCCAATCCAGTGATATCCCTTTTATTTGTATATGATGATTGCCTTTAAAATGAGATTTATTTGTCAGCAATTGTTCCGACTTTGGTGCTTCTGGATGTAGTTTCAAGCAAGTTTCTGCTGATCCTTCCCCAGCTAAAATTACATTAGATGGAATTTTAAGACCTCTCGTAAGATAGGTTCCAGAGGAGAGAATGACATGACGATAGCCAACAGAAAACGCCCGTTTAAAGGCTTTTGTGCAATCTGTTTTTCCATCTGCAATACCACCAAAATCACTTAAAAATACTTTTTTTGTTCGTTTCTCTAATTTCATTAATTCTTGATCTAACTTATATTTCCACACTGGAACTACTTCATTAATTGACGTAACTTCCAGACTAGGCGCAATTGAATAATCACGTTTTAATTTGATATGGAAAGTATTTTTTTTAAGTTGATAGCGGATTGGATATAGAAAATGTTGTTGCTTAAATTGAGTAAATAATTCTTCAGTTTCTTTAAGAACCTGCGCTTTCCCTTCACTGGTTTGATAGCTTGGAAAAATATGTTCTAAGGTCCGCTGATTTTCTTGAATTAAATTCATTTACTCACCTCCACTTAATTTTATTTCTTTTATAATTATACCATTTTATTTTCTTTCGACATTAAATAAAGAACTACATAAGAAAAAGACTAAAGACAATCCTGTCTCTAGCCTCAATTTTATTTTTTACTACTTAATTTAGAATATCGTATAGTTTTTCTAATTCTGCAATTTGGTAAGTAGGGACAATTTCACTTGTATTGCTTTTATTCGTAGGATTGAACCAGCATGTATCCATACCGACATTCTTGCCACCTAAAATATCAGAACCTAAAGTATCTCCAATGATTAAACTATTTTCTCGCTTAAAGTTAGGAATTCGTGCAAAAACATAATCAAAATATTCTTTCATCGGTTTCTGATAACCAGTATCTTCAGAGACAAAGACATCTTTAAATGCTGAATGTAGCCCAGAATCCTGTAAACGTTTGTATTGTGTTTTAGAAACACCGTTTGTTACAATATATAAATCATACTCTTTTTTTAAGTTTTGAATCAGTGACTGCGCTCCATCAATTAACTCATGTCCTTCTTCTAGGTAACCACGATACTTTTGTTCCAATAAAACCCCATCAACCTCTTGACCAAAAGCTTTAAATAATTTTGAAAATCGTGTATTCACTAGTTCGTCACGATCTAATTTCCCCAATTCAAATTCTTGCCACATACCTTTATTCATCTTTTTGTAATAATTTTCAATTTCAACAGTTAAGGAAACTTTTTGTTCCTCAAATAATAAACGTAAGGCATTGTCTTCTGCTGCTCCAAAATCTAATAATGTATCATCTACATCAAATAGTAAAGTTTGATAGTTTTTCATTCTTAGTCCTCCAGTTTTTCTTTTAATCAGTAGCCTCAAGAATAACACTAGAAGATCTACTCTATAAACAAAAAGGCTAAAAACTTTTTAAGTCTTCAACCTTCTTGCTAATTATCCTTTTGTTGTAAAAGTCCCAATTGCTTTACTAGCAGTTGTTTCCCCTAATTCAGTTACTGCAAAACTTGCAATTTTATCCATATTTGTAATTACGACAACCATTGCGTTATCTTTTCCAGCTGTAGCTAGTGCATCTAAATCAACAGTTGCTACTAATGTTTCAGGTGTGACAACTTGCCCTTCTGTAACAGCTATTTCAAATGGAGCGCCTTTTAATTCAACTGTGTCTAATCCCATGTGCAACAATACTTCTGTACCATTATCCATCAATAAACCAATGGCATGTTTAGTTGGAAATACGCTTGTCACTTTTCCATTTACTGGTGCATAAATTTTTCCGTCAGTGGGTACAACAGCATAACCGTCTCCCATCATTTTTTCGCCAAAAACTGGATCTGAAACTTCGCCAATGGCAATAACTTTTCCATTTGCTGGTGAAAATAACGTTCCTTCTATACTAACTGATGTAACTGGAGTTTTAGTCTCTTCTTTTTTAGCTTCTTTTTTCTTAAAAAATCCAAACATTGCTATCCCTACTTTCCAAAAATTTAACTACCATTTTTAACCATCATCCATAGTGCAAAAATAGCAACTAATGATAGTATATATTGTATACCAACTAGTATATAAACGCTAGTCATTTTCATTTGTGAATCTACTCCATCTTGCGAATAGGGCATTTCTCGAAAACTAAAAAAAACTAAAACAGCTCCGACTAAATTCCCCACTAATAGTTGCTGAACCAACATCGCTTTCAAATAAAAACCAACTGGTTGATTACGTTTCCTATCTTTTTCCGTAGTATTTAATAGAAAATAAGCTGAAAATGGATTCAAAAGAGCTATCAGTAATAAGACTGTTACAGTTAAATTTTGAGTTAACAGTGTTTGAAAATCAATTCCCATCATCAACATTTTCATGGCTAAATAGAAACTGAATAGAATTGGCAAAATCAGCCAATAAGCAATTAAACTTGAATAAAATGACATCTTTCTGACTTTTGTAATGACCTGATTTTTCTCATTCATCTTATCATCTGTCCTCTTTTCTGATTATTTTTTTGGTTACAGTTCTCCACTCTCAATTAGATAGGAAGCATACTCTCTAAATAACGCATCACAAACTAAATTTAAGGTGATAAAAGAGACCATCTCGTTCCTTTCTGTTTGATGCATAGGAGAGACTTGATAGTAGAGATTGAATGGTGCTAGTGAGGCTAAATAATTATTTTTAAAGGTGGTAATAGATAAAATTGGCACTCCACGTAAATTTAATGTTTGAATATTTTGTTCCAAATCTTTCGCATCTCCACTTAATGAGATGATTACGACGAAATCATTTTTAGTAATGATTGGCATATTCAAATCAAATTCAGTTTTCGCGGGAATAGATAACATATATTTACCGCACCCCATAAAATTCCGATTTAGCTCTTTAACTGCATTTTGCTGTCCCCAACCTGTTCCGTAACCAATAATCCGATCTGCTTGATGCATTTTTTGAACAATCGTTGCAACATCTGTTTGCTGCATCAATTTTAATGTAGCTTCCATATCTTCTCTTTGTAAATCTAATAAATTCAACTTAGGAGCTTTTTCTTTGCTTGCTTTTTTTAAACTGTATTTGAATTCACTAAAACCAGAAAATCCTAATTTTTGTGTTAATCTTAAAATAGATGATTTAGATGTATGACAAAGTTTTGCTAAATCAACAATACTCAACGTTTCACATTGTGTTTTATGCATTAATACATAAGAAATAATAGCTAAATCATTTTCGTTTAATTTGTCGTGGTACTGGTTTACCAGCGCTTCTAGTTCCATTTTAAATCTCCCCTTTATATAAGTCGTTTAAATGATAAAAATACTCGCTGAGTTTACTCACTATCGGGAAATTAGGTATGTGTCATTCACCAAATATACCCATCTTTTTACTGAGTAATTTGCTCATCCAAGAACATCATTAATACGACTACAAGTCTTTATACTCAGTATACCATTAAGTTAAGACTCTAAAAAAAAGAAAGGTTGTTTTTCTATAATCGCTGAATATCTCCATCATTGCTTTATTTAATTATAGCGAAATCAGGAATATACCATCACAGTATCTTCCTGATTGCTAGAAATTTAATTTAACTTAATTCTGGCCAAAATTCTTGATTGACTTCAACCAATTCATCCAAAATTTGTTTTGCAACAGTTGCATTTGGGACAATTTTAGACATTGTTATTGCTTGCCATAATTTTTGGTAAGATTTTTCTGCCCACGCTTCAACAACTAATTTTTCAACTGCAACTTGTTGTTCCATCAGACCTTTTTGGAAGCGTGGAATTTTGCCTTGGACAAGTGGTTCTGGACCATTTGTTCCAACGATACATGGTACTTCTACCATAGCGGTTTCTTCAAAGTTTACAATTGCGCCATTATTTTCGACAATCAATAGCATCCGTTCATGGGTATTATAAGCAATAGCACGCGCTAAATCGACAATATAAGAAGCATGTTCATCTATTTCTAAAGTCGAGCCTTCAGTTGAACCTAATTCTGCAATTCGGTTACATTCGCTAAAAACATGCTTTTCTCGTCCAGCCATCACTTCATTGGCACGCGTGTATTCAGGATTAGCATGAGCTACTTCATCACTAGCGTATAAATAGTATTTTAAATACGTATTAGGTAATGTTTCTGGATCAAGAGCATAAATGTCTTTAGCCTTACTAAACGTGTGCATCCAGCTAGCATCCGTATGCTGAGAGGCTTCAACTTCTTCTTTTAAGGCATAACCATGTTCGGCAACATGTGCTTTAATTTGTGGCATTAAGTCATTACCTTTTAGGTCTCTAATGTCGGTCCACCAACCAAAATGGTTCAATCCGTAGTAACGCACAACCATTTCTTTGCGAGATTTCAAACCGATGCTATGAGCCATACGTTCTTCAATCCCGATAGGCATATCACAAATATTTAATATTTTTGCAGTTGGACGAAGTTTTCTAGTTGCCTCGGCTACAATGGCTGCCGGATTTGAATAATTTAGCATCCAAGCATCTGGAGAATATTTTTCCATAAAATCAACTAATTCTAGCACACCACCAATTGAACGCATGCCATAAGCAATTCCACCAGGTCCACAAGTTTCCTGACCAACAACACCATATTTCAAAGGAATTTTTTCGTCTTTTTCGCGCATCGCATATTTTCCAACTCGAATGTGAGCCATCACAAAATCAACATCTGTAAAGGCTGTTTCTGGGTCACTAGTTGCTACAAATTTGATATCCGGTGCTTGTTCCTTAATAATGACCGCACAGGCATCTGCTATTTGTTTTTGTCTTGCTGGATCATTATCAAAAAACTTAATTTGACGAATCGGTAACTTTTCCAAATTTGCTAATAGCATTAAGACAATTCCTGGGGTAAAGGTACTACCGCCTCCTGCGACTACGATTGAATGTTTTTTCATTATTGTCCATCTCCTTCAAGATTTTGATTGAATTTTAGTAAATTTTCAAATTGTTCACGAACTTGTGGAACAGATAAACCTACGATTATTTGAAAAGCATTACCATTGCGTACGACACCGTGGGCACCGCCTTCTCTAAAGACTTCATCCGGTTGAACAAGTGTTTCATCATGTACTCCAATACGCAAACGAGTAGCACAGTTGTTCATATTAGCAATATTATCCGAACCGCCAAGTCCTTCCAAATAGATTGCTGCCGCTTCTGTATATTGATTTGCCCCCTCTATTACTGGGCCACCAGCACCTGCCATTTTTTCTTTGTATTCTTTCTTGCTATATAATTTAACATCCGCCGTATCTGCTTCTCGTCCCGGTGTTGCAAAATTGAATTTTAAAATTAAAAAGCGGAAAACTAAGAAATAGATTGCTGTAAAAGCTAAACCAATGACTAATTGAATCGCATAAGTTTGCCAATGATTTGCTCCTAATGGAATCCAATTTTTCGCCAATAAGTCAATAAATCCACCACCCATATCACCAACGACACCAAAAGCATACATGGTTGCTGCCATTGTTGCTGCCAATAATGCATGAACAACAAATAGTACTGGCGCAATAAATAAGAATGTAAATTCTAAAGGTTCAGTAATTCCGGCTAAGACAGCTGTTAGTGTAACAGGGATCAAGATAGCCAGCACTTTTTTACGTTTTTCAGGTTTAGCAGTGGCATAAAAGGCTGCCGCAATCCCTGGTGCTGCAAATATTTTTGAATTTCCATGAAGAGCAAATCCACCTTCTGGAAAAAGTTTCTTTAAAGGTTCAGTTGATCTAGAAAATTCATTTAGATGATCCATCCAGTATCTGGTAATCCCACCTTCAACAACCGCTGGACCAAAAATAAATGGTGTATAGATGAAATGATGCAGACCTGTTGGTATCAGAATTCGTTCTAAGAAAGTATAGAGCCAAACACCAAAAACACCTGAGGCTGCTAAGAATCCTTGCATAGATCCAATACCTAATTGAATTTTAGGCCAAATCCAGGCTGTTAAAATAGCGATTGGTAACATCATAAAGAATCCAATAATGACAACCAATGAAGATCCTTGAAAAATACCTAAAAATTCTGGTAATTTCACATCAAAATAACGATTATGAATCCAAACGACTATCGCTGAAATTAAGATAGCTCCAACAATACCTGTATCTAATGTTTTGATTCCTGCTATCATCTTAAGACCAGTGCCACTATCAGCACTACCAGCATAATCAACACCAAACGTTTTCCCAAAATGTTCTAATATACTTCCAACAAAGTAATTGAAAGTTAAATATGTGACAACAGCTTCCATCGCTGCTCTAGCATTCGCCTTTTTAGCTAAACCAATCGGCAAGCCAATTACAAATAATAATTCCATTTGATTAAAAACAGTCCAAGCTCCACTTTCAACAACAGACCATGCGTTGTACCAAAAAGTGCCTTCATTCGCAATACTGCCAACGAGCATTGGATTTTTAAAGATGATAGTTAAAGCCAGCATAATTCCTGAAAAAGAAAAAAGTAATACGGGTGTAAACATCGCGCCACCAAAGCGCTGAATTTTTTCCATCATAAATGCAATCTCCTTTGTAATAAAAAGTTTGTTGAGACGGGTAACTCCGACAGAAAAAATAGGAAAACACACACAAAGTATCTTTTTACTTTGAGGGGAATTCATCTTTTTTCCGAGGAGCTGGCTCATAAGAACTAAAATGATAAAAAAGTTTACTAAACCGGTTTGTTTTAGTAGGCCTAATATAGTTATACCATCTAAAAAAACTTGATACAATCCTTTATCAGACTTAAGGGAAGCGCTTACTTAATATGGACTATTTCTCAAAACACGGGAAGTTTCCCAGAAAACATAAATAAAGAGACTTAACAAAAAATAAGTCTCTTCACCGCCTATTATTTTATTGTTAATAATCCATTTCCGAGCCACTCTTGATACATTGTCTCAATGATCGTAATTGTCGAAACAGTTACAGATTCTGACATCCACGGGCTTTGAATGAAACCTTTTTCTAAACAGTTATTTACATGATCTACCTCATAAGCAAACTCGCTTAGCATTGGAAATTTAAAAATTTCTGATTCTTCCCCATTAATAGTTACTGTTAACTCTGTTGCCTTCCAATAATTTGGAATAGTAATCGAGCCCTTCTCACCATAGATAGTCAAGGCACTAGGAGCATCGACTAAGGTTGTAATAAAAATTGTTGCAAGAGTATCTTCACCTAACTTTAAAGATAATGTACACTGTGAATCAGATTGATTAGGTTTTCCTAAGCAAGTTCCCGTCCAACTTGAAAATTGATTTCCTAAGACAAATTGTAGATATTCTAACGGATACGTTCCACTCCCAAACAATGCACCACCGCCTGATTCCAAAGAATCAAACCACTTAATTCGTTCAACACCTAAATGACTACTACTTGCATTTACGTATCGGATTTTACCAATTATGCCAGTCTCAATGAGCTCCTTTACTTTAAGAGTTGCAGGTAAAAAGACAGCCTTCTGAGCTTCCATAATAAACAAATTATGCTCTTTTGCATAGGCAAATAATTCCTTAGCTTCTTTTACAGTTAAACAAAAGGGTTTTTCCAGTAAGACATGTTTTCCATTTTTTAAAGCTAGCATAGCAGCTGAATAATGAGCCTTATTGTATGTAGCAACATAAATAATCTCAATTTCTGGATCTTGGCAAATTGCTTCATAACTTCCATATACATTCGGAATAGCTAACTCCTTGGCTAGCAATTCAGCTTTCTCTATGGAACGCGAAGCAATGCCTTTAACAAAACCATGTTGGCTTGCATTCACACCAGCAACAAATCGTGGCACAATCGATGCTGTGCTTAAAATGCCATAATTGATTTTCTTCATATTTTTAGCTCCTCAAATCATATATTTAGTTTTTATTTTAGCAATTTGGTGTGCTTATTGGAAAATTTGATATAATTCTCCAAGTTCAATTAATTTTTCAGTCACTACTTCTTCAACATTTTTAATTTCAGGCTGTCGCTTGAGGATGTAGCCAATTTGAAACGTTTCGTCCTTATCAATCTCAGCTTTTATTGTAGCTTGAATCTCAGAATTTGTTAAGTAATCTGATAAACTATAATAAGAATCATACTCATCACTTTTGGTTGTCCAAATAAAATAATTATCTTGATTAATTTTAGCAGCCCACTCACCTATTTGTTTTAAATTCCGATTGTATTGACTAGCAGACACAGTTGATTGATTTTTTTTATATTTTTGCCACATAATCGTTATCCTGAAATTTTGTCTATTCAGTAAAACGCCGATACAAGTTGCTTCAGATTCTCTACCTTCCATACGATAAGAAGCCCAATAATGCTTTCTAATTTGCCAACCATTTGTCCAACTTTCAATTTTTGGTTTATTATAAGGGATATAACGGATACTCTTTTCATACGCTTTAAGATTCAAACTTTTCCATTTTTGCCAAAGTTCTTTATATTGTTGTTTAATCCATTCTATTTCATCATAATCAAACTGTTGCTTTAGTTTAACAAATAGGACAACTTCTCGATTAAATAGACGAAAATCTTTTTCAACTAAATTCATTTTTTCTGCTCATTTCTATGTAAATTTAAAATCTAAATACAAATAAAGACTAACAAGCTCCTATTTTTCATAAGAATACGATTCTATCTTACTTACAACTAGAATAGTATAATGGATGCTTGTTAGTCTCTATTAAATTGACAAGGATTATACAAAATCCCAACCTCTTTCTGATTGCTTTTGAACGATTAACTTGGCTTTCGTTAATCTAGCATTTATTATGGGATTACTAATCCTTAAGTAAATTATATCACAATAAATATAAAAAGCAAACGTTTTCAACTTTTTTCTTTACTACTTAATTTTGTTAATGAAACGTGGTGTTTCATTACTGATAAAACTACCTACTTTTTTGAAAAGGTTTACATACTCATTTTGAAATACTATGATTAAATTGCTGATAGGAACATTCTATCTGACTACTATTTAAAGGAGCCTAACTATGATACACACAAAATTAGACCCGTTTCCGAAAGACTTTTTATGGGGTTCAGCTTCAGCCGCCTATCAAGTCGAAGGAGCATGGAATCTCGATGGAAAAGGAAAATCTGTTTGGGATGAATTTGTTCGAATTCCAAATAAAACATTTAAAGGCAGTAATGGAGATGTAGCCGTTGACCACTACCATCGCTTTAAAGAAGATATCGCTTTGATGGCTGAACAGGGGTTAAAAACCTATCGCTTCTCAATTGCTTGGACACGAATTTTACCTGGTGGACGAGGAGAAATCAATCAAAAAGGGTTAGATTTTTATAGCGACCTAATTAACGAGCTTTTAAAGTACGGAATTGAACCGATTGTTACTCTTTATCATTGGGATTTGCCACAAGCTTTAGAGGATGCTTATGGTGGTTGGGAATCTCGTCAAGTTATTCAAGATTTTACTAACTATGCAAAAATTTTATTTGATGCCTACTCTGATCGGGTTAACTATTGGGTCTCACTAAATGAACAAAATGTCTTTATGATGCACGGCTTTTTAATGGCCTCTCATCCACCCGCTGTAACAGATCCTAAACGTATGTATGCAGCAAATCATATTGCTAATCTTGCTAACGCTTCTGTTATTAAAGCTTTTAGAGATGGAAAATACCCTGGAAAAATCGGTCCTAGTTTTGCTATGAGCCCTGCTTATGCTGTCGATTGTCAGCCGAAAAATGTAATCGCTACCGAAAATATGTTGGATTTATTCACTAATTTTTGGATGGATGTTTACGTCTATGGTCGCTATCCTAAGGTCGCTTTAAAAAATCTAGCAAAAAATGGACTGGCTCCTGTTTTTGAAGCAGGTGATGAAGACTTATTAAAAGCTGGAAAACCTGATTTTATGGGTGTGAATTATTACCAATCTATGACCATTGCCAGTAATCCATTAGATGGTGTGACCATGACTGGTGAAGCAAACTATTCTGGTAAAAAAGGAACAACAAAAGAAGCAGGCCAGCCTGGCATGTATAAAATTGTATCAAATCCTTATTTAGAAAAAACAAATTGGGACTGGACAATTGATCCAGCAGGTTTAAGAATTAGTTTACGTCGCATTTCAAGCCGCTATGATTTACCTATTTTAATTACTGAAAATGGCTTAGGTGATTTTGATACGCTAGAAGCAGATGGTCAGGTTCATGATCAACCTCGGATTGATTACTTAAAAACCCATTGTCTAGCTATCCAAGAAGCCATAACAGATGGCGTTGAAGTCCTTGGCTATTGTACATGGAGTTTTACCGATTTATTAAGCTGGTTAAATGGTTATCAAAAACGCTATGGTTTTGTCTATGTAGATCGCGATGAAACGAATGAAAAAGAGTTAAAACGCTATAAAAAAGATAGTTTTAATTGGTATCGTGATGTCATTCGAACAAATGGAGCAAGTCTTTCAGAATAGATTCAGGCTAATTTCATCTCGCAAGCCTCTTGAAGAAAAAGATAAATGACAAAAATGTAAATAGACACTTTTCCTGAAATTTTCTATTTTCTAGTCGCGCCTACACTGCGGGCTAAATATACTATATAAGGAGTTGTTTTATTATGATGGATAAATTAGAAATTTTTTTAAATAAATTTTTAGGTCCTATTGCCAATTGGATGAATAAAAGCAAATTTTTTAGTGCCCTATCTGAAGCTTTTATGCGGACGACACCCGTCACTCTCGGTGCAGCGGTCTTAATGATTATCGGAAATTTCCCGATACCTGCTTGGGTTGCATTTGTAGAAAGTTCTGGCTTAAAGGTTCATTTTGATTCAGTTATCGGTGCTACTCTCAATGCTATTTCAATTTTTATCGTATTTAACTTTGCTTATGTTTATGCTAAAAAAGAAAATTACAATCCACTTTCTGCTGGTTTACTAGCAGTTGGTAGTTTCTTTATTTTAATGCCGCAACAAGTTGCAGTTCCTACTCTTGAAACTGCAGTCACTAAATTCCCTTCACAAGGAATTGTTACTGGCACGACAAATGTTGAGGCTTTTCAAACTTTATACACTGGCGGAACAGGATTGTTAGTTGCTATTATTGTTGGATATATCGTTGCGCGTTTGTATGTCTTTTTAAATAAAAAAAATCTAGTCGTTAAAATGCCGGACAGTGTCCCACCTAATGTTGCGGAATCTCTAAGTCCTTCTCTTTTAGCAGGTGCGATTTTTATTTTCTTCTTTATTATTCGCTTGTTATTTAGCTTTACACCTTTTGGCAGTGTTTTTGCTTTTGTCTTTGGCTCGATTCAAGCTCCTTTACAAGCATTAACAGGATCCCCAATTACTATTATTATCATCTTTACTATAGCTAATATGCTTTGGTTCTTTGGGATTCATCCCAACATGGTATATGGAGTAGTGATGCCTATGTTGCTTGCTAATAGCGTTGCCAATATGAACGCTTTTCGTGAAGGTCAACCATTACCATTCTTATTAGCCACAGTAATCGCTCAAGTATGTGGAAATGGCTTTGGTGGACAAGGAAGTACGTATGGCTTAGTAGTTGCTATGTTTACAGCAAAATCTGAACGGTATAAACAACTCTTAAAATTAGCTGGGCCACCAAGTATTTTTAATGTAAATGAACCTCTTGTTTTTGGAGCTCCATTAATGTTAAATCCTATCTTTTTTATTCCAATGGCTATCACACCTTTAATTATGGGAAGTACGGCTTGGATTTTAGTAAAATTATTAAACTTTACCGAATTAAATCCACTTATTTCCTTACCTTGGACCACTCCTGCTCCAATTTTAATGGGATTACAAGGTGGTTGGAAATATTTAATTATTTTCGCTGTTGTCTTTATCTTAAATTTAATTATTTGGTTCCCATTTTTCCGTATCGCTGACAATCGTGCAGTCGATGAGGAGAAAGCTTTCGCAGAATCAAACTAACTTAAATTTATTCGTTGATTGACTGAATCAGAAAAACTTTATTTCTGATTCAGTTCTTCTTTTTTACCAGAATGCATTAATAAATATAATTTTTTAACTAACGTCTCAATTATAAAAACAACAGGCAATTGAGAAGAAATATCCACATTATACTGTAAACGATCATAAGAAGTATCATAGGACAAATTAATACTCGTTAGACCGGCAAGATGATTCTCAATATGATTGGTAATACTTACCGAGAATGCCTCTGCCTCTTTTAAAAGATTTGCAATATGAAGTATCTCGAACGTTTCACCGGAAACAGAAAAAAGTAACGTAACATCCTTTGGACTGTGCTTCTGACTTTCTTTTAAATAAGGTAAATAAAGGGACGTTGCATGAAAACTACGCAAACCAATTGTGGTAAATTGCTTCGCTGCATACTCTGCCATAACGCCAGATGAACCCATACCTAAGCAATAAATTAAGGGAGCTTCGATTAATTTTGCTGTAATAAGATCAATTTGTTCTTCTAAGTCATTAGAAAAAACATCCAATGGCAAAATTCCTCGGCGCCTTTCTTCATTCTTTAAAATGCTTTTTTGTTGCTCCACATAATTTTTAATTGCTACTTTCATTTCTGGGAAACTAGCAAATCCAGCTTTTTGGGAAAAGCGCATGACGGTTGCCGGCGATACATGTACAGCTTCAGCCAATTCTCGAATACGCATAAAAGCCACTTGCTCTAAATTCCCATTGATATATTTAATTAAAAGTTGATCTAGGTCAGTATAGGTTTCTGTATCAAATAAATCGAACATGCAAAAATCACTCCTTTGTAGTATCATTAACTTTATTCTAGCTTAAAAAAATTTACTCGTAAAGGCGGTTATTCATTTGACAAATTACATTGGAATCGACATTGGCGGAACTGCAGTAAAATATGCGTTATTGGATGAAAAAGGAACCATTACGCAAGCCGGGAAAAAACAAAGTCCGAAAACCCTTGAAGCATTAATTACTTGCCTAAAAAACATTCAAAATGAATTCTCTTCTCTTCCAATTGTTGGTATTGCTCTAAGCATGCCGGGGTTAATTGACTCTAGTACAGGTCATGCAGTTCATGGTGGAGCTTTAACTTTTATTCGTGATTGCAATATTCGGGATATCTTAACCGAAGCTTGTCAAACAACTATTCATATCGAAAATGACGGAAAATGTGCCGCATTGGGCGAGTATTGGCAAGGTCGTTTAGCCGGACATTCAAATGGAGTTGCTTTAGTTTTAGGTACAGGTATTGGCGGCGGAATTATCGTTAATGATCAGTTATTAAAAGGAGCCCATTTATCTGCTGGTGAATTTTCTTTCATTCAAACCTCTCAAGATTTTGGCGAATTAAAAGATCTTTTTGCTTACAGAAACAGTGTACCCATGCTGGTAAAAAACTATGCCGAAGAAAAAGATATTCCTCTGAAAGATATGGATGGAAAGATTTTCTTTAAAGCCGTTGACGATGAAGAACCTTTAGCAGTTAAGCTCCTAGAAGATTACTGCCAGTCTTTGACACAGCAAATTATGAATTTACAAACCATTCTAGATCCGGAAGTGATTACTATTGGTGGAGGTATTAGTAAACAAGGACGCTTATTTGAATTAATTGACTATTACTTAGATAGCTATCTTAAAAAAGTCCCATATCCGATTGTTCGTCCAACTGTTTGTCAATCAACACTAGGAAATCACGCTAATTTATTAGGTGCTCTAAAGAATTATTTTATTCAAACTGAGTTAAATAGTTAACATAAAAAAAGTCAGCCATTTAGTTAAACTAAATGGCTGACTTTTTTTTATTCACTATATCTACTATTTCTAAATATTAACGACTATAATTTAAAATAATCACCTACTAGTTTAGCAGATTTTGCAATTAATTCATCTTGATAAGCGTCATCCTTGTTGGTTTTATTTGAAAAGATAACTAAGACTATCGGTTTTCTGTCTGGTGGGTATAAGACAGCAATATCATTTCTCGTCCCATATGAAGCGGCACCTGATTTATCGCCAACAAGTATATCTGTCGGAATCCCAGCTCGAATCAAATTTCCGCCTGTTTTATTCTCAACTAACTGCTTTTTATAAAAAGTTAATTTATCAGGAGCTAGAGTCTTGTCTGCAGTCAATTTTTTTAAATCCAGCGCAATCGCTTTTGGAGTGCTTGTATCGCGACAATCACCTGGTATTGCTTCATTTAACTCTGGTTCATAGCGAACCGATTCTGTTGTATGGTCACCTAATTTTTCCAACTCTTTTTGAAATCCTGCTGGTCCGCCTAATTGATCAAAAAGAATATTTCCTGCTGTGTTATCACTGTATTCCATCGCCGCACCAATAATATCTTTTAAGGGCATACCTATCCCAACATATTTTTCTGTAATTGGGGAATAATCAACTAAATCTTCTTGATTAATCATAATTGTCTGATTCAGCTCATCCCAATTAAATTTATCTAGTACTAACCCACCTGCCAAGGCTTTGTACGTAGAAGCAAATGCAAAACGTTGTTCTCCATTATAATTAATGGTTTTATTCGTTTCTGTATCAATTGCATAAACTCCAAGTGTAGCTTCATATTCCTTTTCTAATTTCTTTAAGTCTGAATCTATCGCTTTATTTGAGATTTTTTGACCGGTTTTCACATGGGCTCCTACTGGTTTCTGGCTCAATAAATAGCCTCCAACTACTGCTAAACATACACCTACTAAAGCATAACTTTTATAATTCATTTTCATCTTCCCTCTCTTAATTGCATTTACTTTGTTCAACAGTAGTTTATCAATTCATAGTTAATATTCAATTAAGGAACTTTTAAATATATCTTGGCAAGCAAAAAAAGCCCTTCTTCATTAGCTTATAATAAACTAACAAGAACTGGCTCTTATTTATCTTTTTCTAACAAATGTAGTTACAAATAGAATTAATTGGCTAACGAATATTCCTGCTGAATAAAGCACGCTACCAATAATTAAGAGTAAAAAAAAGATCACATCTCAAGCTGTTCAGGCAAGATGTGGTTAGAGTTACAATACAAAACTAGAATCATTGAGCCTAGTAAATCTAAACTCAGCATTTGAGGGACATGTTAGCGCATGTCTCTCTTTTCATATCTAGTATACTGCAAAACTCAATTTTCTTCTAGCCTTAAATCCGACTCATTGTTTTTCCAACATCTAACTAAAACATTCATGTTCCTATATCATCTTTTTTTCTTGGTTTATTGTTGAGAAATAGTTACCTTTATAGTAAAAACCTTCTTCAATAAAATCAATATGCAAGTATTCTTCGACTAAATAAAATTCTTTTTGTAAAAAAGTCACAATTTCTTTCTTTGTTAAGCCTACAGGAATAATGAAAACTCGATTGTGTCGTTTTTTTTCGAAGCTGAGAAATTCAATATTTATAATTTCAACGTCTAGCCATTTTTCTTCAAATTTCATTTCTTTTCACCTTCTTTAATACATTTTTTCAGCACCCTACTATCTAAAAATTCTGAGTACTTAGTTAACTAAGTACTCAGAATTAGACTAATTTTTTATTTGCTGCCAATTCCTCTATAGGTAAAGTAAATTGTTTCAGGATCTTTATCGCCTAAACTCCAATTTACTGTTACTTTACTTACAGTTCCCAATAAGGTGTATTTCTCAATTACTGGGGCTAAGACTGTCAATGTTTGACCTGATTGAACTACTTTTAAATTC
Source organism: Carnobacterium sp. FSL E2-0243 (assembly GCF_038003605.1). Lineage (NCBI taxonomy): Bacteria > Bacillati > Bacillota > Bacilli > Lactobacillales > Carnobacteriaceae > Carnobacterium > Carnobacterium sp. FSL E2-0243. Next base: position 2,804,501 of record NZ_JBBOPM010000001.1, read on the forward strand.
GATTTCAAGATATTTCCATATAAATCAATACAAACGACTTTAACTGGTTTTATGTCTGGATTTGTTGAATTAAATTTATAGGTTAAATCAAGAGTTTGATTGTTTTCAGTAAATATTTGTCCTTTAAGCTCTTGAAGGCTGTTGCCAATCACAGTATAGCCCAGAATTTCTTTAGCATTATTTTCAGGCCAAATCGAATCTCCTACTAACCCTGTTCGTTTTTCTGGCTCAGCTAATTCAACACCATCTTCATTTACAAAGCGAATGGTCACTTCTCCACCAGTTGCTTTCTCATACTGATAATTCACCGATTGATCTTCATTTGTAAAGCTTCCACTTGCATTGCTTGGCATTTCTACAAGTCGATAACCTGGAATTATTTTTGCTTCTGATTGGTAATGAGCACCAATCGTCCCAGTTAGGCTAACCGAGTCAGCAATTAACGATGCATCATCTTTATCTACATAGTTGACTGTTACAGCGCCTGCCGGAATTTCACCTTTTTCAAATACATAAACAACAATTTGCTTTTTATTTGTAAAAGTTCCAGTTACGTTAGCTGGAATTTCTTTGACTGAATACCCTAACGCAGCTGCTTTTTCAATTTCGGTTTGAACCTCTTCATTATTTCCACTTGTTGCATCATATCCAACACCTAGATTTCCACTCAACGTCAATGGACTCAATCCTGCTAGTGCTTCACCAGTTTCTTTTACAAATTTCACTTGAACATTTGCTCCAGCTACCGGTTCACGGGTATATACAAAGGAGATAACTGTTTCTTCATTTGTATAAGTAGCCGTTTGACTTTCTGCATTTGCTACATAGCCTTTAATCTTTTTAGCTTTTGCAGTATACTCTGTTCCAACATTCCCTTTAACTGTTACAGGCAAAGCTAATTGTTTTCCAAATTCATCTTGGTAAGTTACCTTAATTAAACCTTTTTCTACTTTATCTTTTTTGTAAATAAAGGTAACTGTTTTTTCTTCATTCGTTAAGAAGCCTACCTTTGATCCAATAAGTCGATCAAATGTATAACCAACTGTCTCTGTGGCTAATAGTGGTAAAAATTCATAGGCATCACCAAACGCTCCCCGTTTATACTCTTCTTTAAAAATAGTTCCATCAGCGCCAATATGTTTTTCTAATACTGGCTTAGCAACTTTACCCGTATAATAAATGACTTTGGTTTGTGGTTGTTTTTCTAGAGAGAACGTTAAATTTTGATTGGGATTAAGCGTATAGTTTTGGAATATACCTTCTGTTGGAGGAGTTAAAGTAACTTCATCTCCCACAGAACCTGTTATTTCTTCTGTTTTCAATATTTTTCCGATTTGGTTTTGATATTCAATGGTCAATTTGCCCGCAAGTTGACCTTTATATTTATAAATAACCTCTTGTGGTTGGTCGTTTAGTCTACCAGTAACCGGCGAACTCGTTGTTTCTCCATTCATTGTAGCTTGTGAGAAATTATAATCTGGAAAGACTTCTTCAGTTGTTCTAAAATGATCCCCATATCTACCTGTTAATTTGATTGGTTCTGTAATCGTATCATTTGTTAACTGTATGCCGTTTTGATCTACATAACGAACAGTTACATCACCTGTACCAGTGACATCCTCACCTGTGTAGGTTAATGCAACGGTTTGAGGTGTTGTCAAGAACGTTCCCGTTTCATTGCCTGGCAGTGAGTCTATTTGGTAATGATCAAATGTTTTTAGTTCAGCTGTATAGTTTGAACCGAAATCACCTTTTAGTGTGATTGGTGCAGCTAAATCATCTCCTGCTTGATTTTTATAGGTAACTGTTACAGTACCAATCTTATTCCCTTTATATTGATAAATAACCGTTTGTGGTTCATCTGTATAAAAACCCGTAGCTGGAGCCCCATTTTCTGCTAATTTAACAAAATCATAATTAGGAATTGTTTTTTGCTCCGTTGTATACGGGCTGCCATATAATTTATCACCATCTGCAGCTTTTTCTTCCGCAATTGCTACGCCTTCTTGATTGATATATCGTGCTACTACAGCCCCAGCTTCATTCCCAACTAACTCACCTGTATACGTAATTACCACTGTTTGTGGCATATCTGTCACAGTACCAACTGAATTTCCTGGCAATTCATTTCTAGTGTAATGGTCAAAATCTTTTAATAATTCACCATTGTTATCTGTTGCTACATTATAAGGTTGACCATAAATCCCCGTAATATAAGCAGTATCTAACAAAGTGCCTGCTTGATTGCGATACTCAATCGTAATTTTCCCTGCTTCTCCAACTTCTTCCCCTTTATAACGATAAATAACCGTTTGAGGTTTATCACTATATAAACCTGTAGCTGGTGAACCAGACGGATCAATATCGACAAATTCATAATGAGGAATATCTTTTTGTTCTGTTGTATAAGGACTTCCATACAAACCATTACCACTTGCAGGGTTTTCTGGTGAAATCGTTACGCCTTCTTGATTGATATATTTGGCTATAACTTTTCCTCGACTTTCACCAACTTCTTGCCCTTTATAGGTGTAGGTAACTACTTGAGGTTCTGCAGAATAGTATCCTTTTGCAGGAATCTCAGTTGTTACCACTCCATTAACATCTACTGATTCCAAATCGTAATTAGCAATTGTTTTATTTTTTGTTGTATAGGGGCTTCCGTATAAACCATCCCCTTCTGCATCAACCTCAGGAGCAATTGTAGCCCCTTCTTGATTCACATAACGAACCGTTACTCGACCTAATTCATTTCCAACTTGATTCCCCGTGTAAGTTACAATAATAGTTTGCGGAGTATCGGAAATTGTTCCACTAGCATTTTCTGGTAAAGTATCTCGCGTATAATGCTCAAAAGTCTTTAATAAACTCCCATTTTGGTCTGTTTCTAGATTGTAAGTTTGACCATAATGTCCTGTAATATAGGCTTTATCCAATAATTTACCAATTTGATTTCGATATTCTATCGTTATTTTGCCTTCTTCACTAACATCTCGCCCTTGATATCGATAGATAACCGTTTGCGGCGTTTCTTTATAAAACCCTGTAGGTGGAGCATTTTCTACATCGTTATCGACAAATTCATAGTTCTCAATCACTTTTTGTTCAGTTGTATAGGGACTACCAAAGAGGCCATCACCATTTGCCTCTACTTCAGGTGAAATCACAACACCTTCTTGATTAAGGTACTTAGCCGTTACTCTCCCAATATTATTCCCAACTTGATCACCAGTATACGTCAGAGTGATTGTTTGTGGCACATCCGTAATCGTTCCAACTGCATTCCCAGGTAATTCATTGCGTGTATAATGCTCAAACTCTTTTAACAATACTCCATTATTATCGGTTGAAAGATTGTATGTCTGACCATATATTCCTGTGAATGACTCCGTTGCTAACATTGTTCCTGCTTGATTTTTATAATTGACTGTAATTTTACCCGCTTCGCCTACGTCTTCACCTTGATAACGATACGTAACTATTTGTTGAGTTGCAGTATAGAAACCCGTCGCTGAGGCTCCATCTGGATCAACATCGATAAATTGATAATGATCAATTTCTTTTTCCTCGGTTGTATATGGGCTACCAAATAAACCATTTCCCGTCGCAGATACTTCTGGTGAAATATCAACACCTTCTTGATTTACATAACGAACTTTTACTTGTCCTTTATTTTCACCAACCTGTTGACCTTGATAGTGATACGTGACAAATTGTGGATCCATTGTATAGATTCCACTGACAGGAATCTCTGTTACAGCCTGTCCATCTAGTTCTGCTGATTTAAACTCATAATTTTCTATCTCGGGTTTGACCGTAGTAAAATGACTACCAACTAATTCATCTCCAATTGCCTCAACTTCATCAGCTATGGCTACGCCTTCTTGGTTAATATAGGTAACATGTACTTTCCCATCATCGCCCACAGGGTGACCTTTATACTTAAATTTAACCGTTTGCGGCGTATTTGAATAGGTTCCATTTTGAGTCGCACCTGTTGGATCAACTTCAACAAAATCATAATGAGAAAAATCTTTTTGTACTGTAGAATAAGGACTTCCATAACGGCCATTTCCGGTTGCTGGAATTTCAGTAGTTAACTCATCCTGTGCCTGATTAATGTATTGAGCCGTGACTTTACCCGTAGTTTCACCAACTAAATCACCTAAATACTTAATGACTACTGTTTGAGGTTCATCTGTTACTGTACCGCTTTTATTGCCTGGTAAAGCTTCGATAGTGTAATAGTCAAAATTAGGTAATAAAGTTCCCCCATTATCTGTTTCAACATCATACTCTTCCCCATATTTTTTTTCTATCTTAGCAGAGGCTTTTAAGGTTGCACCTTCTTGATTTTTATATTCAATCGTTACTGGCTGACTCTTTGGGAGAACTAAATCAACAGAAACGGAATCCGAATAGTAGCCATTTGAATCAATCGCATAAATACTAATTTGCTTCGGCATTGCTCCTGTTAATTCTTCTGCTGGTAGTGTTAATTCCCAAGGAAAAGCCGTATTTACGGGATTATTTGGAAGTGTTTTAAATTTTTTTGCTGTATTACCATCTACTTGATAATAAAGATCCAAATTTGTTACTGAAGGATCTTTTGATAAAACTGTCCCATTTAAAGCTAAATCTCCCCCACGATATTCAACTTCTTCTTGTTCAACTGTCACTTCTGGTGCGTCAATATTTTCTGGTGTCACTCCTACAATATACCCGATTTCTCTAGAACTATCTTTAGGAAAATCTTTAGGAGACCACTTCATAAAGATTCCAGAATCTCCATTACTAAAGGCAATATCACCCTCTGGTTTATTTAAAGAAGCTTGACCAAGGTTTGTTGGGTTACTAAAGACAACTGGAACAATTTGTTTATTATATTGATCTGCCGCCCAACCTTCTGGTCCGATTGGCATATGAAAATTATAAGACAATTTAAAATCATCCTGAGCAATATAAAGACCATTATTTGATCCTAAATATTTTACAGGTACAGCATCATTGCCATTCAACTTCGTGTCATAGCTTCTAGCAATCCAGACATTTTCTAAGTCCTTACCAGAAATATTTTTAATAGTATCTGAAACGATAATATTATTTCCTCTTGGCGCTAAGGTTGAAGTGATTTCAAACAGATTTCCAGCATAATCAGCAGTATAAGTTGCCGTAACAGCTGAATTAATTCCACCTCCAGTAATTGAGCTGACAGTAATATTAGTCGGATCTACATAACTATTAGCCCCGTTAAATCCCATCGAAATCGTTCCTTTATTACCTCCGTTTGAATATAGGTGTTCCACTCGTTTCCCTTTAGTTAAAAAATTCACATTAGCTACTTGCACACGATTCGGAGTAATCTCTACATTTCCTGGCTTATTTCCAAAATAATAGGAAAGTTGTAAATCTTCTCCAACATCAATCAATCCCTCCCTTGCAACGGTATCTGCTACCGCCAACTTTGCTCCTGAAAAGCCAAAAATCGAGCTAATCAGAATAAGAAGGGCTAGTTGCCACTTGCTTTTTTTCATCATTCACACCATTCTCCTATTCAATTGAACCAACGACCGAGAATGGTAACTCCTCAATCGTCAGTATTTAAGTTATTTAGTTTTCTGAAAAAATAATATATTGGCTATCTACCCATTGGTTACCACCTAAGTTATAAAAAGTTGTTCCATTCAAGGTCGTCTTTTTAAACGTTCTCCATCTAGTTCCATGTTTTAATTGCTTACCTGTCCATGAAGCCTCTGAACTTAGAGGAGATGAATAAACGTTCACACTATAGCCAGCCACATAGTTAATTGTTGCTATCCCATCAACACTTACTTCTTCGCCTGATGTAACTGGTGATAACGAGATGTACTTGCCATCTACCCATTGGTTTTTCCCAACTCGATACCAGACACTACCGTCTTTAAAGGTTGCTTTTTGATCAATTTTCCAAGCGGAGGCATGAGGCAAGAAATAATCTGTTGCTGTTTGGTTAGGCGCTTCCCAAACGCGAATTCCATAACCTGGCACATAATTCACATATCCAACAGTGGTATAATTTTCGACTTTAGGCGTTTCAGAACTTTTCTCAACAGTGATGATACGTGTTAATTCCGTTTTAGCCCCTTTAATATTTGTCGCAATATAACGTAATGTGTAGACACCTTCTTTGTTTGTATCAATATTTCCTTCAATAGACCAGGTTACATTTTTCCCTGAGTTGGTTGGATTAGCTGCTGCTGCTTGATTTTCAAAAACATTTAAGTTTTTTGTCATATCAAAACTTTCACCAACTTTAATCGTTAGATTTTGTCCCTCAGAAAAACGGATAACTGGCGGAGATACTGCAGTTACTTTAGTTGGAACAGTTATTGTTGAAACAATTTTACTACCAGGTTTTGAATATGTTACTGGAATTTGGTACGTACCAGATTTAAATAAGTTAATTGAAGACGTATCCACACTTAGCGCAGCTGGATTCGTCAATTCTTGGTAACTGGTTGAGGCAATAGCATTTTTATCTGAAATATGGAAATTAGTAATTACATCAGATTTAATTTTTTGTTCCAATTGCTCAGCTGTTACTTGATCTCCTTCAATTGCTAGAAAATCGATTGAATTTGCCACAGTTGAACCATGGTCATATCTGGTACCTTGTCCTGCTTCACCTCTAAAAGAAGGTTGAAATTCACCAATTCCCACAATAATCGTACGCTTAAGATTTGATGCAACAACGGTCCCAGCTACTTTTACTTCTAATTCCTCATTGTAGCTTCCAACGTTAATAAAGTTACCTGTTGCATCTGCTATTCCTGCTTCAATTAAATCAAGAGGAATGCCATTCGCATTGACTGGACCACCACTATGTTTAACTTCAATATCGTCACTTTCAACAGGGATTCCAGCTGGTGTTTTGACACTGATTCCTGTTTCAGCTTGATAGCTTGATTCTATTTTTGTATTAATTGTTGTACTTTTTACTGAATAAGGATTCACATTTACAGTCACCATCTGGCTAGTTGATGGATCAGGTAAGTTGAATTCAAATAATTTAAATTCGATTGTTAAACTTTGAGCCTCTTTAATTTCATTCGCTGTAATCGATGTTTTTCCATTAATAATTAACTGAGCGCTACTAATTTGATTCGTTAATGAATGTAACGTAAACGTGCCATCTTCACTAATTAAAATCGTTTTATATAAACTTTCCATAGCTGCTTTTCTTTCAGGTTCAGCAGAGTAATTCGTTAATATACCTTCATTCGCTTGTTGATTGACAATAGCCGCTAAAGCATCCGCATGTTGGGCTAACACGTCAACTCCGATTGAACTGGTTTGCTTTAATTTATCGTCTAGTAAGCTCCCTACTCCTGCTCTTTGACTTATCTCTTCTGCATGAACGGTTTCAACTGAGGCTAATGTTGTTCCAATTGGTAATAGACCTAGTACCAACACAGCATTCAGTGTAATAAATTTAACTTTATTCATTTTAATCAATCGTCTCCTTTGTTATTAACTTCATTTTAATCTTTTATGAATGTTACATAGTTACTTGCAACCCATTGATTGCCGCCTAAATTATAAAAACCATTTTTTTCGCCATAAACGCGCCATTTAGTTCCATGCTCTAACTGTTTCCCTGTCCAATTTGCTGAACTAGCTTCAGCACCTTTATAAACGTTAATGCTATAACCTGGTACGTAATTAATGGTTCCAACGCCTTTTAATTCATTCATTCCTGGATCATTTGCAACGGGACTAAATTTAATGTAGCTTCCATCAACCCATTGATCTTTTCCAACACGATACCAAATATCGCCATTTTTAAATGTCGCTTTTTGATCAATTTTCCATGCAGTAGCATGAGGCAAGAATTGACTACTTCCGTTGCCTTTAGGTGTACCCCAAACGCGAATACCATACCCCGTAATATAATCAACATAGCCAACCGATTTAAAGTTTGTAATTTCAGGTTTTTCATTTCCTTCATTTGGATCAATCACATTGATTGTGCGAACTAAGGTCGTCGTTAAATGGTTTAAATTAGTTGCTGTATAAGTTATCTTATAAACTCCCACTTTAGAAGTATTTACGCTGCCATTAATAGTGACTCCGCCTAATAAACCAATACCTTCATTCCCAGCAGCATTTCCATTATTCAAATCATTTGTATTGGGATATACTTTAAAGTCATATAAATTAAAAGCATTTCCAATTGAAATAGTGATATCTTGATTTTGACTAAATTCAAAGACTGGGTTGCCTGGATTTTTCATTTTCAATTGTAAGGATAAGGTCATTTCTTGCCCATTAGGAGTCGTATACTTAAAGGGAACTGTCGCAATCCCAGCTTTTGAAAAATCAATACTGGTTGAGTCCACCGTTAACTTATCAATCTGAATAGGCAATGTTGCAACTGTGCCACTAATTTCATTTGATACTTGGAATAATTCAATAAAACGGTTTTTTAGAACTTCATCTAACTCGCCATAATTAGTTACCTTAGTATCAAAATTAAAGAAAACTGGACTATTTAGAATTAAGTTGTCTTCGAATTTATAAGGACTTGTGGCCGCAACGGTCGCATCCATATTCTCAATAGCTGTTTGAAGCACAGTTGATCCATTCGCATATTCTTTTGCATCAGCCGTTTTCGCGATAAATTTCAAATCAGCAGCATTGGGAGCCAATACTGAAATAGTAACATCTATAGTTCGTAAAACTTCAGTACCTGTCGTATTTATTAAACTTGCTGTAATTGTTTGAGTATATTCACCAGCTTTAATATAACGCCCTTCTGAATCTAGGATACCATCCCTAACTAGTCTCTCTTTTGTTGGAGTCACTGAAACAACTGTATCAACTGACCAAGAACCATTACTATCATTGTTGGCTACTGTTAATAACTCTGGATTTAATTCAAAGTCAACATAATCTGCTCCAAAAGCTTGAGTCAACGAAAGCATCTCATCATTAACAGCTAATTCAGGAGCATTGGTTTTCAAAAGGACTTCTGCTTCTGCTGTTTTCCCGTTAGTAGCAAAGATTTTTACGGTTAGTGTCAGTTGCGCTTTTGACAAATCAGCCTCTGTTACTTGTGATTTCCCATCAACAAGAATTTGAGCTTTAGCGCTGGCACCAGCAACTCCTAAAATTTGATTTAACGTTTGATTATTAAAAATTTTCGAGCTTAAAATATCTGTATAAAAAGAGTTATTCGTTATTGAACCTGTGTACAATTGATTGGTAGCGCCTGAGTTAACAAGTGTTTTCAATCCTAAAATACGTTCTGCTGTCCAATCTTCTACTGTATAATTAGATTGAATAGCATTCTTTAAAATCCCATCATAGCTTTCATCTGCATAAACAACTGTTGAAGTTGCGCCAATTGCTGGCATTACTACTGGTGATAGAGCTAACAAAACAGCTGCACTCATTCCAATAAATTTCATTCTTTTCTTCATTTCTAGTTCCTCCTAATTAATCCAACGAATAATTTTGACTACTAATCTCTTGATAGTCCGTATCTAAATACGTTATTTTTACATCTGAATCATTCTCTAGTACATATAAAACAGCACCATCTGTCGTTTGCTCTTTTTCTAAAAATCGATTCGCTTTTTTGACTAATTTCCCGTTTTTATTTTCTTTTTCTTCAAACGGAAGTGCTCCTACAGTTAAAGGAATATTGCTGTCTTGAGTTACTCGTACATACCTGTACCAAAATTCACTGGGTCTGTTTTTCTGTTGCGTATTATTTGTTACTTTGTACTGAATAAATGCTAATTTCGTTCCATTTACGCCGTCCAATTTCGAAACTTTTTTGATTGAAAAATCGATGTCTCCAATTGCTACATTTTCTCCAGAAACTTTAATTGAACCCGGTTTTGGTAAATAAGGGGTATCTATTCGTATTTGACTTGATTCATTTGCTTCAGCCGTTTTTGTTTCTGCTGTTTTCTTTTTTTCAGGCGTTCCACAACTTGTTAACACAAAAGCTAAACTTACCAAAACACTATAGACAATCCTTTTTTTCATAAAAAACTCCTTTCATTTTTTTACAGCTTTAAAAAAAACTATCTAATACTAGTTTTCCCCAAAACTTATTTTCAGAATAACAAACCTTATCATTTATTAAAATCTCATTTTTTTCCTCCTGAAGGAACAAATGATGTGAAAAATAAAAATAAAATCTTTTTAAAACTAATTCAATTTGTTCTCGAAACTTATTAAATAACATAAAAATATCTCTAAAAGTAATAAAGCCTTTTTCACATTCATTTCCCAGCCTAATTAAATAACCAAACTATTTTTTATAATAAAAAATAGTTCGGTTACTATGAAAGTTAATTATGTAGATTTACTATTTTCACTATTCTAATATATGCACAATTGTTATTCCTTAATAGTTTATACGCTATGCTAAGTCATAGATAGCTTACATATCTATCAATAAATTAGCTTTAGTAGAAAGGAACATACTTATGAAACATCTATTAAATTCTACTGATTTAAGACGCTTAGAGTTTTTAAAATTACTTTTTGATACAGACGAATGGTTGACGCTTAACGAGCTGGCAACTCAATTAAATTGTTCTGCAAAAAGTCTCAGAAATGATCTTAGAGCAATCAATGAAATTTTTGCACCATTTAGTATTTCAACATCTGTAAAAAGAGGACTACAACTTTCGTATCCTGAAAATTTTACATTTGATTATATTTATTCGGTCATACTAAGTAACAGTCTTGAATTCAATTTTTTAGAATTGATTTTTTTCAATGAACATTTAAAGAAGAGAGACTTAGAAGAATACTTATATGTCAGCACTCCTACAGTGAGCCGCTTAATAAAAAAATGTGCAGATTTTTTTGCTCCATTGGCTATTAAAATCCAGTCTTCTCCCTACCGAATCACCGGAAATGAAATTCAAATTCAAAATTTTTATGTTGCTTACTTTTCAGAAAAGTACTTAGCTACTGATTTCCCTTATTCTAAAAAACATGAATCCATTTTTTTAGAGCTTCTGAATTTTGTGCCTCAACCTTTTAAAAATAAAAGTACGCATTTAAATATAAAACATTTAACCTACCTTTCGATGGTGTGCTTAACACGTTTATCCCATGGAAACTTACTAGAAAGTGAACCTTTGCCTTTCTTGGGAAAAGACTTAGAAAATAAAATTATGACTAATAGCCTGTTTATGACTGATTTTCAAAAAACAATTGGCTTTAAATTAACACCTCTCATTCTTTCGCAATTGTTTTATCTTTATTATAAAAATGACTATCTTCATGCAACTAATTTTCTCCCAGAAAAAATTGTTGCATGCTCGGAAAAGAAAAAAATAAATGATTTAACTACTTTTTTAACTGCCTTTCAAAAAAAAATTGGAGTTAACTTAAATAACAAAGAGGAACTAGTAAACCGTTTATATAAAGTTCAATTTCATTCATTAGATATTAATTTCATTTTGTATGACAAAAGGCAGCATTTCTCTACATTTATTAAAACAGAATACCCTTTTTTAATTGAACTCTTGCTTAATGAACTGCCAGATTATTTAACTTCAAATAGTCGCTATTTTAATGAATTTATTTATACGCTAATTATCTACTGGCCTAATCTATTGGAGGGGCTAGGAAATACACAGACTCCAATATCTATTGGTATTTTTAGTACTTTTGACTATTCTCATACTCTATTTATTTGTGATTTAATTAACTACCATTTTCATAAAAACGTGCTCCTTACAATTATTGAACCCAACACAGCACCAGAATCATTAAACTTAGAAGAAAAATATGATTTAATTATTTCAAATAACTCCTATTCACTAAATATCCCTTTAATCAGTATCAATTCAATTCCAACGAAGCATGATTGGAAAAATATAAAAAAATCAATTAATAGACTACTATCATCTAAAAATAAAATCACAACTAAATATCTAGCAATCTAAAATAAAAAAAGTATCAGATCTTGAATTTCTCAAGTTCTGACACTTTTTTTACTTTATTTAGTTTTCGAGTACTGATCAAAATCAGTTACTACTTGATTTGTATGAGCTGCTTCAAAAATCGCTTCAATTAAACGTAAATTACGTAGAACTTCTGAATTTTTAACAATTGGCTCAGCTGTTCCAGCCACAACAGCTGCAAAATTTTCATAAAAACTTTGTGGATTTTTTTGCGCTTCAGGTAATTCAGCGATAATAGTTGCCTCTTCTGAAGGTGGTGCCATTGTTTTTGTTAGCCCAACGCCTGCTTGAATCGGTTTTGGCTCAACCTTTTCGACTGCTTCGTTTCGCTTAACAATCTTGCCTTTCAACGACCAATCTTCAATTAAAGCCGTACCTTTCGTGCCTTTTACGTACCAACGAGGTAAAGGAATATAATTTGTCGTTCCTACCTCGACAATCGCTGTGACACCATTTTCAAATTGCAACGTACTAATAAAACCATCGTCGACTTCATTACCAAGAATAAAACTTAATTGAGCAGAAACGCTTGTCACTTTACTATCAACCATATAAAGCATTTGGTCTAACAAATGTACGCCCCAATCTAGTAACATTCCGCCACCATGTGCCAACTCATGTCGCCAATCGCCTGGAATCCCATTGGCTCCGTGAACGCGTGACTCAAGTTGAAAAACATCCCCAATTGTTTGTTGATCAACCATTTCTTTAACAATCAAGAAATCTTCATCCCAACGGCGATTTTGGTGCGTCATAAAGACCTTTGCATTTTCTTTAGCAACTGCATCAATTTCAATAAAATCTTGACTAGATAATGTAACAGGCTTTTCACAAATCACATGTTTTCTAGCCTTCAAAGCAGCAATTGCTAATTCCTTATGAACATCATTTGGTGTAGCAATTAAAACAATATCTACCTCTGGATCATTTAAAACAGCGGAATAATCAGGATACGCCTCATAACCTAAACTAGTTCCATAATCTAAACGATCTTGTTTAGTATCAAAAATCCCTTTAACTTTTAAATTTTGGTCTTTTTCGATTAACGTACTGTGGTAATGGCCCATTCCGCCAAACCCAACAATCACAACGATTAATTTATCTTGCTTCATCTTAGATAATCCTTTCATTTAAGCAATTTTGATCCTATACTTATGCCCACCACATATCTAAGGGCGCATCTTTAATTAAAATAGATTGTAAATTTGTAACAGCTCGATTGAACCCTTCATCAATTGACATTAAAGGATCTTCATGTTCAATACTAACTACATAGTCATATCCATATGTTCTTAAAGCACTCATCATATCAGACCATTCTGACATACTGTGACCACAACCAACTGAGCGGAAAGTCCAAGCACGTGTTTGAACATCACCATATGGTTGCATATCTAAGACACCATACATATTGATATTTTCTTGATCTAAATAGGTATCTTTTGCATGGAAATGATGAATAGCGCCAGCTTTACCTAAAATTTTAATGGCCCCAACTGGATCAATTCCTTGCCACCATAAATGGCTTGGATCTAAATTGACCCCAATTGCATCGCACGTTTCTTCACGTAATTTTAAAATAGTGTAAGGGGTGTGACATAAAAATCCACCGTGAAGTTCAATACCAATTTTAATGCCATGCTCTGTAGCAAATTCACCAATTTCCTTCCAATAAGGAATTAATTTATTTTCCCACTGCCACGTCTTAATATCTGAATAAACCGTTGGCCAAGGAATCACAGGCCAATTGGGCGCTTTCGCATCCTCACTATCTCCAGCTGTTCCCGAAAAAGTATTCACGACCGGAACACCCATTAATGCTGCTAGTTGAATGCTTTTACGTAGAATTTCGTCACTTTCACGAGCCTCTGTAGCATCTGGTGAAATTGGATTACTGTGACAACTAAAAGCACTAATCGTTAAACCACGTTTTTCCAATTCAGCTAAATAAGCTTGGCGTTTTTCCGGGCTAGCTAATAGTTCATCTGTTGGGCAATGGTGATTTCCAGGATTTCCTCCTGTTCCAATTTCTACTGCATCTAAACCAGCACTTTTAGCTCGATCTAGCATCTCTTCAAAACTTAAATCCGCAAATAACGGCGTAAATACACCTAATTTCATGATTAAAATCCTCCATTTTCGCTAGTCTTTTTGATTTATTTTGGTTTAATCTCTTCTAATGCCTTTGAATGGCCATAAACTGGATAATTCCGCTTCGTTGGCTCGGCCCATTTCACACCATTAATAATCACTTTTTGAATGTCTTTATTATAGTAAGTTGGATAAGTTTCATGACCTGGTTGGAAATAGAATATCTTACCACTACCACGTTTATAGGTCATCCCACTCCGAAAAACATTGCCACCTTCGTACCAACCAACAAAAATTAATTCATCTGGATTTGGCACATCAAAATGCTCTCCATACATCTCTTCTACATCTAAATCAATATATTCCCCAATTCCATCAGCAATCGGGTGACTTGGATCAATGACCCAAAGTCTTTCTTTCTCTTCAGCTTCGCGCCATTTCAAATCACAACTTGTTCCCATTAACTTCATAAATATTTTCGACATGTGTCCTGAGTGTAAAACAATCAGTCCCATACCTTCTAGAACACGTTTTTGAACCCGATTCACAATTTCATCACTCACTTCTTGGTGCGCAATATGCCCCCACCAAATCAGCACATCTGTTTCTGCTAAAACTGCTTCAGTCAAACCATGCTCTGGTTCATCTAATGTTGCTGTCGTAGTATCAATTCCAGCTTCTGTTAAAAAACTAGCAATTTGACTATGGATGCCTTTTGGATAAACCTTAGCAACAGCCTCGTCCTTTTTTTCATGGCGATATTCATTCCAAACAGTTACTTTAACCATAAAAACCGTCCTTTCTAAATTAACCTTCTGCGATAATTCGTTTTAAGTTTATTAACCCAATTTCAACACTTTTTAGAGTGGGTTGTGTAAAAGCTTCTTGCTCTATAACAAACCAGTCAACTCCATTTTCTTCTGCTTGCTTAACATAACTTGCAATATCGAGAACACCATTTCCAATTTCCGTGCTTTCAATTGGATTTTCTTTTTGATCCTTTAAATGAACTAATTTCATTCTTCCTGCATAGTTTGCCATGTACTCCACCGCATCTACACCAGCAAACTGAACCCAATAGGTATCTAATTCAACGTTTAAGGTGGGAACTTCTTGAAGCAGCCATGTCAAAATAGGTTGTCCATTTATCTCTTCAAATTCATGATTATGATTGTGATAGCTAAAATTAAAACCTGCAGCAGTAACTTTTTCAGCAATAGTTTTCATATTATCTGCAAATAATTGCCATTCTTCGACAGTATCGAAAGCTGCCCAAGGAACAATTAAATTTTTATTCCCCAAAACTTTTTCAAATGCCAAAACCTCATCCAAATTAGTTAAAAACTGCTCATACTGAATATGAGAACCAGCTGCTTTTAGTCCTAATTCTGCTAACTTCACTTGAATTTCATCCGCTGTTTTTCCATAGTAACCAGCAAATTCAACGCCATCATAACCCATCTCAGCTACTTTTTCTAATGTTCCAAAGAAATCTTTTTCAGTTTCATCTTGGACACTCCATAATTGTAACGCAATTGGTTTTGTCATTTTTATGCTCCTCATCAGTTAAGTGATTATTTTTTCAAGCCAAATTTGATCTATACATTGAATACCATTTTCAAAAATTGGCTCTGAATAATGCTCGATAAAGTAATTTTCTTGTCTCTTAAAAATTTTAAAACCTAATGATTGATACAAATGTAGTTGACCTACACTCGAATTTCCCGTGGCAATTTCTACTTGCTGAATTCCTTGCTGTTTCATTTCAATTAAAATCTGTTCTAGCAAATAACGACCTAACCCTTGATTTTGATTCTTTTCGTTAATTGCGATATTCATTATTTCTGCTTTTTTTGACGTTTTTATTTGAACAACACAGACTCCAATTATTTGGTTATTTTTGATTAAACCATAAACTTGGCTATTGCCGAGATACTTGTCTAGCATCTCCTTAGAAGGATCAGCTAGATAAAGTAAATCCATCGGATACTCAGCAGGTGTTACTTTTTTTATTTCCATTCTTTGATCAAACTTTCTCGTTTATTTAGTAAAGAAAACAGGTTCACCTGTTTGACTTGATTGATAGATAGCTTCTAAAATTTGAGTGACAACTAACGCTTGTTCAGGTTTTACAACGGGTTCCGTATCATTTAAAATCGCTTGTAACCATTGACGCGCTTCTAATACAGCAGGATCATCTCCAGCACCATCATAAAAATCAACCCCACCTGCTTCTAACTCAATCTTTTTCGTATACATTTGACCGTGAGCTTCACCGTTGATACGCAAGCCATCCTGCATATCAGCACCACCCTCAGTTCCGCATAAAGTTGTTTGAGCTTCTCGGACATCTAATGAATTCAGTGCCCAACTAGCTTCAAGAGCAATTGTTGCGCCATTTTCCATTGTAATAAATCCAAATGCAGAATCTTCCACAGTAAATTTAGTTGGATCCCAAGGGCCCCAAGCGTTGGCTGCATTTTCTTTTTGTGATAATTTGTGATAGCTATTTCCAACAACATATTTTGGTTTGTAATTGTCCATCATCCATAAAGTTAAATCCAAAGCATGAGTACCAATATCAATTAAAGGTCCACCACCTTGTGCTTCCTCATCTAAGAAGACACCCCAAGTTGGCACTGCACGTCTACGAATTGCATGTGCTTTCGCATAGTAAATGTCACCTAATTCGTTATTTTCACAAACAGTATGCAAGTAGCTAGAATCTTTTCTAAAACGATTTTGATAACCGATTGTTAATTTTTTTCCAGTTTTTTTAGCAGCTTCCAACATTGCTTCAGCTTCAGCCGTTGTTTTCGCCATTGGTTTTTCACACATAACATGTTTATCAGCTTCCATTGCTGCAATTGAAATCACAGAATGTGAACTATTTGGAGTACATACATGAATCACATCGATTGTAGGATCTTTCAGCATTTCTTTATAATCGGTATAAACTTTTGCATCGCCTGTTCCGAATTCTTCCTTAGCCTTTAAAGCACGCTCTTCAATAATGTCACAAAAAGCTACCATTTCACCTTCTTCAACCGCTTTCAAACTTGGCATATGTTTCCCGTTAGCGATTCCGCCACACCCGATAATTCCAATTTTTAATGTCATTTTACTATTTCCTCCTATGATAAAAAGTTTGTTGAGCTGGTTAGGCTCGGCCGAAAAATAGGGAAATTTGATGTGGCGTTTTTGGCCACCTCGAAATTTCATCTTTTTTCCGAGAGACTAGCTCATAAGAACTAGCCTTGATAAAAAGTTTGTTGAGCCGTTTAGCTCTATCAAAAGCTTGTTGATTTCGCTCAGCTTTGATACAATGCAGAACTAAAAAATCAAGCCTTTTCTTTTTTCTTTATAACCTAACTATAAAGAAAAAAGAAAAGGCTTTCTACCCAGTTTTTTGCTTAATTATTCCCGGATATTGTCTTTTTATATTTTAAAGGAGAAATGCCCATCAAATCTTTAAATTGATGATGAAAAGTTTTAACGCTACTAAATCCTGTTCTTTCAGCAACTTCGGTTACAGTTGCATCTTCATTTAATAAAATCCATTTGGCTTTATTTAAGCGATACTCCGTTAAAAATTGGATAAAGGTTGTCCCAGTATTTTTCTTAAAGAATTTAGTAAAATAAAAGCTACTAAATCCCATATATGCAGAAATATCATTCAAAGTAATTGTATCTTGATAATGCGCTTCAATATACATAAATATTTTATCTAAGCGCTCTAAATTTTCCATTTGTTTTGTACTTGAGATTTCTTCACGAACTTGATCGTTCCAATTTTCATTTTGGGGAACTTCTCGACTGAGGATAGCTAGCATTTCAAACATTTTAGCTTTAATCACATAACGATAGCCACTTTTGCGTTCATTATTTTCTTCATGTACCGTCATTAATAGTTGGCGCATTTGATCTGCTACTTCTTGGGACCACAAACTACTTGCTTGAACAATACTTGAAAATAGATTTCGCATTTCTTTATTCGTTTTTTCAAGTGATGAAATATCTTGAAAAAAGCTGAGATCAAATTGAATCACAATCCGCTCGCTTTCTGGAGAGGCTAAAAAATAATGAACATCTCCGCCATTAATAAAATAAATATCATTACGCTTTAATTGAATCGGCACATCATTTACACCAATATTGACATTGCCTTCTTTCACATAAATAATTTCAATTTCCTTATGCCAATGAGGATACACTAAAATATCCCCTTCATTGACAAAACTACGAAATAAAAAATGTTC
Source organism: Carnobacterium sp. FSL E2-0243 (assembly GCF_038003605.1). Lineage (NCBI taxonomy): Bacteria > Bacillati > Bacillota > Bacilli > Lactobacillales > Carnobacteriaceae > Carnobacterium > Carnobacterium sp. FSL E2-0243. The sequence goes on from NZ_JBBOPM010000001.1 coordinate 2,822,826, forward strand.
ATTTAATTCTGGAATTTCTAAATACACTCCCACAGTCACACCCCCACTATCTTGATTTTACGTCTACTTTTATTCTACCTTAAATGGATGATGCGTGATAGTGTTCACCTACGAATTGCCAAAGTTTTTTTATTATTAAATAAAATAAAAATAAATCTATATACTAATAAGTTTCTTCAAGCTATACTAGAGTTAATCAATTAAACAAGGAGGGTTATCCAATGAATTATTTAGGTATTAAAATAAAAAATAAACGGTTACTAAAAAATTTAACTCAAGCTGAATTAGCTTATGAAATTTGTACCCAAGCGACTATCAGTAATTTAGAAAGTAATGGTAATGTCCCTACTTTAAATATATTATTAGCAATTGCAAAAAGATTGAGTATTGAGATAAGTGAGCTTTCTGAAATCATAAATATCTCTGATTATATAAAAAAGGAAGAAAAATGGAACACCAAAGTCTTAAATCGTTTAAGAATGCTTTGTAGCAAATTAAAATATCAAGAAGCTTATGATTTACTTCTGAATGAACTAAAATTTGATGAGTTAAAAGATCGTTTTGAATTTAGACAGTATTATTATTACAAAGGAATTACAAGTTTATTAGCTAAAGACAATTTTGCCGATGCTCATTTTAATTTTAACCTTGCTTTATCTACTGGTGAACAAAGAGAACTTGATTTATTTGATGTCCTTTCAACAAATGGTATAGCTATGACTTATTTTTTAGATTCTGAAACCGATAAGGCCCGTACTTATTTTGATAAAGCATTGCTACAATTAAATCAATTAATGGACTATCTAAATTTAAATCAAGAAAGTCTTGAAATCATTAAAATTTACTACAATACTGCTAAATTTCATTCTAGCGTTAAAGAATATCAAAAGGCTATTGAATTATGTTCCCTTGGTATTGCCTTACAAAAGCAACAAAATATGAACTTTGAATTAGACAAGCTTTACTATGAAAAAGGGTTTAATTTATATAAATTAGGTAGAAAAAAAGAAGCAGAAGAGTTCTATTACTATGCGGCTGCCTTAGCTAAGATGGACAATCATGACCTTATTTTAGAGGTGATTAAAAAGAATATGAAAGAGTTTGATTTAAAAGTCTACACCTATTGGGAATGACTTGCTTCTGATTTTTATCCTTAGAGCAAGAGTTTTAAACTGCATTCCCTACTATTTTGTAGTAAACTAATAGTGTAACAAAAATTAGATTTAATGAGGTGAGAAACATGAAAAACGTTTTTAAGTATTTATTATTGATTAGTGCTATTTTAATGATGGCGATGGGTTTTTGGTTTATTTTCAATCCAACAGCTTCGCTAAAAACAACAACGATTTTAATTGGGTTGCTTCTAGGAGGAAACGGATTAGTCGAAATTTTCTCTTTCTTGCAAGAACGCAAAGTTTGGAATATTTCTAAATGGATCTTGTTTGATGGATTTGCTTCTCTAATTGCCGGGATTTTTATTTTATTCAATCCAGGAATTGCCCAAAGTACACTTATCATTGCCTTTGCTATTTGGGTATTGTTCTCAGGCGTTATGCGCTTGTTAACCGCTATTTCAATTAAAGATTTCCCAGGTTGGACTTGGCTGTTAACATTAGGAATTATCGCTATTTTATTCGCGATATTCTCGTTCTTCACTCCAATTCTTGTCGGAATTGTACTAGGTTTCATACTAGGATTTTTCTTTATTATCCAAGGCTTCAATATTTTAATGATTTATTTGATGGTTAGAAATAAATCTTAACGAATTAAACTCCCTCTATACTAGACTCACTAGTATAGAGGGAGTTTTTATATTTTAACCTCGGCTATATTGATTAATTTCGCTTATTAGCATTTGAATAAAATCATTCTTGGCCATAGTTCTATTTTCTTTACTTTGATATCTACGAACTGTCAGTGTGTTGTTCAGCATTTCCTCTTCCCCAACAACTACTTGGAATGGCACTTTATTCATCTGAGCAGATCGAATTTTATACCCCAATTTTTCATTGCGATAATCAACCTCAACTCGAATTCCTTTTTCTAGCATTGATTCTTTTAAAGTTTCTGCGTACTCAGCGTGATGCGCAACACTTACAGGCAGTATCATCACTTGAACTGGAGCTAACCAAGTGGGAAAAGCTCCTTTATAAATTTCAGTTAAATAGGCTACAAAACGCTCCATTGTTGATACAATACCACGATGAATAACAATAGCTCGATGTTTTTCACCATCTTCACCTACATAAGTTAAGTCAAATTTTTCAGGTAGAAATCGGTCTAATTGAATAGTGGATAATGTCTCCTCCATTCCCATCGCTGTTTTCACTTGAACATCCAACTTAGGACCATAAAAAGCAGCTTCTCCTTCTGCTTCAAAATAAGTTAAATTTAAATCCTTTAAAGCTTTTCGTAATAAATCGGCTGTTTCACTCCAAACTTTTTGATCGCCATGATATTTTTCTGTATTCAATAAGTCAGGTAAGCTTAGTCTAAAGCGATACTCTGTGATGTTGAAATCTTCATACACAGCCACCATTAAAGCAATAGTTCGCTTGAATTCTGCTAACACTTGATCAGGTCGGACAAAAGTATGTCCATCGTTTAATGTCATCTCACGAACCCGTTGTAAACCTGACACTGCGCCACTTTTTTCATAGCGATGCATCATACCTAATTCAGCAATTCGAATCGGTAGCTCTCGATAGCTATGCACATCATTTTTATACAACATCATATGATGAGGACAATTCATCGGACGCAATACTAAAAGTTCACCATCTCCAATATCCATTGGTGGAAACATATCCTCGTGATAATGCTCCCAATGCCCAGAAGTTTTATATATTTCAGTATTTGCCATTATCGGAGTATATACATGTTGATACCCTAAACTAATTTCTTTATCCACAATATAACGCTCAATGATTCTTCTAATCGTTGCACCTTTAGGCAACCAAAAAGGTAACCCTAACCCAACTTCTTGAGACGTCATAAATAAATTCAATTCTTTACCAATTTTTCTATGATCACGCTCTTTGGCTTCTTCGCGTTTTTGTAAATAGTCTTTTAATTCTTTTTTACTAAAAAAGGCAACTCCGTAGATCCGTTGCAACATTTTATTTTTAGAGTTACCTTGCCAATAAGCTCCTGATACTGTCAATAATTTAAAATTCTGATTGCGCCCAGTAGTTTGTAGTTGCGGTCCTGAAACTAGGTCGATATGCTCTCCTATTTTAGCTAAACTATAGCTCTCTTGATTTATTGAACCCTTTATCAATTCTAATTTATATGGATTTTCTTTAAATTGTTCTATTGCTTCTTTCTGGGTCATAACTTCCCCATTAATCTTCTCATTCGCTTTAACTAATTCTTTCATCTCATTTTCAACATCACTTAATCGTTCTTCAATAACGGCCTCACTATTTTCAAAATCATAGTAAAAACCAATTTCATCCATTCCGTAAGAAGCAAGCTTTATTTCTGGGTATAATTTAATTAAAGCCATTCCTAACATCAAAATAGCAGAATTTTTTAAAACTATCGGAGCATCTTCCGCTTCGGAGGTCACAATAATCAATGATCCATCTTCACTTATTTTTTGATTCATTTCAATTAACTGCTGATTAAATTTACCAGCTAAAGCTTTTTTTACTAGTTTAGGATAGATTTCTGCGACTATTTGTCTCGTTGTTATGCCAGCCTCAAATTCTTTGCTACTATTATCCTGAAAAGTTAGTTTAATCATTTTCATTTTACTGTTCCTCCTATTTTTTTTATAAAAAAAAAGCCCTAATACTTCTAATGATAAGAAGTATTAGGGCGAATTTAATCACGGTTCCACCTAATTATTTAATGCATAGAATAGCTATCCATTACTCAATATTCGTAACGAGAATAAGTCGGTTTAATTTCAATTAAACATTCAGAAGTGGTCAAAGTTAACAGTAAAATAGGAAATCTCAGCATTTTTCCTTCTCTGGTAAATTACTAGCGCTAACTAAGTTGTCTTCATCTAGGCTCTTTTTATCAGCCAACATTCAAACTATTAAAAACAAATTTAACATAGAATTAAATCAAAAGCAACCTACCAATAAATCAGTTTTTTTCTATGAACAAATTAAAATAACAAGTTTCTCTGCTAAACAATTGAATAATCTGAACGGACTTGACCTTAATTTTCATTATCTATCAGCTTTCCGTAATAACTTTTTTATAATAAATAAAATTCATAAAAACATTTTCTCGCTTAAATCTTCCATATGGTATACTTAATTAGATTATATATAGACCTGTTTCATGTGCAAACCATTCGGGAAAAAGGTGAATTCCGCAAAGAGGCAAAAAAATTCCCCTTGAATTTACTATTTTCCTTCCATGACAAGGACTGTACTCTCAACATTTTATGGAGGTGTTTTATGAAAATTATAAAAGGACTTACATTAGTCTTATTCATTGCTTTAGTTGCAACTTGGTTGGGTAGCCTTTTTCCAATTATAGGCAGTGCTGTTTTTGCTATTATTTTTGGTATCTTAATAAAAAATACCGTCGATGTTGCCCCGGAATTTAAACCTGGGATTGCTTTTTCATCAAAAAAAATTTTACAGGCTTCAATTGTGTTACTAGGATTTAGCCTATCGATTCAAGATATTGGGAAAACAGGGTTATCTTCTTTAAAGGTGACACTGGTAACTATCGTAGTTGCTTTTATCATCGCTTTTCTTGTCGGAAAATGGTTAAAAGTTCCAAATAAAATGCAAGTTTTAATTGGAGTCGGAACAGCTATTTGCGGAGGTTCAGCTATTGCTGCCGTCTCTCCAATTATTGAAGCCGATGATGATGAAATTGCACTTTCAATTTCAACTATTTTTCTATTCAATATCATTGCCGTTTTTTTATTCCCATTCTTAGGTCATTACTTTCAAATGACTGATGCTGGATTTGGACTTTGGGCTGGTACAGCCATTAATGATACGTCTTCTGTTGTTGCTGCTGGTTACAGCTTTAGCCAACCTGCTGGCGATTTTGCCACAATTGTGAAGTTAACACGTGCCACACTAATTATTCCAATTTCCTTAATCATTGCCGGTATAACCTTTTATCAGAAAAAGAAAACGGCAAAAAAAGTCGCCCTAAAACAAATTTTCCCTTGGTTTATTTTATATTTCTTAATCGCTTCAATCATTAGTTCCACGGGAATTTTACCTGCCACTTTTATTGCGACAACAAGTTGGCTTGCTAAATTTATGATTGCTATGGCCTTAGCTGCTATTGGTTTATCAGCAAACCTAAAAGATATGCTAAAAACTGGGCCAAAACCAATTTTATTGGGTTTAATTACTTGGTTCTTTGTCGCAGGTAGTAGCCTATTAATCCAAATTATAGAAAAACAATGGTAACCGAACTATCTAAATTTTTCTTAAAAAAAGCTAAAAATTGCCTAAAACATTAGGCAATTAATGAAAAAAAGCTTATACTGAAAGTTGTGAGATAAAATCCTTAACTGGAAAATAACTGCATTGAAAGGAAGAAATAATACGTATGATTGATATTTTAAAAGCTATCTTGTTAGGCATTATTGAAGGTATAACGGAATGGCTACCAATTAGTAGTACGGGGCATATGATTTTAGTTGATGAATTTTTAAAATTAAATGTTTCGGCTGAATTTATGAAAATGTTTCTAGTTGTGATTCAACTTGGTGCCATTTTGGCCGTGGTTGTCCTATATTTCCACAAGTTAAATCCTTTTTCACCGAAGAAAACAAAACAGGAGAATCAAGATACTTTTAGTCTTTGGTTTAAGGTAATCGTAGCTGTTTTACCTGCTGCTGTACTTGGTTTCCTATTCGATGATTATTTAGATGAAAAATTCTATAATTTTCAAACAGTAGCAGCAACTTTAATTATCTACGGGGTACTATTTATTGTGATTGAAACTTGGAATAAAGATCGCAAGCCTTCAATTACTAACTTTAATGAACTAAGCTATAAAATGGCCCTGTTTATTGGCTTCTTCCAAGTCTTAGCTTTAATCCCTGGAACATCTCGTTCTGGCGCTACAATTCTTGGCGCAATTCTTTTAGGAACATCTCGTTTTGTTGCTACTGAATTTTCATTTTTCTTATCTATCCCAGTGATGTTTGGAGCTAGTTTACTAAAATTAGTTAAATTTGGCTTTGTCTTTACAGGTATGGAATATGCAATCTTATTTACAGGTATGATTACTGCTTTTATCGTTTCGATTATAGCGATTAAATTCTTACTTGGCTATATTAAAAATAATGACTTTAAAGCCTTTGGGTACTATCGCATTATCTTAGGAATTATTTTACTAGGCTATCTATTTTTTATTAAGTAAAACTTAAAAGCTCGCAACCAAATGAATTGATTTGGTTGCGAGCTTTTTTATTAGTGGGTGAACCCTTGTGCACCATGTTCTTCTTTACTATGGAAAAGGACATGTGCTTGATTTAGGGTTGCGTTGCAAAGTTTTTTTGAAAAATAAAAAAGCCTATTCAGCTTTGGTATCTAGCTCAATTCTATGCTATTTCTAACAAATATCTAATTTCATCCCATACAGAAAAGTCGAAGAGACTCATTATTCTTCGACTTTTTTTATATAAAGCGTTAACTACTTCAATTCCTTGAATAGTAGTAGCAGCCGATGTCATCGATTGAAATCCTAAGGATTTCGAAAAGCGTTTCTTTATCTGACGATGATCTTGTTCAATTACATTGTTCAGATATTTAGATAAACGATAGTCTACAGATTTTAAAAATCCTTCGTTTTTCAGTTTATTGACGGCTGCAATCGTAGCTGCACATTTATCTGTAACCAGTGCTCTTGGTTCTCCATAACGTCGGATTAATCGTTTCATAAAGGCATAAGCAGCGTTTGTATCTCGATGTTTTCGCAGACACATATCAAGAGTATTTCCATGAGAATCAATGGCACGATAAAGATAATGTTGCTTTCCTTTTATTTTTATATAGGTTTCGTCCATTCTCCAAGCTGTTGAAGTAGGTTTATTTTTCTTTTTCCAAATGACAAATAGCAGCTTACCATATTGATGAACCCACCGCATAATGGTTGTAGGATTTATCTGGATCCCTCGATGCCTTAAAATTTCAGAAACGTCTCGATAGCTTAAAGAAAAACGACAGTACAAGCCGACGGCTTCAATGATTATACGTTTATCAAATTGTTTTCCTTTAAATACATTTCTCATGGAACACTTCCTTAGTCCGTCATGCTTACAGTATACATGAAAAAATGAACCGATTGAAGTTTGCAACAGAACCCATTTTTTTAGCGTTATTTTGCACTATTGTTGAATCAAAGGTTTAATTTGTATGAAAATATTATTTACGAATAGTATTTATAATTAAAATCATAAATAACAATCATTTAATAAGTTAATTAAATTTCGATTGTATTTTGATTAAATAATGATAACTTGTTCGATTTTGAACAAGTTATTGCTTGATTGTTATAGTATTCATAAGATAGAATTGTTTTATAGGCGTGCACGCTTAATAAAATATCTATGGAGGTAATATATGAAGAAAAATTTTGGTGTTAAGCTTTTAGTTGTTGGATTATCATTATTTAGTTTAGTTTATTTATCAGAGGATGGAATAGCTGCAAATGCTTCTGATAATGAAAAAAGCAATTCGGTAATTCCTAATCTAGAAAATGGCGATTTACCCTTAGAAAAGCTGCCAGTTAATGCGAATGAAAGAAACACTACTGTTACAAATCGATTACGGCATGAGCTTAGAGATCTCTCATTTAATCTTAATAGGAACGCATTTCAGAATGGTGATATTAGCTCTTCTGGATTAATAAGCTTACACCATAAACTATCTCCTTTGGAACTAGCAGATACACCTTTTGCTAGAGTGAATAATGATATGGTCTTACAAAATGGCGAGACCCTTGCGGCACATAATGCATCACTCTCTAACCAAACAGAAACCCAGCAAACAATGAGTACAGCAAGTTTCGTTTACACTCAGACTGATAGTGTTACGACCTCAACAACTCAATCAACAGGAGTTTCAATGACTACAAGCGCAGAAATGAGGTTTCCTTTTGTTTCTGGTTCAATGTCCATGACTGTCGAATATGATTTTGGAACTACTAATTCAGTTGAATCAACGGTAGAGAAAGAGTGGATGGTTCCTTCACAGCATATTCTAGTTCCAGCAGGTCATCGCTATGACATTAATTGGATATTGAATACAGGTGTTGCTACAGGAACTACTAATCTTACCAGCTCTATCAACGCAAATATACCATATAAAATGCAGCCGCCTTTCTTACAGGTGTGGTTAATTGGTGATGCTATAGCTGAGCAAGATAGACTAGTAGCTGCTATGCCGTCTACTCAATACAGATGGGGTGCACGTAATGACTGGGAGCGTATTAGTAACACGAATGCTTTACGTACATGGGGGACTTCACGATATAGAGCGCAGCTCGGAACGGAGCTAATAATGAAAATTACTGATGTGACAAATCCTAATGCCCCAGTCGAAGTACAGGAAATTCCAATGAATGTTACTCCAGTAATTGTTGACTAAATATGATCCCGTTCATAGGGAATCAAGCATACGAGAGTAAAAAAGTTTAGTTAAAAATTATATATTTCTTTTGTTTTTTCCTGATAAGATTATCTAACCTTAGTCTCATTTTCAAATTTTACGAATCTTAATTCTATTGGGTTTGCTCAATCTCAAAAGATTGCTCAAAAACTAATTCTTATAAACCACTTTTTATGATATAACATGTCATGAAAAGGTGGTTATTTTTTATGGAATACTATATTTACGGTTATGCAAGAGTCAGCACCCAACAACAAGAATTAACTCGACAACTTGATTTGTTAGAAAAATATAAATGTACTGAAATAGTGACTGGAACGAAATCGAATCGGCCAGAGTTAAATCGATTGAAAGATAAATTAAGAGCTGGAGATATTGTCGTAGTAGAAAGTTTTTCCAGACTCGGCAGAAGTACAAAAGATTTAATTGATTTAGTTAGTTTTTTTGAAGCAAAAAAAGTGAAGCTCATTAGTATAAAAGAAAATTTTGATACGACGACTCCGCAAGGAATTTTAATGATGAGCGTTTTTCAAGCATTTAGTCAATTTGAACGAGATCTGATTGTGGAACGAACAAAAAAAGGTTTAGTTAGTGCACGTGCTCGAGGCAGAAAAGGCGGACGACCGACTGTTAGTAATCGGGATATTACGAAAGCCTTGAACTTATACAAAAGCGAAGAATACAGTATTAAAGAAATTGTTGAAATGACAGGTATTAGCCGAGCGACTCTTTATCGTTATATTAAAAAAAATACGTCTAAAGAGCTTGCCTAACTTATTTCTTGAGTTTTTGAAAGGGGTACGTTTATGGAAAGAGATTATTTACCACTTACTGCTTATTCTGAAGAACAACGACAAGCTGCTATGGAAAAATACAAACTCCTTATTCCCTATCTTAGGAATACTCAAACGTTACAATCAATTTCAGAAGAAACGGCTATTTCAAGACGTACATTACACTATTGGGTGAGCCATTATGAGCAATACGATTTACGTGGATTAATGCGTAAAAAGAGAAAAGATAGTGGCTCTACTAAGGTAACCGGCCAGGTTCAATCAGAAATAGAACGGTTGATTCTTACGTACAAAAAGAATTCTATTCATTCCATTCACAGAAAAGTAAGTCAATTTTGTGACATAAACAACTTACAAAAACCCAGTTATTCCCAAGTTTCAGTTATTTCTAAAAAGCTATCTCCTAGTTTGAAAACATTAATCCATCAAGGAAAAAAGAATTATCAAAACCACTATGACATTATTTTGATAAGAGAAGCAAAATATCCAAATGAGCAGTGGCAAGCTGATCATACATTGCTAGATATTCTTTTCCTAAATGAAAAAGGACAAGAGGAACGTCCATGGCTAACCATTATTATGGATGACTACAGTCGAGCAATAGCTGGATATTATTTGACTTTCCAAGCTCCTTCAGCAATACAAACAGCTTTGACGTTACATCAAGCAATAAGGATGCCATTGGAGGAAGTACTAATCCACAGCGCTAACCTAAGTATAATAAATAACTTAGAGCTTTTGTGGGAGCTACCCACAAATATAAATATAAGGAGATAGTAATTTGACAAGCAAACAAAAACATATTTTTTTAAGTAAATCCATCAATTTAGTCCTGACAACGGCAATAATTTCTTTAACTTTAACGCTAGTTAATTATAAAGGCAATGAGTTTTTTCTATTTTCTTGGTTAAGATCTTGGTTCATTGCTTTTTGTGTGATTCTTTTACTTTCCTCTTTTTTGCCAAAAATAATATCAGATACAGTTAGTATGCTGATTGGGAAAGAAGATGAATAATTGTAAAAGTTGGCTATTTGTGTAATTATTTAAGTTTCCAAGCTTGCTTCAAGATGATTATAAAGTTAGGAAACAAGGAGTTGATAAATATTGTCAAATCAAAAAAACTTTGTTATAAAAGACTTCGTAAGGTATTTTCCATTGTAAATATGTACAAAATTAAAAAAATCAGCTTATCCACAAATTATTCAATGATTTTTCTATATAATAATATAGTTTCCAATGTGTTTTCTTTTGGAAACCACGAGATCGATGGGAAATATTTGCAGAAATTTATGGTGTGTTTTTATAAGCACGAACATTATAAAATATCAGGCGGTTTTTTAATTGAAGTATACTTGCTTGCCGAGATAACTTTTTCTTATGCGTTTTTGAAATGATAATTACCAATAAAATTTAATCGTATTTCCTGATAAAACTAACTTGTATATATCCAGCTTTTGTACACCCCAGTATTATTATTAAATTCACTAGAGATAGACTTATAATGTATTTTGAATATGTGTTAGTAAATACAAATTATTTAGGAGGTACTATAAAAACGTATGATTATGCACAGCAGAAATTAAAAAAGAGACAATAGCACAGACTATCTACTCTCAATTTATTACTTTTACTTTGTGCGTTTATTTAATCAACTACTTGATTCCTTTTAAGTTTCTTTAAAGTTATCTTAATTATATAAAGAGATAATAATAGAAGAACTAAAAAGATTAAAATCAATCCTGGTGCATCATCTTTCTCTGCAAGTATATAACTTAACGGCAACAACATAGTATACAGAGTGCTTAAAAAAATACTAGTATGCTTGATTTGATTCATTTTTTCTACAATGTTATCTGAGGTTAATCTGTCTTTTTTAGTAGATAGTAACAAATGAAACGTCTGCTTCATGATAAAAATAATACTACATAAACAAGTTAGTAACATAACCATTAAAATAAAAGCAAAAAAAGGATACTTTGGGAAAAATTGATTAGCTAAATTTACTACAATCGGGGAAACAAAAATAGTTACAGCTGCTATTATCATAGTTGTAATGACTATTTTAAATCTAAAGATATTTTTTTTATTCATAATTTGCGTGCACCTCATTCTAATAATAATTATATCATAGATGAGATTGGACAAGCTTAGTTTTTGGGTATTCTTTTAAAAATATTAAAACTTACTATAATTAAGATATAGAAAATTTGAACTAGTCAAATACTGATATTTGAAAAGTAGTGTTTCTTTTAAGCACATTTTAATGAAATAGTAAGAAGTTAAAATAAAATCTGATTTTTCAGCGTTTAGTCATTATCTTTAAGTATATTTTTTGAATGTTAAGAGTTAGGGAATTTAATTAAGCGTAATAATTCTACAAAGTTTGGATAGGCTATACTTAACTGGACAAAAAAATTAAGGTGTGTAAACTAGTAAATAACAATCACACTGGAGGAAAATTATATGTCTAAACGAAAACGTAGAACTTATTCGGAAGCTTTTAAAAAACAAATGGTTGACTTATATCTTGCTGGAAAATCAAGGCAAGAACTAATCCATGAGTACGAATTGACTCCTTCTTCTTTTGATAAATGGCTTTTACAACAACGAACCTCAGATTCTTTTAAAGAAAAAGACAATTTAACACCTGAACAAGTAGAACTGAAAGAACTCCGTAAACAAAATAAACAACTAGAAATGGAGAATGATATTTTAAAGCAAGCGGCGCTGATATTCGGACGAAAGTCCAAGTGATCTATATGAACCGTCACAAATATGCAGTATCAGCGATGTGCCGTACCTTAAACATTTCTCGAAGCACTTATTATTATGAAGCAAAGGAACGCTCATCTGAAGCTGCGCTTGAAATGGCAGTTATAAATGAATTTTATAGTAGTCGCAAAAACTATGGTACAAGAAAATTAAAAGCTGTTCTGAAACCTTTAGGTTTTGCTATTTCTCGCAAGCGTATCTCTCGAATGATGAAAAAATTCAATTTGATTTCAAATTACACAAAAGCTCACTATAAGAAAAAACGCTCAGCTGTTAATTCTTCTCTTACTTCAAATGTATTAAATCGGAAATTCAATCAAGAACAGCCGTTAAAAGTTGTGATTACTAATTTAGCCTATGTTCGTGTAGGTTCCAAGTGGCATTATATTTGTTTGATTGTTGATTTATTTAATCGAGAAATCATTGGCCATAGTTCTGGACCACATAAAAATGCCGCTTTAGTTAAACAAGCTTTTTCAACGATTCAGCGCCCGCTATCTAAAATATGCTTATTTCATACAGATCGTGGAAATGAGTTTGATAATCGAATAATTGATCAGCTATTAGTAAAATTTGGTATTCAACGTTCATTAAGTGCTAAAGGTTGTCCTTACGATAACGCTGTAGCAGAGAGTACCTATAAGGCATTAAAAGTAGAGTTTGTCTATCCAAATAAATTTAATTCCTAACAGCAACTGAGTACTGAACTTTCTGATTATGTTCATTGGTGGAACTGTTTAAGAGTTCACGGAACGTTACGCTATCAAACCCCAATCAGCTACCGATTGAATAGGCAACCTGAAGGTTGTCTGAAATAACAGTTATAAAATGGATACCTTAAAAAAATTGTTCGAAAAAGGGTTGCCATACCAAAAATATCCAGGTCTGTTGCAGAGTTTAAAATTTAAAGAAATAATCTATGTAGAATCTAATTTTAATTACTAATTCATAGTAATTGATTCATTTCAAGAGTTACGGAAAACCCGAAGAGATTTCTTTCTTTTCGGTTTTTTTTGAACAAGGCGTGAATTCTTTCTATTCCTTTAATTATAACGGAAGTGGTCCTTATGGATTGGTATATTTTATGTATTTTTTTGATTTTCCGATTGTTTGAAGAATGTATAGGCTGCTTGACCATCTCTTTTTTTACTTAATAAGATATCAAGCATCAAGTCTGAAGAATCAGTGGGTCGATACAAATAGTGCCATTTTCCTTTACTTTAATATAGGTTTCATCCATTCTTCAGAGATCTACTGCTGTACGGTGTTTTTTCAAAGGCAGTATTTATGATTGCGTTGCAAAGTTTTTTTGAAAAAAAAAGCATATGTAGCTTTGGAATTTAGCACCCTTCTATGCGATTTCTAACAAATATCCAATTTCATCCCTTTCAGAAAAGTCGAAGAGACCCATTGTTCTTCGATTTTTTTATTTAAAACGTTAACTACTTAAACTCCTTGAATAGCAGCAGCTCAGCAGCCGATGTCATTGATTGAAATCCTAAGGATTTCGAAAAGTGTTTCTTTATCTGATGATGATCTTGTTCAATTTCATTCTTCAGATATTCAGATAAACGATAGTCTACAGATTTTAGAAATCCTTCGTTTTTCAGTTTATTGACAGCTACAATCGATTTATCTGTAACCAGTGATCTTTGTTCTCCATAGCGTCGGATTAGTCGTTTTATAAAGGCATAAGCTGCGTTTGTATCTCGATATTTTCGCAGACACATATCAAGGTTATTTCCATGAAAATCAATGGCGCGATAAAGATAATGTTACTTTCTTTAGTAAGTCATGCTTACAGTATGTATGAAAAATGAGCCAGTTGAAGTTTGCAACGGAACCTGATTTAGATCTTTTACAGCTTCATTAAAATCTTCCATAAAATCAACTGCGGTATTCATCCCAAAATCGGCGCGAACTACATAACGTTGAACAAGTACATCTTCTAAATCTGCTGGTAATGGATAAGCAGGTACTTGCCACCCTTTCATTAATAGACGATCAGCTAAATCATACAATGTCCATTCAACCTCAGTCTCTACCTTTAGAGCGTAGCAAACAATTGGCAAATTAACACCATCATTATACATTTTAAATAAACCTGTTTTTTCAACTTCCGCCGCTAAATACATTGCCACATCTTTAGTTCTTTGATGAATCGCGCGATAGCCTTCAAAACCAAAACGTAAAAAATTATAATATTGCCCAATAATTTGGCTTGCACTTCTAGAGAAATTAATTGCCATCGTTGGCATTTTCCCACCTAAATAGCTCACATTAAAAACCAGCTCTTCTGGTAAATAGGCTTTATCACGCCACAACACCCAACCAATTCCAGGATAGACTAAGCCGTATTTATGCCCAGAAGTATTAATTGAAGCTACATTTTTCAAGCGGAAATCCCACTGCAATTCCGGCTCAATAAAAGGAGCAAACATCGCGCCAGAAGCACCATCAACATGAATAGAAATTTTATAGTCTGTTTGAGAATTGTAAGTTTCAACCAAAGCATCTAAAGCTTTAATATCATCATATTTACCTGTATAAGTGATCCCTAATATCCCTACAATACCAATTGTATATTCATCAACATAATCCATCAATTTATCCATATCCATACTCATATGCTTTTCGTCCATAGGTACAGTCCGCATCTCAATATCCCAATATACGCAAAACTTCTCCCAACAAACTTGATACCCTGATGAAATAACTAAATTTGGGCTTGCAGCCTGTATATTCAAGCCTAATTTTTTAGCTTGGTTACGCCATCTAAACTTCATTGCCATCCCTGCTAACATACAAGCTTCTGAAGAACCGACTGTTGAGGTTCCTGTATAACTTTTCTCTTTAGGTGCATTCCACAAATCTGCCAAAATATTGACACAACGATTTTCTAATTCTGCTGTCCGAGGATATTCTGATTTATCGATTGCATTTTTCTCTAAAGTTTCAGCCATTAATAGAGCCGCTTCATCCTCCATATAAGTTTGGCAAAATGTAGCCAAATTTTGTCTAGCATTCCCTTCATCTAAAAATTCATCTTTAACTAAACGATAGGCTACTCGAGGTTCAATTGGGTTTTTCCCTAATTTATACTTAGGAATTTCTTGTTCCTCTGCTCCTGTTCCAAAAATAGGTTCTAAATAATCATTCTTTTTCGCTTGATTTTCTTTGCCGTACAACATCGCTTTCCCCTCCGCTAATCTGATTTAAAAGCCTTCCTCCATAGCATACAAAACTTTCACATAAAACGAAAGGAATACCCTTTTTTCAAATTGAAGCCTGCACTATTCTCATCTATAAAAAACGACTCCTAAAAGCTAGATTTTTCAATCCACTTTTTTGGAGTCGCACTCAATTTATTCTATTAGTTTACAACTCAGTTGCTTCCATTGCTTCCTTCGGTACTCCAAAGAAGTAAGTTGCTAAGAAACCACCAAGATAAGCTGCCAATAATCCAATTAGATAGCCCAACCATTTACCATTTGCAATCAACGGTAATAAGGCTACTCCACTTGGTCCAATTGCAATAGCTCCAATTCCTCCGAAAGCACCAATCACTGCCCCACCGATACCGCCGCCAATACAAGCAGTCACGAAAGGACGACCTAATGGTAATGTAACACCATAAATCAATGGTTCACCAATACCCAAGATTCCTACAGGCAAAGCACCTTTAATCATGTTTGTTAATTTTTTATTTTTTTGACACTTCATCCATAAAGCAATCGCGGCTCCTACTTGTCCAGCTCCAGCCATTGCTAAAATTGGTAACAATAAGGTCATGCCTGTTGTTGTAATCATTTCAATATGAATCGGAGTTAAAACTTGATGTAGTCCAAACATCACCATTGGTAGGAATGCTGCTCCTAATACGAAGCCAGCAAAAGCCCCTCCAACATTCAGCACCCAGTTAATAGCTCCTACTAACCCACCTGAAATTAATCCTGCAACCGGCATAATTAAGAAAATTGTTAACATCCCTATCACTAATAAAGAAATAGTTGGGGTAATAATAATATCAATCGCTTCTGGAATCACTTTATGCAGACGTTTTTCAACGATTGCAATCAACCATACAGCAAAAATCACACCAATGATTCCACCTTGACCAGCTACTAAATCGCCACCTGTAAAAATGTTAGGTAAGGGCATTTCTGGAGTCATCCCTGCTAAATATACAATCCCACCGACAATTCCACCTAAGGCCTCAGTTGCACCAAATTCTTTTGCCGCATTAATCCCAACATAAATTTGTAAATAGACAAACAACCCATTTTTTATAATATTTAGAACGGTTACAATTGTTACCCAGTTATCTCCACTAATATTCCCAGCCAATAATAAATTAGAAATAATAGCCGCTATCCCACCAATAATCCCTGCCCCAACAAAGGCTGGAATCATCGGTACAAATATATTCGCAATTGATTTTAAAGCTCGTTTAACAGGTGTATTATTCTTCTTTTTTTGTGCTGCTTTAGTAGCTGCAGCAACTCGTTCAGCTTCTTCTAAACCAGAATTCCCTTTCGCTGTCTCGGAACGATTAGAGTCAACTGGAATTGGATCACCTAACTTAACTCCAACCATTTCAACCATTTTATTCGCTACTTTATTAACTGTGCCAGGTCCGACAATAACTTGCAAATTATCATCTTCAACAACACCCATAACCCCATCAATAGCCTTCAAATTTTCCATTTGAACCAACGAATCGTCTCGAATATCCATCCGAACACGAGTCATACAGTGAATAACCTTGCTGACATTTCCAGTGCCACCAACTTTTTCATAAATTTCTCTTGCTAAGCGATCCTCTTTTAACTCTACCATTTTTATTCCCCCATTCTTTTATAAAGTATCTCGAATAAAACCATTTGCCTTAGCTAATTTTTTTTCTGCCTCAGATTTAGAGCTTTCAGTCAAAATCATGACAATTGCTAATTTGACTTGCTGTTCAGCCTCATCGAATTTTTGACTGGCTAACTCATAGCTACATTCTGTCGCTTCCATAATAATTCGCTTCGACCGCTCTTCTAATTTTTCATTTGTCGGTTTTACATCAACCATTAAATTTTGATAGACTTTGCCAATACCAATCATAGAAACTGTCGATAACATGTTCAAGATGAGCTTTTGCGCAGTTCCTGATTTCAAACGTGTGGAACCTGTTAAAATTTCTGGACCTACATTTACCTCTATTGGAAACGTCGCAAATTGACTGATTTCAGCGTCTTTATTACAAGAAATGGTTGCTGTTGTTGCTCCAATTTGATTGGCATACTCTAATCCACCAATTACATAAGGGGTTCTACCACTGGCTGCAATTCCCACAACAACGTCATTTTTAGTTAACTGAATTTCTTTTAAATCTGCTATCCCTAACTCTTTCGAATCTTCAGCACCTTCAACTGCAATCGTCATAGCCTTCATTCCACCAGCAATTAAACCTTGAACCATACTTGGGTCTACACCAAATGTCGGTACACATTCAGCTGCATCTAATACGCCTAAACGTCCACTAGTTCCAGCACCTAGATAAATCAAACGCCCATTTTGCTTAAATGCGGCAATAATTTGGTCAACGACTGCATGAATACTTTTTAATTCTTTTTCGACAGCATTGGCAACTTTTTTATCTTCATTGTTCATTAAAATCAGCATTTCATTTGTTGATAATTGATCCAATCCCATCGTATCTTTGTTTCTCGCTTCTGTTGT
Source organism: Carnobacterium sp. FSL E2-0243 (assembly GCF_038003605.1). NCBI lineage: Bacteria > Bacillati > Bacillota > Bacilli > Lactobacillales > Carnobacteriaceae > Carnobacterium > Carnobacterium sp. FSL E2-0243. Next base: position 2,840,729 of record NZ_JBBOPM010000001.1, read on the forward strand.
TAATTTCTCTAATTGCATAACCTGTACCTCTTTCATTACTAACTTTGTATTTGTATTCTAAATAGTTGTCCTGCTTGACTGCATTGTTTTAATAAATCAATATCTTCTGGAACTACAACAGCTACAACATTTACTTTTTCATCACTGGGTAAATCTACTAATGAAATTTGAATTTCCCCCATATAACGTCCATAATTTTGATTATCAATCGTGATACTCCCTATTTTTCTCGGGACTGTTTGTTGTACTTCTACCTTCTTTATCTTTTTAAAACGAGCGTCTGCACTGCGAATGACATCTCTAGCTGGATCAAAACGATTTTGATGGTCTCCTTCAATCAATTCCAGATAACTTTTTGATTCTGTCGGAATGGCATGTAATAAAATCCGTTTCTCTGATTGATATAAGTTAAACTGATTCATTGTTTCTGAGTCAATTTCTGGATCTCCTAGATAAATATCATCAACGTGACACTCTTCTTTCAACTCAATCATTCCACTTAACGGATTACTAAAGCGATGTTTTTCTAAAGTAGGTAGCCCGGAAAATAAAGGTCCTCGCAACTTCTTATTCCCTGGAACAAAAGCCATTACTCTGAAACCTAATTCTTTAAGCCATTGATTCTTAGCTACAAATACTTCTTTTCCTAAACCTGTTTCTGGACGAGGATAATAGTTGTGCCAGGCTTCCATATTATCGAAATTGGCATTAAACTCTTGTAATTCAGCTACATCCTTTTTAGTAATGGTACTGGCATTTAAAGCAACTTTCATATGTTGACTTAATTCTGCCATGATTTTATTTTCAATCGCATAGTCCATCCGTAATCCTGTAATTCCAGTTGCTAAAATCTCGCTAGGTCGCTTAAAAGATAACCCAATTTTACTTAATGCTGCTCCTGAAATATCCACCATTAAATCCATTCCAAGTTTTTTAGTAAAACTCCCTAAATCTTCTAAACGCTGCAGATATTGCTTAACATCATCTTCAGGAATGTGAAGTGAAGAAAAAACACCAGTGAATCCGTTCTCATTCATTTCACGAATAAATGCCTTTGTTTCATTGCTTAAATCTTCTCCAAGAAAAACTGATATTCCTAACATAATAGTCTCCTTTACCCATTGAATTCTTTCAGAATTAAATTTTAATTGAGTACTTTTAATAAACTCATCATACATCTAAAGAAATAAAATTTCAACTATTTTATCTAAATTAACGTAATTTTATTTCTTTCACGTTTGTAAAAAAGCTTAAAACCCTGTTTTTAAAGGACTTTATATTTTTTTGTTATAGAAGATAATGAAATAAAATTTCGAAATGACAGTTATTTACTAAACACTAGCGAATTTAGAACTTATTTACCTACTATCACCCTTTAATTGAGAATCGTTATCACTAACAACATTCTGTTTTCACAACACTATGTCCTAAATATGGATACTGAGAGTAATTATCACTATCAACTGATTATAATCATTATCATTTAGAAAGTTTATTTGTTATGCTTATGTCAGATGAAAAACAAAACGGAGGAGATACTGATGAAATTATTGAAAAATAATCCTGCAATGATTGCTACATTAATTAGTGGCCTATTGATTCTTTTAGGTTGGATTTTAAAATTAAATGCACAAGAAACGATTGCTACTTTTATTTTTTTGACATCTTTTATTATTGGTGGATTTAAGCAAGCAAAGGAAGGCTTTATTGATACCTATCAAAATAAAAATTTAAACGTAGATATTTTAATGGTACTAGCGGCTATCGGGGCTTCTATTATCGGATATTGGATGGAAGGTGCACTTTTAATTTTTATCTTTTCTTTGAGCGGTTCATTAGAAGAATATGCAACAAATAAAAGCACTGAAGCTATTGCTAGCCTAATGCATATGCAACCTGAAACAGCTTTAAAAATCCAGAAAGATGGTAGCACTAAAGAAGTTTCAATTAAATCATTAGCTATTGGTGATTCAATCTTTGTACCAAAAGGAGCGAGCATTCCTATTGATGGAATTATTGAAAAAGGGAATGGAATCATTGATGAAGCAGCTATTTCTGGTGAACCATTACCTGTTGAGAAATCAGTTGGAGATCCTATATTTGGTGGTACTATCAATCTTTATGAAGGTCTGACCTTTACCGTCAGCAAGGATGTACAGGACACTTTATTTTCTAAAATCATTCGACTGGTAGAAGAAGCCCAAAACACCCCTTCGAAAACAGCCACACTGATTAAAAAAATTGAAAGCACATATGTAAAAATTGTATTAACTTTTGTTCCCATTATGATTGCTATTTTTTATTTTGGTTTACATTGGGGTTGGAATGAATCCTTTTATCGTGGGATGGTACTTTTAGTTGTCGCCTCGCCTTGCGCATTAGTCGCTTCCGCTACTCCCGCGACTTTAGCTGCCATTTCAAATGGAGCGAAGCACGGTATTTTATTTAAAGGTGGTGCTCACTTAGAAAATTTCAGCCAAATTAAGGCGATAGCCTTTGATAAAACAGGAACCTTAACCCAAGGCATGCCCGTTGTCACAGATTCGTATTTTACTCCTGAGTGCACTATAGCTGAAACAATCAATGCCGTTATTGCGATGGAAAAAACATCTACCCATCCTTTAGCTAAAGCCATTGTCAATTTCCTTGAACCTAAAATGACTGAGTCAATTGATTTACAGTTCATAAAAGATCATACCGGTCATGGTTTAGCATGTCAGGCTTATGGCGATCAGTGGAAAATTGGGAAAAAAGAATATATTGGGGCAGACATCCAGGGTAATTCAGTTTTATTTCAAGAGGCTGAACTTTTACAAAAACAGGGAAAAACTGTGGTTTATATTACTAGAAATGCTCAAACAGTTGGCTATTTAGGATTATTAGATGTTCCAAAAAGCGATGCAAAGGAAATGATTGCCTTCTTTAAAAAGCAGAACATCCAAACAATTATGATTACCGGTGACAACGAAGCTACTGGTCAAACTATCGGTAAACAACTTGGTTTAGATAAAATTTATGCAAATTGTTTACCAGAAACAAAAACGACTATCATAGCGGATTTAAAAGAAGAGTACGGAATGATTGCAATGGTAGGAGATGGAATCAATGATGCTCCGGCTTTAGCATCCGCTGCAATTGGGATTGCAATGGGGGCAGGTACAGATATTGCCATGGATGTCGCAGATGTTGTATTAATGAAAAATGAACTTAGTAAATTAAATTATAGTTATGAACTTTCAAAAAAATTAAAGAAAATTACCATCCAAAATATGATTTTCTCTATCACAATCATCAGTGTATTGATCTTATCAAATCTTTTTCAACTCATTAATTTACCTCTGGGTGTTATTGGTCACGAAGGAAGTACCATTCTCGTTATCCTTAATGGTCTACGATTGTTGCGACCAATGAAATCTCATCCCACTCGTTCAAAAACGAGAAAGCATTCTAGTAAAGAGACCTTCCTAACTAACAGTTCAACTAAATAAAAAAACAGAAAAGATCAGCTGAATGACAAAAATATCAGCTGATCTTTTTTTATGATTACCAATAAGGATAATCATCCAGACTATCATTTTTTTGGTTATTCTTAAGTACATCCATTAAACACTGATTTTTACTCTCCTTAGCTGCATAAAAAGCATTGACTAAATAATCTTCTGCTTCACTTAATCGATTTAACTTTTTTAAATTAAAGCCTTTTTCATAATATAAGATACCTAGATAATCCTTTAATTGGTGTTTGTTTTGTAATTTTATGCCTTTTTCACAAAATTCGACAGCTTTTGTATACTCTTTATCCCTTGAATAGTACTTCGCCAACGTATAATAAATTTTGGCTATTTCGCTACTAGCTTGCAACGTAGATACCGTCTTTAAGGACTGCTTAACTAACTGTTCTGATTTTTTAAAATAAGTATGGGCTTTACGAGGCTCGGAGTTTAATAAATAGGCAACTCCCATGCCATTAGTAGCCAATAAATCTAAGTGATCAGCCTGATTCGTTGTTTTAGTTAACAAAGTTAAACTAAAATGATAAAAGGCATCTGAATAAGTATGATATCCTAATAAAGTATTTACACCATAATAATAATGGTATTGCTTAATCTCACTTGGATTTTCTAATTGATCGATTTTAATCTTTTCTGTTAAAAAGGCTAAGCTTTCCTGATAGTGCTGTTGGCTAATCAAAGTTCTGACATGAGCATATATCTTAGTATAACGCGCTTTTGTTGTAATCCCTTCATACAGATTATCTACTTTTAAACCTAACCGTTTATAGATAGCTACAATTAATGCTAACGAAGGTTGTGAATTCCCCTTTTCTAAGTGGCTAATGGTTGCTTGGGCACAAATTCCTTTTGCCAACTCTTTTTGAGTCAAACCATTAGCTAACCTGCTTTTTTTCACTCTCAGACCGATTCTTTTCATCTTTATTCCACTCCTACCTATTTAATTATAGTTTTTCTAAATATAGCCACAAGAATATTACCAAAACTCTAATTCATATTACAACAATTATATCACACTTGGCATTTTAATTGCTAACGAATTTTACTGCAGTAAAATAAGACTACAATAAGCATTGCAGCCTCATTAATTTACTCTATTTATTAATTATAATTTTTTCACCAATAGCGATACCCTTCAAGCTGATAATTCCCTACTTGTTCTTTAATCAACTTAACCAATGTTGTATTTTGATTAAACTCAGCCATTGCTGCTGCATAGAAAAATTGTTGTTCTGCTTCTTTTTTCTTGCCTAATGCAGCTAAACTACTTCCTTTTTCATAAATTAGAGTATCTAGACAAAAGAAAACTTGCTCATTTTTTTGAATCGCAATCCCTAAATTAATTAGGTTTAAAGCCTTTTTGTATTCTTCAATTTTCCGATAAAATTTGGCTACTCTACAGTAAATAGTTATCATTTCAACATTATCCTGATGTTGATTTTTTAAGCTATCCAATTGATTAAGGCCTCTTTCAAAATACGTTTTTGCTTTACTTTCTTCTGAATTTAACTGGTAAGCTAGGCCTATTCCAGTGGATATTAATACATCAATACTTGTAATATGTTTACCTGTTTCAGTAAATAACGCTAAATTCAAGTTATAAAACGCATCCGAAAAATTATTCTTAGCGAGTAAGCTTGTAATTCCTAAATAATAATAATAGTGCTTTATTTCACTATTTGTTTCTAAGTTTTCAACTTTAATTTCAGTAGTTAAACTTTTGTATGCTTCCTTATATTTTTCCTTTCCACAAAGCATTTTTATTTGCTTAAACACTTCGCTATACCCGTTGCCATTTAATTCTGTGTGCTCATATATTTCACTAAAATCAATATCTAAGCGACTTGCAATGGCAAGTAAGGTTCCGAGTCCTGGAAAACTAGAACCATTTTCCAAGTTACTAATAGTAGCTTGGGTACAAATTCCTTCAGCTAGACCTTTTTGGGTAACGCCTTTAACTATTCTTGTTTCCTTAACTTTTTGACCAAAATGTTCCACTATAAAAGCCCTTCTTTCTAGTTTTTATTTACAAATTTATCCAAAATAAGTTCTAAAAAATGCTACACTAAAATTCTATTCTATTTTAATTTTTTTAAATTACGAACTATTTTTATTATAACTAATATCAAAATAAAATAAATATAAAAACATGTTTTATTATTCCTAAAATAAAGTAAAAAATAAAAATTAAGTACCTGAAACAGCTGTCATTTCGCTTCTAATTAAAATTCAAACTCTGAATTTTTCTTTATTTTATGTGCATCTGATAAAATTCTGTTATACTATAGAATGAAGAATTTCAAATGAAGAGGAAGAAAAAGAAGTATGAAAAATAAAAAAATAAATAAAGGTGCCTTCATTGGAGTTGTTGGATTCAATTCTAGTATTGGACTTGGAGCCTTGATAGTACTGTACGCTATTCTCGCTTGCCTTTGGGTAATTACATTGTTATGTATCGCTTGTCCAGCAATAATGATTTTTGCTGGAGTGATTCATTTACAAACAGTCACTGCAATTCGAATTTTTATTTCAGTCTTAGTCTGTAGTGGCGGAGTTGAATTAGCACCCATCACACTAAAATTAACACACCATCTCATTAACTTAACAAAACAATACCTAAATTTGAGTAAAAAAATGTTTTATTCCTAAATGTGACTATCACAGAATAAATCAGAAAACTAACCCATTTAAACAGCTGGAAAAATACTTTTCCAGTTGTTTTTTTTGTTATCATTAACCCTTGTCCGCAATAAGTTGGAGAAAAAATTCAGCCTTTAGCAGGAGGATAAAGTTGCCCTACTCCGTTATTATTAATTTATAGAAAGTTGCTTTGGAGGGTTACACTATGGGACATAAAAAAATTAATTGGAAAAATTTGGTTGGGATTATTTTATTTAATCTGCTTATCGCAAGCCTAATTGTGCTTTTTTTCTACAGTATTGCGGCTATTTTGTGGGTAAGTATTTTTACTTTAACCGTTTCGCCTTTTTTAGTTATTATTGCAGATGTATTGCATTATCTCCCTTTTAGTATGGAAAACCTAATTATTGGAACGTTATTTTATGCACTAGCTATGCTTTTAGTTCCTATAGTTGCAAAATATACGACTAAACTAATTAAATTAACTAAAGATTACATTCTCTATACGATAAAATTCCTCTATTATTAAAGAGTAACGATAAATAAAACCGCCACTAATTTAGTGACGGTTTTTCCTATTTAGTAAAAAATGCTTCATACAAAGCCGTTAATGCTTTTTCTTCATCTGCTTCTGAAACACCAAACATCATACTAACCTCAGAAGAACCTTGGTTAATCATTTCAATATTAATATTATTTTTTGATAAAGCCTCTGAAGCTTTACTCATCGTTCCAATATTGCAGCGCATATCTTCCCCCACAACCATCATCAAAGCAATATGATGTTGAATTGTGACAATATCGGCTCCTAATTCATTCTTTAATTGACTGACTAGCTTCGCTTCTTTTTCTTTCGTTAATTGATCACTACGTAAAATGACTGTCAAATCGTCGATTCCTGATGGCGTGTGTTCATAACTTAAACCATCTAACTCTAATATCTCTAAAACTTTTCGCCCAAAACCAATTTCACGGTTCATTAAATATTTCTCAATATAAATACTACTGAATCCATTTGAACTAGCAATACCAACAACAGCTTGATTGGTTTGTTTACGTTCTGGCGTAATTCTTGTTCCTTCAGCAGTTGGGTTATTGGTATTTTTTATTTGAACTGGAATTCCACCACGAAAGGCAGGATAAAGAGCTTCATCATGAAAAACTGAAAAACCCGCATAGGATAGCTCACGCATTTCTTTATAAGTTAAATTCACGATTTCTGCTGGATCTTTAACAACATTAGGATTGGCCGCATAGATTGCATCCACATCCGTAAAGTTTTCATACAGATCTGCCTTAACTCCATTTGCAACAATAGCTCCAGTAATATCTGAGCCCCCACGAGAAAACGTACTGATTTTACCTGATTTTGTATACCCAAAGAATCCTGGAATAATAACAATTCCGTCTTTTTCACGTAAGTTATATAAATTCGTGTAAGCTTCTGGCAGAACCTGTGCATTTCCTGGCTCATCCGTTACAAACAATCCGGCTTCTAAAGGATTGACATAACTAGCTTTTAATCCTTCACGATTAAAATAAGTAGCAATTAATTTTGCATTATTATTTTCGCCGCTAGCTTTAAATGCATCTAAATAGTACTCTGGTTGAGTCTTATCTCCAGCAATTAACTCTGTTAAATTCTGTTTAATTTCTGTAATAATCTCAGAACCTAAGTCTAATTCTTCTGCAATACTGGCATATCGAGCGATTATTTTTTCTAGAATAGGTTGAACATCTTCATTTATTAATGATTTGGTGGCACAATCAATTAGCAAGTCTGTGACTTTTTCATCCGCTTTTGATCGTTTGCCTGGCGCTGAAACAACGACAAACTTGCGTGTTGGATCCTCTTTTACAATTTGAAATACTTTCTTTAATTGGACTCCTGAAGCTAATGAGCTTCCACCAAATTTAACGACTTTCATTGTGTCACATCCTTTTTCTCATTTTTTTTTAATATACTTTCCATTTTCGCCTTTTTCCGGTCAAGAAGCAATCTTTTTTTGCACTTTTTTCTAAAAAAACCAAATTTCATCTCTTTTTCTTTAAGAAACCTTAAAGAATTGTCTAAAACGACTTCAAGATTCCCTTTATAGGGTAAAATTAACTAAGTAAAATGACTAATGATTTTAGTAGAAAATTCTGCTAAATCTTTAGAAGGGAGATTAATTGAATGGGTAAAAAAAATGGCTTAAAAGTATTAGTGGGGCTTTCAATGCTCGCCGGGGTAACAGGATCTGTTTTATTTAAGAAACAACAAAGAAAACGGGTGCGTATTGGTAAACCCGTGTTTGAACATTTTCAAGGTCAATGGCGTAAAAAAGATGACGCTGACACACAATTAATTTTCCTATCCATTTCAAGTGAAGGTGAATTCTTTCTAAATCAAAAGGAATTGGCTGGAAAAATCATTCATGCTACAGATCAAAAACTTGTTTTTGAAGATTCATTTGGTTATCAACTTGTTTTAGAGCTGACAGCCCCTGGGGAATTAACCCTTTATGATGATGCAGAGGAACAAGATTATTTCTTAGAAAAAATAGTTGATTCAGAAGAATTCTCTGATTAAAACGAAGACTAAAAGGAGTTGTGTTTAATGAAAGAGAAAAAAACGTTGGCTATTAATGGCTATATTGGCATTATTATTTTAATTCTTATGGCCCTATTGGGAGTTTGGTTGTTTATTTCAGGAACCGGATCACTTGGTGGCTCAGTAAGTGTGCCTTTGTTAGTTTCTGGAGGAGTATTGTTAATTTTATCAGGTATTTTTGCTAGTACCGTTACAATTGTTGCACCAAATCAGGCCAAAATTATTGTTTTATTTGGTCGCTATTTAGGAACGATTCGCAACAACGGGATGTTTATCACCGTTCCATTTACAAATAAATTGCATATTTCTTTACGCGTGCGTAATTTTAATAGTTCAAAACTAAAAGTTAATGATGTGGATGGCAATCCGATTGAAATTGCTGCTGTAGTCGTATTCCGCGTGATTGATACGGCGAAAGCTGCTTTTGATGTTGATTTTTATGAAGACTTTATTGAAATCCAAAGTGAAACAGCGATTCGACATGTTGCCACTAAATACCCCTATGACTCTTTTCAAGATACCGATGTAACTTTACGTGGGAATTCAGCTGAAGTCTCACAGGAGTTGACAGAAGAGCTACAACGTCGTTTGGAGGTTGCTGGTGTCGAAATCATTGAGGCTCGCTTAACCCATTTGGCTTATTCAACTGAAATTGCCAGTGCGATGTTGCAACGTCAACAAGCAAAAGCGATTTTAAGTGCTCGCCAGATTATTGTTGAAGGTGCCGTTGGTATGACTCAATTGGCCATTGCTCAATTAGAAGAAGAAGGCGTCCTGAAATTAGATGACGAACGCCGCTTGCAGTTGGTGAATAATTTATTAGTATCGATTATTACCGATAAAGGCACTCAGCCTGTGATTAATACTGGCGATGTGAGTTAATAAAACGACTAAGTATTTTTCAGAATACTGTAGTGACCCCCAAAAGTTAGACTTTTTACAGAGTAGATTTTTCTACTCTGTTTTTTTACGCAGTGAAACTCATCTTCTTTCTAAATTGAACTGGACTTTGCCAGCCTAATTTTTCTTTTATTCGAGAATGATTATAGTACTTTATATAATGTTCAATCGCTTGTTTTAATTCTTGGTAGCTTTTGTAGATAACGCCATGGTAAAGTTCTTGTTTGAGGATACTAAAGAAATTCTCCATAGGAGAATTGTCCAAGCAGTTTCCTTTGCGAGACATGCTTTGGTAAATCTGATGCTTTTTTAATTCATGGTTATAGGCCTTCATTTGGTATCCCCATCCTTGATCTGAATGGAACGTTCGACGATAAGTGCAATCGCTTGTTTTCTCAATCGCTTCTTTCAATGCACTCATAATCGCATGAGCTGTTGGCTTCTCTGAAATTGTATAAGAGATGATCTCACTATTATACATGTCCATAAACGGGTTTAGATAGAGTTTCTTAATACGTAAACTACCCGAGTGATCTTTTTCATAATACTTAAATTCAGTTGTATCTGTTGTCATTTTTTGATGAACAATACTTGTATAAAAACGTCGGTGAATCCGATTTTTTGCCACTCTTCCAACAGTCCCTTTGTAGGAATTGTATTTACGGGATTTCCGTGTAAATGAGCGTACTAGTATTCCTATTTTTTTCATTAAACGTTGAACCTTCTTTTTATTCACAAGGATTCCACGATGTCTAAGTTCTTGGTTCATCCGACGATACCCATAATCCTTATGTTCTTGATGAATCTTTATCATCTCTTCTTCAATTTGTTTATCTGGATTTTTACGATTAAAACGCTGTTGCCAATACATATAGGTTGACTTAGGAAACCCAAGGGTTTCAAGAATATCGATTAGTCTGAATTTTTCTCGGAGGTTATGAATGATTAGCGCTTGTTGTTCTGTTGTTCCTTCAAACGCAACCTCCTTAATTCTTTTAAATAGGCGAGTTCAATTTTTAATCGTCGATTTTCTTTTTCAAGCTCTTCTAAATAGGTTAACTCTGTTTTTGAAGAATCACTAACTGGTAATTTATTCTTTTTTTTAGGCATTTTAGATGGACGTCCTTTCGGTTGTGAGAGTCCATCTACGCCATTTTTCTGGTAGGTTATATACCAATTGGCAATTGTCGAAAAAGTGCTTACTCCAAACTGATTGGCAACTTCTCGATAGGACATCTCTGTTGTTAAATATAACTCTATCGCATCTAGCTTGAATTGAACAGAATAAGTTTTATTTCGACGACTATGAAGTAGGCCTTCCTTACCAAATTCTTTATACGCATTTATCCAGTTACGCACCTGGGAATCCCCCTTAAATCCATATTTTTTAGCTAGATAGGGGGTTCCTCCCTCACCGTTTAAATAATCTTGTACAATGTTCATTTTAAATTCTACACTATATTTTGTCATACAAAAAGACCCCCAAAAAATTAGATTTTTAGGTCTAACTTTTGGGGGTCGGTACATACTGGAAAGTACTTAGTCGTTTTTAGTGTTTAGACTTTTACTATTCTTTTATACTGTCAGATCCTCAATTTAAGTATGTGCCAATTCTAATAGAAAATATAGTAAAATTTTATATACGTACATTGCTTGTTCGATTTTATGCTAAAATAATAAGCAGTTAGCTGAGCTAACCAACTCAACAAACTTTTTATTAAGGCTAGTTCTTTTGAGCCAACTCTTCGGAAAAAAGATAAATCCACAAAAAAGTTAAGAGACACTTTTCTTGGAATTTCCTATTTTTCTGCCAAAGCTAAACGACTCTACAAACTTTTTATTTACAGGAGGTATCTCAATGGTTCGTCGATTGAAGAAATTAAGAAATGTCGCTACGGTATTCAGCTTCTAAGTCTATAAATACAATTAAACTTAGAAGCGAGGAATTACTATGAAAGAATTTACTAACTGGTCAGATACGAAACAATTAAAGGAACTAATCACAAATCCACTGATTGAGGTGGGAGAGGGTTCATATTATTCTGGCTATTACGGAAACCAAAACTTTGAAGATGGCTGTGTTCGTTATCTTTGGGGTGATGAAAAAACAAAGGATTTATTTAATCCAATCGAAGATTTTGGTTGGAAAATGGATAAACTTATTATTGGAAATTATGTCTGTATTGCTGGCGGTGCCACTATTTTAATGGGTGGGAATCATAACCATCATCCTGATTGGATTACGGTGTACCCTTTTGCAGGGCACATCAAAGAATCCTATGCTCCGAAGGGAGATACGGTTATTAAAAGTGATGCATGGATTGGAATGAATGCTATGATTATGCCTGGTGTAACAATTGGTGAAGGTGCGATTGTGGCTTCGGGTTCAATCGTTGTTGGGGATGTTCCACCTTATACCATGGTTGGGGGCAATCCTGCTAAAGCAATTAAAAAAAGATTTACTGATGAAGAAATTAAACAGCTTTTAACAATACGTTGGTTCGATTGGACGGCGGATGAAATAAAAAATGCTGAACCTATTTTGATGAGTCAGTCGATTAATAAATTGTATGAGTATTATCAGGAAAATATTTTAAATTAGAGTAAAATAGAAATCTCTTGAAGCAATCCAGTTCTAAAAACTGAGTTGCTCCAAGAGGTTTTTTAGTAAAGGATATCTATTAAGATATATTTTTTCAGCCCTTACTGTCTATTAATTTTTATTCAGTAGCAACCAACTCCATTTTCATGCCTTCTGGATCATTAAAATAAAGAGCATAATGGTCTGGGCCACCTGCATAAGGATAGTCCTCTACATATAAAACTTTGCCACCATGTGCCTGAATTTCCTCTTTCAAACGATCAACTGTTGCTCGTTTTTCTGTTCCAAAAGCAATATGATTTAGACCAATTCCCCCTTTTTGATAAGGAGCTTGAATCAATCCTTGATCTCCAATTGAGAGTACATAATAAAAATCAGCTTTTTTCCAACTAATTCCTGTTTCCCATTTTTGAAATTCTTGGTAACCTAATTCTCCTAAAAACCAACTCCAAAAATTAGATTGTTTTTCTAAATCTTTCACATAAATATCAATATGATGTAGCATGCCTATCTCCCCCTAATTTCCGTATTCTTACTGACAGTATACGTTATTTAATAGAATAGACCAAAATTTTAGGATTACATCGTCCCTTTTTGATCGATACATACTGGACTTCTAAGTTGCTAAAACAACAAGAATCACAGCAAAAGAATCCTAGAGTAGCTGCTCTAGACTTACTAAATTTTTAGTTCGTTACTTAAATTTTTTCTCATATAAATTTTCTGCCCATTCACACCATTCTAACTCCGAAAGATCCATATCATAACGACGTTTACAAATGAGGTAGCGCCCAAAAGAAGATTCCCAACCTTCTCCATCTAAATCTGGACCAAATTGAGTTTCAATTTCAGTTAAGGTCTTTTTATGAATTTCAGCTAATTTTTGAAAATAGCTTTTCCGCTCTTCAAACAATTCTTTCACTCGATTTGAATCAATAATTGAAACGGCATATAGCTTGCCTAAAAATTCATCTCTCGTAATCGGCTTCGCAGTCTTTCCTTCAATCCATTCTTGTAAAAAAGCTTTTCCTTCATCTGTGATTGAATATATTTTTTTGTGAACAGGATCATTTTCTGAAATATAGACAACATAACCTGATGCTTCTAATTTCGTGAGTAATGGGTAAATCTGACTATGATGGGCTTGCCAAAATAATTCTAAGTAGCCTTTTAATTCATAACCTGAGCAGGGTTTACGGACTAACATACTAAGTAAGGTATAACCTAATGAATTCATAATAGCCTCCTCTAATTTGTTTTTTCTACTTTTTCTAGTATACCACGCTTTTATGAAATCTGTACCTGTATGTCAATATTTATATATATAAATATTGACATACAGGTGAAAGTCTTTTATACTAACTTACGAGATATTTGAACAAATTTTTAAGTTGAAAAGAGGAAAAAAGTTGGAAATAAAGCCAGATTTTGTAGAAGAACTAGATTCACTGCCTGACCAAAAACAGGAAAGTATTTTAAAAGGTTTGTTAAAACAACCTAAACCAGCTTGGGCAGTTGCCTTTGCTTGTGTGATTGCCTTTATGGGAATCGGCTTAGTTGATCCTATTTTAAAATCAATTTCAGAACAATTACATGCAACGCCTGCTGAAACATCGCTATTATTTACAAGTTATATGTTAGTGACAGGAATTGTCATGCTTTTTTCTGGTTACATTTCAAGTCGCATTGGTGCAAAAAAAACAATCTTATATGGACTTGTGATTATCATTATTTTTGCTGTTTTAGGTGGATTTTCTAATTCAGTCGGAGAACTTGTTGGCTTTCGTGCTGGTTGGGGTTTAGGTAATGCCTTATTTATTTCAACAGCTTTATCCGCTATTGTTGGTGTTAGCGTTGGAGGAACCGAACAATCAATTATTATGTACGAAGCGGCTATGGGGTTAGGTATGTCGGTTGGGCCTTTACTCGGCGGATTATTAGGGAGCATTTCATGGCGTGCTCCATTCTTTGGTGTAGCAACCTTAATGGCAGTCGCCTTTATTTCAGTCACAATTCTATTAGAAAAAATCCCTAAACCTACTAAAAAAGTAGCTTTTTGGGATGGATTACGTGCATTAAAACATAAAGGCTTACTTATTATGGGGATTACAGCATTATTTTATAACTTTGGCTTCTTTACACTATTGGCTTATTCACCATTTAGAATGGAAAGTTATAGCGCGATGCAAGTTGGATTTGTTTTCTTTGGTTGGGGACTTTGCTTAGCTATTTCTTCTGTTTTTCTAGCACCTAAGTTGCAAGAAAAATTCGGAACCAAAAATATGATGTATGCAGCTTTATTATTATTTGCACTTGATTTAATGATTATGGGTTTTGGGGCAAATAATAGCACCATTATTTCTATTTGTATCATTATTGCGGGACTTTTTCAGGGGATTAACAATACCTTGATCACGACAGCTGTTATGGAAGTTTCACCTGTTGATCGCTCAATTGCTTCTTCGGCCTACAGTTTTATTCGTTTTACTGGTGGAGCTTTAGCTCCTTGGCTTGCTGGAAAGTTAGCAGACTGGTATAACCCACATGTCACATTTTGGTTTGCTGCAGTTGCAGTAGCCTGTGGAGCTTTGGTTTTATTTATTGGAAAAGCTCATCTGGAACAAATTGAATAGATTGGAGGAAATTATATGCATTTATTAGTACCTATGGATCTGGATAAAACATCAAAATCAGCTTTAAAAGAAGCCATTTTGCTAACTGAAAAATTTAAAGAAACAGGAAAAATAACTATTTTACATGTTGTTAATAGTGAGCTAAGTGCTCCTGTAGTTGATTCTGTTGAAAATTTAGAAACAAAACTTCTGGCTGAAGCTCGTGATTATCTAGCCAAAATAAAAGCAATTGTCGAAAAAAAGAATATTCTTGTAGAAGTTGTTATTTTAGAAGGATTTATCGCAACAAAAATTTTAGATTATGAAAAAGAGCACGCTATTGACTTAATTGTTATTGGTCATCACAATCGAATAGGTTTCGATCGATTGGTTGTTGGTAGTGTTTCAAAAAAAGTAATTCATGATGCTATTTGCCCTGTAGTTGTTGTTAAATAAGAAAATGAATGGTAAAAAAGCTAATTCTATACATTTAGAATTGGCTTTTTTTTGCTAATCAAGAAACACTCTCATTTAACCCTATTTTTTAGTAATTTTAGCTTAACAGTGCTATGCTTATTATAGAAATTATTGACTATAATAAAAATCATTTACAGCAATTAATTACTAAAGAGGTGCACTATGAAAAATGAAAAGAAATTATTTTTAACCTTTGGGATTGCCTTATTGGCCCTAATTTTACAGTTTATTTTAAAGCAAGATTTGTACGCACAAATTTTAATCACAGTTTCAGGAATTTTTGTTTCAAGCACTATGTTTGTTGGAATGGTCAAAACGATTCGTTCCGGAAATTACGGCGTTGATATCTTAGCCATTACAGCCATTATTGCCACATTAGCCGTCGGAGAGTATTGGGCTAGCTTGATTATACTGATTATGTTAACCGGTGGCGATGCACTTGAGGATTATGCCGCAAAAAAAGCGCGTAGTGAACTTAAAGCTCTATTAGACAATTCTCCTCAAATTGCCCATAAATCAGAAGGCAATAAACTGACCGATATCAAAGTAGAGGATGTTAAAATAAATGATATTTTGGTTGTTAAACCCGGTGAAGTCGTGCCAGTTGATGGATCCATTTTAGCTGGTCAATCTTTATTTGATGAAGCTTCTCTAACTGGAGAATCAAAGCCTGTTAATAAAGAAGTTGGGGATAAATTAATGTCTGGAACAATTAATGGAGATGGATCTATCACAATGACTGTTGAAAAGTTAGCTAAGGATAGTCAATTTCAAAATATTATTCGCCTAGTGAAAGAATCCGAAGAGCAACCGGCTCATTTTGTCCGTTTAGCTGACCGTTACGCTGTCCCTTTTACGATTATTGCTTATTTGATTGCTGGAATT
The DNA here is from genome assembly GCF_038003605.1 of Carnobacterium sp. FSL E2-0243. Classification (NCBI taxonomy): domain Bacteria; kingdom Bacillati; phylum Bacillota; class Bacilli; order Lactobacillales; family Carnobacteriaceae; genus Carnobacterium; species Carnobacterium sp. FSL E2-0243. Next base: position 2,856,950 of record NZ_JBBOPM010000001.1, read on the forward strand.
GCTTGGTATGTGTCAAAAGATCCAAAACGCTTTGCTGAGGTACTGGTAGTCGCCTCTCCTTGTCCACTTATTTTAGCGGCCCCAATCGCGATGGTCTCAGGTATGAGCCGGTCCAGTCGCAATGGAATTATTATCAAAACAGGAACAATTATTGAAAAATTAGCAAGTGCAAAATCAATTGCTTTTGATAAAACTGGAACCTTAACCAATGGTATTTTAGCTGTTGATACCATCCATTCAACCGCTACATTTTCTAAAGAAGAGTTAGCTATTTTAGCGGCAAGTGTCGAACAACAGTCTAGTCATATCTTAGCAAAATCACTTGTAGCACATGTCGGAACAGAACACTTATTACCTGTTACAGCTAGCAAAGAAACGATTGGAAATGGCATTCAAGGTGAAGTGAACGGAAAAATAGTCAAGGTAGGAAAATACGCCTTTGTCGCTCCTAACAAAGAAATCCTACCATTAAATCAAACTGCCCTCTTTATCACTATCGACAACAACTATGTTGGCTATATTACCTTTACAGATACAGTTAGGCCTGAAGCTAAACAAACTATTTCTCAACTAAAAAAACAAGGCTTAGAGCACGTTATGATGGTAACAGGAGATAACAACGACATTGCCTCTACGATTGCAAATCAAGTTGGAATTGTGGATATCAAATCAGATTGTTTACCAGAAGATAAAATTAATGTATTGAAAAATATTACCGAGGATGCTCGTCCAGTTATTATGGTAGGCGACGGAGTCAACGATGCCCCTTCACTAGCAGTTTCCGATATTGGAATTGCAATGGGTGCTCATGGTTCAACCGCTGCTAGTGAGTCGGCTGATGTCGTTATCTTAACGGATGATTTAAGCAAGGTTAGTACATCTATTCAAATTTCAAAAGATACTATGAGGATTGCCAAGCAATCTGTTTTAATCGGGATTATTATTTGTATCCTTTTGATGCTGATTGCGAGTACTGGCGTGATTCCCGCACTATTAGGTGCTGCTTTACAAGAAGTTGTTGATGTTGTTTCTATTTTTTCATCTCTAAGAGCCAGAAAAAGTAAGGAAGTCATTCACTTGAAGTAACTAATTTTAAAGCTTAGATTTAGTACACAAAAAAGCAACAGCTAAGCAAAATTTTCTGCTTAGCTGTTGCTTTTATTTTATTACTCTTCGACTGCTTGTAATTTTTGATTATTATCTAATTGTGAAACATCATCTAAATGTCTTTTTTGTAACCAGTTCATTGATACCATTAATAAACCACTAAAGACTACAAAAATTGCCACTAAGATGAAGACACTTTGATTAAATGTTCCTTGACCTAATCCACCAGAAATAGCTTCTCTGAATCCATAGATTGAGTGAGACATTGGTAAGAATGGATGAATTGCATTGAAGAATCCATTTGTTAATGGCATTGGGAATGTTCCACCAGCACCACCTAATTGAACAATTAGAAGTACCATTGCCACAAATCGACCTGGATTATCAAACGTCATTGCTAAGAACATAATGATAAACATATAGGCTAGTGAAGTCACGATTGCCATTGTAAACATTTGTCCAACAGATTGAACATTTAAACCTAGTACTAACATAATTCCAACTTCAATTACGGCCATAGCGATTGCTACAACAGTACCAATTGAAAATTTACTTAACCACCAAGCACGGCTTGATTGACCTTCCATTGAAATTTTACGAATTGGGAAAATAAAGTTGAAGACAAGTGAACCAACATATAAAGCTAGTGACATAACATAAGGAGCTAGTGCAGCGCCATAGTTGTCCACATGACTAAATTCTTTATGAGTTAATTTATCTGGACTTGCTAACATATCAAAAGTTTTATCTGTTGCTTTAATGCCATTAACTTCTTTAGCACCATCGCCTAATTTCGTACTTAATTCTTTGGTTCCTGAATTCAACGTTCCAAGTCCATCGCCTAATGTTTTAGAACCATCTGCTAACTGACCTGAACCAGATTGAATTTGTGTTGCTCCACTAGCTAATTGACCGATTCCATCCTTTAATTGAGGAGAATTTTCGGTTAATTTACCTGTTCCAGCTGCTAATTGACTAGAACCATCATTTAATTGTGTCACACCACTGATTAATTCTGGTAATTTCCCTGAAATTTGACCAATCCCACCATTTAAGGCAGTAGCACCTGCATTTAAGGCACCTGAATTATCTGTTAATTGACTAGCTCCTGATTGTAATTGAGAAACACCTTTTGTATATTGTTGTACTCCTGTGTTAATAGTTGCACTACCCTCAGATAAACGTTTTAAACCAGAATTCAATTGAGTTACTCCAGCTAATAAACCTTTTTCAGGTGCATCAATTCCTGCTTTAACTGTTCCAAGACCTTGAACGGCTTTAGAAGCTTGAGCTAAAGGCTCTTTAGTTCCATCATTTAAAGCATTTACTCCCGTTTTTAAAGCGGCAGACAATTGAGCTAAATTGCCTAATTGAGTTTGGATATCTTGCAAACTTGCACCAATTTTAGTAGTATTTTCTCCTATACTTGCTATAGAAGCTAATTCCTCATCTTTTTGCTTATTTAATTCATTTTGTAAAGCAGTTTCTATCTCTATTTTTTCGTCTGGGTCCAACCCTTGATAAGCATTTGTCGCTTTCAAAGCATTGAGAGCTTTGTCTGGATTCTCAGTTGCTTTTTCAGCTAATGTTTGTAACTCTGCACCATTTGTTTCAAGGCTACTTTGAATAGCCTTCATATTAGCAGTAATTGCTGCTGTAATTGTATCTGATTTGGTAGAATCATTAACTTCTAATGCTAACTGATTTATATTAGCTCCTATTGTTGTTAGACCAACAGATAATTTAGTCAAGTCTTCCGGTGACGCTGTTATACCATTACTCATTTGTTGAACTCCTGGTAATATCAGTTTTTCAACAGTTTGTTGAGCTATAGCAAGATTTTTACTTAATTCATTTACTCCACCAGTTAGCTCATCATTTTTAGCAACAAGTTGATTACTACCATCGGTTAATTGTGACACACCGGCAGTATAAGCACCAACTCCATTTGCTAGTGTTTGTGAACCATCACTTAATTGACCAACACCGGCTTGTAATGGACCAACATTTGAAGCTAATTGACCAATACCGTCATTTAATTTCGTTGCGCCATCATTCAATTGTGTTACACCATCTGTATATTGATCTAAACCAACTTCTAATTTATTAGCTCCGTCACTAAATGTAATGGTACTTGTCGCTAATTTTTGTAAGTTTTCAGTGATGGTTTTATTTCCATCGTTTAATTTTGTAGAACCCTCTTGCAATTTTTTTGAACCGTCTGCTGCTTGTGTAAAGCCATCACCGACTTTTTCAATTTGAGCAAAAATGGATTCTGCATAAGCTTTGGTTACATTCGCAGAAACTTCACTTTGTAATTGTTTCGCGGCTGTTTCACCAATAACCTCACCAATATAATTTAATGAACCATTTGTTTCATAGGTAATATTCATTTTTTTAGGATTTTTATCTAAAAGTGTTGAAGCATTTTTAGAAAAGTTCTCTGGCAATGTCACAACCATATAATATTTTTTATCTTTCATTCCTTGTTCTGCTTGTTTTTGAGAGACGAAGTGCCAGTCTAAGAGTTCATTTTTTTTCAAATTCTCGACCAACTGATCCCCCACATCTAATGTTTTACCTTCATAATCAACTGATTTATCCATATTGACAACTGCAACTGGCAACTCGCCGGTTTTACCATATGGATCCCACACTGATTTTAAGAAGAACGCTGCGTATAGGATTGGAATAAATAGGATTACAATAAATGAGATTAATAAAATCTTATTATTGACTAATTTTTTCCATTCATTTTTCATCATTTCCATTGACATTATTCAACACCTTTCGTAATAAACCTTTTTTCTCGGCTAAATCATTCCAATTTAAAACTGGAATTTCATGAAGTCCTAACGTTTCTTGAATTAAATCTTCCACTGTTTGCTGGTTAAGGTATTTCGTATAATACGTATCTGCTTTTTGAAAAACATCCGTCAACACTAAATCGCCTTGCGTAGCAACTGGTTGCATATCTTGAAAAACCATATTAATCAATCCTGTATTTGGATAGGTTACAATCGGTCCCTCCAACGCTTCAATGATATCTAGTAAGGTGATATTTTGTGGCCTTTTTGCCAATGTAAAACCACCATTAATTCCTGATACCGAATTGACTAAGTCGTTGACTACCAATTTCCGCATCAATTTTTTGATGTATGTCGGTGAGCCTTGCAATCGTTGATTGATAATAAATGAAGAAACTGGTATTTCTTTTTCTTGTGTCGCCAGTAACGTAATAATACAAACAGCTTGTTCTAATCCTTTCGTTAGTTTCATGATTTCGCCTCTTTTCCGTTTGCTTCGTAAAGAAACTCGTATAAGATACATCTCGTATCCATTAGAGACTTTCTTTATCCACGACTAAATTTACTCCTATTTTAGAAAAAATGCAAGTAAAAGTTTTCATTTTCAGCAAAAAGTTTTCATGAAATTTTCAAAAGCTTGTTACATTAACATTTTAAGCAAAAAAAAGAACTCAATTAAGAGTTCTCCATTTTCTTAGCTGCTTCATAAATCGATCCAGCTACTTTTAAAATATCAAATTCTGGTTTTTCATTAGCCATAATAATAACAGCATCTTTTGCATCCAAAGAAGTTAAAACTAATACATTGTAGCTACCTAAAACACCATGACTATATTTCGTATCATTGCTCATATACATTCCAAAACCATAACCATTTTTAGAATTTCCAGGTGTTTGAATCTCCGCGAGACTCTCAGTACTAACTAACTTACCAGTAATCAAGGCTTGATTGAATTTGTATAAATCACCTGGTGTCATATACATATTTCCAGCGCCGAATTCTTGTGAAAGACTTGCGTCAGAGATGCTAGCCAGTTGATAGAGATCTGTATTCGCCTTTTGATAGGGATTAGCATGAAATAAAGCTGAATTAAATGTATCATAAAAACCAGTATGGGAAAGTCCTGCTGGCGCTAGAATCGTATCACGAATAAATTCTGAATATCCTTTTCCTGAAACCTGTTCAATAATCCCCGCTAACAAGCTGTAATTATCATTAGAATAATGCCATTGACCACTGTCTTTTAAAACAGTTTGATTCACAATATCCTCCACAACTTGTTGATGCGTCATAGCTACAGTTGGTTTTTTCCGTCCCTGTATACCAGACATATGTGTCAATAACTGACGAACTGTGATACCTGCCCCACCTTTTAAATTGGGATAGAAGTTGCTAACAGGATCATCAACCTTTAATTTCCCCTCATCTACTAGTTTCATAATCCCAACTGCTGTGACACTTTTCTGTACGGATCCAATGTAAAATAAAGATTGAAATGAATTCCCAATATTTTGACTCTTATCTGCAAATCCATAGCCTTTATTTAGCATAACTTTGCCATCTTTCACGACTAATACCGAACCAATAAAAGTATCTTTATTTAGTGCCTTTTCAATTTCTTGAGTTAATTCAGGATACTGACTTCCATCATTAGGTACGTCTAGGTTAGCCATCATTTCTGCTCCCTGTGTATCTGGAACTACTGGATTTCCTGGCTCTTGACTACTCTCGGAGGAAGCTTCATTGGAACTTTCTTTACTATTTTCTTCACTGGTTGCCAGTACTTTTTTTATATTTTTTGAATCAGGTTGATTAAACAAGGAGGTGCTATATTTTGCTGAAAAAAATCCAACAGCTCCTACACAGATTAACAGTAGCATTAGGGCTAGTATCGTCCGTATTTTTTTCTTCATTGCCTTTCCCCCACTCATCGAATAAAATTAAATATGCTATTTTCTTTTCAATTCTACTCTATTTTTAAGTCAGTTTAAATAAAGAAAGTGTGAAGATTTTCATAATGTTTTTTTCAACAAAAAAAGGAACTGATTTATTCAACAAAATCAGTTCCTTCTTTTTTCTTATTTCTAGGAATCACATAAAAAGCTAAAATAGCTAATAAAATCCCCGCAAAGTAATACGTCCAACTAATAGATAGAGGACTATAAAAACTAGTCACTGGAATGCAAGCCATTCCTAGCAATCCCGCCAGTGTCTTATTTCTAAAAATAGCGTAGACAAGCAAAGTGACTGCTACTAGAATAACGATAGCGAATGGAAGTATTAATAAAGTCGATGCTAAGTATACGACAACACCCATTCCCCCACGAAAACCTAAAAAGACTGGAAAACAGTGTCCTAAAAAGACACCTATAAAAACAATGATTTTGGCCATCGTCCAATCAGGAAAATAATAGTTTATCACTAAATATATTCCAATCGTTTTCAATCCATCGATAAGTATCGTGCCAATAAAGCCATATTTCCCCATCACACGATAGACATTACGAGCCCCCGCATTACCTGAAAATTGTTCCCTAATATCTTGTTTTTTCCGAAATTTAACTAATAAATAGCCACCATTAATTGTTCCTACTAAATAACCAAGTAAAAGAATTAAACTTAGCTGTATTTCTTTTGGCATCAAGCCAACTCCCTTATAATAAAGACTTTTCTTTATTTATTATAGCAAAAAATTAAAAAAAAAGCCTGATAATTTTTCAAGCTTTTGATTTATTTTAAGTTGAATAAAGTCATTTTCCAGACTAAGTTAATTCTACCATCCGATACCCAATCCCTATTTCAGTTAAAATAAAATGTGGTTCTGCTGGATTTACCTCTATTTTTCGACGGATATTGGACATATTCACACGTAATGCTTGATTTTCTGAAACATAAGGTCCCCAGACATGTTTAGAAATAAAGTCATGAGTTAAGACTTTTCCAATATTGATTGCCAATAATTGAATAATTTTGTACTCATTTGGTGTTAAATGAATTTTTTCTCCAGCAATTTCAACTTGTCTTTTTTCAAAATCAATAGTTAACTCACCGTTAATTAATTGACTATTTTCTGAATCTTTTTTTGTTGAATGACGTAAAGCCGTTCGAATTCTTGCCAATAATTCAGAAGTTCCAAAAGGTTTAGTAATATAATCATCAGCACCTTCGTCTAAAGCCGACACTTTCTCGACTTCATTCCCACGAGCAGAAACAATCAAAATTGGAATTTCAGACCAGCCTCGAATTGTTTGCAACACCTCAATACCATCAATATCTGGTAAACCTAAATCTAAAATCACCACGTCTGGTGACCATGTAGCACACATACTAATTCCCAGTTTTCCAGTATCAGCAGTCAAGACTTTATAATCATTTCCAGTTAAAATAGCTGTCATAAAATTAGAAATTGCCGGGTCATCTTCAATCACCAAAACTGTTTTTATACTCATTGATACTCCTCCTCCCATCTAGTAGCCCTAATACAGACCCATAAAAGACTTAATCTATTGGTAAAGTAAATCTAAAGACAGCTCCACCTTGTTGCTTGTTCGTCACTTCTATTGTACCACTATGAGCGGCAACAATGGTTTTACAAATAGACAATCCAATTCCCATTCCTCGGGTTGCATCAATTGGTGTGTCACTTTCTTTTCCAAATTGATCAAACAACGAAGCTAATTTTTTTTCTGGAATACCAATACCATTATCTGTCACTTCAAAAATAGCTTTGTTCCGATTTCGCTTCACAATGACAGATATCGCGCCTTTTGAACCAGAATGCTTAATCGCATTCTCCATTAAATTAATTAAAACTTGTTCAATCAACGTTCCATCCATCGGAACCAATAAAAATTCATCTGGAACTTTAACTATTAATTCTTGTTCCTTAAATCGTTTGCGAATGCGGCGCACAGCACCAGCAACAATTTCTTCAACAGCTTCCGGCATTTTTTTAACTTTCATCGTTCCTTCATCAATTCGGGTAACAGACAATAGATTTTCTACCATGCGGATAAGCCATTCTGAATCTTCTTTAATATCTTTAATTAAACTCAGTTTTAATTCCTCATCAAATTTATCTTTATTTTCAAGAATAGCTGAGCTAGCTCCTAGTATTCCTGTCAAAGGTGTGCGTAAATCATGAGAAATAGCTCTTAATAAATTACTTCGCATTTTCTCTTTTTCAGTTTCCAACATGATTTGTTGTTGCTCTGTAACTAAATATTGTCTTTCTAAAGCTAAAGAAAGTTGAGATGCAATTAATTTTAAAAAGTTTAAATTCTCATGTGTCAATGGATTTTCTTTTGATAACAAGACACCAATAACAGCCAAAACTCGCCCTTGAGAAAGGACGGGTAAATAAAAACCCTTCGCACCCATTAATGTATCAGTTCCGTAACCTGCAACCTTTTGATTATTAAAAACCCAATTAGCAACAGCTTCTTCATCAGATCCCGTTAAAACCTCAATATCCTGCTTGTTTTCGAAGGCTAAAGCTTTGTGATTCAGTAAATTTTTCCCTTGCTCCGTGTAAAATATGACACTATGATTCATGGTGCTTACAAGGTAATCATTGGTTAAATTTATAATACCATTTAGATTTCGAGTAGCTAATAATTTTTTGTTAAAATCGTATAAAACGCCCATTTGATGCTCTTTTTTTATTGATTCACGTGCTTGACTTTTGACACGAATCATCATATTGCTCGTAAATAAGGCAACCATTAACATGATTAATAACGTAATTGGGTAACCAGCTTTATAAACGGTCAAAGAAAACAGTGGATCTACAAAAAACCAATTAAAAAATATAACGCTTATAATAGAAGATAAAACTCCATAAAAATAGCCTGTTGTTACTTGTGAAATAATCAAAATAAAGAGCAAATACACCACGATAACATTTTGATCGCCAATTCCTAGAAAAGAAAAAATTTCTGATAGCAATGTCGCCATTAATAATAACACCATCGTTTTAAGACTATCTGCTATTGTTAAATTTTTAGGAATTAAACGTTCTTTCGAAAAGAAGCGATTCTTAATTCGTGGATATTTTTCAATAAACGGCACAATATGCAACTCAACATTACTTAAATGTTTAATCAAGCGATCTTCAATATCATCCTTTAGCAGACGTTGATAATCCAATTTACGACGATGCTTTCCGATAATAATATCTGTTACGCCTGTCAATTTGGCATATTGAGCAATTGTCGTCACTGGATTATGACCGGATAACGTGACAACTTCTGCTCCTAAGCGCTCAGCCAGTTCATTATTTCGTTTTAACAAAGCCAATTCTGCTTCACTTTTCTCATTATCTCCACTTTCATCCACATGAAGAACAACCCACTCTGCGCGAAAAGCATTGGCTAACCGAGCCGTCCAACGAATACATTTTTCAGCACCTGTTTGATGTTCGCTATCAATACAAGTCAATAATTTAACATGAGCCCGTTTTTCTGTATAAGCCTCTTCAATCCGATTATCCATTCCAATATGATCCGCAGCGCGACGAATCGCAATTTCACGAAGTAATTTAAGATTTTCTTTTGTAAAAAAGTGATTCATAGCTTTCTTAGCATGCTCAGGACGATAGATTTTACCTTCTTTTAAACGACCCAATAATTCATCAGGTTCTACATCAATTAATTTAATAAGAGCCTCATCAAAAAATGAATCTGGCACAGTTTCATGCACACGAACATGCGTGATATCCTCGACAATATCATTTAAACTTTCAATATGTTGGACATTTACAGTTGTGTAAACATCTATACCAGCTTGTAATAGCTCTTCAATATCTTGGTATCTTTTTTTATTTCTAGAGCCTAGAGCATTAGTATGTGCTAATTCATCAACTAAAATTATTTCTGGCTGTAGCCTAAGTGCTTCATCCAAATCAAATTCCTCTAGCATCATATTTTTATACGGTATCTTTTTAGAAGGCAGTTGATTTAAATGATCTAATAAAGCCATTGTTTCAGGACGTGCATGAGGTTCTACATAACCAGCTAAAACGACTTTACCGGTTTCTTGTTGTTCAATTGCTTCCTTCAGCATCCCGTAAGTTTTCCCTACTCCAGCAGCATACCCAAAAAAAACGCGCAATTTCCCCATTGTAGTTTCCTCATCCTGCCCAACTTGTAGTAACAATTGATCTGGATCTGGCCGCATATCCTCTTCCTGCATAAAATCACTCCTTTAATAAAAAGTTTGTTGAGCCGGTTAGCTCCGGCAAGAAAATAGGAAAAATTGATAGGACGTTTTTTGTCCTCTCGACTTTTTATCTTTTTCTCGAGGAGTTGGCTCATAAGAACTAGCCTTAATAAAAAGTTTGTTGAGCCGGTTAGGCCTGGCAGAAAAATAGGAAATTTCAAGAAAAGTGATTCTTTACTTTTTTGGGAATTTATCTTTTTTCCGAAGGACTGGCTCATAAGAACTAGCCTAATAAAAAGTTTGTTGAACTTGTTCAGGCTCGAATGAAAAATAAGGAATGAGAGAAAACAGTTTTATCAACTCCCTCATTCCAACTACTTCCTATTTAGCTATTTTCAAACCATCTAACTGCATATTCACGCCTAAAACATTTACTCTTGGTTCCCCTATTTTACCAAAGATTGTTCCGATTGTATTGTTTTTGATTACTTTCTCAACTTCTTTTTCTGAAATTCCTCGTTCATTTGCTATTCGATCAACTTGATACAAAGCAGTTGCCAAAGAAATTTCTGGGTCAACTCCACTACCAGAAGCCGTTACAAGTTCCATTGGAATTTCAGCTTTATTCATAGGATCAATTTTTTCTAAATTTGCAATCCGCTCTAAAACCAATTCTTTTTGTTCAGAACTAACTGGTGAAAGTTGGCTAGCACTAGCACCTGTATTTGGACGACCAAGTAAATATTTAGGTTCAGTAAATCCTTGTCCAATCAATTTAGAACCAATTTGCTTTTCGCCTCCTTCAGCTAAAGCAACCGTTACAATACTTCCATTTGCTTCCTCAGGGAAAAACAATTGGGCAATTCCCGTCACAAGTAATGTATAAGCAAAACCACATATCACCGTCATCACCATTAACATTTTAAAACCGGGCATTAAAGCCGCTTTAAAAGTTTTCATTTACTATTCCGCCTTCCTAAAATTAAACTAAACCAACTACTGTTAACGCCATATCAATTAATTTAATTGCGATAAATGGTGCAATTAAGCCACCTAAACCATAAACAAATAAATTGTGACGTAAGATTTGACTGGCTGGTAACTCTTTATAGGCTACACCCTTTAATGACAAAGGAATTAGCGCAATAATAATCACGGCATTATAGATAATCGCCGATAAAATCGCACTTGTTGGGCTTGTTAAATGCATGATGTTTAAGGCATTTAGTTGAGGATAGATTCCATAAAATAGCACTGGAATAATCGCAAAATATTTTGCTACATCATTAGCAATACTAAATGTCGTCAATGCACCTCGAGTCATTAACAGTTGTTTCCCAATTTGAACAATATCAATTAATTTTGTTGGACTAGAATCTAAATCAATCATATTCCCAGCTTCTTTAGCAGCTTGAGTTCCAGTATTCATTGCCACCGCTACATCGGCTTGCGCTAATGCAGGAGCATCATTGGTTCCATCGCCAGTCATCGCAACTAAATGCCCTTCTTCTTGGTACTGACGAATCAACTCTAATTTAGCTTCTGGAGTCGCTTCTGCTAGAAAATCATCCACACCCGCCTCAGCTGCAATTGCGGCTGCAGTCATTGGATTATCCCCAGTAATCATAATTGTTTTGATGCCCATTTTACGTAAATCATCAAAACGTTCTTTGACACCATTTTTGACAATATCTTTCAAATAAACGACACCAAGAACTTTTTTATTCTTAACAACAACCAAAGGAGTTCCACCTAGACCTGCAATTTTCGCTACAATTTGATCACATTCTTCAGGATATACTTCCCCTGCAGCTACCACAAACTGTTTAACGGTATCTGCAGCACCTTTACGAATCTCGTTGTCTTGATAATCAATCCCACTCATCCGTGTTTTCGCAGAGAAATCAATAAAAGTTGCATTTAACTCTTGAAAATCACGTCCACGAATCTCAAACCGTTCTTTAGCTAAGATAACAATACTACGTCCTTCAGCAGTTTCATCTGCCAAAGAAGACAATTGAGCTGCATCTGCCAATTCAAATTCCTCAACTCCAGTAACTGGTAAAAATTCACTAGCTTTACGATTTCCCAGTGTAATGGTTCCAGTTTTATCCAACATTAAAATATCGACGTCCCCAGCCGCCTCAATAGCACGACCACTCATAGCTAAGACATTTGCTTTATTTAAACGACTCATACCTGCAATTCCAATTGAAGAAAGCAACGCACCAATCGTTGTTGGAGCTAAACAAACTAATAAAGCAATAATAGTTGTCAAAGAAAGTGCTGATCCATTTCCAGCCAATTGACTCGAAAATTCTGTAAAAGGCAGCAATGTCGCTGAAACAACTAAAAAGATAATGGTCAAAGTCACCAATAGAATTTGCAATGAAATTTCATTGGGTGTCTTTTTACGAGCAGAACCTTCTACCATAGCAATCATCTTATCTAAGAAACTTTCGCCACTTTCAGCGGTTACTTGAATCACTAAAAAATCTGAAACGACGGTTGTTCCACCAGTAACTGCGCTTCGATCACCACCAGATTCTCGAATCACAGGAGCAGATTCACCTGTAATAGCACTCTCATCTACAGAAGCCGCACCATCAACCACATCGCCATCCATTGGAATCTGTTCACCAGTGGCAACATAAACAATATCCCCACGTTTTAAATCTGAAGAAACAACTTCCGTAAACTGATCAATAGCCTTAATTGATTTTAATTTTTTAGCCATAACTTCCTTACGAGCACTTTTCAGACTATCCGCTTGTGCACGACCGCGACCTTCCGCGATAGCTTCAGCAAAGTTTGCAAATAAAATTGTCACCCATAAAATTAAAGCAATTGCTAAGATAAAGCCAGCAGGTGCGTCATTAATTCCAGCAAACGATAGAAAATACAAACACGTCGTCAAAACTGCTCCTAAATAAACAACAAACATAACTGGGTTTTTAAGTTGAATCATTGGTGCTAATTTAACAAAAGATTGCTTAAAAGCATCTTGAAAAACCATTTTTCTAGATTGTTCCTCTTGCATCTCCATTCACTCCTATATAAAAAGTTTGTTGAGCCCGTTAGGCCTGGCAGAAAAATAGGGAAATTTGATGTGGCGCTTTTTGCCACCTCGAAATTTCATCTTTTTTCCGAAGGAATGGCTCATAAGAACTGGCCTAATAAAAAGTTTGTTGAGCCGGTTAGACCTGGCAGAAAAATAGGAAAATTTGATGTGGCGCTTTTTGCCGCCTCGAAATTTTATCTTTTTTCCGAAGGACTGGCTCATAAGAACTGGCCTAATAAAAAGTTTGTTGAGCTGCTTTAGCTCTCAACTAAATAATCAGCAGATACTCATTTTAATGCATAAAATACTCTGCAATTGGTCCTAGTGCCATGGCTGGTAAGAAGCTCAATGCTCCAATCAACAAGATAACCCCAATCAACATTCCGACAAACGTTCCATTGGTTGTTGATAACGTCCCATCACTAACAGCGACCATTTTTTTCTTCGCTAAATTACCACCTAAAAATAAAGCTGCAAACATTGGAACAAAGCGTACAACTAACATAATCACTCCACCAACGACATTTAAGAATGGCGTATCTGAGGTTAAGCCTGCAAAAGCACTCCCATTATTATTAGCTAGGGAAGAAAAGGCATATAATACTTCTGAAAAACCATGTGGACCCGAATTTGTTAGCCACTCCATTCCATTTGGCAACATGACGAAACTCATTGTACCTAATAATACTAAAAGTGGTGGAGTTAAAATTAGTAGACACACCATTTTCATATCAAAAGGATCAATTTTCTTCCCTAAATACTCAGGAGTTCGTCCAACTAATAACCCTGCAATAAATACAGTTAAGATGACAAAGGCAATCATGCCATATAATCCACTACCTGCACCTCCGAAGACAATCTCACCAAGTTGCATTAAGAACATCGGAATCATACCACCTAATGGTGTTAAACTATCATGCATGCCATTCACCGATCCATTAGAAGCTGCTGTAGTGCTAACGGCCCAAAGACTCGTCCATCCAACACCAAAACGGGTTTCTTTCCCTTCTAAACTCCCACTTTCAACAACTCCTGGATAACTAGGTCCAGTATAACTTTCGCTCATGGTTACGCCCACTAAAGCCAGACCTAAAAGTACCAATGATACAATGAAAATAGTTCTTCCTTGTTTCGCATTTTTTACAAATAAGCCAAAGGCGACAATTAAAGCTACTGGAATTAATAAAATCGCTAAATTTTCGATAAAGTTACTAAAGACAGTTGGATTTTCAAATGGAAAGGCTGAGTTAGCCCCAAAATATCCACCACCATTTGTCCCTAATTGTTTAATCGCAATTTGACTTGCTGCTGCACCTAACGGAATCAAAATCTTTTGCCCAGTTTCTAAACTAAATACTGGCACATCAGCGCTAAAAGATTGTACAACTCCTTGAGATACTAACAGCAAGGCAATCACGAATGATACCGGAACTAATATATATAAAACAGCTTTCGTTAAATCTTGCCAAAAATTTCCTAAAGTTTCTTTATTACGTGCAATAAATCCACGTAGTAAAGCAAAAAGAACCGCAATTCCCACACCTGCGGAAACAAAATTTTGAACCGTTAATGCGACCATTTGTGTAAAGGGAGATAATGTTACCTCTCCTGAATAAGCTTGCCAGTTTGTGTTCGTCACAAAACTCATGGCTGTATTAAAAGCTAATCCAATACTTGTTCCTGAAAAACCATTTGGGTTGGCAGGTAAAAAGCCTTGACCTAGCATCAATAGAAAAACAGCTAAAAAGCTAAATAAACTAAAGGAAACAATTGCTAAAGCATATTTTTTTGCTGTCATTTCTAATTTAGCTGGCTTTCCAATGAACTTATATACTTGATTTTCAATAGGTTCAATAACTCTACTTAAAAAAACTTTTTTGCCACTCATCACTCGGTAGCTATAAATACCTAATGGAATGCCCAATCCAATTAAAATAACTAAAAAAAGAATTTGATTTACCACGATTGCACTCACTTATGATCCCCCCAAAACAATATATAAAATAAATAGCCTAATAAAACTAAACCGACTAAACCAACAACTAAATAAATCAGTGTCATTATGGTTAACTCCTTTATTTAAGATAGGTTAAGTTTACTAGATTTCATCTAAAGATAGTGTTAAGGAAAAGTCCTATGGTGTTAAGATAGTGTAAAGATAAAAAACAAGTTTGTTTCTATAGTTCATTCAATTAAATAGTCAAAAATCTGTTCTTTCACACCGTTTTTGTACTGCTATTTTTTAGTACAACCATATAATTCTCAAAGTCTAGTTATGTTTTAATGACCAACAAAAAAATCCAGTTAAAATCAGAACAGTGATCTTAACTGAATTTACTTTAATTTACTCGCCCACAAATGTATACATATCTTGATTAACTGCGACCTTATACACAGTCGGTTGATCAAGATCATCTAGTATTTTTGAGGTTAACTGAACTTGAGGATATGAGTCTTACTTATAATAGTTTAAAGCAATCGTTTATTATTTATCATTCAGTAAAAAGAATAGAATTATTATACGGATAGAATTGAGTAATAACGTCAAAAATGGTGGACAACTATAAAAACTAGTCACCCACCATTTTTAGTTTTATTTAGTATATTACTTCAATTTGTTATTCTAAAACAAATTGATTATGATACAACTCTGAATAGTCTCGAAGTATTTAGATTGTTTAAAAACAGCCTGATGAATTTCAATTAGAATAACGTTCCAAAAAAACCTTCAATAGAAAGCGTTTACTTAACAAAAACAATATGATACACTTTATTTATATTTAAAAATAGAAATAAATAGATTTTTGAAATAATTGGTTATAATTTAATCTATTTTTCAAACACCTATACAAAAATTAAAAGGAGAACTACTATGACTACTCAAAAAAAGAATTCCTCATTATTATTATTTATCTGTTTGTTCACTATGTTATTATTTCCAACTACCTCTTCTGCTACTTCTGACGAATCTCCAGTGGCTCAAAATACAGAGATTGGCCCTGGATACTATTCTAAATCTTTCTCTAATAGAACGATTCGAGCGACTCCTGATATCTTTTTAAATCAAATAAAACAAGGAGCTATTGATGGGTGGAAGAATTATCAAATTTTACCTTCAATAACCGCAGCACAAGCAATATTAGAGAGTGGTTGGGGAAACTCCTCATTATCTCAATCTGCAAATAATTTATTCGGAATAAAAGGTAGATACAATGGACAATATATTCTTCTCCCTACACAAGAATATATAAATGGTCAATGGATTGTAGTAAATGCAGAATTCAGAAAATATCCAAATTGGTCTGCAAGCGTCGAAGATCATGGGAAATTTTTTCATGATAATTCTAGATATTCGAACTTAATTGGTATAAAAGACTATAAACAAGTTGCTAATTTATTGAAGCAGGATGGATATGCTACAGATCCTGAATACCCAGCTAAATTAATATCATTGATTGAATCAAATAACTTAGCTAGTTGGGATTCTGAGGCATTCAAGCAATCTGACTATCCTCACGTTGCCATTGATGAATCTATCGCAGTCGTTAATTATATACCTGGCTATGGTGTCTTTGGATTTCGAAGCAATGGAGAAACTATTCTAGACTCAAATTTAAACTTAAAACATGGAACTCAATGGAAAACGTATGGATCAAAAATGATTAATGGCGAAGAAATGTTTTCAATTGGTACAGATTATTATTTACCAAGAAGATATACTAACCTAGATGCTTCTATTATTACGATCAACTATAGTCCCGGATATGGGGTCAAGTCCTATCGAAAAGATGGCTCTTGGACTGGTAACTATTTAACAACTGGAACTAGCTTTCAAACTTTTGGTTTTGAAATAATTAATGATAAAATCATGTATCTTGTTGGATCAAATGAGTATGTACCAAAGCAATATACACAATTTGGCAATGGAAAATAATAATTTAAAGGAGAATTGACTTATGAAAAGAATCGGAAAACTCACTATATTCTCACTTGTTATTATTTCTAGTTTCTTTTTTTATACAAATGAAGTTAAAGCAACTGGAAATCGAGATGATATTGTTCGTACTGCAAAAAATTATTTAGGTGTTCCTTATGTCACTGGAGGAACAACTCCTAGTGGGTTTGATTGCTCTGGCTTAGTACAGTACGTCTTTAAACTAAATGGTTATAATCTACCTCGCGTAACTACTCAACAAGAGAATGCAGGAATAATAATTCCCGTTTCAGAAGCTAAACCTGGTGACTTATATTTTTTTGGAAATAAGGGTAATACAACTCACGATGCTATAGCAATAGGAAATGGTGATTTTATTCATGCACCGCAACCTGGACAGAATGTGAAAATAACTAATATAAAATGGTATACACCAAGTTTTGCAGTAAGAATCCTAACAGATGATATCGACTATCCTCACCCTGCTATTGATGAATCTATCGCAACTGTTGCATATATTCCGGGTTATGGTGTTTTTGGATTCCGAAGTAATGGAGAAAATATTCCTGATTCAAATTTAAACTTAAAGCATGGGACTCAGTGGAAAACGTTTGGCTCAAAAATGATTAATGGAGAAGAAATGTTTTCAATTGGGACAGATTATTATTTACCAAGGAGATATACTAATTTAGATGCATCCGTTATTACCATCAACTATATTCCAGATTATGGTATCAAGTCCTATAGGAAAGACGGCTCTTGGACTGGAAAATATTTATCAACTGGTACTAGTTTCCAAACTTTTGGTTTTGAAATAATCAATGATAAAATTATGTATCTAGTTGGTTCAAATGAATATGTGCCAAAACAATATACACAGTTTGGTAATGGAAAGTAGTATACTATTCCTATGTAATTTTAAATAAGTTATCCAGAGAATATCTACATCTCTGAATAACTTATTTTTTAGGGTTATTCTAAAACAAATTGATTATGATACAACTCTGAATAAAAACCTTTTTGACGTAGTAGGGATTCATGAGTTCCTTCTTCAATCACTTCGCCTTCTTTCAGGACAACAATATAATCAGCATTTAAAATTGTTTTTAAACGATGCGCAATTACAAAGCTTGTTCGGCCAGCAATAATGTTTTCCATCGCTTTTTGAATTTTACTTTCCGTTACCGTATCAACATTACTTGTGGCTTCATCCAAAATCAATAATGACGGATCCGTAATAATCGTTCTAGCAATACTAATCAATTGTTTTTGACCGACACTAAAGACACTATGTTCATCACTAATTTCAGTTTGATACCCTTTTTCTAAGCCCATAATAAATTCATGAATATGCGCCTGCTTAGCAGCATCTTCTACTTCTGCATCTGTCGCTTCTGGTTTCCCAAAGACAATATTGTCTCGAATTGTTCCTGAAAATAGAACAGAATCTTGCAATACGATTCCAACTTGTTTTCTCAACGATGCTAATTGGATATCTCGAATATCTACTCCATCAATATAAATCCCACCAGAATCTACATTATAAAAACGATTCAACAAGTTCATAATCGTTGTTTTACCTGATCCAGTTGGACCAACTAAAGCGACCATTTGACCTTTTTTAGCAGTAATATTAACATCTTTTAAAATTGGTTTGTCTGGAACATATGAGAAATCAACATGATCTAAACGAACTTCTTCATGAACACCATCTATTAACTTAACATCTGGACGTTCCGTTTCTGGTTTCTCTTCGAAAATTTCACTCACACGACGCGCACCAGTAATCGCTAATTGTAACATACTATATTGTGATGAAATTTGTGTCAAAGGCATGTAGAATTGTTGTGAATATTGGACAAACATCACAATTAACCCCAAAGCTACACTACGTTCAATCTGACCGTTTAAAGCCATATAACCACCAAAGAAAATCACGATAGCAGTGTTGAATAGTGAAATACCTTGCATCATTGGGAAAAGTAAACCTGAATAAACTTGACCTTTATAGGAAACTTTTTTAACAGCTTCGTTGTGTTCAATAAAGCCTTCAATGGTTTCCTCTTCTAAACCATTTGTAATCACAATTTTTTGACCAGAAATTTTCTCGTCAATATAGCCATTTAAATCGCCAATATAATCTTGTTGCATATTGACATATTTACGCGCTTTACGAATGACTAAAGTTGCTGCAATCACTGCAACTGGTGAAGCTGCTAAAGTAATCCAAGACAGCATTACATTTTGTTGGAACATCATAATAACAACCCCGATCATCAGGGCTAAATTAGACAAAACTTGGGTTAATGCTTGATTTAACGTATTTGAAATATTATCTAAATCACTGGTAAAGCGGCTTAACATTTCACCATCACGATGGCTATCAAAGAAACGAATTGATAGATTTTCCATCCGCTTAAATAAATCTAAACGCATATTATTCGTTGATTTACCTGCTACTCCAGTCATTAAAATACTTTGGATAAAGGTTCCAACGGCTAATAGCACATAAAACATGACTAACAACCAAATAATATGAATGAAATCCGTTTTGTCATCTACACCTGTTGTAAAATAACGAGTTGCGTAATTGGCTAACTCTTGTATAGCCTCACCTATATATTTAGGTGCTTTAACCTGTAGATAGGTTGAACCGATAATTGCAAGGATAATCACACTTAATTTCCATTTGAACTGTCCTAGATAGTCCCAAAAGAAACGAGTGATTCGTTTAAATTCTGCCATTATTCAGCCACCTCTTTTCCTTTTTGAGTTTCATAAATTTCACGGTAAACCGCACTCTCTTGAACTAATTCTTTATGACTTCCAACATCAACTAACTTTCCTTCATCTAAAACTAAAATTTTATCAGCATGGATGACTGATGAGATTTTTTGGGCAATAATAAAAGTCGTTGTATCTTTTAAATCACGTTCTAAAGCTTCTTTAACTAACTTTTCAGAACGTGCATCAAGTGCACTAGTACTATCATCTAAAATTAAGACTTTTGGATCTCCAATAATGCCTCGTGTAATAGATAGACGTTGCTTTTGACCACCAGAATAGTTTAATCCACGTTCTTCAACCATTGAATCATAACGTTCTGCCTGTTTTTCAATAAATTCTTTTGCTTGAGCAATTGCTGACGCTTTTTCCATCTCTGGTAAAGTTGCATCTTTCTTTCCTTGGCGTAAATTTTCGGCAATTGTTCCCGAGAATAAAATCGCTCGTTGCGAAACTAAAGCTACTGTCTTGCGTAAGCTTTTTTTACTAACTTTTTTCAAGGATTCATTTCCAATTAAAATTTCACCTTCAGTTGGATCATACAAACGTGGAATTAATTGAGCTAAAGTTGATTTACCAGAACCTGTTGCACCAACAATCCCAACCAGTTCACCTGGTTCTGCTTTGAAGGAAATATCCTTTAAGGTTGGTTGATCGTCTCCATCATATTGAAAACTAACATGTTTAAACTCAACACTTCCAGCTAAAACTTCATCACCTGAGGTATTCTCATAGGTAATATCTGGTTCTGTATCTAAAATTTCACTGATTCGTTTTAATGAAATAAAAGCACGAGATGCCATCATCATTAACATACCGCCAATAATAATTGCCATCATAATCTGCATTAAATAACTCATAAATGAAGCAATTGCTCCAATAACAGCTGGATCATCTTTTACCATGTCTCCAACTAAATAAATAGCTGCCACAATGGTTAAATTTGATACTAACATAAAGGCCGGAATCATCACTGAAAAAATAGTTCCTACAATTATAGTATGTTTGGTTAAAAGGTCACTGACCGTCGTAAAACGCTTCAATTCGTTATCTTCTTGCACGAAAGATTTTACAACACGCATACCGCCTAAGTTTTCTTTCGCAATTCCATTTACCTTATCTAAATATCCTTGGATTTTACCAAAATGTTTGCCCATGCTACCAAATGAAAACATCACAATTAAAAATACTAAAATAACTAATACAATAATAATCCACCATAATTTAGGTAGCGTGTATAACGCTAAAATAAAGCTTCCAATAAATAATAGCGGGATGCGGACTAATGATTGTAAAGCTAACATCACTAAGTTTTGAACTTGAGTCACATCATTGGTTAAACGTACAACTAAATTCCCAGTTGAAAAACGTTCAATATTACTGAAAGAAAAAGTTTGGATTTTACGGAAGCTTTCTTCTCGTAAATTCGCTCCAACTTCTTGTGCAACTTTTGCAGATGTAATTGTGTTTAAGATTCCAGCAACTAAGCCAATTCCTGCCACACTAATTAACATAACACCTATCGAATTGATATTGTCCATGTCATCTTTCATGATTGCTTCTAGTACTTGTTGTAATAATTTGGGTTGCCATAGCTGTGAAAGGACCATAATAGCCGTGAAAAACACAGATAGTAAGGTGTGTAATTTAAACTTCTTCATTTGTTGGAACAAAATTCCCATTAACTAGTTCCCTCCTTTGGGGTTTTTCATAATTAAATTAAGTGTAATGGACTTAATTTATCTAGCTCGTTATTTATATTTACTAAAGACACAACTTAGAAATAAAAGCAACTAACACGAACCTATAGTTTATAATAAACATACGTTCGAAGCAAGCCTTTTATGTTAGATAGTGCATTCTTTTTTTCCAAAAAGTAAGAAAAAAAACAACTATCTACTTAAACTAAAAAAATTAACTCAATAAGGATTAAAACTTACTCAAATCAACTTTTTTTGCTGATTTAGACACTTCCTCTTCTCTAATTGACAAATATCCGTTAAAATAAGGAAACATAACCTACTAAAGAATTAGGAGAAGAACATGAAACCACTAAAAATTATCAAAACAAGTCTAAAAACGATTTGGTATCATCCAACTGAATACATTAAAAGTATTCTTTTTTTACAAAGCATTCGCTTAATCGTAGCCTTGCCTTTAATTACTTTTTTATTTTATCGCATTTTAGCTGCTTCTAGTCTAAATGGTATTACAGAAACAACTATTTATACTATTTTTAAGCACCCCTGGGCATTATTTTTTCTTTTGTTATTAGCTCTCGTCTCACTATTTTTTATTTATTATGAATTAGGCTACTATTTTCTCTTAGCTCATTTTCAGCAAACAAAGGAAAATTATCGCTTTAGAGACATTATCAAAAAATTAAATCAAAAGGCTAAATACTTTATCAGTTTTCAACTACTGTTTTTCTTTTTTTATTTTATTTTAATTTTACCAATAGCTTCTATTGGTTTAAACGCTGCCTTGACAGAGAATTTAAGAATTCCTAATTTTATTACAGATGAATTAGCTAAATCGACAAGTGGGATGCTTTTATATCTAGGCGTTTTAGTCGTATTATTTTACTTAAGCATGCGCTTAATTTATACGGTTCCTTTTTTTGTGATTGAAACCAACTTAACTATTTGGCAAGCAATAAAAAAAAGCTGGAACTATTCACGTTTGAAACTGTTTAAAGCTTTATTCACTCTGGGACTACTTATTTTGATTCATAGTTTAATAGTTGCTTTCGTTCTCTTTATTTCATTTTTACCATTAATAGTGATTGAAAAAATCCTAAATGGAGCTGCACCCGTAATTGCAGGAATTACTTTAACCTTTATCCAGTGGTTTCTTTTTATATTTTATGGTTTACTTCAAGCCCTGTTAGCAGATGCCTTAACCCATCTCGCTTATCCAATTGCTGAATCTTCTCATTTTGAAATCAACAGAGAACAAAACCCAGCCTTTTTATTTAAACCTAAACGTTTTATGTACTGGGGTGTTTTTGCTGCTTTTTTAGGTATGAGCATTGTGAATACTTTCTCTGTCTCTAAAGTAATCTATCAACCAACTACTGCTATTATTGCTCATAGAGGATATACAGCTGAAGGAGTTGAAAATACAATCAGTTCATTAGATGCGGCGGCTCGTATTGGAGCAGATTATGTAGAAATGGATATTCAAGAAACAAAAGACCATCAGTTTGTTGTTTTTCACGATAGTACTCTAAGCCGACTTTCTAATCGTTCCGAACGAATTAGCGACCTAACTTTAGCAGAATTGCAAAAAATTGATGTTTCTAGCGGTGGCTTTACTGATAAAATTCCATCCTTTGAAGACTATATTGCCGCCGCTAAAAAAGATAATATCAAATTGCTCGTTGAAATCAAACTACACGGTCGTGAGTCAAAAGATATGGAGAAAAATTTAGTAGCACTCTTACAGAAAGAAAAAGTTACCGAAACTTATTTGGTTCAATCCTTAGATGAAGCCACAATTAAAAAAGTAAAAAAATTGGACCCTGTTATAAAAACAGGCTATCTTGTCGCTTTAAATATTGGAAATCTTCCTCAAATTTCGGCTGATTTTCTGGTCTTAGAAGAATTTTCTTTTAATACCCGCTTGTTAGAACAAGCTCGTCAACAAGATAAAATGGTTTTTGTTTGGACTGTTAACGATGAAGACTTAATGCGTCGTTATCTAGCCTTAGATGTGGATGGATTAATTACCAACTATCCTAGTGATGCAATCGGGATTCGAGATTCTTTTGATGAAAATAAAACCTTTGTCGAACGTATCGAAGACTTACTCAACTAATAAAGCCCTTTAGAAATAACTATAAAAGTTACTTCTAAAGGGTTTCTTTTTTACAATGATAGATGGGCTATTTCATAAATAGAACCTCTTTCGCTTTTTTCTACGGGATTTTCTTCATAAAAATAAAATTCTGTATATTTCCATTTATCAGGATTATAGATTATTACTTTTCCTAAACTTGGCTCATCAGAAAAAGTTAATTCGGGTGTTGCTATATTCTGTGTCTCCTTAATTTCATGCTCAATTTCTAAAACAAATTGAGATTTATCGAATTGATCTGATAAATCGATATAAGAAGAAACCCCTATATTAATCGTTTGCCAACCAAATGAATTTAAAATATTTTTATAAAACCCATCAAAAATAAAACGATTCATCCCTTCAGAATTCTTCCAGATATATAAAGGCGCATACTGTTTTTTAGTTGGAGAATTAACAACTAAATAAGCTTTAAATAATAAACCCTCAAATCCATCTGTTTTGCTACCGTTTGTTTTCACTCGGTTTTTAATAATTTCCATATCATAATCATTTGGTAATGTAATTTTATATTGCATGCCAATCATAGCCTTCGCCTTCTTTCTTTTAATAATGCTATTATACAAAGAAGTTTTGCTGCTGTATAATGATTATAACTACTCATGACCATTCCAATTTAGAATAACTAGGAGGCACTAGTGATGGAAACCAACGATATGAAAATTTTTATAGAAGTAGCACACTCATCTTCTGTTTCTAAAACAGCAACTAAATTAGGCTATGTCCAATCAAATATTAGCAAACGAATTGAAAAAATAGAACATGAGCTAAATTGCAAATTATTTATTAGAACAAATAAAGGCATGAAATTGTTACCTGAAGGTGAATTATTTCTGACTTACTGTAATGAAATCCTAACAATTATGACTAGAGTTAACGCTAGTTTCTCTATGAATAGTAAAATACTTAAGATTGGCGCTACTCAAAATATATCCCATCATTATTTATCTTCAGCCCTTATTTCAGAAACTAGTTCCGTTTATACAAAACCAATTCCTGATTTAATTTCTTTTCTAAAACAGTCTGTTATTGACTTACTCATTATTAATAGAGAAATAGATGATGATTCATTGAAAGAAAATTTTTCTTTTAATGAAGAAATTTGCTGGGTACAATCAAAAGAAAGTGAATTTAAAATTGAGAATCACCCTATTGTAATCAATAGAGATAGCGAATGCCCTTATAGAAAAGCTACCTTAGCTTATATTAAGGCAAACCAGATGGAATCAACTAGACTAATTCAAGTTGATACGCTAGATGTCCTCATATCTATGCTTGAAAAAGAAAACGTCAGTTCAATTTTACCGAAAAAAATACTGAAAAATAATGACAAATTAAAAAAAGTAAACACCACAAATGAATTGAGTCCAATAAAAATACTAGGGTATACTTTAGTCACAACGAATCAGCTTATTAACCTAGATCAAATCTTAACGATAGAGTAATTATCTTTTTATATAGAAATTCAACTAAAAAAAATCCCCCGTTAAAACCAAATCTAACTTGGTTTTAACGGGGATTCTGCTTATTTTTAATTAAAAATCCAACCACTCATTTTTCTTAGCTTCATATTCTTCATCACTCAATACACCTTGATCATGTAACGAGCTTAGTTTTTCCATATCTTCTTTTAAAGTATGGGAAGTCATAGGTTCTTGTTTAGGTGCTTTTCTAGCTAACATCATAATCCCTGCAATTAACCATAAAATACCGTGTAACGTACTAATTGATAGAATCCCACAAATAAATACAGCAATACCCCATCCACGACTGTCTTTTTTTACTTTGAAAGCTGCAATAAAACCAAAAATAGCTGTTGCAATAAAAATTGCGCTAATAACTGCAAAAGCTCCAATAATAATGCTCGCTTCGCTAGCACTTAGACTGTCTGAATAATTATAGCTATCATAATAATAATCATCACTGGCTGTATAGCTAGTCGCTGAAATTCCAATCCCAATCAAAAAGGTTATACCTATCATTAAAAGTGAAAAGAGCCCACTCAAAATCGCTCCAATCAACGTTAAAATAAATTCGGTTTTTCTTTCCATTTTCCAATTTCCTCCGTTAACTTCCTATTCTTTTTTTTCGTCAAATTCAGAAGTCACTAATTCATTAAATTCTTCTGACTGAGTTACCTGCTCTTTTTCTAACGTGATTTTTCCAGATTCTGCAATTTCTTGCTGAGCTTGATCGACCAAATCTTCAGACTTAACTAAAGATTTCAATTGATTCAATTCAAGTTTTAATAAGTAAAGCTCTCGTTCATATTGGCTTTGATCTTTATTTAAAACAGATTGTTCAATCCCTTTAACAATTGCTTTTTTAATAACAAAATACCAAAGAAAAATATCTCCAACAATGAGTGCCATATAGAAAATGAAAATAAAGATAAAAAAGAAACCAGAAAATAAATAAGCTGCTTCTTCCATTATAATACCACCCTTCTGTATGTACGTTTAGTAACTCATACTATCAATAACCTTTTCATTATACTATCTTTTGCAACATCCGTCATGCTTAATTTTAGGAATGATTCAATTTGGTGTACTTAGTTTGTTGCTTATATTCTTTATAAAAACCTAAGTACACTTGATTTAGCGCATTTTCAAAAAAGAATAGCTTTCCCATTAAGCTCTTCCTTTTTTTTCTCACTGAATGACAAAATATAAAAATTGACTTTAACGCATATATTTTTTTATTTCTGCTTTTGAATCATGAATCATAGCAATATTTTGATCATATTGCTTAGAAGCATAGGTATAAAAAATTACGTCTACTGCAATAAACTGCGTGTGTAATGAACTTGTTGCAGCACTTCTTAATTCAGCTTCGTTTGATCGAACTGTTTGAATTGAATAATCTACTTTGCTAGCAACTGGATTCGTACCAAATTGAGTTAAACCAATTGATTTGATTCCTTGGCTCTTGGCAACTTCAACGAGTTTTAAGACTTCTTTCGTTTCCCCAGAGTTAGAAATCCCGATAAAAACAGCTTCTTTTGGAGCAGCTACTAAAATTGAAATTAAGATATGTGGATCAGATGCACAGATTGTTGGCTTACCAATACGATTCCATTTTTGCGCAATATCCTCAGCGACTAAATGTGAGGCACCGATTCCATACACATAAATAATAGGCGCTTCTAAAAGAACTTCGACAACTTCTTCGACACGTTGGTCATTTAATTGCTCTATAGTCTCCTTCATTGACTGATAAGCATTTCCCAATAGCTTCGACTTAATTTCATGAACAGGTTCATTAGCAGTAATATCTGAGTATCCTTCTGGGACTGGGCTTTCAATTTCTGCTGCTAATTTGACTTTCAATTGTGTAAAACTTGGAATATCAATACTTTTACAAAAGCGAATAACCGTAGCAGGACTTGTTCCCGCGCGAGTAGACAACTCTATAGCCGTCATATTAATAGCTTCAGAAGGAATCTCTAAAATTAGTTCCCCAATTTTCCTTTCAGAATTTGACAATTCATTAATAATGCTTCGAATTCGACCTTGTACATTTTCGCCAATCATTCCGCCAGCCTCCTTGGCTCTATTTTTAAACTCACTCTATTATCTCATGAAAGAAAAAAACAATCATCTTTTTTTCGATGATTGTTTAACTTTTCAAGTAAATGCCATTTTTTAGACTTAATTATAATACGTTATCTTTCCTAAAATAACAGGATTTTTTGCTCCTGTTGCACTAGGGACATTACTTGGTTTGTGGTGCAGGGTTTGATTTCCTAAAATCGTCATAGCAATTGCTTCTTTTGCTTCTGATGAATACCCAATATCTTCTTGAATGACTACATGAATATCTGGCAATTGAGCTTTAAGCATCTGAATCAACGTTCCATTGTAACTTCCACCACCAGCCACAATTAAATCTGTCTCTGAATCAATGAATGGTTTTAAATTCTCCGCTATAGAAGCTGCGGTAAACTCAGTCACTGTGGCAATTAAATCATTTGCAGCCATTGGCCATTTCGCAAGTAGTTGCTTTGTAAATTCATTTCCAAAATCTTCTCTTCCTGTCGTTTTAGGATACGATTTAGAAATGAAAGGATGTGCCATTAACTCAGCTAGCAATTCTTGGTTAACTGTACCTAAAGCTGCATAAGCACCACCATGATCGTATTCTTTTTGATAGAAATACCGACATAATTCATCAATAATCATATTACCAGGACCTGTATCAAAAGCAATCAACTGGTTAAGATTCGCATTTTTTGGGATAACCGTTACATTCCCAATTCCACCAATATTTTGCAATAAACGTGTTCTTTTTTCATCACGATAAAGAACATATTCAGAATATGGAACAATCGGGGCCCCTTGTCCGCCATTCGCCATGTCTCGTTCACGAAAGTTAGAAACTACCGTTGTTTTTGTTTCTTCACAAATAACAGCAGACTCCCCTATTTGTAGGGTCGAAGAAAATTGCTGGTGCCCAGGATTAGGCAAATGATAAATAGTCTGTCCATGGCTTGCAACAAATTCTAGTTCTTCAGTCTCAATCTCAGCCTTTTGACAAATCTGCTTCACGGCATCTGAAAATAAATAACCCAACTCAACATTTAAGCTGCAGATTCGTTCGACATTTGATTCCTCAATAGATAAAACTTGATTGATTCGTTTCAACGTTTCTGCTGGAATCGAATACGTTTCAAAAGCAACTAATTGAACCTTCGTCTTTTCGTTTTCTCCTGAAATGTCCACTAAAGCAGCATCTACTCCGTCTAGTGACGTGCCTGACATTAATCCAACTGCATATCCCATTCAGTCATCAATCCCTCGCTTATTTTTTTAACAGATTTATTTCTTTTTGCATGTCAATCATTTGTAAAATTAGAGTCTGCTCGGCCATAGCTGTCATTAATTGATCTTGCGCATGAATTAACAGTAAACTAATTTTAATTTCATCGCCACGAATTTCATCTTGAACCAATTTCGTTTGGGTATTATGAGCCAATGTCATTTCAGATTTACATTCTGCCAATAATCTTTCAACTTCTTCATATTCCCCTGCTCGTGCTTTTTCTAAAGCCTCATAAGCCATTCCTCGTGCATTTCCACCGTGAATAATAATTTCAAAAATACGTTCTTCCATTTTCTAGCACCTCTTCAATCCAATTTAATTAGTTTACTTCTTTAAATTTAAATTTTTGCCATGGTTTAATATAATCTAAAAGCATCTGCTCTTCTTCTACTACATATCCGACAACATTGGTTTTACCTGAATTTTCCATTTCTAATAGAGCCAACTGTAACTCGCCTGCATAGTGAGCATATAGAGAGGTTTCAACAATAATAGCTCCGCGTTTCATATTTGGCGTATGGAAAGGTGGAAATTCGTGCCCTTTATATTTCACTCGGCTTTGAGTCGAACGAATCACATAATCAGATACATCTCCACGATTAAAGTGAAATTCTTCCAAAACAATTTTCTTTTCTGTTTCTGGAATAGATGGAACTAGTTCACAGTTTAACGTTAACTGATACGCATCAATTTCACTTAAAGCTTTTAATTCTGCTTCAGAAGCAAAAGAATTTGCAATAATCACATCATCAATCAATTCAGTCGCCCATAAATGTTTCGCTTGAACGACAATCGGTAGCTCGCGATGCATTTCTAACGTACATAATCCTTCACTAACTGGCCAAGGACCTACTTTAGCTGTCGGAGAACTGATAAAAGCAGCAGTTGTTAAGCCTTTATCTTTATATTGTTTAGTTGTTTCAATAAAATGCGCATAACTCAAACCTGTGTACCGATGCGGATAAAAGTTATGGCAACCTAATAAGTTATCCACATTTGCTTGATAACTTAAAATATTTTCTAAATACTTCGTACCACTGCTGATGTTTAGTTCAATTTTTAAATCTTGGGGATTAAAAGTCATGATGGATTCTTCATTGCCTGTAAATCCCATATCTAAACGAATCCCATCCGCTCCAATTTCTTTAAAGAAAGATAAATCTTTGTAACTGATTACTAACTCACCAAAGACCTTTGGGCTAACATCCGCAATAACTTCCATCCCATTTTCTTTAGCAAATTCAATGATCTCTGTAAATTCAGCAACTATTTTTTCTTTGCCTTCTTCCACTGACAATAAGCACGTGAAAATTCGCTTAAAATTATATTTTGCAGCCAACACGATGTATTCTTTAATTTCATTTAATTCACTGTGATTTGGATAAACTGAAATACCTAATCTTCTCACTTTATTATTCCTCATTTCCGACAACTTTATTTTTGTAATAATAATATCCGCCACTAGCATTCGATTTTGCTTCTGTTATCAAACAAATTTCTATTGGTAGTTGGGCTAATACTTCTGAAAAGCTTTGATATACAATTGGATTCTTTTCTAATACACTACCTGATAGACCAATGGTGACTTGCTGAGTAAAACCTAATTTGGCAATAAGTAACTTTATTTGGTTAGCTAATTCCCTACCAGCCGCTTCCAGCAATTCAATTGCCCATGGATCTTCAGCTATCGCACTTTCAGCAACCAATGTTGCTAATTGGGCAATTTGGTCTTTTTCATGAGTGTAAGTATAACTCACTACATCAAAAATATTTTTCGCCTCTAAAGCAGACATTAATTTTTTTGATAAAGAAGAGTAGCCTTCACTACGGTCCTCTTCTTTAAGAAGCTGCTGAATCATTTTTTTAGCAATCCAATAACCTGATCCTTCATCACCTAAAAGATTTCCCCAACCACCTACACGAGCAGTTTCTTGCCCTTTTTGACCTATACAAATGGAGCCCGTACCCGAAATAACGAGACAACCGTCTTTTTCTTTGACTAAGGCATAATAAGATAACCATGCATCATTTATAAAAACAATATCTGGTTGATAATGACTAAAATAAGTAGCTAATTCTGCTTTAAAGTTCCCACCATCTAAACCGGCTAAACCCACAACGACTATTTGACAATATTTTTCATCTAATTTATCGAATAATATTTTCATTGCTTCTTCAAGATTTGCTAAACCTCTTTTTTTATCAATTAATAAATTTCCAAAACCCGTTTGACAGCGTGCTAATTCACTACCGTTTAAATCATATGCAATAGCTTCCGTCTTTGTACCACCACTATCAATACCAATCATATAGTTCATTTTTTCAATCCTTCTTACTTGGGTATTGCTCACTTCTAACTACACCTCTAAACTCGTTGTTCTCTAATTTCAATCGTGTGGTTTCAAAAAACATAATGGCTAAAATAGATGAAATCAAATAAAAAACAATTGAAATCACCGAGTATACTTGTTGAAAAAAGAAACTAGGAATCAAAATAATCAAAAACGCTCCAAATCCAAAATACCAGCGATTAATAAAAATACCTTTTTTGCGTAGTAAATGGACAAAAGATACCCCTGATAAAACCAAAACAATGAAAAAAACAATCAACCCAATAATTTGCAACATATCCTCACTGATCCTTCCCTATTTTAAATGATGACAAGGAAGATGGCCTGTAAGCCATTCTTCCTTACCACTTACTACTATTAAATCTTATAAAATTGCTTGTTCTTCACTAACTTGATTCAATTCTTCTTCAAGTAATTTTTTATCATACACTTTAACAAATGGATAATAGATTAATCCAGCAATAGCAATATTGATTAAAACTAAAATTGCTGCCTTCCAATCATTACTAGCCGATAAAAAGGCTCCAATTGGTGCTGGCAATGTCCAAGGCACGTTACTAACAAAGCCATTAATCACACCTAGTTTAACTGCAAAATAACTAAGAGTCGTTGTGACCACAGGTGCAATTACAAAAGGAATCGCTAAAATTGGGTTCATTACTAATGGTACCCCAAAAATCAGAGGTTCGTTAATATTGAAGATAGATGGAACAATTGAAAAACGTCCAACTTGTTTTAAATAAACAGATTTACAAAATAGTAAAATAATACATAACGCTAATGTTGAACCAGCTCCACCAACCCAAACCAACCATTGATAAAATTGTTCTGGAGCGATGTATGGCAATGCATTAGGTGCAGTACCATCTGCTAAAGCTTGTCCGTTAGCATCTAACATAACTAACCACATTGGACGTGCGATTGATCCGATAACACTCATACCATGAACACCAGCTGCCCATAATAGTGTAATAAACAGAACTGGTACTAAAACGCCAAGTAAATTATTCCCTAAAATATCATTAATTGGTGAGAAAATTGACAGGATAAATTGATTTAAATCAAAATCAAGTAACACACGAATAATCCAAACAACAGTAATCACAAATGCGCCTGGAATTAATGCTTCAAAACTGCGAGCAACTGAACTAGGTACTTGTTCAGGCATCTTAATCATTAAGTTTCTACTTTTAAAGAATCGCAATGATTCAACGGCAAAGATCATAGCTAAAATAGCTGAAAACATACCTGCTCCACCAAGGTTGTTCATTGGTAAAACCCAACCAATGCCTTGACCTTCAGGTAATAGAGCATCAACATTGACCGGAACCGTTAACATTAGAAATGTCGCTAGTGATAAAACCCCACCAGTTACGCCATCTAATTTATACGATTTAGCCAAACTATAACCCATTCCATAAGCGGCATAAATACTCATTAGCCCCATCGTGATACGGAACGGAATCACAATATTAGCTGTATACGGTGCAATAGCTTCTGCCCATGATGGAATTGGAGGATTAGCGATAATTAAAAAGAAACTTCCAACTAGAATTAATGAGAGCGTTGAGATAACTCCATCACGGATTGCTTTTAAATGCTTTTGTTCAGCTAATTTAGCCATAGGCGGCATAAACTTAGTTTCAATCCAATTTAAAAAATTTGTCATTTTTTATTTCTCCTTTTTACTTATATTGTTTGACTCTACCCTAATTTCCTCAATCATTTTGTTAAGCGTTCTCATTAAATAAACTGAGGACTAACTTGTCTGAGGCTATTAAACAACCAGTTATTATTTGCTGTATTTTTTGATTTGTAGCAATGTTTTTGGCGCACCAATTGGTGTGTAGCCCATAGGTTCAACTTTATCAATTGGAACGCCCGCATTATTTGCATAGCCTTCAAAAGTAGCGTATTGATGTTTTACTTGGGGAGCAACTAAAAGTAATTCATAGCCACCTGTTTTTAATATATCCTCAATTTCACCAGATCCGACTGCAATCATGTCTAAATCAAAATTTTGTTTCTCTGCTTCTTTCAAAATGGCTTTCACCACAATTGCACTTGACATTCCACCTGAACAAACCATTACAACTTTCATTCTATTACCTCCATTTTAGTTAGTTTAACTATTATTTTTTACTAGCTTCAATTGCTTTTCCAACAAAACCAGCATTCTTGATTAATAACTGCTGAGCTTGCTCTTTATCCAAACCTGATAACAATCGAACAATCGCTAATTTAGGTTGCTTATTCGAGTCATTAAAATAAAAATCTGCCTCTTCGTAAGTACAATCCGTTGCTTCCATAATAATTTTCTTTGAGCGTTCGACTAATTTCTCATTCGTAGGTTGAACATCAACCATTAAATTTTGATAGACTTTCCCAAGTCTGATCATCGTTGCCGTCGAAATCATATTTAACACAAATTTTTGAGCAGTTCCAGATTTCAATCTTGTTGAACCTGTTAATATCTCTGGTCCTACAGGAACTTCAATTGTATAGCTAGCGTGTTGACTTATAATAGCTCCTCGATTACATGAAAGTGCTCCAGTAGTCGCACCAATTTTATTCGCATAGTCTAAACCGCCAATAACATAGGGCGTACGTCCACTTGCAGCGATACCTAAAACGAAATCGGTTTCATTTAAATCACGTTCTTTTAAGTCGATTTCAGCCAAGTCTAATGAATCTTCAGCACCTTCAACAGCCACTGTCATTGCTTTAATGCCACCAGCAATTATTCCTTGTACCATTTCTGGTTTCGTATTAAATGTGGGGATACATTCAGCAGCATCTAACACACCTAATCTACCACTCGTTCCAGCGCCGATATAAAATAAACGACCGCCTTTTTTTTGTGATTGAATAACTGCCTCGACAAGTTCAGTGATACTATCTAATTCACTTTTAACCGCTTTAGCCACCTGTTCATCTTCTTGATTCATTTTATTGATAATCTCTTTAACTGAATACGTATCAAGATTCATTGTCGTTTTATTTCTTTTTTCAGTAGTTAAAGCGTCTAACATTTTTTCTCCTCCTTTCCTTTTTTTGCAATCCCTTACACAAGACAATTATAGCCTTAAAGAAATTTTATTTCAAGTTATAATTTTAAAAAAAGAAATTTAAATTCTTTTTCTCGTTCAACTTAAAGACGATTTAGTGTTGATATAGCAAGCTTTAACAACCCTATAAATCAATATCGTCATTGAATTTTATTTCACATTTTATAAAAAACACTGGAAATAAAAAAACTATAATGGTATATTGCTTGTAGCATGCTGCAAACGCTTCAAAAAAATAATAGCGCTATCATTAACTAAAAAAAGCACACTTAAAATGAATGGAGGAATACTTTTGAAAAAAATTTTCCAACTAATTATCTTAGGCTTTCTATGTTTTATTTTATTTCCAAGTCCGGTCTTAGCAGAAAATCAACCACTTTATAAATATATAAAAAATCCAGATGTTTCTTATGGCTATAACCAATCTCTACCAGTCCCCCTATATAGCGGATCAAGCGAACTCATCCAAATTCCAACTGAATATCAGCAACCTAAAAACCAATTCAGAAGCTCTTGGGTGGCAACAATTAATAACTTGAATATTGCTAAACCAAGTTCCGAAACAGACTTTAAGGCAAATTATACAAAAATTTTATCTGATTTTTCTGATTGGAATATGAACGCGATGATTTTTCAAGTTCGACCGCTCTTAGACGCTTATTATCCATCAGAATTAAACCCTTGGTCTGAATTTTTAAGCGGGACTCAAGGAGACAATCCTGGTTATGATCCACTAGCTTGGATGATTGAAACAACCCACCAAGCAGGAATGGAGTACCATGCTTGGTTTAACCCTTACCGTGTCACAAATACCAAATTATCGACACAAGCTATTTTAACCAAAACAGGTTTAACTAAAGAAGAAATTTTAAGCTTATCTATTCCTGAGCAAATTGCTGCCTTACACAATGCTGGAATCTTAGCTTCTACAAATTATGCCGTTCAACATCCAGAAAACGTCTTAATTTTTGATGAAAAACTTTTTCTAAATCCAGGAATCCCGGCGGTCCGAGATTACGTTATCGCATCCATTGCTGAAGTTGTTCAAAATTATGATGTCGATGCGATTCACTTTGATGACTATTTTTATCCTTATCGCATTACTGTTGATGGTGTGAATGTCTTATTTGGCGAAAAAGGAGAAGATGATGCAACTTTTGCTGAATTTGGAATGGGCTATGATTCAATTGATGATTGGCGTCGTGATAATATTACTAGCTTAGTTGAAGGAATTAAGCACGTAATTGATGTTCATAATCAGCAAAATCAAAAAGCTGTCCAATTTGGGATTAGCCCATTTGGGATTTGGGAACATAAAGCCAATGACGATCGTGGATCAAATACACCAACGGGTTCTTCCCAATCTTATTCCACCAGCATTTATGCCGACACTTATAAATGGATTAAAGAGGAGACACTAGATTATGTCATTCCTCAAATCTATTGGAGCTTTGACCAATCTGCTGCGCCTTATGGAGAACTAACAAAGTGGTGGAATGATGTCTCAGAAGGCAGCAAGACACAAATTTACATTGGTCATGCTAATTATAAACATGTTAGCAATGGTGGTTGGGACGCCGCTTGGATGAACCCAGAAGAAATCCCTAATCAAATGCGTTTTAATCAAACTTTGCCAAATATTTTAGGGAGTTCCTTATTTAGTTACAATGATATTTCATTATCTAATGTAGAATCACTTCCATCTGATCAACAAGAGCGCCATAAAGCTAAAAATGCTTCCATTGAACAATTGAAAACAACTTACTTTAACTTACCTGCTTTAGTCCCAGCTAAACCATGGTTGGCACAGGGAACTCTTTCTGCTCCAACTTCTATGAATAAAAATATGGACAATCCAGATGCTCCCACTCTAACATGGCAAGATTCTGAAACAAATCCTGCACGTTATTATGTACTCTATCGTGGCATAGGAAGTGCTGTTGAAATAACTTCAACCCCCGCTTCTATCGTAGCTAAAATTTGGCGTACTGCAAGTGAAACCACTTTTTCCTATACAGACACTCGTATGACAAAATATGATGCCACTGAAGAATACTATGTTTCTGCTATTGATGCCGCAGGAAATGAATCTGAACCAACATTATTAACAGCTCCTGAAATCATTGTTGAACCACAGCAAGGAGCTCCAGTCACGGTTCTTTATTTAGATGAAAAGCAATCTGAAATTGCAGAAAAAGAGCAACTAACTGGGATTCTTAATACTGAATATAACTCTGTCGCCAAAGAAGTAACTGGATATACACTTTTAAAGCAACCAACTAACAATAGCGGTATTTTTACAGAGACTGAACAAACTGTTATCTACCAGTATAAAAAAGATACAGCTATAACTATTATTGAGCCTGAAATAAAACCAGCAGTTCCAGTGCCAGAAGAAAAGCAAGACGTAGCTAACGTCATCCCTGATAAAACCAACTTTATTCCTAAAGAAAAACAAGCAACTAAAGAGCAAGCAGATCTTCCTAGCACTGGTGAAGCTGAACTAATTACTCGATCATTCCTAGGATTCATAGTAACACTAGGGACACTTTATTGGTTTTTTAAAAGAAAATATCAGAAAACCAACTAAAATGAACTAAATTAAAAACTAAGGGAGAATTAGATTTTGTAAACCTAACTCTCCCTTAGTTTTATTTTTGCTTAACCATAAAATAAAATATAATAAATGACATAAAACCAACCGAATACACCGTGAATAATTGCCCAAAAAATAGATTGCCAGTGAACATAAGAAATAACAATCGCAAGTACTGAGCCAAAAGATACACCTGTTTTTACTGTTTGTTTTACAGTCTCATTTTTCATCAGTGACTTCCTCCTCTATTTAGACCTAAAAACCTTTCAATTGCGTGACTGGCCAATATCTAAAGAAGACTTCACCTTGCATTTCATCTTCACTAACAAAACCAAAAAAGCGGCTATCATTAGAATTCCCACGATTGTCACCCATCACAAAATAAGAATTTGCTGGAACTTTTTCTTTTAGTTGAAATCCTTCAGTGACAATATTCGTGCCCTTTAAAAAAGGCTCTGCAACAGGCTTATCATTAATATAGAGTTGATTGTCTTCAAAACGAACATCATCGCCAGGCATTCCGATAATTCGCTTGATGTATTCTTTTGATTCTGCATCTGGAGCATCTAATACCACCACATCA
This sequence comes from Carnobacterium sp. FSL E2-0243, assembly GCF_038003605.1. Lineage (NCBI taxonomy): Bacteria > Bacillati > Bacillota > Bacilli > Lactobacillales > Carnobacteriaceae > Carnobacterium > Carnobacterium sp. FSL E2-0243. The sequence continues at coordinate 2,894,080 of NZ_JBBOPM010000001.1, forward strand.
AATCGTTCAAGTTTACTTAGTTTATTAATAAATACGCGATTATTATTATGGAACGTTGGCTCCATTGACTCACCTGAAACACGGACCCCAGTAATCCAAAAAATACGAACTAATACAATACAGACTAGAACTAAAATAAAATATTTATTATTTGCTAAAAATTTCTTCACAGTATTCCTCCTACACTCTCATTTCTTGATTCTTACATTATAACACCTATTCTATTATTTTCAAAAATTTATCTTTTACAGAATGATTTTTAAAGGTTCTCCTTAAAATCTTATACCTATATTCTTTCTTTTTATATAAAATTTCATCAGATTGAAAGGAAACGATTAATATAAACAATTTATTTATGTATATAAACAAATACAGCCTAGCAAGTTTGTTTCAAACACTTACTTCGTGGTTCTTATGTCCACACGAATCGTTTAAACTTGCTAGACCGTATTCATTTTGTAAAGAGTACTCAAACTCCCACTTCCTTTTCTTTTTTTGTGCAAATACCCCTATCTTAGGCTTTTTACATTGCACTTTTTTCGACAGCCACCTCACTCAAGGTTTCTTCTAACTGTCCTTTTTGTAGGGAATTTACTAACTCCTTACACTTATAATATACCATATTTCACGAAAAATGCAAGCGTTACCATCATATAATTAAGCTATTCTACTGCTTATAATTTATATTTATGGCTAAACTTATAGATCAAATTTGAAAAAAAGACCTCTCAAACTTGGTTAAGAATGAGAAATCTTTTTCGTAAATATACTATTAAAAGAAACTAAAATATTATTTTACATTTCTTTATATGTTACACGTGTTCCAACAATGATATCAGCAAATTCACTCATAAATTGCAAGCGATAATGTTGGATATCTCTGAAAGATAAATTAATTGCGACTACATCATATCGATCTGGGTTTTTTCCAGTTTGGATTTCACGTAACTGGAGTCCTTTGGCCATCATTCTTAAACGTAAATGCTGATACTCTGTTAGAGAAACTCCGAAGTATCCCACTTCCCAAGCTTGTTCCTCATACGAGTAATAGGTGATTTTATCAAAAGGAATTGCAAATACACTATTAAATGCCATTCGGTAGGCTTGTACTCCTCCATCTCCAGTAAAATTCAAGTTTTTGATTCCAATAAACCAATTACTACCTTCTTGATAATAATAAATATCCAAATAGTCAATTTTCCATTGGTTATTAATTGCAACCCGATACGCCTGAACCTGTTTGAAGTCTGCACCGACATTTATTCCACAGAAATATTTAGTGACTTTTTTTGCTATATCGGCTTTTAAAAATAATTCTGATTCAGCTTTCCGTCTACGAACGAGTCCAGGTAAAACTTGACCCCCAGCATGCACATAAGCCATCATCTCATTCGCAGCTACTTGCCAATTTTTATTATTAATATAAGTTAACAGTGTTGAGCCTTGTAAAATATATGGACCTAAATTAAAATGAAAGCTAACCAATGCATCAAATTGATTCTGATTCAATTGAACCGTAACAAAATTGAAAATTCCTACAGCATGCGTCTTGATGTCTTCATCAAGAAACGCATTTGCTTGTTGCTCTGAAATTTGCATTCCAGGATAGACTCCTTTTGTATGTCCATAACCAATTGTCCATACACCAACAGAATCTTGGTAAGCTGTTAATACCATACCTTCGAATTCTTTAATTAAATTTCTTCCATTTTGAGATATTTTCATGTTCTCATTTGCCATTTTTCTCTTCTCCTTTTTCTTTTTATCCATGCGCCCATGGTAGACATATGTCTTTATCACTATTACAACTAAGTAAGTGATAAATATATTTTACCAACTACACTTATTAAAAAGATTCTCGCTTAATTACAAATTGCTTACATATTTTGATTCTATATATAAGCAAAGAATAAAAGCTTCTTATACCTAAATTGGTATAAGAAGCTTTTATTCTTTATTATTTAAAAAGGCAAATAGTCTATGTTAAGCGATGGATTTAAAATAATCATAATCAAACAAATGGTGCACCAATGAAAATTTAAGTTTTGCTATTCAACCCAAATTTGAGGCAACCTAGAAAACAAATGCGGTCAATGGGATTTGAACCCACACAGGGAGATTCCCTACCAGCCCCTCAAGCTGGCGCGTCTGCCGTTCCGCCATGACCGCAGAAACTAACTTCTTAAGTATAGTAGCTTCTTATTTTTTTGTCAATTAGAGAATCAGCCTTGCTTAAACTTCAATCCGTTTTTCCAGCAAAATTAATTTACCTTGACAGCCACCACAAACATACTTTTTTGTATCAAAACGTCGTTGTCGATATACATTTTTTTGACAATTTTGACAGCAATATACCCACAATTTTTTCTTCTTATCAGGTTGACGAAGCGATTGAACAAATCGACTACCACCCACTTTTTTTAATAGTCTTTTAAAATCAGCATCCTTATGCTGGTAACCGCGATTAGCCAAGTGCAAATGATAATGACACAGTTCATGCTTAATTACACCGATAAACTCCGACATACCAAAAGTCTCTAACACTTGCAAATTAAAATCTAAATCATGACTCCTTAAATGATAACGACCACCTGTTGTCCTTAAACGTGGATTAAATGTTGCTTGATGTTTAAAAGGCCTATCAAAAAATTCTAATGAAATCTGTTCAACTAATTGCTGTAACACCTTTTGCTCCATCTAGCTTCATCCATTCCTTTTTCTTTTTAAATACTATCACATAATGTATCAAATATTAGGGAAAAAAACAACCTAAGTTTAAACCATTGCATTCAAATTATAAAAAAGAGACCACTTAATTAGTAGCCTCTTTCATCATAATTGGAATCCAAATTTCACTTACATAGTTTTCAGCAGTGGGATTTCCTATTGAATACCATTCAACTTCTGGTCCTTCTGCATGAAGATAATCTGAATGTGGCAACCACTCTGAAAAAACAAATTTCCAAGCTGCTTGAATCGCCGTTGGCAAAGGACCGACAACCTCAAAAACTGCCCAAATCTGAGCCTCAATCACGACTTCTTCAAATTCTAAGGGAGTCGCTTCTGTTGTTGCAACCCCAATCCAATAATCCATCCTTTGGTCCCTCATATTTGTACAAATCCCTACTAAGCCACCGAGTTCGCCATGGCTTAAATCACTGATTTTATTAGCTGTTCCATCTAGATTCACTCGTTCCCAAAACTTAGGAATTTCCCACAAATTTTCCCCATCTTTCAAACTAATTTCTTCTTTAACTCCTACTACTTTAAATGTTGGACGTTCCTCAATTCGAACATTCACCTAATGAACCTCCTATCCCAATCGCCAAATTTTCTTTATTTTATTTAGAAAAAAAGTCATGAAATTTACATTTCACAACTTTTTCCACTACTAACTTATTTTTGTTCTTGATTTAACATTGTTAAGGCAATTCGACCTTTTTTCAGATCAATTGAATCCACCCACACTGTTACAACATCTCCAACAGCTACGACATCAGTTGGATGTTTCACATAGCCATTGCTTAATTTAGAAATATGCACCATACCATCTTGCTTCACACCAATATCCACAAATGCACCAAAATCGACGACATTTCGAACCGTACCTTGTAATTCCATACCGGCTTTTAGGTCTTCCATTGTTAAAACATCTTTGCGCAATAATGGAGCTGGTAATTCATCACGCAAATCGCGCCCTGGTCTAGATAAAGCTTCAATCATATCTTTAACGGTTTCTTTCCCTAAGCCAGTTTGGTCTGCAACTTGTTGGAAATTCAATTTAGCTAAAGCCTCTTTAGCCGTAGTACTGCCGACATCTTTTAAATCCAACTCTGCCATTGCTAGAATTTCTTTTGCCTCTTTATACGTTTCTGGATGAATTCCAGTATTATCTAAAATATTTTTCCCATCTACAATTCGCATAAATCCAACCGCTTGCTCGTATGCTTTAGGTCCTAGACGAGGAACTTTTTTCAACGCTGCCCGACTTTCAAAACGACCATTTTCATCTCGATAAGCTACAACATTCGTTGCAGTTGTTTTATTTAAGCCTGCTACATGTTGCAACAAAGGCGCACTAGCTGTATTAACATTAACGCCAACTTGGTTAACCGCTGTTTCCACAACAAACTCTAAACGTTCTTCTAGTCGTTTTTGTGAAACATCATGTTGATATTGACCAACTCCAACTGCCTTTGGATCAATTTTAACTAATTCAGCTAACGGATCTTGCAAACGACGAGCGATACTTACAGCACTTCTTTGCTCAACCTGCAAATCAGGAAACTCTTTACGAGCTAAATCACTAGCAGAATAAACAGAGGCGCCAGCCTCGTTCACAATCACATAATAAACTTCTTGATCAATTTCTTTTAAATTATCCACAACAAATTGCTCAGATTCACGACTAGCTGTACCGTTTCCAATCGCGATCATTTCAATCCCAAAGTCTTTAACAATTTTTTTAAACTTCGTTGCTGCTTCACTGCGCGCACTAGCTCCAGCAGGTTTATGGGGGTAAATCACATCAATATCAGTGACTTTTCCTGTTGGGTCTATAACTGCTAACTTACACCCTGTACGGTAAGCTGGATCTAATCCCAAGACCATTTTCCCTTTTAAAGGGGCTTGTAATAACAGATTACGCAAATTCTCGCCAAAGATATTGATTGCTTGTTCATCTGCTTTTTCTGTTAATTCGCCACGGATTTCACGTTCAATTGCTGGGCCGATAAAACGTTTATAACTATCTTCATAAGCTCCCACAATATACGGTGTTGCTGGTGAATCTTCATTTTTGATTAGCTCTCGTGCAAAGTATTTACCGATTCTTTCTTCATCCACTAAAACAGACACTTTCAAGATATCTTCTTTTTCACCACGATTTAGAGCTAGAATACGATGAGAAACTAGCTTGGCAACAGGTTCACTAAACTCATAGTACATTTCATAAACGCCTTTTTCATCTTTTTCGGCATCTTTAACTGCACTCGTCACAATACCATTTCGCATCGTAAATTCTCTAATCCAAATCCGATACTTAGGCTCATCACTTATACTTTCTGCTAAAATTTCATGAGCGCCAGCCAAAGCTTCTTCTACTGTTGTAACTTCTTTTTCAGCATCTAAATAGTTTTGCGCTTCTTTTTCCACATCAACATTCATTGGAAAAGTCAGCAACCATTTCGCCAACGGTTCTAGCCCTTTTTCTTTAGCAATCGTCGCTTTTGTACGGCGTTTTTGTTTGTATGGACGATATAAATCTTCCACCAACTGCATTTTATCCGCTGTTTCAATCGATTTTTGCAACTCAGGAGTTAATTTACCTTGCTCTTCAATAATGCGTAATACTTCGCCTTTACGTTTTTCTAAATTTTGTAAATACGTATAGCGATCTTCAATCTCACGAATTTGGACTTCATCCAAGGTTCCCGTCATTTCTTTTCGATAACGCGCAATAAAAGGGACTGTGTTCCCTTCCGCTAACAAGTCTAAAACGGTTTTTAATTGTTTATCACTATAAATTTTTAATTCTTTCTTTAATAGTTGTAAAATTGTTGCATCATTATTTTCAGCCATCGTTTTCTTCCTCTCTGAATTCAAGCTACATCCTCTATTTTAGCACAGATACTTGGTTTTTGTAATCTCTCACTATCCTAGTCTTTTATTTTTTCTTCCTTCAATTAAAAAACGACTTGAACAAAATAAGTAAGTTCAAGTCGTTTCCTATTTTTTTACAATCGTAAACTTTCATCTTGCTTAACAATCGTATATTTCAGTAAGAATGGGGCAATCACCGTAGTTGCTATCACTACAACAATTACGGAAGAATAATAGGTTTCTGATAACAAATTAGATTCTAAGCCTATTTTGCCAATAATCAAAGCCATTTCACCTCGTGATACCATTCCAGCACCAATGACTGCAGCAGACTTCCAATTAAAGCCAGTTATTTTAGCACCAATTGCTCCACCAACCAATTTAGTTAAAACAGCAATAGCCGTCAATACTAAAATAAATAGCCATTGTTTGCCAATACCGCTGAAATCCATATTCAATCCAATACTCACGAAAAAGACTGGAATGAATACTGCATAGCCGATCGGTTCAATTTTCTCTTCAATTGTATGTTTATATTTCGTTTGAGATAACGCAATTCCTGCAAAAAAGGCACCAATGATACTGCCCATTCCCATCAAGTCGGCGAAATAAGAGAAAGATAAACAAATAATTAACGCCATTGTCACTACTGACTCAATCATCAATAATTTGCTTGAAATCTTCATTAAGGTTGGGACTATCCACTTAGATAGTGCAAATACAACTATGAAAAAGATTACTTTTCGGATTAAACTTTCCCCTAAAGGTTCATCAGTTCCACCATTTGTATGGAAGAGACTCACTAAAATTCCTAGTAAAATTACGACAACAATATCATCAACAACTGCTGCACCTAAAATTGTTGCGCCTTCTTTTGTATCAACTTTTTTCAAATCTTTTAACACTTGAACTGAAATACTAACTGACGTTGCACTGAATAGAACGCCTAAAAAAACCGAACTTTGAAAACCTAACTGAAATAAACTCCCAGTCAGAAAACCAAAAGTAGCTGGGAAAATAATACCTAATAAAGCTACTGATAAAGCTGGTTTCCAATATTTTTTCAGTAAATTCAAATCACTTTCCAGACCAGCAATAAACATTAAGATGACCACACCTATTTCTGAAAAATAATGAATAAATTCATCTGGTTGAATCCAACCTAATAATGCTGGACCAAGAATAATACCAACTAAGAGTTCTCCTATTACCGCTGGGACGCCAATCCGATTACAAAAATGTCCAGCAAATTTAGTGAAAACTAATATCAAACACAACGAACCTAAAAAAGCCATTTTACTCCTTCTTTCTTTTCTTCAATTTACTTAATTATCTTTATTACTGTACTTTAAAAGTATAGTATAGCTCTCCTAGAGAGTCAAAGTTTACCCAGAGATAGTTAGACTAATCCATCCCAAACGTAACCAGTATTTTCAAGAATGATATCTTCTTCTAACTTATCTGAACTAAATAAAACACCATGTAAAACACCGCCATAAACGGCTCCACCATCAATCCCTATTTTGTGATCTTTTATCCACAAATCCGTTGTAACATTATCCCCATTTAAAGATGGTGTAATCGTATGGCCGAATACAATTATTTTTCCCGTTTTATTTGGTGCTATATGGAAGGGTTCGCGAATCCACATAAAATCATGATCGCTCGTATTTCGCCACTCTTTCTTAGACAAATCTACTCCAGCATGAACAAATAAATAGTCCTCCCATTCAAAATACAAGGGTAAATTTTCTAAAAATGCAATTAAATCGGGATAATGACTTTTGACCATCATACTCATTTCAGTTGGAGAATAATCCCCATTTAGCCCAGGATGTAGTAGACTTTCTAGTGTTCGCATCCCACCATTTAAGCAATAGTTTTCATATCTTTCCTCAGGATTTTCCAAAAAACGTAACAATAAGTCTTCATGATTCCCTTTTAAGTAAATTGCCCCATGTTCTTCAACTAATTTTTTTCCTAATAAAAAGCACGCTTTTGGATTTTCACCACGGTCCCCTAAGTCACCAATTAAAACTAATTGTTGTTTTTCAGGATTCCAATTAGTCAGCATTTTTTCAAATAATTGAATTTGCCCATGGATATCTCCAATCGCAAACACTTCTTTTTTCATAGCCCGCACTCCCCTATACTATATTTTAAAACCATCGTTGCCATTCCCTCATTTACTAGTATACTCCTTTTTCTAACATTATTAAAAAAAATTGTTTTCTTACTCACTATTTATTCTGTGAAAACAAGCACATATACTAGACACATTTTATCAAAACAGCTATAATATGAAACATGACAGACTGTCATTATCTAACTATATAAGAGTCTTTAAATCAGACTAAAGTCCCTTAAGTACTAAGATGATACATGTTATAATGCGAAAGTAGAATTTAGTTAAAGGAAGGATGAATCATATGAACTGGAAAAAAATAATTGGGTGGTTAATTGCTCTTGCTGCCTTAGGATTTATTGGATTTAGTGTTTTTGGACCAAAAGAGAAAGCAAAAGCACCGACAGTAGAAACCACCACTGTCAAAGAGGAAAACATTGTTGAAGCACTTTCGACAACTGGAACTTTACAACCCAATGCCACACAAAATGGCTTCGGAACTGGTTTAGTTAGTGAAGTTAATTTTGCTGTTGGCGATAAAGTTGTAAAAGATGATGTCATTGTTCGTTACCTTGATGGAACCACAATCACAGCAACAATTGACGGAACGATTACAGCTTTAAATGTAAAAAAAGATCAAGTTGATTTAAATACTCAAACTGGACAGCCAAGTGTCACAATTGATGATTTAGGCAATTTAAAAGTAGCTATTTTATTATCAAAATCTGATGCTAACTTAGTCAAAGTTGACCAACCAGTAACTCTTACTAGTGGAAATACAACTTATACTGGGAAAGTTAGTGCACTAGATCCAGTTGCAACCACAACCACTGGCGCAACAGGAGCAACAACAGCGTTAGGTGGAACCATTACCTTCGATACTCCGCCAACAGGTTTATTTGCTGGATTTGAGATTGATGCTGATATTACAACAAATACTGCTGAAAACGCCTTAACAATGCCGATTGAAACATTGGTATATAATAAAGAAAATAAACCTTACGTATACATTGTTAAAAATGATAAAGCTAAAAAAGTTGAAATTGAAACAGGTATTCAATCCGATACTAAAGTTCAAATTATTAAAGGCTTAGAAAAAGGCCAAAAAGTCATTATTTCTCCTGCAGATAGTTTGAAAAATGGCACAGCCGTCACCGTAAAATAGAATGGAGTGAGCAAAATGATTGATTTAAAAGATATTGTTAAAATCTATCGTACCGGTGGCGAAGAACTTGTTGCACTAAAAGAAATCTCTTTGCATATTGCGGAAGGCGAATTCACTTCTATTATGGGACCAAGTGGTTCAGGTAAATCGACGATGATGAACATTCTTGGTTTATTAGACCGCTTTGATAGTGGTACCTATATTTTAAATGGCCAAAACGTAACTGGTTTAAGCGACAATGAAAGTGCTCATGTTAGAAATAAAGAAATTGGCTTTGTTTTCCAATCTTTTAATCTAATGCCACGTATGACGATTTTAGAAAATGTAGAATTACCAATGGTTTATGCTGGAATTCCAGCTAAAGAACGCAAAGAAAGAGCACTGAAAGCTTTAGATCGAGTTGGCTTAAGTGACCGGGTTAAGCATCGTCCAAATGAAATTTCTGGTGGTCAAAAACAACGGGTTGCGATTGCTCGTGCGATTGTAAATACTCCAGCTGTTTTAATGGCTGACGAACCAACAGGAAACTTAGATTCTAAAACAACTCTAGAAATTATGCGTATTTTCCAAGAGTTGAATGCTGAAGGAACAACAATCGTAATGGTTACCCATGAGCCCGAAGTAGCTGCCTACACAAAACGAATTGTCTCCTTTAGAGATGGTGAAATTCAAGATGATCAGCCCCAAATAAATCAAAAACTAGTCTAAGAAAGGAGAGCTTTTATGAATATCAAAGAAAATTTTAAAATGGCTTTAGATAGCATTTTTGCCAATAAAATGCGCTCCTTTCTAACGATGCTAGGAATTATTATTGGGATTGCTTCGGTAATTGCCATCTTAGCTGTCGGAAATGGAGCAACAAGTGAAATTACAGGAACCTTTGATGATTTAGGTGCTTCAACTATTTCATTAAGTGTTGATAACAAAGCAACAAAAGGTGACTATTTAACAAATGCTGATATTCAAGCATTGAAAAATGGAATCCCTAAAATAGAACGGATTTCACCTGATAAAAATCTAACGGGAACCTTGAGTGCAGGTGATGAAAATCGAATGGCCATTGCCTTTGGTGGAACTCCCGATATACAATATGTCAACCAAGCTATGGATAAAACAATTGTATATGGTCGTTTCTTTAATCAAAACGAATACCAAGATAGTAAAAATGTTACTGTAATTAGTGAAGATACCGCTGCGGCTCTCTTCAATGGACGCAAAGATGTTGTAGGGGAAACAGTCAACTTAACCACTCAAGGCGGAACAAATCTCAGCTTGAAGGTTATCGGTGTTGTCAAAGGAACTTTCAGTAAAATGCAAGGCTCTTTCGATACTTCTAGCATGCCTGTTTACTTGGCTATGCCAATTACAACTATGGCAAAATTAGATTCTTCAGCAACTAATTTTACAAGTTTAACAATTCAAGTTGCAGATAAAAACGATATTGAGTCGGTTTCTAAACAAATGGTTCGTTTACTAGAAACACGCCATGACGCCGTTGGAAAAGACTTATATACAGCTACTAACTTCTTACAAGCACTAGACCAAGTCAATAATGTCTTAGGACTATTTATTAACTTTATCGCTGCTGTTGCTGGTATAGCACTATTAGTCGGTGGAATTGGTGTTATGAATATCATGCTCGTTTCTGTTACAGAACGAACTAGGGAAATTGGAACCCGTAAAGCTCTTGGAGCAACAACTAATACTATTCTTTTCCAATTTCTAATGGAATCAGTTATTCTTTCCTTAATAGGAGGAATCATCGGATTGATTTTAGGTATTCTATTAGCCAATGGTGTTGCTGGAGTATTAAATATTGTCCCAAGGATTACACCAGGTGCCATTTTACTAGTCTTACTCTTCTCAAGTGCTGTCGGTGTATTCTTCGGAATTTACCCAGCTAGAAAAGCTGCTAAACTAGATCCAATCGAAGCTTTACGTTATGAATAAAAATAGCAGAAAAGGGTAAGAAGTTTTTAACTTCTTACCCTTTTCTGCTATTTTAAAAGATAATTTGTACATTTTTCAATTTTGCTTAAACTCTGGAAAGATATCATTGCAACTATATTATCTGATCATAGAACACTTTTAAATTATTAACTGACTAAAAGCTATCAAAACTACCTTGTGTTCTTTCTTTTTTCAAAAGTATATTAAATATTAATATACCTACTACTAGCCATAATGAACATACACAGATATAAATAATAAATAGATAGCTATCAAATACCCCTATTGAAAATAAATTTCTACTTATATCAATCCCTGAAGTAAAAGGTATTATATAGATATAGTTAGGTAAATTTAATATAAGTGTATTTGATAAAAACAGTAAAATTGCAGAAACAATCGATACAAATTGTCCGATGCTTTTTTCTTTTAAAGCAAAGCCTGCAAGAATTAGCCCAACACCGTACATTCCGATGATAGACGGTATTGTGAGTACTATTGAAAGAAGAATAAATGGAATATGTGTAAATTCTATATATCCAATGACTAATGAGATTAGGCAAGCAAAAAACAATACAATAATACTTTCTATTATAGAAACTAAAACAGAAAAAAATGAAAGTACAGGATAAGGAATAATTCCCTGTAATTTTACCTCTAGCATACCAGATTTAGCATCACCAACTATTATTGATGATGAATAGCTGAGGGCTATATTGGAAACAGTCCAAAAAATGTACCCAATGAGTAATAATATAGGTCCGTCACTAATTTGAACGTTATAGAAATCAGAAAAATTGGAAGCATCATTAAATATTATTATACCAAGGTACAATGCCAAAAATGTAATAATGTCTGATATAATACTTTTTCGGTATCGAAATAAAATTATGACATCTGCTTTCATGGTTCCAATAATTGAATAAAGAAACTTCATAAATTTCCTTCTCCTTTCATTATAATAGTTTTGCTTTTGTTAACATATATTTCTTCTCCCATTAATTTTTTTTTGATGTCTTGATCATGTGAAACCAGAATAATTTTCTGTTTTTTTTCATTATTTATTTTAATTAAAATATCTTCTAACAGGCCTAAATTGTATGTGTCCAATCCAACTGAAGGTTCATCCAGAAGGAGTACTTTACAATTTGAACAAAAGGCTGATAATAAATGAATTTTCCTTTTTTGGCCGGTAGATAATTCCTCTACTCTTTTATCTAAAATTTCTGTTGCATCAAACAAAGTAGTATAATATTTTAGTCTATTTGTAATCACTTCTTTTTTAGAACCTTTTAATGAACATAGATAATAAATATTTTCTCTACCTGTCAATTTGTAGGTCATCCCTCTTTCTGTTGCAGGCATGTAATAGCAATTTTCTTTACTCCACTTAAAATAATTGACATTACTCTCAATTTGAAATTCACCAGAATCTACCATTAATATTCCAGAAATTATTTTCATTAAGGTAGATTTTCCTGTACCATTTTCTCCGGTAATAAATGCAATAAGCTGATTATCAAAATCAATCATTAAATTTTGTTGATAAAAAAATATATTTTTCCTAAAACTTTTTGTTAAGTTAATAATATTTAGTTTCATAAATCCTCCTCTGGTAAAAGATTGTATATATACATTTCTGCTAGTAGATATTTTTTTCATTACAACATAATTAAGTATATTTAGATATGCGACAAATTTATGATAATATTTAAAAGCATCAGTCTCAGTGACTAAACAATATAGTCCAACTATTAGATTTGTTTATTAATTCACAATGTTTCAGCAAGAAGAACTATAAAAATATAGTAGGGTTCTAGATATTCATCCGTAATTGTGAACAATTTACTGTTGAATGGTATTATTTTGTAATTACTTTTGATAAGTAATAACTCTCTATTTGAACTATTCTCTAACTCAAGAATAATTGAATTGTTTAATCATCAGCTCTTTTCTAATTAAAATATTTAAATCATTACGAGTTGCAACATCTACAGATTAAATTTCTTCAAAGGAATATTTATGTTCTTCTTCCATTGAACTTAGAAGTAGCATATATTTAAAAATCAAAATTTAAAGGTAAATTAAAATCTACAACTGGCATTGAAAGACTCTTTTCTCATTTATTTTGTATTTTTCAATTAAGCCACCTTTCTTATTGTCTATTTAATATATCTGAAATTTCTAATAGAAAATAGCATTTTGATTTCAAAAAATAATTAAATAAACAAAATCATTTTATAATCAAAAAACCATCAACTGTTAATTAAATTATAATCCTTCTTTTTATTTTGTCAATTAACTTTTTCAAATTTAACTAAATATCTTGGATACATTTTATTAGAGCCCTTAAATTTTTCAAAACATTTGAAAAATAGGAAAATCCCCACAAAGTAAATAGATACTTTGCAGGGATTTTCCTATTTTTCTGCCAGAATTTAATAGCTCAAAAGAGCTTTTTATACTCTATTCTATATTGAAGATTCGATTACTGCTGCTTCATCATTTAAAACTGTTTCATCAAATTCTTTAATTCTTTTTGACGTTACAATTCCAGCAATCATGCTGTCACTAACGTTAACTAGCGTTCTTGCCATATCGATTAACGGCTCTACTGAAATAACTAACCCTACAATAGCAATTGGTAAATTCAATGAACCCAGTACGATTAATGAAGCAAAAGTTGCTCCACCACCAACACCAGCTACACCAAATGAACTAATCGTTACAACAGCAATGATAGTTAAAATATACAGCGGACTGAACACATCAATTCCGACTGTTGGAGCAACAATAGCTGCTAACATAGCTGGATAAACACCAGCACATCCGTTTTGACCAATGGTAGCACCAAAACTTGCAGCGAAGTTAGCACTTGCTTCATCAACACCTAAAGCTTTTGTTTGTGTTTCAATGTTTAAAGGAATTGCTCCAGCACTTGAGCGTGAAGTAAAAGCAAAACCTAAAACTGTTGAAGCTTTTTTAATGTAGCTTAAAGGATTAACTTTAACTACCAACAAAATTAATAAATGCATAATAAAGACTACTGCTAAAGCTGAGTACGAAGCCAAAACAAACTTACCTAAATTCCAAATTGCTCGTACATCACTTGTTGCTGTTACTTTAATCATTAATGCTAAAATTCCATAAGGTGTTAAACGTAAAACTAACGTAACAATACGCATTACAATTTTATATAAACTATTAATCAACTTAGCGAAAAATTCGCCCGTCTCTGGATCTTTTTTATTGACTCCCATATAAGCAATTCCGATAAATGCTGAGAAGATGACGACAGCAATCGTACTTGTTGAACGACTTCCTGATAAATCAGCAAAGACATTTGTTGGAATAAAACTAACTACTTGTTCTGGGATACTTAAATTTTCTACTGCTTCTTGACGCTCACCTAACGCTTCAATTCTAGCCGTTTCAGCCTCGCCTTGGACAAATGTTGCACCATCCAAATTAAATATAAACACACTTAAAATTCCAATGAGTGCTGCTACTGCTGTTGTTGCTAATAATGTTCCAATCACGGTGAAACTAATTTTACCTAAATTCTTCGATACACCCAACTTAGTAAATGCACCTACAATTGAAACAAAAATTAGTGGCATAACTAACATTTGTAGCAATGAAACATATCCATTCCCAACAATGTTAATCCAACTAATAGCTCCAATCGTCACTTCACTTTCTGCACCTAAAATGACTTGGATTATGGCACCTAATACGATCCCTGCTCCTAACGCTGAGAAAACACGTGTCGAAAATTTCACATGTTTCTTTTGCATCCAATAAAAGCCATAAATAGCCGCTGCAAATAAAGCTAAAATAATAATAATGTAAAGATTTGTCATAAATAAATCCTCCCTTTGTTTTGCTTTTCCTATGACGGGAAAAGACTATCATCATAAGAGTAAAGGTCTCAGACAAGTCGCTTTTTCCAACGCTTGTCCTAAAAATGAGGATAAAAAAACATTTTTAGTGATTCAGTAATTTTACATTAAAAAAGTAAGTAACGCAATATAAATGCCTAACTTTCTTTTAATTGATTAAAATAACTCCTATTTTAATCAAATTTTTCACTTTATAAGCTAAATAAGTACCTATTCTTTCCAATAACTAACTTGATTACGTCCTAACTCTTTAGCCTGATAAAGAGCCTTGTCCGCTTTCATATAAAATTCTCTTTGATTCTCTTTTCCTACAGAGCATGCCACACCTAATGAAATTGATACTTTAATTCTTCGACCTTCATAATAAAAAGGATAGTTTGCTACAGCGTCACAAATTTCATTTGCTATTTTTAAAGTTTCTTCTAATGATTCATTTTCAATCAACAATGCAAATTCTTCCCCTCCAATTCTAAATACCCGATTTCCATAGTGTGTTACTGACATTTGTTTTAGCAGATTGGCTAACTCTACTAACACATAATTACCTGCTAAATGTCCATACGTATCATTTACTTGTTTAAAATGATCAATATCAAAAAGAATCAGATTACACTGATACTTATTTTTTTCAACCTGTTGAAAAAGAACTGGATAAAGTTGATTAAATGCTTTTAAATTTCCTAATTTTGTTAGTTCATCTGTTAAATTATCCGCCATTGTTTGAAAAAAGTGTTCAGATAAATAAGCTAAATAGCGAACGCTAAAAAAAGTAATACTGCTAATAATAACAAAATTTAGATAGTCGGGTACCATGTAATCCAAAGAATAAACATGAACACCATCAAAATTAATAAAATAAACAGCAAACCAAATTGGAATTACAAAAAGACAACTTAAAAAAAAGAGTTTAATTTGATTCCCCTTAACTAGTTTCTTCGTTATAGCAACGGTCAAAAGAAAGACGCTAAAGGTAACGATATAAGCTACAGATACGAGTGTAATCCCATTAATAAAAAAGCTAAATACTCCTGCAAGAAAAACAGAAATAAAAGAAACACGAGCGCTAATAAAGATTGTTGGAAGCAAAATAATAACTAAGCGTAAATTACTATATAAATAGTAATAATTTTCTTTTTGCGACATGTACAACAAATAAATTGAAAAAATACTCATTATTATCCCAGAGCTCAACTCAAGCAAATAATGATATTTTTTTTCAGTCATTTTTTCTTTCAAAGTAACTCTAAAAATAGTTATCCACATAACTTGGATAAAAAATATGCCTAAAATTGATGTTGTCCCGGTAATATAAGGTTCCATTATTTTTAATAACTCCATTTAAGACACACCTCACATTCGTTTCAACTTTATTTTTTCTCTATTGTACCATTTCTACAATTACTTGTTTATAACAAGATGTAAGAAAATCCGTTTTGCTCAGAATAAACTGAAGGCACTTGTTGAAGTTTAAGACAGAGCAGGTTTTTAGAACCTAATTATAACAAGGTGTAAAAAATCTAAATTGCTCTAACTAGAAAAAAATAAGAACCCTTTTTAATAAAAAGGGTTCTTATTTTTATGCTTTACTCAACAGTTACACTTTTAGCTAGATTTCTTGGTTTATCAACATCATTTCCACGATGTAAGCTCGTATAGTAACTTAATAGTTGCGTTGGAACAACGCTCACTAACGGTGTTAACAATTCGTGTACTTGCGGTAAAACAAATTGATCATCTTCATGTGCTACATTTTCCATCGCTATGACTAAACTATGAGCACCTCTAGAGTTCACCTCTGAAACATTTCCACGAGTATGTCCTGCAATCGATTCTTCAGTAATAATCGCAATGACTGGCGTTCCTTCCTCAATTAAAGCAATTGTACCATGCTTCAATTCCCCAGCAGCAAAACCCTCTGTTTGAACGTAAGATATTTCTTTTAATTTTAATGCTGCTTCCATAGCAACATAATAATCTAATCCTCTACCTATATAGAAAGCATTGCGACTAATACTTAAATAATCTGCCGCCAATTCTTCTAAACGCTCTTTATCCGAGACAATAGCCTCCATCGCAGCTGCTGCAATCCCAATTTCATGGGCCATATCAACTGTTTGAGACAAACCTTTAGCTTTAGCTGCTATATCAGCTAAAATGGCTAAGACAGCAATCTGTGCTGTATATGCCTTCGTTGAAGCCACAGCAATTTCTGGACCAGCATGCAACAATAAAGTAAATTGTGCTTCTCTCGATAATGTCGATCCAGGCACATTCGTAATAGTCAATGTTGGATATCCCATTTGATTTATTCTCACTAGTACTTGACGGCTATCAGCAGTTTCACCACTTTGTGTTAAAAAGATAAAGAATGGTTTTTTAGTCAGTAAAGGCATATTATACCCAAACTCACTTGATAAATGAACTTCTGTTGGAATTCCAGCCAAATTTTCAATTAATTGTTTTCCAGCCCAACCTGCATTATAGCTAGTACCACAAGCAACAATATAAACTCGATCGCTGTCTAATAACGTTTGAGTAATAGTTGAATCAATGGCCAACTTCCCATCCATTCCTTGATAATGTTGAATGATTTTTCGCATAACTGCAGGCTGTTCATCAATTTCTTTCAACATATAATAAGCATATGTCCCTTTTTCTAAATCATTTAAATCAATTTCAGCTGTATAAGATGCTCGATCTATCTTTTCTCCAGCCAGATTTTCAATTGAAATATCATTCTTAGTCACCGTAACAACTTCGCCATCCATCAGTTCAACAAATTGATTCGTCACTTGAATCATTGCCATGGCGTCACTACATACGGCGTTAAAATTTTCGCCTACTCCAATTAATAATGGACTTTTATTTTTAGCAACATAAATAGCATCTGGATTTTCTAAATCCATTAAAGCTAGAGCATAAGAACCTTTCAATGTAACAATCGCTTTTTTAAATGCATCTAACGTAGCTAAGCCTTCATTTTCAGCAAACCAAGCAATTAATTGAACAATGACCTCAGTATCCGTTTCACTAACAAAATCAACATCTGTCAAATAAGCGTCCCGCACCTCTCTATAATTCTCAATAACCCCGTTATGCACTAATGTAAATCGACCACTAGTTGATTGGTGAGGATGCGCATTATTAACACTAGGAATACCGTGAGTAGCCCATCGTGTATGTCCAATGCCTTTCGTTCCAGCAACATCGTCTGAAACAATTTTACGTAATGCAGCAATTCTGCCCTTTTCTTTAAATAAATGACCTGCTCCACCTTCATCAACTACATAAATCCCAGCTGAATCATATCCTCGATATTCTAATTTTTCTAACCCCTGCAACAATACTTCCTTCGTATCTTGCTCTCCAATAAATCCGACAATCCCACACATAAATTAAAATCCTACTTTCTATTAGTTGTTTTTTCGCTTCTAGATGCATAGAACTATTTTTGTTAGTAAGTTGCCTTACTTTTTTTTTAGTTCTTATAGACTACATTAGCCTAGAGCCATCCGCCGAATCCTTCGATAAGCTCTCTCCTCGTCACCTTCATCTTGTGGAATGTTCCTAACATGAAATAAAGGCCTGGCGCTATCCTTATTAAAATTGGTACACTACTCTCCTTTATATAAAATCACTAACTAGAAGCAAGATTAATATTAAACTATACCGATTTGTTTGTCAATAATAATCAACACCTTAAAAAAATTGGTATACCTTCAAAACGAATTATACGTTACATGGAAATGTCCTTAAAATAGTCTGTTTTATGCGAAAAAAAGACGAAGTTATAAAAACTTCGTCTCTCAATTTATTCTATAAAATTTTTATTCTGCTAGACCAATTTCTTGTCTCACAACATCCGAAATTTTATCTACATATAAATTTACTTTTTCTTCTGTTGGTGCTTCGCCCATCACTCGTAAAAGTGGTTCTGTTCCACTTGCACGAACTAGAATTCGTCCATCACCATTCATCTCTTTTTCAACTTCATCAATAATCGCCTTAATTGCTGGCACATCCATTGCGCCATCTTTATCACTTACACGAATATTAACTAGTTTTTGTGGATAGTTTGAAACTTCCGCAGCTAGTTCAGATAATTTTTTACCTGTTTGTTTCATGACATTCAACAACTGAATTCCTGATAGCATCCCATCTCCAGTTGTATTATAGTCTAAGAAAACCATATGACCTGATTGTTCTCCACCAAAATTGTACCCATTTTTGCGCATTTCTTCAACGACATAACGGTCACCAACTTGTGTTTGTAAAGCTGTCATTCCTGCTGATTCAACCGCTTTATGGAAGCCTAAATTACTCATAACAGTCGCCACAATTGTATCTTTCTTTAAACGACCTTTTTCCATTAAATATTTTCCACAAATATACATGATTTTATCGCCATCAACAATTTGTCCTAATTCATCAACCGCAATTACTCGATCGCCATCGCCATCAAATGCTAATCCAGCATCTGCGCCTTTTTCTAAAACAAATTCAGCTAATTTTTCAGGGTGTGTTGATCCAACACCATCATTAATATTAATACCATTTGGTGATGCTCCCATCACATCAAAATCCGTTTCCAAGTCTGCAAATAAGCGATTTAATAACGGAGCTGTTGCTCCATTTGCACCATCTAAACAGACTTGAATTCCAGCCAAATCACTTGGTATTGTTTGTTGTAAAAATTGAGTATATTTTAATGATCCTTCTAAATACTCATCAACTGTTCCCAATCCAACTGCACTTGGTCTTGGCAAATCATCTATCTCATGATCTAATAATGCTTCTATTTCAAGCTCTTGTTCATCCGATAGTTTAAAACCGTCTGATCCGAAAAATTTGATACCATTATCTGGTGCCGGATTATGAGAAGCTGAAATCATAACTCCAGCTGCTGCACCTTGAACTCTAGTCAAGTATGCCACTCCAGGTGTCGAAATTACGCCTAGTTGCATCACTTCAATCCCTACTGAAAGTAACCCTGCAACTAATGCAGATTCTAGCATTTGTCCTGAAATTCGTGTATCTCTACCAACCAAAACGCGCGGATGTGTTGCCCCTTCTGAATGCTGTGTCAATACATAGCCCCCAAAGCGACCTAATTTAAATGCTAACTCCGGTGTTAATTCAGAATTGGCAACCCCTCTAACACCATCAGTTCCAAAATATTTTCCCATATTTT
Source organism: Carnobacterium sp. FSL E2-0243 (assembly GCF_038003605.1). Lineage (NCBI taxonomy): Bacteria > Bacillati > Bacillota > Bacilli > Lactobacillales > Carnobacteriaceae > Carnobacterium > Carnobacterium sp. FSL E2-0243. The sequence goes on from NZ_JBBOPM010000001.1 coordinate 2,914,014, forward strand.
AATTTCTCCTTTGTCATTTTAATCTGCTTGCGTTTAACCCACTAGAAACTTTTTCTATTTGTTAGAAAAAGGACTTAATCGGTTTCTTTACTAGATACTTGACTAGAATCTTTGCTGCTTGACTCACTCTCAGCAGAACTACTACTACTAGACTCACTACTCGATTCACTACTTGAGCTGCTACTTGACGACCCATTACCAGATTCTGGTGGTGGACTATTGCCTGATCCACCACTACTGCTACCATTTGAAGTATTACTAACTGTAATCACTACTTGAACGGTTTGAGGACTGACTGAACTAATTCCACTTGGTAAAGAAAGAGCAATTTCCTTGGTCGTTGTTTCCGTAATTCCTGTTACATCAACATTCACTACGAAATTAGTAAATTCATCTAAATCTGTACTTTTCCCTGCAACATTAATCGTAGAAATATCATTTTTCAAACTTAAACGATAAGTTTTGCCTGCAACAGGTGTACCTGTTTGATTTAAAGAAATCGGCAAATCTTTATTAGCGGCTATTACCGGAATTGTTACACTCACTTCACTTGGATTCACAACAACATCCAAACTGTTACCATCGGCATCCTCGACTTGAACCGCAACTTTTGTTTTGATATCTTTTTTCACACCATTTTCAACTGAAACGACAGCTTTAACAGTAGCAACTTTATCAACTTCAGATTCAGCACCTGAAATTTCAACAGTATTTTTATCTAAAACAGGTGTACCTGATTCATAGCCTCTAGCTAAAAGTGCATCATTAAATTCAACGTTCACATCAAATGTTTTCACTTTTTTATTTTCAATTGTTATTTTAGCTTCACTAGGAGTAACGGAAACCCCTAATTTGTCACTAAAACCTTCTGGAGTCAGTTGGATTGTATGTTCACCAACACCTAATTTAGTTAAGTTTTTCGCCACCACTTTAAAGTTTTGGGAAGTAACAGTTTGACTAATAATACTTTTTAATCCTTCTAATTTCACAGAAACCGTTTGAGGAACCCCTGAAACATAATATTTGTCGTGATCAACATCCACATACACAGGAACGTTAGAAATTACTTCACTCCCTCTTGGGTTTAAGCTACTTGCAGCATCATTTGTATTTAAAAGTCCATTTTTTTCAAAATTAACATATCCAAAAAGTAGCAATGAAAAGCCTAAGGCAACAATTCTAAGAAACCAAGGACTATTATAAATTTTTTCAATCATTTAGAGTCCTCCTTTTTAGAAAAACCATCAATGAAAACTTGGATAGGATTCTTTTTATGCTCTTCTTCCTTCACAACAATCTCTTTAATCAAATAATTTACGAACTCTTCTTGAGTTAAATCTCTTAAAAGCTCGCTATTGCGGGTGATACTGATTCCGCCCGTTTCTTCTGAGACAATAATCGTTACTGCATCGGTCACTTCACTCAATCCAATAGCAGCGCGATGCCTTGTCCCTAATTCTTTAGGAATTAATGAACTTTCAGAAAGCGGTAAATAACCTGCTGCTGCTGCGATTTTATAGTCTTTGATAATCACTGCACCATCATGTAACGGAGTATTTGGAATAAAGATATTGATGAGTAACTCACCTGAAATATCAGCATCTAAAGGAATTCCTGTTTCAATATACTCATCTAGACCAGTTTCCATTTCAATTGAGATTAATGCACCAATACGACGTTTCGCCATATATTGCACTGATTTGTCTAATGCTTCGATTAAACGTTTTGTTGGGTCAACTTGGCGTTTTGTGCGGCCAAAGATAGCTCCTCTACCCAGATGTTCCAATCCACGACGAACCTCTGGCTGAAAAACAATAATAGTCGCAATAACTCCCCAAGATATCACTTGATCCATAAGCCAATCAACTGTTTCTAAATTGAGAAGAAAACTAACCATCTTAATTACAATAATGACAGCAATTCCTTTTAAAAGTTGAATTGCCTTCGTCCCTTTTAATAGTGTGATTAATTTATACACAAAAAACCATACAACTAAAATGTCTATTACATTAAAAAAGTTTCGCCACGTAAATAGTTGTGTCCAATCTATCGACATACATGCACCTCCATGATATTCTACGTGCCATTATTTTTTATTATACCATAATTTCCAATGATTCTTATGGTAAATCTTACTTTATAACCTGATTGCAACTGAATTTAATTAGTTGGCTCTGTTTTTTATTCGTTTTCTTTTTTGATACCAATCAACTAAACTCAAACTAACTAGACCAGCTAATGCACCGTAGCTAATAAAACTACCAATTTGAAATCCTTCTGGTGAGTAATTTAATTCAATTTGGTGTTCCCCTTTAGAAACTGGAATCCCAATAAAATTTCCTGCAACTTTCTGGAGTTTAACTTTTTCACCATCTACGCTAGCTTTCCACTTTTCATCATACGGAATTGAAACAAAAAGTAGTTCATGATCTGATTGAACATTTACCTTACCTTCTACTTTGCTAGCTTTCCAATCACTAACTATCAAACGATTTTGCTCAAGAGTCCGAATGGTTTGATAGTAGGTGGAACCATTCATAGTCTGAACATTTTCACCTGTCATTTTTATTGTTTTTGAACTAGAAAAATCAAGTAAGATCTGTGTCCCCTTTTTAAAATCACCCAAGTCGAGCAATGCTTGATTTTTTATATTTACTCTTGGCACTATTTTTTCATGATTAACAAATACTTGAATTTTTTCTAGTCGATTATTTGGTAAATACAAATAAAGCGGACCATCTGCTTTCGCTGTTACAAAATAAGAATTTGGTGCTATACTCTGCATCACTTCCGCCGGTTCAAAAAGTGGCTGGTCGAATGCATATATGCTCTCAGCTAATGCATTTTGATTAGCAAATGGCTGGTTATCCTTCAATTTTACATCGGCAAATGCTAGTGGAACTGTGTAGCCAATACTTGTAGCCATACTCGGATTTTTAGGCACAATTTGCCCAAAATCACTTTTGACAATCGCGAATTCAGCTTCCTCTGGATTTGGCTCATCAAGGCTATACCTAGTATTAAATAAATAATCTAAAAATGGTGTCTGTCCAACATCACTAATCCGCCGTTCATTCCGACTAAATAGACCTAATCTAGCCAAACTTAATCTTAAATTTTCATTCAATGTAGAACTATAATAAGGTGTACTATTATAGCTATAAAGGAAACTTTCATTGTAGCCATTGTCCACTCCATTAATTGCATTTTCAATTCTAAATAAATCTGAATCTTTTGCCTTCATCTCATCGATTAAATAATTATAATTCGTCATATCACTACGGAAACGCGGTTCGTCAGCTAGCGGTGTTTCACCTAACATATTATAAAAATTAAATCCAAGCTCTAAAAATAAAGCTAAAAATAATACCCAATGACGTTTTTTCGAATTTCTAACCCAAACTAAAAGTAGCCCCATTATTAAAAATATACCTACTGAAATAAAAAACAACGACAATTGTAATGGCACAGCTGATTGAAAAGGTAAGTCTTTAAAGAATTGACTTTTCTTCACTAACCAAGGCAAAATTAACCAGCTATAGCCATAACCGATAGCTAGTAATCCCACTAAACTCCCTGTAACTTTTAGAATCGTTTTATTCGATAGATCTGATCGTTTTTGCCAACTTTCATAAGCTAGAAAAATAAGGACAAAACTTAACATATAGGTATTTCTATATGGGAAGCCTGCAGCTAGTTGAAACATGTGCCAAACAGTGTTAAAGCTCTGCAACCAAAAACTAAAAAAGAAAATAGCAATCAAAGAAAAACTCAACCATTTTTCTTTGCGAGAAATAGTTTTAATAAAAAAGTAACTCAATGCTAAAATCAATACAAAGCTACCAACGAAAATAGTAGGCAGATGATCCAAGCGACTATTAAAACCAGTATTTTCAAGACCTAATTGAACCAAAAAGTCCAAACCAAAACGTGGTATGGGCAGAAAAATATGCCAATCAACAGCGGACTTTCCAGTTTGTAGCATACCAAGCGCTGCTGGAACTAAAATAAAGCCACTTAAACCTGCGCCAATCACAGAATAAACAATAAAATTCCGCCACTTTACTTTTGTTTGCTTAAAATACTCTTTAATAGTAGTAAATTCTGTCTTTTTTGCTGTCCAATAAATAAAGTAACATAATGCAAATAGACAAGACATATAGCCTAAATAGTAATTACTCACAATTACTGCAAATAAACTTAAACAATAAAACAATTTTTTATTTTGTTCAACTAAATAATGAATACTTAAGGCGAGTATCGGTAACCAAATCAAAGCATCTAACCACATAATATTATATAGATAAATACCTACAAATCCGCAAAAAGCATACGCTAAAGCAAAAAATAATTGCGCCCATTCAACTTTTCGGTACGTCTGACTCAAATAAAAAAATAAGCTTCCTGAAATAAAACAAATTTTCAGCATAATAACAATCGTAACACTTGTAGCTAAATAAGCGTTTGGAGTCACTAAGAAAAGGACATTGAAAGGACTCATTAAGTAATAAGCCGCTAAAGGTAAAAAATCATCCCCCATTCCACTAGAAAATGAATAAAGCGGACTTCCATCCCCAATAATCATTTCTTTAAAATAGGCAAAGAAAGGAACATATTGTGTGCCCAAATCACTGACTAATAAATTAGAGTCTCCAAACGGCGTCACTTTCATACTAAGAAAAACAGGAACTAAAATCAGCAAAGGTAAAATTAAACTTATTACCTGAAACAATATCTGCTTCCTTCTCGTTTCTTTATTCATCAAAAAACCTCAATTTCTATAAAATATCTTTAAAATTTTATTTTATTCTATCTAATTCATCCAATTGTCACTCACTCTTATTTTTAAACTATCGAATAACGGACGTTTGATACAGAATATAATTATACCATTTAGCTCTTAATATTTCCTAAAGAAACCTATTAAAATTAAAGAATTATTAAAACAAATTGGGAAGTACGCTTCTTCTCATGAAAAATAAAAACATTTTTCCGGTTTATATTCGTCCTTTATTTCCGATGCGTACTATGGTTCTAAGCTCCTAAAGCAGCAAGAACCTTGAAAAACCAAAACATTATTCGATTACATTCGTCCCCTCAGGCCGATGCATACTATGGTTCTAAGCTGCTAAAGCAGCAAGAACCTTGAAAAACCAAAACATTATTCGATTACATTCGTCCCTTCAGGCCGATGCATACTATGGTTCTAAGCTGCTAAAGCAGCAAGAACCATAGCAAAAAAAAGCGCCTACGACAATTCTGTCGTAAACACTTAGTGATGAGTCATGTAGGATTCGAACCTACGACCCTCTGATTAAAAGTCAGATGCTCTACCAACTGAGCTAATGACTCTAAATAATATACAAAAGACGGGCAACGTCCTACTCTTGCGGAGGGAAACCCTCAACTACACTCGGCGCTAAGAAGCTTAACTACTGTGTTCGGCATGGGAACAGGTGTATCCTTCTTGCTATCGCCACCAGACAATTTGTATTTATTTAGATTTTATCTTACTAGAATATTCATAAAAATTATGCATTTTTATTCGTATCTATCTACTATCTTAAACAGTAGATTTAAGTAACTGGGCTAGCTGGATTCGAACCAACGCATAACAGAGTCAAAGTCTGTTGCCTTACCGCTTGGCGATAGCCCAATAATGGTGGAGGGGGGCAGATTCGAACTGCCGAACCCGAAGGAGCGGATTTACAGTCCGCCGCGTTTAGCCACTTCGCTACCCCTCCATAATTAAGGAATATAAATTATAATACTACTCAACGAGAGTTATTATAACAGGATTGGTGAAAAATTGTCAATACTTTTTTTAAGTATTTAATGCATATTTATTTCAAAACTGCATAATTTGCAACAACTCCATTAGTATAATACAGATTCGAGTAGTTCGCAAGAGTTATTTTACAAATAATCAATTTTTTTCCAAATAGTTCTAAAAAGCTAAAGAAAAATGGCCAAAATACTGCCGATAAATTTCTTTAGCCTCGTCTTTTTATAATAGATTTTTAAATGCGTCTTCTTGCATAAGTCGAATCGTCGAAACAGATTCATGCATTTTTTGCTTTTCTAAATCATTTAATGGAATTTCAATAATAGACTTAATTCCTTCTCGATTTACGACAGCTGGAGAACCAATATATATATCTTTTTCCCCATAAGCCCCATCCAAATAAACTGAGAGTGGTAAAATAGCATTTTCATCATCAAAAATAGCTTTTGTAATTCGAGCTAAAGCTATCGCAATCCCATAGTGAGTTGATCCTTTACGCTGAATAATCTTATAAGCCGCATCTCTGACATCTGTCACTAATTTAATTAAACTTTCCTCAGTCACTTCTGGATGCTCTCTCATCCACTCGTAAATTTGCAAACCACCTATATTAGCATGGGACCATACAGGAAATTGCGTATCGCCATGCTCACCAATGATATATGCATGCACATCTCGGGCATCCACATCAGTTATCCCTGCTAAGGCTCCTCTAAAACGAGCACTATCTAAGGACGTACCTGATCCGATAACTCTTTGAGTTGGTAATCCAGAAAATTTCCAAACTGCATAAGTTAAAATATCAACAGGATTACTAGCTACTAAAAAGATTCCGTCAAATCCACTAGCCATTACTTGATCTACTATGATTTTAGCTATTTTAAAATTCTTTTTAATTAAGTCTAAGCGGGTTTCATTTTCAGCCTGTGCTGCTCCAGCAGTAATCACAACTAAATCCGCATCTTTACAATCTGCATAAGTTGCTGCATAGATTTTTTTGGGCGATGTAAAAGCTAGACCATCCGATAAATCTAAGGCATCTCCCTCACTTTTACCTGTGTCCAAATCAATAATGCCTAATTCACGACCAATATTTTGTGCAACTAAAGCAAATGCGTAACTAGATCCTACATCACCCGCACCAATCAAAATAATTTTTTCTTGATTTTTATCCGCTTGTTTCATGTTGTTCCTCCATTCTATATACTAGCTCCCATAGTCGTTTACATTCGACTTTACCTTCTATTAATCAGTAAAAATTAAACACTCTATAATTCAAGTTGAGAATACCATTTTTTTTACATGTAAGGCAACAAATTCGATTCCTACTTCCATTAAAGAAAACCCATAAATAAGATAAAAACAGAAAAAATGTCCTATGATTTAAGCCTAGTAGTCTGAAAAATATTTTCTTACGTTTCTAATTTATTTAATCAGCACATGGATCTAGCTCGATATTTATGTAACTTTTTGATAGTGTCGGTGATTTAGATAGTGGTTGAACTGTACATAAAAAACGTTTAAAGTATTCGTAAAGTCTACGATACTCTAAACGCCCTTTTCCATCATTCTTTTAATTGGAACATAATGACTTTTTTAACACCTTGTTAATTTTGTTCTCCATTTTTTTCAATCAACTCTTTAAACCAAAAATAGCTCTTTTTAGGAATACGTCTCAATGTCTTTTCATCATGTTCATCACGGTCTATATAAACCATTCCATAACGTTTTTGATATCCATTCAACCAACTTAATAAATCTGTATAGCTCCACGTACAATACCCTAAAACTTCCACACCATCTGTTAAAGCTTCTTGGATTGCCGATACATGTTGAGATAAATAATCAATTCGATAATCATCGTTAATCTGATCGTCTGACTCTAACGTATCAAACGCTCCTAGTCCATTCTCTGTAATCAGGATGGGCAAATGATAGCGATTTTCAATTCGGCGTAAAGCTACATGTAAACCTTGTGGATCAATAGTCCAATCCCAATCTGTCGTTTCAGTATAAGGGTTTTTCACCGTTTTATACATTCCTGGAATTCCACTATCTTTTGACGTCCCTTTTTTCCCAGAAAAGTTCATTTCTGCTACTCCTACACCACCAATTAATGGATTGTATTCAACAGTAGTCGTTTGATAATAATTTAACCCCATAAAGTCAGGTTTCCCAGCTTTTAATAACTCCATATCCCCAGGTAAAATGGTTGGTGCTATTCCGTTTTCACTCAAATAGTGCATTGTCGCTTTAGGATATTCTCCCCAAACATAAACATCCATCCAAAAATGTGCCAACAACTCTTCTGCATTCTCACTTGCTAATACATCATTTGGATTAGGCGTTGCTGGATAAACTGGAGAATAAGCAAAACTTGGTCCTATTAATGCTTCTGGAATATTTAAAGCTTTAAAAGATTGAATAACCTTTGCATTGGCTAAGTTAGCAATATGATTCACTTCATAAAATCGTTTTTCATCTTTAACTGCCGGAGGATGACTTCCATAACGATAGCCAAAACCAACAAATATATTTTGTTCATTTAAACTAACCCAATGCTTCACTCTATCCCCGTAACGTTTAAATAAAGTAACTGCATAGTTATTGAAATCTTCAATAACTTGACGATTTTCCCATCCACCATAAGCATCCATTAAGGCTTGTGGAATATCCCAGTGATACAAAGTCACGACAGGAACAATATTATAGCTCAATAGTTCATCAATTAATCGATCGTAAAAAGCTAAACCTGCCTCATTAATTTCCCCAGTTCCATCAGGAAAAATACGGCTCCAAGCAATTGAGAAACGATAAGCTTTTAGCCCTTGCTCTGCCATTAACTTAACATCTTCCTTATATCGATGATAGTGATCAACTGCAACATCTCCATTTGTACCTTGGAAGGTTGCACCAGGCACTTTAGCGTAGTTGTCCCAAACTGACTTCCCTTTACCATCTACATTCCAAGCCCCTTCTACTTGATAGGCTGCACTTGCGCTTCCCCATAAAAAAGTTGAAGGAAAACTAACTTTTTTTGAATAATCCATTTTAGACTCACTCCTCTATTCTTTATCTAACGTATTTAGCATCTATTTAAAAAACATTACATTCATTTTAGCATAGTTTACTAAAAAACATCAACAAAAGACTAGACAATAAAAAATAAACAAACACTCATTAACATACATCATAAAAAAAAGACTAACCGTAGTTAATCTTTTTACCTTATTTCACTTCATTCTTCATCATTGATTAATAAATCTGTAATTAATTGGATTTCCATTTCAGCACCAACCGCCAAAGCACCTTCATTAATTTTAAACTTAGGATGATGATTCATATAACCACAGCCTTCCTCAGCTGTACCACCTCCAACAACAAAAAATGAACCTGGCACAACATCTGTATAGGCAGAAAAATCTTCGCCTCCCATCATTTGGGGAGCTGTGATGAGTCCTTTTTCTCCAACAACTTTTAAAGCTGCTTTTCGGACTAATTCAGTCGCTTCTGAATCATTTACAACTGGACTATAACCCATAATATAATTTAATTCATAGCTAGCCCCATACATTTTAGTCACATGTTCAATTATTTCTTCAATACGCTTTCTCACCAATGTGCGGACAGCCGGATCATTCGTTCGAACGGTGCCTTGAATTTTTGCTGTATCAGGAATAACATTCGCGCTATTTCCACTAGTAAATTCACCAATTGAAAGTACCGCATTATCAAAAGCAGCAATATTTCGCGAAATAATATTATTTAAATTTGTGATAATTTCTACACCAACTAAAATAGGATCAATTGCTAATTCTGGAGTTGATCCATGAGAACCGACCCCTTGAATTTTTAATTCGAAAATATCAGCTGCAGCTGTCAAAGCACCTGTACGAATTGCCACAACGCCTACAGGTATTTTAGGGAATATATGAATTCCAAAAACTAAATCAACGTCTTTCATAACTCCTGCTTCGACTAAAAATTTAGCACCTCCAGGGGGAACTTCCTCGGCAGGTTGAAAAATAAATTTGACAGTTCCAGCAATTTTTTCTTGCATGCTTGTTAATACTTTACAAGCCCCTAAAAGCATCGCAGTATGAGTATCATGTCCACATGCGTGCATAACTCCCTCATTTTGAGAAGGAAACGCAACATCTGCTTCTTCAACAATTGGCAATGCATCAATGTCTGCACGTAGAGCAATTGTTTTACCAGGCTTTGCACCCTTCAAAATTGCCACTACACTGTTCTCTGTTGGCGTTGTTAATTCAAGATTAGGAAATGTTTTTAATAGTTGATAAATATACTTAGCAGTTTCAACCTCATGAAAAGAAAGCTCCGGATTTTCATGAAGATGTCGACGCCATTTAACCATATCCTCAATCGGTAAATTTGTTTGACTATTCATTTATAGCTCCTCCTTGTCGATTCATTTTTAAAAATATAATAGCACCAGCAGCACCTATCCCCATTAATATAAAGAAAATAAATGTCGATAAGAAGTTGCCATTTGATACTCGAATTAATTCTCCTATTATTAAAGGAGCAAAGATTCCACCCATGACACCACCTGTCCCAATAGTAGCATAGCTTGGTGAAAAGCGTTCATTTATAAATAACTTTAATGGGATACTCATCAATGTCACAAAAGCGACTAGCATAGAAAAATTCGCTATCCCTAGCAATAGCGTAATCAAAATAATTGAGTCAAATGTATACACACCTAGCATAGAACATCCGCCAACAATACAAAAAATAGCAATAACTATTTTTTCTTTTCCAGCAAAATACCTCCCAACAATATAGCTGCCGCCAAGCGCGCCTATTAACGCAAAAATACCAGCAATTGAATTAATTTTGGCTGCATCGGTTAAACTCATCCCTTTTGCAGAAGTAAAAAAAGTTGGTAACCAATTCGTAAATCCATAAACTAGTGAGTTTATAAAAAAGGCACATACCGTTAGTATCCAGACACGCGAATCTTTCCAAATACTCAGCAATGGAACTTTATTTTTAGACGGAGTATCAAGAAGTACCTTATCATTCGTATGTTTTTCTTTTGGTAAAAAAACAAGTAAAACGAGCATAACGAGCGAGGCAAGGCCCGCCATAACAAAGTACGCTTTACGCCAGCCTATAGTTTCTATCATGGGAGAAACCATGACAGGCCCCACAATACCAGCAATTCCAGAAGAAGCTAATAGTATTCCTTGTGCAAATGTTCGTTTATTTAAAGGTAGATTTAGGGATATTTCTTTTCCAGAAGAAGCTGGGTATCCTGAATGCGCAATTGCACCCGTTAAAAATCGAATCAACATAAAATAAATTAACCCTTTCCCTAGACCAAATAGAAGCATAAAAATCGCTACAAATAAAATAGAAAAAACTAATATTTTTCGCGAACCTATTTTATTATTCAATAACCCCATTGGAATTTGCATTAAAGTATACCCAACAAAAAAGGAACTCATAATCCACCCCGTTTGAGTAGTACTTAAACTGAATTCTTTTGCAATAGGCACTAATGCGACCCCTACTCCTAGTTTATCAATATAAATCATAATGTAACCTAAAAAAAGAGTTGCTATCATTAAATTGTTTTTACGATTCAACTGTTCACTTTGTTTTATCGCCATTATCTCACCATTTTCTAATTTTTTAGTTATACTACTTAATATACTGAAGAAAACCAAAAAAAACAACAATTTTTTATTCTTTTTACTTAATAATCATTTAGAATTGTCACAATAGAAAAGTAAAGAAACATTTGTAACACAAATGTAAAATAAGTATTGACTTCGTAACTTAAGCTGTTATACTAAAGATATTGAATAACCTATTTTACAATAAGGAGTGTTTAGAAATGAAAAAACAAGTAAAAACATTAGCAATCATAGGAGTATTAATTTGTTCACTAAGTATTTATCTAAGTTTTTCTCAAAGCAATCAAAATCAGGCAACTTCTAAACATAAATCTCCGCAACCTGCTAAAATCCTAACAAAAAATGAAATTACACCAGTAAACAAAACGACTATAGATTCTTCAAGTCCAATTACTATCATTCAACCAGAAGCTGCAGAAGCTGAGAACGCCGTTACTCCTGAACCTGAAATACTTGAACCAACTACGGATACTGAAACTATTACAAAAATGCCAGAGAATTCAGATGATATTGCAGTGGAAAAAATACCAGTCCAATTAACAGCAGATGAAGCCTCAGCAGCACAAACTGATCCCATTGTAATTGATTTATCTTACCAAGGAAATTGGAAATCTTTAGATGGCAGTAGAACTATTACTGGTACACAGTATGGCTTCAAATTTGAAAATAGTCCTGTAGGCTGGTTAAATCGTTATTCAAAAAATGACGCAGGTTTAATTTTAGGTGATACAAACTATTTTACTTTTTATGTTCGCTTAACAGAAAATGATCATTTAATTATCGAAAAAACTGATGGGACTGAATTTTGGGAGTTTACTCGCAATTATCAATAAAAAAATAACCTCACTATCTGATGGAAATGCAGTGAGATCGTTCTTATTTCTTATAAACTTAGATTCCAATAAAAAATACCTTAAGCTCTTTAAGCTTAAGGTATTTTTTTATTCTCATTATGACCCGTACGGGAATCGAACCCGTGATACCGCCGTGAAAGGGCGGTGTCTTAACCGCTTGACCAACGGGCCATTTTTATTTGAAGCACAAAAATTATTATATAAAAAATTTGGCTACTTGTAAAGTTATTTTTTTTGAAATTTCTACTTTTATTTAGCACTCGTATATCACTTTATTGTGATCCCCATTTATTTTCCTTAAAATTTCAATCTAGTTGTTTTTTAATTCTTATTTCATATAATTATTCTTACTCTTCTTACTCCCTTATTTCATTTTAATCCGTTCCTTATTTCTGCTTGCTAAAGCATTAAAAGAGGTATATAATTCTTAAATTGTGGCTTAAATTTATTATAGAAAATGAGGAATAAAAATGTGGAGTGTTTTAAAACGTTATTTAATTGGTAAACCATTAAAAAGTTCTGAAGAAGGTGACCAAAAATTAGGCCGCTTCAAAGCCTTAGCCCTTCTCTCTTCAGACGCACTATCTTCAATCGCTTATGGAACTGAACAAATTGTTTTAGTTTTAGTTACTTTATCAACTGGAGCAATTTGGTATTCCCTACCTTTAGCAGGCCTTGTTTTAATCTTATTACTAGCTCTTGTTATTTCTTATCGACAAATCATACATGCTTACCCGCATGGTGGTGGAGCTTACATGGTCTCTAGTGAAAATCTCGGTAAGACATCAGGATTGATTGCTGGTGGCTCACTCTTAGTTGATTATATGCTTACAGTAGCTGTCAGCGTCTCTGCGGGCACAGAAGCGATTACCTCTGCAATTCCTGCTTTATATAATCAACGAGTTCCATTGGCTATTTTAATTGTATTTTTAATTACTGCGATGAACTTGCGTGGCTTAAGAGAATCTGCTTCATTTTTAATGTTTCCTGTTTATTTGTTTGTCGCAGTAATTACTTTGTTAATTATTACTGGTTTTCTAAAAATTGCTCTTGGAATAGCACCTTTTCATGCAACCGCAACTGTTGGAGCTGTTGTCCCTGGTATTACTTTAGGACTTTTATTAAGAGCTTTTTCATCTGGATCTTCTTCATTAACTGGTGTTGAAGCTATTAGCAACGCTGTTCCATTCTTCAAAAAACCCCAAGCAAAAAATGCAGCAGCAACACTTGCCTTGATGGGTGGAATATTAGGTTTTTTCTTTGCTGGAATCACCTTCTTAAATTATTGGTATGGAATTATTCCAACTGAAAAAGTTACTGTCTTATCACAAATTGGGAAAGCAATTTTTGGTAATGGAGCCTTTTATTATTTGCTACAATTTTCAACTGCTTTTATTCTAGCTCTCGCAGCCAATACAGGATTTTCAGCTTTTCCAGTTTTAGCTTATAATTTAGCAAAAGATAAATATATGCCTCATATGTATCTAGCAAAAGGAGATCGATTAGGCTATTCCAATGGAATTATGACCCTTTCTCTTGGTTCAATTCTACTTATAGCATTATTTAATGGTGAAACCTCTCGTTTAATCCCTCTATATGCTGTTGGCGTCTTTATCCCATTTACGTTATCTCAAACAGGTATGCTAGTCAAATGGCACCGTGAGCGACCTAAAAATTGGTTAGTTAAATCAATTTCAAATTTTATTGGAGCACTTATTTCATTTGCTATTTTTGCTATACTATTCTTCTACCGTTTAAATGAAATTTGGCCTTTCTTCTTAATTATGCCAATTATGCTCCTTATTTTTTATAAAATACATGATCATTACAAAAAAACAGCATTACAGTTAAAACTTGAAGATTCTGTTCCGATAACTTATACAGGAAGTACTGTTATTGTTTTAATTAGTAATATTACTCTCGTTACAAATCAGGCTCTTAATTACGCCTATACCATTGCTGATAATGTCATTGCTATGCATGTTTCTTTTGATGATAACCCTGATAAAGAAACTGAATTTGATAATGATTTTAAAATGAAATACCCAGAGATACGTTTGGTTAACCTTCACTCTTCTTATCGAAGTGTTATTCATCCAGTTTTACGTTTTGTAAAATTGATTGAGGCTCAATCAACTAAAAAAGGCTATACAACAACTGTTTTAATCCCTCAGTTCATTCCAAAAAAAGCATGGCAGCACATTCTCCATAATCAAACGAGTTTACGCTTAAGAGCTGCTTTGGCTACAAAAGAAAATATCGTTGTAGCTACCTATAGCCATCATTTAAAAAAATAATTTAAAATAAAAAAGGTCTAGAAAATTAAACTCTAGACCTTTTAAGCTTCAATATCTTTATATTCAGGTTTACGATCAAATTCAGCTTTAGCGAATGGACATAGTGGAACAATTTTTTTTCCTTCTACTCTCATTTCATCAACTACACGTTTTACAAGTTGTCCTGCAATTCCTTGACCTCTTAAAGAAGGATCTACAAATGTATGGTCCAAGATTACTTTAGTATCACCTGCTGGTACATAAGTTACCTCTGCAATCATTTTACCTTCTTCATTATTTTTATAAAAACGATTTTCAGATTTTTCAAATTCCATCAGTATCATTCCTTTCTATTATATCTACTCTTTATTTTAACATTAACTTAACTATTATACAGCATATTAAGAATTTCTTAATAGAATTAGCTTATCTTTAGGCAGATTTCATGCTAAGAAAAAACAACTTAGAATTAATTTTCTAAGTTGTTTCAAGTTTTAAATTGGATTGTATTGACAGAAGCCACTTACCAGATTTGAACTGGTGACCCCTTCCTTACCATGGAAGTGCTCTACCGACTGAGCTAAAGCGGCAAATTTCGTTCCTATAAATACTTGATTATAGACAAAAAAAATACTCCGCAAGTAGGACTCGAACCTACGACATCATGATTAACAGTCATGCGCTACTACCAACTGAGCTATTGCGGAATAATATTGAATCTTGCGTGGCAACGTCCTACCCTCACAGGGGGAAACCCCCAACTACTCTCGGCGCTGAAAAGCTTAACTGCTGTGTTCGGCATGGGAACAGGTGTATCCTTTTCGCTATCGCCACCACACAATTTTTTTACAACTTACGGCGCTACTCTGCGTCTGTTTCCTTTACTCCACTCCTCATGCACACTAGTGCATTCCGGGGTTCGCTCAGTTACATCCTTGATTAGCTTGCAATTTGTTAAAAAATGCTTGTTTAGGTTGATGGTTACATCGACACTAAACTGCGATTCAATTATTTAGTTGTAGAGAGTTTGATCTCTCAAAACTGGAACTGTTTAAAAAGTAATTGTTTTGGAAACGTTCTTCACCGTTTATTTCTTGGTTAAGTCCTCGACCGATTAGTATTGGTCCGCTCCATACATCGCTGTACTTCCACTTCCAACCTATCTACCTGATCATCTCTCAGGGGTCTTACTCACTTACGTGATGGGAAATCTCATCTCGAGGGGGGCTTCACGCTTAGATGCTTTCAGCGTTTATCCCTTCCACACATAGCTACCCAGCGATGCTCTTGGCAGAACAACTGGTACACCAGCGGTGTGTCCATCCCGGTCCTCTCGTACTAAGGACAGCTCCTCTCAAATTTCCTGCGCCCGCGACGGATAGGGACCGAACTGTCTCACGACGTTCTGAACCCAGCTCGCGTACCGCTTTAATGGGCGAACAGCCCAACCCTTGGGACCGACTACAGCCCCAGGATGCGATGAGCCGACATCGAGGTGCCAAACCTCCCCGTCGATGTGGACTCTTGGGGGAGATAAGCCTGTTATCCCCAGGGTAGCTTTTATCCGTTGAGCGATGGCCCTTCCATGCGGAACCACCGGATCACTAAGCCCGACTTTCGTCCCTGCTCGACTTGTAGGTCTCGCAGTCAAGCTCCCTTCTGCCTTTACACTCTACGAATGATTTCCAACCATTCTGAGGGAACCTTTGGGCGCCTCCGTTACTCTTTAGGAGGCGACCGCCCCAGTCAAACTGCCCGTCTGACACTGTCTCCAGCCACGATTAGTGGCTAGGGTTAGAGTGGTCATACAGCAAGGGTAGTATCCCACCAATGCCTCCATCAAGACTGGCGTCCTGACTTCTATGGCTCCTACCTATCCTGTACAAGCTGTACAAACACTCAATATCAAACTGCAGTAAAGCTCCATGGGGTCTTTCCGTCCTGTCGCGGGTAACCTGCATCTTCACAGGTACTATAATTTCACCGAGTCTCTCGTTGAGACAGTGCCCAAATCGTTACGCCTTTCGTGCGGGTCGGAACTTACCCGACAAGGAATTTCGCTACCTTAGGACCGTTATAGTTACGGCCGCCGTTTACTGGGGCTTCAATTCTTAGCTTCGCCGAAGCTAACCAATCCTCTTAACCTTCCAGCACCGGGCAGGCGTCAGCCCCTATACGTCATCTTTCGATTTTGCAGAGACCTGTGTTTTTGATAAACAGTCGCTTGGGCCTATTCACTGCGGCTGATCTTTCGATCAGCACCCCTTCTCCCGAAGTTACGGGGTCATTTTGCCGAGTTCCTTAACGAGAGTTCTCTCGCACACCTTAGGATACTCTCCTCGACTACCTGTGTCGGTTTGCGGTACGGGCAATTTCTTTCTAACTAGAAGCTTTTCTTGGCAGTGTGACATCAGAAACTTCGGTACTGTAATTTCCCTCCCCATCACAACTTGTCCGTACAGAAGCAAGCATTTAACTCACCTCAAGACTCATTGCTTAGACGCACATATCCAACAGTGCGCATTTCTTAGCCTCCTGCGTCCCTCCATTGTTCAAACAAAAGAAACTGGTACAGGAATATCAACCTGTTGTCCATCGCCTACGCCTATCGGCCTCGGCTTAGGTCCCGACTAACCCTGGGAGGACGAGCCTTCCCCAGGAAACCTTAGTCATACGGTGGACGGGATTCTCACCCGTCTTTCGCTACTCATACCGGCATTCTCACTTCTAAGCGCTCCACTAGTCCTCACGGTCTAGCTTCGACGCCCTTAGAACGCTCTCCTACCATAGAACCCTAAGGTTCTATCCACAGCTTCGGTGTACTATTTAGCCCCGGTAAATTTTCGGCGCAGGGTCACTCGACTAGTGAGCTATTACGCACTCTTTAAATGATGGCTGCTTCTGAGCCAACATCCTAGTTGTCTAAGCAACCCCACATCCTTTTCCACTTAATAGTAACTTTGGGACCTTAGCTGGTGGTCTGGGCTGTTTCCCTTTCGACTACGGATCTTATCACTCGCAGTCTGACTCCCGGATATAAATCAATGGCATTCGGAGTTTATCTGAATTCGGTAACCCTAGAAGGGCCCCTAGTCCAAACAGTGGCTCTACCTCCATGATTCTTAATTCCGAGGCTAGCCCTAAAGCTATTTCGGAGAGAACCAGCTATCTCCAAGTTCGATTGGAATTTCTCCGCTACCCACACCTCATCCCCGCATTTTTCAACATACGTGGGTTCGGTCCTCCAGTGCGTATTACCGCACCTTCAACCTGGACATGGGTAGGTCACTTGGTTTCGGGTCTACGACCACATACTCATTCGCCCTATTCAGACTCGCTTTCGCTACGGCTCCGTCTTATCAACTTAACCTCGCATGTAATCGTAACTCGCCGGTTCATTCTACAAAAGGCACGCTATCACCCATTAACGGGCTCTAACTATTTGTAAGCACACGGTTTCAGGAGCTCTTTCACTCCCCTTCCGGGGTTCTTTTCACCTTTCCCTCACGGTACTGGTTCACTATCGGTCACTAAGGAGTATTTAGCCTTGCGGGATGGTCCCCGCGGATTCCGACGGAATTTCTCGTGTTCCGCCGTACTCAGGATACACAACAGAGTGAACTTTGTTTCGATTACGGGGCTTTTACCCTCTTCGGCGGACCTTTCCAGATCGCTTCTTCTACAAAACTCATTTATGACTCTTAATGTCGTGTCCTACAACCCCAAAGAGCAAGCTCTTTGGTTTGGGCTCTTCCCGTTTCGCTCGCCGCTACTCAGGGAATCGAATTTTCTTTCTCTTCCTGCAGGTACTTAGATGTTTCAGTTCTCTGCGTCTACCTCTACTAGCCTATGTATTCAGCTAGCAGTAACATTCTATAAAAAATGCTGGGTTCCCCCATTCGGAAATCTTTGGATCAAAGCTTACTTACAGCTCCCCAAAGCATATCGGAGTTAGTCCCGTCCTTCATCGGCTCTTAGTGCCAAGGCATCCACCGTGCGCCCTTATTAACTTAACCTAATTTTGGCACTACTACTTCACACTTCTTCGTTAATTTCGTGTTTTGTGATACTCACGTACGCTAGTACGCTCCGTTTCTCAAACACTCATTTCCTCGAATTGCTTCGCATTAGCACAAAAATTTTATCGATGGTATTCCCGAAGGAATCTCATGATGTTAGTCAATGATTTTATTCATTATCTTACGATAAGAACTAATTAAAAAACTCATTTAAAACGCGGTGTTTTCTCGGTTTCTTACTTTAATTACTTTTTAAACAGTATCCAGTTTTCAAAGAACAAATTCTGTAATCTGCAATCAGATTACAATGGAGCCTAGCGGGATCGAACCGCTGACCTCCTGCGTGCAAGGCAGGCGCTCTCCCAGCTGAGCTAAGGCCCCTTTAAAAGGTATTTAATTCAAAAAAAATTAACCTCTCAAAACTGAACAAAGTAAAAACGAATGTGTGGGATTTCCGTAATATTCCTTAGAAAGGAGGTGATCCAGCCGCACCTTCCGATACGGCTACCTTGTTACGACTTCACCCCAATTATCTATCCCACCTTAGACGGCTGGCTCCTAAAAGGTTACCTCACCGGCTTCGGGTGTTACAAACTCTCGTGGTGTGACGGGCGGTGTGTACAAGACCCGGGAACGTATTCACCGCGGCGTTCTGATCCGCGATTACTAGCGATTCCGGCTTCATGTAGGCGAGTTGCAGCCTACAATCCGAACTGAGAATGGCTTTAAGAGATTAGCTTGGCCTCGCGACCTTGCGACTCGTTGTACCATCCATTGTAGCACGTGTGTAGCCCAGGTCATAAGGGGCATGATGATTTGACGTCATCCCCACCTTCCTCCGGTTTGTCACCGGCAGTCTCACTAGAGTGCCCAACTAAATGCTGGCAACTAGTAATAAGGGTTGCGCTCGTTGCGGGACTTAACCCAACATCTCACGACACGAGCTGACGACAACCATGCACCACCTGTCACTTTGTCCCCGAAGGGAAAGCTCTATCTCTAGAGTGGTCAAAGGATGTCAAGACCTGGTAAGGTTCTTCGCGTTGCTTCGAATTAAACCACATGCTCCACCGCTTGTGCGGGTCCCCGTCAATTCCTTTGAGTTTCAGCCTTGCGGCCGTACTCCCCAGGCGGAGTGCTTAATGCGTTAGCTGCAGCACTGAAGGGCGGAAACCCTCCAACACTTAGCACTCATCGTTTACGGCGTGGACTACCAGGGTATCTAATCCTGTTTGCTCCCCACGCTTTCGAGCCTCAGCGTCAGTTACAGACCAGAGAGTCGCCTTCGCCACTGGTGTTCCTCCACATATCTACGCATTTCACCGCTACACGTGGAATTCCACTCTCCTCTTCTGCACTCAAGTTCTCCAGTTTCCAATGACCCTCCCCGGTTGAGCCGGGGGCTTTCACATCAGACTTAAAGAACCGCCTGCGCTCGCTTTACGCCCAATAAATCCGGACAACGCTTGCCACCTACGTATTACCGCGGCTGCTGGCACGTAGTTAGCCGTGGCTTTCTGGTTAAATACCGTCAGGGGATGAGCAGTTACTCTCATCCTTGTTCTTCTTTAACAACAGAGTTTTACGATCCGAAAACCTTCTTCACTCACGCGGCGTTGCTCCGTCAGACTTTCGTCCATTGCGGAAGATTCCCTACTGCTGCCTCCCGTAGGAGTCTGGGCCGTGTCTCAGTCCCAGTGTGGCCGATCACCCTCTCAGGTCGGCTACGTATCATTGCCTTGGTGAGCCATTACCTCACCAACTAGCTAATACGCCGCGGGTCCATCCATTAGTGGTAGCCGAAGCCACCTTTCCTTCAAGAATCATGCGATTCCTGAAACTATGCGGTATTAGCATCCGTTTCCGAATGTTATCCCCCTCTAATGGGCAGGTTACCCACGTGTTACTCACCCGTCCGCCACTCACTTGGTTAAAGAGCAAGCTCTTCAACTTCGTGCGTTCGACTTGCATGTATTAGGCACGCCGCCAGCGTTCGTCCTGAGCCAGGATCAAACTCTCATATAAAATGATGCTTGAAGCTCATTAGTTTTTGCTAGCGAATAATTATTCACTTTCTTGCTTGTTTGACTCAACCTTGTTGAGTCATCCTACACATTTGGTTCGTCTTACTTTGTTCAGTTTTCAAAGGTCAATTTGTTTGTTTTGACAACTTCTATATATTAACAAATATATTTAACAGTGTCAACACTTTTTATTTTTATTTTTGTCTTTATTGTGTTGCTTGTTTCGTTTGCCCTCGTTAGGACATGTATTAATATACCAAGATATTTGGATTTCGTCAACACTATTTTATACATTTTTCCATTTTTTTTAATTTTGTTTAAAAAACCCTTTTATAATAGCCATTAAACTAAAGTAAAAAAGAATTTTTATTCAAAAATCACTGAATAAAATTCTTTTTTACAGCGCATAATAAAATGTTAAATTTTTGACTCTTCTATTAAATAGGAAAAATCAGTCTCATCTTGCTTCACAATTAATAGTAAGCCGTCTCCAAGAGGTATAATACTACTTTCTATTGAAGGATGCTCCATTACAACATCTAAAAATGCATTCAATTTTTTATGGATGGCTCTAGAACGTTTCGGTATCTCTTCCTTAGGTAATAAAATTGTTCCACCCTGTAAAACATCATCTACTACTAACATCCCACCAACTCGTAAAAGGCGCATACATTCAGGAAAAAAATCGTAATATTTAGATTTTGCGCTATCCATAAAAATAAAATCATACGGCCCGTCCAAGGTTGGCAATATATCTGCAGCCTGACCTTCTAATAATGTTACTTTTTCAGTTAGGCCCAAACTTTCATAGTTAGCTCTAGCTTTTTCAATCATTACATCAAAACGATCGATAGTTGTTACGTGTCCATCATCACCAACATGCTGTGCCATTAGGCTGGATGAAAATCCAATTGCTGCACCAATTTCTAATATATTTTTAGGTTGTAGCTGACCTAATAAAAGATTTAAAAAAACCACTGTCTCATGTGGGATAATGGGAACACCACGTTCATTAGCTCCTCTTTCAATCTCTCCTAGTTTCCCAGCTAAAGGTTTTTGTTTTTTTCGAATAAATTCTAGAACATCTTTATTTACTACTGGGCGATCCATCATTTCATTAATTGCCATGTCTGATTACTTCCTTCTATTAAATGTCGTTTTTATTTTTAATTAGATTAATCTATACTATTCTTTAGACTTGTTCTATTATAAATTCCACTTAACTAAGAAACAAGCCTTTCTTTAAAATTATTTTTTCTCATTCTATTAAATTCTATTAATTATCTCGATAGTAGCAGATGAAAACATTGTAAATACACTATTTTATATGGTATCATCAAGTGTATAGTATCAAATTTTCACAAGATGGGGAGGATTTATTAATGTTAATCAAATCACTTTGTATTCCTAAGAAAAAATTAACAACCGTTAAAGAAACAGTTACACTTCAGGAAGCCATTGAAATTCTAGAAAGCTCTGGCTATCGTTGTGTGCCAATACTGGACGAAACAGGAACTATTTTCCGAGGAAATATTTATAAAATGCACATTTATCGTCATAAAGCTAATGGTGGAGATATGACTTTACCTGTTACTCATTTACTGAAGAATGCAACTAAATTTATTTCAATTGAATCATCTTTCTTTAAAGTCTTCTTTACAATCAAAGAATTGCCTTATATTTCTGTACTTGATGAAAATAATCGTTTCTATGGTATTTTAACACACAGCTCTCTTTTAAGTATGCTACAACAATCTTGGAACGTAGATGTCGGAAGTTATGTATTAACTATTGCTTCATCTGGACTTAAAGGCGATTTAAGTAATATGACTAAAATAATTAACAAGTATTGTACGATTGCTAGTTGTATTACTTTAGATGTTGAACGTGATGAACTAGTTCGTCGAACAATGATTACATTGCCTGCTGGAATTGACCAAGAAACATTGGATCAAATTATCGAACATTTGGATAAACGCGGTTTCCGTGTTGTTGAAATTGAAGATTTACGTCATATGGCAAAATAAAAACAAAAGAAGTTTACCAAAATAAATGGTGAACTTCTTTTTTTCTTTATCCTTCTATTCTTTCACTAAAATGAAGCTTTTTATCCAGAGCAACCATAATCGGCATCCCAATTAAAAGTACAGTTACTTCGCCAACTGCAACAGATACATATCCTGCCCAAAACGGTAAGTCAAATGCTAATAACAACTCCCAGGCAATTAAAGCTGAACTAAGACCAAAAATAATTAAGACAATCGTCATTTTTAACCAAATATTTTTCATATTTTTTATAATTAACGCTGCAATGATTAGTGATAGTAAAGATTGTCCTACACCAAAAATCATATCATATTGGATCATTGGAGACCATAAATTGGAAATAACTACTCCTCCAACAATTCCCGGAATATACTTCTTGTTGAAAACGACTAAATAATTCAACATTTCAGCAACTCTAAACTGCACTGCTCCATATGAAATAAAGGCAAGCGAAAGCGTTAAAACTACATATATTGTCGCGATAATAGCATTTATCAATAATGCTTTTGTTTTCATTTTTTTCCTCCTAGTTTTTTTTCGTGGGATGGTATTAGTGAACCACGTCAGTTGCAGCACTACCTACCATAGGCAAACTGCACTAGACATTATTCTACAGGATTAATTTTCTTTATACAAGAATTTATTTTATGTACTCGTTTATATTTTCGGATTACATTCGTCCTTTACGGCCGATGCATACTATGGTTCTAAGTTGCTTACGCAGCAAGAACCTTGAAAAACAACATTTCTCGGATTACATTCGTCCTTTACGGCCGATGCATACTATGGTTCTAAGTTGCTTACGTAGCAAGAACCTTGAAAAACCAACATTTCTCGGATTACATTCGTCCTTTACGGTCGATGCACACTATGGTTCTAAGTTGCTTACGCAGCAAGAACCTTGAAAAACAACATTTCTCGGATTACATTCGTCCTTTACGGCCGATGCATACTATGGTTCTAAGCTGCTTACGCTGCAAGAACCATAGCAAAAACCACCCACAATAAAATTATCAGGGTGGTTTACTAAATTAAAATTAAGTACGTATTTTATACACTACCAGACAAACCAACACTGATTTCTAATGCTTCATCAACTTTTTGCATTAATTGGTAATCTAGTTGTGTAACTTTATCTTTTAAACGTTGCTTATCTATTGTTCTAATTTGTTCTAAGAGAACAACTGAATCACGCTCTAAACCATGCTTTTCTGCTGAAACTTCTACATGCGTAGGCATTTTTGCTTTTTGGATTTTTGCTGTAATTGCTGCCACAATAACTGTTGGACTATAATGGTTTCCAACGTTATTTTGAATAATTAAAACCGGACGCATTCCACCCTGCTCTGAGCCAATGACTGGCGATAAATCAGCAAAATAAACTTCTCCTCGTTTTACCATAGGTACTTTCCTCCCTATCATACCAGACTACACGTGAGAATTACTATCTTTTTCAGAATCTTCAAATTCATTACAAATATCAAGATTTATCTCAGACATCTCTTTATAACCTTTGATCATGGTATCATGTTTTTTTTGATTTTCTTTAAAGAAACGCTTCATTACGGTATTTACAAACTCGTTTTCATCAATCCCATATTTTATACAGTATCTGTGAACCTTTTGAAAATTCAAATTGTCCAAAGTGATTTTAATAAATTTTTCAGTTTTAGGTTCCATACTCCAACCCCCCATAAAGATTCTGCCGTTTTTAATCTAAAAACGATAGCTTCACTTAATGGTACCATGAAAAACTTAACATTTAAACATTACTATTAAAATAACAAAACTTGATATGTAGCGAATGTTAAATTCTATTCACAAATCAAATTAGCAATATACTCTAGGTAACCGTTGGGTAAATCCACAAACAATTTCATAGTTAATGGTATCCAAGTATTCAGCAATTTCTTGAGCTGAGATTTCATCGTTTTGATCTTTTCCTATCAATACAACTTTTGTACCAATAGCCACCTCTTTATTTAACCGTATCATACATTGATCCATACAGATACGCCCAACTATTTCACATCTTTCACCCTCCACAAGTACCGTTTGCCCTTGTAAGCTTCGGCGCCAACCATCAGCATAACCAATTGGTAGAGTTCCAATCCACTCCCCTTCTTTAGCTTTATAAGTAGCACCATAGCTAACTGTTTCACCTGCTGACATCTGTTTCACTTGAACCAATGTCGTCTCGACACTCATAGCTGGTTCTAATTTAATAGGTAAATCTAATTCTCTACCTGATGGATTTAGACCATACATCGCAATTCCTAAACGGACAATTCGTTTTTGGTGTTTTTGATGCCATAAACTAGTCGCACTATTGGCAGAATGAATATAGGTTGGTTTTACAGTCATTCCTTCAACTAATTTTTGAAATTTCTCTACTTGTTGATGAAACTGTTTTGTATCTTTGCTATCAGCTGTTGCAAAATGTGTAAACACTCCCTGGCAATTAAATGAAGTTGAATGAGTTAAATAACTTTCAACTTCAGCCAATTCAGCACTTGTTCGAAATCCAACTCTTCCCATTCCAGTATCTATAGCCAAGTGAATATCAAGCTTCCTATTTTCCGAGAATGATTTTTCTCTTTTTAAGTAAAATTCAGCTTCTTCTAACCACTTTAAATAGCCAACTGCTACACTAATTCTCTGATCTAAAAGTAATTTTGCATATTTTGCTTCAACTAACCCCATAATTAAAATCGGTTCTTTGAACCCAGCTTGTCTGAGTTCTAAGGCCTCATCAATCAATGCGACACAAAAACCTTGCACACCTGCTTCTCTAGCAATAGTTGCTACTTCTAAAGCACCATGCCCATATCCATCAGCTTTTACAACTGCGTAGACTTCAGTATCGGGTTCAAGAAGATTCATCTGATTTTTAATGTTATTAAAAATAGCATTTCTATCTATGAGCGCATAAGTATTTCGATGTTTTCCAGAAACCAAACGTATTCCTCCTTTGATTATTATCATCTTACTTACTTTTCTAAAATAACTTGAGCCGCAACAATTGTATCCGTATGTGTAAGGGAGATAAAACAAGTACCCTTAAATGGACTTTTAGTTATTTCTGGCTTTCCATTACTAGAGTTTAGAATTTCAATATCTTGAAAACCTACTTTACCGATTCCCGTTCCTAATGCTTTCGAAAATGCTTCTTTTGCAGCAAATCTTCCTGCAAGATACTCTATTTGTCGCTTCCCATGAAACCCCATAAAACAATCCCATTCTTTTTCTGTTAACACTCTTTTGGCAAAAGTATTTTGACGTATATGGGCCTTTTCAATTCTAGATATATCCGCTATATCTAGACCAATTCCTACTATCATTTTTAATCCCTCTTTTTTATGTAACCTTTTAACCTATTTTTAATTCTGACTTTTATTTGTTAAATTTTAAAAAAACCTACTGCAAGACTTACTAGCTGTAATTTTATCAAATATTTAGGCTTTTGTCATCTTATATCCCCTGTTTTGAAAACTTTTGCTATTTCTTTTTTTCGTTATTTATTCGAAAAAAAAGAAACACCGTTAAAAATCTTCTTTAATAATAAAAAGAAAGCCAATTCTACTAAAAGAATTGGCTTTCTTATTTTTTTAGTTTTCTTTGTTACGAATAGTGAAGTTACGGTCTCCGCCGCCACTACGACGATTGTCTGAAGAATTACCGCGTCCGCCTTTGCGAGCTTCGCTACTGCTGCTACCACCAGCATTGCTGCCACGTTTAGCATCTTTATTCCAGCTTCCGCCAGAACCAGCTCCGCCACCACTACGACGATTATCTTTTCCACCACGTTGTGCTCCGCCACGACGTTCTCCGCCGCCACTTCCACCACGGTATCCACCTTTACCACGACTTGCGCCGCCACGGTTTCCACCACCTCCACCACTTCCACCTTTACGGCTTGGTAATGGACGTTCTGGAGTGATTTTAACAGGAATTTCACTGGCATCTTTAGAAATACTCTTCAAGAATGCAGCTGCAATATCTGTTGTATCATAGTCTTCTAATAATTGAGCAGCTGCTTTTTCATAGCGCTCTAAATCATTACTTTTAACTAATTCTTCTGCTGTTTCCATAGCTGCTTTTACTTGACCTTCAAACGCTTCAGCATTTGTTGGTGGGCGTAAAGTAGTCATTTTTTTCTTAGTTAAATCTTCAATCACACGTAGGTAGCCCATTTCATTTGGTGTAATGAATGTAACTGACATACCTTCTTTACCAGCACGACCAGTACGACCGATACGGTGAACATAGCTTTCTGGATCTTGTGGAATATCATAGTTGTATACATGTGTTACTCCAGAAATATCTAATCCACGAGCAGCCACATCTGTTGCCACTAAAATGTCTAAATCACCTTTTTTAAATGATTTTAAAACACTCATACGTTTTTGTTGCGAAAGATCACCATGGATTCCTTCAGCGCGGTAACCACGCATTTCTAATCCTTTTGATAATTCATCAACGCGTCGTTTTGTACGTCCGAATACGATTGTTAATTCTGGTGTTTGAACATCTAATAAACGAGTCATAATATCAAATTTCTCGAAATCTTTACAACGAACATAATATTGATCAATTAAGCTATCAGACATTGCTGTAGCTTGAATGCGCACATGTTCAGGTTCGTTCATAAATTTAACACCGATACGTTTAATTGCATCTGGCATTGTTGCTGAGAATAATAATGTTTGACGTGTTTTTGGAACTTCTTTAATGATTTTTTCGATATCTTCTAAGAATCCCATGTTTAACATTTCATCTGCTTCATCTAAAACTAGAGTTTCAACTTGATCTAATTTTAATGTGCGACGGTTAATATGATCAAGCAAACGTCCAGGAGTACCAACAACAATATGTGGTTGATCTTTTAATGAACGAATTTGGCGACTGATATCAGCTCCACCATAAACGACTTGAACACGAACTTTTTTGTCGCGACTCAAACGGAATAATTCTTCTTGTGTTTGGATTGCTAATTCACGAGTTGGTGCAATAACCAAACCTTGAACAGCGCGGTTTTTAAGATCGATTTTTTGTAACATTGGCAAACCAAAAGCTGCTGTTTTACCAGTACCAGTTTGTGCTTGTCCAATAACATCTTTGCCTTCAAGTGCCAATGGAATTGTTTGTTCCTGGATTGGTGTTGCTTCCTCAAAGCCTAAACGTTCTACTGATTGTAATAATTCAGGGTCTAACCCTAATTCTGAAAATTTCAAATTTTTTCCTCCCAATTTGGAAAACCTTTAAGAGAGATTTTTGCGAAATACAGGCGGTCTATTTTTTTAAATGCCTGCTGCTGTAACTCCATATAAAAACCCGGTGTCTGATTTACGAACTAACGTAATGCACCAGGCCCCTCATTTCATATCAAAAGCTTGGAGAATCTCCAAGCTTTTTTTCTGCTTATCTATTCACAAAACCCTCAACGGTTTTACTTTTCTGTTATCTAAACAATAATAACATGAATACCTCAAGTTTTCAATCAATTTACATCAATGTGTAAATGAACACGTTTTCTATCGGCAAGTATCTTTCTAAACTTACGTTATATTAATTTATGGCTAGAAAAATACAGTTACTCTAAAAAAAAAAGACCTGATTTAGTTATCAGGTCTCCTTACTTAACTATTTAATTTAGTTACGTCCGCCACCGAAAATTCTTAAAACTGCTAAGAAAATATTGATGAAATCAAGATACAGACTTAAAGCCCCACTAATAGCAATTGCTCCTAATGATTGGCTGTCTGAATAGTGGAAGTAGATTTGTTTTAATTTTTGAGTATCGTAAGCTGTTAAACCGACAAAAATTAGTACTGTAATATAAGACAAAATCAATTCTCCTGGACCACTTCTTAAGATAAAGCCATTTACTAATGTAGCAATAATTAAACCAATTAAGGCGCTACGTAAATGTCCCCCTAAACCAGTCATGTCTTTTTTAGTTACAAATCCAAAAATACTCATACCAGCAAATGTTCCAGCTGTAATCATAAAGGCAGCCGCAATGTCACCTAATGGATAAATAATAAAGATAGAAGACAATAGGATGCCGTTAACAATTGAAAAGGCGATGAAGCCCACAATTGATGAACCTACGGAACGAAGCTTATTGCCATTTGAAGCTAATTTCATTACTAGGAAAATTTCTACTAAGAACAAGGCAATAAAGCCAAATGGGTTTCCAAGAACTAAATTAAGAATAAACGGACTTTGCGCCGCGTAAAAAGCAGTAATTCCACTAATAGCTAAAGCCAAAGTCATATACCCATATACTGTTGCAAAAAAACGACTCAAACCTGCCGTTGCTACTTCTTTTCTTTGTGTT
Organism: Carnobacterium sp. FSL E2-0243; assembly: GCF_038003605.1. NCBI lineage: Bacteria > Bacillati > Bacillota > Bacilli > Lactobacillales > Carnobacteriaceae > Carnobacterium > Carnobacterium sp. FSL E2-0243. The sequence goes on from NZ_JBBOPM010000001.1 coordinate 2,943,027, forward strand.
TGCATTGACATCTTCTCCTTCAGGATACATTTTAGTCACTAAAACTAGTATAACAAAATTGTTTTACTTTGTTATCCGTCTTCAGACTGATTCCTCTTAATTTTATCATGTTTACTTAGTCAGTTCTACTACCACTGCTAATAAATCTGTTCCTAAACTCGATTTCACGAGGACAAAATCATCTTTTTTTATAATCTTTTTCAAGCTAGTAATCAACGTTAACTTATCGTCTTCAAAGTAATGTAGCTGTTCAACTGGATACGTTTCTTTGAGAGCTTCATATAGAACTGCCATCTCATGACCAAATAAAAAGACTTCGTCTATTTTAGTCGACTGAATATGTCCAGCCACACTAGCATGTAACTCACAAGAAGTTTCACCTAATTCTAGCATGTCTCCCAAAACAGCAATCTTTCTGCCCTCATTCATTAGTTCACTAAAATTATCTAAAACAGCTTTCATCGCAGTTGGATTTGCATTATATGCATCATTTAAAATCATGCTATCATTAATTCCAGCCAACCACTCTGTTCTGTTTTTAGTCAAATTGAATTTTGCCAGCTCTGGTGAAGCAACTTCGACTGAAATTCCCAATGTGAAACCTACCATTAAAGCGGCCATTGCATTGGTTACATTATAAGTTCCAAGAACCGGAATACTACATTCAATTTCAGGTGCAACATTTGTCGTGAATTTTGTTTGGTACATACCCGGCTCAATTGTGACTGGATACATATTATTAGTCTTCCCTGTTCCAAATGTAATTCGTTGCTTAGGCTCTAACTCTTGAACTAAAGGACTTAAAAGTTCCTCTTCTCCAGGATAAATCAATGTTCCATTTTTTTTCAATCCTGCAACAATTTCCATTTTTGCAGCGGCAATCCCTTTACGAGAACCTAAGTATTCAATATGTGATTCTCCAATCATCGTGATGACTGCTACATCTGGTTCAGCCAACTCCGATAGTACTTTAATTTCCCCTGCATGGTTCATGCCCATTTCTAAAATAATGACTTCTGTTGAACTAGGCATCTCTAAGATAGTCATTGGCAAACCAATATGGTTATTAAAATTCCCTTGAGTTTTATGGACTTTAAACTTACTGCGGATCACTGCTTCGGTCATATCTTTAGTGGTAGTTTTTCCGTTACTTCCAGTAATACCAACTACCTTAGGATTCACTACTTTTAAATAGTATTTAGCTAAATCCTGTAAGGCTTTTAAGGTATCTTCTACCACTAAAACTGGAAAACCTACTGGAGCTTTTTCAATTGCTTCACTCCAAAAAGCAGCAGAAGCCCCTTTTTCAATAGCAGATTGAATATAATCATGACCATCATTATCACCTTTTAAAGGCACAAATAAGGATCCTTTTTCTAGTTTTCTTGAATCAAATTCAACTTTATCGACTTCAATTGTCGTCCAATCAGATAAATCATTTGTTGCTCCGACTGCTAATGCAATTTCTTTAAGACTTAACACATCCATTTATTTGTATCCTCCTTATATAAAAAGTTTGTTGAGCCGATTAGGCCTAGCAAGAAAATAGGGAAATTTGATGTGGCGTTTTTTGCCACCTCGAAATTTCATCTTTTTCTCGAAGGACTGGCTCAAAAGAACTAGCCCAAGAAAAAGTTTGTTGAGCCGATTAGGCCTGGCAAGAAAATAGGGAAATTTGATGTGGCGTTTTTTGCCATCTCGAAATTTCATCTTTTTCTCGAAGGACTGGCTCAAAAGAACTAGCCGAAGAAAAAGTTTGTTGAGCTGATTAGGCCTGGCAAGAAAATAGGGAAATTTGATGTGGCGTTTTTTGACACCTCGAAACTTCATCTTTTTCTCGAAGAACTGGCTCAGAAGAACTAGTTCATATAATTGTGAGAGTTAGAATAGAATAAGTTTATTAAAAAGCTGAACATTTCTGTTCAGCTTTTTATTTCTTATTCGTCGCTTTTCATTTGGTAAGCTTGACGCTCTTCAAAACGGCGTAAAGCTAACTGAATTAGCTCTTCTACAAGATCACCATAGCTTAATCCAGTATTTTCCCACAAAAGAGGATACATACTAAACTGAGTAAAACCTGGCATTGTGTTCACTTCATTAATAAATATTTCATCATTAGCTGTGACAAAAAAATCACAACGACTTAATCCGCTACCATCCAATACCTCGAAGGCTGCTGCCGCATACTCGCGTAATTGGGCTGAAACTGAATCAGGTACTAAAGCCGGTATTTGAAGTTGAACATCGTTGGTTAGATATTTAGAATCGTAATCATAAAAATCAACTGATTTTACAATCTCTCCTGGAACTGATGTATGAACATCGGCATTCCCTAACACAGCTACTTCTATTTCCCGAGCCTCAATTCCTTGCTCTACAACAATTCGTCGATCATATTTCAAAGCTGTTTTAATTGCCGAAATCAATTCAAAGCGATTTTCAGCTTTGGTAATTCCAACACTAGAACCCATATTTGCAGGCTTAACAAACATTGGATACAACAAACTTCCTTCACATCGCATAAATACCTGCTCTTCATCACGTAACCACTCATTTTTTAAAACTGCTACATAAGGAACTTGTGGAATTCCTGCTTGCTGAAATAGGTACTTACTAATTATTTTATCCATTCCACATGCGCTAGCTAAAACTCCAGTACCCACATAAGGCATATTGATTACTTCAAATAAACCTTGGACTGTTCCATCTTCACCATTAGGTCCATGAAGAACTGGGAAAATAACAGCATCTTCTTCTTTTAAAGAAGTTGGTTGTATTTCAACACCACTTAATTGTTGATCATTAGTAGTTTCGTCATTAAACTTAAATTTTAGTTGTTCATGATTTGTTACTGGTTCAGTTAATACGGGGCCTTTAATCCATTGCCCTGCTTTAGTAATGTAAATAGGTTGAACTTCATAATATTTATAATAGACTTCTTTAATAATCGAAAAAGCAGTTAAAATTGAAATATCATGTTCTGCACTTTTACCACCATAAATTAGAGATATTTTCATCTAATACGTTCCTCCAAGTTTTACTTAAAGTTAATTTAAATTCCTAGTGAATCAACCGTATTGTAACATACTTTTCGAATCCATGAAATAACAATTTCATTCAGAGAAAACAATCTCAACTTACTTTACTTTATTCTAATGCGAGGTCAATTTTAAGCCAACTACACCGATAATAATCAGCGTGACAAAAATAATTTTTTTGAAGCTCCGGCTTTCACCAAAGAAAATCATCCCCCACAAGACACTCGCTGAGGCACCAATTCCTGCCCATATAGCATATGCCGTACCAATTGGGATTGTTTTAGAAGCAATTGATAACAAATATAAACTCATCCCCATAACAATCATGGATAAAATACCATAAGATTTCAATCTAAAGCCTTCTGATTTCTTTAATAAGACTACAAAACCCAACTCACAAAAACCAGCCACAACCAAACTAATGAATCCCATTATGCTTCTCCTCCTTCACTTAATTTCAAACCTAATATTCCAACTAATAATAGAGACAAGGCGGTAATTTTCAACAAACTTACGGATTCACCTAAAAATAGCATTCCCATAATTGCTGTACCAGCTGTGCCAATTCCCGTGAAGACTGCGTAAGCAACTCCTACACCTAATTTTTTCATAGCTTTTTCTAAAAAAATAAAACTAATAACAATAAAGACAATCGCAATTATACTAGGAATTAGTTTTGAAAAACCATAAGAAGCATCTAGATAATACGCCCAAATAATCTCACAAATCCCTGCAGCTATTAAATATATCCATTCCATTTTAAAATCCTCTTTTCTTTTTTTGTTTACTTACCCTTTAGCTTTTTAATTGCTAATCATCCACTGTCTAACATTCAGACCACTCTCCTTAATTAATTTTTGTTTGACTTATATGTAAAAAAATAGGCCCTAGAATGCATGGCACATTCTAAGGCCGAAATTCTCTACTAACTTTATTTTATTTGTTTGGTATCTTAATTTTTATTCTTACATACTCGTTAATAAGGATTCTACTTCTTCCACTGACCATGAAGCATCCTTTCGATCGTAGCAAATTGTTGCTAAGCGTTCACGATCTGAAAATGGTTTTCCCACTTCTCTTAACCGATCCTCAACTAAAAAGACAGGTATACAATATAGATTATCACGAACTTCAACTTGTTTCAAGGAAAATAAAGCCCCTTCTTTTAAATAAGGTACTAGCTCATTTATTAAACAGGTTGGAATAGGTTCAATCGGTTGCGGTTTTTGAAAGAAACTTCTTTTTTCATTCATCTTTTCTGCCAATGCACTTGTCAAAGTCCTACTCAATAATGCATAAAATTGATCTAAATAACGGTAATAAACTTTTGACATCGCATCTGGTAACGTTAAATAAATGAAATTATTTTGTAATTTATAATAAAAAGGTGAATGAAGGTGTGTATGAGCGTGAGCAATATAAAGGAGTTCTGAAATTTCAACTGGGGTCAGTTGACGCAAAAGTTCGATACTTTCAAAATCAATCCACTTATGTGCTTTTTCAGGGAATTTACTACAGTCATCCAGATACCGTCGAACATTTTCACGTCCACGAATAATTCTAAAGCCTGTATGTGACTCAAATTCTCCGACACCTTTTTTTGCATCTAATAACAGAATATTTTTAGGTATCTTTCTCAACGACTGCTGAAAATGATTAATATCCATACCTTTACTCAACACATGGTTCGTAACACTGTCTAGATGAACATAAATATATTCTGTTGCCACAATGCAAATCCTCCCCCTAGTTTTCTTCTTACTCCTATTGTACTACTAAACGAACAATTAATCTGTATCAATTGTATGATATATCTATTACAATTTTCTTTTGTAAACGCTCTATTGCGTCAATATGGTGACAATTATTCTTACATTTTTTCTAAACGCTCAATTCGATTGCTTGTCTCTGGATGTGTCGCAAAAAAAGAATCTTTTGTTTCATCTTTTTCTTTTTTAAACGGATTTTCAATGTATAAAGCTGCACTACTTGGGTCAGCAGATTCCATCGGTTCACTCTCTGAAATTTTACGTAAAGCTGAGATTAAACCCTGTGGATTCCTTGTTAACTCCACTGCAGATGCATCTGCTAGATATTCACGATTACGTGACAAGGCCATTTGAACCATTGTTGCAGCCAACGGTGCTAAAATCATGAAAACAATTGATAGAATCAGCATAATGGCTCCTCCACTATCTTTATTATTACTGCTGCTTCTACGGCCACCACCACCCCAAATCATCATACGAGTACCAATACTAGCTAATAAAGCAATAACAGCAACTAAAGCCAAAGCGATGGTCGATAGGCGGATATCATAATTGCGGATATGAGATACTTCATGGGCCATCACGCCTTCTAGTTCTTCACGATTTAATTTGTCTAACAATCCTGTTGTACAAGCTACAGAAGCATTCTCTGGGGAATTTCCAGCAGCAAAAGCATTTGGGCTTGGATCGTCAATGATATAAATTTTCGGCATTGGAATACGCGCAACTATTGAAAGTTCTTCAACGACATTCCACAACATTGGATACTGCTCTTTACTAGTGATTTCACGACCCCGATTTAGCCCCATCACTACTTTTGTTGAATTAAAAATCATCATAGCCATATAAATCAAAGCTAAGACTGCTGCCAAAACTACACCGGATACAGCATTATTCCAATTCGCATAACCCACTGCGGCTCCAATTAAAGCCACTAATACAAAAAACGCAAACATCACAACAATCGTTTTCCGTTTGTTTTGTTCAATTTGTTGACGTAACATTATTCATCCCTCTTCTCATAAGCCCATATAGTAGATACTTTCTACTATACAATTAATTAAATTCGTGTTAGTTTTGACTAAAAAAGCCACTTAGAAAAGAAAGAGACTAAGCTCTTTAATTTTTAAGGGGCTTTCCAAATTATTTTATCCACCCCAAAAACTGGTGTCCCTCTATACAAAATAGAGGCGTTTCTTTGCTATGATTCATTTTCACAAAGGGCTTAGAAAGAAACTTTTGGTACTGCTTTTTCTTCAGTTGGCGTTTCTAGCATTTTTTCTTCAGTGAATTTATGAATTCCAGCAACTATATTACTTGGAAATGCTTGAATTTTAATATTATAAGTTGCCACGCTTGAATTATATAATTGACGTGAATAAGCAATTTTATTTTCAGTTGCTGTTAACTCTTCTTGTAATTGTTGGAAATTTTGATTAGCTTTCAAATCTGGATAGCTTTCACTCAAAGCAAAAATAGTTTTTAATGAATCACTAATTTGATTTGAAACTTGCATTGCTTCCTCGTGGTTCCCTGCTGGAACTTGAGTCAATTGATTACGCATCTCTACTACTTTTGTTAAGGTATCTTTTTCGTGAGCTGCATACCCTTTAACTGTTTCAACTAAATTAGGAATTAAATCATTCCGACGCTTTAATTGTACATCGATTTGACTCCAAGCCTCTTGTACCCATACTCTTGCCTTAACTAATCCATTGTAAATGCTTGCATAAAATAAGACTAATAAAACAATAACTACTATTCCGATAATCCATCCCATTACTATTCCACTCCTTCACAGTACTTTCTTTCTTAATCCTATCAAATAAACCTACAAAAATAAAGTAAAGTTTCTTATAAACTAAATAATTCTTGACCTTTTTTTAAGAATGAAACATTTCTGTCAAAAATTAAAAAAAGTGCGTTCTCAAAAACTTTTTCTCAAAGCTCCAAGAACACACTTCATAAATTACATTTTATTGATTATTATTCGCCTTCTAATGGTGACTGACCTAAGAATGCTTGTAACATCCAAATATTTTTATCAATTTCTGTTTTATACCCAATTAACATATCTTGTGTGCAATCGTCTCCAGCTTCACCAGTCAACTCAATACCTTCAACTAGCTCATCACGTAAGATACGGTAATCATGAACAACTGATGCTACCATGTCTTCAGCTGAAACTTTTTTAGTGTACGGTTTTTCTTCAATTGAAGCATGTTCTAAATACTCAGATAAAGTTGAGAATGGTTGACCACCGATTGCGATTAGGCGCTCTGCAATCACATCGTTATTGGAATCGACACTACCAAATAATTCTTCAAACTTCTCATGTAATGTATAAAAACTAGCACCTTGCACATACCAGTGATGTTGATGTAACTTAGTGTATAACACACCGTGGTTGGCAACTAATTTGTTTAAGATTCCTTTAACATCAATATTTGTTTTTTGCATATAAATCATCCTCCTGTTTTTAATTGAATTAATTATCACTTTATAATAATTATAAACTAAACCATTGCAATTGTCCATCTAGAATTAACTATTTATAGACAATTAAAACTTTTTATTATTTGTTACTTACTTAACAAGTATACCTTTTTACCTCTATTAATTCAAATCATACACCTTTGCCTTTAACCGATTTGCTTTCGTTTCTAGCTTAATGCTAAAATACAACTAACTCTTCATCTTATTTATTAAAACTACTAAAATGTAAGGAGTATACGAATGTATTTTATTAAGCATAACTTATTTACAGTTCCTGCTATTTCTATTCCTAGTCAGTCTTTCTATAAAAATTACCGCATCCAAGATTTACCTGTTTCTTATTTAAATTTATTAGATGAACAAAACGGTGGCTATTTGGCTTTTAATTTAGTGCCCACTACTGAGCCTACTCGAGATGGATTAGATTCTGTTGGTATTCATTACCTATTTGGACTGCATGAAGATTTTGGAACCAGTATTTTATTCCAAGAGCATTATCATAAAACTTTTTCTTTACCTGAATATTTAATTTTTTTCAGTGTAAACGATGACCAACTTTGGGCATTTGATTATTCAAATGTAACAAATGGCGAACCTAGTATTCGCTATATAGATATGGATACAGATCAATGGCTAACCATAGCAGATAATTTTGCTACTTTTCTAGATTTACTACAAGTAGCTCCACCAGATATAAATGAAGAAAAAATTTTGTCTCGACTTGAGGCAAATCACAGCTTTTTATTAGGCTCTGACGATGATATTAGCCAACTGCTTACTCGTTTTGAAACAGAACCTGATAAAGTCTGGTACTTTAATTGGCTGGTGGAACTACTGATCCATAAAAATCAGGATGTACAGCAAGCGGTTTTTTCTGCTTTTGAAACGCAAGTACTCTATTTTAATCCAGTTTTACCTCCTACTAGTCTAACAATTGCTAATTCATTCAAAAAACTAGATCCAAACTTGATTGACCAAGAACGTTTAGCCATTCTTTTAAAAGAGCTTTAATAGGCTTAATTTAGAGACTAAACAGCGTGTTTCCTTTACAAAAATCAAAAAAAGACTTAGCCACTAACAAATAGGGCTAAGTCTTTCAAATTAATACGTATTCTTCTCAATATCAAATGCAGCTTTCATCGCTTTTGTTGCTTTTTTCATAGGTACTTTCTTCTCAAAGGTACCTTGGACAACTAATCTTTTTGACCCATCTGGATTACAAGTTACTAAAGTTACTAAAGTTTGTCCCTCAACATCATCGATTAGATCCACTCGATCAGGATTAACTGTTTCAATAAAGCTAGTTTTATAAACATACACATATTCCAAATCGGTTAAATAAATTTCATCACCCATAGCAAGTTTATCTAATGGGCTAAATAATAAGCCTTTATCAATCATATTGTGACCTGCTAAAGCGTAGTTTCCTTCACCCATAACTTGATCAGGCTTCATTGTTCCAGCACCGACAGCTAAATTGTAATTAGATATCCCTTTAATAATTGGCAGATTAATAGCTACATCAGGAACTGCAATTCCCCCAATTACCGCCATGTCATCTTGATATAAGCGCGCTCGGATAATATTTTCAGCGTCCAAATCAACGACTTGAGAAAAATCAAATTCTCCATCACGAGTATGGTTCTTTTTAATTTGAGCAGCTGTTACAGTTGAAACATTATTATTGTTAGACATATTCTTAACTAACCAATCTTTAATTGGATTTAAGAATATCAGAAATAAGCCAATTATTAAAAGTAGTACTGCCACAGTATTTATAATTCTATTTTTTATATTGCTTTTTTTAGTTTTATTTTTTTGTTTTTTTGTTGTCATTACAACTCTCCTTTTATTGATTTAATAATTTTAGTATAACTTAAATTCTTTCAAAAATATAGGTTCTTATCTTCTCTTTTTCTATTTATAAGATTAAGCATCCTCTTTTTTTCAAAAAAACAGACTGATGAACAGTATAAAATAAGCATCTTCAAAAAAACGACACAATTTTTTAATAAACTATCTAAATTTACCTTTAAAAAGGAAAAAATCAAAGTTATTCGCTCACTTATTTCAACGTTCTGATTTACTTTCCTTAGCTGCTTCCAAATAGCCCTCAATAATTAAGGGTGTAACTGTATTATTCAATTGCCGAAATTCAAGTAAATATTCATTAATTTCCTTGTCTGTAATAGCAGCATTATTTTGTTTTTTCTCAATTTGTAAAAAATCAAAGATGGCCTGTTCCATTAGGACTTGATTCTTTTCCATTTCAACTAAACTTAATCCTAAATAAAAATGGTCTCTTCCCATTTTCAAGTACGAGTCTGCATCAATTCTTTTGCTATCAATTGCCTTAATTCCATTCGTTATTGTGGAAACAATCGGTCCACGATATTTTTCTATGTAAATTGTCCTATCTTCTGCTTTTTTAGTCAAACTCTTAACGATATAATTAGAATACCAGTATTCTGAAAACCTAAAAACATTTTTAGACATTATCGTAATAATGTTATCTGAAATTTTCCCATCACCCATGTCGCCACCCCCAAAAATACAAATAAGCGTTATTTTTCAATCGTAATATAACTAAAAAAAATGATTATAGCAATAAAAAAATTATTTAACTATCTATACATCCAGTTATTTAAAACCTGTTGAATTGCTCCTCTATTATACTTCTTTTTTCTTGTTTCGTATAGATTACTTTTATTTATTTTCAACTAACCTCTGACTACTTTGTCAAAAAATTCTATTTTAAAGTTTTAGTCAATGATAGGAGTATCATTACTGACTTAATTTTGTTACACTAACTTGTACAAGGAAAATTCGGATAAGAAGCTCTCTAATTGGGCTAAAAACCTTAAGGAGCTTAATTAACTATGGAATTTTTGACTCGTTGGATTGAATTTTTTCTCACGATTGATGAGCATCTGAATACTTTTGTCAATCATTATGGGTTTTGGACCTACTTAGTTTTATTTTTAATCGTCTTCATTGAAACTGGTTTTATTATTTTCCCTTTTTTACCAGGGAACTCATTATTATTTGCAGCTGGAGCAATCGCAGCTTTACCTAATGAATTAAATCTTTTATGGTTAATTCTTACATTTTCAGCAGCTAATTTTATAGGTGCTAGTATCAACTACTCTATTGGAAAAAAATTAGGGTTGGATTTTCTTAGCAATTCCTTCTTTCGGCATATTTTAAAACCGCAACAAGTACAGGATACTATTGCTTTTTTTTATAAGTATGGTGGTAAAACAATTTTATTCGCTCGTTTAATGCCTTTTGTTTGGACTATTACACCTTTTATTGCAGGTGCTAGCAAAATGTCTTTAAAAATATTTGCTTTTAATAACTTTATTGGCAGCTTAATTTGGGTCTCTCTCTGCTGTCTATCTGGATTTTTCTTAGGAAGAGTACCTTTTATAGCAGAACATTTTTCAATTGTCCTACTTTTTGTTATTTTTTTATCCCTTATTCCAATACTCGTCTCCTTTTTCAAAAAAAAGAACACTTACTGCACAAAAAACACATGACATCCAATTTTACAAAGGTGATGTCTGTGTTTTTTCTTTTACTATTCATTTTATCCTAATTTAATAGTAGATTTTAAATCTCTAGCGAACTCAATTAAATTCATGTATGATTTACTACAAGAAATACCCCTTCGTGAATCGGCAATTTCTGTAACGAAACAAAAAGCTGAGACCGAAAATTCTCAGCTTTTTTTATAGAACGGATTGTACGGGATTTGAACCCGTAACCCTATGAGCTAAAACCCACGTACTCTACCAATTGAGTTAACAATCCAATTAATCTTACTACTTAGTTTAGCAAGTAACTGTGCCTTTTTTATGGTTTTTTTCTTATTTTTTTCTAACTCTTATAAGGAAAAATAAAGAATTATTTTGATCGTCTCTCTTCATCATTTATTTTGACTATTTTCTTTATAAAAATCAACGCTTGTATATTCTTCTTCGTTAACCATTTTAATTGCTCCAACAAACCCTTTATTTTCTTTGTATTCATCCATAATAGATAGTTCAAGTAAGCCTTTTTTAGTCTTAATTATAATCCCTCTACTATAGTTATTTACTTGATATGTTCCAGAATAATTTGTCCCCTCACTTGTTACTATCTTTGCTCGCTGATTCTTTAAAAATTTTATTTCACCATGTATCCCCTCACTTGTCTGATAAACCCATGTTGAATCTGCAATTGCTTGGTTTAAGTTCCCCTTCCTGTAGGATAAAAAAATCCCACTATATAAAGCAAGCAAAAAAAAGATAGCAATCACTAACGGTCCCTTCTTCGTTTTCTTCATTGGTTTCCCCTCATTTCTCTTTTCACTACTTTTAATCTAACACATTTACTTAAATAAGCAATTGTTGCGTATAAAATAAATAGAGCAAGGTAGAAAATAAGCCATTTTCTACCTTGCTCTTATATTACCAGCTAGCTTTTTTTACGCCAGGTATCTGGCCTTTATGTGCAAGTTCACGAAAATGAATTCGTGACATGCCGAATTTCCGCATATATGCCCTCGGTCTTCCATCGATTAAATCTCTATTCCTAAGCCTAGTTGGACTTGAATCTCTAGGTAATCTCCTTAGAGCTTCTATATCTCCACTCGCTTTTAGTTCTTCACATAAATCTTGATATTTAAGCACAGTTGCTTGTTGTCTGCGTGCTTTAGCAATTTTAGATTTTTTTGCCAAATTATTTACTCCTCCTTCTCAAATCGAAACGATTACGTTTAAAGATACACCTTCTTTTAAAAAAAAGCAAGCTTAAAAACTTTAATTTCTTTAACTGAATCCATCACTAAATAAAAAAAGTATTTGACGTATTCAATGAGCTATGTTAAATTTAATTCTCAATCGTAATCATTACGTTTTGAATAGTTGATTCTACAGGTTAGCTATCGTTAAACTAGATAAGGAGGAGTATACATGCGAGTTCAAATCATTTTAGAGTGTGTCGAGACTGGTGAACGCAATTACCATACGACTAAAAATAAACGCACGAATCCCGAGCGTATCGAGTTGATGAAATATTCACCTAAATTAAGAAAAAAGGCCCTTTATCGAGAAACAAAATAAAGCAATTATTTATTCAGGAGGAATTTATTAAATGAAAATATCTAGAAAGTTAAAATTGTTGTTACCTTTATTAGTTGTTATCTTAGTAGTGGTTGGATGTACTCAACCAGGAAAAACGAGTGCTCCACAAGAAAAAACAAAATTACAGGTTGTTACAACCTTTTTCCCAATGTATGATTTCACTAGAAATGTGACTAAAGAGCATGCAGATGTAACCATGCTTATGAAAGCTGGCGTTGAACCTCATGATTACGAACCTAGCGCTAAAGATATTGCGAAAATTGCTGATGCTGATGTTTTTATTTACAATAGTGAATATATGGAGACGTGGGTTCCAAGTGTATTAAAAAATATTGATTCGAAAAAAACTACAGTCATTGATGCTAGTAAAAATATCCCTTTATTAGCTGGTTCTGATGAACATTCGGAAGAAGATTCAGAACATCATCATGATACCGATGAGCATGAAGAAGAGCCACATTTTCATCTCCACGGATTAAAAGATCATTATCATACAGGTGACACGATTGAATTGGAAGGGCATGCTCCTGATAATTTAACTTTTGACCATTATCAATGGTTTAAAAAAGAGGCAACTGAAACTGAATTTACAGAAATAAAAAATGAAACCAAAGCTTCACTCACTCTAAAGGTTAGTGAAGAATTAGCTAATACAGAAATTCGCGCAAAACTAATTGATGCTTCTGGAAAAGTTGTAGCAGAAACTGACTCCAACAAGATTATTCTAACTGATCATCATGACGCTGAAGAAGGTTCTGATACTAATGAGCATGATCATGAAGGACACAGCCATGCTTTTGATCCTCATATTTGGTTGGATCCAGTAATTGCTCAACAACAAGTTCAGACGATTAAAGACGGCCTCGTTAAAGCAGATGATGTCAACAAAAATAGTTATGAAAAAAATGCTGCTAGCTATATTGAAAAATTGAAAAAGCTAGATAAAGATTTTGAAAACGAGTTAAAAGATGCTAAAAATAGAACGTTTGTGACTCAACATACGGCTTTCGCTTATTTAGCTAACCGTTATAACTTAGAGCAAGTAGCCATTTCAGGTTTGTCTCCAGACTTAGAACCAAGTCCTGCTAAACTGGCGGAACTAAGTGATTTTGTTAAAGAAAACAATATTTCAGTTATTTATTTTGAAAATAGTGCTTCTCCAAAAATTGCCAAAACACTAGCTAGTGGAACTGGTGCAGTCTTGGAAGTGCTTAGTCCCATTGAGGGTGTTTCACAAAGCGATCAAGACAAAGGCATTGATTATATTAAAGTAATGGAAGCTAACTTGAAAGCATTAAAAAAGACAATTAAATAAAATTGTAAAAAAGAGACTAGGATGTATTATCCTAGTCTTATATAAAAAGAGGGACAAAAAATGAAAGCTAGTATGAATTTTAAAAAAATAACCGTCCTTTTAGTCTTAATTTGTAGTGCAGCTCTACTTTTATTTGTTCACACAAACTATGAGTTTTATACGACTCCTATTGGGAAAATAACAGCGATAAAAGAAAATAACAACTCTGTTTCTGACTCAAATAACGGAAATGAGAAACAACTATTTTCACAAGATTTAACGGTAACAATCATGAATGGTACTTATAAAAACAAACAGTTGCTCATTGAAAACACTTATTCTTTATCTGGTGCGAATGATTATCATTTTGCTGTTGGGGATGAAGTATTTTTACAACCCATTACTAACGACTCTAAAACAGGAATAATTAAAGAGGTGAAGCGTGATAAATTCGTAGCGCTTTTAGCTTGTGTTTTCATTCTTGTATTAGTTGCTGTTGGAGGAAAAAAAGGCTTGCTTTCAGCAGTTAGTCTAATTGTAAATATTCTAATTCTATTAGTAGCTATGTATTGTTACACTCAGTTAGATAGTTCTAGTTTGGTACCAATTTGTGCCCTACTCGTTCTTTTATTTACACCTATTTCTTTACTCCTTGTTAGTGGCAATCATCCCAAAACCTATACGGCGATTATTGCGACTTTATTGGGAACCTTTAGTGCGTTTCTAATAGCTGCCTTCGTTCTTCATATAACCAATGAAAAAGGCCTACGTTATGAAGAAATGGCCTTCATTACTCGCTCACCACAAAGAATATTTTTGGCAAGCATTTTAATTGGTTCATTAGGCGCAGTCATGGATATTGCCATCACAATGGCTTCATCTATGTATGAATTATATGAAAAAGACCCGGATATTTCTTCCGATAAGTTGATTAAGTCAGGCCTAGAGATTGGTAAGGATATTATGGGTACAATGATCAACATCCTCTTTTTTGCTTATGTTAGTGGTGCTATTCCTATGATTTTATTGTACTTAAAAAATGGTGCTGCTTGGGGTTATACAATTTCAATGACCCTTTCGTTAGAAATCGCTCGGGCTTTAGCTGGCAGTATTGGAATTGTTCTAACCATTCCAATTGGTTTATATACCTCACTCTTTTTTATTGAGAGGGGGCGAAAAAAATGATAAATGTTTTAGTTCTGTTGGCTATTTTATTATTTGTTTTAATGAAGTTAATTGGAGGTGAAAAAGGGACTCGTTCCTTCATCGCGTTACTATTTAACTTTGCTATTCTTTTTTGTACAATTTTATTATTAACTCTCAACCAATCACCTTTGCTCATTACATTTGGTGCCTGTATTCTTATCAGTTGTATCAATTTATTTTATATTAATGGATGGTCAGTAAAAACTATTTCAGCATTTATTGCAACTTTACTCACCTTACTATTTTCATTAATTTTTGTTTTTTTAGCTAGCTACCATACCCATACTCAGGGGTTTGGCATGGAAGAAATTGAAGAACTAGGAGCTTTCTCCTTATATGTTGATATTAACTTTATTCAAATAGGCATCTGTGCCATTATTATGGGTATGATTGGTGCTATAACGGATACTGCAATGGCAATAGCTTCTGCTATGAATGAAGTCTTTCTGCATAATTCTGACATTAGCCGAACAAAACTCATTAAATCAGGTATGAATATTGGCAAAGATATTTTAGGAACTACGACGAATACATTGTTTTTTGCTTTTCTAGGAAGCTATTTAGCATTGATTATTTGGTTTACAGATTTATCGTATTCATTTGGTCGCATTATCAATTCAAAAGTCTTTGCTTCTGAAGCAATTTCTATTTTTTGTATCGGAATCAGTGCTGTTTTAATTATTCCAATCACAGCAATCATCATGGCTTATTATTTAACTAAGAAAAAAAAGCCTTAACATTTATTATGGAGGTGTGTTTATTAATGGCTGAAAAAATTGATTTATCTAGTGCTAGACGTCGCTTAAAAAGTCCTAACATTAAAACAAAAAAAAGAGCTTTAAAAGTAATTTTAGATGATAAAAAAAGAAAAAAAGGGATTAAATAGATCGAATCTCTAACTTTTTTATCAAACATACCGTTTATTCGAACTACTAAACTCAGTTTAACAATCAAAAAAATTCCTCGCTTAAATTTAAGCAGGAATTTTTTTGATGAATTAATTATTCTCTTTTACCTCTACCTTACTCAATTCTTTAATAGCTTCATTCATTAAATAGTATTGTTTTTCTATATAACGGAGAGATTGCAAATCATAATTGTTTATAACTACTGTACTTCTCCCTAGTAAAACAGAATTTTTAATCATAACCTGATCTTTAATTTCGGATAACTCATGGCTAAAAATAAATGTTTCAACTGCAGCCTCGTCAATATGCTCGAATAATACTTCTAGCTCAATCTGTTCTTTCATATTTTCAACTGGCATATTTTTAAGCTTTGTTTGATAAATAGACCAGATATGTTCTATATATCCAACGGTTTTTATCAGTTCTTTGTACTCTTTGCTACTAATTTTTTTCTTAGTCATATCTTCAAAATCTGGCTCAGGAAAATCATTTAAAAGATCATTCTGTTCACTGATAGAAGATGACATCTCCATTTTCTCTTCATCGCTCTGTAAATGAGAGGGTTTAACTAATGTTATAGGACCTTCTATCTTCTTCTTTTGTTTAAATTTTTTATTTTTTTCTTTCAAATCAGCTAAAAGACCCTCTTTAATTTTTATGGTTTGGACTAATTCAGTAATTTGATTTTCATAATTTTTGTTCAGTAACATTAATTCTTCGATTTTTACTTTTATTTCCTGTTTGTAATCTGATCTTTCATTTTCTATTTGCGCTATTTTCTTAATCAGTTGGTTATTTTCTGTTTGTAAAGTTAGCAACTTCTGGTGGAATTCATCTTGTAAACCAATTTCATCATTTTCTTTGTTGTCTACAATTTTTCCCGTTTTGCTTTTTTCTGATTCAGCTTTTATAAGCTTTCTTTCCAGTTTGCTATTTAATTCTTCTAACCGGAGAATTTGTAAGTTTAAAGTTGTTATTAGTTCTTTATCTGCTATAAACAATTCATTATCGTTGGCATTGACTGTTTGAGTAAGATTCCTTCCTGAATTAGACTTTGCATTGTAATGACTATTAGTTCCAGATTTCTCCATGCTATCGTCTTGTTTTTCAACAGTAGAATCAACTGTTTCAGTGAGCAAGTCATCTAATTTTAATTGGAGTTGAGATAAGGCCACCTTTTGCCTCGTTGGTAGCTTTCTAGTCTGTTCTTCATCTTCCTCAATTTGAATCACCTGTGTAGTTCCCTCAGTGTGAAGAAGTGAGTCTATTTCACTCAGTTCCTTCTTTTTCCACTCAATAATGCTTAAATTACGACTAGTCTTTTGTTTATCAATAGCTTCAGCCAAACTAATAGCGAAAAAACGTTTATTTAAATAACCAAACTGCACAAAAAAATTCAAAAAAAGTTGAACTTTATGTTTGTCTGATAATGTAAATATTTGATATACAACTAAGCTAGGATTATTTTCCATAAAATTTTGAGCATAGCTATCCGCAACTTTCGCTATCATTTCTGAATCTGATTCGTCTCCATCAAAATTGAACTCAACTAAAACTTGTTTAGTCAAATCACTGGGATAATTTAACCAGTCTGGATAGTGGACATCACTTAATTCATGATTATCTGATTGGTTTCCTACTAACTCCCTGGCTACTTGATTAACAACATCATGTAGGAAAGAATTTTTTAAGTAAGTGACCTCTTGTTTTGCATCTAATATTTTTTGTTCCTTGAATAATTTAAATGTTAATTCAATTGAATTCATATCTTTCTTCTACCCTTTTACTTTCTATTTATTAACTAATTGTCTATAAGAAGCACATTCTACTGTCTTTTTTTTATGATTCAAAACATTATTCTTCTGTATTTAGAGTCCTAATTTCCCTCTAATTTAACTAACTCGCTCTTATATTTTCCAACTAGTTCATCGAATTCATCTTGATTAACAGGTGTTTCAATTTTTTTAATCAATACAAGTTGAATTCTACGCAAACACAGGTTCCAACCTGCTATATCCCGAGGTGTATGTTCAGTTATATTTTTTAGTTCTTCACTAAAAATCAATTTAACATTATCATTATCTAAAGGCTCAAGTTGAAATAAGACGGAATCTTGATCCCATTCAAATCCAATTTTTGTTTTCTTTACATACTTTAGAATGGGCATTTTAATGCGCTCTGTTGGCGTCATAATGAAATTAAAATAACCCTCTTCACCTAATTCACCAACCTCAAGTTCGTGGAACCATTGAGCTAACCCTTCATTTGTTGTTAATAAATTCCAGACATCTTCTAAACTAGCTTCTAAATTCAATTCAAAGGATACTTTAATTTCCCCATTAGCCTGTTTAGTCAACTTCTCATTCATTTGCTAGTCCCCCTTTGATCAACTATTTCCAACGTTTACTTATTCTATCATATTTCATAACTAGACGACAGATTCTAACTTATTGTATGTATAAAAAACTTGTAAAAATGGTGGTCATTTTTACAAGTTTTTCTATATTTTTAACGTGCTTCGATTATCTTAGGACCATCTGTATAGCCAACTATAATAGTATTTACACAATCTAAAAATAGTCCGTGTTCTACAACACCCGTCAAACCATCTAAAAACTCAGCTAATTCAAAAGGTTTTTTGATTTCATTCAAATGTAAGTCAATTAATAAATGACCACCATCAGTTTCATATTTTTGTCCTTCTTCATTTAGCCTAAATGCTGGTTTGTAGCCTTTTTCTTCAAATAAACGGAACAATTGTAAACTACCGTATTCCATTACTTCAACCGGTAGTGGGAATGCTCCTAGTTCTTCAACCATTTTGCTTTCGTCTACAATCCAGATTACTTTGTCAGAATAAGTGGCAACTATTTTTTCAAATAATAACGCACCACCTCCGCCTTTAATACCTTGAAAATCTGAACTAATTTCATCTGATCCATCTATAGTAATATCAATATGATCAACTTCATCAACACTTTTTAAAGGAATACCTAAAGCTTTAGCTTGCTCTGCTGTTCTGTTAGATGTAGTCACACCCGTAATAGTTAAACCTTCTTTAACCATTTTCCCAACAGCTTCAACCATATAATAGGCTGTTGAACCTGTTCCTAAACCAACAACCATACCCTCTTTAACATATTCTGCTGCTTTTTCTCCAACCATCTGTTTTAAATTCAATTGATTTCCTACCTCCTAAATAATTTTGTACCTAAGCTGCATAAACTAATTCAAATTGTTCACAAACAATAAGCATCTCTTCATTAAAAGATAAACCATACGTTGCTAAATGGCGTCTAAAAAACTCTTCATGAACACGGCGCCAATACTCCAATGTTCGATCGCCTTCACCCTCTGCAATTGCAAGCTCTTCAGTAACTTGGTTAAAAGCACACGTTGTCACTTTTTGAATTTGAATAATTCCTACCGCCTCTTGATTCCCATCTAATATAATTGAATAAGATCCCTCAGTTGGAATAGGCTCATTTTCGACTTGATAAACTTCAAACGCACTACTTGTTGCTGTTTTTAACCCTTCTAATACTAGCCCACTAAGTTCATCTGCCATTTCCTTAGAATCACCAAATGCCCAAGCTTCACAAGTTTCTGGTGCTTGGCTATTTTGCATTCGAAAACTACTCCATAATTTTATTGCGGACTCATTTTCCATTTATTTCACACCTTACTGTTTTCTAAAAAAACTAAATCTAACAAGTTCTATTGTATTGAACTAAGCTTTATCTATTTTTTAGATTAATTAAGTTTTATTTAAGACCATTTTATTGTACCATAGTTTAATTGATTTAAAACTCAAATAAACAGAAATACTTCTTAAGATTTAACGATTCTATTCAAGTATGCAGTCAATTAAAAGTTAATTTTTGCATTCTATCACCTAAACCGTTTATACTGATAGTCCAAGAACATAAATTCATTTTAAATACGGAGGTAAGAACATGATTGAATCAGTTGGACAAGTAATGTTATACGTTAACGATCAAAAGGCTGCTGCTGAATTTTGGACGCAAAAAGTCGGTTTTACAAAATCTACTGAGGTGGACAACGGAGATGGTACTTTTTCAATTGAAATTGCCCCAAAAGAAACCTCTGATACTAGCTTTGTTTTACATGACCGTAAGATTGTCGAAAAACTACACCCAGAATTAAATTTAGGAACGCCTTCAATTTTATTTAGCGCTTCATCTAAACTTGAAACTCTCTACGCAGAATTCCAAGAAAAAGGTATTACGGTTGGTGACCTAATTGAAATGCCGCAAATGAAAGTTTTCAACTTCGCTGATAGTGAAGGAAATTACTTTGCTGTACGCGAAGTCTAAAATTAATAAAGAGACTGAGAATTTTCATTTCTCAGTCTCTTTGCTTATTAAAATAGAATTTTAGTGATACGTTGAATGTTTTTCATCATAGCATCTGAAGACTCATCTTGTAATTTTTCAGAACGCTCAAATGCTTCTACATCAACACTTTGCTTCGTAGCATCAATACTATCTGTCATTGCTTGACAGCCTTCAACAAAGTCTTGATATGCCTTTAATAATTGTTTATGAACACCTAATACTTTAATAGGTGGTTTCAAACCATTTAAAGTTGCGTTAATCCCACGGTATTTTTCAGTACCAGTTGCAAATTTTTCTTTGATTGTCGTTAATTGTTCAATTGAAATTTCAGAGATTTTGTCGTTATCTAGTGCTGTTCTTACTACTTCAAAATGTTCATTAAGAAGCTCACCATTATCTTCAGTATCCGTAATGGCTGTATTTACTGCTTGGATGTAATAATTAATATTATTTTTCATTCGTTTCTCCTAGGACTGTATTTTAGTTTAACTAACTAAATCTATAACATTTATTATACCTTGTATCTCTTATTCCGTAAACTAAAACAAGTATTCTCACTAAATTCATAGTGAAAATACTTGTTTCCTTAAATATATAGTTTAATTCATTAAGCTTTGTGCAGCTGTAATGATTGATAATTTATAAACATCTTCTTCGTTACATCCACGAGATAAATCAGAAACAGGTTTGTTTAAACCTTGTAAAATAGGTCCAATTGCTTCAAAGTTACCGAAACGTTGTGCAATTTTGTAACCAATATTTCCTGATTGTAATTCTGGGAAAACAAAGACAGTTGCATGACCAGCGACTTCAGAATCTGGTGCTTTTTGTTGACCAACAGAAGCAACATATGCTGCATCAAATTGTAATTCACCATCGATTTGAATTTCAGGAGCCATTTCTTGCGCAATTTTCGTTGCTTCTTCAACTTTTTTAGCTTCTGGAGCATTTGCTGAACCTTTTGTTGAGAAACTTAACATTGCAACTTTAGGATCAATATCAAATAATGCAGCTGTTTTAGCACTTTCTACCGCAATTTCAGCTAATTCTTGTGCATTTGGATTTACGTTAATAGCACAATCTGAGAATAGATATTTTTCATTATCGCGACCACGTAACATAATAAACGCACCACTTGTTCGAGAAACTCCTGGTTTTGTTTTAATGATTTGTAATGCTGGGCGAACGGTGTCTCCAGTTGAATGAACAGCACCACTAACTAAACCATCTGTTAAGCCCATGTAAGTTAACATTGTACCAAAGTAGTTTTCATCTTTAAGCATTTCTCTAGCTTGCTCTTCAGTTGCTTTGCCTTTACGACGTTCAACAAAAGCCGCAACCATTTCATCCATAGCTGGATAGTTATTCGGATCAATAATCTCAATATTATCCACAACGAAACCACGTTTTTTAGCAGCTTCTTTAACAGCTACTTCGCTACCGATTAAAACAGGGGTTACTAGTTCTTCCGAAGCCAAACGAACAGCTGCACCAAGAATACGAGGTTCAGTTCCTTCTGGAAAAACAATTCTAATTTTTTTTCTCACAATTTTAAATTTTAGGCTATCAAATAACTCCACAAAAATTCCCTCCAGGATATACAATTATTTTTTTCTTTCTCTATCATACTATCTTTTCCAAAAAAATAACAGTTTTTTCAGCTGTTTTCTTTTAAAAATCCTTAAAAATTAGTAATTGTGAACAATTTATTAAAATTTGACTAGTACAGTTTATCGCTAAACTTATTGTTACTATTCTCTAAACCTGTTTTGGCAGTTGCCAATCAATAGGTGTTTGACCAAAGTCAACTAGAGCCTTATTGGCTTTAGAAAAGGGTTTTGAACCAAAAAAACCACGATAAGAAGATAATGGGCTTGGGTGTGGAGAGGTAATAACAACATGCTTTTCTGTATCAATCAGTTGTTTTTTGGCTATTGAAGGATTCCCCCATAAAATAAAGACCAAAGGCTTTTCATGTTCATTTAATTTTTTAATGACGGCATCCGTTAATCGCTCCCAGCCTTGCCCACGATGAGAGTTCGCTGACCCACCACGAACAGTTAAGACTGTATTCATCAATAAAACCCCTTGTTCAGCCCACGATTTTAAATAACCATGATTAACTGGTGTAATGCCTAAGTCATCTGCTAATTCTTTATATATATTTACTAAAGAAGGAGGTACCTTTACATTTGGTTGGACCGAAAAACTTAACCCATGTGCCTGATTAGGACCATGATAAGGATCTTGTCCTAATATAACAACTTTCACCTGGTCAT
Organism: Carnobacterium sp. FSL E2-0243; assembly: GCF_038003605.1. Classification (NCBI taxonomy): domain Bacteria; kingdom Bacillati; phylum Bacillota; class Bacilli; order Lactobacillales; family Carnobacteriaceae; genus Carnobacterium; species Carnobacterium sp. FSL E2-0243. Next base: position 2,965,501 of record NZ_JBBOPM010000001.1, read on the forward strand.
ATGGAGTCCATTCAAAGGCTTCCCAAATATGATTCATCGAAGGATAAATAGTTTGTTCCGCATATTCTGTTTTTAAAAATTCTCTTAATTCTTGATAGTAAGTAGATTCAAATTCTTCTTGTAAAATATCTTGCCAATCGTTATGAATAATTGTTTTCATGATTATCATATCGCTCCTTATATAAAAATTTTGTTGTCCTAGCCTAAAATTCCATTATAGCTAAATTCAGCTAAATATTTAATTATTATGTCGTAACCAACTAATAATAGTTTACATTTCAAGTATAACAGTTGATAGGTTTAATTTAAAAGAAAAAGTCAGATTTTCATAAAGAAAATCCGACTTTAAAATTAAACGATTAAATTCAAAGCTAAGGCTCCTAATAATCCCGCAACTGAAATAATTGATTCTAAAACTGTCCATGTTGCAAAAGTTTCTTTAATCGATAAATTGAAATATTCTTTGAACATCCAGAAACCCGCATCATTTACATGAGAGGCAAACAAACTACCTGCTCCTGTAGCAATTACCATTAGTGCTGGGTCTGTTCCTGTCGCTGCCATCAAGGGAGCTGCAAGTCCAGCAGCTGTTAAAGCAGCCACGGTAGCAGAACCTAAACAAACTCTTAAAACTACTGCAATTACCCAACCTAAAATTAAAGGAGATAAAGTTGAACCCGCAAATAATTGAGCGACATAATCTCCGACTCCACCATCTAGTAATACTTGTTTAAAAGCACCACCGCCTCCAATAATCAATAACATCATAGCAATTTGTTTAATCGCTTCTTCTGCTGATTTCATAATTGCTGGAATTGTTTGTTGGCGACGAACTCCCATTGTATAAATAGCAAATAATAAGGATAATAGCATGGCCATACCTGGTGTACCTATCAAAGCAATGACTTGTTCATACAACGGAGATTTATCGGTTATTTTCCCACCACTTAGCAATTCATAACAAGTTGCAAGCGCCATCAATATAACTGGAAATAAAGCTGTGAGTGTACTAATTCCAAAACCTGGAGTATCTTCTAGTGTAAATTTTTTCTGTTCCCCCAATGCTTTTATATTCCCGACACGATTAAATGCATCTGGAACAATTTTCTGAGCTACTTTAGTATACATAGGACCTGCCAGAATACTCGTTGGAACAGCAATGACAATACCATACAACAATACCATTCCGATATTTGCACCGTAGATGCCTGCGATGGCTGTTGGCGCAGGATGTGGCGGTAAAAAACCGTGTGTAACAGAAAGTGCTGCTGCCATGGGAATTCCTAAATATAGAATAGAGATACCGAGTTCACTAGCAATTGTAAAAATGATTGGTATTAATAAAACAAGACCTACTTCAAAAAACAAAGCAATTCCAATGATAAAAGAAGCAATTAAAACAGCAATTTGAATTTTTTTACGTCCAAATTTATTAATCAATGTTGTAGAAATACGATAGGCTCCACCAGCATCTGAGACTAACTTTCCTAAAATTGCTCCAAACCCAAAAACCAAAGCAAGATGACCGAGTTGACTACCAACCCCCTCTTCAACAGTAGTAATAATTTGAGTTAAAGGCATTCCCAAACCAATAGCAACCAAAATTGAAACAATAATCAGAGAAACAAACGTATTTAACTTAACCTTCATAATCAAAAACAAAAGAATCAAAACGCCGATACCTACTATTAATAATTCCATCAAATTCCTCCTAGTATAAAAAGTTCGTTGCGCCGGTTAACTCCAACAAGAAAGATAAGAAAAATTTGAGATGACACTTTTTGACAGCTCAAATTTTTATCTTTTTCTTGAGGAGTTGGCTCATAAAAACTAGATTAATAAAAAGCTTGGTGAGTTCGTTCAGGCTCGAATGAAGAATAGGGAAATTTGATGTGGCGGTTTTTGCCACCTCGAAATTTCATCTTTCTTCCGAGAGACTAACTCATAAGAGCTAGCCTAATAAAAAGCTTGGTGAGTTCGTTCAGGCTCGAATGAAGAATAGGGAAATTTGATGTGGCGGTTTTTGCCACCTCGAAATTTCATCTTTCTTCCGAGAGACTAACTCATAAGAGCTAGCCTAATAAAAAGCTTGGTGAGTTCGTTCAGGCTCGAATGAAGAATAGGGAAATTTGATGTGGCGGTTTTTGCCACCTCGAAATTTCATCTTTCTTCCGAGAGACTAACTCATAAGAGCTAGCCTAATAAAAAGCTTGGTGAGTTCGTTCAGGCTCGAATGAAGAATAGGGAAATTTGATGTGGCGGTTTTTGCCACCTCGAAATTTCATCTTTCTTCCGAGAGACTAACTCATAAGAGCTAGCCTAATAAAAAGCTTGGTGAGTTCGTTCAGGCTCGAATGAAGAATAGGGAAATTTGATGTGGCGGTTTTTGCCACCTCGAAATTTCATCTTTCTTCCGAGAGACTAACTCATAAGAGCTAGCCTAATAAAAAGCTTGGTGAGTTCGTTCAGGCTCGAATGAAGAATAATAGTTGCTCTATTTACTATATTTCCGCTGAAAGTCAGCAATTGCTTGAAATTCATTTTGTAATAATCGTGTTGTCCGTATAAATATAGGCAGTAATTCACGATAAACCGGGAAATGAGCTTCATTAGGTGTATGCTGATTTGTTACACCTATCATTTTAGAGACCTCTTCAATCGAATCAATTAAGCCTAAACTTTCCATTCCTATCACTGCTGCTCCTAAACAAGAACTTTCGTAACTTTCTGGAATAGATACTTCTTGCTCAAAAATATCTGCCAGTAACTGACGCCATAATGCTGAGCGAGCAAATCCACCTGTCGCATGAATTCTCTCGGGACGTTCCACTAGTTCTTCTAAAATCAACATCACAGAATACAGGTTAAAAACAATTCCTTCGAGAGATGCGCGAACCATGTGAGCTCGAGTATGCCTTGTTGTCAAACCTAGAAAAGCGCCTTTAGCATTAGCATCCCAAAGTGGAGCTCGCTCTCCACCTAAATACGGATGAAAAAGCAATCCATCTGATCCTGCTGGTATCTTTTCAGCAATTTGAGTTAAAATTTCATAACTGTCTACTTGCATTTGCTCTGCTGTTATCTTTTCTGGAGCGAATAATTGATCTCTAACCCATCTAAAAACAATTCCACCATTATTGACTGGTCCACCAATGACCCATTTGTCTTTCGTTAAAGCATAGCAGAAAGTTCGTCCTTTTGGGTCAGTAACAGGTTTATCTGTCACCATTCGAACAGCGCCACTTGTTCCAATCGTTAGAGCTAACGTTTTGCCATCAATGGCGTTCACTCCTAAATTTGACAGGCATCCATCACTTGCACCTACAATAAATGGCGTTTCCACAGGTAAGCCAATGACCTCTGCATAAGATTCATTTAAGCCCGTGACTTGATAATCTGTTTCAACTAATTGAGATAACTGGTCCACAGATATATCTAGTAGGGCTAAAACTTCTTGGTCCCAATCAAGTTGATGAATATTGAATAATCCAGTTGCTGAAGCAATTGAGATATCCACTTTAAATTGGCCAAATAATTTATAAAATACATATTCTTTAATTCCGATAAAATGAGCTGTTTTTGCAATAAGTTCAGGCTGCTCTTTTTTCAACCATAAAATTTTGCTTAAAGGTGACATTGGATGAATCGGCGTTCCAGTACGATGATAAATAGCTAAACCATCCTTATGGTTCTTTAATTCTTCCGCTTGATGATAGGCTCTGTTATCTGCCCAAGTAATGCAACGTGTCAGCAATTGTTTTTCTTGATCTAACAAAATCAAACTATGCATCGCACTTGAAAAAGAAACTCCCGCAATTCTAGTAACATCCGCTCCACTTTTACGGACAACAGCTGTTAATACATCAATAACCGTTTCAAATATCTCATCTGGATCTTGCTCCGCCATATCTGGTACTTCTTGATACAAAGGATATTCTTTATTCGCGTAGCCCTTCACATTTCCTTTCGCATCATATAAAACTGCTTTTGTACTAGTTGTCCCAATATCAACACCAATTAAATAATCTTTCATTTCCTTCACCTCTATTTCTTTTCTACATCGTGTCCGCCAAATTCATTTCTCAAAGCTGCTACCACTTTCCCACTAAATGTATCTGGATATAATGAACGATAACGCATCATTAGCGACATGGTAATAATAGGTGTTGCCACTTGTTGTTCCAATGATTCTTCAACTGTCCACTTACCTTCCCCAGACGAATACATAATTCCTTGAATCTCTTCTAATTTTTGATCTTTTCTAAAAGCTGATTCCGTTAATTCCATCAACCACGAGCGAATCACCGAACCGTTATTCCAAACTTTTGCAACTTTTTCATAATCAAATTCATATGGAGCATGCTCCAAAAGATCAAAACCTTCGCCGATGGCTTGCATCATACCGTACTCAATACCATTATGAACCATCTTTAAGTAATGTCCGCTCCCAACAGCACCTGCATAATAATAGCCATTTTCCACAGCGATATCTACAAAAAGAGGTTCAATTTGTTTAAATACGTCTTGATTTCCTCCTATCATAAAGCAACCGCCTTCTCTAGCACCTTCGATACCGCCTGAGGTTCCAACATCAAAGAAATGAATCTTTTTAGCTTCCATTATCTTGCCACGAACAACCGACTCTTTATAATTTGAATTTCCGCCATCTATAAAAATATCATTTGTATCCAGAAGTTCATTCATTTCCTGAAAAATAGCTTCTGTTGGTTTGCCACTAGGTACCATTGACCATATAATACGTGGTTTCGGTAATTGTTTAATCATTTCTACTAAATCAGTAACGATTGCAATATTTTTTTGCTTTTGATTTAACACAGGTGGTTTCAAATCAAAACCAACAACTTTGTGACCAGCATCTACGCAGTTTTCTGCTAAATTTAAACCCATTTTACCTAAACCAATAATTCCAATTTTCATCTAACCACTCCTTAGCATTTTAAAATACATCGGACGTCATACGTCTTATGACTACGGTTTCATGATAACGTTTTCTTTAGTGGATGTCAATAATTATTATTATTTATTTTAATTTATTATTTAACATCAAGGGATCCGTTCTTTTAATCATTTATCAATAACTTTTAATCTAATTTATCTTTTAAATTTGAAACAACATACAATGAAAGCTACTGAAATTTTGTATTAAACTTAGATTTTAAGTATTATATAGACAAAGTCTTTACTCTTCACAATAATTATGCTTAAATGGGGATTAGATTACTTAATTTACTTAGATATTATAATTAATAAAATAAATCATCTAGATAATTAAAAACTTATAAAAGGTAGGAGAAAAATGACATGGACCTAAAAATCAATCACAAGCAAAGAACAATTTTCTTATGGTGCACCTTGATTTTCATCGTATTTCTTTATCAACTTCGATTTAATTTTATCGAAGGTAGTGATGATAGTTGGTTCGCTTTAATCAAGGATAAATATTCATTAGCTGATTATTTAAGCTTAAGATACAATACATGGTCGTCCCGAATTTTTCCGGAAACGATGTTATATTATATATTCCACATCCCAATCAATCTCTGGAGAATGCTAAATACGTCTTTTATATTTTTGTTAGCTACTTCAATTGTTCGAATATTTAAAGGGGAAATAAAGATATACAATGTCGTGGTGGTTATTATTTTGTTTGGTTATTCATCATTTGACGTTATTAATAGCGGCTTTTTTTGGATGACAGGTTCTGTTAATTATTTATGGCCATTAGCATTAGGTGCTTATGTCTTAATTCCTTTTGCTGACAAATTTTTCAGAAAAAAAACGACTGAATTTTCTTTAAAACAATTAGTAAGAGTAATTATTACGTGCATTTTTGCTATTTCTAATGAACAATTAGTTCTCTGTGCTTTTGGAATCATGTTTGTTTATCATATCTACCTATTCACAATTAAAGAAAAGCCATCTATTTACTTGATAATTCTAACCTTGATAGTATTCGCAGGGATACTACTAATGACTTTTGCACCAGGAAATACAGTAAGGTTCGAATCTGAAATAGTCAGATGGTTTCCTGAATTTAATGAGCTTTCCTTTTTAGGACATATGAAAACAGGTATATTTTGGTTATTCGAACAACTTATTACTCATTTTAAATTATTTATCTTACTAATTTCTCTTCTAACAATAAATCTTCTACAATCTGAAAAATTAAAGAAAATATTCTATATATTAGGCACAATTATCTTAAGCTTAACAATAGTAAAACCAACTCTTTTGACTGACTTAAATAGAATAAATTTCGTTCCATTTGATAGTTTTGAAAATTTATTGACAAGAAATTTTATAATAGGAGTATTTCCTTATATTTTTTGGAGCACTGTTCTTATCTATATTATCTTTTGTTCATGCCTTGTAACTAGAAATCCTGTTTTTACATTTTTTTGCTATTTAGCTGGCTTACTTTCCTGTGTATTAATGTTTTTTTCACCAACAATATACGCGTCTGGACCGAGAGTACTCAATGCTCTAGTTTTATTTTTAGTTCTAATCAGTTTTATGTTATTTCAAAAAAATATGGAGAAAAAAAATTCCAACCCTAATTTTTCTTTATTTTTATTAAGCATATTCCCACTTTTTTCATTTTTATTGAACTAACTTTTTTGATAAATTAATTTAGCTTATCATTAAGAATAAAAGGGTGAAGCAAGCTTAGAGACAAAATCCAAGCTTGCTTCACCCTTTTTTATAGATTTAATTCTTCTTTATTGTAACCTAAATGCCGTTGCATCGCTTTTTTTGCAGCTTCGCCATCTTTATTTTTAATTGCCTCTACAATTTGTCGATGAGTTTCAATTGTTTCTTCTTTTAAACTGCGATTGGTTAAATTAATAAATAACGATATAGCTGTTTGGATAATTGGAATCAAACTAGGTACGACAACGTTTTTACTCGACTTCGCAATAGCTGAATGCAACTCAATATCTTTAGTTTCATGATTTTCATTTGCATGAATTAAGGTTGCAATCTCATCACAAATTTTTTCCATTTGTTCTACTTCTTCGCTTGTTGCATTTTCAGCGGCTAATTTAGCAATTTCTGGTTCAATCATCACACGGACATCCATTAAGTCGCTACTCAATCTTTTTTTATCACTAATAAAGCTTAGCCCTAATGGATCTTCAGTTATACCAGGTGTTTTAGATACAAACGTGCCTTTACCACGCTGAATTACAACGACATTTCTCGCTGCTAATAATTTTATCGCTTCACGGATGGTACCTCTTCCAACAGTTAATTCTGTTGCCAATTCAAATTCATTTGGTAATTTATCTCCAGTTTTATAACGTTGCTCTTTAATTAAAGACTCTATTTTGTTAGCTACTTGCTGGGCCAAAGATTGACCGGATTGTTGACTACTCTCCAACATTGCTTTTGTCTCCTTTTAACTTAATCTCGCTAAGTAACGTTAATTTTCAATTCTTCTTTCTATTGTACTCAACTCTTTCTTATGAAGCAAGTTGCAAACAATAGAATAAAAATAGATTTTTTCGTTTTCTGATTTATTAAATCTTTTCTTTACCATTTTTCCATATTAATGGTAAACTAAAGAGGATCATAAAATATTGGAGGAAAAATAATGATAGAGCTGATTGCATCAGATATGGACGGAACGTTATTGAACGAGAAGATGGTTATTTCAAAGGCAAATGCTCAGGCAATTGCTGAAGCTGAGCGCCGTGGTATTAAGTTTATGGTTTCAACAGGTCGCGGATACACTGAAGCTCATCCATTGTTAACAGAGGTTGGCATTAATTGCCCAATGATTACATTAAACGGTGCTCAAGTATATGATGACCAAGGTAAAATTATTGATAATATCGGAATCGAAAAAGATACGGTTAGAACAATTTTACAACTATTAAAAGAGCACAATATTTATGCTGAAGTAGTCACTTCTAAAGGTATTTATTCTGATAATAAAGTCAAACGGATTGAATCTGTTGCGTCCTTACTTGTCAATTTAAATCCCGAAACCACTTATAAGATGGGCGTTGTTTTAGCAGCGGCGCGTTTGGAGCTAATGAATATTAATTACATTGATGACTATAAAGAATTAGTGAATGACCACTCGATTGAAGTCCTGAAATTAATTGCTTTTAGTGATGATGGTCAACATACCCTCGCTCCTATTAAAGAAAAACTTGAAACATTAGGTTCTTTAGCGATTACCTCTTCTTTCATTAATAATATTGAAATTAATCACAAAGATGCACAAAAAGGAATTGCTTTAGCAAGAACTGCAAAAAGGCTGGGTATTCCTATGGAAAATGTAATGGCAATTGGTGATAATTTTAATGATGTGTCGATGCTCAAAGTTGCAGGTGTAAGCTTTGCTATGGAAAATGCTGAAGAAGAAGTTAAAAGCCATGCCAAATATCTAACATCTAGCAATAATGAGAACGGTGTTGCTGAGGCTATTATGCGTTGTATCAATGAAGATTTATAAAAACGTAGCTGAACTTACTTGAGTTCAGCTTTTCTTAATTGACAAATAGACTTATTTAACGTAAAACTAAACTAGAAACGCCAAGCTTTTGATAGGCCTAAACGGATCAACAAACTTTTTATCTAGGCCAGTTCTTTTGAACCAGTCCTTCGGAAAAAAGATAAATTCCCAAAAAAGTAAAAGGACACTTTTATTGGAATTCCCTATTTTTCTGCCAGGCCTAAACAGCTCAACAAACTTTTTATTACACAGGAGGAAATTTTATGACATTAATTCCAAAAACATTAACTATTGCTGGTAGCGACTCAAGTGGTGGCGCTGGTATTCAAGCTGATTTGAAAACATTTGGAGAATATAGTACTTACGGTTTAGCTGCACTTACAACTATCGTGACGATGGATCCAGACAACGGTTGGCATCATCAGGTGCATCCAATTGATGTGGCTATTGTTGAGGAACAATTAAAAACAATTCTAGCTGGTGGTGAAATTGCTGCTCTGAAAACTGGTATGCTTGGGAGTGTTTCTATTATTGATCTAGTAGCGAAAACAATCAAAGAACAACAACTTAAAAATATCGTTATTGATCCAGTAATGGTTTGCAAGGGCGAAGATGAAGTCTTAAATCCAGATAGCGCTGAGGCTTTACGTGATGAATTAATCCCATTAGCAACGGTTGCAACACCTAATTTATTCGAAGCAGGTGTTTTATCTGGTTTAGGAAAACTAACAAATTTAGAAGATATGAAAGCTGCCGCTAAAAAAATTCATCTTTTAGGTGCTAAAAATGTTGTCATTAAAGGTGGAAAAGCCTTAGCAGGTGATAAAGCCATTGACCTATTTTACGACGGTTCAGAATTTTTAGTCTTGGAAAATCAAAAAATCACTCCTGCTTATAATCATGGAGCTGGGTGCACATTTGCAGCGGCAATCACGGCTGGTTTAGCAAACGGACTTACAGTTAGAGATTCTGTCTTAAAGGCTAAAGAATTTGTCTCAGAAGCTATTCGTAGCGGCTTTGCCTTCAATGAATATGTAGGTCCTGTTTTTCATGGCGGTTATCGTTTGACGAAACAAGAAAAAATTTAATCTTTTTAAATGAGCTAGAAGGAGTGTCTATTATGCCTCCCTTCAGCTCATTTTTTACTTAAACATATCTGAACTTCATTAGTTCTATTTCTTCTTTTCCACCTTAACCATCTCATCAAATCGGAGATACCTCTTCCTAAAAAAATCCAAATCAACTTCCCCTTACAAAACACTTTATTTCTAAACACTTATTTTTTCAACTTAAATACAATAAAATCAGCACATCTTAAATCTTCTTCAAAAGAAGGATACTTAGCTAGCATTTCCTCAGATGGTTTTGGTTCAAGTAAACTGTCTAAATTAAAACCAATTTTAAGGAGCGTTGTTAAATAGGTTGTTAAAGTTCTGTGAAAAAAAAGAATATCTGCTTCTTTTCCTAATTTTTGTCGATATTCACCTTCATAAAAATAATTATCAACCCTCCAAAAAAGTTTATCTCCACTTACATCCTTCTCCCAGCCACTATTAGGCGTCACAAAACAAGGGTGTAAAATAGAAAAAACTAACTCACCATTTGGTTTTAGTATACGATACATTTCTTTCAAGGCAGATTCGTATTCTGGTAAATCCTGAATAACCATATTTGAAATAACTAAATCAAAGCTTTCATCTGCTAAAAAATCTAGCTTCTCACAGTTACCTTCAAAATATTTAATTGCTAGATTTGAATTTGTTCGTTCTTCAGCTATTTCAATCATTCTTGTTGAATAATCTACTCCTGTGACTCGGGCTTTCTCTTTAGCTAAAAGGCGGCTTAAATAACCTTCTCCACAGCCTGCATCTAACACTTCTTTATTTTCAATCATTCCAATTAGTGAAAAAATAGCTGGGTTTAATACTATTTCTTTGTGAATGTCCCCATACTCGCCATGCGTTGCTGCATATTCGTTTGCAAAATTATTCCATCTACGTTTAATTTCTTTAGCATCCATTCTCTTCACCCCTTTATCTGATTATATCCTATAAAGATAACGTTTAGTATACATAAAAAAACCGCCTAGTCACGAGGACTAGACGATCTTAAAAATAATTTACTTTTAAAAGAAATCCGATTGTGCCGGTTCAGCATCCCGATGTGTTGCCCCGCTTATAGCAAGGTGGGCTCCGCTGTCAAACATCTCTAACTACCAAGTGAAAAGGCTTGTTATCAGTTTGATTTCAGTTTGGATCCCTAAAAGGTATTACTTGTTCGGTCACCACTGTAAAGGATATATCGTACACATCAGATATCTTACCCATATAATAGCATCCAGCTAAAAAACTAGCAACTGTTTTGCTCAAAAAAAATGGAGACTTTAAATTAATTTAATAAATTACTGCCTATTTAATGAATGAATTTATTTACAATTTGTGCTACTCTATCACTAGAGGTGAAGGACATGATTCATATCTATATGAAGGAACAATATGTCGCTAGAAAAGAACGCATTATTATAAAAGATGAAGCCGGAAAAGATATTTATTTAATCACAGGCAAATGGGGTAATGTTGGAGATGGCTTATATTTGTACAAGATAGACGGCACTTTAGTCGCTGAAGTCAAACAAACAAAACTTTCTTTAATGCCGAAATTTGATATCTATTTAAGCGGTAAAAAAGTTTGTTCTGTTTCAAAGTATCCTGGTATTCACAATCCTTATTTTCGTGTCAGTCGAATTCATTGGATTATTAGTGGTGATTTTGCAAATCATCATTATAAAATTCTCCACTTGACTAAAACTGTCATGACAATGGATAAAGTTTATTTAGCCTCTGGAGATTTTTATGCTCTTTCTATTAAAAGAGAGCAAGATTTACCTCTCTGCGTCTGTCTTGCTGTTATATTAGATCATTGGGTAATCCCACGCGCACCAGCTAAAGATGGACCTCTTAATTTACCTGCCTATTAATGACACAATCATAAAAGTCTTTCCTATTCATAATTTCTGAATAGAAAAGACTTTTTTTATCGTTTAAACTTGTTTTTGCATATGATTGTATTCGTGACCACTGATTGTAACTTCACCAGTCTTTTTAAATCCCATTTTTTCATATAACTTTTGGGCACCAGCATTAGATTGATCACAATTTAAGCCGATAATTTCTTCTCCGTCTTCTTTAGCAAACTCTCCTAATGCATCTAATAGTTCCGTACCTACTCCACGACCACGGAATTTTTCTGCCGTTACAAGTGAATCTAAGTACCATTCACCTGCAAAAGTCTCCTTTTCAATAAAGAGTCTACTATCAGAGTTAAGTCCCTTTGCTTCTAAAATATCAATTAAGGGTTCATCAATCACTGGTTCTTTTTCACCACGATAGCCAAAGACAACCCCGGCAATTTCACCATCACGCATACACACGTGAGCATGGCGGTAACTATAGCGGTATGTTTCAGTTTGAATACCTTCAACTAATAATTCTTCAATTGTTTCTTTTGAATATTCTTTAAATACTTCAAGCTCCATATCTTCTAAAATCACCATAATTAATGGCGCTAATGCTTTTGCATCTTCTTTTCTTGCTTCTCTAATCATTCATTTCACTCTTCCAATCTTTAAATTATCCCTAATGCTCTTTTAGCAAATTGGTAAACTTCTTCTTTTTGATCTTCTACGGCAGTATCATCTGTTTCTGCATACAAATATAATTGCTCTGCTGCATTTTCGATTAAACCAATTAATAAACGGGCTGTCGCTTTAGGATTCATCTTAGCTGTAATGGCTTCCTTAGCTATGCCTTGTTCAAGAAAATCTGTCACATATAGATAGTAAGGTTCATAAATCTTTTCCCATTCATTTAAATGCTCACTGGAAGCTAAACCAGCATAGGTTAACGCAATCACATCTGCATATTTTTCTGTAATACTAAAACTAATTTCAATCAATTGATTTAATTGTTCTGAATAAGGTAAAGTTGAATCCATTCCTTGATGCAACTCCGCAATATTTTTTTCTACTACTACCTCAGCTATAGCTGGCATAATAGCTAATTTTGAAGGGAAATATAAGTAGTACGTTCCTTGGGCAACACCTGCGATTTTAACGATATCTGCAATTTTAGTTTGCTCTAAACCTTTTTCATTAAAAGCTTCTATGGCGGCTGAAATTAATCTATTTTTCTTATCAAGTTTCATTTTGCACCCCTTAATTTGAACTAAACATGTTCTTAACACAAAAACATGACTGACTATCATTCATTTTATCTTATTAAACACTAAATGTCAATCATAAACACACTCGAATAACTCAGTTATTTTTTATTTTGTTTTACGTTTACATAGTTTTAAAAAAAGGATTTTAAATTAGAAAACGTTTTACTTCTAACACATCATGTTAGAAATAGTAACATTAGTGGTATACATATTAGTTGCAAGTTTTTGGCTTTTCCAATAAAATAAAACCTTGAATAGGAGGAGATTTCATTGAACACACGTAAAACATACTTATTTCTATTTTCATTATTATTAACTTTAGGTGTTTTATTAAACTTTACATTAACTACTGATGCTCATGCTGAAACAAAAGAAAAATATATTATTGGTACAGACGTTACTTTTGCTCCCTTTGAATTCCAAGATGCGAATAACAATTTCGTTGGAATTGATATGGATTTACTTAACGCTATTGCTGAAGATCAAGGTTTTGAAGTTGAGATTAAACCCCTAGGCTTCAATGCCGCAGTTCAAGCTCTACAAGCAGATCAGGTCGACGCTGTCATTGCTGGAATGAGCATTACAGATGAACGAAAACAAACATTTGATTTTTCTGATCCTTATTTTGAAAGTGGTGTCGTTATGGCTGTAGCTGATACCAATGATACAATTAAATCTTATGAGGATTTAAAAGGGAAAACAGTTGCAATCAAAACAGGAACTGAAGGAGCTACTTTTGCTAACTCAATCAAAGATAAATACGGTTTTAAAGTTTCAACTTTTGATGACTCTGCTAATATGTACGAAGCTGTTAAAGCTGGAAGTGCTGATGCAGCCTTTGAAGATTATCCAGTAATGGCCTACGCGATTACACAAAATGCGCCACTAAAATTAGTTGGAGAAAAAGAAAAAGGCGGGCAATATGGTTTTGCTGTTAATAAGGGACAAAATCCGGAATTGCTAACTAAATTTAACAATGGTTTAACCAATTTAAAAAATAGTGGAAAATATAAAGAGATTACTGAAAAATATCTAGGTGAAGAAAAAACAGAAAAACAAAGTATTTTTGCTTTAGTTAAAGAAAATTACAAACAACTTTTAAGTGGTCTAGGGACAACTTTATTTGTTACTCTAGTTTCAATAGCAATTGCATCAGTCTTAGGTATTTTATTTGGCCTAATGAGTGTCGCTCCTAGTAAGATTTTAAGAGGAATCTCAATGGTTTATGTCGATATCATGCGTGGTATCCCAATGATGGTTTTAGCTTTCTTCGTATTCTTTACGATTCCACAACTGCTAGGAATTAAAATGGTGGCAACTATTGCTGCAATAATTGTTTTAAGTTTAAATGCTGGAGCTTATATTGCTGAGTTAGTTCGTGGAGGAATTAACGCCGTTGACAAAGGTCAACTTGAAGCCGCTCGTAGTTTAGGTTTACCTTATAGTAAAGCCATGCGTAAAATCATTTTACCGCAAGCGATCAAAATTATGATTCCTTCATTTATTAATCAATTTGTCATTACCTTAAAAGATACAACGATTCTTTCTGTAATTGGGCTAGTTGAATTAACTCAATCTGGTAAAATTGTTGTTGCTAGAACGTACGATTCAAATATGTGGTTTGTGATTGCCTTTATTTACATTGTTGTTATCACTGCCTTAACAAGAATCTCTAATAGGATTGAAAGGAGAGTTAACAATGGTTAAATTAAATGTTCAAGAGTTAAAGAAAAGTTATGGTTCATTAGAAGTTTTAAAAGGTTTAAACTTAGAAGTTCAAGAAGGAGAAGTCGTTTGTTTAATCGGACCTTCTGGTTCAGGGAAAAGTACCTTTTTACGTTGCATGAACCATTTAGAAGAAATTAATGGTGGAACAATTATTATTGATGGCTATGATTTAACTGATACGAGCCTAGATATTAATAAAGTACGTGAAAATATCGGAATGGTTTTTCAACATTTTAATTTATTTCCACATTTAACGATTTTAGAAAATATCACGTTAGCACCAATCGAATTAAAAAAATTAACTAAAGAAGAAGCCCGTCAAAAGGCTTTTGACTTATTAGAAACTGTTGGACTAAGAGAAAAAGCCGATGCTTACCCAAGTTCTTTATCAGGTGGTCAAAAACAGCGTGTCGCAATTGCTAGAGCTTTAGCTATGTCTCCTGACATTATGTTGTTTGACGAGCCTACAAGCGCCTTAGATCCTGAGATGGTGGGCGATGTCTTAGCTGTTATGCAACAATTAGCAAAAGAAGGCATGACCATGATTGTTGTGACTCATGAAATGGGCTTTGCAAAAGAAGTTGCAGATCGTGTTGTCTTTATGGATGGTGGCTTAATTGTTGAAGAAGGCAAACCTGAAGAAGTCTTTAATCAACCTAAAAATGAACGCACAAAAAATTTCTTAGATAAAGTTTTAATTTAACAAAAATACGCCCTTAGTACTATTAGGGCGTATTTTTGTATCTAATTGTTCCTTTAGCCCTACCCTTTAATAGAAATAGATTCTAATTTTCAAAAAATAACTATTTTTAGGGAATTTAAAAATAGTTCGCTATATAAATAGTGATTGAAAATAATTAAGTAATTGTGTAAAATAGAGTTGTAGAGCACTAGTCAGCTCTTCCAAAGTAGGCTAAAAAGCTGAGAACTTTTGTTCTCAGCTTTTTTACATAGTTAAGATATGAATTAGAACAGCTTTATTCACACCTTGTTATAATTTGGTTCCTAAAGCTTGCTTCTAGTAAACTTCAGCACGATCCTTCAATCGAAACTGCCGATTGCTGGCTCTTGCCTCCAGTTTATACAAAGCAGAACAGCTTTATTCACACCCTGTTACTTAAAATTGTTCTGCAAGTTCTTTAATTTTCTTTTTAATTTCCATACGTTGTTCTCTTGTTAAGTCGCCACCTAATTGTTTTTTCAATTCAATAATCTCTTCTTTCAAATCACGCTTTTTATCATCTATATTCTGCTCTACTTCTTCTGTTGTTTCTTGCTTAGGAACATCTTCTTGATTATTAACTTGGCTTTCTTCATTTTCTTTTTGAGCCGTCTCTGTATTCGCTAAAGCTAGTTCACGTAAGGTTGCCATTAAATCAGCATTTTCTTTTTTCAACTCTTTCAATTCTGTTTTTAATTCCTTGATCTCGTTCTCGTACTCTACTTCTCGATTTTCACTACAGCCACTAAGTAAAAAAACTGGCACTATTATACAAAATACTACTAATTTTTTCATGTGTACACACACTCCCTATATAAAAATAAATAAACTATGTATCTTTATCATAAGCTTCCCCTACCATAAAGACAATAGGTTCTTTTTATTTCTCTTAAATTCTAATCAAAAAACCATCTGCTATACTAAATAGCAAATGGTTCTTCTATAGTCTTATTTTTATCAATAATGCGACATTTTTAGAAACGCCTAGCGCTTGAATATCTTTTAAGTCAGCCTCTTTTAATTTTTTTAATGAACCAAAATGTTTTAATAATTTGGTTCGTGTTTTAGGGCCGACTCCTGGAATTTGATCCAGTAAAGAAGACAAACTATTCTTGCTTCTTACTTGTCTATGAAAGGTAATAGCAAAACGGTGGACTTCATCCTGAATTCTTTGAACTAAATAAAATGCTGGACTTTTTGAATCAATTGGGACAACAGTTAATTCTTCACCAAATAATAAATTAGACGTTCGATGCTTGTCATCCTTAACCATTCCAGCTACAGGGATAGTTAATCCTAGTTCATTCTCTAGGACATTTAAAGCAGCGCGAACCTGTACAATTCCCCCATCCATTAAAATTAAGTCTGGTAATTCTTGTTTTTCTTTTAATAAACGTGTATACCGTCTTCGAATAACTTCTTCAGTTGTTGCGGCTTCATTACTCCCCACCACTGTCTTAATTTTATATTTACGATAATTCTTTTTTGAAGGACGTCCATTTTCGAACACAACCATCGCCGATACAGGACTTGTTCCTTGAATATTAGAATGATCAAAAGCCTCGATCCGTTTTAGCGAAGGCAAACCTAGTGCTTCGCCTAATTCTTCAGCAGCGCCAATCGTTTTACGCTCATCCATTTCAATTAAATTAAAACGCTCATTTAAAGAAATTTGGCTATTTTGTGTGGCTAAATCTAATAAATTTTTCTTTTGTCCTCGAACTGGTACTCGAACGGCAACAGATAGAATATCACTGATTAGCTCTTTTTCAACACCTTCTGGAACTAGAATTTCTTTTGGCAGTAAATGATTTTTTTCATTATAAAATTGTAAGATAAATGTTGCTAAATCTTCTTCACCACTACTCTGAATACAAGGGAATAATGCGGCTTCACGTTTAATTAAAGTCGCTTGGCGAATTAAAAAGACTTGAATGGAAATCCAGCCTTTATCTACATAAAAGCTAAAAATATCTCGAGTTGTGTAGTCCGTTGAAATAATTTTTTGTTTTTCCACAGTTGCTTCAATGTAGCGTAATTGATCACGGTACTCTGCTGCTCGCTCATAAACTTGTTCTTCTGCAGCTTTCAGCATTTTTTCTTTTAATTCAGCTTTTACTTTAGCTGTATCACCATTTAAAAAAGCTTTAATACGTTTAATTTGTGCCTCATAAACTTCAACAGGTACTTCATGATCGCAAGGACCTAAACATTGTCCCATATGATAATAAAGACACGCTCGTCTTTGTCTACCAACACACCGTTTTAATGGATAAACTTTTTCAATAAAATGCATTGTTTCTGTCGCTGCATAAACATTCGGATAAGGTCCAAAATAATGCCCACCATCCTTTTCAACATCAGATGTAATGATAAGGCGTGGGTCTCGGTCTCCAGTTATTTTAATATATGGATAGCTTGACCCTTCTTTTAGTTTAATATTGTACTTAGGATGATGTTTTTGAATTAAGGTAATTTCTAACAATAAGGCTTCCTTATCGGTTGACGTAATAATGGTTTCAAAATCAACGATTTCTTCTACTAATAAAAATGTTTTTCCGTCTTTAGTCCCACGAAAATAAGAAGTCACTCGATTTTTTAAATTTTTGGCTTTCCCAACATAAATAATATCATCGGTTTTATTCTTCATAATATAACAACCAGGAAGTTCTGGTAATAGGGTTAATTTATTGCGTAATTGTTCCTTTGACACAGGATTCCCTCTTTTCATCTTTTTTTCCGAAAAATTCATTCAAAAGAGCTTGTCAATTTAAGTTGTTCCGCGAGTGATTAGTTTAAATGATAAAGGATGTAAAGGCAAATTTTTGTGCTTTAATTGATTATATAACTTAAAAAAAGCATTTTCAGCTTGTAAGTGCATCGGATAATCAATTGTCGTTAAATTAAATAGTTCTGCAATCGAAGAGTTATCAAATCCAACAACTGCAACATCTTTAGGAACTGAAATACCTCGTTCACGTGCCTCTGCTAAAAAACCAACAGCAACATTATCTGTCGGGAAAAGTAGAGCTGTTGGTTTTTCTTTTTCAGCTTCCCACCATCGAGCTAATTCTCGTCCCTCGGTACTTGTATGCAAATTATAGCGACTTTTTTCTGCTTGTAACGCTACCCCTTTTTCTTGACAAAAATCTTGCCAAGCCTTATATCTAGCAACAGTATTTAAGCTTTTTTCAATGCCAAAAAAAGGGACGATTTCACGGTGACCTTTTTCATAGAGATGATCCAAACCTAGTTTAAAGCCTTCATAATGATCCATAAAGACGGATTCTATTTTGGGTGACGTAACTCTTTGCCAAGTTACAATCGGTCCATACTTGCTATATTTTTCAATGACTTCCCATTCATTTGAACGTACAATTTGAAAGATTCCGTCAATTTGTTTTTGTTTTAGTTTTTGAAAAGCTTCAATCTCACTTTCTTGATGATAATCCGTTAATAAAAGTGTAACCTGATAGCCATATTTTTTAGCAATTGTTGCAAAACTACTTAAAAAATGTGAGAGTATATCTGAAAAGTCTGGCGACACGAGGCCAATTGTTTTTGTTTCACCATTTTTCAAGTAAATCGCATTTTGATTTGGTGTATAATCAAGATCATCCACGACTTTTTGAACTTTTTGTCGTGTTTCTTCTTTAACATAGCCTTTGCTATTAATAACTCTTGAAACTGTTGCTCGGGAAACACCTGCCAATTTCGCAATCTCATTAATATTTGACACTACAGTCTCCCCCTTTTTAACCTATACTTATTTTAGCTATTCTTTACTTACTTATTATACCACGAACAAAAAAAGCCTTCACCTACTTAGAAAAGGCAGGTTAAGGCTTTTAGTAATTAATTTTTTTGAGGTGCAGTAATTTGGCAATCCGGATCATTTTTCATGGCTATTTCAGGACCTGAATAGTGATAGATAGCTAGAATTTCTAATGGATCTTTGCCATTATTAATAGTGGAGTGATAAACACCCGCTGGAATTCGAATTAACTCCCCTGCTTCAATTTCTTTTTCTACTTTACCTGTATCTAACTCTAAACTTTGCACTCCTGTTCCTTTTAGAACATAAAGCACTTCTTCGCAGCCCTCATGATTGTGACGTTGATGCCCTTCACCTGGAAATAGATTCACTACCCCCGTTACCATTACCTTGCTACCTGTTACTTGAGGTTCATTTAACCATTGTAATGTTCCCCATGAAAAACCTTGTGTTTCAACATCTTCAGTCTTAACAAAATACTTCATTATCCATTACCTCCATTATTTAAAAGCATGTTGAGTCGGTTAGCCCTGGTAGAAAAACAGGGAATGGGAGGAATGACGCTTTTTGTCATTTTTACCATTCCCTATTTTTTCCGAGGAGTTGGCTCATAAGAGCTAGCCTAATAAAAAGCTTGTTGAGCCGGTTAGCTCTGGTAGAAAAATAGGGAATGGGAGGAATGACGCTTTTTGTCATTTTTACCATTCATCTTTTTTCCGAGGAGTTGGCTCATAAGAGCTAGCCTACTTAATTGCTTTAAATTTCTCAGTTTGCTCACGAATTCCTTTTTCGGCCGCGAAACGTTCGATACTTGATGCTCCAAAAAATCCATCTAAATCTTTGGTTTTATTTAATACATACTGGGCATCTTCCGGTTCAGCAATTGGTCCGCCATGACAAATAACTAAAATTTCAGGATTTACAGCTTTACCAGCAGCGATAATTTTTTCGATTCGCTCCACACAATCATCTAATGTTAAAGCTGTTTTAGCCCCAATGCTCCCTTTAGTAGTTAATCCCATATGTGCTACTAAAATATCAGCACCTGCCTCAGCCATATCCTGTGCTTGCTTTTCATCAAATACATAGGGCGTTGTGAGTAAATTTAATTGATGAGCTTCACGAATCATTTCGACTTCTAGTTCGTATCCCATATTTGTTTCTTCTAAATTCTGGCGAAAGTTACCATCAATTAATCCAACAGTGGGAAAATTTTGCACTCCGTTAAAGCCTTGTGCTTGTAATTGCTGTAAATAAACACTCATTACACGGAATGGGTCCGTTCCACACACACCTGCTAAAACTGGTGTGTGCTCCACAACAGGTAAGACTTCTTGCCCCATTTCCACTACAATCTGATTCGCATCACCATAGGAAAGTAAGCCAGCAAGAGAACCGCGCCCTGCCATCCGATAACGACCAGAATTATAGATAATTAACATATCTGCACCACCAGCTTCACTACTCTTGGCTGTAATTCCTGTGCCTGCACCAACACCGACTAAATACTCACCTTTTTTTCTTTTGTTATAAAAACTATTCATGATTTCGTTTCTTGTTTGCTTGTTCATTTTTCTTCACAACTCCTTCTATTTATTTTCGATTAGGTTTATTAATTGTTCTGCTGCATATTGCGCAAAGGTAGAATCGTTAATTGCTTCATCCCGTTGGATAATCTTGACTAGTGGATTTCTTAGATTCTCTTTTAATGATTTAAATAGTTGTTGATCCTCTATTGGACCGTAAAAAGGCTGACCCTCTATATCAATAGCAGAGATACCTTTTAAAGGCAATATAAGTACCGTTTTTCCAGTAGCTAAATTTAATTTCTCAGCTATTTTTTCACCTAATTGCTGATTTTCTGCTTTTGTCGTGCGCATCAATGTAATTGTCGGATTGTGTTGATACAAATTGCGTTGTTTATATTTTTTTGGCACAGTTTCGATAGGTCCAAAATTGACCATATCTAAAGCACCAACTGAAACTACTTGAGGAGTACCTGTTAAAGCTGCCGCTTCTAAACGAGTTGGACCCGCACTTAATACCCCACCAAATAATTCATCTGCCCACTCAGTAATCGTCAAATCTAAAACGCCTTCAATAAAGCCATCCTGAACCAACGATTCCATTATTTTCCCACCTGTACCTGTCGTATGGAACACTAAAACTTCATAACCTGATTGTTCTAAAAATTCTCTAGCTACTGTTACTGCTGGAGTCGTTACGCCAAACATACTAGCTGCAATTAAGGGTTTATGCCTTACTTCTTCTTTAAAATTAGTCGTTAACATACCACTAATCGCGTAAACAGCATTTGTAAATAACTTCGTCGAAATTGAATTTAAACCAGCAACATCCACAATTGATGGAATCATAATAATATCACTAGTCCCAACATATGGGGTCACATCTCCTGCTGCCATCGTAGAGACCATAATCTTTGGTACACCAATTGGTAATTTTTGCATCGCTGGCGTCACTAATGAGGTTCCTCCAGAGCCACCAAATGATAAAACACCTTGAAATTTATCTTTCTTGTATAATTCTGGAAGTACTTCTTTTAGACCTTGCGCTAATTTTTCAGTCGCAAATGCTCGATCTTTTCTTTCAACTAATTCAGCAATTGTAACCCCTGCAGCTTCTGCTATCACCGCATTATCAATATCTGGTTTAAACTGTGCTTTAAAGACACCTGTATGGACTGTTAGAACTTCCAAACCTTTTTGTTGAAGCAATTTTTTTACGTATAAATATTCTTCCCCTTTTGTATCTAGTGTTCCAACTAATGCAACAGTTTTTTTCATTATAAACGAGCTCCTTTCCTAATGATTACACTTTAAATTATAAGAGTAACAGCCAAGGAATAAAACGTTTTCAAAACAGTTTAACTAGTGTTTATCTTCACTCCTTTGTTCTAGCATTGCTATATTCAGAAGGTGAAGTTCCCATATACTTTTTAAATATTTTATTAAACTGAGCATAATCCGGATAACCAACTAAGAAGGCAATTTCTTTGAAAGAAAGTCTTTGTGGTTTAGCCATCAGTTCAATCGCTTTATTTAAGCGAAATTTAATTAGGTATTCAGTAAAACTTGCTCCCGTTTTCTTTTTAAATAATGTACTAAGATAGCTACTTGTCACATGAGCTACTTGTGCTAAATCCTCTAAATAAATACCCTCATGGTAATTTTGTTCTATATATTTTTCTACAAAAACTACATAATCATAATGTTTATTGATACCATCTAACATTTGAGACATCAAACTAGTATCTTGGCTATCTTTTGGGCTTTTAAATTCTTTCGCTTTTTGAATAATTAATTCTTCTGGCGTTATTCGATCAAAAGTGGAACCACCGATATAACCATTTAACCCCGGAATCTGGTTATAAATATAACGAATATCAATTAAACTGCTCACTGGCCCACCATAAATCATAGTAATAACATTTGGGCGTATTTCTCGACTCACTTTGACTATTTCATTAGCAGAGGCAATTACATTGGCTAAGCTTAATACTTTTTTAGCTCCTAGTTTGCCACCTCTTGTTAGTCCACAGTGAAAGCAAATAACATCTGCACCAACTTCTGTCATTTGACGGGCTTGCTCTTGGTTAAAGACAAAAGCAATTGTAAATAACTTCTGATCATGGGCTAACTTAATTGCCTCAACTTCTAATTGATACGAACAGCCGCTTTCTTCCAAAGCCTCACTAAACTGGCCATCTAACAAACCGACAGTTGGATAGTTATTTACCCCGGAAAAACCGTTCGCCTTTATCGTACCAATGAAATTAACTAAATCAATCGTGGGATCTGTTGCATTTAAACCAAAAATAATCGGTGTATGCTGCAACAAAGGTAAAATCTCTTTTGTTGCAAAATTTAAAACCTCTTGATTGCTATTTTCAAATGGTAAAAAACCTGCTAATGAACTTCTACCTCGTACCCTAAAACGCCCAGAGTTCAAAGCTAAAATAAAATCTGCTCCACCTTTTTGCACCTGACTAGCGCTCATACCCGATCCAGTTGCAACACCCAGAAGACGGTTGCCAGCTATTAATTCTCGGCGAATTTTCTTGGTTATTTTTTCAACTTCCATCAAACTTTCCCCTCTCTTTTAACACTTCATATTATTTCTAGTGTAGCACTAAAAATAGCCTTTTCCAGTTAAATTTTGACTAAAGCTTGACATGGAATGCATCTCACAAATTATACTTTCAGTATTAAATGAATTGGGGTGCTTTTTTTATGACAACAACGAAATCAATTTTTCCTAAAAACTTCCTTTGGGGAGGAGCAACTGCAGCGAATCAATTAGAGGGTGGCTACTTAGAAGATGGCAGAGGTCTTTCTGTCGCGGATGCGCTACCTGGTGGCAAAGAGCGCTTTAAAATTGTTGCACAACCTGATTTTGACTTTGAAATTGATGAAACTAAATATGTTTATCCAAATCACAACGGTATTGACCATTATCACCGTTACCAAGAGGATATTGCTTTATTTGCTAAAATGGGCTTTAAAGTCTATCGTTTATCAATTGCTTGGTCTCGTATTTTTCCTAAAGGGGATGAAACTACACCTAATGAAGCCGGTTTAGCTTTCTACGATAAAATTTTTGATGAATGTTTGAAATATGGCATTGAGCCTGTTGTAACTATTTCTCATTATGAAATGCCTTTACACTTAGCTAAAGAATATGGTGGTTGGGGCAATCGCAAATTGATTGATTTTTATGAACGCTATGCTCAAGTGGTTTTAGAGCGTTACCATGCAAAGGTTAAATACTGGATGACTTTTAATGAGATTAATAGTGCACTTCACTTTCCAGTTATGAGTCAAGGTTTAACAATGAAATCTGGTGCTGCTGATAAACAAACGATTTACCAAGGGTTGCATCATCAGTTTGTGGCAAGTAGCAAAGCAACTAAAATTGCTCATGAGTTAGATCCTAATTTACAGGTGGGTTGTATGATTATTTATGCGACAACTTATGCGTACGATTCAAATCCAGTCAATCATTTAGAGGCTCTTGAATATAATCAACACTTCAACTTCTATTGTGCAGATGTTCAAGCTAAAGGGGAATATCCTCATTACGCAAAACGTATTTGGGAAGAAAATAATGTTACTTTAGATATTCAACCTGGCGATTTAGAAATTTTAAAAGCACATCCTGTTGATTACATTGGCTTTAGTTATTATATGTCAACTGTTGTGACGACTGATGCTGACAAATTAGCGCAGTCTTCTGGCAATCTATTGTCTGGTGTTAGCAATCCTTTCTTAGAAGCATCAGAGTGGGGCTGGCAAATTGACCCACTGGGCTTGCGTTTAGCTTTAAATGAATTATATGGACGTTATCAAAAACCATTATTTATTGTTGAAAATGGTTTAGGTGCATATGATACTCCTGACGAAAATCACTATGTTGCAGATGATTATAGAATCGATTATTTACGTAGTCATATTAGCGCAATGGGCGAAGCAATCGAAGATGGTGTGGATTTAATGGGGTATACTCCTTGGGGCTGTATCGATTTGGTTAGTGCTTCAACTGGTGAGATGTCTAAACGCTATGGTTTTATCTATGTTGATTTAGATGACAATGGCCAAGGAACTGGCAACCGTTATGAGAAAAAATCATTTAACTGGTATAAAAAAGTGATTGATACAAATGGTAGTGATTTAGCTTAGATAAATGCATAAAACGAAAAAAGGCTTTCTTTATGGGAAAGTCCTTTTTTCGTTTATTTACATTTAACGGTCTTGGAACTTGTTGATATCTTGATCCATTATTTTTCCATCTTCAATAATTAATGCATCTCTTAAAATAGGATTCGGATTTCCTTCAATTAAATCATCGATATACTTACTAGTTTCTTCAGAAATTGCAGCAGTAGCTGTCTGATAAAAAATACTTGGGGTATGATCAACAGCATAATGTAAAATACCGTCAACATAGTAGGTAGGGTCTTCGAAGGTAGTTGGTGATGTTGTTTCAATGGCGCCATGTTCATCACAACTGATATCAATAATCATCGCACCTTTTTTCATTCGTTTTAAATCTTTTTCATAAATGATATGGTCATGTCGAGTTGTATCCCAAAGAATTGCGTTAACAATGACATCATAATCACCTAATTCTTTTTTAAATAGCGCTTCTTGGTTTCGATTGTAAATACAGACATCTGCTCCCAATTTAGTTAAAATACGATTGGCTCCTTGAGCTGTACTTCCTCTACCTAAAATAGCCACTTTTGTGTCATAGGGCATCCGCCCATTAAGTAAATAAGCATGAACAATTCCACTTTCTCCTGCTAATTCATTATTGCGCCAATAAGAATGACGATTCATATAATACATTTTTTCCCATGCGTAAGCAGAACTTTTTTGTTCAATTAAAAGATCTGTAATGTCTCGATTTTGGACTGCATGAACCCAACCAAATATCAGTTGTCCTGGTAACAAATTCTGTAAAAATTCAGCATCTCCAATCTTAGGTTCACAAATAATATCTTGCTGCAACGCCACTTCACGGGAAACAATCTGACAACCTAAAGCCAAATATTCCTCATCGGCAATATTTAAAACGTTTCCATAGTTCTTTTCAAAAAATAATTGAGTAGGATTTTGAATAATTTTGATATCTTTTGGTAATAAAGCACGGCGATGTTCGTTCTCTTTATGGCTTATCACAAAACCCATGGTCTTCTTCTTAACAGATCGCATCTTTTCTACCTCCAATAAACTATTTTTACACATGTAAAATCTTATTCAGCTTCCCTCCTCTGGCCTTATTCTGACACACTTCCCTTAGATATTCAAACTTGAAGGGCATAAAGTAGGCAAGATTATCTTTAGATACTTTGATAAAATTCTTTAAACAATTCTTAAACCAGAAGTATAAAATTCAGTTTCCATACCTTATAATTTTATTATCCTTGTCATAACCTGGGTAAACTAAACTAGAGGGAAGGCTAATTAAAAACTATTGAAAACAACTTTTTTATTAATATCCATCCATATAGAACCTTTGAGCAAAAATAGTACCTAGATATCCACAAAAAAACTGACTAGTATAAATCCAGTTCATCACCGGTTTCATACTAGTCAGTTAAGAATTTATTGTTTAGCTAGACTGAATAAAAATAGATTATTGAATGTATTGTAATCAACATAGCCAACCACAACATCTTGATAGACAAATTTCTTACCAAGTTTTACTGTTCCAGCTTGATAGGCTTCTTCAACTGCCTCAGCTAACTCAGAGTAAAATAAATCAATATCTTCAATTGAGCCTTTTTCAGCTTCCCATTTATCTAGAAATGCCTGCTCATCTTTTTCATGATAAAAATCAATATCAACTGCCATCGTTTGCACCTATTTCTATCTTAGATGTTTAATCTAAGATTTTAATTGTAACTGTACGACGTCCCCATTGTAAACATTCTGCTACAGAAGAGAAATGGACATCAATTTTATTTCCTTTAATTGCACCACCTGTATCAGCTGCAATCGCAACACCATAACCAGAAACCTCAACACGTGAACCAATTGGAATAACACGAGGGTCAACGGCAATAACCATTGGATTCACTCGTAAATCTGTTCCATTAGCTGTAAAGAAGCTTGAACCATTTTCAGCGTATGAATAAGCAGTCGATTCAACAATTATTGTTTTACCAGCGCCACCTGCACCTGATTGATCAGTAGGGTTGCTTGGAGCTGCTGGAGCAACAGCAGCATTTGGAGCTGTATTTTGCGCAACCGCCGCAGTTGAAACTTTAGCAGCTTCTGCTTTTTTAGCTAACTCTTCAGCTTCTTTTTTCTTCGCTGCTTCATCATCTATACGAGCTTGTTCTGTACGTTTTTGTTCATCTAAAGCATTTAAAGCATCTTTATTTTCATCCATTGTTTTTTGTAAGCTAGCCATTTTTGTGTTTAACTCAGTTGTATCTTTGTTGACTTGCTCTTTTTGTTCAGCTAAAGTTGCTGCATCTTCACGTAATTTAGCTTCTAAATTTGTAAGTTCTTCTTGATCTTTTTTAGCTTCTTCTAAATTATCGTTATCAGCAGATTGCAATCGATTGATAACATAAGCACGGTTTAAAAAGTCTGTTAAACTTTCAGATTCAAGAATCATTAATACCATACTTTTGTTTGCTTCAGATGTTTGAAGCGATTGTAATCTTTTTTTAGCTTGAGCAACACGTTCATCAACGTTTGCTTGTTTTGCTTTAATTTTTTCTGCTGTATCCTTCAAGCTTTCTTGTTTTTCAGAAACTTGTTGGTTTAAAGCTTCAATTTCCTTATTTTTATCATTTAATGAAACTAAAGTTTGGCTAATTTCACTATCTACAGTTGCCATTTTTGCTTGTTTTGCTTGTTGCTCTTTATTAATTTCGTCAAGTGACGCTGCGTATCCAACATTTGCTATTAGATTTACGCTTAGAAATGTAAGAACCACGCTTACAACCAATTTTCGTAATTTCACTTATTTCGACAACACCCTTCATTTAGTAATACGATCTTACTTAATTGCTCCCCACATTATAACGAATAATCAGCCTTGGTATATTTCACAAAGATTACTTTTTGTTACAATCGCATTTTAAAGGTATACTAAGAGTGTAATAAAAGATATTAGGAGGAGAAAAAATGATCAAAAATAGTTATTTTGCTAGCCCATTATTTTCTGAAATGGAGTTACGCTACAACCAACAACTTGTACAACAAATTAGAGCGGCATACCCTCAAT
This sequence comes from Carnobacterium sp. FSL E2-0243, assembly GCF_038003605.1. Classification (NCBI taxonomy): domain Bacteria; kingdom Bacillati; phylum Bacillota; class Bacilli; order Lactobacillales; family Carnobacteriaceae; genus Carnobacterium; species Carnobacterium sp. FSL E2-0243. The sequence continues at coordinate 2,993,191 of NZ_JBBOPM010000001.1, forward strand.
TGGAGCTTTATGTTCCCCAAGAACAAATGGAAATTAATGATAAAAACGCCTATGCTGACTCCAAAGCGATTGCCCAATATGATACTAAGGCACTTTTAAACAGTCAATTAATGATTGCTGTTTTAGATGGTGCGACAATTGATGTTGGTGTCGCAACTGAAATCGGAGTGGCTTATCAAGCTGGTATTCCTATTCTCGGTCTCTATACAGACTCTCGTCAACAAGGAGCCACAAACCCACACAAACTAGCGGCATTGCAAGAAGTGGCTGAATCACAATTTTCCTATGTAAACTTGTATACAGTCGGTTTAGTTAAGTTGAACGGTGCTATCTATAGCACGAGCTCTGATTTAATCACCGCTATCGGAAAATACTAAGGCTTTGCCTAAATAAAAAAGAATGGATTCACTCCATTCTTTTTTATCTTATAGAAAACAGAAGAATTTTCATAAAGTTTTATGTCAAAATGACTTGTAAACTCATTTTTAGTAACCAAAAAGTAATGTTAAAGAAATGAAAATGCAACATCCACTTCTAAATAGAGTATTTAATCCCAAAATACACTTATTTTCAGCCTTTTTTTCTAAATCTTTCCTGAATCTCTTTTAATTCTTTGAAATTTTTAATTGTTGGCATATTTAATTTAGAATAAGCTCGCAACATTCTCTTTTGATTAAAATTTAATTTGGCAAAAGCTTTTTTTAATTCGGTACTTTGCTTTAATTCTTCCATAACTGTTTGGCTTGTTTCCGTTATTTTTTCTACTAAATTATTTTTTCGTTCTTCAATTTCAACACTTAATTTTGCCAACTCTTTTTGGAAAGCTGCTAAAGTAAATACAGAGTAGATCAAATCAACTGTCATCAAAACAACAATTGCGACAGGTAAGAAAATCCCAAATTGATTTATCAAAAATTGAACCCACTCACTGACAATCGGTTGCACAACTTTCACAATAAAAACACACCCGACTCCCCAAAATAATGAAATTGGTAACGCAATGCGACCATTCAAATTCAATGGAACGTCATGATAGTCCCACCATGTGGTATGAAATAATTTCTCTAAACCATAACTAGTTACATATTCCAAAAGAGTAACTACCAAGGCTGAAAATACATATAAAAGGATGATATTTTGTTGATAAGGACTAATTAAAGATAAAACTGCTAATACCCCAAATCCATAAATCGGACAATATGGGCCAATTAAAAAACCCCGATAAACAAACTTTTTGGCTTTAATTGAACAATAAACTGTTTCCCATAACCAACCTATAAAGGCATAAATAAAGAATAAAAGAACTATTTTTTCAAAAGTAATCTCCATCCCCTTGCTCCTTTCGTGTTGCTTTATTTTCATCATACGCGCTTGTTCATTTTTTATCAAGGATGACTCTTTTTAACTTATATTCTAATGAGAATCTAGTATCAACTAATTTGTCCCCTTATGTTATACTTATTGAATAAAAAGTTTAGGGATACAATTAAAAATTAAATCCCTTGAGTATAGAAAGGAGTATTCATTTGATTTCTTTATTACGTTATGCTAAAAAGTACCGACTCCAAATGGTAATTGGTCCTTTCTTTAAATTTGTAGAAGCCGTTTTCGAGTTATTTTTACCTCTGTTAATGGCCAAATTAATTGATAATGGGATAAACAAAGGAGATACGGCTTATATTTATAAAATGGGGGGCCTGATGCTGGCAATGTCGGTTATTGGCTTAATTTCCGTTTTTATTTGTCAATATTCCGCTTCGATTGCTTCACAAGGTTTTGGGACTGAACTTCGGAATGCCTTAATGCGCAAAATCAATACATTTTCTCACAAGGAAATTGACCATTTTGGTACAGCGACTTTGATTACGCGAGCAACTAATGATATTAACCAAATGCAGCTAGCTCTTGCTATGTTAATTCGTTTAGTGATTCGTGCTCCATTTTTAAGTATTGGTTCTCTGATTATGGCGATTTATGTTAGTCCTAAATTAGCTCTTGTTTTTGCCGTTCTATTGCCTCTATTTTGTCTAATTCTTTACTTTATTATGACAAAAACCATTCCTCTGTATAAAATTGTTCAAACGAAGGTTGATCGTCTAACACAAGTTGTTTCTGAGAATTTAAGTGGTGTTCGAGTGATTCGCGCCTTTGCCCGTAGCAAAAAAGAAAAGCAAAGAGCTGAAGATGTCAGTGATGAGTTGGCAAAGTCCTATATCCGTGTAGCAAATCTTTCGGCTTTAATGACCCCTGCTACCTCGTTAATCATGAATGCGGGTATTTTGATAATCCTTTACGTTGGAGGTTTCCAAGTTAATACAGGTAGTTTGATGCAAGGTGAAGTTTTAGCTTTAATCAACTATATTATGCAAATGCTATTAGCACTTATTATTGTGGCCAATCTAGTTGTTATATTTACTAAATCAGCGGCATCTGCTGCACGAATCAATGAAGTCCTAGATACTGATGTTAGTGTTGTTGAAAATGAATCTCCAACCTATCTGACAGCTATCGAAAATCAGACTGCTATTCAATTTGAGAATGTATCCTTTAAATATGCTGCTGCTAGCGCAAATGCCTTAGAAAATATTGAATTTAATTTATCGAAAGGGCAAATTTTAGGCGTGACTGGTCCTACAGGAAGTGGGAAAAGTACTCTAATTAATTTAATTCCACGATTCTATGATGTTACTGCTGGAACTCTGCTGATTAACGGAACCAATGTTAATGAGTTTGATCTTCAAAGTTTGCGCCGCTCAATCGGTTATGTGCCACAAAATAGTAGTTTATTTACTGGAACAATTGCTGAAAACTTAAGATGGGGTAAAGCGGATGCGACAGAAGCAGAATTGCAAATGGCTTTAGAAATTGCTCAAAGTGCCGATTTTGTTGCAAGCTTAAAAGACGGCTTAAACTCTCCTGTTTTTGAAGGTGGTAAAAACTTTTCTGGTGGACAACGACAACGTCTAACGATTGCCCGAGCATTAGTTAGCCAACCGGATATTCTAATTTTAGATGATTCCTTAAGTGCCTTGGACTACCAAACTGATTTAAATTTGAGAAGAGCTCTAGCTAGCCGCTTAACAAATACTACTGTTGTCATCGTTTCGCAACGTATTAGTTCGATTCAAACAGCCGATCAAATCCTTGTACTAAACGATGGAAAGCTAGCTAATAGTGGTACTCATAAGCAATTATTAGCTGAATCAGATATTTATCGTCAAATTTATGACTCTCAAAGTGAGACTGAAACTGACGTTAAGGAGGTTCATTAATATGCAAAATAAAAAAATCAATCCAAGTGATTTAAAACGACTTTTACCTTTTATGACTCATTATAAAATGCCTATTTTCGCTGCTTTATTTTGTGGCTTAATCGGAGGTAGCGCTACAGTTGCTGCAACTTACTACACAGGAAAAGGAATCGACGCGATTGTTGGAAAAGGTCAAGTTGAGTTTAGCAAGCTTTTCCATGTTCTTTGGTTATTGGCTGCCGTTTACTTGTTAGCAATAATTACCCAATGGATGATCAATTATTTTTCTAATCAGGTTTCCTATAATGCCATTAAAGACTTGCGTATTAAAACCTTTGATAAACTAAACGAACTTCCCTTAAGCTTTTTTGATAATACCCCACATGGGACAATTATCAGTCGCTTTACAAATGATTTAGATAGTATTTCAGATGCGGTTAGTCTAACTTTAAACAATTTATTTTCTGGGGTAATCGTGGTCTTTGCTTCACTAGGTTTTATGCTTTATCTTAGTCCACTTTTAACGTTAATTGTTTTAGTGACAACGCCTTTAATTTTTCTGATTGCTTGGATTGTAGCTCGACTTTCACAAAAAAACTTCACTCAGCAACAACGAATTGTGGGCGAAATTTCTGGATTTGTATCTGAGATGGTTACCAATCAAAAAGTCGTCAAAGCTTTTAATCAAGAAGACTACGTTCAAGGTAATTTCGAACAAATTAATAATCGCTTGTACACTTGGGGACGTAAAGCACAATTCACTTCGTCCATCACCAATCCTTCTGCTCGTTTTGTCGATCACCTTGCGTATCTTTTAATCGGAACAATCGGTGGTATTTTAGTTGTAACAGGAAATGGTAGTATCACGGTTGGTGTCGTCTCAAGTTTTATTATTTACTCTTCTCAATTTTCTAAACCTTTCATTGAGTTATCTGGGATTACAACACAGATTCAAACAGCTGCTGCAGGATTAAGGCGTGTTTTTGAAGTTCTTGATGCTGTTCCAGAAATCCCAGATGCTACAAATGCCACAACTCTAACAACAATTGACGGAAATGTGGCATTCGACCATGTTTATTTCTCCTACCAACAAGATCGCCCGCTAATCCAAGACTTAAATCTAAGTGTTGCTGCAGGTGAAACAATCGCAATTGTTGGGCAAACCGGTGCAGGAAAATCGACATTGGTTAACTTATTGATGCGTTTCTATGAGTTAGATCAAGGGAGCATTAAAATTGATGGTACAGATATCAAAAAATATACACGAGACAGTTTAAGACGTTCCTTTGGTATGGTGCTGCAAGATACTTGGTTATTTTCAGGATCCATTAAAGAAAATATTGCATATGGTCATCCGACAGCTAGTGAAGAGGAAATTATCCAGGCAGCAAAAGCTGCTTTAGCTCACGCTTTTATTATAAAAATGCCTCAAGGGTATGACACAATTATTGGCAGTGGTGGAGTTTCTATTTCTTCTGGTCAGCGTCAACTTTTAACCATTGCTAGAACCATGCTTAGCGATCCGCCAATGTTAATTTTAGATGAAGCAACCAGTTCCGTTGATACCTTAACTGAACAACAGATTCAAACAGCTTTTCTAAGAATAATGAAGGGGCGAACCAGTTTTGTCATTGCTCATCGTTTGTCGACGATTCGTGAAGCAGATTTAATTTTAGTGATGGATAAAGGCATGATTGTTGAAACTGGAACTCATGACGAGTTGCTAAAAATAGATAGTTACTATCATCGTTTATATGCTGCACAATTTGAATAAACTGCAAAAAAAGATTGAAAACAGTCGTGTTTTTGTAGTGATCCTAAAAAACAGAGTAGATTTTCTACTCTGTTTTTTTATGTAGTGAAGCTCATTTTATTTGTAAACTTATCGAGGCTTTGCTAATATAAATTATGACAGGCAAGTTATTTTAAATTGTCACTATTTATCACGAATATAACTAACTGCTTTTGAAAAATAGTTTGATTTTAGTAGAAGTAAAACTAGGGGTTAGAAAATATGTTCCGTTGCAAACCTCACACATATATAATTAGACTTCTCGTAAAGATAGTTTTTTAAAACCCTTTTCAAAAAACAAGAAATTCACTCTATCTTCTTTCGCTACTGATTTGTAAGCCAAACAATCAGGACTTCAGACTCTATTAATTTAATTAACTCAATTTATTCTACCTTGCTTGAATCGCAGTTTCTTGTCTAGCTAAATTTTGATCTACAGCGGACACTCTTAAATAAGCCAACTACATAACGAAATCCCTCCATTTTTATAAATTCAAAAGACCATGTCTAAGGATACGCTTAGTATACAAAAATAAACGCTGAAAAATCAGCGTTTATTTTTATCTTCCTATTGTATCCTTGAAGTGTACTTAAAAGAAACAATGCTTTATTAAAATATGTGCTTAAATATTTAAAAAGACAACAACTCAAGGATATAAATTCATTTTAAAGATTTCTCTATTTTTTCTTCATACAGGTTTTTATTATATTTAGCTGGATTATTCATATAATCATCCGTTAAAAATTCTATATCTTCTTGAATATCATTCGTTTTAAAACGATATTCAAAGTTGTATTGATAGTTTTTGTCATCTTTCATAATAACACTCAAATTCCAACGATCTGTTGAGTAAGAGTAATGAATATCTTCTTTTTCAATTAAATCTAGTGGGAATCCTTTATCTTCCATATAATGGTGAATACGGTTTGTTGCTACTTTAGTTTTAACTTGTTTGTTTATTGAATAATAAATAATAATGCAAAAAACAACAGCTAATAAAATTAATATCTTATTTTTCATAGTAATAACTCCTCGATACTTGTATAATATAAGTATAACACAAAAATAAATTTGAAGGAGTTTTTAAAATGAAAAAAATTGTTGTCGGTTTTGCTTTTTTGTTGTTTTTTATGGTCCCCCTGAACGTTTATGCTAATTCCCCTTCTACTCCACAAGACATTGTTCCTAAATTAGTTTCTGGTGAAATAAACTTATCTTCGTTAACTAATGAAGATTTAACAAGTGCCTATAACTACTATATACAAATTGGAGAATTACAAGGTATAAGCTTCAACGATTGGGAAATCGCTTTAAAAGAAGGTTTAGATGCACCTGTTGATCCTCCCATGCCTATTAATACAAATCTTAGAGCCAGTCCATTACAGTCTGGAGATTATATAATTGTTCCAGGGGAAAGTTCCGCTGGAGGTTTAGTTGGCCATAATGGAATTGTAGTTGGTCCGGATAGTATACTTCATTCTCCTGGTGGGACTAGTTCAGGTCAAGCAACTGTTATTATGACAATAAAGCAATTTACGAATAAATATGGATTTGGAAACTCACGACTGTATCGACCAAAGAGACTTTCACTAGGAAGTGTTAATATGATGGCAGGTTGGTATGCTCTTTCTACTACTTTTAACAGTAATGGTAGTTTAACAGTTCGAAATAGATCAATTGATTATTCTATTATAGAGGGCTCAAAAAATTTACAAGCGCCTAGCCCAACCTATTGTTCAAAATTAGTATATCAAGCTTATGCCTATGGTACTGGGGGCTCGCCTATTGTTCCTCAACCTCCAGTTAAAGTTGGATTAGTTGCCCCAAGATCATTAGGTAACTATTTTACCCAAACACCTGACTATATTGGTAGCTTTTAGATTTCATCATTAATATAAAACATTATCTATTGAGTTTGAATAAAGGAAAATAAGCCCAGAGTAAGACTCCATCTTAAAGTGGAAAAAATTTTCATAGAAATAATAATAGCATGAAATCATCAGTTTAAAAAATGGATTTCATGCTTATTTTTATTTGGCTATCCTGGGGGTCAATATTATTATTGCTAGCAGTTAAACCTATCTATAACAAACATAATCGCATACTAAAAAACACTCCAATTACGTGCCGATATAATTGGAGTGTTTTTAGCGTTTCTATCAATATATATTTGTGTACATGATCGATACAATTATACAAGTGAAACTAATACATAAAGTGGGAGACATTGTAAAGTTTCATATCACTTTTAACTGTTTCTATCACTTCATTATTTTTATTCATCATAGCCATTGCCGCTGCAAAGAAATAGAACTTTTCAGCTTCAGTAACTTGTTCTAATTGTTGTAGATTATAAGCCTTCTCATACATTAAGTATTCCAGCCCATTCATACTATCATCCAATTGCTGCAAAGCAATTCCCATTGAACTTAAACTCACAGCTTTTTCATAGTTTTTCATTTTGGAATATATTTTTGCAGAGTTAAAATAGGTTCTAACGATATCATTTGTATCACTTTTTTCATAGCCTTCAGCTACAAACTCATCAAGAGTATTCAAGGTTCTTTCTGTGTATACCAAGGCTTTTTCATCTTCGTCATTCATCGAGTAAGCAATTGAAACGCCACTCAATCCCAAGACATCATAAATAGATATGTAGCCTTCTCCTTGAGTATCATTAGACAAGTTAAAGTAAAAAAGTGCATCTGAGAAATTATGAAATGCCACTAAACTAGTAATACCTTTATAGTAGTAATATTCCTTTTTTTCATTTATTGTTTCTAATTCTGCTTCATTAATTTCTTTAAGTAAAGCTGCTGCTTCTTTGTGATTTGATTGACTACATAAAACTTTAACTTTCTTCATTATTTTGCCATTTTTCGTTGTATTTTCGCCCATTAAATAATAAAGCTCATCAATATCAATATCCAAACGATCTGCAATCGCTAAAAGTAAGGTAATTGCTGGAATCTTACCAGCCTTTTCTATATTACTGATTGTTGCCTGCGTACAAATACCTTCAGCTAATTCTTGTTGCGTCATGTTTTTTTTCAATCGACCTGCTTTAATAGCTTCCCCTAAACTTTTCAATTTTTTTCCCCCTTATTCTTTATATCTCCTTGCCTAATTGTAGCTTATGTTTTATTATTAGGAAAGAGAAATGTTTTTTTATTTAAAAAGGAGGGTAATATTATGAATATCGACGATTTGATTCTTAATCCACCATCTATTTCTACATTTGGCAATACAGGGCACTGGTAAGCGATTTAAACCATCTAAACACGAAAAAGGTATGCTTGATAGTTGATATCATTGCATGCCTTTTATTTTTTATACAATGATCGAGCATTTAATCAAATAAAATACATTCTAAATTAGGTTCAATCTGAATTATAAAAAATACTCCTAACAATATAATTAATATATGTGTTGATAATAATAACTAAAACTGATGAAATACGCTTGCGATTTGTTTCGCAATCAAGAAGGGTATATTATTATCATCGCGTTATATAATGTATCCTTAAATGGAACTTCTCATGTAGCGATTTGCTCCTATTAAAAAGAAAAAAAGTGGTGAAAATCGATAATTGATTTTCACCACTTTTTTCTATCTTTTTTTTACGTCTCTAAAAAAATCTATTAATAGGCCAAAGATCATTACAGAGAGTACGTTGGTCACTCCATAAATCATATTCTGTACAGCTATTGATTGACTAAAAACCAGATTATACAAAGAATCCGTTTTAAAAATCAATAACGATAAAACATTTGTAACAGATATTAAAAATCCTTTTTCATCAATCTTAAATACAAATAATAACGAAATGAGTACTCCTATAGATAAACATATAAGCGTATACTTAAATTTATTTACCAAAACTATCACCTCTATTTACCAATTTTATATTTAAAAGTATAGAATTTCAACAAATAAAAAGTAACTCTTTATGGACTTCTTTCTACCAACTTTACTCGCCCATCAATCTAAAATGACATTATAATTCATCTACCAATACAAAAAATAATGATATTAGCATGATTTAATATCTTAGAAAAGAAGCTTTTGTTTCATCATCTGTAAATAAACCATCCATTTAATGATTATTTTTATGTTCTCTTTTAATTTTTGACAGTTCAACTAACATAAGCTCAACTTGAGAAAATAGGCGCTAAATCAGTCTGAAATTCCCAAAGGAAAAAATTTTAAAACATTTCACTTGTAAAAAGTAAGTAAACGAGGTATAATTCATTTACAAGATAAAAACAAAAATAATTCATTCGGAGGTAATTAATTATGACAAAAAAAATCGGGATTTTAGTAGGAAGTTTACGTAAAGATTCTTTAAACAAAATTGTAGCAAAACAATTAGCTGAATTATTCCCAGCTGATTACACAGTATCTTTTATTGAAATTGGTGATTTACCAGTATACAATGAAGATTTAGAAATAGATGGTGTCGAAAGCTATAATCGTTTCCGTAAAGAAATGAAAGAGCAAGATGCATATATATTTATAACTCCAGAATATAACCGCGGTATGCCAGCATCATTGAAAAATGCTATCGACGTTGGTTCTCGTCCTTGGGGCGAAAGTGTTTGGCCAGGTAAACCAGTTCTTGTTGGTTCAGTTTCTCCAGCAGGTATTTCTGGTGCATTAGCCAACCACCAAATCCGTCAATCATTAGTGTTTGGCGATAGTCCAGTTATGGCTCAACCTGAACTTTATATTGATGCATCTAAAGCAATTGGCGAAGATGGAAAAGTAGTACCTGCATCAGTTGGCTTCCTACAAACTATTGCAGATTCATTTGTAGCTTTCATCAATAAAAATTCTAACTAATTTAAAAGTAATCACAAGGACTTAGGTATATCTAGTCAAAAAAACAGAGTAGATTTTCTACTCTGTTTTTTTTATTTCGTGTAGGCTACAATTGCATCACGTAAATAACTAGCCGCGCCGTCTCCAGCCTTTTCATCATAGTAAGCCGTAAATCGTGGATCTGAAACATACATTTCGGCCAAACCGCGATGTGCTTCTTTAGAATAACTTCCCCAAGTAAAGCTTAACCATTCCTTGTGTAAGGCAGCAACTCTTTGTCCTGCTGTACCCTGAGGATTCTGGTCGTTCATTGCAACTTCAAGCTCTTCTAACAATTCATTTCCCAATTTTTCAAAAGCTTCGTATTTTTCTTTACTCATACTTGCCATTTTTTGATTTGATTCTTCTACAGCTTTATTGCCATATTTTTCGCGAATTTCATCACCATATTGCATCTCATTTTTCTCAATCAACTCTTTTTTAAAGCCTTCAAATTTTTCTTTATCTGTCATACTACTCATTCCTCTTTTCACTTGTAACGTTTTTTCAACCGTTGCAATTAATTTATTCAGTTGCTGTTGTTGTTCTAGTAACTGTTGGTAATGCGCGGTTAAAGCTGTTTCACTATCGAAATTTGGTGCATCCAATACTTCTTTAATTTCTTCAAGTGGCAACCCTAAGTTACGATAAAAAAGAATTTGCTGCAAACGATCGACTTCTTTGCCACCGTAAATCCGGTAACCTGATGAATTGATTCTATTGGGTTTTAATAAATCAATTTGATCATAAAAGCGTAATGTCCGACCACTGATTCCAGCTAGTTCACTTAATTTTTTAACTGTATATTCCAACTCCAACACCTCCTGATAAAACTTATCTTACACCTATACGTTACGTAAAGCTCAAGGACTTTTTATATTAAAATGGATAAAATCAAAAACGTATGGAGGCCATTTTCTCAAATGTAGACTCCATACGTTGATTTACTAATTAAAAACGTAGCTCTTGTTTTTTTACTAAGCTAATAATCCAACCTATAATTAAACCAAGAATTGCTGGGAAAACCCAGCCCATACCGATATCAAATAAAGGCAAATAGCGACTGTAGAATGCTAGAATATTATCGATAAAACTAATTGATTTAATACCAGCTGGCAAAGCATTTAAGCCATCAGCAATACTGACAAAAATAGTGAATATCGTTGTCGTTACATAAACAACTTGGCGGTTTTTAAATAATGGGGACAATAGTGCCAAGAAAATCAAGGTAATTGCTAAAGGATATAAGAACATTAAAACAGGTATTGATAACGAAATAATCTTAGTTAAGCCCACATTTGCAATTCCACAAGCTAACAGTGTAAATAAAATGACATAAGTCCGGTAGCTAAATGAATTGGGAAACATTTCGCAAAATGTTTCTGAACAAGCGGTGATTAGTCCAATCGCAGTTTTTAAACAGGCGACTGTTACAATAATAGCCAACAATACGCTACCAAACGAACCAAAATAATGTTGGGCAATTTGTGCCAACGCTATTCCACCATTTTCAGATACTTCAAATTGACCTACACTAGTCGCTCCAATATAAGCTAAACTACCGTAGATAACTGCCATTAAAATGACACTGACAATTCCAGATTTAATCGTATCAATCGCAATATTAGAAGGATTTCGAACACCTAGACCCTTGATTGTTTGAACAACAATAATCCCAAAAGCCAATGATGCTAATGCATCCATTGTATTATACCCTTGGGTGAATCCTGTAATAAATGGCTCGGTAACATAATTGCCATGTACCGCTGCTTCAGAAATTACGCCCATTGGTTTTAGAAAAGCAGTAACAATCAAAATAGCTAGAAAAACAAGAAAGAGAGGGTTCAAAATTTTCCCAACCCAAATTAAAATTTTAGTCGGTTTCATTGAGAAAGCTAACGCAATCGCAAAGAAAATCACTGTAAATACCAGTAAACCTATTGTTTGGTATTGGCTTGGTAAATAAGGTGCAATTCCAATTTCATACGAAACAGTTCCCGTTCTTGGCAAAGCAAAGAATGGTCCAATCGTCATATAAAGGGCAACAGTCATAAAAATACCATAGATTGGATGAACACGACTGGCTAAGTCAAACAGCCCGTCACTTTTAGAAACACCAATCGCAACAACCCCTAAAAAAGGTAAGCCGATACCAGTAACAAGAAAACCTAGTGTAGCTGGCAAAATATTTGTGCCTGCTTCCTGTCCCATATGTACGGGAAAAATTAAATTTCCAGCTCCAAAAAAAAGTCCAAATAACATTGATCCAATAAATATATAAGATGATAATGACAAACGTTTATCCATAAAGCACTCCTTTAACTTTTTACTATATCTATTAGATGATAGCTGTTTTATTTTGTTGTGGCAAGAATTTTTTATTATTATATGAAAGATTCATAAAAAGTTGTCACAATTTAAAGGCTTATTCCCATATATTCTGCCTAACTCCCTACATTTGAAGCTCGCTTTTTGCTATACTAGAGATAGTTTGAAGGGATGGGTGAAAAATGGCTAATATTAATGAGATTGCTAAAATTGCTGGTGTTTCTTCAGCAACTGTTTCTCGTGTAATTAATCGCAACGGTTATGTCAGCGATGACACTCGAGCTAAAGTTGAAGCTGTTATCAAAAAATTAGATTATGTACCTAATCGCAATGCTGTATTTTTAAAAACAGGTACGACTAAAATGTTAGGCATTATCGCACCTGATTTTTCAGACTCTTTGACTGTGTTTCTAAGAAGCTTTACGTTAGCCTCTCAGAAAGAAGGCTATAACGTCACTTTATTTATTACTGGTGGCGACAAGCAAAAAGAATTAGATGCCTTTGAAATGCTGCGCCATAAACAATTAGATGGTTTAGTTTTAGTGATTCGTTTAAATGATTGGGATCAACTTGAACCTTTCACAAAATATGGCCCGATTGTTACTTGGCAACGAGTTGATTCAAAGCACATTCCTTCTGTCTTTATGAACCATTACCAAGGGTACATGTTAGGTTTAGAACACCTTTACGCTTCTGGTTGCCGTAACATTGCCAATTTATATGGCAGTACACGAGGATTAAATACCAAGAGCCGCATGCAAGCTTACGCTGACTTTTGTCAAAAATATAAATTAGATCCAAAACTTGAACAACAGTTTAAAGGCTTAAACTCCATCGAAGACGGGGAAGCGATTCTTGATTGGTATGCAGAACAATCTGACAAACCAGATGGCTTTGCAACTAGTTCAGATGCTGTTGCTGCAGGATTAGTCGCAGAAGCTCGTCGACGAGGCTACAACATTCCAACGGATTTTTCAGTCGTTGGTTTTGATAATATTGAAATTTCACGTTTATTGGATATCACCACGATTGATTACCCAATTGCTAAACAAGCTCAAAATGCCTTTACAATCATCTTTAATCAACTATTATATAAAAACCTACCTTTATTGCCTTTAGAATTTGATTTAATTAAACGTAAAACCACTAGATAGAAGAAAGGACTATGAAAAAACAATTCATAGTCCTTTCTTTTAGCTACCTTTACTAATTACTCTTTTTAACAGCTAGTCAGTTTGTATAAAGAGAAAACTTTTTCTCCAAAATAGTTTGTAAAATGGTGAATAGACTACAAATTCCCCAGTAGACCAAGGCCACTAGTATATACATTGTCATATAATCGAATTCTCGACCACCAACAATCTTTGCTTGTTGAAATATTTCAGGAACTGTAATCATTGCCGCTAAAGAAGTTCCTTTAATCAAATCTAGCAAAACATTACTTAAGGGTCCAATTGCAGTCCGCAAAGCTTGCGGTAAGATGATTTTGCGCATAATGAAAAAATACGGCATACCTAATGCATATGATGCCTCCCATTGCCCTTTATCAATCGAGTTTAAACAAGCACGTAATATCTCTGCGATATAGGCGCTACTATGCAAACTAAAGCCAAGCACAGCTGCAGTAACAGCGTCAAACTTGATTCCAATAAAAGGAAAGCCAAAATAAAGAATAAATAAGAAAACCAACATAGGCGTTCCTCGCATAAAGGAAATATATATACGACTTAACAAGTTTAATACTTTAAATTTAGATAATCTAAATAGTGCTAAAAAGAACCCTAAAATTGTTCCAAAAGTCATACTTACTACTGAAATCCAAAGCGTATAACCCAAACCTTGTAAAATAAACGGTAAGCTTTCTAGCGCTAAACTCGGATTAAAGAGATACTGCCATTGAATTCCGCTCATATTCTCGACTCCTATTCTACCTCGACTACTTTAGTAATTTTCACATCTGCTTCTTTTGACACATCTGCTCCACCAAAAAACTGTTCAGATAATTTTTTTAGAGTGCCATCTTTTTTCATTTCAGTAATTGCATCATCCACTTTAGTTTTCAGTTCAGTATTTTCTTTTTTCATTACTAAGCCAGCTTGACTAGGATTATAAAATAATCCTGGGTTAATTTCGACTGGAATTTCTGGAAGTGCTTCTGTCGCCATTTTTTGCAAGTAATAATCATTTAAGATGACATCTGTTCGACCATTTGCTACATCTAATAAATATTGATCGTTAGTTACATTGTCATACACGACACTCTCTGCTCCAAATTTTTCAGCAATTTTCATATAAGTGGTTGTTGCTGCTCCCGCAGATTTTTTACCTTTCAGATCCTCTAAAGAATGAATCCCAGATTGATCTGATTTACGTACAACCATACTGGCAAATGAATATTTATAAGGCTCAGAAAAAGCGAATTTCTCTTTACGCTTATCTGATAAATCAATATTATTCGCTGCTGTATCGACCTGCCCACTATTAATAGCTGACAACATGCCATCAAAACCCATTTCAACAAATTTAACTTTTACATCTAAGCGTTTGGCAATTTCCTTAACGATTTCAACTTCATAACCAGTTAATTCCTTTTCATCTTTTGCATAATAAGAAGTAGGGAATAAGGTTCCTGATGTTGCTACAGTTAACACACCTTTTTCTTTGATTTGCTCCCACCCATTTTTTTCTTTCTTATCAGCACTACTGGCTTTATCACTATTTCCTCCAGTACATCCTGCCACAACTAAACTTAATGCAATAAAACTAATCACTAACCAACTACTCTTTTTCTTCATTATTTATTTGCTCCTTCTCATTATCTTTCTATTAGACACATTCCTTGCGTTGTATTAAGTAAGACTCTTTTAGAAATATAACAGCGAAAAAAATCTGTGTCAATTTAACCTCTATATCTGGATAAAAAATACAAATGAAGTAGAAGCATATTTCTTTAAAACCCTTATTTAAAAGCATTACGCTTCACGAAGCCATGTACAATATTGTATTTATTTAAATAAACCAACATTTTAGGATCACAGTCCATCTTTGATGGATGCGTATCATGGTTCTAAGTTGCTAAAGCAACAAGAACCTCAGTAAACCAACATTTTAGGACCACAGTCCATCTTTGATGGATGCGTATCATGGTTCTAAGTTGCTAAAGCAACAAGAACCTCAGTAAACCAACATTTTAGGACCACAGTCCATCTTTGATGGATGCGTATCATGGTTCTAAGTTGCTAAAGCAACAAGAACCATGATAAAAAAGTAGAACAGAAAACGAGTTTCTGTTCTACTTTACTACCGATTTTTCAATAATTGTATTTATAATCAATGACATTCCGGGGCAACTCTTCTCCGGCAACATATGCCGTAAGATTTTCTTCAAATATAGCAAATAAACGTTTCTTGAAATGTTCAGCTACTCCACTAATATGGGGCGTAATCAAGACTTCTGGTAAATCCCATAATGGACTATCTTTTGCCAAAGGTTCTTCTTTAAAAACATCTAAACCGGCAAAACCAATCTGCCCATTTTTTATCTGGCGAATTAAAGCATCTGTATCTACAGACGGCCCTCTTCCAACATTAATAAAACCAGCACCTTTTTTCATGCTTGTAAAAAAAGAATCATCATAGTAATTGGTTGTTTCTGAAGTTAACGGTAAAATATTAACAACAAAATCGGCTCTTTTAATATGTTTTGGAATTTGATCTTGCTTAATAATTTCAGAGACTTCTGTTACAGGATTTCCACTTCGATTAACACCAATCACATTTAATCCAAAAGCCTGCGCTAGACGAGCAACTTCTTTTCCAACCTGGCCCATTCCAATAATCATCATAGTTTTGCCCTTTAGCTCTACTAAACTTTCTGTTTGTGACCAGACTTTATTTGTTTGTTGATTGATAGCCTTTTTAATCCCTCTAGTATCAGCTAACAGCATACCAAAAACTGACTCAGCGATAGGAACACCATGAATTCCGCTAGCATTCGTCAAAATAATATTTTTTTCGTTTAGTAAAGACAGATTCATGGTATCCACACCTGCAGATTTTGCTTGAATCCATTTTAAGTGACTATCCTTATTTTCTAATAAAAAATCAGATTTTGCTGAACTCCAGCCATAAACTATTTCGATATCAGCTGCAGGAAAATTTAAAGTTGAGTCTGAAAACCCATCAATAACCTCATAATCCGGCGCTAAATCCTTCACTCGTTGCAATTGTTCTGGAGTTGTTTCTTGAAGTAACCATATTCCTTTATTCTTCATAATTTCCTCCTTAAATAAAAAGTTTGTTGAGCCGGTTAGCTCTAATTACAAAGGCTAGCCTATACACTAATCAGCGCTTTTTATTAAGAATAGTGATAGATAAAACGATATTAATTGATTTTATCTCCCCAAATTCCCATTTATCCTCTATAAAATATTCTGAAAAACTAGCTTATTTTTGCCTTATTCTCATTATCCCACTTATAACCCCAATACGAAAGAGAAACACTCTCATTTTGTTTAATTAATACTCATGTTCATTAAATAACAATCCCTTAATCAAAGACTAATCAAACTGTTAGAAACCAAAGAAAATAGTTGTTTCCTTATATAAATCGGTTTATGATAAAAACGGTATCTTTTGATATCCTTTGAACTTATATGATTCATTTTAATTGTAAACAGAGAGGACGATTCATTGAATGAAAGAAGAGAAAAAGTTACGTTGGTATAACGTGGCCTTAATTGCCTTTGTTTCGGTTTGGGGCCTAGGAAATGTTGTAAACAACTATGCAACTCAAGGAATTTCAGTTATTACATCATGGATTTTAATTATGCTTTTATACTTTGTTCCATATGCATTAATTGTCGGTCAATTAGGTTCGACTTTTAAAGATGGCAATGGGGGAGTTAGTACCTGGATTAAAGAAACAACCACTAAGAAGCTGGCTTATTACGCTGCTTGGACATACTGGGTGGTGCATATTCCTTATTTAGCACAAAAACCACAAGGAATTTTAATCGCTCTTGGTTGGGCATTTAAACAAAATGGAAATCTAGTGAATGATACACCAGCCCTAACTGTATCTCTAATTAGTTTAGTCATTTTCTTAGTCTTTCTATGGGTTTCATCAAAGGGTTTAACCACTTTAAAAAGAATTGGTAGTATTGCAGGAATGGCAATGTTTGTCATGTCTTTATTATTTATTTTATTAGCCGTAACCGCTCCTGCTCTTCGTGGTGCATCTTTTGCCACACCAAATATGGGCGATATAAAAACCTATTTACCGACTTTTAATTTTGCTTATTTCACAACAATATCAATGTTAGTCTTTGCAGTTGGTGGAGCTGAAAAAATTTCACCTTACGTAAACAACACAAAAAATCCTTCTAAAGAATTTCCTAAAGGGATGTTAGCTTTAGCAGCGATGGTTGCTGTTTGTGCCTTGTTGGGTTCCTTTGCAATGGGTATGCTATTTGATAGTAACAATATTCCTGATGATTTAATGGCTAATGGTGCATATGACGCCTTTCAACGATTAGGTGCTTATTATGGAGTTGGAAACTTCTTTATGATTTTATATGCGATTGCCAATACAATGGCTCAAATATCAGCCTTAGCCTTCTCAATCGATGCTCCGCTAAAAATCTTACTTGGCGATGCTGATGAAGAATATATTCCACGCAAATTAGCTAAATTAAATAGCAAAGGTACGCCAGTCAATGGCTACGCTATGACCGGAATTTTAGTTAGTATTCTAATTATTGTGCCTGCTATTGGGATTGGTAGTATGAATGATTTATATAAATGGTTGCTGAATTTAAATGCTGTTGTGATGCCACTTCGTTATTTATGGGTATTCTTTGCCTATATGATGTTAAACAAATTGCATAAAAATTTCTCTTCTGAGTACAAATTTGTAAAAAATCATAAAATTGGATATGTCATTGGCGCTTGGTGTTTCCTCTTTACCGCCTTTGCTTGTATCTTAGGTATGGTGCCGAAAATCGATTATGCTGCAGATCCAAAAGCATGGGTTTTCCAATTTACTTTAAACATCATCACACCGATTATTTTTATTGCACTAGGTATGATTTTACCAGCGATTGCTAAAAAAGAAGTCGCTAAAAAAGCTTAATGAATGAATAAAAAGAGTCAAAACATTGTCATTATTTGGCATGTTTTGACTCCTTTTTTATGCTTCTGGCACATAGCCTTTTGAATAACTTGCAAAATCGCTAGGCAATACTTGTGTATATTTTTTGAATATATCAATAAAATAGCGATAATTGCTAAAACCTACCTCAAGCGCGATGCTACTAATTTTCTCATCACTATTTTTCAGAAGATAAATAGCTTGATACACTCGATAACGATTTAAATACTCATTGAATGTATAGCCTGTTTCTAACTTAAACTTTTGATTTAAATAAGTTTTACTACGATTCAACTCAAAAACTAAGTCTTGTAATCGAATTTTTTGGCTGTACTCTTCTTCAATAAAACTGATTAAGCGTGCAACTTCTTTTGATAATTTATGACGATTTGTAATTCGCTTAAAATCAAGAATGTCTACATCTTCTACTCCATTTAATTTCTCTTGTAAAAATTGATATTGTTGCTTTAACTCAATTGCTTCTCGCGCTTTTCTCAGTGCAACAATCAGTTCTTCATGATCTACTGGCTTCAATAAATACTCTGTAACCCCGTACTTAATTGCCTCCTTCGCTTTTTCAAAATCATCATATCCTGAGATAATAATCGTGCTGTATAACGCTGTTTGATAGCTTTCTTTTAGAACCATCAAGCCATTTTTTAACGGCATATTTAAATCTAGTAATAAAATATCGGGTTTCAATTTAGTTATTTTTTCCAGTGCTTCTACTCCATTAGCAGCTTCTCCGACAATCTGACAGTTTTCTTTTCCCCAGTCTAAACTAAATTTCAAGCCTTCTCGGATAATATCCTCATCTTCAATAATCAATACTTTAAACATCCCCATCATCCTTTATTAACGGCAATTCAATTTGGACAATTGTGCCCAAACCCAATTTGCTCTTAATTTTCAGTCCATATTTTTCGCCATAAATCAGTTTAATTTTCCGGTCCGTATTGTATAACCCTATACTACTTAAGTTGATTATTTCTTGGCGCAAATTAGCTTCGATTTCGGATAATTGTTTAGTAGCAATACCTGGTCCATCATCTTCTACTGTAATCCAAATTTTGTCTTGTTGCGCTTGAACAGATATTTTAATTGTTAAATTAGTTTGATTTTGGTACCCATATTTAATCGAATTTTCTACAATTGGCTGTAATAGCAGCTTAGGAATTTCAACTTTCGTCAAACTTGGATTGAGGTCAATTTGATAGGTTAATCGATTGTTATAACGGTATTGATGCAAAGCTAAATAATCAGAAATATAGTCCATATCCTTTTGCAAAATTTCCCAATTTTGACCTTGGTGAATACTATAACGCAACAAACGTGCTAAAGTTAAAATGATGCGTTGTGCCTTATCTTGATCAGAAACCATCGTATAGCGAATCGTTTCTAGCATATTAAATAAAAAATGAGGATTAAATTGGCTTTGTAAAAATTTTATTTCATCCCGCTGTAAAACATAGGTGAGCTCTTCATTTCGTAATAACAATTGATTTAAGTTTTTAAGCATTTTATTATAGTGATCCGCTAGTTCTTCAAATTCATCACCTGTCTTGATTTCAACAAAATTAGTTAACTCACCTGTTTTTAAACTATCTAAACCCGACATTAAAACACTCACCGACTGACTATTGCGCTCTGACATTTTTTTAGCTAAATAATTGACTAGAAAATAAAGAACTAAACTACTAATAGTCGTCAGCAATAAATAAGAAACAAGTACTTCTTGATAATTCGGTTTCTGGATTAAGGTTTTCACCTGAACTCCATAGAGAGAGTCCTGATTTTCTGCCAGAGTATACTTTTTACTATCAAGCAAGATCTCATTGCCTTCTCTTTCGTCTACACTGAATTTGCCCATCAGCCCTTTGACACGATTACTCGTTGTGGCAATAATGCGTTCATATTGATCTGCTATCACAACAATATCAACATTCTTTCCAAATAATAGTTTTTGAAAATCCTCATCATACAAACGATAAATTAAATAGCCAACAATTTTCCCATCCTTTCCGACAGGTTGGATTAAGGTTAATCCAGTGACTTTATTATAAGAAAAATAATTTGTTTGAACATCAATTACCATCTGCTTCGGATTTTTCCAACGCTTTAAACGATAACTTGGAATTTCATTCGCAAGGTAATCCTCAGATGAAGATGACGTCAGAGAAAGCCCTTTCATATCAACAAGATGAAAAATACTTTTAACTTCTTGTTGCAAATTAAATCCGTAAAATTCTTCAAAAACTAAATTACTCTTTTTCTGTTGCGTTAAATAATCTAAAACATATTCATTGTTCGCCATGCGTATCATTTCTTTTTCATATGTAGCTAAGACACGATTAAAAGCTAGCATTGTTTCCTGGCTAGCCTTTACCGTATCATTACGAACTTTCCAACTAGCATAAGAGAATATGCTAATCCCAAAAATAACGAATAAGAAAACAATCGGAATAAACGTATACTTCAAAAAAAGAAGTCGGGTTTTTTCTTTGAATTTATGTTGTTTCTTATCCATCATCAATCCCTCATTATCTATATTTAAATTGAAATTTCTTTTTTACCCGTTAACTTGAAGAATAGTAATAACGAACTAACTGTAATTAGTGTTAAAATCGTTGACAACGCGGCTGCAGTTCCATAATTTCCACGAATAACTTCTGTATAAATAGCCACAGACATCGTCCGTGTTTTAGCTGTATACAAAATAATCGTTGTGCTTAACTCTGTGATAATGGTTACCCAACTTAAAATAGCACCTGAAATAACACCTGGAAGCATCGTTGGAAAAGTCACCCTAAAGAATGTTTTTAAATTGGATGCTCCTAAACTGACAGAAGCTTCTTCAATACTAGGGCTAATTTGATGCACAATCGCAGCGCTTGAACGAATCGTATAAGGCAAACGTCTGATTACATACGATACAATTAAAATCAATGCTGTCCCACTTAATAATAAAGGTGGTTTATTAAAAGTCAATAACAAAGCAATTCCCATCACAGAACCTGGAACGATGTAGGGAATCATTGTAACAATATCGAGCCCATTTGTTAAGGTATTTTTTCTTCTAACGGTTACATACGCAATTAAAATAGCTAAGAACACGACAATCACAATCGAAGCAATCGCCAATGAAAAAGTATTCTTAATCGCGTCACCAGAACGATCAAAGGCTAACCTAAAGCTATCTAGCGAATAACCTTTGATAAATATTCGTCCGGAAGTTTTCAAAAAAGCTGTATAAATCACATACAATTGCGGAGCAATCGCCGCCACAATAAAGCCATAAATATAGGTATGAGCAAGAATATTTCGGATTCCTTTTGCTTTTTTAGCTTCCATCGGATGCAAAGCGTTCATTGAAAAGGATTTACGATTGCTAATATATTTTTGAATCAAGAAGACCGCAATCGCAAAAACAATGACAATTACACTAATTGCTGCTGCAAAACCATCATCGCCACCCATTTCGCTAATAAACTCATTAAATATTAAAACTGGCACTGTACGATAGCCTTCCCCAATTAACATCGGTGTTCCAAAATCAGCTAGAGCACGCATAAAGACTAATAACGCCCCGGCTAAAAGAGTTGGCATAATTAATGGGAAAATAACCTTCACCATTTTTTTAATTCCTGTACAACCCATGCTTTCAGCCGCTTCAATAATAGAATTATCAATGCTCTTTAGTGCTCCCATCAAATACATATAGATTAATGGAACTAGTTGTAGAGTTAACACAATTACAATTCCTGTAAACCCATAAATATCAGGGACCTTCACACCAAACATACTTGAAATAAATTTTGTAATTGCACCATTTCGGCCTAATAATAAAATCCAAGAGTAAGCACCAATAAAAGGCGGAGCCATTGAAGAAATCAAGATTAGAATTTGCAAAAATACTTTGCCTTTAATTTTCACCGTTGTCATAATATAAGCTAACGGTGTTGCTAAAACCACGGCTAATAGCGTAACTGAAATCGTGACTTTTAAACTGTTAAATAAAGCATCGTAATAATAGTTTTTACCAAAAAATTTAGTAAAATAAGCAACGGAAAATCCGGTCCCATCAGGATTTGTAAAGCCTGCTTTTAATAAGGTAAATAATGGCAGAACCAATAAAATTAAATAAAGTAAGAAGATGCCAATAGTAATATACGTCCAAACATCTTTTTTTTGCCCTTTACCAAACATCATTTACCACTCCTTTTGTCAAATTCACTTCCGTTTGACTATCAAAAAGGTTAATTTTATCTTTTTTAATGTGTAAGCCAATCCAAGTTCCAGGTTCAATAACTTTTTCAAGTGTTGATTCCTGAATAATTTCAACTTGTTCACCACTAGCTAATTCCACATTATAGTGGGTATTTAAACCTAAAAACATATTATTTAAGACCTTAGCCCGAATTCCCAAGCCATCTTCGACAATTATAAACTCTTCGGGTCTAATCGAAACTTTCACCTTACCAGATTGTCTATTTTTTGGATCCGCTAAGTTCGTTATCTGTACACTATTGTCCTGATCTAAATGTAAACAGCCTACTGTTCCTTCCATATTCAGTTCACGTTCAATAATATTGGTTCGACCAATAAAATTAGCCACAAATACATTGGCCGGACGATGATAAATATTTTGCGGTGTCCCAACATGTTGAATACTCCCTAAATTCATCACCGCAATTCGATCAGAAACAGCCATCGCTTCTTCTTGATCATGAGTCACGTAAATAGTTGTGATACCAACTTCTTTTTGAATATTTCGAATCGCATTTCGCATATCAACTCGCAACTTAGCATCTAAATTCGATAAAGGTTCATCCATTAAAAGAACACTAGGTTCAATAACAATTGCTCGTGCTAATGCAATTCTTTGTTGTTGACCTCCTGATAAATTTTCAGGTAAGCGGTCTTTAAATTTTTGGATTTGAACGACATCCATCATTTTTTCAACTTTCTTCTCAATCTCATCTTTGGCTATTTTTATTTTTCTATTTTGCAAACCAAAAGCGATATTTTGTTTCACTGTTAAATGCGGAAAAATAGCATAATTCTGGAAAACCATGCCAATATTCCGATTTTGTGGAGTTACATGATTAATTTTCGTTTCATTAAAACAAATATCTCCTCCTTCAATACTGTTAAAACCTGCCACCATCCGCAATAAAGTTGTTTTCCCGCACCCAGATGGACCCAGTAAAGTAAAAAATTCACTGGGTTTAATTTCAACAGATAAATCTGGAATTACAACGCTCTCACCATATTTTTTAAGAACATTTTTAATTTTAATTGTTGTACTCATTTGTCCATCTCGCCTCCTACAATTTTCTTATTGTAATTCTGTAAATAAATCTGTGTATTGGTTTACGATTTTATCTTTGTTTTTTTGCACATAATCTTCATCTTCTGTAAGGATTTTAATGTCTTTCATTGGGACCATATGATTCCCTAATGCCGCATCTTTTCGTAACGGACGATTTGTCAATTCCTCGCCAAAAATGTCTTGTGCTTCTTTTGATGTCATAAAATCAATAAATTTTTCAGCATTTTCTTTGTGTTTTGCATCTTTAATAATCGCTAAAGCAGCATCTAGATAAACAGCACCTTCTTTAGGATAGACAATCTTAACTGGAGCACCATCACGGATATAGCTAGCTGATGGATCTTCATAAGTTAATCCAACAACAAATTCACCATCTGCAACTCCTTTGTGCACAGCACCAGATCCATTTGCAACTTTTCCATCCAAATTCTTAATTAAACTACCCACATAATCCCAGCCTTTATCTGATTCATAATCGCCACCCATTGCCAAAAGCATATTCGTCAATTGTGCAAAACCAGAACTAGAACTGGCTGGATCGGCAGCTGCAATCTTGCCTTTAAGTTGTGCATTTAATAAATCTTCATAACCTTCAATTTTTATATCCCCAATTAAATCAGTATTAATTAAAATATTACTGCCATCAGTAATATAAGGTGTTAATACTCCAGCAATATTTTGATGACCTTCGATCATATCTTTATCATTTTTAGACGTATATTTTTCAAATAAATCTTCATTAGTTAATTTAGATTTATTTAAGCCCCCAAACATCACATCAGCATACGGGTTTTCCTTCTCAGAAGAAATTCGTTTCAATAACTCTCCAGTACCTGCTGAAACCAATTCAACTTTAATTCCCGTTTCTTTTTCAAACATTGGAATTAATGTATTGACGATATCCTCACTATTTGGCGAATAGACAATTAATGTATTTTCTTCTTTTTTATTTGTTCCTTTTGTCTTCTCACCGCTCCCACAAGCGGATAATCCTACTAGAGCAACTGTTAATACAACCATTAAACTGACAAACTTTTTCATTTTAACTCCTCCTCTTTCATAATAAAATCAGTATAGCATGATAAAAAGCGCTTTCAATGCTAATTTAGAACAGATTTGTCTAGTTTAGAAAAGTTCTACCTTTTTTATTCTTTTACAATAAAAAAGCCCACTTTTAACGTATTCAATGCTAAAATAGAGGAAAGAACAAGTTTAGTGGGGAAAGGGTGACACTTATGGAAAAAGAGCACATACTTACAACTAAAATAACAATTAATGGTACCTTTTATGACTCACAATTATATAGTGGAAAACTTTATTTATGGTTAGAAACCAATCAGCTAGCTATTTATAATTGGAACAACTGGATGCTTGCCTTGAATGAAATTGAACGTCCTGTCTATTTTGAACCTCGTCCTTCTGAGGCTATGCAGTTTGACTTAAAGGATCTTACCCCTTATTTAGAAAGGAGTTTGGCTTTCGAAGAAGCTCCAATAGACACTGCTATCTTTAATCACCAACTCTATTTTTCTGATTCAACCGGCTTTTACAGTTATTCACTAGCACAATTAAAAGCCACTAAAAAAAAATTATGGGATCTGCCTGTGCTCCAAATTAATATTGCTAAAAACGGACGTATGGCACTAGCTTGTGGAGCTAATGGTCTTTATGAATACGATAATACCAAACGGTTTACTGACCATACAGCAGATGAAGTCGCTCCATCTATTTATCAATTAACAAATCAGTATGCTAGCCGTTCAGAATGGAGTCGTAACGATCTGATTCAATTCGGTGCACATCTGGAAAAAGCTGACTATATCTGTTTCTTTCATTTGCATGAAAAACAAATTATTTTGGAAAAAGTTCAGGCGGCCAATGAATTAACCTACAAAGAACATGTTTCCATTGAAGAATTACCCTTATCTTTAGAAATGACAAAACCGTTAATTGATGAAGGGCTCTTATTTTCTTTTAATCCTTTAAATCGTCAATTAAAAAAAGAAAAGCAGTATCGCTCGAAATCATTAACTGTCAAGGCAGCCTTGTCTGAGCTTAATCAACAACCGCCTTTTTCGTTAAATACAATTTATATAAAAGAAAAGCATCACAAATTAACTGCTCAATTAAATGACCAGCCTATTTTACAAATAAAGATGGATTTTACTAAATGGCGCGTTTATGATCGAACCTTATATTACCGAAATCAACTACATGTCTTAACAAATAATGCCTGTATACTTTATTTGTTTACAGAGTTGATTCACTAAGTCTAAAAAAAAGAACGAACTGACTATCATGGATGGATAGTCAGTTCGTTCTTTTTTCATGTCTATTTAGCTAATCTCCGGATAAAATCCTTGACCATGGACCGGAATCGCTACACACTCTTCTAATTGATACTCACGAATTAAATCAGGCATATAAATCATTATTTCTTGTATGATTTTTTCCATTCCAATCACACGTTCTCCATTCAGAGCACCCAAATAATGGTTAAAGCTTAACTCAATCAGCTCATCATCTGCTACATCAACTAATTCGACTAAATAGGAATCCGATTTTGAATCAAAATAGAAACGATAGGTTAATCCATCAATCAATTCATTTTCTGTTTGCTCATCTCGCCCTAATTTATAAGGCGATAATCGGCCCGCTTGGTTCAATTGGTAATAGTCTCTTCCTTTAATTAGCAAATGTTTTAATTCCTGTCCTGTAAAACGGAGAATCGCAAATGTACAAGGAAATGTATAATTTTCAAGAATCATCTCCATCGTTAAAGCCGTTGAACCAACTGAACTTTTCACAAGGGAGACAACTGATATTTTACGTCTTGAGGCAACTTTTTGAACTTTGTGCAAAAACTGATAAGCATCTGGTTCAACCGAATCTAACCCTTTTATAATTGGTTTTTTTCGATCATTAGCACTTAAATGCTCCCATTCTTCAATCTCTTTTAAGACAGCGGTATCTTCTTTTTCAGAAGCCAACGAAATGGTTTGGGCTTTAGCACTTTTCACATGCCATTTCTGCTCTTTTTGTTGAAGCTCAAAAATCATTTCGCCAATACTTGCTCCGCGTGTCCCAGGCTGAAGTAAAGGAACCCCATTTACTGCTCCGGCTAAGGTCCGGTGCTGATGCCCAGTAATGACTCCGTTTATTCCAGGAATTTCAGTAGCTAATCGGTACCCAACATTTTCTCCAGTCATATATTCTGTCGCTTCACCTGTCACTAAATCACGTTCTAATCCTCCATGATAGGCTAGCACAATTAAGTCTGGCTGTTCTGTCTCTTGAATAAAAGGGACCCATTTTTTGGCTGTTAAAATTGGATCTAAAAAGCGCAGTCCTTTAATATTTTCAACCTTTTCCCATCTCGTTACATAAGAAGTTACTAGTCCAACTATAGCGATTCGAATCCCCTTGCGTTCCACAATTTGATAGGCTTCCCAACAAGTTTCGCCATTCTCTAAAACAATATTTGCAGCTAAATAAGGTGCATTTAATCCCTTTAAAGCCTTTTTCAAATAATTTATTCCATAGTTAAATTCATGATTTCCAGGTACAGTACTGTCATAATTGAGTTGATTCACTAGCTGGATAAAAGGATGGATACTCCATTTATCTTGATGCGTTGCTAAAGTATTAGCTAACATAGATCCTTCTAAAAAATCGCCATTTTCAATTAGAATTAGGTTTGGATCTATTTTTTTGCGCTTCTTTATATAGGTTGCAACACGAGCAAAACCATCGGCTGTTGCTTCTCCAGTCAACTCATTTGTACCCCGAATATAGCCATGAATATCACTTGTTACCAGTAAAGTTACTTCCATATCGTCACCTTTTCATTCTAAAATGAGAAAGACTAAGACCTCGGTCTCAGCCTCTCTTAATTCGTTTATTTATTATTGTCCAACCTCTTTTGCATATTCACGAACAATATCAAAACTACTATCGTCAGCAGGTACATAACCTTCATGAGCATATAACGAACTGATTAATTCACGGCCTTTATCAGATTTCCCAATGGCTACAAAAGCATCTTGAACTTTTGTTTTCCACTTATCACTTAAATCTGGTCGTACTGCAATCGCATCATTTGGTATTTTAGCCTCTGTAAAATACATCGCATCTAATTTATCAAATACATCTGGTAAATCCTTCTTCAATAAATTACGCCCATCCTCAAAACTAAATGCTGCATCCACGCTACCATCTAAAACAGCCATTAAGCCAGCATCGATTCCCTTAACTGTTGCAAATTGAATCTCTTTATCAACATTGATTCCAGCTTTTTGCATTTCAGCTACAGGAAAAACATACCCACTAGCCGAAACAACATCTTGAGCTGCAATTTTCTTCCCTTTTAAATCTTTTAAGTTCTTAATCGGACTACCCTTTTTCACAACAATCATTGCTCGATAGCCATCTGCTAATTCTGTTGACGTTTCACCACCAGGTTGTTTAATAGCAAAGCGTTGTGCTTGTAAAATCGCATCAGCTGCTTCTTGCTCATGACCTAAAACATATGCATTCGGCGGCATAATCCCTACATCTGTTTGTTTTGAAGCCATTGCTTCTATAATTGTATTATAATCTGTTGATACAGTTACTTTCACAGGTATTCCGAGTTCATCAGATAACAACTTTTCTAACGGTTTAGCTTTCGCTTCAATCGTGTTTGCCTCAATAGTTGGAACAAATTGAACGGTTAATTCTTTTGGAGTGTAGCTCTCTTCTTTCGCTCCAGACTCTTTTTTCGATCCACATGCTGCTAAACTTACGACTAAAACCAATCCAAAAACAAGCAAAAAACCATTTTTAACAAATTTCATTTTAAGTACCCTCCAAGTTTTTTTATGTGCCTTATTCTAGTATAATAGAATAACATCTTGTTTACAACGTTATTTATGTAAAATAGAGGTAAATAACCGAACAAAAACCGCTTTTTGCAAACACATTGTTGGTTTAATGCTCAAATTAGAAATTTGTAACTTAATTGAAAGTACGCAACTTATTATAAATACTTCAATCCGTAACAATAAAAGATAGTACTGTTACCTTATAATCAACCTTACACAACCAAATCCGTTATCTTGCCAATTACTTTCTTTATCCTGAGTGCCACAATTTTCTCACATTCTTTTCAGAAAAAGACTTATAACATCGCATTTAACCCGAATTTATGTTAAAATGATTTAGATATACTATAGAATAGAGGTAAAAAATCAAATGATTACAGTTAGTAATGTAAGTCTGTTATTTTCAGATAGAAATTTATTTGAAGATGTAAATATCAAATTCACTCCTGGCAACTGTTATGGACTTATCGGCGCAAATGGCGCAGGTAAATCAACGTTCCTTAAAATTTTATCTGGCGACATCCAACCAACTACCGGTGATATTTCAATGTCATCTGGTGAGCGTTTAACCTTCTTAAAACAAAACCATTTTGATTATGAAGAATTTGGCGTTTTAGAAACGGTTATTATGGGCCATAAACGTTTATACGATATCATGAAAGAAAAAGATGCTATCTACATGAAAGAAGAATTTACTGATGAAGATGGTATTCGCGCTGCTGAACTTGAAGGCGAATTTGCTGAATTAGATGGTTGGGAAGCTGAACCAGAAGCGGCTGTTTTACTGCAAGGTCTTGGCATTGATGAAAGTCTTCAACAAAAAACAATGAGCGAATTAACTGGTGGTCAAAAAGTTAAAGTGCTTTTAGCTCAAGCTTTATTCGGTAAACCTGATGTATTACTACTAGATGAGCCTACCAATGGATTGGATAAACAATCAATTGAATGGTTAGAAGAATTTTTAATTAATTTCTCTAATACTGTTATTGTTGTTTCCCATGACCGTCATTTCTTAAACAAAGTGTGTACGCATATGGCCGATGTTGATTTTGGTAAGATCAAACTTTACGTTGGGAACTACGATTTCTGGTTAGAATCAAGTCAATTAGCTTCACGTTTAGCAAATGACTCTAATTCTAAAAAAGAAGAACAAATTAAAGAATTACAAGACTTTATTGCGCGATTTAGTGCAAATGCCTCTAAATCAAAACAAGCAACGTCTCGTAAAAAAATGCTTGAAAAAATTACACTTGATGATATTCAACCATCTTCTCGTCGTTATCCATTCGTTGGATTTACACCTGATCGTGAAATTGGAAATGATTTAATTCGTGTCGAAAATGTTTCTAAAACAATTGATGGCGTGAAAATTTTAGACAATATCAGCTTCTCGTTAAACCGTGAAGATAAAACAGCATTTATCAGCCAACATGATATTGCGATTACAACATTGTTTAAAATTATCATGGGCGAAATGGAACCTGATTCTGGTAGCGTTAAGTGGGGTGTCACTACTACTCAATCTTATTTACCAAAAGATAATACGGCTGAATTTGAAAAAGGCGACTTAACCGTTGTTGATTGGTTACGCCAATTTGCTTCAAAAGAAGAAAGTGACAATACTTTCTTACGTAGTTTCTTAGGCCGTATGTTATTCTCTGGTGAAGATGTGATGAAAAAAGTATCTGTCCTTTCAGGTGGAGAAAAAGTTCGTTGTATGCTTTCTAAAATGATGTTAAGTAAATCAAATGTTTTGGTTCTTGATGATCCAACAAACCATTTAGACTTAGAGTCAATTACAGCTTTAAATGATGGCTTGATTGCTTTCAAAGGTGCTTTACTATTTGGTTCTCATGATCATCAGTTTATCCAAACAATTGCAAATCGCATTATCGAAGTTTCACCTAATGGTGTAGTAGATCGTGCTGATACAACTTACGATGATTTCTTGGAAGATAAAAACGTTCAAGAACAAGTAGCAAAATTATACGCAAACTAATTTAAAAAGTGTGGTTTCAAGTTTACGAACTTGAAACCACACTTTTTTTATTTGGATATAACTTATTTGCGACGTGCGATATTTACTTTAAGAGTTTTCCCCTTAACATTTTTCGTTTTCATTGCATTTAAAACCAAAGGCCCTTTGCCATTTAAAATTTCAACATAACTACCTTGGTCTCCGATTGTAATAATCCCAATATCATCAGCCTGAATGCCAGGTATTTTAGAAATTGTCCCAACGAAATCAATCGCCCGAATTTTTTTCTTCTTTCCACCATTAAAATACAGCTTCGTAATATCTTGGCTTAAAACTGTGCCTTTATCTTTTTTTAAACGCGGACGTTCAGAAATTTTCTTTTCAAAGGCTGGTTTATGACGTAAAACAAAACGTGCACTTGGCGCCGTAATTTCGCTAACATCTGAAGCACTGTACCTTTTAATTTCAGCCCAACGCTCTTTTTCATAAGGCTCAACTAAAGTTAAAGCTACGCCGGTTTTTCCAGCTCGACCTGTTCGACCAATTCGGTGAACAAAACTTTCTTTTTCCACAGGTACATCGTAGTTGACTACATGAGTAATGTTATCCACATCAATTCCGCGAGCAGCAACATCCGTAGCCACTAAATAACGGAATTTTCCTTTTCTAAAATCATCCATTACATCAAAACGATCTTCTTGAATCATACCTCCATGAAGTTTATCCACAGGTAAACCAGCTTTATTTAGGTATTCATAGACATTATTCACTGTTTCTTGACGATTACAGAAAACAATACAACTATCTGGGTTTTCCACTGTTAATAAGTCTAACAAGGTTGGCATTTTTTTATCCCCAGATACCATTAAAAATGATTTTAAAATTTTAGGTTTTGAATCTTCTGTGGTTTCAATCTTAATTGATACTGCTTCGTCCTTCATATAGTGACTGGCTAAACGTTCCACCTCTACTGGCATAGTTGCCGAAAATAGTAAGGTTTGACGCTCTTTTGGTAAGAAGCCAATTATTTCTTCGACTTGGTCAATAAAGCCCATATTTAACATTTCATCTGCTTCATCTAGAATTAAATATTCGAGTTTATCCACAGGAAACGTTCCTTTTTTCAAATGATCTAAAACACGCCCAGGTGTTCCTACAACAATATGACTTTTTTGTTTTAACTCTGATTTTTGACGCTCAAAAGATGCTTTACCAAAAACAGATGTCGCTTTTATACGACGAAAACGTCCAATATTTGCAATATCTTCATTTACTTGCAAAGCCAATTCACGCGTTGGAACT
Source organism: Carnobacterium sp. FSL E2-0243 (assembly GCF_038003605.1). Classification (NCBI taxonomy): domain Bacteria; kingdom Bacillati; phylum Bacillota; class Bacilli; order Lactobacillales; family Carnobacteriaceae; genus Carnobacterium; species Carnobacterium sp. FSL E2-0243. The sequence goes on from NZ_JBBOPM010000001.1 coordinate 3,025,049, forward strand.
AAAACCAATGCTTGTGGTCGATTTTCTTCCCAAAGGATTTTTTCACATAATGGAATACCAAAACTAGCCGTTTTACCACTCCCAGTCTGTGAAGTTACAATCACATCCATATCTGCCAAAGCCACAGGAATTACTTCCTCTTGAACTTTTGTTGGTTGAAAATAACCTAAACCATTTAAAGCTTTTAGTACATCTTCGCCAATGCCATAATCTGCAAATTCTTTTTTTCCCATAATAACCTCTTCCAGTTCTTTGATTCCTTCATTATAGCATGATAACTGCCTTGATAGTTTGATTTAACTATAAAAATAACAATTTAGTCCTCTTAACCCTTATTATGAGAATTAGATTTAATTTAGATGAGTTTTTTTTCATTTAATTCTTGCATTTTTATTTTTTATCATTTATGATAGGAACAATCAAAGAAAATATAAAACCGTGATGAGAAAAGTAATTAATGGATGAATTCTTAGAGAGCCTTGTTTTGGTGTAAAAAGGCAATTCACAAATTAATGAACATGGCCTCGGAGTTTTAGTGATTGAACGACTAGTTTTGTCTTTAAATCCTACAGGGTTCGCCTGTTATAGCGATAGAGTCTCTTGCTAACTTAAGCACGGTACTTGAAGAGGTTTATTTTGTGAAAAATAAACAAATAAAAGGTGGTAACACGACTCGATATCTATCGCGCTCGTCCTTTATCAATCCCTTAATTGGGATTTGGTAAAGGGCGAGTGCTTTTTTTGCTACTTTTTCTGTCGGAGCTAAACAACTCAACAAACTTTTTATTTCATAAAGGAGGAATTACACATGACAAAAGCAAGACAAGCATACGGAAAAGGAACATTGGCTGTACAAGGGACTTATCAACCAAAGAATGGGGAACCTCGAGTTTTACCACTTTATCAAAGTACAACATTTGCTTATGAACAGGCTGAGGATGTCGCTGCTCTTTTTGATTTATCTGCTGAAGGACATCTATATTCTCGTATCAGTAATCCAACTGTTGCTGTTTTTGAAGAAAAAATTGCTTTACTAGAGGATGGTGTTGCAGCTGTCGCTACTTCTTCTGGCATGGCTGCAATTTTTAACAGCATTCTAAATATCGCTAAAGCTGGTGATAATATCTTAAGCTCCAAAACAATTTATGGTGGAACAACCAATTTATTTGCTGTTACGTTACCAAAATTTGGGATTACTACTCGCTTTTTCGATCAGGATGCGTCTCCTGAAGAGATTATTGCTTTAGCTGATCAGAATACAAAATTAGTTTTTGGGGAAACGATTGCTAATCCGGGCTTAAATGTTTTTGATTTTGAAAAATTTCATTCCATTTGTAAAATACTTGATTTGCCATTAATCATCGATAGTTCTTTAACTGGACCCGCTTTATGTAATCCTTTAAAGCATGGTGCAAATATTGTGGTTCATTCTACAACGAAATACATTGACGGACATGCTACTGCACTGGGAGGCATTGTCATTGATGGTGGGAATTTCAATTGGGATAATGGTAAATTTGACGAGTTAGTTTTACCTGATGATAGCTATCACGGCGTACGCTATGTGGCTGATTTTGGGCAAGCAGCTTATGCAACAAAGCTCAGAGTTCAATTAGTACGCGACTTAGGCAATATTCAAAGTCCTTTCAATGCTTATTTGAGCAATCTTGGTTCTGAAACCTTGGTCTTACGCTCCAAAAAACATTCAGAAAATGCCCTAGCAGTTGCTAAGTGGCTTCAAGAACAAAAAGACGTTTCATTTGTTCGCTATCCTGGATTAGAAACAGATTCCCATTATCCATTAGCACAAAAGTACTTGCCAAATGGAGCTAGTGGGATGGTTACATTCGGAATTAAAGGTGGCGCCTCGGCTGCTAAACAATTTATTAATCACCTTAACTTCATTCAATTAGTCATTCATTGTGCTGATATTCGTACCTCCATTTTACATCCAGAAAGTTCGACTCATCGCCAATTAAATTCGGAACAATTACTTGAGAGTGGAGTAACAGAAGATTTAATTCGATTATCGGTTGGAATTGAAGACACACATGATATTATTCAGGATTTAGCTCAGGCATTTCAGACTGTTCATTAACTAATTAAGGCCAGCTCTTATGAACCAACTCCTCGAGAAAAAGATAAAAATTCGAGAGGACAAAAAGCGTCCTATCAATTTTTCCTATTTTCTTACCGGAGCTAACCGGCTCAACGAGCTTTTTATTAAGGAGGAATTTATATGAGTTCTAAACCAATTCTTTCCATTGCTATTTTAAACTTAATGCCGACTAAAGAAGCAACCGCTACTCAATTGGCATCCTTATTAAGTCAAAACAACCTATTTAAAGTTGAAATTACTTTGCTTTACCCTAAAACACACTATCAAGCTAAAGCTATTCCCGATGACTTACAAGAAAATTACCTTACTTTTGATGATGTCCGGGACCAACTATTTGATGGCTTTATTATTACTGGTGCTCCCGTTGAACAATTGCCTTTTGAACACGTTGATTACTGGCTTGAATTGAAGACTATTTTTACTTATTTAAAAGCGACTCACACTCACTCTCTCTTTATTTGTTGGGGAGCTCAAGCCGCCTTATATGAGTATTATCAAATACCAAAAATTCACTTACCCACTAAATTAGTCGGCATTTTTCAGCATCGTTTTTGTGTAGCTGAACACTGGTTAGCAAATACTACTAAAACTGATTTTCATGCACCTCACTCCCGCAACACAACTGTTGATTCCTGTCTAGTTAGCCAGCATCCTGAATTGATTCCTGTAGCTCAATCCGATGCCGCAGGTCTCTATTTAGCTACAAATTATAATGGCTTAGAAACTTATGTTTTTGGTCATCCTGAATATGCTACAGAAACCTTAGAAAAAGAATACCTACGTGATGTACAAACTTTAACTAAACCAATTTTACCCTTATATTATTTCCCAGGAAATAATCCTTTAAATACACCTATCAATACTTGGAATGAGCATGGAAAAAATTTGTTTAAAAATTGGATGGAATTCATACGAACTAAGAAACTAAACTAACTAACTATATTTTTTCAAAGTGAGATTCCTTCCTTAATTTGTGATAAAATAGTATCGAGATGATTGAGTATTTAGCCGACTCAACGAACTTTTTATCTAGGCTAGTTCTTTTGAGCTAGCCCTTCGAAAAATAGATGAATTCTTAAAAAAAAAGTAAATTAACACTTTTCTTGGAATTCCCTATTTTTCTGCCAGGCCTAAACAGCTCAACGAACTTTTTATTATTAGGAGGTACTTTCTTGAAGAATATTTTAGTTTTACACACTGGTGGAACCATCGCAATGAGCGAGGATCAAACAACAGGGAAAGTTGCTCCAAATTCTGAAAATCCTTTATTAACTCAAGGTCATTTATTTGAAAAGGAAGCTCATTTAATTGTTGAAGATATCTTCCAACGTCCTTCTCCACATATGACTCCGACAGAAATGCTACAGTTAAAAAATAGAATTGAACAGGCGGTTCTTTCTGAAGCAATTGATGGTGTCATCATTACTCATGGGACAGATACGTTAGAAGAAACAGCATATTTCCTAGATATTACCTTAGAACAACATATTCCTATCGTTATGACTGGAGCTATGCGTTCTAGCAATGAGATTGGGTCAGATGGCCTTTATAACTTCCAGAGTGCGGTTTGGGTGGCCACTTCTGATGAGGCTAAAGATAAGGGTGTCTTAGTCGTAATGAATGATGAAATTCATACAGCACGCTATGTAACCAAAACTCATACAACCAATGTTGCTACTTTTCGCACACCAACTTTTGGCCCAATTGGCTTGATTGCTAAAAATAAAGTCTTGTTTTTCCAAGAATTAATTGAGGAAGAAAAATTTGATTTAACTTCTGTTGATAAAAATGTTTATTTATTAAAAGCTTATGCAGGAATGGATAGTACGATTTTTGATGCACTTGATAATCCTACAACTGATGGACTGGTCGTTGAAGCTCTTGGAGCTGGTAATTTACCTCCAGCAACTCTTTCGGGCTTATCAAAACTCGTTGCACGTAATATCCCAATCGTATTAGTTTCCCGCTGTTTCAACGGTGTTGCACAAGATGTCTATGATTATGAAGGTGGCGGAAAACGTTTGAGAGAGATGGGTGTAATTTTTACTAATGGTTTAACTGGGCCAAAAGCTCGAATTAAATTATTAGTCGCCTTAAATAGTACCAATGAGCATGATGAATTGGAACGCTACTTTTACTAAAAAAAAACGAAAAAGTACGGAGTTTTATTTCTCCGTACTTTTTATATCCATTTTATTTAATTTCCATCCTTCTAATTCATATTCCATTAGGCCTTTTTCAACAAATAACCCAATTCCAATTTGTTGATTTTCTGGAAAAACTCTTGTAGTAAATACAGCTAATCCATCATTCACAAAAATCTCAACCGATGTTGTATCTACAAATATATGCAGACTAATTTCTTTTTTATTATACTTCATTTGTCGCGATGTTCCGTATTCTGTAGCAAAAGGAATCCCACAATCTTTCCGCTCTACTTTAAATTTCCCTTTATTTAAATCAACTTCTAAATACAACCCTTTATTTGTTATCGGATCTTCAAATAAACAAAGCCCAAATTTTGTTTTTTCTTCCACACGTAGCTTTATTTTCACTTCGTAGCTTGTTCCTAATAGATTTCCTAAATGTACTCTTCCGTATTGTGAGTCTTGGTGTTTTACATGTGCTCCTCTTAGTGCGGTTAGCTCTGTAATTGGTCTTTGAATTAATTGTCCTTCCAGAACGGACAACTCCCGTGGAATCGTTAAGCAGTGTGCCCAACCATCTTGATCACTAGGATACTTAATTTCAGGTAATCCCATCCACGCAATCAAAATACGACGCCCATCAGGTGCAATTGTTGTTTGAGCAGCATAGAAATCAAAACCTAAGTCGAGTTCATGAAATCCATTATGTTCTAGTCGCAATGTTTCATAATTAAATTTTGTCCCCAGAAAATATCCAGTTTGATAGATATTTTGATAGGAATCCCCAGTAGGCTCTATACCCTGTGGAGAAAATAAAAAACAAGGACTACCATCTAATTCAAAAAAATCTGGACATTCCCACATAAAGCCAAAATCTTGGACCTGAGGATTAAACTCACCTAGCAACACCCAATCTGTTAAATTTTCTGATTGATACACAAGTGCAGTCCCAGTATGATTCTTTCTTTCTGCACCGATAATGGCATAATAATACCCCTCGTGTTTCCACATTTTAGGATCTCTAAAATTATCTGTATAACCCTCTGGAATTCCTTCAATGACAGGCTCTTTGATTTTTTTTATTTGTCCACTCTTATCCATAATTGCCATTAATTGGTGCGGTGTCCGGCTCCAGTTCTTAGATCGTGTATTTCCTGTATACATTAAGTGTAACTGGTTTTTGTCAACCAAACCACTTCCTGAGTACGCACCATGAGAATCATACTTAGTGCTAGGACTAATTCCAACACCACAATTTTCCCAGTGAACTAAATCGTCTGAAACAACATGATACCAATACTTTAACCCATGAACAGGACCTAAAGGAAACCATTGATAAAATAAATGCCATTGACCATTAAAGTAACTAAAGCCATTTGGATCATTTAATAAACCTGTTGGTGGTTGAATATGATACGTCTGCCTATAAACTGACTTCTCAACTTGATTAGCCAAATTTACCAAATATTCTGGCGATACTTCTTCAATTTTTCGGTATCTTTCTTTTCGTGTCCATTCCTTCATTTATCTTCTCCTATTTATCTACTCTGATTGATTTATAGTTAATTTGGCTCCACGTATACTAAAAATATACGTTAGGACAAACGTTAAAATTGTTGTCATTATAATCCCTATAATAAAATAAGTCATATAGCCAGGTGTAATGGCGATAATACCTGGTAACCCTGTAGCGCCTAAAGCAACTGCCTTAACTTTAAAGAAGGTTACATATGCACTACCAATAGCAGAACCGATCATAGCTGCATAAAAGGGATACCTTAATTTCAAATTCACACCAAACATAGCAGGTTCTGTAATGCCTAGATACGCTGAAATAGAGGAAGCTGTTGCCAAACTTTTTGTTTTACTATTTTTAGTAATAAAGATCATTGCTAAACAGGCTGCCCCTTGTGCTACATTTGACATGGATGCTATTGGAAAGATAAATGTTCCGCCAGTTTTTGCAATATCAGCTAATAATTGTGTTTCTACTGCAATAAAACTATGATGCATTCCAGTAATCACAAGCGGTGCATAAAATAGCCCTATGATTCCGCCTCCAATAAAACCAGTTGAATCATATAACCAGACTAATCCATTAGTCAGCATATCTCCAGCTGTTCGAGTAATCGGACCCACAACTGTAAAGGTTAAAAAGGCTGTTATAAATAAAGTGAATAATGGCGTTAGTAAATTATCTAAAACTGTTGGAATTACTTTATGACATAATTTTTCTATTTTTGCCAAAATATACGTTGCAACTAAAATCGGGAGGACTGTATTTTGATAGCCCACTTGAGCAATGTGTAATCCAAATACATTCCAATAAGGGACACTATTTTCTGCTACCGCTTGTGGATAACTAAAAGCTGTTAATAAATCGGGATGTACCATTAACATTCCTAGCACTGCTCCTAAATAAGCATTTCCGCCAAACTTCTGAGCTGCAGAAAAACCAATTAAAACAGGCAAAAAGACATAGGCCGCATTGGAGAATGTATTAATCATGCTAGCTAAACCTGCCATTTGTGGATAAGCTCCAATTAAAGAGTTGCCACTGATAAATAAATCTTCAGCTGTAAGTACATTATTGATTCCCATCATTAATCCACAAGCAACAATCGCTGGAATAATTGGAATAAAAATATCTGATAACACTTTAACAAATTGTTGGATTGGGTTTAATTTTTTTGTTCCTAAGTTTTTTACGTCTTGAGTAGACATTGACTCAATATTCGCTAGCTGCACAAACTCCTTATAAACTTCGTCCACAACTCCACTGCCTAAAATAATTTGATACTGGCCACCTGTGGAAAAAGTCCCTTTAACACTAGCGTTATTCTCAATTTCTATCTGATTTATTTTTGTTTCGTCCTGTAACACTAAACGTAATCTGGTAGCACAATGGGTTGCTGCTACAATATTTTCTTTTCCACCTAGATTAACTAAAAGATCTTGTGCAATTTCTTTATAATTCACTTTAAATACCTCCTTTTAATTTTAAAGGAACCGGTTCCTTTTCATTCTAAAAATTTTTTAACCTAACCAAATCAACGTTGGATTTGGAACCGGTTTCTATTTTTAGAATAAATGATTTCGTTTACATTGTCAAGAATTTTTTTCTTCTTAATTGTTTCAACCTAAAATAGACTAATTAGGAGGCCCCGCCTAATTAGCCTATTTTGGATTATTTAAGTCTTTTTGTTGATTCGCGTTCAACTAATTGATTATCTAATTTAATGATTTCTGGAATCTTTTCCCCTTCAATAAGTTGATAAAGATTTTCTGCAGCTATTACACCTGATTGATAGTAAGGAAATTTAATCGTTGTAATCATTGGGAAAACCGCTGTCGTTACATCATAATCTCCGAAACCAGATAACGAAAATTGATCTGGTATGACCATTTTCAATTCATGTGCCGCTTTTAAAACACCTAGTGCAATATTATCTGTTGCGCATATTACATAGCTAGATTCCATCTTAGGAAGACTTTTTAACGCTTTTTGGTATGCGGCCTCAATTGCAAAGGTTGTTTCAATAATCTTTATTTTCCCATTAGGTTTAATCCCATCTAAGATCCCTTGCTTACGTTTTTGTCCAACAGCAATATCATCTTCAAATACCCCAAAATAGGTAAAAATCCGGTGACCTAAACTAACTGCGTATTTCCCTAGCATATAACCTGCTTGATAATCATCATGAACAATACTGTGATACCCATCAGCTTGTTGACCTAAGATAATGACTGGAACTTTGCTAGAATCAATCGCTTTGCGGTGCTCATCTGTAATAACTGTTGCAAATAAAATGATTCCCGCTACTTTTTGCTTTGCGTAAGCATAAATAGCTTCAATTTCCCTTTGGATATCTTGATTGCTATTTGTAATCAACAACTGATAATCTACAGCACGTAATTGTTCATCAATCCCTTTTAAGCCTTGGGTCGTAGCATAGGAATCTAAACGAGGAACAATAGTTCCTATCATGGCAGTATTCTTAGCTTTGAGGCTTTGAGCAAATGTATTTGGTTTATACCCAGTCTCTGCTACAATTTTATCAATCTTAGCCTTTGTTTTTGCACTAACAGATCCACCATTCAAATAACGGGAAACTGTACTCTTAGCTACCCCAGCCAATCGTGCAATATCATTTATTGTAACCATTGATTGTCAGCACCTTTTATATTTTTAGAAAAAACCCACTACTTAAAGAGGAAGCCAAGTCATACTCGCCTCACATGACGGAATTCCATCATTATTAATTTGATGAGCAGTCAAAATCCGACCATCTTCTTGTACTTTTTGACTCACTTCACATTGAACCCAATTTCCATAAGACACTTCTTTTTCATATTTGACATTAATACTTTTTAGCTCATGATTTTTAATAAACTCAAGCCCCAGTGAATCTAAGAACCAATCTAAATACTTCGCATTATTAACATGCTGATTCGCATCAATATCTAAATATCGTACGCGATAATCAATTGTTTTAGCCGCTTCTTGATCTACAATTTCTGGCTTCGGCGTGCGAACCAATTTTTTCGTTGCTTCTACCTCATAAGGGGCAACTAATTCGTCTACAATTCGAACCATTTTTCGTTTATTAAAATCCATCATAGCAAAGGTACAATGAGTTGTTACACATAACTCTCCCGCTTCATCATAAACTTTAAATTCACGATAGGTAAAAAACTTATTGTAAGATTGAGGCTGAGTGACCACAGTAATTTCTTCATTAGCCTTTGGCAAACGCTCTACATTAATCTCTGTCTGCAAAATAATCCAGGATAAACCATGTTGTGCAACCACATCATCACCAACATTTAAAAGTTTACCTTGTTTTCCTGAAACATAGAGCATAATATTTAATAGCATTGGTACACTAATTTTTTTAGTCGCATCACACTCGTAATACTTAATTCTATGTTTTTGTTCGTAAATTAAACCACTCATACTAGTAACCTCTTTTCATAATTTTAAGCTCTCTTAAGAGTATCACAATTCTGACAAAAAAGAGCCTTTTACTCTCTAATTTAATACTTTTTTTTAGTTACTTTTAAAATAAGTTCCATCCAAGCTTTAAATAACTACCATCGTTATGTTACTATTAAATCATTGTTAATCAATTAAGGAGGATCTACATGTTACAAATGGTTAAAGAAGTCCTTGCCAATCTCTCCATCCTAATCAGCAGCGCGTACTTATTATCTAAAATTTCAAAAACTCTTTTAACTCATCAATCACCTTTGATACATAAATTAGTTATGGGACTTGGGAGTGGGATTACAGGAATCATTCTAATGAATTTTTCAATCTCTTACCAAGATAGTTTCTTAATTGATATCCGTTTAGTTCCACTTGTAATGGCTAGTTTTTCATACGGTGGCATAACACCCCTGATTGCTGGAGTTATTATTGGAATCTCACGTCTTTTTTATGGACTTTCACCACCGATTATTGGAATCTGTCTCACTTACTGTTTAATCGGGTTAAGCCAATATTTTATTAGCTCCTGGGTACAGGATAAAAAAGTTTATTTACGTCTCACATTTATTTTTACTAGTAGCATTGTTTTAGTTATCCTTAATTTTCTTATTCACTCACCTTACCAGAATAATACTCCGATTATCCTAGTCTTTATTATATACAATTTATTAGGAATGCTTATTAGTTATCAATTTTCAAAAGATATCGAAACAGAGAAAGAAGCCTTTTTGCATTATGAATCTGTTTCAAAATATGATTATTTAACTAGTGTATTCAATCGCTACTCATTTGATAAAGATTTAACTGCTCTTTTTAAACAAGAAAAATTAGTTACGATATTTCTTTTAGACATTAATAATTTTAAACATTTTAATGATACTTATGGACATGACATTGGCGATCTTATCTTAAAAAAAGTATCTAGTTCTTTACTTAACGCTTCCTTTCCTCAACATAAAGTTTATCGCATTGGCGGAGATGAATTTGTACTTGTTATCCCATCAGCACTTTCAAATAAAGCTATCATAGAAACAAAAGCTAAAATTAAGCAGCAAATTAGCCAACTAACTATCCAATTAGATAATCAATTTGTTCTTCGAATTTCAACTTCAATTGGTAGCAGTTCATCGAAACCCTCACAAACTATCGATGAGCTTTATCGCCAAGCCGATATTGAACTCTATATAGATAAAAAATCAAAAAGCACCTCGTCATAAATGCGAGCTACTTTTTGATTTTTTAATAGTTTGTCCAATTATGAATTTTGTTTAGCAAAGACTTTCCCTAACTGAACTAATAAATCAGGTGAATCTTGTTTTCCCATAACAACTTCAATCCATTGTAATCGAGTTGTATCTTGACGAGCTTGGCTCATAGCTGCCACTAATTCTTCTTCAGTAGTGACTTTATAGGTCGCAACATTTCCTTTATTTCCACCAAATACATAAGGTAAATTTTGATAATCCCACATAGGAATATCATTATAAAGCTCATTAGGACCATGAATTTCTCGTTCAACTGTATAACCATCATTATTGATTACAAATACAATTGGAGTTAATTTTTCTCTAAATGTCATACCTAACTCTTGAATTGTCAGTTGCAAGGAACCATCCCCAATAAACAATAAATGACGACTTGCAGGATTGGCAATTTGGCTACCTAACATAGCAGGGAAAGTATATCCTATCGATCCCCACAATGGTTGACCAATAAATTTCATTTTAGATTTTAAAGGAACTAATGATGCTCCAAAAAAAGAGGTTCCTTGTTCTGCAACTAAAGTATCCCCATTGCTTAAATATTTTTCGACGAATTTCCAAAAATTATTTTGAGTTAAATTTGAAGCTTTTGCTTCTATATCCGCTACTCTTTCAACTTGTTTAATTTCACCTGTATAACCTAGATAATTCAAAGAATTTAACCCATTCACAAATTGAGCAAAGGCAACAGGCTTCATTATTTCACCATAAAAAGAAACTTCATCGCTGCCCACAGAGATCACTTGTCTATCTTCAAAATCATAGCTAAAACCAGCTGTAGCTGAATCTGTTAATTTCGCTCCTATAATTAAAATTAAATCGGCTTTTTCAAGGCGTTCTTTAATGCTTTCAGCCGTAGGTGCGCCTGTATAAACGCCAATGAAATGCGCATCTTCTTCATCAAAACCACCTTTGCCAAAAGGCAAAACAGTCACAGGTAAATTAAATTTTTTGACAAAATCGGCCAATGCGCTCTCTAGATGAAAACTTGCAATTTCATTTCCAATTAAAACTACTGGATTTTTAGAATCTTGTAACGCTTTTTCAATTTTATTTAAGACTAAAGTTGTTTCCTCTTCCACTTTTTTGGATTCTTCCATTAAAGGTTTAAGTGGTTTTTCAGCTACTACCTCAGCTACATCAATTGCTAAATTAATATAAACTGGGCATCTTTCAGTAACTGCAATCCGCAAAACTCGATCAATTTCAGCTAGGGCATTATCAGCTGTTAAGTGAGCAATCGCTCCATTAATTTCTGTCTGCATTTTTTCAAAGTGATCAAAACGACCATCCCCTAAGGTATGATGAACTAATTTATGACTATTTTGAACAGCCGTTGTAGGAGTTCCAACAATTTGAACTACAGGAACTTTTTCAGCATAACTCCCTGCTGTTCCATTAGCTGCACTTAATTCGCCAACTCCAAATGTTGTCACTAACGCTGCTATTCCTTTTGTTCGAGCGTATCCATCTGCTGCATAAGCCGCATTTAGCTCATTGGCATTTCCGATCCAATTAAGTTCTTTATGAGTCATTACATGATCTAAAAATTTCAAATTATAATCCCCAGGAACTCCAAAAATATCTCTAATTCCTAATTCAGTCAATCGGTCTAACAAATAATTTCCAACAGTGTACATAAAAATCCTCCTACTACTAATTTTGTATCCTTGAAACTCACTTTATCTGCTTTACGTTTTGTAGTATAAACCTCTCAAGAAAATAAGTCAACAAGATTGACCTATTTATTTTTTTATAACAATAATTGTGCTATACTAACATCATGAATAATCGGTTTTACTTTTAAAGCCATAGGGGGGAATTTCAATGGAGCAAGAAGATATTAATTTTGATAAAAATTTGGCACTTTTTTATTTTGCCTATCGAGCATTTAGTAAAACTTCTGATGAATTAGTCGGAAAATACGGCATTACAAAAGTACACCGCCGAATTTTATTTTTTGTTCATCGTTTTCCAGGGTTAACAATTAAAGAGCTTTTAATTGTATTAGATATATCCAAACAAGCATTGAATCGTCCAATGCAAGAACTAACCGAATTAGGATGGATTGAGAAAAAATCTCATGAAACCGATAAACGCAGCAAAAAAATTTACCTTACTGAATCTGGATTAGCTATTGATCAGCAAATTAGCCAAGCTCAGAATGACAAGATGAAATTATTATTTAAAGAATCTGGTGACCCATTAGGAACAAACTGGACAAAAGTCATGACACTTTATGCAAAAGAGACAGGCATTCCTTTAATTGATCAAATTTAATAAAAAAAGCTTCACACCCATTTTTACAAAAGGTGTGAAGCTTTTTAGTTCAATTCAAATAAAAAAAACTTAGACATTTCTGTCTAAGTTTTGAATAAACATAATTAATTAAAATTAAGCTTTAGTTACGTTTACAGCTTGTGGTCCACGGTTGCCTTCTTCAGTATCAAACTCAACAGCTTGACCTTCGTCTAAAGATTTGAATCCGTCTCCTTGGATAGCTGAAAAGTGTACGAATACGTCTCCGCCGTCTTCACTTTCAATAAAACCGAATCCTTTTTCTGCGTTAAACCATTTTACGTTACCTTTTGTCATAATATGTTTCCTCCTTGTGATGTTGCTAAATTTTTTATAGTTCTTGAATGGCACTTGGAAGAAGTTCATAAAACAACAAAAACCAAAATAATCCGATACAAAAATCAATAAACTAACTATAACATGGATTTCTTAAATATGCAAACAATACTCTACTATTCTTTCATTATTTTACAAATTCTTTTTAAAATCGACTAAATAACTCATTTATTGTCTTTTTTTTAACTAAAAACTAAAATCTCTTCAACAACAACAGAATCAGACAAGGATTGGATGACTGGGCAATGTTTGGCGATTAATTTCAAACCGCGAGTTGCTCGCTCTCTTGCTCCTTCATCAATCGTCACCTTAAATTGAATATTTATTTTTGTCACTGGATGAACAGTTCCTTCTGATGCAGTTTCATAATCAAATTCAACTCCATGAAGTTGGTACGCAATATTGGAATTTTCTAAAACACTTTGATACACATATGTGCTGCATGCTGCCACACTTGCTACCATTGTTTGGACTGGTGAAAACCCCACTTCTTTCTTTAGTACCCAATTCCCATTTCTATGCACTAACTCGAGACCATTCTCATCTTCAATTAATTCCAACTTTTCCAACCCCTTTCTCTCTATCTTTAGTTTACTTATTTTTATTAAATTAGCAACTTAGAATGCTCTAGATAACAAAAAGGCTAGCGTAAAATCTGGTCTGCTAGCCTTTTTGCGCATGTATCTATATTTCTTTTAATAAATCAAATTGAGATTGGTATAATTGATAATAATAGCCTTTCTCTGCCATTAATTCATCATGACTACCTGCCTCTTGAACCGTTCCTTGATCAATATAAAAGATTCTTGAGCTATTTTTAATGGTAGATAAGCGATGGGCAATAATAAATGAAGTTCGGCCTTCTAGCAACTTATCTAAACCATCCTGTAACAATGTCTCTGTTTTTGTATCAATACTTGAAGTCGCTTCATCTAAAATTAATATTTTTGGATCAGCTAACAAAGCTCGTGCAAAAGAAATTAATTGTCTTTGTCCTGCAGACAATGTACTACCGCGTTCTTTTACAGCCGTGTGGTATCCTTCTTTTAAATCAACAATAAAATCATGAGCCCGAACAACCTTGGCAGCGGCAATCACTTCTTCTTCAGTTGCATCTAATTTTCCATAACGAATATTGTCTAGAATAGTCCCTGAAAAAATAAAAGTGTCTTGTAGCATAACACCCATTTGTTTCCTTAAAGAATGTAATGTCACTCGTCTGATATCCACACCATCAATTAAAATTTCGCCTTCGTTGATATCATAAAAGCGGCTTAACAAATTAATGACGGTCGTCTTACCAGCGCCAGTCGGCCCAACTAAAGCAATTGACTCACCCGGTAAAACATGAAATGAAATATCTTTTAAAATATCTTTGCCTTCTTCATATCTGAAGGTTACATGACGAAAACGGACGTCACCCTTAATTGGGGGCAATTCAAATGCGTCTGGTGCATCTTTAATATCTGGTTCTACATCCAATGTTTCAAAAATTCTTTCTAAATAGGCTGTTGCTGTAATTAATGAATTATAAAAATTCCCAATATTAATGACCGGATTCCAAAAATTATTTACATAACCTATGAAAGCGATTAATGTACCGGTTGAAACCTCGACACCTAAGCCTCGGATTCCCACGAAATAAATTAGACAGGTCGTAATCACAGCGATATTTTGAACCCCCGGCCATAAAAGAAATTGAACTTTTACAGCATGCATCCAAGAAGAGCGATATTCATTGCTAACCTCTGAAAAAATTTTGTAATTCTCATCTTCCCTAGAAAATGATTGTGTTACTTTAATTCCAGCAATACTTTCATGAATATACGCATTTAGATTCGATTGCTTGTTGCTTAAAACTTGATAGGCTTTTCGTTGTTTATTTTTAATGATCATTACAAAAATGAATAAAACTGGTAACAGAGCCAAGCTATACAGCGTTAATTTAAAGTCAATCGCAAACATAAAAATCAACGTAATGACCACACTAATCACATCTGAAATTAAATTAATTAATCCATTTGAAAGCAAATCACTTAATGTGTTAATATAATTCACTACTCGGATCAAGATTTTCCCATGTGGTCGGCTGTCAAAATAAGAGAATGGCAATTTTTGTAAATGTTCAAAAATATCTGAACGCATATCTTTAAGCATATCTTGACCGATTAACGTAATGGATTGGATTCGATACCGCATACACCAACCAGTTACAAATACTGAGACTATAAAAGCAACAGCTAACCAACCTAACAATGTCATATTTTTATTTGGAATTACATCATCAATAACTAATTTAGTAAAATAAGGTCCTAGCATTGTCGCAATATTTGCAATTAAAATGACAAACAATGTAGTTAGCATTGGTTTTTTATAAGGTTTTACATATTGAAATAAGCGTTGATAGTGTTCTTTATTAAACTCTTGTTCTAATTCTTCATCGACATCAAATTTATTTCTAGCCATTTGGTTCCACCTCCGTTACATCAAAGTTTCCAAGTTGTTTATTATACACTTCATAATAGTAGCCCTTATATGCCAAGAGCGATTCATGAGTTCCTCGTTCTACAATTTTCCCATGATCCATAATCAAAATTTCATCTGCATCCTTAACAGAAGATACTCGATGTGCAATAATAAATGTTGTTTTGTCGACAGTAATCTGATCTAGTTCTCCTTGAATCTTTGTCTCCGTCTCCATATCAACAGCTGAAGTTGTATCATCTAAAATTAAAATAGCCGGATTTTTCATTAAAGCTCTGGCTAAAGAAATTCTTTGCTTCTGTCCGCCAGATAATCCGACACCACGTTCACCAACAACCGTCTCATACCCGTCAGGCATCTTCTCGATAAAATGGTTAGCATCTGCTATGCGAGCCATACGCTCGATTTCTTGGCTATCTGCGCCTGGTACACCAAATGAAATATTTTCTTCAATCGTATCCGAAAATAAGAATATATCTTGCATTACGATCGCAATATGGTCACGTAGTTCACGTACATGCCATTTCTTTGCATCAACGCCATCAATTAAAACAGTTCCAGAGGTAGGATCATAGAAACGTGCAATCAAATTAACTAACGTCGATTTTCCTGAACCTGTTTCGCCTAGAATACCAATCGTTTGACCAGGTTCAGCTTTCAAAGAAATATGACTTAGGACTTCTGTTTCTGGGTCATCATCAAAATGAAAGGACACATCATCAAATTCAACATAGCCTTTTAAAGCTGTTGCAGGTTTTTCAGAGACAATTGGAATCCGAGATTTAGAACCTAGCATTTCACGAATTTTAAAGGAGGATGCGATAAATCGTTGGACATCATTAATTAACCAACCACTCATGCGCATTGGCATATTTAACATCCACAAAAAACCATTAAATGCGACTAAATCCCCTAACGTCATTTGACCAATAATAACAAAATAGCCACCTAAAACTAAAGTAATTATTGTCAAACTGCTTGCTAATGAATCTAAAATTGGTAAATACTGTTTTGATACTTCTGCTGAATCAATATTTCGTTGCTTAAAATCATCATTATGGTGATTAAATTTTTCGATTTCAAATTCTTCTCTTGTAAATGCTTTAACAACACGATTCCCACTTATATTTTCTTCCACCATTGAATTCAAGCGTGAAAAACTTTCTCTGATTTCATAGAAAATAGGTTGTGCTTTTTGAGACATTCTCATTGTTAAAAAACCAATTAAAGGAGTAATTGCAACTAAAGCTAACATAAGGCGCCAGTCAATTCTAGCCATCACTACAACGGCACAAATAAATAATAGTAAATTTTCTAAAATATTGTAAAATACCCATGAAACAAAATGACGAATCGCATCCGTATCGCCAGTCATTCGCGCCATAATATCTCCAACACGCGTCTGATTAAAAAAATTAAAATCTAGTTCCTGCAATTTCATATACAAATCTTCACGAATTTGAAATAGTGAATTTTGTCCAATCCTTTCAAATAAAATCTGATAGCTATAACGTAATACTGTTCGAATAAATGTGACACCAATCATGGCACCTAATAATGGCAGTAATAATTCTGATTTCCCTTGATCTATGACTTCGTCCACTATCCTTCCACCCAAAAGTGGATACACAATACTTAAAATTGAGGTAATCAATACTAAGGTAGTTGCGAGTATTGCCTTCCATCGATAGACCTTAGCATATTGCCAAACCCATTTAATGCTTCCCATATAAATTCCTCCTAATTATAATATGTTGAACTCGCAGTTGTTACCATGACAGAAAAATGTCTCTTTACTTTTTTGGGAATTTGTCTTTTTCTAGAATGGCTTGCGAGTGAAACTATCCTAAATTCTAACCTTTCATATTCGTTATTATTGTTATAGATTACTGGATATAGTTCAAAAAAAGAATGGTCATTTTTATTAATTAAGATGGATAAACTTGTTTATTCTTGCCTAAAATAAAAGAGGACAATTTAAGAGACTTAGCTTGCCTATTCACATCAAAAAACGAGACATTTTCAGTTATATCCCCTTCTATTTACCTAGATATATAGACTAGTTCTGTTGCGGTTCCTCATTTTTTAACGTATAATAGAAAGCGCTTGAAAGAGGTGAATAGGGGATGTTACAACTAAATACAAAAACATTTAACCCAGAAATTTTATATATCTTTGATTGTTACAATAATGGTCCTTCAGAAGGACAACACCACCATCATGACTTTCTCGAATTGTCGATTATTATTGATGGTGCCGTAGATTATGTAATCAATGATGAAACCGTTTTTTTAGAAAAAGAAACAATACTCTTGTTTAATCCTGGTGTTTATCATCATGAGCGTTATCAAAAAGGCATGGAAAGTACACAAATACACATTGGTTTTCGCAATTTCGCACTTCAAGGATTTTCACGTGATCATTTTCCTTTTAACACATCTATTCTTCATTTAACAAAATTTAAAACAGAATTTTTTGATGTATGCCAAGAAATTTTAATGGAAAAAGCCAAAGGTGAAGCGGGATATGACTTGATGTTAAAAGCATTGGTGATGAAATTGATTATCTATATTTTACGTGATGCCGACTCTAGTCAATTAGAAATCAATGCTCTAAAACTTTCCTATGAAGAGCAAGAAAAGCAAACCATCGTCAATGACATTATTCATTATTTAGAAAATCATCACACAGAGGAAGTTAGCCTAAGCTCTTTATCTCAAACATTGTATATCAGCCCAACGTATATTTCTCGAGTCTTTAAAGAAGAAACTGGAGAATCACCAATCAATTATCTGATTAAATTACGATTAAATCGTGCAAAAGAATTAATGGAAAATGAAAAAGATATCACAGTTAAAGAAGCGGCAAATTTAGTCGGCTATAATGATGCCTATTATTTTAGCAAGTTATTTAAAAAATATTATGGTTTGCCACCTTCAGCATTTCTAAAACGCACCAGTTAATAAAAAGACTATTTGGTTAGTTTCAATAGTCTTTTTTGACTTTATCTTACTAATAGAATAATTTGTGGTAAAATAAGATGAATTTGTTCATTCTATTTACTTAGATGGAAAGAAGGAGAATTATCGTGCACTCAATTTGTCATAAAATTAAACAGTTAGAATTTACTCAAATTCTCTTTTACCTGATTAAGTGGTTTATTTACGCTGGTTTTGTTGGTACTTTAACAGGCGCTTTATCTGCCTTTTTCTTAAAATCTTTAGAAAAAGTAACAGCTTTACAAGTACATTACTCTTGGTTACTTTTTTTACTGCCTTTAGCCGGGGCTTTTATTAGTTATTTATATAAAGACTTTGGAAAGAATGCCCATAAAGGCAATAATTTAGTCATTGAGCAAGCGATTGGTGGGGAAGAAAAAATCCCTTTACGCCTAATCCCTTTAACATTGATAGGAACCTTAGCCACGCATCTTTTTGGTGGTTCTGCTGGTCGCGAAGGAACTGCTGTACAAATGGGTGGTGCTACTGCAGATTTTGTCGGGCGAATCATTAAAATTAATGCTAAAGAGAGACGCATTCTCATTATCTGTGGAATGAGTGCAGGATTTAGTTCTGTTTTTGGCACACCTATAGCTGGAACTTTATTTGCTATGGAAGTGCTCGTATTAGGCTATTTCCGCGAAGAAGCACTATTTCCTAGCTTATGGTCTGCTTTAGTAGCAAACTGGGTTACACTAGCTCTTGGCGCCACTCATCACATTTATCAAATGGGACTAATTCCAACTAGCACACCACTCCTAATCTTAAAATTAATTTTGGCAGCAATTTTATTCGGCTTAACTGGACGTCTTTTTAGTCGACTAACGGCTTATCTAAAAACAAAATTTAGTGAATGGTTTCCTAACCCTATTTTTAAAAGTTTTTTTGGTGGGATCATAATTATCATCTTAGTCATCGTTATTGGCAGTCGTGCTTATCTAGGATTGAGTTTACCGATGTTAGAACAATCATTTAATGGCGACCTTCCACCTTTATCTTTTCTAATTAAATTAATTTTCACATCTGTGACCCTTGGAGCAGGTTTTCAAGGAGGAGAGGTTACACCACTATTTGTCATTGGGGCTACTCTAGGAAGCACGTTAGCACCTTTCCTAGCTCTTCCAGTATCATTCTTAGCAGGTTTAGGATTTATCGGTGTATTTTCTGGAGCAACAAACACTCCCATTGCATGTTTTGTCATGGGCTTAGAGCTTTTTGGAACAGCTAGTTTGCCTTATTTATTCTTAATTTGTGTTATTAGCTATTTATTTTCAGGAAACCTGGGCATCTATCATTCCCAATTAGTTCAAATAAAAAAAGGAACACTTTTCGAAGAAGACAATTAAAAAAAGCAGGCCATATTAGGCGCTGCTTTTTCTTTTAAATTTAAATATATAAGAATGGAACTTCTGGACGATTGTGAATTAGCCATTCATGCAAAGTCATTTCTTTAAAATGTTCATCTTCGTAATCAATTCCGTCATGCTTTTTCATGCACACTTCCATATAGGCAGATGCTGTTTCAGTGAAGATATTCATTTGATCCTGACGCATTTCATTAATAATACGAAACTCATCTTGATCCTCAATACCTAATATTTCACAGGTATCTTCCCATTCATTCTCTTCAATTAAATTAAGCATAATCTCGATAAAACATTTTAATTGCATTTGGCTCATATATTGTTTCTCCTATCTGTTTTTGTTTTACGGTCACTAAATAACACTTTTAAAATAATGATTTTTCCATCGGTTTCAAATTACCTTTGATTTTAAAGGATTAAAAACAAATAAAATAAACAATTATTCCATTAAGATAACACAAATATATCATAAAAAGAAATGAAACGCTGTGTTTTTTTTATCTTAATTTATCAAAAATTTCTTCATATATCAAAAAAAATAAGAAAACTCTTTATTTTCGCTATTCTCATCTCTAAAAAATTCTTTTTCTTTCATTCATTATTTTTTCATATTTACATCAATTTTTAATAATCAGACCTAAGTGCCATATATATATGCTGTGTTTTACTGTATAATAAAAAAATAGTAGTATTTAATTAATGAATGAACAGGAGATGACCATTATTCATGCATTTATACCTAGTTTTAACTGCAACAAGTAGTTTATTATCAAAAACGATTAAATTATATACTAGAGCTAGCTACAATCACGCTTCGATTGCTCTGATGCCTTCTTTGAATGATTTAGCTAGTTTTGGTCGAAAAGACTTAAATAACCCGTTTATTGGGGGTTTTGTTCGAGAAGATATTTCACATGATTTCTTTTTAAATGCTCGTTGCTCAATTTATTCTTGTGAAATCACCTTGGATGAATACAAACATATTCAAGAACAAATAAACTATTTTCATCAACATAAAGAAGACTTGCGGTATAATTTATTAGGCTTAATTACTTTAGCCGTAAATATAGATTATCAACGTAATCGAGCCTTCTTTTGTTCCGAATTTATAGCGACTATTTTAGAAGATAGTGGTCTTTATGAATTTAGCAAAAAGCCACATATGGTTACACCTCAAGATTTACAAGAATTAGCTATTTTTACTCATATCTATACTGGAACAATTTCAAATTATTTGCGTCAATTACAAAAACAAGCCCTTATACTAGAATACGCATAAAAAGACGCCTCAGTTAATATTAACTGAAACGTCTTTTATTTTTTGTAAGTGAAATTGCTTCAATGACATAACAAGTTTCAGTTAAAATAGTTAACAAACCACTCGCACCATAAAAAGGTAGTGTGCTTTCTTCCGACATTAGCTGAATCATTTTAGGCAATCCTATTTGATATCTCCCGTTAACTAACCAAAGTTGGTTCTACTACCATTAGAGATTTTTGACAGCTCAACAACAAAGCAAAGACAAGTAAACTAACACTTATATTCTTTATATATGTAATTTTATAGTACTCCTCATTAGTTAAATTTTATCTACAGTTATCAAACGGTACGTTGAAGAGTTAATGACTAATTTTATTCCTTTTGGCATATTAGATACATAGTAATTTTTACCTATTTTTTCAAATTGACTTCTGTTATCATTTAAAATAGCTAGCACTAAGAATTTTATTTCATTTTGTGTCATAGTCTTACTAAGCTTTTTATTTACTCGCTCAAAAACTAAATCCGTGTAACAAACTTTTTCTATAATTGTATTTTTTTCCATCTATAATTTCTCCTATTTAATAAACTGTTCATATATCACCATAAGTCAAACTCTATTGATTACTTCAAAAAACTTTAAGTTTCAATAAAAATCAAGGTTTTTATGCTTTTCAGATGTAGCTGCCAGCCAAAGCAATCGGTAAACAGTGCTGTAAGGATGCCGTGTTCAGAGTACTCAGTTTTCTTGTAAATAAATTGCTACAATCACTAAATATAGTCTTATAGTTATCAATTAGTATTGTATCATAATTCGAATAGTTGAGAAAAGTAATAAGAAATTCTACATAATGATCATTTTTAAAATTTTGTATAAAAAAAGAACTATTTTTCAATAGTCCTTTTTTTCGATTGAATCTTTTGCGTGGCAACGTCCTACCCTCACAGGGGGAAACCCCCAACTACTCTCGGCGCTGAAAAGCTTAACTGCTGTGTTCGGCATGGGAACAGGTGTATCCTTTTCGCTATCGCCACCACACAATTTTTTTACAACTTGCGGCGCTACTCTGCGTCTGTTTCCTTTACTCCACTCCTCATGCACACTAGTGCATTCCGGGGTTCGCTCAGTTACATCCTTGATTAGCTTGCAATTTGTTAAAAAATGCTTGTTTAGGTTGATGGTTACATCGACACTAAACTGCGATTCAATTATTTAGTTGTAGAGAGTTTGATCTCTCAAAACTGGAACTGTTTAAAAAGTAATTGTTTTGGAAACGTTCTTCACCGTTTATTTCTTGGTTAAGTCCTCGACCGATTAGTATTGGTCCGCTCCATACATCGCTGTACTTCCACTTCCAACCTATCTACCTGATCATCTCTCAGGGGTCTTACTCACTTACGTGATGGGAAATCTCATCTCGAGGGGGGCTTCACGCTTAGATGCTTTCAGCGTTTATCCCTTCCACACATAGCTACCCAGCGATGCTCTTGGCAGAACAACTGGTACACCAGCGGTGTGTCCATCCCGGTCCTCTCGTACTAAGGACAGCTCCTCTCAAATTTCCTGCGCCCGCGACGGATAGGGACCGAACTGTCTCACGACGTTCTGAACCCAGCTCGCGTACCGCTTTAATGGGCGAACAGCCCAACCCTTGGGACCGACTACAGCCCCAGGATGCGATGAGCCGACATCGAGGTGCCAAACCTCCCCGTCGATGTGGACTCTTGGGGGAGATAAGCCTGTTATCCCCAGGGTAGCTTTTATCCGTTGAGCGATGGCCCTTCCATGCGGAACCACCGGATCACTAAGCCCGACTTTCGTCCCTGCTCGACTTGTAGGTCTCGCAGTCAAGCTCCCTTCTGCCTTTACACTCTACGAATGATTTCCAACCATTCTGAGGGAACCTTTGGGCGCCTCCGTTACTCTTTAGGAGGCGACCGCCCCAGTCAAACTGCCCGTCTGACACTGTCTCCAGCCACGATTAGTGGCTAGGGTTAGAGTGGTCATACAGCAAGGGTAGTATCCCACCAATGCCTCCATCAAGACTGGCGTCCTGACTTCTATGGCTCCTACCTATCCTGTACAAGCTGTACAAACACTCAATATCAAACTGCAGTAAAGCTCCATGGGGTCTTTCCGTCCTGTCGCGGGTAACCTGCATCTTCACAGGTACTATAATTTCACCGAGTCTCTCGTTGAGACAGTGCCCAAATCGTTACGCCTTTCGTGCGGGTCGGAACTTACCCGACAAGGAATTTCGCTACCTTAGGACCGTTATAGTTACGGCCGCCGTTTACTGGGGCTTCAATTCTTAGCTTCGCCGAAGCTAACCAATCCTCTTAACCTTCCAGCACCGGGCAGGCGTCAGCCCCTATACGTCATCTTTCGATTTTGCAGAGACCTGTGTTTTTGATAAACAGTCGCTTGGGCCTATTCACTGCGGCTGATCTTTCGATCAGCACCCCTTCTCCCGAAGTTACGGGGTCATTTTGCCGAGTTCCTTAACGAGAGTTCTCTCGCACACCTTAGGATACTCTCCTCGACTACCTGTGTCGGTTTGCGGTACGGGCAATTTCTTTCTAACTAGAAGCTTTTCTTGGCAGTGTGACATCAGAAACTTCGGTACTGTAATTTCCCTCCCCATCACAACTTGTCCGTATAGAAGCAAGCATTTAACTCACCTCAAGACTCATTGCTTAGACGCACATATCCAACAGTGCGCATTTCTTAGCCTCCTGCGTCCCTCCATTGTTCAAACAAAAGAAACTGGTACAGGAATATCAACCTGTTGTCCATCGCCTACGCCTATCGGCCTCGGCTTAGGTCCCGACTAACCCTGGGAGGACGAGCCTTCCCCAGGAAACCTTAGTCATACGGTGGACGGGATTCTCACCCGTCTTTCGCTACTCATACCGGCATTCTCACTTCTAAGCGCTCCACTAGTCCTCACGGTCTAGCTTCGACGCCCTTAGAACGCTCTCCTACCATAGAACCCTAAGGTTCTATCCACAGCTTCGGTGTACTATTTAGCCCCGGTAAATTTTCGGCGCAGGGTCACTCGACTAGTGAGCTATTACGCACTCTTTAAATGATGGCTGCTTCTGAGCCAACATCCTAGTTGTCTAAGCAACCCCACATCCTTTTCCACTTAATAGTAACTTTGGGACCTTAGCTGGTGGTCTGGGCTGTTTCCCTTTCGACTACGGATCTTATCACTCGCAGTCTGACTCCCGGATATAAATCAATGGCATTCGGAGTTTATCTGAATTCGGTAACCCTAGAAGGGCCCCTAGTCCAAACAGTGGCTCTACCTCCATGATTCTTAATTCCGAGGCTAGCCCTAAAGCTATTTCGGAGAGAACCAGCTATCTCCAAGTTCGATTGGAATTTCTCCGCTACCCACACCTCATCCCCGCATTTTTCAACATACGTGGGTTCGGTCCTCCAGTGCGTATTACCGCACCTTCAACCTGGACATGGGTAGGTCACTTGGTTTCGGGTCTACGACCACATACTCATTCGCCCTATTCAGACTCGCTTTCGCTACGGCTCCGTCTTATCAACTTAACCTCGCATGTAATCGTAACTCGCCGGTTCATTCTACAAAAGGCACGCTATCACCCATTAACGGGCTCTAACTATTTGTAAGCACACGGTTTCAGGAGCTCTTTCACTCCCCTTCCGGGGTTCTTTTCACCTTTCCCTCACGGTACTGGTTCACTATCGGTCACTAAGGAGTATTTAGCCTTGCGGGATGGTCCCCGCGGATTCCGACGGAATTTCTCGTGTTCCGCCGTACTCAGGATACACAACAGAGTGAACTTTGTTTCGATTACGGGGCTTTTACCCTCTTCGGCGGACCTTTCCAGATCGCTTCTTCTACAAAACTCATTTATGACTCTTAATGTCGTGTCCTACAACCCCAAAGAGCAAGCTCTTTGGTTTGGGCTCTTCCCGTTTCGCTCGCCGCTACTCAGGGAATCGAATTTTCTTTCTCTTCCTGCAGGTACTTAGATGTTTCAGTTCTCTGCGTCTACCTCTACTAGCCTATGTATTCAGCTAGCAGTAACATTCTATAAAAAATGCTGGGTTCCCCCATTCGGAAATCTTTGGATCAAAGCTTACTTACAGCTCCCCAAAGCATATCGGAGTTAGTCCCGTCCTTCATCGGCTCTTAGTGCCAAGGCATCCACCGTGCGCCCTTATTAACTTAACCTAATTTATCTGTATTGCTTCCTACTTCTTCGTCCATTTCGTGTTCTGCGATGCTCACGTACGCTAGTACGCTCTGCTTCTCAAACCCTTCATGTCCTCGAATTAGAAACCACTACAACTAAATTTCTATCGATGGTATTCCCGAAGGAATCTCATGATGTTAGTCAATGATTTTATTCATTATCTTACGATAAGAACTAATTAAAAAACTCATTTAAAACGCGGTGTTTTCTCGGTTTCTTACTTTAATTACTTTTTAAACAGTATCCAGTTTTCAAAGAACAAAATGTGATTGACCTCTAATGAATAGAGATGAATCGTTTTGAGAGTTAGACCTCTCAAAACTGAACAAAGTAAAAACGAATGTGTGGGATTTCCGTAATATTCCTTAGAAAGGAGGTGATCCAGCCGCACCTTCCGATACGGCTACCTTGTTACGACTTCACCCCAATTATCTATCCCACCTTAGACGGCTGGCTCCTAAAAGGTTACCTCACCGGCTTCGGGTGTTACAAACTCTCGTGGTGTGACGGGCGGTGTGTACAAGACCCGGGAACGTATTCACCGCGGCGTTCTGATCCGCGATTACTAGCGATTCCGGCTTCATGTAGGCGAGTTGCAGCCTACAATCCGAACTGAGAATGGCTTTAAGAGATTAGCTTGGCCTCGCGACCTTGCGACTCGTTGTACCATCCATTGTAGCACGTGTGTAGCCCAGGTCATAAGGGGCATGATGATTTGACGTCATCCCCACCTTCCTCCGGTTTGTCACCGGCAGTCTCACTAGAGTGCCCAACTAAATGCTGGCAACTAGTAATAAGGGTTGCGCTCGTTGCGGGACTTAACCCAACATCTCACGACACGAGCTGACGACAACCATGCACCACCTGTCACTTTGTCCCCGAAGGGAAAGCTCTATCTCTAGAGTGGTCAAAGGATGTCAAGACCTGGTAAGGTTCTTCGCGTTGCTTCGAATTAAACCACATGCTCCACCGCTTGTGCGGGTCCCCGTCAATTCCTTTGAGTTTCAGCCTTGCGGCCGTACTCCCCAGGCGGAGTGCTTAATGCGTTAGCTGCAGCACTGAAGGGCGGAAACCCTCCAACACTTAGCACTCATCGTTTACGGCGTGGACTACCAGGGTATCTAATCCTGTTTGCTCCCCACGCTTTCGAGCCTCAGCGTCAGTTACAGACCAGAGAGTCGCCTTCGCCACTGGTGTTCCTCCACATATCTACGCATTTCACCGCTACACGTGGAATTCCACTCTCCTCTTCTGCACTCAAGTTCTCCAGTTTCCAATGACCCTCCCCGGTTGAGCCGGGGGCTTTCACATCAGACTTAAAGAACCGCCTGCGCTCGCTTTACGCCCAATAAATCCGGACAACGCTTGCCACCTACGTATTACCGCGGCTGCTGGCACGTAGTTAGCCGTGGCTTTCTGGTTAAATACCGTCAGGGGATGAGCAGTTACTCTCATCCTTGTTCTTCTTTAACAACAGAGTTTTACGATCCGAAAACCTTCTTCACTCACGCGGCGTTGCTCCGTCAGACTTTCGTCCATTGCGGAAGATTCCCTACTGCTGCCTCCCGTAGGAGTCTGGGCCGTGTCTCAGTCCCAGTGTGGCCGATCACCCTCTCAGGTCGGCTACGTATCATTGCCTTGGTGAGCCATTACCTCACCAACTAGCTAATACGCCGCGGGTCCATCCATTAGTGGTAGCCGAAGCCACCTTTCCTTCAAGAATCATGCGATTCCTGAAACTATGCGGTATTAGCATCCGTTTCCGAATGTTATCCCCCTCTAATGGGCAGGTTACCCACGTGTTACTCACCCGTCCGCCACTCACTTGGTTAAAGAGCAAGCTCTTCAACTTCGTGCGTTCGACTTGCATGTATTAGGCACGCCGCCAGCGTTCGTCCTGAGCCAGGATCAAACTCTCATATAAAATGATGCTTGAAGCTCATTAGTTTTTGCTAGCGAATAATTATTCACTTTCTTGCTTGTTTGACTCAACCTTGTTGAGTCATCCTACACATTTGGTTCGTCTTACTTTGTTCAGTTTTCAAAGGTCTAAGTTGTTTCGTTTGTCGTTTTGACAACTTCTAAATATTAACACATGGTTAATTTGTTGTCAACACTTTTTAAAACTTTTTTTAATTTCGTTTTCCGTCGAGACGTTGTTACGTCCCGGCGACATGTATAAATATAACAGCTACAGCAAGTTTCGTCAACACTTTTTGGTAAATAAATTAAATTAATTTTTAAAACTGAAAATCTAGTTTTTTTTATATTTTACACAACGCTTACATCCTTTAAAACCGAACAAGAATAAGTTGGTATTACTCTTTGTATGCTTTTAAATATTTATGCATTTCAGAGTGAATATTCATTTTTATTAAAAGCACCGCAAAAATAGCTACTTTATTCCTTTTTTAGTTAAAAACTAACTAAAAGGAGTGGCATTTTTCATTTTATAAAAAAATATTTTCCTGCTTTCTTCTATATAAGATAAGAAAATGGAACCCATTAATCAAAAATGATTAACACGTTCCATTCTTTAACTATTTATTTTAGTGATTGCGCATTGTTGGGAAGAGTAAAACATCACGAATAGCCGATGCGTCTGTTAACAGCATAACCAATCGATCAATCCCAATTCCTAAACCGCCAGTTGGTGGCATTCCATATTCAAGCGCTTCTAAGAAATCTTCATCTAATTGATGCGCTTCGTCATTTCCACCTGCACGTTCACGCATTTGTGCTTCAAAACGTTCTCTTTGATCAATAGGATCATTTAATTCAGTAAAGGCATTACCATATTCATTTCCAACAATAAACACTTCAAAGCGGTCTGTGAAACGTCCATCTTGTGGATTCTTCTTAGCTAATGGAGAAATTTCAACTGGATGACCATAAATGAATGTTGGCTGAATTAATTTTTCTTCAACAAATGTTTCAAAAAACTCGTTAACTACATGACCATACTGCATATGCTCTGTAATAGTAACATTGTTCTCTTTTGCTAAAGCACGAGCTTCTTCATCTGACATTACAGGCCAAAAATCAACACCTGAATATTCCTTGATTGCATCTAGCATGTGCTGACGTTTCCATTTAGTATCTAAATCAACGGTTACTTCACCATAAGTGATTTCACCAGTACCTAACACACGGTTGGCTACAGTTTTAATAAGACCTTCCGTTAAATCCATTACATCTTTATAGTCTGTATATGCTGTATAGACTTCTAACATGGTGAATTCAGGATTATGGGTTGTATCAACACCTTCGTTACGGAATACTCGACCAATCTCGTAGACTTTCTCCATACCACCAACAATTAGACGTTTTAAATGTAACTCTAAGGCAATGCGTAAATACAATTCCATATCTAATGCATTATGATGTGTAATAAATGGACGAGCTGCTGCTCCACCAGCTAAGTTATGCAATGTTGGAGTTTCAACTTCTAAATAATCTTGCTCATTTAGGTAATTACGGACCTCACGAATAATCTCACTACGTTTTGTAAAACGATCAAAACTTTCTTTATTACTAATTAAATCTAAATAGCGTTGACGGTAACGTTGTTCAACGTTTGTTAAGCCATGATATTTATCTGGTAATGGACGTAAGGCTTTAGATAACTGAACCAATGATGTTGGTTTAATTGTCACTTCACCAGTATCAGTTTTCATGACTTCACCTGTTACACCAATAAAATCACCTAAATCAGCATTTTTAAAAATATCATAAGCATCATCACCAACTGCATCTTTACGTACATATATTTGGATTTGGCCTTTACGATCTTGGAGATGGGCAAATCCAACTTTACCTTTGCCACGTTTTGTCATGATCCGACCTGCAACTGTTGCCGTTTCTTTTTGTTCCACTAACTCTTCTTTAGTGAAACGATCATAAGCCTCATGTAATTCGCTTGATAAATGCGTTCTTTCAAAGCGTTCACCGAATGGATCAATATTTTTTTCTCGTAATTGCTCCATTTTTTCGCGGCGCACTTTTAATTGATCGTTTAATTCTTCTTGTTGGTTTGTTTCGTTACTCATTTTTACCGCTCCATTTCTACTTAATTATCGAACTGGGGTTTATAGTTATTTTTTACATAACCTTTATCCGCAATTTTCTTAGTTAGATTCATTTTTCTTTCATTACTCTTAATAATGCCAATATAATCAAAAAAAAGCAAGGAAATTAAGCGGATTTCTCCATTAATTCCTCACATTTTAATTATTTCGCTAATTTCATTTCGCGTTCTTCGGTCGCATCAACAAAATCATCTAAGATTCGCGCCATTTCTTCTGGATGTGTTGCTTGATTAACGGCAACTTTAGTTTTTGCCGCACGAGAAATGCCTTTTAGGTAGTATGCAGCATGTTGACGAAATTCTCTGGTTGCGATAACTTCACCTTTTAAATTTACCAAACGTTCTAAATGTAATTTAGCTGTTTTTATCTTTTCTCTTGCCGATGGTTCAGGTAATAAAATGCCAGTCTCTAAATAGTGTTTAGTTTGATAAATCATCCACGGATTACCTAAAGCAGCTCGCCCAATCATCACGCCATCTGCACCAACTTCATCCAACATTCTTTTGGCATCCATCGGAGTTCTAACATCTCCATTCCCCATAAAAGGAATTGTTAACTCTTGCTTCACTTGTCGTAAAACATCCCAATCTGCTTGACCTTCGTACATTTGGACACGCGTTCTTCCATGCATCGCTACCGCTCCTGCTCCTGCACGTTCAGCTGCCAATGCATTTTCAACAGCAAAGACATGATCTGAGTCCCAGCCAATACGCATCTTAACTGTCACAGGGATCTTAACAGCATCGGCAACAGCTGCTACCATTTCATAAACTTTATTTGGATCTAATAGCCATTTTGCTCCAGCTTCAGCTTTAATTATTTTGTTTACTGGACACCCCATATTAATATCAATAATAGCGGCTTGAGTATTGGCTTCAACAAATTTTGCAGCTTCAACTAAGTTCGCTTTATCTCCACCAAAAATTTGAACACTTAATGGATATTCATTTTCTTCAATATGCAACATATCTAAAGTTTTTTTGTTACGAGTTTGAATTCCTTTGTCACTAATCATTTCACAGACAACAAGACCAGCACCAAATTCTTTGACTGTCACTCGAAAAGCTGCGTTACTGATTCCGGCCATTGGAGCAACTACTACTCGATTAGGAATCTCAACATCTCCAATTTTCCACATATTATTTGTTCCTCTTTTCTATTTATATGTAAAGTTCTACTTTACTTGTTTTTAATTAGCATTTTATCAATTTTACAACTCGTATCATATCATACTTCACAAACTACGAAAACATTCTTGCTTATTATTTTAATTTTTTCTATAAAAAAGAAGCTAAGAATAGGTTCATTCTAGCTTCTTATAGTACATTTCATTTATTCGCCTTCTACAGTTGGATACAATGCTGTTGAAAGGTAACGCTCACCGTTATCTGGAACGACGGCCAAAACAGATTTACCTTTACCTAGTTTCTTAGCTACCTCAATAGCGGCTTTAATTGCAGCACCAGATGAAATCCCTACTAAAATACCTTCTTTAGCGGCAACTTCACGACCCATTAGTAAAGCTTCTTCACTGGCTACTTCTAAAATTCCATCATAAACTGTTCGATCTAATACTTCTGGGATAAAGCCAGCACCGATTCCTTGAATTTTGTGTGGACTTGGTGAACCACCAGCTAAAACAGGTGATTCTGCCGGCTCTACTGCATAAATAAGAACATCTGGATTAGCTTGTTTTAAAACATGTCCTACTCCAGTTAACGTACCACCTGTTCCTACACCTGCTACAAAAGCATCAGGGCCTTTTCCATCAAAAGCTTCTAGAATCTCTGGACCAGTTGTCACTTCATGAACTGCTGGATTCGCTAAGTTCTCAAATTGCATCGGCATAAAGTAACCTGGCTGAGCTGCCAATTCAGTTGCCTTAGCGATTGCTCCCTTCATACCTTCTGCACCTGGAGTTAAAATAAGGGTCGCACCGTAAGCACGTAATATCTTACGTCTTTCAATACTCATTGTATCCGTCATTACTAAAATAGCCTGGTAGCCCTTAGCTGCAGCAACCATGGCTAAACCGATACCTGTATTTCCACTAGTAGGCTCGACAATAGTATCACCTGGTTTCAAAATACCTTCCTCTTCAGCAACTTCAATCATGTTTAAAGCAATCCGATCTTTAACACTACCTCCAGCATTAAAAAATTCAAGCTTTACATAAACATCCGCTGCATCCTCTGGAACCACGCGATTTAATTTAACAATTGGCGTTTCCCCAATTAACTGTGTTACTGACGATACAATTTTTACCATTATTTTTCCTCCTATCGAATATAAAGTTTGTTGAGCTAGTTAGGCCTGGCAGAAAAATAGGGAAATTTGATGTGGCGTTTTTTGCCACCTCGAAATTTCATCTTTTTTCCGAAGGACTAGCTCATAAGAACTAGCCTTAATAAAAAGTTTGTTGAGCTGGTTAGGCCTAGTAAAAAACAGACACGACTTTCCTACACCTGTTTACTCTTAAACTCATTCTAGAAATCTTACTTACTTTTGTCAAGTAAAAACCATTAATAAGCCGTACCTTTATAGCTAGTTTAATTTTAGAGCCGAGTCCTGATTACAGGCCAGCCGCTTCTATTTTTAGTTCAGCTAAATCTTCTTCTGAATAGTGGTAGCTATTTCCACAGAAATGACAATTTGCTTCTGCGCCATGATCTTCATCGATCATTTCTTGAATTTCTGTTGGACCTAATGTGATAATCGCATTAGCAAAACGTTCCTTTGAACAATCACATTTAAATGTTACTGGCATTTTTTCTAGAATTTTAACGTTTTCTTCCCCACCTAGTAGTCGAAAGAGAATTTCTTCTGGACTTTCACCTTCGTCCATTAGTTTTGAAACTAGAGGAATTTCAGCAATATTTTTTTCAATAGCGTCTAAGGTTGCATCTGTTGCTCCAGGCATGACTTGAATCATGAAACCTCCAGCCGCTTTAATTGAATTATCTGTATCAACTAAAACACTTAAACCAATCGCTGATGGTACTTGCTCTGAGTTTGCCATATAATAAGTGAAATCTTCGCCAAGCTCACCGCTTACTAATGGTACTTGACCTGAGAAAGTTTCTTTCATTCCCATATCTTTAATAACTGTTAATGTACCTTCTGTTCCAACTGCACCACGAACATCTATTTTACCTGCTTCATTTGGCGGCAAGTGTACTTTTGGATTGGAAATATAACCTTTTGTTTCGCCAGCTCCGTTACTATCGACAATAATCGTGCCTGCAGGGCCATCCCCTTCAACTTTAACGGTCATTTTGTCTTGACCTTTCATAGTTGCACCTAATAAAAGAGCACCAATCATAGTCCGACCTAATGCCGCTGAAGATGCACTCCATGTATCATGTCTTTTTTGTGCTTCACCAACTGTTTCAGTTGCACAAACAGCGTAAGCTCTAATTTGACCATCGTAACAAACACTTTTCAATAAATAATCTGACATTTTAAGCACCTCTTTTTACTTTTTCATCATTTGTTTTTTGATAAAGAAGGGATACAACAGCAAGTGTTGTATCCCTTCTTGTTTCTATTTGGAATCAGTAACCACTTTTATTCGTGGCTATCTTCTTCCTTTTTTTCTAATTTAATTTCTTTACTTGCTTCTTCAGCGCCTTTTTCCTCTTCAACGGTAGCTTCTTCTTCAGCTTTTTTACGAGCTTCCAATTCTGCTTTTTCTTCTTTCATTTTTTCCGCTTCTTTAGCTTCTAAGGCTTTTTTAGCTTCTTCAAAACTTGCGCCATCTTCACGTGGATATTCTTCTTTTGCTTCTTTTCCACGAGGCATTTCGCCAGTTTCAAATAGACTCTTGATTGTCTTCTCATCTAATGTTTCTAATTCAAGAAGTTTTTCAGCAATTAATTTATGCTCAGCTCTGTGCTCTTCTAAGATACGACGAGCTTCTTTATGTGCATCAGTTAAAATCTTGCGAACTTCTTGATCAATTTCGTAAGCAACTTGTTCTGAATAAGCTTTTGTTTGACCGTAGTCACGACCAACAAAGACTTGGTGATTTCCTTCATATTGAACAGGTCCTAATGCATCGCTCATTCCATATTCAGTTACCATACTACGAGCTAAACCAGTCGCTTGTTCAAAGTCATTACTTGCTCCTGTTGATTGAACATCAAAAATCATTTCCTCAGCTGTACGTCCACCTAAAAGTCCAACAATTTGTTCAAACATTTCAGTTTTTGTCATTAAGAAGCGATCTTCTTTAGGAAGCATGATGGCATATCCACCAGCTTTACCACGAGGTACAATCGTTACTTTGTGAACAACACGTGCATCATTTAAGACCATTCCAACAATCGTATGTCCTGCTTCATGGTATGCAACCATTTCACGTTCACGTTTGCTGATTACACGATCTTTCTTAGCAGGTCCTGCAATCACACGATCTTGCGCTTCATCAACATCTAATGCATCAATTTTCTTTTTATTTCGACGAGCAGCAACTAAAGCTGCTTCGTTTAAGACATTCTCTAAATCAGCACCAGCAAATCCTGGTGTTTGTTGTGCTACAACTTTTAAATCAACATCGTCAGCTAATGGTTTATTTTTAGCATGAACTTTAAGAATTGCTTCACGTCCTCTAACATCTGGACGACCAACTAAGATTTGGCGGTCAAAACGACCTGGACGAAGTAATGCTGGATCTAAAACGTCAGAACGGTTAGTCGCAGCAATAATAATTACGCCTTCGTTTCCACTAAATCCATCCATTTCAACAAGTAACTGGTTCAAGGTTTGTTCACGTTCGTCGTGTCCGCCACCCATTCCAGCACCACGTTGACGACCAACTGCATCGATTTCATCGATAAAGATAATCGCAGGAGCATTTTTCTTCGCTGTTTCAAATAAATCACGTACACGGCTTGCACCAACACCGACAAACATTTCCACAAAATCAGAACCGGAAATAGAATAGAACGGTACGCCAGCTTCACCAGCTACAGCTTTAGCTAATAATGTTTTACCAGTACCAGGAGGTCCTTCTAATAGAACACCTGCTGGAATTCTAGCACCTAAAGCGATAAAACGTCTTGGATCTTTTAAGAATTCTACAACTTCAACTAATTCTTGCTTTTCTTCTTCAGCACCGGCTACATCAGAAAAACGGACCTTATTGGCTTTATTGTCTGATTCTTTGGCTTTTGATTTACCAAAGTTCATCACACCACGTCCGCCGCCACCTTGTCCACCTTGGCTTTGTCCCATCATTAGATAGAATAATAAAACCAAAATTAGAATTGGAGCAAATGAAATTAATAAACTTAACCAGAATCCCATTGTTGCTTCCTCAAGAGGAGTCATTGTCACTTTATTTTCTTGTGCAATTTCATTAATTTGATTGATAGTTGAATCATTTGATAAGACAGCTGTTGTAAAGTTTTTAGATTCTGCCTCTTTATTTGAGCCAAATAAACTAAATCCTGTTCCACCTGTACTACCTTCTACTTTTTGTGCTTTACGATATTCCCCAGTGATTTTATATACCCCACCACTTGGTTGAATGCTAAATTCTTTAACTTCATCTTCTTTTAATTGTTTTACGAATTTACTTGCTGAGATCTCACTGCTTTGTCCGCTTGACGCGCCATTTCCTGCCCATGACACGATCCCAATAATCCCTAAGAAAACAATTGCATAGAAGATGCCGTTTTTAAAGAGTCCGTTCTTCTTCATATTCGCCCTCCTTCTACTAATGAGTGATCTCATTGTAAGGTATTTTTTTGTCTCGTTACTTTAAATTATTTTTAATTCCCAATAATCATAACACATTTGACCATCATTGACCATTTATTTCTCTTGATAAATTTCAGGTTTTAAAATGCCGATGTAAGGTAGATTACGATATCTTTCTGCATAGTCTAAACCATAGCCTACTACAAATTCATTTGGAACTAAATATCCAACATAATCAGCTTCCATTTTAACTGCACGTCCTTCTGGTTTATCCAGCAACGTCACAATTTTCACTGATTTAGCTTGGCGGTATTTGAATAAATCAACCAAATAAGCTAGTGTTCGACCACTATCAATAATATCTTCCACGATTAAGAGATCGCGTCCAGCAACGTTTGTATCTAAATCTTTGATGATTTTCACTTCACCAGAGGAAACCATTTCATTACCATAGCTAGAAACATCCATAAAATCCATCTCTAAGTATGTGTCAATTTCTTTGACAAGATCTGACATAAAGAAAGTTGCACCTTTTAAAACACCAATAACCAAAGGATTCTTACCTTCATATTCTTCCGTCAAAATTTTTCCTAATTCAACTGTTTTTTCTGCTAAATCTTCTCTTGAAAACAGAACGCGTTCGATATCATTTTGCATAATCTAATTTTCTCCTTTTCAATACAACTCATGATTTTGATAAACGAGTATGTATTGTATTTTATCAGTTTCTTTCCCAATAGACAATTGAGATTCCTTATATTTTACAAGCCAAATAATTTTTTTTGTCAAATCTGTCACCAAATAGGCGCTATTACGCTCTTCTATTGGAATTTTTTGATCAATTAAAATATCTTTAATTTTTTTCGTACCGCCATTCAGTCCTTTTATACTCATTCGATCACCATCTTGCCTGTGACGAACAGTCAATGGTAGTTGAACTGAGTGACAGTCTAGATAAATTTTCAAACCGGGCACAGAATCTTCTAGCATATGAGAGTTGAATAAACCTATTCGATCACCATTTGGTAAATTTTGCCACTGATTCATTTCTAGAATGACTGTGAAATCTATAGCTTTTTTCGGCTCATTTAATTCTTTACTAATAACAATGAGCTGATAACCTTTTCTACAGATAAATCCTTCTGGTAAAGTTAAATAACTATTTGATTTAGAATCATTGGCCAAATCGACAATTTGATTGATATGCTCTCTTTTATACTCAAATGGATTCTGGTCTGCTAGCTGACTTAGCAACTGGCTAACAACTTGTCGCTGCATTTCTTTAGGATGCGTAATTAATTCGGGAAAATCAACTTCATAGTATTCTGGACTTCTAATTTTTACCACTTGCTTAAAAACTTCATTAATCAAGGGTTGAACTAAACTTATTATATCGCTTAGGTCATCTGAAAAATCCATGAAATGTTCAACAAGATTCGTATTTTCCTTTCTTAATAAAGGGACAATTTCGTTTCGATAACGATTACGTGTATACATTAAATTCTGGTTACTTTCATCTTCGTAATAAGGAACAGCATACTGCTGGCTATAACTTACGAGCTCCTTTTTAGTTGCGATTAACAAAGGTCGAACCAATATGCCTTTTGCAAAAGTACGCTTGGTTTTAATGCCACTAATACCAATTAAATGACTCCCTCGAACTAAACGCATTAAAATCGTTTCAACTTGATCATCACCATGGTGAGCAGTGACTATGTGAGTCGCTCCAACTTGTTCCATTATTAATTGAAAATAGGTATATCGCGCTGACCGAGCCGCAGCTTCCACCCCATTTTGAGGAAGATCTACTGATTCCCACCGTTTACTATAGAAAGGA
Source organism: Carnobacterium sp. FSL E2-0243 (assembly GCF_038003605.1). Lineage (NCBI taxonomy): Bacteria > Bacillati > Bacillota > Bacilli > Lactobacillales > Carnobacteriaceae > Carnobacterium > Carnobacterium sp. FSL E2-0243. The sequence goes on from NZ_JBBOPM010000001.1 coordinate 3,062,176, forward strand.
ATCTCCCGTTCAAGACAATAGCTCTGTAAAAATTGTTCTTCTATATCAGAAACTTCTCGTAATTGATGGTTGAAATGAACAACAGCAAACCATGGTTTAATTGAAGGTGGTAAATGACTGACTAAATCTAATAGAACCATTGAGTCAACTCCACCTGAGACAGCTAATAAAATTCGTGATTCAGGCGACCAATAGCAATCCTTTTGACAAGCCTTTAGAAAGGTTTGTTTTACACTCACTTGTCATCACCTCCTGCTATCAAACTTCAATTCCATAAACAATAAAAAAGGATAAGTTTCCTTATCCTTATCATCTGATTTTAGCTACGGCGTCCGCCGCGTCCACCACGTTTTCCTTCAGTATTACGTTTTAATGAAGTTAAACGGTCATCACTATCTTTTATAAACGAGCTCATTAATGAATCAAAATCCTCTTTTTTAGGTGGTTCATTACGAGTATTACGTGTATTTCTTTGATTTTGGTAACCACCACTACGATTGCTATCGCGTCCGCCACCACTTCCGCCTTCACGACGTCCTTGATATCCGCCAGTACTTTCACGGCGAGGTGTTGTTTCTGAAGCTGGTTTATCGACTGCACGACGAATAGAAAGACCAATCTTTCCATCATCTCCAATTGACATTACCTTAACTAAAACTTCATCGCCAACTTTTAAAACATCTTTAATGTCTTTAATGAAGGTATCGGATACTTCACTAATGTGAACCAATCCTGTTTTTCCTTCACCTAAATCAATAAACGCACCAAAATTTGTAATACCTGATACTTTACCTGAAATTTTACTTCCTACTTCAATTGACATAAAAAATATGTTCCTCCTTAAAACTTGTATGCCTATTATAGCATGTTGTGCTGAGACTTAAAACGACTATTTGTCTAAATTCAACTAATTTTGCAAATAATTTTTATTTAAGCACTTTCCCTTGTCAGATAAATCAACTATTTGGCTCTGGAGCTTCATTTTCTTTACCTGATTCTTGTGTTTCGGCTTTTTTATCTGCATCAATTTTTTTCTTCGACTCTTCTAATGATTTCGTTGTTGCTTCACCAGATAAATTAAATATAATTTCATTATCTTTAGATAAATCATACTTAGCTCGAGCTAATTTTTCAATATAGCTATCGTCTTTTAATTGTTTAATTTGATTATTTAACAAGCGTTGATCAAGATTGGCTTTCTTTAATTCTTTCGCCACTTGAACTTCTTCAGATTTCATTTTAGCAAGCGCTTGTTGATTTGCCATTATTTTAAATCCCAGTCCACCAATTATTAGGAGTCCTACGAACAGAATTGCAAATAAGCGACGACGTGTTTGACGTTTATGCTTTTTTTCCCGATGTGACTGTAAGTTTTTCTCTTGAGTATACTCATTTCCTAAACTCGTGACATTCATTGCTCCACGCTTCTTATTCATTCAATCACTCCTATCTAAAAAGTTTGTTGAGACGGGTAGGCCTGGATCATCAGAACTGGCTAAATAGCCTCATAATTCTTACTATTTTTAATTTTATCTGAAAAGTAATTTGTTATCTAAATTTTTTTTATTCAGCATCTTTATAATACAAGATTCCGCTTTATTTGTCCAATATTTATAGTAGTCAAAAACGGCTATTTCCGGTTATTCTCGTGAATTTTAAAAAAAATTAAAGCTAGGTCGGTTAGACCTAACTTTAATTTCCATAGTGTACTTTTTTATGCTTTCATTTCAGGATCATTTTTATATGTTTCGCTAATGATGGTATACATATGAGCAGCTTCATCTTTTTTAGTTGTTTCAATAATCCGATCAATCTTAACAACCAATGTCTTGTTTCCAAAAGCAATTGATAATTCATCGCCAATTTTTACATCTGTTGAAGACTTAGCTGTGATTCCATTCACTTCAATTCGGCCTTTATCTGCAACTTCTTTAGCAATTGTTCGACGTTTAATAATTCGAGATACTTTCAAAAATTTATCTAGTCTCATGTTAAATTCCTCTTTTCTTCTGCTTTTATTTTTTGCCATAAGGCATCTAATTCTTCTACTGTTTCTACTTTAACTCCATCGAAAACATGCGGATGGCGGCGACGTAATTTATGATTTAGAGTTTCAAGAACATCTTCTAAATTAAAGTAGCCTGTTCGCTCACCATAATTCGTTTGATACATAACTTGCATCAGAACATCGCCTAATTCTTCAATTATATTGTCAATATCTTCATTTTCAATAGCTGAAATCAACTCAGCTGTTTCTTCTTTTAAATAAGGAATCAACGTTTCATGGGTTTGCTCTAACAACCAAATATCCCCATTCTCTCCACCAATCTCATCCATATAAGTTTGCACTGTTTGAAAAGACTTTGCCCGATCGTCCAAAGCCAGTGGCGGCACATAAAGCGAGGTCAAATTATGAACCCCTTCCATACGGTCCATTTCATATAAAGGCAACCAGTCAATTTGCTCAGCCTCACTACCGGCACTATGAACTAGCGCAACTTGATGATCATCTGGGTAGATTTCTTGAAGTGTTAATTTCACATCGCTTGCAATATATTCATTAAAAATCTGCATTACAATGACATGTTGTCCCATTTGAACAGCATTTTGATCTAAATCTAGACCATCTAACAATTGAAATCCTTCCACGGGATCAACTTTTACAGCAGTAAAAAAATCGTCTAAAAAGCTTTGTCCGCCCTTAATTTCAACGACAATTCCAGCTGTGTTTTCTAACAAGAGCTGAACAGATTTTTCAGCAACCATCGGGTGACCAGGTACAGCATAAATAATGTCTTCTTTACTTATCGTAGCTTCTTTTAATAAATCACCGACAATTTTTTCATAAACCGTTTCAAATTGTTCATTCGCTTCATAGACTTCATCAAAATCTTCAAACATTAACCCTTCTGATTTTAAATTTTCTACAACAGGATGCAATTTCGTTCTTAAATAAATAGGCAACCCTTTTTTAAGGAGTTGATATACACCAAATGGTAACTGTGCTAAATCTCCTGGTCCTAAACCGACAACTAAAATTTTTCCCATTTGAATTTCCTACTTTCTATTCCTAATTCGTACTATTCTTTTTCCGAAAGGCATATAAAGCCATTCTCTTATAGTAAATAACTTGAATTTAAAAATCAACCACACAAACAGTGGAACACCAATACTTATACCAATGATAATTGCTACTAAGGAACCTGATCTGGTCGCAATAAATGCCCATTGGCCTAAAAATAAGAAGACTATTGTAATGACAAATGTCATAATCCAACAACAAATAACTAATTTTAATAGAAAGCTACCTTTTAGCAAACTTCCTTTTAAACGGGTTGGCATAGCGAGCCAAAGTACCAATAAAATTCCACCTAAACTAAAGACTGTAGCAATACTTGCACCCATAGTTCCAAAAGGTCCAATTAGGAATTGATTAAAGCCCCATTTTAAAAGAAGTCCAAAAACTAAAGCTAGCATAGCCATTCGATGTTGATTACGGCTTTGCAAGATTGTGTTATATGCACCAATTAAGGAAGCAACAATAATTGCTAAAATATAGACGCTTAACACAGCATTCCCATCTCGATCACCAAAGAGTAAATCATTGATAAAAGGCATAAGTGTTAGCATTCCAGCTGTAGCTACCATTGCAAATGCTGTTGTAATACGCAATAAGGAAACCGCAGTCCGATAAAACTCACCTTCTTGGCGGTGCACAAAATGTTTGGTTAACATTGGGATTAAGCTTGACGCAAACCCTGTCCCAACAACCATTCCTAGCTGAACTAATGGCTGACCACGATCATAAATTCCCTTTAAATTTTTTGCTTCATCTGCAAGTACACCTGAATCCATTAGCCCATTAAATAAGGTAAAGGAGTCAATTAATTGTAACAAAATAAGTAAGGCACTTAAAATACAAATAGCCGAGCCTTCGGTTAGAAAACGAAGAAACAACTTAGAGTAGCTAGGCGCATTAGTGACCTCTCCATAATTCAAAGAAGGAACTTCTTTCAACGCTTGATTCCCGCCTTTTAAATAGTAGTAATACATCATCACAAATAGGGCTGCAATTCCGGCAATCCAAGCGCTACTCATGGCATAGGTACCCATACGATACTCAGACCAATCTGATTTTAAAAATAAAGCTGCTGCAATAAGGATAACCGCAACCCGAACAATTTGTTCCACTACTTGTGAAATAGCTGTGGGAATCATATTTTCAGTTCCTTGAAAATAACCACGCCAGACTACTAATCCCGGCATAAGGAGAAACATCCATGATACGGCTTTAACAATCGGGGCTAACTGGCTGTCTCCCATACCATTGGCAATCACATCTGAAAAGGTATAGATTCCCAAAAATAATACAATGGCGAAAAGAGTTAGGATTAGCGACGCACGTTTGAGAATAATTTTTCGTTCTCCATTGTGTTTTGTTTCGGCTATTAATTTAGATAGAAAAATTGGAAAACCAGACAAGGCAAAGGTCATTCCAATTCCATAAATAGGGTACACTTGCTGATAAACATAAAATCCAGTATTTCCAACCATATTTTGGAATGGAACCCGGTAAACAGCACTGAGAACTTTGGCAATCAAAGAGGCAACAGATAGAACAACTGCCCCTTTCATCATTTGCTTCATTTGTTTATTTCCCATGATTCACCTCCAGATTCTGTCGAACTACACTTGTTTTGGCTCTTTTTGACTCGTGTAGCTTACAGTTGGCCTGCGACCAATTTAGAACGGTATTTAGCTATATTAGCTACAAATTTCTCTATATAACCTAACCACTCAAAACTTGCATTGATATCTTTAAGATGCATTGTCACAACTAATTTTTCTTTTTTCACAGACATCGTTGCTTGCAACGGAATATCTCCTAGTGCTTTCATAATTTCTTCCGCTGGCAAACTTGCTGTTCCAGATGTAGATAAGGTTAAATGCACACAGTCATCTACACGACGAATCGTTTCAAATAAAGCCCGCTCGCTTTCCATTTTGATTGCACCAATGGCTAGTAAATCTGCAACTTCATCTGGGAATACACCAAAACGGTCAATTAAGTCATCTTGTAAAGTAGTGTACTCATCACGATCCGTTAACTCACGAATGCGTTTATAAATTTCAATTTTTTGACGTTCATCTTCTATATAGGTGCTTGGTAAATAAGCATTGATTCCTAAATCGATTTCAACAACTGTTTTCTCGTCTTTCTTCTCAAGTCCACGTTTGCGTACGACTGCCTCACTTAACATTTCAGAGTATAAATCAAATCCGACTGAATCAATAAAGCCATGTTGTTGGGCTCCTAATAAATTACCTGCACCACGAATGGATAGATCGCGCATCGCTATTTTAAAACCAGAACCCAATTCAGTGAAATCTTTAATTGCTTGTAATCTCTTTTCACTGACCTCAGTCAATACTTTGTCTGGCTGATACATAAAGTAAGCATAAGCTACGCGGTTGCTTCGTCCAACCCGTCCTCGCAATTGATACAATTGTGATAAACCCATATGATCGGCATTTTCAACAAATAAAGTATTTACATTAGGAATATCTACCCCAGTTTCAATAATGGTTGTTGTCACCAGAACATCATACTCACCTTCCACAAATTGATATAAGATGCTTTCTAATTGCGCTTCGGTCATTTGGCCATGTGCATAAGCTATTTTAGCATCTGGTACAAGCATTTGCAGCTCTTCTACTTTTTTACCGATTGTTTCAACACGGTTATATAAATAAAAAACTTGTCCGCCACGGGTTAATTCTCGTTCAATTGCTTCTCGAATTGCGCCGGGATTTTGCTCCATAACATAGGTTTGAACTGGATAACGATTTGCTGGTGGTGTTTCAATAACCGATAAGTCACGAACACCTAACATAGACATATGCAAGGTTCTTGGAATCGGAGTAGCAGTCAATGTTAACACATCTACTTGAGCTTTTAATTGTTTTAGTTTTTCTTTATGCTTCACACCAAATCGTTGCTCTTCATCAACAATCAGTAAGCCTAAATCTAAAAACTCAATATCTTTAGATAAAATTCGGTGCGTTCCAATCACAACGTCAACTAACCCCTTTTTTAATCCGTCCATTGTTTCATTTTGTTGTTTTTTTGTTCTAAAACGACTTAACAAACCAATTTCAACTGGAAAATCTTCGAAACGCTGCACTAAACTTTCGTAATGCTGTTGGGCTAATATTGTTGTCGGTACTAAGAAAGCAGCTTGCTTTCCATCTTGAACTGCCTTGAAAATAGCACGCATCGCTACTTCTGTTTTCCCGTATCCAACATCCCCAACCAATAAACGATCCATAGGTTTTTTACTTTCCATATCATGTTTAATTTCAGCAGTACTACGCAATTGATCATCTGTTTCAGTATAAGGAAAGGCATTCTCAAACTCTTGTTGGTAAGGGCTATCTGGTGAAAATGCAAAGCCAACTTCTGCTTCACGAGCTGCATAAAGCTCAATTAAATCATCGGCAATATCTTCAATTTTAGCCGCTACTTTTTTCTTAGTTTTAGCCCACTCTGTTCCGCCTAATTTATTTATTTTTGGTGTTTTGGCATCTGACGATACATATTTTTGGAGTAAATTGATTTGTGTCACAGGAATAAATAGTTTTGCATCGTCCTTATAGAGAACGGACATGTAATCTTGATGGACTCCACCTATTTCTAAAGTTTCCATTCCAGTGTATTTTCCGATTCCGTGATTTACATGCACGACAAAATCACCTGGGTTTAACTCTGTGTAACTTTTTAAACGTTCTGCATTGGATAAAGTTTGACGCCTAGCTACTTTTTTTGTGACTTTATTGAACATTTCGCGTTCATTAATGATAACAATTTTTTCTTTTGGAAGCTCAAATCCATTATGAATTGCTCCCATCATGATTTGAACTTTTCCTGTTTCGATTTTCTTAGGTTTTACAATTTTACTTTGGATTTCAAAGTCTTTAAAGGTTTGATTGACTTTTTTCGCTCGATCTTCATCAGATACAATCACTAATACAGTATTTTTCTGTTTCACCCAACGATCCATTTCCGTTTTCAATAAGGGCATTTGTCCAAAAAATTGCTGCATATTACGGTACTGAAACGCATGAATTTGTTTAAAACGAATATTTCCCATCCCTTTTTGGAATAAAGAAAAATAAAGTGTTCCTTGTTGAACATCTTTAAGCACGCCTCTCAAATCGTTAGCAAATGTTTGGTGCTGTAGAATTTTACGTTCTTCCAGCTTACTCGTAATCCACTCTGCTTCTTCTTCAATTAAACGGCGCTCCGTTTCCATAATCCGTGGATACTCATCCATAATTAATAAGCTATTTTTATGCATGTAATCTAAGACACTCGTATGTTGTGGATAAATAAAATCTGTATACAGAGCTAAACTATCCATTGGTTCACCTTTATCAAAAGCATCAATAATAGGAGTCAGATTTTTTATAAATAGGCCTTTTGTAGCCGCATCAAGAATCAAATCGCTATTTCTTTCCACAGCTTCACTAAAATCTTGCGCGCCAGCTTTTAACATGCTTGATGTATAAATCGTATCCGTTGCCGGAAGTATCGTAATCTTATCAATAGAAGCTATCGAACGCTGTGTATCTGCTTCAAAATAACGTAGAGAATCCACTTCAGTATCAAATAGTTCAACACGAACAGGGTATTCTTCCGTTAATGGATAAATATCAACAATCCCACCACGCATACTAAATTCACCTGGTTTTCCAACCAGGTGTTCTCTTGTATATCCCATATCAACTAAATCTTGAGCTAAATTAGTTGGATCAAGTTCGCCACCTTTGGTAATTTTAAAGCGTGCTTTTTTCCAAACTTCTTTTGGTGTAATTAGTTTACGAACACCGGAGAGAGGAATAATCACAATACCTTTTTTACCACTTAGTAAAAAATCCAACGCAGCTACTCGCTCTGCTCGGTATTCAGGTGAAGAAATAGACATTTCTGCCTGAATCATTTCATCAACAGGAAACAAATGCAACTGATCCTCAGGAACAAAACCAGAAAAATCCTCAATTAATTGACTAGCATGAAATAAATTATGCGCAACTAAAATGATTGGTTTCTTCTTTTTTTCTAAAATCGTACTGATGACTAATGTTCGTGCAGAACCTGATAAACCTGTAACTAATTGTGTTTGATTCTCTTCAAGAGATTCTAATAAATTTTCTATGTCAGATGTATCTGCTAATAACTGTTTGATATCTACCATGTTTTTACTCCTTAATTCAATTTAATCGTTCTTTTCGGACAGCTCTTTTGACCCAACTCTTCGGAAAAAAGATGAAATCCCCTCAAAGTTAAAGGACACTTTGGGTGTATTCCCCTATTTTTCTGCCAGAGTTAAGCGGCTCAACGAGCATGTTTGTTCGGACAGCTCTTTTGACCCAACTCTTCGGAAAAAAGATGAAATCCCCTCAAAGTTAAAAGACACTTTGGGTGTATTCCCCTATTTTTCTGCCAGAGTTAAGCGGCTCAACGAGCATGTTTTTTTTTAAGTACTTTTTTATTTGAATGGTAAAAGAAGCGCAGATTACTCTGTGCCTCTTTTATATTTTTTGATTCTTAATTTATTTAGCTTTTACGGTTAAACTGATTCATTGTTTCTAAAAATGTGTGGCCTTCAATCCAGTAATTTAAAGCCTCGGCAGCATCTTTAACCGCAAAAAGTATGTCTTCATGATGCTCTTTTGGAAACGCACCTAACACATGGTTAATAACTGTCTGACCTGGGAAAGGTCTGTCAATGCCTATTCTGATTCGATTAAAGTCGGAAGTACCTAGATGTTGGATTAAACTTTTAATCCCATTATGCCCACCTGCACTACCTTTTTGGCGTAATCTAATTTTCCCAACTGGTAAATCTAAATCGTCATACACCACAACTAAATCTTCAATACCTAAATCATAATAATCCATTAATTGTCTAACTGCTTGTCCTGAATCATTCATAAAGGTCTGTGGTTTGACTAATAGCACTTTCTCAGTTCCAATAAAAGCTTCTGCATAAACTGCATCAAACTTACTTTTGTTAAACTGCAACTTATGTTGGAAAGCCATTTCATCCATAGTGATAAAGCCAATATTATGTTTTGTTGCGGTATATTTTGCACCGGGATTCCCTAAACCGACGATTATCTTCATTTTCTAGCTCCTTATTTTACGATTGTTATTTTTACAATGCCTAAAAACCCAAAAATCAACAGATAGTCTGCTTATTTCTGGTTTCTTTACTTTTTTATTGTGTAGGTCTGCTATAGCGCATTTATTTTACGGATGTACAGATAGTCATATTTTATTAGTATACCATATTTTAGATCTGATAAGGAGGATATGCATTTTTTTCTTCGTAAATTTTACTGCCTTGAAAAACTACATTGAATAATGAGACTTTTTACCCAACATTCTGAAATAAACATGATATACTGTTCTTGTCCTATGAAAATAAGTTAAGGGGGAACTATTTATGAAACAAACTGAAATTAAAGATCATCAAAAAGTCATTGTTGTTGGTGATGGAGCGGTTGGTTCTAGCTATGCTTTTGCACTAGTGACTCAAAATATTGCGCAAGAAATTGGCATCATTGATATTGATAAAGATAAAACAGAAGGAGACGCGATTGATTTATCTCATGCGCTAGCTTTTACTTCTCCTAAAAAAATATACAGTGCAACCTATCAAGATTGCCACGATGCTGATTTGATCGTGATAACTGCTGGTGCAGCTCAAAAACCTGGAGAAACACGTTTAGACCTAGTCAATAAGAATCTTAAGATTTTCAAAGCAATTATTGCTGATATTATGGCTAGTGGCTTTGACGGTATTTTATTGGTAGCAAGTAATCCCGTTGATATCCTAACTTACGCTACTTGGAAATTTTCTGGTTTACCTAAAAGTCGTGTAATCGGTAGTGGAACTTCATTAGATAGCGCTCGCTTCCGTCAAGCTATTGCTGACCTAGTTCATGTTGATGCCCGAAATGTTCATGGTTATATTTTAGGAGAACACGGCGACACAGAATTTCCTGTTTGGTCACACGCCAATATTGGCGGTCTTCAAATTTATGAGTGGGTGAAAGACAATCCAGAAGTTGACGAAGAAGCTTTAGTTAAAGTCTTTTTCAAAGTGAGAGATGCCGCTTATGAAATCATCGAGAAGAAAGGCGCGACTTTCTATGGAATTGCTGTGGCTTTAGCTCGTATTACCAAGGCGATTTTAAATGATGAGAGTTCTATTTTACCTTTATCTGTTTATTTAGATGGTGAATATGGTCAAGAGGATATCTTTATTGGAGCTCCTGCGGTGATTAATCGCCAAGGTATTCAACATGTAATTGAAATTCCTTTGACAGATGCAGAAATGGACAAAATGATTCATTCCGCTTCGACCTTGAAGCAAATTTTAAACGATGCTTTTGATGCATTAGACTAAAATATCTAAAACATTAGATTTATTTTTCAAATAAGGAACTTAATTCTTCTATTAAAGAACAGTTCCTTTTTCTGCAACATGCTATAATTATCTTGTAGAAAGTTAAATGGATGGTGGCTAGCTCGTTGTAAAAAGGGGGCGATGCCTATGTTTTTAGTGTTTGCTCCTAGAAAGGATTAAACGTGTCAGTTTTTGAAGCGTTGATGTTCGCACTTACGTTCACAACTCTGGCTTTAAAAATTTATGATCATAAAAACAAAAAATAACTACTCCTAAACTTTGACCGGTTTAAGTAGTTATTTTTTTTAACGAACAACAGTTGTCATCGTCTTTTGAACGATCTACCTAAAAGGAATCATGTTAACGCATGGTTCCTTTTTCATTTTTATTCTACCATGTTCCTATGCTAAATGCTAGATTATATCCTTATTTTAGAGATTTCTACAGATTTTCTAGTTAAAAATTTAGCTCATTCTATTGAAAAAAGCTGTACTCAAGATAAAGTTTCTTGACTACAGCAACATTTAACTAGCTTTCTTCTTTTTCACTTAGCTTTTCTAACAACTTTTGTTGTTGTTCTAAGAGCGTAATAATTCGTTCATCTACTGAAACTTTTTTATTTCTTCTGATTAAATGCTTGTTTAATTCAAAAATTCTATACAGCTCAACTAGATGTCCACTAATAATCACAACGGTACTTGCACCAACAAACCCCAGTAAATAGTTACGATAAATCGTTAGATTATCAAACCAAACTGTAATTAAGTCTGGAATATTGGCTATTTCTTTCGTTGTAGCAATAATGTGCTTTACTGTGTTCATTAAAGTTGTTGCATCACTAATGATACTGTCTAATGACCATGTAAATTGACTAACTACTCCTGTCACTTCATCTGATAGCTTCGTTAATTCTGCCACACTTAATTTTTGCAAAGAACTATTAATCGTATCCACTAGCTGATAAGAAACATTTCCTAGTATTCCTGCTAAAGAAATCGTACTAACTAGCATGAAAAGATACCCAACAAAAATCAACTTGTTACCAAAGTACCACTTTGTAGCTTTAGAGCTTTTCCACTGTAGGACTAAAATAAGAACAATTCCAATACTAAAGAATAACAATTGAGCGCTAATTACGATGCTTAAGTTAATCAAAATCGTTTTAAAATTCTTGATTAATACATCTAACCACTGCTCATTCAAAAAGAATTTAAAGAGGTTAACCCATGATAAATTAAAAGGTGCTGTAATAATATCGGTCACAATTTTTGCTTGATTGAACAGTAAATACCAGACACTAATTAAAAACACCGGACTACCTACAAACAAACACTTATTTTTTAGACTTAACGCTCTCCAATAGGCCATTTATACCTCCATTTAATTGCTATGCTGTGTTGCTTACTCGATAAATTAAACTTTAGCATATCTATAAAAAGAGCGCAATATTTAATAACATGTACTCCTTAAAAAGAACCATGTGTTGGTTCTCCTTGATGCATAACTATGACCTTTTTACTGTTCCGGGCCACGGCTTCTGCAGAACAACTAGCTTCTACAAAAACAAAATCAGCCTTGTCACCTACTACAGGCCAGACTTGTTTCCCATTTGGATTAAGAGGGGTAACGCCATCTGTAATAAATCCCAGCGTTTGACTAAGTTCTTGCTCTGTAACTTGACCAAAAACTTCACCTAAACGTCCAACTCGCTCTAAAATGTCTCCATTTCCATAGGGAGACCAATTATCAAATATATTGTCGCAACCAACGGATACTTTTACACCCGCTGCTTTTAAATCCATCACTGGTGGTATAACGCCAGTAATTGGAACGCTAGTCATGATTTCAACTTGATTTTCTGCCAAGCGCTGAAACAGTTCTGCTTTTTGACTGCCATTAACATCACCTAAAGCAAAAGCATGACTGATAGCAACTTTTCCTTGAAGCTTATGATTTTCAACCAAACTCAAAAAATACTCAACCGTTTTCAAACCCATTTCTCCGCGTTCATGCAAATGGATATCAATTCCAGCCTCATTTTGATTAGCTAAAGAAAAAGTTGCCTCTAAAGACTTTTTCATATCGCCATCAACTGCTGTTGGATCCACACCTCCAACAATTGTCGCTCCCTTTGTAAGTGCTTCTTGCATTAGTTCGATACTATTACTTCGTAATAATCCATGCTGTGGAAAAGCTACAATTTCAGCAGAAAGCTTTTCTTGATAATTGTCTAATACTTCTTTAACACTTGAAAAATAATGTAATCCAGCTGTTGGATGTACGTCTACATGGCTTCTTATTTTTGTAATGCCATTGGTTAAATAACGGTTTAATAGAACTTCTGCTCGTTGAGAAACGGACAAAGGTAACTTCTCAAGCTCTACCATTTCCGATTCAAAGCGTTGAATAATGGAAGGAACTTTAGTGACTGCTTGCCAATTCGTTCCTAAACGTGATTTATCCAAATGACTGTGCTTTTCAATAAAGCCAGGTAATGCCAATAAGCCTTTAGCGTCGTAATACTCAGCATCTTCCCTTATAACTGAATTACTCGGTAAAATTTGCTTAATCAAACCTTCTTGGATCAATAAATCAACTAACTCTGTTTTTGTTCCTACAATAGTTTCTCCTTCGTACTCATATCCTGTTTCTACTCGAACATTTTGTAACCATTTCTTTCTAGTCATACCAACTTGCTCCTCTCTACTCATATGCACCAGCATTACGTAATTCTTCGGCTATTTTACCATATCCCATTTGATTGGCGTGCCTTAATGGTCTGATTCCATTAGCATCAGCTAAGTTTGGATCAGCACCATGTTCTAACAAGACTTGAACAATCTGTTGTTGAGTCGTATCACCATTCGTTAATACGATTGCTTCTAACAAGGCTGTCCAACCTGGCTGATTTACATGATTTACATCAATATCTGTTTGTTCTAATAATAAGCGCACATTATCTAAATGTCCTTTTTCTGCTGCAGGAATTAAAGCCGTTCCACCAAAACGATTTGTTAATGTGGTATCTGGATTGTAAGCTAACATCATTTGTAAAATCTCCGTTCTACCTTCTGCCCCAGCATATAAAAAAGGACTATCCTGAATGGCATCTTGTTGGTTAACATTCGCACCATTTAGCAAAAAAATTTCAGCCATCTCTACATTATTTTTATGCGTAGCGACTAGTAAACCAGTTTGTTGTTTTTCGTCCATAGCATCAACATTTGCTCCAACTGTTAATAATCGTTTTATCTCTGATAGATTCTGATTAGCGGTTGCTGTGATTAACTCTTGATTCAATTGAGGATTATCTGTTTTCATGACTTCATTCTCCTTTGATTCTAGTTCTTGGCTTGATTCAATTTGCTTGGAATCACTAGTTTGACTAGTTGGCTGTTTTTCTGAAGTTGACTGATCTTTAGACCTTGTTGAAGAATCTTTCAATAGAGTGACACTAAAAATACCAATACTGATTAAGACAATTCCGATTAAACTAAAAAATAGAACATAATTTTTTTTCATCTGAAGCACCTCCGTATTTATAAGACTAATTAAAGCATACCACGAGCTGTTATAGATGAAAAATATCCATATAATTGTTAAACTATACGAAATAGATATAGTTAGGAGGAAAATATGGATATTCGTCAATTACGTTATTTTATTGCAATCGCTGAAGAAAAAAACATTACTCAAGCTGCAGCCCGCTTGCATATGGCACAACCGCCTCTAAGTCAACAACTTAAGCAAATGGAGGAAAATTTAGGTACAATTCTAATCGAGCGAACATCACGGAAAACTCATTTAACGACAGCTGGAGAAGTTTTATATCAAGAAGCCTTAAAAATTTTACAACAATTGGAAGAAACAGAACAATTAGTCAAAGAAACAAGTTTAGGATTAAAAGGTCAATTACGTTTAGGCGTTAATACCTTGTCTGCAGAAGAATTAGCTCCGAGTTTGCAAAGTTTTCAGAATAAATTTCCGGATGTTACTTATGCAATTCATCAAAATGAATCTAAGTTGCTTGCCGAAATGGTTCGGAATCATACTATTGAATTAGCTTTAGTCCGCTTCCCTCTGGAATTGCATGGCTTTGACATCACCTATTTAAATGTGGAACCTTTTTACTTTATTTGTGATGGCAAAAAAGACGCGCTTCAACCTGGGCCAAATCCTAATGATTATTATGGTATTGCCAACAGTAAACTTTTATTGCCTAGCACAGAAGGCCTTGGAGTTTATCATTCAATCATTGAATATTTAGCTAAATTCCAATTAAATCCTACCTCTATTTCAACTTGTTCTGATTTATCTTTACTTTTTAATTTAGTTGAAAGTGGTTTTTGTACAAGCATCGTACCAAAATCGGTTTTACAGCTCCACGCTGGTCGAAAAATAGAAGCACATTTATTAGATGATCCTCTATTTAATTCCTCTTACGGGCTTATTTGGTCGAAAAATCGAACCTTAACTAAAGTAGCTGAACATTTCTTAGCTGAATTCGTTGGGATTCACGATTAAGATTGGAGGCTGATTTAATTGAATAACTAGCCTTACTTCTATATACTAAAAATATAAAAGGAGTGATTTCAATGGAAGAATTATTTTCAGCTGTTGATGCTTATTTTATTGATAAGCTCATTGAGAAAGAGGCTATTTTTGACCAAGTTCTAGCAAACAATCAAAAACACGGATTACCACCTCATGATGTTTCACCTTCTCAAGGGAAATTTCTTTACTTATTATCTAAAATTGCTAAGGCCCAAAGAATTCTAGAAATTGGTACTCTAGGCGGATATAGCACGATTTGGTTTGCTAAGGCTCTTCCTCAGAATGGTAAAATTATTTCACTAGAATTTGATCAAACTCATGCGAAAGTCGCTCAAGAAAACACTAAATTAGCTGGTTTTTCAGATAAAATTGATATTATAGTCGGTCCTGCTGCTGAATCATTAGCACAGTTGGTTAATGAAAATTCGTTGCCTTTTGACTTAATTTTTATTGATGCTGATAAAGAAAATAATCCTCTTTACTTGAAATATGCACAACAATTAGCAAAATCTGGAACTATTATTATCGGGGATAATGTTGTTCGAAATGGTGAAGTCCTTAGCACTGAGAGTAATGATGGACGTATTTTAGGAGTAAGACAATTTGTTGATGAACTCGCCACTAACCAAAAACTGACTTCAACGGCTATTGAGACTGTTGGTGTTAAGGGCTATGATGGGTTTACGATTAGTATTGTTGAGTAATATCGTTTTGTTACTAAAAAGACCTTGTCTCTAATCAAAATTACCATAACAAATTTCACAAAAAATGAATATACTTTTAAAAGACCCGTTTAAAGTTTTTTTGGACTTTAAACAGGTCTTTTCTATTTTATTTACAACTGACACTATCCATATTACTTACTCACAGCATAATTTTTTTATTGCTGCAGCATAAATTTCAGTAGCTTTATATAATTCTTCAAGAACTAAACCTTCATTTGCTTGGTGCGCTAACCCGACAGATGTCGGAAAATGAGCTCCAAAAGCGACCATATTTTTCATAGTTCGTGCATACGTTGCTCCACCAGACGTTATCGGTTCAGTAAGATCGTTTGTAGCTTCGCGGTAAACCCCCAGTAAAGTCTCAACCAACTGACTATCTTTTGGTACATACAATGAAGGAACATAATCAAATTCATGATACTTTAAATTATATTCCTTGGCAGTAGCTTGTAACTTATCTACAAGTTGTTTTTTATCAGCCGTGACTGGTATACGCATATCAATTTTTATTTCTGATTGGTTCTTATTTATGGTTAACATCCCCACATTAAAAGTTAGTTCCCCACTTACATCATCCTTAACTTCCCCAAAAATAGTGGCACCATTGGTCTGACTGCCAACCTGTTCAGCTAAAAAATGAATCATTGGATGAGGGTAGTTAGCTACTAAGCCTTGAGCCAACAAGTTAATGGCGTTAACTCCACTCCCTGCTAAACTAGTATGAACGGCTTTGCCTTCAACAGTTAATGTCCCAGCTAATTCCTTAACAGGTAATCCTAGTTTCGCAAAATGAGGAAGCAACGCTTTACTATCACTACCAGTATAGGTTGCATTTCCAGGAACCACATTAAATGCATCGCCACAATCCAAGTCTAATTCTTCGCTACCTGGACCCGTTAAAGTCACTTGTAACAAGCCTTTTTCTGCGTAAATCAGAGGAAATGCTCCGTCAGGAACAAAACCCATTGTTGGTGCTTCTTCATTTTTATTGTACTGCGCCATACACCGCCATAAGGTTTCCTCATCCGCTCCAAAAACAAAACGAATTCTTTGCTTAAATGTATAACCTGCATCAACAACCGCTTTAAATGCTGATAAAGCAGCAATTGTCGGCCCTTTATCATCTTGAGAACCTCGACCATATATAATCCCATCTTTTACAACTGCTGAAAAAGGATCTGTATTCCATAAAGTTAAATCTCCCGCAGGTACAACATCTAAATGACACAAAACACCAATCAAATCCGTTCCTGTTCCATAATCTGCATAGGCATAAAACCCATTTGGGTCAAGATACGTTGTCATTCCAAGCTTTTCACAAATAGCTAACGCCTCTTCCAAACATAGCTGCACACCAGCACCAAAAGGCGGATTTGTCAGCCCATCAGATGTATTGAAAGAAGGACAGTTAATTAAACGAGTTAGGGACTTCACACTTGCTTCTTTTTGCTCTTCAGTTAATTGAATCGACATTTATTGTTCACTCCTAAATAAAAAGTTTGTTGAGCCTGTTAGCTCTGGCAAGAAAATAGGAAAAATTGATAGGACGTTTTTTGTCCTCTCGAATTTTTATCTTTTTCTCGAAGAGTTGGCTCATAAGAACTAGCCTTGATAAAAAGTTTGTTGAGCCGATTAGCTCTGGCAGAAAAATAGGGAAATTTGATGTGACGCTTTTTGCCACCTCGAAATTTCATCTTTTTTCCGAAGAGCTGGCTCATAAGAACTGGCCTTGATAAAAAGTTTGTTGAGTCGGTTAACGTAGATAATATACTTACTCTAATCTTCTTGAATAGAGACATATTTTAAGTTGGGTGAGCCAATTTGATACTGAATATAATCTTTTACTTTACTTTTCAGTAACATCGAATCAGCTTTTTGATACAATGGAACAATACCAACATCTTGCATCAGCAATTTCTCTGCAGCCAAATCGTCAGCCCATTTCTTATTAGGATCACTACTATCTTCTCCCGTTGCAGCTATGACAAGCTTGTCGTACTCTTGATTTTTATACTTCCCACCATTAAAAACAGAATCTGATAAAAATAGATTTAAAAAGGCATCTGGATCGTTGGAATCTGCTCCCCATCCGGATAAAAGCAAACCAAATTGCCCGGTATCTCCTAACTCAATTCGATTTTTAAAAGGTACATTTCTTATTTTCACTTTTATTCCTTCTAACTCTGCTTCTATTGAGCTTTGAATAAACTGACTAACTTTCTTACTTGTTTCATCATCATCGGTGACTAATTCGATTTCTGCTGTTGAACTACCTAACTCTTTTTGAGCTTCAGTCCATAATGCTTTTGCTTTTTTTGCATCATAATCTAAATATGAACCTGATGCTTTTCGGAAGTCTTCCTTTGTTTCAGTATTTTTAGCTAAATCATTCGTGACTAAACCACCTAGAGCCTCGGAACCATTGGCTATAATCATTTTAACTAAATCCTCACGATTGATTGTTAGGGCAATTGCTTCTCTAACTTTTTGATTTTTCAACGCTGGGTGATCAATCTGGTTCAATTCCAAATAGACAGATCTAGCTTCCAATGGCGCTTTAAATTCTGGATTATCGATATATTGTTTTGCTTGTTCCCCAGTCAAACGAACTAAATCAATCGTATCATTTTCATATAAATTAATTCCAGTTGTTGCTTCTTTAATCACTTGATTAGTCACTTTATCCAAGGAAACATTTTTCTTATCCCAATAACTTGGATTTTTTTCATAATTCCAAGATAAGCCTGTGCCATCCCATTCAGTCAACACAAAAGGTCCATTATAAATAGCTCGTTCGCTATTCGTACCAAATTGTTCACCTTCTTTTTTTACAAATTTTTCATTTTGCGGAAAGAAAGTTCCTCGAGTAATCGTTGTCAAAAAGTTTTCTGTAGGTTTTTCTACCTTAACTTCTAATGTTAACTCATCCATTGCCTTTATTCCTAATTCTTCGCTAGCAACAGTACCATCCATAATTTTTTGTGCATTTTTAACATCTTTCATAATAAAGGCATAGTTGGCTGCTGTCTTTGGGTCGACAACTCTCTTCCATCCAAATTCAAAGTCAGCTGCAGTAACAGCATCTCCATTTGACCAAACTAAATTAGGTTTTAATTTAAATGTATAGGTTAACCCATCTTCACTTACTTCAGCTTCCCCATCTGCTGCTGCCGGAATTGGATTGCCTTTCTGATCAAGTCGATAAAGTCCTTCCATAACTTGATTAAGTGCATTAAAACTGATTGCATCTTGAACCAAGGCTGGATCCACTGTTGGCAACTCCGCTGGCACACTTAAATTCAATACTTCTAATTTTTCATCTGCACTACTACTTGATTGACTGTTATCCTTATCATTTCCTCCACATGCAGTTAACATAGTTATACTTAAAATGGATAAAAATACAACAAAAACCATTTTTTTCATTTTTATATTCCCCCCTAAAAAAATTAAACATTGCTTTATCAGGTAATCTTTTTATTATTTAAACCATCATACACAACAATTACAACGATTACAAGTACTTTCATAAAAGAAAAACCTTCCATTTGATTATACATAAAAAATGTATATTATATGTATTTTATTTATGAGTGATTTTTTTCAATCAATCGCTGATATTATCCACTTTATATTTACGAGGTTGATTTCAACTTACAAATTTTTCTTATTTCCAACTATTTTTATACATTTTATTTTTTATAATTAATCTTCAACACTTCTAAAAGGATGGATAAGACAAAAAAGGCATCTAGAACAAATTGTTCTAGATGCCTTTTTTAGCTTCTAAATGAATGATTTAGTTTTTGTCGCGTTTAAATTTCTTTTCAAATAACGGACTTACAGATTTGTTTTCATGGATACGTTTGATTGCATCTCCCATTAAAACACCCACGCTAATTTCAACGATTTTCTCACATTTACGATCTTCTGGTAAATAGATAGAATCTGTAACAATTAATTGTTTAATTGCTGAATCTTGAATGCGTTGTAAAGCTGGGCCAGATAACACTGGATGAGTACAACAAGCATAAACCTCTGTTGCACCTGCTTCTGCTAATGCACCTGCTGCTAATGTGATCGTACCGGCAGTATCAATCATATCATCAATCAGAATACATTTTTTACCTTCAACATTCCCAATGATATTCATCACTTCTGCAACGTTGGCTTTTGGACGACGTTTATCAATAATCGCAATTGGCGCTTTTAAAAATTCTGCTAACTTACGAGCACGAGTTACTCCACCATGGTCAGGTGAAACAACGACTACATCATCATTAGCAATATCATGATTTAAGAAATAGTTCGCTAATAAAGGTGCGCCCATCAAATGATCGACTGGTAAATCAAAGAATCCTTGAATTTGTGAAGCATGTAAATCCAATGTCAAAATACGATCTGCTCCAGCAGCTGTAATCATGTTGGCAACTAATTTTGCTGTGATTGGCTCTCTCGAACGAGCTTTACGATCTTGTCTAGCATATCCATAATATGGAATAACTAAATTGATTGTTTTAGCACTTGCTCGTTTTAAAGCATCAATCATAATCAATAACTCCATTAAGTTATCATTGACAGGACTAGAAGTTGATTGAACAATATAAACATGGTCCCCTCGAATACTTTCTTCAATGTTGATTCGAATTTCTCCATCGCTGAATTGATCCACAGATAATTTTCCTAATTCTACCCCCACCTCGTTAGCAATTTTCTCCGCTAACGGTCTGTTTGAGTTTAATGCAAAAATCTTGAGCTTTGGATCAAAATAATGTTCTGACATAATAGCCTCCACTTTCTGTTTTTAACTTGGTTGTTGTTTCTTCACTATTAATACTATGCATTTTTCACTAAGAAATCAAGCTAAATCATTCATATAATCATAATATTTAAAATTTAATTTTTTTGACTTATTTTAGCAATATTTTTAATGAGGTAACCGATCAAAATAATCAGGTTTATTCTCTTGTCTAGCTCTAGCAATTGCCAAGCTTCCAGTTGGAACATCGCTTGTAATGGTTGATCCAGCAGCAATATAGCTATCCTTTTCAATCGCTACTGGTGCTACTAAATTCGCATTACAACCAATAAAGACGTTGTCTCCAACAGTTGCACGATGTTTATTTTTTCCATCATAATTCACAAAAATTGTCCCACAACCAACATTGATATTTTCGCCTAAATCAGCATCACCAACATAAGTTAAGTGCCCAACTTTTGTATCATTCGCAATTGTTGAATTTTTCACTTCGACAAAATTACCTAAGTGCACACGCTCACCAATCTTACTCGCTGGACGTAAGTGACTATAGGGTCCAATATTGCTATCACTTGCCATTTCTGAAGACTCAATATTTGAGCTAGTTACTTTAATACGATCCCCTAAAATGCTGTCTGAAATTTCTGAGTTGCTACCAATATAACAATCTTCACCGATAACTGTTTTGCCTTTTAATGACACTCCAGCTTCAATAATTGTATCTCGACCAATTTCAACATCTACATCAATATAAGTGTTTTTTGGATCAAGTAACGTTACTCCATTTTCCATATGCTTACGGTTAATTCGATTACGCATCGTTTCAGCAGCTTCTGCTAAAGCAATTCTATCATTAACACCTAGTGCTTCTTCTAATTTTTTCATACGATAAGCCGCTACAATTTGACCTTTGGATTTCATAATTTCAATCACGTCTGGTAAATAGTATTCGCCTTGCGCATTTGCTGTACCAACTTTTGTAAGTGCATCAAACAACATCTTATTGTCAAAACAATAGGTTCCTGTATTGATTTCTTGTACACGAGCTTCTTCTTGAGTAGCATCTTTTTGTTCAACGATACGTGTCACAATCCCTAGATCATCACGTAATACGCGACCATATCCGGTTGGGTCTTCCGCAACAGCCGTTAAAATAGTGGCCTTAGCACCTTTTTCTTGATGGTAATCAAATAAATCATTTAGCGTCTCTGCTGTCAGAAGTGGTGTATCCCCACAAATGACCAATGTGATTCCATCTTTATCTTTTAACAAACTTTCAGCTTGTAAAACAGCATGACCTGTACCTAATTGCTCCGCTTGCAAAGCATATTCTGAACGGTCACCTAAATGTTCTTTGACTTGCTCAGCACCAAAACCAACAATTGTAACAATTCTATCTGACCCAGCTGCTTCAACTTGCCCAACAACATGTTCTACCATTGGTTTTCCTGCTACTGGATGAAGGACTTTGTATAACTTTGATTTCATTCGAGAACCTTGACCGGCTGCCAAAATAATCGCATAACGTTGTGTCATAATAGTAAACTCCATTTCTATTCGTTTTATTTTATTTAACTATGGAAAAGTCTTTCTCTTAAAGTGTCTATCTCTTAAAAGTAAAGAACTACTTAAACGCTTGATTGCTTATAAAAATTCAACTTACGATTTTTAAAAAGTCAACAACCTCAACTCTTATATGATAGCGTAAAAACGGCTTATTTTCAAGAAAACTTTCGCTTTTATCATCTATTTATTCGTTAACTCTTACAATTTTAATATTGTTTTTGCACTTCGAATAAAGGTGTCCTTAATTTCTGTTTTATGAAATAGACCAATTTTATAAAATCAGTAAATTTTAATTTTATTCATCAAAATCAAATACTTATTTCATACTAAATATGCTAAACTATAGGTAGAGTATGAAATTGATTAAAGAGGTGAATTGGAATGACGAAGATACCTAAAATTACTTATCAATTAAAAAAAGAAAAATCAAATGAAAGCTCTACCATCAAAAAAAATCCAATCACACAAGAATTAGAAGATTTTGCCTTCAATCAAGTTGACCCTTTAAGCGTACTTAGCAGTTACTACCTAAATCATCAATCGGCTGACCCGATTGACTCTATAAATGAAGTCCCACAACTAATTGAGAAAAAAGAAATTACAGATGCAAAACGCTACATTAAAATGAATTTGCATCGTACCATCACATTAGATGAAACAGCAAAAAAAGTCTTTTTAAGTCCTTATTACTTTAGTAAGCTTTTTAAAGCTGAAACAGGAATTACTTTTGTAGCCTATGTCAGTCAACAAAAAATGGTGCAAGCAACAGAATTATTACGTCATTCTGATTTAAGTATTAGTCAGATTGCTAAAAGTTTAGGCTTTAATCAAACAAGCTATTTTTCAAGAATTTTTAAGAAAGAATATGCCATGACGCCAAAAGAATTTAGAAGTTTTTCAAAACGTTAAAAAAGGAAAGAATCAGCTACTAAATAGACGATTCTTTCCTTTTTTTAGTTCGATAAATTCTTGCTCATTTAGTTGCTAATTGATTGAGTACCTTCTTCTAATATTTCTAATTGACGAATCGTTTCTTCGTCCTTAACACTTTTTTCTTTGCCGTTAATGATTGTTTCATACAGACCTTCGTATACACGGCTGTAATCTCCTACTTCAGAAACAACTTTTTCTTCATGATAGATTCCTTCATCGTCAATATAGGTTAATGTACCATAATGTTCTGGCAAATCAATACCAAAATCAGCATGGTTAGGCATGTAAAACATCTTTAAATGCTCTTCTTGACGGTCTTTTGTCTGTTTTACAAAGCTACCTTTTTTTCCATAAACCACAAAACTAGGACGTTCTTTTAAGCGGAAATAACTAGATTTAACAGATACTTTCATTGCACCATAATAAAAATCTAAATCGAAATAATCATTCATTCGACCTTTACCAAGTAGCTGGCGAACGTCATAATGAATTTTTTCTGGATTGCCAAAATAAGACAATACTTGATCAATCGTGTGGCACCCATGACCATACAGATAACTAGTATCCTTAGAATAGTTAGTTACACTTTCAGGCACTTCTGGTCTGAAATAGTCGTAGTGCATTTCTACCTCTAAAATTTCTCCTAACACACCACTTTCAATCACCTTTTGAACGGTTAGAAAATCAGAATCAAAGCGACGATTTTGGTAACATTGTACCAGTAAGTTTTTTTCTTTAGCTAAAGCAAATAGCTCCTTGGCTTCAGCGGATGTTTCAGTAAATGGTTTTTCAATTAGAGCATTTTTACCATGCTCTAAAATCATTTTTCCATAGTGATAATGAAGCGAGCTTGGTGTTGTAACAACAACCAATTGAATTTCAGGATCATTAAAGATATCATCAATATTGGTTGTATAGTGCACTCCTTCAATCTTATCCCATTCATTTTTATCTGTCCGTGAATAAATAGTCTTGACCTTAATTTGATTCGGTAATTTCGTAGAAAAAGGCAAATGGTAACGGTTTGTGCTTTTCCCGTTAGCTATATAGGCAATGGTTAACATAGTGATTCCTCCAATTAAACTCGTCATACTTTCTGTTCACTTGATTATAAACTATTTTTAAACATTATAATAGAACTGAAGCTAAGATAATAGAGAAACGCACTGTAATCTTGAATCTAAAACTAAATGAAATTACCTTAATCCATTTGTAATTTTCCGTTAAACTCAATATAATCTGTTAATGGAGTTATAAAATCAACTTGACCGTTTGTTAGATAAACATTGGGTTTATTTTGATCTTCATAGACTAATAATTCAATATCTCGATTAAAGCCTACTGCAATCCCTAAATCAGCGCTAGCAAATATAAAGGCTTTTGCTTGGCTTTCTGTTAGCTTTCCTTTTTCAAATTCGGCTTTAATTAGTTGCCACTCATTGTCTTCTAACCGACTTTGTATCTCGGAACTACCTGTCACAACACTACTTGGTTCTCCTAATAACTCAATAACTTGTTCTTTTGTATAATGAGAGTAGTCAGGAATTATAGCACTTATTTGTCCTTCTCCGTCGGATTCATACATCACTTCTTCGTCAGCCTCTGCAGGATTTGGCCTAAATGTATTCCCCAACACTTCACTAATTTGTGTAGAGTCTGCTTCTTTTTGATTTTGAAAAGAGGAATCTTTTTTTTCATTCTCATTAGTAGTAGATTTCTTTTTTCTATCTCGCTTTTTCTTGCTAGAGTGGACAAGCTCTGAATCAGTCTCTTTAATTTTTTTTGATTCATCTTTCTGTGTTAAACTACATCCACTAGCCATTAAAAGAACTAAACTACAAGCAATAATTATTTTTTTCATTTCATTCTCCCTTTTTCTATTTTATAAATTCATACAAAAACTGCCCCACTTGATATCTTTTTATAAAAAACAATTTTCTCTTTATAATTATTTTAACAACAAATAAAATCAAACACAACCGTTTTTATATTAGTTGTTTTTTTATAGAGCATTGTGGTTTAGTTGCTATCTTTATTTCCTTGATAATTCTAATAGGGGCATGGAGTATTAGTAGACAAGAAAATAGCTAAACCTCTATTTGAATGTATCTTTTTTGTGTAGCATTCTGCCAACTTGGCTTTTGTATTTTAAGTATTAGGTAGGTACGATTGATTTTTTATTTGCCTTAATAAAAAATAGAGAATGGGAGACGATAATAACAATCGTCTCCCATTCTCTATTTGAATTTAATTAAACTAAATCAGAACAGCTTTTTTCACACCTTATTTAATTTGGTTCCAAAACCTTGATATTACTGTGATTGCCAATCAGCTGGGTAGGTCACATAAATAAATCTCGCTTCACCTGTAACTGAGAATTGAATGCCACTACCTTTAGGAATTAAAATAATTTCTCCAGGTCCAGCAGAGATTTTACGACCTTCAACTAACACATCTAATTGTCCTTCAATAATGTAATCAACTTCATCATATTCTAAGGTCCAATCAAAGGTTGTATTTTTCATCACCATTAACCCACAACCTAATCGTGGGCTTTCTGATAAATTGACTAGATCTTTACAGTACACAACGTCTCCTGCTTTACCCGTATCTAAACGATCTTCTTCTGATACGTCTAATTGAGGCAATTTGATCGATAATACACCACTTGGGTCCACTGTTTTTGTGTCAGCTTTTCCTTTGGTCATTTGTTCCATAATCACTTCACGAACTATGCGCTCTAACATATTTTTGTCTATATCAGCCATCGTTTATTTCGCTCCCTCTGTTGTTTTCTTGCCTAACATACGGTTAGCCATAAAGACTGCAACTAAAATAGCTGTGACTCCACCGATTAGTTTACCTACCATCATTGGGAAGATCATTTCTTTCGCTACACCAGCTGTAAAGCCTAAGTGATCGCCTAATACAAAGGCTGCTGAAACAGCAAACGCTACGTTGATAATCTTGCCACGGTCATCCATGTCTTTCATCATTTGGAACATTGGAATACTATTAGCTAATGTTGCAACTAAACCTGCTGCAGCAATTTCATTCATACCTAACACTTTACCTAATTTCATTAATGGTGTTTTGAAAACCTTTGTAATAACAAAAACAAAACAGAATGCTCCTGCTAAGGTTAAAGCAATACCACCAACGACTTCAATCCCACTTGTAATTGGTTCGATTCCTGGAATTAAGGTTACACCTACTAATAGTTGAATCGCTCCAACAACTAAACCAATAATCGCTACAATCACTACAAATTTTCCAAAAACAGTAAAGCCCTTAATCATCGCTTCTGGCTTAAACCATAAACCTAACATAATGATTGCTGCCACTAATACGATTGGAATTAAATTCATTAAAATCATTTGAATTGGGAAACCAGCTACTAAACCACCGGCTAAACAACCAATTGGAATGGTAATAATTCCTGATAAAACACCTGTCGCTAAAAATTTATGGTCATTTTTATCAATAATTCCTAATGCTACTGGAATAGTAAAGACTAAAGTTGGTCCCATCATTGCACCTAGTATTGTCCCAGCAAATAGACCCGCTTGAGGATCGATTGCTAATTGTTGAGCTAATGCAAAACCACCCATATCGTTTGCTAGTAAAGTTGTCGCAAACATCGCTGGATCTGCTCCGAGTGCACTATAAAGCGGTACAACTACCGGGCTAAGTACCTTTGCTAAAACTGGAGCTAAGGTGATAATTCCGATCATTGATAACGCCAAAGCACCCATAGCCATGATACCTTCTTCAAATTGTTCTCCCAAACCAAACTTATTGCCAATACATTTATCAATCGCTCCTAAAATCATAAAGAAAACCATGATATACATAATAATTTCATTAATACTCAAATGTAATCCCTCCTATTTTTTAATAGAAAAATGGCGAGAGTCTCTCTATATGCCGTTTTGCATCTTGAATGACTCTCGTACTTTTTTTATTTCTATCCTTCTCGTTCAACAGAATCAATAATTCCAACGATAACCGCATCAACTGGAACGCCTTCTTTATCCAAAGATAACCGCGCTGCGCCTCCAGTCGTTACTAAAACTAAGTCACCAAAACCTGCTCCAGCATTGTCTGCAGCAACAAGTGATTGAGGCGCAGATTGATGTTCATCGGTCTCAGTTTCAACAATTAAAAATTTCAATCCGTTTAATTTTTCATCTTTTCGTGTTGCCCAAAGACTTCCTGTAACTTTTCCAATTATCATCTACTCGGCCTCATTTCACTTCACTTGACTAGGTTTTTTCCGTCGTTCCCTAGCTCCAGTGAATGTTTTTTTCTCGTAAATAGTCTTTTGCTAACGCTGTAAGTAATGCATTATTTTCAAGTTTAAAGCTTGTCCCTGAAACTAAATTCAATTCTTTGATTTTTGCTTCAGTCCAAACTTTTTTCGTAACCATACCTTGATCAAGTTGCTCGTTTTGACTTCTAGGAAGTTGCCACGTTTTTTCTTCTTCACTGACTATCTCTGCACCATAACGACGCCATTGCAACTCAAATTCTTCAAGTTTTTGACGTAAGCCGTAGGATGCAGATTGGCGATACGCATAAAACTCAATTCCTTCTTGTAAAAGCAAGACTTTCTTCCCTTTAAGAAAATGTTTTAAAATACTACTCTCTTCTAGTGTTTGTGGACAAGCATTCGCAATTCTACCCATTTGATCCACAGATAATTGACTAATAAATAAAATATCTGCTTCTTCAATCGAGCAGTCAGCTATGGAGACTTTTGGGAGCCTCGCGATTAAATTGAGAACATTAGAATCACTAGTTCCAATTAGTTTCAGTTTAGGCTGCGTTTCATTAGTTAATTTAACTAAAACAGCTTCCATCACTTTTTGAACAAGCTCATCTACGCCACTCATAATGATTTACTCTTCTTAATAATTTGAGCGCGGGTGCCTTTACTCCAACCACAAGCATTCGCTTCATCATAATCAATGTGCATAACTGTCGCAAATTTTGAACTAACACGAATAACAACATCATCAAAAATCAGTGGTCTACCAGCGTTAATTTTAACTTGAACAATTTCTCCTTGTTGAAGATTCGCTTTAACTGCATCTTCAACTGTCATATGAATGTGTCTTTTCGCTACAATTAAACCTTCCGATAGTTGGACAGATTTAGAGCCATTCATCACTAAAATTCCTGGTGTTCCAGCGATATCTCCACTTTCACGAACAGGGACTTTTACACCAATCGCTAAAGCATCCGTTGCTGAAATTTCAGCTTGCGCTTGATTTCTTTCTGGTCCTAAAACGATCACATTATGCAATACGCCTTTAGGCCCAATCAATGTTACACGTTCTTTACTAGCAAATTGGCCCGGTTGAGACAAATACTTAGCTACTTTCAATTCATAGCCTTGGCCAAACAGAGCATCTATCGTTGCTCGATCTAAATGAATATGGCGTCCACTCGCTTCAACTTCGACTCCATTTTGATTTTCCACACGTTTTACAACTTCATCAATTAGGCGGTTTAAATCTTCCTGATTCATACTCAGCCTCCTATCTTTTCTTGTATTTTCCTTTGTTGACATTATCCATTAATTTCCAACAAAAACGAGCTAACTTAGTTAGTACTTCTAATAACTCAACTTCTTTGATTGTTCCATCAGCCTCTTTTAAGCTTTCATAAGCCATTAAACTGGTTTGTTCAATCATTAATCTCAATTGGTTTAAAGCAATAACTAAAGCACCCATTTGATAATCAATCGAAAATGTAACGACTTCTGTTTCGCTTGGATAAGCTAGCTTACTTGGTAAACGACTTTCCTGCATAAATTGACTGCAACTAGCAATTAATTCTAGCTCTTCTATTAGATCAGAAAAACCTGCTTCACTTGCTAGCAGTTGGACCTTTAAAACTTCGCCATGCAACGTGTCCAGTTGTCCACGCAATTTAATTTCAGGATGATCATTTGGTACAATTATATTTCCTTTTAAAACACTCATATGAACAGGTTTTTCAACGAATTGGCCACCATCTAATGTTTTATATAAAAAAGGATTTTGGACAATTTTTACTTCTTGATTTCCAGTTACTTCGGCTTTATTTTTTTGATTATCTTCCCGGTTAGTCTCACAGCTAGGAATTTCTTGTAGCTTAATTTGATGATCCGACAAAAAACTGCGTGCAGAAGGAGTAATAATCGTGCCCTTTTCAACTTCAACCACTTTAGTTTCTTGTATTTCAGTTGTTTTAATCAACCTTCTAACAGTTTCTTCTGTTAAAATAGCCATCTACTCACTTCTCCTATCCCGCTAGTTCCTCTTACTCGAACTATTTGAGAATTAAAGGAGCACCTTGCAATAAGAGTGCTCCTTTTTTTCTAAGATTCCCCTAAAAAGTATCTTCAGGTTTTATAATGATCTTATAAAGCGCCCTTTGGTAAAATTGCATCTACCTCTGAGTGTGGACGTGGAATAACGTGTACTGATAATAATTGTCCAACACGTTCTGCCGCTGCAGCCCCTGCATCAGTTGCTGCTTTTACAGCTCCAACATCGCCACGAACCATAACTGTTACTAATCCGCCACCTACTTGTTCTTTACCAATTAATGTTACGTTAGCTGCTTTCACCATTGCGTCTGCTGCTTCCACCGCTGCTACTAAACCTTTTGTTTCGATCATTCCTAATGCATTTGCGTTTGCCATAATATTGTTCCTCCTAGTATGTTTTTAATTTATTTTTATTAATATTCATTACAAATATTATTGTAACTGTGCTAAGACTTTCTCTACTAAAACATCAATTAAATCTTCCTTACTTGCATCCATTCCAACACTTGTTGTACATGGTGCATCTGATCCTCTTAATTCTTCTAATTCGCGCACGCCATAAGCAACACGACGAATATTGAATAAGTTTGCTGGACCAATATTATCAGAAGTTGAGCTGCCACCAACTGCACCACAGCCTAAAGTTAAAGCTGGCATTAAATTGGTTGAAGCACCAATTCCACCCAAAGAACCACCTGTATTTACTAACAATCTTGAAACAGGTTTTTTCAAAGCAAACTCGCGAATAACAGCTTTGTCTTCTGAATGAATAATCATTGTGTGACCGGCACCTTCATGATTTAAAATATCCATACTTAACTCACAAGCTGCTGACCAGTTTGGCGCTGTATAAAAGGCCAAGATTGGAGCTAACTTCTCACGAGAATAAGGAACTTTAGAACCAACACGACTCTCTTCAGCAATTAAAACTCGTGCGCCTTCTGGAATCGATAAGCCTGTTAATGAAGCAATACGTTGCACAGATTTCCCAACGATTTGCGGATTCATTGAACCATTCGCACGCATAATGAACTTCTCAAGCTGTTCAGCTTCTTTCGCATTTAAGAAATAAGCCCCTTGTTTTTCTAACTCGTTAATGACTTTTTCGCGATTGATTTCTTCAACAATGATCGACTGTTCTGATGCACAAATTGTACCGTTATCAAATGTCTTAGAATCTAGAATGCGTTTAACGGCCATTGGAATGTTGGCTGTTCTTTCGATAAAGGCTGGACCATTTCCTGGACCAACTCCGATTGCTGGCGTACCTGATGAGTATGCTGCTTTGACCATTGCTGAACCACCTGTCGCTAAAATTAACGACGTATCTTTATGTTTCATTAATTGATCCGTTCCTTGAATCGTTGGAACTTGCATTGAACTAATCGCTCCAACAGGACAACCTGCTGCTACTGCTGCTTCCTCAATCACTTTAACTGTCTCCAAGATGCTGTTAAGTGCATTTGGATGTGGTGAGAAGACAATACTATTCCCCGCTTTAATCGAAATCAACGCTTTATAAATGACCGTTGAAGTTGGATTTGTTGAAGGAATTAACCCAGCAACAACGCCAACTGGAACTGCAACTTCCATGACTTTTGTTTGTTCATCATCACTTAAAACACCAACTGTTTTCATATCTTTGATAGCTTCAAAAACACCTTTAGAACCAAAAGCATTTTTAACTACTTTATCTTGCCAGATACCAAATCCAGTTTCTTCGTGAGCCATTTTAGCTAATTTAACGCGATTATCATAACCCGCTTTTGCGATGGCTTCACAAATGGTATCAATTTGTTGTTGCGACATATTCGCTAATTCTTTTTGCGCTTTTTTAGCATGTCCAATTAAATCGCGAACTTCTTGAATGGAGACTAAATCTTTATCTTGGATTGTCACTATTTATCATTCCTTTCTTTTTCTGCTTGAATCGCATCGATTAAGGCTTTTTTATTCGCAAATTTAATCTCTTTTTTAGAAAGGGATGTCAGTTCCATTTGATAAGCTAGTTTTCGTAAATCAACAACTTTCATTTGGGCTAATTCTTGCTCTAAGCTTTCTTCAATGACTTCTTGAATTTCTTTTTTCAAGCTCTCTTTTACTTCTTTTACTATTGAGTTTTCAGCCTGTTTTACAACATTTTCAACTGGTTCTGCAACAGCTTGTTTAGCTATTGCGGAAAAGACCATTTCGGCAGTTGCTGCATCCATTCTTGGAATCACATGGCTTCCAACTAGACAACCTAATTTTTCTGTTACAGACACTGCTGCTTCAACGGCTGCTTGAACCGCTCCAACGTCTCCAACTACTTGAACTGTTGTTAACCCGCCACTGATAACTTCTGCCTGTAAAAGCTCTACATTTGCAGCTTTTAAGGCTGTATCCGCAGCTTCAATGGCGCCTAAAAATCCTGTTACTTCAATCATACCTAACGCTTCATATTTCAATAGCTTATGCCTCCTTAACTCTAATATGCGGTTGGATTGCTAGCTACAACTTCAACAGCTTGAGCAAAAGCATCGCAAGCTGCTTTACAGGCTGATTGGCTTCCTGTTAGTAGTGCTCCACCAAAGTTTGTTTCTGATGGTGGGCCATAAAAAGCTGCAATATCAACATCTGCTGCTTTTAATGCTGCATCTAATGCGTACATTGCTTCTAACGGTGGGGCAATTAGATAAGCTAAAGCTTCACCTTCTGTAACATTAGCTTCTTTTGATAAAAATGAACCCGTTCTAGAAACGCAGTGAGCAAAATAAGGAATGGAGTCATCTTCATTACTACTGATAAAGCTAGCACCCGATTCAATTTCTTGAATTGCAACTTCTAGACCACTTTTAACCTCAGCTGGACTTGGACCAGCAATAATCCCAATCACTTCTCCAGCTAATTTGGTTGAGGCGTTGGCTGCTCCAGCATATAAACTTTTCGCATACACAACATCAACTTCTGCCGCTTTTGTTGCTTCATCTAATGCTACATAAGTCACATCATCACAATCAGAAGTAATTAAACCTAAGCTGCGTTGATTTGGTCCTAAATTTAATGATTTAGCCATTGCCGCATCGACATTAGAAATGACTTTAACGCTTAATACACTTGCACCTAAACGATCATTTTTCATTCAAATTTTCCTCCCTTATTCAGCTTCTTTTAAATCAATTCCTGATTTCTTCTTATCAAGCATATTTTTAATTAATTCAGCAATATAGGCACCTGCTTCAACGGCTGGTGTTCCACCACTGTGAATATTTGAAATAACTGTTCTTCTTGCTTCTGGCATTCCAACTGTTGGTTTATAAGCAATATACGCACTCATTGATTCTGCTGTAACTAAACCTGGACGTTCACCAATCAAAAGACACACAACATCAGCATCTGTTAACTCACCAATTTTATCCATTGCCGGAACTCGAGCATGCTTCACAAAAACAACTGAATCAAAGTCTAAATTAAACATTTTTAGCCCTTGTTTAATAGAAGGAATAATATCTTTAATGTTCGCTCCGATTGCTGCTGAACTTAATCCATCTCCAACAACCACTTGAACTTTTGCTCCATGAGTTGTATTATCTTTAATAATTTCACACATTTCTGGAGAAAACTGACGACCTAAATCTGGTCTAGTTACATACTCATCTTTATCGTGACATAGGGTTTCAACCGAAACAAAATTCATCTCTTTGACTAATGCTTCATCTACATAAGAGAAAACTGCATCTTGAGCAGCGGCATGATCGGCTCTAAAACGTAATGTTGATTGAGTTTTATAACGGGTCCCCGCGCGCCATAAGCCTAACCTAGCTGGTGTGAATTGCTTCATTTTTTGATAACCTTCTGGGTCTTCTGCATGTGGAACTAAAAATTGTTTTTTGATATCTACTTCTGTAATATCTGGAATACACCCATCTTCAACGTCATTTTGAGCTACAGTTTCAGTCACTTTTACCGCAATTGCTGATTGAACATCATTGCTTAAATCAACGTTTCCATCTGCCATTTCACTCAAAATATTTTCAATAATTGTTTTTAAGTTTTTTTCATCTACCATTTTATGCTACTCCCTCCTTTACTTTTTCAAAAATACAGATGCATCGCCAGCACGTTCAGTTAATTTACCATTGATACTAAAGCCCATTTTTTCCATCCATTGGTCAAATTCAGTTGTTGGACGTAAATTGAACATATCGCGTAATGTAGCCGTTTCATGGTATCCAGTTGTTTGATAATTTAACATAACATCATCTGCATGAGGAATTCCCATAATAAAGTTACAGCCTGCTGTTGCTAAAAGCACTGCTAAGTTTTCAGCATCATTTTGATCGGCTTTCATATGGTTTGTATAACAAACATCACAACCCATTGAGATACCTGATAATTTACCCATAAAGTGATCTTCTAAACCAGCACGGATAACTTGTTTTGAATCATATAAATATTCAGGTCCAATAAAACCAACAACAGTATTCACTAGATATGGATCGAATTTTTTAGCAAATCCATAACAACGAGCTTCCATCGTAACTTGATCGACACCATAATGTGCGTCAGAAGATAATTCAGATCCTTGGCCCGTTTCAAAGTACATAACGTTTGGTCCAGCTGCTGCACCAACTTCTAAAGCTAATTTTTTCGCTTCAGCAATGTCAGTCGCATTGAAACCAAAGGCTGTATTTCCTTTTTCAGAACCTGCAATTGATTGGAATACTAATCCAGTAGGAGCACCTTGACGCATCGCTTCCATTTGTGTTTTAACATGAGCTAAGACACAAGTTTGAGTTGGGATTTCCCACTCTTGACGGAAGTCTTCAAAGCGATGTAAGATACGTTTCACACTTTCAGTTGAATCATCCACAGGATTTAATCCAATAACTGCATCACCAATTCCGTAAGATAAACCTTCCATTAACGAAGCCATAATACCATCAATATTATCTGTTGGATGATTTGGTTGGAGACGCGCTGAAAAATGACCGGGCATCCCAATTGTTGTATTTGCCGTCTTCATGACAACCATTTTTTTCGCTGCATAAATTAAATCCATATTAGACATTAATTTAGCTACCGCAGCAACCATTTCAGAAGTTAAGCCACGGCCAAGAATTTTGATATCGTGATCGGTTGTTCTTAAGTCTAATAACCACTCTCTTAATTCTTCAACTGTCCAGTTTTTAATTTGCTCATAAGTTCTTTTATTGACACCATCAACGATGATTCGTGTCACTTCATCCTCTTCATAAGGTACTGCTGGGTTGTTGAATAAATCTGACAATTTCAACTGTGCTAAAACAACTTTAGCTGCAACTCTTTCCTCTGCCGATGTTGCGCTGATTCCGGCTAAACTATCACCAGATTTAACTTCATTGGCTTTTGCCATGACTTCCATGACCGTTTTAAATTGATACGTCTTGCCAAATAGTATTGTTTTTAAAATCATTACTAAATCCTCCTTGTCCTTCTCTAACATTTATTAATCAGTGGTTTAATTAAATTGCTTCTGAAAACTTTAGCTGCAACCATCGTTTTCAGACACTACCTAATTAAAAACCAACGTCTTCACAACTACGGGTAGCACTGTTCCATTGGCAATCGGATTCCCAATATCAATATAATCTCCATTTTCAACACGGACACTGTCTAAACAGACAAATGGATAATCTTTTGGTAAAAGACTATGAATGCTTTGTCCCAAAGCTTTCGCCATATCTTCTTGCACCATAACAATTAATGGATCTTTGCGCTGAATTAAAGTATCTAACCCTTTGACAATTGCTTCAGCTAAATTTAAAACAGTTTGAAAACTGGGACTCTTCTCACCAGATAGCCCGAGGGCAATCATTTGAAATTCATTTTCTAGTTGATACCATTGCAACTTTTCACTAATTTTAGAAGCAATTTCCTGACTCGTTCCAACTTCATCAGCTAGTGCTAATTTTAAGATTGGAATATTTTGAATTGGTAAAATTTCCTTTGTATACGTAATCGTACTCCCACTAACTTCAGCAGTATGAGAACCAGCACCTACAACCGTTGCACGAATTGTTTCAACAGATGGAATGACTTCTTTCTCTTCAACTAATCTTGAGTTCGCAATTCCTTGCCCTAAGAGTAAACCAATGTCACCATATTTAAATGGATTTTCCGGTAAGTTTTTAGCAATACAATCCGCAACTCCGCCTGAAAAGGAGATACCTTTGATGCGTTGATCTAAGCGCAATCCTTTATTTGTTAGAATTCGTTCATAAAAATTACTTTGCATGCCTAAGCCAACACTATTTTCTAGCAAGCGCACCATTTCTTTAATAATTGGTTGGAGTTGTTCAACACTTGTTGGTTGGTTTAATTGGATTGGCAGGTTTTGCTTGGCAATGATTTCTTGCAATTTTGGTGCAATATACGTAATTTTCTTAGTTGTCGAATCAACTTTAATTAAGCGTCCGCCAATATCCAAGCAACCTGTATCACTAACTTCACCATCTTCAAACAAAGCTAAGTTGGTTGTTCCGCCACCAATATCTAAATTCACAACGGACATCCGATTTTCCTTCGAGTATGTGTGAGCACCAGCACCTTTACCAGCAATAATACTTTCCAAATCAGGACCTGCAGTCGCAACAACAAAATCACCAGCAAATCCACTTAAAGCCGTTAAAACTTTACTCGCATTTTCTTTACGGGCTGTTTCGCCAGTTATAATGACTGCACCCATTTGAATTTCTTCTTTTTGGATACCCGCTTTTCGATATTGTTCCTCAACAAATTGTTTAATTTCTTCAACGTCAATTAAATTATCGGCTAAAATTGGTGTAAAACGAATATCACTTTTATAGATAACTTTTTTATCAGAAATCACAATGCGTGGAATCGAAAAGGCTGAGGCCATATTTTCAATGAATAGTTCGGATAAAACTAGCTGGGTAGTGGATGTGCCTAAATCAATCCCAACACTTAGAATTTTTTCTGTCATTGTACTGAGCTCCTCCTTTGCTAATGAACTGGCTTCGTGACTAATTTAAAACAATACAAAATTCAATTTAACCCTTAAAAACTAAGCTGACTTTCTAAAAAAAGCATAATAAAAAGCAAGGACGACAGTCGGCTTTTGAGCCGCTGCATACCTTGTCTCTAAGGCGCTAAAGCGTCAAGAGGCAAGGAAAAGCGTCATTGCTTAATGAAACTGACATCGTTGTCAGTCTTAGTTTTTAAAGAAGAAACGCGTACTTGTACCAGTTTCTTCTTTTGATTTAATTTTTATTTTGCCACGTAATTTATCTTTTACATAGCTATTTACAATTTGTAAACCTAAACTTGTTGTGGATACTTTTTTAACATCAAATCCAGTACCATCATCTATTACTGAGATCGTAATGACTTTTTCTTCTGCTTGGGCTGTTAATTTAATCAACCCTACTTGTTCATTTCCAAAGGCGTGGTCATAACTATTTTGAAGTAATTCATTAACTATTAAGGCAATCGCAACTGTTCGGTCACTATCTATCACAATATCCGGGCTAACATCACTGACAACTGTAATGTGGTTTCGATCCAAAAAACAGCGCTGGATATTATAGACAACTGATTCTAAAACAGTTTTTAATTGAATTCCGTCTTCAACTTGTTTTGATAGTAATTCATGCGTAGCTGAAATGGCTAAAATGCGACTGACACTCTCATTCAAAGCTGTTTTTGCTTCTTGGCTCTCACAACGCCTAGCTTGAATACGTAATAAAGAAACAACGGATTGCAAATTATTTTTTACTCTGTGGTGAATCTCTCTAATCGCAACCGACTTAGAAATAATTTCAGCTTCTTTATTTTTAATTTCAGTCTTGTCTTGTAACATCATAATAAAAACATTTTCCTTATCAACAAAAATTTGCTTCATTGCAAAATAATAAGTATCAAATTTAATTTCTTTGATTTCTGAATTTGACCATTTCCCAATTGATCTCAAGTAGACTAATTGTTCAAATGTAGATAAGTCTAGGGATAGATTATCA
Organism: Carnobacterium sp. FSL E2-0243; assembly: GCF_038003605.1. NCBI lineage: Bacteria > Bacillati > Bacillota > Bacilli > Lactobacillales > Carnobacteriaceae > Carnobacterium > Carnobacterium sp. FSL E2-0243. The sequence continues at coordinate 3,099,504 of NZ_JBBOPM010000001.1, forward strand.
TAATGTAAACCGATTATATTCCCAATATAGCCAAATGCTTCATAGTAAGAATCTGCTGCTTTATTTTTTTGTAATAAGTAACCAGCTTCATCAAAAATTAAAATTCCATCATTTAGATTATCAACAATAGATTCATTAAATGAGTCTATCGCCTGCAAAACGGAGGAAACTTCAACAAAATCCTGGTATTTATTGCTAACTTCAAAGCTTTCTTTAATTGTTTGACTAACATCTTCTTCAACAATTAAAACGGCAATATTTCTTTTATGATTTCGAATTGGATAGACTTTTTGTCTGATTAACTTGTCTTCTTGATTACGTGCAAGCAAGCCTTCTGAATTAAGAGCTGTTTCAAAAGTGCGTAAAACGCCAGGTTCATTTTCACGCTTCGCTGCTTTTCCTACAACTGTCTCTTTATATAACGAAGGAATAGTTAATGGAGGTTTATGATAAATAACCACCGCTTCACTAGTATATATGTTAATAATATCAATGAACGCATCTTGCTCAGAATACATAGGACTCATTTCTATTTTGCTAGCTTGAAAACTAATTTCAGCAATATCTTCTTCAGTTAAATCAGAATATTTTTTACATAGTTCAGCAATCTGAGCTTTAATCATCTGTCATCACAATCATTTCAGCGATTTCAATCATTGGTGAACGTTTATCCATACTGAGAGTTCGAATCATCTGATAAGCATCTTCTTCAGTAATTTTGTTTTCAATCATTAAGATGCCTTTAGCACGCTCAATAATTTTTCGTTCTTCTAGTTTTTTAGTTAACTTGTTTAATTGTTCTTCTAATTTTTGTGTTTCTTTGCCTTTAGCAATACTCATTTCAACCGTCGGAATCAATGATTTCTCATCTAAAGGTTTCACTAAGTAGCCTAAAGCACCGAAATTTTTTGCTCGTTCAGTATTTGTAGGATCGCTAAATGCTGATAATAGAATAATGCCGCCTGCTAAATTCTCAGAAGCAATTTTCTTTCCTGCTTTTAAACCGTCTAATAAAGGCATTTGAATATCCATAATGACTAAATCGGGATGTTGACTTTTACAAAGTTCTATTGCTTCAAACCCGTCTGAAGCTTCGCCTACAACATCGTAGCCGCCTGCTTCTAAAATATCACGAATATCCATCCTTGTAATAGGTTCATCATCGACTATTACAATTCTTCCATTCATTCTGTCACTTCCTATTCTTTTTTATTCAAATAAAACGTTAACAAAGGCATTTAAGAAAATTTCAAAGCTTCTTATCCAAACAATCACTACACAGTTAGACACTTATGTTTTTGTAATTCTAGTACCAGTGAAACCTAAAATTGTTTCAAGTCCACTTAATACTTCAGATAATGCTGACTCGACTGAAGCAACATCTCCTGTAATTACAACTGATCCGCTAAAGCGATCAATAAATCCAATCTGAACGTTTGCCGCTTTCGTTGCAATATCAACCGCAATGATGGCTGCTTCACTAGGTGTGATTGTTAAAATGCCAATCGCATTATAGTTACTTTCCAATAAACCTAATTTTTCATAGATTGTTTGATCTGGACTAGCGATAATGTGCGCTAATGTGACTTGTTTTCCTGGTACATACTCTTGAATCATTCTTTGTTTCTCTTCCATTTTTCCACCTATTTTCTACATGTTATTGGAAAATCCGACCTAAAATTACTTGTTGATATCATACTTATGTTAGAAAAAAGAACATAAAAAGCCCCTTAAAAAAAGACAGAATCTCTTTTAAGGAGCATCATTGCTCAGTAATTGTTTATTACGCACGCCTTTGTGCTCGTCATTATTATATTCTAGCTGGAAAGCGATGTCAATCCTCTAAACTAACATTGTCTCTAAAATCTCTTCAATCTCTAATTCTTTTGGTATTCTTGGATTTGTTGCCGTACATCCATCTTTTAGTGCTCCAACAGCAATAGCATGCTTTTCTTTTGTGAACACTTCTTTAGTTATGCCACATTCACTTAACGTTGTTGGCATATTTAATTTTTTTTGTAATTGTTTAATTTCATTAATTAAACTACGGACACCTATGCGTGTATTACTAGCCGGTAAACCTAAAAGCTTAGCTAGCGCCGTGTATCGCTTAGCAGCTTCACTTGTTGGAATACTTTGGAAGTCTGTGATTCCAGCGTTATAACGAATAACATGTTGCAAAAGTAATGTATTCATACGACCGTGTGGAATATGGAATTTCGCACCAGCGGTATGAGCAATTCCATGGTTCAAACCTAATGACGTAATGTTAAAAGCCATCCCAGCTAAACATGAAGCATTGTGCATTTTTTCCCGTGCTTCCATATCGTCTCCATTGCGATAAGCTCGTTCTAAATAATCAAAAACAAGCATCACGACTTTTTCACATAAAGCATCCGAATAATCATTGGCTTTAGTTGACACGTAAGCTTCTAGAGCATGGGTTAAAACATCCATTCCTGTATCAGCTGTAATTGCTGGTGGAACTGTTCGAACTAATTCTGCATCTAAAATGGCTTCGTCTGGCAAAATTGCATCTGTTACAATCGGATATTTCATCGCTTTTTCTTGGTTGGTAATGACTGAGAAATTGGTTACTTCTGAACCTGTGCCACTAGTTGTAGGAATCACAACAAAAGGCATTGCTTTGACTGTTCCTAATTTTTGACCAAAAAATTTCATAGCTTTGGCTGCATCAATTGCTGATCCACCACCAATTGCTACCATCATATCACCATCAAACTCATTTAATGCACTGATCCCTGCCACAACATTTTCAATTGGCGGATCTGGAATAATGTCACTAAAAATTGCAAATTCATTTTTAGCACTAATTCTTGAAGTTACAGCATCTATCATGCCTGAACTAACAATAAATGGATCGGTTACAATAAATATTTTCTTGTTCTCATACTCTTTCAAGCGATCTAACGCATTTTCTCCAATAAATAAATCCGTTTTAAAACTTATTTTTTCCATATCTATCAACATCCCTTTCAATCCTTTTTACAGGTATTTTTGTTTAATTTAATAAAAAAAGAAGCTTTAGAAAAAAGGCAGTCATCCTGCACATCTTTCTAAAGCTTCTTTGCTATATTAGATTATCCCCACACCATTGTGAGAAACTATTCAATTCATTTATAATTTACTACTTTTGAAGAACCCTGTCAATACCAATCTAGAAATTACATAGTAAGATAGGCAATCGAAGCACGTCGTTGTACTTATTCCTTCAGCATCGTTGAGAAGGTTATTGCCCACTGTCTTTTTATGCACAACATTGTGCAATTGGCGCTGTTTCCTGCCAGTTAAGACAGGAAACTCGATAAAATTTCTACTTTTACATAGAACAACTTGTTCACTTGAAGGCACCTACTAAAAGCAATGGACGATTTGGTTACACACAATTTTGTGTGACAAATAAAAAAAGTCCCAGAGACAAGTGCGCACTGGAACAAAAGCCTATTGTTTTGCCTCGAAACAACAGTACCAGAGTATCTTAGAAGAAAAGACCTGACTTAAAGCAATCATTGCTTATTACAGTGGCGGGACCGCGTTGGATTTTCACCAAACTTCCATTTTTCTAAAATAGCATGAACAAGCTATATTTTATCTGCTTTATTATAACATATTTGAATTTCTTTGCAATCGTTACACTTTATTTTGTCGGACCATTATGAAAAACTTTTCCACTACGCTTATAGCTAACATCTGAACAATTAGCACGGAAGTTTACGACTCGAGCAACTGCAAAAAAGTAATCTGATAAGCGATTCGTAAATTTCAATACATGGCTATTTATTTCGGCTGTCCAAGCAACACTAACGATATGTCGTTCTCCTCGCCTAGCAACCGTTCTCGCCATGTGCAATTGGCTCGCAACTGGTGTACCACCAGGAATAATAAATTCCTCAATTTGAGGAGGTAACTCTGTATAGAAATCAATGCGTGACTCTAACCATTTTGTTGGCTCTTTTGTCATACGATAATCACGAATACCTTCTGGTGTAGCTAAATCTGTTCCACAATCGAATAAATATTGTTGAATTTCTGCTAATTCAGCTTTAATATCTGGATTTTCACTATCATTCATTTGACTGACAATATAGCCAAGTAACGAATTCAATTCATCCAATGTTCCATATGCTGTTACTCGTGCTGAGTCTTTGCTGACTTGCGCTCCACCTACTAAACGAGTCATACCTTTGTCCCCAGTTTTTGTATAAATTTTCATGATAGAATGAACCCCTCTCTATTGTAAATAATCGACTAATTCTTTAATCCCAGCATCTTCATAAGATGAAACTCTAAATACCACTTTAGCACCTGCCAAATAAAGCTTTTTTTCGGCAGCAAGAATATCGGCCTCATTTTCTGCTAAATCAATTTTTGTCACAATCCCAATCGTTGGTTTTGCAAAAAGGGTAGCAAAAAGTGGCGCAAAAACTTGTTCTTTTTCACTAACACTGGCTAGTAATGCCACTACCTCAGCTTCAGCTGCAGTAACTGTTAGGGCGCTATAATATTGACGATGTTGAATAAACTCACCTGGTGTATCAATCATATCTGCATGAAATTGAACAGCTTGTGTTTTATGATAAGATAACTCAACACCCTTAATTCTTTGACACAAGGTTGTTTTCCCACAACCAATTGAGCCAATAAACATAACTTTTTTCATAAGTTATCTCCTCCTTAATAAAAAGCTCGTTGAGACGTTTAGCTCCGGCAAGAAAATAGGGGAAATCGATATGGCGCTTTTTGCCATCTCAGATTTACATCTTTTTCTCGAGGAGTTGGCTCATAAGAGCTAGCTTTTTTATTTTTTATAGCTTGGCTATAATTTAAGCTAAATAAAAGAAAAACACAAGCTTTGATTTTTTGGCATGGCTTTATTCTAAATTTATCAGTCCGTATTTTTTTTGAAAACGTCGAATAATTTTTAGCCATGATGGGCTGAATAGCCACAGGAAAAAAACATTCGATAACGCATGGGCTAAATCAAAATAAAAACTTGCGGCATAGGCTTGGACAAATGCAATCCAATTCAACGGATTAATATAAGCCACCACATACCATAAATTCATAATCCAACCAAAGAGAAATCCCCAAATGAAGCCAAAAACCAAGCGACTCCACATATCTTTTAGGATGGGAGAATCTTTTAATAAACCCGCTGTAAATCCTACCATTCCCCAGCAAAACATTTGCCATGGAGTCCATGGTCCCTGTCCTAAAAACATATTCGAAACCAAAGCTGCTGTAGCTCCAACTACAAACCCACTTTCACTACCTAACACCATTGCTGAAACGATAATGACGAACGTCGTTGGCTGAACACTTGGAATCATAGCAAACGGCACACGACTCGTTGCAGCTATCGCTCCTAGCACTGCAATAAAAACAATTTCTCGCGAACGAATTTTCTTCGTTTCAAAGCGACGATACAACGGTACCATTGTCGCAATTAAAAATAAAAAACTGACTAATAAATAATACTTATCACTAATCGCTACGGAAAGTACTAGCATAAAGATTAAAAAAAGAATCAATCCCCATAAATTCTTTTTAGCTCTTAACATATGGAATCACATCCTCCCATGTTAAAGCCCTTGGTAATTGTTTACGGACCAAACGATTAATTGCTGTTGTATAAAAGAAATTATCACTAAAGAAATCTTGGACAAATCCTTCAGAAATAATTTTACCATCAAATAACAATGCAGCTCTTGTGCCATATGCTGCCGCAAACTCCATATCATGTGTCGCCATTACGATAGTGGTACCTTCTTCTTTTAGTTTTTTTAGAAGCGTACCTAAATGATGCTTCCTAACTGGATCTAACCCTTTCGTTGGTTCATCTAATAACAGGATTTCTGGATTAGATAGCAATGCCAATCCTAAAGAAACGAGTTGCTGTTCTCCACCACTACAGTCTAATGGGTTTCTAGCAGAAATATGTTCAATTTCTAGTTCCATTAGCATTTCTTTTGCCGCCAAATCGGGATTATTCAACTTGATTTGGATACTACGCTGATAAAATTCATCAAATACAGTATCATAAGCAAAATGATAAGCAGGATTTTGAGAAACATAGCCAATTCGTTCATAGCGCTCCTGTAAATCAATTTTATCCAGTCTTTTCCCTTCTAGCGTAACCTTACCTCTACGGCAATTTAATAAACCTGCTAAAACCATTAAAAACGTTGACTTTCCCGTTCCATTTTTCCCAACAATACCGATCCATTCACCTTTTTTGATTGAAAAATTTAATTCTCGCAAAATGAAACGCCCATTTTTTTCGTATTGAAAAGCAATTGATTTAGCAACTAAAAAACGATTCTCATCCCTTTTTTCTGATTCATTTTTTTGTTCATTTTCCGGTGTAGATAAAGGTGGCAATGCTCGTTGGCCTGACAATACTGAAAAAGGTAACGAGGAGGATCCCATCTCTAAAAATAAACGTGGAACTTGCGGAATAAATAGCTGCTTTTCAGCTATTTTCCATAAGTTTTGAATAGCAATCATCGGTGGACTGTTTTCAATAATTTCCCCCGCATCCATCATTACTAATTTTGTAGCTAAAGGGATAACTTCGTCTAGTCGATGTTCACTCATAATGATTGTAATACCTAATTCTTCATGGATTCTTTTTAATAATCCTAAAAAATCACGTGTAGCAATCGGATCAAGCTGTGCTGTTGGTTCATCTAAAACTAGTAATTTGGGTTGTAAAATCAGAACCGATGCTAAATTTACTAATTGTTTTTGACCACCAGAAAGAGTATGAATCGACTGCTCAAGTAAATCTTGGAAGCCTAAAAAGCTGATTAATTCAGCAATTCGTTTCTCAATAATTTTAGGTGGACAACCAATATTTTCTAGCGCAAAAGCTAACTCCCCCATGACATTATCCATCACAATTTGGTTTTCTGGATTTTGAAAAACCATACCGATTTCGGTTGCTGACCGAATATCCGACAACTCTTGATAGTTTTCATTTTTATAAAATAAGGCTCCAGTTCGTGTACCAATTGGCCATAATTCTTTTTTAAAATGACGTAATAATGTCGTTTTTCCACTTCCAGAAGAACCTGCTAAAACTAAAAAATCACCTTCTTCAATGACTAAAGAATTCATAACCAAAGCTTCTTTTTTTTCCTCTGGGTAGGTAAAACTTAAATTCCTTATTTCTGCCAACGCCACCATAACAATTCCCTCCCTTCCAAAATCAACGGATAGCTTACAAATAACAAAGTTAAAACTAATAAGACTTGGTTCTGAATAATAGATAAACCCAAGGTTCCTAACTCAGGATAAATTTGTAAATTTCCAAAACCATTTAACTTACCATATATACAACTAATTAAAATTAAAGCGCCAAAAATCAAACTAAGAATATCTCGCATTTCTAATTGATAACTTAGATAAGTAGTCCGTTTTTTCACTCCATATCCTCGTGCTTCCATGGAATCAGCTGTCTGTAAAGCTTCTTCCAAGGAACACACTAATAAAATTTGAACTAAATGCATGCCATTATACGCGCGTGTTTTTATTTTCCCAGTTTCCATTTGAATTCCTCGTGTTTTTTGAATCGCTGTTATTGTTGTTAATCGACGAATAAAAAGCGGAACAAAGCGCATCGTTATCATCGTTAGTAAAGCCAATTGAGGCGATATTCGCGAAAATAAATAGAGGAATTTATGACTAGAAATAACGCTATTGTAAGAAATAAAAATAATAAGTAAACAACTAAAGGATAATGCCATCAGAATACCATAGACTACAGCTTCTAACGTAATTGGATTAGGGCCAATATAGAATAAAAAATGACTTCCTCGATGATTTAGTAATGGATTAATAACAGCAATTGCTAAGATAAAAATCCACGAGCCTTGAATCATTTTTTTCATTTTTGCGCCATTATTTTGATAAAGATTAAACATAATTAGTACGATTAATTCCCCAATTAAAAAAATAGGATGTAAAAACATCATACTTAAAAGAATGACACCAATATAATAACAAAAACTTGTAAATGGATGAACTGAATTTAAGACAGTGCGCACTTTTTCACTCCTTTACTTTGTTCTACTTGACTCATTATCATAGAAAAGCATCAAATAAAATAGGTATCTATTTTATTTGATGCACAGAGCATATACATTATTTATAAGCGTATTGAATTAAGCTTTAGCGGTTTGTTTCTTTTTATTTTCATACCAAACGATTAAACCAATAAGCACAATACTCTTTCCTAATAACGCAGTAAATATGCCGAATTCGCTTGATTCACCTGTTTTCGGAAAATTATTTGTCTCATCTGATTTCGTATTTTCAGCTGTATTTGAAATCGGTGCTTTGATTAAATTTGCTGGTTTATCAGCCTCTTTTACAGCAACAGGCTCAACAACAGTCGGTTTCTCTGTTGGTGTAGGATCTGGTGTCTTCTCTTTTTCTGGATTAGTTGTTTCTGGCTCTGTTACTCCTGGATCTGGATTTGTGACTTCTGGTTCTGTTGTTTCTGGATCGGTTACTTCTGGATCAGTTGTTTCTGGATCCGTTACTTCTGGGTCTGTTACCTCTGGATCTGGATCAACAGGTGTTTCAATTAATTGAGGTACAGGATTGTTCACAAAATCGTAAATTGATGCTCCACCATTTAAAAAGGCTTTATACTGAGCTAAAGTGTAAGCTGCTTGATCTAAAGCCATCGAATTGCTTCCGGCATCAGTTAACAACCATTTAAATCCTCCATCATCTGTTCTATAAGTCATTAAAGCATCAATGGCATTGAAGTTTTTGGTAAATCTAGGTCCAGTAGGGTCATTTCCAGTCATTGTAAGACCCATTATAGCTTGTGAAAGGGAATTTGAATTTTCATTTGACCATCCTTTGAACCCACCTGATTCCAATTGAACTGTCGATAAATAATCGACACTTCGGTCTAAAGCTGCTGCTACTTCAGGCATATCTTTATATTTAGCTAAAGCAGTCATTGCCATTCCTGTAATATCAATATCACTAGCTGAACCAAAAAGCGCCCAACCACCGCTAACTTTTTGTAAACTAATTAATTTATCAATCAAATCTTGAATTGAAAAGACTGCATCTGCTGGCACTTCATAGTCTTTTGTTTGTAAAGCTAAAATCCCATAGATTATGCCGTTCGTTCCAGAATTAGCTACATCCATATGATATAAATCATCAATTAAATTATTACGTTGTGTTGCTTCAGAAATATTTGTCGGATCAGCCCCAATAGACACTAAACCGATAATTGTGCGCTCATAGTCAGTTGCCGAAAAATAAGATGAATGACTAATAGAAGAAACAATAGAATCATAATAGTCTTGGCGTAGTTCTTTACTCGCTGGTGTATTCGATCTTGCTATAGCTAATGCTTCCCAATCACTTGATATAAACCCATCAGCCAACATTTTAGCCGTTGCGCCATCAATTGCTTCGTCTACGGTTACCGCAGCATAAGCCGAACTTACTGGTACTGCCACAAACCCAATCATTAAAGTAAATGTTGCCAACAGCGTAATCAATCTTTGTTTCATATTTTTCAATTTTTTCTCCTCCAATTTCTATTTAGAAACACAAAAATAGACATCCAATGTTTATAAAAGGATGCCTAGAGACAGACTCATGCTAAAAAATAGATACACAAAGAAGCGGTTAAACTTTGCTTTATCTGATGAATTGTACTAGACAATTCCTCCAATAAGAATTGTAGTAACTATGGGTATTAAGAGAGGTATCCTGACTCAAATTCATCCTACTTTCTCACCTTCCCGAATAAAAATCTATTCAGTGGTATTTGAGATTTCGTCATTTTTACAGTAGATTGGGGCTGTAGAGGATTTACACCTCTTTCCCTACTTCCTAATACATGTCGGTTTTGTGCTTTCTAGCACTCATTATAGGTAAATTTTTTACTAGTTACAAGTTCAATTTTAGCGAAGCACAAATTTTTACTCTTTTTTAGTTCTTATAAAAATTACCGTTTAGCTTTGTTTATACCGTTTTCATTCCTCTTTCAGTTCCGATTATCTTTTCGTACACAACAAAATAATGCTATTTACTTTATCAACTATAAAAAGGCTAGAAAAAATTCTAACCTTTTTAAAACACTCTATTTAATTAACAGCAACAAATTTTTTCAATAGTGGTGTTAAAATTGGAGCAAGTATAAAATAGAAGCCACTATTGCCAATTGCATGCATTGCGTCAAAAGGAACCCCAGCTAAAAAATAGGGCCAAAAAGCTTGAATACCAAAGAATGGGGCTTGAACTAAAGAGATAATAAAGCCATAAAAAAATCCCATCAACCCGCAATAAAAAACCATTACTAAAAAGGGAATTTTATGAATGTAAGGACGAATCACTAGACCCGTTAATAAAACAATCATAACAAAAGATACAATCTGGGCAATCGTCCAAACACCCATTCCTAACATCAAATTAGACGTCAAAATAGATAGTGTTGCTACAAAAATTCCATCCCAAATACCTAAATGTAAGGTCAACAAAATTAAAATTACAGTTACAGGTTGAACATTAGGTAAAAATTGGAAAATCATACGACTAACTTGGCACAATGCCACCATCAAAGCTAAAAAGGCAATCCTACGAACAGTAAATCTAGATGAAATAGTGTTATTGTCCACTTAAATCCCACACAATTTCATCGCCATCTTTAAGCTTCGTGTCACTCGCTCCCACAGTTGCTGGAGCTCCATTGATATCATACATCCAGTAACTACCTTTTGTATTTTGTTCTGCGTTATCTTGTTCTTTACCCTCTATACTTTTGATAAAACCTTTATCTGTTACTACGTCAAAATTCTTTTCCATAGCTGTTTGTAAGTCTGTCTTTTCAGCTACTTCAATTTTTTTCTGATCAAACTCTTTGTGATTTTCTTTTAATATGACTGTTACTGTCACATCTTTAGTCTTAGAACTAGATGAATCTTCTTTGGTAACAGTTGCATTGCCACACCCAACGATTAAAGCAATAACCCCTATAGATAAAACTAAACGTATTATTTTTTTCATAAAAAAACCTCCATTTTTATTGTTAAACTTGCTATTAGTATAAAGAAGCCAGAGCACCACTACAACTAGTTGTAGCGAACTAAACAATTTAAGGCAAATCAAACCACTTAAAATTGAAATCGTTTAGTCTGCTAACGGCTCATTATCGCTAGTTTCAATTTTTATTCATGTTTAGTAAATGCCAAAAATGTGCTACTTTTTTCTATACTTGTGGAGCACCTACATCTTTCCCCATGTTTTCCGTATACATCCATTCAATTGTATCCCCAACTTGTACTGCATATTGAGCAGCACCATAACTAGGAAATACTCCATTCACTCGGTAAAGCCAACCGCTTTCCGCACCTTTAGCAAATTCATATAAGTTGTTAATGCCTGCGACATACGTGCCCCCACGAATACCTACTTGAATCCCATTATTTCGGCAATAGTCTGAAAGGACATCCATCACGCTTTGCCCCTCTTTCATTTCAACTTTTTGTGGACTAATAAAGTAAGAACTTGAGTTAGTAGCCGTTCCTTTAATAGAAAAAGTTACTTCTTTTTTCGGTTCTGGTGTTGGTTTATTTTCAGGAGTTGGCTGCGTTGGTTCTGGTTGACTTGGCGTTGTCGGAGGAGCATTCGGCTCTTCTTTATGTTCTACAACAGGATTTTTAGTTTCGTTATTGGTCGTACTATTAGCAACTTCTTCTTGCACATCATCAGCTGATTCTATGACCGTTGAAGTTGCTTTCTCAACATTCTTATCTGCTATTTTTTTCTCTGTATCTGCTTCTTTAGAACTTTCTTTACTACTTTCGTTCTTTTTTTCTGATTCAAGCGATTCCTTTTTTTCTTTCGCTGTTTTTTTAGAATTAGCCACTGTATCTTTTTTTGTTTCTTTTTTGACTACTTGTGTTTTATTCTGTTGAGGTGTTGCCACGTGAGCATATTTATTATTTAAAAAAGCACCACCCAATGTTAGTACCGCAATGATTGAAATGACTGCTATTTGAATTTTGCGTTTATTCACAAGATTCCCTCCAACTAAAATATTCCGCTTTTAATTACTTTCTACTCCATAATAAGTGCATAAAAATTTCCCCAAATCAATTTTTATTCCTATTTCACATGGAGTATAGAGCATAAGGAAAATTCCTTATTTTGTTTCATCTTGATTATAGAGAACTATTTAATGGAATACAACTAGAAAAATACCATCAAGCAAAAATGTGTTAAGGAGTTAATTTTTAAATTGCACATATAATTCATGTGTTCACTTCTGATAGTTTGTTCTTTCTCTCTCAGACATAATGCTCTTCTTTTTTTATGAATTTAGTATTTAATTTTGATAAATCTACACCTAAATATGAAAAAAATGATACAACTTTCATTTTTAAAACAAATTTTCAAAAAACAACTTACACTTTTAAATCACATAAACAATAAGTTCTTTTTTTCATATTTTAGTTATAAATACCAACTTTTTTCTTTACATTCATGTAAAAAAATATGCATAAATACATGAATTACTTATGCTAAGATGAAAACCTATTAACTAATAAAGGAGTTTTATGATGAAAAAATTGACAGCATCAAAAGCAATGAAATTAGGTTTATCATCAGCAATTTTAGGAGGAGCTCTTTTCTTTTCTACAAATTTCGCTTCGGCGCATGGTTATGTAGAGCAGCCTGTTAGTCGAGGTTATGCAGGCGAGTTAGCAAAAAATTCTATCGGTTGGGGCCCTGCTCTTGAAAAATATGGAAATGTTATCACAAATCCACAATCGCTAGAATCTCCAAAAGGTTTTCCAGAAGCTGGACCGGCTGACGGTAAAATAGCTTCAGCTGATGGAGGCTTAGGACAAATAGGCGATTTTGTTTTAGATCAACAATCACTTAATCGTTGGGATAAACAAGAAATGACTGGTGGAGTTAATTCTTTCGTTTGGAAATATACTGCCGAACATAAAACAACAAAATGGCATTATTATATTACCAAAAAAGGTTGGAACCCTAATGCGCCTTTAACACGTTCTGAATTCGAATTGATTGGCACTGTTAATCATGATGGTTCAATGCCATCAAATAATCCTGTGCATAAAATTAATGTTCCAACAGACCGCACTGGTTATTATGTGATTCTTGCAGTTTGGGATGTTGCTGATACGCCAAATGCCTTTTATAATGTTATTGATGTTAACTTAAAAAATGATGGTTCCGGAGAAGAAGGCGAAACTCCTAACCAACCACAAAATTTAAAATCAGATGAAGTTACAAACAAGTCTATTAAATTGTCATGGACAGCTCCAACTAATACAGATGCTAAAGAATACAATATCTACCGTGATACTATTAAAGTAGGAACTGTCGGCGGAACAACTTTTACTGATATAGATTTGCAAGAAAAAACTACTTATGGTTACCAAGTAGAGGCTGTTGGATTTGACGGTAAAGTATCAGAAAAAAGTTCAGTTGTCTCTGTAGAAACAAAAGAAACACCAGCAGAAGATACAGAAAAACCATCTGTTCCAAGTAAAGTTCATTCAATGAAAACTACTTCAAATTCTGTCGATTTAATGTGGACAGAATCAACACATCCGATTGCAGTTAAAGAGTACACGGTTTATCGCGATGGAAAAAAAGTTGGAACGACTAAAACAAATAGATTTTTAGATACAGGATTAAATGCTGAAACAAACTATGTCTATACTGTCAAAGCAGTTAGTATTGGTGGAAATATTTCAGATAAGAGTGATTCATTCAAAGTTACAACCGCAAAAGAAATGAATGAGCATAGAGAATGGAAAGTAGGGTCATTCAGTAACCCTGTAAGTTACACTGCCAATGAATTAGTTTCTTACCAAGGAAAAAATTATAAAGTTCTAAACACACATGTAAATTATGGCGACTTGACTTGGGCTCCCGGCATACCAAATAGCCTTTTTGAAGAAGTAAAATAAAGATAGTAGAATCGCTTCCTAGCTTAGACTTAGTAGGAAGCACTATTTATATTAAGGAAGAAGTACCTACTAATAAATTTTAAAATAACTAATTTTTTTTTACTGAGAATAAAGTGATTGAATATGCAACTATTCCAAAAAGCTTAATTTAATGATGCCACAAATAAGTATATTTACCGTAGCTAGAGTATACAGAATGTTGCAAAATCCAAAAATAAACGAAGCATACTCATAATATCTAATTAGTTGCATAAACTATTTTAATTACGATTTAGACAAAGGAAGAACACCTTAGATCGACTGAATAATAGGAACCATGTTATACTTAAAAATACAAAAGGAAGACGTGCGGTTAACACGTCCTCAATGTAAATCTGTTTAAGACGGTAGCGAAATTAAATTAGAGAATATAACCGTTTAACTCTGCTAAAAGTTAATGAACGGTTATTTTTTTGTCTTTTTTAGTACGTCAATCACTAGCTTCGTTAAGGCAAGAATAAACATTCCTACAAAAAAATAACTACCTAGTATTTAACTAGATAGTTATTTTTTAATTCGTTATTTTCTTAGATATCCAGTCTAAAACTGTTTGAATCTGTTGGTCCCAAAAGATCCAGTCATGCGTACCTTTTTCTTCAACCCAACTATAATTAAAACCTAACTCCAGTAATCTCTTTGAGAAATTAAGATTATAATCATATAAAAAATCTTCTGTCCCACAAATTTGAAGAATCTCAGGAACATTAGCTTGTCCTTTAACCTGGTTAATTAAATAAGACAAATCATTTGTACTACCTTCTAATTTTTCTATCGAACCAAATAATCGTTTAAATTCCAAATCACGATTTGCATCATCTTTCCACATTGTGACTAAATCTGTTGCACCAGACAAAGATGCGATACCAACAAATTTATCAGGATAATTTAAGCCCCATTTCAAAGCACCATAACCACCCATAGATAAACCAGCAACAAATGTCTTGTTTTTTTCGAGAGAAATTGGCAACCATCTTGCCACTAAATCAGGAAGCTCTTCCGTCAGAAAAGTCCAATAAGCCCCACCTTCAACCATATCTGTATAAAAACTCCTATGGACTTGTGGCATAACAATAACTAACTGCATATCTGATGCATAACGCACTAGAGCTGTATTATCTATCCATGAGTGATCGTCATCTGATAGTCCATGGAGTAGGTAAAGAACTGGTAAGGGTTCCTTAAATTCTTGCGGTATTATCACTTGAAAAGACATAGCTAAATCTAACGTTTTGGACGTAAAGCGACTAGAAAGAACCGCCATTCCCACCCGCTCCTTTATAAATCTGATTTTTCTCCGACAGAATTCCCTCGGATTAAACTAGTATAAATCAACTCATTTTCAGTCTTCTCACCTTGAATAAGTTCAAGTAACTTGCTAGCTGCGACAGCTCCCCATTTATGTTTAGAATATTCAATAGTTGTTAGACTAGGAACCAAATATTCACTGACTGTTGTATTATCAAATCCAACTAAATCAATTTCCTCACCAATGTTCAATTCAGTTTTAGCAAAATATTTGTACATACCAATCGCCATTTCATCATTTAAAGAAAAGACCGCTACTGGCTCTTGGTACTCTCGGTGAATTTTTTCAGCTGCTAGACGACCGGATTTCTCAGTAAAGTCACCTTCAATAAGCTGATAAGGTGTAGCAGAACGATCTAATTCAATTTGACAAGCTTTCAGACGTTCACGACTATCTTGGGAATCTACGGGTCCAGTCACAATATAAAATGGACGCTCACTTTTATACTTTAAGCAGTCAATCGCCAATGTAGCACCTGCTTTATTATCTAACAATACCTGTCTAATATTTTGATGCTCCAACTCACGATCTAAAACAACAATCTGATGTCCTCTTTTTGCATAACGCATTATTTCTTCATCTGAAAAAGTAGCATCTAAAATAATTGCGCCATCAATCATCCGCTCTGGTAAAAATAAATGTGATTTATCGCCACAGCAAACAATCATTTCATAACCTTTAGCAAATAGTGTATCCATTACCCCTTCTAATAGTTGTCCATAAAAAGACCCACCATAATTAGTTAAATAGACACCAATAATATTTGTTTGTTGACGCTTTAACGTACGTGCTGCCATATTTGGCACATAATGCAGCTCATCTGCAATAGCCCTAATACGATTTCTAGTTGCCTCTGTAACCTTCGGACTGCCATTTAAAGCGTACGAGACCGTTGAAATAGATACTCCTGCTTTTTTTGCAATATCTTTAATACCTACCACTATGTTCCCTACCTTCTATTGGCTAATTTAACTCAATTATACCATCCGTTTTACTATCAAACAATCAATATCGAAACGTTTCTTTTTCTGAAAGACCTTTATTTAGCTTAGCAATAAATATCGATTTTTTGACTTTTCAGCAAAGCAGCTTTAAGCACATCATTAGCTACCTTAATCCCACCATCTCGATAGCGGTTCGTTTCTATTTCACTTGGTAACAACTCACCATTAACTTTAATTCCTTTTACTTCTTGTTGTCCCACATGGTAGTGAATTTCAACAGGAACACCTAAACACTCATACTTAAAGATCAATCCATCTAGTTCCTTCGTTAGAATAGGATCAAAGATTAGATGGTCAGACTCCTTACGAATTCCTAAACCATTTGATATCAATTGATTCATATATATTCCTGGTCCACTAGAATAAATTCTCCAGCCACCTTTAACCGTGACATCACCTGTCTTCAATTCCGAAAAGTGTTCTTGAGCTGCATAACGCGTTTTAAAGTTTCCATCAGAACTACTGAAATAAGCGTTACTTTGACGTCTTTCAGCATTGGCTACCACATCCGTAATTTGAACCGGATTAATAACAGAAAAGCCACGCCAAACTTCATCTGCTTTCCCTAATTTTGCCATCGCTTCAGTAAAACGAATATGCGCATGCACGTATTGTAATCCCACTTCGCGCCCAAAGTTTGCAGCTTGTTCTGCTCGCTTAAAGTTCGTGCTTACACCACCTTGATAGGTTGCAGGACGGTTCATCAAACGCACGCCATCTGGATGATAAAGCTCTTGGCGAATCAATTGATAATGAGCTTCTGCTTCTTCTGGCGTTAACAACTCACCAATCATGCTTCGAGTCATTGGCAATAAACGATATTGGATTCCAGTTTTCGTATCAGTTGGATGAATCATTAGTTCCACATGCTCTGGATCTTCCATATAGACAAAGCCAGGAATTACGTCTGTTTGAAGCATATATTTTTTGAAATCTTTTTCAATTCCAGTAACTAATTCAGCAATTTCCAGTGAAAATTCTGGTGCTTTTCCAGCCAAAACTTCAGTTAATTGTTTTAATGTTTGATAAGTTAAGGCTACTGTCCAGCTACTTGCCATATTCTTTTTCAAGCGACTATCGTAAGGTTGCAGCGTATCATCCCAATCACCATCGCCATAGCAAGATAAATAAGTTCCCGCCAAGAAATTGCCTTTAATATAGTCGATTTCTTTTCTTAAATGCTCTAGTAATGAAACTGTCATAGTAGTCTTTTTAAAAGTATTTCGATCTGTATAAGGAATTTGGCTTTCTAGTAATGAATAATCACCCGTACGTTTCAAATAATCTCCAACTACTTTTAACGGCCAGACAATCACATCACCGTGGCTTTCTTCGGCCTTAATTTGATCATATTTATCAAACATAAACCATTGTGGCCAATTCCCGTCATTTTCAAATTGATTGGCAAATAATGTTTGAATAATATCTCGAACAATTTCGGCCTTATCCGTAGCAAAGAAATATTCAACAGGACCTTGAGAAACATCTCTGGTCCCCCAAGCCGCTCCACCGTATTGCTCTAACCCATGAGGCATCAAATAATGGACCAACATGTTGTGTGTATACCACCATGCTAAAGTGTTTAAGCGACTCATTTCTGTTTGAATGTCTTTATTTTCATGAGTTAATTTAAATTGATTCATGATTTTTTCAAAATATTGGTTATATTTGTTCACTTCTGTTGCAAAGTCACGCTGAGCGAATTGAAACCCATTTCCTTGTGTTTTCCCTTGTATCGTTAAATCAAACTCTGCTGTTTCTGCTAGCGCAATTACGACAAGTGGATATGCGCTATCTAACTGGCTTTCCACTAACAAATGGTCATCTGCTACAATAAAATCAGCCTTGTCTATCTGCATATAATAAGCTAAATTAGGATAATTCTTTGCCATTGTTGATTGATTATCTGGTGTAAAAGTTAACGTATTTCCATCTTTTTCCATATTAAAAGGCACATTATATTCATTTTCATTCATTGTAATTTGATTCGTCACAATAAATTTATATGCATGACCTGACTGACTTCTTACTTCTAATTTAAGTTCCGCATCTGCTACGGTTGTATAATTTGTGATAATTAGCATGTCATCTGCCAATTTATAATACCATTTTGCATAATTGAAACTCATTTCAAATGCAGAAGGCATGGTTAACAAATGATAGCTTCCATTTAATTCAATATAAATCCTCTGCCCAGATGTTTTCATAACATTCAGTGCATTTCGAGCATTACTCATTAATTTATTCATAGAAGTATTTCCTAAAACTACTTGAGCGTTAAATAAACCATACATATAGGAAGTCGTCGTAATAATTTCATCAGAGATTGTTAAATGCTCTCCGCTTAATAAAATATGACCATGGGCCCGTTCCATTTGTAATTCTTTTTCTTTTAGAACAATATGCGCTTCGCGATCTGTAAAGAATGATAAAAGCTGTTCCCCATCATATTCCTCTGCTTGACGACTCGGAAAAAGATGCGTAATCTCAGTTTTTGTTAAGGATTCTGTTTGAACGGGTTCACCAAAATTAACTGCTCTTTTAACTGTTTCCTGTAAAATAAACTCGCTAGAATCTTTTTCTTTCAACTCTTGCCAAGCTTGTTGAATTTTTTCTTGATATTCAACCTTTGTGATAGCTAAAGGATGATTTTCCGCAGCAAATCCATAAAACACAAATGTCGCTTTCCCATTAAGCTCCACTTGTTCTGATTGCAAAGCTGTATAAGCCATTTCATATTGATAGATTTCATTTGCTAGATTTTCTTGCGTTAAAGCAAATGGGCTGTTGGTTTCTTTATAGGACAAACCATAAAATTGGAAGCCATCAGTAGAGTATCCATTATTTTTTGTTAAGCTTCCTTGTTGGAAATAAGGAAATTGGTTATCTGATTGAAGTTGATTTTGTCTTGAACAAACGGTAAAACCAGTCTCTTCATCTTTAAAAACGGTATGATCAATATATTGGCCAACATAGGCCTCATTAGATTGCAAAGCTCCAATGCCTGCTAACCCAACATCTTGACCATAAATCACATCTACTTCGACTTGATTTCCTTGTAAATGAACTTCCCAAAACCAACAATCATCTTCAGTTAAGCTAAAAATAACTTCATACTCAACTCCACCGGCTATGCCCGTCCATTTTAATTGATTATCCCCTTGATAAAGAGCACTTTGAGATTGAACACCGACTAAAGGAAAGAACTTAATTTTTCCATTCTCTAATTTTCGTAAATAGATATTGTTCAGTGAGCCATCAATCATATTTGTATGGACCTGATTATACATTGTTCCTGCGTGGTTAATTTCATAAATATCGCCACTTTTTAAAAATTGAACTGTTGTTTTTCCAGCTTGAAACTGGATTAAATTTTGTGTTGTTGTCATGATGGACTCCTTTTTTAAATTACTTGATTAACTTAAATCTTGCACTTTGAACTTCAGCACTACTTGGGCCAACCATTACTTCAAATACTCCGCTATCACTACTGAATGAGCAGTCTTGATGTACATAACGTAACTGTTCTTCTGTTACTGTAAAGCTCACTGTTTTTTCAGCACCTGCAGCCAATTCAATTTTTTGATATCCTTTTAACTCTTTAACTGGACGAACGACTTCTCCAACAATATCTCGTAAATACAGTTGCACAATTTCTTTGCCTGTATATTTACCGCTATTTTTGACTGTTACTTCAACTGTTAATGTCTCAGAATCTTTTAATTCAGTAGCTGATAAGGTCATATCTGAATATGAAAATGATGTATAACTTAGTCCAAAGCCAAATGGATAGAGAGCTTCATTTGGACTATCTAAATATTTAGAAACATATTTTTCATCTACTGATCGACCTAATTCTGGGCGTCCTGTATTATCTGGATTATAATAAACTGGAACTTGACCAACGTTGTAAGGAAACGACATACTTAGTTTAGCCGATGGATTGACTGCTCCCATTAAGATATTGGCTAAAGCTGCTCCGCCCTCTGTTCCCGGGAACCATGCTTCAACAATCCCAGCAACTTCTAATTCATGAATATCTAATGGACGACCATTAAATAACGTTACAATAATCGGTTTACCTACTGATTTCAGTTGTGCCAATAGTTCTAATTGAATTTTTGGTAAACGGATATCACTTCGGCTAGCCGCTTCACCACTCATATCTGAATTTTCACCTAAAGCTAAGACGATTACATCTGCTTCTTTAGCGACTACAACTGCAGCATCCATTTCGGCTTGAGTACCACTTAAAATATCACAGCCTTTTGCAATCAATAGTTGTTCAGCAGGTACATGTTGAGCTAGTCCTTCAGCTAATGAAATAGCCTTTTCAGACTCTCCTTGCCAAGCCCATGCTCCTAGAATATCTTTTGACTCTGCTCCCGGACCGATTAAAGCAATTTTTTGATTTTGTTTTAAAGGTAGAACACCTTCATTTTTTAAAAGAACAATCGATTCTTCAGCTGCTTTTCTAGCAAGTGAACGATGCTCTTCGCTCAAGACTACTGCTTTCTCTTTCTCTGCATCTGCCCCACGATAAGGATTTTCAAACAATCCTAAATCATTTTTCAAATTCAAAATGCGAAGTACGGCTTCAT
Source organism: Carnobacterium sp. FSL E2-0243 (assembly GCF_038003605.1). Classification (NCBI taxonomy): domain Bacteria; kingdom Bacillati; phylum Bacillota; class Bacilli; order Lactobacillales; family Carnobacteriaceae; genus Carnobacterium; species Carnobacterium sp. FSL E2-0243. Next base: position 3,120,460 of record NZ_JBBOPM010000001.1, read on the forward strand.
CGACTAAAGCTTCTTCAATTTCTCCAGCCTCAATAGAGGCTTCCAAAGTATCCATATAACACATTGTCATCATCTCAATATCAACACTGGCATTTAAAGCTAAAATAGCCGCTTCTTTTTCATCTGCTGCGACTCCATGAGGAACTAATTCTTTCACTGCACCCCAATCAGAGATCAAAACACCATTGAAATCCCACTCGTTGCGTAATAAATCACGCATCAACCATTTATTTGCTGTTGCAGGAACACCATCCACTGTATTAAATGCCGTCATCACTAACTTAGCACCTTCATCTAAAGCGGCTTTGTAGCCTGGCAAATAGGATTCTCTCAATTGTCTTTCTGACATATTCACTGTATTGTACTCTCGACCAGCAATAGGTGCGCCATAAGCAGCAAAATGCTTCACACAGGCAGCAACTCGTTCAAAATCATTTTTCAAATCCGTTCCTTGATAGCCGCGCACAAAAGCTTTTGCTAATTCAGCATTTAGAAAAGCATCCTCTCCAGTGGACTCCATAACACGACCCCAACGCGGATCACGTACTAGATCAACCATTGGTGAAAAAGTAACATGCAAACCTGATACTGCTGATTCTAAAGCAGCAATTCGAGCCGTTTCTTCTGCTAATTCAGTATTCCAAGAACTCCCTAAAGCTAGCGGAATCGGGAAAATAGTTTTATAGCCATGAATCACATCAGCCATAAAAATTAACGGAATACCTAAGCGATTTTTTTCTAAATAACTTTTTTGCGTCCGAATAACATCTTCTGCGCCAGAAATCCCTAAAACGGTTCCAGCATTTTCAATCATCTTTTCAGTTAAGCCCATTTCTTCAATCGGCCCAGTCACTGCATCTAAATCAATATAAAAACCAGCTGCTAATTGCAACAACTGAGTCACTTTTTCTTCTCGAGTCATCTGACTTAATAAACCTTCTAATTCTGCTGTTTGCATGGGTGGTTCCTCCAAATTTTGATTTTTAAAAGCACCCTCTTCTTGTAAAGAAAGAGTTAGTTCCCCCAACTTTGACATAGAAAAGGATGCTGATACTAAAAACTAACTGATTATAAACTTATTTCAATCCTGAAACATTAAAGCCTTGTAAAATATACTTTTGGAACATCATAAAGATAATAATGATTGGAATAACCATGAAGGTTGATCCCGCCATTTGTAAGGCATAATCGTTGCCGTGTTGACCTTTTAATAATGATAAACCAACAGATAGGGTATAGAATTTTTCATCATTTGCAATAATTAATGGCCACATAAATGAGTTCCAGCCACCAATAAAGGTTAAAATTCCTTGAACAGCTAGAATTGGTTTAGAAATTGGCAAAATAATTCGGGTGAAAATATAAAACTCACTGGCTCCATCTAAACGAGCAGCTTCAATAATTTCATCTGAGATGGTAGACATAAATTGACGGAATAAGAATATCCCGAAAGCACCGACTAAACCAGGTAAGATAATCCCAGCCATAGTATTAGTTAACCCTGCTACATTTAATAATAGGTAAACAGGTATCATCGTTACTTGTCCCGGAATCATCATTGTTGCTAAAACGAGCATAAAATATTTTTCTTTACCTTTAAATTTAAACTTAGCAAAACCATACCCTGCCATCGCATTTAAAAAAAGTCCAAAGAAAGAAAAGCCAGTAATAATTAACGTATTTTTTAGATAAACCGCAAAATTCATATCACGGAATAACTTGATAAAATTGTCAAACGTAAAATTTTTCGGTAAAATACTTGGATTTAATTGCATAATTTCTGGATTTGTTTTAAAGGAAGATAAAATCATCCAAATAAACGGCACAAACGTGATGAAGCCCCAAACCGCTAAGAACAATCCAACAATCAATTTTTGTCTTTTTTGTCTTGCTTGAAAATTTCCCATAGTTTTCTCTCCAATCTAAAAATTTACATTTGATTATCTGCGTCTTTTTTCTGTAATCTAAACTGCAATAGTGTAATAACAATAATCGCAAGAAATAGAATAAATGAACCGGCAGCTGCATAACCAAATTTACTTAATTGGAAACCGTTGCGATAAATAAATAGTGCAACACTGGTTGTACTATCTAATGGTCCACCTTTGGTCATAACAAACGGTTCCTCGAAGAATTGCAACCAACCAATCATGGTTGTAATGGTTACGAAAAAGATTGAAAAGCGCAACATAGGAACAGTTATGAATCGTAATTGATTCCAAGAGCTTGCTCCATCTAACTGAGCAGCTTCATAATATTCTTTCGGAATTCCTTGCAATGCTGCTAGGAAAATAATCATATTAATCCCGATTGAGCGCCATAGAGCCAAGATAACTAATGACACTTTTGCGATAACTGGATCTTGTAACCACGGAATAGGGCCAATATTAATGTAAGCTAACATATGGTTAATTAATCCAATGCTGGGATTGAATAAATAAGTCCATACAACTGCCACTGCTACTACGTTGGTAATTGATGGTGTGTAAAAAACTAACCGCATAAAAGAAAAAAATCGGTTTTGCCCAAAATTAATTAATAAGGCGATTGCTAAAGAACACACAATCACTAATGGCACGCCGAGAACTACATAAAAGGCTGTATTAAAAATGGATTTCAGAAAAATCGGATCACTGACAATGTTTTTATAATTATCAAAGCCAATAAAACTAATTCGAGACCAGTTGGCAAGACCCGCTAAATTAATATCTGTAAAGCTAATAAATAGTGCAATTACAATTGGAATCAATGAAAATAATGCCAATAATATCAATGATGGACCTACAAATAAATAAGGTATTTTTTTATTCAAGAATGCTTTCATAGCTTTTCCCCTTCTTTTAAAATATTCGTTGAAAAGTGTTTAAATCCTTTTCAATTTAGAAATAAGTATTATGAAAAGGTTGTGCTAAATGTGAGTTCACATTTAGCACACCTTTTCTAATTTTGTTCCGAAAGCTTGCTTTTCCTATACTTCACTTCAATAACTACCCTCAACCATAAACCCAATTGATTGTACTTATCTTCTGTGTCGTCTGAAGAAAATAGCTTTCTTCACATCTTGAATTATTTACCTAGAATTGTTTCTGTTTGTTTATTGAATTCTGTCATTTCTTTTTGAGTGTCTGCTCCATTTGCATAAATTTGTTCCCAAACTTTTAAATAAGCTTGGCTAATTTCTTCCCATTCTTTCATCATTGGCATTGGTTCAGAATTTTTCAATTGTTCTCCGAAGACAGCAATTTTTTCGTCTTCTGCTAGAATTGGATCTTCCCAAGCTTTATGTGATGTTGGTAATGAATTTGAATTTTTGAAGAACGTTAATTGATTTTCTGGACGAGCTAAAAACTCAATTAATTTCATGCCATTTTTTTCGTTTTTACTGCTTTCAAACATAGCTAAGTTAGCTCCACCTGTACTAGACATATTATTTTCTTTTTTAGGTAACACTGCTGTTGCCCATTTGCCTTCAATATCGGGTGCATCTTTTGTAATAGCTGTAATCATCCATGGTCCACTAATGAACATCGGCACAATTCCTGTACTACCAAATGTTTGCGATACATCTAAACCTAAATCAGCTTTTGGTGCACTGCCATTTTGAATAAAGCTATCTAAATAATCAACTGCTTCAACAAATGGTTTCTTATCAAATAATGGTTTGCCACTTTTATCAAATAACTCAGAACCGTTTTGACGAGCAAACATAAATGCAGATGTTGGTTCAGCTAAATCTGCTCCAAATCCATACATGTCTTTACCACGAGCGGCTAATTTTGTAGCAGCATCTTGTAACTCTTCCCATGTCGCTGGTGCTTTATCATAACCAACTTCTTTTAATAAATCTGTACGATAGTATAATGCACGGGTTTCTGTATACCAAGGAACTGCATAGTATTTATCATCAAATTTTGTTGTTGTAACTGAACCATCGAAGAAATTATCTGATTTCAATGTATCTTCAGAATCAATGTAAGACGAAATATCTTTTAAGGCACCTGCATCAACAAATTCTGCCATCCATGTTGTTCCCATTTGAACGACATCTGGACCATCGCCAGAAGCTACTGCTGTCAGTAATTTATCATGTGAAGCAGACCATGGAATACTTTGAAGATCAACTTTTACACCGCTTTCTTTTTCAAAGTCATCAATAATTGGTTGGATTTCTTTACTACCATCACCCATATACCAAAAAGTAACTTTTTCAGCTGAATCTTTTTTGCTATCTTCTTTACCTGAGGAACAACCAGCTAATAATCCAATTGATACAAGTGCAATAGAACTTAAAAGAATAATTTTATTCTTCATCTTCATTTCTTCCTACCTCCAAATAATTTTTAGTTTATAGAAACGTTTCGATGGATTTATTATATATTTTTTTGCAATCGTTTGCAAGCTATTTATTTTATTTTTTAAAAACAGCTACATTAGTTCGTTTTTTCACTATCTAGAATACTATGTATCAAACTAAACCTAATTTATAAAACGCTTACTAGAAACGTTTCTACGGTTATTGAGACTGGTATCTTCTTTTAATCAACCACTCTATTTCTATCTGTACTTTTTAGGTTAGAAAAGTTATACTTTTGATAGAGTAGAGTATGAACAAATGAAAGGATGTTTTATCATGACAAATCAAGATGCGACTTATTGGATTAAACAATTGGAGCTTGAAGCCCATCCAGAAGGTGGATACTACAAGCGAATGTTCGAATCAAAAGAACTATTTGAAACTACAGATAAACGGGTACGCCATCATTATTCTAGTATTTATTTTTTATTAAACCAAGCAAGTCCCTCTCATTTTCATCGTCTTAAATCTGATGAAATTTGGTATTATCACACAGGATCGCCTTTAACTGTTCATTTGTTGCATCCTGATGGGCACTATGAAATAATTAAACTTGGCCTTGATTTGGCAAACGGAGAAGTTTTACAAGCTGTTGTTCCTAAGAATGTTATTTTCGGCTCAAGTATTGAAGGAAATGGTGATTTTGCAGTAGTTAGTTGTATGGTTTCACCAGGATTCGATTTTAAAGATTTTGAATTATTTACTCAGGCAGAGCTTCTTTTAGATTATCCTGATCATCAAGAGATTATTGAGAAATTGGCTTATGAAGTCCTTCCCACTCTTTAAAAAAATAAAATTTAGCAAGACAATCTTATTTTCCCGCTTTATAAAAAAACACACGAAATCATTTTTAATTATGATTTCATGTGTTTTTATTAACGTTTCTTATGGAATTATGGAGCGTCTTCTAAGGTCCAGTTCACGCTGCCTTTATACTCACCCACATAATTGGATTTATTCATCTTATAATGTAATCCTTGTTTGTTTCCCCAAGAATTTGATAGATTGATAACTTCATTTATACTATCGCTTTTTCCTTTTTCAAGTAAATATTTCTGCCCATTCATAATTGAATGTATTTCTCCACCTTTATCTGTATAGGTATATTCACCTTGTAAAATTTTAGTACCTTGCTTTAAGTCACTAGGTGTGATGCTCAATTTCCAATTGGCATTTTCTCTATTATCAAAGATGGCCAATTGACCGTCTAGTGTAACAGGTTGTGCTTCAGCACCTATTTTAGCTTTAATTGACATTGATTTTGGCGTTTCTTCAAATTTAAATTCATCTACTTTGCCCGAAATAATCAACACACTGTTTGGATTTTTTTCGGCATCGTCTACACTGACCGTATATAAAATTCCTTTGTAGTAAGGAATCTGTAATTGTATGTCTCTCTTACCTTTGTATAGAACTGTTCCATCAATACTATTTTTAATTGTATATAGATGTTCATCATAAAGTTCTTGAGTTGTATTTCCTTGAAGAACCTTTAAATTGAAATATCCACTATTCAATGGATTAAATGGTTTTATCACGTTGCTAGTACTCGCTATTTTCGTATTACCAGTTAATTCCAACCCCTGAATAAAAGTATTATCATAAGACTTAATTTTTGCATTTTGTAAAAACTCAGGAATATCTGATGAATTATATGTTATTTGGTTATCATTAAAACTAATATTATCCATATCCAAAGGAAAATCAGGTAAGCTTCCGCTTAATTTATTTTGATTTACCCTAATGTCTTTTAAGTTATTTAGTAATCCAAGACTTGTAGGTATCGATCCAGTTAACTGATTATCAACAAGTACTAATGCCTCTAAATTAGTTAAATTGCCTAATGAGGATGGAATACCTCCTTCAAAATTGTTCCCGAAAATGCTTATCGTCCGTAGTTCGGATAAATCTCCTAACTCTGTTGGTAAGCTGCCTTTCAACTGCACATTTCCGATAACAAGGCTTCTTAATTTTTTTAATTTATTAATTGAAGCTGGAATATGCTCTTCTGGATAATTTTTTCCGTAAGAACTTAATATCCATATATTTTCTAAATCAGATTCAAACATATCTATTCCAATTTTTTTAGGAGCTAATTTACTATTGATTGCATCAATTAACCATGTTTGGTTTTCAAAATCTTCATTCGTTACAACCTTGACCTTCTGAATCGGCATTTCCACTTCACTATTGTCAATATATTTATCAGCATTTAATGAATACTTAATTTTAGATTTCACATTTTGACTGGTCACAACTTTTGGACTTACTTCAAAAGAAACAATAAATTTATTATTTTCATTTGTTAGATTTTGCGGTAATTTATAAGTTAATTTGCCTCCTGAAATGATATCATCTACTGATTGACCATTTATAACTAAAGATCCTTTATTGTACGATAAATAATCGTCTAATTCTAAACTAAAAACTGGATTTATAAGATCTTGTTTTCCGCCATTATAAGTTGTTTCATACTCTACTTTAACATTGCCATCTGCAGCAGACGCTCCTGTATTTGTAATATCTTTTCCATCTTTAGTAATCTTCATACTTGAGTCAATATTTACTAAACCTGGAATTTTTTTAAAAGCAACTTTTGATTCTTGAGACTGTGCTCCTGTTGATCCTGTAAATCCCCAATAAACCGAATTGGTTCCAAATACACTTATAGGATCCATTGGAACGCTTACCGTTGATGCATTATCAAAATTGTAGGTTAATCTCTTACCTTGTGGATCCCAATCTACACTAAATGGATGCCACGTACCATTAGAAAGGTAATCACTTGGATAATAAAGTCCCTGATGAACCAAGTAACCAATTTTCCCAATAGTTGTAGTACCATATGAAGACCTATTACCTGGAAAAGAATAGGCAACATGACCCTTATTTTGATTCCCAAGAACATTCTTGTCTAAAGTAGACCCATTGTAATACGTATCAAATTCTATAGCAAAACTATTTTTAATTTGCTCGGTCATAAGACTATCATACTTAGCATAAACGCCTAGTTGATCACCTTTACCTGCTTGAAATCTTTCGGTAGTTCCTTTATCCGCATGCATAACAAATGCCATACCATCTGCTGCCAAAGAAGTTTTATTGCCTAAATAAACATACATCTCTGCGGAGAATGATTTGGTCATATCTATTTTATTCGTTTCTGTTGAAAAAATAGAACCGACTTTATAGTTATCATCATCCGTTACAACTGTTATATTTCCATCAGTATAACTATTCGCTCCGGAAGGTACCCTAAATACATTTGTGATTGGTACACTGCTTGGGGGCAATGAGCTTGCTTTTACTGTTGGGTTTAAAAAAAATACCAATAAAATAATACCCCAAGAGGCTAATAAAATCTGCTTTTTTTTCATAGTATCCACTCCTTTATATTCTAGATTGATCATTAAACAGTAAATAGAACTTTCTTAGATTTGTCTATTGTTTAGTAGTAATCTTGTTTTTATATCTAATTTTTATACTATCTAAATTATGCTTTTTACTCACTTCCCCAAAGTATTTTCTACTGCTTACTGTTCAACTACTATCATTTTAACGTAACGTAACACATAAAATGATATTTCAAATACAAATAATCGTTCATGCATATTCAAAAAATCTCCCCATATCGGATATGTAATAGGAATTATATTTATCCAGTATTCCTTACAAAATCTAGCAAATCTCCTCATTAGATTAATAATTGAGATACTTAAATTTCAAATTCTAATTGTGACAAAGTTTCGAATTTTTACGAAAAAAATTAGGATACACTCTAGTTGCGAGTGTATCCTAATTTCTAAAATTTCTATTTTGTTTTATAGTAATTCCCTGGACTAACATGAATCGTTTTATCACGGATATCAACTTCGTCAACGCAAAGTAAAGAAGAGTAATCATCGATCATCCGATTGCCACTAAAAGTTGACTCTGCAAAAACAGTAATACCGACTAATTCAGCTTCAAATTCTTCAATCAGGCTCTTCATTCCGTTAACAGTTCCGCCACCTTTCATGAAATCATCCACGATTAAGACACGAGAACCACGTTTTAAGCTACGTTTTGATAGTTCCATTTTCTCAACACGCTCAGAAGACCCAGAAACATAATTAATGCTAACAGTTGAACCTTCTGTGATTTTTGAATCACGACGAACAATAACAAAAGGCACATTTAAGTAACTAGAAACGGCTTGGGCAATTGGCACACCTTTTGTAGCAACAGTCATCACCGCATCAATTTTTTGATCCAAATATTGGGTCGCAATAATTTTACCAACTTGACGCAAGATACTAGGCTCACCCAATAAATCTGATAGGTAGACGTAGCCTCCTGGTAATAAACGATCTGGTTCTGATAGACGGATACACATTTCATTGACGAATTCATCTGCTTCTGTTTTAGCAATTTCAGGAATAAATTTAACTCCGCCTGCCGCTCCAGGAACAGTCTCTAAGGTCCCCGTACCACGCTCTTTAAATGTTTTTTTGACAATTGTTAAATCTTCACTGATAGAAGATTTTGCTGAATCAAAGCGATTCGCAAAGTATGTCAAAGAAACTAATTTATGGGGTCTTTCTAATAAATAACGAGTCATGTCGATTAGACGCTCACTTCTTTTTACCTTCAAAATTGTCACCTCTTTATCCTATTTTATCTGCAATTTTTCACTTTTCTTATTATAAGGGTTTTTACCGAAAAAAGGTAGTTATTTCTTTTAATTTTTGCTAAATTGTTCGTTTTTATTATCTTTTTCTCATAAAAAAAGAAGCGAATTTTCGTATTCACTTCTTTTTTTGCTTTTTAAGTTTAGTTTGAAGTATTTTTTTTCTTAAACTTCGCTATTAATTTTCCAATCACACCACTGAAAATAAAAATAACAATAAATATCAGTGTAATCGTAGCCCCAGGTGGTGTTCCAAATTCATAAGAAGTGGTTAGTCCACCAAACATACCAATTAAACCTACAACTACACCCATCAACATAACCCAGTTAAAACTTTTTGATAGTCGCATCGCGATAGCAGCTGGCAAAATCATAATTGCAGAAACTAATAAAGCACCAGCAATTGGCATAATCACAGCAATTGTTACTCCTGTAATAACATTAAATAATAGTGACATTAAACGAGTTGGCAAACCTGCTGTGAAGGCTGTATCTTCATCAAATGTTAGAACATACATTGGTTTTCTAAATAAGAAAAAGAGCGTCACAACAATTGCAAACAATACAGCTAACAAATAAACTTGTTCACGACTAATTGTTACAATTGATCCAAATAAATACTGCTGAACACTTGCCGTTCCACTTCCTTGGTCTAAACTCATCAACACTAACGCAATCGATAAACCTGCTGACATTAGGACAGCAATAGACACTTCTGAATACGTTTTGTATAGACTACGAACATATTCAATCGCAACTGCTGCAATGACAACAACAATCAAAGTTGTCACTGTTGGATTAATATTAACAAACATACCTAGCGCTACCCCAGCTAATGAAATATGCGATAAGGTATCTGCCATTAGCGACTGTCTTCTTAAAACTAAAAAGAGTCCCAATAAAGGCGCAATAACAGCAATTAAGAATGAGGCTTGGAAGGCATGTTGCATGAATTCATGGCGAAACATCTCCATGGCGAATCCTCCTTTCGCACTAACTGAATATGACGATCAGCATAGTCTTTAATATCGTCGTGGTCATGGGTTACCATCAGAATTCCTTTTCCATGAACTTCACTATTATGACGCAATAATTTGTAAAAATCGGCTCTGGCTTCAATATCCATTCCTGTTGTTGGTTCATCTAGTACAAATAAATCAGGATCTGTCGCAAAAATGCGCGCTAAACAAATACGCTGCTTTTGACCACCAGATAATTCTCCCACTTTTCTATCACGCATTTCCCACATACCTACTGATAACAAAGCTCGTCGCACATGTTCATGATCCTCAGGGGTTAGGCGTTTAAACCAGCGGCCTTGTTGGTAACGTCCCGAACGAACCAATTCCAAAACAGTACTTGGAAAACCTGCATTAAAAGAGGCTATTTGTTGGGGAATATAACCAATACTTAATTTTTCTCCATTCACATTAACTGGAGAAATCGTAGCTGTTCCCTTAGCTGGCTTTAATAAACCTAAAACATTTCGTAATAAGGTTGATTTTGCCGCTCCATTTTCACCCGTTAACATCACAAATTCACCAGGATCTACATGAAAAGAAATATTTTCTAGCACGGGCTCTTGTTCATAATAAAAAGTTAAGTCTTTTACTTCTATATAATGCACGTATATATCCCTTCTTTCATCTTTGGTACACTGCTCTATTTAATTGCTTTTTCTAAAGCTTCTAAGTTTTTTTCCATTACCTTGATGTAATCAACACCTTTTTCCTGCTCTTCTTGCGTGATACCTTCAATCGGGCTTAATACTTCTAGCTTGGCTCCTGTTTCATTGGCTACAGTTTTAGCAATTTTTGGAGATGCCGTTTCAGCAAAATAAATAATTTTAATATTGTTTTCTTTAATAAAATCGTTTAATTCAGCTAATTTAGCTGGGCTAGGCTCTTGATCTGGTGATAAACCTGCTATTGCTACTTGTTCTAAATCGTATCGATTAGCCAAATAAGCAAATGCTGCATGTTGAGTGACAAAAGTTCTATTTTCAGCATTTTTCAAGCCCATTTCAAATTTTTCATTTAAAGCAGCTAATTTTTCTTTATAGGCTAAAGCATTTTTTTCATAGGTTTCTTTATTTTTTGTATCGGCTTTGATAATGCCCTCTTTGATTGTATCAACTTGTTTTTGTGCTAAGACAGGATCTAGCCAAATATGTGGATCATGGGCATGAGAATGTCCTTCATGTTCAGCTTCTGTTTCATCATCACTGTGATTTCCCTCTAAAAGATCAATTCCTTGACTAGCATCCACGACTACAGTTTTTTTAGTATCAATATTCGTTAACACACTGCTGACCCAAGTTTCCATTTCTTTACTATTGTAAACAAAAACATCAGAATCTGCAATTTTGGCAATATCTTTTGCACTCGGTTCATAGTCATGTGGCTCAGTACCAGCCTTCATTAAGACCGACACTTCAGCATTATCACCAGCTACATTCTGAGTAAAATCATACATTGGGTAAAAACTTGTAACAATTTGTAATTTAGTGCTATCTTTAGTTGCTTCCTGATTTCCACAACCAACCATTATAAATAGAATGGCTAAACTCGCAATGAGTAAACTGCCTTTTTTTAAAGATTTCATACTTACCTCCTTGAGTATGGTGAGACTTATTATTTTGTTCCTTCTATAAAGAAAGATTTGAATAGTAAAATTTAATTTGAACTTCAAATCGGAACGATTACTATTTGACTCGCATTAAGTAGCTTATCATTATCTGAAACTTACGTCAAGATAAAAAACCGCAAAATAGCATAAGAGAAAAACTCCTTGCTATTTTACGGTTTATATTAGTAAAACAAACTTAATTTAGTGTCCGTTTTAAAAATTCTTTTGTACGTTCTTCTTTTGGATGATTAAAAATTTCTGCTGGTGGACCTTCTTCAACAATCACGCCTTTATCCATAAAAACTACGCGATCGGCTACATCTTTAGCAAAATCCATTTCATGGGTGACAACTAACATTGTTAATCCTAATCCTGCTAGCTCTTTCATGACTTTTAGCACTTCTCCAACCATTTCTGGGTCCAAAGCAGACGTTGGTTCATCAAAAAGTAAAACGTCTGGATCCATCGATAAAGCTCTTGCAATCGCAACACGCTGCTTTTGACCACCTGAAAGTTGACTAGGTTTTGCGTTGATGTATTCTTCCATTCCTACAAGTTGTAGATTTTTACGAGCGACGGTTTCAGCTTGTTCTTTGGTCCGCTTCAAGACTTTTATTTGTCCGACCATACAGTTGTTCAGCACATTATGGTTGTTAAATAAATTAAATTGTTGGAAGACCATCCCTAAATGTTTACGGTATTCGTTGATATCATGGGTGTCTTGCATGATATTTTTCCCTTTATAAAGTATGTCTCCGCCGCTTAGTTTTTCTAGTAAGTTTATGCAACGTAGCAAGGTTGATTTGCCTGAACCAGATGATCCAATCACACATACAACTTCCCCTTTGTTGACTGTAAAATCAATATCCTTTAAGACTTCGTGATTCCCAAAGGATTTCATTAAATGTTGTACTTCTATTACTTTTTCCATTAGATTCGTCCTTTGTTGTTAGTTATTTTGACTATCATTTTCAATTTTAGCTACTTGCATTTGGTTCGCATACATAATGTAATTATCTGGTCCATCTAAACGTCGTTCCACGTAACGTAATATTCTTGTCACGGTAAAAGTCATGACAAAATAAATCACGCAGGCTACAAAAAACGATTCAAAGTAACGGAAGTTATTTCCGGCAATTGATTTTGTTTGGAAGAAGAGCTCTGTTACAGAAATAACATTTAAAACAGAGGTATCTTTGATGTTAATCACAAACTCGTTACCTGTAGCAGGCAAGATGTTACGAAATACTTGCGGCAAAACTACATTGGTCATTGTTTGGATATGATTCATCCCAATTGCTTGTGCCGCTTCAAATTGTCCTTTATCGATAGATACGATTCCACCGCGAACAATCTCAGACATATAGGCGCCGGTATTAATAGACACGATAAAGATAGCTGCCACAATGCGGTCGATATCAATTCCGAAAGCCAGTGCAGATCCATAATAGATAACCATCGCTTGTACAATCATTGGTGTTCCACGGAATATTTCAATATAAACGGATAAAATACCATTAACAATCTTTAGAATAATCCGGTTAATTTTTAGCTCTGGTTTAGGAATCGTCCGAACTACCCCAATTAGTAAACCAATAATTGATCCTAGCACGGTTCCAATCAAAGCGATTAGTAAGGTGACGCCTGCTCCTCTTAAAAACATGGGACCATTTTCTGATATTATTTTTACAATCCACTCAAAACTCATGTTAAACCTCCATTAGTTATAGAACTAGTCTTTCAAATTAGCTGCTGGTTGATTTTTAATTGCAGCTTCCATAATTTCAGCTTGCTCTTCTGGTGAAATTTCAGCCAGAATTTTATTGATTTTAGCAGTTAAAGGGCTACCTTGGACTAAACCTACGGCAATTGCAGTATCCTCATCTGAAGTTTTAAACCCATCTTTAAATTCAACTAATTTGAAATCAGAATTAGCTGACTGAGCGCTGATTCCTTCTGGTAATTCTGAAACGTAACCGTCAATCACACCTGATTGTAACGCCACACGCATGGCAGAAAAATTATCCATTGCTGTTTCTTTTTTAACACCTTTGATTTGGTCAATTACACTATAGTGGAATGTATTTAACTGACCAGTAACTTTTGCTCCTTCAAAATCTTGAATCGAAGTTGCAGACTGAAATTTACTGCCATTTTTCACCACCATAACTAAATTTGATTTATAGTAACTATCTGAAAAATCAATTGATTTTTTACGTTCTTCAGTTGGCGACATTCCTGCCATCACGGCATCAATTTTACCTGATGTTAATGCTGGAATTAAACCATCCCACTCTGTTTTAACAATCACTAATTTTTTTCCAAGTCCATCTGCGACTTTTTGCGCAATTGCCACATCATATCCACCAGCATATTCTTTCGTTCCATCAATTTTCACGCCACCATTTGCATCATCACTTTGAGTCCAGTTAAAAGGTGCATAACCAGCTTCCATTCCAACAGTAAAAGTTTCTGATTCTTTCCCCCCGGCTGCTTTATCTTTTGAGCCACAACCTGTCATAATTACTAATGCAACAAGCAAAATAGACCAACCAAACATACCTCTTTTTTTCATTTCAATCTCCTCTTTCCTTCATTAGATTCTTTATTTACCATTCAAAATACAGTTTAAATACTCCAGAAAAAAACAAAAAACGCCCTAAGTTTTGAGCTTAGGCCGCTGAAATATCGTTACGTAACCCCTTCTCTCATTCGAGATAGCACAACTTAATAAACTGGGTAGCTTATTAAGACAGTTCTGCAGTTATTCGCTACAGACCCAACAAATAATAATGAGGTTATTATTCATTTCGGCACTATTTCCTTCTCCCAGTTTCATCGTTTCCTCAAACTCAACATAGGACTAATAAATAAGTGCGCCTCTACCTCACAATAAAGTGAGGTTGTATTCAATTATATCTTGAAGTTTACAGTAAGGAATCGTGGCTGTCAACCTTCGATTTTTATATCAATAAAATTAGCATAAATCATTTACCCAGTGAATAGATGGTTATTTCTCATTATATTTACTAGCTACCGTCTTTTGAAGAGCTCTAATTTAAAAGGAAGCATGGTTTCTTTTTCATGCTGAGTATACCAAACTTTGTTTATTTCATTCATCAATTTAATGCAGTTTCGCTAGATTAAATTTCTTTCACCGAGTAACATAGCAATAACGTTCCTATCAATGAAAAAATTACTCCCGCTACTAACATTACAAAAATAGTAAAGTTATCTAATAATATCCCACCAATTAAATTCCCAAAAACACCACCAAGCGTCATTGCCACCATTATAATAGCTTGTCCTTTAATTCGGTCAGTAGGTTCCATTAGCTCATTCATATAATAAACGGATGCAGGAATATACAATGCAAAGGATAGTGCTTGTAAAATTTGTCCCAAATAGATAACACCAACACTAGGAGCTAATAGAAAAACCAAGGCTTTGACTGTAAAAAAAATTGCCGATACTTTTAACAATGTGCTTCCTTTTATTTTCCGAACTAAATAAGCAAAACCCATCATAGTTGGCAATTCAACACTAGCAGCTAAAGCTAAGGAGATTCCAAAATCAGTGTCGCTTCCTCCGACATTTTGCATAATTTGAATCAAATAAGTGCTAATAATATTATGAAAAATAAATAAACAACAAACGGAAATTAAAAGCAGATATAAATTATGGTACCGTTTAAAAAAAGTAGTGAGTTCAGCTAATTTAAACGTTTTTTTACTAGGCGAGCTGCAAATACTCAGATCTGGTTCCTCTTTCAAAACCCTTGGCATTTTAAAGCTATAAGCAATCAATAAAATAAACGAGTAGAAAAGTATATATAAATAAGGTAAAACTGCTGGACTAAACCGATTAACAATAAAACCTAAAACAAAGGATATTGCAGCAAAAGATAACGAACCTAGCCCCCTAGCTAAGCCATAATTGATCTTGATTCCCCTATTAATGTACTCAAAAATAAGTGAATTTAATAAAGGCTGAATCGTTAAGACAACTGTTCCAATCAAAATAAATAATAAGGCAATAATTACTTTGTTTACAGGAATCAATACTAATAAGATGGTTAATAAAATAACGATAAATGCTAAAAAACTAATAATTGTTTTTAACATAACGTGCTTTGAACGATCCGCAAAACTTGCAATAACGGGTTGCAATAATGCTGCACAGATATTTGACACAGCTAAAATAACGCCGATTTGTTGTCCTTCAAAGTCTTTGTACAATAGAAAAACGGTTGCAAATCCCATAATAACACAAAAACCCATCCAATACATGCTTTGCAAGAGCCCATATTGAATCGTTAATCGTCGTGCCAAACTCTTTTTCAACACTCTTCATCACTCCCCCAAGTCATTCTGTTTGAATCATACCATTTCTTCTAAAAAATTCCTATAAAACTCACGATTATCTCTCACTATTTTTATTTATTTTTCTATATAAACACCTGGTTAAATAACAAATCAAAGCCGTTTATTTTCTTTTTTAATTTTTTTTTAACAAGTACTGGATTTATTCCCTAAAAGTGGTACACTAGAGCAAGTGATTTACACTTAACCTATTAAAAAAAAGGAGTCTTACCATGCGCATTTTAATCTTTGGTGCCGGTACTATTGGGCTATCTTATGCCTGGCTTTTATCCGACAAACATGACGTTTCAGTTTATGTTCGACCAGAAAAACAAGAAAACGCTTACGAAACCTATTCTATTTCAGCACAGGATCTAAGAAAAGAAAAAAGTTATGCTTTTAAATTCAGTCCTAATTTAGTAACTGATTTAACTGCTGAGTATGATTTAATTATTGTAACAGTCAATCGCTGTCAGCTTTTAAAAAGCTTACCGATTTTAAAAACAAATAAAAAAAATGCGAATATACTATTTATGCTCAATCATTGGGATATCACGACTGAAATTGAAAAGTATTTTACTAAAGAAGAGTATTTATTAGGCTTTCCATCTCAAGTTGGTGGTGGAAAGCAAGATGACAAACTCGATATCGTTGTATTTACTGAAGGAACTATTTTAGGGATTCAAACACCTGAACAAAAAAAACTTATCTATGACTATAAGGAAGAATTTGAAGCAGCTGATTTACATGTAACGATTCAAGAACATTTAGTTGATTGGTTAAAAGTTCACTATCTGCAACTTGCAATTAGAGCTGGTGCAATTTTAAAAGCTGGTGGATTTGAAGCTTTTTCAACAAATTCAAAAGCCATTTCAGAAATGATTGTCGCTTGTCGCGAAGGATTAAAAGTCTGTGAAGCATCTGGTGTTGCAACTAAAAAATTATTACCAGCACGTATTTTTTATTATCCAAAAGCGATTGTTACTCCTTTTATGAAACATTTATTCCAAAATAATGAAACAACAAAATTAATTGAATACTATATGCAAAATGGATTAAGTGAATGGATTTATGGCTATCAAGAAGTACTAAAAGCTGGTGAGGATTTAATGATTCCTATGCCCACTTGGCGTTCATATGAAGCTTATGTAGCTGATTATATTTCACAACACCCCAAACTTGAGGCTGTTTTACAAAAATAAAAATAAAAAATCGTATAAAATCAGCATTTGCAAAAATGGATTTTATGCGATTTTTTCTATGTCTTATTTGTATTCAGAAATTATTCGTGCTCTTTAGTCAATTTTTGTTACATGCTTTTCAATAAATTCCATCATTCGCTCAAAGGTGTACCTACCTGCTTCGCTATCTAAAATAAATTGGTATTCATGCTCTGTTCGATTTTCATCTGTTGAAAAGAAGATACCTTCAACTTCAATCCCATTGGCTTCTAGTAAAGCCACAAAATCACGTCCATGATCTTCAAAAGAATTTGTATTTCCATCTGCAACTAAACAGGGCGGATAATCACTTGTAATATGATTTTGAATTGACACTTGTTCTAAACGTTCATCTAAAAGCCATTTTTTTTCGCCTACATAGGCCCAAGCAACTTGATTCATTAAAATATTCATCAAGGTAGATTTGCTATCTGTTCCTAGTTTTGGAATATCAAATGGACCACAAAATAATAACCCACCTTTTAAGGTCTCTTTTGGAACAACGGCTTGAATAGATACCGCATCTGCTAATTTAGGATTTGTTTGAATGGCAAAAAATTGACTAACTATTTGAGCACCTGCTGAATCACCAGCAAAAAACACTTGAGTTAAATCAATATTAAATTCTTCTGCATGTTCTTTTAAATATAAATAGCTTTCGGTTAATTGAATCAGCGGACCTGGATAGGGTTGCTCTGGTGCTAAAGCATAATTAATATTGGCAACAACATAACCAAAACTCGCAATGGTTGCTGCGTAATGTGTCACATCCCGTTTATCACCACCAACATAGGCTCCCCCATGAATCCAAATAATTAACGGACTTTTTTTCTCTGCTTCTTTTGGCATAATCACATCTAAAAAACCATTAGCTAAGCTTGATTCATAATTTAAATCATTAATTGATTTTGTTTTAGCCACTATTTCAGCAACATTTTGAGGAATATACTGACTTTTCTCTTTGCTAAAACGTCGACGCAATAATCGTGAGACTGGGGTTGGCGTAAACTGCATCACTACAGTCGGAATCGCTATTGCTGCAAATAAAAAAGGAGCAACATAGCGCAACGCTTTTCTTGTTTCATTTTTCTCTTGTTTCACTTTGCTCACATCTTTCTTTATCGTTTTTAATTGACTATCTCTATTTTAGCACAATTAAAAAGCTTTCGTTACCTTCAAACCTTTCTTTAATAAAAATCTAATACATATAAAAACTTGTAAAAAATTACAATAAAACCTAAATATTGCACAAAAACTTAAACAATGTTACAATTTGTATTGAGGTGATGGTTATGGATCAAAAACAACGACTAGCTAAAATTTTAGAATTGCTAGAAGAGAAAAAAAAATTATCACAAATAGAAATTGCCGAATTTTTTTCAATTTCTAAAGACACTGCCAGAAGAGACATTCTGTTGTTAGCTGAAAGTAATTTAGTTGAACGTTATCGTGGTGGGATTACCCTACCTTATACAAAAGCCAAAATAGAAAAATATACAGAACGTTTAATTACCCATGCCCCAGAGAAGGAGCGCTTAGCTAAATTAGCAATCACTCGCTTTATGAAAAATAACATGACAATTATGTTAGATGTTTCAACAACTGTCAATTTTATTGCACAACATATCCGCCAAGAACACATCTTACTTGTCACTCATTCAATTGATAATGCTCTTGCGTGTTCGCAAACTAATGAAAAAAATCGTATTTTTCTTTTAGGTGGCTTTTTTAATCCAGCCTCACATATGCTAGCTGGTCCTTCTATTGTTGAACAATTAGATCAATTTGAATTTGATGTCGCCTTTATTGGAGCGCTGGGAATCAATTCAACAGGTATTTTCTATTCTGAACTAGATGACCTTTATATGAAAAAAAGAATGATTCAAAATGCTAGAAAGGTTTGTTTACTCGTAGATAGCTCAAAGGTCAATCAAACGTCTTCATTTAAATTAGATTTTAACGGTATTGATTGCATTATTACGACAACTCCTTTTCCTAATGAAATTGAAAAAGTTCTTAGCACACACAATATTGAAGTTATTTATGAGAAAGAAGGTGGAATGAAATGAAAACCATTATTTCAAATGTTCGCTTAGGTGAAGAAAGAGATAAAACAACAAGTAGTGTCTATATTGAGAATCAAAAAATCACTGCCATTGCTCCTTTTGACTCCCTAAAAGAAGAAGCTCAAACAACTTATAACATCATTAATGGTCATGGTCATCTACTGATACCAGGTATGATTGATGTTCATATTCATGGCGCAAATAATTATGACATGATGGATGGTACCACAAAAAGTATTCAAGAAGTTTCAAAAAAATGTGCTGAGACTGGTTGTACAAGTTTTTTAGTGACATCAGTTAGCTCTTCTTTAGAAGATTTATTAGCAATGATTCACAGTGTAAAAAAAGTTATCGGGCATGAAGAAGGTGCTAAAATTGTTGGGCTACACCTTGAAGGTCCTTATTTAAATGTAGAAAAAAAGGGGATGCAAAATCCGAAGTTCCTTCGACACGCTGACTTCGATGAATTAGATCGAATTTTTGCAGAAGCGGGAGATTTAATTAAAATGATGACAATTGCACCTGAACTGCCTGGTGGGATTGAATTAATTGCCTATTTAAAACAAAAAGGGGTTGTCGTTGCAATTGCCCACTCTAATGCGACTTACGAAGAAGCTCAAACAGCTTTTAAAGCCGGAGCATCGCATATTACTCATTGTTTTAATGCGATGCCAACTATTCATCATCGTTCCCCTGGATTAGTAACTGCTGCATTGGAAGAGGATGAAGTGAGCCTACAAGCAATCGTTGATGGCGTTCATTTACATCCTGGAATTGTTCGTTTGATGCATAAAATAAAAGGTCCAGATAAAATTGTTTTAACCACTGATGCTCTGCAAGCTATGGGAGTTGGGGATGGTTCATATCTATTTGGCGGTCATCATGTCACCGTAACAGATGGCATTGCTCGATTGAAGGACGGTACGCTAGCTTCTAGTACTGTTACAATGAATAAATCCTTGCAATACAGTGTTAATTTTGGAATTCCTTTAACGGATAGTATTGCTATGGCATCAACTACTCCTGCAACTATTTTAAATCTAACTCAACTTGGAAAAATTGCGCCTGGTTATGATGCTGACTTGGTATTATTAGATGGTGAATTTGATGTAGTCAAAACATTTATTAAAGGTAACATATGTAAAGTAAGCTAGAGAGAAAAAACCGACTATGTTGCTCTTTTAATAGAACAACATAGTCGGTTTTATTTATTTTAACGTTCTAACTAAATAAACTTCATCACAAAAGCCTTTTAGTCCATTATAGACTCGTTGAGCTCTGGAGTATTTATCACATAAAGCAAAAATTGTCGGTCCGCTACCACTCATTAAAGCTGCATCTGCACCAAATTTAAGCATTTTTTCTTTCACACGTTCAATGTCAGGATGACGTGCTATCGTAACTTCTTCTAACAAGTTTCCAACTTTTTGTGTCATTTTTGCGTAATCTTTGGCTTTAATTGCGGCTACCATTCCAGCTGTATCTGGATGAGTCACTGTATCGAAAGAAAGAACACTAAACACAGAACCCGTTGAAACACCTACTCGTGGTTTGACTAAAACCACCCAACACTGCGGCATCTCTCCAATCGGTTCAACTTTTTCACCTCTGCCAGATACAAAAGCCGTACCTCCATGAACACAATAAGGTACATCCGAACCAACTTTGGATCCAAGTTCTGCAACTTCCTCCAGTGTTAAATTCAAGTCCCATAGCCGATTTAAACCACGTAAGGTAGCAGCTGCATCACTACTCCCACCTGCTAATCCGGCTGCAATTGGAATCTTTTTTTCAATCGTGATTTCCACGCCTGTCTCAATAGCGAAGGTTTCTTTAATTAACTTAGCTGCTTGAAAGGCATGATTACGACGATCCAGTGGCAAGACACCATTTGTCGTTCGAATGACGATTTGATCTTCTGGCAAGCTTTTAAGTGCAATTCTGTCAGCTAAATCGACGGTTGTCATTACCATTTCTAATTCATGAAATCCATCTTCGCGCTTATATAAAACATCTAGCGATAAATTAATTTTGGCTGGAGCTTTTTCTATAATTTCCATCTTATCTCCAATCCCTTCCTCTTGTTTATACTCTTAGGATATAGTAGCTTAATTTACAGGGTTTGGGAAGAGTCTTTGCTATTTTTTAACCTAAAAATAATAGTTAATTTCTCATCCGATTTCGTTTTAATGCAAGAATATTGCTCGTTGTAAAAATTGCAATTCCAATCCAAATACTACCAAATGCTAAAAGTTGTGGCAATTCAAAGCTTTCGTTAAACAAAAAAACAGCCGAAATTAGCATTAATGTTGGTGCAATGTATTGTAAGAAACCTAATAAGATATATGAAATGTTTTTAGCTGCTTCAGCAAATAAAAACAACGGAATCGCTGTAACAATCCCCGAACCAATTAGCAATAGATTAATTGGTAGATCAAACGTCATAAAGCCTTCTTTAGAAAAGAAAAGTAAATAAATAATTGCAAATGGTGTCATTACTAATGTTTCTAGCGTTAGACCTGTAAAAGAACTAACTTGAGCTATTTTCTTGATTAATCCATATAAACTAAAAGTTAAGGCCATTGCTAATGATGCCCAAGGAATCGTTCCACTTTCAATAGCTAAAACTAAAACGCCAGTTGCCGCCAATAAACAGGCAATAAATTCAGCACGACCTAAGCGTTCTTTTAAAAAGACAGTGGCTAAAACCACATTAACTAACGGATTAATATAATATCCCAGACTCGCTTCAACCACATGTCCACTACCAATTGAAAAAATAAAGATAAACCAATTCGCACTCACTAGTAATGCGGCT
This sequence comes from Carnobacterium sp. FSL E2-0243, assembly GCF_038003605.1. Classification (NCBI taxonomy): domain Bacteria; kingdom Bacillati; phylum Bacillota; class Bacilli; order Lactobacillales; family Carnobacteriaceae; genus Carnobacterium; species Carnobacterium sp. FSL E2-0243. Next base: position 3,142,576 of record NZ_JBBOPM010000001.1, read on the forward strand.
AAAATAATGGCAATCACTCGTTTATGATCTTGGAGTAAGGCTTTTGTTTCCGCTATAAAGGCTTTTGTTTTACCAGAAATAACTAAAACAACCACCATAAAAATAAATGACCAAAAAATACGGTAACATAAAATCGACAAAGCCGATACCTCACCGACACTTTTCCAATAAAGTGGCAAGACACCCCATAAAATATAGGCTATTAAGCCTGAAATCAACCCTTTTTTTTGATTTTGAACTTGTTCTTGATTCAAAAAAACACTTCCTTTCATGCCTTTTGATTATACCTGTTCTTGTCATAAAGTACACGATTTTATTTAATAATACTAAAAAAATAAGCGCAGCACCCTGCACTTATTTTTTTTCTGGAAAAGCTGTTAGCTCTAATGTATCATAAAAATTTCCATAGGAGTTCAACAACTCTTTTTGTTCTCTTTTGATAAAATAATAATTGCCAAGCTTACGAGGATTCATGACTTCTTCTAAAAATTGCTTAGAATCATTCACATACTGACTATAATGTTTGGCATCTTTTTTGCTTAAATTTAGACTTTTGCGAGACTCACTCCATTTAAAAGGTAGATATTTCAGTTTTTTTCTTAACTCTAAAAATTCAGCTTTTTTAATCATGGTTGTACCTGTCTTAGTGTTGGATGGATTTTGAATCGCAATTTCCATTGTGGCTGTAGTTGTTTGTAGTGTTTGTTTTTTTGTATTTCTTTCGTTCTCACTTACAAATGATGAATTGACCTTTTCTTTCACATTAACTTTACTTGCTGTTGGGCGAGTTTTTTTCTGACTTGTGTATGTGTCTATTTTTTCACTTAAGTCTAACAAGGCTTCGTAATTTTGGTTTTCTAAATTCAATAATTTTTCAATCGTATTCATTAGCACATCTATTTTTTCACTCTGTTGTTTTAAGACGACTTCTTGGTTTTGCAATTTTTTTAAAACATCTGAAAGTTCCTCTTTTTTTACCTCTTCAGAGCTTAGATTATGTTGAGTATTCGCATAATTCCCAAATATCGCGGCGGCATAAGTTAATTTATTTTTCTTTTTTATAGTTAGGATCGCTTCCAACTCATTAATATTGGCATGTGTGTATAATCTTCTATTACGTTTATCACGATAAAAATAATCTGTATTCATCAATGTTTTTTCGATTAAACCAGATAGTCTTTGCAATAACGCCAACTCAATATCTAATTCACGAGCTACTTGGTTTGATGAATAGTATTCCAACTCCTCCATTAACGCTCCACTCCTTCAAATTCAATCCTAAACCTTGAGTATATTTTTTATTGATCTCATTTAGCTAAATGTTTAAATTCTATTTTTATATCCATTAATAATGAACAAACCAATCATTATATTTTCATATAACTTTAGCTGTAACTATAGTTATTCATCTAAAATCATAGCATTCTATTCCCTTTTCCTCAACCCTTTTAAATACTTTTATTTCCCTTCCTAAGGAATTTTTTAACAAAATACATCTTTTTACATGCATTTATGCAACAACGTTCTGATTTTAGGGAAACTCTTTGCTTGCAAATCTTAAAAATAAATAGAAAAAAGCCAACAATAATTGATACATTGTTGGCTTTATAGTATTAATCTTTGCTCTTTTTGATTAAATCACTTTTTCTAATAAGCTTCATCACTACTTGCGGTACATCTTAAACTCTAAAAATAAATCATTATAGATAGCTAAATATTTAGCACCTAAATCTTCATAGACTTCTAAATGTGACATTGTTTCATCTGACGGATAGAACTGTTCGTCTTCAACAAGCTCTTTTGGTAAATAAGCCATCGCTGCCTTATTTGGTGTTGAATACCCAATGTATTCAGCATTTTGGGCTGCGTTTTTTGGCTCTAACATAAAATTGATAAAGGCATAGGCTGCTTCTTTATTTTTTGCTGTTTTAGGAATGACAAAATTATCAAACCATAGATTCGATCCTTCGCTTGGAATAACGTAATGTAAATGCTCATTATTATCAAGCATTTCAGAAGCTTCACCAGAAAAGGTTACTGCTACTGCACTTTCTTCTTGAACCATATACATTTTTATTTCATCTGCAACAATCGCTTTTACATTTGGTGTCAGGGTGCTTAATTTGTCTGAAGCTGCTGTCAATTGCTGCATATTCTTACTATTTAATGAATAGCCTAAACTGTTCAGGGATAAGCCTATCACTTCTCTAGCTCCATCAATTAACATCACATTATTCGCTAACTTAGGATTCCATAAATCGTCCCAGTGTTGCATTTCTTCTTCTTTGACAAATTTATCGTTATAAATAATGCCTAGCGTTCCCCAAAAATAAGGGATTGAAAATTTGTTATTTAAATCAAAATCTAAGTCTAAAAAGCGTGAATCTATATTTTCTAAGCCTTTAATTTTTGATTTATCTAGCGGAATTAGCATCTCTTCTTTAATCATTTTTTGAATCATATATTCACTAGGAATGGTTAAATCGTAAGCTGTTCCACCTTGCTTTATCTTGGTAAACATCGCTTCATTGGAATCAAAAGTCTCGTAGGAAACCTTATAGTTCGTTTCTTTTTCAAACTTTTTAATTAAATCTGGATCAATATAGTCGCCCCAATTATATAGAGTTAGAACGTTATTTCCAGCAAAGCCTTGGGCCTTTTCTAATTGCTTGGTCATAAAGTACAAACCACTACTTAAGATTAAAATTAATGCTGTGAAGGTTACTAACTTTTTCATTTAATTTCCACCGCCTCTAAATGACGTTTATGCCGATTTTTTTGTTTTTTAGTTTGGCTGTGTTGTTGGATAAAATAATAGCCAGCAACTAAAATTAATGAAAAGACAAACATCAATGCGCTCAAGGCGTTAATTTCCAAACTAACTCCCTGTCTTGCTCTTGAATAGATTTCAACAGACAGAGTTGTAAATCCATTCCCTGTTACAAAAAAGGTTACGGCAAAATCGTCTAACGAGTATGTGAATGCCATGAAAAAGCCTGCTAAAATTCCTGGTGTAATACTTGGTAAAACAATTTTACTGATTACCTGAAATGTATTTGCTCCTAAGTCACGGGCTGCCATGCTCATGGAGTCATTCATTTCTTGTAATTTAGGTAAGACCATTAGAACCACAATTGGAATGCTGAAGGCAATGTGCGAAAGCAACACGGAACCGAAACCTAAGCCAAGTCCTAAGAAGGTAAAGAAGATCAGGAAACTAGCTCCGATAATAACATCTGGCGAAACCATCAAAATGTTATTGAAACTCAACAAGGCATTCCGTGCTTGGCGGCGCTTGGTATAGTAAATCCCCATCGCTCCAAAAGTTCCAATTAATGTGGCAATTAAAGCGGATAAAAAAGCAACTAATAACGTATTTAGGACGATTGTAATCAACCGTGTATCAGCAAAAACTTCTGCGTAATGTTCCCAGGTAAAACCGGTAAATTCATTCATATTTCCACCGGCGTTGAAGGAGTAGAAAATTAGATAAAAGATTGGAATGTAAAGCAAAAGAAAAACGAAGGTTAAATAAATAGTGGACCATTTAAAATTTTTCATTTATGTTTCGCTCCTTTCCGTTTCTTTTCTCCTGTAACCAACATAATGATAATCATTGCAACAATCAGGACGACTCCAATGGTTGAACCCATGCCCCAATTTTGTGTGACTAGAAAATGTTCTTCAATGGCTGTACCTAGTGTTATTACTCGATTTCCACCAATTAAACGCGTTAGCATAAAGAGTGAAAGTGAAGGAATAAAGACGGCTTGCACACCGCTTTTAACGCCATTTAAAGTCAGTGGAAAAATGACACGACGAAAGGTTTCGACGTTATTTGCTCCTAAATCACGACTAGCGCTAATATAAGAAGGATTCAGTTCTTGAATCGCATTAAAAATCGGTAAAATCATAAAAGGCAATTCAATATAGGCTGCAACAAACATAAAACTAAAATCCGTAAATAAAATTTGCTGTTTTCCGATGCCAATAAATTCTAAGAAATGGTTAATGCTACCGTTCATACTGAAAATCCCAATAAATGCATAGGCTTTTAATAACAAATTAATCCAAGTTGGCAAAATAATCAACATTAACCATAGTTGTTTGTGTTTGGTTTTATTTAAAAAGTAGGCTGTTGGGTAGCTGATTAAGAGTGTGAAAAATGTAATCAGTGACGCATACCAAATGGAATTAAAGGTCATTTTTAAATAAGTTCCCGATGTGAAATAAATTTTATAATTTTCTAATGTAAACTGACCATTTACATCAAAAAATGATTGGTAAATAATTAAAATTAATGGAGCTACCACAAATAATGCCAACCACATCACGTAAGGGATAAAGTAAAATAGTTTTGTTTGTTTTGCCACGAATATCCCTCCTTAATCCTCATCATAACTGTCTAAGCGTGCATCAAATTCTTCTTCTGTTTCACCAAAACGCATAACATGAATGTCTTCTGCTTCAAAGAAAATACCAACTTCTGCACCAACAGTAGCTTTTTTAGTGGAGTGGATTACCCAGATGTTCTCGTCCATGTCCTTACAAACAATTTCATAATGGACACCACGGAATAATTGCGTCGCCACAGTTGCACTTAATTTACCTTTTTCTACTGTTGTGATGGTTAGATCTTCTGGACGAATCACAATTTCAACTTTTTCATTTTGACGCATGCCTGCATCAACACATTCAAAGGTATGATTCACAAAGCGGACTTCATAATCAGCAACCATTTGGCCTTCTACAATGTTACTCTCTCCAATGAAGTTTGCTACAAAGCGGTCTATTGGCTCATCGTAAATATCAACAGGCGATCCACTTTGCACGATTTCGCCTTTATTCATAACAAAAATTTCATCGCTCATAGCCAAAGCTTCTTCTTGATCATGAGTCACAAAGACAAAAGTAATACCTAAACGACGTTGTAACTCACGCAATTCATACTGCATTTCTGTCCGTAATTTTAAATCTAGTGCCGATAAAGGTTCATCTAATAAAAGCACTTCTGGCTCGTTAACAAGTGCTCTAGCAATTGCAACACGTTGTCGTTGACCACCAGACATTTCACTAATATCTCTTTCTTCAAAGCCAGGCAATTGCACCATTTTAAGGACATCTTTGACTTTTTCTTCAATCACTTTTTTATTCATTTTTTTGATAGTTAACCCAAAAGCAATATTGTCGAAAACATTCATATGGGGAAAGAGCGCGTAATCTTGAAACACTGTGTTTACTTTGCGTTTATTGGCAGGGATATCATTAACTCGCTGACCATCTAACATAATTGTCCCAGATGTCGCTTCCGTAAAACCAGCAATTAAACGTAAGATCGTGGTTTTACCACAACCCGATGGCCCTAACAAGGTATAAAATTTGCCACGTTCAATTTCAAAATCAATACTTTTTAAGACTGGTTCGTCATCATCGTATTGTTTAATGATATTTTCAAAGGTTATAATTGTGTTCTTTGTCATTTATTTTCCACTCCAATTCTACAAATATGAATTCGTCACGACTACTAGCAAATTACTTATTCCATTAAATTCATTTTTTATTTGATGGTGATCGGTCGCATGAAAATAGATTGATTCACCTTTTTTTGCAAAATAACGTTTCAACCCAATTTCGATACAAACAGCACCTTCTGTTACATACGCAAAAGTTTCGGCTAAGGAAGGGGGAAATTCTTTGAATTCACCTTTTTCTTTAAATGTTAATTGGATTGGTTCCATTTCATTTTCATTTGATTCTGGCACCAACCATTGAATTTTATAACCTTTTTCTTCATCTTCAAAATTGGTCATTTCATTTTCTGTATAAACAACACGTTGTTCTTCTTGTCCTTCGTCAAAAAAATCTTTTGGACTACAACCTAAGACTTCAAGTAAATCAAAAAAAGTCTCTAACGAAGGGGAACTTAAGTCACGTTCTAATTGAGATATGTATCCTTTACTCAAATCGGTGCGTTCTCCCAACTCTTCTTGCGTTAAATTCTTTTGAATGCGCAAATTTTTAATTCGATTGCCAATTTCCACTTTGTCACCGCCTTTTCTTGAGTTTACTGTGGGTAAACTTGAAACAACTATTGTTTACTTATACTAAGTATTAAGTTTACTCAAACCTTTTTTAATTATACAGTTTTTTTCTAAAAAAACAATCAAAAACTGTTATTTTTTTAAAAGTTTCTATCTCATTTAATAACATAGAAACAAAAAAAGCTGAACTTATTTTTCAACAAGTTCAGCTTTTTTTACTTATTCTTCTTCACCAATATCCATGACGGAACTTTCAGTGTAATTTACAAAACGACGTAACTGTGTCGCTAAATCACGACTGATATCTCCATTTTCAAACATTTTTTGAATATCTGTTCGCTCAGCATTTAAAGCCTTTAAGCGCAATTCTTGTAACTGTTGATCATACTCTTCAGCATAATCTTCGCCATAACGTTTAATTCGTTCAATCTTATTACGGTATTCAACAATTAAATGATACGCAACAGCCTTATCTGTTCGTGAGCCTTTTTTTCGATCTTTCTTCATAAAGGCAGATACACTGCGAATAGCACTCTTTGCTGCTTCTTTTTCCAAAGCCAAACGTTTGCGGTATTCTTCTTGGTAAGCTTCTCTTGTACCTAGAGTGAAAAACAATCCTAAATTACGACGGTAAAAACGACGTGCTAGAATCCATAAACGTTTGAATTTAGAGGACCAATCACTAGTTAACGCATTTCGACGACGCGCTAAAGCTTTTAGATATTGCTCAGCAATCTCTCGTTCAACTTCCCCGTTATCTCGCATTTCTTTCACTCTGACAACTTCAGCATCCAATGCAACTAAACGAATTGCAATCTCTTCTTTTAAAAATTGAGCAATGCTTTCTTTGCTATTATACTCCATTTGCAAACGACGAATCATATGATTGTATTCATGGATCAAGTCGTAAGAGGCCATCCGATTTTCTGGTCGGCTTTCTTGCTCAATAGTCCGAATGGCAATTTGCATAATCCGAATTCGTGCTTGGGCTTCTTTCAGCTCTTCTTCTTTTGGATCTTCTAAAACAGAATTTTCCGGAAAATCAATCAATTCATCGCCAGATGTTTCAAAACGTTTTTTGGAATCTGTTAAAATTGGCAATGCAATTGTAGCGGCAATCAAGGTTGCTACAATAACACCTGATGCCACAAATAACATGACTGAACGCTGCGGAAAGGCTGCGCCAGATTCTAAGAGATACGGAACGGATAGAATCCCCGCCATCGTTACAGCTCCACGAACTCCCGTTAAACCAGACATCAAAGCAATTTTGAAATCAGGTTTTACACCGGATTTATTTTTACCAAATGAGAAACCAAACCACATGTAGCTATAGGTCCATAGTATCCGCGATACTAAAATAACTAACCATAATAAGATAACATAACCAAATAATAAGTAGTTAGACATTAAAGGATTTTCTAAAGCTGTTCGCATAGCAAATGGCAATTCAATTCCTAAGATTAAAAACATCATTCCATTTAATAGATAAATAATGACATCCCATGTTCGTTCTGTAACGATTCGAACTTCAGCCATTCGATTTTCAGTGACTGTTTTCTTATTATTCGCTACAACACCTGCGGCTACAACCGCGATAACTCCAGAGGCATGAAAAAGTTCCTCAACAATAATGTAGATAATAAACGGTGTTAATATTTGGATTAACGTATGCAAGACCACATCTTTAATTCCTTGAGCACTTAACCATTCTTTGATAGCCAGTAAAACTAGCTGTAAAACAATACCTAATAACACTCCGACAATTGCCATATAAAAGAAATCAATGGTCGCTGTTTTTAATGAAAATACTCCCGTTACAGTTGCGGCTATTGCATATTTAAATGCAATTAGTCCACTTGCATCATTGACTAAACTTTCGCCTCGAACTAAACGTAAAACGCCTGTTGGAAGCTTTACTCGCTCCGCAATCCCATTTACAGCAACTGGATCGGTTGGAGATAAGATTGCAGCTAAGGCTAAAGCTGCTGGCAATGGCATTTTTCCATCTGTCACAAAATACATGATATAACCACCAATGACAGTGGTTAAGAAAACTAATAAGATTGAATTACCAAAAATCGGAATTCGTAAATTCCATAAATCCCGTTTTGGATAGTGACGCCCATCATTATAAAGTAAGGGAGCCACAAAAAGTAACATAAACCAGCTAGTCTCTAATTCAATCTGTGTGCCGAAGACTAACGCAACAATTAAGCCTAACCCGATTTGAATTAAAGCCGTGGGGATGGAGACAATATAATGACTAATGATGTTCGATAGAACAACCATGACGAATAAAATTATCGCACCTTCTAAAATTGGCAAAAGCGTATTCACTTCCTTTTTATACATTTATTTAAAACCTACATTAAATTATAGCATAAAAATCACTAAAAAATTTTTTTATTCTCTTTTTATGCTGAATGTTATCTTTAAATAAGGAGGCCAGAATTATAATTTCTACTTAGAGGCCGTAACAAATTAAATTTGCTTTACTTACTTACTAAAAATAAGTATAATGAAGGAAATAACTTAGAAACAGGTGAGGACTCAATGAAAATCGAATTTTTCCATGACGTAATATGTAGTTTTTGTTTCCCAATGTCTTACAGAATAAGACAATTGAAAGCAGATATGCCTGAGCTTGAAATTGTCCATCGTTCCTTCGCTTTAGTCAAAACGCCAACTGATTTTATTGCGATGTTTGGTTCAAGAGAACAAGCTAAAGCAGAAATCATGAGTCATTGGAAGCATGCCAATCAAAATGATGATTTGCATCGTTTTAATATTGAAGGAATGAAAAAAGAAACTTTTCTGTTTCCCACTTCAATGAATGGACTAATTGCAGTCAAAGCTGCTGAAATTATTGAAGGAAGCAATGCTGGTTGGGATCTTTTTGATGCTTTACAAAAAGCATTTTTTGTTGAGAATAAAAATATTGAATCACCAGATATTATCAAGCAAGAAGTCGTCAACCTTGGACTAAATTTAAATACGTGGGAAGAAGCATTTCAGGCTACTTCTACTAAAAAACAAGTCGAAGAAGACTTCAATTTAGCAAATAACTACTCCATTAAAAGCATTCCAACGTTAATCGTCAATGGAAAATATGAAATAAGTGGAGCACAACCGTTGGCTAAAATTAAAGATTATTTGAAAATTATTCAAGAGAAAGAAAACACTAAAGTCGTTCTGCAAGATATTGGTGGTGAATCTTGTAATCTCGAAGATGGAAAATGGAATTGTGACTAGATAATTTCCTTTGTACCAAAAGATAAAAAGGAATAAGCCGTTGATTCTTTTTTATTATTTTAATAGTAGCTATAATCATTTATTTTCTTCTGCCATGGAATTTATTAGTACTAAACTTAATAAAATAAGAATGCTTAGATAATAAGTACTCTTTTTTTAATTTGTACTTACAGAAAATTAACCTATTTGATATTATCTACCCTAACAAAGCCTACTATTTTTTAGCAGACTTGTCACCTTGTAGAATTTATGTAATTCAACCTAAAAAAATACTAACTCAATCCTATGATAATTTTTCATCGAAAGCATCTATAAAACAAGTGGGATTAATTTCCGAAAATTTTACTTACGAAATTTTTTTTGTTATGTTACGATGGCTTGTGTACAAAACTAAAAAGGAATGGAGCGGTATATAGATGCCCACAAACAAAAAAGAAGGAATATTTTTTACAGTAGTCATGTGTAGTATGATGGTCTTAGGTATGACAATTTACAACATTGCGTTGGTAGAAGGGATTAGCACAGAATTAATAAAGCTCGTTGCTTTTGGTTTTTTTCCTGGTTTTATCGTAGCTCTAATTATCGATGTAGCTATTGTTTCACCTGTAGCTAAAAAATTAGCTTTTAAATTACCGATTAATAAAGAAAAACCTTGGCAAATAATTTTGGCGATTTCTGGTTGTATGGTTTGTGGAATGGTCCTATTTATGTCAATTTTTGGTTTAGTGACTGAAGGCAATTTTTCAGGTAATATTTTTATGAATTATTTAGTAGTGGTACGCAATAATATAGTAATGGCCTTGCCCTTACAATGGTTAATTGTTGGTCCTTTAGCCAGAAAAATTTTAGGTATGTATCAAAATCAGCAATTAAAAACTGCATAAAAAAGACTCTAAATTCGCAAGATATGCAAATTTAGAGTCTTTTTCCTTTAAAAGGGATTGTAAAAACGACTTCCATTTAAATAGATCAATGTAAAGCTGATTATCGTTAAGATTAAAGCAATAGCTACTGCAAAATAGTCACTCGTGTGATAAGGCTTTTCAGCATACCATGTGCGTTTTTTACTTTTCCCAAAACGTCTAAGTTCCATAGCAGTACTAATGACTTCAATCCGCTCTAAACTAGAAAATATTAATGGCAAGACAATTCTGGCCGTACCCTTTAAACGTGAAAATAGCTTACCTTTTTTTGACATCTCATACCCTCTTGCTTGTTGAGCTTGAGAAATATTGAAAAAGTCTTCTTGGATGTCGGGAATGTAGCGTAGCGCTAAGGCCACCGAATAACTAATCTTGTAGCTTACGCCAATTCGATTTAGACTAGAAGCAAATTCACTAGGATTTGTGGTTAATAAAAAGACTAAGGCAAGTGGAATTGTACAAATATATTTCAAAATAAGATTAAATTCATAAAATAACTGTTCACTAGTAATTGTATAACGACCAATCCCCTCCCACAAAACTGTTCTTGAGCCATATAATTCAACACCATACTCTGGCGCAAATATATAAACAGCAAGGATATTTAACAATGAAAAAATTAAAATGAATTTAACGACAAAGGAAATTTGACGCCAACGAATTTTTGACAGAGCGAATAATAAGACTGAAAAAGCACACATAAAAAGTAAAAAACGAGTATCGTACGTCGTCATGCAGGCAACTGACAGTAAAATTAAGCAAATCAATTTCGAGGCTCCATTTAGTCGGTGAATCGGTGTTGTATTCGGTATATAGCCTAAAAGTTGTTGTTGGCTCATCGTAAACGCACCTCTCGATCATAGGCGATAAATTTCCGGGTAAAAGCAAATGGATCTTGCATTCCTAGCGCTTTGGCAAATGTAAATAATGATGTTTCTTTTAGTGAAGCTTCTTTAATTAATTCTTGATTGGTTAAGACTTTAACAGACTCGGTATCTGCTAAAATTTCACCATCGGCAATCACCAACGCCCGATTTGTGTATTCTAGCATCAAGTGCATATCATGCGTAATCATTGCTACTGTCACACCGCCACGATTTAACTCCTCTAAGAAACTCATCATTTCAGTATAATGTTTGAAATCTTGTCCTGCTGTCGGTTCATCTAGAATAATCATAGCAGGATTTAAAACTAAAATAGATGCGATTGTCACACGTTTTTTCTGTCCAAAACTCAATGCAGAAATTGGCCAGTTTCGAAATGTGTATAACCCACAAATTTTTAAAACATGCTCAACACGCTGTTTAATTTCAGCTTCTTCAACACCTCTTAAAACCAAACCTAAAGCAACTTCATCAAATAAGAGTGTTTTCGAAATCATTTGATTTGGATTTTGCATGACATAGCCGATTTTGTCTGCCCGTTCTTTAATAGACAGTGTACTAAAATCCATTCCTTGCCACTCCATCGTGCCTGATTGTGGCTGAATAAAACCACAGATTGCTTTAGACAACGTTGATTTACCTGCCCCATTTTTCCCTACAATACTCAACATTTCACCTTTATGAAAACGAGCTGAAACTTGGTTTAGCACTAATGGACGATCTTTATTATAGCGATAGACTAAATTTTCAACCTTAAAAAACTCTTCATTATGAGTCACGGTATTGAATTCTGGTATGGCAGCTAACCACTGCTCCATTGCTTCTTTCAATTGCGGGCCAGCAACCTTATGAATATCTGCTAAATCAGCTAATTCTTCTAAATCTACTCCAGCATATTTCATCGCAGTTAGATAAAGTGGTTCACGAATCCCTGTTTCACTTAAAATTTCTGTTTTTAATAACTCATCAGGCGTACTATCTGAAATAATTCTTCCTTCATCAAAAACTAAGATACGGTCGACTTCACGATGTAAAACATCCTCTAAACGATGTTCAATAATCAAAACTGTCGTTTCAGATTGTTGATGAATCTGATCAATCAATTCGATTGTTTGTTTACCTGCAGCTGGATCTAAATTAGCTAACGGCTCATCAAATAACAGAATCGGCACTTCATCAATTAAAACACCCGCCATTGAGACACGTTGTTTTTGACCACCAGATAAATCTTGTGGACGTTGACTTAATTGATGGGCAATATCAACAACCTTAGCCCATTTTTCAACTGCAGGAATCATCTCATTTTGCGGGACGCAATCATTTTCCAATGAAAAAGCAATATCCTCTGCCACAGTTAATCCAATAAATTGACCATCTGGATCTTGTAAAACTGTTCCGACATCGAAAGATAGCTCAAATAAGCTAGTCTCTTGTAAATTTTTCCCATTAACTATAACAGATCCTGTAATTTCGCCTTCATACGAGTGAGGAATCAGTCCATTAATACATTGAGCAAAAGTTGATTTACCAGACCCACTTGGACCTAAAATAAGAATTTTTTCACCTTCATAAATAGTCAAATTCAAATCATATAAAGTCGGTTCTGCTTGACTGTGGTATTGAAATGAAAAATTATCAAATATAATTAGCGGCTTTTTCATGAACAAGCCCCTTTCATTTAGTCTGCTTACTAGTATGTATTGTGTTATTCCTCTGATACATACACGGCACCTAGGACAAAATACCTAAGTGCCGTTCCTCTATTCTATCATTTAAACTAGTCTTTTTTCAAACTTCCTTTTTTCGTTCGTGTTGCTGCATAGGCCACCATTAATAAAGTACCAAGTATTCCGACTGATAAACTATTCGTTATAACAGCTCCAACACCCTGTGTATAGACTTTAGAAGCTGGCTCACTATAAATTAGAACATCCAAGGTAGGAGCAATCAGCCCCCAAACAATCACATTACCTAAGACTTGATAAAGATTAAAACGAATAATAGCTTTCTTTCCAAATTCACCTGCAGATAAATTAATTTTACTCCCAATAAAACCATAAACTGCGCCAATAATTCCAGAACAAATAATCCAACTCCACCATGGTCCATAAGTGGTTAAATCTTTAAGTGTGTGCCCAATCAAGCCAATTAATGCTCCGGCAAAAGGACCGTATAAGACACCCATTAAAGCTAAAAATGGGTAAGCAGTTTCTAAATTTGTATTTGGAATCCCGATTGGAATAACTGCAAACCGTCCTAAAATAACAAAAACTGCTGAACCAATCCCGATAGCGACAATTGTTTTAACTGAAAAATCCTTCTTCATAAAATTCCTCCTTTTATATTCTAGACATTTTACTCAAAAATAACCTTTGGTGCTTTGCGTAGCTGAATCGTCCACGCCGTCCCAGTACCTATATGATACAAACGCGAAAATGAGTCCTGATTTACAGCCACCCCAACATTGACCAGAGAATTCACATAAACTAAAGGCTCGCCAATATTAACATCTGCAAATGATTTGGCAAACATCATGATATTTTGATAGACTTTTTTTCCTTGGTGGAAAATCGTCACTTGAATACTGTCACCATGCACAATTCCAGCTTGTTTAAATAAAGCCAATGGAATGTTGCTCCATAATGAACCAAAGCGAATATCTAATACATCAATACTCCCTGTTAAAATACCATTTTCCTCTTTTGCATCAATTAAATCTAAATAGGTTAAACTATCTTGTGAAACGACATCTCCCAACTCAGAAAAATTAATTTCCCCACTCGCTAAACGAGCACCATTATAAGCATAAATATCACGACCATGGAATGTATGACTTTCTTCAGAATGTGGTAAGCGGCTTACAACCTCATCAATCGCTCTAACTTCACGAATCCCTTGATAATGTCTAATATGTGTTAGCGAGCCATTATCAGGCGTTAAAATATAATGCCCTGATTCAGTTTCACAAACAATACTTCTACGATCACTGCCTACTCCTGGATCCACAACTGAGACAAAAACTGTTCCTTTAGGCCAATACTTGACTGTTTGCAATAAACGATATGACGCAACCCAAATATCATACGGCGGAATATCATGTGTCAAATCTTCAACAACAACTTCATCACTAACCATGTGAGCCACACCATACATAGCACTCACTGCACCGTCCCCTAAACCAAAATCCGTCTGTAATACTAAATATTTTCCCATAACATCCTCCTATAAATTGTCTATAAAACCTATCAAACAAATAATTGCTTAGAACTAGCTATTCCTCTTAAATGAATGGAACACTTTTTCTTGTATTCATTATTTTCTTAACTAATTCTCATTTTAGTTTTCTTTTCTTCAATAGTCAATTAAATTATCCAGATAAAACACCATTTTTGAATAAAAAAGCGAACTTTATTGTTTTTTAGTTTTAAAACGTTCATATGGGTGAGTATAACTTCTGATTTGAATCAGTCCCTTAACCCTTTTTAACAAAAAAACAAGCTAAAATCAATTATCAGAGCCTCTGATATTGATTTCAGCTTGTCTTCTTATTCCTTATTATTTGTAGCTATATGAATTAATTTTGTTTTTAGCTAACTCTTTTTTCAAAGTTTCAGTTAATTCATCATTTTTATTTAGCATTGAAACAGACAAAGCGTGGAAGTAATAATCTTCAGCTTCTTTAACATTTTCAAGTTTAAATAAATTATGCGCTTTTTCGTAAAGCAAGTTTTCTAAACCATGCATTTTATCTTCTTTTTGTTGTAGTTTGATACCAATTGTACAAAACTCAATTGCTTTTTTATAGTTCTCAGTTGCTGAATAATATTTAGCCGTATTAAAGTAAATTTTAATCACTTCCATACTATCTAAAAGATGATCTCCAGCACTTCTAAGTTCTTCTAATTGTGCAATTGATTTTGTGAAATAAACGTGTGCTTTATCTAATTCATCATTTAAGAAATAAGCAACCGCAATTCCATTTGTTGTTAAAACATCAATGATATCTAATTTTTTACCAGTTTCTGAGAATAAAGCTAAATTGAAGTTATAATGAGCATCAGAATAGTTACCCTCTCCAACTAAACTAGTTAAACCTAAATAATAGTAATATTCTTTAATTTCATAATCGCGTTCTAATTTATCAAGTTTGATTGATTTTTTCAATAATGTTTGAGCTTTTTTATATTCGCCTTTGTTACATAAAGCTTTAACTTGATTGAATATTTCAATAAAACTATTATCATTTGTTGGCATATAATCTGAAATCTCACTAAAATTGATTTTCAAACGATCAGCAATTGCTAATAATGTTGTAACTGATGGTAAACTTGCACCGTTTTCTAAATTACTGACTGTCGCTTGAGTACAAATTCCCTCAGCTAATTCATTTTGTGTCAGACCTTTAGAGCGTCTAATATTCTTGATTTTTTCCCCTAATTTTTTCATATGTCGACTTCCTTTCCCTATTCCTATTCACCTATTGTAACGCATTTTTCTTTATTAAGATAGTGATATTTCTTTTTTTTCGTAAAAATTAGCAATTTAATTTATATCTATCTCATATATAATCGTATTAATTTGAAGGCATACAGATGTATTTTTTTCACCACTAGCAGGAAAACGCTTACCAACCTTTCAACAAAGGCTTTTACTATATATACATTACATTTTAGAGCCACTAATAAATGATTTATAAAATAAAAATATGCTTTTTTTCCTATTTTTTACTTTTTTTATCTTTTTTTCAAAAAACACCCTAATTAAATCTTTTTTGCTTTTTTCTTGAAATTCTACCTTTTTATTCAATTTCCCCATTCGAGTGAAACTCAATTTAATACCCAAAATAGAATTTACTTTTATAAATCTACAGTTGTTTAATTCAAAAAATTTTATTAAATTTTAAACTAAATATGTATTGAATTTATATCATTCTATTATGGACTTATTTATCATTAACTACTAAATTTCAATTTAGAAAAAAGCAGCTTGCAAGATAACCTTGCAAGCTGCTTCTTAGTTCATTCGTTTATTTTACAACACGAACTGCAAATGATGGAGCGTATCCACCCATACTTTGATATTTAACAACGTCGCCTTCTGTTGGAGCATGGATATAAGTTCCTCCGCCAACATAAATAGCTACATGATAGGTATTTCCACGAGCACCCCAGAATAATAAGTCTCCCGCTTGTAAAGCACCCATTGACACTTCAACACCTGCTGATTCTTGAGGAACAGTATAGCCACCGATTGACTTACCTAAGACACGGCTATAAACATAACCAGTAAAACCTGAACAATCAAAACCACCTGGTGATTTTCCGCCCCATACATATGGTGTGCCTAAATAGTTTGCTGCTTCTGCAACAATTGCTTGACCTTCTGCTGCTGTTACAGTTCCACTTGTTCCACCACCGATAGGAGCTGGAGGATTACTCTCTTGATTTGTTGTTGTTACTGGTGCTTTTTTATCTTCTGTTGAAGTTTGTAAAACAGGAGCTTTTTTAGCTGCTTCTTCTGCTGCTTTTAAATCAGCGGCTTTACGATCTGCTTCTTCTTTTTGAGCAATAAATCCATCACGTTCACCTTCAGCAGATGCTTTTGATGCTGCTAATGTTGCCACAACTGATTCTTGTTCAAGTTTCTTGCCTTCAAGTTCACCTTTTAATTTCTCTAATTCTCCAGCAACTTCATGTTGCTCAGTTAATTTTGTTTCTGTTTTTTTCTTGTTACTTTCAACTGTTGCTTTGTCTTCTGCTTGTGCTTTTACTAATTCACGGTTAGCTGAAACCATTTGAGCAACTACATCGACACGCCCAACAACGTCTGATAATGAATCAGCTGATAAAATGAAATCAACGTAGCCTTCACTACTTGCACTTACTTGAACTGCACGAGCTTGTTTTTCTAATTGAGCTGTTCTTTTTTCAATTTTAGCATTTAAGCTATCTACTTCTTTAGTTAATTTTTCCATTTCAGCGTGAGTCGCTTGGCTTTGTTCAACTAAAACACGAGCTTTTTCTTCTGCTACAACAATTTCTTTTGTTACGCCTTCCAATTTAGTTGTAACATCTTTTTCTTGTGTTTCAATCTCTTTAATTTTTTCATTTTGTGAGTTAATTTTATCTGAATAGTCATCTGCCAATGCTGTAAGCGGCGTTGCTAAAGCGGTCATTGATAATGTTCCTGCAAGTACTAAAGTAAGTATACGTTTTTTCACTCTAAATTCCTCCGTAGTTGTTTAATAGTTTATATGTCAAATTTAAGTTTAATAATCAATTTCATTTTTTGCACTGACAACATTGTATCATAACCATTTAAGCTAAAACTACCAATTTTAAACAGATGACTCACAACTGTAATATTGAATACATCAGACTTTAGTCCTATTTTTTTATTTCACTAACTTTCTACAGCTAAACAACATGTAACAACAGTTGAAATTTTATTTAAAAAGCTTATTTTTTTGTTATTTATATAGAAAAAGCCTAAAACCCATAAATGGATTTTAGACTCCTTATTAAGCTTCGCTATCTAGTAATAATTTACTTGTAATAGCTGCTAAAATTCCACCAACAATTGGAGCTACAATAAAGACCCAAAGCTGACTTAATGCTTCTCCGCCAGCAAAAATTGCTGGTGAAAAACTTCTAGCTGGATTAACAGATGTTCCAGTTAAAGGAATACCTAATAAATGGATTAATACCAATGTTAAGCCAATAACTAAACCTGCAAATTCAGGTGAACCATGTTTGCCAGTTACGACAATAATGACTAAAATAAATATAAATGTTAAAATTGCTTCTACTAAAAAGGCACCACCTGCACCCAATGCTCCAAAACTATTTTGACCTAAGTTTGTAACGGCCATATCTGAAGTTGATAAAATAATTTTTAATACACCTGTTGCTACTACTGCTCCTAATACTTGTCCAACAATATAGTAAGCTAGCTCACTGATTGATAAACGTTTATTGACATACATCGCGATTGATACAGCTGGGTTCACATGACAACCTGATATTGTACCAATACTATAAGCCATCGCCACAATTGATAAACCAAATGCCATGGCAATCCCTAATGTACCAATTCCTTCAATACCGCCACCTAAAACAGCTGCACCAGTACCAAATAAAACTAATACAAAGGTTCCGATAAATTCTGCAATTCCTTTTTTCAACAAACTTCATTCCTCCTATACTAAATTATTATAAAGATTTTCTACTATAAATTAGTAGAAGGTTAGTTTATCATAATCGTTAATAAAAACATACTATTCGCCCTTCATTTTAATGATTATATCCTCCTTATTATTCCCCATCTTAATGTAAAAATAAATAACCATCGCAATAAAAAAACACGTCCGCTTGTTATGAAAGAAGTTCTGTTATTTAAATTTCAACCATCAAAAGATTGTGAAAATTTCCAAGCAAATTAAATAAAAATATGACAAAATGAAATCATTTTGTCATATTTTTATTACAAACCTTTTTTCCCTAATAATGGGAAAAATTTAGCTGTTTTTTCAGCATAGTGAATAAAATCTGGACGATCTTTATATTTTTTTTCTAACAATGGGACACCTGAAACAAACAAAAGTAACAAAGTAATAACTAAGGGACCAACGATTCCGGCTAGTGCAGAGAGTGATGTCAACGTAATCAAATAAATCCCCCACCAACTTGTCGCTTCACCAAAATAATTAGGATGCCTTGTTAAAGACCACAGACCCGTTGTTAACAGTTTTCCATGATTGGATTTATCTTTTTTAAAAGCCGTTAATTGCCAATCACCGATAACTTCAAAGAAAAAGCCGATTAGCCAAACTGCTATTCCAATATAATTCCACCAATAAAAATTCATTACATCTGAAGTATTAATCATTAAAATTGGCAATGAAACAATATACAGTAAGACACCTTGTAAGACAAAAACATTTAAAAAAGCTTTTAAACGTGGCAATTTTGTGCCCCAGCGCTTGCGCATATTTACATAGCGATAATCTTCTGGCTTGCCAATATTTCGCTTAGCTAAATGAATAAATAAGCGAGTTCCCCAAATAGTAACTAAAATCGTTACCCAAGTAGCAGCCAAACTTTTTTCTGACATCAACCAATAACTTGAGACTGCAACAATAATAAAACCCGGCCCCCACGCTAAATCAACAATTGAGTTATTTTCAATGACTTGAGCAATAATAAATAATAGTGTAAAGTAACACAGTAGCAAACCTGCTACAATTAGATAAGTCGTATTCATCCTTTTTCCCCTCTTCCTTCAGTCCAAGATAAAGCAATCGCTACACACCCCTCACCAGCACTCATCGCCACCACTGTCGATATTTCCATCAGATACGTGGGTGGAAAACCAATTTCTTTAGTGAATTCTTGACTAAGTTTTGTAGCTCGTTCTAGATCATTCGCGTGAATCACGGCATACCGTAAAATTTCTCCCGCTTTTTTTCTTTTTTTAATCTTATTCATTATTTTTTTTTCGTTGCCAGCTCTACTAAAAGCGACGCCATTTATTTTGCCACCACCTGCTTGATCTAGTCCAACAATTGGTTTTAAATTAATGAACTTAGCTATTTTGCCTGCAATTCCAGGTAAACGTCCAGAGCGTACCATTGCATCTAGTTCGTTGACACTGACAAGGATTTCTGTTGTTTGAGTTGCTAGTTCAACATTCTCAACGACTTGATTGAACGGTAACCCTTCAGCAATCCATTCTGCTGCATTCATGACAACTAATCCTTCTGCAGCTGAGTTTTGCTTCGAATCAATCACTGCAATTTTCAAATTCTTTGTTTGAAATTTTTTAGCAACTTCCTTAATCATCTGATAGGTTCCGCTTAATTTACCAGCGACAGTAACGACGATAATTTCTTGATAATGGCTCCCTAAAAATGAGAATAAATTTTCGACTGTTTTGCTATTAGGTTGTGCTGACGTCGGATTTTCTTTAGCTAATCGATTTAATTTATAAAAATAGCTAGGCTGCAATGTTACTTTATCTAAATAACTAACTGAATCAATTAATAAATTCATGGGCAAAACTTGAATTTGATTGTTAAAAATAAATTCTTGTGGCAAATCAGCAATCGAATCAGTAACCAACGCGATAGCATGTTTTGGTCCCTTTTTCAATTGGTACTGCATCAACATATCATCCGCTTTTTGTTGTTGAATTTCACCCACTTGTCTCAAACGATGTACGACTTCTTCCGGTTGATTTGTATGAATGTGAATCCGTGTTCTTGACGGACTATTTGCCACAATCAAAGAATCACCTAAACCTGCAAGTTGCTCTTTAATCGCAGTTGATGTTGCTGTGGTCTTCGCTAATAAAACTTCTGTACAGTAGCGAAAAATCGGTTCTTCATCACTTTCATGTTGGGTGCCATCTCTTTGCATTAATGTCACATATTCTGTGCCCTCTTCTTTATTTTCCAATTGAAAGTTTGAATCACAAATGGCTTCTGTAAATCCTTCTATAAAAAGAACAAAGCCTTTAGCTCCAGCATCTACAACTGATTTCTTTTTTAATATTTTTAATTGCTTAGGTGTCTCACTTAAAGCTTTTTTTGCTGCTTCCAGACCTTTTTCTAGTAACGGTTCAATATCTCTTTCAGTTTCTTTGTGCATGAACAAGGTTTCAGCCCATTCACGAATAACCGTTATCATCGTTCCTTCAACAGGTTTCTCAATAGCTTGATAGGCATCTTCAACGGCAAATTTTGCACTGGTTGCAAATGCACTGGTAGAAAATTTCTCTGTTGAATCTGTTAAACGAGATGCTAATCCATTTAAATACTGAGCAAAAATAATACCTGAATTCCCCCGAGCTCCAATTAAGGCTGCATCTGCCATATTCGTAAAAACTTCTTGAGTTGTCTGCATTTGTCGTAACGCCTCTTCTAACAGTGAACTCATTAAGGAGGCTAAGTTACTACCTGTATCACCATCTTCAACAGGAAAAACATTAATCCCATTTAAATGATTTTTTTGCTGAATAACTCGCTGGGCGCCCGCTTGAAAGGCCACTACTAAATGATCACTAGTTAGATCTCCGCCTCTTTCTCTCATCATCTTGTCTCCCTATCCCCTTTTATTACCAGTTAAAATACTTCGCTAATCCATAAACTAAACCTGAGGTAGTTGCAGTAATAAAAGCTCCCCATGCTAAATCAATTACGGTAACAACTGTCGACCAATTTTTTAATGTCGCTAAATTAGTTAAGTCATAGGTGCCATAACAAAGTAAGCCTAAAAATCCACCCGCTATTAGTGCATAAGATAAACTGCCTTTATCCAAAGCCGGTTGAAGAACAAAAAAGATAATTCCAATTATATACAACACATAAAAAATAGCTGCTGGAACAACCTTGGTTGGACCTAATAAGCTACCTATCTGATTTTGATAGGTTTGTCTAGCTATCACAATCAACCAAATTAAATCAATAACAAGAAAAATTAGTGCACTCGCTATAAATAGTTTTACAAAATAATTCATTCTCTCCACCCTTTCGTTTATCATCTGATAAACAATTATATCATTTATCATCTGATAGATGAAAAGATATGCTTACTATTTTGTCAAGTTAGTAGATATCAGTTCAAATAGTTGACAGTTGAGAACATTACCTATAGAATAAAGCTTACAATTAGTAAGCATAAAACGATTTATAGAAAGAGGTACATGAACATGAAAATTGATATTTGGTCTGATTTTGTCTGCCCATTTTGTTATATTGGTAAACGACACTTAGAAGAAGCTCTAGGCGATCGTGAGGATGTTGAAGTGGTTTTCCATAGTTTTGAGCTGGATCCTAATGGAGCGATTAAACATGATGAAGATATTCATCAATTGATTGCCACAAAATATGGGATTAGTTATGAACAATCAAAAGCGAATAATGATTCTATTGGGCAAACGGCAGCAGCAGCTGGTTTAACTTATGATTTTGATAATATGAAAAATACAAATAGCTTTACGATTCATCGTTTAGCTCAATTTGCTAAAGAGGTCGGCAAAGGCAATGAATTTGTTGAAGCTGGTATGCATGCCTACTTTACAGATGGGGCTTTTTTAAATGATGAGGAAACCTTAGTTGCAATTGCAACTTCTGTTGGCCTGGATGAAAAACGAACACGAGAAATTATTCACTCTCAAGAATATTTAGCTCCTGTACGTGTTGATGAAACAAAAGCCATGGAATTAGGCATTCAGGGCGTGCCCTTCTTTTTAATTGATGATCAATATGCCGTTAGTGGTGCACAACCAGTTTCAGCTTTTGAAAATATTTTAGCACAAGTTGATGCTAAAAATGCAACGAGTCAACAAACATTGGTTACAGAAGATGGTGCAAATTGTAAAGACGATTCTTGTACAATTTAATGAATTGATTTAGCTAGCATAATTCCTCTTTTAGTTTGAGGATATGCTAGTTTTTTATTTCCTGATAACCTAACAATAATGTAAGGTTATCCCTTCTTATTACTTAAAATAGTTGATACTGTTGTGCTCTACATCGCTAGGTCAATTTTTCACTACGCCCATAGCTTGATGAAAGAAAAACCTAACTGTTACATAATAAGCTTATCAACTTATTGGAGGAAAAATAAAATGAAAAAAACAATCAAAATTGCTTTAACTATTCTTGTATCTGGGGTCCTTTTACTTAGCCTTGCTAGTTTCTTACTCCCTAAGCAACAACAAACAAAAAATGATGATTTGAGTCAACAACTGGACCGCTTCAACCCATTTGTTTCCAAAGAAGATGTTTATGTCCTTACAAGTAGCGAACACGGTACAAAACAAAGTCCAGGTGGGTATATTTATTCTCAAGATGCTTATAAATCTGACGGTAATCATTACGAAGTTTCGTTTTATGCAGGTGATGAACTAAGAGAAGGAGCCTATTTAAAACTGGATGCTAAAGGTGTCTATATAAATGATTGGGAAGAAGTTTCTCAAGAGGATTTACCTGAGAAAGTAAAAGAAGCCTTCACGAGTAAAGAATAAATAAAAATAGGGATCAAAAAAGTTTTTCGACTTTTTTGATCCCTGTTTTTATTTTTCTAAATGCTGCAGATGAAACTCAATATGCTCTTCGATATAAGTCGACACAAAGTAATAACTATGGTCAAACTCTGGCTCTAATTTGAGTGTCAAAGGTATTTTTTTGCGCTGAGCAACTGTTTGAAGTTTTTCAGGTTGTAATTGTTCTTTGTAAAAAGGATCACTTTCCCCTTGAGAAATTAAAATCGGGCTAGTCTCTCCAGTTGGGGCTGCAGCTAGCAACTCAACAGCATCCCATTGGCTCCATGTGGTTTTATCTTGGCCTAAGTAAGTAGAAAAGGCCTTGATTCCCCATGGAACTTCACTTGGATTTACAATAGGAGCAAAGGCTGAAATCGAACTAAAGCGCTTCGGATTACGCAAACCGATAACTAAAGCACCGTGTCCGCCCATTGAATGGCCGGCTATTGCTTCTGGACCTGTTAAATTGAATTTATCTCGTAAAATCCCGGTTAATTCTTCAGTTATATAGTCATACATTTTGTAATGAGTTTGCCAAGGTTCTTCGGTAGCATTCAGATAAAAACCTGCACCTTGTCCTAAATCCCACGCGTCATCGTTTGGAACATCTGCGCCTCTAGGACTAGTATCTGGCATA
Organism: Carnobacterium sp. FSL E2-0243; assembly: GCF_038003605.1. Lineage (NCBI taxonomy): Bacteria > Bacillati > Bacillota > Bacilli > Lactobacillales > Carnobacteriaceae > Carnobacterium > Carnobacterium sp. FSL E2-0243. Next base: position 3,166,361 of record NZ_JBBOPM010000001.1, read on the forward strand.
ATTAATGCTAACCCTTTTTTGGCGGCTACCTTTTGGGCCCCTGCTTTATGGGTAAAGTTATCATCTGTACAAGTCAAGCCTGATAACCACCAAAGTAGGGGTGGATTGGCAAAGATTTCTTTGTTTGGTAAAAATAGGCTAAAGGTCATTGAACAGTTTAAGAGGGTTGAATAATGACGGAATTTATATTGTGTTCCATCAAATACTTTATGCTCTTCGATGGTTTCTATTTGTACATTTCCCATAATTTAATCGCTCCTTTTGATTAATCGTAAGATAAGACGGTTCGGATTGATTTTCCAGCATGTAATAATTCAAAGGCTTCATTGATTTGGTCAAATGGCAAGGTGTGGGTAATAAATGGATCCAGTTGAATTTCGCCACGCATAGCTTGTTCAACCATGGCTGGCAATTCGCTTCTGCCCTTCACCCCACCAAATGCTGAACCTTTCCAAACACGACCAGTGACTAATTGAAACGGACGAGTACTAATTTCTTGACCAGCTCCGGCAACTCCGATAATAATACTTTGTCCCCATCCTTTGTGGCAACATTCTAAGGCTGAACGCATCACATTTGTATTTCCGATACATTCAAAACTAAAATCGACTCCACCATCTGTCATTTCAACAATTACTTCTTGGATTGGTTGAGGATAGTCTTTTGGATTAATGAAGTCTGTTGCGCCCATCTCTTTTGCTAGTTCAAATTTATCTGGATTCGTATCAATTACTAGAATTCGTTTAGCTTTTGCTTGTACTGCACCTTGAATGACAGCTAATCCGATTGCTCCAAGCCCAAAAACAGCGACCGTATCTCCCGCTTGAACCTTGGCTGTGTTATGAACCGCACCGATTCCTGTTGTCACCCCACAACCTAATAAGCAGGCCTTTTCTAAGGGTGCTTCTGGATTAATTTTTGCTAATGAAATTTCCGGTATCACGGTATATTCACTAAACGTACTTGTACCCATATAGTGATAAATTGGTTCACCTTGATAAGAAAAACGCGTTGTGCCATCAGGCATTAGACCTTTCCCTTGGGTTTCACGAACGGCTTGGCATAAATTCGTTTTGCCTGATAGACAGAATTTACATTTGCCACATTCTGCTGTATAAAGTGGAATTACGTGATCTCCTACATCGACAGAAGTAACCCCTTCGCCAACTTCGATAACAATCCCACCACCTTCATGACCTAAAACGGCTGGAAAAACGCCCTCTGGATCATCTCCTGATAGGGTAAAAGCATCTGTATGACAAATTGCTGTATCGGTAATTTTTACCAGTACTTCTCCTTTTTTTGGAGCTTCTACATCAATTTCTACTATTTTAAGTGGTTGGCCTGGACCAAAAGCCACTGCTGCGCGAGATTTCATTTTTTAATCACCTTTCTTTAGTTCATTTTTTAATGACTAAATTAGGATACCATTAATACAAAACTAATGCCATTTTTTGAATGTACGTTTAAGGGATAAATTATTTTCAAATGAGAACTCTTTTTCATTCACCCTTGCTAACTTGCTTAATTAATTGTTTTCCATCTTGATTAAATTGGCTAATAGCACAGGTTACATTGTCTTGTTCTAACATTTTATTCAATATTTCTTTAGGTAACGTTACACTACTAGCTCCAGCATTATAGGCACTTTTCACTTGTAACACATTTTTAAAACTAGCACCCATAATCTGACAAGCACTATTTCTACCACTCAAATACGTATGCCCAGCGGAAATAACTTCATATGGATTGATGCCAAAGTTTTCCATGCGATTGATGTAAGGTGCTACATACGAACAGCCTGCAAGACTAGCTAAATAGATCTGTTCTGTAGAGTAGATTACCGTTCCTAAAATCGCCAAATTGGGGTGATGCTCCTTAATCGCTTTTATTGCCATTAATCCAGATTTATCAATCGCAATTTTATAAATGATTTCCGTTTGACTGTGTTGGACGTCCAACGATTGCTTTATTTTAGTTAAGTCTTCAAGCAATTCAGCTACGGTGGCTCCTTCTAATTGAATAAATAATTGTCCAATTTCCAAATTAGCAATCTTTTTTAGTTGAAGTATTCTATCTTTATTTTCTTTCAGCAATAAGGTTGGGTTCGTCGTTACACCTTTAAAAATTCCTAATTGAATACACTCTTTGATTTCTTTCACATTCGCTGAGTCAATATACATCGGCTTACCTCCTTAATTTTCTAATGAATTTCTAGGATGCTTCCAATATTAATTTCTGGGTATTCACTTTGTGACACATGCATTGTACCAGGTAGTTCTGACAGTGTATCCCCATCAAATTTAATTGTTACATGTCCTAATTCACTTAAATTTTTATTAACAACGTTCCCGATTGCTGTAATAGTAAAATAATTTTCATCAATTCGTAACTTCATTCCAGCTCTAATCTCTTCAACTATTGGGTTGACCTCAATAGTGTAACAATAGTCTTTCAATGAATCTGGTGCGTCTATTCCGAATAAAATAAGCATGTTTTCTTCTTTAAAAAGCTTTGCTTCTGAGCCAATTCCTCTAACAATCGTTTTATACTTCACCATACTTGACCTCGATTCTTCTAATTATATTTAGCTATATAGTCCAAAACTAGCTAACCAAGCTACAATTACTCGCGGAACGCCATTTAAAAAGCGCGAATACAATACTGAAGGAACTCCAACTTCAACAGTTTCAGCTTCCGCTTCTTCTAATCCCAAACCAACTGGGATAAAATCGCACGCATTTTGTGTATTAATAGCAAACAGTGCAGGTAACGCTAATTGGGGTGGAATATTACCTTTACCTATCTCAACACCAATCAATGTACCAATTACTTGTCCAATAACTGCTCCTGGGCCAAGTAGTGGTGAAAGAAATGGCAGTGAACAAATGAAACCAATAATAATTAATCCCCAAATATTTCCAGCCAAAGGAGCCATCAACTTTGCAAATAAATCGCCAATACCTGAACCTTGAATGATTCCAATTAATAGCGCCACAAAGGCCATAAAAGGCAAAATTGTTGTAATAACCGTTTGAATCGCTTCTCGAGCTGCTTGATTAAAGGTGGCTACTACTTTCCCTGCTCCCATACCAATACGAGCAATTATACTTTTTTTACCGATTGTTTCCGTAATTTTCTTATCTGTACTATATTTATACTCTCGTGTAGGAGTTTGAGTTGCATCAGATGCTACTTTGTCTTCTACTAATTGAATTTGTTTCACACCAACTGCTGATACATATATTTCTTCATTTATATATTTTGCTAAGGGACCACTTTTTCCGGTTGGGACAATATTTACGGTTGGAATTCCCTTTTGAGGATACACTCCACAACGAAGTGTCCCACCACAGTCAATAATCGCTAAAGCAATTTCATTATCAGGAATAGATGTTTTAAACCCATTTACAGATTCCATTCCCGTTAACTCTTCAATTTTATCCACAATATCTGGTCGTTCTCCGCCACCAGTTACATAGATAAACTTATGCTTTTCTGCCGTAGGTGTAATTGTAAGTGGTCCACCATAGCCACCTGAACCTTTTTTTATACTAATGCTTCTATATTGATCCATATTTTCTCTCCCCTTCATATAAAATTTGATTTAGTTCGTGACTTTAGCTTCTTTACTCAGTTCCACACCTTGCTGCTTGCAGACATACTTAGTGGTATAATCTGTCACAACGCCCCCAATAAAATTCATTACTAATCCTACTAATAAATAGCGAACTGCCAAATCCATTTGATTCAAACCCAATTTAGTAATTCCCTGTGCGACACCAAGGTAAATAAATAATTCGCCTGGATTAATATGCGGAAATAATCCATTGCTTGTATGATTGGCTTGAGCTGTTACAGCATAAAAACTAGGTTTATAATATTCTGGTAAAAAACGTCCCAGCGTAAACGACATCGGATTCCCTAACATAAAGGTTGCAATAAATGGTAAAATTAAATACCTTGTAACGATGTTTTTTGATGATGCTTGAGCTATTTTCGTCACTCTTTCCTCCCCTAGCATGGCAATGATGGTGTTCATTAAGACAAGTAACATTAAAACGACTGGTACAATTCCTGTAACCCAACTAATAAATATATCTGCGCCTTCTTGAAATAGATTCATAAAACTTTCTGCAAACTTAGTTATCATATTCATTTTTCTACACCCTTTCTTAATTTCAGCTGAATTGAATATTTAATTAGAGCTAATCGCGTAGCTAGTGAAGCAAATGGTGTCTCTTTTGCCTTAATTATTTCCCCATTCAAAACTCGCTTATAAATAGTAACAGCGTCCATAATTGTTGCTTGTGTCAACTTATTTTCTTTACGTACACACGGCAATTTTTTTTCTAAAGACAATATATTTACTCCTTCAAAGCCTGCTAATGGTTTAAACCTAGCTAAAATAGTTGTCCCTTGAATTTTATAACTAGCCAGAATAATTCCTGCTTCGTCAATTGTAAACATCACAATCGTGCCAGCTCTAAATTTTCCAGCTTTACGACCAATGGCTACACGACCACGCTTTCTCATTTCTCCATAAATTTTTGTAAAATGCTTAATTTGTATAAAGCCCAATATTCCTTGAAATACATATGCTCCAACTGCGCTTATTCCTAAAATATAAATGACTGGCATCATAAGATCTCCTCTCTATTTATAAAATCTAACATTTGTTGCTGACTCTCAAATTTAGAAATTTCTTGAATATAATCTTTGTTTGCCCCTATAGTAAAAACTAAGTCATAAATTTCCAACAGAACTTTTTCAGTATTGGGATTTATAAGTTCAGGGATTCCCACTAAAAAAACTAATTGAACATATTGATTCTTTTCGCTTTTCTTTTGCTTGAATACACCTATTCTAAAAACAATTTGATTCGCGCCCTTATTTACTGTGTGGGGAAAACCAATTCCTTGATCGAATATTGTGGATTGTAATTGCTCTCTAGCCTGCCATAAATCCATAAAATCGGTAGCTAATTTTTTTTCATTTATAAGTTCTTCAATCATAGTACTTACATTTTCTATATAACTTTTTTCTAGGTCTAAAACTTGGAATGAAAAATCAACCGTGTTTGTTGTGAGTATACTTTGGAGACCGATGCTTTTCCATTCTTGCAAAAGCAACTGGTTATCAAAAAGATTCGTGATTTGAATAATTGGGACACCCGCAATAGCCGATAATGGAATGGTGCTAAAAATAGCTAAATAGTCTGCTTCGTCTAGTTCTTGATAGTCAGTTTCTGAAAATTGACTAATTTTTATATCTTTTCCTAACGCCTCTTTTAATTGCCTATGGATTAAGGTCGCTGTTCCACGTCCAGCACTACATACGATTGCAACCTTTCGTTCAACTTTGGATTCCTGCTTTTTATTTAACACCAATTCAAAATAGATTGCTAAATAACTCACCTCTATTGTGCTAACGGTTACCATTAATTCCTCTTCTATTACATGAATGGCAACTTTAGCAAGTTCATATGAAAAAGGGTATTTCAATTGAATTTCATCCATAAATAAGTCAAATAAATCCACATGAAAAAGAATTCTATTCATCATAAATAGTAAATGATGCTTCAAAACGTCAAATAATGCATTCTCATTAAAGTCTGTTACAAAATTCGATTGAATCCCTTTCATCATCGCATCAAAAAGAATCCTCACCTCTTGCTCGTATCCACACATATTCTTATCTGCAACCATCGCTGTCGTCCGTGTATTAATAGGAAAAGAAATAAAATCTTGATCATATTTCCCTAACGTTAACCGATATTCTGTTTCTAAATGAAACATAAATTCTTGTAGTAGCGGTGTCTCATATTCAAAATTATTGTAATAATCAATTGATCGAAGCATAGGCTTTTTTTCGATAATTCTACTCATGCTAATGGCAATATTTTTTTTTAGTAGCTCGACAGTCACTTGATCTAACTTATAATATTTCGACAGTTGTGCAACCCATTCTAAGGTATCTTCCTTTAGAGGATAATGATTTCTATAATAATCATAGACATATTTCGAAAGAATCAAGCGTAAAGTTTGTTCTTCGCCTATTAATTGGATGCCTTTATTGGGAATACCTTTTAGCTCTACATCAAAACTTACCAAAGATTCCTTCATTCCTTTAATATCATTATTGACTGTACTACGGCTCACTTGTAAGTTTTCTGCTAAATCATCAATTAGGATAAATCCCTCTTGCTGAATCATTTTTTCTAACATATACGCAGTTCTTTTCCCAACTGAATTAAAATCTGTATTTAGTTTCAAACTGCCACTCATGATCCGCTGAAATTCATAAAAATTAGTAATGGTCAATTCAACACTATTTTTATCTTGCTTAATTTCTGCTATCTTACTCAGTTGTCCATTTAATAATTCTATATTTTTTTTCAATGTTTGGCTTGAAGATTTAGTTAATTTGCTTAGTTCATTAAGTGTTACACGTCGTTTTAACAATAGAATATTTAGTATGTCATACCATTTATTTGTTAACGACACTGGTTACGCCCCCTTAGCCACGAGTTTTTCCTCCAGCAATATTACAAGTTATTCCCGTAATATAACTTGCACGATCTGAAATCATATAGCAAACTAAATCAGCCACTTCCACAAGCTGACCACTTCTACCTAAAGGAGTAATCGATGTATTAGCATAGCCTTCACGTAATTTATCTATTGTAATTCCACGAGTATAGGCAAGAGCTGTTTCATAATCAATTGTTCTTAAACCTGTTTCTTCCATAATTCCTGGTGCAATTCCAACTACTCGAACATTGTATTTCCCTAACTCTTTTGACCATGAACGAGTATAGCTATTTACTGCTGCTTTAGTGGCAGCATATGCACTTTGACCTTCTGAACCCTCTAATCCACTTTCCGATGACATATTAATAATCACCCCAGATTTTTTTTTCGCTAAAATGCGTCCAACTGCTTGGGACATTAGATAGACACCTTTTTGGTTGATGCTCACCATTTTATCAAAAATATCGACAGTTAATTCATATTCACTATCTTTAACATCCACATCTACTAACAATCTAGGAATATTGATACCAGCATTATTCACAACTCCATCAATTGTTCCAAATGTCTCTAAAGCAATATTGATAACGTTATCAATATCTTGTTTCATAGAAATATCTGTCTTTACAAATAGTAGATTCTTACGATTCACCCCATTATCCTTCAAGTCTGCATTAATTACTTTCACGCCCTGTGAAAGTAAACTCTCCACAACTGTCTCACCAATCCCTGAAGAACCCCCTGTGACAATGATTACCTTTTCTTGAATATTTAACCAATTCTCTGTCATTTTCTTCCACCCTCTCTTTTTAACATACACTAAGTATAGTTGCCAAAGAGGTTTTAATTAATACACACATTTTAAGGTAAGTGATTATTTCACTGTATTAATTCGCTAAGTTCACTAAAAACATCCTATTTATTCACACTAAACTCTAGCTCCATAAATTTCCCAAGATACTATCCTAAAAATAGAAAGCCTTTCATTTTTAATGGATTTTTCGTTATAAAACAAACAAATTTAAAACACATGCTCTCTTATATTTAGTATACAGGAAACCATTTTTTCAAACAGTTAAATTTCAGCATCCCATTAGTTTATCTAGCGTTATCACTGAATCTCTTTTTATTACTTCATTCTAAATAAAAAATATCTTACAAGAAAAAACATATTTATTCGTTATTTAATTTTCTAAATGAAACGGCTTCTGGTTCTTGCAAGTTTATTTTCCATTATTTTATATCTTCTTACAATACTGGTAATATGCTAAAATAACTCTAACTATAGATAATGAAAAGGAGCATGAGTATGCAAATTTTTTACAAACGTTTGCTAAAAAAACGTGAGACCCTTAGTCTTTTAGAAAAACAAGTGCTGGAATATATTTTGAGTCATCCTGAAAAAGTAATCAGTATGAGCTTAAAACAAGTTTCTGAAAAAACTTTTGTATCGACTGCAACAATCAGTCGAACTTGTAAGCAATTAGGCTATGCTGGTTTTCAGGAATTAAAATATACCTTAACTCAATATGTACAGACCGAAAAAAAACAAGTACCTTTAAGTTTACCTTCTTTAACTGGAATTGAAGAAATGGCGGAGCGCATTCGGACTGAGATCAATCAAACGCTCTCCCAACTAACAAAAGAAAGCCTAACTCTTGGTGCGAAGTACTTAATCAAGAGCAATCGAGTAGAATTTTTTGGTGTCGGTGCATCTTTACCTAGCTGTTTAGATGCAGCTCGAAAACTGACTTTTTCTGGTCGAATTGCCAATGCTCGGGAAGATTGGGATGAGTTGCGAGCTGTTGCTAATAGCTTAACTCCTGATGATGTCGCTATTTTAGTGTCTTATAGTGGTGAAACCATTCATATTATTGAATTTGCTTCACTATTAAAAAAACGTAATGTTCCTATTATTGGAATTGTTGGCGCTGATAATAGTCAGCTAGAACAGTTAGCTAGCTTAACTTATCAAGCCAAAATCACAAACTGTTACTATGGGAATGTTGATATGAGTTCACGAATTCCGCTTAATCTCGTGCTTGAATTTCTTATTATTCATTACTTGAATCTATCTGGACCATCAGCAAATTAGTTCGTTGATGGTTTTTTCTGTATACCTGTACATTTTATGTATGCCATTCCATTAGCAATGAAACCGATTGCTGAAAACGGTTTTAAAAAGTATGCTACTTGTAGCTAGCTTAAACCAATTATGAATTGAGAAGGAGTATTCTGAATATGGAAAAGAAGAAGTTTAATTTTTGGGAATTTTTTCAAGGGTTAGGTAAAACCTTTATGTTACCTGTTGCGTTATTGGCTTTTATGGGATTGCTATTAGGGATTGGAAGTTCTTTTTCTAGCCCCTCAACTCTCGAGACATTGCCATTTTTAAATCAACCTTGGTTGCAAATTATTTTTAAATTTATGTCGACGATTGGCGGCTTTGCTTTTACTTATTTGCCGCTATTATTCGCTATGGCGATACCACTAGGTTTAGCACGTTATGAAAAAGGTGTTGCAGCTTTATCTGGTTTTGTTGGCTATGTGATCATGAATTTGTCTATCAATTTTTATTTAACTGAGACTGGAAGATTAGCTGACTTAGACAATTTAAGAGAAGCTGGTCAGGGTATGGTTATGGGCATCCAAACAGTTGAAATGGGTGTTTTAGGTGGAATTATTGTTGGAATTATTGTTTATTTATTGCATAGCAATTTTTATGATATTCAATTGCCAGATGCTTTCGCCTTTTTTGGTGGGGCACGCTTTATTCCAATCATTACTTCATTAGTTTTAGCTATTGTTGGGATTTTAATTCCCATGATTTGGCCAATTTTTGCGATGGCCATTACTGGAATTGGAACATTAATTCAAAAATCAGGCATCTTTGGTCCATTTTTATTTGGTGCTGGTGAGCGACTTTTACTTCCATTTGGTTTGCATCACATTTTAGTTTCAATGATCCGCTTTACTGAAGCTGGTGGGACAGAAATTGTAAATGGACAATCCATTTCGGGAGCCTTAAATATTTTCTATGCACAACTACAAAGTGGCACCCCAATCAGTCCTGCTGCTACAGCCTTTTTGTCGCAAGGTAAGATGCCAACCTTTATGTTTGGTTTACCCGCAGCAGCTTTGGCCATGTATCAAACTGCCTTGCCTGAAAATCGACATAAAGTTAAAGGACTCTTAATTTCAGGGGTTATTGCTACATTTGTAACTGGAATTACTGAGCCTATTGAGTTTCTCTTCTTATTTATTGCTCCGGCTTTATATGGATTCCATGTTATTATGACTGGCTTAGGCTTTATGCTAATGGCTTTGCTTGGTGTTGTAATTGGCAATACAGATGGTGGAATTTTAGACTTCATTATTTTTGGAGTGCTTCAAGGAAATTATACAAAATGGTATCTAGTAGTAGTAGCTGGCATAATCTGGTTCGTTATTTATTATTCTGTTTTTAAATATGTCATTTTAAAATTCAATTTAAAAACACCTGGTCGTGAAGTTCTACAAGAAGACTTCTCTGAAGCCGAACTCACTCATAAGAAAAAAGGAAAGTATGACGGCGCTAGAATTTTAGCAGCTTTAGGTGGTAGTCAAAACATTGATTCATTAGATAATTGTATTACACGATTACGTTTAGTAGTGAAAGATATGACCTTGATTGATGATGCTGAATTAACAGCCTGTGGAGCTTTAGGTGTAATGAAATTAAATGATACCAATCTTCAAGTGATTATCGGAACACAAGTTGCTTCCGTAAAAAATCAAATTGAAAAAATATTGTAAGTAAGGATTGATAATAAATGAAGCAAACAAATTTTGATGAAGTAACTGATCGAACAGGCACTTACTGCACACAATGGGATTATATCGAAGATCGCTTTGGTGAAAAAAATTTATTGCCATTCTCTGTCTCTGATACAGATTTTAAGGTACCCACGGCAATTATTGACACACTAAAAAAACGAATGGATCATGAAATTTTCGGCTATACTCGCTGGAATCATCTTTCTTTTAAAGGCGCAATTCAGCAGTGGTATCAAAATCGATTTCAGTCTACTATCGAAACAGATTGGGTACTATATAGTCCTTCTGTTATTTACTCCGTGGCTAAATTAATTGAATTAAAATCTGAAAGGGGCGATTATATTGTGATGCAAACCCCTGCTTATGACGCTTTTTTTAAAACAATCACAGACAATCAACGTATAATTCATGAGAATCCTTTGCTTTTTAATGACGGACATTATACAATTGATTTTATAGATTTAGAGAAACGACTTTCTCATCCTAAAACAAAAATTTTCTTATTATGTAGCCCGCATAATCCTACAGGGCGTGTTTGGACAAAAAACGAATTGCTAAAAATAATTGCGTTGTGCCAGAAGTATGATGTGTTTATAATTTCTGACGATATTCATATGGATATTGTCAGAGCTGATTTCACTTATCTCCCACTGACTAGTTGCACAACAGATTTAAAAAACATTGCCATTTGTAGCTCTGCTAGTAAGACCTTTAATACTCCAGGGTTAATTTGTTCGTATTTATTGATCCCCGATGATAAATTACGCGAAGAATTTCTTGTTACTCTAAAAAATCGTGATGGTCTTTCTTCTACTAGTATTTTTGGAATGCTTAGTACGATTTCTGCTTATCATGAGTGCGCACCTTGGGTCGATGAACTAAATCTATATGTGACAAACAATTTGGTTCTGTTACAAGAGTTTCTAACAACAGAACTACCAGAAATTCAATTGGTCAAACCTGAAGCAACTTACTTGGCTTGGTTGGATGTTTCACGGCTACCTTATACGAGTAAACAGCTTCAAGATGCCTTGATTCATTATGGCAAAGTAGCAATTATGCCTGGAAATACCTATGGCACAGCTGGTGAGAATTTTATTCGCATGAATGTCGGCTGTCCTAGAGAAAAATTAATAGATGGTTTACAACGCTTAAAGTTAGCTGTTAATCAACTTAAATCACAGGAGGAATTTACATGTTAGAAAAAATTTATACTGATCAAGCACCTGCCGCAATTGGACCGTACTCACAAGCAATAAAAATAGAAAACACTCTTTACACTTCTGGCCAAATTCCCGTTGATCCAACAAATGGAAAAGTCATTTCAACCGAAATTACCGAACAAGCTCAGCAAGTAATGAAAAATTTGCAAGCCGTTTTAGAAGAAGGTGGATCTAACTTAAATTCTGTTATTAAAACAACTTGTTTCTTAACAGATATGGCTGATTTCGCAGCTTTTAATGAAGTCTATGGCTCTTATTTTGGCGATCACAAACCAGCACGTTCATGTGTAGCTGTTAAAGAATTGCCTTTAAATGTTCGCGTTGAAGTTGAAGCGATTGCTGTAATTTAATAAATAAAAGCCACCTCTATATTGTAGCTTATTTTTTACAGGCCTTTACAATATAGGGGTTTTTAACAAATTTATTGCATAACCCCACTGTTTTTAATTCTTTTTATTTCATTACTTGCTCAATTATTCTTTTTACTAGTTGACTTTTATTTAGTAGTGGATTATACTGTGGTCAATCTATAAAATACATGACTAAGAAAGAGCGCAGTAGCGTGTTGTCCCTATTCAAGAGAGCTAGAGGGTGGTGAAATCTAGCATATACAACATTAGCGAAATACACTCTGGAGTTTCTTGACTAACCTCAAGCGTCTAACTAGCGATATTTAGTTTTGAGAGGTATTCTAATCTTAAAGATGGAATACAATTTGGGTGGTAACACGGTTCATTCGTCCCTGTAAAATCAGCAATAGTTGATTTTATAGGGACTTTTTTGATTTTCTAATTAACTATAAGGAGTGTGGAACAGATGAATATTATTGAAGAATTAGAGTGGCGCGATGCCATTAATCAACAAACAGATGCTGAAGGATTAAAAGAATTGGTGACGGAAAAGAAAATTTCTCTCTATTGTGGTGTGGATCCAACTGGAGATAGCATGCATATTGGTCATTTAATTCCATTTATGATGATGAAACGTTTCCAACTAGCTGGTCACCATCCTTATATTTTAATTGGTGGAGCAACAGGTACTATTGGTGATCCAAGTGGTAGAACTTCTGAACGTCAACTGCAAACAATGGAACAAGTTCAACAAAATGTGGATGCTTTAACAGCTCAAATGCAAAATCTTTTTGATTTTGGTGGCAATGATGATGTCACAATGGTTAACAATTACGATTGGACACATGATTTAACCTTACTAGATTTTTTAAGAGATTACGGTAAAAACTTCAATATTAATACAATGTTAGCAAAAGATATTGTTTCAAGTCGTTTAGATACGGGTATTTCTTTTACTGAATTTACGTACCAAATTCTACAATCAATGGATTACCTACATCTATTTAAACACCATGATGTGCAATTACAAATTGGTGGTGCAGATCAGTGGGGAAATATTACGGCCGGATTAGATTTAATTCGCAAAAAAGAAGGCTCTGAAGCCAAAGCCTTTGGTTTAACAATTCCATTAATGTTAAAAGCTGATGGTACTAAATTTGGTAAAACTGCTGGTGGCGCTATTTGGTTGGACCCAAAGAAAACAACACCTTTTGAGTTCTTCCAATTCTGGTTAAATCAAGATGACCGTGATGTGATCAAATACTTGAAATTCTTTACTTTCTTAACACAAGATGAGATTTCAGCTTTAGCAGAAAAAGTAGCAACTGAACCACATAAACGTGAAGCACAAAAAACATTAGCTCGTGAGATGACCCATTTTGTTCATGGTCAAAAAGCATTAGATGAAGCCGAAAAAATCACGTCTGCTTTATTTACAGGTGATGTGAAAAATCTAACTGCTGATGAAATTGAGGAAGGCTTTAAAAACATGCCTACATTTGAAGCACCTAAAGAAGAAAAAAACATCGTTGATTGGCTAGTTGAATTAGGAATTGAACCATCTAAACGCCAAGCACGTGAAGATATTACAAATGGTGCAATTTCAATGAATGGCGAAAAAGTTTTAAGTTTAGAAGCTATCGCTTCACCAAGCAATTCTTTTGACGAACGCTTTATCTTAATCCGTAAAGGGAAGAAAAATTACTCGTTAGTTAAATTAGTTTAATCGAAATTAGAAGAAAATGTGGCAGTCTATCTGGCACATTTTCTTTCATTATCAATTGAATGGAGGAACATAAATGATTGGATTAAAAAAAGCCACGAATAAAGAAGATGCTATCTTACTCAACAAACTAGCTAGAGAAATTTGGGAAGAGTATTATACAGCCATTATTGGTGCTGAACAAGTAGAGTATATGCTAACGAACTTGCAATCTACTGAAAAAATTTATCAAGATATTGTCAATGGCATGAACTATTTTTTGATAAATTTCGATGGGAAAACAGTCGGATATACTGGCTTCCAGTTAGAAAACGATTATTTATTTTTAAGTAAACTCTATGTAAAATCCACAGCTAGACAACATGGCATTGGGAAAAAGGTCTTTCAACAAATTCAGGATATCGCTCGTGAAAACGACCTACTTAAAATCCAATTAACAGTCAATAAATATAATGACAAATCCATTGCTGCATATAAAAAAATGGGATTCGTAACTGTAAAAGAACAAGTTGTAGATATCGGTGGCGGATATATTATGGATGATTTTGTAATGGAATACAGCCTTGAGGATAACACTAAATAAATCGTACCTATCGTCTTCTTAATTTTTCATATAGTCATTTACTTAAACTTAACTTTGTCTTCATGCTTTCTTATCCCTGTCATCATACTTTCTTCATATTTCTTGGCTATACTAAATGTATACCTAAAGAACACAAGGTATGAGCAACTTTCACTAAATACTAGGACCATTACACATGTGAAACTGAACTTGACACTGATGGATATAAACATGAAAACAAAGTAAAAATTTTCCACTTTAGCTTTGGTTAGCTATAGTGGTTTTTGTTTGTATTTTTATATTTCTAGCCATATAATTTTAGACTATCTAACCGCATAAAAATAAAGCTAATCCCAATTCGAACTAGGATTAACTTTTTTATTTACATCAAATAATTTAGTAAAAGAAGCGACCCTAAGCCAGCAACTACTGAAAGACCCATTGATTTGGTTTTATAAGCAACAATCATAACAAGCACTGCAGCTAAAACTTTTATATTTGTTATGAGGCTAAAACTGTGATCCACAATAAAAACATCTTTAAAAAATAATGCTGCGAATAACGCTGCCGGTACATATTTCATCCAATCATGGAACCACTGGGGAATTTCTCGTTTGGAGAAATACATCATCGGAATCACACGAGGCAAGTACGATACAAAAGCCATTCCTAATATTAATAAAATAAGCTGATTATTCATTACTGGCTGTGACCTCCGTTTCAATCGGTTTCCGATCCATTAACATAGGTTTATCAACGACTTTAGTAACCTTCAGTTTCTTCTCAATAAAGTAACCTGTCAAAGAAGCGATTACTGTAGCTATAATTAATCCGATCGTACTCTGGAATACTAACATCGTCACCACAGAAAGGACACCCGACAACAACCCAACAAAAATAATTAGTTTATTTTGTAATTGCATCGTAAACATATAGATAAACATCGCTGTTAACGCAAAATCGACAATATGTGTATCCAATGGAATCGTTGAACCAAGCATTGACCCAATTACATTACTAATTAGCCAAGAAGCTAGTGAATAGCGATTGACCATTAAAGCTTTTTTACTTGTCCAATTTTTATCTGTTGAAAATTTCAAGTAATTCACAGCGTAATTTTCATCATTAATAGTTCTAGTAAATAGTGCAATAAAACCTTTCTTTTCTTGTTTTATAAAGGTGGAAAGGCTGGAACTTAATAAAATATAACGTAATTCTAAAAATAAAGTCATTAGAATAATTGAAGCTATCGGAGCAGCATCAACTAACATCGCGGCGGCTAAAAACTGTGCCCCACCAGAAAACACTAAAAAGGAAATAAGTGCAGTGTAAAAACCATTAAAACCGACCTTCTGCAACAAAACACCGCAAGCCAGTCCAACAGGAATATAGCTTAGACAAAGTGGCATCGCAACTTTTAACGTTTCGCGCCAGATCGCTTGATTTTTCTTTAACATGTGACAGTCCTCCATTTTACATAGGCAAACAACGCTACAATTATAACATAATCCGCTTTAAATAAAGTCTTTTTTCTAGATAAATGAGGAAATACTCATTTTAATTATTATACCGAATAGATTCGATTAGATTTCCTTGCAAAAAAACCTCTAAAGGTTGCAACACATACCTTTAGAGGAGATTCAAACTCTTATCAAATTATATCTTCAGTAGCCGAAGTGTTGTTGCTTTGATTTGTTGTTGAGCCACTTTCCAATTGATCTTCTTCACTTTCAGTCGCCCCGCTAATAGTATCTGACTCCTCACCATTAGACCTATCAGATGGTAGTTCCCTTTGGTCAGGTCTACCATTTTCCATAGTATTATTCTGATCATCAGAATTTTCTAATTGGTTGGCTCTTGGCTGCCTTGTACCAGCTTGATTGTTCATTCCAGAAACTTGATATCCACCAATAAAACCAATAAATAAAAAAAAGAAGCTAAGCAAGACAAACTTTTTATTGATTTTTTTCCAACCTGAATTTTTAGCTTGCTCTTCTTTTTGACTTGAGTTTTTTTCTTCTGTCATATCATTCATCTCCTATAATTTTTATTTTAACTTTTACTATCTTATCCTTCTAAGCTTAAAGAAACCTTAAATACAAAATTGTATTAACTAGAAGAGAAATTTCCATTTAAACCTTCTATTTAGATATCTTTTGTAAGTTTGATTGGTTTCCACCTCTTGAAATGTTAGACTAAAGAAAAAGTTTAAAACTAAGGGAGTGCAAATAATGAGTCATTTGGATGGATTAGCTTTAGCCGAAAAAATTAGAAACAGCGAAGTAACACCGACAGAATTAATTGAAGAAGCCTTTAAAAAAATTAAGTCAGAAAATCCGACACTTAATTTTGTCACTTCCACACGTTTTTCAAAAGCGATAGAAGAAGCCCAAGTTCGAGATTTTTCAACTTTACCCTTTGGTGGAGTTCCGATATTAATTAAAGGCTTAGGACAAGATTTAGCTGGTGAACCTAGTACTGCTGGGGCTAAGCTACTTCGAAATAACAGTGCACTCACAACAAGCCATTTTGTTGCAGCTTTGGAAAAAGCTGGATTTATTGTGATTGGTCAAACCAACACACCTGAATTTGGCTTTAAGAATATTACCGATCCTGAACTCTATGGTCCGACAAGTAATCCTTGGAACCCAGCCTATTCTGCAGGTGGCTCTAGCGGTGGAGCAGCGGCAGCAGTAGCTAGTGGTACCTTGCCAATTGCCGCCGCTAGTGATGGTGGCGGATCGATTCGTATTCCTGCATCTTTTAGCGGTTTAGTCGGTTTAAAACCAACTCGTGGGAAAACACCAGTCGGACCAGGTACTGGTCGTAATTGGCAAGGAGCGGCGATTAGCTTTGCTTTGACGACGTCTATTCGTGATACGGCGGCGATGTTAGATGCTCTACAAGTGATTGAACCGAGTGCTGCATTCCAAGCAAGCTTATATGAACCTGGATATTTGACAAGTTTGGGAACTCTGGCGAAAAAAAAATTCAGAATCGCCTATTCTTTAGCTTCCCCAGTTCACACTCCAGTGAGCACTGCCGCCAAAAACGCAGTGTTAGATGCTGTGACTTTTCTTAAAGCACAAGGACATCACGTTGTTGAAAAAGAACCTGATATTGATGGGATTGCCTTAATGGAAAGTTACTATGTAATGAATGCTGGTGAAACAGCGGCAATGTTTAAAAATTTAGAAAAACAACTTGCCCGCTCTCTGACAATTGAAGATATGGAACTGATGACTTGGACTTTATTCAATGCTGGTAAGCATATTTCAGCTGCTGATTATTCCAATAGCCTAGCACTTTGGGATCAGGCTGCCGAAAAAATGGCAGCATTCAATCAAGAATATGATTTATATTTAACACCGACTACCGCTACAACGGCACCAAAAATAGCGGCAGAATTGCAAACCCCAGAGCAAATCCAACAAATGAAACAAGTAGAAAAGTTATCTAGTAAGGAACAAATGCAATTAATTTGGGATATGTTTGAGAAAAGTTTAGCTTTGTCTCCCTTTACGCAACAAGCAAATTTAACCGGTCAACCCGCAATTAGTTTACCCACTCATATTGCTGAAAATGGTCTACCATTAGGAATCCATTTCACAGCGCCAAAGAATCGGGAAGAATGGCTTTTAGAGATTGGATTAGAATTTGAACAAGCACGTTTATTTAAAATGCGAGAATAGTGATTACTTTCTACTCTCTAACTATTTTTGCTACAGAGCGTGAAACTATTGCTTGTAAAAATCTAAATTATATTTGTCACTTGAACCACATACTTTTATTTGAATACTTAGACAACTTGAGTACGTTCTTTCAAGTTGTCTTTTTCAATCTTCTTGATTCCAAGAATATCCAAAATAAATAGAAAGATAGGAATACCTAATAGTAATCCCCACATCTCTATAAACTCAGGACTCAGCAATAAAATCACAAAAATGAAAAAAGTAGGAAGTTCTGTTTGACTGGACATTAATTTAGGTCGCAAAATATACGTTTCGGCTAGATGAATACATATTGTAATTACGAGTATATAGATGACTTGGTTCAGTCCACTTTGCATATAAGCAATAATAGATAGTGGAATAAAGGAAAGCATCACTCCAAAAACAGGAATCCAACTTAATATAAATAGCATAATAGACAAACTAATAATATGTGGGAAACCTAAAAAAATCAAACTCGTTATAGTTAGTAGCGTATTGAAAAGAACAATTTTAAATTGAACAGTCATTACTGAGCTAAAAATACGATTAAAGCGGCTAAACATCTCGCTTAAATCATTATAAAGAATTGTAAAGGGCTCTTTTTTAAATAAAGCAAAAAAATGCTTTATTTGTTTTATTTCTAATACATAAAAAAGGCTTAATACGAAGGCCCAAGCCATATTCACACTTAATTCACTAATACTTTTAACAAAATGACTACATGTTGAAATATTACTTTCCACCTTACTTATCACATCAAAATTTTGGACATAGCCCTCTAATTCCTTTGCTAAAGGGACATTGCTAAAATCTTTCGTCTGATAAAATGAAGTAGCCAAATCATATAAATTACTAATTTGATTCGCTAAAATAGGAACTGATTTCATGAAAAAAAGGCAAATTAAACCAGCTATTCCAGCATATATAGTCAATGTAATAATAGTATGACTGATTGGCACAATTTTTTTAATTTTCTTTACACCTCGTGATAGCAAAAATGAAAATATATAAGTTAGTACAATTAAAGTAAAAATCCCTTTTGATAAGTATAAAATTAACGCTATTCCACAAAAAATAAGTACCTGTCTAAATCTTTTCCTTTGTAACATATTTCCCCACATTTCCAACACATTAATCTACTCCTTCTCTACTAAAAAAAGAAAAACAGCCGAAAAACGATAAATTTCTTCGACTGTCGTTCTTTTTAATAAAATTTTATACCCCTTCAGATTTAGCTAATGCTTTTCTTTCTTGATCACATTCTTTTTCGTTATATTTTTCATATTTTCCAACTTCGTGAAGGATTTTTTTGATTTCATGAACAGCTTTTTTTTCTTCCGTCCAAAGTTTAATGTTTTTAAACTTGCTTTCCAATTCTGTCTCTTCTGAAATTTTCGCTAACTGAGTATCTAATTTTTCTAATGTTTCCGCAATTTTTTCTAGCGTATGGTCTTTCTTCATATCATAATTCGTCATGTAAAAAACTCCTTTATTCTTTTTGATTTAACATAGAGAAGCCTTAATTTATCAGGCTTCTCTATGAAATTATTGTGCTTCTACAGCTTGTAATTCTTGATTGTTATCTAATTGAGAAATTCCATTTAGATGTTTCTTTTGTAGGTGGTCCATTGACAAACGTAGTAATGCAACAAATACAACAAAAGCAATCGCTAATATTACAACACTCTTCGTATATAAATCTGTTCCAATTCCACCTGAAATTGCTTGTCTGAATCCATAAATTGAATACGACATTGGTAGATATGGATGAATTGCATTAAAGAATCCATTTGTTAGCGGCATTGGGAATGTTCCGCCTGCTCCACCAAGTTGTAGAACTAGTAACACCATCGCAATAAACCGACCTGGATTATCGAATGTCATTGCGAAAAACATGACAATAAACATGTAGGACAATGAACTCACAATCGCGATTAAATAAAATTGTGGAATAAATTCGACTGTTAATCCTAACATTAACATGACGGTTGCTTCAATGATTGCCATTGCAAGTGCAACACCAACTCCAATTGAAAGCTTACTTAACCACCAATTTTTACTAGATTGTCCCGCCATCGAAACTTTTCGGATAGGGAAAACAAAGTTGAATACTAAACATCCTACAAATAAAGCCAGCGACATAATATAAGGAGATAAAGCTTCTCCATAATTAGATACGTTACTGTATTCTTCATGTTTTAACTTACTTGGAGCAGCAAACATTGAAACAGTGGCTTTATTTAATTTAATGTTATTTCCTTCTGCAGCTCCACTACCTAATTTATCAGCTAATTCGTTGGAGCCTGCGTCTAATTGATTGATTCCATCTAATAGTTGTGGTGAATTACTTGATAGTAAATCTAAGCCTGAGGATAACTGAATCGCACCATCATCTAATTGATTCACACCTGAAGCAAGTGCAGGCATTTGACCATACATTTGGCCTAATCCCGTAGTTAATTGATCTCCGCCGACACTTAATTGACTGACACCTGAAGCTAAAGTCGGGATTTGACTATTCATTTCTTGACCACCTGCATATGCAGCATCAACACCTGAATTTAAAGCTACTGCTCCACCATACAATGATGCTGGATTATTTGCTGTACCCACTCCCTGCTTGATTTGATTCATAGAATTCATTAATTGAATTGTGCCATCTTGAATTTGGATGAATCCTTGATCTAACTGAGAGGCATCATTTGGTAGCTCACTAACACTTTTAGCGGCTATTGAAAGTTCATGTAAATCATTGCCGATTTCAACAAGACCACCTGAAACTTCTTTTAATAACGTATTAATGGTTTCTTGTTGACGTTTTGTATGCTCTTCAATGAGAGGATTAATGTTATTAATTAGACTATTTTTCTCCTCACTTGGTAAGCTTGATTGATTGATTTTTTCTGTGATTTCTAATTTCAATTGCTCTGGATTTAACTCTGCTGCAATTGTATCTAGTTTTGTTTGTAACTCTGCTGCTTTGATTGAAATTTCATCTGCACGTTTTGCAGCATCTAAGGCGATTTTAGAATGGGCAGAAAAATCAATTTCATCCATTATTCCTCTGAATTCTGCTAAACCCGATGTTAACTGATCCAATTGAGCAGCAGTTGTTGGGTCATTTAACTGAGCACTCATTTGTGCTAATCCATCTGTTAACTGTCCACTACCAGTCGAAAGTTGTTGTAAACCAGAATCTAGTTGACTCACGCCAGATTGAAGTTCAGGAATCTTACTATTCAATTCGTTAATCCCTGTATCTAATTGTTGTGATCCTGTGTATAGTTCAGTTACTCCAGAAGACAAAGGTGTTACACTACTACTTAATTGGTTAGTTCCATCTGCTAATTGATTAGCTCCAGAATCTGCTTGCGTTACTCCTGATGTGTATTGCCCTAAGCCATTTTGCAGTTGAAGTCCTCCGTCAGCTAGTTCTTTGGCACCATCAGATGCTTGTGTTATACCTGAAACTAGTTGTTTTCCAACTTTCTCTGCAACCTCAACATAGGACTCAGTAACATTTTCTCGAACTTGCGACTCAAGAGTCGTTGCACCAATTGTACTTATTTCTTCACCGATGTAATTTAAAGATCCATTTGTTTTATAAATGATATCCATTTTTTGAGGCTTTTCGTCTAAAAGCGTTGTCGCATTTTTAGAAAAATCTTCTGGAATAGTGACAATCATATAATAATCTAAGTTTTCCATCCCTTTTTCGGCTTCTTTTGCAGACACAAATTTCCAATCTAAATCGTGATTACTTTTTAGATTATCTACTAATTGTTCCCCCACATTAACTTTTTGACCTGCCATCATAACATTGCGATCTTCATTGACTACTGCAACTGGCAAATTTTTCGCTCGACCATATGGATCCCATACTGATTTACTAAAAAAACCAGCATATAAAATTGGTATGAACGTAATCGCGATAACAGAAATAAGCAATACTTTGTTTGTAAAAATATTTTTCCATTCTTTTTTTACCATATTCATAATTTAAAACTCCTTTTTTTGATTAACTCTTGTTTAACCATTTAAACTCCTGATTTTTAGAAATCCCACATGATATTGGAGCTGTTCCATTTTCAATATAATCTTGGGTTAAAGTGACACAGTTAATTTGACTATTTTGGTAAGGAGTAAAATAGTACGTTTTAGATTCTGAGCACATAGATGCTACATATTGTGTAATATCAGGATTGCCATCATTTTTCATCACAACCCCTCTAGGAATTCGAACACTATTTAAAACATGCCAAATATTTGTAATTGCTTCTTCTTCATTTTTCGCTTCGTCGATATATTCTTTCAAATAAGCTGCACGAACAAAACGCTCTGGAGGGGTAAAACCGCCTTGAAGAAGTGAAGTTCCAGATGCTTGCGAAAAAGGTGTTGCTTCAAAATCGCCAAATTTTCTTGATGCAAATTGTTCTGGCTTGATCCCGATAAAATTTCTTAAATTAGAAATATGCCATTCTAATTTAGGTGTATTGGTTAGGACTTTGACTGGATTTGTGATTATTTCTAGCGGAGATCCATGAGGTTCTATTACAACACATTTCCCAGTATTATCTGTCATGATCCAATGCAATGGTGTTACAATTCCTAATAAAGGTACTTTCGTATCTACTAAATTAATCGAATCCAATTTATCTGACAAGTCCTCAATACTTTTACAAGAAGTTAAAATCCATAATAAAAATTCGTGGGGTGCTAGATTAATTTTCCCTGCTTTGGTAGTTGGTTCATACGTCGATTCACCGGGTAAATACAGCGCTGCACAACTAAGACCATGCTCATTTACACCATCAGTAAATAACATTTGACCTAAATTTCTTCCCGCACCTACTAAAGAATAATCACCGATAAATTCAGAACCATCTGTTGCTGATTTCCAATGATATTTTCTTGGACATAGACTAGGTGTTGCTTCTAAATCAAAACCAAAATCCATTGTTCTTGATAAAAAATGTTTTCCATCTAGTGATTCCATTACAATACTTGTACACATACTTTATTCCTCCTAAATTTTAAGTAAAGTTTGAGCCACAACTTCATCTTTGTTGCGTATTCTCGTCTTCACTATTCATTTGATTTGTAACAAGAATGTTACTGTTCCTTACTCAACTTATTATAAAAGAATTAACTTCTACTAACCTTTTACTTTTGTCGTTCCAACCGTACTTTTTTGTTAGTTTCAGCTATATATAAGAAAATAAGATAATCAAATTAGATGCATCTTTTACTTTTCTGAGGTAACATATACTTATGAATAGAAAGGTGATGTTCATTTTATGATTGATGAAAAATATGATATTGTCGGTCAAGCAACACGAAATATTAAACAAATTCTAGCAATCATTTCAGAAGAAAAAAGATGGTACACTATTTTAGAAATCAGTGAACGCTCAGATATGATTACAAGAACTGTTCAAAGATATATCCATGAATTAGATGCAAGAATTAGAAACTTTAATGATGATAATATTCAATTGTTAGTGACAAAAAACAAAGGCGTATTTTTAGAACTACACCCCGGTGCAGATTTAAGTGGATTCTCTCTTTTCCTATTAGAAGATAATATAACCATCGACCTTTTAAAAAGTCTGTTTTTTGAAAATTTTCATTCCGTTAAAAAATTTGCCTATGATAATTTCATGAGTGAGACAACTATTCGACGTTTATTAAAAATGTTTCAAGAGATAGTAGAACCTTATCAAATCCACTTGACAAGAGAAACATTTATTATTGAAGGTAAAGAAAGTCAAATACGTTTATTCATTTATATTATTTTTTGGAAAGTATATCGTGGGGCTACTTGGCCCTTTGAAACAATCAATAGAAAGCTAATTAATAGCCATGTTGACAAAGTTGCAACTATATTGAAACTAAATTTGACAGCCATACACAAACAGCAAATTGCTTATATCTTAGCAATTAATATCATTCGCGTTAGAAAAAAGCATTTTATCGAGAAGGAAGACCGTTGGGATCATTATATTAATATAGAAGAGGATTATTCTGGCTATAAAAAATTCAAAGCTATCTTTGAAGACATGAACATGGGCAGTGATGGGGAAATTTCATTTTTTTATTTAATTATGGAAACACGCCCCAAAATTTATGAAGTCAAAGAAATTAGTGACCGAATTATGAATTACCATAAAAAGCAAAATTCTTCTATTTGGCTTGCAACTGAACTTTTTTTGATTAGATTTTCTGAAAACTTTTTAGAAATACCGGAAGACCAAAGAAGTATTTTTATTACGAACAGTTTTTGTGCTCATCTATTTTGTGATTTGTTTGATAACTTTTCATTGGATATTAATGGCTACGAATATCTAGATAACCATGAAAAATTTTATCCAATTTTAAATACAAAATTAGATTCTTTAATTGATGAACTATATGCTGAAACAAAAAATAAGATTTTCTTGGAAAAAGAATTTTTATTGACTCGATATGCTTTATTATTTTCACTATTGAAACCTCTAACTTATTTTGAAAAAGAAATTCAAATTGTTTTAGATACAGATTTGCCAAAACTAGCAGAAATTAATTTAAAAAATCAAATTCTCGACACTTTAAAATATCGTTATACAATTGTTTTTTTAGATAAGAACAATGCTGAAGAGGCTGATCTTTTTCTAACAACTACACCAACACCTCTTTTAATCAATCAATATTTAGATGGTAAAGTTCTTTATATTGGATCTCAATTATCGCCTAGAGATTTTATCAATATTGAAACAATTGTCGCTGATACTATCAAAGAGAAAAATTAAAAAGTAAGCCATTCAATCGGATTATGCGATTGAATGGCTTACTTTTTTATAAAGGTTTAAATTACATTACTGGCTTCATCAGATTCTATTTTAGCTACTAAACCTTTGATGTCTTCTTTCTTCCCTACTTCGCTCTTATTTCGGAACATATAAATAATAAAAGGCAACAGTAGAGTGACGATAAAGCTAATTGCTAAAATCAATTCATATGAATGCGCACTGTGACCTGTTAAAGATGCAGGTGGAATGAAAGCTGTTATAATTGCTAGAATAGACATAATTAAACCAATTGCAGCAATCGTAAGTTTGACTCCTTTTCCGCCAGGCACATGATAGGTTCTGTCTAGATTATCTTTTTTCAATACTAAAATAAAATACGCAATAAAGAACAAAACATAACCAATTAAATAGATTACGACGGTCAATGAAATAGCCGTTAAGAAAGATACATTATTTCCACCACCACCAAAAGTTAGAACTGCTGCCCAAATAGATACAATCAATCCTTGAACTAAAATAAGTGGTACGGGAACATTATTTTTATTTACTTCTTTAAATTTTGCAGGTAAAATACCTTCTTCAGCAACTGTCAATAGCCCCCGCGTTGGCCCAACAATCCATGAACAAACCTGTGCCATAACTCCAAAAGCAATTAAACCAGCAATAAGTTTTACTAACCAACCTAATCCGCTACCATATTTTAAAATTAAAACCTCAAAAGTTTGAATAACACCTGAACTAAGCGATAAATCTTTAAGTGGTACAACAGCAGCTACTGATGCTCCACCAATTGTATTTAAAACAATTCCCACAAGAATCAACATAATCATCGCTAGTGGGTAATCTTTTTTTGGATTTTTCATTTCATTAATATGAGGAGCCGATGCTTCAACTCCCATATATGCTAGCATAAATACAACTAATGCAGACATATCCTTTAACTTAGGAATAAAACTTCCTGCTGATACATGCAGTTGAAGTGGATTTCCAGAGGCAATATAGGCTATACTTAATCCGAATAACGTTAGTACAGGTATTGTAATACCAAATACAAAACCTATTTTAGCAACATTTGCAGTGAATTTAGTTCCTTTAAATTGGCTAAATGTTAATAGCCAAAAAATAACTAATACACCAATGAACTTAACCATTGGATTATTATCTAGCGCTTTAAAATTAAAAATATAAGATAAAGAGCCTAAAATAAAGTAAATCATCGTCACAAATCCTACTGTAACTTGAAACCACTGGAAGAAAATTGCAGCAAAGCCGAATCTTTTGCCTAGAGTCTTACCTACCCAAGCAAAAATTCCACCTTCTTGCCATCCTTCTACTGTTGCCATTTCTGCAGAGCAAAGCGCAACTGGTAAAAACCAACAAAATCCACACAATAATAAAAAGAATACTAATTGTAATCCCGATGTTGCAAACGTTGGATATTCATATACTGTAATAAATAATGATGCTGTAATTGCGAAAAAACCAAATAATGTTAGTGACTTAGCGCTTTTTCCGCTTTTCTCGTTGTCCATTTTCTTTTTTCCTCCTTGATAAAAAATTTGTTGAGTTTCTTAGCTCCGGCAAGAAAATAGGGAAAATTGATATGGTGATTTCTCCATCTCGAATTTTTATCTTTTTCTCTAGGAGTTGGCTCATAAGAACTAGCCTTGATAAAAAGTTTCTTGAACCGCTTTGCTTTATCAAAAGTTGGTTTAATTCACCTTTAAGGTAAGTTGTTTTTCAAATACCCATAAACTAATCCAATCAATCACTAGCTATTTTTAAATAGCCATGATTTGCTGCTCGATTTTAATGTTCTGCAAAAATCGGATAACAAACCATAGCTATAAAACTTATTTATCCTTTTTTAATGTGTAAACCCTTGTGTTTTATTTGCTTCTTCTTTATGGAAAAGAATATGAGCATTATTTAAATCGTGAATACTTTCATTTAAATCACTAGCAAACTCTTCGGCCATACTTTGTCCAAAATCAGCACGACATACATAACGCTGAATAATCACATTATTCATTTCTTCTGGTAGCGGGTATGCAGGAACTTGCCAACCTTTCATTTGTAAACGATCTGCTAAGTCGTACAGATTCCATTCGACTGATGCTTTTTCTTTTAATTTGTAACACACAATCGGTAAATTCCCACCGTCGTTATAAATTTCAAAAAGTCCCGTTTCTTCTACAACTTTTGCTAGATAAAGTGCTGCTTCTTTCGTTCGAGTATGAATTTTTCGATACCCTTCAAAACCAAATCGCAAGAAATTATAATACTGTCCGATAATTTGACTTGCACTACGGGAAAAATTAATAGCCATCGTTGGCATATGACCGCCTAAATAACTAACGTCAAAGACTAATTCTTTTGGTAAATATTCTTCATCCCGCCATAAAATCCAACCTACTCCTGGATAAACCAATCCATACTTATGACCAGATGTATTAATAGATACAACATTTTTCAATCGAAAATCCCAAGCTAATTCAGGATTAACAAAAGGAACAAACATTCCACCACTAGCCGCGTCCACATGGATAACTAACTGATGTTCATTAATTTGGTTATAGCTTTCTACTAATGTATCTAGAGCTGCAATGTCATCAAATTTACCAGTGTAAGTAATACCTAGAATACCTACAATTCCGATTGTATATTCATCGACATAATCCATAACCTTATCTAAGTTAATACTTAAATGCTCTTCATCCATTGGAACTTCACGCATTTCAATATCCCAGTACACACAGAATTTTTCCCAACAAACTTGAAATCCTGATGAGATAACAAGATTAGGTTTTTGGGCTTGTATATCTAAGCCACGTTTTTCAGCAAGATTACGCCATCTGAATTTCATAGCCATTCCACCTAACATACAGCCTTCACTAGATCCAACAGTAGAAGTTCCCATGAATTTTTCATCTTCAGATGCATTCCATAAATCAGCAATCATATTGACACAAGAGCTTTCTAATTTTGCTGTTTGTGGATACTCAGACTTATCAATCGCATTTTTTTCAAATGTCTCAGCCATCAATTGCTCAGCTTCTGGTTCCATATATGTTTGACAAAATGTTGCCAAATTTTGCCTAGCATTTCCTTCATCTACTAGCTGATCTTTCACTAATTGATAGGCAACTCTTGGATCTACTGATTCTTTACCTATTTTATAATTTGGTAAAATTTGACCTGCTTCTAATGATCCAAAAATTGGACAATTCGTTTCTTCCATAATTTCTTTTTCTATTTTTCTGTTAAACATATTTATTCCTCCTAATTTTTAATTTAAACTATTAAATTTTTGATTCTCTTTAATATCAAACGTCTTTGGCTCTGTTAATGTACTTATCAATTCCTTCGTTAATTTGACACTATTAATTTGGTTGTTTTTACATGTTGAAAAATAATAAGTCTGGCTTTCAGAACACATAGATGCTACGTATTGTGTATAATCTGGACTTCCGTTCTCCTGAATTACCACACCATTCGGAATACAGACACTATTCAAAATATGCCAAATATTTGTAATCGCTTCTTCTTCGTTTTTAGATTTTTTAATGTATTCTTTTAAATAGGCAACACGAACAAATCTTTCTGGTGGAGTATAACCACCTGGTAAAATAGAGGTCCCTGATGCTTGAGAGAATGGTTTTGCCTCAAACTCACCAAACATTTTCGATGTGAATGGTTCAGGCTTAATTCCAATATAATTTCTCAAGTTGGAAATATGCCATTCTAATTTAGGCGTATTGGTTAAGACGCTGACTGGGTTTTCTTGCATTTTTAATAAAGAATCTCTTGGTTCTATCACCATGCATTGCCCAGTTGAATCTGTCATAATCCAATGAAGAGGTGTTGTAATTCCTAACAAAGGAACCTCTACATCGACTAAATTAATTGTTCCTAATTTTTTTTGTAGATCAGCTATACTTTTACAGTTTGATAAAATCCAAAGTAAAAAATCATGAGGAGCTAAATTTACCTTATTAGGTTTTGCAGCTGGTCCATATACTGCTTCTCCAGGTAAATAAAGAGCAGCACAACTTAATCCATGTTCATTGACCCCGTCTGCAAATAATAAATGCTCAACGTCCTTTCCTGCCCCGACAAAAGCATATTTCCCAGTATAAGACAATTCATCGACTCCTGATATCCATTGATAATTTCTAGGACAAATTGTTGGTCTTGCATCTAAATCAAATGCAAAATCCATTGTTCTCGATAGAAGATTTTTATGATCCATCGTTCTTAACACAATACTTGTGCACATCTTTTTTTCCTCCTCTTATTTAGCCTATTCATTCTAAATAAATTCATTTTTTGTAGGTATCTCTCTCTTACAAATGCAATTATATAAAATATAGACTCATAAGAACGGCTTGATTTTGTCGTTTGAAGTGTCTATTTTTGCAACTATTCTTATTTACATATTGATTTTGAAAATGAATTTGGCCATTTCAAGTTGCTAAACCTAAATAATCGAAAAAAAATAACCTATCGAAAAATCTCGATAGGTTATTTAGATAGGCTATTTTTAACGTAATTTACGAATCATATCATACCGTTTTACAGGTGTTGTTACTTTTGTTTTAACTGTCATCATTGCATTAGGTGCACGATCAATCGCTTCATCTTCTTCATTCCATAAAGTCTCAATCACTTGATGAGAATGAGTAAAGCCTGGTCCATAAAACTCAACATCATCCCCAACACCAAAATTATTCCGTTGTTGAATTGTGGCAATCTGAGTTAGTGGATCGTAATCTAAAACTTGACCAATAAAGCCATATGCTGGAATTTTACGGCGTTTGCCAAAAAGTTGCTCATCTTCAGTTGGCACACCGTAATAAAATCCAGTTGACAGTTCTCTTTGTGCAACTTTCCAAAGCTCGTCTTCCCACTCTTGCTTAAAGACATAATTATCAGGATCAGCACAATAAGTATCTACCGCTTGGCGATAAACATTAGAAACAGTCGAAACATAATGAATTGATTTCATCCGACCTTCGATTTTCAAACTATCTACACCGTTTTCCACAAGCTCAGGTATATGATGAATCATAGACATATCCACTGCACTCATTGAAAATTCCTCTAAAGGTTGACCACCGACTAACGATTCGCGCTCACCAGAAATAGGCAAGTCGAATAAATCATACTTCCAACGACAAGATTGAGAACAACCACCACGATTCGCATCTCTTTGTGACATGTGATTAGAAAGCACACAACGTCCTGAATAGGAAATACACATAGCTCCATGAATGAACGCTTCGATTTCAACTTCCGTTTGCTCACGAATCTCTTTAATCTCCGCCATTCCAACTTCTCTGGCTAGTACCACACGTTCTAATCCTTCATTGCGCCAAAACTCTAATGTTTGATAATTTGTTGCTGACGCTTGAGTAGATAAATGAATGGGTAATCCCGGCGCTTCCATCGCACAGGTTTCAATTAATGCTGGATCAGACACAATCACCGCGCTAATACCTATATCACGTAACGTTCTAAAAAATTCTCCCGCACCAATTTCATCGCCTTCATGAGTAACCATATTGGCAGCAACGTAAACTTTTGCATTGTACTTTTTAGCAAATTCGACACCTTCGCGCATCTCGTCATAAGTGAAATTGCCTGCTCTACTTCTTAAACCATAGGCATCTCCACCGATATAAACGGCATCAGCACCATAATATATCGCTGTTTTTAATTTTTCTAACGTTCCAGCCGGAGCCAAAACTTCTGGTTTTTTTAGTATTTTTCTCATTTTTTTCTCCTTATTTAACTTCATCTGGATCTTTTATAAAAAACCCTTCATCTAATTCACGTTTTTCTGGATGCAGTGCTACAATTTTTTGATTTAATTCCTCCAGCAATGACGCATTCCAAATGCCTGCTAGTAAAGCTTCCTTCGCCACCACAAACAGCTTCACAATTTCAACAAAATCTTGTCCTGGTGTAAAAATCCCCTCGAGCTTCCATTGAGTTAAGCCTATTTCAACTAATTTTTCTAATCCAGAAACTAAGTTTAAATCATTTGTTGCAAAAATATGTGTACCATTGATATCTTCATAAATCGAGTAATGAGTTTCTGGCTTTTTCGGTTCTGAAATAAATAAACCTCTATCTTTAGATGTATCCTCTGGTTTCTCGATAAAGTTAAAATAATTTTCAACTAAAGGACGCTTGGATTGATGAATACATGTTGCTCCGTATACCAATAATTCCGCTGGAACATCAATTTTCGGTGCTAAAATTTTCAATTCATCATATGGCAATTCTCGAGCTAAAACAGCTCCAGTAGCACCACGTTTTACCCAAAAGTTAATTTGTTTACTACTTGTTACCATAATCTGAGCATCATAGACAAAAGGTAACGGGATTTTTTCTGTTTTTAAAATGTGAATAACTCCTGGATCACCTATCGCAACCCGATCCACACCAATTTCAGCTAATTTTTTTAAATATGGTCCCACAAAATCAATGCGATCATTATGCATAATAGCATTAACTGCAACACAAATCTGCGTCTTTCCTCCGTGAGCTAGTTTCGTTATTTTTTCAATTTCTTCCAAATTAAATGAGGTTGGCAAACGCAAGCCATAGAAATCCTCACCAATATACAACGTATCAACACCTGCTTCAATTAATGCTTGTGCCTGTTCAATTGATTCAGCTGTTGCAATCAGTTCAATCATTCAAACCTTCCTTCCTCTTAAAAAAACTATTTTTTTCACAAAGATATATACCTTAAAAATCCTATCATACTATTGCTTTTATGCCAACTGTTTTCTTATAAAAAGAAGATTTCTATTGTTTTTGTGACAAAAGTTCAAATTAATAAGATCTAAATAAACCAATAGCTTAGGATCACAGTCCATCTTTGATGGATGTGTATCATGGTTCTAAGTTGCTAAATCAACAAGAACCTCTGTAAACCAATAGCTTAGGATCACAGTCCATCTTCGATGGATGTGTATCATGGTTCTAAGTTGCTAAATCAACAAGAACCTCTGTAAACCAATAGCTTAGGATCACAGTCCATCTTCGATGGATGTGTATCATGGTTCTAAGTTGCTAAAGCAACAAGAACCATGACAAAGCAACAAAAACCATGACAAAAAAGCTGAGTGCGCTTATCCTTCGCTCCCAGCTTCTACCTATTTAGCACTTTCCAATGCAATTAATCGTTCCTTCATTGCTAAACCACCTCGGTAGCCTGTTAATCGTTTATTTTTCCCTAAAACCCGATGACAAGGTACGATAATTAAAAGTGGATTTGCCCCAATCGCAGTTCCAACAGCTCTAACTGCTTTTGGTCGCTTAATAGAATCAGCAATCATTGAATAGTTTCTTGTTTCTCCATAAGGGATAGCTTTTAAGGATTCCCAGACATCTTTTTGAAAATCCGTTCCAATTATATCTAATTCTATCTTGAAATCTCTCTGCTTCCCTTTTAAATAGTTTGTCAAAGCTTCAATCGAAGCTGCTAATTTATCATCATCTTGAATCAATTTAAAGTCAGAGTATCTTTTTCTCATCCACTTTTCTAATTCCTTCGCAGTCCCTTGATTACTTCCAATAAAACAAAGTCCTTTCTCAGTCTTTGCGACAATCATCTGCCACTCTAAAAAATTCAATTGACTCCAATAAATGTGTTTTATTTCGCTCATATTACTCATTCCTTTCCACTTTTAATCGGCGATATTCAGATGGCGTCATTTTAGTTATCTTTTTAAATAAAGTCGAAAATTGAGCACTATTTGGAATCCCAACAGCTTCACCAATTTTTTGAATATCCAGTTGGTGATGTACCAAAAGTTCTTGTGCTTTTTCAATTCTAATTTGATGCAAATAACTCAGTGGCGTTATGCCCATTTGTTTCTTAAAGACACGATGAAGATGATAGGGACTACCATGACATTCCGAAGCAATGATATCTAAAGTTAAATGTTCTCGGTAAAATTTTTCGATAAAATCTTTAATTTGATCCGTCCATTCATCATCTGGGACACGTTCCCCACCAGACTTACATCGCTTACAAGAGCGATAACCTGCTTTCAAAGCCTCTTCCTTGTCTAGAAAAAATTCCACATTTTCACGATTTGGAATTCTAGACTTACAAGATGGACGACAAAATATTTTTGTTGTTTTAACTCCATAGAAAAAAACATCATCAAATTGACTATCATTTGTTACAATAGCTTGCCATTGAGCATCTGTTATTTTCCTTCCCATCTTGTAGTCCTCCATTCGTTTTTTCTACCATCAGTATACTCTAATTCACCCAAAAAATACGATTCTTCTATTATAATAGCAAGATTTAAAAATTATTTTTTTCAAACTAGGATATAATTAAGTTAGTTCTTTTAAACCAACTCTTCGAAAAAAAGATGAACTTTCGTGGTGACAAAAAACGTCACAACAAATTTCCCTATTTTTCTGACAGAGCTAACCGGTCCAACAAACTTTTTATCAAGGCCAGTTCTTTTGAACCAACTCTTCGGAAAAAAGATGAACTTTCGTGGTGACAAAAAACGTCACAACAAATTTCCCTATTTTTCTGACAGAGCTAACCGGTCCAACAAACTTTTTATTAAAGGAGAACATTAATGAAACCACTCAATTATAGTGAAACAATTGAACAACAAATACACATTCCTTTGCCCCCAGATTTCAATTATGAACTTAACCTAGATTATTTATCTAGAGAAAAAAATGAAAGTTTGTATACGATTCATGAAAAAAAAATTCGTCGTATCATTCAAGTAGAGCATGTTGATACGCTTATTGAAATTTCTTATCATCCAGACCATTTTTTGATTTGCATATTTCTACAAAATACACGTCCAACTCAACTAGAGGAGCGCCTTAAAATTATCAACTACATTTATGATTGGTTTGATTTACACCGAGATCTCACTCAATTTTATTCACTTGCCCAAAAAGATAGTGTATTAAAACAAAGTGTTTCTAAATTTTATGGCCTTCGGTTAATCGGAATACCTGATTTATTCGAAGCATTGGCATGGGGAATTATCGGTCAACTAATTAATTTGAGTTTTGCCTATACATTAAAAAGAAGATTGATTGAAGCTTACGGAGAATCTATTGATTACGAAGGTGTAAAATACTGGAGTTTTCCAAAACCAGATCTGATTGCAAGTTTGGCAGCTTCTGATTTAACAAGCTTGCAATTATCACAAAAAAAAGGTGACTATCTTATTGGTATTGCTCAACTAATTGCGTCAAAAAAATTATCAAAAGAAAAACTTTTGGCTATGGATAATTTTGCAGCTTCTGAAAAAACCTTAACTGATCTATACGGAATTGGACCTTGGACTGCCAACTATGTTTTAATGCGCTGTCTACGCTATCCTGAAGCATTTCCGGTTACGGATGTCGGGTTACTTCGTGCGATTCAATTTAGTCAAAGCTTAGAACAAAAACCAACTAAGGAAGTTGTACTAAATTATGCTAAAGCCTGGAAAAACTGGGAATCCTATGCTACTTTTTATTTATGGCGCTTACTTTACTAAACAGAAAGTGAAAAAAGAGAATCCAATTAAATTGAATTCTCTTTTTATTAGCTTTCTATAACTGCAACTTCCACCATTTGAACAGTGTGATTTTCTAATTCTACTACTGTAAATTCTAGATTTTTGTAACTAAACGTATCGCCTTGTTCAACATCATATTTTCGATTCAATATCCAACCACCAATAGTACTAACAGCACTATCTTCTTCAAATTTAATATGAAGTAATTTTTCAACTGTCTCTAGTAATACCTTACCCGAAATCAAATATTTTCCTACATCGATTTTACGAATATCAGGCACTTCATCTGCATCGAATTCATCTCGCATCTCACCAACAATTTCTTCCAATATATCTTCCGCAGTAACTAAACCTTCTGTACCACCATATTCATCAAGTAAAATAGCAATATGACGCTGCTCTTTTTTCATTTTTTCTAATAAATCACTAATTGGTGTAGTTTCCATTACTTGTAAAATAGGCTGAATTAAGGATTCAATCGAATCCGTTGGAGCCAATGTTTTTTTGACAAAAACATTAAATAAATCACGAGAATTAATTACACCAACAATATCATCTTTAGAATCTTTCATTACAGGGTATCTAGTGAACTGTTCATCTAACGATAATTTAGCCGCTTCTTCAACCGTCATATCCGTTGTCATAACCGCCATTTCTTGTCTTGGAATCATAACCTCATTCGCTAAACGATTATCAAAATCAAAAATGCGGTTTAAATAAAGCAACTCAGATTGATTAATATCGCCATGTTTAAAACTTTCTGAAGCAATCAAACGCAATTCTTCTTCACTATGAGCTTCATCGCCTTCACCAGCAAATTCAAAACCTAGCATTCTTGAAATACCTGCCGCAGAACTATTTAAGACCCAAATAAATGGATACATCGTTTTATAGAAAACATGCAAAGGCTTCACAACTGCTAAAACCACGTTCTCTGTCTTTGAAATAGCAAATGACTTCGGTACTAATTCACCTACAACAACATGAAAAAAGGTTATAATTGAAAATGCAATTGCAAAGGCTACAATTTTAGTAACTGCCTCTGGAATATTTAACCAGACAAAGATAGGATGAATCGCTGCTTCAACTGTCGACTCACCAATCCAACCTAAAGCCAACGAAGTCAACGTAATTCCTAATTGACAAGCTGATAAATACGCATCTAAATGTTCATGAACAAGCTTAGCTAAAGGTGCATTCTTTACACCTTCAACAACCATCTGTTCTAAACGACTTGTTCTAACTTTTACTAAAGCAAACTCAGCCGCTACAAAAAGAGCCGTTGCTCCGATTAATAAAACAATGACTAAAAACCGTATAAATAATATCATACTGGGTAAAAACCCACACCTCCAAAATAATTTTTCTTGCTCTTATTGTACTATAGAATTAACCTATTTAGTTAATTTAAAGTAATCTTTTATGAAATAAACTAAAAAAAACATTCATAGTTGTTATTTAAAAAGAAATTAACCCTTCTAGTATGTTATACTATTTTTGGATTAACTACTAAAATAAAATGAAATAGGCGATATAGGAGGAAGAAAGAATGGTGTTGATACTTAATCAAATTATTATTAATTTAGCTCTGATTGTAAGCACAGTCTTAACTTGTTATTTTCTAGGGTTGAAGATATCATCTAATCAGCGATTCAAAGAATATTCTTCTGACTTTTCAACAACTCCACCTTTATTGATTATTTTATTTGGTATTTTTATTGGATGCTCTAGTCTAGTTTTATCAAGTAACCAAATTGTTGTTTCTCAAATAATGAAAATAGATATGCGTTATGTTTTTGTTTTTTTCTCTGTTATATATGGAAATCGGCGGCTTGGAGAAATCGCTACAGGAATTTTAATATTTGGAAAAACAATTGAATATATTCTTGCACCAGAAAACAACGCCTTAAATTATTTTAATAACCTTGTTTTAACTGTATTTCTCCTAATTGTGAGCATTATCATCAAAAAATACAAACTATCGTTAAAAAAATCTGTTAGTTACTTTATACTTGTTTTTATTTCAACGCGCATAATTATCTTCTCAATTTACTTTAAACCAATCCTAGAGCTACCAAAATTGATTTCTATGGCGATTTATTTCAGTATTTTTACTTCCATTTTTTTAATTACCATCATTATTGTGAATATGGCTGTTTCAGTTGCTTCAACAATGAACCTATACCGAACTGGCTCTATTACGGACCATCTTACAAACCTTTACAATCGTAGGATGTTTACATTGGATTTAAATGATTCTTTTCACGGTAGCCAAAATAGTAGTAGCACTTTTTGTTTAGCCATTATTGATATTGATGACTTTAAACAAATTAACGATACCTATGGCCATCATATTGGCGATCAAGTATTAAAACATTTTTCAACCATTTTAAAAGAGAATCTCCCACAAACCAAAGGTGAACTCTATCGTATTGGTGGAGAAGAATTTGCATTCCTAACCTACTTACCTAGAGAGGAAGCCTATGCTACTCTTCAAGAGTTCCGTGAACGCCTCATTCAAACCCCGTACAATCACAACACGAATAAACTTTTCATTTCAGCATCAATTGGTATGACTGAATTTAATAGTGAAGTCGATGTTGATAATTACGAAGGCAGCAATGCAGTTTATACAAGAGCAGACCAAGCATTGTATGAAGCAAAACAAACTGGCAAAAATAAATTGATTTTTTTTTAAACACAAAGACTATGTAGAAAGAGAAACTCAACAATAGCGTTGGGTTTCTCTTTTTTATTTGTTATTTGATTAAATGATTGTTAAATCTGCAACTGTTCGACCTAATGCTGTAGCTTCTGAAACCGAACCAACTAAAATATCGATTCGTCCGCCAATAATTGCTCCGCCTGTATCACAGACTTGAGCTAAGAAACTCTCTCCATTACCTGTTGTCACACGGACAACGGTGTTTAAAGGTAATACAGATGGATCTGCAGCAATAATACGATAGCCTTCTGCTGTCGTTGTTTGACCATTACGGACATCTGTTCCATTTGCTGTAATTCCAATTTGCGTTCCATCAAAAGCAGTATAGTATGTTGCTTCAAAAGTTCCAAGAGCTGTTTCATTTGTTGGTGCTACCTCAGCGACCACTTCTGGTTCAGGTACTACTTCTGGTTCAGGAGCAGGTATAACAACTTCTGTCGCAGCTTCAACAGCTACTACAGCTTCTTCTGAAGCTCCCTCAGCAAGTTTAACTTGTTCTGCTTGTTTTTGTGCTAATTCATCCGCACTTTCTTGTAATTTAAGTTCATAACCAATTTGTAAAAAGAATGGATCTGTCGTCGGGTTAAGTAGACGAATTATATCAACAGATAATCCTGTTTGTAAGCCTATTTCAGATAACGTATCTCCATCTTTGATTTCCCAGTTACCATTAGGCAACTTGTCTGCTTTTACGCTGCTTGCACGTAACCCAAACAAACTTAAGAAAACCATTGAAAAAATCATTAATGTTGAAAGGGCTGATTTATTGAAATTCATTTCGTAAATTCCTCCATGATGTTTATTTTCCAAATGCCAAGAACACTTGTACGTTTCTCAACTCCAATAAGATTACAGTATTCAAATCGAAGAAAGGTTAACAAAACATTACAACTTGAACACATCCACTTTTAATAACGATTGTTTATATACATAATTATCATAATACTGAATTTTCTGACAATTAAAAAACAAGTTATCTAACACCAAAAAAACGATTACAAACCAATCAAATCAATGAATATGATTTTATCCCGATAATTCCTTAGAAACGTACGTTCGTTTTCTATCTATTTTTTTCACTGTAATATTTGACATTAAAAAAAGCCATATTTAGATTAGAAAATTCTTTTTATTTCTTATTTTTAAGATGGTATGTTTATTTATTACAAAAATATAACAAAAATGACACGAAATGAAAGCGCATTCCATCGGTTCTATTCTTGATTTTAATAACTTTCTTAGCCTATTATTCTATATTCTACACTCAATAAAAGAATCAGTTGTATGTTATCTTAAAAAAACTAATTTTTTTACATTAGTTCTTATTATTAGGGAATATTACAAAAAAAGCCACCCGATTTAGCTCTAGATGGCTTTTTCTCCCCTTTTTTCACTTTTACTTTTTGATCATGCGTTGATACTTTCTAATTTTTTTCATTGCCCATTCATAATGGCTTGAAGTCGCCGAAATAAAATAAGCACCTAGCGTCGTTGTTTTTGTCCATGAATAGCAGTTACGCATAAACAATTCATCATTCGTATGAGCGTTGATTAGAACTAGCATCCGTTTATGGCTAGTCTCTAACCTTTCCTCCACTTCAACTAAATTCATTTTTTGATACTTCTTCCAAATCAGTTGATTCAATTCTGGGGTCGTCCTCCACGTGTATCCTTTAGCTGGAACATCAGGAGTTCCACCTTCCATACCAACTTTATACCACTCTTCCATCATGAGTTGCCACTCATATAAATGAGCTAGTACATCACGAATCGTTTTATCACGATCTTCAAATGGAAACTTCCCAATTCTTTCTGCATCTGAAAATGAAGAAATCAATTTTTTTAGCTTTTGATAATTTTCTGTACTTAACTGAATTAACTCGCTTTTACTTTGTGGACGTGCCATGTGAATCCCCCTCTAATAAAATTTTTTTGAGTTCCCTTAGATTCGAACAAAGAATAAGGAAATTTGATGTGACATTTTTTATCTCCTAGAAATTTTTCTTCCTTTTGAAAGCCTAACTCATAGAATCGGAACTTTAGTCTTTATTTATAGTATAAGGTCTGACACAGTGTAATAGTCAAGTAAGAACGTTTGTAAGGTAAAGAAAAATACGCACCCGATTAAACTAAAAAAACAAGCTACCATACTTTCTAGATAACACTAGAAAATTAGTACCATTGTCGTGGCTTGTTAAATTAACTCTTAAACTATTATTTATCTCGTGAATTTAAACTCTTTCAGAAAATGACTTAAGCGTTTAAAATTATCTTGGGTACTTGTCCTATTCCAAGGGAAATAGGTTGTAACATCATCGCTCTGTTCAAAATAAATATCTGTTATCACTAAGTCAACTGGACTTTTCCCCTCAGTTTCATACTTAATCTTGTAGTCTAATTGATTCAAACAGTTCATTAACAATCTTTCCTCTAGATTACCAGCCGCTAACTTTATTTGTGCTGTCAAACGTGGTCGATAGCTATCCATATCTGCTACGTGAAACACAATTAGCATTAATTCTTCCCAAAGTTCAGAAACGTTTATAAAAGACCTGAATGGTTCAGTTGTTTCTATTAAATCTAAACTAAATTTTTGATACTTTTCAATGAATAATTTATAAGTACTTGCATTTTTATTTACATTGTATTTTTCTTTCTGGCTGCGTACTTTTCCTGACAATTTCATCTCACTGTAAAATACAAGATAGACTGAATTTAACATCAATTCCCATTCAATTTTCAATTTAAAGGCTTTTTGAACACTCTGGCAAAACTTTAGCGATAAATCCATCACATCACCAACCTTGTAATCGACTTGGTTTTGAGCAATTAACCCCCTTATTTTTTTTCCATCTAATACCAGTAGCACGATAGACATAAGATAGGTCAGCTCTTGATTGATTGTATTAGAATCTACTTTATTTATATCATCAAAAAAGAGCTCTCTCCAAGCTACATTTTTTTGATGAGCAATAAAATTACTTTCCTTTTCTAC
The DNA here is from genome assembly GCF_038003605.1 of Carnobacterium sp. FSL E2-0243. NCBI lineage: Bacteria > Bacillati > Bacillota > Bacilli > Lactobacillales > Carnobacteriaceae > Carnobacterium > Carnobacterium sp. FSL E2-0243. The sequence continues at coordinate 3,206,358 of NZ_JBBOPM010000001.1, forward strand.
AAATTGACTATCTGCTATAAAATGGCCGTTCAATGTTCGATTAAGAATAACTGCAACCCAATAGGCTAACTTTAACTGTTCAATCTCACTTAAAATAAGTTTGATATCTTTTTCAATTTTTCTGACTAAAGACAGTACCCATTCTTTTTCCACATGAGAAAAGGGCCATTCGATTTTTCCATACTTCTCCCAATAAAATGAGAAGAAATAAAAACGAATCATCGTTTCACTTCCAACTATGCTTAATGGTTTTGAAGAAAAAGACAACTCATACTTAAGTAAATGGTTGCCATACTCAATTTTTCGTTTATGAAAATGGCTGTAGCTATAATGATAACTTTCATATAATTTTTTAGGATTTAATTGATTGTAAAACAACTTATTAGTAAAGAAAAAAAAGAGTGATTCTTTTTCTATACTAAAATAGAGTAAATCTATATGATTGATAGCTTCTCTTTCTAAATAATAAGTAGTACCTTCATTAACTAATTTAATACCATAATTATTTAGGTTCAGCTGTTCTACTATTTCTGATAATTCTAACTGAATGGTTTTAATGGTTAGTCCCATCGAATCAGCTATTTCTTGTAATCCAGTATAGGTAGTGTAAGAATAAAGGAGCTGAATAAGTTTAATTTTCCTATTTATTATTTTATCCATCTTACCTTTACTCCTCCCCACCTAGTCTAATCTTTTTTTCTTGTTTGTTCATTTTTTTTATGACTTGCTGCTGCATTTTTTTTCTTTCTTTTCCGCGCAAGTGCTCTTTTTCTTTTTAATTCTTCTTCTTTTTTCTTTTTGTCTATGTGGCGTTTAATCAAATAGGCAATTAGAAGTACTAAAAGAAGCAAACCAATTCCAATCAACGCATAAACCCACCAAGCTATTTCTGATTTTTCTAATTCAATAGCTTTTGCGTTCATTTCATCAGCTTTATCTTTTGTAATAGTAAATTCTTCATCCCAAGACCATTCTTTATTGTAGTCTTCAGCTTTAGCCGTTACTTTCACACGGTAATCTCCAGCTTTAAATTCTTGATTCTCCCAGTTCACTCCAAAATTAAAGTTTGAGTTTGGAGCCATCTTCATGCCCTCTTGAGTGGCTTCGTGAAGAACTTCAGCGCTCCCTTTTTTGTAAACTTTTGCATCTACAGTTAATTTACGGATGAATACTGGTTCGATATTTTGTAAATTAATTCCTAAATAGTTTCTATGATTAATTTGAGTCGGTACAATTTTTTTAGGGTCTAATTTCATATCTGGTACAAGAGATGAAATATCAACATTTTGTCTGATTTGAATTCCTACAACATAAACAAACTTATTTTTAATTTGCACTCCTTGAGATTTTCCTTCATCACTAGATGTATCTTCTTTTTGAGTCAAATAAATACCACCAGCAATGACTCCGTCAATTTGTTCATCAGGCATCTTTACTTTCACTTTTGCTATAACTTGTGATTTTGCAGGAATCTTAATCTCTTTATCAATACTTGCCATTTCAGACAGGGGCTGCTTCAAAGTTGAATCATAGCCAATTGATTTTAAATCAATTTTTGTATTAGCTTCATCTTTATTATTTATTTTTGCCTGTTCCAATCCAGAAGCAACATTCCAACTATAATCAACAACCCCATTATCATTTGTAATGGCGGTATTCACATCTGCCAACATAGTCACTTCTTTGTCGGTATTATTTCGCAAAACGACTTCTAATTCTTGTTCTTTTCCTGGCTCCATTAACAAATCAAAATAGGTTTGATTTTTATCAATTTGATTATCTGGTATATTGGTTGATACAGAGACATTATTTGCTCCATTATCGCCTTCTTCAGCCATTACTGGTTTCATTATTGGGATAAAAAGCGTGATTGTAGCTAATAAAGTTAAGACTATATTTTTTTTCATTTTTTTCAAATTAAGTTCTCCTTCATTTTTAATAGAAGTAAAGAATGAATTCAATTGAACTCATCCTTTACACTAAATCATTTTTTCTAATTAGTTATTGCGTCTGGAGTATCTGATAATGTCCAACTAATTGTTGAAGTATATAAAGCATTGGTGATTTTTGTAGCTGTTACTGGTACGAAAAGTTGCACATTATCCACTTTGGTATCTGCAGTATAGGCTTGCACAGTGCCTGAACCACTATCAAATCCACCTTCTTTATATTGCGGATCTAAAGCAAGAGAAGTGAGAGCATTTCCTTTTCCAGCTTCAGATGATAATACAACTTTTGCTGTTGAACCAATTGTAAATCCAGCTGCTGTTGTGTTAATTCCACTTCCAGGAGCGACTCTATCTGGCGTACGAGTATTATTAAACACAATGCCTTTATCTTTAACACGAATTTCAGCACCTGTTAAAGTTTCATCATCTGCTGTTTTAAATTCTGTTGCTGAAACAGCTAATGACCACGTTTGAGTAGTAGTTTCTCCGCGTTTATCTTCGATTTGAACCATTGGTGCTTTGTAGACTGGAGTAGCTGTAACAACTCCATCAACAACTTTTGAGTATTTATTTGTTTTTACAGAATATAAAGCATTTGAGCTTGAAATTGCAACATCACCAAAATCAAATACTGGAGCATCAACAATTCTTAATAGTCCCGTAGTAAAGTTTGGTTCTTCTGGCTTAATTTCTTCTGGTGGTTCTGTTTCTGGTGAGATAACAGTTGGTGGATTTGTATCAATTTCACCTTCAACAAAGTTAACCTTCCCTTTTGGTCCAGCTGTTCCCACTTCGTCAGCAAAAACTGCTGGAGCACTCCCTGCTAATAATGTTGCTACGGTAACAAATCCAATGATACTTTTTTTAGTTAATTTCATTTTTATTCCTCCATAATTTTAATAAGAAATTTATTAAACTCACTCAAACTCAGAAAAGTCTGCCCCTATATGAATTTAAGCTGGTGTATCACTAATTGTCCATGTTAATGTTGACTCATAACGGAAATCTTTTGATTTTTGAGCTGTACCTGGAATTGCCAATTCAATTGACGCATCTTGTGGAACATTGGCAATATCAGTAGATGTTGGAATAGCTGTTCCTGCTGGAGCATCGAAGAATGATGTGCTCCAAATTCCCATTCCTTTAGTTGCTGCCGCATCTAATAAGACTTTATCTGTTGATGTAGCACTTGCATCCACAATAACTTCATTCGCTACTGGGCTATATTGAGTAATTTCTGGTGCAGTCATTCCAGAGTGATTATTTACATGTGCATTTTTAAAACTGATTGTTGCCCCAACTAAACCAGCTTGATCTTCTGACAAAGTATCTCCGTCGTAAGCTTTGAATTCAGAAGCTTTGACTTTTACGTTCCAACCAGCATTCGTTCCACGCTCATCTGTAACTTGAACATAAGCCGGCACAAAATAACGTAATTCTCCACCAACATTATTTAAACGGACATATTTCGCTCCTTGTGTTTCTTTGGTTCCACGAATCGTTGCAGTTCCAAAATCTAATGTTGGAACTTGATCTAAACGAACTAAACCTGATGTTCCAGCTGGAATTTCTGGTTCAACTGGGTTTGGATCTGGATCTGTAGGATCGACTGGCGCAGGTTTTCCATCACTATCTTTAAATTGAACAACCCCATTTGTATCTACTGTTTGAGGGTATGTTACATCTGCTAATGCTGGAGATGCTGCTCCTAAAATTGCCCCTGCTGTTACAACACTAATTAAAGTTAATTTAGTTAATTTCATTTTATTTTTTCTCCTTTTATTTTCAGTTATTTTAAGTCTATCTTATTAAATTTCTGGTGTTGCAAGTAGCGTCCATGTTAATTCTGCTTCATAATTCACATTTTCTTTCTTTTGAGTAGAACCTGGTACTGTTAGCTTAACAGTATCGGAATGAACGGGCGTACTTTCTGTTGAGGCTGTATCTGATACTGCACCAAAAAGTAATTTCCAACTTCCTACACCTTCACCTTCACCTGCATTTACAACTGTTTTAAAACTATCATTTAGAACTGTTTCACTTTTGAATCCACTAGGTCCAAGTTTACCCACTTCACTAATCGCAGCGTTGTCCACTGCAGATGTTGAGGTAAACTCTAATGTAGAATTTGTTAAAATAGAGCCATCGGGAACAAGATTACCTTCTGCATCAATTTCACTAAACTGACGAGAGTGTTTTACTTGTAATTGCCAACCAGCATTCGTACCACGATTATCTGTTGTTTGAACATTCAATGGCAAAAATGTACCTGGCGTTCCTGTTTCATCTGCTGTATAGATTGCAGAATAAACAGCTGTATCTCCTTTTAATCCAACTGTTCCAAAATTAATAGCTGAAACACGGTCAATTCTTAGAGAACCACCTAATTGTTCGTCCTCATTTTTAAAATCTACATAACCTTTCGAAGGAACATCAGCAGCTAATGCCGCTGGTGCTACGAAAAATCCAGTAGTTAAAGTTAGAGCTACTAGTACTTTTTTTGTTTGATTCATTTTTTCAAAACTCCCCTATACTGTTTTTTATTCTGGTGTGCTTAACAAAATCCAAGTTAATTCAGCTTGGTATAAGGCATCTTTCACTTTAGCAGTATCCCCTGGTATTGTTAATGTTACAGCAGAATTTTCAACAGCTTTACCTGCATCCGTTGCTGCATCGACTTTCTCTCCAAAAAGTGTTTGCCAAGTTCCCATTCCTTGGTTTGCATCTGCGCTCACTAATGTTTGGAAACCAGTACTGTTAACAGCAGTTGTTGCTGTAGCATTTCCCGGGCGAGAAGTAATAGGTTCTGTAATTTTATCCAATGGACGTTCTACAGTTGCCGATTTCAACGTAATAACTGAACCTGTTAAAACAGAACCATCAGGCTTAACTGTCGTACCATCTGTATCAAGTTCTGAAAACGGACGCGTTTCTTTTACTTGTAACTGCCATCCTTCATTTGTTCCACGATCATCTACTGTCACAACATTTAATGGCAAATATTGTCCGCCAGCTTCTTTTACATCTTCTGTATAAATCGAGTTGTATGTTTTCGTATCTCCACTAATATCTTGAATACCAAAGTTAATTGGAGCAATTGACTCAATTCTTAATGGACCTTTGTTCCCCTCTGGATCTGGATCACGGTCTTGTTTAAATTGAATGACACCATTTGATTTCAGCTCAGAAGCTTGATTCGTTTCTGCTGCGAAAGCTGTTTGAGAAAATAACGCTACCCCTGTGCTTGCTAAGATTGTCAATGCGACTAATTTTGTTGTTTTCATTTTATATCCCCCTATTTTTTGTTTTTACGGATTTGTGTTAGCTGATGGGTCATCTAATAATACCCATGTTAAAGTTGTTTCATAAGTCGTATCTTTTACTTTTGTTGAACGCCCTGGAATTTTTAATTGAACGTCTGTGTTTTCCGTTTTTCCAGCAGCATCTGCTTTAGCTGTTCCAAATAAATGAGTAGTTGTTCCAACTCCTTCATTTTGACTAGCATTAACAACTGAATGGAAACCATCATTTGCTAACGTTACGGTTTTCAATTGGCTTGGTAATGTATTTGCAGAAAGGTTTAGTGCTGATTTTGTTGCAATAACCAATTCAGCATTCGCAAGTGTTATTGATTTGTCAGCTGAATGAAAACCATCATTTTTGACTTGCAATTCCCAACCATTATTTGTTCCACGGTCATCAATTACCGTTAAGCTATCTGGTAAAGCATTGCCTTCTTCATTAAGATCCGTTTTATATTTTGCGCTATAAACTTGGTCATCACCAGAAATAAACTGCTCTCCAAATTCAATATTTGTAATACTTTTAATTCTCAAAGGACCACTGTTATCAGGATTTTCTGGGTCAACAGGCTTTTCTCTTAGCGTAATAGAACCGTTGGATTCAACCTTTGCTGCTTGTCCATCTTCTAACGCTGCAAAAGCTGGTGTCGTTGATACAAAAATACTTGAACTTAATAAGATTGTTCCTACTGCTAATTTAGTTAATTTCATTTTCATTCTCCTTTTAATTGCTTGGTTCGTCCGAAAGAATCCAAGATAATTCTGTTGTATAATGTGCTTTTTCTTTTTTTGCTGATCCTGGTACAGTTAACTCTATCGCTGTATCAGCTGGAATTAACGGGTTATCACGTTCTCCAAACAATGTGACCCATGTACCAAAACCTTGATTTTCTGATGCGACTAATAAAGGTGTAACTGCACCGTTTGGATTTAGCGTAAACTGATTATTCATTGCTGAGCTGGCTAAAACTGGACCATTGCTCCCATCATTATTTTTAGCATCTGATGTCAAATTGTGAATCGTAATCGCAGCTCCTGTTAATTCCGCATTCGTTGTTTGGGAAGTTAGTTGTCCATTCTGTCTCACAGACAACGACCAGCCCATGTTATTTCCACGGTTATCTGTAATTTGAATAAAATTAGGCACTTCACGTTGATTACTTCCATCTTTATCTGCAATTGTTGTTAACTTACTATAGTAACGCTCATCATTCCCTGAAATCAGTTGCGTATCAAATTGAAAATCTGAAACATAGTCAATACTTAACGGACCTGCTGTACCTTCTTTAGGAGGGACTGTAACAATCTCACCACCAGGTTCACCTGGATTTTCTGGGTCAACTAATGGTGGATGCGTAGTATTTTCTAGATAACTAATCTCTCCACTTCCATTAAGAGTGGCTGTCGTTGCTGCCTCTACCTCAACTCCACTTAAAAGAAAACCAGAAATACTTGCTAGTCCCACTAAAGATAGTTTCCAATTTTTCATGGGCTACTCTCCTCGATTCTCTTTTATTGAGCTGCGTCTGTTGAAAGTGTCCAAACTAAAGTCGTTGAATAGGCACCTTTTTCAATTTTTGTATTAGCAGGCACATGTAATTGAACTGATTCTGCTCCTTCAGTAGTATCTTTTCCAAACATTGTTGTCCACGTTCCAGAACCTTGTCCAGAAGTTGCAGTCATAACCGTTGAATTTACACCGTTACCTGATGCATTTAATTTCAAAGCAATATTTTTGTTCGTTGATGGGATTGCTCCAACTACAGCATTCGCTGAGTTTGCTGTTCCATTTAACAGACTTAATTCTGCTGCACCTAATAATGAACCTTTTGTGTTCTTAAATTGCCCTTCTTGTTTAACCGCAAGATTCCAACCAGAAATTGTTCCACGGTTATCTGTTACCTGAACATAATTTGGAACAGGCTTAGCAGAATCATCTTTATTGATGACACGACTTAAAGCCGCATTATAAGTTGCTGCGTTCCCAGAAGCCACTTTTTGTCCAAAAGTAATGTTTGAAATATAGTCAATACTTAACGGACCAGCATTTCCAGTACCAGGATTTTCTGGATCTGGTTTAATTTCATTGCCTGGATCGGTTGGATCGGTTGGATTAATCGGATTTGTATTGACTGTATATTCAACATCTGCCGTTGAGCGAGCAGAATCCCCTGTTTCTCCTGCAAAAGCTCCTATTTGTCCAATTACTAAACTTCCTAAAATTAATGAACTCCCTAAAACTAATTTTGTTACTTTCATGTTATGATTCTCCATTCTGACTTCTTTTTTTATTTTTATTTACTAAGAAAATGGCAACTGCTACTACTCCAAGACCACTAATATAGCTACTGAATCCAGCCTTTTCACCCGTTTGTGGAAATGTTGTCCCACCTGTATTCGGCTTTTCTGGCGTCGGATTCGGTTTTAAATTGGGTAAATCAGGTTTACTTGGCACTTCTTCTATATCACTAAAGAAAATCCCTACATCTGATTCTGCGCCATCTGCATACACATTCGTTGAGACAGCTAGAAAATTAAAGGAAAGTCCTAAAAGTAGTAGAAGAAATCCTATTTTTATTTTCATTTTTTACTGCTCCTCTCCCCTACATTTTGTTTCATCCATTTAATCTGGTGTTGTTGCGCTAGAACTTTTTTCATTTTCTGCAGTATCCATTAAAGTCCACACTAATTCTCCAGTGTATGAACCTTTGGTCGCTTGACCTGGATTAACGCGAAGCAACAAACCTTGATTTAAAGAACGATTCCAACTAACGGTTGTCTTCATAGGTGATAATGAACCCGTTTGGCTATGAACTAAACCAGATTGGTCATTAATCTCTACTTCCTCATTAGAAGAATTTACAAAACGTAACGCACCGGGTAGAGAAATGGCCTCATTGTTGTCTAAGGTTAAATCTTTCCCAACCTTTAAATACAATTCCCAATTAGCCGTTTTCCCACGAGAATCTTCAATAATCATTGAAACATCCTCTGTCGGAGTGTAAACTTTTTTACGAGAAGAAATTTCTTTCGATCCAAAATCAACATCTTTCGGTGCTTGGAAAAATTCAATTGTCCCACCAGTTACTGTTCCAACGACCGATTTACTTAAATAGGTTGCCGGAGTAACATCTAATGCACGAACTGAGAGGTTGTAACTTCCTACTACACCTGAAATACCTCCATCTGTCCCGATTTCAGTCTGAACAGGTACTCCTGTTACTTTATTCCATGCAACAGCTTGACTTCGTTTTATTAATTCAGCATGTAATAGCTCAGTTGTAGTTAAATCATTAAATTCTGGAACAATCATGCTAAAATCTGTTGCTTTTAAGAAAATATTTACACCAGATACAACAGAATCATCAATAATACTAATCCCTACCGTTACATCAATATAATTTTTAGCCTGATCAAATACGCGAACTACAACGGAATGTCCACCAATTTTAGTTGTGTCAATTTGGTCTGGTCCTTTACCTGCTACAAACTCAAAAGAGAATGTTTTGCCAGGAATTGGATCCTGATTATCTAAAATATTTTTAACGTAATTTTGTGGATTTTGATCTAAAATGACTGGTCCATCTGCTAAATTAAATTCCTTAGGATTTGGATCAGCGGTTGGTGGAGTGGTATCGACAACTGCTTGTAAATTTGACTTAGCACTTGTATTTGGGGTTGCATTTCCCTCTTCATCCGTTGCATGATCACTAGACGTCGTATAGTATTCCAAATATGGAACTAAAGGACGTTTATCTGCTGGTATCGTAATTGTATATTTCCCAGTACTATCTGCAATCACGTCACTACCCAGTTGGATATCCCCTACTACGCTGTAGGCTCTAACTGTTGAGCCAACTTCAGCTGTTCCGGTAATGGTTGTATCTTGATCTTTAATTGGATTTAAAACAGGAGCGTCTGGCGCCGTACGATCTAAAACAAGCGCTGTATCAGATGCATCTTTTCCATTTAAAAAGCCATACCCTTTAATTCTCATACCAGCTTCTAAATAACTTCCTGCTGGTAGTGAAACAGACCAATTGCCTTCAGAATCTGCATTCGTATGGAAATTATTAGCTACGTTGCCTTGTTCTGATTCTATTTGTGAAGGGATTGTGGCTGTTGGTAATAGTGACTGATTCGCTACTGGATTGCCACTAGCATCAACCAAACTTAACCGAATAAAAGCTCCTGGGTAAGCAATACCTGTAATAACATGGCTACTTGTATTTGTTTTGTTATCTGTTAAAGGACGATTAATTACTAAATCAACATCTGGAATAAAGGCAAATTTCAAGCGCGTAAAGTTTTGTGTTCTGAAATTAGCTTGAAAATCTGTTGTAACTGAGCTTGTAATTGAATTCCCTGTTGTACTCGTTACATTTCCACCACTATAGACCGTTTTTATGCCATACATTGGATTCCATTGTCTCGCTGCAGTCTCATTTAAAATATCTTGCCCACGATTCCAAGCCATAATATTTTGAATATCTACATTTAACGTACCATTCATAGATATTAGTCGACTAGCTGTATTCGTATTCGTAAGTCTCAAATCAACCGATTCAGCATCTGAGAAGTTAAAAGTAGAACCTGATGCCATGTTGATAACATTGGATATCCCTGCTCCATCTAATTCTGCATCAAGAGTTGCTCTTCGACCAATTAATACTGAACCGCCAGCACCCTGTACATTAATACCGTTGTACGGAATTGTTGAAGTTGTTCCAGTTCTTTTCATCGTTAATGAACCGCCATCCTCAACATTGAAACTTCCGCTACCTGTCATATTAATCATACTTAGATAACTTGCATTTGCATATCCATTTGAAATATTTGACATTGCTAGATTTAATTTACCACCTGATTGAACTAATACTGAACCACCAGTTCCCATTCGAATGGCATCCCCATAAGCTCCATTGTAGTTTCTATGAAGTGTCTTATCTAAATCGATATTCAATTCAGCGCCACTTTCAACAATTAGTTTAGCGTTGTTTTCCATTCCAATTCCACCACGTCCGGTTGATTGAATTCCGGTGGTTTTATTGGTTGTAATATTTACTTTTGCACCATCTCTTACCCGGAACTCAGCTCCAGCTAATAGGTAAACAGCTGGCCAACCATTGGTACTACCTGATTCCCCCCATTGATTTGGTCCACCTACCTCTAAATCAATGACTGCATTTTTCCCAACATCAAAATTTCCACCACCATAAACATGGAAGTTCGCTGAACCTGTTGTTCTTCCCCAAAAATGAGCATTTTCCATAAATGTTACATTTCCAGCTTCCATATTTTGCTGATTGGTCACTGCAGCAGTCGTTCCATCTGGTTTGTATAAGTTCCCTCTATCCTGAGTTGTCATCGTTGCTCCACTTAACGAAACATAACTAGGAGCAGTATCCACTTTTACATCGCCTGAGAAATAAGCTTTTGATGCATAAGAAGCTGTTAATTGAGAACCTGTGTAATCGACATTATGATAATACATATTAAAATTGTTTTGATTGACATTATTCGTGTAATTACTGAAAGGACCGTAATAATTAGTTCCATTTAGTTTCAAATTACGCATCACTAAATTCATGCTTTGATTTGCTGAAGCAAAATAAAATTGCATAGATAGACCTTGGAAATCAAGTCTCTTTACGCCACTTCCATCATAATCACCTTCAACAACCAATGTTTTCCCATTTCGCATAGCTGGACCTAACGCATAGCCTGGAAGTTGATTTGTAAGACCACTTGTAATCAATATGTCATTCATAAGATTAATTTGAGTAACATTAGTATCTTTCATAGCTGCTATAAAAGTTGCTTGATCAGTTACATTTGCTACAGTTCCTTCACTAGCAACTGGTGGCTCATCTACTCCAACAGCTCGTGTCTGTCTCGTAATCACTGGTTGTACTAGAGAATCAGTAGATTTATTTACTATTGATTCTTCTACTACTGGAGCTGTAGAATCTTGTAAAAGCTCCTTAACCTGAATCATTAGCTTCTCAGAGGTTTCTTTTTCATCGTTAAATTGACGAATAGCTTCTAATTCATAAGTTCCAGGAGTTTTAGCTTCAAGTGCCAAAATAAGTTCATTTTTTGTTTGATACTCTAACCACTTGATTTCAATTGTACGTGTATCTGAATCCCAAGTCGCTGTGAATTTATCTGATTGCTCATTCAATTGTTTTGTTTTTTCAGCATCAAATTCAAGACCTATCGGCAATTGGATTTTTGTACTGGCTATTTCCTTTTCCAATACTTTTTTATCTGCTTGACTATCTGTATCTGCTGCTGGTTCACTTGAATCCAATTGTTCACTATCTGTTTGTAGTGTCCCTTGCTCATTTAAAGTGATGTCAAATTTCTCATCAACCAAAACAGTTTCTTTATTTGCTCTTATTGACAATGCTTCACTAGCATTAATACCTGCAGTAAAAAATTGATTGATTGCAAAAACTCCACTCCCTATTAATAGAACCAACATACCTGCTAAAATGATTATTTTATTTCTAGTATTTTTCATAATAATCCATTTTTCCCTCCTTTACTTAAATTTTAGCCAAACTATAGCCCTTCATTCTCAAATCACCCCTTTCAAATTTAGTTTTATTTTACTGACTAAATTGCTTAATAATTCCCAATCATTATCTGTACTCGGAAAAGATCTTATAAAAACCGGAACTTGATACTCTTCCTCTAAATAGAAATCACTAATAATTAAATCCAATTCTTCATTTGCACTATTTTCAACAACTAGCAAACTTTTATCGCGCATTTCCAACTCTTTTTTTTGCAAAAAATAATCATAGGGTGTTCCAACTGTATACAGCTTCACTTTAACTTTGTTTAGTGATTCTTGAATCATTGGTAATAATAGATCAAAAAATCTTTTGAGCAATCTGTCAGATTGTGCGTTGTCTTTGTCTTTTTTCATTAAACAAGCTAAGTGCTCCACGCAATTATTTATTCTCTTAAAAATAGACGAAGGAACTTGCTTTTGAAGTTCCTTACTATTAGTCTCAAAAACTAATTCAAAATAATTTTGTTCTTGGTAAATTGAAAATAATAACTGACAAACAAGTTCTTGCTCTTTATTTTTTTCCTTAAATATAAAATCCAAATTCTGAACTAAATTATTGATTAATTGAACTGCTTGTTGGTTAGCATCAGATTCGTCTGCAGTTTCCCAATCCTTCAAAGAAACAGTGGCAAACATACCACTTAAATACCAGAGACATACAATTTCATTTTCTATATTTGGAACTTTATGCGACCAAGTCTTAATGACATTTCCATAAAAATTAAAAATATTTAAAAGAACATTAGTTCTTTTAAAGGGTAGGCTGTGCTCTTTTTCAATATAACATCCACTTTTTATCCTTGAAGCACATATTGCTACAGCATAGGAGAGTTGTATTTTTTGAGTAACTCCCATCCCATCTTGCATATCATTTTGAATTTTATCTGTTAATTTATGGATATCTAGTTTCGAAACTTTTTCAAAAGGCCACTCGTTTCCTTGAAAAAATTCCCAATAAAATTGATATAAAAATAACCTAATTTTATGTTCTTCACCTTCAAAATGAATGTATGGATTTGCAATTAATTGAATACTGTACTTTTTTAAAAATTGATTTAATCGCTTTTGGTAAGAATAATACAAGCTTAAGCTAATATAATTTTTTTCCAAAAATAATTGCACATCTTGCGTTTCATTTTTTAATGCAGTATTAATTAAAACAAACAAAATTTCTTCTTTTAAAATCTGAATCGTGAATTCTTGAATATTAAATCCAATATTCCGTTCTAAGCTAAAACCTTGTCGATCACTTTTTATTTCAAGATTGCCTTGATACTTTGTTTGAACTAATTGTTTGATTTGGTTCAGTTGAATATGTGTGGTTTTTTTCGATGTGCCGATCATTTTTGATATTTCTTCTAAGGTCCAAAAACGTTTTTCAGAATTTAATATCTTGATTATTTCTATTTTTCTTTTAGATATTTTTGATAAAAAGACATCATTAATAGGCCCTCTCCTCCAGCAAAATTCTTTGTAGTCATATCTACTTTAGCTGTAAAGCTTCCGACCAGCAGTCCACGTATTTGACTTTTTGAACATTGCTAAATTTTCGTGTAATAATGTCTGCTACTTCTTGTTCAGAGAGTTCTTCTTTAAAAATCAAATTCTTTTTTATATCTCGATAATTTCCGTTGGAGTTCCTTACTTGGAAACAAACCACATAAATAACTGCATCTTGCCAATAAGCTTCTATTCCATTACTTACCATTTTATTTTCCTCCCTTCAATTTTTTAGAATAGTAAGAATCTCTGCGAGTTTGTGGTATGTTGTTAGTTGAATTAGGGACTATATAATCTATTTAGTTCAGTCATCCTATTATTTTTAAGGCCTACAAGGCAAAAGTTAGCCCTCTTCATATTTTATACTTTATACTAATTATAATAACACCTAATAAAAAGAAATGCTTTTTTACTTTCACCACGTCACGTAGTAATTTCCACTATTCTATGCTTCTACTATACAGTTAAATTTTATAAACATATACAAAAAACACTTTTTTTAACAATGTTTTATTTATTTAAATCTATCTTTTACATCATGATACTTGGTCTTCCTTCTATTTAATTATCCTAATTTAAATTGAATTAATTCGTTTAAACCTTCTAACCATGCTGAATTTTACTTTTCTTGATAGAAATAATCAAACGAATTTATTTATATACAATTTTAAAAATTTATTTTAACTAATTTCTTTCAACACTTGCATTTAACTACAATTTTATACTTTTATAACTTAGCTAAACTACTCAGTTTTGTCGTTTGAAAAGTACATTTTTGGTGTTTTTGTCAAACTCAGCTTCAATAAAATGGACTCTCATTGCTAAGCAACGGAATCCAAATTTACTAAAACAAAAAGAAGATTAGAATAACTATTCTAATCTTCTTTTCAAATTCTTCTATATAAAGACTATTTCCCAGAGGAACCAAATCCGCCAGTTCGCTCTCCAACAATATCAGTCTCATTATCTGCCTTTAAAAAAGGTAAGAAAATTCCTTGACCAATACGTTCGCCCTTTTTAATTACCTTATCTGTTAAACCAAAATTTAAAAATTGAAACATGATATGCCCTTCATTAGCCTCATTGTTATAATAATCCGCATCAATAACGCCAACACCATTAGCTAAAATTAAAAAACTTTTCAAAGGGTTTCCTGAGCGATTTGCTAATTGTAAATATTCATCCGCGCCCATATATGATTTAATTCCAGTTGGAACTAAAATAGGTTTTAAAAAGCGTTGATCTACCTCTGCTACTTGAACTTCCTTAAACGCTCCAGTTACTTCCCAGATAACTGTCTTAAACAACGTTTTCCAAAAAGTTGGAATCACAATATCCTCTGCCGCTTCGAAATCATAGCCTGCAGCTTGCTTTGTTGCTCGTGTTGGCAAATTAATTCCTGCTTGATTGTATTTTTCGATTACTTCAAATCCACGTTTTTTTGACATTTGTTTGTTCCCCATTCCTTTAATTTGAGCTAGACTCCAAGCCTATGCTCATTATTTTTTTACATAGCTTCTATATAAAGAACATTCTCCTCATGATAAAAGTTCTAGTAGGGCAGATGCCTCACTAGAACTTTTTATCATGAGTTTTTGACTAAACTCTATGTAAGGAAGAACAACATTTATTCCCGTTCTTCCTATTTAGTATAACAAAGAAAAGACTTAGTGACTATGCTTCTTTAGTAATTTTATCTGTGAAAAAGTTTGCCAAACCAACCAATGCTAAATACAAGCCTATATAGCCAATAATTAATACAAATCCACCAGCTATTTCACTTCCAAATACCCATTGGTAACTATCATACCATTTCATTTCATACATACCTGAAGAGGCAGCTTCCATATCCATATTCATAACTGCTTGTTGTTGTAAAAAAGTTGCTACTATACCAACTAACACTAAGATACTTGCTACCGTGCCAATACTGATAGTTACAAGTGACATTTTTTTGATTGTAGCTGCATTTTCAGTTGAATATAAAGGCTCTTGCTGATCTAATCGCGTAATAATTTCTTTTCCAAAGGTCGCAATCATAACTGCTAAAATAGAAAATAATAAACTACCTGGCACACCAATATAACTTGTAATTTGGTTAAAAATCCCACTAAATTGATCCCACATGCTAGGGGTGTACTCTCCACCTTCAGACATCACCATCGACTGAGTAGACATCATAAACTGTACAATAATATTTAGCAAAGAATAGATGCTTCCTACAATAAAAATACCTTGAACTGTTGTCAATCCTGTTTTTACTTTTCCCAAACTCGTGTAGTTACTTTCCATTAAAACTCCTCCTAATTTTATTCTATGTTACTAAAATATACTCCAATTTTAGCGTAACATTTAGTGTTCATTTAAACTAGATAAAGAGATATTTATTTTATAATCTTATTGATTTCCAACAACTTTCGTCACAAATTTGCCCCATTTAAGAAAAACCTTGATTTAACAAAAAAATAAAAAGACTAATTACTTAGTCTTTTTACTTTGTTAACGCACTTCTTGATAAGCTGTTTTAACTGTTTGTAATAAAGCTTTTTTCGTTTGTTCATCAACAAAACTAGCCTTAATACCATTTTCTGTCAGCTCTTGCATACCAGCATATCCAATCTGATAAAGATTATCTAACGTCATAAACTCTTTGGTTAAATTCGTGTCTGTAATCGTCCGATTATCAGTATTTAATGAAATTTTCAAACCAGCATCTTTGAATTTCAAATAAGGATAGTCACTCCATTCAGTGACTGTTTTAGTTTGCAAGTTACTATTAGGGCACATTTCAACAGTAATTCCATTTTCAATACAATAGGCTAGAATCTCTGGATCATCCTTTAAAGCAATCCCATGACCGATACGTGTTGCTCCCATATCAATAGACTCACGGACATTTCCAGCACAACCACACTCACCTGCATGTAAAGTAATTGGTAAATTGTACTCTAAAGCTACTTTTAGTAACGATTTGTAGTCCCCTGCAGGATACTTAGCTTCATCTCCTGCCAAATCAATACCCACAACACCTTGACCTAGATACTCTTTGGTTAACTCAATTATTTCATGATTTTTTTGATCATCATGATGACGCATCATACATAAAATTGCACGGCTTGTGACACCAAAATCTGCTTCGCCTTTTTTCAATCCATTCAAAGTTGCTTGAACGACTTGATCTGCAGATAATCCTTTATGCGTAGAAAGCATCGGTGCAAAACGAACTTCTATATAAGTGACATTTTCCTTTTTAACATCACCAATTAAATCATAAGCAGCTTCTGTGATGGCTTCTTCAACTTGTAAACAATCTAAAACCGTATCAAATTTCCCAATATACTCTAACAAGCTTTGGCATTCATCCCCTGCTTGAACAAGTTTTCTTAATTCAGCTTCACTTTCAGGCAATGAATAATCTTGCGCCTCAGCAATTTTCCGAATAGTTTTGCGACTAACTGATCCATCTAAATGACAATGTAGTTCAACTTTTGGTAATTTTTCAACGACTTTTTGTTCCAACACATTCAACCCTTTCCTTGCAAATTATATTTTTATATTTATCTGATGATACAGGATTTACAGCTAAAAAGAAAGCGATTTGCCAAAGTAAACAAAAATAGACTACTTCAACGTAAAAATAGCAAGTTTTATCTAACTTTCATCAGATAAAACTTGCCAAAACTTAATTTATTCCTTCAATAAATAGATAAATCTCTTAGTTAAAATGAGCATGAATATGCCTATCCCAATAAAATAAAGCGGCATTGCCCATAATGTGCCATTATGCAAGACACTCATACCTAAAGTTATCAAACTAACCAATAAATAATAGTATAAGCTGAAAATCCCTCCTGCCGACCCAATTACATCTTGAAAATCAACTAAGGCTAAACTTAAACAATTTGGTAACGCTGTTCCAGTTCCAATCAGTGTTATAAATATTCCAATAAGATAACACGAAAATTGGATTACCCCTGGTATGAAATTAAAAAAACTAAGGGTTAATAGAATGACTGCTCCCACAAGCATAATTTGAATGCCTTTGAAAATAATTTTTTCTGGTTGCCAAATAGCCAACCAACGTTTCGATAGCATCGAACCAATAATTAAGGCTAATGCGATCACAATTCCTAAAAGACCATAGATAGCTGCCGACAAGTGGAAGTATTCCATAAAGATAAAAGGTGCCTCAGCGTAATAACTAAACAATACGCCATTAATAGCTCCAATTAAAAAACCATAGGTCAAGACTTTCTTATTTTTCAGGAAACGTTTAAAAATAGGCCTTAAGGCAACCGACGAACGACTGCTAGCGTCCAAAGTCTCATCCAATCCAAAGTAAGCATAACCAAATACGCCAATACTCATAACGACTAAAACCAGAAAAACGGCTGAGAATCCCCAATACTGGTCGACAAATCCGCCAATTAATGGACCAATTGCTGGTGTAAATGCTAACGCGGCTGAAATTTGAGCAAATAGAGCATGACGCTGGTTTCCAGTAGTACTCTCACGCAGAATGGTTTGAGTCACGACTGAACCTGTACTAGCCCCAAAAGCTTGGACAAAACGAGCAAACAATAGAAATTCAATTGTATCTGCCCACAAACAAAGACAACTTCCAACTCCATAGAGCACTACACCATAAAGAATCGCTGGACGACGCCCAATATAATCCGAAATAAGCCCCCAAAAAAAGACTCCTAGAGCAAAGGCAAAAAAATAAATACTTAAAGTTAACTGAACGCTTCCCATTGTTGTCTGAAAAGCCAGTGCAATATCTGGTAGTGAAGGAGTAAAGATTGTCTCACTAATTTGCGGAAATCCAACCAACACGATTAATAATAATAAAGCGGGTGCTTTCACTTTCGTTTCGATGCTTTTTTTCAAAATACTTCCTCCTATATTAAAAGCTCTTAAGAGCTTTTATAAAACTAAATTAAAAGGTTGAAAAAAAACATCTTACGCCGGGAAGCGGCGGGAGCATAATTAAAATTAATTTATACGTATTCATCATCTCACTCACCTCTTCCATTTAGTATGTATAAATAAACTTTCTATTAGTATATCATTGTTTGACTTTATTCACTATTGTGCTTTCAATAAAATTTTCTAGTAGCCACCACAAAATAAAATTGACTTCATTTTTTATTGTTTAACCTATGTTGTTTTTAAACTAGCACAAAACTTTTTTTTGCGCTATTATTAGAAATAAAGAGATCACGTTAGGAGGACGACAAAGCCCATGACAAACAAAACAATTGATTTACTGTTAGATACCTGTCTACTAGCTGGAAAAATCATGATGGAAAGTGGTGCAGAAATGTACCGTGTTGAAGATACGATGAACCGTATTGCGGCTAATTTGAATGGGCATACAGGTATCAGTTTTGTAACTCCCACAGGTATTTTTATGGGATTAGAAGGCGAAACTGGTTTAAAAATGCAACAAATACCCAGTCGAACCATTAACTTGGAAAAAGTTTCTAAGGTCAACGACTTATCCCGTGATTTTGCTGCTAAAAAAATAGATTTAACTGAATTATCCATAAAATTAAAACATTTAGAAAAAGATACCAATTTTTTTCCAATTTGGCTTCAAACAATTTCTGCAGCTGTCGTTAGCGGAACTTTGATGATTCTTTTTGGCGGTTCTTGGCCTGATTTAGCAGCCACTTGTTTAATTGGTGCTATCGGTTTTCTAGTGTTTTTTTACAGTGCGGATTTCTTAAAAATTAAATTTTTAGCTGAATTTTTTGCATCCTTTATTATTGGGATTTTAGCCATATTCACAGTTAGGTTTGGCTTAGGAATCAACCTTGATACGATTATCATTGGGTGCGTAATGCCCTTAGTTCCTGGAGTTCCAATTACTAATGCTGTACGAGATCTACTAGCCGGTCATTTACTTTCAGGCATGGCTCGGGGAACAGAAGCTTTAATTACAGCTTGCATGATCGGTGTTGGGATTGCAGTTGTTTTTCAATTGTTTTACTGATAACGGCTTTCGACTCAACAAACTTTTTATTATGGCCAGTTCTTCGGAAAAAAGATAAATTCCCAAAAAAGTAAAAGACACTTTTATTGGAATTTCCTATTTTTCTGCCAGACCTAAGCGGCTCAACAAACTTTTTACTAAGGAGGTCATCGCTTGATTTTTACTTTAATTGTTCAATTTTCATTTAGTTTTTTAACGACAGCCGCTTTTGCCATTATTACCAATGTTCCAAAACGTTCATTAATTGCCTGTGGTCTAACTGGAATGCTGGGGTGGATGGTTTATTGGAGTGCTGATAGTTTCGGTAGTGGGGATGTTTTTGCAACTTTTTTAGGTGCTTTTACCGTGGCACTCGCTAGTTACTATTTTTCGAAACATAAAAGGTTACCCGTTACTATTTTTAACATTCCTGGGATTGTGCCGTTAGTTCCTGGTAGCTTGGCTTATCAATCCGTTCGAAATCTGGTGTTAGGTGATTATGTCGAGGCCGTTTCATTTGCTGTTCGAGCATTGATGATTGCTGGTGCTATTGCTGCAGGGCTTGTTTTGTCAGAAGTCTTCAATCATAACATTCGAAACTTCCGTGAGAAAAAAGAAAAATTTTAAAAAACTCGTCCATTCAAACAACCGGACGAGTTTTTTTAACCCTATTATTCATTATTATTTCTTAGTAACGCCTGCGTTGTGCAACGGAACGAACCACCAAATCTTCTTGAAACTTGATAATCCAGCGTTTCTACTTTAATCCCATAACTTTCTAACTCCTTAATGATTCGTGTGAAGGAACTATCTGTAATATAGACCGACTCATTAATTGGCAAACCGTTCGCCATCAATAAAGAAGCTTCTTTCAATGAAATCTTAATACTCGACCAGCTTTTTAATTCTTTAGGAATTCCATCTAAAAATGCTTCTTCACAACAAATCATTAAGCCCTCTTTAACCAAGCTTAATGCACAGTCCAAATGTAAGATATCTTTATGAAGCCTGACAGGAACGACTTTATAATCCCAATGAACTAAAACAGATTCTAACCACTTGATACCCACTATATTACTAGCCAAACCAGAATAACCAACAAAAATTGTTTTTCCATAGACAAGTATATCGCCACCCTCTAAAAACGGTCCTGCTTCACTTGTTTCTCCATCTGAAATATCTGGTTGTGGGGTAGCAAAATAAAGACTCTCTTTTGATTGTGATTCCGCAATTAATAAATTTCTCATCGCTAGTATTTCTAAACGACGATGAGGAAATCTTAAACATCCCTCTATAATCAAATTTCCTACTGTAAAAAAAGGATCACGTGAAAAGAAATTAGCATAACCATCGCCTGTTTGAATGCCTAACTCTTTTTCATAGTCTGTCAGCAATCTCGGACGCACTACTTCTATACCATAGGAAACCAATAACCGATTCATTTCATTCTTTTCTTGCTCCCACTGCTTTTGTAAATCTGGATACAACTCTGCTACATCACCAAAAACTTCTTTTCCATTTTCTTCAAGTTTGGGTAAATCTTCTGATAGAAAATTTGTTTCTGCATTTTCTTTTTCCTTAGGGATATAAAACTGCGACTGAGCTAATACAACACGTTTTAAAGGTGCAAATTCACTTTCAACATAATTTTTAATCATAGAAAAACTTCCCTTCTTTGGCAAATAAATCACCGATTATTAGGCGATATCTCTTTGATTCTCAACCTATCAAACTATCTTAAGGATACTCCTAATTTTAACACACCTTCAGCACAAAAAAAAACTCCCCTAACAAAAGGTCAGGAGAGTTTTCTATTTCTTTTATTTAGTCATTTTTCTATTCTTTTTACTGAATAAGAATAGTCCAGCAAGACCAATTGCTAGTACACCTAGTATGCCAAACACTGAATTTTGTGTTTCCCCTGCTTGTGGGAATGTGTCTGATTTACTATACGTTTTGTTACCATAATTCGTAGTTGTTGCTCCGGTTCCACTGTTTCCTGTATTTCCTGTGTTGCCTGTGTTTCCACCATTTCCAGAGTTTCCGTTATTACCGCCATTTGAACCACCAGTTTTAGCTAGAACAGTTGTTGATACAGCTGAACTATCTTTTGTTTCAGTTCCATTTTTAGCTTGAACGGTTGCTGAAACTTTTTCGCCAACTTTCAACTGTGGTCCTGTAACTGTAACTTTATAACTTCCATCAACGGCAATCGGTGATTCAATAACCGTTCCATTTGGTAAGGTTACATTGGCTACAAATGTTGTGCCTGCTGGAATTGGAGTATTAAACGTAACTTTACCAGTAATTGTTTGATCTCCTGCATGAACAGGATCAATTGTTGGTGGTGCTACAACATAACTATCCCATTCGCTAGTTGGGACTTTATCTGCTAAAACAATTGTAGTTGCAGTAGGTCCTGTTTTAAGATTTTCTGCATTTGTACCTTGAATCGTTGCAGTAATACTATCACCTTCAGTTAATGCATGAGCCGCTCTTAAAAGGGTCCAATCAATTTTGAAGGTTCCATCATCTGCTAAATCAACTGTTTCAGTTCGACCATCTGCAAAAGTAATTAATGCTTTAAAGGTCGTTCCATTTGGAATTGGAGTATTTAATTGAACTTTACCTGTTACTTTAGTGTCACTTACATAAACATCATCAATAGACGGTAAAGTAATTGCATAATTAGCCCAAGCTGGATCTATTTCTCCTGGTAAAATAGTTGATTCAACTGGTGTGCTTTCTTTCGTTTCATCACCACGATGAGCCACTACTACTGTCGAAATTGTATCCCCTTCTTTAAGAACTACATCACCTAAATCAACTGTAATTGTACCATCTTCTGCAACTGTTCCAGAAACTTGACTACCATCTGGTAAGGTTACAACAGCAGTAAAGGTTACTCCTGCTGGAATTGGTTGATTCAATGTTACTGATCCTGTAACTGTTTTATCCCCTGCATGAACAGGATTAATAGTTGGTTCTTTGACAACATAATTTTCCCAAGGATCGACTTCTCTAGGTTGAACTTGACCTGAAGCAGAAGGACCTTCTTTGACTCTGTTTTCATTTGTTGCTTCAATATATTCAGTAATCGTATCACCTGCTGTTAAGATATTTCCATCTAAATCAACTGTGATCGTACCGTCAGCTTCAATAGTTCCAGTTAATTTAGTTCCACTCGGCAACACTAATGTTGCTTTAAATGTTGTTCCAGCTGGAATTGGTTGAATTAATGTTACTTTACCAGTAATTTGAGTTGCTCCAACATAAATCGGATCAAGTACTGGCGTTGCAACAATATATTTATCCCAATCAGACTCGCCTGTTGGATCTAAAATTGTTGAATCAACTGGATTACTATCTTTTGTTTTGCCATCATTTTGTGCTTGTACAATTGTTGAAATGACATCGCCTGGTTCCAAAGTTGCACCATTTAAAGGAACTGTAATTGTTCCATCAGCTGCTACTGTTCCTGTCAACTTAGTTCCATCTGGTAATGTCACAATAGCGACAAAGGTAGTGCCATCAGGAATTGGTTGAGTTAAAGTAACTGTTCCAGTAACTGCAACATCATCTGCGTGAACAGGATTAATTGTTGGATCTGCTACAACGTAACTTTCCCAAGGATCAACAACTTTTGGTAACACTGTTGATGTCACTGTTGAGCTATCTTTCGTTTCTCCACCATGAGTTGCTTCGACTAACGTACTGATTGTATCGCCAGCAACTAATGTTTTTCCACCTAAATCAACTGAAATGGTGCCATCTGGATTCACTGGAGCGCTGACTGTGCTACCATCTGGTAATGTCACAATCGCTACAAATGTTGTTCCTGCTGGGATTGGTGTATTTAATACAACCGTTCCAGTTACAGTTGTATCCCCTTCGTAAACTGGGTTAACCGTTGGAGTTGCAACGATATAGTTGGTCCACTCTGTGTCTCCATCTGCTGGTAAGACAGTTGACGTAATTTGAGCACTGTCTTTTGTTTGTCCTGCATTTGCTGCTTCGACATACGTTACAACTGTATCACCTGCAACTAGCGTTTTACCACCTAAATCAACTGTGATACTGCCATCTGGATTCACTGGAGCTGTTAGTGTACTACCATCTGGTAAAGTCACAATTGCTGTAAAGGTTGTACCGGCTGGAATTGGTGTATTAAGTGTAACTGCGCCAGTAATTTCTGTCGCACCTGCGCGAATTGGATCAACTACTGGAGCTGCTACTACATAATTATCCCATTCTGGGTTGCCTTCTTTAGCCAAAACAGTCGTTGTAATTTGCGCACTGTCTTTTGTTTGTCCGCCATTTGTTGCTTCGATATACGTTTTCAAATCATCCCCGGCTACTAATGTCTTACCAGTAAGATTAATTGAAATGCTACCGTCTGGATTCACTGGCGCACTGACTTTAGAACCATCTGGTAAAATGGTATAAGCTGTAAAAGTTGTTCCTGCTGGAATTGGTTGTGCTAATGCTACTGTTCCCGTTAAAGCTACATCTCCTACATGAATTGGATTCACTGTTGGAGCTGTTACTACATAGTTGGTCCATTCTGGATTCGTATCTCTAGCTAAGACAGTTGTACCAACACTAGAACTTGTTTTAACATCTGTACCATTTTTAGCTTCTACAACTGTAGATAATTGATCCCCAGCTACTAATACATAGCCATTTAAATCAACTGTAATCACACCATCTGGTTGAACTGCAGCACTAACTTTTGTGCCATTTGGTAAGGTTACAATTGCTGAGAATGTTGTTCCAACTGGAATCGGTGTTGCTAAAGTCACTGTTCCTGTTACAGTAGTTGCATCATCGTAAACAGGTGCAATCACTGGATTCGCCACAACATAATTCGTCCACTCAGGATCAACAATTGGTCCTAATACCGTTGTTGTAATCGCATTACTATTTTTTGTTTCCCCGTTATTTGTTGCTTGAACAAGAGTGGATAGTGTATCTCCTACTTGTAATACATAACCATTCAATGGAACACTGATGCTGCCATCCCCATTAACTGGTGCGCTGACAACACTACCATCTGGTAACGTAACAAGCGCTTCAAAGGTTGTACCTACTGGAATCGGTGTTGCTAATGTTACTGTACCTGTAACTGTAGCATCGCCTACATGAACTGGATCAATCACTGGAGCTGCTACAACATAATTTTCCCACTCCGTATTTCCAGGTTCAGCCTGAACCACTGTTGTTACAGTTGGACTATTTTTAATTACACCATTATTCGTACCTTGAACTAACGTTGTAAATGAGTCCCCTTCTTGCAAGACATATCCACCTAAATTTGTTACTGAAATGGTTCCATCTGGTTGAACATCTGCTGTTGCTGTCGTGCCATTTGGCAAGGTTACAATCGCTACAAATGTGCTTCCTACTGGAATTGGCGTTGTTAACGTAACTTTTCCGTTAATCACTGTCGCACCATCATAGGTTGGATCAATCACTGGAGCCACAATTGCATAATTGGTCCATTCTGGATTAGTATCTCTAGCTAAAACAGTCGTTGTTACGGTTGGACTATTTTTTCCATCGACGCCATTTTTAGCTTGCAACACGGTTGTCAAAGTATCCCCGGCTACTAAAGTATAGCCACCTAAATCAACTGTAATGGCCCCATCTGGGTTGACTGGTGCTGTCACAACCGAACCATTTGGTAAGGTAACTGCTGCTGTAAAGGTTGTACCCACTGGAATTGGTGTATTTAACGTAACCATTCCAGTCACACTTGTTGCATCATCATAAACCGGTGTAATCACTGGAGTTGCCACCACATAATTGGTCCATTCTGGATCAACTGCTGCTGCGATAACCGTTGTCGTTACACTCTGACTAACTTTCCCATCTGTACCATTTTTAGCTTTAATGACCGTTGTTAATGTGTCACCTACTACTAAATTAGCACCACCTAAATCGACTGAAATCACACCATCTGGATTCACTGGTGCTGTCACAACAGTTCCACCAGGTAATGTAATCTCTGCTGTAAAGGTTGTACCTGCTGGAATCGGTGTATTTAACGTAACTGCTCCTGTCGCTGCTGTATCTCCAACACGAACTGGATTAATCGTTGGCGTTGCGACGACATAATTCGTCCATTCTGGATCAACAAGAACTGGTAAAACTGTTACGGATACCGCTGGACTATTTTTACCTTGGCTGCCATTTTTAGCTTGAACAATTACAGATAAGGTATCCCCTACAACTAATGGGTAACCATTTAAGTTAAGCGAAATAGCTCCATTTGGTGCAACAATACCACTAATTGTACTGCCGTCTGGCAACGTAACTTGCGCTGTAAAGGTTGTACCGGCTGGAATTGGTGTATTTAGGGTTACATTTCCAGTTAAAGAAGCATCATTTACACGCAATGGATCAAGAACCGGTGCTGCCACCACATAATTGTCCCACTCCGGATTGCTGACTGCTTGAACAGTTGCTGTAATGACTTGACTATCTCGTGTTTCACCATTTAGTGTACCTTGAACAATAACCGAAACTTGTTCACCGGCTGCTAATTGAACACCACCTAATGGCAATGAGAAACTACCATCCCCATTAACTGGAACACTAACCGTACTGCCATTCGGTAAAGTTGCAATAGCTTCAAATGTTGCACCTAATGGAATTGGTGTAGCTAATGTTACTGTTCCATCAATTGCTGTTGCTGTTGTAAAAATAGGTTGTAAGCTTGGTGCTGCGACTGTATAAGTGCCCCAAGTTACAGCTTTAACTGTTGTTGCAACATTAGTACTATCCTTTGTTTCGCCAGCATTCGTTGCTTGAATAATCGTATTCAACACATCATCTGCTGCTAAAACATAACCATTTAACGGCACTGTAATCACGCCATCAATTCCGACTGGCGCCGTTACTTGACTGCCATTTGGCAAGGTTACGATTGCTTCAAAAGTTGTACCCGCTGGGATTGGAGTGGCTAAACTAACCGTCCCTGTCACATTTGTATCACCAACTGTAACATCAGAAATAACTGGTGGAGTTACCACATAATTTTCCCATTCAGTATTAACTTCAGGTAAAACTGTACTTACTGTTGGAGTACTATCTTTAGTCGCTCCATTGTTTGTTGCTTGAATAATTGTAGAAAGAGTATCACCAGCTTGTAATACATAACCATTTAATGGCACTGTGATTACACCATCAACTCCGACAGGGGCATTCACTTTACTTCCATCTGGTAAAGTAACCACTGCTGTGAAAGTTGTACCGGCTGGAATCGGTGTATTTAATGTGACAGTTCCTGTTACATTTGTATCGCCAACATGAACTGGACTAATTGTTGGTTCTTTTACCACATAGGCATCCCATTCTGGGTTCGGAACCGCTAAAACCGTTGTTTCTGTTGATAGGCTATCTTTCGGAACACCGCTATTCGTTCCTTGAATAATTGTAGAAAGAACATCATTGGCAGTTAATGTTTTGCCACTAACATCTATTGAAAAACTACCATCGACAGCATTAACAGGTGCTGTTACCGTTGAACCATCTGCTAACGTTACAATCGCTTCAAATGTTGAGCCCGGTGGAATTGGATTAGTTAAAGCAACAGTACCTGTAATCGCTGCATCTCCAACATAAACTTGATTCACTGAAGGGGCTGGAATCACATAATTATCCCAAATTGGATTCGCAAAAATTAACGTTGCATTGGCACCTTCACTATTGATTGCGCCTAATAAACTTGCATCAATAATTGGGTTCTTAACTGCTGCTGCATGAATCGTAGCTTGCGCTGCATCTGGTTTTGAAACAGCAAATTTCACATCATAACTAGTTCCTGCTAATAAATTAACACTTAAAAAATTAGTTAGAAGTCCACTGGAATCTTCCACAAGAGTATCCACTAAATTAAAAACAGGATCGAGCGCTAGTTTTAAAGCGGCCAACAAAGGATTTAAAGTGATACTAGCAGGGAATGGGAAACTTAATTGATTAACAGCATCGCGTAAAGGTTGGAATGTATCAACAAAAGCTTGTCTGACAAACAAACCTAAACCATCTGTAAAATCTACACTAATTGACTTCCCATCGGCAGAGACAACACCTGGTAAAGATGCTTGGTAAGAGCCTAAATCTTGGGCATTTCGAATGGCTCCAAACGCTGTTGTTAAAGAAGTTAAATCTACCCCTAGTGGAGTTGCAGCAGCCTTTAACGTATTAAGCGCTGTATCTACTGCTCCAATCAATACACTAACCGCTGGTAAATCCCCCGGTGTAATTGGAAGTAATTTGGCATCAATATCAATCGTTGCTCCACCAACTACTTTCCCTTCCAACTCAGGGGGTAAGCTAAACACGACAACTTTGGGATCTGCTAGGCCGACATTGGCTAAAGCTTGTCCTTCAAAAGTTAGATCAACATCATAGTTGCCGTCAAGATTAGGACTCAAAATAGTTCCATTACTAGTTGGCGTTCCAGTGTTAGACACTAACGTACTAGAACCTAAAATACTAACTTCAGCTAAACCTGCTGCGCTAGCTGTTTGATCTTGAAAGCCTAAGAATTGACCATTTTGAAAAATAGGTGCTGCTGGTGAAAATAATAAAACCGATGCGGCTGAAATGATAAATGCTTTTTTTAGCGTACCTCTGTTAAAAATAAATCTCTTCTTCTCTCCATCTCGACTTTGACTGCTCATAGTACGATTCCTCCTTAGTTAAACAAGTTTTAGGCACTCCTTTAGTGCTTTTTAGTAAAAAAAGATATAAAAAAATAAACGCTGACCTCTGCACAACATTTAAAAACACTAACCATTTTATTTTATTTATCCCTTAACTTTTCCTCAACTCCTCTCATTTTATGTTTTCTTACCATTCTTACCTAACCAATAAGCTATTCCTCCTACAAAAATTACCGCAATACCACCGATTAAAATATACCAGCGCGAATCAAATGTCTTTGGTGGATCATCAATTGAGGATTTGTTTAGTTTTTCAGCTTCGGCAGACTCAATCACAAAAGTCTTTTTCATTTTCCAATCTCGATAACCGTCGTTAGCAACAACTTCTGCTTCATAAGTGCCCGGTTTAAGTTCCGTATCAACTACATCAATCGCGTAATTAAAATTAGAATTAGGTGCCATTCTCAAATCATCTTGTTTTTTTTCATATAAAATGGTTTTATTTCCCTGTTCATAGATCTTAGCATCGACTTTCAACTTTTTGACTAAGGCCGCATGTTGATTCTGAAGATTCAATGAAATAATGTTATGCCCTGTTTTCTGGTCTGCTTTAACTTCATTTAAAGCTAATTTTGGTTGAACAACGACATCTGTTTCTGTTAACAAAACGCCCACTGAATAAGCAAATCGATTTTCAATAGCTACTGCGCCTTCTTCTTTTTCTGTTTTTTCAGATTCTACCTCTTTTTCTTTAAAATAAAGTCCACCTAAAAGAACTCCATCATAGACTTCATCTGGCATCTTTAATTGAACATCTAATAACGTACTAGATTGTTTAGGCACAAGGGTTTCCTTTGGAACATTGGCTATTTCAGCAAATGAAATCTTTAGGCTAGAATCTTTTTTCCCTGCTGATTTTGTATAATCGGCTAATCCGTTGTCATTGGTGACGGCTGTATTCGCTGTTGTTTCAACAATAATATCTTCTTCGGTATCATTTTTTAATTCTATTTGGATAACCTGTTCTTGCTTGGGTTCCATTTTCAAATCAAAATAGCTTTGTTTTTTATCACGTTGATTTTCAGGTAAAATAGCTTGAACTGAAAAATTCATTTCATTCGCAAATACATACCCTGCTCCGGAAAACAACAAACCTATCATAAATCCAATTATACCTATCCATTTTAATAGCCGTCCCATCAGCTTCCCCTCACTAACTCAAACTATTTTTTAAAGCGGCCCATCTTCTAAATTCCAAGTTAGGGAAGCTTTATATTGCACATTTTTAACTTTATCTGTTGTACCTGGTACACTTAAGCTAATTGATTGCCCGCCTGATACTGCATCTCCAAAAGCTGTTGTCCACGTTCCCATCCCTTTATCTTCAGCTGCGCTTACTACTAAAGAAGAAGAGGCTCCCAAAGGATCTATCGTGACAAGCGCTGAAGCTGTTGGTGCCAAAATAGGATTCATTGTCGAATTAGACGTTGCATTCGTTAATTTTAATTGCGCGTTGGCCAAAACATCTGGCGTTGTATTAGCTGTTTTAAATTGACCGTTTTGCGTAACTGTGACTTTCCAACCCACGTTTGAGCCACGTTTATCCGTCACTTGAAGATAATTCGGTACAGCTACAACTTGATCTGTTGTCACATCTTTCACCGAATCCATTGAAGCATAATACGTTGCATCTGTTACTTGAATCACTTTGTTTCCAAAATGAAAATTAGATACATAATCAATACTAAGTGGTCCTGCCGTACCTGGTTCATGCGGATCTGCTGGGTCTAAAGGATCCACTGGTAACACAGGTTTAGTCGGATCTGTTGGGTTCACTGGATTAGTTGGATCTGTATTTGTCGTAAATGTAACATCTGAAATAGAATTCATGGTACCTGCTGTTGCTGCGTCTACTACTACTCCTCCTAGGCTTACTAAAACCAACGGTGCTAAAAGGCACAGCGTTCCAACTTTCATTACATCTCCCCTAGTCATAAAATCTCCTTCTCTCTTTTTTATTTATTTCCACCCCTGTTTAAGGAATTAGAAAACTATCCAACAACTACCTAACTTTTTTCAATTGATCCAACTGCTATTGCTCTCAAATTGGACCATCGCTCAATACCCAGTCTAACTTTCCCTGATAGCTTTCATTCACATTCAAATTAGGACTCGGAGTTAAATTAAGCCGAATCCCCTCATTTGCTTGCCAATTCACAGGGACATTATTATCATTTAAGGAAGTATAGCTAAAAATCTCTAAATTATCTTGGTTGACGGATTGATTTCCACCATTTTTACTATATATAAAAGCTCCAGTTAAAACTTTCCCACTTGCTGAAGTTAAAGCTTTAGCTTCTTTTACATAAACTCTCCATTGACTTTTAATCACGCGACCATCTGCTACGATGAGCGGATTTGGCACTGTTGTAGCATTATAAATTGTTTGCTTTGCCGGAACTTTTAAATTTTGAAACTCAATTGTTGCCGGTGCTTGAATAAAACGTAATGTGCCATTCCCTACTGGCAATGAACTTTGCGAACTTTGTTGTGGAATAGCGGTTCCACCACCATCCGTTCCATTAATAAAAGTTGAATTTAGTAACGATGTATTTAAAGCGCTCCCACTGATTGTAGCAACATATTGTAAAATCAGTGACTCACCTGATTGCTGCAAGTAACTCGCCGGTGCTCCTTGATAATTCCAAGCTTGGGTTGAAGGACTCGCGCCATCCGTTACCAATTGCGGTGCTCCCAAACTTGTAATCGTGCCAACACTATCTTTTTTAGACATCTGGGCACTTGTTAAATTACTAAGCCCTGCCGGAATCCAATTTCGAACACTAGATTGATTCCATTTTGCATTTGTATTCGTTAAAGTTGTCGTAATCGTGTATCGAATAGTTTGACCAGTAACAGCTGCCGTAGCAGTTTCCCACGTACCTTGGCTATTCATTTTTTCGATAACTTGCACAATTGTTAAACTTGGTTTCGTATACGCAACTGTTTGCGAAATTGCTGAACTTTCCACTAAAAGTAATCCCGTTCGATTACTGTATCCTTGAGTTTTGACTGTAACGCTATCTCCTCCTTGAAGCACTTGGCTTAAAGAAAAGTTAAAACTACCATTTCCAGGTAATGGACTACTTTGCGTTCGTGTTGGATCATTATTTATTTGAAGTTGCATTTTATAATTCCCACCGACTGCTTGAATCGCCGTTCCCACAACTTGATTCGCTCCAGCCGCTAAATTCGATAAAACTGGAGGACTAATTGGCCAACTGACTGTTGCGGTTGAACTGGTGCTTTGGTATAAATCTGTCCCAACTTTGGCAGTAGCAATCACAACAGCTGATACCGTATCCAAGTATTCTAGCGCGGCTGGAATCGCAGTGGTAAAAGTTCCATTTGCTGCAACAGCGACTCCATTAATTGCTACTGGAATCGCCGTCCCATCAACCCGACCAAAATTCAAATTAACTGTATAGACATAATTTGAATCTTGCGTTTGATTTACCGAGCCACTCACAGAGCTTTGATTATTTACCAACGAGCTGATAATTGGAGCCTGAATTGGCAAAACTGGACAAGTTCCTAAGGGCATTGTAGCTGAACTGATCACTCCACTTTTAAGTTGGTTACCAGGAAGTAAATTAATCCCTCCACCTAAATCAGTAAAATTACCTTTAACCGCGTAACTTGTCCCATTACTAGCTGGTGGAATAGAAATACCCTTTTTATAAAGAGCTACCGTATCAAATTTCACATCAGTAGCCCATTTACTGGCTATACCTAACGAAAGCGTATTTTTTTTAAACGTAAGAACTACTGCACTATTAGTAACATCGTAACTTAACGTAAATTCAGTTGTAGCAGCATGCAAGTCAATTGTAGTATTTGAAAGTACAGACGAGGGATAGGTTACAGTTCCAGTTAAACTTGCAAGAAAAGCGGCTTGCTTAGTTGGACTTGGGTTTAATTGACTTGCTAATTCTGCTGGCAGGCCTAGTATAATTAGTGGGTTATCATTAATTGTTAACCCCAAAACTGCCGTATAAGTAAAAGCAATATGCCCAACACCTTGTCCACAAGCACCTGTTTGGTAGTCTGCCGTCAAGACACTGTTACCTAAAACCACTGTTCTAGGAGCTATTTCCCCTGCTTGGCTTTCTGTTGCTAATTCTGATGTAACATCAACGTCTTCTGTGGAGATCACGCCCTCTTCCTCATTCGTTTCATGTGTGCGAATTACTTCTTCTTTGTTTTCTGTTGCAATTAGTATTGGAGATTCAGTGTTTTCTATTGCAGGTGGTAGACTTTCTTCATTTTCTGCAGATTCTGAGGTTAAAGAACATCCGTCTTTTCCTTTAGTTTCTAAAGGAACAACATCGTCGTTCATGGCAGTAGTTAAATTAATTGGTAAATGAGCAACCATAGAGAATACTAAAAACAAAGCGACTATAAATCTTACCCCATTTTTCATTAGGTATTCTCCCTTCATTCAAATTAAAATAACCTGTTTTTGTTTCTGACACCACTATAGTACTCCATTATGATTTTAAAAGCTAATGTTAACCCTTGTTTTTTATTACAATGATAATACATTTAAAACCATGCATTGTAATATAAAAAAAGACGCTCTTGTTTACTATATTATAAACTGATTATTCTATAAACATTCTCTAACTATTTAATCACTTACTATTTATATAATTACAAATCTTTGATCATTACTTTTCATAAAAATTACACAGAATTAAACAAGCGTTTCCACTCCGTTTAAATCGACTTTTTCACTTTTATACTTAATTTCAAAAAAAAAAAAAAAAGCTATTACTTTTATAGTAATAGCCATTTCGTTGGTATGAAATTTTAATTTATATTATAATCACCAGGAGCAATACCATGTGGTTCATTTCCGGTTCTCAGCTCTAAAGCTTCTACAAATTCTTCAATATATGTGATTTCTATCACATTATCCAGTTTGTGAAATATCATTTTTTTTATTTCTATTTCAGTTAAACTTGATGGAAAAATAAATGTCCGATGAAACTCTTTTTTTTCAACTAATGAATTCGTTTTACTCACATTTGCAATAAAACCAATATGATAGATTAGACGATCACTCCAATACTTATCAATTGATGACATACACTCATCCCCCTTATTTCAGTCAGTCAATACTCTCACCTAGCTTTTTATAACCCAACACTAAATTTATCTAAGTATTAATTTTGGTTCATTCACCTAAAATATAACACACCTTTACTCAGACTGAAATAGACAATTCTATGATTTTTTCTTTTTTAATATCAACTTATTAGCAATTTTAAAAAAATGATTTTCTAGTCGTTATTTAATTCTCCCTCTTTAACAATCTTAGTCGCTTTTTGGTACTTACTGATTGAATAAAAATACTTACTTAGTTATATTAAATCTATTTCATTTCTTTCTATAAAAACAAACTATCTATTTCTTAAAAGTTC
This sequence comes from Carnobacterium sp. FSL E2-0243, assembly GCF_038003605.1. Taxonomy (NCBI): domain Bacteria; kingdom Bacillati; phylum Bacillota; class Bacilli; order Lactobacillales; family Carnobacteriaceae; genus Carnobacterium; species Carnobacterium sp. FSL E2-0243. Next base: position 3,239,824 of record NZ_JBBOPM010000001.1, read on the forward strand.
TTCTATTTAGTTCAACTCATACCTATAAAAAACACTATCCACTTCTAAAATAGGAAAATCTGTTGGCAATTCTGTTTTCATTATTTTTTTAAATTTATTTTTTTCATAAAAACGGTGAGCGGCTTTAAATTTATCAGTTGTTCCAAGAAACACAGCTTCACATTTTTGTTCTCTACACCACTCGAAAGCAGTTCCTAACAATTGTTGTGCAACATTTAATTCTTTGCCTCGATAGACTTTTTTTACAAACATTTTTCGCAATGCTACTCTCTGATTAGCCAAAGGCAATAATGCAATTGTTCCTATAAGTTCTGTCCCACTAAAAGCAACCCAAAAACCACCAGATTTAACTTGATATGTGCTAGGTATAGTTAATAAATCCGGTTGATCTTCCAACGTAATTTGCAAACCATATTCTTTTTTTTGAATCTCTAAAATTAGTTTTATCACTGCATCTTGGTTGTTGTTTTGATACTCATATATTTTCACTATTCCACTCTCTTTCTCTACTAATTCTCTATCATCTAATTAAAACGTAGCTTTGCTAAGCGATCAAAAGCTTCCTTCAATACCATTAAATTCTGAGTAGCTGCTAGTCGCACATAGTCTTTGCCACTTTCTCCAAAAGCCAAACCAGGTATAACTAGCACACTAGTTTCTTTTAAAACGTACTGACTAAATTCCAGAGAATCCAAACCACTTTTTTGAATATTTATAAATGCGTACATACTTCCTTTCACGGGGTGAAGAGATAAATACTCAATTTCAGCAACTCTTTTTTCAATATATTCTAGGCGCTCTTTAAAAACTGTGCTCACCTTAGGAATTAACTCTTCGGCATGATTTAAGGCATAAATAGCTGCCCGTTGTGAAGGAGTCGGCGCTGAGTACGTAATCCCCTCATTAAGTAACTTAGCAGCATTATTTAAGTAACTAGGTGCGACCATATAACCAATTCGCCAGCCTGTCATAGCAAAATTTTTCGATAAACTACCAAAAGTCACTGTATGATCAGGCGCATAAGTTGCCATAGGAACAAAGGGCGCATAAAAGCTAAATCCGTCATAGACTTCATCTGATAAAATAAAGAAATCATATTTTTTAGCTAGCTCAGCAATTTTCTTGAACGTCTCTGGCGAAAAAACAGCTCCTGTAGGATTATTAGGCGAATTTAAAATTAAGGCCTTGGTTCGGCTAGTAATAGCAGCTTCTAGCAATGTAACATCCAGCATAAAACCATCTTTTTCATAAGTTGGAACCAAAACAGGAACTCCGCCAGAATGAATGACTTGATCTTTGTATGGAGAAAAATAAGGTTCATGAATAATCACTTCATCCCCTGGATCAAGAATTGTTTGCAGGGTCAAATACATACCATGTAAAGCCCCAACCGTTGCTCTAATTTGATTCTTAGCAAAGTCCAGTTGATAAAACCGTTGATAAAAATCTTGAATAGCCTCAATTAAATCAGAACTTCCGCCTGATTCGGTATATTTAGTATGTCCCTTTTTCACATCTAAAAAAGCTTGTTGAATAATACGATCATCTGTAATTAAGTCCGGATCACCGATCGACAAATCAATTAAATTAGGTGTTGTTTTCGCCAATGTTCCAATATCTGCTAAAATATTATTAGGTATTACTTGATGTTTCTTCGCTAATTTTTTACTATCCAATTTCTCATCCTACTTTCTGTAAAGTGTTGACTAATGAACAACTAACAGCTCTGACCACAGAAATAAAAAATTCCTGAATCAGAGCTATTTCTATACATATTTTAGTCACTAGCTTGCATACGACGTTCCGCCACGCCTAATAATCTTGAAAGTGTGAATGTAAGTGCAAAATAGATCAATGACGTTATAATTAATGGTAAGAATGGCTTAAAGCTAGCGCCCTGAACGACTCCTGTTTGAAACATCAACTCTGTTACACCAATCACTGAAACAACAGATGATTCTTTAATAACTGTTACAAATTCATTTCCTAAAGCCGGCAAAATATTTTTAATTGCTTGAGGTAAAATAATAAATCGCATACTTTGTCCTTGGCTCATTCCAAGAGAACGAGCTGATTCCATCTGGCCTTTATTAACAGCCATAATACCCGCTCGGATAATCTCAGCTACATATGCTGCACTGTTTAATGACAAAGCAATACAACTAGAAACAAAAGCCGATAGCTCTAAACCAAATAACGCTGTCCCTCCAAAAAAGACAATAAACGTTTGTACAAGTAAAGGTGTCCCTCTAACATACTCGATATAAATAGCTGCAGGCCAACGAAGTAATTTAGTCTTAGCTAATTTCATTAATGACAATAACGAACCCAATACAGAGCCAAATATCACCCCAATTAGTGCCAGCAAGACAGTATACATTGTTCCTTTTGCAAAATAGCTTCCATATTGTTCAAAAAAACTCGCTTCATGAAACATCAATTCTGTAGCTTTTTTTTGATAGTCCGCTAAAAGACCTTTTGTTTTAATTTCATCAATTGATGCATTAATTTGAGCTTTAAAAGCTGGATTGTTTTTCTCGATTGCAACAGCCGTTTGCTTTGCCCCATCAGTAAACTTAACATCGGCATAGGCCATATCCTCATTTTGACTTAAGTAAGCATCAGCAACAGGACCTTCTAAAACCAATGCATCAACCTTTTTTTCTTGTAAATTTAAAATCAAATCAGGAACCTTTTGCAGAGACACGGGTTTTGATCCATACAACTCATTTTTAGCCAAAGCTTCTTGTGTTGTTTGTTTTTGAACACCGACTTTTACACCTTTAAAATCCGTTACTTTTTTATATTTATCCGCGTCACCTTTACGGACAACTACCTTTTGATTAACATCCATGTATGGATCCGAAAAATCAACTTGCTTTAACCGCTCTGGTGTAGGTGCAATTCCTGAGATAATCATATCTATTTTACCCGTTTGCAAAGCACCTAATAAACTATCAAAGTTCATTTCTGTAATGGCCAATTTAACGCCCATATCTTCAGCAATTTTGTTCGCTATATCAATATCAAAACCGACTATTGTATCCTCCCCATCAACTGTTTGATGAAATTCATAAGGTGGATAATCAGCCGAAAGACCCACTACTAAAAAACCTTTATCTTGAACTGCTTTTAATTTTGTATCTGTTGTTTCTGCTGAAACTTGAGTCACCGGAATCACTATCGAACAGAAAATAACTAACGCCAATAGACTGTTTAACTTCTTTTTTACCCAACTTTTTTTGACCATTAACTAAACCAACCTCTCTTCTTTTCATGCTTATCATTATTTATCCGTACCTTTTCTAATTGTTTTTTCTTTTAATTTTAACCATCATACATCAAAATGATTATTTATTCAACTTAAAGTTCTATTTTACTCATTAAAAGATGTTTTATACATTAAAACAGGTGTAAAAATGTATATTCACGTTTTTTTATTCTCATTTTAATTGAATAAAAAAAGCCCAACAACTCAAGCTGGGCTTTCTATCTTTATTTAGTTTTGCTATACTTTTCTAATTCAAAAAAAGCATTAAATACTTTTTCAGCCGTAATATCTCCTGGCAATAAATGAATATTTTCATTTTCCTGAGTAGCTGCTTCTGCTACTTTATAAAATATATCCTTTGAAATTTTAGAAAGTTTCATATCAGCTAAAGAAATCGGCAAACCTAATTCCTGATAAAAAGGGACTAATTCATCTATTTCAGTCCACTTATTCTCTATTGCTAATTGTACAAAAATACTATATGCCACTTTGTTTCCGTGCAACTGATTATGGGCTTCTGGAATAAGCGTTAGCGCATCATGAATTGAGTGAGCACCTGAAGTCCGTCCATATTCGTCACCAAAGCCACCAACCATTCCTGCCACTAAAATTGTCGTTTCAATAACTTTAACGAATGCCGTATTTATTTTTTTCTCATCCATGGATTTCAGAGCATCTGTACTATAGCGCATTAAATTTTTCTGGCATAAATTAGCCGCAAAATAAGCAATTTCCACCTCAACAGGAGGGTCTTCTAGTTGTTCAATAATTACCTTTGCTTCATACCATTTGGCCAAAGTATCCCCAATTCCAGCTACCATATATCTTTTTGGCGAACCGATAATAATTGCGGGATCAACAAGAACTAAACTATTGCTTGTTGGAAAAATATCAAGCCCCACCATTTCACTTTGCTCATTGTACATCACACTTAGAGGTGTGTAAGCAGCGCAAGTTGAAGCCAAGGTTGGCAAAATAATCGCGGGTAATACTAGTTGCGCAGCAGTTGCCTTCACTACATCCGTAACTTTTCCACCGCCAACCGCAATAATACCATCTGCTCCAATTTCTGTTACTAATGCCATTAAACGATCTCGTTCTGCATATGTACATTCTTTATGATACACATCAAAACTAGCTTTCACATGTGTTAATTTAGGAAATTTGGCTTGAGCTACTTGCCAAGATAATTCACCATGTACAATCAAAACATGAGTTAAACCCCTTTGAATCAACCTTTCTTCCAATTGATCCCAACAACCAACTTCGCAAATGTATTCCTGTGGTGCTCCCCGCACAATCAAGGTGTTTTGCATACTAACTCCCCCTTATTCTCACTCGTAGTCGCCTTAATTTGTATAAATAGCCAATATTTAAAGCAATTATACGTCATCAACGTCTAAATAGAAACCTTTTTTTGCAAATGACAATCGAATAAGTAAATTACCTCTATCATCAACTTTTTGTTATAATAGGCAGTAGAAACGGAGTGAATGTGATGAAAAAGTGGGTTCCATTACTATGTTTAGTTTTTTTAGCCATTATCGGCTCTTTCTATCTAGCCCAATCAAAAAAAGAAAGCTCAATTGAGCAATCAAAAAAGGATTTAAAAAATCAAATTCCAATTATTTTATTACATGGCAGTGGCGGCGATGAATACTCTTTCTCACCTTTTTCAGAAGAACTCATTCAAAAAGAAGATAGCTCTTCAGAGGTCTTACCGGTGACAATTAATGAAGACGGGCTCTTAGACTATCAAGGCTCATTAAATTCAGATACAAATCGTCCCTTAATTTCACTAGGCTTCACAGAAAATAACGCACCGATTGAAGACTGGAGCGCTTGGTTAAAAATTTTAATGATTGATTTAAAAAAACACTATGGCTTTCAACAAGCAGATATTGTCGGCTATTCAAATGGCGGGCTAGCAGCAACCTATTATGCAGAAACTATTGGTCACGATAGCGACGTGCCAACTTTACGCCGCTTAGTTTTAATCGGAGCACCTTTTAATGATTTGGATGAAGAAGAAAATGCTGGTAACGCTAATTTTGAAGAACTCGTAGGCCAATCACCTGAATTGGGAAACTATCTAGCTATTAAACAACATCTTTCAAAAGATTTAGCTGTTTTATCCATTGCTGGTGACGATGAAACTGAAACCTATACCGATGGAATTGTACCTTTACGAAGTGCGCTCTCATCACGTTTTATTTTCCCTGAATATGTCCATACATATTTTGAAAAAATAACAACAGAAGGGCCCAGTGACCATCTTAGCTTATTAAGTAATCAGCAGGTCATTGATTGGACGTATTGGTTCCTATTTGATTATAAACTTGCTAAAGAACGGGAAATTATATTTGCTAGTCAATAAAAAAGAGCTGTAGCAATCAAGATAAATTGCTACAGCTCTTCTATTTAGTTGATTAATCGTTCGTCCATTCATTGGTTGTATCTTCTACATCTTCATATACTTTAGCGCCACTTAAATAACGATCCTGTGCTAAATCTTTATAAAAAGCTGCATACGTAGCTGACATATAAGGATTTAACCATAAATAACCGATACCTAATGTAAGCAAAGCTAAAATGTGCCACCCTATAAAACTTAATTGTAGTAGGAAATAGCGACCTTTATGTCCGTCCATTAACTGTCTACTTTCTGTAATATAATTCGTGTAACGCATTCCCTCATTACCACCATGTGAAGATAAATCTTTGTAAATAAAATACGATTGTGAATAGGCTAAAGCCTTAATAATACCTGGGATAACAAATAAAAGTGACCACAAGAAAGTGAAAATAGAACTTAAAATACTAATAACTAAAACTGTTAAAAAGTTTTTGCTTGTATAAACTTGAAATGCATCCTTAAAAGGTTGAATCTTTTTAGTCGGTTGACGTAACCAGTCTAAAAAAGTAAAAGAAATTCCGATAGTAATCAACGAAATAAATAGACCAAATATTCCGCCACCACCATAGCCACCTCCTGAATTCCCTTGATACCCATCTGTATAAGTGCTTGTTTGAGACATAAAATCAGTATCTCTAAAAAAGATAACTGCTAATGCAATTGCAGCAGCTGAAATAAAAGCAATAAAAACAAACAAAGCGATTTGTAAAAGTGTCGGTACCAAATTCAATAAAATACCATCGCCCCATCTGCCACGTAATAAATCTTTTGCTTCAGCTTTTAACTCGGCGCGTGTTTTCACTCGAGACATAAGAACATTCCTCCTTCATTTAATATAATAACAATTTAATTATACTTTATTGGGACTAACTGTGACAACTAATTACCATTGAGGTCCTTTTAAAACTGCCAATGAGTCCATCTTTCCACGATAATAATAGTCTAATTCAACTAGCTTTTTCTTACCTATCCTTGAAAACCTCATTACTTCCCTCTACTCTGTCAAATCAAGCAAGTCACGAAAATCATGAACAATAAAATCTGGCTTCTCTGTACATAAATCCGCTTCAGAAAAAGAACCCCACGTAACCCCGCAATTAGAGACACCTGCTCTTCGAGCCATCTGTAAATCATAACTTGCATCCCCAATCATTAACGTTTCTGATTTTAAATGTTGATATTTTTCAAGAATTTTGTATATACCATCTGGATGTGGTTTATAATGTTCAACCTTGTCTGACCCATAATAATCTTTAAAGTAAGCGTCAATACCTAATTCTTCTAAATTCCTTTGTAAAACATCGGACTTCTTACTTGATAGTACATACATGACAACTGACCTTTCTTTCAATTTGCTTAACGTTTCTTCTACGTATGGAAACAGCCTTAGATGATCTACTTCATTTTCTTTATAACGCTCCCTAAAAATATCAAGTAGCGATTCAAATTGATTCGCTGTTAATCCATCCGCGCCCATTGATTTAAATGATTTTTCAATAGGAATTCCCATTGCTTTTTTAATCTGATTTTTATTTGGAATAGGTAGGTTAACTTCTTTGAAAGCACCTTGGGTTGCGACAATACTACATTCCTCAGAGTCACCCAATGTTCCATCAAAATCAAATAAATAAATTCTTTTACTCAACATAAATCCCCCTAGCGTTTAATACTTAAACTTGTCTTTTTCTTTCATTGTAGCACAGATACACTTGTTGAATCTTGAATTGAAAAGATCGATTTAGCAAACTAGGCAACTTGCACAAAAGAGGCGCTTAAATATTGTGCACCTAAACGTGGCGAAGAGGAATCGCTTTCATTTATACTAAGTATATCAAATAAATAGATTGGTTAGGTGAATCCATCATGGTAGAAATCGCTTTAAATCATATTCATAAAAAATACGACAACGCTGAAAGTTATTCAGTTACAGATTTTAATTTACAAATTAAAGATCGTGAATTCATTGTTTTTGTTGGTCCTTCTGGTTGCGGAAAATCAACAACATTACGGATGATTGCAGGTCTAGAAGATATTACTGAAGGTGAATTATTCATTGGAGACACGTTAATGAATGATGTCGCACCTAAAGATCGTGATATTGCGATGGTTTTCCAAAACTACGCTCTATATCCACATATGACTGTTTACGATAATATGGCTTTTGGTTTAAAATTACGTAAATACGATAAAGCTGAAATCAAAAAACGTGTTGAAGAAGCAGGCGAAATCCTAGGTTTAACAGAATATCTAAAACGTAAACCAGCAGCATTATCAGGTGGACAACGTCAACGTGTTGCCTTAGGTCGTGCCATTGTTCGGGATGCCAAAGTCTTCTTAATGGATGAACCACTTTCAAACTTAGATGCAAAATTACGTGTAGCTATGCGTGCTGAAATTGCTAAATTACACAGACGACTTGAAACAACTACTATTTACGTAACACATGACCAAACAGAAGCGATGACAATGGCTGATCGCATCGTCATCATGAAAGATGGTTTCGTTCAACAAATCGGTTCACCAAAAGAAGTGTACGATACACCAATTAACGTTTTTGTTGCTGGTTTTATCGGTTCACCAGCGATGAATTTCTTTAATGTTACTCTTAATGGGGATGTTATTTCAAATGGTTTAGGCTTAAAATTAACTATTCCTGAAGGCAAACGCAAAATGTTAGCTGAAAAAGGCTACGATGGTAAAAAATTAATCTTTGGTATTCGACCAGAAGACATTCACAGTGAGCAAATAGCTTTAGACTCTAATCCGAACAGTGTCGTTCATGCTGAAGTCGTTGTTTCTGAACTACTAGGTGCCGAAACAATGCTCTATACTCGTGTTGATGATACTGAGTTTATCTCTAAAGTTGATGCTCGTGATTTCCATCGTCCAGAAGAATTTGTTGACTTAGCTTTTGATTTGAATAAAGGTCACTTCTTTGATACTGAAACACAGCTCGTAATTAAAGCTTAAAAATAATAAAAAATGTCCCCTACTAATCTAGGGGACATTTTTTATTTTAAATAACTATGAATTCTCATTTTTCATTGCTTTTTTTCTACTTTGAGCATATAATAAGCTAGCGTATTATATACCTATGTATTATTAATCCAATAACAGAAAGTGAGAAAGAATAATGAAGTTATCTGATATTAGTCAAATCAATATGAAAACAAAACGCCTGAATCGTTTGCATAAAAAACATGCCGACCAAGCATTAGCTAGTTTAGGAATCCATATTGGACAGTCACTTATTTTAGAGGTCCTTTTAGCTAAAGAAGCCTGTACTCAAAAAGAAATTGCGGCTTATTTACAAATTTCTACCTCATCTATTACCAATCCGATTAAACGCTTAGAGGAAAAGAACTTGATTCAAAAAAAGCAATCTTCTACTGACCTACGTTACAATTCTATCACCTTAACAGCAGATGGAATGGCTACGGCTAAAACCATTATTACAACTATTGAAGACATTGATCAGACTATGACTTCTGATTTTGATCCAACTGAAATTAAGCTACTTAATAAACTAATGGATCGTATGATTCATAATTTAGAGCCTGACTTCCCTGTAACAGAATTAAAAAAAGACGAGTATAGCAATATGTATAAAAATTATTTGGAGGTAAACAATGAACACAGAAACAACTAAGTTAGAAAAAAAAGTTTTATTAGCTATTGTCTCAATTGCGATGTTAACTTTCATGGGTATCGTTTCAGAAACAGCTTTAAATGTCGCATTTCCAATCTTAATGAAAGAATTTAATGTTGTTGGAGCTACCATTCAATGGCTAACAACTGGATATTTACTGATTGTTGCCATTTTAGTTCCTATTTCCCCAATGCTAGTCAAACGTTTCCCAACAAAAAGGCTCTTTCAAACAGCCGCTTGTATTTTTACAATTGGAACTATTTTTTGTGGTCTTGCCACAAGCTTCCCGTTACTTTTAGTTGGACGTTTAATCCAAGCTACCGGCACAGGAATTTCATTACCACTAATGTTCAATATTATTCTAGCCTTAGTACCAATGAACAAACGTGGTGTCGTAATGGGGATGGCCGGTTTAGTGACAAGTTTTGCTCCCGCTCTAGGCCCAACATATGGCGGAATCATTGTAACTACGTTTGGTTGGCAATGGATCTTTATTTTGTTATTACCAATCGCAATAGTCGCTATTACTTTGGGTAGTTTCAACATTACAACTATTAACGAATTGAAAAAAATACCTTTTGATTTTATTTCTATTGGATTATCAGCCTTAGCCTTTTCAGGCATCATCTACGGATTTAGTACAGCTGGTGAAATCGGTTGGCAAGCTCCTGTCGTCATTGGATCTTTGGCTACTGGATTCGTCTCTCTAGTTATTTTCAGTTGGCGCCAATTAACTATTGAAAAACCTTTGGTTGATTTAAAAGTTTTTAAATTTCCAATGTTCGTTGTCGGATTATCAAATGTTTTCTTAGTAATGATGATCATCTTATCTTGCTCTTTCTTACTTCCAATCTACACTGAAAGTGTTTTTGGAGTAAATGCAACAACTGCAGGCATGATGATGTTGCCAGCCTCCGTTTTAAGTGCTATTATGGCTCCTATTGCTGGTAGAATATTAGATATTAACGGTCCAAAAAAGCTAATCACTATCGGAACGTTTATTTCATTAATGGCCATTACTGGATTTTTATTTTTCACGTCGAATCTAGTCCCATTAACTGTCATATTGTTACACATGCTTTTACTTTTAGGAGCATCCTTAACGTTCATTCCATCTCAAACAAATGGCTTAAATCAACTTCCTGAAAAAATGAGTTCTGATGGTACAGCCACTATTAGTACACTGCAACAAGTCGCTGGAGCTGTTGGTACTTCATTAGTTGCAGGTATTGTTACTACGAGCCAAATTAAAATAAATAACCCTTCTAACACATTATCTAAAGCCGAGTTGACAACTGCAGGCGTTCATAATAGTTTCATTCTTTTATTTATCTTAGCTGGGATTGGATTCACTCTTTCTTTTTTCATTAAGAAAAAATAGGTCTTACACTAAAAACGAGTTGCCACTAACTATCTGGCAGCTCGTTTTTTGATACACATTCAATGTTTTGCTAAAAGTAATGGACTCCCTAATTTTTTGCGTAGCATAACTAAATAAAAGTACTGACAAAATTAGCATTCCTACTATACAGATAAAAAGTAGGATTTTTTCATGTACTCATCCCTTCTTAACTTGAAAATCAGGTACAATAATTTAATTTTTCACTAGTAACATTTGACCAACCTGTATAACATCTGAAGTTAAGTTGTTTAACGTTTTGATTTCTTCTAACGTCAAATTATTATTTTTAGCAATCCGCCATAAGCCCTCGCCTTCTTCCACAGTATGGTACTCCGGTACTGATTTTATGGGAACTGGATTCATTTCATTAGTATCTTGCGTAGTTTCTATCGGAACTTCTTGATCTTCCTTTGTAGTCTCCTCCTCGGGAATGACTGCTTCGTTTGCAGCAAGATCTTCTTGATTTATTGAAGAGCTTGACTGTCGACTTTTATAAATCGCTGGACTTTTCATCGCATCCCTGGAATTCATTGAACTTGTATCAACATAATTTTCTTCTTTTTCTATGCTAACACTATCTTTTTCTATGCCATATTCAACATCAATTTCAGTTCCTCCTGAATACCACATGATTGTTGCAATTGGTAAGATAATTAATAACAATAAAAAAATACACAAAGACATCAAAACAGGCGAAATATTTTTTTTAGTTTTTGATTTTTCAATGCGGAATTTTTTTCTTGAAACTACTTTTTTCTTACTCATAGATTATCCTCCTATATTTAAAGTTGCAGTCTTTCTCTATAAATACGAACTGAAGTCATCATTTTCATCAAAATAATCTTCTACTTTACTTTTTTCTTTGACTCTCTTTGGTTTCGAATGAACTTCTTTTTTGCGAACATTCTTTTTCTCCAAAGTCATTTTTTTAAAGTTATTAAATTGATACCTTAGCCTTAAAAGGTCTACTAAAATGACTAACTCAATAATAATAATGACAATCATAATAAAATATAGTAACTTTAACTCCACTAACTTATCTCCCTTCTACTAATTCCACTTCCCTCTAAGATTTACGCTAATAGTTTTTGAAGCTCTTTTTGAATGTTTTCCAGTTCTTTAAGAGAAGGATTTTTTGAAATAATGAACGTTTTATAGGCTGGTAATACAGGTATTTTCTGATCGACTATTACAAAATCTGTTGTTTTCCCCCAATTTTCAACTACTGTAATTTGCTCAGCTAATTCAGTTGTAAGTAATTGTTTAGCCAAATACTGATCCCAATGTCGGCCTTTTTTTGTACCAATATAGATTTTTTTACTTCTTTTCAAAAAATCTGTATGTTCTAATACTAAATCGACAATTATATCAATCGTAATCCCATGGTGAATCAATTGTTTTTTAAAAGGTGTGTTCTCATACCAAGATTGAACCTTATAAGTCACACTTTTAACCCTGCCACTTACTTCTCTTTTTTCTGGATTTTGATATAGACTTTCAACTACTTTCGAAAAGTATACGTGTTGATATATTTTTTGATACAATCGAAATTCCATTACTGTTTGTTCGGATTCGCTAAAATTGCTGCCTACGCATTGATTAAAATGGGTTAACCACTCTGCTGGCTTCGACTCATTTTTGTATAAACTTTCAAATATTTTTTGATTAAAATAACCCGATAAGTTGTCCTTTTGATTTAATTGCATAGTTGTCAAGAAATAAAACAACAACCAATTACGCTCAATTTTCTTTTGTTTTTTTGTCACTTCTAGTCCTTCAGTAAAACAGTCAAAATTGTCTACTATTTCTTCAAACATACTATTCTTTAAAGATGAAGGCCTTAATTTAATTGGATACTCTTCCATTCTTAATCGACTAATTGTAAAATAATAAATGACACTGATTTGTTCAGAAAAAGTTAATTTTGAGTAGAGATACTCAGAGTTTATTTGAATACTTTTTAAATATTTTTCCGATTTTTTTATTTCTTTTTGAAATTTCATCTTTCGATTTCCGTAAAGAACGTTGTAAAGACTAGCATAATAACAACGTATACTATGTTCCTTACCGGGTATATTTTTATTCTTTCCAACTGTAATTTTAAAATCTGAAGAAAAATAAAGATTTAATTTTTGGATTTTACGGTATAAAGTTGAATAACTATAAAAATGAGTCGTAGAATATTCAACTAAATTTTTTACTTTCCCTTCAAATATCCGATCTAATAGTATAATTTCAACTGAATTCTTATAATAATCGTGGTAAATATCATCCAATGAAAACTCATCAAAAAAAATAGCTTTGACATTTTTTTTAGAATATTGAATGTGGAAATTCATATTTTTTTTGTTGGATAAATTTTCAATAATAGCAACTAATAATCGGCGGTTCGTTTCCCCTAAAGTATCCATGCACCAAACGATAGACAACGACTCACCATTATATAAGTACAGAAGAGCTAATAACTCCAATGCTAACTGATCCTGCTTTTTTAATAATTTTTGCATTTTACTCCTCCTCTTAGATAAAAAATCCCCTTAATATCTATTTATGAAAAAATCAAGTCGTTGTTCAAACGTTTGTCTTTTATCTCACTCAAATTCCATTAAATTAATAAAATGACACATAAAGACAATTAGTCAGTTGTAAACAAATGCAGTAGGTTGACTCCTAGGTAAATAACTTTCTAGACAGTTAAAATTATTCTTCTATTTTATTCGTTAGATTTTTATGTGAAACTTGCTTTTTATTTAAAACAGACTCCGAAAACCAACGCTCTAAACTGCGGTTTTCTCGTTCAATTAAATCAAAATAAGTTGATTTTTCCTTTAAAGCATCATAATCTTTTGTCAGTAATACTGCTTTTGGACGTATAAATGGCCATTTTCTAATAATTACTCGTTCGTTAATCGTACGACACTCATCCATAATTACAAATAGTTCAACCTCTTTAGCCGTTTGTTTAATCTGAATAATCTCTTCTTTTTCATAACGTAATTCGCTATCTGTAATTGTCAGTTTTTCTTTTCGAACAACCAACTCTTGGTTCACTCTCCAAGTATGTTCTAAATACTTAACTTTGCTATACAATGCATCGTATTCCTCTAGTGCAATCTTTATTTTTCTATTTTTAACGTACTCGCCATTACGTTTAGCTTCTTTTTCAACTTTTATATCCTCTAATAAATAGCTTTCAGCACGAGCTAATTTTTCTTCTAAATCGCGAATCATTAATTCTTTCTTCTGTTGACTTATTTCTAATTGCTCCTTCTCGTCACGTGTAAGCAATAACTTAGCTTTAAATTTCTCAATAGTTGTTGTTTCGACTAGCTTAATTCGTTCTTCAATACTTTTCTCTCTTTCATGAACTTCATTAAGAATTTGTTCATACTCTTTACGATATCCATCGACAGATTTTTTCGCCTGCACTAATCCCTGTATTTCTTCCAAAACTTCTGTAGCTTTATTTAATTGACTTTGGCTATGACTTTTTAATTCAGCATAATATTCCTGGCTTTCTTTAACAATTTCCTCACTTTGATTTGTTAGTAATTGAAGTCTTTCTTTAACTGATTCTTGCTCCTCTGTCACGGCTAGTGTTTGTTCTCGTAAATAGTTCACTTGTTTAACCGCTTCATCCATCCGCTTTTTTTGAATAGTTATATCTTGTTCTTCTATTTTAATCTGCTCTTGTAATAGTTGGATAAATTGCGTAACTTCAGATAAATTTTGCTGAAGTTCGACAGCCTTTGGCTCAAATGCTTGATATACTTTATCCAATTTATTTTTCTTCGTTTTAATTTCAGTAATCTCTAGATCCATTAATTCTGCGTTTACATCGATTGGGAATTCTTCACTATATTCTGCATCGTCAACCATTTTTAATTTTTCAACTTCTTTTTCCATCTGTAACGTTAAAATAATTGGAAGACCACTTTCCTCAATTCGAATTTGTTCTATTTCTTCCCATTTTTTTACTCGTTCCTCTTCATTCATAGTTCCTGTAATGTTTTGATCGATTAAAGCTTTATCCATACCTATTTGTAAAGGAAAGCCTTCGTTACTTTTATACACTGGAAGAAAATTGAAAACGAGGTGTTCTATCCCCTCTTGTGTTTGGTGAAAAAATTGGTACAAAAGCATTTGTTTGTTGGCTCGCTCAAATTCTTTACCAAAAACTTCCCAGCTAATAGAGTCACGTTCAACCGAAATATCTGATAATTCAATCACAAGTTGACGTGTTAAAGAATAACGAGGAAGAGTATTCAATATATTTTCAATATGTTTTTCTTCATAGTTTCTTTTTTCTAAATAACTCAGTTGAGTAAATGCGCGAAAAAAAACTTCTTCAATCGATTCATTTTTATAGACAGCGAAAAAAGCAGATTTACGCTCCATCTTTATACTTTCTTTTGGATAGTATATAGTTTGACTTTTCATCTTATCCCTCACTTTGCCATTACTTTCAATACTTTGTCTTGCGCAGTTTATTAAAAAAACCAAAGAAAATAATTCGTTCTTTGGTTTCTCTACTTATATTCTAATTCTTTAAATACTATTACTCCGAATCGCTATGCTTTAAAATACTACCCTTTAATTGATTTATTTTTTTGCTTTGACATAGTAATTCCACTACGTTAAGTAATAGACTTTAATCAGCACTTTTTTCGGCTCTATTATTTCTTAAAGTTGAGTCGTATCTGCTGCTGTTACTGATGTTAAACGCTCTTTTAATTGAGTAAATAAAATTTCTGATTCCATTTGGATTCTATCAACTTGATTCACTAAAACTTTAGCTTCTCTATTATGTTGTTGCAATTCTAATTTGGTTTTATTATGAATTCTTGCAGCCTCTACATGGGCTTGATCCAACATTTGTTTTGATTGGATTTTTGCTTCAATCATAACATCAGCAATTTCGCTTTTCGAACCTTCCATAGAGGAACGCAATTGTTCATTCTCTAACACCAACTTTTGAATTCGTTCTTTAGCTTGTATTAATTGATTTTCAAATTCTTTTCCGCGATAATGAGTTGTTTGCTCATCAAACAGTTGGTTTGTTAATTGTTCATTCTCATGTTGTTTTTGGCTCAATTCTGTTTTCCATTCAGCTAATTCGCTTCTTAAGTGTTTAATTTGAATCTCATATTCTTCTTCTTTGACCATTTTTTCTTCCTTTAACTGTGTAACTAGTGCTGTTAGTTCTTTATTTTTACTTACTTCCTGACTAGTTCCAAGGACTTCTTCTGTTAAATTTTGAACTCTTTTTTCTAATTGTGTATTCAAAGTAGTCAATTGAGATAACTGCTCTTTTGACTGTGCTAAATGTTTTTCAAGTAGTGGAGCTTCTGCCTTTTTCGCTGTACGCTCTTCTTCTAGCTGAACTTTTAATTGTTCGATTATTTGATTGCTTTCCAATATTTTACTACGGTAGTCAATTACTTTTTTTTCTAAAGTTTGATAATGCTGTGGCAGTGCTTTTTCCTGACCTAATTGTGATTCTAGTTGATCTTTTTGGCTAGATATTTCTCGTAATGCTTTGACACAATCCATTAATTTTGCTTTCACCGTTGCATTTTCTTTAGTTAATAATTCTATTTTTTCTTCCAATTCTTCATAATCGTCTTCATACTCATCGTCGTATTCTTCGTCATAGTCGTCATATTCGTCGTACTCATCCTCTTTTTTCAAAATTTTAGGAATCCATCCTGCTGATTTTTCTTTTCTTTTTTCCATTGTATCACTACCCCTTTTGACTATCTTTAGTCCTAATTTATATATCAACAATTTTAGAGAATGGATTTAACACATCTACGATTTATTTTAAAACTCCTGTAAGAGGTATTTTCCCACCCCCACCAAGTATCTCGATAAACACTTTTAGCAATAGTTATTCTCACTGTTCTCAAAAAACAGTATATGTTGCGCTTCATATTTCGTTGGTAATGGATTAACCAAGCTAATTTATTAACTAATTTTTTGGGTTTTATTCTAATAAATCTATATAGTAAAAATTCTCATCTTGTCTATCCAATCACTTCTTTTGTATCTACACTTTATTTTAAAGACAGTGCTCCACACCATGCCTCAATTCTTTCAACCTTATCTATCTGTCTAAATCTTTTTAAGACTGCTTTTTCAATAATTTCTTTTGTGAATTTTTCTGGAAAAATAAGTATTTTCTCAATATGTCTACCATCTAATGTACTGAAATTAACGGCATAAACGCATACATCATTCCAATTTCCGTCTGTTTGCATGATTAAATTACCCTTTCGTTGCTTCATTCTTTAAAATTATCCACCAAATTACGCTTGCCTTCTCATATTCTTTCTAAACACTAAGCGTGTAATTTTTCCAATAAAACTTGATTTAATTTTTCTTCGTTAATAATAGTAATTGGTTTGCGTTCAATTGTTCCAACTTCTTCAAGGTAGGAAAAAGCCTCTGAAACACGAGATTTAGATGAATGAATATATTTTGTAATGAATGTTTGATTGATATAAAGAGGAAGTTTTTTTCGCTTGGAACTATCTGCTTTCAAATCCAAAACACGAGCTAAGTTAAGTAGCGCATTAGAGACTCTAACGACTGGTGTCTCATTCATAAGTTGATAGCTTTGTGTCACTGAAAAATAGCGCTTAGTCACGTCCTCAAGAATATAGTGATACAGCTTAGGGTTTATATACATATGATCCAAAAAAAACTGGCTATTGATTTCTAAGTAAACAACGTCTGTCATAGCTCTAGCTTGATAACTAATCCCTCGAGGGTATGGGTGCGTCTCTAAGATGCTTTCTGTACCAAATAATTGATTATTGGAAACTAAGTCATAGTAACAGTTTTTCCCAAAACTATTACTGACTTCAACTAATACTTGTCCACTAATGACAATATATAGGTTATTTTCTGGTGTATTGAATGGATTTTTTTGATCAATGATAATTTCATTTTTTTTCACTTGTTTTTTTGCATAATGCTCTTTAAAATTCCCGCTGACATACAAAGAATAATCTAAAATATTACTGGACATTAATTCCCCACCTTTCACGACTCATTAGTTTATAAAATTAATGATATCGAAATACGAGGATGCTCTGAATTTTTTTTTAAGAGTTAATAACTTGTATAATTGAAATCCTCTCTTAAACCACTATAGTTGTATCAAAAAAATTAATAATTCTCTAAAGATACTTTTTTCGGAAAAATAACGAAAGATACTTAAAATTTAGCACCCTGGACTTTCAAAGTAATCTATTATTAAAATTATAAATAACGACACATTTAATTTAATTTTTTTTTTAATTTTTAGAGGCTTTCTTTAGCTATGTATTGAAAATTATGAAAAATAGTCATCACTACTTACTATTTTTTCAAAAAAATTGAACTTTGACACAAATAACTTTCAAAAATTTGACATGCTAAAAATAAAAATTAGCAGTTTTTACGATAATGACTCGATTAATTGTAGGATTCCATTAATTTAAAGCAAAAAAAGAAGCATTATGCGCTTCTTCTTTTTCAACATATACTTATTAAGAGCTAATCACTTTCCCAAGCTTCCTCTTCTCCAGTAAAATATATACCATGGACACAATTCAAATAAAACTTTGTACTATAGTAAAAATGATGCGCTGCAGACTCGAATAAATCTATCGCATAATCTATTATTTGAGCATCACTAACTTCTAACATCCCCTTAAGTTTAAGCTCGCGAATGAAACCTAATAGAGATTGATAGTATCTTGTATGCATCCTATTGATTTCATTAAAACTAGTTCCCAATGAAAAACGAAGTTCTGCGTATTAAGCACAAACATTAACATTAATATAGTCTTTATTTTTAAATGGTTCTTCATAAAAATATAAGGATTCTTTGCGTATATTATCAATAAAATTGGGATCTGATTCTCTTAAACGACACTCTGTTAGCAAATAATACTCAATAAACTCTTTACGATTATGACTAAAAAATCTGTTATCATCTGAAAACTACTTTTATTCATGCTCTTTCCTCCCTAGCTTAAACTTAAAAGTTAAGATCACCATAACATAACAATAATATTTTTATTCAGATTTATTTATCTTAATTCAAAGAAATTGTTAACAATAGGTATTATACAAATCGAATTATTTTAATTTAATATGAACAATATTTTGTTATACAGGCTAATTAAAAAGACATTGTTAATTTTTCATACTAAATTCTTTCAAAGTCTGTTAGAATATAAGGAAATCATTTATTTTGAGTTAAACTACAACACACACTTTTAACAATAAATTAGGTAGTTGAATAAAGCTACATGCACATTACTTGTAGTTAAGGGGAAACAATTTTGCCTAGTTGATAACTATATATTGTTAATTGTTGGATGCCGTTATTTTCTTATAAAAAGTCAGGGGGAAAAAAATTGAGTTTAAACTATAGAAGTACACGAGATGCAGAAAATGTGGTGACAGCCTCACAAGCAATTCTACAAGGCTTGGCTGTTGACGGAGGATTATATGTTCCGACTGAACTACCAACACTAAATCTTGATTTCCAAGACTTAGCTACTAAAAGCTACCAAGAGGTCGCTTTTATTGTCTTAAAAGCTTTTCTAACCGATTTCACAGATGAAGAGTTAATGAGCTGTATTAACGGCGCCTATGATGCTAAATTTGATGATTCTGCAATTGCGCCTTTAAAAAAAGTTGGGGATACCCATTATTTAGAATTATCTCATGGAGCAACTTTAGCCTTTAAAGATATTGCACTCTCTATCTTGCCATATTTTATGACAGTTGCTGCCAAAAAAAATAATGTTGACCGAGATATAGTCATTTTAACAGCAACATCTGGCGACACAGGAAAAGCTGCTATGGCAGGTTTTTCTGATGTTCCAGGAACTAAAATAATTGTTTTTTATCCAAAATCTGGAGTTAGTCCAATCCAAGAAAAACAGATGGTCACTCAAAAAGGCGACAACACGTTTGTTGTTGGAATTAAAGGGAATTTTGATGATGCTCAAACAAATGTAAAAAATATTTTTAATAATTCCGAATTGAAAGCACAATTAGCTGAAAATGGCTATCAATTTTCTTCAGCGAACTCAATTAATATTGGTCGCTTAGTACCTCAAATTGTTTATTATGTGTATTCATATGCTCAACTTATTAAGCGCCAAGAAATTAAACTTGGTGATAAAATTAATTTTGTTGTTCCAACTGGAAATTTTGGCAATATTTTAGCTGGTTACTACGCTAAACAAATTGGAGTTCCTATCAACAAATTGATTTGTGCTTCTAACGAAAATAACGTTTTAACTGATTTCTTTACGACGGGAATTTACAATCGTAATAGACCTTTCCATGTGACTACTTCTCCATCAATGGATATTTTAATTTCAAGTAATCTTGAACGCTTAATTTATCATATTGCTGGAAACGAAACACTGGAAACCAAGAATCGTATGTCTGATTTGGCAACATCTGGCGAGTATACAATTACTGATTCCATGCGCGATCAACTTAGCGAATTTTATGGAGCAGAAGCTTCTGAACATGAAGTTAAAGAAACTATTGCAGCTATTTTTTCAGAACACGATTATTTAATTGATACTCACACTGGGGTAGCTACTGTAGCTTATCAAAAATATTTAGCCCAAGAAAAAGATTCTACACCCACTGTAATTGTTTCAACTGCCAGTCCATATAAATTTCCACAACATGTTATGGCTGCATTTAAGGAAATTTCATCAGAAACTAGTGATTTTAGTACTGTACAACAACTTAATACACTTTCAAAAGTTCCAATTCCAGCTTCTGTTACAGAGTTATTCACGGCTCCAATCTTACATGATGCAGTAATTGAATCAGCAGATATGGAAGAAACTGTGAAAGCGATCTTACATTTAAAAGACTAGGTAAAATAGACTTCTTTTCAACTACTAGTGCTTACTGTTAGTCAAGTTGATTAAAAGAAGTCTATTTTTTTACGTTTATTATGAAAGGAGATACCAATTTATGGAAGAGTTATTAAGTAGCTCAGAACAACGAGAACTTAAAATAATCCATTTGCTTTACCAAGAGGAAAAATTATGGACAGTTGAACAACTAGCAAACTACCTACAATGTTCTATCGATACTTGTTATCGTTATATAGATCGAATCAAGCAAATCTTTTATGATTACGGCAATGAATTTGAATTAATTAGCAAAAAAACAAAAGGTGTTTTACTCAAAAAGACTGAACATGCTTCTCTATCAAAATACGAAAGCATCTACATAGAAGAAACAATCGATTTCAAATTATTATCAGAACTTTTTCACTCAACCTATTTAACTACTGAAAAACTTGCTGATCATTTATTTATCTCCAAAAGTACCTTATATCGAAAACTTAAAAAAATTGCGATTTTATTAAGAAAAAATGGTATCCACCTAAATATTAGTACATTGCAATTAACCGGAAATGAAGTTTGGATTCGCGAATTTTTTTATTTAGTCTATTGGTCAACTAGCGACAGCGGCTTTTGGCCATTTGAGAGCGTTCCAAAACATGTGCTCACTCATCGAGTTGAAAATATAATTAGCAGTCAAAATAGTTACTTTTCAACTATTGAAAAATTAAAATTGACTTATCGGATGGCAATCAGCTTTATTAGAGTTCAACAAAAAAATTTTATTACTCATTCGATTGAAGATAGTTTTATTGATCCATTTAAAGAAGAATATTTTGAATTTATCACACTTAATTTAATGAAAACAGTTCCCAGCAACTATCAAAAAAATGAAAAAGACTACTTATCCCTTATTTTTTGTACTTATCCTTACCTTGATAAATCGGATTTAAATTTCTGTGGTATTGTTAGTTGGCATTCAATCAATAACACCATTCCTTACCAACTAACTGATAAATTATTATCTTCACTTTCTACTATTTATCCAACTCAAAATTTATTAACGAATAAAAAATTATTTTACCAACTCTTATGTATTTCGATTTATGCTACTTATTTCCAAGCTTCCTTTTCTAAAACCAGTGAATTTTTAAAATTATCAACCCTGCTAAAACAGACACACACTTGCTTTTATTTAAATACCAAACATGCTTTAGCAACTATTTGTCAAGAAGAGCCATTTAAAAGAATCCTACTTCAGCCTAATTTTTATATTCATAGTACAATCATTTTACTTAGTAGTTATGTAGATGTCCTTGGTTATTGTAACGAGATCCATGTTCGCTTGATTAGCTCCCATGATCGAATTAGTGAGTCGCTGCTAAGAAATGAATTGTTACGCCATTTTCCAGAAAAAATATCCATTACAACAAGTGCTGAATTTAACCATCAAACAGCGGCTCTACACTATGATCTAATCATTACTGATTTGCTCAGCTCTGTTTCAGTAGATGATTTTAGCTCACAATATTACTTTTGGAGCTATCCTCCAATGAAAAGGGATTGGGAAAACATTGCTACGATTATTACAACTATAGACCAAAAGAAGCACGCCAATCATTTCCACGAGAGTCTAATATTAAAAGAAGCACCTATTTAAGAAAAAACTCTTAAATAGGTGCTTTATTTTTAATTTAATTGTGGCACTACTTTACGTTTTTTAACTAATTCAACAATTATACGAATAATTGCTGAAATTGTAATCATGATTAAAAATAAAGGCAGTGTATTACTTGTCAATGTGTCAATGTGCAACAACGATTGGAATAAAAAGGCTGCTACATAAACTCCTACTGTTGTCGTTACCGCCAAGAAAATACGCAATGGGTTAAACGGCATACATGCGCGAATAACTGCTAGTAAACTAACTCCTACTAATAGATAATACATGACTGTTGTCGTTTCTATAGCACTTAGATTAGCTGATTGACTATATAAATAAACAACGACAATATTTAGGATTACTAACAAAGCATTTGGTAACGCATTGGTTAGAACTGTTTTCAAAAAGCCCTTATGAACTTTTGTTTTATCTCCCTCAAATGAAAGGAAGAAAGATGGATATCCTTCAATGGCTAAATCGATTAACGTAATTTGAATTGGAATAAATGGGAAAGCTAGATTTGTTACAATACAAATCAACGCTAATAAGAAAGAATAAATAGTTTTAATGAAGAAAATACTGGCAACTTTAGTAAGATTATTAACTACACGACGTCCTTCAAATAAAACATCTGGTAAACTTGTGAAATCTGAATCTAATAAGACTAAGTTTGCAATTTGACGTGTCGCGCTATCTCCCTCTGCCATTGCAATACTACAATCGGCTTCACGTAAAGCCAATACATCATTGACTCCGTCACCAGTCATAGCTACTACATGTCCATCATCTTTTAAAGCTTTAACTAAGATTTTCTTTTGTTGCGGAGATACTCGTCCAAAGACTGAGTAACGGCTAGCACTTTCACGTACCTCATCATCATTAAAGCCTTTTGATAAATCAATATAATTTGCATAGTCTTCTAAACCTGCACGTCTTGCGATATTTGAAACTGTCACGGGATTATCACCAGAGATAACCTTTAAGTCAACACCTTCTGCTTTTAAATAAGCTAATGTTTCATTGGCTTTAGGACGAATAGGATCATCAATTTCAAAAACAGCTAGTGGCTCTAGTTCTGGAAGAATAGCATCTACCATTTTTTGATTTTTAGCCACTGCCAACATTAATACTCGGTAGCCTTGTTCTTGTGCTCCTAAGACCTCAGTAGGCAGGTTTTCTGCATTCACAAGTCGCTCTGGTGCACCTAGTACAACAGTTCCGATATTTTCTAAATACATGGCTCCCCATTTACGTTCTGATGAAAAAGCTAAAATATCAGTAGCTGTATATTGGTTATTTTCTTGATAATAATCACGAATGGCTTGCATCGTAATGTTATTGTCTTGGCTTGCTGCTAAATAACTTCCCATAATTGTTTCAAAGTCTGTCACGGTCACATCATTTAACATTTCTACTTTTTGGACTTTCATTTTACCTTCTGTAATCGTTCCAGTTTTATCTAAACAAAGTGTATCTACATGAGCTAACACTTCAACAGAATACATATCTTGCACTAAAATACGTTTATTCGCTAATTTAGTTACGGCTGTAGCTAACGAAATACTGATTAAGAGTACTAAACCTTTTGGTAACATTCCTAATAAAGCAGCTGCCGATGAAACAACAGCAACTTGAGTCGAATCACTACGCATAAAAAAGGCTTCAAAGAAAAGAACGAGTCCTAATGGAATAATCACGAAACTAGTAAACTTAGCAACTTTTGCAACAGAGTTCATTAATTCTGATTGGAGTGGCTTATGCACTTTGGCCTCTTCTGCAATCCGTGTTGCATAGTTATCTTTTCCAACATGAATGACTTGAGCGTAACATTGCCCGCTTGACAGAAAACTACCAGAAAGAAGTTCATCTGACGCAGTTTTTTCAATCAATTCTGACTCACCAGTTAACAAAGCTTCATTTACTTCTGCACGTCCTTGAACAACTTTCATATCAGAAGGAACTTGTTCACCAGCTGCCAATAAAACGATATCATCCATAACTAGCTCCGTAGCAGCTATTTCTACTTTTTTTCCTGAACGAATAACCGTTACTCGACTTTCTGAAATAATCGACAACTTAGCAACTAAATTTCGTGCGTGAATTTCTTGATAAATACCAATTAAAATATTAACTAAAATAATAACTAGGAAAACCATGTTACTAAATGCTCCGACTGCGGCCAAACAAACACCAATAGCCAGATTCAAAAAGTTGAAAAGGGTCCAAACATTATCTTTAATAATCATTTTAGTTGATTTAGCAACATTTTCTTGATAGTCATTTTGTTGTCCATTATTCTGACGCTCTTTCACTTCATTTGCTGAAAGACCTAGTATTTCTTCAGATTGTTTCATTGTGATTTATTTCCTCCTAATCTCTTGATACGATCGATAGATTTAGACATAACTTCTAAAGTATACCAAAAAAAACTTAAATATTCTTTTAGTTTTGATAAGTTTTTTTACTAATCTGCCAAATTGAATTGAAAAGCTAGTCATTTGGGAGCTTTTCAATTAAAAAATCTAAAAATAATTGCTCCATTCCGTTTAATTTATCTTTTTTACGCGTACATAAATAGAGTGCCCTTTTTTTGGTTGGTTCTTCAGTATAAATACGTGCTAGCTCACCATTTTTAATTTGCTTAGCAACAACGAGTCCTGAACAAAAATGAATCCCATACCCTAATGCTGCCGCAGTTACGGCTTCATGAACACCATTATAATGAAGCGTAGGTATTGGCTCGTCTACCCCAGCTTCTTCAAAGAGGCTCGCTAACTCGGTCCTCGTATAACTTCCTGCTTCTCGACCAATAAAAGATTCCTTCGCCAATTCCACTAATGAAATAGTTTTATTTGCGTATTTGTGTTCTGGCGCAACAACAAAGTAAAACTCGTCTATTCCAATTTTTCTCAATTCGACAAACTCTGCATACTTTTCGCCTTCTTCGCCAATAAAGGCAAAATCCACTTGGTTACTTACTAATTTTCCAACTGCATCTGCAGTATTTAACATGTCGACTTGAATAACAGCAGCCTTATATTGGTTTTTAAATTCAGCTAACCATTGCGGTACCAAATAATTTATCGTGACATAATTTCCTGAAAGTTTGATTAAAGATTGCTCATCCAAAGTAAATGCTTGTATTCGATTTTCGATTGTTTTTTCAATCGCAAATAATTTTTGGGCTTCTTGGTAGACTTCTTGACCGATTGATGTCAATTGGATCCCTCGACCATCTGGAATAAGTAACATTACATTTTCTTCTTCCTGAAATTTTTTAATCTGTGCAGTAACAGCCGGCTGACTAATAGCTAATTTCTTGGCAGCTTGTGTGACACTTTTTTGTTTAGCCACTTCATAAAACAGACGCAACCCATGTAAGTTCATTCGTTCACCTCTCATAAATAAAAGTTATCAATCAATCTTTAATTTGTATTATACAGAGCTTGCGATTCATTGTACATTAGATAAGTAAGGAATACTTAAAAAGGAGCTATAAAATGACAACTACGACTTTATATTTTGTACGTCATGGACAGACTGAATGGAATCTTGATGAGCGTATGCAAGGCCATTTAAACTCAGATTTAACTGCCCACGGCATTCAACAGACGTTAAACTTAGCTAAAGGACTAGCAGATATGGGACTGACTCACTGTTACACCAGTGATAGCCCACGAACCCAACAAACAACTGATCTTCTGACTTCAGAATTGAATCTTCCCATCAAAGCAGAAACAGGTTTAAGAGAAATCAATATGGGACTATGGGAAGGGGAAAATAAAACGACCATTCAATCTCGTTACCCTGAAAGTTGGACTAATTTTTGGCATCACCCTCATCTTTATCAGCCTAATGGAAATGGTGAGACATTTGCTGAGTTTCAAACTCGATCTGTACAAGCTTTAAACGAGATTATCCACCAGCATCCAGGCGCAACAATCTTAATTGTTTCCCATCGAATTACAATTAAAGTTATGCTTGCCTATTTATTAAATCAGCCACTTGCTGAATTATGGAAAACTGGAGATATTGCTCCAACTAGCCTTAACTGTGTGGAGATAACAGCTGATCAAGCTATATTAGTGTCAGCCGGTAAAGTTTAAGTAGAGTTTATGAGCAAGAAACTCATTTTAATGGGTCCATTCACAAAATATAAAGAAACGGTAACGACAACAAGCTATACGTTATTGCATTTCTTTTTATATTTCTTGTTTACTAGACTAAAATTAACAATATTTTGAGATTCACATTATTTATATCCGATTTAATTCAGTTGCTAATTTATTTCATTTCTATATAAATAGTCATCTATAAACTAAAAATATCGAAACAAGTCCTAGCCATAGACCTTTTAAAACGTACTAATAGCTTCTTCTTTAGTGCTATAACAAATCATTCACAATATCTTTTTGATAATATTCTTAAAACACAAGAGTTATCATTTCGTTATAACGTTATATCATGTTACACTTACATAGTAGCGTAAGTAAGCGCTATAAAAAACAAAAAAAGAAGAGGAGTGTTATGTCGTTATGAAGAAAAGATTCTTTAAAGCTATTTTAGTTGTTGGTTTGTTAGTCGGAGGGTTAACTGCTTTTGCT
Organism: Carnobacterium sp. FSL E2-0243; assembly: GCF_038003605.1. NCBI lineage: Bacteria > Bacillati > Bacillota > Bacilli > Lactobacillales > Carnobacteriaceae > Carnobacterium > Carnobacterium sp. FSL E2-0243. The sequence goes on from NZ_JBBOPM010000001.1 coordinate 3,266,710, forward strand.
ACTCCAAGTTTTGCTCATGGGTATATTTCTTCTCCCGGTAGTAGAGCATTTTTAGGTAGTTCAGCTGGTGGGAATTTAAACACCAATGTAGGGCAAGCTCAATGGGAACCTCAAAGTATCGAAGCTCCAAAAAACACATTTATTCCAGGTAAACTAGCTAGTGCTGGCTTGGCAGGTTTTGCTCCATTAGATCAACAAAGTCCAACTCGTTGGTATAAAACAGCGATTTCTAAAGGAAATTTAGATTTAACTTGGACACTTACTGCTAATCATAAAACTGCAACTTGGGATTACTATATGACTAAACAAGGCTGGAATCAAAGCCAACCTCTAGATATTAAAAATTTCGACAAAATTGGATCCGTTAATGATAATGGAACTGTTCCGCCAAAAACTCTTAAACACACAGTTTCAATTCCAAATGACCGAACTGGCTACCATGTCATTTATGCCGTCTGGAATGTTTATGATACAACAAATGCATTTTATCAAGCAATTGATGTAAATGTAAACTAACTAAACTATCAGGCTGAGACAATACGTTCTCAGCTTTTTTTCGTTTGCTAGATTCTTAACACCACCATAATTAACTATCTGATTTTTTAGAAATTTTTCAATTTTAAATTCTATTAATTTTTGATTTTTTTATTTTTATAATACATCCTTTTATCTTCTAAAAAATTGCTTTGCAGTACCTTTTTGGGTTCCTATTTTTTATCGCTGATTTTTCTCCAAAAAAGTTCTTTTAACCCGAATAAAAAAACAAGTAAATTTATATAATTTTCTGCATTATTAATTTTTTTCGTTTAAAAATTAACGGTATAAACCTTTTGGGTACAATAATTAAAAATTTTCATTTTTAGTCAAAAAAAAGACATATTTGAAAAAGATGATATGTAATGCTAAAAACAAAGGCTTTTAAGCTGTTATTTTGGCTTTGTTTTTTTTTATTCCTTTATAATGGCAAAAATGAACACTTATAATTCGCTTTTTTCTACATAAACCCATTGACTTCAAGTAATTAAAATGCGACCATTAAGTATAAGGGCAAATTTTCCTTACAATAGTAAAAATAGAGAATCCATGCTATTATATTTATTATAAAATCTAAATAAAAGAGGGAGATTAATATGAAAATAGTTGTAGTTGATCCGGGAAAAAATGAAGTAAAGAGTTTTTGTTTTTCAAATAACGGAACCTTAGAATTGGTCAATTCTTTCCCATCAAAAACGGAAGAAATTATTGAAGAACGCTTTTTAGAAGAAGATAGTTCGCTACGTCAATACCGTCTTGAATTAAATGGCCACTATTACATGGTCGGTGAAGGTGTTGATACTACTTATAACACTGAATTGACTAAAAATACGTTACACCACAAATTATGTATTTACGCAACTATCGCTGATTTTGTGACCGAGCCTGACGAAGAAATTTTGTTAGTGTTGGGTTATCCATCAACGGATTTCCAAAATAATTTTCGTAGAGAAGATTACCAACGCCTAATTTATGGCGATAAAGATGGTTTCATTGAATTTGTACAAAACGGGGAGCCAGTTTCATTCCAACTTGCGAATGTGATTGTGTTGCCTGAAGGTCAAGCAATGTTACCAAGAATGACTGAAGTTGATGACTACTACTCACTTTATGTTTTAGACATCGGCGGACAAAATGTGAACTTCCGTGAATTTGACAATAAAGGAAATGCTAAAAATGCTTTTTCTATTGACGTTGCTGGTGTTAACTTCTTAGAGCGCGCTCTTGAAGCTGAATTAAGAAGAGCAATCGAAAATCCAAACGTCAACTTCCGTGGAATTGACTACAATCAAGCTATTTTAGAAGGAAAAATTACGGATATTGGAGCAATTGAAGGATTTTCAGATTCAACTAGCTTCATTACTCATGTTGTACAAAATTTTGTTAAAAAAGAAATTATGGATGAACTTTCAGTACGCGGCTACAATATCAATGCTCGTGGACAACACATCATTTTCACTGGTGGCGGAAGCTTACTGTTACAACCATATATTGAAGACTTGTTAAAAGGTAATAAAACAAATCTAATTTTCTCAAAATCGGCTAAATGGGACAACTGTTTATCTTATACAATAAAAGCATTTCAAGATCAATTTACCTCAAATGAACAATTCACAGGTTTCATCAAACCAATTTATAGTGAGTTAATGAGAAATAACTTTGCAGACTTTTACAAAGGTGTGAATCAAGGAGCTTCTCAAGAACAAGACGATACAATGGACTTCAATCGTATCCTGTAAACTAGTATGCACAAACCGAGTGAAGATACAGCCAATTTTGGGTGTATCTTTGTTCACTATTTGGAGTAATTTATCTTACCAACATACCAATCAAATACATTAGAAAAGGAGAACAATACCCAATGAAACTTCATAATTTTTTAGACAAAAAAAATGCGTTGATGGATGCTTTGCAATCTGAAGATTCGGCTGAAAATCCTACAACCATTTCTTCTAAAAATGATGATTCGTTTAAAAGTGATTTAGTTTTTAATCAAATAAAATCTGAAGAACGTGTAATTGAGCCTATTTCAGAAATTAAACGTGCACCAAAAACTGTACGTGAACCTATTTCTAGACGGGCTGTTACACCATTCCAAGTCACTCAAAAAACAAATCCTAACCCATCTCAAGCTGCCGAGTCTGAGTACAAAGCTCGATTGCAAGAGCTTGAAACGAACTTTAAAGAAAAACAATTACATTTTGAACAAGAAATGCTTGAAAAAGAAAAAGAAGCGCAACAAAATAGACAAGATTTGGAGCGCAATTTAAAAGAAAAACTAGAGCAACAATACGACGAGCAAGTTGCAACGATTAAGGAAGAAAAAGAACAAAATCGTGAACAACTGCAAAAACAATTTAATGAACAAATTGCTGAAATTGAGCATCTTTCATTAGAAAAAAGAATTGAAATTGAAACAAAATATCAAGAAAAATTAAAAATGCTAGAAGGCATCTACGCTGAGCAACAAGATCTTTCTGAGGCTAAATATGCTGAGAAAGAAGCAAACTTAGAGAAAGCTTATCAAGATAAGCAAGCTCAGTTTGATAAACAACAGCAAGCAAAAATTGCTGAAATTGAAGCTCAAAAAAGAAAACAAGATGAAGAGTACGAGCGCAAATATTTAGAAAAAATCGAAAAATTAGATTTATTCTATAAAGAACGCCAAACTGTTTTAGAAAAAGATATCGCTGAAAAAGAAAAAGAAATTATCCGTAATGCTGAAACTCTTGCTGAAGAAAAATTAGATCGCGCTGCTCGTGAAGCTGAACAACTTTTATCTGAAATCAAAGCCAAAGTGGCCTTGCAACAGCAAAATTTGGAACATTCAACAATTGAAACTGAAGAAAAAAATAGTAAAGCTATTGAAGATGCTAAAAAAATGGCTAGCAATATTATTAATAGTGCGAATGGCGAAGCTAAGAAGAAATTGGAAAAAGCTGAATTGCAGGCTAAAACGGCCTTAGAAAGTGCACGTAGTGATTCCCAATTACTGATTGAGAATACTAAAAATGAAGCTGAAAACATGTTAAAAATTGCAAAAGCAAATGTATTTTCAGCTAAAGATGCTGCCGAAAAGGACATTATTCTTGAAAAAGCAAAGCATGAAAATGAAATGGCTGATGAACGTTACCAACTAAAAACTGAACGTGAAGCTTTCTTAGTTTATAAAGAAGAGTTCCAAAAGTTCAAAACGGGTATCGAAGAAAACTTAGCTAGAAAAGAACATATTTTAGCAACTAAAACACAAGAAGATATTGCTTATTTGGAAAATAAAGCGATTGAACTTGATAATAAACTAGACTTACGTTCAACGTTAGCCGAAAAACAATTTAGTTTAGTTAAATGGGCTTCGTTAACGATAAGTATTGTAACAATTGCTTTCTTCGTGATGGCAATCTTAACTCAAGCATCTTATGTTAGCATAGGCTTAGCCTTTGTTGCCGTTGTTGCGAGTCTTTATCTGTTCTTAGCTTCTCTATTAAACCATCGTAATGTTGATGAGGAGATGGCACAGTTAGGTTCTGACGACGATGATGAATTTGATGATGACGACTTCGACGACGATAATGATGAGTTTGATGATGACGACTTCGACGACGACGATGATGAGTTTGATGATGACGACTTCGATGATGACGACTTCGACGACGACGATGATGAGTTTGATGATGACGACTTCGACGACGACGATGATGAGTTTGATGATGACGACTTCGACGACGACGATGATGAATTTGATGATGACGACTTCGACGACGATGATGATGAGTTTGATGATGACGACTTCGACGACGACGATGATGAGTTTGATGATGACGACTTCGACGACGACGATGATGAGTTTGATGATGACGACTTCGACGACGATGATGAGTTTGATGAAAAACCTGCTAAAAAAAGCATATTTAGAAAAAAAAATAAAAAAAGATAATTTTTTAGGAAGGCTTTAAGTGCCTTCCTTTTTTGATGACAAAAAGTAGCGTAAGCCTTTTACTTACGCTACTTTAATAGTCTATTTACTCTTTTAGTCTTAAAATAATCACCATCATAGCAGCTAGATTTTGAACTAAAGGTTGAGCTGACCATTCATGTTATTTCTCCATTTTCTAAAAAAAAGCCGACATCTTGAAAAATTAAATGTTTTTGACAGTAGTCTAACTTCTTTTCTTTTTTTAATGTTTTAATCACATTACTAGCTGTCTCTCGTGTCGTTCCACTATTAATCGCAATTTCTTTCAATGTGATTGGATAAGGAATTCTAATGGTTCCTGAAAAATAGTTTTCTCCTAGGTGTTTCATTAAAATAGCTAGGGTTTCAACAACTCGTACAGTAGCACTGGATGCTAAACAGTATTGAATTTTTAGTTCATGGCTTTCTAAATTAGTCGATAATGCTTGATAAAAATATAAAAGTTGTGCTGTATTCCCTTTGCTAATTTTTTCAAAAATATCGGTGGGAATATAATAGACTTCAATATCTGTGACTGCATATGCTGAAAAATGATAAAACTCATCAAAAAACATACCACCATAAGGAAATAAATGTTCTTTTTTTACATAGTCTAAATAACAAAATGTTCCACTGGAATCATAACGTTCTACTCGAACTAAACCTTCAATTAAAAAATAAATTCGATTGCGATAATCACCATTATCAAATAAAACTTGACCCTTTTTATATTGGCGCAAATACATATGATCTTGTATTTTTTCAAATTCGTCATCTGTAAACCCACTAAAAACTTGGTTATTACGAATGCTGCCTAGTTCTTCTAGCTGGACTTCATTTTTTTGCACTGTACTTCAACTCCTATAGATATTTTGGAAAAATAATCATGATATCTAGAGCGGATCTAGTGAAAAAAATGTGAGAATCAATTTTCCAATACACAATTTACTTAAACGAAGTCAGTTTGTGTCCACTTTGATGTGTTGCTATACTTTAGTATAACATGACTCTGGCTAAATTTAGATGCAGAACCACTGACTTTCCATTTCAATTCCCTCCTGTGCTGATAAATTGTTATCCTCTCACAATCGTTGTACCCGCATTTTCTGTATTAAAATTGCCTAAATTTTCCAATGAAGTAATAACTGCCTTCCCTTTTGGATTATGCTCTACAAAGGAAATTGCGGCTTCAATTTTGGGCAACATACTACCTGGCGCAAATTGATTTTCTTGAATGTATTGATAGAGCTCTTTGGTTGTAACTGTCGTTAAGGCTTTTTGATTAGGTTGGTTATAGTTTATATAAACTTGTTCTACACCGGTTAAAATAACTAGTAAATCTGCTTCAACTAACTCAGCTAATTTCTGAGAAGCAAAATCTTTGTCGATTACTGCTTCTACTCCGACAAATTCATTTTCGGCTTCAATAACTGGGATACCACCACCACCAACTGAAATAGTCACAACTCCATTTTCAACCAATTGATTAATAATTGGGTATTCTAAAATACTAACTGGTTTTGGTGAAGGTACTACTTTTCGCCACCCACGGCCCGCATCTTCTTGATAAGTGTCATCACTTAAAAGCATTTGTTCGTGGGCCTCTGATTGGGTTAAAAATGGACCAATTGGTTTTGTTGGATGAATAAAAGCTACATCATTTTGATCCACAACAACTTGGCTAACAACTGAAATCACTGATTTTTCAATTCCTTCTTTTTTAAATGCATTCTCTAACGCATTTTGAAGCCAATAGCCGATACTCCCTTGTGTCATTGCCACACATGTATCTAATGGCATTGCTGGATTGCTTTTAGATGCTGCAGCTTGCTGTTGTAAAACCAAGTTTCCAACTTGAGGACCATTTCCATGAGAAATAATTAATTCGTTGCCTTGCTTGATAATTTCAACCAAATAAGCAGCCGTTGCTTTTAATGCCTCTTTTTGTGCTTTATCACTAGCGTCGGTTGATAAAATAGCATTTCCACCTAATGCTACTATAATTTTGCGTTTACTCATATCTATTCCCTCACTTTTCACTTTTTTATTAACCAATTTTAATTGAACCGTTAATTAACTGAATGACACACACAATAAATAATAAAATAACAACTCCAGCACAAATCCATTCACCTTTACTAAAGAGTTTCTTTTTATTTTCCTTCTGAACCCAGGCATAAATGATAATTCCTGGCCCATATAAAAGCATTGTCAATAAGAAAAATTGAATTCCACCCGCATATATTAACCAGACCCCATAAAGGCTAGCAAGTACACCAATAATAAGGTTACGTGTCCGATGAGGCGTATCTGCTTTTTCTTGAATAGAAATTTTTAACTGATAAAAAGCTGTAAACGCATATGGAATTAAAATCGCAGAAGATGCTAACGAAAATGCAAAATTATACGCGCGATCACTAATTAAGAATGAAAAAATAAATACTTGAATCAAGACATTCGTAAAAATTAGAGAATTTACGGGTGCACCATTCCGATTTTCTTTTGCGAACCGCTTAGGAAAAGCACCAGATTTTGCAGCTTGATACGGTAATTCTGCAGCGAACATCGTCCATGACAGCCATGCTCCTAGTACAGATATAACTACACCGATATTAATTAAGATAGCGCCCCATTTTCCAACTACACTTTCTAATAAATAAGCCATAGCAGGTTGTTTTAAGTCTGCTAGTTCTGGTCTAGTCATGACTCCTAAAGACAAAATAGTTGTTAATAAATAGATAGCAATAACTGTAACTAAGCCAAGAATAGTTGCTTTTCCAACATCTGATTTCTTAGCAGCACGACCAGAAAAGACGACGGCTCCTTCAATACCGATAAAAACCCAAACAGTGATTAACATTGTTCCTTTGACCTGACTCATCACTTCACCTAATTCAAAGTTTCCTGAAAGTGTTCCCCAAAAATCAGTGGTAAAAATGCCCAATTTGAAAGCTACAATCATCGCTACAAAGAAAATTGCTAGCGGAATGAGCTTTGCAGCAGTAATGATTGTATTAATAAATGTAGCAGACTCTACTCCTTGTAAAATTAAATAGTGCACAAGCCAAAGTAAAATCGATGCGGCAACTACTGAAGCTAGATTCTGTCCATTACCGAATAGTTTAAAAAAGTAACCTAAGGAGCTAAATACCAACGTTGCATAAGCTACATTGCCTAATAAGGCTGACAACCAGTAACCCCATGCAGCATTAAAGCCCATGTAATTTCCAAACCCTTCTTTAGCATAACTATAAATCCCAGCATCTAAATCTGGTCTTTTTTCAATTAAATTTTGAAAACTAAAGGCCAGCATCGCCATCCCCAGTCCTGCAATCAACCAACCAATAATTATTGCGCCTAGCGAAGCCTCTCTAGCCATATCCGACATTAAATTAAAAACACCGCCACCAACAATTGCACCAACTACTAAAGCACTTAACGGTATAATACCTAATTTTTTTTCTTGTGTTTGTTCACTCATTATTATTTCCTCCAATTCGTTAAATGGATACTAAAAAAATTAAGAGCTTCACTTTATATCCTTAGATTAACGAATAGAGTCAAGCTCTTTACTTTTTACGAATGCGGTTGATTTTTGTTTGCGAAATAAGCTAATTCAAAATAGAATCAGCTTATTTCTCGATAAATTAAACTCTTGGAATAAATAGGTTTCCTAAAGTAGCTGCCATAATGGCTTTGATTGAGTGCATACGATTTTCAGCTTGTTCAAATTGACGACCATACTTACTACGGAATGCTTCGTCTGTAATTTCCATTTCAGAAATACCAAATCGTGCAGCAATATCTCTTCCATACTCTGTCTCAGTATCATGAAAAGCAGGTAAGCAATGAAGGATAATCATATTTTCATTCCCTGTTTGCTTGATCATTTCCATATTAATTTGATACGGTTGTAAAAGTTCCACTCGTTCAGCGAATTTATCTTCTTCACCCATTGATACCCAGACGTCCGTATATAACACATCTGCGCCAGAAACGGTTTCAGCTACATTGTCAGAAATCACAAGCTGACTTCCTGATTTCTTAGCAAATCCTTCTGCTAATTCAACAATTTTCGCATCTGTATAAAGTGATTTAGGTGTGCAAATACGTACATTTACACCTAAAATAGCGCCAGTAACTAATAAGCTATTCGCCATATTGTTTCGACCATCGCCAACATAGACTAAGTTAATACCTTCTAAATAACCAAAATTTTCTTTAACCGTTAAAAAATCGGCAATCATTTGCGTAGGATGCCATTCATCTGTCAATCCATTCCAAACCGGAACACCAGAAAATTCAGCTAATTGCTCCACAACTTTTTGGCTAAAGCCACGGAATTCAATCCCATCAAACATGCTACCTAAAACTTTTGCAGTATCTTCTACAGATTCTTTTTTCCCTAGTTGAATATCATTTTTACCTAAATACTCTGGGTGTGCACCTAAATCAATCGCGGCTGTAGTAAAGGCTGAACGTGTCCGAGTTGAAGTCTTTTCAAATAATAGCGCAATATTTTTTCCTTCTAAATAATGATGTGGAACGCCAGCTTTTTTCAATTTTTTTAAATGAGCAGAAAAATCAACTAAATAAGTTAATTCCTCTTTTGTAAAATCCTTTTCGGCTAATAAGCTACGTCCTTCAAATACTGATTCATTCATCATTCTTCATCCTTTCTAATTTTAATTTATTTTTTTAAATCTTCACGAATTAATGGCATGCTCATACAACGAGGGCCGCCACGACCACGGGACAACTCACTTGAAATGACTTCAATCACTTTAACTCCATAACTTCTCAATAATTCATTAGAGACATAATTCCGGTTATAAGTGACTACCACACCTGGTGCAATCGCTAAAGTATTCGAACCATCATTCCATTGTTCACGAGGTGCAACAATCTCATCGCCATTGCCACAAGGAATCAAAATCAATTCTGGTACATTTAAGACTTCCCTTAATACCTCTTGTAAATCATTTCGTTCTGTCATCCGAATTTCTCCAGGAACTGTGCTCGGTTCAATAATATAGGTATCAACTTTTCCGCCATCTGCTTGAATTCCAGGGTGAATCGTGAATTTATCATAATCAACCATAGTAAAGACTGTATCCAAATGCATCATTGCGCGGACATTCGGAATTTTAATAGCTACAACTTTTTCAAAATTACTATTCCGACTAAATAAAGCTTTTGCCAAAGCCTCTATAGCTTTTGCTGATGTCCGTTGTGAAATTCCAATCGCTACAACACGCTCATTTAAAACGAGTTCATCGCCACCTTCAATACTTTCTGGATGGTCACGATCAAGCCACACTTCAACCCCTTTATTAGCAAAACGAGGATGGTATTGAATAATAATTTCCATAAACATCGATTCTCGTCGTCTAGCTGTATAGTGCATAGAATTAATCGTTAATCCATTACCTAAAGAAGCTGCTGGATCTCTAGTAAAATATAGATTTGGCATTGGGTCCATAAAAAATGGATAATGTTCCTTATTTGAAATATCGACTAAATTACTTGTTGTAACATCTATATCCCGCGTTCTAACACCGGCCATTATTTTAGTTACCATTGGAAATGTTTCCATGCTGAGTAAGTACTCTCTTAGAGCGCTTGCTATTTTAGGTGAACTGATTTCAGATTCGCTTAACATTCGATCAATAAATACTTCTCGAATCCCTCCCGCATCAATCGCCTCAGCGGTTAATTTTTCTAAATATAGGACCTCGGTTCCATTGTCAGTTAAAGCTTTAGCAAAATAATCGTGCTCTTCTTGAATAATTGGCAAATAGGGAATATCGTCGAATAATAATCGCCCCATAATATCGGGCGTTAAATTCTCAACCTCTTCTCCAGGTCTTTTTAGCAAGACTGTTTTTAACTTACCTATTTCGGACATAATATGAATTGGGTTCTCCATTTTACTGCCTCCTCAAAAAATTATTTTTGATTACACTTAAATCATAACGCTTACAAAAATTGCTTTCTCCAAATATACGACGAAGCAAATGCAAAGGATTTATCATTCCATCAAAACTAGTTATAAATATTCATTTTCAAACTGTTTTTCCCATCAAATAAACAGGTCTAAAATGTATAAACGACTTGTTTATACAGAATTTTTTTCAGTTTTTTAAGGATAGAACGAAAACAGAAAACTAAGTTTACTCAATAATGAGAAAATCATACAGTATTTTTATACACACTAAATCATATTTATACAATATCACGCTTAACTATTTCATTTAAATGTATCTTTATAATAAAGTGATTATAAAATTAGATTCTTCTTATTTTATTTTCATTAATGATAAAAAAAGATGATAAAACTTTTTTTAGAAGTTTTATCATCTTTTAAACGTCTTTTTTATTATCTTCGTTCTTTACCTTCAGCCATATCTTTTAATAAATCGACTTGAGAACGAACTTCATTAAATAAATTATTTAACTTCAAGCGCGAATGATCTAATTCATGATAAATATCATTAATTTCTTCCGTCACAGCTGCACGTTTCGTTTCAATCCCGATTTGGTAGTTATTCGCTTCTTCACTAGCTGCATTTACAATATCCTTCGCCATTTCTTTTGCATTTAAAACAGCATCTGCTAAATCAACCTTCACATTCATAAGCTGTGCTTTAAGCTCAGAATTTTCACGCTCAATCACATGATATTTAGCTAATTTTTTCTCTGTTTCAATGACATCAAAACCATACGTATTTAATTTTTCTAGTTGGTTCTTTAACGACTTATTCTCTTCACTAATTTTTGTGTAAAGAGCAATTGTATCACTTAACTGCTTTTTAGTACTTTGATTATCTAATTGATTGTCTTTTTCAGCCAATTCAGCTTTATCCAACAGTTGATTTTTTTCAAGAGCAGTCATTTTCAACTCTTCTTCAGCCATTGCTAACTTACGTTTTAGACGCTCGTTGTCTTTGAAGAGACGCGTATTTTCACGTTCAAAATTACCAGCAATTGCTTCATAATCATACTTGCTTGTATCTTCATCGTCTTCGTCTTCGTCATCTTCTTCATCATCGTAGTCTTCGTCGTCATAATCCTCGTCATCGTAGTCTTCATCATAATCTTCGTCGTACTCTTCATCATCGAACTCATCGTATTTGTCTTTTTTCTTTTTAAACCATGCAAATGCTAACATTTAGGCTCCTCCAATACTATTTTAAATTAAAAGATATTTTACTTATAATCAGGTTTAGATCCTTCTAAATTAAATTCGTTTTCAAAACTTATATTTGCTTTAAAGTTACCCTATAGTTGACACAATATGGTAAAATAGAACTAGTATTTTCAATGTCAAAGATTCAAATTCTTTAAATGAAAGGAGAACTAATTCACATGCAGACTAACTACCTTATTGTATTCTATGCTATTATACTTTATTATACCACTATAGTCTCATTTCGTGTACTATTTCCAGCTAGTTTTCTGCCGAATTTAACTACTTTTATGTTATTTTCAACTACTAGAGAACGAAATTCTCCTAAAAAAAAGAGTTCTAGTAAAACGAGCCAGACTACAACTTCAAAAAAGAAAAGAAAAGTTCCTAAAAAACTTCCTCCTAAGCCTAAAACACCTTTAGAAAGAATCCTATTTTCTATAAAAAAAACAGGAGCTAAACTGATTTATTATGGCATTCCAACAAAAAAACAGGTCTTAGTTATTACTATAATTGCTTTTTTTTCATATTTGATTACCTTTAGTAATGAAACGTTCGTGATCACTTACCTTTATCTTTGCGTTATCTATTTAATTTCATTAATTTATCTAGCCTATATCGATACTAAAGAAGAAAATGAACTTCTAAAAAAACAATTGTATCAATTGACTAAACACAGAAAAAAACGTGTCAAAAAAAGACCCAATACACCAACCGAAAAAAAACGAGAACGTAATTTATAGTTCTCGTTTTTTTACTATATTTTTTTGGTACTCTTTTGTTACATTCATTAAGTCTTTAAATAGTTGCCCTACATAAGGTGCATAATCAGAATTAGCCAATCGCTCTTCTGCGCGTTCAATCACATTAATTTCCCGTGCTTCATCAAATATTGGCAAACTATTCGCTTTTTTTATTTCCCCTATTTCTGTTACAATTGCCATTCTACGTTCAAATAAAGCCACTAATTCGCGATCAATTTGATCAATCTCTGCTCTTTGTTTGTCTAACATATCCCACTCCCCTATTTCTCTAAAAGACTATTCTGTAATCTCAATTAAGTTTTTTTCTGGATCCTCGACTACACTTTCAAAATACCCATCTCCAGTTAATCGTGGTCCGTTCAAACAAGCATAACCATCCGCAACAAGTCTTTCAGTTAGAGCAACGACCTGTTCTTTTGAACCAACAGAAAACGCAATATGAGCCCAACCTAGTGAATCAGCTTCGTGTCCTATCACAATATCTGTTCGTTGCATAATTTCTAACCGTGCTCCGCTTTCAAAAGTTAAAAAATAAGAAGTAAAGCCCTTAGTAGCATTATGGTATAAATCATTGACTGATGCTTTAAAGTATTTTTGATAAAATTTCCGCGTTGTTTCAAGATCTTTCACCCAGATAGCAACATGTTCTATTTTCATTATTTACCCTCCTGTTAAAAAGTTTGTTGAGCCGGTTAGCTCTGGCAGAAAAATAGGGGAATTTGATGTGGCGCTTTTTGCCACCTCGAAATTTCATCTTTTTTCCGAAGAGTTGGCTCATAAGAACTAGCCTTGATAAAAAGTTTGTTGAGCCGGTTAGCTCTGGCAGAAAAATAGGGAAATTTGATGTGGCGCTTTTTGCCGCCTCGAAATTTCATCTTTTTTCCGAAGAGTTGGCTCATAAGAACTAGCCTATTTCTTTAATGACTCTTGCCGGATTACCACCGATTACAACATTATCAGGAAATGATTTTGTAACGACAGCACCTGCTGCAACTACCACATTATCACCTAATGTTACACCTGGAACCACAATTGCTGAGCCACCAATCCAAACATTATTCCCAATTGTAATTGGCTTAGCGTACTCTAACCCACTATTTCGTTCCACAGGATCGATAGGATGAGTCGCTGTATATAATTGAACACCAGGAGCAAACATCACATTATCCCCAATCGTAATCGGACAAACATCTAAGAATGTGCAATCAAAATTCGCATAAAAATTAGCCCCAACATGAATATTATATCCATAGTCTATCCTTAAATTCGGTTCAATAAAGCTACCTTCTTCAAAGTTTCCAAAAAGATTTTTAATTAAATTAAAGCGTTCAACTTTGTCCTCTGACTGATTAAATTGACGAATTAATTTGCGTGCATTTTCTCTACCAGCTCTTAACTCGGCATCTCCTGCTCGATACATTTCTCCAGCAATCATTTTTTCTTTTTCACTTTTCATGGTAACGCCCCCAATAATCGTAAAGTATAAATTCTTACTTTCTATTATCCAGTATTTAACCTATTTTAGCTACTGAAAAAACATTTTTTTATAAAAATAAACTATCACTATCAAAAAAAAGCCTGAAATCAACATTTAAGCAATGGATTTCAGACGATTTTGATTATTTCATACTACTTGTCTCACGCTATTTGATAGCTTATTTAACTATTTTTCCAATTGATTTTTTCGTTTTTCTTTTGTTAACATATAAATTAGTACGACCGTTACTAAAAACAAGAGTAATATACCAACAATTAAAAAGGTAGAAGGATTTTCTGATTTTATCCCTACAGCTTTTTTATTTAATTCTTTTGCCTTTGTTCCGGCAATAGTAAAATCTTGATCCCACTTCCAGTCGCCATATTCTGATTTTATCTTTATATGTGCTGTATAGTCACCAGCTTTAAATTCTTCTTTTTCCCAATCAAGTTGATTGTTCCAAGTTGAATTTGGAGCAAAGGTTACTTCTTTTAGTTGTTGCTCTTTTAAAACTTCTTTTTTATTTTTTTGGGTAATTTTTACCGTAACATCCTTGGTTGGTAATGTTGTAGCAACAGGATTTTGCAATTGTATTTCTAAGGAAGGATACGCATTAGTTAATGTTGGAAAAACTTTTTTGAGCTTTACATCTGCTTTTAATTGAGCATCAGTCTCGTACATTACAATTGGAACAATAAATGAATACTTATTTTTAAAAGAAATTTTTTCGTCTGCTTGTTCTGTAGCTTCATTTTGTTCCACAACTTGCAAACCGCCAAGTAGGACTCCTTCAAAAGCTTGTTCTGGTACCTCAAATGAAATATCCACAATACGACTCTCCCCAGCCTTTAAACTTAACTCGTGAGGAAGAGTTGCTATCGTTTGTAAGTCAACTTTAGCACTATCATCCGGAACATTCAGCTTTTTCTCATAAGATATTTCACCATTCTTTGAAGTCGTTGCATTATTTATTTGCAAACTAAACTTTTTGTCTTTATCAGATCCATTTGTTATTTGAACACTCACTTTTTCACTGCTATTTGGTTCGACCTTCATCTCAAAATGCGACTGATTTTCTGCTATTTGATGCTCGTTAAATAGAGGTTCAACAGTAAAATTCATACCTCCTGCTTGTGCCACTGGTGCTATAAAAATCAATAGTAGTGTACTCATCATACCTATCAACCATCTTTTTAAACTCGTCATCCTAGTTTTCCCATCCTTCCATATTTTAACACTTAAATACTTGGTAACATTGCCTTTGTATTTGAAACAGTTGCCGGCTCAACAGACCATGTCAAAACAGACTGATAATTTGTGCTTGCATTTGCTAACACACCAACTTCTTTTGGAACAGTTAATGTTACGTCGTCATCTTGACTTTCAGTAGCTTTTTCACCAAATGCAATCGCCCAAGTTCCTTCACCATGATTATTTGTACCACTACCATGCGCATCTTCTACAATCACAGTTGGTGTTTTTCCATCTAAAGAAACTTCATTGGACTTATCTATCGTTAAATCATTTTTAAATACGCTATGATTTGCAGAAATATTAGATAAATCAATGATTGATCCTTTTAAGCTATGGCCTTTCTCGTCTTTCAACTCACTTGCGACTACCGATAACTTCCAACCATCATGCAAACCACGATTATCTGTTACTTGAACAAAGTTTGGTAGGTAGTTTTGTTCTTGATTTTTGATACTCAAGTTAGACAAATAGGTTTCTTGCTTAGAAGAAATTTTTTGTTTTCCAAAATTAAAATTCGAGGCATAATCAATTCTCAATGGTCCACTTGCTGTATTTTCTTCGCCTGGCTTTTCTCCATTTTCTCCCCCACCCTCAGGTAATTCTTGTTCAGGGTCTGTTGGATCTACTGGCTTTGTTCCTTCTTCATTAATCGGAGCTTCAAACTTAATAGAACTAGTAGAATTCAACTCTGTTGCTTGATCAGCAATTGCTACCGTTGACCCAAACCCTCCTAAGATAACTGTTGATGTCATTAACATTTTAATTGTATTTTTCATTTTTTTCTCTCCTATAGATTTTATTTTTTTAAAGGGGTTGTTACATTTAACTTACTTAACTGCAGGGTATTATCTTTCATCATCGTCCATGTTATTTCATTAGAATATTTATCATTCTTACTTAGATAGTTATTTGCACCTTTTTTAACTATGAAAGAAAAATATAAATCACTATCTACATCGTTTAATACAATTTCTTTTGAACCTTGACTAGCAATGCTAGCAGACTCTTGATTATTCATTTCCAATGATAGATAGCTCAATGCTTGCTGGCTTCCCGTATAGCCCTTAGGAATAGTAAAACCACTTTGCGACACACTAACTTTCCAACCTGACTCTGTTACCCGTTCATCTATGATAGAAAATTTTGTCGTCGTTGGAAAACTATATTTTTTAGAACGACTTACAATTTGAGCATCCATCTCTGGAAATTCATCTACTTCTAGTTTCAACTCGCCATCCGTTACAATTAAAGGAACTTCTCTGTACAAATTTTTATTCGGAACAGCTAATTTAATTGTGTATTCCCCAGGATTTTCAGTTATTTCATCACTATTTTGAATAATAATCTGCTCTGTCAAATCTATTTTTTCAGCTTCAGCATTGATTTCCCAAGCAGTAGCTGCTAGTTGTTTTAATAAGAACTCATTTTTTTCTATCGTTGTTTTTTGAATTAAGTCCTTTGATTTTAATTCAAGTTGCTTTTTTGACTCAAGCTGCTTATTCGTCTCTAAAATTTTCAACGTTGAATGAATCATTTCGCTTTTATTACCTGCCTTATCTGCCACGGTAAGCTCAATTTGATGCTCACCTGCTTTAGATACATCAATTTCATTTAGGTTCGTATTAAATTCATAGTTGAAATCCTCTGGTTGCAAATGCTTATTTGTGTCCATTAAATTTCTTACAAATTTAGAACTTGAAGGAAAGTCTTCATTTATACTCATATAAACTTCTCGACCTTCTGCTGTTGGAGGCATTTTATCAACTACTTGAGTCTTCGTTATCGGAATAACTTCGTTGTCTACCGTTAGCTGAGCCACAAGTTCTTCCTCTGCTAGTAAGTGAACTCCTTCTTCTAAAACAAGCTTAAATAGTTGAGTAGCTGGATCAAACTCTGCTTTCGAATTAATTTGGTTTCCATCTGATAGATAGGCATTCGAAAGTTGTAAGTCTACTTGTTCAAAATCACCCGTATTTAGTAATTTACCTGTTATTTCCGTACTAATATCTGCAACCTCATCAAACACAAATTCATATTTAGTTGGGATTGACCAGTAACCAATTTCCTGACTTTTGATTGTATTATTACTTCCCGCTACTTGAATAGAATCTAGCACTCTTGTTTTGGCTTCATTCCCTTTTTTTATAACGGCATCATACGATATCTGAATATGTTGATTAGGATCTGATAGTTCAACACCTGTTAAATCAAGGTTCAAATTGCCTTCTTCTGTAAATGGGTTTTCTTTTGGAGTATACTTACTTCCATCTGGTAATAAAATGTTAATAGATTCTGCAATTGGGGTTATCTGCTGATTGCCATTTGATGTCACTTTCAAATTTCGCCATGATTGCTTTCCTTTTATATAGGCAATATCAGTCTGATAAGAAACAGTTTCGCCTTCTGTCACTTCAGTTTCTAAAAGAGATTCATTTTTCTTATTTAAAACTTGTTCAGTCACCTTAGCATCTACTAGGCCAGGTATATTTTCAAAAATTACGGCTTGCTTGGATTCTTTTTTACCTGTAGAACCTGTGAATCCCCAGTAAACAGAATTCGTTCCAAAAACACTCGTGTCTAATCCATCATAAAGTTGACGTTCAATACCATCAAAAATGTACGTAAATTCATGAGTTTCAGCACTATAATTAAAGGAAAAATCATGCCACTTTCCATTAGAAAGAGCTCCTTTTTCTAAATTAATGCTTTCCGAGTATTTATCATGATAAATCTTATTTCTCTTTGGCGACCCTACTCTCTCATAGCTTGAAGAAAGTCCAGGGTAAGAACTTGCAACATGATTGTCCCCTAATCCATCGACATTATCAAACTGATTCTCACCACTATCATTGCGATACGTATCAAATTCAATGGCAAAACTATTTTGAACAGCCCCTCTTTCGGGATTACTATCTGATTTATAACCATATACACCTAATGTTTGTCCACCATCAAAACTAAATGCACTAAGTCCTTTAGGATCACTATGCATAACAAATGCGGCACCGTCAGCTGAATTTGAGCCTACATCATCAAAATATATTTTCATAGATGCATGAAAATCTTGAGATAAGTCTAATTTCATCGCTTCTGTTGACCATAAGCCACCTTGTTGCCCTCCGTCGTCTGTTATTATAACTACATCTGTTCCATTCCCATTACGGTAAACTTTGGCACTATTATTTTGCATCTCTGTCGGAGTGAAAATATCATCTAATTGTAGTCCAAGAGGTGCCTCGTCTAATGCCGTTCTACTTTCTGAGAAGGCTGAAATTGGCATAATTATAGCTATTAGGCTGGATAAAACTAATTTTTTCAAATTCACGAATTTACTCCTTTCGTTCAAGACACTGATTAGTATAAAATAGTTTTCATGGAATTTCCTGTCAAAATGAGGGAGAGAATTACTTACTTTTGACAATTTAATCGTTACTAAATTCACAAATAAATTACTCGTTGGTTAAAAAATATACTAGAATACTTTTTACTAGTATACTTTTTTTTATGATGGTATAATTAGCCGAATTTTCAAAATTAAGGAGGGATACAATATGAAAGAGCTTCTTTCAACTAAGGAAAAGGTATATCTAGACATTACCTCCGCCTTGTTAGGGGAACCCATTGATATCTATACACTTGCAGATGAATTATTTATGTCCGTTCGCAACTTAAAAAAATACATTGACGATTTAAATGTCTTAATCCATCCTATAAGTATCTATTTTATAGATACAAATTCTGTTAATATCCATTATCCTGATTCACTAAACTATCAACATATCTATAAATCTATCTATGTGAATAATTTGAACTACTCCCTTTTAGAACTACTTTTTTTAGAAGAAAATAATACGCTAGAAACGTTAGAAGAACATTTTTTCTTAAGTGAAAGTACGCTAAGAAGAACAATTTCTTTCATTAATCAAAGACTCGCTCCATTTGATATCATAATAGATACGAAAAATTTTAACATTATCGGAGACGAAAAAAACATTATTCAGTTTTTTGTGTCGTATTTTCAGGAAAAATATACTTTTCAAGATATTAAGTTAGGAAATAGTTTAGTTCAATTCTTGGATTATATCTATTCTGATTTCACTAAATTTTTAAACTTTCCTACAAATTTCCCCACTAAAAATCGTTTTATTTTTTGGGTCGGTGTTGGTTTGAAACGAATAGAAAGAAATCATTCTTTGCCCATAAATAACAATTCAGAATATTTAACACAATTCACACATTTTTTTGATGCTCTTTTAAAAGAACAACATAACCAAAAATTAAAATTAGAGCACAACCTTACAAGTCGGTCTTTTGCTGAAGCTTTAACTTTTTTCATAGAAACTGGCTTTCTTTTTTCTAATGACGGTCTCAATCAATTAATAGAAAAACACCCTGATTTAAAGGCCAATTATCAAAAAATCTCTTATATTTTATTAGAACTTGAAGAGATTTTCACTATATCTATGACTGAGTCAGCTAAAACAAATATGCAGTTAAAATTAATGAATGGCTTTACTTTCTATCAAAAACTAATTTTTAAGGGCGGACTCTTAAATGATGTTCCTTTACAATTTAAGCAGCGAACTCTATTTATCATTAATCGACTTCCTGAAATCATTCAACGCACCTTTAAAAAATATTTCCCTAATGAGGATGAATGGATGGCGAACTATTTTATTTATATCATTATTACCCACTGGGATACCTTCATTCCAAATATGTTAAAAAAAGCTCCCATCATCCATGTTGGAATTGTCGTGGAAACAGATCTTGAACATGCGCTTTATTTGAAAAATAAACTTGCCTACTATTACCCCTTCAATCTTGATGCTATGCTCATTCCAGATATAACGACTGAACGGATAGATAACAAAAAATTAGACATTATTTTAACAACATTTCCTTTGCATGAATTATCTACTACCACAAAAATAATTAGTATCAATCATGCTTTAAGTAAGCAAAATGTAAATGACTTATACAGTAGTTTTGGAATCTTTTTTGAAAAAAAACTAGAAGAAAAACTCTTTTCTGGTGAGTTTGGAAATATTTCAATACTTGACGAAGCGCCACGAATACCGATTAAGTAGCTTTGCTATTTTAACTCGTAACACGTTTCCTTTTTCTATTTAAATTTAAGGTTCTTTTAAGTTTCAACAACTAAACTTAAAAACATAGCTTAAATGAATAGAAATGGATGTGTTCGTGTGAAAAAGAAATTAATCATAAGTGGAGCCGTATTTTTAGGGTTATTGATAACGGGGTGTACGAACTCAAGTGCGACAGTCGCATCAACAACTGCAGGGAAAGTCACTCAAGAAGAACTTTATCAAGAAATGAAAGCTAACTATGGTGAATCTACCTTACAAACTATGCTGATTGAGCAAGTTTTAGCTAAAAAATATGGGGATAGTGCTACCACAAAAAAAGTAAATGCTAAATTTAATGAAGTCGCTGAAATGTATGGCGGTACTGAGGCTTTTGAATCAATCTTGGTTCAATATGGCTATGCTAATGGGGCAGCCTATAAAGCTACAATTAAACAAAATTTATTAATCGAGGCTGCGGTTAAAGATAAAACAAATTTAACCGATGCTGACTATAAAGAATTGTGGGAGAACAGTTTGTACTTCCAAACTATTTTAGTTGCAGATGAGGATACTGCTAAGGAAGTCATTACTAAATTAGATGCTGGTGAAAAATTTAAAGATTTAGCCGCTGAGTATTCTACCGATACAACAACTAGTGAAAATGGCGGTGATGCAGGCTTTTATAATATCTCTACAGGAACAACCTACGATACTACAGTGACGGATGCCGCAGCCAAATTAAATGACGGAGACTTCACAAAAACAGCAATTAGCACTGATGCAGGTTTCTATATTGTTAATATGGTTGTCAATCCAACTTCAACTTCAAAAACATGGCAAGATTATCAATCTGAACTAACGGAAATGGCTGTAACGGCGAACTTAGCCGATTCAACTTTCACAACAGAGATATTGACTACTTTGCTTAAAGCTGCAAATGTTCAAATCAAAGACAGTGATCTTGAAAATGCTCTTTCTGCTTATTTAACAACTACAACCTCTAGTAGTGCTGTTACGAGTGATTCTTCTACAGATGAAACCACAACTAGCTCTACTACAGATTCTGAATAAGAGACTAAATGCGTTTCGGAACAAAGGAATAATTTTTTAAGTTCTATTTAAGTTTAACTTGTTAAACTAACTATAACACCATCCTTTCAAAGCTTTTATCCACGCATGGTCAGTCTTTCGACTATGAAAATCTTTGAAAAAAAGGCTGAGAAAAAAATTCTCAGCCTTTTCTTTATTTTTGTCATGCTTATCCAGGGTATTTTTCCTGCAAATTTTCATAATTTTGTTTGTGCCATTTTTTATTCATAATATTTTTCATTACTTTAAAGCTTATATCTCCATAGATTGTTGAAATATAAGCTTTATTTGTTAAAAAGCCTTTTTTTAGAGTAACACTCACAAGCGCACTAGCTGGAATCAATTGTGGTACCACATCAACTATTTTATTTGTTGCTTGACCAACATCGATTACATATACACCGTCCTCAGAGAAGTTTAAAATTTGGTACCTAAAATTAACATTGATATAATTAAATCCATTCAGTAAAGAAGAGGGCATTGCCCAAATGGACTTGCCAAATTCTCCTTTAAACCCATATTTTTCTAAGTGATTCAAAACGTCTTGTTCTTTCATTGCCATTATTATCTAACTCCTTTAAATCTATTTATTAGTCGCCTCTTTAAAAATCTCATTCTTGATTATACCCTATATTTTATAACGAACTAAAAAAAGGAACTTTTATCAAAATAGCTCTTTTAAATTGATCTTTAACAAAAAGTTCCTTTTTTAAAGCAATTCAAACCAACCCCTATTTCGATTGTTATCCCTTCGATTTGCTATGGTATACTATCCCTATAAGATAAAAGGAGAAAGAAGTGATTTTTCTGACACACCAACATTATTTTGACTACTCTAAAGGGCAAAATCTAAGCCAAATTGAACATGAAATTTTAGCTTTTTTACTATCTGATAGCCAAAATGAACAACCTTGTAGCATTCGCATGGTTGCCAAAGAATTAACAACTTCAACAGCAACTATTATTCGTTTATGTAAAAAATTAGGTTTTAGTGGCTATACTGCCTTTACAGAAAAGTTACGCCTAGAGTATACTGACCATTCCCCAACTGAAGCAACACAACTATTGAGTGCTAATTTAAATAACCATTTTACTATGTACATGAAGGACTACCAAGATACATTAGATGCGCTGTCTATTCGAGATGTAACTGTATTTACACAGTCCTTAACAACAAGTCACGTCGTTCAAATAATTGGCGATGAATCAGATGCATTCATCACTTATATCGCTGATAAATTACAATCAAAAGGTTTTCGAGTACTTGTTTCAAGTAGCAAAGATACCCTATTGAATTTTGAAAAAAAATTAAATGAAACAATGTTAATTCTTGTATTTAATAGACACTCCGCAACTGAATCTTTATTAAAAAAAATAGACTATGTTAAAGAAAAAAAAGTAATAATGATTGGCTTTCTTGGATCAAAGCAATCTGTTAACTTTAGACAATTGCTTGATGCTCAATTCGAAATTAGGGATGATCATTCGCAAAGCTTAAATCATGATGCTTACGACTCAGCGGTGATAATGATTTTTGATGTACTTATGTCTTTAGTTTCGGATTCCTCTAAATAAAAAACAGTTTTTTTTTAATCCGACCCCAAAAATCTAGTTTTTCGGAGTCGGATCAAATCTTACTGCTTTTTTTATAATAAAATAATATGATTAACTATCGATAAATTGGTGTAGTTTTTGAATCACTAAAGAGGTAATTTTATTTCTATCCCCTGATTCAAAACTTTGAATCACCTCATCACTTTCAATCATTAAAGTGCTAAGTCTACTTAAAATATCAATGCTACCAGTAGCTAATTTTTCTGGTGCTAACAAAACCAATACTGTTGAAATTTCAATTTCAGTTTTATCTGTTGCCTGAAGCCTCACATGGTTTCTTAGTGTAAAAATTTGAAATAAAGGCCGGGAAATCATTTCATTACGAATAAAGAATAAGGCCAAAGTAGTCCCTGGAATACCGACTCCACCTTGCTGCTCTTCTACAGTCAAAGCATTGATTAAATAGTCCATTCTTGATTTTGGCTGGTTTTGGTAAATCACCTTAGTAATCACTTCGCTAACTTCTTCAATATTTTTGACAACTTGCTGAATTGGGAAAACTTGAAAGGTCTTTAAAAGAGCTAATACTGTTCCAACTTGCTCTTCTAATTTTTCAAAATGATGAATCGATCCTTGTAAATTAAATTTTTCAGCTTCTTTAATTGGATATTTCGGTAAAACACCTTGTTTTTTTTGCAAATAAACATCAATTTGGATAATTTCAGCCTCGGATAAAATCGGACTGACTAAAAAATAATCGAAATCAACCTTCCCTAGATCAATTGTTGACACAATCACATCATAGGAACTTGCGACTTCATGATGGAGCATTTCAAAAAGTGATGTACTCTTTAACTTTTTCAACTGTGGCAATGCTTGTTGCAAACGTGTCATAAGCATTTTTGATGTTCCGATTCCGCTAGAGCAAACCACCAAGCCACTGAAAACCTCTTGTTTTTTCACTTGTAGAATTGCTGACCCAAAATGCAAAACTAAATAGCCGATTTCTTCATCTGGTGCATTTTTACGAGGATACCCCTCATCGAATGCATTTCGTACAAGTTGAAACAAATCAGGATAATCTTTTTTTATCGAATCTATCAACGGGTTTTGAATCCGCATATCTTGATCTAAACGCCTTAATGCCGAACGTAAATGTGCCACTAATCCCTTGAATAGAGCTGGATCTGTTAAAGGATAATGTATTTCATCTGCTATTCTTGTTATTAAGTGATTCGCAAGCGTAACAGCTTGGATTCCTTCAATTCCAGCTAAATCAATTTTTTCAGTTTGAAACTTAACGCCACGTAAATGCATAGTTACATAGGCTACTTCCCCAAGTGGTACCACACTTTCTTCCATTTCAAGACATTCTGCCAATAAGGCTTTGGCTATCTGATACTCTGGGTAATCAATCGCTTCAACTAGATTCGCTGGTACCGTCACTAAATGTTGTCCGTTTAACAAACGTTCAATTGAAATTGTAATATGCACGATTAGAGTTAAGTAAGCATCATCTGTCACACTATTCTTTAGACCCGTGCGCCATTCACGTACGACTTGTTCAACCCGATTTAACAAATTTGCATCTAGTAAGTTAAGCAACTTATCTTCGATCATACTTTGTACTTCGGCTTCCTCCATTTGCTGATTGAAGTAGTGGTAAAGAGTATTTTTGGGAAGTGCTGATCCAAATAAATCACTCATCATTTCACGCTTTTTATTTTCACTAGCTTTTAAACGTATACCTGAACCTCGTTTACGTTCGATACTAACATCCTTCCCTAAAACTTCCTCCAACTTCACTAAATCACTACTAATAGTTGAAATCGTGACACTCAAATCAGTAGCTAATGCCATTAACTTAAGTGGCTCTGTTTCACGCAACAATGTTTTTAAAATAAAGTTTTGACGTTCTAAAGGTGTAAACTCATTATGAGCAAGATCTAATAGCTGCCATTTAAAATTCTGACGATTTATTTCTGTCCCGATAATACTTAATTGACTATTTTCCTTGCTTAACTTTAGTTGGAACGTATCAAGTATTGCTTCAACTTCATGTAAGTCTCGTCGTACCGTTCGTTCGCTAACATCTAATTCAGATGCCAATACAGCATTAGTTACATTAGCCTTATTCATTAACAAAAATTCTAAAATCAAACGTGCTCTAGCTGATAAATACATCTTTTCCCTCCTATTTTATCGAATTAGCTTAATTTTTTTATCAATGCATCATACTCCATATTTTTCATAAAACTTACCACTGATATATGGTAGCTTTCGGGAAATTTTTTGAGTGCTTGTAACGTTAATTCTTGTTGCGTGATTATAATAGTTCCACTATCTTTTGAAATTTGATCAATTAAGGCATGGTTAATCTCAATTTCCATCCCTGCTTCCTGCATCTTTTTCCTTAAAATAGACGCCCCCATTGCACTTGTTCCAATTTCAACATCATAGGCAAAAATAATTTTATTTACGATTTCGGGAAATTCACTTGTTTGCTTGAGGTTCTTCGCCTCATTTGTTGTTTCAGTTTCACTTTTTGAGGGTTTACTGACTCTTTTTAATTCACCCATTTGCTTTTTAGTACTTAAATCAATTTCTAGACTCACTTTTGAAAACTTAATTATCAAAACAGAAATGCTAAATGAAACGGTAGCTGCTGTCAGTATTCCTGCTATAATGCCTAAATAATCACCGCGAGGCGTCAATGTTAAAATAGCTAGAATACTACCTGGTGATACCGGTCCTACTAATCCCACATTAAACAATGAAAAAGTCAGAATTCCGACTATTCCCCCTGAAATGGCACTTAGGATTAGTGCTGGTTTCATTAATATATAAGGAAAATAGATTTCATGTATTCCTCCAAAAAGTTGAATAATGACTGCTCCAGGAGCTGTTTGTTTCATACTTCCCACTCCAAAAAAAGTATAGGCCAACAAAATTCCTAATCCTGGTCCTGGATTAGCCTCAATTAAAAATAAAATTGACTTTCCTGTTTCAGTCGCTTGCTCGATTCCCAATGGTCCTAGTGCAACGTGATTAATTGCATTATTTAAAAATAGAACTTTCCCTGGTTCTACTAACAGACTGATCAATGATAATAATTGATGGTGAACCAAGTAATTAATTCCGTTGACCATCAACCCATTCAAGTATTCCATTGCTGGTCCGACAGCAAATAACGAGGTTATCGCTAGCAACATTCCCATAACTCCGGCGGAAAAATTGTTCACTAACATTTCAAAACCTGTTGGAACTTTTCCAGTGATGAGCTTATCAAAAGACTTTAATAACCAAGCTGCGACTGGCCCCATTACCATAGCCCCCATCAACATTGGCATCTCTGCTCCTACAATTAAGCCTGTCGTTGCTAGTGTGGCCACAACCGCACCTCGTGTCCCAAAAACCAGCTTTCCTCCTGTATATCCAATCAAAATAGGCAATAAATAAACCATTATGGGTTCAATAAGCGCTGCAATCTTTACATTAGGAAACCAGCCTGCCGGTATAAATAGCGCCGTAATAAGTCCCCACGCAATAAAAGCACCAATATTTGGCATAATCATCCCACTTAAGTAACTACCAACTTGTTGCAATTGAAATCTAATTTTATTTGTTTTCTTTAACATAACTCGCTCCCCCTGGTAACACTCCAACTAAAAAATTTAAACAACTATGAATAACCTTTCGAATACACTAAGAAATAATTAACTTATCCCTTTCATAGTATGCTATTTCTAGTCCATTAAGCAACACATGAAACTTCATAATTCATCATAAAAATAAAAAGAACTAAAAACCATCTTAGTACGGAGAAAAACATCAACCTTTAGACGGATAACAAGAAACCTTTACTATGGTAAACTAATTTTAGAAAAACAAATAAAGGAGTTTACTGAACAATGGATAAAAAACAATATATTTGCGAAAAATGTGGCTGCCACTCTTATGAGCATGATCAATTTCAAGCAACAGGTGGCAATTTTGCTAAAATATTCGATGTACAAAATAAAAAATTTATTACAATTAGTTGCCATGATTGTGGCTTTACTGAACTATACAAAGCCCAAACTTCTGATGGGTGGAACGTCTTAGACTTCTTAATTGGCGGCTAAACAAAATCCCCACTTTTCCTTTATAGAAAAGTGGGGATTTTTTAGATAATTAAGTTCTCAAAAGTAATGTTGCGGTTAACAACCCATCCTTACTTTTGAGCTTTTTTATTGTTGAAGTTGCTTTATTATATTAGCCTTAAAAAAATAAAGACATTCAGTTAGTGACAGATAACGTAATTGTCGATAAATATTATTTGTTGGTATCGTTAAATAAATAGTAAGTTCTTTATCACCCATTTTTTCTATTAACCAACCTTTTTCTTCATCTAAGTTCGTTGCTTGTTGTTCCGGTTGAAGAACAGGTGCCACCCGAGTCCCTCCTCGAATAAAATGTAAATGGATATCTGCTCGTGGGTCCGTTATCGTTTTTGGAAAGACTGCAACCCCCTGCAAAGAAGCAAAATCTGTTAAGCCAAGTTCAGTTGCTATTTTTTGATAAAAAGCAACAGTCGCTAGCGAAATTTCTTCTAATTCTGTTTTTGTCGCCTGTGTATGATCCAGCGGATAAATCAAGTCAGTTGGAACAGTATTTGTTCCCGGTGTATAGGTTTCAATGTTAATTAAACGCATATTCGTTGCCTCCTGTATAAAAAGTTTGTTGAACCGGTTAGCTCTGATAAAAAGATAAGAAAATATACACAAAGTAGCTTTTTACTTCGAAAAGTTGGCTCATAAGAACTGGCAGTATAAAAAGATCCTAATACAAAAAGACCGCTATATACAAAGCCGGTCTTTTGTATTCTTAAATTATCTTCTTACTCATGTTCTTCAATATAAGCATTTTTGTACGTAAACTGTGCTCCAACTTGATGAGAGTAAATACCTTTTACATACGGTTTTTGTAAGCTAGCTGCTGCTCTTTGGAACATTGGAGACACACCTGCATCATCTAACAAAATTTTCTCAGCATCTAATAAGTTTTCCCAACGAGCTTCTGGGTTATTCGCATTTTTGCCTTTTGAATCTGCCAATAAAGCGTCATACTCCTTATTACTATACCCTGAACGATTATAAGCACCATCTGTTTGTAGTAAGTCAATAAAGTTCACAGGATCAGCAAAATCTGCGCCCCATCCACCTTGTTGTAAATCGTATTCTTGATTTGTTGCTACCTCTAAACGAACTTTAAATGGCAATGAACGAACATTTACTGTTGTTCCTGGCAGGCTAGTTTCAATTTGATCCTTCAAGAAAGCACTAATTTTCTTATTGGATTCATCATCATCTGCAATTAAGTCAAATTCAACCTTATCAACGCCTAAATCTTTTTTAGCTAATTCCCAATATTTTTTAGCTTCTTTTTGATTAAACTGTAAATAATCTCCTGATTCTTTGCGGAAATCTTCACCTGTTTTTGGATTTGCTGCTAAATCAGCAGGAACTAAACCAGTTAATATTTGTGAACCATTTGCCAGAATTTCATTTGCTAATAAATCTTGATCATAGGAATAAGCTACAGCCTTACGCATATTCTCATTGGCAAAAATAGTTTTCTTGCCCTCGCGTAATTGGTTATATTGCATATAAGCAGAACGAGCTTCCGTTGTAATCTTATACTCTGGAGTATCACGGAATTGCTTCGCGTATTCACCAGTTAATAGTACACGATCTAAATTGCCTGCATCATATAAATTCAAAGCAGTCGCTGTTTCTTTCACAACATCTACATTGATTTCAGTTAATTTCACATTTTCAGCATCCCAATAATTAGGATTTTTTTCATACTTCCAAGATAAATTAGTTCCATCCCAATCTTTAAAAATGAATGGACCATTAAAAATCATAGTATCTGCCGAAGTACCATATTTGTCTTTTTTCTCTGTCACAAATTTTTCATTTTGTGGGAAAAACGTTGGAAAGGCCATTAATGAAATAAAATAAGGCACTGGTTTTTCCATCTTCACTTCAAATTCATAATCAGTAACTGCTTTAACCCCCAATGTATCGGGAGTTTTTTCACCAGATATAATTGCTTCGGCATTTTCAACACCTTCAAGCAAGTAGGCATATTGTGAACCTGTTTCTGGATTTGCCACACGTTGCCAAGCAAAAACAAAATCATTTGCTGTAACTTTATCGCCATTAGACCATGTTGAGTCTTCGCGTAATTTAAATGTATACGTTAATCCGTCTTCGCTAACGGTTGCTTCTTCTTTAGCTAATGCTGGAACTGGTTTGCTGTCCTTATCTAAGCGATACAAACCTTCTAAGACTTGATTAAAAACGGTAAACCCAACAGTATCAGTTGATAATGCCGTATCCCCAGTTGGCAATTCCGCAACTTCTGTTAAATTTAATACTTGCTCTTTAGCTAATTTCCCCTCAGATGTGTCGCTACTTGCTGTAGTACCTTTGTCATCTGTCTTATTATTTGAGCAACCAACTGCCAAAATAACTGAACACGTTAGTAGCCCAATACCAAACCATTTTTTATTTACTTTCATTGTCCCCGACCCCTTTTTTATTCCTTAAGTTCTTGTCATGTTTAACTTATCAAAAAAAGAACTTGTATCTAATATACAGGGTTCAACTTTAAAATGCAACAAAATTATGAATTTTCTGACAATTTAAAAATTACTAACGCATATTAAGTCGTTATTTAACTTTACATACAGATTAAAAAGCCCTGTCAACACCATAAGGTATTTAAAATAGAGCTTTTCATCTATCGTTATTTTTAACTAATTGGGATTGTATGGACGGAATAACATCCAAATATTTTCGTTTTACACCCAGTTAGCTGAATTTCTTCAATCGCGTTATCAATCAGTTTTTCTTGATCTCCTACATACAAATCAATTAAGAAAAAATACTCGCCCAGGGTCGTTTTTAAAGGCCGAGATTCTATTTTACAAAGGTCAATTTGACGCCAACTAAAAGCAGCTAAAACCTTATGTAAGGCTCCTGGCATATTATTCGGTAAGGTAACGCTTATCGAAATTTTTTCTTTAGTCGAAGGCAACTCTATTTTAACGGGTTGATGGCTTAACACTAAAAAACGCGTTTGATTGAGCTCAAGTTCTTGAATGTCTTCCGCGACAATCGTCAACCCATACTCCTTAGCTGATAACCTCGGAGCAATCGCGGCTAAAACAGGTTCTACTTGCTCTCCAACGCGCCTTGCAGCATAGGCTGTTGACGGAGTTGCCTCGCGAATTGCCTTGTCTAATTCATCACTCAAATACGTTTCACACTGAGCCAAAGCTTGCGGGTGTGATAGAACCTTTTCAGCTTCTCGCCATTTACTAACATTATCTGGATGTACCATTAAATGTTGCGCTATTGGTAAAACGAGCTCTGCTTGAATCGGAATATTTGCTTGGTGAAAAAGATAATCTAAGGTTACATTTACGGTTCCTTCAATTGTATTTTCAATTGGGACAATCGCGCTCTCAACAGTTCCGTCTTCTAATGCTTTAATGCAATCAGGAATCGTTACACTTGGAATTAATTCTGCATTAGGAAAGGCTTTTTCAGAAGCCATATGGGTAAACGAAGCAGCTGGACCTAAATATGCAACTTTCATCTTTTTCCTCCTCACTAATGATACAACTTGTTCATATACTTTTTATTGCTCAGCTAATACTTTTAGAATAGCCGCTGCGACTTCTGCTTGATTTAGCTCATCTGTTTCAATGATAAAATCGGCGGTCTCTTCATAGAGCTGAATTCGTGGTTCAAAAATAGCACGAATTTCAGCAGGTGTTTTTTCTTGCACTAAAGGCCTCGTAGTATCTCCTTCTAAACGCTCTAAAAAAATTGCTGGATCTGTTTTTAAATAGATTACAGGTGAGAAACTCTTAAGCACCTCACGATTCTCAGGTCGTAAAACAATTCCACCACCGGTAGAAATAATCGCTTTTTTTTGAAGTACTTCTTTTAATTTTTGGTGCTCTAAATCACGAAATCCTTGCTCGCCCTTTTGTTCAAATATTTCCGATACTGGACAACCTTGCTCTGCAATAATTTCACTATCAATGTCAATTTGAGGAAGAGCTGTCAACTCTGAGAGAATCTCTCCAACGGTTGTTTTTCCAGCTCCCATAAAACCCGTTAATATAATCTGATCCATTTGTATTCAGCCCCGATCCTATTTTAGTTACACAATGAGACGATATCCTTAAAGAATTCCGGATAAGAAACAGAAACAGCCTCAGCTTTTTCCAATTCAACTTCACCATCATCTATAATTAAAGCTGCCACTTGAAGCATCATTCCGATTCGATGATCGCCATAGCTGGTTACTTCCCCACCATGTAATTTTGTTTTTCCATAGATAATCATACCATCATCAGTCGCTTCTATCTTAGCCCCTAATGTGGTTAACTCACGGACCACTGCATCAATCCGATTGGTTTCTTTCACTTTTAATTCAGCTGCATCTTTAATAATCGTGATGCCTTCTGCTTGAGTCGCTAATAAAGCTATTACAGGTAATTCATCAATTAAACGAGGAATCAAGTCTCCACCAATTTCAACACCTTTTAACTGGCTAGTTTCAACTGTGATTGTGCCTGCTAGTTTCCCTGTATCACGGCTAGCATCGCTAATGGTTAACTTACCACCCATTTGCTCAACGACGTCGATAATTCCGGTTCTAGTTGGATTTAAGCCCACATTTGTTAAACAAATCTGGCTATTAGAAGCGATTAAACCGGCAACTATAAAGAACGCTGCGGATGAAATATCGCCAGGTACTGTCATCGTTTGCCCTGTGAATTTTTGCTTCCCTTTAACTTTAATTGTCAAGTCATCTACAAAAATCTCTCCACCAAATTGACGAATCATATGCTCTGAATGATCTCGTGTTTTCTTTTTCTCAATAATGGTTGTTTCTCCATCGGCTTGTAACGCAGCAAATAAAATGGCACTTTTCACTTGCGCACTAGAGACTGGCATTTGATAGCTGATTGGGTGTAAAGACGTTGTGCCCCGAACAGTCACTGGCGGAAATTCAGTTTCATGACTACCAACACAATGAGCACCCATTTGATTTAATGGAAGCATGACACGATTCATCGGACGTTTCGCTATGGATTCATCTCCAAATAGCGTGCTTTCAAAATCACGCCCCGCTAGAATTCCCATCAGTAATCGAATCGTTGTTCCTGAATTGCCAATGTCAATAGCTTCGGTTGGAGCTTTTAATGCATCCCAGCCTTTACCATAAACAATAATTTCTTCTGGAGTTTCTTCGATTTCCACACCAAGTGCTCTAAAAGCAGCAATCGTACTCATACAGTCATCTGCTCGTAAGAAATGCTTAATCCGTGTCGTTCCTTCTGCAATTGAACCAAACATAATGCTGCGATGAGACATTGATTTGTCGCCAGGAACTTTTATTGTCCCTTTCAAATTGTTCTTATTCGTTACTAGTTTCATTTAATCCCTACTTATTTTTCATAGCATCGATAGCTACTTTTATTTTTTAGACAAGCTTTACCACGCTCTAAATCTGCTTGATTTTGGAACGTTAATTGTAAGATACCATTAATATCTTCTCGAGTTTCCAAAATTTTCAAATTAATAACACTAATTTCTTCCTCGGCTAAATAGCCAGTAACCTCAGAAATAATTCCAGGATAATCAGGTACATCTACAAATAAATCGAAAAAGGCTGGCAATGCTCCATCTTTATGAATTGGCATCGCATCACGAGTTTCTTTAGCTTCATCAAAAAAGCGATAGATAGCCGTATGATTTTCATCTTTAAGATAACCCATCATTTCTCCAATTGAACTTTTCCAGTCATCTAAAAGCTCTAACAGCACAGTTTTATTCGTTAATAAGATATCCGTCCACATCACTGGATCGGATGAAGCAATTCTAGTCATATCTCTAAAACCACCTGCAGCTAAACGTCGTGCTTGAGGATGAATATCAGAAAATTCCGTTGTTTGATTGACTAACCCTGCAGCAATAATATGAGGCAAATGACTTAACATACCTGTAATTTCATCATGTTCTAGTGGAGATAAAACCATAAACTTAGCATTTGTACCTTTCAGCCACTCTTGTAGTTGGGCAACAGCTAATTTATTTTGCTCATCCATTGACGCTGGCGTTAATAAATAATACGCATTTTCAAAAAGGTCAATTTTAGCGGCAATTACACCTGACTTATGCGATCCAGCCATTGGATGACCACCAATAAAAGCAATCCCGGCAGCCCCCAATATTTCTGCAGTTTCAACGATGCTACTTTTCGTGCTTCCCGTATCCGTAACCAAAACAGATGCTTTTAAAGGGAGCCTAACTAATTCTTTAATTAGAAGCTCCGTTTGTTTCACTGGACAACAGAAAATAATTAAATCAGCTTTAGGTGCTTCGTTAGCCAAATCTGTGCCAATTGTGTCAATTATACCTAGTTTATGCCCCATAACGAGTGAGTCTGTTTGAATATCTAAACCAATAATTTCAGTATTTGGATGTTCCTTTTTTATATCTAAGGCGATTGAGCCCCCTATTAGACCTAATCCCACAATCAAAACTTGCTGCTTTTCCAACAATTCCACCCCCTATATAAAAAGTTTGTTGAGCCGTTTAGCTCTGGCAAGAAAATAGGGAAATTTGATGTGACGCTTTTTGTCACCTCGAAATTTTATCTTTTTCTCGAAGAGTTGGCTCATAAAAACTAGCCTTGATAAAAAGTTTGTTGAGCCGTTTAGACCTGGCAGAAAAATAGAAAAATACACTCAAAGTATCTTTTTACTTTGTGGGGATTTTATCTTTTTTCCGAAGGGCTGGCTCATAAAAACTAGCCTTGATACCTAGTAACTTTATCCTTTAAAAGTTATTCGCATAGCGGCGGTATTCAGCAACTTCAGCTTTCAACCGTTCAAAAGAATCCCCATCAAATTTATCTAACACCGCTTCAGCTACTTCCCAAGCAACAACAGCTTCGGCAACCACACTTGCAGCTGGAACAGCACAACTATCTGAGCGTTCAATACTCGCTTTATATTCTTCTTTTGTATCAATATCCACACTCATTAACGGTTTGTATAATGTCGGAATGGGTTTCATCACGCCACGAACTACAATCGGCATTCCGTTTGTCATTCCACCTTCAAAACCACCTAGGTTATTGCTCCCACGCGTGTAGCCTGTATTTTCATCCCAAAGAATTTCATCCATAACTTCACTACCTGGTTTACGAGCCATATCAAACCCAACACCAAATTCAGCACCTTTAAAAGCATTAATACTCACAATTGCTCGAGCAATCTTAGCATCTAATTTTTTATCCCATTGAACATAACTACCCAGTCCAGCTGGCACACCACCAACAACGACTTCTACAACGCCACCAATTGTATCGCCTTTTTTCTTCGCTTCATCAATCTTATCCATCATTTCTTGTTCAACCTCAGGATCTAAGCAACGAACAGGTGAGTTTTCAGAGCCTTCACGAATTTCATCAATGGTATATTTATTTTTCAAATTGGCTTGAACTCCACCAATTTCAACAACATGTCCCACTACTTCAATACCTAATTCATGTAATAATTTTTTAGCAATCGCGCCAACAGCCACACGTACCGTTGTTTCTCTAGCACTTGAGCGTTCTAAAATATTTCTTAAATCACGATGACCGTATTTAATTCCACCAACTAAGTCAGCATGACCTGGACGTGGTTTAGATACACGACGTTGACCAACCTTCTCTTCCTCAATTGGTTCGATACTCATCACTGTTTTCCAATTTTTCCAATCTTTATTTTCAACCGTTAAAGCAATCGGAGAGCCTAGAGCCTCACCGTGTCTAATTCCAGCAGTAATAATAGCTTGATCTTTTTCAATTTTCATACGACCACCACGCCCATATCCTGCTTGACGACGAGCTAGTTCTTTATTAATATCTTCCGTTAATAACGGCGTTCCCGCCGGAAGTCCTTCAATAATTGCTGTTAATCCAGGACCATGCGATTCCCCTGCTGTTAAATATCTCATAATCTATATCCTCCTCTGCTTTTCACTTGCTACCCAAGCCGAACAACTTTTTTTCACACCTTATTTACGTACTCACCTAGTTCGGACAAAGGAATTTTTACGATAGTCGCTTCTCCAATGTCTTTTAATTGAATAATTCGAACTGTATCTCCACTGGCTTTTTTATCATGAACCATCGCTGCCATTAATTTTACTGGTTCCCATGGTGTCCATTCAATTGGTAAATGAAATTTTTGTAGCATTTGTTTTAACTTTTCTGTCGTTCCAGCTGCAGTCAAACCCTTCATTTCTGCCACTTGATTCATTTGAATCATCCCTATCGCAACTGCCTCGCCATGTGTACAAACTCCATAGCCTGCTACTTGCTCTAAGCCGTGACCAATAGTATGACCAAAATTTAATTTCAAACGATTTCCCGTGTCTAATTCATCTTCTTCTACAACCTTACGCTTAACCTCACAACATGCAGCAATAACCGTTTCAGCATGCTCTAACAATTCAGTTTCATCTTTAAAGCTAGATAGTAAGTGCCACAAACCTAAATCGGCAATTGCCGCTGATTTTACAATTTCAGCAATTCCTTCTCGAACTCGTCTTGGCTCTAGCGTATTTAGCGTTAAAGGATCAATCAAAACTCCATCTGGTTGAGAAAAAGTTCCAACCATATTTTTTCCTTGTTTCAAATTAACTGCGGTTTTTCCGCCAATGCTGCTGTCAACTTGCGCTAACAACGTTGTTGGAATTTGTAGAAAATGCAATCCTCGCAAGTAAGTAGAAGCAACAAATCCAGCTAAATCGCCGATAACACCACCACCCAAAGCAATCACACCATCGCTTCTTGTCAAACCGGCTGTTAAAAATGCCTCATACAGTTCTTCTGCTACAGCCAAGTTTTTACTCGTTTCTCCAGCAGGAACAACAGCCAAACTAGCTTCAAAACCTGCTGCGTTCACACTTTCTAAAACTTTCTGACCATATAGCTTCTGAACATTTTCGTCTGTTACAATTACAATCCTTTGTGGTGCCCATAAGCTTTTAACCCAATCCCCGCATTGCTCTAATAAGCCAGCTTGGATCTGTAAAAGATAACTATGATGTGGTAATGTTACTTTGATTTCCATTGATTTTCAGCTCCTAACTTGTTTAGATTTAAATTTCTTTCAGCATTGCAGATAGTTTTGTGACTTTATTCATCATATCCATGTAGTTTTCAGGAGTTAATGATTGAGGTCCATCAGATAATGCTTTTTCTGGTTCAGGGTGAATCTCAACCATCAATGCATCCGCCCCAGCAGCAACTCCTGCCATCGCCATCGGTGTTACCATATCCCATCTGCCTGTTCCATGACTTGGATCAACCATGATTGGGAAGTGACTTAATTTTTTAATTGCCGGTACAGCACTTAAATCAAATGTGTTACGAGTGTATGGTTCGTATGAACGAATTCCACGTTCTACGAAAAGAATATTAAAGTTGCCTTCATTAGCAATGTATTCTGCTGCATGAATCCACTCATCAATCGTTCCTGAAATACCACGTTTTAAAGCTACAGGCATACCAGTTTTTCCAATCGCTTGAAGTAATTGGAAATTTTGCATATTTCGTGCTCCAACTTGTAACATATCTGCGTACTTACAAACTAATGGCAAGTTTTCAACATCCATGACTTCAGTAATAACTTTCAAACCAGTTAAATCAGCTGCTTCACGCATGTATTTTAGTCCTTCTTCTTTCAAACCTTGGAAAGCGTAAGGGGACGTTCTAGGTTTAAATGCTCCACCACGCAAGAATTGTGCTCCACCTGCTTTTACAATTTTAGCTGTTTCAATAATTTGTTCTCTTGATTCAACTGAACAAGGACCTGCCATCACAACTAAATTACCATCACCAATTTTAACGCCACCAACATCAATAACCGTTGGGCTTGGATGGAATTCACGACTGGTTAATTTGTAGGTAGAGGATATTTGAACTGTACGATCTACACCATCGTAGCTAGCAAATGGTAAATCATGTGCTCTACTTGTATCCCCAATGACGCCAATAACCATTCTTTCTTCGCCATCGTTCATTTGTACATTTAAGCCTTCTTCTTTCACGCGTGACACAACCGCATTAATTTCTTCTAAAGTTGCTCCTGATTTCATAATAATAATCATTGATAATTCCTCCTGTTTTAAGAAAGCTATGCTTTCTAGTCCGTTTTATTTTTAATCTATCTAATTAAAATAGTAATTCTTTAATTTCTGCTACTGGCATTTCTTTGCCTGTCCATAGTTTAAAAGCAGCTGCTCCTTGGCCAATTAGCATGCCTAAACCATTTAAAGTTTGACAGCCTTGTGCCTTCGCTAATTTTAAAAGTGCTGTTTCACTAGGTGTATAAATCACATCTGCTACAACTAAATCTGAACGCAACAGACTCGCATCAGTAATTAACGACTGCCCTTCTAAAGGTTTCATTCCTACTCCTGTTGCATTTACAAGTATAGCACTAGCAGCTATTTCTTGACGTAATAAGTCTTCATCCGCTAGATCATGTAGCTGAATATCGCAACCCGTTTCCGCTTTAATACTAGCAATTTTATCAGCTGCTGTTGCAAAGAATGCATCTTTCGCATTAAAAACAGAAATTTTTCCAACGCCATCAAGTGCTGCTTGAATTAGAATCGCAGTTGCTGCTCCGCCGGCACCCAGAATAGTCATTTGTTTGCCAATAATTGAAATACCATTCATTTCTAAGCTACTCATAAAACCTGTACCATCTGTGATATGTCCAGTTAAAACTCCATCATCATTGACGATTGTATTAATAGCTCCTGCCATTTTAGCGGCTGGTGATAAATGATCCATATACTGACAAGCTAGCTGTTTGTTTGGCATCGATAAATTGGCGCCACGCATACCTAATGTTTTAATCGATTGAATCGCTGCTGGAAGTTCTTCTTTCCCAACTTCAAATGCTAGATAAGCATAATCTAATCCTAATCTTGCAAAAGATTCATTGTGCATTTGTGGTGAAATGCTATGTCGAATCGGTGTTGCAAATAAACCAATTAACTCCGTGTGTCCAGTAATTCTTTCTGACATATTAAACTTCCTCCTCGCTTATTCAAAAAAACTAGCCTCAATACAGACTTTCATAAAACTTAGTGACGTTACAAGTAGAACCTAGCTAACAAAAAAAGCATCCCATTCAGATTTATCAAAAATCTAAAGTGGATGCTCCTCTTACGAAAGGGTACTACGCCTCTTGTAAAAAATATAAAAGCCACAATAGATTTTCTTACGAATCTATGTGGCGAATTTGGTCAACTTAAAATTCCCTAGCCATCATAGATACAAACAGTGTTTGTGTTTGCATCCATGAGTAACATGACTACAAACCTACCTAAAATAGCTAAAGTAACGATTATTCAATTGTCGTTTATTATTTTTAGAAAGATTCATGTCCGTTCACTCCATAACTAAATTTTTGAATTGACCCTAGTATAGAAAACTTTTGGGCATCTGTCAATTGTTTTTTTATTTTTTTATCTAACTACTTCAGCATAAATGCCAAGCTTCTCTTCCAAAACCTTAGAGTAGCATGGCATTCATACTTCTAAAACTCATTATATTTTAATCAAAACTTTTTCTTACTTCGCTACATTTATTTTGGACAACTCTTATAAGCCTAATAAAGGAGCAGGATCAACAACATTACCCATTCCGCCATCTTGAGCCGTTCTAATTTCAAAATGTAAATGTGCGCCATCAACTTGGCCTGTAGCACCTATTGCACCAATCTGTTGACCTTTAGTCACAACATCCCCAACCTTAACAGACTGTGATGATTGATGAGCATAGAGAGTCCATGTTCCATTGTCATGTTGGATGACTGTTGCGATTCCATAGCCAGAAACAGGCATCCCGTCATATTGGGCAATCACTACTCGGCCAGACATTGAAGCATAGATAGGCGTACCTACCGCACCGCCAAAATCAATTCCCTTGTGGAATCCATTGGCATCATATCCAGAGCGAGGTCCATAAGAAGAAGACACTGGAGCATTAGTCGGTCTCCCGTATGCCCCCGTACTAACAGATGGCGTTCCTCCACCTTGTGGATTTTCAGCTGGTGGAGCTGCTGCAACTGTTGTATTCTTAGCCGCTTCTGCTGCTTTAGCATTAGCTAATTGGACAACACGTGCAGCTTCAGCATCTTCAGACGCTTTTTTGTCAGCTGCAACTTTGGCAATTCTCAAGTCTTCAGCTTCTTTTTCTGCTGCTGCTTTTTGGGCTAAAAATTTATTCTTATCGCCTTCTGCGGTCGCAGTATCTGCTGCTATTTGAGCGACAATTGATTCTTTTTCTAGTTTTTGTGTTTGCAATTTCTCTTGAGTTTTAGCTAAATCTGCTGCTAAAACCTTTTGTTCATCACTCTTTTTCGCTACTTCTTTTTCTTGTTTTACGACTTGCGCTTTGTCATCTGCCTGTTGTTTAACCATTGCTCGGTTAGCTGAAACCATCTGTGCGACAACATCTACCCGTCCAATGATATCCGACATTGACTTTGCCTCTAACACAAAATCTATGTAATTTTGCGTATCTCCATTTACTTGAACAACACGAGCTTGTTTTTCTAGCTGGTCTTCACGTTGATCAATTTTTACCGTCAATTCTTGATTCTCTTGTTGCAATGTATCCATCTTATTTTGAGTCGCTTGCATATCGACTAAAATTTGTTTGGATTTTTCTTCATTTTGAGTCACGTTTGTTGTTATTTTTTCTAAGTCGGTTTTTGTATTTTGTGATTCATTTTTAAGTTCATTAATTTTTTTATCTTGCTCTTGAATTTTTGTATCAAAATCTTCAGCAAAAACAGTTGTAGTTGTGACAATTGGCGTTGCAAATAACGCAATCAACAAAACTGTTTGGATAACTTTTTTAGTCAAATTTATTTCCCCCTGTACATTCCTTCGCTACTATCTTAAGTAGCTATCTTATCTAGCAATTATACTTACTTTTTGTAGTATAGCACAGTTTTCCAACTTTATAATTTTCTTTTTGGTTACAAACAAGTGTCAAATCATTACTAGCTAGTCAAGGTGTTGTACCTATCATCTTTCGAGCTTCATTTATGAATTATTAAGATTTCATTTTCAACTTAATTTAGTTTTAATTCCTAACTAAACACAAAAACTCTCTTTATCTAACTTTTTAAATCCTTTAAGTTTCACTATGTAAAAACTCCACCTAAACGATTTTTTCATCTCGTTTAAGTAGAGTTTTTAGCTAACTATCTATTAAAGTATAGAATATCCTAGAGCACGTATATCCCGATTAAATAGTTTAACTGTATCTAAGGACAATTCTTTTAAATCCATCCCAATCATCGGTAGTTTTGCCAAAATTTCGGGCGTACATGTGATAATATCCGCTTTTGCTTCTTGCGCCTGAAAAATATTTAAGACTTCACGAGAACTGGCCCATAAAAGTTCTGTACCTTGCTTACTATGGCATATCTCAGCAGCTTTCCGCATTAACGGCATCGGATCAACGCCCGTATCCGCAGCACGTCCAGCAAAAACTGAGACAATATTCTCTGTTCCTTCTTTAAAGGCTGCAACTGTTTCTGTCACTTGTTCAATTGTTAAGATAGCTGTTACATTTAATGAGAGACCTTTTTCAGAAAGTTTTTTAATTAGTGGAATTGAGGATTCACCATTAGTTGTTGAAATAGGAATCTTCACATATACATTTTTCCCAAAGCTAGCTATTTTTTCAGCTTCTTGTTCCATTGTCACAAAATCATCGGCAAACACTTCAAAGGAAATAGGTAAATCAGGAATTGCTGCGACTGCTTTTTCCGCAAATTCCGTATAACTAGTAATCCCAGCTTTTTTCATCAGGGAAGGATTCGTTGTAAAACCAGTTATTTTCCCAGATTGATAGGCTTCCACCATTTTATCAATTTCGGCTCCATCCGCATAAATCTTAATCGTTAATTCTTGTGTCATTTTAATTCCTCCATTTCATTTCATAAAACTAATTAATCAACATCCATTTCGCCATTGTTAATCGCTATTTTAGATGGACGTATAATTGTTGGTAAGATTAGTACAATCAGTAGGATTGCTACCAATCCATAGATACCAACAGCACCCATCCATTCACCCACTTTACCTAATACAATCCCAATAACACCAAAATCAATATCGCCAAACGTCGTATTACTAAATCCTAAACTTCCTAGCACTGGTAAAAGTAATGCCGGTAAGAACGCTAAACCAAGGCCATTCACAAACGCGCCAATAATTGCACCTCGTCTACCACCCATTGCATTTCCATAAACACCTGCAGTTGCGCCACAGAAGAAATGCGGAACTAAACCTGGAATAATGAGTACACTTCCTGCATACCCTAAAATGAACATACCTAGCAAACCACCAATAAAGCTACTAACAAAACCTAGGATTACAGCAGTTG
Source organism: Carnobacterium sp. FSL E2-0243 (assembly GCF_038003605.1). Taxonomy (NCBI): domain Bacteria; kingdom Bacillati; phylum Bacillota; class Bacilli; order Lactobacillales; family Carnobacteriaceae; genus Carnobacterium; species Carnobacterium sp. FSL E2-0243. The sequence continues at coordinate 3,308,159 of NZ_JBBOPM010000001.1, forward strand.
GTGCATACGGGAAAAAAACAGCACAGTCAACAGCAGGAACAGCATTCGGAATTACTTTTGTAGCAATCCCTTGGAAAGCTGGAATTAAATCGGCTAAAATCATGCGGACTCCTGCGTAAACAATCGCTACACCAACGGCAAACTGTAAGCCGCATAAAATAGCATAAAGAAAAGGCGATTTTCCGTTTGATAAAGTCGCAACAAATTCAGGTCCTGCTGCAATTGCAGCTACTAAATAGAAAACGACCATTGTTAAAGCTGTTGAAATGGTTGTATTTCTTAAAAAACTCCATTTTTCTGGAACTTTGATATCTTCGGTACTAGCACTCCCTTTTCCAACAGCTTGACCAATTGCCCCAGCAACAAAATAGCCTAAACTACCAAAATGTCCCATCGCTACTTCATCGCCATCCGTCACCTTCAAAGTAAACTTCTGTGTAATTGCTGGTGAAATTGAGCTCCATGCACCTAGGAAGAAACCTCCCACTAAAATCATTTGCCAACCGCTAAATCCTACAGCTCCTAAAACTGCTGATAATAAACACGCCATGAAAAAGCTATGATGACCAGTTAAAAAAACATATTTATAGCGTGTAAAGCGAGCAATGAGTAGATTGAAAATTAAGCCAAAGATCAAGATTGTCATTGTCTCGACACCTAATAAATCTTGCGCTACTGAAGTAATTGCCTCATTATTTGGCACGACTCCCTTGATTTTAAACCCAACTTCAATCATTTTAGACAACGGCTCTAAATTAGATGAAATAACTCCAGCACCAGCCGCCAACATTAAATACCCTAGAATTGGACCTAATGTCCCTGTCAACACTTTATGAAGTGGTGATTTTAATGCAATTAATCCAACCATGGCCATCAATCCCATTAAAATCGCCGGTTCACTGAGTACGTCTTTTAAAAATTCTAATATCCCCATTTACTTAGCCCCCTATTTTTTTGTTTCCGTTAACTCTAACAATGTTGGCAATACATCTTCTTTAATTTTTTTCTTATTCATATAACTTCTTGTAAATACAACTTTTTGATTATCTTTAAAAACATCGGCAAACTCTTTGACTGTTACAAATAAATCCGCGACTTTCCCTGCTGCTGCATTGGAGTCAATCGATTCTGCATCAATTTCAATTTGATTTTCTTTAGCAATTTCTTCTAATTTTAATTTCAGCATCAAGCTACTCCCAATCCCATTCCCACATACCGTTACAACTTTAATCATTATAAATCTCCCCTTTCAATTGGCTGTTCCCTCATCTTTTAACTTTTGATACAGCTGATCTTGATCTTTTGTGGCGATTAAAGCAGCAATCTTTTCATCATCCTCTAAAATCTGAGAAAGTTGCTTCAGAGCAGTAAGATGACCGACATTGTCAATGGCTGCCAACACAAATATCAACTGTACCTCTCGCTCTTCATCATATTCCTGAGTCAAATTAAAATTCACAGGCTGGCTTAAATGTAATAAACTAATGCCTAATTGTTGAACTCCATCCTCAGGCCTCGCATGCGGCACGGCTACTTTAGGAGCCAACACAATATAAGCTCCCATTTCTTTCACATTTTCAATCATTGCAGCAACATACGCTTCAGTTACAAAATTTGCTTTTAATAAAGGTTCCGTTGCAAGAGCAATAGCTGATTGCCAATCTAAACTTGCATCACTAAATTGAATAAAACGTTTCTCTAATAACTCGGTCAATGTTCTTCCTCCTTGGGGTTGCTCTGAATCGATACCATAAAGCGCGCTAGATAATGATTCATATAAGGCTTTTTCATTTTTTATTTCTGTGTGTTTCTTTACAATTTTCATTAATGCCGCAACATCCACAGCTTGAGAACCAGTTTGGTTTTCAAAATCATCTAAAACCGTACGTTTTAACATCTCTTTTTCAACAGGATTTAGCATTGGTTTAGCCAAATACACTTTTTTTGTCGTTGGAAAATACGTTGTCGCAAATACTAAATCATACTCTATTTCTGGAATTAACTTAGCTTGATCAAGACTATGAACTGGATGGAATTTAATCTGAGGAAACAATTCTTTCAACTGCGCATTCATCATTAAAGAGGAACTGATTCCATTTGGACAAATTGTTAATGCTCTTAAACTTGGTACTAGGCGTTTTATAACCGGTAACTGTCCGCCAAAATGAATTGTAAAATACGCAATTTCATGACTAGGAATAGCTTTACCCAAGCTTTCAGCCAATGGTTTCAGCCCTTTCTCTACCAAATAATACAGTTCACTATAATCTCTTTTAATTTGACTACCGTATGGATTTTCTAAAGGTATCTCAAAAAAAATTCTGAAATAAGCAGGCACTAAATGTTCAAATAAACTGCGACTCAAACTATTTTTATCAGGGTAAATAGTACCTGTCAGCACTTGAACACGTTCAATAATCGCTATAGTTAACTCTTTAAATTTTTTGTCTTGATGAAATTGTTTCGTCCCCTGTAACGCACTCAATAGTCGCGTTGTTACAAAAGCTCCTTCCATTTCTGAATCAGAATCTAATAATTGTTTGGCTACTTCTTGACCCAAATTATGCAAAGGCTGCTTTTTGATAAATACTAATTCTTTTGCATTAAATAAAACGACTTTCCTTTGTTTTCTAACTTTTAATAAACACAGCAACCAAATAAATTCTGTTAAACGTTCTTGCACAAAAGTGACTTGATATTTTTTTGATAAGGCTAATAGTTCTTGACTAATTTCATGTTGACTAGGAATAATTTGCCAAAGTTGAAAAATTAGCGTCAATGTCCATTCACCAATTGAAAGAGCGAGTAGTTTACTAATTGCATATTCTGCTAACTTACGAATATTCTGTTCTGAACCGATAAAATGATACCCCATTTTTCGACTATAACTAAACTCTAAATGATAGCTACTACATAACCTCTTAACCTTTTTCAAATCCAATAAGACTGAATTTTTGCTAACCTGCAACAAGTCTTGATAATGACTATTTGAAATAGCTTCTTGAGCGATAAAAGTATATAAAATAATTAAATAAATCCGTTCCTCTTGAAACTGAATATCACGACGCTTCAAACGTTCTCTTTCTGCCTTCCACCCTTCTTTCAGTTGATTTGAAATAACTAGCCTACCAGTTTCCAATTGGATTTTTGGCAACTGTAGAAAAGCCAATTCAATATTAATCTGGTCAATTTCATACCAGAGCTTTTTTTGTGAAATTTGATAGCGCCTAGCAAGTTCTTTTACCGATTTACCATTTTGTTCTGTCAAAGAATTAATTAAAAAAATAGATTCATTTGTTAGCATTTTTTTACTCCTTCTTTATAGCTTTAACCTTACGATAAAACGCTTACTTTTAACATCTTTATTTAGCCCTAATTGTTAGACTCTATTTACTTTAGCTTTGTGCTCTTCTTAAAATGAATTTTACCAGTTTAACAGGGTAAAATTCCATAAATCTACCATTGACTAAAAAGCAATATTATCCGATTTCTATTATTAAAATGGAAATAAAAAAGAAATCTTCATTTTCATATTTGTGTAATGATTGTAATTGTTTTTTTAGTGTGTAAAAAAGAGTGTGTTACCCGCAAAGCTTTAAGAAAGCGTTTTACATAACTACAAAACTTGGCATGCTATTTGCAATTAACACTTATGCAAGCCTTTAAAACAAGTTTTAAAAAGCTTGTTCATATTTAAATATAACGTAGGAGGAATTTCAAGATGGAGAAAAGAATTTATTTAAAAGGTTTTTTAGCTGGTGCAGTAATATTAGCAGGTTTATCTTTCAATGGAATTAAGAGCCATGCTGCAACAGATGACGCTTCCGTAATGCCCGATATTTCTAATAAACAAATCTTAATGGGCTTCTATCACAGTTGGCAATCTAAAGGCAATGATGGCTATCAACGTGGCACATCTAAAGATCTTGATTTAAGAGAAGTACCCGAAGCTTACAACGTAGTAGCAGTCGCATTTATGAAAGGTACTGGCATCCCAACTTTTAAACCTGATGGTCCAACTGATGCAGAGTTTAGAGCCCAAGTTGGTGAATTAAATAAACAAGGTCGCCCCGTCTTAATTTCCCTTGGTGGAGCTGACGCTCACATTGAATTGCGTTCTGGTATGGAACAAGCATTTGCCAATGAAATCATTCGATTAGTTGAAGTTTATGGATTTGATGGATTAGACATCGACTTAGAACAACTAGCAATCACTGCCGGCGATAATCAAACTGTGATTCCAGCAGCACTAAAATTAGTTAAAGATCATTATCGTGCTGAAGGTAAAAATTTTATCGTCTCAATGGCACCAGAATTCCCATATCTAAAACCTAATGCTCCTTATGCAAAATATATTTCTTCATTAGAAGGCTATTACGATTTCATTGCGCCTCAACTATACAATCAAGGTGGCGATGGCGTTTCTGTTGGTAGTGATTGGATTGCACAAAATAATGATAGCAAAAAATTTGAATTCCTTTATTATATGGCAGACTCACTAATTCATGGTACTCGTGGTTATATCCAAATTCCTGCTAATAAATTAGTTTTAGGTATTCCAGCCAACAACGATGCCGCAGCTACTGGTTTTGTTAAAGATCCACAAGCAGTTTACCAAGCCTTTGATAAACTGAAAACAGATGGAAACCCTGTTAAAGGATTAATGACTTGGTCTGTTAACTGGGATCAAGGTAAAAATAGTGCTGGTGTTGGCTATAATGGTGGGTTTGCTAACTCATATGCAGACTTAATTGGAACTGGATCAACTACTCCAATTCCTGATACAACACCACCTACGCAACCGACTGCATTAAAAGCAGATAAAGTTGAATTCAATCAAGTGTCACTGAGTTGGACAGCTTCAACCGATAATGTTCGCGTTGCCAAATATTTAGTTTTTGCAAATGGACAATTAGTAGGAGATACTCGTAGCACAAATTATCTAGCAACTAGCTTAAAAGCGAACACTGCCTATGATTTCACTGTTCAAGCTGTAGATGCTGCTGGTAATAAATCAACTATCAGTGCTCCACTTAAAGTAACAACAGCCGCAGAACCACAAACAACTTGGAGTGCTACAGCCATTTATGTTGGTGGCGATAAAGTAATCTATCAAGGTAAAACGTATCAAGCACAGTGGTGGACTCAAGGAGAAACTCCAGGGACTGCACAAGTATGGAAACTAATCTAGTAATCAATCATAGTCTTTCTAAAAAAATAGATGAGGTGGAAAAATGAAAAAGAATAACCGTAAATTATTTGGAACTGTCTCCGCTTTAGCACTTACTTTAACATTAGCAACAACTACAATTGGTAGTTTAGCCGCACCATTACCAGCAAAAGCTGCGGAAGCTACTGCCACAACTGCCCCTTATCGTAATGTGATGTATTACGGTGATTGGTCGATTTGGGGTGGCGAAGGTAACTTTTATCCAAAAGATATTCCTGCTAGCCAATTAACTCATTTAAATTTTGCTTTTCTGGACTTTGATAGTAGTGGCAATTTAAAATTCACTGATAAAGATGCTGCAGTTGGAGCACCTGTTGGTCAAGAAGGAGTTCAATGGGGCGGAGCTAATGCTGGTGTTATCAATGCACTGCAAGATTTAAGAGTCGCAAATCCTAACTTAAAACTAGGAGTTTCTATTGGTGGCTGGTCAAAATCAGCTAATTTTGCTCCTGTTGCTGCCAATCCTACTGCCAGAGCTAACTTTGTGGCAAACGTCATGAAATTTATTAAATATACTAATATGGATTTTGTTGATTTAGATTGGGAATATCCAGCTTCTGTTAGAGAGCCTGATAAAGTCGACAATAAAAACGACGAAGGAACACCTAATGCGACACCTGCTGATAAAGCAAACTATATCACTCTGCTACAAGATTTAAGAACAGCCTTAGACAATCAAGGAACAGACATTGGAAAACGCTATGAATTAACCGTGGCTCTTCCCGCTTCACAAAATACGTTAGCTAATGGGGTCGATATTCCAGCATTATTTAAAATTGTTGATTTTGCTAATATGATGACTTATGACATGCGTGGTGCCTGGAGTCCAACAAGTGGACATCATACTTCATTATACGGAAATCCTGCAGATCCGGATTATGCTCAAGGCTTATCGGTTGATCAAACCGTTAACTATTTAACAAAACAAGGTGTTGATTCAAGTAAAATCGTTATTGGTTCAGCCTTCTATACTCGTGGGTGGAACAAAGTTGCTCCGGGAACAAATACAGCACAACCAGGTTTATTCCAAGCAGCTGAAAAAAATAATAAAGATGCTGATTTGAGTCCAACATATGGCGCTCCAAATGAAAAAGCCTTAGCAACTGGTGATGGCGGCCGTGCTGGTGGAGTTTGGGCTTACCGCAGTATTTCAACTTTATTGACTAAATCTGATGGCTTAACTGAATATTGGGATGATGTTGCAAAAGCGCCTTATCTTTATAGCAAAAAAACAGGTGAATTTTACAGCTTTGACAATCTACGCTCAATTGATTTTAAAACAAAATATGTAAAAGACCAAAAACTAGGTGGGGTCATCTCTTGGATGCAATCACAAGATAAACCAACTACTTCAACAAAACGTGATGAACTAACTACCGGTATTAAAAAAGGCTTGTTCGGAGATGCAACATTGCCAACTTCTACAACGATTTATGCACCTTTAGACATCGCTGTAACCGTAACACCTTATAGCGAAAACGGTGTTGGATATGAAATCACAGTAAAAAATAACGAAAAAGCAAATGAAAGCAATGAAGTCTTAAAAGCAACTGAGCTTTCCTTTGAAACAATTAAATTGCCTAAATTTACTATTCCAACAAACAGCAATGAAGTGTTATCTGCTGGAGACTACAAAGCTGGTCAAGTGAGTGTTGCAAATGGCAACACTGTGATTGATTTAAGTGGTGTTTACGATGCTCAACAAATTCCACAAGGCTCTAGCTATACTTTCCGTTTGAAATCTAGTGCAGCAACAGCAGATGTTTCACGCATTAGTGAAATTAATTTAGCACAAAGAATGGCAAAAAATAGTGGTGAGTTAGGCAAACAACTTATTTTTAAAAATGACCAAACAACACCTCAACCAGATCCTAGTGACAAAGAAGCACCGAGCATTCCGACTGGTTTAAAAACAGGTACTATTACAGGAAATCAAATTGATTTAACTTGGACTGCCTCTACAGATAATGTTAAAGTAGCCGGTTATAAAATTTATCGTGATGGTATTGAAGTAGGTACAACGGTTGAACCTAAATTTAGCGATACAAAACTAACTGCTTCAACTAAATACAGTTATCAAGTAACTGCATTTGATGCCAGTGGCAATAGTTCAGCTAAAAGTGGCACTCTAGCTGCAACTACTACAGCTGACACAACTGTCCCAGATCCAGGTACTGCACCTGCTTGGGATGCAGCAAAAGCCTATAATGCTGGCGATTCAGTCACTTATGGCGGTAAAACGTATAAAGCTAAATGGTGGACTCAAAATAATATCCCTGGTACAGAGCAATGGGGACCATGGGAATTAGTAAATTAACAATTATTGAATAGTTCCCCCTATATCATTAATTATGAGCGTTTTATTTGAACACTTCACCTAAATTAAGCTCATTAATTTTTCTAATCCCTATCCCTTATAATGCTATATAGAAAAACCGAACTGAGAAATTAGTTCGGTTTTTTCGTGAGTTTATTTTTAATTTCCCATAAAAAAAGAGTGCTGAATTTCAGCACTCTAAGAGGATTAATCTAATGTAACACCATTGCTGGCAATAACTTGTTTATACCAGTCAAATGATTTTTTCTTCTTACGATCAAGCGTTCCATTTCCATCATTATCTTTATCAACATAGATGAAACCATAACGTTTTTTCATTTCACCAGTTCCCGCACTCACTAAATCAATACAGCCCCATGGTGTATACCCCCAACATTCTACTCCGTCAGCAATGGCTTCACCCATTTCTCTAACATGTTCGCGCAAGTAATCAATACGATAATCATCATTGATTGATCCATCTGCTTCAACAGTATCAACTGCACCTAAGCCATTTTCAACAACGAATAATGGTTTTTGATAACGATCATAGATTTGGTTCATTGTTACGCGTAAACCAAGTGGATCAATCTGCCAACCCCACTCACTAGCTTTCAAGTAAGGATTTTTAAGAGTGGCAAAAACATTGCCTTCTGTTTCAGCATTTACTTCTGGATCCGCACTTGTTAGGCGTGAAGAATAGTAGCTAAATGAAACATAATCAACTGTATTTTCTTTCAATACCTCTAAATCGCCATCAGCAATTTCAAGTTTAATATTGTTTTCTTTAAAGAAACGTTTGCTGTAGCTTGGATAATACCCGCGTGCTTGGACGTCAATAAAGAAGTACCCTTCACGATCTGCTTCTAAAGCAGCCCAAACATCATTTGGATTACACGTATTTGGATACGTTGCACCTGCTGCTAACATACATCCAATTTGATTATCAGGATCAATTTCATGCCCTAATTTAGTTGCCATTGCAGAAGCTACTAATTGGTGATGCGCTGCTTGGTATTTCACTTGTGCTGGATTTTCTTCTTCACTAACATCCATGCCACCACCAAAGAATGGGATATGCAAAATCATATTAATTTCATTAAAAGTCATCCAATATTTAACTTTCCCTTTATAACGTTTGAAAATCACATCGCAGTAATTCAAATAAAAATCAACTAGTTGACGATTTTTCCATCCACCATAATTTTCAAATAAAGCTACCGGCGTGTCAAAATGATTAATTGTTACTAATGGTTCAATCCCATATTTATGACATTCATCAAATAAATCATCATAAAATTTTAGTCCTGCTTCATTCGGTTCTTTTTCATCACCTTTTGGAAAAATACGTGCCCAACAAATAGACGTTCTAAATGTTTTAAAGCCCATTTCATGTAGCATTTTCAAATCTTCTTTGTAGCGATTATAAAAATCAATTGATTCATGACTTGGATAGAAGTCGTATTTTGTTTCGATTGCTTTTTTAGGATTAGATAACGCTTCCCAACGTCCATGAGCCGCATCAGGTAAAATATCTACTGGTGATAAGCCCTTTCCATCGGTTAAATAAGCTCCTTCAGCTTGGTTAGCAGCAATTGCGCCACCCCATAAAAAGTTTTTTGGAAAATTTGATTCGTTTGTCATAAGTTCAATTCCCCCTGGATTCATTTTCTGATAACGCTTTACTTTTGTATCATACCATATGTAATGCATTACAGGTCAAGAAAAAAAACAATGTTTGCTTAGGTTAAATTTCACCATAGCAAACATTGTTTATATAATTATTGATTAAAAGACTAACACGGGTGTTCCTAAATCAGCTTTTTCATACAATTGCACCATTACAGCTGGTGGAGTGTTAATACATCCATGAGAACCAACTGTTTGATACAGTGTTCCACCGTACGCAGGTTGCCATGGTGAATCATGAATACCGACACCATTCCAATCAATTGGCATCCAATGATCAACTGGTGTTGCATAATCTTCTCCTTTTAAGGTTGCATTTCGTTCCTTATTCCAAACTGAGAATACACCAGCAGGAGTTGGAGTGGCAGGTTTTCCGGTTACAACATCTGTTTCTAAAACAAGTGCACCTTCACGATAATACCACATATGCTGATTCACTAAATCAACTTCAATATAGGTATTTCCCACATCTACGCCATATCCAGAACCGGCAACAATTGGTTTACGATCTTGTAAATCTGTTTTAGTTAAGATATCAGCAGCAAGAGCAGGTGCTTCTTTATCAACTTGTAGTGTCCAACCATAGGTCCCAGCTGGCACTTGAACTTCACCACGTCTAGTACTTTTAAAAGTTCTTGTTTTTTCATAGGTGCTATGTTTATCACTTAAGCCTTGTAAATAAACTTTCACACCTGCTTGATCAACAGTTACTTCACCTTCAGGACTTTCACTTAACCAGCTTAGTAATGTTGCTGGAGGTACGGTCTCTTTTTGACCACTAATATTATACGTGATAGTCAACTTACTTAAAGACTCTAGTTTTGCCAAACGTTCCTTCAAACCAGCATCATCTGACATAACTGTTGGTTTTTGATAACTAGTTTCTAGTTTTATTTTAGTATTTCCAGAATTAATACTTTCTGCTAATACTTTTTTTACTTTGTCTAAATCAAAGGTATCTCCCATTACTTCTTTTTCAATAGTAAAACCAGCTGCAGTCTTTTCAACTTTTGCATTTTCAGGTTTGACACGAGACTCATTCGTCAATGGTAAATTTTCAACAAATTGATCAAACGTAGCTTGATCATAAGTTACATCTTTCAATTCACTCTTTGTACTTGTTTTTTTAAGCATACGTACTGGCCAGCTCCAGCCATTTTGGTCATTTTTCAACTTAGTTAAATCTTTTGTAAAATCATCTGTAATCCCAATATCTACGCCTTTAAAAGTAAAAAGTTCTTTACCATTTTCTGTTGCACTAAATTCTTTATTTTGGTAGTGGTTTTTCAATTCATTATTGGCTTCTGAAACAGTTTTATTTTCAATGGCAAGGCCATCTACTACTGTATTTGGTAAAAATTTATTTTGGTATCCGATACTTTTAAAAATATAAATACCAGCTATCACCACAACAATTGCTGCAATTAGCCCAATAATTGTTTTCTTTTGGCTCATAAATCTCAGTCCTTTTTAGCAATCTTATTGCTTTATTTTAGCTTTCACTAATTTTTAGTTAGCCTTCTTATAGTGTATCATTTTCATGACAAATAATAAACAAATATATTACATTACCCATCTTATTTTAACTTATTTAAGAATTTCTTCATAATTCTTATCGTAGCTTACTTATTACTTAACTCGACAATATATATTCCTTCATTTATTTTACTAAATAATGAAGATTCTATCTAATTATTTGCCTTGAATAAACAAAAAAAGAACTATTTTTCAATAGTCCATTTTTTCGATTGAATCTTTTGCGTGGCAACGTCCTACCCTCACAGGGGGAAACCCCCAACTACTCTCGGCGCTGAAAAGCTTAACTGCTGTGTTCGGCATGGGAACAGGTGTATCCTTTTCGCTATCGCCACCACACAATTTTTTTACAACTTGCGGCGCTACTCTGCGTCTGTTTCCTTTACTCCACTCCTCATGCACACTAGTGCATTCCGGGGTTCGCTCAGTTACATCCTTGATTAGCTTGCAATTTGTTAAAAAATGCTTGTTTAGGTTGATGGTTACATCGACACTAAACTGCGATTCAATTATTTAGTTGTAGAGAGTTTGATCTCTCAAAACTGGAACTGTTTAAAAAGTAATTGTTTTGGAAACGTTCTTCACCGTTTATTTCTTGGTTAAGTCCTCGACCGATTAGTATTGGTCCGCTCCATACATCGCTGTACTTCCACTTCCAACCTATCTACCTGATCATCTCTCAGGGGTCTTACTCACTTACGTGATGGGAAATCTCATCTCGAGGGGGGCTTCACGCTTAGATGCTTTCAGCGTTTATCCCTTCCACACATAGCTACCCAGCGATGCTCTTGGCAGAACAACTGGTACACCAGCGGTGTGTCCATCCCGGTCCTCTCGTACTAAGGACAGCTCCTCTCAAATTTCCTGCGCCCGCGACGGATAGGGACCGAACTGTCTCACGACGTTCTGAACCCAGCTCGCGTACCGCTTTAATGGGCGAACAGCCCAACCCTTGGGACCGACTACAGCCCCAGGATGCGATGAGCCGACATCGAGGTGCCAAACCTCCCCGTCGATGTGGACTCTTGGGGGAGATAAGCCTGTTATCCCCAGGGTAGCTTTTATCCGTTGAGCGATGGCCCTTCCATGCGGAACCACCGGATCACTAAGCCCGACTTTCGTCCCTGCTCGACTTGTAGGTCTCGCAGTCAAGCTCCCTTCTGCCTTTACACTCTACGAATGATTTCCAACCATTCTGAGGGAACCTTTGGGCGCCTCCGTTACTCTTTAGGAGGCGACCGCCCCAGTCAAACTGCCCGTCTGACACTGTCTCCAGCCACGATTAGTGGCTAGGGTTAGAGTGGTCATACAGCAAGGGTAGTATCCCACCAATGCCTCCATCAAGACTGGCGTCCTGACTTCTATGGCTCCTACCTATCCTGTACAAGCTGTACAAACACTCAATATCAAACTGCAGTAAAGCTCCATGGGGTCTTTCCGTCCTGTCGCGGGTAACCTGCATCTTCACAGGTACTATAATTTCACCGAGTCTCTCGTTGAGACAGTGCCCAAATCGTTACGCCTTTCGTGCGGGTCGGAACTTACCCGACAAGGAATTTCGCTACCTTAGGACCGTTATAGTTACGGCCGCCGTTTACTGGGGCTTCAATTCTTAGCTTCGCCGAAGCTAACCAATCCTCTTAACCTTCCAGCACCGGGCAGGCGTCAGCCCCTATACGTCATCTTTCGATTTTGCAGAGACCTGTGTTTTTGATAAACAGTCGCTTGGGCCTATTCACTGCGGCTGATCTTTCGATCAGCACCCCTTCTCCCGAAGTTACGGGGTCATTTTGCCGAGTTCCTTAACGAGAGTTCTCTCGCACACCTTAGGATACTCTCCTCGACTACCTGTGTCGGTTTGCGGTACGGGCAATTTCTTTCTAACTAGAAGCTTTTCTTGGCAGTGTGACATCAGAAACTTCGGTACTGTAATTTCCCTCCCCATCACAACTTGTCCGTATAGAAGCAAGCATTTAACTCACCTCAAGACTCATTGCTTAGACGCACATATCCAACAGTGCGCATTTCTTAGCCTCCTGCGTCCCTCCATTGTTCAAACAAAAGAAACTGGTACAGGAATATCAACCTGTTGTCCATCGCCTACGCCTATCGGCCTCGGCTTAGGTCCCGACTAACCCTGGGAGGACGAGCCTTCCCCAGGAAACCTTAGTCATACGGTGGACGGGATTCTCACCCGTCTTTCGCTACTCATACCGGCATTCTCACTTCTAAGCGCTCCACTAGTCCTCACGGTCTAGCTTCGACGCCCTTAGAACGCTCTCCTACCATAGAACCCTAAGGTTCTATCCACAGCTTCGGTGTACTATTTAGCCCCGGTAAATTTTCGGCGCAGGGTCACTCGACTAGTGAGCTATTACGCACTCTTTAAATGATGGCTGCTTCTGAGCCAACATCCTAGTTGTCTAAGCAACCCCACATCCTTTTCCACTTAATAGTAACTTTGGGACCTTAGCTGGTGGTCTGGGCTGTTTCCCTTTCGACTACGGATCTTATCACTCGCAGTCTGACTCCCGGATATAAATCAATGGCATTCGGAGTTTATCTGAATTCGGTAACCCTAGAAGGGCCCCTAGTCCAAACAGTGGCTCTACCTCCATGATTCTTAATTCCGAGGCTAGCCCTAAAGCTATTTCGGAGAGAACCAGCTATCTCCAAGTTCGATTGGAATTTCTCCGCTACCCACACCTCATCCCCGCATTTTTCAACATACGTGGGTTCGGTCCTCCAGTGCGTATTACCGCACCTTCAACCTGGACATGGGTAGGTCACTTGGTTTCGGGTCTACGACCACATACTCATTCGCCCTATTCAGACTCGCTTTCGCTACGGCTCCGTCTTATCAACTTAACCTCGCATGTAATCGTAACTCGCCGGTTCATTCTACAAAAGGCACGCTATCACCCATTAACGGGCTCTAACTATTTGTAAGCACACGGTTTCAGGAGCTCTTTCACTCCCCTTCCGGGGTTCTTTTCACCTTTCCCTCACGGTACTGGTTCACTATCGGTCACTAAGGAGTATTTAGCCTTGCGGGATGGTCCCCGCGGATTCCGACGGAATTTCTCGTGTTCCGCCGTACTCAGGATACACAACAGAGTGAACTTTGTTTCGATTACGGGGCTTTTACCCTCTTCGGCGGACCTTTCCAGATCGCTTCTTCTACAAAACTCATTTATGACTCTTAATGTCGTGTCCTACAACCCCAAAGAGCAAGCTCTTTGGTTTGGGCTCTTCCCGTTTCGCTCGCCGCTACTCAGGGAATCGAATTTTCTTTCTCTTCCTGCAGGTACTTAGATGTTTCAGTTCTCTGCGTCTACCTCTACTAGCCTATGTATTCAGCTAGCAGTAACATTCTATAAAAAATGCTGGGTTCCCCCATTCGGAAATCTTTGGATCAAAGCTTACTTACAGCTCCCCAAAGCATATCGGAGTTAGTCCCGTCCTTCATCGGCTCTTAGTGCCAAGGCATCCACCGTGCGCCCTTATTAACTTAACCTAATTTATCTGTATTACTTCCTACTTCTTCGTCCATTTCGTGTTCTGCGATGCTCACGTACGCTAGTACGCTCTGCTTCTCAAACCCTTCATGCCCTCGAATTAGAAACCACTACAACTAAATTTTTATCGATGGTATTCCCGAAGGAATCTCATGATGTTAGTCAATGATTTTATTCATTATCTTACGATAAGAACTAATTAAAAAACTCATTTAAAACGCGGTGTTTTCTCGGTTTCTTACTTTAATTACTTTTTAAACAGTATCCAGTTTTCAAAGAACAAAATGTGATTGACCTCTAATGAATAGAGATGAATCGTTTTGAGAGTTAGACCTCTCAAAACTGAACAAAGTAAAAACGAATGTGTGGGATTTCCGTAATATTCCTTAGAAAGGAGGTGATCCAGCCGCACCTTCCGATACGGCTACCTTGTTACGACTTCACCCCAATTATCTATCCCACCTTAGACGGCTGGCTCCTAAAAGGTTACCTCACCGGCTTCGGGTGTTACAAACTCTCGTGGTGTGACGGGCGGTGTGTACAAGACCCGGGAACGTATTCACCGCGGCGTTCTGATCCGCGATTACTAGCGATTCCGGCTTCATGTAGGCGAGTTGCAGCCTACAATCCGAACTGAGAATGGCTTTAAGAGATTAGCTTGGCCTCGCGACCTTGCGACTCGTTGTACCATCCATTGTAGCACGTGTGTAGCCCAGGTCATAAGGGGCATGATGATTTGACGTCATCCCCACCTTCCTCCGGTTTGTCACCGGCAGTCTCACTAGAGTGCCCAACTGAATGCTGGCAACTAGTAATAAGGGTTGCGCTCGTTGCGGGACTTAACCCAACATCTCACGACACGAGCTGACGACAACCATGCACCACCTGTCACTTTGTCCCCGAAGGGAAAGCTCTATCTCTAGAGTGGTCAAAGGATGTCAAGACCTGGTAAGGTTCTTCGCGTTGCTTCGAATTAAACCACATGCTCCACCGCTTGTGCGGGTCCCCGTCAATTCCTTTGAGTTTCAGCCTTGCGGCCGTACTCCCCAGGCGGAGTGCTTAATGCGTTAGCTGCAGCACTGAAGGGCGGAAACCCTCCAACACTTAGCACTCATCGTTTACGGCGTGGACTACCAGGGTATCTAATCCTGTTTGCTCCCCACGCTTTCGAGCCTCAGCGTCAGTTACAGACCAGAGAGTCGCCTTCGCCACTGGTGTTCCTCCACATATCTACGCATTTCACCGCTACACGTGGAATTCCACTCTCCTCTTCTGCACTCAAGTTCTCCAGTTTCCAATGACCCTCCCCGGTTGAGCCGGGGGCTTTCACATCAGACTTAAAGAACCGCCTGCGCTCGCTTTACGCCCAATAAATCCGGACAACGCTTGCCACCTACGTATTACCGCGGCTGCTGGCACGTAGTTAGCCGTGGCTTTCTGGTTAAATACCGTCAGGGGATGAGCAGTTACTCTCATCCTTGTTCTTCTTTAACAACAGAGTTTTACGATCCGAAAACCTTCTTCACTCACGCGGCGTTGCTCCGTCAGACTTTCGTCCATTGCGGAAGATTCCCTACTGCTGCCTCCCGTAGGAGTCTGGGCCGTGTCTCAGTCCCAGTGTGGCCGATCACCCTCTCAGGTCGGCTACGTATCATTGCCTTGGTGAGCCATTACCTCACCAACTAGCTAATACGCCGCGGGTCCATCCATTAGTGGTAGCCGAAGCCACCTTTCCTTCAAGAATCATGCGATTCCTGAAACTATGCGGTATTAGCATCCGTTTCCGAATGTTATCCCCCTCTAATGGGCAGGTTACCCACGTGTTACTCACCCGTCCGCCACTCACTTGGTTAAAGAGCAAGCTCTTCAACTTCGTGCGTTCGACTTGCATGTATTAGGCACGCCGCCAGCGTTCGTCCTGAGCCAGGATCAAACTCTCATATAAAATGATGCTTGAAGCTCATTAGTTTTGCTAGCGAATAATTATTCACTTTCTTGCTTGTTTGACTCAACCTTGTTGAGTCATCCTACACATTTGGTTCGTCTTACTTTGTTCAGTTTTCAAAGGTCTAAGTTGTTTCGTTTGTCGTTTTGACAACTTCTAAATATTAACACATGGTTAATTTGTTGTCAACACTTTTTAAAACTTTTTTTAATTTCGTTTTCCGTCGAGACGTTGTTACGTCCCGGCGACATGTATAAATATAACAGCTACAGCAAGTTTCGTCAACACTTTTTGGTAAATAAATTAAATTAATTCACAAATATGAACAATGCGTTTTCCAAAAGATACAAAACTACTATTAAAGATAAAATTACCGAACAAAGAAGCTTCAAAAAAACAAAATAATTCGCTTAAAATCCTCTAGCTCTTTTTATTAATCTTTTGCATAATTATAAATTGTTCCATTTTATTATTCATTTTTATGCAAAATTGACTATTTAAGCTACATTTGAAGCATTATCTATTGAATAAAATTCTATTTTGTACAAAAAAAGAGTAGATGTAATCAAACCACCCACTCTTTTTTCTGCTTACTTAACCTCTAAATGAGTTGTATCATTCCAACTAACAATAGAATATCCGGCTTTTTCGTCTATTTCCAAGATACTGATACTCGTATTACTGAGAAGTCCTTTAGAACGAATATCGCCAGTCTCTTTACCAATAAGTGTATGCATGATTGTTAATAGCGTCACTCCATGAGCCACAAATAATAAATCTTCGCCCGGATGATTGGAAACTGCTTTTTCCACAGCTTTTTGACTACGTTCAATTAGCTCTTCATATGTTTCTCCATTAAAAGCACTTGGATCATATTTTTCAGGGTGTGCCTTCAAATTAATATAGGCTTCTAAATGGTTCTCTTCTGCATAGGAAAAAGGCTGACCTTCCCAATCTCCGAAGCCTATTTCCCGTAAACCATCAACCTCTGTTAATGGTAAATTTAAACGACTTTCTTCTATAATATACTCTGCTGTATCTTTTGCTCTTTTTTGTGGACTTGTATACACATGGGCAAAGGAAATCTCACTTAACCTTTTCCCTGTTTCTTTTGCGGCTTCAATTGCTTCCTCCAATAATGCGGAGTCTCCATACCCACCTTGGAAGCGACCTTCTAAATTCCATTCAGTCTTTCCATGTCTTACAAAATATAGTTTTGCCATCTCTTTTGCTCCTCCTCATAAGATATTGTACCTATCATTGTATCATACCTTTTCTCTCTTTAATGGAGGGTTTAGATTTATTGAACTACTATTTATATATGAAATAAGCTGATTTTGAACTTTTTTTATTTCTCTGTCTGAGGGAAATGGAGATATTAAAAGTAGCTGCTTATCGTCTATAAAAGAGTATACATTGTCCGTTATAACAATATCTGCATTAGTAAAATCATCTGACCACTTGTAAAATTGTTCAATTTCTAGCGTTAAAATTTTTCGATATAAAAATTTTTCCCATACTTTTGGATATTCGCTAACAAAGGTCAACTTTAGTTTTTTAATTCCTACGCCACTAATTTTTAAAATATATGAGCATTCTTCTAAATTAAGTGGATACAAAAGTGTTTCAAATTCATTTTTATAATTTTCTTTTATTAATACCTGCAAAAATATTTCCGGAGAGATATCTAAAACAGATTCATTTAGAAATGATAATTGCGAAAATACAGTATTTTTCAAATTATTTTTTTTACTTCTGCAGTACATAGTCATTAATTGTTTAAACTCTTTTCCTTCCTGACTAGTTAAAGAAAAGTTAAAGAGGTTTGAAACTCTTTTCAATCCTTCAAAAAATAAAGGATTATCCATTTCTGACACATTTGGATTTATTTCTTCATAAATGAATGTAATCATCCATTGACTCTCTATTTTCAATTGTATCTTACTATATTGAGGATAGCTGTCTTCTAAACATAAATAAAATTTTTTTTCCATAGCTATACTATCTCTAAAGAAAGGAAGCCTACTTTTTACTAAAGGAAAATCTTTCATCCTTTGGAGAGAAACAGCGATAAAAATACATATTCTGACTTGCTTACTTTCCTGAATAAGATTACTTCTTATTTTAGATTTTTTTAAATAATTTTCAGCAACCTTTTTTTCAGTATCTAACAGGGAACTTCTATCTCCGTACACATAATAAAAAATTTCACTATAGAAATAACGTTTTTCCTCTTCTTCCCCACCTAAGTATATACTTCCATGTTCCGATTTAATTGTTAATCCATAACCTTTTAGCTTTACTTTTAATTCATTAACCTTTTTATAGACAACTGACGGACTATAATAGTAGGTTAAACTAAAATTTTTCAATTTAATAAATTGCTTTTGGTAAAGATTAATTAACAATTTAAAAGCGATTGATTCTTCCAAAAAATATTGTCGAATTTCTAAAATTGACGTCTTTTTAGAAATTATAAATTGAATATTTCCCTTATCAATTTTAATTCTAATCACTGCTTTATTTGCTATAGTAGTACTCTTTTTCTCCATTTCTATTAAATCTGCTACAATTGTTTTTTTGCTAACTTGAAACACATTACTAAGGGTAGCAACTGATAAATCTGCTCCTTGATTGTAATATAAATAGGAAAGTAATTTATACTTTCTCATTTGCATGGCGTCTAATAATAAATCCATTTTAATCACTTCCTTATGTTGACTATTAGTTGAAATAAAGAAAACTAGTTAATCCAAATAACATATATTTAGATTAGCTAATTCTCTTAATCTTCATTTAGTTTTTATTTGTTCTATTTTGTTCCTTTTTTTGTTTAGTTTGTATTTTTTTCACTTTTGATTTGGTTGAACTATTTTTACTTTTAGTTTCTTCTCTTTTTTTTGCTTGTTGTTTACGTTTTTTTCTGATTAGTCGCGCTCTGCGTTCTAACTCCAAACGTTTTTTCTTTTCATTTTTTATAATCATAAAAATGAGAAGTGCCCCAATTAGAATCACGATACCTACAATAATCGAAATAATCATTATCCAATTTGGTTCAGGTTTTACAACTTCCACAGCTTCTTTATTTAGTTTAGTAGATACATCTGATTTAATTTCAAAATTTTTATCAAAATTCCAATCTGCATCGCCTGATTTTGCTTTGATATGCACAGTATATTTACCAGGATTTAGTTGTTCATTGTCCCAACTAATCGGATAATCAAAATTTGAATTTGGTGCCATTGATAATCCTTTTTTATTAGTTTCATGCAAAACAGTTGTTGAATCTTGCTTAGTTACAGATGCATTTATATCTAAATCATTGATAATTTTTGATTCCGTATTTTGTATATTTGCAGTTATAGCTGTACGGTAATTCTCTAATGCTGGTTTAACTTTATTTAATTTTATTTTTGGAGAAACCATAGTATCTGTTTCATTTAATCGTATTCCGATAACATAGGAGTATTGATTCTTTATCTGAACACTCTCATCCTTTTTGGCTTTCGTATCATCTACTTTTTTTTGAATATAAAAGCCACCCAAAATGTCTCCACTATATTCCTTTTCAGGCATTTGAATCACAAAAGTAACTTGCTTTGTTTCTTTTGGGTTTAATTTCACTTCTTGCTTACCAGAAATAATGGATGTTAATGGTATTTTTAAGGTAGAATCTAATTTTGCTTTTTCTTCGCTATAATCAATAACACCATTTTGATTTGTTGTGGCATTATTAGGAGTGATAAAAATACTCGTTTCTTCATCTCCACTATTTGATACAGTTAAACTAATTTCTTGCCTTTGACCCGGGGTCATTTTTAAATCAAAATAGGTTTTCGCTTTATCAATTTGATTTTCTGGAATATCCGCTTTTACTGAATAAGCCATTGAATCAGCTTGACTTTCTTTTGGAAAACTAATGATGCATATAAAGATTATAGATAAAACTATCAGGAATTTTTTTTTCATTGTATGGTACCTCCAACTTATTTTCAGTTTATTTACGAATACCTTACCGAACTAGATCGTTTATCTAGTTCGGTAAGGTATTCGTTAGAACAACAGTTTCGTAGCCAAGCTACTTTTTATTTAACTTCTAGTCAAGTAGTGTCTTCCAAAATCTATTCAACCCATCAGTATAATTACATTCAGCTCTTCTAGAGCCTAGAACTAAGTATAGACATTGCTTTATTTCTCTATTAATAAAACAAGGCTGGGGTAATTCCCCCATAGCCTCATTTCATTTTTTGTATAAAGAAACTAACTTCTATTTAGGAGCGTCTGCTAATTCCCAATTAATTGTTGAAGTATATTCTGTATCTGCTTCTGCAGTACCTGCTAGAACTTTCAATTGAACATTTTCATTACTTTGATCTGTTCCTGACCAAACATTAAGCCATGTTCCTTTACCTGCTTCTTTTTTAGCACTCATAACTGGTTGACTAGCTGTATTATTGAACACAATAGATGAAGCAACTGGTGCTAAAGAAATATTATTTTTACTTCCGGCTTTTACTTGACTATTTTTAAAAGATAATTCAGCGCCTTTTAATACTTTTTTACCATCTGCGTTAGCAAAACCATTTGATTTAGCTGATAAACTCCATCCAGCACCTGTACCACGAATATCTGTAACTTGAATAAATGGATCTGCATTTAATCCGTTATACGTAATATCTTTACCTGAAATTTTTTGTTCTCCAAATTTAATATTAGATACATAATTAATTGTTAATGGACCAACATGTCCTGTTCCTGGATTTTCTGGATCCATTGGATCAACTGGTGAAGGTGGATTTGGATTATCTGGATTTAGTGGATCAAGCGGTCCCATTGGGTCTTCACCTTCTGAACCACCAGCTACAAAGTTTACTGAGTTTTTTGAAGTTGTTGTATCTGCAACTGCCGCAAAAGCTGAGCTAGATGTTACTAACATAGAACCTGATACTGCTGCTACCATCATTAATACTTCTAATTTTTTCATTATTATTCTCCTCTTATCTTTTTTATAGTAAATAATCTATTCAATTACATTGGGGCATCTTGCAATGACCATGTAATATTCGCACTATATTGGTCAATATAGGCATTGGTAGGAACTTTGATAGTTACAGTCCCATCTAATCCATTGAAATCATTTGCCCAAATACCTAAACCATTATTTTTCTTAGCAGTCATAACTGGTGCTGCAGCCTTACTTAAAGTTAAGGGTACTGCTACTGCTGGAGCCTGCATATCGCCATCAGCTGTTGTAGAAATTTTTCCTTTTGGAATAGAGATAGATGCTTTTAAAATATTAGTTGGCACTTTCTTTCCTTTCAAATCATCAATTTTTGCAGTCAGTGCCCAACCATCTCCTGATCCGCGAAAATCAGTTACCTGTACACCAATAGATTGATCTTTAGGAACAACCACATCTTTTGAAACTGCTGAACCTAATTTTAATGAGCCGAAATTAAATGCTGAGGCTGCATCAATACGTAATGAACCTCCAGCTGGAGGATCAAGTGGATCAATCGGAATAATCGGATCTGTTTCACCACCAGTATCGTCCCCTTTTTCAAGAGTAATATTAGTAGGAGTGCTAGTGCTCCCTGCTTCTGCAGCCAATACTGAAGTTGAACTTAAAGCTAATCCAGCTAGAGCCACTAAACTGAACATATTTATTTTTGTTAGTTTCATTTTAAACATCCTTTTCTATTTAATTATTTAGGTGCATTTTGTAGTGACCATGTAATTTTTGCTGTGTATTGATCCACATAGTTACCTTCTGGAACATTTAATGTAACTTTTTTATCTTTTCCTTCAAATAAATTCGTCCATGTCCCCATTCCATTATCTTTAGTTGCTGTAAAAATTGAAATTGGACTTGCATTTAGTTTTACTTCTTTTGTGACAGGTGCTTTAACTTTATCTGCACTAGTTGTATTGACAGATCCATTAGGGATTGTTAATGTTGCACCTTTTAAAATATTGGTACCTTGTCCCTTAAAATCAGTCATACTAACATCAACATTCCAACCAGCACCTGTACCACGACTATCCGTCACTTGAATACCTAAAACAGAATTATCTTCTTTAATAGCGGTATAAATACCATCGCCTTCACCTAATTTGATGCTCCCAAAGTTAAAATTAGAAGCTGCGTCAAGTGTTAAAGGCCCCTTCATAGGTGGCTCAATTGGGTCAATTGGGTCAATTGGGTCAACTGGACCTGTTCCACCTTCACCTGCTTTTAACTCAAAATCTGCTTGTGTTTTTTGTGTTCCAACTTCTGCTGCATAAGCACTAGTAGAAGCTAGTGATAAACCTGTTAGTGCAACCAAACTGGCTGTTGTTATTTTAGATAATTTCATGATGATTACTCTCCTTTTGTATTGTATTGTTTTATTTTTATAAAACTATTTTGGTGCATCTAATAAACTCCAAGTTAGTGTTGATACATACTCTCCAGCTAAGTTACCTGCAGGTACGGTTAATTTAACTTCTGAAGCATTAAATTTATCCATCCAAGTACCTAATCCATTATTTTTATTAGCTGCCATAATAGTTTGAGCTTTTGCATTTGTTGAACTTAATACAACTGCGTTTACACTTGGTGCAACTGAGATATTTCCTATTGCTGGTGTTGCAGTACCTACTGGCAAGCTTAGTTCAGCACCTTTTAATATTTTTTTAGCATCTTTTTGATCAACAAAATCAGCTGTTGTGACTTGTAAGTTCCAACCTTGGCCTTCCCCACGTTTATCAGTCACTTGAACATTTGGGTTTTGAGTAGTTGTAGCAAATACCATTTTGCTACCCTCAATTTTATTTTCTCCAAATAATAGCGGACTTGCATTATCAATCGTTAAAGATCCTGTATTCCCTGTTGCTCCTCCTGGAACAGATGGTTCAATTGGTTCTGTTGGACCAGTTTCTTGGTCCCCTGACGTTAATTTAACATAACCATGTGATGTCGCTCCTTTACCATCAGGTGTCCCCGTTACCTCGTTTTGATCAGTTGCTGCTGAAGCGATCATTGATACGCTAAACAATAATGTTGTTGCTACACTTGCTAAAACTAATTTTGATGTTTTCATTTTCTTTTCCTCTTTTCTTTTTTTTATATAAATCATAACTATTCCCAATAACAGACTTGAAAATCCCGCTACTAATAATGATAGATTTCCGTTCACTTCACCTGTTTGCGGTAAATTATTTTCTGTCTTACCTGATGTATCTGGCAAATTAGAACTAAAATCATTGTTATCTGAGTGACCAGAAAAATCATTATTAGCTGAACCACCATTATCTTCTTTATCAAAAGAGTCCTCTGGATCTCCTTCGATAAACCTAATTCCCACCTGACTGTTTGTTGATTCGGCAGCATAGACGTATTCATTTATTCCGATGTAAAAAAAACCAATACACGCTATGAAAATAACAAACAAGCCCACTTTTTTCATCTAATCACCTCCCTTCATTAAATCATTCATTAACTAGTTAAAAACTCTTTTTTCAAAAGAAGTCCATCCTCAAATTCTTCAATTCTATTTACCTCTAATACATTTTTAAACTTGGTTAACACGATATTTTTTATTTCATCTACAGATTTTTCAGCTTTAAATATTAATGCCCGTGTATATTTAGTTTTAGAGTAATCACTTGTAAAAGTTACATAATAAATAAAACTATCTTGCCAGTATTCCTCAATCATTTTAACTTCTCCTTTTCAAAGGAACGTGCCTCTCCTCCTGACCATTCTTGTAATAAAACTCTAGCTCTTTCTTGGTCTATAATGCGATAAGGGTTCCGTTTAATTATTTTTTTTCTCTCCAAGTAAGTCCCAGCCTTAGATATATTGGGTTCTGATGATCGAACATACTTACTAATAAAGGTTGGAGTAATGTATTTAGGAAGCTCTAACTCCCCACTTTCATTTTGCTTTAAATCTAGTTTAGTTGATAAGTTTAATAAACTATTCAATAACTTCACTTTAGGAGGTTTATTTACGTATTGATAACTTTCAACTAACAAATAAAATTCTTGTCTAATTTTTTTTAAAAATCTACGACTAAGATCCGGATTAATATACACATGATCAAAAAAGAACTCTCGGTCAACTTCAAC
The DNA here is from genome assembly GCF_038003605.1 of Carnobacterium sp. FSL E2-0243. Lineage (NCBI taxonomy): Bacteria > Bacillati > Bacillota > Bacilli > Lactobacillales > Carnobacteriaceae > Carnobacterium > Carnobacterium sp. FSL E2-0243. The sequence goes on from NZ_JBBOPM010000001.1 coordinate 3,332,506, forward strand.
TATTGAAGTTGTTTCTTGAGCAGTTACCGTAACTACAACTGCATTATTTGTATCCATGTCTTCCCATCCAAATATGTTATTTTGCCCAACAAAAGAATAAAAAGGCGTTATATTTTGATCAAGTTGAGTCTCTACTAAAACGACACCTGATGATACAATAAACAATTTATTGGAAACTTCTTTTCCTATTCGATAACTAATAACATCATTTTTTTCATATTTACGTTCTTTATATTTGTCTTGAAATTTCTCCTTAAAATAAAAGTCATTTTCAAAAAAACTTTCCATTTTTCTCTTCCTTTCTAGACTACATGTTTATATTAGCAATAAGAATAATGTCTAGTTATATTTAGAATATAAAAAAACATCACTCTATTACTGTTCACAATCTAAAAACTTTCTATACATATAGTTTTCAGGCGTTCACAATTCTATTAAATTACTACTTTTTTATAATTTTTTTTAAATATACTGATTTTATACTAGATTATTCTCAGCAATCTTCATTACCTACTAGTCTGATAAATCGACTTATTTTCCACCTATAATGATTATTAAATAGATATAGTTAAGATTTTTTCTCAAACACAAAATTCATCTTACAGTCTATTGTTTAATTAGGCGATTCCTTTTACTGCAAAAAAAAAAACATGCTGTGAGATTCAGAACAGTAATTTTAATGTTATTTACTTTATTTATTTTAAATCTGTGCATTTTTTTTAAAACTCTATCACTGTGTGCTTAAATATGTACAAAAGATAAGATTTTAATTATATTCCTATTGTAATCAATAGTATTTCCTTGTTTTTTTATTGTTTTTTTTCTATACTTTAAAAATATATAAGATCTAAAATTAAAAGGAGCCTTTATCTATGAAAAGATTACTAGACCCCAATTTTATTCCTATTTTATCTTTGTTAAAACAACTAAATAAAGACTATCCATCAAGGTCAATTACCTTTTTTTCAGAACAGCTTAAACTAGATCGTAGAACTATTTTAAAAACAATTCATACTTTACAACTGGATATTTCACGCAATCATTGGGAAAATATGCTTACTATTGAAATCATTGATAAAAGTGTATATACAACAATTAGCCCCTTTTTTTCTATTGAAGTTTTTTTCTCTCATTATATGTCAGAAAGTTTTGCTGTTAGACTTTTCCTTAGCTTGTTTAAATATCCTTCTGATAGTATTGATGAAATATGTGAATACCTTTATGTTAGCAAAGCCACTTTCTATCGTCGGATTAAATACTCAAAAGAAGTACTAGATGATTTTAATTTAAGCCTAGATTTCACTGATTCTAAAAATAAATTAGTTGGATCAGAAACACAAATTCGTTATTTCTTCTCCACTCTTTTTTGGGAAGTATTCCGTTCATTTCCTTATTCTGAAACAAGTTCTAGCAATAAAGAAAAAAAAGAACTTAAATTTCTAACCTCTGGAAAAAACTTAACAATCCCTTTTATTTTGGCTATAGAATTACAGCTTCAAATTGCTTTAACCAGAATTGAGCAAGGATACGTACTTAGTTCTAGTCCGGACTATAGTCTTCCTGAAGCAGCCATTTTCAACTTTTCTTATTCGGACTTTAAAAAACTGGTCTCTCCTGATTTTTCTGATTATTCTCTTGCTCCATCTGAGCTTGAAGCCGAGATGGATACTCTTTACTTTAGTTTTACGACATGTAATATCTATTCACCAAATATAAGTAAAGAACTTTCATTAAGTAGCATGCCTTGGTCTTCCCCTATTATGACGACAGTTCAAAAATTTATTTCCTATGCTTCCGAATATTTCCAGGTAAGTTTTGCAAATAAAGACTACGTTTATTTAGTTCTTAATCTATATGTATTGTATTTAAAAAAAATTTTTTATACAGGTGGCAGTCTTTCAGTTGGATTCAACTCTTTGGAAGAAGCTATGTATTCCGATGATGGTTACTTGTTAGACCAAGTCAACCCATTTTTTCATTTTCTCAGTCAAAAAGAGCCCGAATTACATGTAGATAAATTCCAAAAATTCTATTTTACTCTTTTACTTCGAAGGGTTATTTTACAGGCTTTACCACCTGTTAACGTTCTTGTTTGTTCAAAAATAAGCACGGAAGAAAACTCTTGGGTAGAAAAACGAATTGCAGAAATATGCCCAATTCCAATTCAATTTCATCAAGGATGGAATCCTAACTTAGACTTAATCATTTCTGATTTCCCTTTACCTAAAAAATTCATCTCAGATAACCCAGATATTTACTTCCCATGGTTAGACTTTCCTAACTTCACAGAATGGGTCCCGCTAGTCAAAAAATTATTGAAAATATACTTCAAAAACCTATCTTAATCTAATATGTATATAAGCTTTTTATCATTAAGTTAGCTAATTATAATTTTCATTCTATATAAATAAAAAAACATAGAAAACCCATTTATATCTGAGTTTTACTATGTTTTTTTGTCATATATCTACTATTATTATTTCCATGCTTTTTCAATAAACCCAGCTCTACCTGATCCCTGACGATAGCGATTGTAGTGCATCGGATTTTTTTGGTAATAATCTTGATGGTACGTTTCGGCAGGATAAAAAGGCATTGCTGGCACAATTTCAGTGACAATCGGTTGTTTGAAACGGCCACTTTCAGCTAGTGCTTTTTTTGAGGCTTCAGCTATTTCACGTTGCTCTTCTGTTAAATAAAAAATCGCAGGACGATAAGATGAACCTCGATCGGCAAATTGTCCACTAGCATCTGTTGGATCGGTTTGTTGCCAATAAATTTCTACTAATTTTTGATAGCTGAAAATCGTTGGATCAAATGTGATTTCAACAGCTTCTGTATGCCCCGTTGTTTCGCTACAAACTTCTTCGTATGTTGGATTGACTGTATGTCCGCCTGTATAACCCGCAACAACAGATTTTATTCCTGGTTGTGTATCAAAAGGTTTCACCATACACCAAAAACAGCCTCCAGCAAAAATCGCTTTTTCTTCATGATTTTCTGTCATTTCTGTCACTCTCCTAACTAAGAATTAAATGATATATAGTGAGTATAGCATTCTACCCTTTAGATAAAAAATAGTCTGCTTCTAATATATAGAAAAAGAGACTAAGATTTTCATCTTAATCTCCTATTTACGATTTTTTATTTTGCTTTTTTGATTTCAGTAACGCCACCCATGTATGGAATCAACACGTCTGGAATTTTTACAGAACCATCGGCTTGTTGGTAATTTTCTAAAATAGCTGCAAATGTCCGCCCAACTGCTAAACCTGAACCATTTAAAGTATGAACATGTTCTGGTTTACCTGTTTCTTCATTGCGGTAACGAATCATGGCGCGACGTGCTTGGAAATCTTCACAATTTGAACATGAACTGATTTCACGATAGACATCTTGGGCTGGAATCCAAACTTCTAAGTCATAGGTTTTAGCGGCTGAAAAGCCCATATCCCCTGTACATAATGATAAAACACGATAAGGTAAGTCTAGTTTTTGTAAAACAGCTTCAGCATTAGCCGTCATTTTTTCTAACTCATCATATGAATTTTCTGGTTTACTAAATTTAACCATTTCAACTTTGTTAAATTGATGCAAGCGAATCAACCCACGAGTATCTCGTCCTGCACTCCCAGCTTCTGATCTAAATGATGGACTTAATGCCGTGAAATAAATCGGCAATTGTTCATCTGCTAAGATTTCATCACGATAGTAGTTCGTTAAGGTAATTTCAGCAGTTGAAATCATCGTTAAATCTTCGTTTTCAATTTGGAAAACATCTTCTTTAAATTTAGGGAATTGACCTGTTCCGTACATAGATTTTGCATTTGCCATATAAGGAGTAATCATTTCTTGGTAGCCATGTTCTCCTGTGTGTAAATCTAGCATAAAGTTATAGATTGCACGTTCTAAACGAGCACCTAGACCTTTATAATAAACGAAACGACTGCCGGCAACTTTCGCGCCACGTTCAAAGTCTAAAATATCTAGTTCTTCAGCAATATCCCAATGCGCTTTAGGTTCAAAATCGAAGGTTTTAGGCGTACTCCAACGGCGTAATTCAACATTCTCGTCTTCATCTGCTCCAACCGGAACTGAATCATGTGGAAGATTAGGTAATGTTGCGGCAATTTCTGATAAAGCTGTATCAATTGCAACTAATTCATCATCTAAGACTTTGATTTCATCTCCAACTTCACGCATTTCTTTAATTTTATCATCGGCATTTTCTTTGTTACGCTTTAATAAAGCAATATCTCCAGAAACCGTATTTCGGTATTTTTTCAACTTTTCAGCTTTTACAATTAACTCTCGACGTTTTTCATCTAATTCAACAAAATTTTCTAAAAGTTCTTTTTTCACGCCACGAGTAGCTAATTTAGCTTCTACTGTTGCAAAATCGCTTCTTAATTTTTTGATATCTAACATACTTATCCAGCTCCTCTTTTTTTAGTTGTCCTTTGCCTATCCGATAGGAAAAAAAATAAAAAAGCCCTCTCCTCCCTATAAAAGGGACGAAAGGACTTATAACATTCGCGGTACCACCCAAATTTAGATACAACGTTCTCGTTCTATCTACACTCAAAGACAGATAACGGTCTGTAGCCGAAATAATTTAAGTTGCTTTAAAAGCAAGGTTCATTATTCACTTCACATGAGGGATTCAAAAAAATAAACCATCAGTTTCCACCAACCACTGACTCTCTTTCAGGTATTTATTTGATTTACTAGGCCATGCTACTAACGTTCAAATTATTTACTTGTTGTTCTTATCATACCTAAATTAACTTGAAAAATCAAGCTACAAAAATTAAGTTAGGGGTCTCCGCAATTTTCCTTCTCTATTATAAACGCCCAAAACGATTCATGCCTTTTTGGATTTCAATAAAGATTAAAGGAATCATTGATAAGATACCTATTACCAGCCAATGATAGCTACTAAGTGGAACTAATCCAAAAATAGTAGCTGTAAATGGAATCATCGGCAATAGAATAATGATCATCGCTCCACTAATCGTCGTTGTGACTAAAAGTTTATTGCTGAAAAAATTCGTCTTAAAAACCGAATGCCTACTTCTACAGTTATACATATGCACAATGGTCGTTAATCCTAAAACAACGAAAGTCATGGACTGAGCTATTTCTAGACTAGGGGTCACTCTCCCATTAAAACTCACGAATTTTCCAATATAAATAGCAATCAGAGTGACGACTGTAAATACAAGCGAAATCGTACCAATTTTTTTAAGCAATCCATCATGAAAAATACTCGTACCATTTACAACAGGTGGTTGCTTCATGCTTTCAGACTCAGATTTTTCAACACATAGACTGAACCCTGGAATTCCATCTGCAACCACTTTGATAATCAATAACTGAATAGCAGTTACTGGAGCGCCCCAACCCATTAGCAACGAAATCAACACAATCATAACAGCAGAAAGGTTGCAGCCCAGCATGGCATAAATTGATTTCCGAATATTGCTATAGACACGTCTTCCTTCTTGGACCGCTGCTACAATAGTTGAAAAGTTATCATCTACTAAAATCATATCAGCAGCTTCTTTGGCTACATCAGTACCACTTCCCATGGCAATCCCAACATTTGCAGCTTTTAAGGCAGGTGCATCATTGACTCCATCGCCTGTCATAGCGACAATTTCATTTTTATTTTGCAAAGCCTTTACAATTCTAATCTTGTCTTCTGGGGACGTTCTGGCAAATACGCGATACTCATCAATTACCTGTTCTAATTGCTTGTCCGTTAAGCTTGCTAATTCCGTCCCATCCATGACTTTCAAACCAGCCTTTAAAATCCCAATATCTTCGGCAATCCTTTTAGCCGTAATCAAATGGTCACCTGTAATCATAATCGTCTTAATCCCAGCTTCAGAAGCTTTTTTGACTGCAGCATAGCTTTCTTTTCTTGGAGGATCAATGATGCCGACAAAACCGGCAAATTCCAAGTTGCTTTCAAGAAACTCATCTGATAAATCGGCTGGCAGTTGCTTGAATTTTTTCACTCCTAAACCTAAGACCCTTAACGCTTGATTCGCAAATTCATCGTGAACGGCTTTTATTTTTTCGTCTTCCTCCTTATTCTTTAATGCCAGATCCAAGCGGTCAAAAGCTCCTTTTGTCAAAGAAAGATAGCCTTCGACCGTTTGATAAACAACGGTCATTCGTTTCCTAGAAGAATCAAAAGGAATTTCATGAATTTTCTGGTAGTTTTGTTCTAAAGCTTGTTTATCTTCTATTTCTTGTAATGCTAAATCTAAGATAGCTAATTCAGTCGGGTTCCCTATTTTTTGGTTTTGATTGGCTGAACTGGCTAAATAAAAATACTTAATTAATTCTTTTTCTGTTTGATTTAATTCATGCTTAACAGATTTAGCGGCTTCCGACCCAGCCCAAATTTTTTCGACTTCCATCTTATTTTGCGTTAATGTACCGGTCTTATCTGAACAAATCACAGAAACATGTCCAATAGTTTCAACTGCTGTTGGCGTTCGGATAATCGCATTCTTTTTAGCCATGGTACTAATTCCATAAGACAGTGAAATTGTCACAACTACTGGTAATACTTCTGGAATTGCCGCAACTGCCAGAGAAATTGCAATCATTAACAATTCTGGGACCGTTTCCCCGCGTACCCAACCAATCCCAACTGCACTTAACGCTGCTAACAACGCAACAATACTCAATACTTTTCCTAATTTTTGCATTCTAATTTGAATCGGTGCTAAGGTGGTTTCCGTTTCTAAAAGACTTGATATTTTCCCGATTTCGGTAGTCATACCGGTTTCCACCACAATAGCCGTCGCTTTCCCACTAACAACTAACGATCCAGAAAACAGCTTATCTTTCCGATCGCCAATGCCTTCATTTCCACTTGGTTGATAGCTACTATCCTTTGCGGCTGGCTCACTTTCCCCCGTTAATAATGATTCATCTACAAACAAATTCATCTCGTCAAGAATGACTGCATCTGCGGGGACTTTATCACCAGTCTCTAGCTGAATAATATCTCCTGGCACCAATTCGCCCGTTTCATAAAGTCCTAATTTACCATCACGGACTACCTTAGCTTCTTGGACATGAAAACTTTTTAACGCTTTTGTTGATTTTTCAGCTTTTACTTGTTCTCTAATTCCTAAGAAAATATTCAAAAGAACAATCAAAAAAATCACGACAGGTTCAGTAAAATCATCTGGATGTGAAGTAAATGCCACATATGTGGATATTCCTGTAGCTACCAACAGAATGATGATGGTGATATCTTTTAAGGAATGTAGGAGATGATCCCACAGCGTTTTTTCCTTGATGCCGACTAATTCATTTTTTCCATACTTCAACAAACGTTGCTGGACATCCTCATTTGAAAGTCCTTGGTTCACGTTCACCTCTAATTTTTTGCTTATATCGCTACTGTAAATACTATTCTTTGTCTGTTCCATTATCTTTTCCTGCTTTCTATAAAAAAATAAAAAGGCCAGACAAATCAACCTTAAAGCCTTGGGTTGATTTATCTGGCCTAATAGAAAATCTTTCCGGCGAAAGATTTTCTGAGCCTTTTTCAATTGTTTTGTTACAGTGATTCATATACTACACACTATCTTAACTAAAGTCAATAAAAATTAGTAGAGAAATTAAATTCTTATTTTTGTTAGATTAAAATAAATTGCTGAAGAATTCGCTGATGTTACGTCCCATTAATGAGAAGAACCCAGCTTTTTCAACTGCATTTTCAGTCACAACTTTAACTGATTTCCCTTGTGAACCGTCAACGTAGCCTAGAGTATCGTTAGCAGGTACAATTTGTGCAGTACCCACTTCTAGACCTTTTTTAACAGGTGCTTCAATTTTATTGTCGCTTGTTAAAAGACCGTCTTTCATTGTAAACGTAACATTTAAATTTTTAACGTCTGTATCTTTTTGGACTAACATTTTTAAATCTTCATCGATAATCAATTTCACACTATCTTCTTTACCTTTATCAACTGTTAAAGGTTTTAAAGCTTTGTTTGAATCGCCTTTTTTCACGATATCTTTCATTTCCCAATTAGCAAATGCATAATCCATGATTTGAGAGGTTGCTTCAAAACGAGCACCTTTATTCGTTTCGCCATCACCAGCGTTCATAACAACAGTGATAACACGCATTCCATTTTCTTCAGCAGTTCCAGTAAAACAAGCTCCAGCAATATCAGTCGTTCCAGTCTTTAAGCCATCGACATTATCACGACCATAAATCAAACCAGGTAACATCCAGTTCCAGTTTTCCATGTGGATTTCGTCTTCTGTCCCTTTTCTAAAATCCATTGTTGGAATTTTGGCAGTATCTAGAACTTCTGGAAAATCGTTCAACAAATGTTGAGCAACAATCGCCATATCCCGAGCAGTCATCGTATTTTCATCTGTATCTGCACTTCCAGGGTAAATATTGCCATGTAAATCACTATTTGTTAAACCAGTTGCATTCACTAAATAAAAATCTTTAGCGCCCCACGATTTAACTTTTTCACGCATTGCATCAACAAAAGCTGGCTCACTACCCGAAACAGCCGTAGCCAATGTAATTGCTGCTGCATTTGCTGAATAGATAGCCATAGCTTCAAACAATTCTTTTACCGTATATTGCGAATCTTTACGCAATGGAACATTAGATAATTCATTATTTTGACTAACATTGTAAGAGTAGTCATCAATTGACAGTTTTTGATCCCAAGTTAATTTACCTTCTTTAATCGCTTCTAAAACCAAATATTCTGTAATCATTTTAGTCATTGAAGCAATTCCCAATTGAGCATCCCCATTTTGGTTTAATAGAACTTTACCAGTCTTAGGCTCAATTGCAAATGCTGCTGCCGCATTAATAGTTGGTGCTTCAGCTGCAAAAGCTTCTTTTCCACCGATTAATAGGCTTGGAAAAACAGTTCCCACCGCTAAAATAAGCGCGAAAACGAGTGTTAATTTGTTATTTTTTTTCATCTAGTCAATTCTCCTCAATGTTTTTTATTTCTTATTCTATGGTAGCGAAATTGCTAGCAAAAAACAAGGAAAATTAAGTTCTTTTTTTCTTAATTTTACGCCCTAAATAAGTCGTTCATCCGATATTCCAGTTTAGCCTTTTTCATATGGCTGTTGTCGAATTGGTAAATGCAATACAAAGCTTGTTAACTCTTGACTTGAGCGGGCATAAATATACCCTCCATGTAAGGTGACGATACTTTGAGCGATTGCCAAACCTAAGCCTGTTCCGCCTGTTTCTTGCGAACGCGACTCTTCTACTCGATAAAAGCGATCAAATAATTGATTTAGGGCTTCCTCTGGAATAATAGGGCCATCATTATTAACTGCAATAATGACTTCCTTACCCACTTTTTGAGCTTCAATCGTAATTTTTTTCCCACCAACACCATATTTCAATGCATTCGAAATTAAATTGTTAAAAACACGAACTAATTTCTCTGCGTCAGCTTCCATTGGAATCGCTGCTGATCCAGGTTCGACCTCAATTGTCATTCCCTTTTTCTCAGCATCCAATTCAAAATCAGCTGCCAATTGATCCAACAATTTTAACATGTCAAATTCAGTTAAATTTAAAGGTGTTGTATGTTGCCGAACCTTCGTATATTCAAATAAATCTTCTACTAAAATTTTCATTTGTTTCGCTTTAATATAAGCTGTATGCGTATATTTTAGCAACTCTTCTTGGCTTTGATATTGCTGATCTTCAATTAAACCCAAATAACCAATAATTGAAGTTAAAGGCGTACGAATATCATGGCTCACATTCGTAATGAGCTCATCTTTAGATTGTTCAATTTTACGTTCCTCTTCCATCGCAGTCACAGTACTATCAACTAAAACATTAATGCTGTCGACTACTTTGTTCATATCCCCTGGTAATTCAAAAGGAATTCGATGATCGTAATGACCCTCAGCAATATAATGCAGCTCACTAATAACATGACGAAGCTGCATTTGTTTATAGCGACGTTTTAAACGCCAAAAAATAGTAATAATCCCAGTGATGACAAGAAACGCAATAAAAATAATTTTGTATGAAAGAATCTGTGTATTTCCAATTGTGACTGATGTTTTAAAAATCCAAATAGAATCTCTGACATCTGGTGAAACAACAATTAGTTGATCGAAAATAATCAGGACAGCTAAATAAAGCAAGTAAATTAAGCCCGCTGTAATAAATCCTTCAAATATCAATTCACTTTTTTCTTTACCTGTTAACTTCAAATCTTATTTACATCTCCTATTCATCTTGCTTGAAAGTTACTTTTTTTTTAGTTTTAGCGCGCTTCGATTTTATAACCAACGCCCCAAACGGTTTGAACCACTTTTTCTCCACCAGTTGCTTCTTCAATTTTGTCACGTAAATGACTCACATGAACCATTACAGTCTTAGCTGAAACTAAACTTTCTTGTTGCCAAACACGTTCAAAAATCTCATCTGCACTAAAAACACGATTAGGATGACTTGCTAACAAGTACAAAATCCCAAATTCTAACGCTGTTAACTGGATTGATTTTCCAGAAATAGTCGTCACTTCATGTGAATCCTTTTGAATAACTAATGGACCAATCTCTAAAATATCAGGCTCATCATTCGTTACTTGATAATTGCTTCTGCGCAACAATGATTTAATACGGGCCATGACTTCAAGTGGATTAAACGGCTTCGCAACATAATCATCCGCTCCCGTTATTAACCCTTGAATCTTATCCATATCCGTTGTTTTAGCACTTAACATTAAAACAGGCATCTGAGATTCTTTACGCAACTCTTTAACAACCTCAATTCCGTCCATTTTAGGCATCATAACATCTAACACCATTAAATCAATATCAGGATTTGTGACAATTTTCGTCATCGCTTCTTTCCCATTATAGGCTTTCTCAACTTCGTAACCTTCATTTTTTATATAAATACTTAATAGTTCTACAATTTCTTTATCATCATCTACTACTAAAATTTTCATAAGTGTTCTCCTTATTATTAGGTATTATTTTTTTAAATTATAAACTAATCATAACAGATATTGCTAAAGTTTTCCTTAAACACCATTAGAAAGATTGCTACCATCGGCTTTCTTAACCTTTTCTTATAAAACAAACTGTAATTGATCTTTAATCACTTGGCTATCTGTCACATAAGATTCCCTAACCCCATTTCGTAACTGAAAAGCATCGCTCCCTTTGCCAACCACCAACAAAACATCACCCGCTTGAACCCGTTTTAAAGCCTTAGTGATTGCAGCTTCCCGATTCAAGATAAATTCATACGATACAAATCCGTTTAAATGAGACCCAATCTCCTCACAAATAGCTCGCGGATCCTCAAACCCGGGGTCATCCTCCGTCAAAATAACATAATCAGCTAATTGCCCTGCGGTTTCACCTAAATCTTGACGCCTAGAAAAACCTTTGTTACCTGGGCAACCAAAAACAACAATTTGTTGCCCATCAGGATAGCGTGCCTTTGTCCACATTAACAACTTTTGTAAACTAATCGCATTATGCGCATAATCCACAATAATCATTGCCTCTTTATGAGGGATAATTTCCATTCTACCTGGGACTTTTGCAGAGGCTAAGCCAGCTTTAATTTCTGCCTCACTACAACCTAAATAGCGGGTAGCTGCAATCGCAACCAAAGCGTTTTCTAGATTAACAGCTCCGACTATGTTTAAGCAAAAACGTGTAGCAAGTCTCCTTTGTTCTGCTTCAAAAAGTTTCTTTTCTACAATTTGAAATTGGACAGATTCAGCTTGATGCTCCACCTTGGCTAGTGAATAGTTTGTTCCAGCTACTCCCTCTGCTTCACCTGCCCAAATAACGTTTGGCGTACTTTCTTCAGCAGTTTTCTTAATTTCAGATAAAGCCAGCGTATCGGTATGTATCACAACGGCTTTACTGTGCTTAAATATCTTTAATTTATGCTTTAAATAGTCTGCAAAATCTACATGTTCATTTTCACCAATATGATCAGGTGAAATATTTAAAAAGATACCTAAATCATACTCTAATTGATAGACTCTCTGCATTAAATAAGCCTGAGACGAAACCTCCATAACCAAGTCTTGATAACCTTTCCCAACGGCTTGATCCATTAATCGATATAAATCTAATGATTCTGGTGTGGTTAATTCAGCTGGTGTTTGGCCTAATCCAACATCTGTAAATACAGTAGAAAAAAGAGCCGTTTTATTGCCATTTTGCTGATCCAAAATACGCTTAATAAAAAAAGAAGTGGTTGTTTTGCCTTTTGTACCTGTAACCCCGATAATTCTTAGTTTCTTTTGTGGATAATCATAAAAATGCATGGCTATTAATGCCATAGATTTTTGACTATGTTTAACAAGTATTCCAGGGATTTCCAGAGTCATATCAAGTTCTTTTCGTTGTTTTTCTTCCATTACAAATCCAGTTGCTCCGGCATGAATTGCTTGAATTAAATAGTCAGATTGAAAGTTGATTCCTTTACAAATAAATAAAGAATTTTCGACAACTTTTCTAGAATCAAAATGGATTTGTTCAAACACACTAGTCATTAACTTTGAATGATTCATTTCATTGTTTGCCATGAATCCTAAAAATTGATTGTATTGTTTTAGTAACTGAATGATTTCCTTCATTGAAATACTTTTTGTCATTTTTTCATCACTTCTCTTCATCGCTATTTATTGGTAAATATTATTAATTGCATAAGCATGTCTTAATGATAGCGATATCTTAATCAAATTTCAAATAAATATTGGTAAAATAAGCCCTTATTTAAAAAAATTATGAATTTCTACATACTTTTGCCTTAAATTCAAAAAGAACTCTCCTTCCTTTCAGAAAGAGAGTTCCATCACACTATTTTTATTTTGCAACATTCAGTAATTTTTCTTCAGTTTCACCTAATAAAATTGATTTTGAACTTGGGATAAGCTGGCCTTTATTTTCATCTCGACCTTGTAAAAAGTAACGCTGATCTTTATTTCCCGCAGATTCGGTAGCTTCTTTAGCTAGCTTTCCAATCCCACCGTCTTTCACTCGATTAAAAATTAATCCAACTTGTAAATCTGGGAAATCTGAAAGCATCGCTACGTCGCCATTGCTATCACCAGCAACTAAAATAGGCGTAACATTTTCATGTTTAGGTGCAATGAACTTGATAATCGTATCCGTTTTGCCTTTTCCCTGCGTTTGATCATAGTCTGGATCCATCTCAGCTTGGATGATTCCTTCTGCATTTTTCTTTAATTCCATCGCATAGACTTGCTCTTTAGGTACCTGGTATCCATATTTAGCATGGGTAGCAAAAGGAACAATCACATCAATAAATGAAGCTGAACAGACATAAACATCAATCCCATTCGCCATCAATGTTTGGTATAAATCTTGCATTTCTGGGACAGTACGAATTCCGGTTTTAAAGGTGACTGCTAGTTCCCCAGCTTGTCCTTTTAAATCTGCAGGACTTGTCCATGTTTCTTCACCCAAATCTTGCTCCAGCCAATAATCTGCTGCCTCTTGACTTAAATCTTGAACTTCCTTCGAGGTCATCCCACTCACTAAATAAGTGACCCAGGGATAACTTATATCTGAACTAAAGGAACTGCCAATGGCTTCATATAAGTAGCGCAATTTGCTACTAAAATCTACATATTCTGGGAATTTCTTAACTTCTTCCAATGACTGATTACCAGCTAAACCTTCATAATTTTGATATAAAGCTTGATAACTCGAACCAATGTCAGCTGCAATTTTTTCAATATTAACGGCTCCCCCAGCTTTATTGTTCCATTCTTCTTTAAAATCATCTGCAGGAATATTGGTTTTCAGTGCTGTTTCTAATTCTGTCGGATTCATTTTAAAACGCAAATTCATTAATTGATACGTTAAAACTGCTTCTCCAATATCATTGATGATTGTCGTATTGTCCCAGTCAAAAACAGCATAGGGTTTTGGACTTTTTTGATAATCTTCACTCAATGTACCGTGCTCTGATATGGCCGTTTTTAAGGCTGCGTAATTTGTCTTTTCCCAATTGCCTACTTTTAATTCGACTTCTTTTTTTGCAACTGAACTTTCTGAGGGCACTTCTTTTTTTGTTTCATTTTTATTATTATTGGCTCCACACCCGCCTAATACAATCATCGTTCCCAAAAGAATAAATACACCTCTACTTATTTTTTGATTTCTATTCATTTTGCTTCCTTCCCCTCTTTATGTTTTTCTAAAGTGGGACAAAAAGAGTCCCCTAAATAACTGCTCTCCCTAGCTTCATCGCTAGTTCTGCGTATGTTAATTAGAAGCCTCGTTGCTTCAACAAACAGATATCTGTACGCTTCTAATTATATAGGAAGCGTTTTCTTTCGTCAATTCATTTCTAACAATAATCTAATTCTCATTTAAATATAATTCTAGTTGAAGGAATCCATTATATTAATTCTTTTAACGTATTTATCTATCCTTTTTTATATACCAAATAAAGATATCTACTCGTGTTATTTTTCACAAGAAAAACTACTATAAACAATAATTTAAAACTTATTTTTTTTTGCAAAAAAATGCTCATAACCTTTATTTAATAACGTTTTTAGTGTATAATTTAAGAATGAAAATTTGTTTATTTTATTAAAATAACGTCTCTCCTTCCCCTTTAGATAACACCAGAAAGTAGGTACATTCATTTGAAAAAATTATTAGATAAACCCTTCCATCTAATTTTAAAATTACTTGAGCATTTTTATAAAAAAACACCTCAAGAAACAATTAATTATTACTCAGATTTTTTAAATGTCGATCGCAGAACTATTTTAAAAATTATCACAGATCTTGAACGAGATATTGCTGATTGTCAGTGGGAAAATCAGCTTACGCTAGAAGTTACAGAAACAAAAATCATTGCTACGTTTTCCACAAATTTTTCTTTAGAAAATTTTTATCGTTACTATATGGAAAGAAGTTTATGTGTTGAACTCGTACAATCCATTTTTAAAGAAGCTGAGATTTCTTTAGATCAAATTATAGAAAACTTTTTTGTCAGTAGAACAACCTTCTATCGTCGGATTACACCTTTAAAAGAAGTACTTGCTGAGTTTGATTTAGAACTAGATTTCACAAAAAAACAATTCCTTATTGGTGAAGAAAAGCAAATTCGTTATTTTTTTTCGGTTTTCTTTTGGGAAATTTTTCGTTCAACAGGGGAATACAAACATCCTGATTTGAAAGATACTGAATACCTTAACAGAATAAAACAAGATTTAAATTTATCCATTCCACATTTTCTTTATTTCCAACTCTATTTAAATATTTCTTTAACTCGAATTTCTCAAGGCTACCTAGTATCCGAAGTAATTCCTTATCCTATCAAAGAAATTAATTATTCTTATGCTCAGTTTAAAAACTTAACTGCACCTTATTTTAATAAATTAATGCCTGCCCAACAGAGTCTAGAAATTCACAGTCTTTATTTTTTATGCGTCACTTCAACAATTTATCCTAAAAAAGTAACAAACTTAATTCCTATTCAGAAAATACCTGAACTTAAATTTGCACAACAATGGATTCTTTATTATACAAATTACTTTGACACAATTTTAAGTAATGAAGATTATGTATATTTATACTTAAACTTATCCCTAATTTATGAAAAAAATAAGACTTTCCACGGCGGTACTAGCTCTTTTGGAGTTAATTCAGTTACTGAAGTTCTCAGAGAAGAAAACCCAGATGTTTTAAGATATTCAATGCAATTTTTTAGTTACCTTTCCACACAAGAAGAAGAATTCCATATCGCTCCTTTCCAAGTACTAAGCTTTACGCTGTTGATTCGTAGATTATTAATCAACGGAGCTCCGCCACTTCGTCTTTTAGTTTGTTCAAAAGTAGGGCAAGAAGAAACCGATTGGATTCAAAGTTTAATTAAAAAAATAAGTTCTGTTCCAGTTGAATTTTATTCTTCTACTTCTCCAGACTTAGATTTAATTATTTCAGACTTCCCATTACCTCCAGATTTAATTTCCGTCTCTCTTGATAAACTGTTTCTGTGGCTGACTTTTCCTAGTCCAAAGGAATGGAGATCTTTGTTGAAAAAATTGGAAGAGATTTATTATACTAAATTAAATTAACTCGTGAAAAAATAAGACTCAGCGTAGTATGCTAAGTCTTATTTTGATTTTATGGGGCATCAGATAACACCCAATTAATTTCACCTTGATAACGTCCAATTTTAGCATCTGGATTAACTTTTAATAACATCCCAGCTGATTCTGCCCATTGAATTGTTGAGTAGGTCTCATTCCCAGTTGCTATTTTTTGACTTGTGTCATTGATAGCTACTTCTTCCATTTTCTCATTTTTATAAACCAAAGAACTATTTAACTTATCTTTGGACTGATTTTCAAAAGGCGTTACACTAGCAAATAATGACCAGTTTGAACCAATTGTATTTTCTAATGACATATTCCAATTTGGTTGTTTTCTTTCTATATATTGTATTTTTTGGTTTATTTTAGCTGATTTATAATCTAAATTTTCGGGAACTTCCTTAAACTTAAGTACTCCGCCAACTACTATATCACTATTTTTTTGTATGTTCGTGCTAGAGTCTTCTCTAGTTGCTTTAAAAGTAGCAACATAACTGCCAAGAATGGGTTTAATTTCGTTTGCAATAAGCTCTATAGGTAGCTCCGTACCATCTGCTATATTCCAGGCTTTAGGTGCAACTTTTTTGTAAACCAACTCATCTAAAGTTCCTTCTTGATCACTTTGACGAACATCCACGAGATCAAACGAAGTGTTCTTAGCATCTAAGGCACTATTAGTTACGTCATCAAATACTGTACTTTCTGAGTTATAAACATTAACAGGAATTTTTTCAGTCACTTCTTTTTGCTGATTATCGATTAATGTTGCCTCAACCCACTGAAAACCGATTACTGATGAATCAATAGACAGCGGATTTTTTAGGGTTACATTCGTTCCTTTGACTACCTTAAATAAGTTTTTCAGATCGTTGCTAATTGCTTCACCTTGTTTAACCTTTTGAATTTTGGGCTCGCCGCTTAATTCATTAATTGTCAATTCTATTGGCTTAGCCACAGAGCGTGAACCGTACTCATCGATGCCCACAATCGAAACTATATGTTTTCCTGCTGAGAATAGCTTACCTTCAATTTTAGCTTGATAGTTTTGAACTTCATTGAAAGGAACATCCGCATAATCTAGCAAAGGAATCATGCTTTTATTTTTATTGTCCATTTCAAGATATAAACGATAACTTTTATTATTGATATCAGAAATAGTTCCTGTTATATCAATGCTTTCATTTTTATATAACGATTCAATTTTTTGATCCAATGTAATCTCTGGCGCAACCATTCCTCCAAATTTAATTCTTTGCTTGAAAGTCGTTGCTTCGCCTGGAAGAACAGTTACCCCTGGGTTTTTCATGGCCATCCCTAAATCGCCTAAATTATTGACTGCTTGTCCTTCTTGTAATTCTAACGGTGGATTTAGTGGCTTAGAGCCATTCCAATAATGTTTTTTTGATTCCCAACCAACGCCATCAACGGTTTGTGAGTTATATTGTTGGAAATTTTTCAAGGTTGATTGAGCAGAAACGACCCAATTTGGCATCGTTTCTGGATCTGGCATTACGACTACTGGTTGTACATAATGTAACATATGGAATCCCTTAAAATCCTTTAGTACACTTACAACTGGAGGTGAGGCATCCACTAAATCAACAAACTGACTGACCCCAATTCTTTGAGCTTCAGGGTTATTATTCGTCACTTGGTATGTGACTTCTGCTGTTCCATCCTCTAATAGTTGCTGAATAAGATCAATTTGGTATGTTTGATAAATAAAGCTACGTTTTAAAGTATTCGTTGATGTGTTCCGAGTATAAAGGGATTCAACTTGATTCCCCCATAAAAAACCTTTCGTTCTCTCCTCACTAGTCCCAGGTAAAAAGCTCCCATTAATAATCAAGGTAGCTTCAATTGTACTCATAGTTGGAGTCGTATAGACCCAAGGAGAGCCGTTATAGGTGTACCACCAATTCCCTTTATTCCAATTAATCTTGTTGCCATTTTTTTCAACAAAATCAGTTGACGCACCTAATTCCCAGCCCGATTCTAGCGGCTCCTTCGTTACAATTACAGATATTTTCTTTTCAACAAATTTAGCTGTACCTTTTTTTGTTGCTCTAATCGTGGCTTCGTATCTTCCTAGTTGCGGTTTAGAAGTCTGGGCGGTGATGGATAAATTAGTTTCTTTTCCATCTTCCATTTGCCATGCATTGGCGTCACTTTTTTCCAACAGCAACTGATCTAAACTATTTTTCTCAATTGCTGTATTTATTTCTGCTATGGTCAATTTAGCATTTTTCACGTTAAGAATTAGATTATCTAGATCATTAAAAATTGTGCTTTGAGGATCATAGATTGTCACTGGAACTTTAACAATTTCTTCTTTTAAATTGTCATCAATCAATGTGGCATCAACCCATTGGAAACCTATTTTTGTGGAATCAAATGGTGCTAGTTCTTTTAGTTTAGTCCCTGTTCCTTTAACATCTTTAAATAATTTAGTTAAATCCTGGGTAAGTTCCTCACCTAATTTTACCTTTTGAATTATCGGGGTTCCACTTACCTCACGGATTAGAAAATTGATTTTTTGAACATCGGATCGAGCACCATATTCATCTATCGCTACAATTGAAACAGTATGGTTTCCTGCAGAAATTTTCCCACCTTCAATACTTGCTTTATAACTTTGGACTTCTTGCAAAGGAATATCTTTGAAGTCCTTTAATGGTACTAAGGTTTTCCATGCATCATCCAATTCCGCATATAAACGATAATTTGAGCTACTTACAGCAGAAACAGTTCCTGTTATCTCAAAACTTTCACTTGTATATAGATCCCCACTTTTTTGATTTACTGTCAGCGCTGGTGGAATGAATTTTCCATACTTTAACCGTTGTTTAAACACAGCAGTTTCTTTAGGTAAAACAGTGATTCCTGGATTTTTCATAGCTGCACCAGAGTCACTTAGATCCATCGGTTGATTTTCTTTTAACTTAACTGGAGGAGTTAAAACTGCCAGAATATTTCGATACCGTTTTCCAGACTCCCAACCCAATCCATCAGCTGTATTTGAGCTATATGGCGTAAAATTCATCAAAGAAGATCCATAACTAGATGCGGCCCAATTAGGCATAGTTTCTGGGTCAGGAATCATTGCCAAAGACTTCACATTGCTTACATTCAGCCCTTTAAAATCGTTTAAAACTCTAATTAGCGAATTATCACCAATATCAACATATTGACTAATGCCAATTTTTTGAGCTTCTAAATTATTATTTGTAACTTGATAACTTATTTCTACAGATCCATCTTCTAATAACTGTTGAATAATCTCAATGTTGTACGTTTTATAAGGAAAACTACGCTTTAGCATACTCTTCTCATGATTCACCATATAAATTGACTCACTTGTATTCGCCCATAAAAAGCCCCCATTTGTATTTTCTGAGGTGCCACTTAAAAAATTCCCGTTAACAATCAAAGTCGCTTCGATTGAATCTCTAAATACCCAACTTCCTTTGTCGTAGGTATACCACCATGCTCCCTTTTCCCAGCTGATTTTATTGCCTTTTTTTTCAAAATAATCAGCAGCTGTTCCAATTTCCCAGCCAGTATCTAACTCTGTCCCTATTTCTTGATTGGTTGGTTGTTCTTCTTTTTTTTCAACGTTTGTTGCTCCACTAGCTTCTATTAGACTATTTTCTGCTTCGCTTCTTGTAATATTTTCATTTGTTTCTGCAAAAATATGTCCCCTAAAAACTTCATAATTCCCATATAAAGTCACACCAGCTAAACTCAATATAAAAATGAAAATTATTTTTATTTTATGTTTGCTCATTATTTTCAATTTCCTTCTCTCTATGTCTATACATGTTAACTTCTTTTGTTTAATTGATTTATTTATTTGCTAAAAATAGGTTGTCCTCATAGAACTAACCTCCTTATACAAACTTGTTATAAAAGTATTTTTAGGTTATAGCTTAAACTGGAATAGAGTATTTAAATAGACATAATCTATTTAAACCTAATTTCGTTTCCCTTTCATCCCAAAAAATGGTTACCTAGCCGACTTTTTTTGGATTAACATCACTATTTTCCACTTATTTTTATAGATATTTTAGTTTTCTGGAAAAATAATCGATTAACTGTTGTTTTAACTTGGTTTCATTTGCTAGTTTAGGTCAATAGGTTCAACTTAAATTAGTCTATTCTTTGAAATAAAGACTAATAACTGTCTTAAATCCATTGATTTCTAGAGATTTAAAAAACATTACTATCGTTTCTTTTAATATCCAAAATATGTAGGTTACCTGTTCATTTTTAGGTATAGACGATTTATCAAAAATCTGCTACCCAAGTAGACAACTAGTCTCATTTAATAATAAATCAAACAATTGTGACCTAAATATGGCTGTCGATTATAGGTAACTCCTTTTCATTTGTAATTTCAACTAAAAAAAGAAAGAAAACTTAGCAACGCTACTTGCTAAGTTTCTTTCTTACTAGTTATAGTTACGGTGCATCAGATAACAACCAGGTAACCTCACCTTGATAGCTTCCAACTTTGGCATCTGGGCTGACTTTTAATAAAAGTCCTGCTGTTTCTGCCCATTGAATCGTTGGGAAGGTTTCGCTTCCTGTTGCGATTTTTTGACTTGTTCCATTAATAACAACATCTTGTGTTTGGCTCTTTTTCAAAACCAATGCACTTCTTAATTTTTCTTTTGCCTGATCTTCAAATGGATTAGCACTGGCAAACAGCGACCAATTTGAACCAATTGTGTTCTCTATTTCAATTTTCCAATCAGAGTGCATACGCTCCACATAGGGCGTTTTTTGACTTAACTTCGTTGTTTTGTAATCCAACTTTTTCGGTAACTCTTTAAATTTAAGTTCACCACCAACAGCTAACTGGCTAGCTTTTTGTAAACTAGCTCCTGAGTCCACTCGTGTTCCTTTAAAAGTAGCACTATAATTTCCAAATACTGGTTCAATCCCATTTGTAATGAGTTCAACTGGAATTTCAGTACCATCTTCCATATTCCATGCTTTAGGTTCGACCTTTTGATAGACCAAATCATCTAAAGTTCCCTCTTCAGCACTTTGGCGAACATCAACTAACTCAAAAGAGGTATTCTTGGCATCCAATACGAGGTTATCTACCTCATTAAATACAGTACTTTCGGGATTATAAACATTCACTGGAATTCTTTCTGTAATTTCTTTTTGCTTCCCATCAGTTAACGTTGCCTCTATCCATTGAAAACCTATTACGGAAGAATCTAATGATATTGGATTTTTTAAAGTAACATTTGTGCCTTTGACTTCTTTAAATAAGGTTTTTAAATCATTGCTAATCGCTTCACCAATTTTAACCTTTTGAATGTTTGGTTCACCACTTAGTTCAGTAATGGTTAATTCAAATTTTTGGGCGACTGAACGAGTCCCATACTCATCAATGCCAATAATAGAAACTGTATGAATTCCTGGAGAAAAGTCTTTTCCTTCAATCGTTCCTTGGTAGTTTTGGACGACATTATAAGGAATATTCGTGTAATCAGCTAATTGAATTAACGTTTTATCCTTGTCATCCATTTCCAAATACACACGGTAATTCATATTATCTGCATCTGAAATAGTTCCATCAATGACTATTTTTTCATTTTGATACATGGAAGCTTTTTTTTGATTCAATGTCACTTGAGGTGCTGCAAGTACACCGTATTTTAAGATTTGTTTGAATGAAACACTCTCATTATTCCCAACATTTAAACCTGGATTTTTCATTGAAACACTTGAATCGTTTACATCAATAGGCTGGTTTTCTTTTAACTCCACCGGTGAAGGATACGAACTACCTCCAGAATCACGATATCGTTTTCCTGTTTCCCAACCAAGACCATCAGCGTTTTGCGTACTGTATTGTCTAAAATTTTGTGTTGAGAAGTAATGTCCAGCTGCCCAGTTTGGCATTGTTTTTGTGTCAGGTATAATAGCCAAAGAAGATTGACCATACGTTAGATTAATACCTTCAAAATTATTAATCGGTGTAACGGGTACTGAATCTGATCCAACAAAGGTATCAACATATTGACTAATCCCAATTTTTTGCGTATCTGCTCCCATATTCTGCACTTCATATGTGATTTCAACAGCATTATTCCCTAACAATCGTTGAATTAGATTAATTTTATATCGATCTAAATAATAAAATGTACGTCTTAGAGAATTGGTTTCTTTATGAATGCTATAAGTCGATTCATCTAGATTTTTCCATAAAAAACCTGAGTGAACTGTATCTGATGTATTAGTTGGAAACGCACCATTTATAATTAAATTCGCTTCAATAGACGTATTAAACATCCATCTACTCCCATTATAGGTGTACCACCATGCCCCATTGTTCCATTCAATCTTATAGCCATTATTTGAAATCACATCGCTTTTTGTTCCATATTCCCACCCATCTTTTAATGGTTCATCTGTGGTGTAAATAATAATTTTTTTTTCAAGAATTTTATTTGTATCCGTTCTTGTTGCTCGAATCGTTGCACTATAACTTCCAAATTTTGACTTCACATCATGTGAGAAGACTGTTACAATAGATTCTTCCCCATTTTCAGCTTGCCAAGCTTTGGCTTCACTTTGTTGTAGAATCAATTCCGTTAAACGATTTTCTTGGTTCGCTTTAGTTATCTCTTCTGATGTAAGTCCTATATTTTTTACGTCCAAAACAATCTTATCTACCTCATTAAATATCGTCGTTTTATCATCATAAACCGATACAGGTACTTTATATACCTCTTCTTTTAAATCCGAGTCTATTAAGATTGCCTCTGCCCACTTGAATCCAACTGTTGTAGAATCTACCTCAGAAACCGATTTAAGTTTGGTTCCATTTCCGACAATATTTTCAAATAATTTTGTTATATCTGTTTGAATCTTTCCACCAATTTTTACTTTTTGAATTAATGGTACTCCACTTACTTCCTTGATTGTAAGAGACATCGTTTTAGCCTCTGATTGAGCACCATACTCGTCAATCCCAACAATAGATACTGTATGACTTCCTTTTGTAAAATGTTTTCCTTCAATCGCTACTTGATAATCTTGTGTTTTTTGATAAGGTACATTTGTAAAGTCTTTTAGCGGAATCAATGTTTTATCCGTATCGTCCATTTCTAGATACAAGCGAAAGTTATGATTATTGACATCGGAAATGGTTCCAGTAATATCAACACTCTCGCTTGTATACATTTCTTCACTTTTTTGATTTACTGTAACCGTCGGAGGAATCATTCCGCCAAATTTTAAAGTCTGCTTAAATATAGTTGATTCATCTGGTTGTACCATCACACCTGGGTTTTTCATGACTGCACCGGAATCACCTAAATTCAATGACTTATTTTCTTTTAACTCAACAGATGAATCAGGTTGTTTTTTACCCGATTCCCAGCCAGCCCCATTGGCTGTTTTTGGACTATATCCAGAGAAACCATGTAAACTTGAATAATATCCCGTAGACCAGTTTGGCATCGTTTCTGCATCTGGCATCATAGCTAATGAATTCGTGTTTGCCATGTTCAGTCCTTTAAAACTGTTGAGTACTCTAATTGGAGAAGAATCACGAATATCAACATATTGACTGACACCAATTTTTTGTGGAACAGAAGCCTTGTTCGTCACTTGATAACTAACTTCCACTGATCCCTCATCTAACATTTTTTGAAGAATATCAATCTGGTAGGTTTTATAGGGGAAGCTCCGTTTCAATGTGTTTGTTGCTAAATTTTTAGTATAAACGGATTCTGCTAAATTTGCCCATAAAAACCCACCATTCGTATTTTCACTGGTTCCTGCTAAAAAGCTACCATTCACAATTAATGCTGCTTCTATTGAAGTCCCATATACCCAGGGATTGTTATTGTATGTGTACCACCAATTTCCATTATTCCAATTGATTTTATTGCCTGTTTTTTCAATAACATCATTGGCTGTTCCAAATTCCCAGCCATCTTGTAGGGGAGCATTTGTTACAGAGAAGGAAATTTTCTTTTCTAGCGTTTTATTCGTATCTATTCTTGTCGCTCGAATGGTGGCCTCATAATTCCCCATTTGAGCTTTAATTGTATGGGTAGGAACCGATAAAATTGCTTCTACTCCATTCTCCATTTGCCATGCTTTGGCTTCGCTTTCTCGGAGAATCAACTCATTTAAACGATTTTTTTTGATTGCGGCATCGATTTCACTTACTGTAAAGCCTATATTTTTTGCAGTTAGGCTAATTTTATCTGTCTCATTAAAGACTGTACTAACAGGATTGTAGATTGAAACTGGAATTTTAAACGTTCCTTCTTTCAAATCATCATCAATCAAGGTAGCCTCTACCCATTGAAATCCTACATTTGTTGTATCGAATTCGGCAACATTTTTTAGCTTTGTACCATTTCCTTTAATATCTTTAAATAGGGTAGTTAAATCCGGATTTAGCTCTTCACCTAGTTTCACTTTTTGAATTAAGGGAACACCACTGACTTCTCGAATAGCAAAAGTCAGCTTTTGCTCTACCGAACGAGCACCATATTCATCAATGCCAATGATTGACACAGTGTGATTTCCCTGAGTAAAATATTTCCCTTCAATTGTTGCTTGATAATTCTGAACTTCTTGGAAGGGAATGTTTTTGAAATCCTTTAACGGGATTAACGTTTTGCCAGCATCATCTAGTTCTAAATACAAGCGATAGTTTTGATTATTACTGTCTGAAATGGTTCCCGTGATATCAAAACTTTCGCTAGTATACATAGAACCCATTTTTTGATCTACCGTGAGAGCCGGTGGAACCATTCCGCCAAACTTTATAATTTGCTTAAAGATAGCGGATTCCCCAGGTGCAACTAGAACCCCTGGATTTTTCATAACTGCTTCTGAATCACCTAGAGCCAGGGGTTGATTTTCTTTTAACTCAATAGATGAATTGGGTTGTCTTATTCCAGTTTCCCAGCCAATCCCAGCTACCGTTTTTGGACTATATCCATTGAACCCTTTCAAAATACCGTATCCCCCTGTTGACCAGTTTGGCATCGTTTCTGCATCTGGCATCATAGCCACTGAATTCGTCGCTGTCACATTCAATCCTTTGAAATCATTAAGTACTCGTATTGGAGAAGAATCTAAAATATCGACATACTGACTGACACCAATTTTTTGAGTTTCACTATTTTTATTTGTGACTTGGTAACTGATTTCCACTGATCCATCGTCCAATAATTGTTGAAAAATATCAATCTGATACGTTTTATACGGGAAGCTCCTCTTCAACATATTTGTTGTCGAGTTAATAAAGTAAACAGATTCATTTTTACTGCCCCATAAAAAACCATAGCTTGTATTTTCAGATGTTCCAGCTAAAAAACTTCCATTTATAATCAAAGCAGCTTCTATTGACGTATTATATATCCAGCTATTGTTATTATAGGTATACCACCAAGATCCACCATTATTCCAACTGATTTTATTGCCATTTTTTTCAATAGTATTCGTTGCAGCACCAACTTCCCAACCACTATCGCTCATTCCTCTGACTATATTTTCTGCTTGTTGGGGCTGTAAGAGTTCCTCTTGTGACTCAGTAAGTGAGTTGGTTTCTATGCTATTTTCTTCACTACTATTTTCTTCACTACTATTTTCTTCACTACTATTTTCTTCACTACTATTTTCTTCACTACTATTTTCTTCACTACTATTTTCTTCACTACTATTTTCTTCACTACTATTTTCTTCACTACTATTTTCTTCACTACTATTTTCTTCACTACTATTTTCTTCACTACTATTTTCTTCACTACTGCTATCTAGTTTTACTTCGTGGGTATTGATTTCAGAACTACTAGTACTAATACCTTCACTAGTTTCTTCATCCATCTCTGCAAATATACGTCCTTTTAAAAACTCGTAATTTGCATAAACAGTACCACAAATTAAAATCAGTGAAAAAAGAAGAGCTACTATTTTTTTATTTTTTTTTAGCATCTTGATTCTCCTTTCTTAAAGAGTAAATCTGGCTCATTCTATTTCCTTCTAGTTTTATTACTTGTTCCTCTTGTCGATTCTGAACTACTTTTCCTTTTTCTTAATTCTTGTTGCTTCTTCCGTTTTCTTTGTTTCATTAAACGTGCGCGTTTTTCTGCCGCTTTTTTCTTTTGATGACGGTAAATAAAGAATCCGATTACTAGAATAAGAAAGATCGTTATTCCTGCAACCACTGAAATAATCAAGATCCAGTTCGGTTCTGTTTTTTCTAATTCAACAGCTTCTTTGTTTAAGTCGGTTGAATCTTTTGCAGAAATTTTAAATTCTTTTTCAAATTCCCACTTGTCTTCTCCTGATTGGGCAATGAGTTGTAACCTATAGGTGCCTGGGTCTAAACTTTGGTTGTCCCAATTAATCGGAAAATCAAAATTCGAATTCGGTGCCATTGATAGTCCTTCTTTTTTGGTTTCATGAAGTACTTTTGTAGTGCCTTTTTTCATGACTTTTGCATCGACAGATACGTCTTTCATAATCGTAGCTTCTGTATTTTGCAGATTTACTGTGACTGCTGTTCGGTAATTTAATAAGGCTGGTTTAATCTCGTTTAATTCCATAACTGGCTTAACTTCATTTGTATTTTCTCGTAGTTGGAGTCCAATGACATAAGAATATTTGTTTTTGATTTGCACATCTTTTTCTTTATCTTTGGTATTTGAGTTGTCTTCTTTTTTAGAAATATAAAATCCACCTAAAATCAACCCGTCAAATTCTTTTTCGGGCATTTGAATAGTGAATGGCACTTCTTTCGTTTCTTTTGGTTCTAATGTCACTTCTTGAGCTTTCGAAATAATGGATGTCACCGGATTTTTCAGCGTGGAATCCACTTTTTCATCTGCCTTACTATAATCAATCACCCCATTTTGGTTGGTCATCGCTACATTTGGAGAAATAAGAATCGTGGCTTTCTCATCGCTGGAATTACTGACAGTTAAAGTAATGTCTTGTCTTTGATTGGGTTCCATTTTTAAATCGAAATAAGTAAGTGTTTTGTTGATTTGGTTTTCTGGTATATTTGCTTTAACAGAATAAGCCATCGTTTCTGCAGCTTCTCCTATCATTGGCATATGTTGGAGCCCGATTAGACAGACAACGAGTATCGAAATTATTTTTTTCATCTTATTGTGTTCCCCTTTTCCTAACTAGAATAGAAAGGACCATTGAACAATCGGTCCTCCCTATCGAATTTTAAATTTACTACTTTATTTTGGTGCGTCTGCTAATTCCCAGGTAATAGAAGACGTATATTCTGTATTCGCTTCTGGTGTGCCAGCAACCACATTTAATTGGATTGCTTCATTGGCTTGATCTGTTCCTGACCAGACAGTTAGCCATGTACCGCGGCCACCTTTATCTTTGGCATTCATAACTGTTTTACTTTCTGTATTATCAAATAAAATATCTGACTTAGTTGGCGCTACAGAAATATTGCTTGAACTTCCTGCTTTGACAACACCATCTTTAAAGGCTAACGTTGCACCTCGTAAGACTTTATTTCCGCTTTTAAATTCGCTCATTTTAGCCGATAAGCTCCAACCGTCACTAGCTCCGCGTAAATCAGTTACTTGGACAAATGGATTGGCATTCTTCGCTTTATAAGCAATGTTTTTACCAGTAATTTTGTGTTCACCAAATTTGATATTTGAAACATAATCGATTGATAGAGGACCATCTTGTCCTGTACCTGGATTATCTGGGTCTGTTGGGTCAACTGGATTTGGTACATCTGGATTATCTGGATTTATTGGATTAACTGGTGGAGATACTACGCCTTCACCAGAAGTGAAATTAATCTTATTATCGGAAGTATGTGTGCTTGATACTACTGCTTGTGCTTCTGCTCCTCCAAAAGCGAATGAAGCCAAGGCTATTGTTGTGATTATTAATGAACTTTTTTTCATTTTTCTCTACCATCCTTTTTATTTCTCTGATCTATTTAAGGTGCATCTTCCAATGACCATGTAATTGTTGAAACATAACTCGCTACTTTGTTTCCTGAAGGTACTGCTAATGTGACTTTTTCTCCATTTCCTTCAAAGTCATTGCTCCATCTTGAACGCCCTTGAGTTGTTGTTGCACTCATAATACTCGCCGCTGTTGGTGATAGATTTACTTTGTAAGCTGTTGGTGTTAGCAATGGGTCAACACCTTCATCTGTACTTAATTTACCTTCTGGAATCGTCATGACTGCGCCTTTTAAGGTTAATTTATTTTCACCAGTCGTTTCAAAAGCTGTTGCACTAACTTTTAAGTTCCAACCTAAATCTTGTCCACGAGAATCGGTAACTTGTAAGCCTAATTTCGTCCCTTCAACCGGAGTTGCTTCAAGTGGCGCTTGCGATTCTGAGCCTAGTTTCTTTGTTGGAAAATTAAAGCTAGATACTGCATCTAAACTTAATGGACCTTTGTTTCCTGTTGGTGGTTTAATACCTGGATCTAGTATCTCAGGAACAGTTGTATCATCCCCAGCTTGTAATTCAAAATTCGCTTTTGAAGTTCCAGCACTTGCTTCTGCTGCCTCCACAGATTGATTTCCTAAAATTACAACACTCATTAAAATTCCTGTACCAATAACTAAATAGTTTCTTACTTTCATGATTATCTCTCCTCCGTTAATTTATTTTTATTCTGGTGCATCCATTAATGTCCATGTCACAGTCGACATATATTCGCCTTTTTTGTTTCCAGCAGGGACAGTTAATTTAATCTCATCTTTATCAAACACGGTTCTCCAAGTTCCCGCGCCTGATCCTGTCGCCGCATTCATTAACACAGCTAAATCAGCATTGATTTCAACTGAACGCACAGTTGGTGCAAGAGAAATATTGCCTTCTGCTTTGACTGTTCCTGCTGGTAAAACTAATTTCGCTCCTTTTAATACTTTTGTTTCATCTATCATGTCTTTAAATGGTGTTTGTGATACTTGAACATTCCAACCAGCTTCTTCACCACGTTTATCTGTTACTTGAATATTTGAGTTTTCAACAACTGATGTGTATACCTGTTCTTTCCCATCTAACTTATGAGTAGAGAATAGAAGTGGTGCTATATTGTCTAAGGTTAAGATTCCTTTATTTCCGGTACCGCCTGGTGGCACTGTTGGTTCTTCGGGCTCTGTTATCTCATCGTCTGTGTCTCCTGGAGTTAAATTAATATACCCATGAGATGTGCCCCCTTTACCATCTTCACTGCCTGTAACCACATCTTGTGGTGCAGCAGTTGACGTACTTGCACCTAGCAACATACCGCTCCCAATCAATCCTAACATTGTCATTGTTTTTAATTTCATTTTTCTTCCTCCTCGTTTTGTCCTTAATTTTTCAACTGCTATTGCAGCTCCTAAAAAAACCAACCCTGTTATAAGTAAATTTGTATCTTCACATACTCCTGTTTGTGGCAATTTTGAGCCTATTCTATTACCTTCTGTTTTAGGTAAAACCTGATTTTTTTGAAGCGTGCCACCGTCCTCTTCTACTCTTATTTCTTCTTGTTCAGTAAAAGAAATACCCGCTTGACTGGTCGCAGTATCTGCCATACTTGTTGAAGAGAAAACAAAAAGTAAATATAAGCTCAGACCCCATAATAGAATATGCTTTATTAGCTTCATTTTTTTCACCTCCTGCTAACTTTTACTTTAGGTTTTTTTAAAGGGATTACCTAAAACCCAATAAAACCTTTAATAACCCCACTCAAATTAGTCTTTATTTTTTTTTAACAACAAAACTTCGTCACCATATTCTACTGACTGAACTTGTGCAACTAAATTAAAATTTTCTTTAACTAATTTTTCTAACTCTAAAGAATCTAGCTCTTCGGGAAGAATTAAGTTCTTTCTTATCGTTTTAAACCCATCCTCTAAAAATGCTTTAAATTCAATATAATATAGAACTCCATCATCCCACTTATCCTCTATTCTCAATTTTAATTTCCCCCATCTCATTTAATTCACACTCATTAATTTGCGCATAAATCTTTTCTTGAATAATATAGATAATTTTATTCAAACTAGGTATATCCTTATCCGACGCTATCATGACTTCCTCAGTATAATCTTGTCCCATTGAGCTATTCGTAATAATCAAATTAGTTTGACTATTTAAATGACTCTCTATCTCAATATTCCCTCCAAATAGTAAAAGAAGTTTCTTTTTTATGAATTTTTCACTTAATATATCAAGTGTATTGGACATAAAAATTTTAATTGGATCAATTTCTTTTTTATTGAATAGATACGTGTAAATATAGTGATAATATTTTTTAATCATAACTGTCTCTTTTACAGTTTTTAGCTCATGAATATCTATAAAATCTGAAAATTCCTTATTTTCTATCAATTTATAATAAAACTGTTCTGTTTGTTGATATATTTTTTGATTTAAAATGATTGAATCTGGATTATTTTCATACTTAAAAAATACAGACCTTCTATCTAATGCTAATTCCGCAGGATAATTTAAAATGTATAAATCTTGATACAGCTGAAGTTCATCTTTTAATAAAATCTTTAGTTTAAAACTATTTTTGAATTCTTCTACCCATATTTGGTTAATTCGTAAACATTCATTATTGTTATGTGAAAATAGAATGAAATTTCCTAAAGCTTCTTCACTTATTGAAAGAATCTGCTCTGAATACATCATATACATTAAAAAATTAGTTTCATTAGCACGGCGTTCTTCATTCCAAATGCCGTGGTCATTTATATATTCTACATATATTTCATAAATTTTATTATAATTTATGAACTCATTAAAAGAGTATGTATTTTTTAGCATAGTATTATTTTGTAATAGTCTTTTCCTAACAATAGAAATTAAATAATATAACTTTCGCTTTTGTATAAAATTCAATTCCTGCGTCATTTTTTTGATTTTTTTTTGATAGAGACGCTCCATCTCTATTTTTTGACTCTGCTCGAAAGGCCATTCAACAGAATTATAAAATGTATTAAAAAATTGGAAATAAAAAATTCTAATATAGTACTCTTCTCCAATAATTCCCCCTTTTAAATGAGTCGCTAGCTTTAAATTGCTTTTAGCAAGGCTCCTGGTTAATTGTTTTTTAGCTCTAGAAAAAGTAGCTGAACTAATATACTTTTCTGTGCAAAACTTAACAACATCGATATACCCTTTATGATACAATTCTTCTACCATACTGAAGACAATTGATCTCTTTCCACAAGTTAATATAAAAGCATCTAGATTAACGTAATCAGATTTTTTTTGAGAATCATTTTTTTTTTTTAAGTAATATTTTTTATTAGTATTCATTCTAACTTCAAAATCAAAATCTTTTAACTCACTTTTAATAAGCATTAAAAGCGTATTCGCAGTTTTTTTTACACTTTTAATATGTTTTGCTACTTCATCTAGCGATACTGGTTTAACAGACTTATTAATAAAATCTAATATTTTCACCATTTTTACATACTCTAAATCTAAAAACTCTAACATTTTAGGTCTGCTCTTTTCTGTTATTTAGTTTATATTCTAAGAATAGCACAATTTTTTTCTTTTTCTTTTCACATAATTCCTTAAAAAAAATGCTTGTTTATTCCCTTTATTCCACTATTTTCTACTTACTTTATTACTTTTATTTGTATGAACGCCAACAAATATGATAAATACCCCCTTTACAATTGTTATTTTTTCATTTTTTTCCAAAAAAAATTAATTGCTATTTCCTCCTAACGAATTTTATTCTATTCTATCTATGAAAAAAAAGCATTTCAAAAACTCCTACCAAACTTGGAGTTTTTGAAATGCTCTCTATTTAATTGTCCCATTCACTTTACTGAACATATCTATTTTACTTTGTTTTTAGTGTGAAATTTAAATCCCAGTTATGTTCATTTAGAAAAGTTAAAATTTGAATAGAACGATTCTAATTTGGACCAATCTTTTTCTTTTGGATATATCGGAAAACAAATGACTTCTAAACCAGGAACAACAACACCAGGCAAATTAGTAAGAATCAAATCAAATTGATTTTTTACCTTTTCTACATCCGCTAAGCCATCACTATTAATAACTTTGATAGTAAAACGATTTTTAAATCTATTACTAATTTCATCTTGAATCAGTTTTCTATACTGTTCTTTCACATCATAAACAAAGCCTATTTTTAATGGCGTTATTTCCTTCTCAAGTTCGATTAAAAATTTATTCCAATGAATAATCAATATACAGATATATTCATTTAATTTGTATTCTTTTAAAACCTCACCCTCAAAAATCTCAGTTAATTTTAATCGTATAAACTCAATCCCTTCAAAATAGTCATGCTTAAAGTGCTTCACAATAGTTGTTAAGTTATCGTAGAGCATATGATAAGTTCCATAATCTAACATTCGGCTATTACATAAATGAACTAAGATATCTTCTCTACTAGCTTGTTCTATTTTATATTTAGAAGCTATACTATCAATTAATGCTTCAAATTTTTCTTTTGTTTGCCTAAGCTCAAGGTTTGTTTTTGAGTATTCTAGTAATTTATTATAAGTAAAAGACCATTTCCCGTCTGAAAATATTGAAAATAATTGAATCAGGTTTTGGCTACTAAACTCTTTGTAAAATGAATCCTTTAATTTTTTTTCGATAATCGAAGTATCAACATCCAAAAAAATTTTTTGTCGGTGAAGATTGGGTTCTTCTGGGATAAAGTGATTATTTTTCATTCGAGTTAATTGTACTAGAAGGAATAATTCTGCTCGTTCTCGGTCTCGATATTCTAATTCAACATAATCTATTTTTAATACAAAATCGACAAGTTCCTTAACTGCCTCTATTTGTGACTTTGTAAAAATAGTTTTTTTAAAATAGTATCGTTCTACAACGTAATGAAGAAAAAAATTATAGATTCTTAGTTCGTTTCCGATAATTTGTACTGGATTTAAATTTATTTCCATCTCTTCTTCCTGCATTATTTCATTAATTCTACTCACCATTCTTCTCAGCGATGAGGAACTAATAAATAACTCTTCTGCTAGTTCATCTACTGTATACGTTTCACATAAAAAAATTTTTTCAAGGAATCTAAATTCAAGGCTAGCAGAAAGCAAAGCAGTGTAGAGATAGGTAATCGAATAGTTAGAAGGAATGACAAGCTTTACACCTTTGTTTCCACTAACTTTAATGTCAATAGGATATAAAATTAATCTCGCATACTCGATGTCTCTTTTTAACGTTTTAAAAGATACATTAAGTTCATCACCAAGATCACGCATAAATAACTCATCTTTATCATACAAAAATTCAACTAAATGTAAAATACGACTGTCCTGTGGCGACAGTATTCTTCTCATACCAACCAACTCTCTTTTCTTTATTCGCTTCTTTTTAAAGGAAGTCGAAAAAATTAGTTGAAAATTTTTTTCGATATCCTTATATATAAATCTACTTTCTAGCTAATAAATTTTCAATATCTTCAATCATATTTTTAGGACTATCTTTTGGTGCATATCTTTTTACAATATTTCCTTCTTGATCAATTAAAAATTTTGTGAAATTCCATTTAATTTTACTTCCCAAAACACCTGAAGTATTCTTAACTAAATAAGAAAAAATTGGATTCGCATCGTCACCATTTACTTTTGAAATTTCATGCATCGGAAAAGTAACTCCATAAGTCAATCGGCAAGCTTCTCCTGCTTCTTCGCTTGTACTTAATTCTTGTTTAAATTGATTAGAAGGAAAGCCTAAAACTTCTAGTCCTTTTTCATGGTAAGTCTCATAGATTGTTTCTAAATCTTCAAATTGAGGCGCTAATCCACACTTAGTTGCTGTGTTTACAATCACGAGTACTTTTCCCCGATATTTTTCCATCGAGTAGGTTTCACCATTTTCTAGCGTTGCTGTATAATCATAAATAGTCATGTTAGTTCCCCTTCCTCAAGCTAATAAATTTAATTTTTGATTCTATTGACTATCTACAGTATACCCTAAAATACTTTTTCTCACTCTTATTTCAACCTATTCTTATCATAACAATTTCAAAATGCCATCTCGCATTTCGTAGACTTTATCGCAACGCTCAATCAAACGTTGATCATGGGTGACCATAATCGTAGCTTTTTGTTTTTCTTTGGTTTCTTTCGCTAAAATCTCAACAACTTCAAAAGCTTTTTCTGAATCAAGACTCGCTGTTGGCTCATCTGCTAAAATAACGCTTGGATGATGATACAAGGCACGAGCAATTGCAACTCTTTGACGCTCTCCACCTGACAAATCTTTTGGATAACTATTCTTCAAACTTAGCACACCTAAATCTTCTAATAACTTATCTGTTGCTTTTTGATCAAATGCCTTTTTTTCCACTTTATTGACAAGCTTTAGTTGATCATTAACACTTAAAAAAGGGATTAGGTTTGACGCTTGTAAAATAAAGCCTAGCTCTTTAAAACGTAATGCTGAACGTTGTTTTTCTTTGACGTTACTAAAATTTTTCCCGTTAATAAAAACTTCGCCTTCTGTCGGGCTTTGTAGTCCGCCAGCAATCGTTAATAATGTGCTTTTGCCAGATCCACTAGGTCCAATAATCGCAACGAATTCTCCAGCTTTAATAGCAAAATCGGTTTTCTTTAAGGCCGTGACTTCAGTATGACCTTTCCCAAATTTTTTGGTTACTTGTTTAAGTTCTAATAAATTCATAAGATTACCCTCCAATCGCTTCTAGTGGATCAATTTTCACAATTGTTCGAACTGAGAACAGTGCGCCTAAAATAGCAACACTAATCAATACCACTGTAAAACCTGCTAAAAATAGATAATTTGTCATATAAGGAACTGCCTCGGGTAAGACAAGAGCTGTACCTAACGTCAAGACTAAGCCAATCCCAACACCAAGCGTTGCTAATAAAAAGGTTTGGGCAACAATTGATTTAGCAATATAACTTGTTGCAATTCCTTGAGCTTTCATAACACCAAACATACTGCTTTTTTGTAATGTTAAGACATAGATAAAAATACCAATCACGAAGGCCGCAATTACAAATAAAAAGCCAATCATAATACTAAAAGTTAAGGTTTGTGCCGTATAACCTGGAATATTTGAAATAAAGGTTTTTGACGTAATCCCACTAACCTTATCTTTATCTAAACCTAAATCTTTCATATTTCCAGATTTGACGACGACCCCGCTAATTCTCTGAGTTGCTGACGGATCAGTTGTACCAAATTTTGCCGCTTGCCACTCTGCCATATCCATGTAAACAATCGGAGCTGTATTAAATTTACTGTTTGTGGTGAATCCGACAATTTTCAACGTTGCTCCGTTGGTAGATAGTCGAATCTTATCTCCTAATTTCAGTCCCTTTATTTTCAAGCTGTCATCAACTACAACCTCACCTTCTTTTTCAAAGGTGCGCCCTTCTGTTACATTTGGATTAATAAACTCATCTTGATTGACGCCAAAAACATTAATATTAATTTTTTCAGAAGTACCTTTTTTGGTAATAACTCCGGCTAACTGCCCTAATTCTGCTGTTTCTTTAGCCTTAATATCTTTTACATCGTCGCTAGAAATCGTTGAAGCAGATAAATTATTGTTGGCTTCACTGCTTAAAACAATTCCTGCAGCATCCCATTTATCGACTACCAAACGATTGTCCTGCGCTAACCCATAGGCTAAGCCTGTTAAAAAAAAGACTAAGTATGATACTAAAAACATCACTCCTACAATTAGTGCAAAACGTGTTTTTGAGTATTTTATTTCGTTCCATGCTAAAAACATGTTATCATCCCCATTCATTTATCAATTGATAAACAAATAATACCATTTATCATTTGATAAGTGAAATGATTTGCTTGAAAACTGTCATTTAAAATAAAAAAAACCAATTCTAAGTTGAATTGGTTTTTACGAATGACTATTACTTAAAAACGCCATGCAGCATGAAATCAGTTAACTCGCGGACTTGTTCAGACATTGGCGTTTTTGATGCAAATTTTTGGTTGCCATTAAACATTGGACTAATGCTAGTCACCACAAACTTAGCTGCCGCTCTTGCTGATACTTCAGGTCGCAGAAGCCCTTTTTCTTGCATCTCTGTAAAGAAATCATCGAAGGGACGAGAATAGGTATCTTGGCTTAATTGGAACAAAAGATATTGATTTTCTGGTTGCATCTCATTTAGAATATCATGAATCATCAGCATAATGTTCGTCGGATGTAAATCAATTAAAGTCAGTATCATCCCAGATAATTTGGTTTCTGGGTCGGTTTCTTTTTTTAGAATTTTATCTAGTTCTTTTTTTACACTTGTTGTTAGTTCCCGAATGACTTCTATATATAGCGTCTCTTTGTCTTTAAAATGATGGTAAAGAGCCGGTTGAGTAATCTTACTCTGTTGGGCAATTTCTCTTGTAGAGGTTGACTTATAACCCTTTTGCATAAATAAAATTTGCGCTTCTTTAAGAATTTTCTCCCTTGTCAGCTGCATTTCTTCTTTACGTGTCAACTTTTCCATTTACATTCACCTTCTTTATTTCCCAATTAAATAGTATTTATAATTGTTACTATACTATATTTAGTAGGCTCTGTCTTTATAATTACTTTATAAGCACAAAAAAAGACTGGAAACTCCCAGTCTACTATTTTTATTTAATCTGCTAATTCCATTGCCCGTTTTTTAAATTCAGACATTTCCGCCTGTAAATTTTGTTGTAAGCTACTTAATGACTGTTGGACCAACTGTTTTTTCTCCACAACACATCTACCATTAATATAAACCATTTCTACATTACTAGCATTTCCAGAATAAACCAAAACTGCATAAGGGTCAAAATTAGGAAACATATTAACTGATTTTGTTTCTACTAAAACGACATCTGCTTGTTTTCCAACTTCTAATGACCCGACTTCCTTAGATAAGCCTAAAACTTCTGCTCCACCATTAGTCGCCAAGGCCACAATTTCAACCGCCGGAAAAGCACCTCGATCTTTTAAGGTTGTTTTATGGAAATTGGCAAACAACTTCATTTGAGTAAACAAATCAAGTGTATTTCCGCTACTTGGTCCGTCTGTACCTAAACCAACTGGGACTCCCGCTGCTAGTAAATCTTTAATGCGTGCAACACCTTTGGCTGATTTCGTATTTGCGCCGATGCAGTGTGCCACTTTTGTTCCAGTTATTTTTAATAGCTCGATATCATCATCAGTCAAGAAGATGCAATGAGCCGCAATCACACGAGGACTTAAAAAGCCAATTTTATGCAGATAACCAACTGGCGTTAGGCCATATTTGTCCATAAAATACTGTACTTCGTAATCCATTTCAGCAACATGTAAACTAACAGGCACATCATATTTTTCTGCTAACATAGTCGTTTTTTCTAAGGCTGCTTGACTATTTGTATTTGGAGCATGGGGCGCAATCGCTGGGGTGATTAATGGATTTTCTAACCACTTGGGAATATAATTTTCGGCATAGGCTAAACCACCATGAGGCTCTTGGGCATCACAAGTGGGGAAATCAATGACCGTTTCGCCAAGAATGCCACGACTTCCCATTTCTGCTGTAGCTTTTGCCAATTCATCTTCAAAATAATACATGTCCATAAAACTAGTGACACCCGCCAATTGCATCTCAGCGATAGCATACTTTCCACTGTGATAAGCCAGTTCTTTAGTCATATGTTGCTCTAATGGAAATAGGAAACGTCGCAAACGGTCTGGTACATCGTCTCCTAAAGAACGAAAGGGAACCATACCAATATGCGTATGGGTATTAATCATCCCTGGCATTAGAATTCCTTGTTCACCATCAATGACTTTATCAAAGTGACTTAGTTCTTCTGTCAAATTTTCCATGGCTCCTAATGCGACAATCCGTGTGTCCTGAATAATGAGATAGCCATCTGGAAAAACATCTCGTGTCGCATTCATCGTTACTAATTGGACATGTTGAATCAGTGTTTTCATTTGAACCTCGCTATCACTGGAATAATTGCTTGTGTTCTAGTATCCATCATTCCAATATCTGTAATTTTAATCGCCGGTGAAACGGGTAACGACAGGGTTGAAAACGACATAATTTCATTCATATTTTTATAGCCTAAATCCACCATTGCCTTGCGTACAGCTTTCAATTCTGTTCCTAAAACAGACAATGGTGCAGCACTTAAAATTCCACCAATTGGCAAAGGACATTCTGCGACCACTCGTTCTTGATCTACAACAATATAGCCACCTTGAATCTCGAGTAGACGTTGTTGCGCCACAACCATATCTGCTGCAGAAGTTCCTAACACCATGACATTATGATGATCATGGGCCCATGTTGTAGCAACTGCGCCTTTTTTGGTTAACGTATTTTCAACAAGTCCATAGGCGATGTTCCCATTTTTTCCATAACGTTCCATCACAACGACTAACGCCAACCCACTATTTTCCCAATCCACAATTCCATTCTTAACTGGTAAAATACGTTGGACTGGTTTTGTGAAAGTCCCAACTTCTTGAATTTGCATCACATTACAGCTAGCTTCTGTAGCATCGGCTGGTGCGATTAACTGAAAGTCAATAAGTTCAGCCATTTTGCAATGGACCGATTGATAAAATTCTGCTGGAAAATCTTCTGTGGCTTCAGGTGCTTGAATGTTCTCACCTTTTGTGTGAACTAATTGACCTTTTTTATACACTTGATAAATATCTAATTGCGCTAAGTCATCTAGTAAAATAAAGTCAGCCATTTGACCTGGTGCGATCGCGCCACGATCTTGGAAGCCCATCCGTTTAGCAGGTGTATAAGTACTTGTGTAAATTGCCCATTCAGCTGGCATACCACATTTAATTGCATTTTTAACAATTTGATTTAAATGTCCTTCTAATAAATCGTCTGCCATCACGTCATCTGTAATTAATGCTACATATTCATAAAAATGATTGTCAACAATCGTCTGGATGTTTTCTTTTGTAATTGATTTTCCCTGCATTTCAAGAAACATTCCGTTACAAATTTTTTCATAAATGGATGCCGAGCTTTGATGCGTATGGTCTGCTGTCACACCATGATAAATAAATGTAGCTAAGTCTTCTTTGGTAATTTTCGGAACATGTCCTTCAATAGGCATTGTTGGACGTGTTGTTTGACATTCACGAATAATCTGACGAATTAAAGAATCGGGTTCAGAAATAATCCCTTTAAAGTTCATCGCCTCACCTAAACACATAACTTTAGGTGATTTTAGTAATTCACGAACTTCTGGTAAGCCAATGACTCCGCCCGTTGTTTCTAAATCAACAGTGGTTGAAGGCACCGATGAAGGAATCGCATAAAAAATATCTAACTCTGTCTCTGCTTGTAAAAAGGCTTCGACACCTTTTAACCCAAAAACATTAGCAACTTCATGAGAATCCGCAATAATCGTCGTGACCCCATGGTACAAAGCTGCTTTTGAAAAAATAGATGGAATCGTCATGGAACTTTCGATGTGCATATGACAATCAATCAAACCTGGAATCATATGACGTCCGCCGGCATCGATGGTTGCTTTTGGCTCTAAGTATTTTAGATTTTCTTCGCTAATATAAAAGAAGCGTTCACCAGCAATCGCCACATGTTTGGCTTCAAATTTTTGGATAAAGGTATTGAATACCTGAGCATTTTCAACTAATAAATCAACCTGCATTTTTTATTCCTCTTTTCTACTAATTCACTATTAAAATAACCTTAAGCACCGAGAAACCATTCGGTTATCAGTTGCAAAAGGTTATCTATCGTCTGTATTATTGATTTAAGGTTTTATTCCATTGATCAATCCAGCTTGCCAATTGACCGTTAACAAAGCTGAAATCAATAACTTTTGCCCGATCTGCAACGGCTCCATAAGTTTTATTTTCTGCCGTAGCATCATCTAAAACCACTTTGGCATTGGTCGGTGCTTCGTTTAAAGACTTAGCTGTAACTTCTTGTAACTCTTGACTAATTCTCCAGTCAATGAATTTTTCAGCAAGTTCTTTATTTTTAGAATTTTTAGTAATGTTAATGGTATTGAAGTTGGCATATGTTCCTGATTCTGGTACAACATAAGCAACATCTGCATCCGCTTGAGTAATAATTGGAACAGCAAAATCCCCTACAACAGCTGCAACAATTTCACCAGATTTAAACATATTAGCTAAGTCTGAAGATTTTCCGTAAGTTTTAACAACGTTAGGAGCTAATTCTTTTAAGCCTTTAAAAGCTGCGGCACCCTTATCTTTTTCAATGTCTCCACCTTTATAATCATTGGCTAGGTAAACCATTGAAGGGCCATAAGTCGTAGCAATATCTGGAATTGAGATTTTACCTTTTAAAGCTGGATTCCATAAATCAGACCACTCTTTAATTTCCATTCCAGCAGCTTCTTTGTTGTAAATAATCCCGATACTATTAACGCCATAAGCTGGACCGGCTCCGTCCGTTGCAATTTCTTTAGCTGCGTCAGTTAAATTAGCCATATTCGGTACTTTTTCTGCATCGATTTTAGCAAATAAACCTTCATCTAAACCTTTTGCCGCATTAGATTGCGATAATTCAATGACATCTACTTTCGAATTAGGGTTATTTTCTAGTTTTGTATAACGCTCTGAACTTGTCCCTGTTTCAACAACGATTTTTACATTGTTAGCTTCTTCAAAGGGCTTAAAAATATCCTTTTGAACAATATCTTCACTTAAACCAAACGTTGATACAACTAATTCTTTGGGTGCATTGCTTGATTTATCTGCGGCCTTATTCCCACAACCTGATACTACTAAAGCTCCCAATAATGCAACTGCTACAAAACCTAAACCTTTTTTCATTTCATTACCCCACTTTTTTTATTTTTTTAAACTAAAACGACTTTATGTTCTGGCAAGCAAAGTTGAACGCGATCACCTGAATGGTAGACTTGCTTATCTGAACCATTAACTAATAACTTACCGATAGCTGTTTTGACTTCATATTGATAACTTTTCCCTAAAAAGGTCCGGACACTAATTTCACCAGCAAGTAGATTGGTTCTATTTTCTTGTTCTGGATGAACAATTTCAATATCATCTGGGCGAATCGTACCAATCGCCTTATTATTTTCAGAGCTTCTTGTCGTTTCAAAAATTGTTCCATTTTCAGCTACATAACTAAATTCTGATTTTTTTTGCAATTGAAAGAAGTTTTCAAATCCAATGAAACGGGCAACAAATTCTGTTTTAGGATTGTTGTAAATAACCTCAGGAGTATCATATTGTTCAATAATCCCTTTATTCATGACAGCTACTTTATCTGAAATTGAGAAACACTCTTCTTGATCATGAGTCACAAAGACAGATGTGATACCTAACTGACGCTGAATTCGTTTGATTTCCATCCGCATATTAATGCGTAGTTTTGCATCTAGATTACTTAAAGGTTCGTCCAATAATAAAAGTTTAGGCTCGATAACTAAGGCTCTAGCTAATGCAACACGTTGACGTTGGCCGCCAGACATTTGCTTGGGATAACGATCGCCAAAATCTTCTAGTCCACAAACCTTCAACATTTCAGTAACTCTGGTAGCAATATTCTCTTTTGATTCTTTTCTCAACTTCAAACCAAAGGTAACATTTTCTCTGACGGTTAGATGAGGAAACAATGCATAACTTTGAAAGACCATACCAAAATTACGTTTATGGACTGGCACTTTAGTCAAATCTTCATTGTCTAAAACAAAGTTCCCATCGTTGGGCTCTATTAGTCCCGCAATCACTCGCAAAGTTGTGGTTTTGCCGCAGCCACTTGGGCCTAATAATGAAACGAGTTCGCCTTTTTCCATTGAGATATTTAATTCTTCTAAAATGTTCGTTTTGCCATCATAGCTCACACGAATATCCTTTAAATCAACAAATGACATTTGAACAATTCCTCCTCTTTTGGTTATGCAATAGCAGCTAAGCCTAAGGTTTTTTCAATAATATACATCAGCACAATCGTTCCAATCATTAATAAAACGGAGATAGCTGAAACAGTTGGATCATAATTATATTCAATATAGTTTAGTAAAGATGTTGGTAAGGTTGTGACTCCTGGACCAGATAAAAACATTGAGACAGGAATATTATTGAAGGAATTGATAAATGCTAGCATAAAGGAAGCAAAAATTCCTGATGTAATATTCGGCAATACAATCCGGATAAAAGCCCTAGTCCGGGTACAGCCTAAGGTCCAAGCAACTTCTTCAATGGAAAAATCAAGTTGTTCTAAGCTTGAGCCAACTACTCGAATAATGTAAGGCAAGCTAATTAAGAAATGGCCAAGTAATAGGCCTTGGAAGACAGGTAATTGAAGTTGAATTACAACAAATTGAAATAAAGAATACCCAACTACGATTCCTGGTACAATCGTTGGTGATAAGAAAAAGCTCTTTAACCATTTCCGTCCTTTAATCCCATGTCTCGCTAAAGCGTATGCTGCTGGCACACCAATAATCAAAGCAAGTACTGTGGCTAGAAGTCCAATTTCTAAACTCAGCAGAAAACCATCGACAAAAGCCTCTGACACGAAGATGTTTTGATACCATTTAAAGGTAAAGCCTTCGATTGGGAATTGGATTGTAGCATTTTCGCCAAATGAGGTAATCGCAATCAGCACTAATGGTAGGAAGAGAAAAGCGAATACTAGTCCGACGAATAGGGTTAAGCCTCTTTGTTTACGCATTTAGTTCACCTCTCTTATCTGCTTTTCCGGCAATCCAGTTGAAGACGCGCATCACAACGATAGTGGTCACGATCATCACGAATGCGATCACACTCGCTCCGGACCAATCGCCTAATGCCATTGCTTTTTGGTAGAGAAATGTTGCTAAAAGCATATTTTTATTGCCACCTAATAATTGTGGTGTTGTGTAGGCGGTTAGTGTTCCGGTAAATACGAGAACACTGCCGACGATAATTCCTGGAATACTTAAGGGTAAAATAACTTTCATAAAGGCTGAAAACCGATTGGCACCTAAGGTTTCAGCGGCTTCCATAATTTCTGGATCAATATTTTCAACTACTCCAACTAAGGTCATCACCATAATTGGTAAAAATAAGTAAATGGACCCCACGATAATCGAGAATTCTGTATACAGCATAACGATTGGTTGTTTGATTACGCCGATACTAAGTAAAAAATTATTAATAACTCCATTTTGGCCTAAGATGTTAATCCAAGCAAAGCTCCGAATAACTGAGTTCGTCAGCAAGGGAAAAAGTGTCAAAGCCATTAACAAGCTGCGCCATTTTTTAGGACTTCGCGCAATATAGTAAGCTGTTGGAACCCCACATAAGGCTGAGATGAGCGTCACAATTAAGGATACTCTTATAGTCCGAATGAAAATACTAATGTTGTAGCTATCGCTAAAAAACTGTTGATAAGCTGTTAGTGAAAAACCACCTTCAAAAACGGTTGGCAATAAAATTGAAACCAAAGGCATCACTAAAAAGAAAATCAAAAGAATCAACCCTGGCGCTAAGATTAGATAAGGTATGCTTTTTTTCATGGTAGGTTCCTCCTTTTATAGAATGTTGCACTCGCAGTCTTAGCCTCGACTAGAAAATAGGAAATTCTAAGAAAAATGTCTTTTTCCAAAGCGTTGGTGCATAAGAGCTAGACTAAATAAAATGCTCATTGAGATATTCTTTATTTAAAATCGTCCTTAAAAACGTACATTAATTTTTCAGAAAGGAATAACGTAGTGATTAATTAACAAAACGACTTTTATAGTATAATCAATTTACACTGTTTTTTCAATAGAAAAACCAAATTAAAAACAATATAAAACTTTTAATGTTCGTGTTTATATCAAAAAAACTGGTAAAAAGATATTCACGCGCAAAAAAGGACGAATAAAACAATTTAGTTTTATTCATCCTTTTCTCATATATGAATTTCCTGATAAAAAAAATCGTTCGGTTTTACCTTCTGGAAACAGTTTTTTACCACTTAATTTTAAAAACCATGCCATTTTTTTGTTTTGTTGGCTCAAAAGAATAGGTTAAGTGATCCCGTTCTAGTAATTGTCCAACAATATACAGGCCTAAACCCGTCCCACCGTCTTTTCTAGCTCGCGCATAATCTGGGCGATAAAAAGCGGCAAAGACTTTACTCAAATCATCCGACGTCAGTGGTTCACATTCATTTTCTAATGCGAAGCCAGCTTCATTTAAGGTAACAACAATCCGACCATTTTCTGAAGTATATTGTAAAGCATTACTAAGCAGATTCATAAGTACTCTCTTCAAATCTTCACGAACGCCTTCAATCTGGACTGGTTCTATCTTAGTCTCCAGCTTGTATTTTTTTGTTTTTGCCATCAGTTCAAAAACTGGTAAGACTTCTTTTTCAACTAATTCAGAAACTGAAAATATCTCTCTTTCACTTGCTCCTTCAATCATTTCCAGTCGTGATATATATAATATATCCTTCACTAACTGGCTTTGAGTAGCTAAAATCTCTTTGCAAATAGCTAGATAATGATCGCGATCTTTAAATTCCCCCACATTATATAGCATTCCCTCA
The DNA here is from genome assembly GCF_038003605.1 of Carnobacterium sp. FSL E2-0243. Lineage (NCBI taxonomy): Bacteria > Bacillati > Bacillota > Bacilli > Lactobacillales > Carnobacteriaceae > Carnobacterium > Carnobacterium sp. FSL E2-0243. The sequence goes on from NZ_JBBOPM010000001.1 coordinate 3,377,203, forward strand.
ACAATGCCTGACATTGCCGTAATCGGTGTTTTTAATTCATGAGAAGCAATCCGCATAAATTCAGCTTTAGAGCGCTCAATCTCAGCAGTTAACTCAATTTCTTGGTTCAATTGTTCAATTGTTGTCAGTAAGTTGCCATAAAGATAATTAATATCGGTTGCCAATGTGCTGACTTCATCTTTCCCAACTACTGGACAACGAGTTGTTTCATTCATTTCAGTCATTTGTTTTGTAATCATCGATAACTGATAAATCCGCTTTGTGGAGTAATAGGAATAGATAAACGCTCCGATTCCACCAATTAAAAAACTTACAGCCAGAATCCAAGGATAAATATCGAGTAATACGCCTTTTGCTTCATCAATTGGTTGGAGAGTTCGAATCGCATTTAACTTATAAACTTGTCCTTCATTATCAACAAAGTATTTATACTTCTGAATAACATCCCCCCAATTTCCCAGATCATTCGTTTGAATGTTCATAGCAGTGATTAAGGGTTGAGCTGCTCCACCTTCAGTTACATTCCCAAAACTAGAATCATCTCTAACGACTACTTCATTGGTATTCACAGCTTGAGTGACACTTAATAGTTGACCATCTGGATAAATCAATTGGTCCTCTCCGTTTATCAAGGTCCATACTGCTCCAGTTTCCAAGCCTGTCTTATCTAAAATTTCAGTAGTCTCACTAATTGTTTTGCCTTCAATCTGTTTAGCAACATCCTCCATAATTTTAGATAGTTCCGATTCTTTTTTTTGCTGATAATATCCGGGCATAATCCAATAAAGCAAACCAAAAGCTAATGTCACAACAATAATAATAATTCCCGACGTGAAGAGAAAATTTTTCGTTCTGATTCTCATAGCTCTGCCTCGATTGCATAGCCAGTTCCTTTGACCGTTCTAATTTCAATACCGGGTAATTTTTTACGAATATTTTTTATATGGGTATCAATAATCCGGTCACTAGGGTTATAGTCATAGCCCCAAATTTGATCCATCAATTGCTCACGAGTCACTACTTTGCCTTTACGGCTAATTAATTGTGTAACAATATCGTATTCTTTTTTTGTTAAATTAACTGCTTCAGATTGATTTTCAACAGTGCAAGCATCTAAGTCAATTGTTAACTCACCGTATTTAATTTTCCCGCTATTTTCTTCCTCTTGCACGTTTCTACGGAGCACCGCTTCAACTCGTTTAACCAAAATCGTAGGCGAAAAAGGCTTGGTCACGTAATCGTCAATTAGATTACTATAACTAACTACCTGTGTGTATTCATCATCTAGTGCGGTTAGCATAATAATTGGAATTTGAGAAACTTCTCTAAATTGAGCCAGCAACGCTAAACCATCGATTTTGGGAAGCATAATGTCTAAGATAATTAAATCTAGAGTTTCCTTTTGGAAAATATCCCAACCTGCTTGCCCATCTAGCGCTGAGAAAACAGTAAAATTTTGTTCAGCTAAAAAATTAGCAATGACTTTATTCGTCATCTCATCATCTTCGACTACCAAAATTCTTTTCTGCATAAACCCAACTCCTTCCTCGGTTCCTTATTTAAAAAGCTTATAGCTTTTATTTTACCAACCCCACACTAAAAGCTCAACCTAATCATAACGCAAAGCTTCAATTGGGTCTAATTTAGATGCTTTAATTGCTGGCATTAACCCAAATACGATTCCGATAATTGAACAAAATGCCATACTACCTATAATCGCTAGCCAAGAAACCATGTATGGATAGTTCAAAGCCGACGTAATCCCTTTTCCGGCAATTAAGCCAAATAAAATTCCAGTTATACCTCCAATAAAGGTTAACGTGACAGATTCAGTCAAAAATTGTAACAAAATAACTTTACGTCTAGCTCCTAACGCTTTTTTCACACCAATTTCTCGTGTTCTTTCTGTCACTGAAACGAGCATAATATTCATTACACCAATTCCACCAACTAAAAGAGAGATACTAGCAATACCTGCTAACAAATAAAACTCTGAACGATTGAATTCATCCATTTGTTTTTCAAAATCTTCTAGATTCATTATCCCAAAAACATAATCCGATTGAGGAATAAAACCATTTAAAAGCATAGCCACTTTTTCTGCAGCAGGTTTTAATCCATCTGTATCCTCTCCTTGAACAATCACAGCTGGTGTTGGGTTAATTTCACCAGCTACTTTAGGCCATTGAGTTAATGGAACATACGCTTTTCCATTTTCTCCACCACCCATAGCCATAGTCATCATGCCTCCACCGCTACTTATCTCGTTATTTGCTTCTGGATCTTCTACAACGCCTATAACCTTGAATGGAGTTCCATTAAGTTCAACAATTTTACCAATTCCATCTTCTTCTGGAAATAGATTTTCATAGGCCGTTTTGTCTAACATAACAACCTGGTTTTGCCCTTTATAGTCCGTCTCTGTAAAAAATCTTCCAGCCGTTAATTTTTGAGGTAGCATATCAAAATAATTTTTATCCATAGCTTTTATCTCTGAATTAACAGACTTGGAACCCCGAAAAATAGATGCTGATTTTTGATAGGTAAGACTAGCATTTTTGATTCCTGGCGTTTGTCTAACTTGATCCATTTGTTCTGCTGTGAATATCGGTAAATAATTAGGCTTTTTTTCGTTTCCATTTCCACCCATACCCATACTTCCAGAAAATTGGCTTGCAGGTCCAAAATCAACATTCATGGTATTATTCGGACCACCCATAATTTGTTTTTTCATGTTTGCCGTATTTCCTTCGATAATGCTGAAAATTGAAATTATTGCAGCAATACCAATAATTACACCTAACATCGTCAAAATCGAACGTAATTTATGCGCCCAAATGGATTGTAAAGATAAACTAAGATTTTCCAACATATGCCGTCACACTCCGTTCATCCTTTGTAATGAGCCCATCGCGTAAAATAATTTTTCGTTTTGTATAATCTGCTACTTCTTGCTCATGAGTAATGACTATGATCGTTTTTCCATTCTTGTTTAATTCAGAAAATAAATCCATAATCTGCTCACTCGTTTTTGAATCTAATGCTCCGGTTGGTTCATCTGCCAAAATAAAGTTAGCATTGGTAACTAACGCGCGAGCAACTGCCACCCGCTGTTTCTGCCCACCTGAAAGTTCAGCTGGTTTAAAATGCATCCGCTCTTCTAAACCCACTTGTTTTAAAGCAGCAATCCCTCGCTCTTTGCGCTCTGCTTTAGAAACTTTTCCGTAAACTAAAGGCAATTCAACATTTTGTAAAGCTGTTAAACGGGGCATTAAATTAAAATTTTGAAAAACAAAACCAATGCTTTCATTGCGTAAATCAGATAGTTCATAGTCTTTCAATGAAGAAACATCTGTGTTCTCAATTAAGTAATCCCCTCTTGTTGGTTTATCTAAGCAACCGAGAATATTCATCAAAGTCGATTTACCTGAACCAGATGGTCCCATGATTGAAACATATTCACCAGCTTCAATGGATAAATTAATATTTTTCAAAATTTCAACTTCGGAATCTGCTTGCCAATAAGATTTATAAATATTAGTTAATTTTAACATCTGAGCCAACCTCCATTCCAGCTTTCAAAGTGGAATAGGGATAAACAATCTGGTCTTCTTCAGTTAAGCCTTTTGTAATTTCAACTGTATTGGTTTCTTTATCCGGTTCACCAGCTTCAATTTTACTTTTTTCAATTTTGCCTTTTTTAACGAGCCACACATAGGATTCTTTGCCCTCTTGAATAACAAAGTCTAAAGGTAATTTCACCTTGTTGGCTTCATCTCCTTTTGGTAAAACTTCAACATACATATGACGTCCTAAAGGTGGAGGAGTATCCGTTGGATCAAAAATAACTTTAAAAGGATACTTAGACAGATTGGGATTTTCTTCTTCTTTTTTTTCATCGTCTCCACCAGATTCTGCTGCTAGATTTCCCACTTTGCTTATTTTTCCACTCCAAACCTTCTTCTCATCTGTCCGGTCAATGATTTTAACAGGTTGATCAATTGCCAACTGATCTTTATTAAATTCATCAACCTGGCCATTTACGTATAAACTTGATGTGTCCGTAATTTCCATAAACGTCTCTTTGTTGCCTTCAGCAACAGACTTATTCATTTGATCAGTATCAACTTTTTTCACCACTCCGTCAACTTCAGCTAAAACATCATTAGAACCATATTTTTTTTCTGCATTTGTTACACCTAATTGTGCTTTTTCTAGCTCAATTTCAGCAGTTCCAATTAATGAATCTGCCGTACGAGCATCAGATTTCGCTTGCGCTACTTCTGTTTCTAACTGTGTTTTTTCTTGTTTTAATGTTTCTTTTTCTTCTGCTCCTGCTTGGTTATATTTTGTTGTTAGCTTATCTAAATCAGCCTGTTTTTTATTGTGTTGTTCCCATTTCAAACTAGCATCTGAACGTTTTTGTTCTAAATCGTTCGCTTGATTTGTGACAGTCAACTGCGCTTCTTTTAAGGCTAATTCGCCATCTGGATTTTGATAGGTGTAGAGTTTTTGACCTTTAACAACAGAATCGCCTTCCTTCACGTGGACTTCTGATACTGTTCCTTTTGAATTATCTAAAGTTAATTTACTGATTTGATTTGGCGCGACACTTCCTGTTAATAAAAAATTGGACCCTTTGTTTCCATCACCAGATAATTCTTTAACTGTTTGTGGAATCAGCTTCTGACTTAAAGAATTTGCATTGCTTTGACTGCGTGTAAAATAAAAAATACTGCCAGCTATGATTGCTAGTACAATTACAACACTACTTATTAATTTTATTGGCTTCTTTTTTTTCATCTCGGCTTAAGCCTCCTTTCTATTTTGCTTTTTGAGCTTCTTGTGGACTTTCGTTAAATTGGGCTTCTCCACCATCTTCTGATTTAAATACAGTACCACCTTCTTTAGTTTCTGTGACTGCACCCTTGCCATTCGTTACTGTTGCTCCCATGTTCTCAGCTTCTGAGTCTTTTTTACTGCCACCACATCCTGCTAATAAACTTGTCATACCCACTACTAAAATTAAACTTGCTAGTATATTTTTTTTCATACTTTATTCCCACCCATTCATTTATTTGTAAGCCTAGTGTAACAAGGTAATCTGCAGTCTATATGTAGCTAATGTGGAGAGTATCTGGAGTTTAAATATCTATGTTGATTACAACAAAAAACACCCTCCTATTTCAGAGGGTGTTCAGTCAATTTTTAGATTTTATAACTAAATACAAGCGATTCGATTTTATATTCTTCGCTGTCTTTTTTAATTGTTTGAATCAAATCTTTACGATCATTTAATTCACAAAGTGCGACGGCTAAATAAAAAATATGCGCACCATCTTCTATTTTGCCTTGTTTACAAAGATTAATCCCCTTTTCATACAGTAAAAGCTCCAATCCATGAATACTACCGTCTTCTTTTTGCAATTTAATTCCAGCTGAACACAGTTCAATCGCTTTAGTATAGTTTTTGACTGCAGAATAATATTTGGCTGAATTGTAATAAATCTTAATACTTTCTGCAATATCAGAAAATTGAACGTCCGATTTTCTAATTTCTTCTAATTGAGCTAAAGATTTTTCAAAATAATACTTTGACTTATCTAATTCATTCGCCATAAAGTAGGCGACTGCAATTCCGTTGGTCGTCAATGAATCCAGAATATCTACGTTTTTATTTGTACTTGCTTGCATACTTAAGTTAAAGTGATAGTGAGCATCAGAAAAATTTTTGTTCCCCATCAAACTCGCCATTCCCATATAATAATTATATTCTTTGACATCAATAGATTCTGTTAAGTCTTTTACCTTAATTTTTTTAAGCAATAAATCCTTAGCTTCTTTGTATTTTAATTTTTTAAAAAGTTCTTTGACTTGATAAAATAATTCGCGATGTCCATTTTCTGAAACTGGGAGATACTCTGATAGATCAGAAAAATCAATTTTTAAGCGCTCTCCGATTGCTAATAATGTCCGCACCGCTGGGACGCTATTATTATTTTCTAGATTACTAACTGTTGCTTGCGTACAAATACCATTAGCTAATTCTTTTTGTGTCATTCTTTTAGCTTTGCGTGCCTCTTTTACAACATCCCCTATTTGTTTTTGCATATACTTACTCCACCCTTTCTTTCTATACTTTTTAATTATATCTTTATCCTATTGTAACTGACACGCCATTATTAAGATAGTTATAATAGCTGTTTTCGTAAAATATTAAGTAAATATTTTTAAAATCGTACAAATTAACAATTTATTACTATGATTAGAAAATAACCATTATAGATTGAAACTATACATATTTTTTATTACTTGCACTTAATTTTAATTTCCGTTACTATAGAACTTAACCAATTGAGAATACTTCTCAATTATCTGTTTGGATTGACTATTTTTTATTTAGGTCCGTTCCAATATACTACTATTAAGGAGTGTTTAATCATGAAACAATCTATTTCCGATACGATTATATCTCGTCGCACCTCAAAAACGAGCTTAGATACACCCATTTCTCCCGAAGAAATTTTTACTTTGCTAGAAAAAGCTAGCTACGCACCATACCATGGCAAGAACGAGCCTTGGGTAGCAAAAATTGTCACAACTGAAGCTGAAAAAGAATGGTTATATGAGCGAATTATTGCTAGCTATGAACGCAATCAGGTTATTATTGATGAGCAAACACGGGAACGAATGACTACCAAAATGACACGTTTAATCCTAGGAGCACCTGCAACAATTTTATTTGCTCGTGAGATATTTGTGGATAATCCTAGGAAAAACTATGATTCAATTGAAGCCACTTCTGCTTTGATTCAAAACTTTTCACTCCTTGCTTGGGAGCAGGATCTAGTTGGATTTTGGGCAACAAGTCCCTTCATTTTAGATTCTACCCTCTCAAATGAACTTGGTTTCCCTAGTAATTATGAACTAATTGCGAATTATCGATTAGGACATCGTGATTTAGAACAACCTTTACGAATAGCAACTAGGCAACCTATCGAAAACTGGGCTAGCTCTTTATTATAACCGCTAAATTTAAGCCTTAAGATATCTTGAAGACACATATTCCAGCGAATATGTGTCTTTTTATAAAAAAATTCTATTTTAGTGAAAAAATAGCGACTATACCACTAATTTAAAATTTATTTTTTATCTTTTTAAAGAAAACGCTTGCATTAAGTTTCATCAACTGGTATTATGAATTCATCAGATAGGATTGTTACCAATTCTGGGCAAAACCTAAGCTGATTTGAAACGCAGGGATTCCTGTCGACTTCAAATCAGTTTAGGTTTTTTTTGTTCAAAATAGTGAACACCTAAAAAATGGAGGTAGGAAAAAATGGCTAAGTACACTGATTTAGCAACAGATATTCTTGATAAAATTGGCGGGAAAGAAAACGTCAAAAGTGTTTTCCATTGTGTCACTCGTTTACGTTTCAAATTGAAAGATGAAAGCATTGCTAAAACCGAAGAAATTAAGAAAATGGACGGCGTTGTAACCGTTATGCAAAGTGGCGGTCAATATCAAGTCGTTATCGGCACACATGTACCTGAAGTTTTTGCAGAAGTTTTAAAAGTCGGCGGCTTATCAACTGATGATAGTATGGATACATCAGATGCCGATGACGGACCAAAAGGTAGTTTGTTCGATCGTTTTATCGATATGATTTCAGGAATTTTCACACCAATCTTAGGTGTTTTATCTGCAACAGGTATGATTAAAGGTTTTGTGGCTTTATTTGTAGCCTTAAAATGGCTAGATAGTACGTCCGGCACTTATATTATTTTACAAGCAACTGGTGATGCATTGTTCTATTCTCTACCTGTCTTTCTTGGGTATACTGCAAGTAAGAAATTTGGTGGGAATCCATTTATTGGAATGAGTATTGGGGTATCAATGTTATATCCTGCTATTGCTGCTGTTATGGGAGCAGATATGCCGGTACTTTACACATTGTTCCAAGGAACATTGCTTGAATCTCCAATTAAAATTACTTTCTTAGGAATTCCAGTAATTATGATGAGCTATGCTTCATCTGTTATTCCAATTATCCTTGCTGTTTTTGTTTCAAGTAAAGTCGAAAAATTCTTTACTAAAGTCATTCCAAGTGTTGTTCGTAATTTCTTAGTTCCATTTTGTACTTTACTAGTTATTGTGCCTTTAACTTTCTTAGTTATTGGACCAATTGCTACATGGGCAGGTATGCTATTAGGAGCTGCGACTGGTGCCATTTATGACTTAAGTCCAGTTGTTGCTGGTTTATTACTTGGTGGTTTCTGGCAAGTATTTGTTATTTTCGGATTACATTGGGGTCTAGTTCCAATTGCTATGAACAACATTGCTTCTGGTAATGGCGATCCAATTCTAGCAATGACTCTTGCTGCATCATTTGCTCAAATCGGTGCTGTTTTAGCGGTTTGGATGAAAACTAAAAATCAAAAACTTAAAACGTTGGCTATTCCAGCCTTTATCTCAGGTATCTTTGGAGTAACTGAACCTGCAATCTATGGTGTGACTTTACCACTGAAAAAACCATTCTACGCAAGTTGTGCAGCAGCTGCTATCGGTGGTGGTATTCTAGGATTCTTCAATACTACTGGCTATATTATGGGTGGTTTAGGTATCTTTGCTTTCCCAAGTTATATCAACCCAGCTGGTCTTGATATGGGTCTATGGGGCGCAGTTATCGCCTGTGTTGTCGGCATGATTCTAGGTTTTGTCTTTACCTATGTTCTTGGTTTTAAAGACGAAGAGTTTGCATAAGAAAACATTATCTGAAGGCTGAGATTTTTCTCTCAGCCTTCTATTAAATGAATAAGAGAGGGGTATTTATCGATGAGTATCAAAACACAATTTCCAGCGGATTTTTTATGGGGTGGCGCTACTGCAGCAAACCAATTAGAGGGAGCTTTTGATGTTGATGGGAAAGGTCTATCAACTTTTGATATGGTTACTTTTACACCAAAGGAAGATCGTACTGGTCCACTTTTATCTGATTATACGAAGGAACAAATTGAGGATGCTTTGGCTGGAAAAATGGGCGATAATTTTCCGAAACGCCGCGGTATTGATTTTTATCACCGTTATAAGGAGGATATTGCTCTCTTTGCTGAAATGGGTTTTAAGACGTTCCGTTTATCAATTTCTTGGCCACGTATTTTTCCTAATGGGGATGAAACGGAACCAAATGAAGCTGGTTTAGCTTTCTATGATAAAGTTTTTGATGAGTGTCTAAAATATGATATCGAGCCTTTAGTGACTCTTTCTCATTATGAAATGCCGTTACATTTGGCCACTGAATATGGTGGTTGGGCTAATCGAAAAGTGATTGATTTCTTTGTGCATTATGCTGAAACTGTTTTTAAACGCTATAAAGATAAAGTGAAATATTGGTTAACCTTTAATGAAATCAATGTGATGGCAATGAGTCCTTACATTGGCGGTGGGATTTTAGCTGGAACCTATGAAAATCATATGCAAGCAGCCTATCAAGGAACGCACCATCAATTTGTAGCGAGCGCTCGTGCCGTTAAAGCTGGACATGAGATTATCCCTGATTCAATGATTGGATGCATGTTGGCTCGGATGGAATCTTATGCTGAAACGTGTAATCCAGATGATGTGCAACGAGCTTTGGAAGAGGATCATGCAAACTTGTTCTATACGGATGTTCAAGTACGTGGCTACTATCCAAGCTATATGGATCGTTTTTTTGAAGAAAAGAATATCACTATTGAAATGGAACCAGGTGATGAAGAATTATTGTTGCTCCACACAGTTGATTTCCTTTCTTTCAGCTACTATATGTCTATGGTTCAAAGTGGTGATCCTACGAAGCAACAAGTTGTTGGAAACTTTATGAGCGGTCTGAAAAACCCATACTTGGAATCAAGTGACTGGGGCTGGCAAATTGACCCTAAAGGTTTACGTATTACGTTAAATAAAATGTATGATCGTTATCAAGTACCGCTATTTATTGTTGAAAATGGACTAGGGGCGTATGATACAGTTGAGGAAGATGGTAGTATCCATGATTCGTATCGTATTGATTATTTGCGCCAACATATTGAGCAAATGTCTGAAGCGATTAAAGACGGCGTCGATCTAATCGGCTATACACCTTGGGGATGTATTGACTTAATCAGCGCGAGTACGAATGAAATGTCTAAGCGTTATGGATTTATTTATGTAGATCAAGATGACTACGGCAACGGAACACTGGAACGTTCTCGTAAGGATTCATTTAATTGGTATAAACAAGTAATTGCTAGTAATGGGACAGATTTAGCTTAACAGTGAAAAAGCATTTTACTCATTTTTTGAGTAAGATGCTTTTTTGCTATCTTTTTATTCATCAACGATACTTTTAATCACTCTACATGGGTTTCCTGCAGCAACAACATTGGCAGGAATGTCCTTAGTAACAACACTTCCAGTTCCAATAATGCTATTATCACCAATCGTCACTCCGGGAGCTACTGATACGTCTCCACAAAGCCAGACCTTATTGCCAATTACGATGGGTTTTGAATAGACTTCTCCAGCTGCACGATCAATTGGGTTCTGAGCATGATTGGCTGCGTATAACCCCACCCTTGGCCCAAATAAGACATCATTTCCAATTGTAACTTGGTTACAGTCTAAAATAATTAAATCGTAATTGGCAAAAAAATTCTCACCTATCGAGATATTAAAGCCAAATTCACATCTAAAATTAGATTCTATCATACATTGTTGACCATGCTTGCCAAGAAGCTCTGTCAGGATACTTAGATCATAAGTACCTTCTAAGTTGATTTTATTATTATATTTCCGCGTTAATCCCTTAGCAACATCACGAGCCAAAACTGCTTCTGTAGAAAAATCGTCATATGGTTTCCCTGAATTAACTTGTTCTTGTAAACTCATTCCCTTCTCCCCCTTAACATTTATTTAAAATAGTCGTCAGTATCTAAATTAGTCATACAAAAAAACTTGATTGGTTTACCTAAAAAATAGGTGCCAATCAAGTTTTGATTCATTCACTTAATTATTTAGCAACTTCAACTGTTCCAGTTACTTTACCTGTATCTAATTTAGCAGAATCTTTCAATTCTTGCGTATCAAAAGTTACATTTCCTTCAACTGTAGAGTCAGCTAATTCAAAACCTTCTGCAGAAACTTGTACATCACCAACAATTGTTCCGTTTTGGATTTTAAAGTTTGGTGATTCAACAATCATTTTTGGTACAGTTAATTTGAATTCGCCTGTTACTTTTTTATCTGCATCTTGTGTGTATAAAGCTAATTTACGGTAAACATCACTTGATTTGTCATTTTTATCGTAAAAAGTTCCTGATACAACTAAATCTTCTGTTAACTTAGCATCGCCAGTTAATGCAAAAATCCAGTTACCATCTGGTCCTAAACCATGGATGATATCCTCAGGTTTATCACTAATTGATGCTCCTGTTACAACTTCTTCAGAACTAGCTGATGAAGCTGCTTTTGAAGATGAATCTTTTGAATCTTTCGAACCATTTCCACAAGCTGCAACTCCAATTGATAACAATAAAACTGAAGCAATAAATGCTATTTTTTTCATTTTCATAACTATAACCCTCCATTACTAATTTTAATTTGTCAGTTAGTTTGATTTAAGGTTATTTAAATCCGTTAATCAACTCACAAACTTTAACTATAGTATAACATAAAACTTTATTTTACTGATAGTGATATGGTAAAAATAAAACGATTTCTCTAAGCAACTATTGATCTAAAAATTCCTAACTGGCTCTGAATTTGAAATGGATTTTAGAGTTACGGTATAATTTTTTCAATTGGAGTATCTCGTTATTTATAAATACTAGTCTCAATTTAAGTATATCATGTGTAATTAGTAACAATAAACCTTGATAATTCAATACTTTTAATGATTGACAACACTCTTTTAACTAGCTATACTTATTTTTAAGTTCCTTTAATTGAGAATCGCTCTCAATTAATACAATTACTTACTTGCAACAGCAAAATGAAGAGGAGGAATAGACTATGTTTATTGTTACAAATACAATTAAAATAGAAAAAGAGCATGTAGATCAAGTTGTTACACGCTTTAATGGTGGACATGCACAAGCTAGTATCGCTGGAATTGAAGGTTTTTTAGGATTTGAATTGTGGCGCAAAAAAGACACTCATCCTGATTATTCAGAGATTGTCGTAACAAGTCGTTGGGATAATGAAGCGAATCAAAAAGCTTGGCTAAAAACAGATGGCTTTAAAAAAGCTCATGGTAGAACGGCTGATACCCGTGAACAACATGCCCATAGAACCGGAATTATTTCAAATGAAATTGCTGAATTTGAAACAGTTTTAAGTCAAGAACCTGTTTTAGAAGGTTAATTATAACAACCAAAAAAGCTAACTCAAAGGATGTGTATTTACCATCTTTTGAGTTAGCTCTTTGATTTATTCTTTATATCTCCCTAACACTTTACTGCTTCTAACTTACTAACTAGATTTAATCATTTTCTTTGTGTTGTACTCTCTTTTTTTGTGCTTCTTTTTTCTTTTTCAGTTCTCTTTTTTTACGCAACTGAGCTTTACGTTGCGCTTCTTTCTTCTTATCTATATGACGTTTAATCAGATAGATGATCACAATTAATAGCAGTAAAATCCCACCAGCAATAGCAAAATAAATCCAGATTGGTGTTTTTTCGACTTCAAGATCAATGGCTTTTTCATTTAAGTCTTTTGCATCTTTTGCCGTAATTGTAAACTCTTCATCCCAATTCCATGTTTTATTGTCATAATCTTTGGCAATTGCAGTAACTTTCGCACGATATGTCCCTGCTTCAAACTCTTTATTATTCCAGTTTACGCCATAATTAAAATTTGAATTAGGCGCCATCTTTAAATTTTCATTTTTTGATTCAACAAAAACTTCGTTACTGCCTTTTTTATAAATCTTAGCTTCAACAGTTAAATCACGGATAAATACGGGTTCTTTATTTTGCAAATTGATGCCTAAATAATTGCGATAATTGACTTGTTTTGGCTGAATTAATTTTTTATCTAAAACTAAATCTGGTTGCACATCAGAAATATCTTCACGAGTGCGTAATTGGATTCCAACAACATACACATATTTATTTTTTATTTGTACGCCTGAATCACCGTTTTTTGCTGCATCTTCATTATCTTTAGCTGATAAATAGACTCCACCAGCAATAATGCCTTTAATTTCCGTTTCAGGCATTTTAATTTTAATCTTCATTGTTTTCTTGGAGTTAGCTGGAATCACTTGCTCCTTTTCAAATGTTGCAATACTTGAAAGAGGATGCTTTAGCGTTTTATCATACTTAGGTTTTGCTTGGCTATAGTCTACAACGCCATTGTCATTCGTAATAGCTGAATTTACAGATGATTCCATAGTAATAGCTTCATCTGAGCTATTCGTCAAAACAACCTCGAGTTCTTGTTCCTCACCTGGTGTCATTAATAAATCAAAATACGTTTTATTCTTATCAATTTGATTGTCAGGTATTACAGCAGATATCGCGACATTGGATGGATTTTCCTCTGCAGATACACGCATCGAAAAACTCATGAATAATAACCCAATACTCATTAAAAACAGTGCCATTTTTTTAGTGATTTTCATTATGATTCTTCCACCTTTCTAATTAATAAAATAACAAAATTATTCTCAACTTAAATACATCATACTCTATAAATCGTATTTTGGATAATTTAACACATCTATACTCATTCTTTAGACAAAAAAAGCACATCATCATCGAAATGACAGTGTGCTTGTTGTTTCTTGATTAAAAAATTCCACCACGAACATTGAATGTTTTTTTGAAATACATTTTCCCTGCAAAAGCTACGGCTGCTACAATTAAGTAGCCGATTGGTGGCAAGATAATGTTGATTGAAGCCGGTAAAAAGGCCATTGAGAAGGTCATAATTAATAACCAAGCCATCATCGCCGCTCCGACAACTAAGATATAGCGGAAAATTCCACCTTTTTTCTTGTTGCTACCATCACGATTAGGTGTGTTTTTAGCAATTAGTAGGACTACTAAACCACCACCAACAAAGTTTAGTGCAAGAGTGGCAATTCCCATCTCACTTCCACCTTGGCTCTTTCCAATTAAACCAGTTGCCCCCATAACTAAGGACATTAAAGCTACCATCATTAACCCACCGTCAACAAAAATCATCCAATCTTTAGAAGGTGCATTAGCTTCAGCTTTTCTAGGTCCATCTAAAACTTTACCAATTTGTTCAGATACCGTTCCATATAATTGGCGCGCTGTCTGACCTGTTTTTTGGCCCTCAACTAAAACTGGTAACATCTCGCTATAGATTTCGCGCTTACGATCTTCGGTTAGATTAGCCGCATCTAAAGCTTTATCTAGGCTCATCATATATTGTTCGTTACGCTTCGTTAACTTTCGGTACAACTCTTCATTTTGGATTTCTACATTCTTTTGTGTATCTTGTTCCACGTAGTAAGGCCCCTTTCAACATGCGTTAAAGCTGCATTTGGCAAAATTTAAACTGATGAGTAGCTGAGACCATTTTTTGATTTCCGCCATTCATTTTATTACTATATTATACATTAAAGCGGAATAACATAACATCCCCATCTTGCACAATATATTCTTTACCTTCTAAACGAACACGACCTGCTTCTTTTGCTGCTGCCATATTCTCATATTTATCTAAGTCAGCAAAAGAGACTGTTTCAGCACGGATAAAGCCATGTTCAAAGTCAGAATGGATAATTCCAGCTGCTTGTGGTGCTTTGATGCCTTTAACGAATGTCCATGCTCTAACTTCTTGTACTCCAGCTGTAAAGTATGTTGCTAGCCCTAATAAGTCGTAAGCTGAACGAATTAATTGATCCAAACCGGATTCTTTAATTCCTAACTCAGTTAAAAATTCAGCTTTTTCATCATCATCTAATTCTGCAATTTCTTCTTCAATACGAGCACAAATAACATTTACTCCTGAATTTTCAGTTGCTGCAAATTCACGAACTTGTTTCACGTATTCATTTTCTTCTGCATCTCCAATTTCATCTTCTGAAACATTGGCTACATATAAAACGGGTTTAATGGTTAATAAAAATAGACTTTTAACAATTTTAGCTTCTTCTTCATTAAACTCAATCGTACGTGCAGATTTACCTTCTTCTAAAACAGGTTTAATTTTTTCTAAAACTGCAAATTCTGCTAATGCATCCTTGTCTTTCGTACGAGCTAATTTTCCAACTCGTGCATGACGTTTTTCAACAGACTCTAAATCGGCTAAAACCAATTCTAAATTAATGGTTTCAATATCGGCAATCGGGTCAATTCGTCCATCAACGTGAGTGATATTTTCGTCATCAAAACAACGAACAACATGACAAATTGCATCTACTTGGCGAATATGACTTAAGAATTTATTTCCTAATCCTTCACCTTTACTGGCGCCTTTTACGATCCCAGCAATATCTGTAAATTCAAACGTTGTTGGAACAGTTTTCTTTGGTGTTACTAATTCTGTTAAACGGGCTAAACGGTAATCTGGAACTTCTACCATGCCCACATTTGGATCAATTGTTGCAAAAGGATAGTTTGCTGCTTCTACCCCTGCCTTTGTAATTGCGTTAAAAAGGGTTGATTTCCCTACGTTTGGTAATCCTACAATTCCTGCTGTTAATGCCATATCTAATTCACACGATCCTTTTCTAAGTTCTTTTATTTTGTGTCTGCTGTTTGTAATACTTTTTTCATTTTCTTTTCAAATTCTCTTCTAGGCATTAGAACCATATGACCACATTTCTCACATTTGATTCGAATATCCATCCCCATTCGAATGATTAGCCAACGATTTGTGCCACATGGATGTGGCTTCTTCATCTCAACGCTATCGTTCAATTGATACATCTTCATCACACCCACTCATTCTAAATTCAAGCTTTATTCTTCATCATCAAATTGAATTTCTAGAATATCTAAAATTCTAGTTAAGTCATCTGTTGATAAATACTCAATTTCAATTTTACCTTTATTGCCTTTGTCACTAATTTGAACAGCTGTACCAAATTTATCCATCAAGCGATCTTCACTTTCACGGATATAGTAAGGTTTTTTCTCTGCTTTATTAGACTTTTGTTCGACTTCTTTAGGCTGATTTAACTGGTTAACTAATTGTTCCAATTGTCTAACCGTTAAATTATCACGAACAACTTTATTGGCAATTTTAATAATCATGCGCTTATCTTTCAAGCCCAGTAAAGTTCTGGCTTGTCCCATTGAAATCTCATCGCTTTGGAGCATTTTTTTGACAGACTCTGGCAAACCTAATAAACGCAAATAGTTCGCAATGTAAGGACGACTTTTTCCTAAACGTTTGGCAACTTCTTCTTGAGTTAACTTTAATTTTTTCATCAGCATATCGTATGCTTCAGCTTCCTCAAGTGAGGTCAAATCTTCACGTTGCAAGTTTTCTAGAACCGCAACCTCCATCATTCTCTCTTCATCAAACGCACGAATGATTGCAGGAACTGTCGCTTTCCCAGCTAACTTAGATGCTCTAAAACGACGTTCGCCAGCAATGATTTCATAGCCTTTTATCGTTGATTCACGAACAATAATCGGCTGAAAAACGCCTGATTGTCGAATCGAGTCAGCAAGTTCATTTAAGGCTTCTTCATCAAATGTTTTACGTGGCTGATATGGATTCGGGCGAATTTCTTCTAGTGGAATTTCTTTGACCATTTCATTGGTTACATCAATCTCATCGAGTTCAGAATAATCGCCAAAAAGCGCATCAATACCCCTACCTAAACCTTTACTATTTTTATTCGCCATGTGCTAACACTTCCTTTGCTAACTCTAAATAAACTTCGGAGCCTCTTGAACGTGCATCGTAATCAATAATAGATAAGCCGTGACTTGGTGCTTCTGATAAACGAATATTTCGCGGAATAATTGTTTTATAAACACGCTCGCGGAAATATTTTTTGACTTCATCAACAACTTCATACCCTAAGTTCGTACGGGCATCTAGCATAGTTAGTAAAACTCCCTCAATTTTCAAATCAGGATTAAAATGTTTTTGAACCAGTCGAACAGTATTTAATAACTGGCTAAGCCCTTCTAACGCATAGTATTCACATTGGACTGGGATTAAAATCGAATCACTAGCTGTAAAAGCATTAATCGTTAAATGGCCTAGGGAAGGAGGACAATCAATCAAGATATAATCATAGTCATCACTGACTTTGGCTAAAGCTTGTTTCAATCGAGATTCACGAGCCATTTGCGTTGTTAATTCAATTTCAGCACCTGCCAATTGAATCGTCGCTGGGACAATCCATAAGTTCTCCCGAGATGTTTCAAGTACAACTTCATCAACTGGAGTTTCATTGACTAGAATATCATAGATATCTTTTTCAACATCTGCTTTGCGCACTCCTAAACCACTAGTAGCATTTCCTTGGGCATCAATATCAACAAGTAGTATTTTTTTACCGTAATAGGCTAAACATGCACCTAAATTAACTGTAGTAGTGGTTTTTCCAACGCCACCTTTTTGGTTTGCAACTGATATAATTCGTGCCATTGTTTTTCCTCCAATTTATTGAGAAGTCGTGATTGTTAAATCAGACTAACTATTTAATGGTCCTGCGTTATATGATAAAAATACGTAGGAGAATAGGCCGCAGATGCGTGCTTATTCTCCTACGCATCTTTCAAAATGAAGAAATTCATTTATCGCTCATTATTTGTCATTGGTTTTACTTTTTGGAATTTCAATCGTAATCCGATAGACATCCTCTAAATCTTCTTCTTCGGTTTTCATATCAATCCCTGTATCTGTTACCATAGTGATTGATTTTTTAATTGTATTCAACGCTAAACGAACATCTTTCGAGATTCCTTTTTTGCGCTTTTTTTTCTTAGGCTGTTCAGGTCCCGCTTTTTCAGCAATGATTTTTTTAACCAACTCTTCTGTTTCTTTAACGGTTAACTTTTCAGAAATAATTGTTTTAACTACAATTCCCTGGTTTTCTTCATCTAATGCTAATAAACTTCGACCATGACGTTCAGAAATCTCTTGCGTTAACAAGGCCTGTTGAGCTGGAGTAGAAAGCTTCAATAAACGTAATTTATTCGCTACAAAAGATTGACTTTTCCCAATTCTCTGAGCTAATGCTTCCTGAGTAATCCCATTTAACTCAAGCAATCCTTGATACGCTTTGGCTTCTTCAATAGAAGTCAGTTCTTCCCGCTGTAAATTTTCAATCAACGCTACTGATGCGGTTTCGGTATCCGTCATCTCTTGGACAATTGCTGGAACTTCTGTCCATTCCAAAAGCATCATCGCTCTAAAACGACGTTCACCAGCAATGATTTCATATTCATTAGGTGCATACTCCCGAATAACAATTGGTTGAATTAACCCATGAATATGGATGGTCCGAGCAAGTTCATTTAACTTCTCTTCGTTAAAAATCTTACGTGGTTGGAATCGATTGGGAATAATTTGTTTCGCTTCAATTCGTTGAATCGTTTGATGCGCCTCTTCGTTTACAATAGTATCATTGACTACTTCCGGCACAACTTTATCAAGTTTTTCTTCAGTTTTCTTTTTTGATTTTCCTGAACCAAATAAATCAGACAAAGCCATCTTTTTCTCTCCTTCAGTCATCTATTCCAATAATACTATTGTAACAAATTTTTTTCGTTTGTAATAGTCGTTGTAACTGTCAAATTGATTATAAGGGTTTACGATTAGGTGTTCCTGGTTTTCTTGGATAAGTTTTTGGTGTTTCTTTCTTCTTATCAATTAAAATAATATGACGTTCTCCAGCTTCACGAGGCAATTGACAGACAATGTCTTCTCGAACTTTACCGCCTAATAAACGAATAGCACGGTCGCCTTCCTTCATTTCTTCATCACTATTGCTCGCTTTTAACGCGATAAAAAGCCCACCTTTTTTGACTAAAGGTAAACACAATTCCGTCAGAACACTCATTTTTGCCACTGCACGGGCTGTCACAAAATCAAAGCTTTCACGAAACTGCTTGTTTTGACCAAATGTTTCAGCACGATCATGATAAAAATGAACATCTTCTAATTCTAATTCATTTGCTAACGTATTTAAAAATTGGATACGTTTATTTAATGAATCAACAATTGTCACCGATAAACTCGGAAAGACAATTTTTAGGGGGATGCTTGGAAAACCAGCACCAGCACCTACATCACATAAGCTTTGGACCCCTGTTTTAAAATCCACATATAAGCCAGCTAAGATTGAGTCATAGAAATGCTTTAAATACACTTCTTCCTCTTCCGTTATGGCAGTTAAATTAATTTTTTCGTTCCACTCTTGTAATAACTTCAAGTACTGATTGAATTGATGCATTTGTTTATCAGTTAATGGAATTCCCTTTTCAAGAAGGGCTTCCTTAAATTCTTCTGGATTCACGAATTCACGCTCCTTTTTGATAACGTGAAACACACTTTTGTTTCACAACTCTATCTTTCTAACTTTAATACAAATACCTGTGAAGTGCAATGATTATTTCAACTTTTTTTTAATTACTTGCTATTTTTGAACATATAATGAAGGAATTAGTTTATTTTTTGTAAAAATCACTGTATTTCAATTTTTATTTCTTTGATATTCAGCAAATAAAGGCACACAGGATCCTCATCCTTTGCGCCTTTATTTGCTACAACATGTATTTAGTAAAAAGTTCATCCAATAATGCATAGCTTAGCATTGACGGCTGATCTTTTTCTGATTTTAAAATCACTTCTAATTGTGTCAATTGCTCTTCAATAAATTGATTTAAAATAGGATTTTGGTTTTCTAAATCGAGCTCATCCCCACGTTTTTTCCGAATCAAAAGGGCTTCGACCTCCGCAATTAATTCTGAGTCCAAATCTGGCAACGTCAATAACTGATCAAAAAGAACAGGAGGTGCTTCTTGATATTTTTCTAACCATAAACAAGCTAAAACTGGTCGCAATACATAAAAATATTTTTTGATTTTCACATGCTCTCCTTGCAAATAATCGCGAAAGTTGCCACGAGCCATATGGTAGTAATGATACATTAATTGTTTTTGTGAGACGTGAGTTTGAGCTAACGTTCTTAACTGGCTCGCTAAATCACCCGTTTCTAGATAAATAATTGATGAATTTAGCCACTCGATTAAAGATGGATTGCTTTTTCGTAACAATTTTAAAGCTTTCTGTAAATCCCAGCCACTAATATCTAATTCATCATCAATAGGGTATTCAATCACATCACGTTTCGGAGCTATTGATAAATACCATTCTTTTGTATGAACATAAATAAAACGGACATCATAATCACTATCCTCAGATGGAAACCCCCAGGCACGGCTACCAGATTCAACTGCATATAGAATCTTTATATCATGCCCTTTTTCAATCAAGGCTAACGATTTTTTTATTTTCGCTTTCATTTTAGTATCCATATTATTTCCCTTTCTTCATTCATTTTAATACTAAGTATTTATTCAGCAAGCATTCGTACAAATTACCATGCCTAGCCTACTGAATAAGTTCTATTTAAGTATAACGTATATGATTTAACTATTCAATTTTATAAATCGATTGACGGCTCATTTTTCTCACTGAATGATAGTATTAACAATACACTACTTAGCAACACCATTATCAAAAACGGGGCAATTGTGCTACCAGTTGTATCCTTTACTGCTCCCATTAAAACAGGCATAAATCCGCCTAATATATAGCCAAATGACTGAATCATACTGGTCCATAAGCTGGTTTCCTCGGCTGTTTTTGTGTTTCTAATAGGTAATAAGACAGCAATTGGAAATAAACCTCCTAGTCCGATAGCTGCTAAAATAATTCCTAATACGAAAAAAACAACACTAGGAGCAAGAGCAATCATACCGGCACCAATAAATACTAGCCCACTTGAAAAAAACATCCACTGCTTCATTTTACCAAATTGATCCATTAAAGTTGGAATAATGAAACTACAAAGCATCTGAATAACTGTATACAACGTTAAAAAATAACCTGATTGTAAGGTTGTTGCTCCTTTTTCTAACGCTGTTAGGGCTAACCAAGTCGTCATTCCATAAAAAATTCCAGACTGGATTCCAAAAAACAGTGTGTATTTCCACGCTTTTTTATTTTTTAACGGTAAAGAAAAAGACGTTGATTTTGCTGATTTACGTTGACTCTCGACTGGAGAAAACATTTGCCAAATCAAGGCAGCTATAAGTGCAAAAACACCCCACAAAGCGAGAGATATTCCCCAATTCCCTTTAAAATGTTCAGTTAGTGGCAAAACTAAGCCTGAACTAAGAGAAGCACCTAAGCCCATACTTAATGAATAAACACCAATCATTAAACCAGATCTAAAGGGAAAATTACTTTTAATAAAACCCGATAGCAACGGGCCGATAATGGCAATTCCAAAACCAATCATAAATGCAGTAACTAAAAAAAGATTGTAACTTGTTACAAAAAATCGAGCTAATGTTCCTAGTCCCAAAATAAGTAAACTAAAAAAAATCGTTCGACGTCGTCCCAAAGTTCTTTGAAAATAAGGGACGGTCAATGCAAAAACACCCATACAAATGACAGGAATACTTGTAATTAAGCTACTTTGAAAATTAGAAATACCTAGATCCTTTTTAATTAATTCTAATAGCGCCGGTACTGAGGAAATTCCTACCCTCAAATTAAACGCCACAACAAAAATCAAGCCAACTAATCGTCTCTCATTTTTTTGCATAACGAACTAACTCCCTCTGATTATTCTCTAAAGTTGCAGCCACTACAGTTGCTTCATCCTGTTCTACTAAAGCTTGAAAGATCACTTGGTGTAACTCGGTATTATCTGAATAGTTGTCTGTTCGTAAGACAAATGAACTTAACGTTTGTTTCAAATCAGGTAAGATTTCTTGATACCACCGAATTAAAAATGGGTTGCGACTCGCTTTTACAATTAACCAATGGAAATTTAAATCAGCTTCAACATAATGCGCAAACTGTCCTTTTTCTAGCGCTTCATTTCGCTCAAATAAGACTTCTTTTAATTCCATTAGTTCTTCTGTAGTGAACCTTGATGTGGCTAGTTTACCCGATTGAACTTCTAACATTTCACGAATTTCCAATAATTGTTCCGTTGAATAGGTGGCAACGCGATGTTGATTGACGTATGTCCCTGAACCTTGTTTCACAGTTAAAACCCCTGCATGTTCTAAAATCTTAACCGCTTCTCGTAAGGTTGAACGTCCGACACCACACTCTTCTGCTAGCACTTTTTCAACAGGCAACTTATCGCCTACTTGGTAAGTTCCTTCTCCTAAAAGATTTTCTAACTTCTGAATTGTTTGATTGACTAGATTTCTATTACTCATACTATCCTCACCTTTCAAATCATCTGATGATTACAAAATCATCATATCACTTCTACAAATACGATGCAATTAATTTCACTAAAAAAAAGAGCTGTAAATCAACTTATCTTTTCTAATTCACGTTAATTTTTAGTGTCTGAAGAATTTAATATAAATTATTAATTTATGAATAAAATAACTAGCACAAAAAAACACGAGCAACTAATTTGCCCGCGTTTTTTTGTGCTATTCTTTAATTAATTCAATCCAAATGCTGGTAAGTAACGTACGATCCCCTGACAATTTTCCAAGCTATTTTCAGTTAGTTCTTTAATAAGAAAATAATTCGACTCTATTTCAAAAGGAGCTTCAATTTGCTTGATTTTTGCTGGGAAGTAGCCGAATCTTTGATAGTAACCAGGGTCTCCTAAAATACTTAGACCTTGATAGCCTGCAGTCTTGGCTCTATTTTCTAATTCTTCTATAATAGCCCGACCAATCCCCTTGCCTTGATATTCTTTTTTTACTGCTAAGGGCGCAAGTGCCATAACAGCACCTTCAATTAGTGAACTCTCTTTTTGTTCAATAATGACCGGGCTTAATAGTCCATGTCCAACAATTTCAGAATTGATTAAAGCAATAACCTCAAACTCTTTTTGGTATGATTTTTCTTTGCGAATGCGTTCCACTAAAAGTTGTTCATCACCATCACTATGTTCCTCGTTTTCAAAAGCTTTTTGAATTAACACTTTTATTTCTGCATAATCTTCTGTTTCAATTGTTCTAATTTCCATTATTAACCCCTCCTACTTGCCTTAAATAGCCGATTTTGATAACATTAGTGTAACTTAAAATAGTCCTAGGAACAAATCAGACTATAGTCTGATGTTCCCATTATCAATAATTGTTATTATTTTAATAGTTAGTATAAGAAAAGGGGATGTTTAAAAATGAACAAAAAAATAGTACTCGGTATGATTTCAATCGCAACAGTAGCACTTCTAGGTGCCTGTGGAAATGGAAATACAAAAGAAACATCAACAAATAACAACAATCAAGCAACATCTAACTCACAAGTAGCTTCATCTACTACCGAAAGTAGTCCTTCTACAACATCTACTTCTAGCTTATTAAATCAAGAATTTAAAGTTAGCTTAGATGACGCTATTCAACTATTTTCAAAAGAGCACCCTGATGTAGCCATTACGAGTATTGAATTTGATACGAACTTTGGCGCCTATGGATACAAAATCGAAGGTGTTGATGATGCTAAAGAATATGAGCTATTTATCGATGCAGATACGAAAGAAATAAGTAAACAAAAAGAAGAGCGCTTAGATTCCGAAGATGCAAATGGTGCAGCTAGAAAAAATGATGCTCTGTTATTAGATAACATTATTTCACCTCAAAAAGCAATGGAAGCCGCATTTTCTGAAGCGAATAAGCAAGGTGATATTACTGAATGGAAACTAAGCCAAGAAGTTCAAAAGACTTTTTATGAAGTAACCATTAAAAATGGATCGAACGAAACAGAAGTTAAAATTGATTCTGTTAGTGGGGATATTTTACAAACTGAACAAGACGATTAAAACTAAACTATCAAAAGCATGGGAATCATCAGATTATTGATGATTCCCACGCTTTTTTTAGTTGTCATTCGTAAAAAACAATTTGTTGGAGACCTTTCAACCTATTTATTTTTTTCACAATTAATCGTGAATATAAAAATAAACAGTATTTTAAAGCGTTCTTTAAAATTGTTAGCGTTTTATTAACGAACTATATTGTTTAAATTTAGCTTTAATGTTAAAATTTTACTGTTGGGAAATAAAAATTAAAAGGAGCTTGATTAGTAAATGAAAAAGTTTAATTGTTTTTTAAGTAAGCTGTTAATTGTTGGATTAGTTTCTTCAAGTATCAGTAGTTTTGCGCCTCCAGTTTTAGCAAATGAGACCGTTGTCACCACGGAGGAAACCACTTCTTTACCTGATGAATCGACAACTAGTCCTGAAGTTAGTGCACCAGAAGAAGAAGCGATTACTGTACCACCTGCAGAAACTCCAATCACTCCTCCTATTCCAGAAACTGAGCAAGAACCACTGAAACAGGATGTAGCTACACCAACAATTACAGATGCACCCACAATTGCAGATCCGCAACCTGAAGCTGCACCTGAGAAAAAAACGATCCCTCTTCAACTATTGGGAATCAATGATTTCCATGGGGCTTTAAGCACGACCGGAACAGCCTATATCGAAGGAACCGCGTTTAGCAAAGCTGGAAAAGCGGCACTATTAGCAACTTATTTGAACAATGCTCAAACTAATTTCCAATCTGAAAAGCCTGATGGCACAACGATTCGTGTTCAAGCTGGGGATATGGTTGGAGCTAGCCCGGCTAACTCTGGTTTGCTACAAGATGAACCTACTATAAAAGTTTTAAATAAAATGAATTTTGAAATTGGCACACTTGGAAATCATGAATTTGATGAGGGACTTGGTGAATTTAATCGAATTATGACCGGACAAGCTCCTTTACCTGGTGAATTCAATCAAATTACAGAAGATTACACCCATGAAGCGTCAACTCAAGATATTGTAATTGCAAATATGACTGATAAAAATGGAAATATCCCTTATGGTTGGGAACCCTATACAATTAAAACAGTTAAAGATGGCGATAAAGAAGTTAAAGTTGGCTTTATTGGCATCGTCACTACTGAAATTCCTAATTTAGTTCTTAAACAACACTATCAAGATTACAACTTCCTTGATGAAGCCGAAACCATTGCCAAATATGATAAAATCTTACAAGATCAAGGCGTCAATGCGATTGTTGTTTTAGCTCACGTTCCTGCTGTTAGCACCAATCAAGTCGTTTCTGGTGAAGCTGCTGATATCATGGATAAGGTTAATACAGCACGCCCTGATAACAGTGTGGATGCATTCTTTGCTGGACACAATCATCAATATACAAATGGGGTTGTTGGGAAGACAAGAATTGTGCAAAGTACCTCACAAGGAAAAGCATTTATCAATTTAAAAGCCGAGCTTGACCCTGAAACCAATGATTTTGTTGCGGTTCCAGATGCTGAAGTGACACCTGTTCAAGCTGGTGTAACTGAAGATCCTGAAGTGAAAGCTATTATTGATGATGCTGATACTCGTGTTACTAAGGTTACTTCTGAAAAAATTGGAACAGCAACAACCAACCAAACGATTAGCCGTGAAGTTGAAAAAGATAGCCCAAATAAAGAATCTGCTGTTGGAAACTTAGTAACCGATGGGCAACGTGTTATGGCACAAAAACAAGGCTTCAATGTTGATTTTGCTATGACAAATAATGGTGGTATCCGAGCTGATTTACTTGTCCAAGAAGATCGCTCAATCACATGGGGAGCAGCTCAAAATGTGCAACCATTTGGAAATATTTTACAAGTCGTGCATATGACTGGTCAACAAATTGAAAATGTTCTGAATGAACAATATGATGAAGAAGGTAAATATTTCCTTCAACTATCTGGTTTAACGTATCAATATACCGATACTGGTGATGCAAATCAACCTTACAAAGTCCACCAAATTCGCAAAACAAATGGTGAACTACTTGATCCTAACGCCTCTTATTTAGTTGTCGTAAATGACTTTTTATTTGGTGGCGGAGATGGCTTTAAAACCTTTACAGAAGCAACTTTTGAAGCAACAATGACACAAGATACGGATACATTTATCGATTATATTAAAGCTCAAGAGGCTGATGGCAAAACCATTGAAGCTCAAATTGAAGGACGTAAAAGCTATATTTCACCTGAACAAATAAAAGCTGAAGAAGAAGCTGCGGCTATTGCTTCTATTAATGCAGCGACTGTTTTACCTGATATCAAAGAAGGCATAACTACTTTTACTGGGAAAACAATTCCTAATGGGACTGTTACTGCTCAACTAAAAGACAGCAAGGCACGAACTATTTTATCTACAACTGCTAATGAAAAGGGTGATTTCGCTCTTGATTTACAGTCGCTTAACCTAGCTAAAGATCTCGTTGTTACTTTTGTTGTGACGGATGCTAATGCTTATAGTGTTGCGTTTGATAAAACCGTGCTTGCCAAAGAAGAAAACGGCGAATCTGCAGCTATTGCAGCTATTAAAGCTGCCACTGTTTTACCTGATATTAAAGAAGGCATAACTACTTTTACTGGAAAAACAATTCCTAATGGGACTGTTACTGCTCAATTGAAAAATAGTAAAGCGCGGACTATTTTATCTACAACTGCTAATGAAAAGGGTGACTTCACTCTTGATTTACAATCGCTTAATTTAGCTAAAGATCATGTTGTTACTTTTGTTGTGACGGATGCTAATGGTTATAGTGTTGCGTTTGATAAAACCGTCCTTGCTAAAGATGCTGTTACTAATGGAAATGGAACCACTACTGGAAACGGGAATAATGGAACACCGACTGGAACAACGAATAATCCTTTGTCTCCTCCAACTGTTGCTGCTTCATTCCCACAAACTGGAGAAAAGGAATCTAGCGTTTCTACTTTAGCTGGACTCATTTTATTAGGTAGTGCAGCTTCCTATCTAACTAAAAAAAATAAACACAAATCTATCGCTTAAATAAACTTAATTTAAAATAAAAAAACTTTCTTGGGTTCTAGATAGAATCCAAGAAAGTTTTTTTATTTTCTGATAGCACAATCGTTCAATTTTAAAAACTTTTCAAATAACGAAGCCTGATTTATTATTTTTTTCTGAAATATCTTCATCTCCATTACCTGAGATGTAATCCTCAGTGTATTCTTTAATTCAACTAGTTCACTAATCTATGCTATACTAGTTGCAATAAAAAAGTTAGCGACAAGGGAGGAAAACACCATGACAACACTACCAAATATTGGCAAGCCCGCAACAAATGCATTACAAAACATTGGAATTACTGACCTGGAACAGTTAACACACTACAGTGAAAAAACACTGTTACAAATTCATGGTGTTGGCCCAAAGGCAGTCCGTATTCTAAAGGAAACATTGGAAAGTCAGAATTTATCCTTCAAAAATGCTGAACTTCCGAAGGTTAATTTTGCTGTTCTTTGTACCCTGAATTGTGAAAATGCCCCTAAGAAAAAAATTATTCATGATTATTTAATTGCTGCAGCAGCTGCTAATCAAGCTGTTCTCGAAACCTTATTAGTAGACACTTTAAGCTGGATTAAACCCGGTGAATCTCAATTAGAAGGGAAAACACCTTTTATTAAAGCAGTTATTAACCATCGTCAGGATCTTAGTTCACTAGAAATTCAATCGATTTTAACCCATGGTCGTGAAGCTTCAGCACATGGGATTATTACTGATAAAAAAGGCAATAAAACATATTTTTCAGATATTTTTCTATTTTCGAGTTCAAAAAAAGAGGCAAAGATTAAGCAAATAACCTCTTTTGTTAAAACTGAAAAAAATTATCATACAAACTAATAAGCAAAGCTATTCCAACTAAAATTGGATACTGTTGTACTATTCACCATTTTTTTGCGGGTCCCTCACTAATTTTTGCAAAAAAAGGTGAAATTATCAAATAAAAAAGCGTATAATAAGAGTTTAGAAGTGTCATAAAATCTACTTAATATAGGAACAGGAGTGTCCTCATGGAATTAGATTCATTACTTAGCACATCAACGTTACGAGAAATAACCTTAATTAAACTTTTAAATCAACGCTACCCCAATTGGATTAGCAAAGAAGAGATATCTAGTCAACTTTACATTTCCAACCGAACACTTAAAAGTACCGTAATTGTCATTAATTCCTTTTTTAAAGAAAAAAATTATGAGCAATATATCGAGACTGATGCAGCTTTGGGGTATAAGCTAAGTGCCAGCACAAATGCTATTTCTAACTTAATTTATTTAGAACGTTTAAAAAGTTCAACTTCTTTCAATCTATTATTAAGTATTTACAATAAAAAATTTATCTCTTCTAAACATTTCACAGACTATTATTTTATTAGTTTAACTTCATTTTACAAAGATGTTCGGACAATCAATCTCATTCTAGACAAATTTGGCATTCAATTCAATAGCCGAGAAGGGACTTTATCTGGGGAATCTTCTCAAATCCGCTATTTTTTTTGTAAGTTCTTTTGGTTCTCTTATGGCATGTCTGAGTGGCCTTTTCAACAAGTTGATGAAGGCGAAACCATGGAAATGAGCAAAAAAATTGGTGCACAAATAAATCCTTATCTAAGTCCAATCCAAACGAGACAGTTAGCTTTTGCACTTAGCGTTTGTCTCAATGATTTAAATACAAAAAAATTTATTGAACCAACTTTTAAGACACTTGAATCTGACAATTTGCTCTATCAAGAAATCCAAGCTACCATTCATCAAAAATATTATTTTTTCAAACAAAATATTCTGAAACATGAGGTTAACTTTATCTATAGTTTTATTGTATCCAATCCAATTTTTATTCAAACTGAAAAGATGTTTTCATTTATAAAAACCAGTTTCCAAGAAAAGGATTCAGCTAACTTTGCCTATTCTAATCAGTTATTGACTGAATTAGTCAATAATTCTTCCCATTTAATGACTGTGAATTTTTTAGATAAACAAAATTTTTTAGCGCATATTCTTTGCTTAAATTTTCAAATGGACACTTTCCATGATACTCATAAATATATTGAAGATTTACAATTAGACGAACTAAAACAACTAAACCCAGACTTATTTAATGGTTATTTACTAATTTTTTCAGCTATTGAAAAACAAGGAATTTATCCAACCTATCCTATAGAAACTCGTTCGTATCGTTTAAAGGCCTACTTCTTTTTCTTATTTTCTTTATCTGATTCAGCTGTTGAGATTAATCAAATCAGCATTCAAGTTCTTTCTGATAAAAGTATCTATCGAAAGATTTTGAAAAATGAATTGATTAAAAATATCCCTTATACAATTGATTTCACTGATAATAATGACCAAAACAATGGTCCTGATATTGTCGTCACAGATACACCAACTTTTTTTAATCAATTGGATATACCGATTTTCCATATTTCTTTTCCTCCAACATCAAATGAGTGGCTAGAATTAAATTCTCTTGTTGAACAAGAAATTCAGAAAAAAAGAACTCTCCAAAATTTTAGACCGTTTAACTAGTGCCTTCATAAAAATATGCCAAGATTCTGGCTATAGCCAGAATCTTGGCATATTTGTTAAACTCTTCTTCTATAAATAAGGATGCTTCCAGTTGAAACTAAAATGCCTAGCAATCCAATCAAATAGCTATGCTTTTCACCAGTAGCTGGAAATTGTGCCTGTTGCTCATGAGGACTTTCAGATGGCACAATAGGTAACTCAACTGCTTGAGATTCCACTTTCTTTAATTGGCTCATTGCTTGTTCTAACTGAATTGTTATTTGTTCCATATCTGAATTTCTTACAGCTTGCGGATCATTTTTAAATCTTGCCAAACTCTCCTTAGCTAGCTCAAGGCTTTCTTCAAAAGGTACCCACGTTTCATTTGTATAATCTTCTTTTTGCTTATTTTCTGCCTCTATCACAAGATTTTCTAGTTCAAGAATCGTTTCAGGCGTGGGAATAAGTTCTAATTGAGTTATTGCTTCCTCTAATTGTTTTTGAATTTCAGTTACCTCTTCAACTGTAACTGAATGACTGTCATCTGTCCCTTTTCCAACAATAACTTCAGCTTTTTCTTTCACTTCTTTCAACACATCCCAAGATTCTTGGGTATAATCAGTTGCTGCTTTTCCTTCTGTTACTACCAATATTTCTTTTAATTTTTCAATAGCTTCTTTAACTTCTTCATTTTCTTCCGGTTTTGCTAGAGTCACTTCTTGAATAGCCTCTCCCAAATTTTCTTTGGCTTTATCTAGCTCTTCTATTGTTGCATCTTCATTATCTAAAGTCGTTTGAGCTGTATTTTTAGACTCTTCTAGTTGCGTATTTTCTGATGGAGTTAATTCATTAGGATCAATGCTTTCAGCTTCATCAATAGTGTTAGAAATCTCATCAATCGCTTTATTCACACTGCCACTAGCTTCGCCACCACTCCCATAAAATTTAACAGTCGCATTTCTCGTTTGAGAATCGTTATTTTCGTCAGCTGAACTAGCACTATTTATATATTGAGTTCCCGAGTTGTCCACTTTTGTTTTATAGGTGATAACGGCAGAACTATAATGATTAATAATGCTAAATGAGCCTAGATTTTCTAGTTTTAAATCAAAACCTGCATCGGTAAAGGATACCTCTGTCCGGTCATTCGTTAAAGTTGTAGGCAATGCATATTTCATTTTACTTTTCTTTGCTGCATCTCGATAATTAACAACAAAAGAGGTTTTCACTAGCGTTTGTCCAGGTCCAATTGTATCAATGATTGTCGGCTGAAATAGGTTTTGGTTGGCGTTATTCAAAGTAATGGTCCAATTAATTAATGTTGGATCATTTTTATCATAGGCCCCACTCTTAAATAGTACAGTAGGATTTGTTGTTCCGCCTGTACTACCTGTTGTTTTGCTTACTTTCAAAGTTAGATCCGTTGTTACTCCATTGACAGGCATACTAATCGTATTATTGCCGTCTGTAACTTTAGTCTTGTCTAGTTTAGCCCAAAAAAATAGCTTTCCACTAATAGCTGATTTGCCATTTACATAATCTGTAAAGGTAAGTGTAATCAGTCCTGTATTTTTATCAGTTGTAGCTAAGGCTATCGTATTGCCGTCACTATCTTTTAGAGGAAATTCTGTATAATTCACTAACTTCAATTCTTCTGGTAAGGCAATGGACATCGTTTCGCCTTCCTTAACTGGTGTAGTAATGTCAAAAGTATAGTTTACTTTAATTTTATCTGTATCTTTAACTTTTGCTAATGTATTTCCAGCCATATCTGAAAAAGAAACATCATTAAAAAACTGACTGCCATAATCAACCACAGCGCGTGCTACAGGTACAGGGTCTCCATTTTTCAGCGTAGCAGTTGGATTAGTTGTTTCAGCCTCGCTAATTGGTGTTACAGTAGGCGTTGACTCTGACTCTTTTGTAGCACTATCTTCTTCCACTGCAGGAGCTTCTGTAGTCGGGTCTACCAACTTATCGGGTGCTGTATTTTCAGCAGATTCTTGTTCTTGCGTGCCAGAAATTTCTTCAATCCCGCTTGTCTCAATCGTAGAAGTTACCGTTGCATAAGCAGGCGTAACCGCACTAAAAAACAAAATAAATAACATTAAAACCCTTACTCTTTTTTTCATCCCCTATCCCCCTATCCCTTTATTAAATTAATTTTACTACACTTATAACTAATAACACAAAAATAAGCCTTTCATTAATAAAATTTAAAATAACGAAAAAATTTCATATAGAAGAAAAAAACCTATTTCATTCTTTTTAATAAAGAGCAAAACAGGATAATTTTTATTCATATTTAATTACTCAACTAAATACGTAAACATTTTAAAATAGCTGCTTGAATCAAAAAATAGCGCTATTATTATAATAGCGCCCCTCTTGCTTATTATTTCTTAAATGGTCCCTACTGGGCTCGAACCAGCGACCCCCACCTTGTCGAGGTGGTGCTCTCCCAACTGAGCTAAGAAACCAAAAATAAAACTCGTTCTCTATCATTGTATCTAACTTAATTATTTTAGTCAACTCATCTTGATAACAAAAAAAGCGAAGAAGTAAACCTCTTCGCTTTTTTGCTAATTTAAATTATTTACCCATTGCTTTAACAACAAGTTTACGTGCCATATCAATTGGAATTGCTAGTACAGATAAGCCTAATACAATTGCCCATTCACTAACACTTAATGCTGTTGTTCTTAAGATTGGTCCACCGACGAAAGTCATAATAATTTGGACCACAATGATTAACAACATAATACGCATAAACATTTTATTGCGATTCAAGTTATCAAAAATGTTTAATTTTTCTGTACGAACATTAAATCCGTTAAAGACTGCATAAAGGATAAAGAATGAGAAGAATCCAGTTGTAAGAGCTAAATTCGTTAATTCAGGGGTTCCACGATCAAAGAATTGAACTAAGAATCCGCCTTTCAACATCCATAATCCCATAATTGTAATCACAACACCTTGGAAAGCAAAAGCTGAGAACATGCTACGCGTCACAATATTTTCATCACGACGTTTTGGTTTTTCTTTCATGTAGCGTTTCAACGTTGGTTCAGCACCAAAGGCTAATGCAGCTAACGTATCCATAACTAGGTTCACCCATAACATTTGTGTAATCGTCAACGGATGATCAATACCAATAAATGGTGCAATGAAACTAATCAGTAATGCCCCAACATTTAATGTTAATTGGAATACGATAAATTTTTGAATTGAACGGTAAATCGTACGACCAAATAGAATTGATTGCGCAATTGATTTAAAGTTATCATCTAGAATAACGATATCTCCAGCTTCTTTGGCAACTTCAGTCCCACTACCCATTGCGAATCCAACGTCCGCACGTTTTAAGGCTGGACTATCATTTACACCATCACCAGTCATACCTACAACTAAACCGATTTCTTGCGATAAACGGACTAAACGTGATTTATCTGTTGGTAAAGCACGAGCAATTACGCGCATATTTGGTAATAATGATTTTACTTCTTCATCTGGCATGTCATTTAACTCTTGTGAAGTTAAGACAATATCATCAGGGTTTTGTAAAATTTTCGCATCTTTAGCAATCGCAATTGCTGTTTCTTTACGGTCACCCGTAATCATAACAACTTGAACACCTGCTTGTTGAACATCATGAATCGCTTCAACAGCCTCAGGACGAACATCGTCACGAATAGCTAAAATTCCAACTAATGTGTAATCAGAAGGTAAGCTTTCTTCCGTCACGATTTCATCAGTCGTTGCTAAAATCAAGACACGAATTGATTTTTTAGCCAATTCATTGATTTCATTATCTAATTCAGCTAACTTAGTAAATGGTTGTTTTTGACCTTGTTCATCATAATACGTTGAACAATTTGGTAAGATTTTTTCTGGTGCACCTTTGATTAAGGTCGTATTCCATTCTCCGGCTACTTGAGTTGCAGAGAACTTACGAGCTGAAGAGAAAGGTATTGCTGAAACATGCTCAAGTGTACCGAAAGATTTTTCATCTTTTTCAACAAAGGCTAAAACAGCTTTTTCAGTTGGATTTCCACCAATAATGACAACCGCACCTTGGTCGTCTTCAGAAATTACAGCATTCGTATTATTTAAGATTGTTGTACTTACAATTTTTTTCAATTCTTCTGGAATTGCACCTAGTTTATCAAAACTAGTGTTGGCACCATTAATGTAAGAAACTACATCTAATTGACCTTTAGTAATTGTTCCAGTTTTATCAGAAAAGAGCATATTTAAACTTCCGCTTGTCTCAATTCCTTCTAACTTACGAACTAGGATATTGTCACGTAACATTTTTTTCATGTTTTGTGAAAGTACCATAGCAATCATCATTGGTAAACCTTCTGGAACGGCAACTACGATAACAATAACCGCTAGAATAAAGGCTTCAACAATGTCATTCCCAACAGGTCCAAGTTGACTAAAGTATTCTGAAATTTTTGCACCATTGAAATTATTTTCAACAAAAATCTTATTGATCATAAAGGCAATAAAAATCAGCACACCAGCAGTGTAGCCGGCTTTAGAAATTTTATTCGCTAAATCAGCAAGTTTTAATTTCAATGGAGATTCACGTTCTTCAACTGTTAACTCAGCAGCCATTTGACCGAAGAATGAAGCATCCCCAACTTTTGTGACCTTCATCACTGCTTCCCCACTAGTAATAACCGCGCCACGGAACAAAGCATGTTTGTTGAACGTGTCACCATCTTCATAAGTTGCACCTTCAGGAAGTGTTTCTTTTTTCGCTTCATCAGACTCACCGTTTAGTGAAGCTTGGTCGACTCTAAGCGAACCATCGATTAAAATCCCATCAGCTGGAATCTTATCTCCTGTTTGTAAAATGATTTCGTCTCCTTGAACGATATCATCGATTGAAATTTCAGTCACATGACCATCGCGGAAAACTTTTACGGTAATTTTTGATGCATCTTCTTGTAACTTTTGGAAAGCTGTCTCATTTGAAAACTCACTCCATGTACCAATTAACGTTGCTAAAAGAACAGCAATTGCAATTCCAAAAGCTTCGAACCATTCTGCATAACCTAGAAAAGCAAATATCAAATTTAAAACCAAAGCAACTAGTAAAATTTTGATGATTGGATCGTCAAAATTGCCTTTTAATTTGTCAAAAAATGTTTCACTTTCTTTTTCGGTTAAAGCATTACTACCATGTTTCTGTCGTGATTCTTCAACTTCTTCTTTCGTTAATCCTACAAATGTTTTGTTCAATGTTTACTCTCCCTTTATCTATTCAAATTAGAAAAAATTACTTATTATTATAAAAAGCTCGTTGAGTCGGGTAGCTCCGGCAAGAAAATAGGAAAAATTGATAGGACGCTTTTTGTCCTCTCGAATTTTTATCTTTTTCTCGAGGAGTTGGCTCATAAGAGCTGGCCTTGATAAAAAGCTCGTTGAGCCGTTAAATCTAGCCTGATAAAAAGAGGCCGGCGTAAAGCCTTCCTCTTTTCTACTACATCGTTTCTTAAAAAAAAGAAACTTGATTTAACCTGCATCTAGTCCATATGCTTGAACTAAAGCGGCTAACCCACCTTGGTATCCACTGCCAATCGCATTAAATTTCCATTCGCCATTATGACGATAAAGCTCACAGAAAACCACTGCCGTTTCAACAGAGAAATCTTCACCTAAATCAAAGTTTAAAATTTCTTCGCCGGTTTCTTCATTTAAAATATGAACAAACGCATTAGAAACTTGACCGAAGTTTTGATTTCTAGCCACGGCATCATCGATTGTAACCGTAATTGCGATTCGATCAACAGCTGGCGAAATTTTTGATAAATCGATTTTGATTTGTTCATCGTCTCCATCGCCTTCGCCTGTTCGGTTATCGCCGGTATGCACAACTGATCCATCTTCTGAAGTTAAATTATTATAGAAAATAAAATTCTTTTCATTCAGACATTTACCGGTACTATCTAATAAAAACGCAGATGCATCTAAATCAAATGCTGCTCCACCATCATATTGGTTGGTATCCCAACCTAATCCAATAATTGTTTTTGTTAAGCCCGGATTGGTTTTTGTTAAATCAATTTTTTGACCTTTTGATAAATTAATTGCCATAAATAAATGTCCCCTTTCTATTAAAAGTTCTTCTTTAATTTGTCTCGATAAATTATATCAGAAAGAACTCATTTTTAATCCATTCTGATTAATTAATCTTATATTACCCGATATTCACACCAAAGTCACGACCTAATGCAGCTAGTCCACCTTGATACCCACTACCGATTGCTGTAAATTTCCACTCGCCATTATGACGGTACAATTCTCCAACAACAATTGCTGTTTCAATTGAAAAATCTTCGCCTAAATCATAGCGAATCAATTCTTCTTCGTTGTCTGCATTTAAAATACGAATGAAGGCATTTGATACTTGACCAAAATTTTGGTTTCGCTCATCAGCGCTATCAATTGTTACTGTGAAACGAATTTTTTCGATGGCAGAATCTACTTTACCTAATTCAACAGTCACCGATTCATCGTCACCATCGCCTTCACCAGTTCGGTTATCACCTAAATGTTGCACGGCTCCATCTGGGCTTGTTGGTTGGTTATAAAAAATAAAATCTGCGTCGCTTTTCACTTTTTCATTTGCTGCAAGTAAAAATACTTCTGCATCTAAATCGAAATCGCCTTGACCATCATATTTATTGGTATCCCAGCCTAAACCAACACGCACCGTTTTTAAACCTGGGTTATTTTTTGTTAAATCAACTTTTTGACCTTTTGCTAATGATACTGCCATTAAAAAAACCTCCTCTAAAATTTTTTATTTATATGTTTGTAACATTTCAGAAAGACTAGCAACATTCATCCCACTACCAACTGCCGCAAATTTCCATTCGCCTTCATGTCGATAAAGCTCCCCTGCAACTAAACCAGTTAGTCCTTGGTAGTTATCAGTTAAGTTATAACGGGCAATTTCAACTCCTGAATCATCCATGATGCGAATAAAAGCATTTTTAATCATGCCGAAGTCTTGCTTACGTTTTTGAGCTTGATAAATATTTACTACGAATACGATTTTATTGTATTTAGGGCTGACTTTATTCAATGATACTTTTACAACTTCATCATCTCCATCGCCTTCACCAGTTAAATTGTCTCCTTGATGTGCGATTGAACCATCTTCGCTTTTTAGATGTCCAAAGTAAACAACATCTTTTTTATCTACAAAACGATCCCCTTGTAGTAAAATAACCGATGCATCGCAATCAATTGCTGCAGGTTTTGATCCGAAAAGACCACCTAGTAATCCACCGCCACCTGATTGTGCCGCTTCATCCCAACCTAACCCAACAGTAATATTATTTAATGTAGGATTCGATTTAGTTAAGTCAATTTTTTGTCCTTTTGATAAGTTAATTGCCATTTTCTATCTCTCCCTCTGATTCATTATAAATTTTCAAAACTATCCTTTAACAGTGACTAATCGCCTTTTTTTAATGATAATTTATATTGATTAGTTGGTATGTATTGGATATACTCTAATTATATCATAATGGTGCTTTATTAGTATTTATTAGTTTGAAATTTCTTGGATAAAAGTTAAAATTCAGACTTTAGTACTAGAAAAATAGTGTCATCTGACAAGCGGAATGCAGAAATGAGGTGTGTGGTGTGCAGGAATTACGTCCGATTCCTCAAGACCTGAATAAAATTGACTGGCAAATGGAATTTGTATTACCTATTTCCCTAAGATCTGGCTTTAGTAAAACGGAAGACTCAATGACCTATCCTCAAGTAGCAGGGGCTGTCTTGGGCGTTCCAATGGATGAATTTAGTTATAGCGAATGGCTCTATGATATTGTCTATCAAGACAACTCAACTATTCATTTATTAGCCGGAAACTTAGATAAACAAATTGACAATCAAATTTTCCAAGGCATCCAAAAACTCTTTAATATTCACAATGAGAAAAAGGGACTTAGCCCCAATCGCTTTGTGGCTTTTATGCAAGGAAATAATTTATTGCCTTTACGGGACCATCCCGATTACTATCGTTACTTAACAGTAAAATTTATTGACTTGATTAAGATTTTTGAAGAAAATCATGGTGATTTGCTTCATGCTGATTTTAGGCGTGTCGTTGTTGATTGTATCAAATGGGGTTTTAATTATATTGATAAATGGCTCCAAGAAATTGATTTAGCTACAGAAGTTCCCAAAGTAATTTGGTATGGGAATGCAACTAAAAGTGAGCAATATTTTTTATGTTTACTTTATTTACTAGGTTTTGATGTACTGGTCTTTAATAGCGAAAAGAAAAATATCTTCAAAGATATAAAAGGCCTCTCAATTTCAACATTTGAGTACCCTAGCGAGATGCCCTTAGAACCTTTTCCAACTGAAAAACCAACTAGAAAGTCTACGACTGCGCGAAAAGCCTCAATGGAATTGAACAATATCATCAACGCAGATGGAAGTTTACTATTGAAACCTTTTCAGTTAAGAGATTATTTACCCGAAAGTCTAACTCTTCAAACTACTTACGATGAGATTCGGATTATTGGGAAAGAAAAAGCTTTTGTGCGTCCAAACTTTAAAGTAAAAAAAGGTGCTGTTGAAATTCCTGTTTTATTTTCTAAAGTTTTAGGTGTATCTGTGGATCGTGGAAAATATTGGACTGATTTTTATGAAGTCAAGCAAAGTACGCCGTTAGTGGAAGTTTTTAAAACCTTCCCTATCAAACCTGAAATAAAAGGCAATCAACAATTCCATTATCAATTTGCATTAGAGAACGGCACATTGAATCCTGAAAAAATAATTACAGCGAATTGGTGGATGCATAAAGAAGTCTCAAAAGGAATGCAGTTGGCCTTAGCCAATGGAATTAGTCGTTATGTCGAAAAAGCGCATTTCCTCCCGCAAGGAAAAGAAACAAAAGCAGATGTTCAAATGTATCTTTTTTCACAGGCAATGACTATTCCACCATTAATTACAAAACTTTTACAGCAATTTGACTATGCACAAGATATTCCCAAGATCATGATTTATAATGATGGAAATAACGGAACCTTAACTCGTTCCGATGCTGCCTTGTTGTTATTGCTCAATGAAATTGGATTTGATGTATTGCTTTATAATCCAACGGGACAAAATGATATTGAATTGTACATTGATGAAAGTAAATTTGATAGTCATTGGCTGGAAGAAGTTAGTTTCACTGAAATTTTCCAAACCAGTAGCATGGCTGCCAAAGGAAATAATGCAATTAAATCGATTTTCAATAAATTCTTAAAATAAAAAGGAGCGTTATAAACGATGGAAAACCAAAATGAAACAGGTTTAGAAGAAGTTCAAATAGTCAGTGTTGAGAAACGAATCTCACAAGCAGAAGCTCAAAAAGCTGAATTAAAAACAGCACCTGATGTAATTAATATCAGTAAAAACATTGATATCAAAGATCAAATTTCTATTTTAGAGTTTGGGAAAGAGCCAGCTGAAGGCATCTCACAATTTTCTGGTCGTATTTTAAACAACATGAGTGTTGCTGAAACACAAAAATCGACTGTCATGCTGAATCAGCTTGGGAAAATAATGGACAAGTTTGAACCAGAAGATTTCGCTGAAGAGAAAAAAGGATTCTTTGGTAAAATATTTGGTAAAGGAAAAGATATTATGGCGCAAATTATGGCTAAATATCAAACAATGGGCGGCGAAATCGAAGTTGTCTATACCGAGATTAAAAAATATGAAGTCAAAATGAAAAACAATGTCGCTATGCTGAATCAATTAGCTGATGAAAATATTAAATACTATTTCGAATTGGAAAAATATGTAGCTGCAGGTGAACTGATTGCGGAAGATTTGCGCAATAATAAAATTCCTCAATTACAAGAACGTGTTAACAATGGCGATCAAATGGCTGGCATCGAACTAAGTAAAACATCGGCTGCTTTAGAAATGGTTGAACAACGCATTTATGATTTAGAAATGGCCAAGCAAGTTTCTTTACAAACTGGACCACAAATCGATATGTTACAAAAAGGAAATGTCCGTTTAATCGGAAAAATCAACTCTGCCTTTGTCATTACGATTCCAGTTTTCAAGAGTGCCTTAATTCAAGCAGTTGCCATTAAACAACAAAAAATGACAGCTGAAGCTATGACTGAGTTAGACAATCGAACAAATGAAATGCTCTTAAAAAATGCACAAAATATTTCACAAAATAGCATTGAGATTGCTAAAATGTCTGGCTCGCCAAGTATTAAAATTGAAACTATGGAACAAACTTGGAGCACTATTATGAATGGTTTAGAAGAAACCAAGCAAATTGAAGCCCAAAACATTGTTGAAAGAGAAGCGGGTAAAAAACGTTTATTAGAATTGCAAAAAGATTACGAAGCTAAAAAACATACTATGTAAATTGAAAAACTACTGGATTTTATTCAAATCCAGTAGTTTTTTTCGCTAAATAAGAAAAGAATATCTAACCAAATACATGTTATACTTTTGTTGTTACCTATCTCACGAGGAGCGAATCCAAACTGAGAGGAGGTGTTTCTCTTGAATATGACAGCGATAACATTTGTCTTGTCTCTTTTAGTAGCTTTACTAGCTGAGATTTCTGGATATTGGTTAAACAATCGAGACAAATAAGAGGTAACTAACCAACATCAGTTGTACATATGTATAACAAAAACCCCCATATCCTCGACGATATGGGGGTTTGGTGTTTCTCTTGAATAACAGTATAAACAAACTATAACATACGTACGTTTTTTATTCAACTATTATTTTTGTTGCTACCCTTCGAGTAACGTATGAATTTTCTCTAAAGAATACGTTGTGGTCTCTAGATTTTTTTCAGAAAAACCAGAAAAATAAAGATACTGGTTTTGTTGCTTAAGCATTCCATAATCCATTTCTGTATCACCCATTGCTAGATAATGTGCAGATTCTGCTAGTTCTTCTTTCAAGCGGGTAATCCCACGTTCTTTGGATAAGGCTTTAGGTAGGAAGTAAAGTTTTTTATGCTGAAAATAAGCACACCAACCCAACTTGGCTAGTTCTTTATTGACCTCTAAAATAAATTTTTCTTCCCAAATTCGCTCGATAGTTAAGACACAATAATACAATTCATCGCTATCTTTTATCTTGCGGATACTTGTAGCTGGAATCATTTTCTGAATTAGCTCCAAAACAAGCTCTTTCTGATTTAACTCTTTTCTAAGTTCTTGCTTTGTTGCAGCTTGCCACTCTAAATCTAATCTACCATAACGATATAAATTCCCACCATTACTAGCTAGAGCAAACGGTAGATTAAAAGTTGAAAAACAATCTGCTAAACGTTCATATTGTTCTGTTGAACGTGTTGTGACTGGGATAAAAAGTTGCTCTTGAGTCCATTCCTGAAGAAAAGCAACTAACTCTTTTTCCATGTAACCAAAATGTCCGTTACGATAGGTTTCTGCCACCACACAGTTCTCAACCTTTAATTCTTTGGGCAAAGAGTTTTTAGAAAATAAAATTGTGCCATCTAAGTCAGTAAACAGCACCTTTTTCATATTTCTTTTTCTCCAACTTTTTGCTTAATTAACCCACAGCAAGAATAAGGCATTTTTGTATATTCTTCGATAGGCACATCCAATTCTTTAGCTAATAATAAAATGTGGCGTAAATCATTGGTTTTTTCAGGATTAATTAATAGTTTCTCTGGTACTCTTCTCAATAAAACCCGTGTCGTTTCACCAACCCCTGGTTTAATAAAATGAATGCTTTCATAGCCAAAATCAGCTTTTATCGTTTCAATAGCCTTCATCCCTGCCCAACTCGGTTCTTCCTCAGGGAGCCAGTTTACCATAGCTTCAGCAATCTCTCGATCCATTTCAACTTTATTCACGAGATAGGCTTCCATAATGGTCTCAATGTATTCATTAGATAAATCTAGGGATTCAAACTCTTTGTAATATTTTGCCCCGTGGACTTCGCCAGGTTTAATAAATTGCTCATTTAGCACCGTTCGGCTAACTAAACCTGAAACAGTGGAATTAAGGCACGCACTTGGAATGAGGAAATCTTCTCTGGTTCCATACAGCGTTGTGCAGTATCCAGTATCTGCTAAAACAGCTAAACTATCAGATAATGGAACAACTAATTTTGGATGTTCTTGATTGTATTTTACACATGCCTCTGTAAGCTCTTTTGTAATAGCCCCTTTACCCGTCCAACCATCAATAAATTGAATATCTGCTTGTTCTGACTGTCGATAAATATAGTCTAAAGCGACTTCATCGATGCCACGGCCTCGAATAATTGAAATAGAATAATGCGGAACATCCACTTGATAAACCAATTTAAGGTACCGTTTAATCAATACACCAATCGGCGTGCCTGCTCGTGCTAAACTCACTAATACCAAATTTTCTAAAGTTTTTCCCAAATCACCTTGATAATACTTCCGCTTAGAAGCTATAATTTGCTCCGCAACAATTCCAACAGATAATGCGATTCGATCAGCAGATTCTTGTAAAGTTTCTTTAAATAGAGCAATGTATTCGGCTGTCGGCTGGTACTCAACCGGTAGCATTTCGGAATAATGGGTGCCATTTTGAATCAAAACTTCTCGCTCAGGTGTAGCAATTTCTGCCACATAAGGGCTAATGTCTTGTAGTAAAAAAATAACATCCTCATCTGAATAACTGCCTTTTATAAATGGTTTCATTTAATTGCCTCCTGTTTTTCGACTTTGATAGATTCGATTTCTAGAAAAATCAATAACGTATACATTGGTTTGATCTGAGGTTAATTGCTTAATGAGTCCTTCTAAGTTGGCCTCATCCACGACACGCTCAATCATTACAAAAATATCTCGATAGTGATTTTTAGGAATCCGATAGACATAATTATCTGCGACTGGTTGCTCAATACTTTTAAATTGGCGTTTGTGAAAAATTGGATAGCCAGATACATCATTTCGACTTAAAATAGGACTTCTTGTTGTTGCTTGAAAGAAAACATCTGCTCCCATAAAAGTAGCAATCCGCAAAGGCACATACATAAACTCACCTGTACCTAGGACTAAGCATTCGCCTGCTTCACGTAGCGATTTTAGTTTAGCTCCTAATATTTTGGCTTGACTAGTTAAGGTATCGATTTTATTCGTCAAACCAAATCGTCCTGTGCTAGATAAGAAAGGTAATTTGGATTCATTTCCAAAATTATCTTCGCTGGTAATCAGGATCTTAGAAAATTCAATTTCCTTTTGAAAAATAGGAAGTTCACATAACTCAATGTCTTGCTCTTCTTCATTACTAATTTCTTCTTCAAATAATGAGGACGATACACCTAGCTCTGTGACTTCACCTTTTAAAAGTGATACTTCTTTAATTGAAATACCAAGCTCTTTTTCCAATTGCTGATAAGCCTTTTGATCACTTTCATTCCGCCAATCTAGGATTGAAACGATTGTAAATTCTTTTTTATGGGGAAATTCTTTGATAATATCACGAATTATATTTAAATTGGTTT
Source organism: Carnobacterium sp. FSL E2-0243 (assembly GCF_038003605.1). NCBI lineage: Bacteria > Bacillati > Bacillota > Bacilli > Lactobacillales > Carnobacteriaceae > Carnobacterium > Carnobacterium sp. FSL E2-0243. Next base: position 3,420,260 of record NZ_JBBOPM010000001.1, read on the forward strand.
TGCCAGTGGTTACTTCATCATCAACCAAAATAATCTCATTTTCATTTTGAAAGAAATCCTGGTTTTCTGCATAAACTTTATGCGAAGTTGCATGGCTATGCTCTTCCTCAAAGGCTAATAGAGGCGTGATATCCGCTCCAAGTATTTCACGAGTCGTATGAATATATTCTGCAGGCGATGAAAAACTAGCGTAAAAAGCTTGCCCTAATGCTGTTGCTGTTTCACAAAATCCAATAATCGTTACAGGCTTTACTAGCTCAACTTTAGGAAGCTGGGCTAAATTAAATTCAAAATTTTGGCTGCCAAATTCTGTGTTTAATGTTGCTTGAATCAACTCTTTTTGGTCATCCATTTTGTCTGCATACGTTAAGGCCAGCGCTCGTCCAATTAACAATGGGATTCCTGGATTCACAGGCAGGTGTTTTCCTAAAACTGGACTAACAAACAAAAAACTTCTTTTCTTATTGATTCGAGCAGCTAGTTGAAAAAGAGCATCTGGCTCTATTTGTAACGGATTTTTTATAATCGAAACTTGGACTTTTAACTCTTCTGTTAGTTGATATTCTTTTATTTCAGTCATTTTTAGTCCTCACTTAAATATTCTGCAATTAGTAAATCGACAAAATCTTTTTGTTCATTAAAGACCCCATAAATTTCGGATCGACGCATAACTTGATTGGCCCATAATAAATGTGGTTTAACTTCATTCATTTTATTGCCTTTTTCACTTTTAAAAACACCAACTTGTCCATTAGTACTATCTAAAATGCGTTTTGCATCGTAATATTCCTCTTTTGAAATTACATATTGGCTGTTTACTGGCACTATATGCGTTGGATGAATACAAGTTTTGCCACTGATTCCATTTAATTTATCTAATAAGACTTCTCGAATCAGACCATCATTTGCATCTGAAATCAACTCTTCACGAAGAATCTGGCCATCTTCTCCCAATTTAGTAGCAAACGGCGTTTTTCTTAAAAGTGGTTTCATTACCCGAGGACGTTTACTGAAAAATTCCCAGACACACCCACTAACAACAAAACGGCAGTCCAGACTAAAATAATTCAGCACATCTGTCATAAAGTCACGCATCACCGAGACATCATAGATTGTGGAATCGATACTTCTACGTAAACCAAATAAACCACACATATCGGTAGCTCCTAACCGAATATTTAAAATTACTTGTTCAAATTTAGGTTGGGTTAATAGTGCATAAATTTTATTTAGCTCAGACTCTCTTGTTTGGCGAACCATTAGTTCTTTTGACTCTAAAATAGGCATCGCCCATAACCATGTATCGGCTTTTTCAGCGACTTGAATTAAAGTCACCAAATAATCCTCTAAGTTACGATTATCAGCTTTCGGCAAAGCAAATCCGTTCACTTCATTAGCTAATGTACCTAGTTTTTCACCAAAATCAGCTAAATGTTGGGGTGTACGAATGCGAATAAAAATCATTGGCAACTTATCTTGTTCCCTTTGACTTTGTGTCTTTTTATATTCTTGAATCTGTCTCAATTGATTTAATAAATTCTCTTCAGCAATCTCCAAACTCACATCACCAATACTATCTTCTAAACACAAAATATAGGTGGTAGCTGAATAACGACTTTTGGTAATAATTTGAGCAATATCTTCTCTTGTTCCAGGCATGTACAAAACAGCACCTAGTGAGTTTGCAATTCGAGCTTTTTCACTTGCTGAAATCATTGCTAAAGAGCGGTCTTGTTGAATGTTAATTGGTTGCGGTTTTTTATAGAAAATTTGGTTTTCTTCCTCTTGTGTTAAAAAATTAAAGTGTTGCATTTTATTCGCCACCTCCATTAAAAATAAAAAACAAATTTCTTACTTTATACTACCACACTTGGGGATAAAATCTAGATAATCCTTTATTGTGACAACTTTTATACAAAATAATAGCAAATGTTCTTAATATAGTTGAAAACGCTTACTCTATGTGGTATATTCATATAGAGCAAAAAAACAATTGAAAAATACTTAGGATTGTTACCAGTATTTTGGGCAAAACCTTAACGAATTTAGAACTAACAGATACTTTATGTATTTTTTAGCGACTGAATTGGTTTAGGTTTATTTTTTTGCTTAAAAATAGCTTTTTGGGGTCTAACTTCAACAGTTCCTTTTAGAGAGGACGCTCTCAATGAATACAAAAGTAGCTGAGAAGATAAATGAAAAAAGGGAGAGAATAAATGATGAAAAAACATTGGGGTAAGTTGGCGATTGTAGCCTTTGGAGCACTATTAATGGTTGGCTGTGGCACAAACAATACAACAGCAGATAAAAAAGAATCGAGTTCATCAAGTTCAGAAGTCGCAACAACTACAGATGGAGAAGTCACTTTTTATGTTGTCCGTCATGGTAAAACAATGCTAAATACAACGGATCGTGTACAAGGATGGTCAGATGCTGTCCTAACTCCTGCTGGGGAAGAAGTGGTTGGTTTTGCTGGTAAAGGTTTAGAAGATGTTGAATTTAAAACCGCATATAGTAGCGATAGCGGACGTGCGATGCAAACAGCACGTATTATCTTAGATGAAAATAAAAAGTCATCTAAAGTGGCATTACAAACAGATGAACGCTTCCGTGAGTTTAACTTTGGTACTTATGAAGGTGACTTAAATGAAACTATGTGGACAGATATTGCTCAAAGCCAAGGAAAAACATTAGAAGAGTGGCAAAGTGCCGGCATTTCTCCAAAGGATTTTGCCAATAGTGTTGCTGCATTAGATAAAGAAAAAATTGAAGAAGGTATTAATTGGCCTGCAGAAGATTATGCGACGATTTCTGCTCGTCTAAAAGCAGGTATTACTGAATTAGCTGAAAAAGAAAGTAAAAAAGGCGATCACAATGTTTTACTTGTTTCCCATGGTTTAAGTATGGGTGCATTAGTTGATACCTTGTTTGATGACTTTAAATTACCAGATGGTGGTTTTAAAAATGCTAGTGTCACAACAATTACGTATAAAGATGGAGAATTTAAATTAGGTGATGTAAATGATTTAAGCTATATTGAAGCTGGTGAAAAAGCAAGTAAATAATACGATTGGAAGAGGCTAAGGAAAAATTCCTTAGCCTCTTTTTCTATCTATAGACGTCCATACTCAATTGGTTCTTGATTTATCTGTATTTGATTGTCAGATTGTTCCACAACCAAAATTAAGTTGTTATCTTGTTCTTTTAAATAAAAAAGCTCATCAATTTGATAGATGCCTTTAGAGTGACCACCTTCTAGTAAGAGAATAGCCGTTGCAATTGCCATGTCTGCCGTAATCTGCGCCTCATTTTTACCTTTTAAAAAGAGACCTACATGTTCTGTTTTCTTATACGCATCAATTTTAATTTGATAGGTTGGTTGTCCGATTTTTATTTTTTGAAAAAGAGCCAACACTAAATATTTAACTTTCTTTTTTTCTAAAAATCGAATTAAGTTTAATTTAGTCAACGCTGCGAAAATTCCCGTTGTACTTCGAGAATCAAAGACTAGACGCGTCTTCACTATCGGAATGGCTAAACTACTTGGCAAAGTAAGTTGGTCTGGGAAAGGAAAAAAATAAGCTTTTCGCAGGCGGCGATCTCCCGAAAAATGAATTTTTTCTCCACCAGTAAAACTAGTTACTGAGGTTGAATCAGCTAATGTGTAACGTGTATTCATATTTTTAATCGTCCAACTCATCGCCTCTTTTCCATGGGTGTCTCCCAAGCCTAGTAAAATAGAAATATCAATTTTTTCAGAATGAGGCATTAATTTTAAACTCTCTTTTGCTACTAAATTGGTTAACCCAGGAGCTAACCCCACACCTAAAATAGCGGTACTGTTTTGCTTATCTTTATCTAAATACATAAGTTGTTGAAAAAAAGCATAATTTGCTGAAATATCTAAATAATCAACACCTAACTCTAAACAACGTTCCAAGAACAACGTATTTGTCTGATCAATACAAATAATAACTAAATCCGTATTTTGTAAAAAATCCCAATCATCCTCGTTAGTTAAATCAACACTTAAATAGCTCAATTTTTCTGACGAATTTTGACTGAATTTTAATGCCTTTTCTTCACTGCGTCCAGCGACAACAACCGTTGAATAGCGCTTTGCTAATTGGCGACTAACCTGTCCACCAACATGACCATAACCACCAATAACGACAATTTTTTTCATTTTCAAATGCCTCCTTAAATGCCCCTGACAAACGTTTTTCTAGCCATCTTTGTTTCATTAGGCTATGCTTAAGTATAAAATAATTTAAAAAAAGCACCATCCCTAATTACAGGGGCTGAAGGAGGTTATCTATTGAATGAAAAGATTCTAAAAAAACAGCTGCAAAAAATTGCCTTAACATCTCCAGATTTAGTCAATTATCAAAAAAGTATCAGTCTTTTTTTGAAAAAGGAGAGCCTTTTTAGTTCAATTTGCTTCCATTTAATTGATTCAGAAACACTTTTAACAAGACAAGCTACCACGGATAAAAAAATCCAAGCTATTCATCCACAATTAATGAGCTATGAATATCTAGATGAATCGGTCCATACTTATCGTCAAATGCTTAAAACACAAACCGACATTTCTATTTTGAGTCAATTATCTACTCCGATTCTGATAAAAAATAAGAAATTCACAAATATTTTGGCGCCTGCGAATATTGCAGATGAAATGCGTGTAGCCCTAATTTATCAAGATATCTGTTGGGGGTTCCTGACTCTGTTTAAATCAAATGATGATGGCTTTTTCACTAAAGGTGAAGCTGATTTACTGACTTATATAGCACCATTTATTGCTGCTTACTTAGGTAAATCAACTCAATTCCAACTAACGAATCAACCATTAGAAAACCAAGAGTTCGCTTCCTTCATTATGTTAAATAAACAATTAGAATTAGTCGGTTATACACAGTCAGGTGAATCTTGGTTGCATCGTCTCCAAGGAGAACTGCAGCTGTCTTCTAACCAAATTCCTATTCCTTTGCAAAACTTAGCTACCCGTTTATTTTTCTCTAAAGAACCTTCTGAAAAACTGTTGCTTTCACTTGATGACGGAGAATTAGTGAGTGTGGTGGCAAGCAGATATGTAACACCCTTGGATTCAGCTAAAATTCAGCAAGTAAGCATCACTTTCCAAGAGCCAAGTTTATCAGAAAAAATTAATTATCAAATGCTGCAAAAGCAGTTAACTGCTCAAGAGCAAAAAGTTGTTGGTTATATTTTATCTGGCCTAAGCAACAAACTGATTGCCAGTGAATTGGCAATTTCTGTTTATACTGTCCAAGATCATATCAAATCAATTTTCACTAAATTAGCTATCAGTAGCCGTAATGAACTATTGCCACAGCTTATTCAAAAAAAATTAAAGTGAAAAAGTCTAAGAACTATGGTTCCTAGATTTTTTCACTTTATCAATTTATCGAATACTTTTCATCATAATAATCAAACTTTGCTTCGATTCTAAATCCCATTGATTGGTACAAATGTAATGCTCGTGCATTGGTTGATTCAACTTCTAAATAAAGCTTATCTATTTTATTTTTATAAATAGTTGTAATGACTGCTTCTAAAGTAGCTCGCCCAACTCCCTGCCCTCTTATATGAGGAGCAACCATAAAACCATAGATTCCAACTTCTCCTTGGTAATTATCAACTTTTAATTTACCAACAATTTCTCCATTTACACGAACTAACTGAATCCCCTCAAGCTCGACTTCCATCAGTTCTTTCGTTGTAATTTCTTGATTATCAAAGCGTTCTTCATTTAATCTCACAATGATTTCTCGATCAGATTCTTGGGCATCTAATAATTCCAAAGATTTGGTTTTATTAAACGTAGTCAAGTGATCTTGATTAAACCGCATGTGATACTCTGAAAAAGCATAAGGGATTTCTAATTCTTTTATGATACTAGTAAGAAGAGTATCTTCTTGATCTACGATAAAAAGACAATTTTTATTATTTTTTTCTTTGCCATATTGCTTTAAGCAAGTATACATCAGCATAAATTCTTGCTGAGTCCCATCAAACACAGTCGTGACCTCTAATTCTTGAGGATCGTAAGCACTAAGTAACATATATCCAAGTAAAACACCTTGATTTCGATATAGAATATGGTTAACATAAGGATTTTCTTCTGCAATCATACCTTTATTTAATTTGAAAGAAAGATTTTTCTTTTTCTGTAACGCTGTAATCAACTTATTAACTTCACTTATTTCTGGATTTTTTAATGTACTAACTTGGTTAATTTCTGTTACCAAAGGCCTGACTCCCTTTCCTTTTTCTTTCATTTAATATTCTCTAAATATGCACCACATAAAGAAAAACTGCTTTTAACGATAAAAAGCAGTCTCTTAAACTGAATTTATTTCATGCTGTAGCGCTCATGAATAGATGGCTTAGCAACCTATTTCCGCCAAAAACTTGAATAGTTGGCTTTATCTGATATATTGAATTCAATCATTCTTTCGAGTAATCCATAATCAATTGGACTTTCCCAAGGAATTTGCATCAAATTTTTAGTTTGTCCATATCCTGCTTCTTTAATTTGGTCTGAGAATACCTCCATTCCTAGCGCTTCAGGTGCAACTGCCAAATGTTTTTTAGAAACACTAAATCCAATAATAAAGGTTCCGTGATCTGTTAACATTGGTTGGTTCCAAGCAATCTTTTTCTCCAAAGTAGGAAACTTGGTGGTTGCCCATGTTAAAACTTCCTCTACTCGAGCTCGCTGCTCTGGTTGCTCAATTTCTGCAATAAATTCTGTAAATGTATCCATATTTCCCTCCTGTTCTTATGCTTCAGCCAATAATTTTTCTAGTTTGCCCACTAATTCCATTTGCCCATATTTGGCTCCTTCTAACGCGCCAGGCTGTTCACTAATGCCAGTTTGATCAAGATGCAATTGTGTACCACCGTCTTCTAGCGCTGTTAAAGTCCAAACAACCGTATGAATTTCTGGACCTGTTCCCCATGTGTAGGACAAGCTATGAGGCTCTTCTACTTCAAGAACTTGACCTTCTACAATGCCATCCCACCACTCATTTGGTTCTGCACGGTAGGTAAATTTATACCCAACAACCGGTTTAAAATCGTTTTTCCACATCCATTTTGCTAGCATATTTGAATCTGTTAAGGCTGTCCAAACTTGATTAATTGAGCTGGTAAATTGAAAATCTAAAACTAATTCTGCCATTGTCTATTCCTCCGATACTAGATTTTTCAATAGGTGATATGCGTTCATACTTAATTGTCTCATTTGAGATTAGTATAGCTTATTCCTTAGTTATTGTCTTGCCTTAACCATTAATTTCTCCTTGGTTAAATTCCACTTATTAACTTAAAATTACTGTTGATTTCATCTGTATGTTATAATACTCATAAAATACAAGGTAGAAGGTGTGACTTATGGAACTTAAATTAGACGTCCTTATTTCAGAAATGCAAACAACGATTCAATTTAATCAGCAAGAAGGAACCATCACAATAGTTAAAGCTCAAGAAATTCCCAAAACCGAACATACTCTTTATTTTCTATTGAAAAATAACGAATTTGTTGCTAGTGGTACAACAAATTTTCAAGCTAATTTAAAAGATGTTGAATTTAATCAGGTCATAACTATCACACCCCCATGGGAAATCGAACCTGAACATTTAGAACAGCTATTCCTTGCTCAAGCATCTGATAAAGGGGTCAATTTGGTAAGCCTAAGCAATCCTGAAGGACAAGTTCCTACAAATGCTGAAAAAACGGTTAACGCTTATCTCGAAACCTTATTCTTTATTCTCGAGAAATTTGGCTACCAAATTGAACCTAAGACTGATCTACCAAAGCCTAAAGCCAAACCTGCAAAAGCACGTCATAGATGGACAAAAGAAGTTAGCCAAATCGAATTTTTCATTGATACGAGAGAAAGTAAAGCCACAGCCCTTTGGGTAAAAAGGAATGAAATGCTTCTTAAAGCTGGTGCCAAAATGATGCCCACTGTGCCTTTAAATAAAGATGGTTCGGTAGGTTTTTCTGCCCGTCTAGGTGAAAAACTACGCTATGATTACAGCGATAAAATCAAAGACTTCACAACAACAGAAGATTTAACTTTTAAAAGTGTCAATGAGATTGGGATATTTCTATATTTCGGTGGAACAAATAGTTGGCTAGAAATGCTCGATGCTAACGGGAAATCAATTAATGAATGGACCGTTGTTGAATAGATTACAAAATAAAAACATCGTACGAAATCTATTTTGCTAAATGATTTCATACGATGTTTTATTTTTCGTTTATTTTTCCTTGATTAAGAGACCTTCATCCCACAAATCAGCATGTACCAATATTACTTCAGGACCAAATGTTTGTTTGATAAAGTCTTTCATTTCAGACAAATCCAACTCATTTTTCAAGACAATAATGCGATTAATAAACCAGTTTTTCCGATCAGCAGTGGCTGGAATTTCTAAATTTATTGTATAAACAAAGCAATCGTCCCAATTTTTTTCGATACGCATATTCTCGCTCTCCTGTTCTAATTGATTAAGCAACAATCGATTCATTTAATCATTATTTTTTTCTATTTTCGCTCTTTGAGCGCGTTTTTTTCGTTTAGCTTGTCTTCTTCTTAGTTCTGCTTGTTTTTGCTTTTCTTGCTTTTTCTTTCTCATAATAAACCAGATTAAAACTAATGCACTTAGAATCAATACAATACCAATGACGATATATAGCCATGTGTAGTCTTTTTTCACCGTGACATCTTTTTCATTTAACTCTTTCGCAACATCTGCTTTGATCGTGAAATCTTTTTTAAACTTCCAGGTTTTATCCATTGATTTTGCAGTCATCACCAGTGTGTAGTCTCCGGCTTTAAGCTCTTCTCCATTTAATGAGACCGGATAAGCAAATGAGGTATTAGGTGCCATCTGCATATCTTCTTTCTTAGAAGTATATAACACTTCACTTTCGCCTTTTTTAGTGATTTTTGTATCGACTGAAAGCTGATTTAGGTATTTTGCCTGTGTATTTTGTAGGTTAGCGTTAATCACATTCCGGGCATTGACTTGATTCGGCTCAACAGCACCTAATTTTAACTCAGAATCAATTTTAACATCTGTTTCTTGAAGTACAACAGCGACTACATACGCATATTTATTTTCAATAGCTAACCCTTGTTGAGCATTCTTTTTCTCACTCTCTTCGGTTGCATCTTTCTCTTTTAACGTAATCCCGCCTGCTAGAATCCCATCAAAACCATCTTTAGGCATCTCAATTTTCAGCTCTAAGTCTGTTGAGCCCTTTGCTGGAATTTTTACTTCTTCTACAGTTGGTTTCACGATGTCTTCAATGTTATAAGGGCTTGTTTTATCTAGTTTAGTATTAGATTCACCATATTCTACAACCCCATTTATATTAGTTGTTGCAGCGTGAATACTAGGAATCACCGTAACTTCATTGTCTGTATCATTGCGCATATGAACTTTTAACGTTTGTTGCTCCGATGGCTTCATCATTAAATCAAAATAACTATGAGAAGTATCTTTTTGGTTCTCGGGAATCACAGGTTCAACACTAAATTTCAATTGCGAGGCATTCGCTTGTGGAATAACGCTGACTAGACTTAGAAGAAAGATCAGCCCAATTATTAATTTTCTTTTTACATGTAACATATTTTTTCTTCCTCCTATAATAAAAAGTTCGTTTAGCCGTTTAGGCCTGGCAAGAAAATAGGAAAAATTGATATGGCGCTTTTTGCCATCTCGAATTTTTATCTTTTTCTCGAAGGACTGGCTTAAAAGAACTAGCCTTAATAAAAAGTTCGTTAAGCCGCTTAGCTCCGGCAGAAAAATAGGGAAATACACACAAAGTATCTCGTTACTTTGAGGGATTTCATCTTTTTTCCAAGGAGTTGGCTCATAAGAACTAGCCTTAATAAATGAAAAAACAGGTATAGGAATACACCAAGTAGATGTACTCCTATACACAAAATCTTTTTATTATTCTCCTGAATTAGCTGGAGTATCAGTTAATGTCCAAGTTAAGGTTGTTTTATACGTATCTGCATCCTTAACACTTGAACCTGGTACGCTTAGAGCAATGCTTTCAGCCATGTTTGAAACATCTCCTGCACGGTAAACCCATGTACCAAAACCTTCACCTGCTGCTGCAGACATGATGTTTTCAGCTACACCAGTTCCGTCATTTTTCAATGAGAAGGATGTTTTTACAACACTTGGAATTTTTGAATTTGAAACAGAAGCAACTTGTCCATTTTTAAAGGTTACTTCAGCTCCAACTAGCTCTTTCCCCTCTTTAACTGATTTGAATTGACCATTTTGTTTGACACTCAACGACCAACCTTTTTCTCCACCACGTTTATCTGTAACTTGAGCGTAGTTTGGAACTGGATTATTTAAATCAGCTTTACCATCTTCACCTCGTAAATATTGAGGTTTTGCAAAGTAAGTTTGGTTTTTAGTTGAAATTAATTGTTCACCAAAATCTAAACTTGATGCATAATCTAAACTTAATGGACCATTTGTACCTGGATCAACTGGTTTTTCTGGGTCGGTTGGGTCAACTGGATCAACTGGTTTCTCTGGGTCTGGATCAGTTGGGTCAGTTGGATCTGTTGGCGACTCATCTTCAATAAATTTTACTTGTGCGTTTGTATCACGATTGGCTGGAATTGGTCCTGGCGCTGCAGAAACAGATCCAACACCACTGATTAATATTGTACTAAATAATAAAGTTCCTACGGTTGCTAATTTTAATGATTTCATTTTCTTAACTCCTCTAGTTTTTTTAGTTGGTTTATTTTTATTCATTTCCTGGGACATCTGTCAGTGTCCAAGTTAATTTTGTATCATAGCGCACTGCATCTTTAGCTGTTGTACCTGGTACGTCTAAAGTGATGGCTTTGTTTTTCTTAACGGTTTTTCCTTCTACTTCCACATCTTCAAGTGTACCGAAACGATCTACCCAAGTTCCTGCACCCGCTCCTTTAACAGCAGTCATTACTTTTGTTGCAGTGTTTGGCGTTAAGGCCATATCAAAGGTTTTAGGCGCAATTACGTTTTCGATATTTGAAGCTGAAACACCATCAGTAAAGGTAATTTGTGAACCCGTTAATTCTTTGTTTAAGGTTTTATCATTTTTAAATTGTCCTTCTTGTTTAACGCTTAATGACCATCCGCCATTATTTCCGCGTTTGTCTGTAATTTGTACATAGTTTGGTCTAGCAGTTGCTGGATCAAAATCAGACATATCTTCATTCCATAAATATTGAGGATTGGCAAAATAAGTTTCATCTTTATTGGTAATTTTATTTTTCCCAAAATCAATACTTGAAGCAAAATCGATACTTAAAGGTCCATCTGTTCCAGGATTTGGTTTATGCTCTGGAGTTGTTGGATCCCATGGATTTACAGGTTTATTTGGATCTGGATCGACTGGATCAACTGGATCAGTTGGACCTGCGTCAGGTACAAATTCAACCATTCCACCACTTTGATAGGTTCTTGTGTAATCTTCTTCTGCTGCCAATGCAGGTAGTGCTGTTGTACCATATTTAATTAATTTCATTATAAATTTCCTCCTGTTTTTTGTTTTTATTTAGTAATATTAATAGCAATGAGCCTGATAAGATAAGCATTCCTATTAAATTTAAATAACCTGTATTAGTCGTACCTGTTTGTGGCAAGCTTCCGTGATTTGCTACGGACGGGCTTGGTCTTCCTGCTGGTAAAATTTGATTGGGAGTAACTACTTCTGTTTCAGTTTCTGGGTACTCATACTTCCCATAAAAACCAATCCCACTATTTGATTCATAAGTTTGTTTTTCAGATGCATCTACAACTGTCCACGAAATGGATAGACAGCCGAGAAACAGTAAAACTAGAACGATTCTTTTTTTCATTTCGGCTCCCCCTTATCCGTTTCCTGGTACAGATTGTAGTGTCCATTGGATGGCACCCATATATTTTTCATTATAGGGTTGTCCTGCTTTCACTTTCAAAACTGGGCCTGCTTGCACATCTTGCCAATCATTTGAAATCTCAACAGGTTGATTATCTGCCGTTTTCTGATCTCTAATCGGAATCGAATCACCTACTGTAAAGGCTAGCTCTTTGCCTTGATTGTAATAGTGTAAGCTATCAATTAATTGATGACCTGACTCACTAGTTAATTCTTTTAGAAGTGTCGCTTTCATTGACCATTGATTGCCTTCGCCGCGACTGTCTTGAACAATCAATCCCTCATCTTTATTTTGAATAGGGTAGACCTGGTCTTTTGTTGAAATTTTCAAATCGTTCCCAAAGTTCAACTCCTTTGGTGCAGAAATAAATTCAAGTACTCCTTTGATTCGTGTCTCGACAAGATTCGATTGGAGCCCAACTGTTTTAAAGTTATCAGAAAATGTCATTGCCGCAGTTGCTGAATTTTTAATTATCGTACCGTCAGACACTTTTACAGCATCTACGGTCACATCGAATTCCACAATAATCGTTTCATTGGCGGCTATTGTTCCTGAGCTATCATTGAGGGAAAGAGTTGTTCCGACTATCGTTGGTACAGCTAATGGCTTCCCGGATTCCGTATGTGCCACTAGATTAGTACTATTTTTTGTATAGTTTGTTAATTCAGTAATATCAGAGTTGATTGAGATTGTAGTGTACTTAGTATCTGCTTGCTTATAAGGCGTGCGGTAAATAATTTTATAATGAAGAATATCATTTACTTGCGCATCATCTGCTACAGAACCATCTTGATGAGTGACACTTTCTTCCAACACACCATAATCTTCAATCAGAGTTGTGACTTCATTTGAATAACTTAAAGGAATCTCAAACCCATTACTGTATTTCCCTTCAACCGTAGTCTTGCCTTTGACAAGTGTACCCGTTGGAACTCCTTTTTTGACTGTTCCGTTGTACTCTAGATACACAGCTTGTTTACGATTCACTGGTTTTGTAATTGAGGCAGTAATTTTTCTAGTCCCCGCATCGTAGGAGCCTGTCCCTACTACTTGACCCGTTTCATCTTTTAGCGTGATATTCGTAATGGCTTCTAGTTGCTCATCAACTGTTGTGGCAAACGATAATGTTGTATAATTTATTGTTTCTGTTTCTGATGGATAAGCACTTAAGGCCGTTCCTCGATAAGTCAATTGTTCACCTGGTGTTGCGATATCTGCCACTGATCCATCAAGATGAAATACTTCTTCTTTGACTTCAAGCCGCTCATCTTTTAGTTTGGCAAAAGCTTCATTACTTTTCACAATTTTGTCTGAAGCATCTGAGTTGGTTACAATGATTTGACTCGTATTTGGCAACAATCGGTAGCCATTCTCGTAAGGATATTTGGATAAATTTGCCCCATCTTTAACAGTTGCTACTACTTCTAGCATGTACATCTTATTGTAAAAATCGGCTCTCTTTAGAGAAGCATCTTTTGCTTCAGCCCGAATATTATTGCCTTGTTGGGAAAGGGTAAATAAATTATTTACATTTTGACCCGTTAAAGTATCAATAATATTGAAGGATTGAACCGACAATTCATCAATAATTGGATCTTCAATAATTAATTGTGGTTCAAAATTCTTGATTTGTCTGTATGGAACACTAACATAGGTTTTATAATTAACTTTTTTCGTTACTTGATCCTCAACTGTTCCAATTTTGGAAGGATCAGGGAAGGCAATTGGAACAAGACTTTTCACATCATACCCATTCCAACTGTTTGATGAATAATAATCAAAGGTTAGTTCGTCAGTTTCTCCATATGCGATACTAACCCAACGCGTTTCATCCGTTTCACTAACATTTGAGTTTCGTGGAGACTCGACAGTTAATTGATTATTTCTAAGTTGTCCTAATACGTCTGAGTCTTCCCTTACATAAACTTCTTGAATGCTATCTGAATACATAATTGCCGTTTCATTAAAATCGATATCGGTTAAGTTCCAAACACCTTTTACTTTAACTCTTTCCCCTGTTTCAGAGTCATAAAATTCTACTCTAATAGTTGCAGGATTATATTGGGAACCACCCTCAACACGTGCAGATAACATATTGCTTGTTCCACCTGCTGTTGGAGTTGCAGTACCGAAAGAAGAACCCCCACTAGCTGTGTTCACAATGACTTCTTTGACATCAATCACTCGTCCTTTATAGATACCTGTTTTTGTATAATAAATATAGGTATCTTCACCTGACTGGGCTCGGGTAAAACGCTGTAACGCTGCAGGTGTTCCTTTATTAACACCATGGACAAAATAATTAACTTTGCTTTCTTTGAAACGACTTAATACCAAACCATATTCTCCCGAAATAGTTTGAGGCGGATTAAGTTTAGGTATTTTAATGACTCCTGGTTCATTCACTAATAGCGTGCCTGTTGGCAGTAAATTCAATCTAGGCTGAATTGCATTGCGAGGGCTAATACTTTCCATTAATTTTTCATTTTCTACTGGAATTTCCGCTACTGGCGGGGCCAATTCCTCAGCTTTTGGTTGTTCTATTGGCGTTTCTGGAGCAGCTGGATTTGGCTCTGATTCCTCTTTTTCTTCTGGATCAATGAGCGTCTCAATAGATGGGTGAGCCTTTACTGCAAGTGGAAACTGTTTTTCTAGCCCAGTTTCATCCGTAACTTTCACCTTGAAGTCTCCCGCTACGGTAAGATTTCCACTTATATTTATCTTAGTAGGAGCATTCCCATCATTTGCCAACGTAATTTTTTGTTTTAGTCCGACTGGCTCAATTTTTTCAATAACCCCTTGGTTCGCTTGTAGAATATCTGCTGTATTTAGCTTAAATTCCTGTGGTACTTCTAAATAAAATTCACGATTACTTAGAGAATCATTGATTGTTATGTCAAATTGAAAAACATCGTTCTCATAAAACTCTTGTTGGCTAGAAGTAATTGTTAAATTTAACTCCTCAGCTTTAATTCCAGATTCTTTAAATTTAGTTGCATAATGAATCCCAGATAAGATCAATCCTAAAACAAATAGCGCACTAATCCACATACTTATTTGTTTTTTATTCCTTCTGATTCGCATTCTTTCACCCCTTAAATGAGTCTCGTAAACAAATGTTTATGACACGCTATCCAAAAAGCTAATTTGTGCTATAGAAAGTCAGCGATACTGCCAATTTAAATCGGCAAAAAACAGATAAAAAAAGTGTCGCGTAAACATTTGTTTACGCGACATTTTTGGATGTGCTCTCTATCTGCAATTACTATATCATTTACAATTTTTACTGTCATTTTAAAAAATTTTATTTTTTTGAAAATTTTTTAGAATACTTATTTACATGGGTTTAAATAAGCTGTTTTTCAAAATATAATAGCAATAAATATATGTTTCTGTTATTCTTATATTTATTTGATACCCATCGTAAATAAAAAATTTCTCTCTAGACTTAATAATTATATTCCTATAAAGTATAGAATAGTTTAAATAAGATAATACATAAGGAGGATACTCATGAATTTTTTACTAAATAAAGAATATCAGCATCGAATGGCTATCTTAAATCATTTAGAACTAACGCCTTTACAAACAACATCCATTCAAGAAGTCTGTGATTCACTCTCTCTTTCAAGTTTTATTGTCAAAAAATCAATCAAACAAATTATTGAAGATTTAAATGAGCACCATATTACAGGTATTCAAATCAAATTAGATTCAAAAAAAATCAGCTTGAATTCAGATGGAACAGATTCTATTCTTACGTTGCAGCGCATTTATTTAAAAGATTCAAATTTATTTCTTTTATTAGATGGAATCTTTAAAGAAAAAGAATTTTCATTAGAGCAGTTCTCTGCCAATCAATATTTAAGCCTTTCTGCAGCCTATCTTTTACGGAATGAATTAGAAGTCATTTTAAATAATTATTCTATTTCGATTGATTCTGACCTACAACTTTCAGGCTTAGAATCTGACATTCGTCTGTTTCTTTTTGAAGTTTACTTTCATTCCTTCAATAGCTTAGAATATCCCTTTTCTAAAGAATTAGTCGAATTGTCCAGGTTATTTATCAAAGAAATTTCAACCTTTTTAGGGATTTCCTTCTCTTCTACTCAAGAAATTAAGATTACTTTCTTTTTATGTATTCTATTTCAACGTCTTTTTTTTGGAAACACCTTAAAAAAACAAGAAATGAGTATTCACTTTAAAGATATTCAACTTGCAATTAAACCAATGGTCATCAACTTTTTTTTAGATACAACAACTCTCACGCAAGCTCAAATAAAATTGGAAACTAGTTTTTTGTGCTCGTTCTTGTTTGCTGGAAACTTGATTCCAAAAATTTCGACAAATGCTTCACTGAAATTTATTGAATCAAGCTGCAAGCCCGCTTTAGATTTAACGGCGCTTTTTTTAAAACAATTAAACAAACAATTTGATATTCAAACAGATGCAACTTACTATCCTTTATTAAGAAAAGAATTGAATCGGATTCACTATAAATTTTTAAAATTTAATCATTCTGATTTAATGATTTATTTTCAAGCTAATCCTGAGTTTCTAAAAGAAAATTACCCAGATTTTTTTCTATTCTCAGAATCCTTTATTCAAACTAATTTTAAACCAACTGAAGAAACAACAATTTTATTTTATGATTATTTATTTTCCTTGATTCGTTTCTTACCTGCGACCCTTTTGAACAATCCAATATACGTTTGTGTCGACTTTTCTCACGGAAAATCATATAATCATTTCATTAGCACCTCAATCAAGTCTTTTAAATTTCTCAATATCTTGATTGAACCCAGTCTCTCTAATAAAACCAATTTATACCTTTCTGATTTTAAACCTACTCAAGCGCATTGTGATTATATTATTTGGAAAAATCCGCCATTGCCAACTGATTGGGAATACTTTGGAAACAAAATTATTGAATTGAAACATCAAGAAAGGTGATTTTATGAATCATAAACTAGTACATTTTACTCAATCTTCAATTATCTGTGGCTTTCTATTCTCAGGACTTTTTTTCACTGTATCTAGCGAAGTTACTGCTAACAACTCAGATATTGTTTTAATAGCAGATAATTCTACCGTTAAGCCTGTTAATCCGCTTAATCCTGCTATTACAGTAGATCCAATAGAAGCACCGCCTAAGTCTACTGATGCAATTGAACAGATACAACCAAATAAGGAACTTGAAAATATCCATCCGACAACTCGTAGAAAAGCAAAGCCGATCAAAAAGAAACCCAAAGAAAAAAAAGTAGCCTCGAAAAAAGAGTCTGCTTTAAAAATTACCGAGTTGACTCCATACTCATTTCAAACAGACGCCGTGTTGCCACCTGATCCAAGCAGCAGCGGTGGAAACAATGCATATCATCAAACAAATACGGGTCAACTATTGGCAAATTTATCTGGTTTTATTTTATATGGCACTAAAAAGTAACCTCTTTTTTTCGTTTTTAAGTCGTTCCTTTTTATACCCATTAAATTATTTAAAAAATCGCGTTTTTTTCCTTTAAATAATGAACTAACTCTATTATGATAGGGTTAGTTCATTACTTTTAGGAGGAATTTTTTTGGCTATACTAGGCTATGCTCGTGTCAGCACACATTATCAACAACTTGATTCTCAGTTAGCTGCACTGAAACACTACGGATGCGACCGTATTTATACTGAAACAGAGAGTGGCAGGAACGAAAAACGTGTGGAGCTAAATAAAGTACTGAATGAATTACAATCAGGTGATACATTCGTTATTTTCAAGTTGGATCGCCTTTCTCGTGGCACAAAACATCTTTTAATTTTGATGGAAGAATTTAAGCAACGGAATATTCATTTTATCAGTATTCAAAATAACATTGACACAACGACTTCCATGGGACGTTTCTTTTTCACCATCATGAGTGCTTTTGCTGAAATGGAAGCAGAGCTAATTAGTGAGCGTGTCATTTCAGGGCTAAATGCCGCTCGTAATAATGGTAAACAGTTAGGACGTCCACCAGTTAATAAAAACATTGAAATGGTGCTGGATTTATATACGAATACAGATTTGTCAATTGCTAAAATTGCTCGAACAGCTGAGGTATCTAGATCAACTGTTTATCGCTACCTTGAGAAAAATAATGTTCCATTGAAATGTAAGTAATAGGTAGCATAGATTTGAAAGTTACAAATGAATAGATTATTGTTAAGTAGTTAATGGCAATGACAAAAAAGAGTTTAGGACTTATGTCCCAAACTCTTTTTTCACTTAATTATTTTCGTTAAATACACAAATTTTTAATCTTTATTTCCTAGATACTTTTTTTTATCTACTGTTACTATAAAGCTAATAAAAATTAGGATTCCAATTATCAGTGAATAATTTTTTTCTTCGCCTGTTTTCGGAAAAATCCCTGAATGCTCTGTTATAGAATGAATAAATAACGGATTATTGACGTTAGGTTTATTGGTTGGACTTGGAAGTATTTCATTAGTGCTTAATTTCTCTTTCTCGTAAATATACGCGACTGTCTGAGGCTCTTCCGTAAAGGCTCCTGTTGCATTTTTTGGTTCTGACTTCAACGTCCAACCTTTAATATTTTTTTTGTTTGTATTATAAGCAGTCCCTACTCTACCAGTCAGAATTTCTGAAGTCTCTAGTTCATTGCCTTCTTCATCTTGATACTTAACCGTTATTGGTGCACCTTCTACCTTTTCATAAACATACGTTACTGTTTGCGGTTGATCTGTGAAAGTCCCTTTTGCGTTTTCTGGCTCTATTTTCAACGTCCAGTATTTGATAGTTTTTTCTTTCACACTATATGGTGTGCCCAATTTGCCAGTCAAAATTTCTGTTGGCGCTAGTTCATTGCCTTCTTCATCTTGATAGTTAACCGTTATTGGTGCACCTTCTACCTTTTCATAAACATACGTTACTGTTTGCGGTTGATCTGTGAAGGTCCCTTTTGCGTTTTCTGGCTCTATTTTCAACAGCCAGTCTTTGATAGGTTTTTCTTTCACGCTATATGGTGTACCAATTTTACCAGTCAAAATTTCTGTAGGTGCTAGTTCATTGCCTTCTTCATCTTGATAGTTAACCGTTATTGGTGCGCCTTCTACTTTTTCATAAATATATGTCACTATTTGAGGTTGATCTGTGAAGACACCTATTTCATTTTCTGGCTTTATTTTCAACAGCCAGTCTTTGATAGATTTCTCGTTTGCGCTGTATGAAACTCCCAATTTGCCAGTCAAAATGTCTGTTGGCGCTAGTTCATTGCCTACTTCATCTTGATAGTTAACTTTTACTGGTGCGCCTTCTAATTTTTCATAACGGTAAATCACTTCTTGGTATTGACTACCTATTGTACCGATAGCGTTTAAAGGTAATTGAGTTTCATCTAATTTATAAGTCGGAATATCTAATTTGTATTCAGGTGTCGTAGCATCATAAGCTTCGCCACTGTACCCTTTAATTAGATTGGACTCATGAATTTCGTTGTCTTGTTCATCAAGATAGCGCACATTCACTGTTTCAGTAGCTGCTATGTCAAGTGTGACAAACGTACTATTATTAGGATTATTAAAGGCTTCATCTAGAGTGAATTTTAATAAATGACTCCCTGACTCCCATTGTTCAAGTGGAAAAGATAAGTTAGAATTTATTTCGCCTTCGTAAATAATTTTACCTAGTGAGGTATCTTCAATTGTCAAAACATGTTCTGGGAAAAGTTCCCGATCGAAGCTTTGACTTACAAATAAATCTAAGAAGGTCGGGCTTCCCACTAAGAAAGGAGTAAAAACATCTGTAGATTTGA
Organism: Carnobacterium sp. FSL E2-0243; assembly: GCF_038003605.1. Classification (NCBI taxonomy): domain Bacteria; kingdom Bacillati; phylum Bacillota; class Bacilli; order Lactobacillales; family Carnobacteriaceae; genus Carnobacterium; species Carnobacterium sp. FSL E2-0243. The sequence continues at coordinate 3,440,038 of NZ_JBBOPM010000001.1, forward strand.
GATTGTTAAAATAATTGTTTTTTGTTTCAATGTGGCCATCATACCCTCCAGTATATAGAAATGTAGCTACATTATATATACTTTTTGGAATTTCTAACATGTTATTGATTGTCACTTGGTTTCCAGAAATATTGACTTCGTTCTCTCCAGTTCGATTCTCATATAGACTTTTTGGCAACTGCCCGACAAATTTATTATTAGTAAAATTAATATAACTGATATTGCCTAATCCCTCGGGAATGGTTCCTGTCATCTGATTATAATCAATCCGCAGATAATCTAATTTAGGCATTTGACTAAATGCCTGGGGAATTTTACCAGTAAGCTCATTAGAAAAAAGTTCCAATCGAGCTAAATTTTTAAGTTTCACAATTTCTTCCGGTATTTGCCCGACAATTGGAGGATTATTATTTCCATTTGTCGTAATTCGGATTCTCACAATTTTATCTAAATCTTCAAAAGTTGTATCCACTCCAATAGTTTTAGGCGCTAGCTGTTTATTGACCTCATTAATTAACCAGTCTTGATCCCCTAAATCTGCTCTTGTCACAATGTCTGTTGCTTGTGATACCTCATTATTTTCCGAAGTTTCTGCAACTACTAACAACGGGCTAATCGTCGTAATAAGTAAACTAAATACAAGCAAAGCCTGTATAATTTTTAATTTTTTCATTTCATCACCTTTTCTTGTTGAATTTTGGGCATTCTAAAAATTTAATTTAAGAAAAAATACTTATTTACGACTCACAAAGGTGTCTCTTTCACAGTTTCTTTGCGCTATCTACTTTCTATTTATAAAAATAGTTTATATAAATCATATGTTAAATAGAAAAATAAAATAACGTCAAAATAAAAATGATAAACGCAGCTATAATTGAGTTCCGGTCTGAAATTTATAGTATGTATTCCTTTTTACAAAAAACATAAGTTTAATAGAATAAGTACCTAATAGCAAGTTTTTTTTCAGAAAGCTTTGTTTTTAAATACTTCTTATCCAATTATTTTATAGCTTATCTCTGCTAAATAGCTTAAAATGTGGAATGTTGGACTATATTGAAACTGTGTAGGAGGAAAAATAAATGGCTATTATTGGCTATATGCGCATTAGTACAGCGCATCAAAAATTTGATTCACAAGAACAAGCATTAAAAAGATTTGGGGTAAACAAGCTTTATCAAGAACAAGATAGTGGTAGAAACCCACATAGACTTGTCTTAAAACAAGTCCTTAAAAAATTGAAAAAAGGCGATACATTAGTGATATTTAAATTAGATCGCTTAGCCCGAAGCACCAAGCAACTGCTTCATTTATTAGAAGATTTTGATAAAAGAGGCATTCATTTTGTTAGTATCCAAAACAATATTGATACTTCAACACCTATGGGGAAATTTTTTTTACCATTATGAGCGCTTTCTCTGAAATGGAAGCTTCGCTTATCAATGAAAGAATTATGGCTGGGCTAGAAGCAGCAAAACTTAATGGAAAATCTTTAGGCCGTCCTCCACTAGTAGAAAAAAATCAATTAGCACTCCAACTTTATTATGAAAATAGATTTTCTGTTAAAGAAATAGCGACGATTAGTGGTTTAGCTACTTCGACAGTCTATAAAATAATTAAACAAGAAAAAGAAAAGCCTAAGAATTGATAGGCTTTAATAAAAATAAGTGATACCTTAATGGACTGCTTATCGTTTTTTTACAATCGTAACGATTTATTTAACTTATTTATACTGCAAAAATAAACAACTAGCATTCGTTCGATTAGGACTTACAAAACTAAAATCAATTAAGCATATAATCAGTTTGTTTAAGTCAAATTGTATATAAGTTATTTTTAGACCATTAAAAATGTTCCCACATCTGAAACAAATTCTTCAGGATACTGGAATAAGGAGCCATGTCCCGAATCTTTATAAATAATCAATTTACTATCACTAATTCGTTGCGCTAAATCATAAGAATTAGCTGTCGGGACCATAATATCTGTGTCCCCATTTATAATTAGCGTAGGTTGTTTTATTTCTTCAAGTGGGTCTATTTCCCCGCGGCTCCAACGTTTGATAGCCTTCAATTGCTGATTATAGCTACGTAATCGAATTGATTGATCTCGATTTTTCTTACGGCTTTTTAATCGTATCAAATATTCTTTAGCTTTTGTTCGGCTACTTTGGGATGAGGTGAAAAATAGATAGTATTTTATATCTTTAAACGTAATCAGAGCCCGTAACATTGAATAATTCGTTACTTTTGCAACACGACCAATTCCCTGACCGCCTTTTGGTCCTGTACCAACTAAAACTAATTTTTCAACCAGTTTTGGGTGTGACAGGACAATTTCTTGGGCAACCATTCCTCCCATAGAAAGACCTAAAATATGAACTTTATTCAATCCTAATGCTTGAATAAATGAAACAGTTTCGTTTGCCATTTCTAAAATTTTTTTAGGCGTACTACCACCAGATAAACCTACACCTTGACCATCAAAGGCAATAACCCAAAATTTCCGGGCTAAACCATCCACGATTTTAGGATCCCAATTATCTAAGTTTGCTGATAAATGTGTCAACAGAATCAATGGCATATTTGTTTTTTTACCAACTTCACGATAGGCAAATTTCTTCCCATGCGCATCTTTGATAAATAAATTAGGTGCCTCTACATACCCCATTTGCTTTTCCTCCTTATTATTAATCAAACCTTATAACAACTTTTCCTTGTGGATGGCCTTTTTCAACTAGTTCTAAAGCTTGATTAATGTCTTCCAAGCGGAATTTTGATGGATCAATTGCTGGAATAATTTTATTTTTCTCAATGATCTCAGATACTAGTTTCAATTGGTTTCCGTCTGCTCGAACAAAGATAAAATGATAGTCAATATTTTTTCTTTTGCCTTCTTATCATATTTTGAACCCACTAAACCAAATAAAAATTGTTTCCATTTCGGTAACCCTTGGCTTATTGCAAAACGTTTATTGGGTCCCGTTATGAGACTTAACAAACGACCACCTGGTTTAATAATAGATAACTCTCGTTCAAATTCTGCGGCCCCTAAAGTATCTATTACAAAATCAACAGAGTCTAGTACTTTCCAATAATTTTCTGTTTTATAATCAATAAACTGATCTGCACCAACTGCTAAAGTTCTTTCTTTAGCTGCCGAATTTCCTGAAACAATTACAGTTAATCCCATCGCTTTTGCAATAGGTATCGCCATTTGTCCAAAACTACCTGAGCCACCTGGAATAAAAATGGTCTGTCCTGCTTGAGCATTTAACTTTTCGTGCAGACCTTGATAGGCTGTTAAACCTGTCAATGGAACTGCGGCTCCTGTAATAAAATCTAAATGGTCAGGTAAAAACCAAATAGCATCAGCAGCAACAGCAACATATTCTGCAAAAGCACCAATATGATCGATGGGCAGTCTAGCATAGACAGCATCACCAACTTTAAATCCTTGAACATTTTTGCCAACTTTATCTATTACACCTGTCAATTCATTCCCAATAGTTAAAGGCATTTGATAATCCTGAATTAATTTTACTGCCCCTGTTATATTTAGAATTTCTAGCGGGTTAACAGCGGCTGCTTTTGTTTTTATTAACACTTGATTATCTGATATTTCAGGAATCGATATTTCTGTAATTTTCGCATGCACTTTTTTTGTATATTTATTAATCTGAGCTGCTTTCATTGTTTCTCCTCTCAGTCTTCCAATTTTATTTAGTCTTTTATAAAAATGGATAATCTGTGTAGCCAACTTCTCCTTCACTTCCATAAAAGGTTTCAGGATGTGGCTGATTAAGTGGTTTGTCTGTTTTTAAACGTTCAACTAAGTCTGGATTAGCCAATGCCAACGTCCCAACTGAAACCATTTCAGCATTTCCATTCACAATATCAAAATCAATTTTATCAACTGGTCGACTAGGTCGATTTATAATTAATACATTGGGCCACACTGTGCGAATATCTTTCAATAACGAGTCCTCATGGCTGACATACATCATATGCAAGTAGGCCAAATCTAATTTCGCTAGTTCAGATACTAAATAGCTATACAATTGCTTCCCAGCATTTCCTTCATCAACACCACCCAGTTGATTCATTGGCGAAATCCGAATTCCCGTTTTATCTGCGCCAATTTCAGCAGCGACAGCTTGTGCTACTTCTAGTACAAATCTAACGCGATTTTTGATTGAACCTCCGTATTCATCTGTTCGAATATTCGAATTCTCTCCTAAAAACTGATGCAATAAATAACCATTAGCACTATGGATTTCAACACCATCTGCGCCTGCTTGAATCGCGTTTTTAGCAGCTAAACGAAAATCATCCACTGTCATTTTAATATCCTCTTTTGTCATCTCAAGCGGAACTGGAATAGCTTGCATACCGTTACCAGTAAAAATTTCCTCTGTTGGTGCAATCGCTGATGGAGCCTGCGCCTGTAATCCTTTTACATTATCAGGATGAGATATTCTCCCAACATGCATTAATTGAAAGAAAATTGTCCCCTCTTGTTGATGAACCGCATTTGTTATTTCTTGCCATCCGATTATTTGTTCATCCGTATAGATACCTGGAGTATACAAATAACCTTGTCCTACTGCAGAAGGTTGAATCCCTTCTGTAATAATTAATCCCATTGAAGCGCGTTGTTGATAATATTTGCTCATTAGCTTACTTGGAACACCATTTCCCTTGGCTCTGCTACGCGTCATTGGCGCCATCACTAAGCGATTTTTTACTACTCGCTCTTTAATTGTTATCGGATTCCATAAATTTTTCATTTAACTTTCCTTCTTTCTAGAACGTTCATTCTAATATTAATAAAAAAATAAAAACTATATCGAAAATACTGGAAAAATGGGATTACTTAAAATAAATTCATTTTTCTCATTCACAATTCCTACCGTTTGAGTGCTCTCATAGAGTGCCATTAAGTAGGAGGCAACTTCTTGCGGCGAGCGCAACTGATAGTTCTCATAATCTAACTCTGAATCACTTGATTGTTGAATAAATGCTGTAGCAGTAAGAGCAGGCGCCAAAACTTTAGCTTGTAACTCTGCATCTTTCAATTCTGCGGCTAGACCTTCAGTCAGAACACTAACAAAAAACTTTGAAGCAGAATAAGCAACATTTCCTAATGCGATTACATATCCCATTGCTGATGAAACATTAATTAGTTGTGCACCTTGTACATTAGCGTAATCTTTTGCATATAACGTTGATAAAATAGTTGTTGCTTCAATATTAACTTGGATTATTCGCTCAATTTGTTTCAAATCATTATTCATCAACGCTCCGGAAGCACCAACTCCTGCATTATTGATCCATGTCTCAATATCATACTGTTTCAATGACTCATATAGCCCATAAACTTGTTTTTTATCTGACAAGTCACTTATTTTTACGATAATATCTAGATTAGGATATTGTTTTTGAATCCTTTTTTGTAATTCAGTTAACTGCTCTGTTCGCCTTGCAATCAGGATCATATTCTTCTCTTTTCCAGCAAAGGCTAAAGCTGTTTCATAGCCAATACCTGAACTTGCACCTGTAATCACTGTATATTTTTTACTCATATCGTTGCCTTCTCTCTATTTAATTATCGACAATGTCGTTTTTACAATCGAATGTAGTTTCATTTGATCATTTGTGGTCTTCACCAACACTCTGATACCGACCCATGCATTATGCAAATAACTTGCTAACTCTCGCAAATTTTCGCTTTTTGAAATTTCTCCTTTGTTCTTAGCCTCAACTAGTAACATATAAAGATACGTTTCACTTTTCTCAAATAGTTCTTGAATCTTATGCTCTATTTGTTTATCTAACAAGGATAATTCCGTCGCTGTATTTACAATCAAACACCCTTTTGGATACTCGTCATCAGTTGAGACGACAATCAAAAATAACATTTCAAGCTTTTCTTTAATTGTCATATCTTGCGTCAATCTCTGCTTAATTATATGATTAAGCCTATATTCATAACAATCTAGTGTCTTTAAAAACAATTCGTGTTTGTCTCCAAATGTATCGTAAATACTGCGGCGATGAATTCCCATATGATCCACTAAATCCTGCATAGAAGTTTTCTCATAGCCTTTTTCCCAAAAAATTTGCATGGCTTTATCTAAAACAAATTCTTGATCAAACTCTTTTGCTCTTCCCATAGATTCTTTCATCCTTTCCGGAATTTTCTAGAACGTTCATTCTTATATTAATAAACTATGAAAATAAAGTAAAGTACAACAGAAAAACCACATTCTCCGAGAACTATTAAAACTCTCTATTCGAGATTAATAGTTCCATCAAAATATGGCTTTTTATCACTTTTCATGAAAAAATAGGGCTACTAAAATTTCACCAAACATTAGATTTTTTTATTGTACACATCTATCTTTAAATCTTTTCCCTTTACTTTAATTTCTGCGTCAACTGATTCCAAATAGAAGGTGGTTGAAAACGTTACTTCATCATTCACAATAATTTCGCAGCAAGCTTTATCTACATATATTTTGACTATTAAGTTTTCCGAAGAGTAGCATTTACTTCTTTTATCTGATTGCTCTTCTTCGCCTTGGATTGACTGTTGAAGATTTGTACGATCTATCATCAACGATTCTCCATCATAATCAAACTGCAAATAATCTTCATCAGCGCCTATCTCAATAGAAAAAGGCTCGGTAGTCTCTAATTGAACAAAAGGCTCAAGTTGTCCTCTATATAATCGATCTACATTCTGAGAACTAGCTAATGTCAAAGCTTCATTATATTCAGAAACTATTGTCTGAATTAATTTCCCATCTACTAATCTAAGTTCTCTTGGTATAATCATACTTCCTGCCCAGTGATGACCTAAATCATCCGTTGGAATGTTTCGTCCCCACATTTGTTGCCAAGCAATCAAAATTCTACGATTCCGATCATCTTTTAAGGTCTGTGGTGCATAAAAATCCAATCCTGAGTCAATTTCTTCATAACTTTCAGGAATAAACTTATAGGTATCCCAATCAACCTTACCAACAAAATATACAGAACTATTTACATTCGTATAACGTGCCCCCTCACTGGTAAATGCAATCGGCGAGACAATTAAAACATCTTTCCCGTCTAATTCAAATAAATCAGGACATTCCCAAATTTTCCCTTGATGGGGTTCCGCCGTCAAAAAAGTAGATTTAAATACCCAAGAAACCAAGTCGTCTGATTCAAATAGCAGGACATTCCCAATTCCATCTTTTGTAGAAGCAACTAAAGAATAATATTTCTCGTTCTTTCGAAATATTTTAGGGTCACGAAAGTCGGTCGTATTTTTCACGTGACGTTCGTCAATCACTGGATTGTGCGGCGACTTTTCAAATGTAATCCCATCTGTGCTCACAGCAATGCACTGGATCTGACGCGATTTTCCATCTTCTTCTGAAACACCTGTATACATCAAAATTAATTGATCTTCTTGGACCAAAGCTGTCCCTGAGAAGCAGCCGCCTTCATCGTAGGGCTGATTAGGCTCCAATGCTACAGGTAAATGTTCCCAATTCAACAAATCTTTACTCTTAGCATGACCCCAGTGCATTGGACCCCATTTAGCTGAGTAAGGGTGAAATTGATAAAATAGGTGATATTCTCCCTTATAATAAACAAAGCCATTGGGATCGTTGATCCAACCAATCGGTGCCGAAAAGTGGTGCAAAGGCTTATACATTGTGTTCACTAATTCTTTATTTTCTGAAATCCATTTATCAACAGTCATTTTATCATCCTTTTGAGTATTCGTCATAGTTTCTTTGCTTGATTTCTAGCCATTCATCCAAACCGAACGCTTTTAATTGTTTTAAATAGTCATTCCATTCTTGGTCTATATTACCTTTTGTCAGCCATTCATCTCTTTTTCTAAGAACAAAATCCTTCATATCTGCTTCTATATCAGCGAGACGTTTCGTATCTTTAGCAGATAAAAAGATATTCGGATAATTATTTTCATTTTGAACATATGGGAAAATAAATTTATCCATTAAATCAAGACGCCATTTCGCATCATCAGGCATGGTTGTATAGTTCCCATAATACGTATCTAAAATCGCAAGTGGTCCACCAACTGCAGTTTTCTGACGTACTTCAACAGGAGCTGCACCGTCAAGAGGTTCATGAGTTAATTGATTTTTCTCTTCGTCATATTTAAAAATATTTTGACCTTTATCGCCATAGGTTCCCCAGTTATTTTGAATAGATTGAATAGGATCGTACATTTGATCAATCCATTTTGCTGTTAATTCAATGTTTTTATTTGCGGAAGTAACAACAAATCGGTCTCTCGAAAAACCAAAATTATTTGTTCTAGTCACATTAATTTTGCCACTTTCATTGGCCATCGGTTGGTACATAACATAATCTTCTGTACCTCCTGTCACATTATGCGGATCCCAAGTAAAGTACAATCCGTATTTTTGATCATTTCCTTTTGCAACATATCTAGCCCAATCTTGTTCAAAACTTTCTGTATCAATTAAACCTTCTTCATAAGCTTTATTAAAGAACTTGACTGCTTTTTTATAGCTTTCTGTATTTGCAGTAAACTGTACCTTGCCATCATCATCCACAACTAAATGATCTCCATTATCTCCAGTACCATCGCCAAAGGCTGCAAATAACATCTTCAAATCATTGCCATCATCATTAGAAATGAAGCTCAACGGAATCTCATCCGCCTTACCATTTCCATTAGGATCTTGTTCTTTAAACGCTTTTAATACATTGTATAGCTCTTCTGGATTTTTAGGGTGCTCTAAGCCTAATTTAGTCAGCCAAGCCTGATTAATCCAACCTAACGAATTTACTGTATGGATTGATTTCTTTCCTTCTCCAAGTTCTTCAATCCATGGCAGAGAATAGATGTGGCCATCTGGTGCCGTCAACATCTGCTTATATTCAGGGGCTTCTTCAAAAACCTTTTGTAAGTTTGGCATATATTTCTCGATTGTTTCCTCTAAAGGTACAATCACACCATTTTGACCCCAAGTAAGTAAATCTTGTTCACTCGCTGCAGCATTGAAAATAGCATCTGGTAAATCACTAGAAGCAATATCTAGATTCCTCTTTTCCGCAAAATCATTGGCGTAGTTTGTCCAACTAATATGAACATTACTTTGTTCCTCTAAACGTTTAAAAATCAGCATATCATTTGGATCTTTAGGCGCCGTTGAATTTTCAGAAACTAGCATTTTCAGCTCAACTTTCTCTTTTAAAGGAAACTCAACATTCGTTAACTCATAATCCTTACTTGCCATTGCGCTACTATTATCTTTCTTTCCACATGAACCTAATGCTAGTAAAACGACTGCTGAAAAACCAATGATTATCATTTTTTTTGTTTTCATCATCCTAATTCCTCTCCAATTTATAAGTTTAAAATCAACTAAATTATCCTTTCATTGAACCAACTAAAACACCTTTATCAAAATATTTTTGGAAGAATGGATACATAATAATTAACGGTAAGCTTGAGATAATGATTGTCGCATACTTAATTAACTGAGCGACTTTTTCCATTTCCGCCATAGCTGCTTGTGAGCCAACCATATTTGTATCAATCTGATTTTGAATTAAAATATTTCGCAGAATTAATTGTAAAGGTTGTAAATCAGGGTCTTTAATATAAATCATTGCATCAAAGTAGCTATTCCATTGGCCAACAAAGGCATATAAAAATAAAACAAACATGATTGGTTTAGCTAAAGGTAATAAGATTTTGAAAAAGACTTGCATACTATTTGCACCATCTATTTTTGCGGCTTCTTCTAATTCATCAGGTAAGCTTTGGAAATAAGTTCTAGCCAATATAATGTTCCAAATATTAATTGCACCTGGCAAAATGATTGCCCATGGCGTATCCAAAATCCCTAAATTTTTAACAACCATATATGTGGGAACCAATCCCCCACCAAAGAACATGGTTAACAAGAAAAATGACATGATTACTTTTCTACCTACAAATTCTTTTTTTGAAAGAGGATAGGCACAAAGCATCGTAATAATCGTTGAAAAGGCTGCATATGCAAAAGAATAAAACATTGAGTTAACGAAGCCGCGAAGAATCGAATCATTGGCTAAAACTTTTTGATAACCTGCCAGTGTCCAATTTTTCAAATTAAAACTAATTCCCTGACTCATTAACGTATCTGGATCCTGAAATGAAGCAGCTAGGACATATGCTAATGGAACGATGGTAATAAAAACTAATAAGCCAATCAATACTCGATTAACGATTAGTACATTCCGGTCAAATCTAGTCTGTTTATTCAACATTACAGCCCCTCCCCATCATTTAATTTTTTCACTGTTTGGTTGACTGCAATGATTAAAACAAGATTAATCAAGGAGTTAAACAAGCCAACGGCAGTTGAGTAACTGTAATCTCCTGATTGAAGCCCTACTTTATAAACATAAGTTGCGATAATTTCTGAACTCGGTAAATTCATCGTTGTTTGCATTAAGTAAGCCTTTTCGTAACCGACACTCATAATCCCTCCTGCAGCAAGGATAAAACTAATCACCATGACAGGTTTAATTGCGGGTATGTCAACATGCCAAATTCTCTGTAAAATGTTAGCGCCATCAATTTTTGCAGCATCAATCAATTCCGGTGACACATTTGATAATGTTGCTGTATAGAGAATCGACGACCATCCAATTCCTTGCCAAATGCCCGAGAAAATATACAAGGGTCGAAAGAAATCAGGTTCAGTTAAGAACGGCACCGTTTTACCAGTAAAAAATTCATAAATATGATTGACAGGTCCTTTATTTGAGAAGAATAGGAAAATCATTCCGACGATAATTACAACTGATATAAAATTTGGTGCATAGAGAATTAGCTGCAGCCTTTTCTTCAATTTATCACTAGCTAATAAATTGAATGAAATTGCCAAAATAATGGGCGGGAAAAACCCTAGTAATAGACCATAAACACTTAGTTTCAAAGTGTTTACTAACAAGATCATAAAGTTAGGCGATGATAAAAATCGAGTGAAATGTTCGAGTCCAACCCATTCACTTCCTATGATCCCTTGAAGAGGATTATAATTTTTGAAAGCAATGAGTAATCCATAAATTGGGACGTATTTAAAAATAAACGTTAAAACAATTGCTGGCAACACCAATAAATATAATAGGTAATTCTTTCGCATATAAAACAAATTATTCTTCACTTTTTGTTTCATTTTTTTCTCCTTTCATTTTTGAAACGTTTCCATTTTGTCTTAAAAAAAGAACCAACTCATTTTGGAATCGTTTCCGATATAGAATATATTACACCATATAATTCATTTTTTCAACAACGATTTTATAAATTTTTAAATTATTTTTTTAGCCAACGCAAAATTTCCAATTGTCGCTGATCCATTTTCTACCACAGTCGGTAAGCTTAAATACGTATCTATATTTTCTATTTCAATATAATTATTCAACGTTTTTTTAAATTCTTTTTTTACAATTTCTAATAAATTCGAGCTCATAACACCGCCACCAAGGACAATCACATTGGGACGCAAAGTTAAGGTAGCTTGAACACAAGCTTGTGCAATATAATAACCGATCAGCTCAAAAACAGGGTGATCTAAAGCAACACATTCTCCAAAAATGCCAAGCCTAGCTTGAAGAGTAGGTCCACTAGCTAGCCCTTCAAGGCAATCTTTATGATAAGGACATACACCTTCAAAATCAGCATCATCTAATCTACGTTTTACTGATACATGGCCCATTTCGGGATGACCCGTCACACCAATAATTTCACCATTCAAAACAATCCCTGCTCCAATCCCTGTTCCAATTGTGTAATAAACTAGCCCAGGTACAGCACCTCTAGAAATAAATTCACCGTAAGCCGAAGAATTCACATCTGTTGTAAAATATATAGGCACATTAAGCACTTCTTTTAATTGACTCACCACATCGACATTGGCCCACCCTTGTTTAGGCGTACTAGTAATATAGCCATATTTTTCATGATCAACGCGCTGCTCTAATGGGCCAAACATACCCATACCAATTGCTGAAACGCGTTTTTCTTCAAAAAACTGGACAACTTTTTTTAATGTTTCTTCTGGCGTTGTTGTTTTAAAGACTACCTTTTCCACTATTTCCAGTTGTTCATCTCCAATTGCACAAACAAATTTTGTGCCTCCACCTTCGATACTGCCGTATAACTGCACAATCATACACTCCTTTTATTTTCTATTCTAATTTTTAGTTGTACTTCCTTCAATAAATGTGACTGGAATAATCGTCTTATAGTCAATCGGATCTCCATTAATTGCATTCATAATTTGCTCAACAGCAACTTTAGCCATCGTCTCTAAAGGCTGACGAATCGTGGTCATCAAGTACTCCCGTTCTTCTGAAAGTTTCACACCATCAAAACCAATTACTTGAATATCTTCAGGAATTCTTTTACCTAGTTTTTCTAATTCTTTCATCACATCCATTGCTAAAAAATCATTAATTCCGAAAAGCCCATCAATTGTTGGATTATCGATAAAAAATTTTTGAACTTGATTTTCAAAATCAATAATCGGCTCTTCAAAATCTAGAATAGAAATTTTTTTCCCAGCCCGACGCGCACTTTTCTCAAAATAAATCCGGCGATTCTTCGTCTCGCTTTCTTTATCTTGGTGCGTCCCAACAAAAGCAAAATGCTGGCATCCTCTCTTATTCAATTCATTAAAAGCTATTTCCCCACCCTGCTTACTATCAGCTGCTACTATAGTTACCTTACTCGTAAAATGGCGGTCAATACTGACAAACGGAATATCCGAAGAAACGCTTTTATCAATGTCTGTATACGTAATTCCAATAATCCCATCAACCTTATTTTGCTTAATCATTTGAATATATTCGTCTTCTACAGCAGGATCTCCAGTTGAATTACACAGAAAAATTTTATAGCCTAACGCTTTCAACTCTTTCTCAACATGAAATCCAAATTCAGAAAAAAACGGATGCCAAATTGTTGGAACAATCAGAGCTATCGTATTTGATCGATTTGTTTTCATTCCTCTTGCATATATATCTGGCTCATAGCCTAATTCTTGAATTGACTGATTCACTTTTTTTAATGTGCTATCTTTTACACGGACACCGTTAATGACTCGAGAAACAGTTCCTACACCTACACCGGCAAGCTTTGCCACATCTTTCATCGTTGCTTTCATGTTATCCTCCACTTTTTTATATTAGTATAGCATAGTCATCAACCAAATTGAAACGTTTCCGATATGCATTTGTTTTAATAATCTTATTCTAAAATATTTTACAGATATGCCCATTCACTCTTAAATTGATGTAGCAGGATTGAATCGATTCTATCAATGATTTCCATAAAATCTTGATTGACGCCAATCAAGAATATCGGCCAAAATTAACCTAATTAGACAATATATAAAAATACTCGAGCTAAAATGCTAGCTCGAGTATTTCCTACATAGATTGATTTTTATTACATTTTAACTTCACGTTGTGGATCTTTAACTAAATTTGATCCCCAAAGTCCCGCTAAAGAAGTAATAATCATACCAAGAACCATCGCAACAAAGCCCCAAATAGATGCTTTAGCTGTCGCATCAGCTGCGTCATCTGCTGCTTTTCTTGCATCGTCAATTGATTCTTTTAAGTCAGCTTTTGTTTCCTCTAAGTTTTCACGAACCGTATCAATTTGTTCTTGTGTTTCCTTAGAAGCTTTTTGTAATTCATTATAGATATTATCAGTAGCTTGTTGCGCTTCTTCTGGGCTAAGATCACTATTTTTAGCAACTGCATTCGCAATAGCGTCTTTATCTACAGAATCTCCAATTGTTTTTGCTTGTTCTTTTAGTGAATCTGCAGTTGTTTCAAAGATTTTATCTGAGTCATCTGGATTTTTTAGAGCTTCTTTTCCAGCATCTTTAATTGTATCCGTTGCTTGACTTAACTGGTCTTTCAAATAATCAGGTTGTAATTCTGGTACATCTGTATCTTTTAAATACTTATCGATATTATCTTGTAATTCAGATGTATTCACAGTCCCTACCTCATCAGAAACTTTATCAATCCCTTTAGATATAACATCACCAGTGCCCGAAGCTATAGTTTGAACTCCACTGCCTACACCAGATGCAACATTTCCTAATAATGAGCCAACTGCTGAAAAAGCACCTACAGCTGTAAAACTAACTAAAATAACCACTAGTAACATGCTTGTCGCCCATGTTAAGAACCCATGTAACAAGCCGATTCTTCTTGCAGCGATACCTGCTACAAAACCTGCACTCATTAGAGATATAATTAACATTATAATTGACCAAATAATTAGACCCGTACCTACACCTTCAAAAGGTTGATCCGTCGTCAATTTGAGCGTGCCAAATCCAATAGCAGAACCAATTAGAGAGAGAGTTATAAATATTGATAAAAAAGTGATAACACCAGCAAAAATAGATCCCCATGAAATATTAATTCCTGCTTCTCCATCTGTTAAATAAGTTCTAAACCCAGTTTTCCTTTTTTCCATATCCATCTACCTCCATTTTATTTTTTCTAACTTTATCTACTTCTTTATGTTATCACAAGCTTTTTACTATTCCAAATAATATGGTTTAAAAAATTATAATATAATTAAATTCATTTCGAGTTTTTAATTTTAAAAACATTTTATTTTTCTAATTATTTGTACATGACTTGTTTTTAATAATCTACTTTTATTTCGACCGCACTAGTTCATTATAGTCAAAAAAACACCCCACTAATTAAACTTTTCAGCCTAATTAGCGAGGTGAACTACATCTTATATCTTCAATTACTCTTCGTTTTACTACTCAATCCTATTCCGCAACTTTGCCTTGTTACACATAGACAAACATTTATCAATCACAAGTATTCATGTCTATTCATTTAACAACATCAATATCAAAATCTTCAATATATTTTTCTATAATATCAATCAAGTCGTTTTACAAAATAATAGTTTATATCTTAATTTGATAACGCTTCCATTAAGTGTTATCTTTAACCAAAAGGAGGTAATTATTATGAGATATTTAGTAGGATTCGTTTTTTTATTAGTAAGTATATGGCAGCTAGTGATAACTTGGCGAACATTCGCTAGTATAAAAAGTGAAGGAGATAAAAATACCTCTCCGTTTATTATGTTAGGACTGTGGAATAGTTTAATATTTGCTGTAATTTTCTTCGCTGTTGCACTCTGGTGTTTTCTCGTCAAATTTTAAAAACGCTATTTATAAAAATTGCTCTTTTCTTGTTGCCTTTTAATAGTAATTATTAAAAATTATAACTACAAAATAATCTATAACGATAGGATTATACGGAATAACTTGATACTTATTGATAACTATACTCGCGTGAGGATCGCAAAAAGGTAAAATTCCTATGTGACGTTCAATCCAGTATTTATAGAAAAATAAAAAGCTTCATAGTAAGAAGAGTGTCTCTCTTACTATGAAGCTTATAAAGTACCTTTACAAATCTTATCCAAATGAAATTATGTTAACTTCTAAAACAAGGATAGTTAAAGTGGTAGTTTTTACTAAATTGCTAAATATTACAAAAAGCTCTAATTAAAGGCTTTATTCCGCAACTTTCGCAATTTTCCCTTGTTCCACATAGACCATTAAAATAGAAATATCGGCTGGATTAACGCCACTAATTCGACTCGCTTGGGCAATTGTTTCTGGTTGAATTTTAACCAATTTTTGACGAGCTTCAGTCGCTAAACCATTAATAGCTTCATAATCAATGCGTTCTGGAATGCGTTTAGATTCCATGCGTTTCATTTTTTCTACTTTTTCAATCGCTTTTTGAATATATCCTTCGTACTTAATTTGAATTTCAACTTGTTCTTTGACAGCCAACGGCAACTCAATCGTAGCAGGAGCAAAGCTCACAACTTCCTCATAAGTCATTTCAGGACGGCGCAAGAAATCAGCAGCTAAAATACCATCTTTTAAAGGAGAAGCACCTTTCACATCAACCAAGAAAGCTTGTAATTCAGCTGTTGGTTTCAAACGTGTTTTCATTAGACGCTTAATCTCATCTTCAACCAAAGCTTTTTTAGCTAAGAAAGTTTCGTAGCGTTCATCTGAGACTAATCCAATTTCATGTCCAATTTCAGTTAAACGGAAATCTGCATTATCGTGACGTAACAACAAACGATATTCTGCACGAGAAGTTAGTAAACGGTAAGGTTCCATCGTGCCTTTTGTCACCAAATCATCCACCATAACCCCAATATAACCTTCACTACGTTTCATCACAAATGGTTCCTTGCCTTGGTTTTTCAAAGCTGCATTAATCCCAGCCATTAAACCTTGGCTTGCTGCTTCTTCATAACCAGACGTTCCATTCATTTGACCCGCTGTAAATAGGTTCTCAACGATTTTTGTTTCTAATGAAGGACGTAATTGATAAGGTACAACGACATCATATTCAATCGCATAACCTGTCCGCATCATTTCGGCTTTTTCCAAGCCTGCCACTGAACGAATCATATCTAATTGCACATCTTCCGGCATTGAAGTCGACAAGCCTTGAACATAAACTTCTTCTGTATTACGTCCTTCTGGCTCTAAGAACATTTGGTGACGTGGTTTGTCACTAAAGCGGACGATTTTATCTTCAATAGATGGACAATAACGTGCACCAACCCCTTCAACAATCCCTGTAAACATCGGTGCGCGGTGCAAATTGGCTTTGATAATATCATGAGTTTTTTCATTACTATACGTTAACCAACAAGATAATTGATCCTTCACATAAGCACTATCTGGCGTTTCATAGCTAAAGTGATTCGCTTTTTCATCGCCTGGTTGCTCTTCAGTTACACTATAATCAATCGTTGACGCTTTTACGCGTGGTGGAGTTCCTGTTTTAAAACGCGCTAATTCAAAGCCATTCCGTAGCAAACTTTCTGAAAGCTTAATCGAAGGCTGTGAATTATTTGGGCCTGACGAATACTTTAATTCTCCAATAATAATTTGACCACGAGAAGACGTTCCAGCTGTTAAAATAACCGATTTACTACGGTAAACAGCTCCCGTATTGGTTACAATCCCTAAACAAACACCATCTTCAATAATTAAATCTTCAGCAATTCCTTGGCGTAAAATAATATTATCTTCACGCTCAATCGTGTGTTTCATTTCGTTTGCGTAAAGGAATTTATCCGCTTGTGCACGTAATGCGCGCACAGCTGGTCCTTTACCTGTATTTAACATCCGCATTTGGATGTATGTTTTGTCGATATTGCGTCCCATTTCTCCGCCTAAAGCGTCGATTTCTCTAACGACAACTCCTTTAGCTGGTCCACCAACAGATGGATTACATGGCATAAACGCAACCATATCTAAATTAATAGTTAAAAGTAAGGTTTTTTGCCCCATTCTTGCACTAGCTAAAGCCGCCTCTGAACCTGCATGACCTGCTCCAACAACGATAACATCAAATGTTCCTGCTTCAAATCGTTCCATTATCTCGTTCCCTTCTCTTATGTTCTATTTTCCTAGACAGAATTGACTAAACAATTGTGTTAACAACTCATCTTGCACACTGTCTCCTGTAATTTCACCTAATAAATCCCAACAACGGGTCATATCAATTTGCACTAAATCAACTGGCATATCCGCTTCAATGCCGTTAATGACTTCATCTAAAGCTGCTTCTGCATCGTGCAATAAAGCAATATGGCGGACATTGGATACATAGGTTGCATCGCGATCGCCTGTTGCACCTGCAAAAAACAACGCCGCTATTTTTTCTTCTAAAACATCAATTCCTGATTTCGTTAAAATTGACGTTTTAACAATACTAGCTGGATCAACTAATCCTTCTAACTCAGCTAAATCTAATTGGTTTGGTAGGTCCATTTTATTTAAAATAATAATCCGATGATTATCAGCCGTAGCTTCAATTAACAGTTTATCCTCTAACGTTAAGGGTTCATTTTGATTAAAGACCAGTAAAACTAAATCCGCCTCTTGTAAGGCTTGACGACTTCGTTCTACACCAATTTTCTCCACAATATCTTCTGTTTCACGAATTCCCGCAGTATCAACTAGCTTCAAAGGAACGCCTCGGACATTCACATACTCTTCAATAACATCCCGCGTCGTACCGGCAATCTCCGTCACAATTGCTTTTTCTTCTTGCAATAAGAAGTTCAGCAAGCTGGATTTACCAACATTAGGACGACCAATAATAGCTGTGGCCAAGCCCTCACGTAAAATTTTCCCTTGGCTTGCCGTCTGTAATAATTGGTTAATACTAGCTTTAACATGGTAAGCTTTCTCCACTAACAAACGTGCCGTTAACGTTTCAACATCGTCATATTCTGGGTAATCAATATTCACTTCAACTTGCGCTAATGTATCTAAAATTTCCGAACGTAAATTACGAATCAAAGTTGATAAATTGCCATCTAATTGTTGTAACGCTAAATACATCGCTTTATCCGTTTTCGCACGAATCAAATCCATCACGGCCTCAGCTTGCGATAAATCAATGCGCCCATTTAGAAAAGCGCGTTTTGTAAATTCACCTGGTTCAGCTAAACGTGCACCATTTTGCAAAACGATTTGCAAGACTTGATTCACCGATGTAATGCCACCGTGACAGTTAATTTCCACAACATCTTCTCGCGTAAATGTTTTTGGACTACGCATCACCGAAACCATCACTTCATCAATCGTTTCAGAAGTCTTTGGATCACGAATATGTCCATAATGAATCGTATGACTGGCAACGTCAACTAACTTTTTAGTACCTGCTTGATAAACTTTATCAGCAACTTGTAAAGCCTCTTCCCCAGATAAACGCACAATCCCAATCGCACCTTCTCCTGGCGGCGTTGATACGGCTGCAATTGTATCAAATTCTAATGACAATTTATCTCACTCCTTCTTATTTTTTTGCATCAAAAAAGTGCCCACTCCACCCCTTGGCTAAAATTAGCTAGAAATGGAAAAGCACTTTGACTGCTGTATTATTTAATTGAATCACTTATAATTAATTTTTACTATACGTTAGAAATATACATGTATTTCGCTCATTTGTCAATGGTAGCGCCTAAATTAGAACAGAATATTTTATTACTAGTGAGCTCTCTTAAGGAGCATCAGATAATAACCACGTTATTTCACCTTGGTAGTTTCCAACTTTGGCATCTGGGCTGACTTTCAATAACAAACCTTCTGTTTCTGCCCACTGAATCATTGGATAAGTTTCACTTCCTGTTGCGATTTTTTGGCTTATTTCACTAATAACTAAATCTGGTATCTGATTTTGTTTAAGAATCAAGGCACTTCTTAATTTTTGTTTTGCTTGATCTTCAAAAGAAACAGCGCTAGCAAATAACGACCAGTTTGACCCGATTGTGTTCTCTATTTCAATTTTCCAATCAGCTTGTATTCGCTCCACGTATGGCGTTTTTTGACTTAACTTTGTTGTTTTGTAATCTAAGTTTTTTGGTAGTTCTTTAAATTTAAGTTCGCCACCAACTGATAGCTGACTATTTTTTTGTAACATTCCCCCTGAACCTTCTTTGGTAGCCTTGAATGTGGCACTGTAAATACCAAAGGCTGGTTCAATTTCATTTGTAATAAGTTCAATAGGAATAGTTGTTCCATCAGCCATATCCCATGCTTTTGGTTCAACTTTTTGACGAACCAGTTCATCTAAAGTTCCTTCTTCACTGTTTTTGCGCACATCCACCAAATCAAAGAAGGTATCTTTAGCATCTAAAGCAATGGCATCTTTTTCATTGAATAGTGTACTTTCGGCATTATATACGTTAACTGGAATTTTTTTTATGACATCCCGTTTTCCATCAGTTAACGTTGCTTCTACCCATTGAAATCCTACTACTGAGGAATCCATCGATAATGGCTTTAATGTGACATTTGTTCCTTTGATTTCTTTGAATAAAATGTTTAAATCGTTATTGAGCGCTTCCCCTAATTTGACTTTTTGAACGTCAGGTGTGGCGTCTAATTCAGTAATTGTCAATTCGATATTCTGTGCTGCGGAACGTGTTCCATACTCATCAATCCCAATTACTGAAACTGTATGAATTCCTGGTGAAAATAGTTTCCCATCAATTGTTCCTTGATAGGTTTGAACTTCATTATAAGGAATGTTTGTATAGTCAGCTAATGGAACTAATGTTTTATCCTTATCATCCAATTCTAGATATACGCGATAATCCATATTATCTTCATCAGAAATGGTTCCATCAATTTCAACTTTTTGATCCCGATACATGGAAGCCTTTGTTTGATTCAGCGTAACTTTCGGAGGTGCAAGTACACCATACTTCCAAATTTGTTTGAATGATGTACTCTCATTACTTGCAATGTCTACACCTTGATTTTTCATTGAAATACTTGTATTCGATACTCTAACAGGCTGGTTTTCTTTTAAAACAGCCGGTGGAGACAACAAACCTCCACCATCGTTACGGTATCGTTTTCCCGTTTCCCAACCAACGCCATTCGCGTTTTGTACATTGTATTGTTGAAACTTATCTGCCAATTGGCCAGCTGCCCAATTGGGTATGGTTTCTGGATCTGGTATAACAACCATAGAAGACCCATTGTAAGTTAAATTAATTCCCTTAAAGTTATTGATTGGTGTAACAACTACTGGATATGAAGCTGAACCAAAAAACGTAGCAGAAAATTGACTAAGACCGATTTTTTGAGTGTCTGAACCAAAATTTGTAACTTGATACGTAATTTCAACCCCATTATTCTCTAATAATCTTTGAGTTATATCAATTTTATAGCGGTCTAAATACTGAAACGTCCGTCTAAGGGAGTTCGTTTCTCTCTGAATGCTATAAATTGATTCCGTCTGTTTTTTTCTTAAAAACCCTTGCCCAACTGGATTATACCCAGCCATACCATCTGATGTTCCCGCTGGAAATACGCCGTTTATTATTAAGCTCGTTTCAAGATAATTTCTATATATCCAGCTATTCCCATTAAATGTGTACCACCAAGAACCTTGATCCCATTCAATTTTGTATCCAGCCTTCGAAACCGATTCATCAGCTGATACAAATTCCCAGCCATCTTTTAAGGGCCCGTCTATTATAAATAGACTGATTTTTTTTGTATGGACTTTATTTGTGTCTTTTCTTATTGCTCTAATTGTTGCTTCATACTTTCCGAATTGCAACTTCACATTATGCGCGACTTCCATAGTGACTGCTTCTCCATTTTCTGCTTGCCAAGCTTTGGCTTCGCTTTTTTGAAGAATTAATTCATCTAAACGATTTTCTCGAACCGCTACACTTACTTCTGACATCGTAATTTCTAGATCATCTTTTACATCTAGCACAAGATGATCTATATCATTAAATGTTGTCGTTTCAGCATCATACACTGCTACAGGTATTTTAAAAGATTCTTCTTTTAAATCCGCATCAATCAAGACTGCCTCTGCCCATTGAAATCCTACTGTTGTAGAATCTATTTGGGAGACCGATTTCAACTTCGTCTCATTTCCAACAATGTTTGCAAATAATTTCGTTATATCTGCTTGAATTTTATCGCCAATTTTAACCTTTTGTAGAAGTGGTGTTCCACTTATTTCTTTAATTGTAAGGGACAATTTTTGAGCTACTGACTGAGTTCCATATTCATCAATCCCAACAATTGAAACGATATGATCTCCTTTTTTAAAATGTTTCCCTTCAATAGTTACTTGATAATTCTGCACTTCTTGATAAGGTATATTGGCAAAATCCTTTAAGGGAATTAGCGTTTTATCTATATCATCCATTTCCAGATACAACCGATAATTATGATTATTACTATCGAAAATAGTTCCTGTAATATCTATACTTTCGTTTTTATACATTTCCGTATTTTTTTGATCTAATGTAACAGCTGGAGGAACCATTCTACCCAATTTTACAATTTGTTTAAAAGTAGTCGATTCATTCGGCTGCACCATAACCCCTGGATTTTTCATCACTACATCTGTATTACCTAGATATAGTCCTTTATTTTCTTTCAAGTCGATAGATGAATCTGGTTGCTTCTTCCCTGACTCCCAGCCAACCCCATTGACGGAATTTGGATTGTATCCGGCAAAGTTACTTACTCTTCCATTAACTCCAGCTGTCCAATTTGGCATAGTTCCCGAGTCTGGCACCAGTGCCAATGAACTCGGTGCAACATTTAGTCCTTTGAATCCGTTAAGAACCTGTACTGAGGACTTATCTAATAGATTAACTCTTTGGTAAACTCCAATTTTTTTAGCTACTGAAGCCTTATTCGTCACTTGATAACTGACTACTACCGCCCCGTCATCTAACAATTGTTGAAGAATAGCAATTTGAAAACTTTGATACTCAAAACTTCGACGTAATGTATTCGTTGTAGGATTTTTAGCATACGAAGATCCAGCTTGATTTGCCCATACGAATCCTTTCGTAAAATCTGTTAAAATACTATCGTTAACAATCAAATTTGTATAGAGTAAATCACCCTCTATCCAGCTATTGTTATTGTATGTGTAATACCAAGATTCACCATATTTCCAACTAATTTTATTACCACCTTCTTCAATAGAATCGGAGTATTTTGTAGCCACCCAACCGTCTTCAGCAGCTTCCCTAGTTACTTTTTCAACTTGTTGTGAATTAGCTTGACTCTCTTCTGAAGGACTTTCTAAGCTAGTGTCCTCATTGCTTTCAATTTTCTTAATTTCTGGTACATTGCTTTCTTCAGCTGTTTCCGCAAATATACGCCCTTTTAAAAATTCATAATTCCCATACAAAGTAACACAAATTAAACTAATTGAGAAAAAAAACACTATTTGTTTTTTATGTTTTTTTAGCATGATAAATTCTCCTTTCATAAAGAATTAATCTAGTTGACTTTATTTTTTTGTGGTCTGATTATTTGGTCTTTTTTTAGGTAGTTCTTCTGAACTACTTTTTCTTTTTCTTAACTCTTGTTGTTTCTTTCGTTTTCTCTGTTTGATTAAACGTGCACGTTTTTCTGCGGCTTTTTTCTTCTGATGACGAGAAATAAAGAAAACAACCACTAGAATAAGAAGGAACATCACTCCTATAACTATTGAAATAATCAAGATCCAATTCGGTTCTGTTTTTTCTAATTCAACAGCTTCTTTGTTTAAGTCGGTTGAATCTTTTGCAGATATAGTAAATTCTTTTTCAAATTCCCACTTCTCTTCACCTGACTGTGCAACCAATTGCAACATATAGGTCCCTGGGTCTAAACTTTGATTGTCCCAACTAATCGGGAAATCAAAATTCGAATTCGGCGCCATTGTCATTCCTTCTTTTTTTGTTTCATGAAGCACTTTTGTAGTCCCTTTTTTCATCACTTTTGCATCGACAGCTAAATCTTTCATAATCGTTGCTTCCGTATTTTTAAGATTCGCGGTGACCGCTGTCCTGTAATTTAATAAGACAGGTTTAATATCATGTAAAGTCATCACAGGCTTCACTTCGTTGGTATTTTCTCGTATTTGGAGTCCAATCACATAGGAATATTTATTCTTTATTTGCACATCTTTTTCTTTATCCTTTGAAGCTGAATCGTCTTCCTTTTTAGAAATATAGAAACCACCCAAAATCAACCCATCAAATTCTTTTTCAGGCATTTGCACAGTGAAGGAAACTTCTTTGCTTTCTTTCGGTTCTAATGTCACTTCCTGTGCTTTAGAAATAAGAGATGTGACTGGATTTTTTAACGTAGAATCCAATTTCTCATCCATTTTACTATAATCAATCACTCCATTTTGGTTGGTCATCGCTACATTTGGAGAAATAAGAATCGTGGCTTTCTCATCGCTAGAATTGCTGACGGTTAACGTCAACTCTTGTCTTTGATTTGGCTCCATTTTTAAATCGAAATAAGTAAGTGTTTTGTTGATTTGGTTTTCTGGTATATTCGCTTTAACGGAGTAGGCCATTGTTTCTGCAGCTTCTCCTGTCATCGGCATATAATGGATCCCTAGTAGACATAAAGCGAGTATCGAAATGATTTTCTTCATCTTATTGTGTTCCCCTTTTCCTAACTAGAATAGAAAGGATCGTTGAAAAAAACGACCCTTTCTATCAAATTTTAAATTTAGTTGCTTATTTTGGTGCGTCTGCTAATTCCCAGGTAATAGAAGATGTATATTCTGTATCCGCTTCTGGCGTTCCTGCTACCACATTTAATTGAACAGCTTCATTGGCTTGATCTGCTCCAGACCAGACTGTTACCCATGTCCCACGTCCACCTTTATCCATCGCATTCATAAACGGTTTACTATCTGTATTATCAAATAAAACATCTGATTTAGTTGGGGCTACAGAAATATTGCTTGAACTTCCTGCTTTGACAACACCATCTTTAAAGGCTAACGTTGCACCTCTCAACACTTTATTTCCGCTTTTAAATTCGCTCATTTTAGCTGATAAGTGCCAGCCTTCTCCTGCCCCTCGTAAATCCGTTACTTGGATAAATGGGTTGGCATTCTTCGCTTTATAGGCAATGTCTTTCCCTGTAATTTTATGTTCGCCAAATTTGATATTGGAAACATAATCAATCGATAATGGTCCGGTTTGACCAGTTCCTGCATTTTCTGGATCTGTTTCGTCAATTGGGCTTGGTACATTTGGATTGTCTGGATTGGTTGGATCAACAGGCGGGGTCACAACGCCTTCACCTGCTGTAAAATTGATTTTATTCTCTGATGTATGTGTGCTTGATACTGCTGCTTGTGCTTCTGCTCCTCCAAAAGCTAAAGAAGCCAAGACTACTGTCGCCATAATGTATGAACTTTTTTTCATTTTTCTTTACCATCCTTTTTTATTCTTTTAGTTGTTTACGGTGCATCTTCCAATGACCACGTAATCGTTGAAACATAACTCGCTACTTTATTCCCTGCAGGAACCGCTAACGTGACTTTTTCTCCATTTCCTTCAAAGGCATTACTCCAACTTGAACGACCTTGTGTGGTTGTCGCGCTCATGATACTTGTTGCTGTTGCTGATAAATCTACTTTGAAAGCTGTTGGTGTTAAAAGCGGGTCGACGCCATCTTCTGTCGTTAATTTCCCTTTCGGAATCGTCATAACAGCACCTTTTAAGGTTAATGATTTATCTGCCGTTTCAAAAGCTGTTGCACTAACTTTTAAATTCCAACCTAAATCTTGTCCACGAGAATCCGTTACTTGTAAACCTAGCTTCGTGCCTTCAACTGGTGTTGCTTCAAGTGGAGCTTTTGCTTCAGAGCCTAATTTTTTAGTTGGAAAATTAAAGCTAGAAACCGAATCTAAACTTAATGGGCCTTTATTTAATGTTGGAGGTTGAATTTCTGGATCTAACAGCTCCGGAACCGTTGTATCGTCGCCTGCTTGTAATTCAAAATTTGCTTTCGAAGAACCTGCACTTGCCTCAGCTGCCTCAACAGATTGATTTCCTAAAACTGCAACACTTATTAAAAGTCCTAAACCTACGATAGAATACTTAGTTAATTTCATTTTTATTTCTCCTTATTCTCTATTTTTATTTTGGTGCATCCATTAATGTCCATGTAACTGTCGACATATATTCGCCTTTTTTATTTCCGGCTGGAACAGTTAATTTGATTTCATCTTTATCAAAAACCGTTCTCCATGTTCCCGCGCCTGTTCCTGCAGCTGCATTCATTACTACCGCTAAATCAGCATTGACTTCAACAGACTGAACTATCGGTGCGAGAGAGACATTGCCCTCATCTGGTTTTACGACTCCTGCTGGTAAAATTAATTTAGCCCCTTTCAAGACTTTTGTTTCGTCTGTCATGTCTTTAAATGGTGTCTGTGATACTTGAACGTTCCAACCTGTTTCTTCGCCACGGACATCTGTTACTTGAATATTTGAATTTTCTACAACTGATGTGTACACTTGTTCTTTTCCTTCTAGTTTATGTGTAGAAAAGTGAAGAGGAGCGATATTATCTAAGGTTAAAACTCCTTCATTTCCTGTGCCACCTGGTGGAACTGTTGGTTCAAGAGGCTCTTTAGGGCCTGTATCACCAGCTGTTAAATTGATATATCCACGGGACGTTCCACCTTTTCCATCAACACTTCCTGTAATCTCATCTTGTGGTGCAGCTGTTTCTGCTGCATGGACTAAACTTGTACCTACTAACATACCACTCCCAATTAACCCTACTACTGTCATCATTTTTAATTTCATTTTTATTCCTCCTCTTTTTATTATTGCTACTACCATTAACAGGATCCATCCGACTGAAAGTATAGTGAAATTTTCACTTTCTCCCGTTTGTGGTAACGTTGACTTGGTTCTATCAGCTTGCGTATTAGGCAGCTTTTTACTTTTTTGCAGATCTACATCTCCTGCTTCTTCTTTCTCAGTAAAATAAATACCTGCTTGACTAATTGCTGTATTTGCCATACTTGTTGACGAAAAAGTAAAAAAACAAAATAAACTAAGTCCCCCTATAAAAAACGCTTTAATTACTTCAATTTTTTCACCTCCCACTAATTTATTGCCTTAGGTTTTTAGTAAGGGGTTACCTAAAACCCGCGTTAGATTGATGATTCATCTATTTAAATTAACCATTATTTTTTAACAATAAGACATCCGAACAATATTCGACGAATAGCACTTTCGTCACTAAATTAAAACTTTTTTTAACTAGTTTTTCTAATTCTGAAAAGTCTAACTCTTCTGGAAGAACAACATTCCTTCTAATGTTTTTCACCGTACCCTCTAAAGATACTTGAAACTCAACAGAGTATAATATTCCATCTTCCCACTTATCTTCTATTCTCAACGTTACTTTCCTCCATCTCGTTTCGTTTCTCTCACAATTATTAATTTGAACATACATTTATTCTTAGATAGCATAGACAATTTATTCCAATCAGATATGTATTTGTGTGAATAAATCATGGATACTTAACTATTCCTAATTTCAAATAAAAAAACCTTTTACGTTCGTTATTTTAAATTTCAAAAAAATATTGTTGCTTCAACAAATTTAATTTTAGTCTACTTAATAATAAAAATACATTTCAAAAACTCCTAACCGATATGGAGTTTTTGAAACGCATTCTAATTAATAACGCTATTAAATTATTGTTTCATTTCGATTAATGTATCTAATTCTGATCAATTACAATTAAAACCAAATTAATAAATAACAAAAAAATCATTCACCTTGATTGTTAAAATAGAAATTGGAATAAAAGGTTTCTAGTTTGGACCAGTCCTTTTCCCTTGGATATGTTGGAAAACAAAGGACTTCTACATCTGGAATAACAAGTCCAGGTATATTCGTGAGAATTAAATCGCATTGATTTTTGATACTTTCTATGTCCGTTAAGCAACAATCCATAATTTTAACATCAAAGCGTTTTTTAAATCTATAAGTAATTTTATTTTGAATATGTTTCATAAACTTCTCTTCTGTATTATAAATAAAGCCAATTTTCAATGGTACTACTTCACTCTCAAGTGCGATTACAAAATCGTCCCAATAGATGATCAATATACGGATATAGTCATTTAATTTATATTCTTCTAACCCTTCATCTTGAAAAATTTCTTTTAATTTCAAACGGATAAACTCAATCCCTTCAAAATAGTCATGGCAAAAATGATTGACAATATCTAAGGATTGCTCATATAAAACATGATGCGTTCCATACTCAATCATCCGACTATTACAAAGGCGCGTTAATAATTCTTCTCTGTTCGTTTGTTCAATGTTATACCTAAAAGCTATGTTATCAATTAATTCTTCAAATTTTTCTTTTGTTTTTTTAAGCTGATTATTTATCTTTTCGTGCTCTACTAATTGGTTGTAACTAAAAGACCATTTCCCATCTAAAAATATAGCAAAGAATTGAAGTAGATTTTGGTTATTAATATCTGTATCAAAAGCATCTTTTAATTGTTCTCTTATTGCCGAAGTGTCAACATCAGAATAAACATTTTCCCGAGTAAGAATTGACCTATCAACAAAAAAATGATTATTTTTTCGTCGAATTAATTGCACTAATATAAACACTTCCGTTTGTTCTCTACTTCGACATTCTAATTCAAAATCAACATCATATTGTTTAAATGTAAAATTAATAAGCGCCTTAACCGCAGCTATTTGTGCCTCTGTGAAAATAGTTTTATTCAAATAATAACGTTCTAACACATAATAAGTAAACAAGGTACAGATTCTTTGTTCATCCCCCGTTATTTGCAACGGGCTTAAATTGATTTCCATTCCTTCTTCCTGTAGTACAACATTAATTCTGCTGATCATTCTTCTCAAAGATGATGAACTAAGAAACAACTCTTCTGACAACTGTTCTACTGTATAAGTTTCACATAAAAAAAGTTTTTCAAGTAAATTATATTCAGGGCTTGAAGCAAGCAAAGCAGAATAAATATACACAATCGAATAGCTAGAAGGAATGACAATTTTCACACCTTTATTCCCACTAACATTAATATCAATAGGAAATAGAATTAACCTCGCCTGCTCGATATCTCTTTTTAATGTTTTAGAAGAGACATTCAGGCTAGTACAAAGATCGCCCATGAATAACTCATCTTTATCATACAAAAACTCAACTAATTTTAAAATGCGACCGTCTTGCGGCGACAGTATTCTTCTCATATCTAATCAACTCTCTTTTTTTTACTTTAACTTCTGTATTAAACAAGCTATTCTTATAACTTCAGTCGTTGATTTTCTCCTTAATTACCTACAACTTCCGATAAATCTCATACATGATAACAATTTTTACATAGTTAGCCCTATATCTAATAGTTCTAAATAATCACTTTCATGCCCCTTTCTCAAATACCTTAATTTAATTTTTGGCAGTTATTATCACAACCTTTTCAAAATTCCATTTCGTATTTTATAGACTTTATCACAATTTTCTAATAAACGCTACTCAAGTTAATTCCTTTAATTAAAATTTCGGCTACTCAAAAAAATTTGTTTAAATCAAGAATTACTGTTGATTCATCTGTTAAAATAACACTTAAATGATGATTTATTGTACAGGAAATCTCAATTTTTAGCAATTGTCAGATAATAACTATTATTGATAGTTATTTTTCAAATTTACGAATACCAACTTAGATTCAAGCAGTTAAAAATAACAATCATAAAAATTAAGAATTTCTTTTATAATCAGATACTGCCCCTCTTCCGTTGTCCGTATTAACCTATGTAAATTTTTAAAATCATTCAGTTCATCACTTAACTTTAAAATACTTGAATACAATTACCAAAAATTAAAAAGTCACACTATTGTAGCTAGGCTAGCTACAATAGTGTGACTTTTTCTGATAGTCTCAAACAATTCATCGATAGTATTTAAAAACCTCGTTGAATGATTGATCCAAGCTTCTATTTTCCACTTATTTATTTAATTTATCAACTTGCATGGCTATATAGAGCGGTAAATAATCAGGCGTACAATTTTTTGCTACTTTTTGATTTTTATACAAACCTGTTCGCTCGCCTAATTGAATGCATCTTGGGCGATATTCTTTTTGAAAGATTCCGATTTGTGCGGCAGTAAAATTCATTGCCCATTGTACTTCTGGAGCTTCATTCTCAATTTGAGCTTCAATCAATAACAGTAGCTCTTCAGTATTTGGAGGTGGCGTTTTCCCCATCCAGCGCAGCCGACCTTGATAATACCAAAAAACACGTCTTTGGAGCGATGATTGGCTGTTTTGCCACGATTCCATAAGCGATATTGTTTTTTTACTTTTAGCTAGTTGGTTTGCCATTAGCCAATCGATTAACTGATTTCTTTCACTAGTATTATATTCTTCACTATCTTTATCTAATTTATCAATTAGTTC
The DNA here is from genome assembly GCF_038003605.1 of Carnobacterium sp. FSL E2-0243. Taxonomy (NCBI): domain Bacteria; kingdom Bacillati; phylum Bacillota; class Bacilli; order Lactobacillales; family Carnobacteriaceae; genus Carnobacterium; species Carnobacterium sp. FSL E2-0243. Next base: position 3,469,942 of record NZ_JBBOPM010000001.1, read on the forward strand.
CTGAGTAAGCATATTTTTGTCCATAATGAGAATGGCTAACAGTCGTGCTAAATATATTTCTGTATCCCACAGTTCCATAGCTAATGCATGATCTTTTTTTATATCTTTAGCTATTTTTCGCAAGTCCCCCAAACTAGTCGGCGGATTATTTAGTTGCATTAATATATCTTCTTTTTTAGTCATATTTAAATCCTTTCATCACCTATATTCTATTAAACGAAAAAAGATAATAAATGTGAGACGAACTCCTCATTCATTATCTTTAGAAAAATCAACAATCAGTCATATTGATAACGAGTTAAAATTTCTGTACTTATTAATTAGTTGCTTAGTTTTATAAGCTCAATTCCAGCTTGATCCCACATTTCATTCATCATGTCGTAATATTCATCATCCATCGCAACATCTACAAACATTTTAGTCTGATTACCCACCGGCTCAAAAATATAATGTTCAAGCATATCGGCAAATGCTGGAACTTCAACGTATTTACCACTAGTGACTTCACCTAAAAATGAGAATTTGATTTCTTTTTCTGGGTCAAAAACAACCACTTTAGAAACTAAACCATCCCCTGAACCATCAACGAATGAGATTGTTTCATTCAATCCCATATCGCCTGTGTAAGTTGACCCTTCTTGGAATGCAAATGCCCATTTTTCATACTTATTACGGTCAACAACTAGTTGCCAAGCTTCTTCTGGTTTGCAATTAAGCAGGAATTCTTTTTTAATATGTTTCATTATAAACCCTCCTTTATATTTTTAATTACAGCTTTATCTTAAGCGCACTAACTTAATCAATACCTATTCCCAAATTAGCTGCCAAGTTATACCAAACGAATCTGTCACCCAAGCAACTTTACGCAAATGATTCACAGCTTCTGGTCCCATCATTACAGAACCACCTTCAGAAAACGTTGTAAATAAACGATCAAATTCAGCTTCATCTTGACAACGTACAAAAATTGATACTCCCCAATTAAGCTCTGGAGCATATTGTTTTTCCATATCCATCACCATAAACGATTGACCATTGATTTCAAATTCACCGTTCATCACTTGACCCACAACTCCACGATCACCTTCTCCAAAGTGCGTTAAAGAAAGAATTTTAGCATCCTCAAACAAAGAGACATATAAATTCATCGCTTTTTCAGCATTTCCAGAAAATGTGAGAAAAGTAGAGATTTTTTTAGTTTGTTCAGACATAGTAAAATACCCCTTTCAATTATGAAGCATGTTATTCATGTTAATCCTAACCGTTAACATCACTTTTGTCTAATTTAAACCATTGAATTTAGTTAATTTTTTGAAGATAACTTATTTCACTTATCTAACTAGGAAGGTTATAATAAGTAGTAATCTTATTTAAAATAAGTGGAACCTAGGAGGCCTACAAATAATGAAATTAAGTGTACTCGATCAAATACCCGTTACTAAAGGAAATACTGCCGTTGCAGCACTAGATAAAGCCAAAGAATTAGCCCTGTTAGCTGACGAATTAGGCTATCACCGGATGTGGTTTGCAGAGCATCATGGTTCTGCATCTGTCGCCAGTGCTGCCCCAGAAATCATTGTCGCTCATTTAGCTGCCTTAACTAAAAATATCCGTTTAGGGACAGGTGGAACTATGATTATGCATTACTCGCCGTTAAAAATGGCAGAAACATTTAAAACTCTCAGTGCCTTAAGTCCAGGACGAATTGACTTCGGCGCAGGTCGTGCGCCTGGTGGAGATATGAAAGCTATTTACGCTTTAGCACAAAGCAAACGGCCGCAAATGCGAGAACTATACGAAAAACTAGAAACAACATTAGCCTTAATCAATGATAAAGTCCCGGTAGATGAACTTTACCAAACAACTATTGCTTCGCCTACACCAGTTACTTTACCTGAAGCTTGGCTTTTAGGCTCTAGTGGCGATAGTGCTTTAGAAGCAGCACGCATGGGAGTCGGCTATTCCTTTGCCCAATTTTTCAGTGGTTCCATGACTAAAGAAATCTTAAGTCTGTATAAAGATCGTTTCATCCCCTCTTATTTTATGGAAAAACCTGAAATCAATGTCGCTTATTTAGCAACTGTTGCAGAAAGCATAGAAGAAGCTGAATTTGAAGCTAGACCAACAGATATCCAGCGTCTAATGATGACCAAAGGCCAATTAACTGGAATTATCACTCCTGAAGAAGCCCAAAATTTCAGTTTGACCGAAATGGACCGTTTAAAAATACAGGAGAGTCGCAAAATTCATTTTGTAGGAACAGCCAAAGCCGTGGCAGATCGTTTAGTAGAAGAAAGCGAGTACTATGGATTTCAAGAAGCGATGATTATCAGTACCCCTCATAGCCAAGAAAAACGCTTAAATGTCTATCGCTTACTTGCAAAAGAAATGCTCTGATTACTCTAAATTTCTCTTAAAATTTGTAAGATTCTTTTATTAAGTAGTCTTATCAGTTGTAGAACCAGCAGGAATATTGCTACAATGTACCTACTACTTGTATAAAAGAATTATTTACTTATTTTGACTATGAAGGAGTATGGATATGAAACTTAAAAAAATAATCACAGCGGGGCTCGTAGGACTATTGGCTACAGGATTTTTAGTTAGTTCAACCACTGCTTTTGCTCAAACACCTATTAATGAAACTTGGGGTAAACCGGCCTTTACTAGAGGAGTAACTTTGAGTGATGCTCAAATTCAAGAAACTAGGGATTTGCTAGGCATCAAAAAAGATGATTCTGTAGATGAATTTGTTGTAGATGGGACAGTAATTGGGAAATATTTACAAAATAGCAATAACCCCGGAGCTCAAGTATTTTCAAGCTCATTAATTCAACGAACATCTGCTGGTGATGGCGTTAAAGTTGAAATTGTTACACCTAAAAATATTACATTAATCACAACAGAACAATATCGTAATGCTAGTATTACGGCCGGTGTCACAGATGCCACTATCAAAGTAGCTTCCGCTGTTCCAGTTACTGGCGAAGGAGCTTTGGCGGGTGTATTTATGGCTTTCGATGAAAACGGCCAAGCACTTGATAAAGAAGCCATTGCAGTTGGACAAGAAGAGCTAGGGGTTATTTCAAGTATTAGTGATGCGAATAGTGATAACTCTAAGTTTAGTGATGCCAATTTAAATGTGGCTTTTGCTGAAATCAAAGCGGAGCTTGCGAGTATCCGTAAAAAGCAAGATGAGCTTGCTACCAAAGCTGACGTAGAACGTATCGTGAATGACGCTTTAAAAAATAATAGTTTAGAAAATGTAGTCACACCCGAACAAAAAACGGAGATTGTCAATTTTATGATTCGTTTTCAAAATTCATCTGCCATCGATAATAAAGAATTGATTAATCAATTAAATCGTTTTGGTGAAGATGTCATGAATAATGCTAAAAACTGGTTAGGCGAAGCACGAAATAGTTTAAATTCAGAGCAAGCACAAGGTTTCTTACAAAATGTTCGAACAAACTGGGATAACTTTGTTAACTGGCTGACTGGTTTCTTTAACTAAAATAGTTCTCTAACTACATTAAAAAACCACTTAGAAATCTAACTTTCTAAGTGGTTTTTTTGTGGATTTGACGAATAATTACTTACTCGATAGAAGAAGCTCGTGCTTTTTTAGGACGAATAAAATGATTCACACCTAAAGCAATCCCAGTGCCAATAAAGGTATCGACTACACGTTGCAACGCATAACCAAAAGACTCGTTTTCCGGAATCATAAAAATAATCGTTAAAAATGTACCACAAGCTCCAACTACACCTTCACTATGCCCTGTTGCGACACAAAACGTAATCATAATCATAATTAATAGTGGAATACCTACTAGCTGTACTAAAACAATATTGCCAACCCATTCATATAATAAAATGACAACAACAGCAAAAATCGCCCCAAAGGTATTTCCCACGATCCGATGTCGACCAAACTTCAAGGTGTTATTCATATCTTCCCTTAACGCAAAAACCGCCGTTAACGTAGCAACAATCGGTGTACCACGATCAAATATGGTGAAAATAAGCATGCATAAAAACACACTAATCCCTGTTTTTAATGTGCGCAATCCGATTTTAAATTTTTTTAAATCCAACATACCTGAACGGACACTTCCTTCAATTTTATACCAACACAAAAGCATCCCTTCCGACTTTATTTTACTAAAAAGGGAATGAATACCTGACTCTTTTTTATGTATACTCGACTACTCTTATCTAAAATTAAATTAGTAAAAAACAAAAGTCATTTCTAACTATACTAAAAATATACCGTTCGTAAAAGCTTTTGTCAATGATCTATGGGTGTTTCAATACTTAATTTGATCTTTATTTACATAAATCGTTCATTTTCATCTACTGATAAACACTATTATTTTAAATTTAAAAATCCTAATAAAAAAACAGCTACAAAATACTCTGAAATGAAATTCCTTTTTGCATGTATGGTTTAATTCGATTTTCCCTCTAATAAAAAAACAACTCACTGACTCTAGCCTTCTAAAAAAAGCCTTTTTATTGACTGAAATTTTCATTTATTCACTCAATAAGGTAAAATAAAACAAACATAAAGGAACCAAAATGTTATATAATAGAAGATATGTTGCGATTTTCAAGATAGCGATTAAAGAAATCATTCGTTTATTTTATAAAGTGTGAATTTAAGGATAGTACGTTCCATTGCTTTACGTACAAAATTAGAAAATCAGAAAGGAGTAAAAAAAATGACTGAAAAAAAGACAAACGAAGAAGAAATTAAGAAAAATGAAGAGGAGGTAGTTGTTACTCCTGAGAATGAAGTTCTTAAAGGTAGCGAAGAAACAGTAGTAAGTACTGAAACAGAAGCAACACCTGCCAAAGAAGATGAGGTAGCACCTTCTGATACAGAAACAGTAGTAGAAGATGACGTCGTAACCGAAGAAGTAATCGTTGATGAAGAAGTTCCATCTAAGGATCTTAACGAAGTGGACGCTACAACTGAGACTACTGCAACAAATACTGCTGAAGAAGTAATTTTAGAAGAAGGTATCGAAGCACTAGCTAGTTCTGGTGTTGTTGAAGGTGTATCTATAGAAGGTGAAGAAATTGATGGCGAATTTGACGAAGAAGATTTAGAAGATGAGGATCTTGAAGATGAAGAACCTAAAGGTAAATTGGCTAAACACATGGGTAAAATCCTTTATAGCTTATTAGGTATTATGATTGTTGCTGTTTTAATCTTTGGCTACTATGTCTTCCCATTTTTCAGTAAAATTGGTGGTACATGGCAAGGAGAAAATACAGCTGGTACCTTTAAAATTGTCAATAAAGGGAGCAAGTCTGAATTTAGCTTTGTTGATATGAATGGTGTTAAAGGTATGAATTTAGTTTTCACAAGTGAATTAACGCGTAAGGGTGTTAATCAATTTGGGGCTACTGACACAAGCGTTAAAATTGTTTTAGATAAAAAGACGATTGATGAAGCAAATATCAAAGCCTTCAAAGAATTAACCGATCAAGTGAAAGTTAAAGATGAAACAGACAAAGAAGTCGTACTCGTTTATACAAAAGCTGCTTATGAAACAGCCTTTAAAGATACGAATTTAGATGAATACTTTAATTATCGTTTAACGAATTTTAATTTTGCGTTACAAGGTAAGGACTTAATGTTGAAAAATAAAGATTTCGCAACACCAGAAGTTAACTTCACACGTAAATAATCCGAATAAATCAAAAGACAAGCTCGCTAGTTAGAGCTTGTCTTTTTTATTTGACTTCACTCTCCATTTATAAAGCCGTCTATGCTAAAATGGTAAGAGAATGTTTTTTTAGGCTAGTTCTTTTGAGCCAGTCCTTCGGAAAAAAGATAAATTCCCAAAAAAGTAAAGAGCCACTTTTCTTGGAATTTCCTATTTTTCTGCCAGGCCTAACCAGCTCAACGAACTTTTTATTTAGGCTAGTTCTTTTGAGCCAGTCCTATATGGCTCAATGAACTTTTAGTAAAGGAGGGTCGATACCCTATGAACAAATTCCATGAAATTTACTTAGATTTAGAAAAAGCAATTTTAGAAAAAAAGTATCAACCTGGTCAACTTTTACCTAGTGAAAATGAGTTAACTAAAGAGTACAGTGTTTCCCGTGAAACAATTAGAAAAGCTTTAGTATTACTACTCGAGAGTGGCTATATTCAAAAAAAACAAGGAAAAGGCTCTATCGTTTTAGATGTAAATCGATTTGATTTTCCAGTCTCAGGTTTAACAAGTTTCAAAGAGCTCCAAGAGTCACAACAGATGAAAAGCGAAACGATTGTGACTAAAAATGAAGTCCAAACAATCCCTGAAAAATTAGCTGAAAGACTTAAACTACCCACAGATACTAAAGTGATTTACATCGAAAGACAGCGCCGATTTAATGGCGAGGTGGTTATTCTAGATAAAGATTACTTATTGCTCTCAATCATTTCTGAGATGCCTCAAGCTGCAGCGCAAGACTCCATTTATAACTATATTGAACACACTCTGGGACTCGCAATTAGCTATGCTCAGAAAGAAATCACAGTCGACCCAATCACTCCTGAAGACCAAGAGTTGATGGATTTAGGCGATGATACACATATTGTAGTCGTACGTAGCGACGTTTATTTAGAAGATACCACTCTTTTTCAATACACTGAATCCCGGCATCGTCTCGACCGTTTTCGTTTTGTTGAATTTGCCCGCAGAAAAAGTCCTGTTTAACTAAACAAAGAAACCTCATCGCTTCATTCAGCAATGAGGTTTCTTCACTTTTTATTCTGAGACGATACTCTTTTTATATTTATACCCGTAAAACACTGCAAAACCTACAACAACGCCTACAATAAAGTAAAGTGCAGCATTGAATATATTAACTGCAATTGCACTTTGTAAAAAAGAATAAGCTAGCATTAAAATGGATACATAGTAAGGAATAACTGAAATAGCTTTCCCTTTTTTAATTTTCATGACAAATAGATACATAAAAACTGTGACAATCAAATAAATTAAGGCGATTCCTGCAAAAAATAAAATCGTCGGCAAGGTAATTGATTCTCGAATAACAGCCGCTTGTTCCGCTGTTAATTCTTTCAATTTAGATAAATCTGTATTGCTTAATGCCACTAAGTAAAGCACTTGTAACACAGATAATAAGGTCACAACAGTTAATGATAAAGCGGATGCTAACGTTAAATTCTTGGCTAATTTGCTATTTTTTTCAACTGGTAGTTGCATAATAAAACTCCTCTCTCTTCATTCAGCTTAAAGCTACCCTTCTACTTTACACTACTTTCAAACTGAATTAAAGAATTACGTGGAAAAATGTTTCTTATAGGCAAGTAAAAAAGCACAATAATTTTAGTAAATAAAATTATTGTGCATGACTTCAGAAATAAAATTACAAGTTATGAATGATTTAGTACTCTCACTAATTCACTTAACTTTATAATCAACTCAAACTATAACAATTTTGCATCCTCAAGCAATTCTTCAATGAACGTTCCTTTTATTTTCTTCAATCCTTTTCGTTCGATTATTCCCTCTAATAGCGGAACTTTCACTTCTTTAATCCCTTTTTTATCATTTAGATAGTAAGAAGCATTCAATAACATTCGAATATCGTAGGATGATGCAAATACTTCTGGTACACCACGATCTATATCCAATAAGGTATAGACAGCTTCCATAGCCGTTCTTACAGAATACTCCGTAGTAAATACTGTATCCCTTTCTGTTTCTGCAAAATTACCAATAAATGCCAAATTTTTGTATCCGTCTGGTATGACTAATGGACGATCACCTTTTGCTCTTGGCATAAAGTACGACGTAATATAGGGCATATAACATGGAACGGTATTACAAGAATTCTTAGCCAAATCATCAATCAGATCTGTAGGAACACCCATTTGATACAACCATTCTGAAGCAATTTCATTTCCAGTACATTCAGTAATCGTTTTTTTAATATAATTTCCAGGTTTATCAGAAAGTAATGCATATACCCAAATCACTAATTGGTCTTCAGGTTGATTTTTAAAATGAGGCTGTCTATTTATTGTATAGCTCATTTTCCAATTAGAGTCCTTCGCATGGACAATACCACCCGTTACAACTCTACCTGCATAAGGATCTCTTTTACTAATTTTTTCAATATAAGGCGCTATTTTTTTATCTAATGTTGTCACTGTAGCTGAGACAAACCAACTTTCATCTGGAATATTTTCACAGAATTTTTCTGGTTTACCAAAATCCGAATCTTGTTCCACCATTTTCTTCCATAAATTCCAGCTACCTCCTAATTCTTTTGTTGGTGGTGCAGGTGTAGTATTATTTCCATATGTTGAACTTTCAGTAATGGATCCATTCGTAATAAACACCAAATCATTTTCTGATAACTTGACAATTTTTTCTTGACCTTTTACATTTAAAATTAGACGCTCTGCTTTCTTATTTCCATTTTCAGAAGTAACTAATACATTTTCAACTTTTGTATCATATTGGAAATGCACACCATTTTCTTTTAAATAGGCTAACATTGGTAAAACTAATGATTCATATTGATTATATTTTGTGAATTTTAATGATGAAAAGTCCGCAAGAGCGTCAATATGATGAATAAAGCGCATCAAGTATCTTCTCATTTCCATTGCTGAATGCCACTCTTCGAAAGCAAACATTGTACACCAATAAGTCCAAAAATTAGAAGAAAAAAACTCTTTTGTGAAAACGTCCGTGATTTTTTTGTCATCTAACTGAGTCTCTTTCATTAAGCACAATGCAAGTATCTCTTTAATTGCCTTTTCACTCAAAGTTAATTGTCCATCGGTAGGGAATTGTTCTCCCTGATTGTGGATTAATCTGCATTTCGAAGAGTTAGGATCTTCTTTATTTAACCAGTAAAACTCATCCAAAACGGACGCATCTTCTACTTCTAATGACGGAATAGATCTAAATAAATCCCAAAGGCATTCAAAATGACTCTCCATTTCACGTCCACCTCGAATAACAAATCCATATTCGTTCTTGTAAATACCATCCAAAGATCCCCCAGCAATTGGGAGTTCTTCTAAAATGTGGATTTTATCACCTTTCACTTGACCGTCTCTGATGAGAAAGGCAGCCGCTGAAAGAGAGGCTAATCCTGAACCGACTAAATAGGCAGATACTTCATCTGATCTGACTGGTTTTTTTGCTCGTGCGAATGCTTCATAGTTACCATTACTTCTATACATATTGTTCGTCTCCTTTAAATCTATTTTTATTAAATTAACTAACCTAATTATAAGATAATACATGACTTACTAGTGCCTTAATGTGTCGCTTAGCGCGACATATTATAATCAGCTGAAAGAGAAACTAATCTGACAACTTTATTTATAATTCATGCTGACTGATTTTATAAATTTCTATTTTTTAAAACTACATATTGTATTTAATATAGTTTTTTCACTCCCACAAATAGGACAAATACTTTATATTTAGTGAGTAAATCCGTGAACTTTATCACCACTATCATGGCCTAACACTGTGGCTGTTGCTAACTCTTTAATTGCTTCTTTAAAGTCTTCAACCATTTCTTCAGCCATTGGCATAGTTAAATCTGCACGACAGACAAAGCGTTGAATGATTATATTATCCATATTTTTTGGCAATGGATATGCTGGAACTTGCCACCCTTTCATGAGTAAACGATCAGCTAAATCATATAATGACCATTTAACTTGTGCATCATTTTTTAAGGTATAACATACAATTGGGATATTGGACCCATCGTTATATATTTTAAATAACCCTGTTTCTTCAACTGATTTCGCAAGATACATAGCGACTTCTTTAGTTTCATTATGAACTTGACGATAACCATTGTAGCCTAATTTTAAAAACATATAATATTGTCCAATAATTTGGCTAGCACTTCTTGAGAAGTTGATTGCCATTGTTGGCATATGACCTCCTAAATAGCTAACATCAAAAATTAGTTCTTCAGGAAGATACTCCCGATCTTTCCAAATTACCCAACCAACACCTGGATAAACTAAGCCATATTTATGTCCAGACGTATTAATTGAAACGACATTTTTCAAGCGGAAATCCCAAACTAATTCCGGATTAACAAAAGGCACAAACATCCCACCACTAGCCCCATCAATATGAATGACTAAATTAGCATTATTTTTTTTATTGTATTCCTCAACCATCTTGTCTAATGCTTCAATATCATCAAATTTCCCTGTATATGTGATGCCAAGAATGCCTACAATACCAATCGTATATTCATCAACGTAATCAAATACTCGATCTAAATCTAAACTTAAATGTTCTGGATCAACAGGCACTTCTCTAAGTTCAACATCCCAGTAAACACCGAATTTTTCCCAGCAAACTTGAAATCCTGAAGAAATAACTAAGTTTGGTTTTCTTTTTGTCGTATCAATTCCTTTTTTTTCCGCTAGATGGCGCCATCTGAATTTCATAGCCATCCCGCCTAGCATACACGCTTCACTCGAACCCACTGTTGAAGTTCCAATAAAATTCTCACTCGGTGCATTCCATAGATTTGCCAACATATTTACACATGAAGCTTCTACTTTAGCTGTTCTTGGATATTCAGATTTATCAATAGCATTTTTATCTAAGGTTTCTGACATTAACTTGATAGCTTCATCATCCATATACGTTTGGCAAAATGTTGCTAAATTTTGTCTAGAATTCCCTTCATCGATTAAATAACTTTTAATTGCATCATACGCAACAGCTGAACCAATCCCATCTTCAAAGAATGTTTTTGAAGGTAACTTTTGAGTAGAAAAATCTTTATTTGTCATTATAAACCACCCTATTCTCTATTTTTTTATAAAATTAATACTGTACAAACTAATTATTCGCTTGATTACAATACATAAAATTGACTATCTTGAGTTCTAAATTTTGTTTAACTAGTTAATTTTCTAGACCTTGTAACTTTTGATTATCATTTAATTCAGAAACATTTTGCAGGTTCTTTTTTTGTAATACATGCATTGAATAGCGTAATAATGCTACAAAAATGATTGTTAATAAAGCTAAAATTAAAATACTCTTTCTAAATAACGGGGCTCCAATTCCGCTTGAAATAGCTTCTCTAAACGCATAAACGGAATAGGACATAGGAAGGTAGGGGTGAATTGCTTTAAAGAATGGCGCTTGTAATTGAATTGGGAAAGTTCCACCAGCACCACCAAGTTGCAATACTAAAAGAATCATCGCAACAAATCTACCTGGATTATCAAAGGTCATTGCTAAGAACATCGTGATCGCCATATATGACCAAGCACTAACAAACGCTGTTAAGAAAAATTGGAAAATGTTATCAACTTGTAATCCAATTAATAACATAATACTTGCTTGAATTAACGCCATTATGCTTGAAACAACAAATCCAAGACTCACTTTACTCAACCACCATGCTCCACTTGATTGTCCCTCTAGTGAAATTTTTCTAATTGGGTAGATAAAATTGAACAACATTGAACCAACAAATAGTGCTAGTGACATAATATAAGGAGCTAATGCTTCACCATAGTTTGCTACTTTACTATATTCATTATTTTTCAAGGAAGTAGGTGCTGCAAATTGATTAATATTTTTCTTCGTAATTTTTAATGTGGAACTTTCACTCACACCCTCATCTAAAGCAGAAGATAGTTCTTTTGCCCCACCTTCTAATTGACCAATACCGCTCATTAATTCAGGTGAATTTTCATTTAATTCTGCTAATCCTGCTTGCAGTTGGTTTGCACCTGTATTTAATTGATTCACACCGTTTGATAAAGTTGGAATTTGACTTTGCAATTGATCTAAACCAATAGATAATTGGCTACTTCCTGTTGTTAATTGATTTACACCAGCTAAAGCTGTCGGTAACTTGGTTGCCGCAAGATTTAAATCTGAACTAATTGCATATAATCCACTGGTTAATCCTACTGCATGTGATGAATTTGGTACCTGAGCTAATAAGGCGTCAAACGAATTAATTCCAGCATGGATACTCGCTTCAGAAGAAGAAAGTTGTTGCGCAGAGGCTGCCATAGCATTTGTCACATTGCTTACATCATTTGCTGAAGCAGATAAATCTGATGCTTTAGCACTTAGTGTATTTAATTCTGATTCAACTGCCGATAAAGAAGTATTTATTTGTGCTGTTATCGATGAAATTTGCTCATCTAAAATCGCATCAACTTTGCTACTAATTGAACTTACAATATCCGCTTTCTCATTATCCGAAATTGTGGTACCTGCAAGTAAATCTGCAACATAAGAATCTATATCTGTTTGTATTTTTTGCATCTCCAAATTGGCGCCACTCAAACTAGCACTTGCCACTTTTGCTTGATCCGCTACACCTGTTGCATCATTTGAAATTCCTAATAGCTTATCTTTGTTGGTAATAATCGAGTTAATCTCATTACGAATATTTTGTAAATCATTTTCTAGGACTATTTTTACGTTAGGATCTAAATTATTTTCAAATGTGGTTAAAGCGTTGGCCAAATCTTGAGTTCCAGTAGCCAATTGAGTTAAACCAGCATCAATGCCAGCGACATTATTTTCAATTGGTCCTAAAGCTTGATTTGCTTGATTCAAAGCTGAACTTAGTTGATTCGCTCCTGAATCTAATTGCGACACACCTGAAGCTAATGGGCCAATACTATTTGCTAATTGACCCGTTCCATCTGCTAACTGATTTGAGCCACTATCTGCTTGAAAAACGCCTTCGGTATATTGTTTTAGCCCTGTTTGAAGTTCACCACCACCATCTGCAAGTTGATTCGCTCCATTAGCGGCCTGGCCAAGAGCACCAACTAATTTTTGACCCGCGTCAACAACTGCCGTTGCATATGCTTCAATAACTTGTTCCCTGACTTGAGTTTCCAGAGCAGTAGCACCTACAGTTGAAATTTCATTGGCTATATAATTTAACGAATCATTCGTTGTGTATATAATTTCCATTTTTTGAGGGGTATGATTAATGATACTAGCTGCATTTTTTGAAAAATCTTCGGTAATTGTCACAATCATATAATATTTTAAATCTTTCATACCTTTTTCTGCTTCTTCTTTTGAAACAAAATTCCAGTCTAACTGATGATCTTTTTTCAAATTATCAACAACTTGTTGCCCAACATTCATTTTTTGTCCTAATAATTCTGTCGGCTTATCTTGATTTACGACTGCTACAGGTAAATCTTTTGCACGACCATACGGATCCCAAACTGATTTATCAAAAATAGATGAGTACAAAATCGGAATAAAGGCAATTGCGATGACTGAGATTAATAAGATCTTATTACGAAATAAATTAATCCATTCTTGTTTGGTCATCTTCATGATGTGCCGCCCCTTTCAAGCTATGATTCTTGCTATAAAATTGATAAAATAGAAATGGAGCAACTACAGTCACGATGTAACTAAAAATCAATGTAGTAATATACGTTTTACCTTCTGTCTTACTCATTGTATCTGGTATCATAAATGCAGTTATAATGGCGGCAATCGAAAGTAATAGACCTGAACCAGCAACAAAAATTTTCACTTTTGAACCGCCAGGTATTTGATACTCTCTTTTCAACTCTTTCTTTTTGAAAACAATAACTAGATAAGCGATAAAAAATAATATATATGCACTTAAATAAATGATTACTGTCAATGAAATTGCTGTTTGGAATGAAACATTTCCACCTGAATTACCAGAACCAAAAGTTAAAATCGCCGCCCAAGCAGTTACAATGATTCCTTGAACTATTAATAATGGAACCGGAACGCCATGCTTATTTACTTCTTCATATTTTTTTGGTAATAAACCTTTTGAAGCAACGAATTGTAAACCTTCTGTTGGACTAACAATCCAAGAACTCACCTGTGCCATAACACCAAATGAGACTAGTATACCTAAAATAATGACCAACGGAGATTCTTTACCTGGAGAAATTATTTCTTTTAACGCATTTACAACTCCTGCATTGGCTGAAATATTTCCATGTGAAACCATAGCTACAACACTACCACCAATCGTACTAAGGACAACTCCAACAATGACTAAGGCAAACATAATTTTTGGATAATCTTTTTTAGGATTTTCCAAATCGGCAATATGAGGAGCTGATGCCTCTACACCCATATATGCGAGTACAAATGAAACTAGCGCAGAAATATTACTTTTATCGGGGAAAAAGTGGGTATCTGTAAAATTCTTTGAAATTTGATTTCCTGATGCTATATATTTAATTGCTAAGACCAACATAAGCAACACTGGAATAACAATACCGATTGAAAATCCATATTTTGCTACTTGTTCTGTAATTTTTGTTCCCTTAAATTGAAGTGCAGTTAATAACCAGAATATTGAAATAACAAGAATAAATTTCACACCTACGTTAGTATTTAAAACCGGTACATTCAAAACATCTGATACTGTTCCAATAATGAAATAAATCATCGTGACAAAACCAACAGTAATTTGAAACCATTGAAAAAAGATAGCAGCAAAACCAAATTTTTCTCCTAACGGTTCACCAACCCAACTAAAAATTCCGCCATCTTGATACCCTTCTATCGTTGCAAGTTCAGCCGAACTCAATGCAACAGGTAAAAACCAAAATATTCCACAAAGCAATAAGAAAAAGATTAATGTTTTACCTGAATCAGCGAAAGTTGGATATTCATAAACTGTAATAAACAGCGAGGCTGTCATTGCGAAAAATCCAAATTTAGAAATGTTTTTCTTTTTATTCACTTTTCTGTCCTCCCTTTTAAATTTTTTTAATCTTTAAAAAGTATTTAATTTTATAATCTTACTTTCAACACTTATTTAACCAAAAACAGCAAATATATTTCTATATTTAACAAAAAATCGAGTATTAATATGCCATAAAAAAGCTAAAAAATATATTTTTCAGCTTTTTAGTTTATAACAATAATAGTTGTGTAAACTTATTTAATTTTTATGGCACATCCTAAAACTTTACACATTGTTTTTCAACTGTTTTAGTTGCTCAATTGCTTGATCAATAGTTTGATGTGCATCATTATTCAAGCTACCATTGTTGGCTGATTTTAAGCCTAATGCTAGTTCTTGGCGAAGTATATCTAACGTACTTATTCCTGCTTCACCTTTTTGTCCCATACTAGAAATTTTTTCCTCAGGTGATAGGATTTCTTTATTCAGAATATCGATATCTTCTGTCTTTTTAGTAACAAATACTTTAGGTGAATTTCTTTCAAGTAATTCGTCTGTTAAAGTTATTTGAGAAATACGAGTATTATTGTAATCCGTGTAGTAATACGTTTTACTTTCGTTACACATCATCCCTATATATTGAGAATAGTCTTCTTTGTCGTCATCTGTAACAACGATCCCTTTAGGAATTTGAACAGTTGCTAAAATTCTCACAGCATTTGTAACCGCTTCAATTTCTATACCCGCTTGATCGATATATTCTTTAAAGAAAGCAGCACGAACAAATCTTTCAGGAGGAGTATAGCCACCAGGTAATCCTAGCGTTCCTGTTCCTTGAGAGAAGGCATGTGAAGTATATTTTCCAAATTTTGTAGGTTCATATTGTTTAGGACGGACATTTAAATAATTACTTAGATTATCAATATGCCAGTCTAAAAGAGGAGTATTTGTCATAACACCGACGGGGTTTTCTTTAAGATGAAGCATTTTACCAGTTGGTTCTATCACCATACAATTTCCAGTGGTATCTGTTAAAATCCAGTGCAAAGGGGTCACTGTATCAATAAGCGGGGCGGGTACTTCAAGAAGATTAACTTTAGAAAGTTCTTTTTTTAATTCTGAGATAGATTTGAATTCACCTAAAGCCCAAGTAATAAATTCATGAGGAGCTAAGTTTATTTTTTCGCTATCAAGTTCTTTTTGATAAACTGCTTTTTGAGGTAAATATAGTTCGGCAATAGCTAAACCATGCTCATTTACACCATCAGCAACAAAATAAGAAGTTCCTAGTAAACGGCCTGCTCCCAACATCCCATATTTAGACTGATGTTTTTCTTTATCAGCTTCAGATACCCACTCATTCTTTTTGGGGAGGTATACTACGTCAAAGTCTAATGGAAATGAAAAATCCATCGTTCTAGCCAACAAATGTTTGTTATCTTTGGTTTCTAAAAAAATACTTGTACACATAAAAACACTCCTTTTATCTATTTTTTATTCGTTATTTATTACCTACACTATAGCACCATTGTATAAACTTTAAAAGTAAAAACACTTACCCTTAATTTAAATACATTTTACAGAAAAATGTAAAAACAAAAGGAATTTCAACTTAATTAAAAAATAACAAACAAAAATAATAACCTTCGTGTTCATTCGAAAACAAGTCCTATATATTTCCGTATTAATTGTTATTTAAATCTAAAATTATAAATTAGACGTTATTAATATAGATTCCGATACTCTTTTAAATATAAAGAAAACAGTTATTTATTTTCAAAAAAACTCCATTAGGAACACTATAATTATTGTTTTTGGATTAATTGGTATTGTAGCTAGTTTAGCTTTAAAATTGCTAACACTATTCATATTTTCTCGGAAGTTGTCCCCGTCTTAATAACTTAGTTTACGACAAAAAAACCTAACTTAAATTTTAAGTTAGATTTTTTTTAGGTATAAATTTCAAAATTGCTTTAGATTATACCAACAACGTATACAACATCTGATTATCATTAATCGAGATATATGTTGGATCAAATTGACTTAAACGCTCAATCAAACTAACAGAATCCTCTTTGTATTTTAGTAAAATACCAATAATAACTGGTCCACTATTCCGATTTACTTTTTTAGTATATTCAAACTTCGTAATATCATCATCAGGACCTAAAACATCACTAACAAATTCTTTCAATGCGCCTGGACGTTGTGGAAAGTTGACTAGAAAATACAGCTTCAATCCTTCAAATAACAACGATCGCTCTTCAATTTCTTGCATGCGATTGATATCATTATTGCCACCACTGATAATGCATACAACGGTTTTCCCTTTGATTTCCTCGCGATAAGGTTCCAAAGCAGCCACTGATAATGCGCCAGCTGGTTCCGCCACAATTGCTTGCTTTGTATACATATCTAAAATTGTCGAACAGACCAAACCTTCTTCAACATCAATCACATCATGCACCATCTCCACACAATGCTGATAATTTAAACCACCAACTTTTCCTACGGATGCTCCGTCAACAAACTTATCAATCGTGTCTAAAGAAAGGACTTCACCTGCATCTAAAGACAAAGCCATTGAAGCTGCTCCACTAGGTTCAACACCAATCACTTTTGTTTCTGGACTAACTGCTGTCGTATAACTTAACAAGCCTGAAACTAGACCACCACCGCCGATTGCCGCAAATAAATAATCAGCCTGCGCCTCTTCTCGAGCTAACTCCTCAAATACTTCAACTGCAATCGTCCCCTGTCCAGCAATTGTATCTGGATCTTCAAAAGGATGGATAAAAGCTGAGCCCATTTTTTCCGAAAAGGCTAGCGCTTCTTTTGAACATTCATCAAAAGTGTCTCCAATTAACACAATTTCAACCTTGTCTTTACCAAAAAACTTGACTTGATTTTGCTTTTGTTGAGGCGTTGTTGTCGGCATAAAAATAGTTGCCGAAATACCCAATTTAGCACACGTAAAAGCCACTCCCTGGGCATGATTCCCTGCACTAGCACAAGTAACACCTTGCGCTAATTGCAACTCATTTAACTGTGAAATAGCATAATAGGCACCACGTAACTTAAAGGAGCGGACCCACTGTAAATCCTCACGTTTTAAATACACTGTACACTGATATTTTTCCGATAAGTATAAATCTTTTTCTAAAGGCGTCTCTTTTACGACAGAGCGCAAAACTTCTCGTGCCTTTAGCACATCTTCCTTCGTTACTAACTTATTTTTGCTCACTCTGACACCCTCTAACTCTTAGTTATATTGTTGATCGTATTTATCTTCATAGCCCTGTAACGCGTCCTGATGGCTTCCCAAAGTAATTCCAATATCATCTAAGCCATGAATAAATTTATGTTTCCAAACTTGATCAATGTCAAATGGATAATCGCCAACTGGACTTTTAACAAGCTGATTAGGCAAATCTATCGTTACTCTTTGCTCCGGTGTCAAAGCTGCTAACTTCTCTCGAACATCCTTAGGCAAATGAATGGGCAAAACGCCATTTTTTGTACAGTTCATATAAAAAATATCACTATATCCGCCAGCAATAATTACCCTAAAACGATAATCTAACAAAGCCCACGCCGCGTGTTCCCTTGAAGACCCACAGCCAAAATTCTCGCCAGTAATCAAAATAGTTGCCTCTTGACGCTTAGGATCATTTAATGAAAAATCGGGATTTAAAGAACGATCTGGTAAATAGCGCCATTCATCAAATAAAAACTCACCAAAACCAGTCTTTTCAATTCGTTTCAAAAAGGCCTTAGGAATAATTTGATCCGTATCAATATTATCATTCATCAACGCAACGATTTGCCCTTCGTGAACTTTAATGGCTTCCATAAATTTCTACCTCCTGTCTAATATCAATGAAATGTCCATGGATTGCTGCAGCTGCTGCCATTGCTGGACTAACTAGATGTGTTCTAGCTCCCTTACCTTGGCGCCCTTCAAAGTTCCGATTCGATGTTGATGCGCAATGAACGCCGTCTGGAACTTGGTCTGGATTCATACCCAAACACATAGAACAGCCGGGTTCACGCCATTCAAAACCAGCATCTTTAAAAACTTGATCTAACCCAATTTTTTCAGCAGCCAGCTTAACTTGTCTAGATCCCGGTACAACCATCGCTCGAATGCCCGCTTTGACTTTTTGTCCAGCTACAAAACGAGCCGCTTCTTTCAAGTCTGACAAACGACCATTCGTACAAGAACCGATAAAGACATAACCCAACTCAATTTCACTGGCTTTTTGACCAGGCTCTAATCCCATATAGCGATAAGCACGCTCATGATTCATATTTTCAATGGCTGGAAAATTCTCAGTAAAAGGCACCCCCATTTCTGGATTGGTTCCCCAAGTTACGTAAGGCGCTAATTCAGAGACATCTACTTTAATATCTAAATCATAAAGTGCATCTGGATCACTAGGTAATGTTTTCCAATCTGCTACTGCTTTTTCAAAATTCTTAGGAGCATATGCACGACCACGAATGTACTCAAAGGTTGTTTCATCAGGAGCCATCATACCCATCTTAGCTCCGCCTTCAATCGCCATATTACAAATAGTCATTCGCTCTTCCATCGTCATATTGCGCACTGTTTCGCCATAATATTCCACTGCATAACCGGTTCCAAAAGCCACACCATAAGTAGCAATTAAATGCAAAATAATATCTTTAGAATACACGCCTTGTGGCAGTTCTCCCACAATTTCAATCCCCATTGTTTTTGGTTTTTGTTGCCAAATAGATTGCGTAGCTAATACATGCTCCACCTCACTACTCCCAATTCCAAAGCCAATTGAACCAAAAGCACCGTGAGTCGCCGTATGAGAATCGCCACAAACAATCACTTTCCCTGGTTGAGTTAAACCTGTTTCAGGACCAACCATATGCACAATCCCTTGATTTTCACTCCCGTTATCGGCTAATGTGATCCCAAATTCAGCACAATTTTTTTGCAAAGCTTCAATTTGCTTCTTCGCAACTAAATCTTGGATATTGAAAATATCCTCTGTTGGGACATTATGATCTAACGTTCCATAAGTTTTATCGGGACGTCTAACGGTTCTGCCTTCTACTCGCAAACCCTCAAAACCTTGAGGAGAGGTCACTTCATGAATCAAATGTAAATCTACGTATAATAATTGCGGTTCACCAACTTCTCCATAAATAACATGACGATCCCACAATTTATCAAACATTGTTTTTCCCATTATCTTCGACCTCCTTCAATTATTTGTTTGCGAACGGCTTCAGTAAATTCAGTCGTTGTCGCTGTTCCACCTAAATCCGTTGTTAGAATTCCTGCCTCCATCACCGTATTACTAGCCACCTCAATCGCTGCTGCTTCTGAAATTAAAGAAAAACTTTCTCTTAACATCATTGCTACAGATAAAATCATGGACATTGGATTGGCACAATTTTTTCCAGCAATATCTGGTGCTGATCCATGAATCGGCTCATAGACAGATGGGCCTTCAATACCGTGACTGGCTGATGGCAACATACCTAGCGATCCTGTAATAACAGACGCTTCATCACTTAGAATATCGCCAAACAGATTCTCCGTCACAATCACATCAAAAGTTGTCGGTTTTTGAATAATTAGCATCGCAGCGGCATCGACATATAGATGCTCCAAAGTAACGTCAGGGTAATCTTGCGCCACTTCTGCTACAACTTTGCGCCATAATTTGCTTGAAGAAAGGACGTTTGCTTTATCAACAGATGTCACTTTTTTCTTACGTCCTTGTGCAATTTCAAAAGCTTGAACACAAATACGACGAATTTCTTCGCGCGTATAGACTAACGAATCCAATGCTTCCTCTTCATTCCAGTGCTTTGGCTCACCAAAATAAATTCCACCAGTCAATTCACGTACCACAACAAAGTCACTGCCACTAACAATTTCCGCCTTTAATGGTGACAGATGTGCAATACTAGTTGGGACTTGAATCGGACGAATATTTGCATAAAGACCCAAGGCTTTACGTAACTGTAATAGACCCATTTCAGGTGTCTTACTAGCTTTTTGCCATTTAGGACCGCCAATTGCACTTAATAAAATAGCTTCAGACTCCTTACAAGCATTTAACGTTTTGTCTGATAATGGATCGCCTTCCGCATCAATCCCAGCACCACCAAACGGGCGCTTCGTCACTTGGAATTGATGCCCAAAGACCTCTTCAATAGCTTTTAAAACACTCAAGCCACTTTCCATAATTTCGGGTCCAATCCCATCTCCAGGTAATGCTGTAATTTTATATTCCATACTTTAGTTCGCTCCTTTTTCCACCTGATCTTTGGCTTTTCCGCTCGCTTGAATATAAGCTTTAGCTGATGCGTTTAAAACATCAAAATCAATCCCGATTCCATGAAATGTCCGTCCATTTCCATCTTTAACTGTCGTATGAACTTCCGCCTGAGCATCTTGTCCTTTTGTTACTGCTTGAATTCGGTAATCTGTTAACTCAACACTAGCTTCCATAATCCGGTCAATCGTGTTATAAATCGCCTCAATACTACCTACGCCTGTCGCTGCATCTTCTAAAGGAGCCGTACCCTTTTCTTCCGCAATACTGACAATCGCACCTTGTAAACCACCTGAAACATATTGCAATTGCAAATGGGTCAACTCATAATTTGTATCTTCAGCAACTTGACCTAGCATAATTGCATGAATATCTTCTTCTGTGACTTGTTTCTTAACATCCGCCAAATGTTTAAAGCGTTTAAAAGCAATTTTATTTTCTTCATCGCTAAGATGATAACCCATTTCTTCAACTTTTGTATTAAAGGCATGTCGCCCAGAAAGTTTTCCTAGCGGCAGTGAATTTTTTTCTACGCCTACTAATGCAGGGGTAATAATTTCATACGTATCAGGGTTTTTCAAGACACCATCTTGATGAATACCTGACTCGTGGGCATAGGCATTGGCCCCAATAACCGCTTTGTTTTTAGGGATAGCCATTCCTGACAAACGACTGACTAGATCACTGGTACGTTTTGTTTCAGCCAGCGTAATTCCTGACTCAGCCTGGTAATAATCATGACGAATATGCAAGGCAACTGCGACTTCTTCTAATGAAGTATTTCCAGCACGCTCACCAATCCCATTAACCGTTCCCTCCACACGTCTAGCTCCATTTTCAATTGCTGCCAAAGCATTAGCAACGGACATCCCAAGATCATCATGACAATGAGTTGAGAAAATAACATCATCAAATTGGGCAATATTATCACGAAGATGACGGAATAATGCACCAAACTCTGTCGGATTTGTGTAGCCCACCGTGTCGGGAATATTAATAATTGTCGCCCCTGCATCAATTGCCGTTTGAACCGCTTTTGTTAAGAAATCAATCGGAGTTCGAGTCGCATCCTCTGGTGAAAATTGCACTTTTTCGAATTTCGTTCGAGCATAAGCAACATGATGGGCAATAGATTCCAGAACTTCTTCCTGTGTCATTTTTAATTTATATTCTAAATGGACTGGACTCGTTGCTAGAAAGATATGTACTTGTGGTGAAACAGCCCCTTTTAGAGCTTCATAAGCACAATCAATATCCGCTTCAACGCAGCGAGCTAAACCGCAGACCGTTGCTTTCTTTAACGTATTTGCGATTTTTTGAACAGATTCAAAATCTCCCGTTGAAGAGATTGGGAAACCAGCTTCAATCACATCTACTCCCCAGTTTTCTAACTGTAAGGCGATTTGAATTTTTTCTTTCTGGTTAAAATTAACGCCTGGCGTTTGTTCACCATCTCGCAGTGTTGTATCAAAAAATTGAATGTAACTCATGTGTTCCACCATCATTTCTGTTTATATTTTTATACTGCTATTGTTCGACCTTTGAAAAAAGGCGAAATACATAAAAAACAAAATGTATTTCCCTATTTTTCAGTCAGGCCTATACGAGCTCATTACGCTTTTAATCCTTAATTATTCGGTTTTACAAATGGCATCATTTCGCGTAGTCTTGCGCCAACTTCTTCAATTTGATGACCTTGTTGACTAGCACGCATTTGTTTAAATTCTTTAAATTCATTTTTATTATCATCAACAAAGGCTTTGGCAAATGCTCCAGTTTGAATGTCTGTTAATACTTCTTTCATTGCCGCTTTAGTATCAGCTGTAATCACTCGTGGACCTGAAACATAATCCCCATATTCAGCCGTATTTGAAATCGAATGACGCATTTTACCCATTCCACCCTCATACATTAAATCAACAATTAATTTCATTTCATGTAACACTTCAAAGTAAGCAACTTCTGGTTGATAGCCTGCTTCTGTTAACGTTTCAAAACCAGCTTGAATCAAACTTGTTACTCCACCACATAAGACAGCTTGCTCACCGAATAAATCCGTTTCTGTCTCTTCTTTAAAGCTAGTTTCTAATACACCGGCACGAGTAGCACCAATACCTTTTGCATAAGATAATGCTAAATCACGAGCTTTGCCAGTTGCATCTTGGTAAACTGCGAATAAAGCTGGTACTGCTGCTCCTTCAACAAAAGTACGACGAACTAAATGACCAGGACCTTTTGGTGCAACTAAGAAAACATCCACATTTTCAGGTGGCGCAATTACGTCAAAATGGATATTAAAGCCATGAGCGAAAACTAATGAATTGCCAGCTTCTAAATAAGGAGCAATCTCATTTTCATAAATTGTACCTTGCGTTTCATCTGGTAAAAGAACCATGATTACATCACTTTGTTTAGCCGCATCAGCAACAGACAAGACCGTAAACCCATCTTCACGTGCTGCTTCTGCCGATTTACCTTCACGAATACCGATAACAACATCATAGCCATTGTCACGTAAGTTTTGTGAATGGGCATGCCCCTGTGAACCATAACCAACAACTGCAATTTTCTTATCCTTTAAAGCGTCCTCTGTTACTGTATTGTCATAATATACTTTTGTCATGTGTGTGTACCTCCGAATTTTTTTGTTTTTTATATGGTCAATCATTGTTCCTATGTTTTAGGACTTCTCGTGAAGCCAGTCACGCCTGTTCGAGCAATTTGAAGAATCCCATATGGAGAAATCAGATCAATAAACCCCTCCACCTTTTCACTAGTGCCCGTTACTTGAACAACAACACTATCTGTTCCAACATCAATAATCTGGCCTCTAAAAGGTTCCAAAATAGCATTGATTTCCGGCCGAACAGAAAGCGGAGCATCTACTTTAATTAACGCCAACTCTCGTTCCAAATGCGGGCAATCTGTGATATCTTTGACTTTTAAAACATCAATTTGCTTATACAACTGCTTGATAACTTGTTGAGCTTCCTCCTCCGTTTCGATCTCTACAACAATCGTAATTCGCGAAACTTCAGGTTCAATCGTTCGCCCAACAGATATACTGGAAACATTATACTGCCGACGAGAAATCACTCCTGTAAATCGGTTCATAACGCCAGTTGCATCGCGAACTGTAGCGGTAATAACTCTGCGCATTTACTCCACCCCTTCCATTGCATGATTCGGTTGCCCTGATGGAATCATCGGTAGCACTACCTCATCTGGTGAAATATGAACATCAATGACAATGGCGCCTGGTTCATTAAAGGCGGCTGTTAAATCAGCCTTCAATGTAGCTGGATCACTTAATGAAATGGCTTTGACTCCATAAGCTTCTGACAATTTAACAAAATCTGGTTGACTATCAAACTCTGAATGAGAAAAACGGGCTCCATGAAATTTTTGTTGCCACTGATGAACCATTCCTAGAACACCATTGTTCAAAATAACTGTCTTCACATTCAAATTATATTCGTGAATAATCGACAACTCTTGATTGGTCATTTGAAAACCGCCATCACCTACAATACAAACAACGGTCTTATCTGGAAAAGCCAACTGAGCTCCAATTGCTGCTGGGAACCCAAATCCCATCGTACCTAAACCACCACTTGTGACAATTTGATAGCGATTTTTATAAGGATAATATTGCGCAGTCCACATTTGATGTTGCCCAACGTCTGTTGCGACTAAGGCTTCACCATGAGTAATTTCACCAATTAGTTCAATGACCTTTTGTGGCTTTATCTCTTCATCAGACTCTTTATATCCAAATGGATACCGTTTTTTACGTGCTTGAGTTAACTCCTGCCACTCACTTGTATCGGCCTTTTCTAGCAAAGGCTGTTGCAACAAATAATTCAAGATTTCTTTAACATCACCAGCAATTGGAATATCGGTTTTAATAACTTTTCCAAGCTCAGAAGGATCAATATCGACATGTACGATAAAAGCCTCTGGGGCAAATTCTTTTGGACAACTGGCTAAACGATCATCAAAGCGTGAACCAAAATTAATTAGTAAATCACATTCTGTCAAACTCATATTAGCTGTATAAGAACCATGCATCCCACCCATTCCCGTAAATAATGGATGATGATACGGAAAACTACCCAGCCCCAACAACGTATTTACAATTGGAATTTGATAACGTTCTGAAAATTCTAATAACTCTAAACCGGCTCCTGCATGATTGATACCCGCTCCAGCTAAAATTAATGGTTTTTCAGCTTTAGCTAGCGCAGCCATCACACTTTCAATTTGTTTCATATCAACTGGATAGCTTGTTGTATAGCCAGGTAAATCAATAATTGCGGGACTACTTTCTGCTACTTGCATAATCCCAACATCTTTAGGAATATCAATCACAACTGGACCTTTCCGCCCCGTCGTAGCAATATGAAAAGCTTCATTAATAATACGCGGCAATTCTTTAGCATCCCGAACTTGGTAATTGTATTTGGTAATTGGAGTGGTCAGACCAATCATATCTGCTTCTTGAAAAGCATCCTTCCCAATTCCAGGTCTATGTACTTGACCGGTAAATACTACCAAAGGAATTGAGTCACTCATTGCATCCGCAATACCTGTCAATGCATTGGTAGCACCAGGACCGCTAGTTACAACGACAACACCAGGTTTCCCTGTTACTCGAGCATACCCTTCTGCTGCATGAACAGCACCTTGTTCATGACGAGTTAGAATATGCGGAATATCCGAATCATAGAACGCATCATATAAAGGCAAAACTGCTCCACCAGGATATCCAAATATCATCTCAACTTCTTGCTTTTCCAAGGCATCGACTAATAACTGCGCACCAGTTTTCATCTTCGTTTCATTCGTCATATCATCACTCCTTTTTAGAAAATTTACTTCTTCCTATCCCCTATGCTAGTGATAGGAAGAAGTCCAAACTAATACTCACGATTTAATCTAACAATTCATCTGGAATCTTCAAGACCCCGCCTGTATGCGCAGAAGTTACTAAGGCAGCATAACGAGCCAGATAACCCGTTCTAACCTTCGCTTTAAAGCGTGGCAAATGAGTTCTGCGTTCTTCCAAGACCTCATCACTAACATTTACATTGATTGTCCGATTTGGTAAATCAATCGTAATCCGATCACCATCTTGAATTAACGCAATTGGACCTCCTGCTGCTGCTTCTGGAGAAATATGCCCAACCGCAATCCCACGTGTTGCGCCTGAGAAGCGCCCATCAGTAATTAACGCTACCTCTTTACCTAAACCTCTTCCTACTATAGAAGAAGTCGGTGCTAACATTTCTGGCATTCCTGGTCCGCCTTTTGGTCCTTCATAACGAATCACAACAACATGTCCCCTTGTCACTCTATGATCGTCAATCGCTGCAACCGCCTCATCATGTGTACTAAAACAAATCGCTTCTCCTTCAAAAACTTTAACAGAAGGATCGACACCACCAACTTTAATAGTCGCACCTTTAGGAGCAATATTACCAAATAACATCGATAGACCCCCAACAGGACTAAAGGCGTTTTCCTTAGGATGGATGACATCTTTATTTAAGATTTCTTTGTCTTCATTATTTTCACGTAATGTTTTTCCAGTTACCGTAATCCGGTCTGGATGAATCGCATTCCCAACTTTGATCAACTCATTGATAATCGCCGGTACACCACCAGCTTCATGAACATCATGCATTGAATAAGAAGAAGATGGAGCAATTTTTGATAAATAAGGAACACGAGCTGCAATATCATTGATACGTTCCAACTCATAGTCAATCCCAGCTTCATGCGCCAAGGCTAAGGTATGTAAGACAGTATTTGTCGAACCTCCCATTGCCATGTCTAAAGCAAAAGCATCATCAATCGCATCTTTGGTAATGATATCGCGTGGTTTAATATCGTTCTTCACCAAATCCATTAAATGGAAAGCAGATTGACGAATTAACTCACGACGTTCATCAGAAACTGCTAGAGCTGTACCGTTATACGGAACTGCTAAACCTAAAACTTCCATCAGACAGTTCATCGAATTTGCCGTAAACATTCCAGCACATGAACCACAAGTCGGACACGCATTGGCTTCCATATCAAGGAATTCTTCTTGAGTCATTTTGCCCTCTTTAAAGGTTCCAACAGCTTCAAACATGGAGGATAACGTTAACGCTTTACCTGTTGCCGAAAGCCCCGCTTTCATTGGACCCCCTGAACAAAAAATGCCTGGAACATTCGTACGCACAGCTGCTAATAGCATGCCTGGCGTGATTTTGTCACAGTTGGGAATATAAAATACGCCATCAAACCAATGAGCATTAATAACGGTTTCAGCTGCATCTGCAATAACTTCACGACTTGGTAAAGAATAACGCATTCCAATATGGCCCATCGCAATGCCATCATCAACCCCAATTGTGTTAAATTCAAAAGGAATTCCGCCAGCTTCACGAATCGCTTCTTTGGCAATGTCAGCTAACTCACGTAAATGTACGTGCCCAGGAACAATATCAATATAAGAATTACAGATTGCAATAAACGGCTTATCCATATCTCCGGAACTTTTTATTTGACCAGTTGCATGTAACAAACTTCTTGCTGGAGCCTGTTCGACTCCTTTTTTTATCGTATCACTTCGCATCTTACTTACCCCATTTCTATATATACACGCATTATTCTTTGCCTAATTTCTTCCAGAAAAAAAGACATCCCAAGGCAATGGGATGTCTAACTGTTTAAAAGTTAGAATCCCGTTTTAAAAATCGAAAACAGGACTCAAACTACTGATATTTCAGTGTTCAAAGCCCTTCTAAATTAATAATAATGTAATGACTGCGTTAAATGTTGTTTGTGTATTTGTTGCTTTCGTATTCATCGTTTTCATAGTCATTACCCCCTTATTTTTTAGTTTGAAGTGAACACTTGTCGTTAATCTCATTTTTTTCTAATTACTTTCTAATCTTTGTGTTAATTAATAATTTAACGTTTTTCCATGGCAATGTCAACCTATTTCATCATAATTATTCCTACCTAAAGTCTAAAATAACAAAGACCAAACCCTTATACAGCCGATAAACAAGATAAAAACCTTATATTGTCAGACTTTTCAAACAATTGATTGCCTTTCATTAACAAAAATAAAAACACTAATTTTTCTGAAAAAATTTTGCGTTATCTGTACTGCCAGTGGCTATAAATGATAAAACCGATTGCATTTATCATTAAAAACCCATTTTAAAAAACCTGTTCTAATTCATCTCTAAAATCAGCATTAGCCCATGTAAGTGAATCTCAATCAGCCGGTAAAGTAACATACACATCTGATAAAGAAGGTTTTATCCATTTTTGATTCTGAAGGAACTATTATTGAATCAAATCTACCAAAAAATGAAAACCAAAATAAACGAGCTACTCTTAATTATTCAACTGGAAGGTGGGTTTATTTTTAAAAACTAATAAACTGGGGAAGAAGTAAAGTAGGAGGCAAACCAGTATCTGCTAGAGGCGGATTGAATTCTTGGTCATTTGCTTCAGCTACTGGACCACGAAAAGCCACTTTTGAAGCTTGGTACAAACCTAATGGATCTTATTAAAAATAATAGTATAGTATGTAGTTGATACTTAATTAGTCAGTTTAGAGAGAATGTACTCGGTTCTAAACGAACAAAAAAAGAGTCAGATAACCTCTTACCTGACTCTTTTAGCTATTATGTGACCTTAGGGCGTACTTATAAGTGGTACAGGTAAGGAGAATTGTTTAGTTATCCAAGTATTATAATTACTAAATCAGATTTTTTTATAAATAAACACCTATGTAACCACCTGAATTAGGATAGTAGTTAATGCGCGTTCTTCCTTTGTATTTCAACGGAGGAATTTTTTTAAACCATGGTTTTAATGTTGCACGATTTAAATTATTAGTAATTTCGATATCTGTATGAATATCCAATTCGGATGCAAAAATTGGTTGAGTTCCTCCAATTATAAATAGCCCTAAACTTACACTTATTATTATTTTTTTCATATTGTTCATTCCTCCTAATACTAACTATAGTTCTTAGTATATAGAGGAAATGAAAAAATGAACGAAATCATCTTGAATGATAGTTATTTATTCATAATCGTTATTTCTAGCTTTTTTAATTGCCTAACAGATAATAGGCAAGTTTCACCATTATTCATAGTAATTTCACGATTTGTTTTATCGATTGATTTAATATTTTCAATGTTAATAATATAAGATTTATGGGATCTAAACATAACTGGAGAAAGTGCTGTCATTTCGTTTATTTTTCCATAAAAATTGAGAGTACTACTTGTCAAATGTAACGTCAGTTTATGAGGAATTGGAGAAGTTTCAATAAACATGACGTCTTCTGTAGGAAAGATGCGAATCTGACTACCAACCTTTAATTTTATTCGATTTTTTTCTATCATAGTTTCTGTGTGATAATGTTTTTGAGCTTGTTTCAAGGCCTCGTAAATCCTCTTTTTTATAATATCTGTATCATCTTTTAGGATATAGTCCATTGCTTCAACTTTATAGGTGAAGGTTAAAATAAGGAGCTCACTGTGAGTCGTTATAAAAATAATTTTCCCATCAATATCTTTTTCTCTAATTTGAGAGCCCAACTGAATCCCATTGATATCATAGCCTAAATCGACATCTAAAAAATAAATACCTCTTACTCTGGGGTTTTCGTCTAAAAAATTTATTATGTCATAGGGGTTACTTGTACTTAAAGTTAGTTCCATATCAAATTCTTCTATCATGATATAATTTTTAATTATAGCTTCGATGTTAGATCGCTGTATGTCATTATCTTCACATATAAAAATAGATAGCATAGCTATTTCATCCTTTCATAATTATGATTTTTTGAATAAAAAGCTTATCTTTAATAGTTGTTTCTAGTAGTAATCGAGGCTCTAATGAAATAAGTTCTTCCACATTAGCTAGCCCAATCCCTCTGGTCTCACCTTTAGTAGAATAACCTTGTTTTTTTAATAACTGAACTGATTCAATGTCTTCTCTAACGTTGTTTTGTATAATAAATACAAGGTCACTATTTATTGTAAATATACCTACCAGTAACTTTCCATAGGTCAATGTTTCTAATTCCTCAATTGCATTATCAAGTAATATTCCTAAAATACGTATTAAGATAACTGGATCAATAGGAATATTTTTTGAAATATTTTCACTTACTTCTATTTGTACATCAATTTTTTTTTCTTGAGCCATAATTAATTTTGTTGCTAAAATACTTTGTATTTCTATAGCTTCAATTTTTTGTAAATCATCTAAACGAAGCATATTACTTTTAAATAATGATTTTGTTTGTTTAACGTGTGCATGATAAAATACTTTAAGTTCTTCTATTTTATTTTGTTCTAGATAATTTTCAATAGAGGACAAAATATTAACATAATCATGGCGGAATTTGCGTATTTTTTGATACTGTTCTTTAACTTCTTCAGCATACTTACTCATCATATCGTATTCTATTTTTCGTTGGTGTGCTTGAAATTTCAATTCTTCGTTTTTTTTCAGTGTTTGTATGAATGATAAAATAGGGATAATTAGAATAGCATAAAAAACTATGATAAATATTTTTAAAAGAGGTGTATGACCTGAATAAATAGCAAGCAACCAATAAGTTTGATAAGCAAGTAAACAGAGTGTCAATAAATATGAAAGAGCGGTTTCTTTTTTTCCAAAATTAATGCGTGAAAGTATCCACTTACGAATATACCAAGAACTTAAAAAGATCAGACTAAACGTGCCTACAACTATACAAATAAACATAAAAAAAGTGTTAGTTAACTTTGTAGATTCAATACTTTTTAAAAATAGTGGACGCATTAATATTGTGGTGAATATTTCTAATAAATACGCAATAGAAACAGTTAAAAGAGAATGAATAATGTTCTTACTTTTAGAATTCTTGATAGATAAAAAAAAGAAAAAAATAAATAAAAGTAATGTATCAATGATTGTAAAGCTTCCGCCAATATATACGCTGAATAGTAGTGCGAGAGTAACCAATAAATAAGTGATTTTATTTTGCATGTAAAGTTGATCTAATAAAAAATAAGCAAGTGTAAATTCTATTAAATGGGAAAAACTAATATAATTAATTAGCAGTTCAGTCATATATTGTACTCCTTTTTCATTAAATCTATTTTAAGTATAACAAATAATACTTTTTAAAAAAACAGTTCTAATATCAGAACTGCTTTTTTAAAGTATATTATTACAATAATGTGTCTAATTACTCGTTTTAGGATATATAGAATACATAGAAATAATGAAGGAGCCCGGTTAAATCTATTATTATTGTAATTATCGTTTTTTTTTGATAAATTTCATACGATTATGAGTAATCATCGATAATTTAAGACATAAATGCATTTTATAAATAATATGGAGGTAATATTAGGGTAACAAAAATAGAAATAAAGGAGATATACAAAATGAAAAATAAAAAAATAAAAAAAGTAGCTATTACATTAACTGCATTTTTAATTGTAGGAGGGAACATTATTCCTAGCATGACAGCTTTCGCTTCTGAAAATAATGTCAAAATTGAAGATACAGTTACTCAAAATAATGTCTTTGATGAAAATTATAAAATGAATGAAGATGAACTTAAGGCATTTGGATTATCAGAAACAGAAATAGCTAAGTTTAACCAATATAAAGTGTCTGGTATTCAGTTAGTTGATGGTAAAGCTTTTCAGAACGGTCAAGAAATTATTACTATGGAGCGTGGAAAGTTTACATGGGCTGTAAAAGCTATTAGAAAAGGCTATAATGCTCTGCCGTCTAAAGTAAAATCATTCATTGCTCAGTATACAGGACTAAACGCATTTTTAGGGCTGATTGAACATTATACAGGAGCGTTAGAAGATGGGATTTATAAAGCTTGTATCAGAGTTGGGATGCCATCATCGGTTGCAAATTTTGTTACTAAGACAATTATGTTGTTTGTCTTTTAACTTTATCTAAATGAGGGATAATTAATGGAATTCAAAGAAATATGCAAAATCATTTTTACATTAATGTTAAGTTTAGCTTTTATAATTGCTGGTTACAATTTATTTTTTAGTGACTATACTACAACAAAACGTATCATAATTTTAGTTACAACAGCACTTATCGGAATTCAAGTACTGGTTAATTGGTTTGATTTATATAACAAGTATAAAAATAAATGATTATATTTTTATAAATTAAAGTGAGGAGCTGTGATTGTATGCCTTGGTGGTGGAAAATAGTTTATCCAAATAAACCCTGGTGCTAAACGAAGAGATATTTTTTACAGTAAAACTTAGACATTTCAGTAATTCCGAAATGTCTAAGTTTTTTGGGTTACATTGTACAGATATTTAGATAAACTATAGTCTACAGATTTTAAAAATCCTTTGTTTTTCA
This sequence comes from Carnobacterium sp. FSL E2-0243, assembly GCF_038003605.1. NCBI lineage: Bacteria > Bacillati > Bacillota > Bacilli > Lactobacillales > Carnobacteriaceae > Carnobacterium > Carnobacterium sp. FSL E2-0243. The sequence goes on from NZ_JBBOPM010000001.1 coordinate 3,502,399, forward strand.
GTTTATTAACGGCTGTAATTGTAGCTGCGTATTTATCTGTAACCAGTGCTCTTGGTTCTCCATAGCATCGGATTAGCCGCTTCATAAAGGCATAAGCAGCGCTTGTATCTCGATGTTTTCGCAGACACATATCAAGGTAATGTTGCTTTCCTTTTATCTTTATATAGGTTTCGTCCATTCTCCAAGACGTTGAAGGTGGTTTATTTTTCTTTTTCCAAATGACGAATAGCAGTTTACCATATTGATGAACCCACCGCATAATGGTTGTAGGGTTCACCTGAATCCCTCGATAGCTTAAAGAAAAACGACAGTATAAGCCAACAGCTTTAATAATTACACGTTTATCAAATTATTTTCCTTTAAATACATTTCTCATGGAATACATCCTTAGTCCGTCATGCTTACAGTATAAATGAAAAATGAACGGATTGAAGTTTGCAACAGAACAAAAAAAGAGTCAGATAACAGCCTATAAGGCTCTTACCTGACTCTTTTAGATCTCAATAAATTCTATGCATCCAAATAAAACGCAATTGTCTCATAAGGAGCTAAAGTTAAACTACTAGTTAATTCACGCTCTTGGCCATTTCCAATCAAGTAGCGACTAGAACGGTTCAAGTATTCTTCCGGAACTTGAATCGTGACAGGTTCTGCATAAAAATGATTAAAAACAAGCACCGTTTCACCATTTAAATGACGAGCATACGCATAGACACTTGGGTGCTCTAATAAAAGCCCTTCATAGCTTCCATTTGCAATAATCGGCAATTCCTTCCGTAACTGAATCAACCGTTGATAATAGCTGAAAATTGAACCTTTCGCAACTTCTTTTGCCACATTAATCTCACGATAATTATCAACAACTTTCAACCAAGGCGTCCCTGTAGTAAAACCAGCGTGTTCCTCATCTGTCCACTGCATTGGAGTCCGGTTATTGTCTCGTGATTTTTCGCGAATAATTGCCATCGCCTCAGATTCAGATAAACCTTTTTCCTGTAATTCTCGATAGGCATTATGTGTTTCAATATCCATAAAATCTTCAATCGCTTCATAATCAGGATTCGTCATGCCCAACTCTTCCCCTTGATAAATATAGGGCGTTCCTCGTAACAAATGAATCGTCTGAGCTAGCAACGTTGCACTTTCACTATGATAATTTTCCGGATCAGCAAAACGGCTAATCGCTCGTGGTTGATCATGGTTATTCCAGAATAAAGCATTCCAACCATCACCTTCTGACATCCCAGTTTGCCAGTCATTTAAGATGTTTTTTAACGCTAAGAAATCAAACGGCATCAATGACCATTTTTCTCCATCGACATAATCAACTTTTAAGTGATGGAAACTAAAAGCCATTGAAAGCTCTTCACGAGTTGGGTTTGAATACAGCACACAATTTTCAATCGTTGTTGATGACATTTCACCGACTGTAACAGTATCCGCTACGCGTCCAAAAGTGGCTTGATTCATCTCTTTTAGATAATCATGTACAATTGGTTGATCCGTATACAATGGCTTCCCATTACCTGTCAGATCATCTACTAATTCTGTCGTTGATTTCCCAATCAAATTGATTACATCGAACCTAAAGCCTTTTACACCCTTGTTAAGCCAAAAATTAACGACTTGGTGGAGTTCTTCTCGAACTTTCGGATTGTGCCAATTTAAATCCGCTTGCGTTGGATCAAATAAATGCATATAATACAAATCGGTTTGACCAAATTTGCTCCAAGAAGGCCCGCCAAATTTAGACTCCCAATTTGTTGGCAAATCGCCATTTTCCTGTGCTGGACGTAAATAGTAATAATCTTGATACTCTTTATCGCCTGCTAATGCTTTTTGGAACCATTCATGTTCTGTTGAACTATGATTTAAAACCATGTCTAACATGATTTCCATCCCCAATGCTTCAGCTTTATGCACCAATTCTTCAAAATCAGCCATCGTACCAAAAAGTGGGTCAATCTCTTTGTAGTTGGAAATATCATAGCCATTGTCATTTTGTGGCGAAGTAAAAAACGGATTCAACCATAACATATCCACCCCTAAATCAGCTAAATATGCTAACTTTTCAATCACACCTCTCAAATCACCAATTCCATCACCATTCGAATCTTTAAAAGATTTCGGATAAACTTGATAGACTACTTTATCATGAAAATTACTCACTATTATCGCCACTTTCTAAAATTATTTAACACTATTATAAAAACAAAGTTACCAGTTCACCAAAGAGAACTTCTCCTAGTGAACTGGTATAAAGCACGTAAATTAACTTTTTACATTACTTTTAACTATTTGATTAAACAGATTCATCAATCGGATCTAACTGATTAAAAATACCATATTTACGGAAGAGAACGGTTAGCCCAAAAGGTACGACGATCGTAATCAACATACAAACTAGGAATACGCCCCAGTAAGGTGGTTGAATGGATAAGATACCTGGTAAACCTCCGACACCAACTGTATTCGCAGTGACATTGAAAATGGTTGAAACCAAACCAGCAATCGCTGAACCAATCATGGCCGCGATAAAGGGATAAACATACTTCAAATTAATCCCAAACATCGCCGGTTCAGTTACACCTAGATAACAAGAAATCGCTGCAGGAATCGAGATTTGCTCCTCTTCTTTGTTGCCACGGTGTAGGAAAATAATCGCTAATACAGCTGAACCTTGCGCAATATTTGATAAAGCAATCATTGGCCATAGATTCGTACCACCAAAATCAGCAACTAATTGGAAATCAATCGCATTACTCATATGATGCAGTCCTGTAATAACTAGCGGGGCGTATAAGAAACCAAACAAAGCACCGAACAACCAGTTCACACTACTTGTTAACCCAGCATTTACGATCATTGAAACTTTATCACCGACCCACCAACCAATTGGACCTAAAATCATATTAGCAGCAATTACAGTCGGTATTAGTGAAAAGAATGGAACAAAAATCATTGAAATTGATTGTGGAATAAACTTACGAAGCCAAATTTCTAGATATGCTAACATAAATCCTGCTAGCATTGCTGGAATAACTTGGGCTTGGTAACCAATTTTATCAATTGTAAAGAAACCAAAATCCCAAAACGGAATTTCTGCTGCTTTTGTTGAAGCCACAGAATACGCATTTAATAATTGTGGAGAGACTAAAGTAATCCCTAAAACAATTCCTAATATTTGCGTTGTACCCATTTTCTTGGCAATGCTCCATGTAATTCCAACTGGTAAGAAGTGGAAGATTGCTTCACCAATTAACCATAAGAAATCATTGACACCACTCCAAAAAACAGAGACTTCAGTAATTGTTTGGCCATTCAAAAAGCCCATTTCAACGCCTTCCAAAACATTACGGAAACCTAAAATCAAACCACCTACAATAATTGCGGGAATAATTGGGGTAAATATTTCAGCTAAAACAGCCATCGCTCTTTGAACTGGATTCATATTTTGCTTCGCAACAGATTTAACGGCATCTTTTGAAACACCTTCTGTTCCTGATAATTTTACAAATTCATTATAAAAAGTTGCCACATCATTGCCAATAATAACTTGGAATTGACCAGCCTGTGTAAATGTTCCCTTTACAGCTGGAATTTTTTCAATCTTTTCTTTATCTGCTGCTTTTGGATCAACTAACACGAAACGCATTCTGGTAGCACAATGAGTAACTGCAGAAATATTGTCTTTTCCTCCAATATCCTCTAGCAATAACTGTGCATCATTTTTGTAGTCTGCCATTTCTTTTCTCCTCCTCTTAATAAGCAAAACATTCAACTTGTATATACAAGATAACTTACAAATGAATTGTAAACCTTTTCTTTAACAAATGCAAGCGTTTTTCATTAGGTTTACTACTTTTTATTTTTTAGTTGATTTTATTCCAAATAAAAATTGGAGCTAGAAGTAGCTTTATCATCCGCTTCTAGCCCCAATTTATTTTTAATCTGTCGCTCCATCATCAAAACTAGTTGCAATTCCAATCGTACTCAAAACATCAATTGAACTTTCAATCGTATATACACTGTCTTCCTCTTGCCAAACAATACTGGTTTGATTAGGTTTGTTGTCTGTCACATCGGCTTGAATTTTCCCGACACTATTAGGTGCTGGTAATAACTCCTTTTCCAATTTTTCAACAATTTTAGTAGCCATCTGACGACCTGGCTGAGTAGTATTAGCCAAACTTGAACGCACATCAAGATACCAATTGCCTTCATTCCAGCCGATAAACTGCGAACCTGCACCTGCATTTTCATAGCCTGTCAAACCATGACCTAGATCAATTCCACTTGCGCCATTTTCGTAACCAGCATCAGCTTTTTGATACCCCACTGCCACATTAGCTTCCGAAACAGACGGATAGCGTAAAGCAGAAATTGTTACAATTTGGCTAGCTTGATTCGGATCGTTCAACGCATTATTATTGATGGGAATAGGTTCTTTACTTTCAAAAAAAATCACATGATAACTTGTAGCGTCAGAAACCGTTGCTGCCGATACATGTAAATTAGGATTACTTAAAGGAATACTTGTAGGCAAACGAATAACCACTTGAGTTTCTAACTGATTTTTAACAGTATCCATTACTTGATCAATCGTTAATCCATTTTCTGGAGTTACTGATGAATCTTCTGCTTTTTCTGATGATTCAGAAGACTGATCTGACTTAGAAACACTATTCTCAGAAGAATTATTCGTTATTTCAGAAGTTTTGTTCTTCATCGAATCTGGTGAACCTTCCATACAGCCACCTAATAATAATAAGGATGCCAATAAAAAAATACCTTTAGACATAGGAATCATTTTCTTCACTCCTTTTCTATTTATTGTTATTTAAATGGTATAGGCAATCTTTTAGCAAGTCAATTAATACGCTTTCAAAACTCAATTCAAAACTCAATTTTTTAATTTAGTCCAAACCATGTATAATAGAAATAAGTGAAGTCAAAATAACGGAGGAAAATCCCATGCATGATTCATTAATTACAAAAAAGGTGATTGCTCATTCCTTAAAAGAGCTTATGCAGCTCACACCGTTTCAAAAAATTTCTATCCGGGATATCATGGGGCATGCCGATATTAGACGCCAAACTTTTTATTACCACTTTCAAGATAAATATGAATTGCTAGCTTGGATTTATAACCAAGAAGCCTCAGAAAATATTGAAGACTATTTAGATTATGAACACTGGAGTAAAGTTATTACTCGGCTTTTTTACTATTTAAAAGAAAATAAAACATTTTACCTCAATGCTTTAGAGGTAACGGAACAAAATTCCTTTGATCTTTATTTTTTCGAACATACCAAAAGTTTAATTTTAACGGTTGTTACCGATATGCAAAACAACGCACAAGTAGTTATTCCTGAAGAATCCATTCAGTTTTTTTGCACGTTTTATGCCCACGCCTTCGTAGGAATGACGAAAGAATGGCTTTTTTCTGACTGCAAAACACCTGTTGAATTATTATCCCAAAACATCCAATTGCTTTTAGAAGAATCTTTTTCAACCATTATTGAACGCTTTAAATCTTGAGAAGCCCATATTTAAATAAAGAATCACACACTAAACAAAATCAGTTCAATAAAAATTAAAACCACATAATTCCTTAAATTAAGCTATAAACTTTTTTCATATATGTACATGCCAACTATTTTATTTTTTTGATGAACATATTTTGGGATTTTGACAACTTTTTTAAATCCAATTATTCTTAAAAAAACCAAACCAAAAAAATCATTATCTAAAATATGAATTAAATATCTTTTTTCTTCCCTACTATGAATAAAATATTTCCACACTTTTACTACACTTTTCAAAGTGACTATTCTAATCTTCAGCATTGAAATATTACTAGATATTTCATTTTCATGTATTATAATTATGGGCTGCTCATCAACTTGTACTACAAAAACTCCTTGAAACTCATCGGATGTAAAGGGGCTTTCCCATATAATGTCTGCGCTACCTATACTGTTAACTTTTCTTACTTTTATACTCATAGCAATCTCTCCTAAAGACTAGTATTTATAATTATCATAACAACCAACCATATATTCATGCAATACTCGATCGCAATAAAAATATGATACATCAATATCTTTTTGAATATTTTTTATTTTTCCACAATATTTAAATTCGAACCTCTTCAACAAGTTCTCCATTATAAAATTAATTGAATACACTTTTATAATAAGTACATCAATTTTTTTAACCTTAAATAAATCAAAAAAAATGTTTATAAATATTTTTTGAGTGTATTTAGTTGAATTCATTAAAAAAATAATTGGTTCAGCTTTTTTTAATGACCCCGATTCATATATATTAAAAACTATCAAACCCATATTTTTATTTTCCATCTTGATAAGATGTACATCTTTCATTGCTTCCCAACCAATACGGATATATTTTATAAATCTCTCATTATAAAAACACTCTTCAACAAACTTATATTCATTTTCATTTTTCGGAATCACAAATGATACCTTTTCCATTTTTATTAACAACTCCTATACTTCTACTTTTAACTAATTTTGAGTGCTTTGGGAGGACATCTATCCTAGCTTTATTTATTTGAAATTCCTTTATTCATTGACCAACTCATAATTTGTAACTCTTCAACTGATTGATTCATTTTTTTTACAATTTTTTCTAAAAATTTCAACATATATATATCACCTCGTCTCCTTTATCGTCTTTTTTATATTGCTTAATAGATGTCCTCCCAAAACACTCAAAATATTGTTTACTACTTATTTTTTATAGAGAGTTTTACAATCTCTTTTATTCTCATTACAGAGAGTGATTCAGAGAAATCACTCTCTGTAATTAAGAGTTTGGTATCAAATTTTTTCTCCAACTCAATAACAAGTGTAATAAAACTCAAAGAATCAATTCCTAAATCATCCCTTATTTTAGTCTCGTCTCTTATTTTAATTTTACCTATTTTTGACGTTTTTAATAATAGTCTATCTATTTTTTTTTCTAAAAAATAATTACTTAGAAGCATGGCTTCTCCTCCTTTTACCCATTGAAATCAAATCTACTTCTTTATCTTCTATAATATCTATTGGAAGTTTTTTTATATTCAAATGATCTTTACAATGTTTATATAAACTCATTTTATTGAACTTTTTGTCTTTTTTAATTACAACTTTCACTATAAACTCTTCACCTTTTATTTCACTTTCTACTTTTTCTACAGTAGCTAATAAAACTGAATCATGTTTATGAAATACTTCCTCTATCTCTTCAATGTGAATATTAACTCCACCTGCTATTATTACGTTATTTCTCCTTCCAATAATATATAGATAGTTATTGCCATCTACGTAACCAATATCACCAGTATTAAAATATCCTTCGTCATCTACACACTTGCCTGAATCTAAATATGTAGTGATTACACTAATTCCCCTAACCCATATTTCTCCATATTCTTTACCACTAATTTTATTTTTTATTTTCACATCAATATAGTCCACTATCTTACCTGTCGAACGCTTCGGTCTATTGTAATCATTAGCTTTTCCACATATGGATGAAGTCGTTTCTGTTGCTCCATAGAGAGGATATAAGTCACTACGGAATCCTGAAGTGCTTTTTATTTCTTCAATTAAAGAAAAATCAATTTTCTCCCCTCCTATTGCTATATATTTCATATTTACTTTTCCCCAATTAATTCCTAATGAATTAATAACACTTAACATTGTAGGAGTTAGCGCAGTTACATCGTAGTTCATATATAGATGTTCAATAATTTTATATGGGGAAAAATTGGATCCCAAATATGTTAAACTTGCATTGCCAATACATGTTGGCAAAATTTGCATTATTAAAGACGTTAACGAATTCATTGGAAAACAAAGTAATTCTTTAGTCTTATAATCTACATCATATTCCTTTATATGTGAATTCACTTTATGTTTAACTTGCGTTACTGTAATAGGAACTAATTTTGGAGCAGCTGTAGAGCCACTTGTTTGAACAATAAAAGCAACTTGATTAGAATAATCATCTAAACTATCCCATATATTTTTCATACTGTAGCTAGATATATCTTTTTTTATTTTTTTTCTCAACTTATACTTATTCTCAAAAAAAATTTCATCATTAAGTAAAACTAAACTTTCTCCATTAAACACTTCTTCATTAAAACCATTTATTCCTGTCAATAAAACCGTCCCATTATTTTTTAAAATTGAAAAAATAGATGTAATTAATATGTGTATGTTTTGTGTATCAACGTAGACAATAGCATTATTAATATCTTTAAAATAATCATCTAAAATAAAAATATCTTCCTCAAATGTTGAGTTATTATATATCTCATTGTCAAATGTTATCTCCATAAGATACCTCCCTTAAAATTTGAAATTATTAATCCATACCTTTTCATTTTTTTTTACATATCTAACTGCTTTTTTTATAGATTTTTTTTCAGACTCTTCTCCGGTTAAAGAATATTTATACAGTAAAATTCTCAAATAATGGAAAGAATTTTCGAAATTTTCTAACGCTTTTTTTATTTCAATAAATTCACTCTCTTTATTTTGGTTTAAATACAACTCTGTATATGCTTTTCTTGATGCTAAAATGGAACTACTACTTATATTTATTGCTATTTTACTAGCTTCATTCTTATTTATTTCTGAAATAATTCTTGAGAAAATATCCCAAAAAAAATCATCTTTATAATTTGTTATCACAACCTCTAAATCAAGGTTAATTTTTCCAAAATTAATTTTAGGACTAAACTCAAATATTTTTGTAGTTATTTCATTATTTAATGGAATAGAATAATTACCTGAATAAGAACTAATCGGTTGCGTAGGAATATATAAGTCCGTTATTTCAGATTCAATTTCTTTATAATTAATTTGAATAAAATGCCATATATCATATTGCCTAAATTGTTTGTATACTTCAGCATAGTTTAAAAATTTTTGAGGAATATTTACAATATAATTATTATCTATTTTTAAATTAGAGTAGTCTACTTTTTCAAGAGTTCCATTCTCCTTACACCATCGTTGGATATTTTCATTCATATCAGTATCGAAATATAAACTTAAGCGATTTGCCTTAATATTTAGCATAGTAGGGGAGTATACTAAATGAAATTCTTTCAAAAAATCCTGATAATAGATTTTGTCTATTATATTTATGACAATACTACTTAAACAGTGTATACTTTCTACAGGCTTAAAATTGCTCAAATGATCCATATTTTCTCTCCCGAAAAATAGAATAATTAAATGCGAAATAACCTAGAATAAACCAAAAGCTATTTATAAGAATATAAAGAATTATTGTTTCTAGTTCTAAACTTAAGCCTAAAAAAATATTTCGAGAAAGTTCAATTCCAAATCCAAAAGGAGCAATCTTTTGAAATATATTTGTCATAGGCATTGCAATATTAGATACAAATAAAAGAAGAGCTTGGAATATAACAATCCATTGACCAATTCGCTTGAATCTCATTGAAGCTGAACCAAATAAAAGACCAATTCCAAACATACCAATATTAGAGATAAAACTTACAAGCAGTAGATTTACAATTAATGCAATTACATTAAATAAAGAAAGTCCAACAAAAAAATTTGTTGCTACTACCAAAACAAACAGATAAATATAACTAAATAAGGTCACGCATAAACTTCTAATCCAAATAATTATAGGGAAAGAATATTTGCTCTGAATTTCATTTTCAATTATCCCTGCTTTTGAATCAGACTCTATAGTTTGAGAAGACATATCCAAAGAAATACAACCTACATTCCAAAAAATAAATCCAATTAAAAGTAGAACACTAGAGTAATTATCATCAACTTTATAAAACTCTGCCATGCCATTAGAATTATAAACAAACATAACGACTAAATACGTTATTATATACAATATTATGTCACTTATAGTTGACATACCGTAACCTATCTTAGTTTTCCATTCTAACATGAACTGAATTTTTGCTAATCTTAACCACTCCATTAAATTTCACCTTCTTTCAAATAATTATTATACATATCTATCAATTGAGAGTTACTTTTTTTATTCTCAATGCTCTTAATTAACTTTCCCTCTCGAATATATATATATTGATTACACATGTCACTTAATAAGTTAATATCATGTGAGGATATAACTATTTGGGTCTCCTCTTTTTTTCCGATAGATTGTATAATTGCTTCTAATTCTTTTTGAGAATCTAAGTCTAATCCATTAGATGGTTCATCTAATAAAATAAGTTTCATATCAAATGACAAGGCACATAATAATTGTGCTTTTTTTCTTTGTCCTGTAGACATAGTATCAAATTTTTTATTAATTAAATCCATAAAATTAAACTCTTCACTTAATTTGTAAAGATTATCTAAAATTTTTTCCTTTGAAATACCTTTTAACGCTCCAAAGTAAATAGCATTATCAATTATATTTAACTTACTCATAAGTCCACGTTCACCAGAACTAACATATATCGAATTTTGTTTAGTCCATTTCACATAGTTGTCATCTTGATTTTCTAGAGATATAACTCCATCCGTATTTAATAATACACCAGCTAATAGTCTTAGTATTGTTGATTTTCGAGAACCATTTGGACCTAAGACGCCTAAAATATTATTTTTTTCAAAATCGATTCTTAAATTCAAATTATCAATAACTCTTTGTTTTTTGTAATCTTTTGTTAAATTGCTAATATTTATTTTAACCATACATTTCCACCTAATTTCATTTGAGTCAGTTCAAGAATTCTCAAAATTATCTATTATTGCTTTAACAACACCTTTGTTGCTCAAATCGTTTAAAAAAGTAGGAATTCCAAATTTTTTTTCTACTTCATTTTTAAACTTATCTACGCTGACTATATCAAGCTCTTTAGGAGAATTCAAAGAAACATTCCATTTAAACTCTCTAGAAAAAGGATAGACTGAAATCGTAATAACTTTTCTACAAAAAAATGATTCTACATACTTAATAGTTCTTTCTATATATGAAAAAGAGTCAAATAAGTTTATACTCAATATATAAGCGTCTGGCTGAGTAGCTAACAGTAAATTGGTTGTATTTAAGGGATAAAATCCTAAGTTTCCAAAGGAGTAAGGAACTAATTGGGACTGCGTACCAATAATAATCAAATCAAAATTTCTTTGATCTAACATTTTCATCTCATGATTAATATAAAATATTTCTTCATTATAATTACTATTAATTTTTGAAGAGTATCCGTAATGATACATAAAATTCATACCATATAGTAATGAAGTTGGCTCAGTACCTACCCTTCCAATACTGTATCCTATATTTAGTAGTTCTCTATACAAAGAATGCTGCAAATTTAATTTCCCCTGTTGTGGGGATGTTCCTATAATAGCTACAGACGGTGTTTGAAAACTGAACAATGATAAGCTAGATTTATTTTCAAAAGATTGCTTTGGCACCATAGTTTGAATTTCATCTAGAAAAAAAACTTTTTTCTTATGGTAAAGACATTTTTCTTTTATATAATTATAAAAATCAGTTTTATAGATACTACTAACTTTTTCTATATGCCCAACTATTATAGTGTCAAACTCAATTTCATCCCAATTTAATTCCATTATTGATTGAACCTTTAGTTTTCGAAAATTAAATCCAAAAATTATCTCTTCTAAGTATCGTCCAATTTTCAAGCTAAAGGGAGGCTCAAATATTCCAACAATCTCAAAATTAATTAAGTCTTGATTTCCTAATATTGAAGTCATTTCTTTATTCAATGGAAATATTATAGCTTTTTTTATTTCACTTATATTTTCTTTCAAACTTAGAATATCTGTATATTCGTAATCATTTTTTACATTTTCAAAAGATTTCTTTTTTAAATATTTTTTTATTAAATCAATATCTTTAGTTTTTTTTTCTTGAATGATTTTCACTACCTGAGCAGTTATTAACGGAGTAGAAAAACTTGATCCAGAAACATTTTTCACACTCATATTCTTCCAGGGAACCTTAAGTATACCTCCAAACCCTAAAATATTAACCCATTGATTATCTAAAAAATTAAATTCATGAACACCAGTACATTCATCAGACCACATTACAGAAATACTTTCAGAATAGTACGCTGGATAAGAAATATTTCCTGAATTTTCTGCTGCACAAACAACCACAACCTGCTTACTTCTAGCATAAATAACTGCTTTTTTTAAATACTCGTAAGAATCAGTTTTAACACCTGAACTAATATTTATAACATCAGGTTTTACATTGTCAACTGTCCAATGTATGGCCCTTGCCAATTTAAAATTATCAGATATATTTTTATTATTTGTAAATGAAATTGAGTAAATAATACAGTTTTCTACCCTTTGATCGATTAAACTCAGTACAGCTGTTCCATGCCCAACACTATCATCATTTACTTCATGTTCAAATGAATACCTATATATTTCATTTTTTTCTTTATATTCCAAAGAACATCCTGTATCTAACACAGCCACTATCGTTTTCATTAGTTACTCCTTAAAGTTTATAAAAAAATGGGAAGTAAAAATATATTGTTACTTCCCAATTTTTTTACATCATTTCTTCTTTGTACAAAACAACTTCTTCATTACCTACCACATAAGTAGGTTTTTTCAATTCTACTTTTTCCATATCTATTCACCTCCCTTGTTGTTAATTAAATTAATTAAAGAACTAATTGTGTTAAAAGACGATATTTTAAAATCTTCAGGATTAAAACTAATTTCAAATTCTTCTTCTAGCAAAATAATCAAATTGACAATTTGAAGAGAATCTAAAGTAATAACATCTTCATTCATATCTACAATAATACAAAGTTCTTTAAGAATTTTTATTAATCTCATTCCAATATCTTTATTATAAATTATGATTTATCCTCCTCCTTTATTTTTAATTTTATACACATTATATTTACCTTACAATATAGCATTATCTATGAAAAGTCAACGCTTTCAAAATTTCATAACATGCACTTATTAATTAAATGAATACATAGAACGATGAAAACATAACCCCTCCTCCTCTAAACTATAATTAAAATCTGTTATATGCTACATAATAAAAAAATAATATTTCTAGAATAATACCATATATAATTACTTTTTTATAATATGAACCGTCAATATTATGATGCTAACACTGTTTTTTTCACAATATTTTTTCACCAACCTACACATGATATTAATAACTTAAATTAAATTGAAATATAACGTACTTTTTATGCCTATACATTCATAAGAATATTATCCCAAAACATCCAATTGCTTTTAGAAGAATCTTTTTCAACCATTATTGAACGCTTTAAACCTTGAGTTGAATGCCATTTATGCAAATAAAAAAGCAAGCTTAGAGAGCCTGCTTTCCTCATGAATCATAAATGAATATCTAGCTAGCAATTGAGCTACGTAAACCAGAAGAGTAAAAAAAGACCACATCTCATGCTGTAGAGGCAAGATGTGGTTATAGTTAAAATATAAAACTAGAATCATTGAGCCTAGTAAATCTAAACCCAATACTAGAGGGGCATGTTCAAAGCATGTCTCTCTTTTCATATTCAGTATACTACAAAAAAACTATTTCTTCTAACACATCAGCCTGATTTCACATAAAATCATGCTGATCTACCTAAATTTCACCTCACCAAGCATACGTATCAACAGGTACTTTTAGCCACTCTAACCACTTTTCATCCTCTAAACGGAGAAACGTCAAGGATAGTCCAGACATATCGTTAGATGTTACAAAATCCCCAACCTTTTTAAACTCAACTTGAAGGCCTTCCAATTCTAATAAACGCCGGACATCATTACTAAAAACAAACAATTCCATTAAAGGTGTGCCGCCCAAACCATTGATCATCATGGCAAACTTTTCGCCTTTTTTCCAATGAAACTGACTTTTCAATTTATTCACCAATTCAATTGCTAAACGTTCTGATGAATGCAGAATTTCCGTTCGATAGCCTGGTTCGCCATGAATACCGATCCCAAAAGAAATTTCATTTTCAGCCAACTGAAATTGCGCTTGATCTTCCCCCGGAACAACCGATGGTGATAAAGCTAAACCTAATGTGTTCATAGATCGAACAACTTTTGTCGCTAGTTCTGTTAATTGTTCTAAAGAATAGCCTTCCTCTGCAGCTGCAGCAACAATTTTTTGAACAAGTATCGTTCCAGCAACACCTCGACGACGCTTTTTAAAACTATTTTCTTCAATCGAACAGTCATCATTAACAATTACATAACTGACTTGATAGCCGTCTGCTTCAGCCAACTCTTTTGCTTTTAGAAAACTAGCTACATCTTTTTCAAAATTCTTAATCACTAAAAATACTCCGGCTCCTTGATCTGCAACCTTAATACCCGCTAAGATTTCCTCTGCCGTTGGCGGTACAAAAATAGGTCCACAAATACACGCAGCTAGCATACCCGTTCCTACAAATCCAGTATGAGCTGGCTCATGACCACTCCCACCACCACTGACTACAGCAACCTTATTTTCACTCTTAGTCTGGCGGTAAATGACCCCAGTTCCTTTAATACCAGTTAACTTATCACTATTGGCATATAACAAACCACTTAACATTTGGCTTACAATTTTATCTGGATGATTCATGATCTTTTTCATTTTATTCCTCAATTCTACTTAGCCCTTTCAACATTTAGGCTTTCAATAAGCGGCATTTTCTACTTCTTATCTTATCACAAATCAAAGGTTTTGAATGAATTTTATTTAATCTTACTTAGATTTTTTCCTCGTTTTAAAAAACTAATTCCAATTAACAAAATTAGGCCAATACCCGAAAATAACGCAATCAACGAAACAAGGCGACTTGAATCATAGTCCCTGAAAAAGATTCCTAGGTAAGCCCAGATAAAGACTAAATTAAAGATTCGGTCTTGATAAATCCATAACATCAGCGCCCCTATAACTAGCCCTAAAAGAAGGAATAAACTAGCCGATACCGCTTGACTACTCATCGATATTTGCTGCTCTGCTACTAAATAATAACTAATATTTGCCAGCGTCGCTACCGTTACCCAACCTAAATAAATTGAAAAAGGCCAAACAAGTCCTTTTTGTCCTCGCTCATATAAATACAGTAGCAGTAATGTTATAAACAATGCAGTAATCACAAAAACAGACGTTCCTACAAATTGATAATGCCAAAAAAAGATCCAACTACCGTTTAATAAACAACTTAAAATAAATAAACTAGCTGAAATTTTTCTAATCGGTTCCTTATTCAGAGATAGATTTACCAGCCAAATAAAAACAGCAATGTAAATTACGCCCCAAATACTAAACACATACCCTGCTGGAGTAAATAATACATTATACAGATTTGAAATTTCACCTGTATTCATTCCATTAAATGGCAAAATATTGGCTAGTGCATTAACGGCGACCATAGCAAAAAAAGAAAGATACATAATCACTTGTAAACTAAACTTCCGACTTTTATTTTCCACATTAATTCCCCTTTTCTATTCTTTATTTATCTTAGTATAACGTGAAAATAAAAAATAAGGGATTCATAACCCTTCTGTATAGAAAAATGAGGCTGGATAAAGTTATCCAAGCCTCATAATTGATTCTGTCTCTTAAACTAAATTGGCTTTATAATTAGCACCAATTTTATCAGCTGCCAATAATGCAGAAGCCACAGCTTCAACTGTAATTGGGAACGGCATTGAATGAATCGATTCTTCTGGAATACACGCTTTTTCTGCAACTGCTAACGCTTCTTCATAGGAAATAGATTCTACTCCGATATCAGCTAAACAAACAGGCAAACCAATTGATAATGAGAAATCTAAGACTTCATATAACTCTTCAGTCGGCGCATTTTCTAAAACTAATTGAACAATTGCACTAAACGCTACTTTTTCACCATGGAAATAATGATGTGTGCCTTCTAGCGCTGTTAATCCATCATGAACCGCATGAATAGCAGCTAAACCAGCACTTTCAAATCCAAGTCCCGATAATAAAATATTCGTTTCAACAATATTTTCTAAAGCCGGAGTTACCAAATTATTATCACAAGCTATTTTCGCATTTAAACCATTTTCTAATAACATTGTGTAACATAATTTTGCCATCCCATAAGCAGCATTTGTGCCTTTAGCTGGTGGACATTCTCCTGAATTAGCTCCACAAGGTAAACCCGCATTCACATTTGAAAATGAATTTGCTGTAGCTCGTGCTTCGAAATAAGTCGATAAAGCATCGCCCATTCCGGAAACTAAAAAGCGAGTTGGCGCTTGAGCAATAATCTTCGTATCAACTAAAACAACACTTGGACTTTGTTTAAAGTAGGCATAATCATCAAATTCACCCTCTGGCGTATATAACACAGCTGAATGACTTGTTGGAGCATCTGTTGCTGCAATTGTTGGCACTATAATTAATGCTTCACCTGCCGCTACACATTTAGCAGTATCAATTGCCTTACCTCCACCTAAACCAATCACGCAATCACAGTTATGTCCTTTAGCAAACTCTTGAAGACGAGCAACTTCCTCCCTAGAACACTCACCATTAAAATTACTAGAAATAAATTCAATCCCAAATTTTTCTGCTGTTTGATCCAACTGACTTTGAACACGACCGATATCATCCTTATGGGCAATTAATAAAGCTGACTTTCCAAATGTTTTCACAAAATAACCTAAATTCAGTAATTCGCCTTCACCTTGTACATACTTTGATGGTGCAATAAATGCTTTTCTCATTCCAATAACCTCCGTTTAATTTTAGTGTTTTTTTAGCGTTTACATTACTATCTAAATTAGACAGCCTTACACAAGTTAAAACTGTCTAAAATTTCCCTTATTTGACCTTCATAGGTGCTAATTGCTCTTCAATAGCATCTAACTCTGCACCCGCTTGAATCAATGCTGCTGCAGTATAACTGCTTTCAATAAACGCAGTATCATATAAATGAACCTCTTTGTCTGTTAACTCCATCACCATTTCTAAATTCATCTTGGCACTACCTAAATCATAAAAGGCCAATAATGTCTCACCTGTATTTTCTTCAAAAGCTGCTTCAATTTTTGCAAAGCTTGTACCGACTTCATTATCATCCGTTCCGCCAGCAAACGTAATCGAAACATCTTTCGCGACTTCTTTCATTAGTGTGACCACGCCTTCCGCAATTGCCGGAACATGAGATACAACAACAACGCCTAATTTACTCATTACAAACACCTGCCTCCATCATTGTCTCAAATAAATAACCACTTGAAGCTGCACCTGGATCGATATGCCCAATAGAACGTTCACCTAAATACGAAGCTCGTCCCTTTGTAGCTTTCATATCCTTCGTTGCATTTACAGCAGAGTCAATCACTTCCGTAGTTAGCTCGTTTGTTTTAATGGCTTCAATAACGGGAACCCACGTATCAATCATCGTTTTTTCCCCAGCAACAGCTTTACCACGTTTTTCAATACTATCTAAGCCAGCTTGTAAGATTTGACCTAAATCATCAGTCGCGCTAGCTTCCTTCGCCATCCCAATAAAAGCTGAACCATATAAAGGTCCTGAAGCTCCACCAACTTTGCTCACCAAAGTCATTCCTGTTAATTTAAAAATATCCACCACAGTTGTTGGCTTTTTAGCATCCAGTGCCTCTTTGACAGCTGTTGTGCCACGCGCCATATTCATACCATGGTCACCATCTCCAATTGCGCTATCCAATTCACTTAAATAGTCTTTATTTTCGTTAACCTTTTCCGTAAAAAGGTCCAACCATTTGATGATATTTTCAACATTCATTTAAATCTCTCCCTATCTATTTAGATTTACCAAGCAATTGTTTTTGTCTCGTAATTTAAGTGATCTAGCCATTCATTTTCCTCTAACTTAATTAAAGTTAAGGATAAACCTGCCATATCAATCGCAGTCATATAGTCGCCAACCTTTTTAAACTCAACAACCAGACCCTCTTCTTCTAAAAGCAAGCCAACATCATTTGTAAAGATGTATTGTTCCATCAAAGGCGTACTTCCTAAACCATTAACTAGTAACCCATAACGCTCACCAGATTTCCAATCAAAAGCTAATTTTAATTTTGATACAATTTCTTGCGCTAATTCTTTTGATGGAGCGATTTTTTCTTTACGATACCCTGGTTCTCCATGAATACCAACACCAAATTCGATTTCATTATCAGCCAAGACAAAACCTGGTTTTCCAACTTCCGGTGCCGTTGCGCCAGACAGTGCCACACCTAACGTTTTAATTGCAGGTACAATTTTTTCAGCTAGTTCTTTGATTTCAGTTAAAGTTGCTCCTTGATCCGCAGCTGCACCTAAAATCTTATGCACAAGAACCGTTCCAGCCACACCTCTTTTACCAGCTGTATAGGTACTATCTTCAACTGCAATATCATCATCCACTACAATAAAATCAACTTTAATGTCTTCCATTTCAGCTAATTCTTTCGCCATATCAAAATTCATCACATCGCCAGAATAATTTTTAATAATTAAAAAGACACCTGCACCCGAATCAACTTCCTGAATAGCTGCTAAAATTTGATCTGGAGTTGGAGAAGTAAACACCGGACCACAAACAGCCGCTGATAACATTCCCTGCCCAACAAAACCGGCATGAGCTGGTTCATGCCCACTTCCGCCACCACTTACTAACCCAACTTGCCCATTTACTTTATTTTTTTTCGTAATAACACCGCTTTCAGGAAGACGTTTAATACTATCTCCGTGAGCATATACAAGTCCTTGCAACATTTCTTCTACTACAGCTTCTGGCTGATTTATAATTTTTTTCATTTTCAATTCCACCCTTCAATTTACTTTTATCTCTAAAACAACTATACAACGAAACCGCTTTCTTTTAAACGGACAAAATTTAAAATCTGTCCGGGCTCACAAAAAAAATACATTTAGCTAACTCGTAGAAAATGGACAAATGAGTTATACTCTATATAAACGCAATACAACCAGTGGTTGAATTAGATTTATCCATATTCAACAAACAGTTCATTGATAAAACGCTATTCGAGGAGGTACACTAATGTTAGAAATAGGAAAAAAATTAAAGAATTAAGATTATCAAAAAAGTTAACTCAAAAAGATTTAGCAAAAATTTTGAATGTTACTCCACAAGCAATCTCAAAATGGGAGAGAAATGAAAGTAATCCTGATATACAAATGCTTGTCACTCTGAGTAAGTATTTCAATATTTCTGTTGATGATATTTTAGGGAACAAAAACGAAAATTTTTTTGGTTCTTTTATTTCTAAAATAAAGGGGAATAAGAAAATGGAAAAAGTAACGAAAAAAAACCAACGTGAGGATTTTGAGAATACGGAGAATGAAAAAAAAGTACTGATTTTTGATATTGTTTTTAGTTTAATTTCAGATGAAGGTCAAATCCAGACTCAATTTTTAACTAGTAAACTAGAATTACTTTTAAAAAAAAGTAATGAAAATATTACTGTTAAAACCTATAGCTCAGATAAAGTAGATCAATATGGTGCACAAGCTGATGTTCTATTATTGGTGCCCACATTTGGATATGCTAAAGATGAATTAGAAAAAAAATTCCCTGGAACACCTATATTAGTTATTTCAAAAAAAGATTACGGGATGTTAAATGTTGAAGAGCTGTCCAATAAAATAATTGATTTATTGGGATAACTATAGAATCTTTCTAGATGAGACTGAGATAAAACTCACTTTTGCACAAAAAGGACCTGAATTGAACTAATTTTATACATGTTTCTTCTGCGTCCTTTGCCATAACCTGATTGTTTACCAACTCCTTGTGAGAATCAATAAGATTCTCATTCTGTACCACTGCCATCTTGTTTTCAATCGCCTTCATTTCTGATAGTTCATTCATATGCACATAAACAAACACCTCATCTGAATTCAGATGAGGTGTTTGTTACAAAATCAGATTAAATGCCGCTACGATTTCCTGAAATTCATGATTCTTGCAGCAATAACCATTCGTTACGTAATACTCCATATTTTATTGAGTCATAGTATTTTTTTTGATAATATCTAACTTTTCTAATTTGCGCCTCTTTCGTCATACCTATCTTTTCGCCGACTTTCATCATGCCTTTATTCCCAGACCATGTAGTAAAACCAATTCTATGAATATGAGGCGTAATCTCAAATAAATGTGTAATCCATAATTTAGTTACTATAGAACCTATTCCCTTACTCCAAGTATTTTGGTCATACAGCAAAATACCAAATTCTAACCAATTTTTTAATTCTCCATCTTCCCAAAAAGCAGAAACTTGACCAACGACTTTATTTTCATAAACAATAACTGCTCTATAAGGATTATTTAAATAGTTTTCTTCAGCAACTTTTTTAAATTCTTCAAACGTAAGAATTGGATTATTAAAGTAAGGCCCATTCCACTTTGTCCATTCTAAATCTCCATCGTATGCCATCTTCCATAAATCAAAAATGTCTTTTGTTTCTATACTCCTTAAACTTATGTTAGATATACTATCTTTTATAAACATTCATTTCACACTTTCTAATTATTTTTGATGAAATTTTTTTAAATAACTATTTATAATATTGATTCTCAACATTCATTAATACTCTTCTGAATGACAGTAACATACTTATAAGTTTTGGACTACTGTTTTTTATTGTCATTCACTCAATTTAAACTTTTTCCAAAAAGCGCTTAAAAACAAGTTGAGTGTGAACTAAGACGTGTTATAGTAACTAAAATAAAAGCTTCAGCAAGCAAGTTGCTCACTAAAGACTTTTACGTTCATTTACATTTGATTTTTGTTCTTTTAATTAACTTTACTTATCACTTTTTCATATTTAATGATATAGCATGTCATGAATAATATCTTTTTTCGACATACTTTCTGGAAAATAAGTTGGCCAGTTGGTCATTTCTGATAGTAATTCTTTATGACTTTCATTTCCCATATAAATATGATAATGACCGCTTTTTTGAGGTTCAATAATATGATCGCTAAATTGAATAAATTTTGGAGCCTTACTATTATTTTCCACTGAACTAAACAAGTAACGAACTCCTTTTTTTCCAGATTCATAGGTTAAAATCTCATAACCGTCATAGTTATACTCTGCTGTTTCCCATTTATCATTCATATGAAAAGAAATAATCCCTTTATTGATATCAATAGAGTCAATATCGGTTTGATACCCTTCCCTATAATATTCTTTGTATTCTTCAAATGTTTTGTCCCCATCTTTAGCCTTTTTCTCAAAAACTTCATCAAGTGACCCGTCAACCAAATAGGGATAAATTGATTTCCAAGATCCTTCCCAATCAGATAGCTCTCTATCTTTAACTTCACTATCCTCAAAAATACCTTGACTAGCTTTTGTCTGTTCATGACTATGTTCATGCTCGACAGACTCATTGCTTTGGCTTTGGCTAGAATCTACAGGTGCCTCATTTGTTTTATTTGTACTACAGGCCGTAGTAAATAACACTAAAGAAAAAAATATGGTAGTTAAGATAAACTTATTCATAATACACTCCTTCTTAAATCGTAATAATTACGTTTTAATGTTCTCATAGTCAATTTAATTTGTCAATATCTAAATTAAAAAAATAACTGGTGGACCAGCTATTTTAGTTATTACTCTAGGAATTTTTGCTATTGGTTATGGTAGGTGTTCAAATCGCTACGAATAGTCAGTATAGTTTATAAAAGTAAACACTTACTACCCCAATTTATTTTTAACTTCATACTGTCGATAAAAATAAATTTAAATAAACTAAACGTTTTATGTATCAAAAAGATAGTAAAAAACGACCACGTTATTTTTAAAAGTAAGATACGAACGTCTCACAACCCTTTTTAACATACTGTAAAACACACTATCAATAATTATAAATTTTGACAGTACAATCTAAAAAAATAGCATTTTTCATAAATAATCAAACTACAGTATTTGATTATCCCTTATTCCAATTAAATCAATCAAAAAAAGAGTAGTCAAAAACTTATAAGTTATTGACTACCCACCTTTTATTAGTTATAGTAATTATATTTTTGCTTACTTTGATGGTAACTCACAAAACAATATATTATTGGATTTTTTCATATTTTTTAATCTAGTTCTATCGCATTCCTCATTCATCGTAATCTTCCTATCAAAATTTTGTAGTTGTCTATTCTATTTTTCACACAACTAAAACTTAATTTAAGTTCTTTAATCATATAGTGTATTTAGAATAGAAAAATTGACTAACTCATTATTATCTTCAGATGTTTTTACAATTGCTTTTTCGCAGAAACAATCTAAATATATAATTTCGTTATTCATATTTACTACAAAAAAACGAGAATGAATATAATCTATTTTTATTTCATAAAAAATATTTTTTACCAATACTAGTTTTTCACCATAGAATTGATTATTTTTATACCTTACTTTACGGTAATTATTTATTCAGGTAACCTCCTAACAGAAAATGAAAAATAAAAATTTTTTTCAATCGATTGTATATTTAGATAACTGTATAGAAATGTTTGCATGATTTTATTTCTATTACACATATTCATATTTGGAAATAATATCAAAAAATGTGCAACTTCTATTGTTTACTAAATCAACAAAAGTTGCACACTATTTATTTTTTATTTTCTTTACGGGTTGGACAAATCATAAAAAGTGTACTTGATTTTTAGTTGCGTCTCTTTCATTATTCCCGTAGTTAATGAAGGATTATCCGCAACTAACTCGTAATCCCCCCAACTCAATCGATCTCCATTTTCTATCGAGTAGCACTCATATGTTACTCTAGAATATACTGTGTATGATTCTCCCACAGCAACATTAACTTGCTGATTTTCAATAACAGTATCTTCGTTAATTACATCAGTTTTCAGAACATTTCCATCAATATCATAGTAAGTTACCTTATAAAAGTTTGGTTTAATGAACCCTCTGTCAGTTGCATTAATAAAACCTGATTGCTCTAGGTCAATAGTTCCTTCTATAGTATCCTTACTATATACAAAAATAACAGCGGCACTTTCTTTTGAAAATGTACCCATTTCATCACCAAGTACTTCTTTTAGTGTATATCCAGTAAATTCTTTTGGTTCTAAATGATAACTTTCTCCAACTGCACCTGATAACACATCGTCCTCTGAAAGTTTTTGTCCATCTTTATCCGTATAAATTCCAGTAACAAAACTAATTTGGATATTTTTTTCATAAACGAAAATTATGGTTTGGTAATTATTTGTAAAAGTACCATTGGTATTCCCTTGTACTTCCTTAAAAGTGTAACCATCAATTGTTTTTGGTTCTAAGTTATAACTTTCTCCAGATGCGCCTGATAATACGTCGTCCTCTGAAAGTCTTTGTCCATCTTTATCTTGATGTTTAACAACTACTTGTCCTTTTTGTGCAATCGGTAGTTCACCAGAGTTCGTATGAATGTAACCGATGTATTCATAGCCATCTATACTTGTATTTATTGTATAAGTAGAATTCCCCTTTGAAAGTAGCTGCATACTAGAATCAGGCAACATGTCACCTGACGCGTCTACTGTCGAAGAGAAGCCCACTCCTCCGACTAAAATTAAAAATAGAAGTACCGTTTTAATCTGCTTTCTTTTCCAAATCATTAAACTAGTAGCAACTATTATAAATAAGGCACCTATTAAAAACAATAGTGAATTTATTTTTAATTCTCCAGCCTGCGGTAAACTACCTTCTGATTTAGTCATAATTTTATTGCTATCATTACCTACTTTAGTCGGATTAATAGTTTTGGTTACTAAAGAACCCTGTGTAATTTTTTTATAAACTAACTTAAAATTTTCTTGATTATACAAAATAGGAACATTAGGTTGCTCTTTAATAATAGATTCTTTTTCCGATTGTGATAGACTATCAAATAGAACAGATTCAGTAAAAACTTTCGATTCGTTCTCAGCAGCACTAACTTTAATTGTCATAGCATTCCCAATTATAACAATTAGAGCAAAAAACATAACTAATTTTTTCATAACACATCTCCTTTTTTTATATTTTTTATTATAACACAGTTAACCCTTTAACCTTACAATCATTTTAATTATTATTGGTATATACCTATTTTTGTATAGCTAAAAAAACAATTAAAAATGTTTAATTTATCTTTTAAAATAACGATTAAACACGTTTTATTCATCTTTTAAAATAACAACAACAAGGAGAAACAGGAATACAAGTAATTATAAGTTTTGACTACACTTTTTTTACTGTTACTAGTAATTTTATTATGGCGTACTTTAATGGTGGCAAGCAATATCGTCATGCTCGTTGCATATTCCAACTATTAATTTCTGTAATAGTCCGTTTTTTGATGCTAAATAATTATAGTTTTGTTTATCTCCGTATAGTTCCTTGTTATAATTTTCTATAGTTGAAGTGAAGTTATACTGTGCATTTCCATCTACAGTTATTGGTTTATTTGCAGGAATTACTTTCACAAAATCACTTTCATTTCTTAAATAATTAGCAAACGAAGTTTTCCCACTTCCGTTTGGTCCCATAACTATCAAAGTTTTGTTATGCCCTTTAAGAAGTCGTAGAACTGGAAATACTTTTAAAAGATTTGAACTAGTTAATTGATGTAACGAATCTCGTAAATTCCCCAGTTCTGCACTGTTCCAAATATTCTGATGTTCTTTTGAATTAATCATAGAATTATCAACTAGCAATATGTTATCATCAACATTTCTTATCTTCATAAATAGCTCATTACAAATTACATCTAATGGATATTTCTCTTCTCGAATTCCATCATATTCTTGCAATACTTGCTTATTTTTATGATCACTCATAAACTCAATATATTGTGACATGTCTCTTTGAAATTGTTCTGCAGTTTCAGTAATATGTGGAGAATATATTAATGCTAGTTTTGTTTGCTCTTGTATTTTTTCTACTATTTTATTAATTTCTTGTATATCCATAGTCACTCTCTCCCTTAAATAAATTTCACTTGCAGTCCATATCATACATGATAATTTATATCTTTACTGTCCATTCATATATTAAGGCTATAAACACTGTACTAAAAACTTTAATACGTTTTATCGATACAAATTATCTCTAGGAATTAGACTCTAAATGAATACACTGGATTATTTGATTTTATTTTTTGTCAATAGTAATACCTATTTATTTTGAACTCAGACATATCCAGTGCTATTGCTTCAGTAACAATTTTATTTTTGTTTAAAATCGCAACTGACGCTGCATGGAAGTAAAATTCTTCTGCTTCTTTCATTTTTCCTAGTTTTGCCAGGTTAAATGCTTTTTCATAAAACAAACGATCTAACTCGAAATTTGTATGATTCATTTGTTGTAGCGCAATGCCTAAATTACAGAGATCAACCGCCTTCTCATAATGTTCAATTTGAGAATAAAATTTAGCACTATTAAAATAAACACTAGTGATATCAACACTATCCTTTATTTCGCCAAGATTTTCTATCAATTCCTCTAACTGACTAAGTGCTTTTTCATAGTAAGTCAATGCTTTATTCAAATCAAAATTAAGTACGTACGCAATTCCAACACCATTGGTTGCTAAAACGTCAATCAACTCTATGTGTGATTCAGATTTATCAGACAATACCAAATTAAAGTAGTAGTGAGCTTCAGTAAAATTTTTATTGGCAATTAACTCCGTCAGTCCTAAGTAATAGTGATACTTCTTAATTTCATAGCTTTTTTCTAATTTTTTTACATCTATTTCTTTTACTAATAAATCATGTGCCTCTTTATGTTTATACGTTGCACATAACAGTTTTACTTGGTTAAAGATAGCTGAATTGTAGTTAGAATTCATTAACGTGTAATCAGATATTTCACTAAATTCAATATCAAGTCTGTTCGCAATGGCTATTAATATTGGCAAATTCGGCATCCCTGACTTGTTCTCTAAATTACTGATAGTAGCTTGCGTACAAATCCCTTCAGCTAACTCACCTTGTTTGAGTCCTTTTGCTAAACGCTTTTCTTTTATGACGTCCCCTAATGTTTTCATCGTTAAGCTCCCTCTCTTCTAAGATTAAATAGTATTGATTAATTGTACCCTAACCGTTATGATTAATATAGTAATAAATAGTTATCTTTAAAAAAGGAGGCCACTTGCATGACCATTGACGATATGATCAACCTATCTCCAGATTTAACAGGTTTTTCTCCATACGGAAATATTCCTTATGGATAATTCAACACCATTAACCTAATTGAAAAGAAAACGCATTCCTTGATTATTGTTTACAAACCCGTCTCTTATTTTAAAAGTGACGGGTTTATTTTAGTACGTTTCATATCCAATTTGAAGCTTTAAATGATTGTTTAAATGTTTTCATATCTTCTACGGAATCCGCTACACTAGTTACTAACGTCCCCATATCTGTCTGCAATTTCTTACCAGCATGACTCGTAAAAGCATCTTTTAAATTTTTTTTAGCTTGTGAAACTGAAAGCCCACTATCCTGGCACCATTCATGAGTTAATAGGCTTACTTGCATCATTCAATTTCCTCCTGTATAGTTAATTTATTAATATATTAAAATGTTTAAGGTGTGAAATAAATGAAAAAGATAGTTGTTGTTATATTGATTACCATATTTATTATAACAGGATGTTGGTTAATTATGAAAGCAATTCAGGAAAAAGAATTTATAAAAGTTGAAGGTCCTAGAATCGAAAAATTTTTGAAGTATAACTATGAAGGGATTGAAACTGTCACTTTTATTGATACCAAAGTATCGCCAATGGGAGTCCCATACGTTGAAGGATATGTAAATGATAATAAAGATATGTCATTTAGTGCTGATATTTATAAAGAACATTTTGAAACTGCTCTAAACTCTACTGGTGCTATTCCATTGACAACAAAAGACAAAGTTGTTGAGTCCGGCTTTACCCCAGTGTCTGAAATTGAAAAAGAAAAAAAATACAAAATAAATAAGGAGACTCTACTATTAGAATCTTTCTAAGTGACCAATAAAGTCATCACTAAATATAAATTTAGTGATGACTTTATTGGTCACTTTTTCTTTTATTCATCTACACATTTTTCTACAATTTGATAGCAACTTGTGCAAGTATATCTATCCATATTTGCTTCATAGAAACTTCTAACACTCTCAGATTCTTCATACATCAAGCAAAGCACTTCAGCAAAATAGTAATCATAAATATCTTTACGTTCTCTATAGCAATAAACCAAAAGAACCAATCTAATATCTGAACTTTTCTCCTTTTTCCCATGAAACAATTAATCGATTCAATCTTCTCAGTCTGGTTTCTTCTTTTTTAGCACTCATTACCCACCAAATAGAATCTCTCTTGTAAGAAGGCGAAAGCTGATTAAAAAATTCCCAAGAACTTGAATTCTTTCTAATTTCATCCTCATATTCTTTCATTAGAGTAACGTTCCTATGAACTGAAGAATAACCAGTTTGATCCTTTCTTTGATTAAAAACAGCCATCCCTTCAGGCCTCATTTGATTGAGCTCTATCAGTTTATGCACCTTTTGCACATTAACTTTACTCCAGAGACTATTCGGTTTGCGTGGAGTAAAGCGAATTTTATAGCTGTCTTCATCAACCGTTTTTCGTATCCCATCAATCCAACCAAACACTAATGCACAATCTACTGATTCGGACCAAGTGAGACTTCCTTTATTAGTCTTTTTCTTAAAAAAAACTACCCAAATTTCACTAGCTATTTGGTGATGAACATCCAACCAATCAATAAATTCTGTTTGATCACTGAAGAATAGAACTGCACTCATTTTCCCAACCATTCTAAAATCATTTGATTGAGCTCTTCCGGTCTTTCTTCTTGAATCCAATGACCAGCATCTAAACTCTTAATGTCTATATTAGGTACAAAATCTGTTATGTTTGGAAGTGGCGGAATAAGATCTTTCTCACCATAAACCATCAATGTTGGCTGATGAAGAATGGGCGATGCAGTAGCTAATAAATGCCAATTACGATTTAAATTTCTGTACCAATTGATGCTTGAAGTGAAACCCGTCTTATTGAAGGCTGCGATATAAACAGAAAGGTCCTCAGCACTCATAATAGGTTCACCTAATGGTTTGGTTGCTTTAGCTAGATGAATCATTTCCATCCCTTCACTAGGACCTTGTGATGGAGCATTCTTTCGATATAGGTTACGAAGAAATTGTTCTACATTTTCGTCTAAGATAGCATCTGCAACTCCTGGTTTTTTGTTAAAATGAACAAAATAGTACTCGTCTCCAAAAACGTCTTCCATAAAATCAAGCCAAGGTTTCTCTCCTCGATCTTGGTAGGGCAAGCTTAAGTTAATAATTTTACTAACACGTTCTGGATATAGCAAAGCCATACTCCAAACAACATTTGCGCCCCAATCATGGCCCATAAAAACGGCATCTTTATATTGGTAATGATCCAATAGAGCAACAAGATCACCCGTTAAATGTTCAATATCATATTTTATGACTTCTTTTGGACAAGAAGACTCTCCATACCCTCGTTGATTAGGAATAATAACATGATAACCTGCTTCTACAAGAGGCGCCACTTGATATCGCCAAGAAAAGGCATGCTCTGGCCATCCGTGGCAAAGAATTATAGGTCGTCCCCAATTTTTTTGTCCAGCTTCAAAAACCTCTAGCTCCACACCATTAACTGAAATAAGTGTTGGCGTTGGAAATTCATTATTATTTGTCATTTAGTATCCTCCTAGTTCAAATAAAAGTGTCTTGCAATAAAAATATTAACATTGAGTTGTGACAACAGTCTGTCAGCTTTAAGAAACTAACTTAATAATATTTTTCAACCAGCAATCTGAGTTTTAAAGTAATTTTTTTCCGTATTTCTTTGGAAGCCACTATATATTCTTCAAAACTAACTATAATTTTTAACTATGTTCAACGTAGGCTCCACTTGTTTTTTGAAACTATCATCCTTTTATAAACCTGTCGCCACAACGCAAAAAAGCAGCTTGAGAATCCCTCTCAAACTGCTTTTTAGACTATTATCTTAAAAATGAACCAGTGACACTGACTAACCTAAAACCAGGATACATTTGGATAGTGTTTTATATTTTTTCATCCCGATACCAAGACCAACCAATTTTTTCAAGAAACTTTTTTACCTTGCAATACATTCTTCTAAACCAGATATTGCTTATTTTCTTTAAAATACTCATTTTGGCTTCATTAGGAGACTTTTTTATTCTTTTTCTTTTTTCTTTATTTTTTGAATTCTCCATATTCTTATCTCGCCACTTACCAACTGAGTCTAAACGCTCTTTTTTTTCCGTTCTTTCTGCAACATCTAGCGATTTTTCAACTGAAATGACTTGGAGTTTTGAATATTCATTTGTTTTTTGCTTATGCTTATTTTCTTCAAATTTTACAGCACTCGCTTTAGGCTGAAATAAAATAAAAATCAGGCAAGTTATACTAAATCCCATCAAAATATATTTCATCATTCTCCTCCTAGATCAAACGAGTTTCATTACTATGTATCCATCTAATTTATTATACCATACGTACATTAATAGGTTTAGTTAAGTAATTAACTTTAAGTTATCTTTACAAAAAAAAGATGCCATGATTCTACTCATTAGCATCTTCTTTAGTTCAAACTCAATTAAAATCTTTTTTTTGTAGGCTCAACGACTAGATAACGGTGAGGTTCATTGCCTTCTGAGTGAGTCGACAACTTATCATTCTTACTTATATAAAAATGAATTTGTTTTCGCTCAAATGCAGGCATAGGCTCTAGGAAAACAGCTTGGTTTGTACGCAAAACTTTTTCAGAGGTTCGATCAGCTAATTGTTTTAAAACGGCCTCACGACGCTCACGATAGTCTCCAACATTAACAATTGCTGTCAATTTACTTTTGGCATGGCGATGCATTAAAACTTGAGCTAATGACTGCAAAGCATTTAAGACTTTGCCATGTTTGCCAATCACTAAACCAGGTTTTTGCGTTTCCATATGAAAAATAACTTGGTCTTGCACAACATCTACTTGAACAGTTGACGGTGCACCCATTTCAGTTGCAATACTCGTTAAATAATCACTAATAGCTTTAAAAGCAATCTCATCATTGCGCTCTTCCACTTCAACTACAGGATTGATTTCTTGAGTCTGTTTTTCAACTTCCAACTCTGGAACATCTGTTGATTCCGTTACACTTGGAGTTTCTTTGACTAGTTTGGGACTTATCTCAACAATCGCATCTTTTTTACCAAAACCTAAAATGCCTTTTTTACCTTCAAAAATAATTGTAATTTGAGCTTCATCTTTTTTTAGTCCAAGTTTTTTTAAACCATTTGAAACAGCTTCTTCAACCGTCGTTCCTGTCGCAGTATATTTTTCCATCTGTTTTCCCTCCATTTCTATCTATATCCCTACTTACATTTTTAATCTAACGTTTTTTATTGCGTTTTTTCTTAGGATTTTTGGCTTTTTCTAATGCTTTTTGATAGTCACGCTCAGCTTTAATTTTATCTTCACGCTCACGTTTAATCTTAAATGGATTATTTAATAGTAACGTTTGTCCTACTGAAAAGGCATTCCCAACTACCCAATATAATGATAAGGCACTTGGTAAGCTAATCCCCATAAATAGGATCAAAGCAGGCATCATATACAACATTGCACTCGTCGTTGGGTTTGATTCTGCTTGGCTCATTGTTGAAAGCTTCGTTGTTGCAAATGTTAAGATCGCTGCTAAAATTGGTAAAATGAAATAAGGATCTCGTGAACCTAAATCCATCCATAAAAACTGACCCGTTTTCAATACATCAGTTCGGCTAATCGCTTGGTACATCGCCATTAAGACTGGCATTTGGACTAACATTGGCAAACAACCCATGACTGGATTAACGCCAGCTGCTGAATATAATTTTTGTGTTTCTTCTTTTAATTTATTTTGAGTTTCAGTATCTTTGGAAGCATATTTTTGTTGCAAAGCCTTTAATTGAGGCTGCATTTCACTCATTTTACGTGTACTTTTTGTTTGATGGTGCATTAAAGGTAATAGAATAATTCGAATAATTATTGTGAAAACAATTATCCCTAATCCATAACTACCAAAGAAAATATTAGATAAACTCGTAATGGCTCTTGAAAAATTCCATACGACATACTGATCCCAAAAACCTGTACTATCTGCTGTTATTGGTGATGTTCCACACCCAGTTAGAACAACCATCAAAACAATGGAAGCTAACACTATAAGTAATCGCTTACGTTTACGCACTATTTTTTCCCTCACTTTTACATAAATTAACGCTCTTTATTTGTTGATCATTTTGGCTAATTTCAACACATGGGTTAAACTTTTTTTAACTTCTTTAGTTGACATACCAGCTGCTGGAACACGAGCAATTACGATAAAATCTTTATCTGCCTTCAGTTCACTTTTCAGCTCCGTTAAACTCTGTCTAATTCTTCGCTTAACAGCATTACGCGCAACTGCGTTTCCAACTTTTTTTCCAACCGATAAACCCACTCGAAAATGTTCTTGGTTCTCTTTATTTAATGTATAAATAATAAATTGTCGATTAGCTGTTGATTTACCTTTATGAAAAACTTTTTGGAAATCAGCTTCTTTTTTCACTCGATAAGCTTTTCTCATAAACAATCTCTCATCTCTATCTTTTCTTTCATCATACCATAATTCATCTCTAAATTTGACTGTCTTCTTATAATAATACACACAGTTGATTACCTAGCAAAGAAACACCTTACTAAAATTGAAAATCTCAGGGTCTTTAGAATGCTTTCTATTTCACTAATAGACTTAAAAAAATCTATTTTGATAGAAAAAAAGACCACTGAGACGTTCAGTGATCTATGCAGACAATTCTTTTCTGCCTTTACGGCGTCTACTTTGTAATACTCGACGTCCATTTTTAGTACTCATACGTTTACGGAAACCATGTACTTTTTGACGTTTACGTTTTTTAGGTTGGTAAGTTCTTTTCATTCGTAATACACCTCCTGTAAAAACTATCTCTTTATATTCAGTTCTACTTTTCTCAAAGACAGTCTTGATTATTATAACGAAGCAAAAATAGTCTTGTCAAGTGCAACTCGTCTACTTTCATTCACTCACTCAAATATAATAGCATAAATGTTATCAATAAGAAACCTATTTTCGCGATATTTATTATAAAAGCCCCTCGATTTTAATTAAAATCCAACTTTTTTCTAAAGATAAGGCTTTCAAAAAATAATTACTTCCTATTGTCTGAGTCATTATTTTTTAAATCTCATTTTTTATCTCTTTCTCTTATCTTTAAAATTTGGCTAAAAAAAATTCATTCGCTTCAACTATTTTTACATTTTTATTTTTCAATCAAATTGTCCACATCTCCCTTTTTTTATCCACAAACGTCTCGAATAACTTTTTCCACAGTAAAATTTAATTTTGAGTTAGATTCTAATTATCCACAAGTACACAGATTGTGCACTACTTTTATACCCACCTCAACATTTTTTGTTAACAATCCGTGAAACACCTTTTGTTACAAGGTTTCAAAACCATTTTCTATCCACAAAAGAAAAGGAAAACTTATTTTTTTAAAAGTTATACACACTATTTTTTCGTCCTGTGGAAAACTTTTACCCAGTGATTTTATAAATTTTCAACAGATTGCAACTACTTGTGGAAAACTTTCAGTTAAAATGCTAAAATAGTTAAGACACACTTATAAAGGAGGTTCGTTTTT